>NZ_QRGA01000009.1 GCF_003367175.1 Trinickia dinghuensis | reverse complement strand
TGCCGGGCTCGACAACGAACTGTTCTACATGGACAAGACGATGATGGTGTTCGGCGATGCGAAGAAAGTCATCGAGGATATGGTGAAGGCGGCTGCTTGATCGGAATTTTCACTTTCGAGCACCTGGCCGCATCCGCCGCCGAACTTGATCGTCCGTTGGAACTCGCGGGCGATGCCGGCCCAAAAAAGGGGGCGCCGGAGATTTTGCAGACAGTGTCTGCAAAATCTGAGCAGACGGCCAGCGCCACTGATCTGTAGTCGCGCTGGCATCAACCTCATTGCAGAGGCTGCCTTAAACCGCCATCAATTGCAGCGCCGTGGAGGGGCCGGCGCGAAAAGCCTTGTTCGTTTCGGATGCTTCGACCATGTGCGGCGCGATGTCGTGTGCGGCCAACGCCTCATCCGACTCCCACTGCTCCGTCAGCACGAATTGCGTGTCGCTTCCTTGCACGCGATGGAGCCGATATTCGATACATCCCGTTTCCGCCCGCACCAACGGCGCGAGTTTCCGAAAGGCTTCGAGCTGCTGATCGGCTTTGCCCGGTTGTACGTCGATTAAAACAACCAACGAGACACTCATTGGACCCTCTCTTATGTCGAAATTTTATTGGGCCCACGATCTTGCCATAGGAAGAATGGCGCGCGGCTGAAATTATCCACGCGCGATTCCGTATGCGACAGTGAGATGCGACAGTGAGATTGACGCCCGCATCGTTTGCGGGCAAACTCATTCGCATGCAAGCTATTTCACACCTTTCACGCGCTACGTCCGTTAAGCCCATTACGACGACGTTCCATCATCATCCGCATCCCTCTTCGGGTTTGCGGTCGGGAGCGTGCGCGCAATAGGAAATTGCAGCAACGAGTGCTACGAAGCCCCGCCGACAACGACGGGGCTTTTTTGTTTGTCATGCATGCCCCGCCGCCGTTCGGCCCAACCTGAGCGAAAACCGCCATGACCCTTGCACCGAATCCGTTTGCGACACCTCTCGATCTATACCGAGCCATTTCCGGCATCTGGTCGGGCGATACATCGAGCCCAACCAACGCCTGGTCGCCGTCGAATATCGCGAAGAACCATTGCAGCATCACATCGCTCATCGTGCAGGACTATTTCGGCGGCGAGATACTCTGCACGCGAACGTCGGGCGGAACGCACTTCTACAATGTCGTCGACGGTAAAAAATGGGACCTCACTGTGAGCCAGTTCGACGAGCCGATTCCCTATGACGACACGCCTTCGACTCGCGAAGCGGCGTTGGCCGACACATCGCCTGAAAAGTACGCGCTGCTGGCATCGAGGCTGAAAGAGGCAATGAGCCGGGGGTGACGAATTAGACGTGAAGTTAGACGTGCGGTTAGACATGAAACGGCCGCGCCTACCGAGGCGTAGCCGTTTTCACTGACTTCAATCGGTCAAATTCATCCGCGCCATCATCTCCTCGGTCTGCTGCTTGTCGAGCGCGCTGCTCAATGCGAGCAGCATGACGATCACGCTCCAAACCGTGACGGCCAATACGTCCCAGCCGAAGGGGATCACACCGCGGCCGCCGCCGATGCCCCCGAGCCAGGACAAGATCCAGATACCGCCGAACCACGGCAGCAGCCAGGCGATCTGCCGCCAGCCGAAGTCACTCGGGCTCTTGCGCAAAACGAGGTGATAGTAGAGCGCGTAGATCACGAAACCGACCGCCACGAGCGAAAACAAAAACGTATTGGTCGCGAATCCGGTCCAGTAAATGATCAGGTTGCTGCAGATGAACGCGAGCGGCGCCAGCACAGGTGCGGCCCACATGCGGAACGGGCGCTTCATGTTGGGCAAATTGCGGCGCATCACGAGGAGCGCGACCGGACCGAGACCGTAGGTGAGCACCGTGATCGACGTGATGTAGTTGACCATCTTTTGCCACGCGGGGAAAGGCAGCAAGAAGACCACGCCGACGACCCACATCATGAGCACAGCGACCCACGGCACCTTGTTGCGGTTGAGCTTCGCCAGCGCGCGCGGGCCCGCTTCCATCTCGCCCGTCGCGAATAGAATGCGTGAGCCGCCGGTGACATACATCAGGCCCGTGCCGCCCGGCGAAATATAGGCGTCGACATACAGCAGCGTGGCCATCCAACCGAGCCCCAGCGTGGCCGCGAGCCCGGCGAATGGTCCCATCTCGCCCTTGAAGCTGAGCTGCGCCCAGCCATGCGCGAGATCGCCCGGCGTCAACGCCCAGATGAAGGCCACTTGCAGCAGGATATAGATGACGGCCGCGAGGATCACCGAGCCGATCACGGCCAGCGGAATGTCGCGATGCGGATTGGCCGTCTCGCCGCCCAGATCGATCGCCGTGCGAAAGCCGAGATAGCTGAACACGATGCCCGCGGCGGGCAGTGCAGTAAACATCCCCGATAACTTGTACGTGCCCGGCGCCGCGTGTATCACGTCCCAATGCGTGCTCGCGACCAGCAGGCCGATGATCGTCGCCAAAGGAACGAAGATTTTCCACCAGGTCACAGTCGAGTTGACGTTGAGCAGCCACCTGATGACCATCAAGTTGAGCAGCGCGATGATGCCCAGCAACACGGCGCACGCAATGAAGCCCGTCAGGCTCAGTAGCCCAGCGCTGCCTGGAATGATGAATAAGGGCAGATAGTTGTTCGCATAGGTGACGATGGCCTCCGCCTCGACGCTAGGCACCGGCACGTAGGCGAGAAACAGCAGCCAGCACCATATCCGTCCGAGCCCGTCACCGTGACTCGCGTGGCTCATGTGGACCAGCGCGCCGCTGCGTGGGAAAAGCGCCGCCAGCTCCGCGAAACAGAGCGCGATCAGCATGATGATGACCGCGCCCACGATCCAGCTTCCGATGCTCAACGGGCCTGCGATCTTCGACGCGTGATAGGCTCCGAACAGCCAGCCGGAGCCGATCATGCTCGTCGTGCTCGCAAAGAGCAGCCCAACGATACCGGCGTCGCGACGTAGCTTGCCTGACAGGGTCAGGCTCGACGTATCGCTCATGTCTGCCTCCTAGCTCCGACTTGCTCGCAGCGTTTTATTGCGGCAATTTCAATGTAGGCAGACGGTATTAAGCGAAACTGAAGTGCGGCTTACACTTTGCTCAACTGCTCGCCTACATGCCGTTTTCGGGGCGCGAGTGTCATTGCATGACGCAGCATGATCCGTGCCGCGACATCGAGGCGGCGGATGTGCTTTTTTGGATTTGGATTGCGGCGATTCAAGAGACGATCAGGTAATCGTCCCGGTTGGCGCTAGGTCAGCCCCCGTGCGATCCGTGGAAGCCGCTATGAAAATGACTTCCCTCGTGCATCGACGTTGACCCGCGTAGAAATCCGCCGCGAGAAATGGCATGCGTCTCGTGAGCCTCTTCCACGCTAGGGGCTCGATGGAAGGCATCCGAGCCGGCGTGCAGTTCGCTGTTGCGTACGTCGAATTCCGTTGTCGTCCCTTGTCTGACGATGGGTGGGTTGGCACGCGTCGATGTCATCCCGTTCTCGTGATAGACGATACCCCGCCGGGTGTAATACGGCCCGAAGTAGTGGAAACCGCTGCCTACATAAACACCGCCGGTGTTCGCCGACGATGTGCCGGACGCAGGCGAGGCCGCCGATGCGGCCGAAGCACCGGCGGCACCGGAGTCGATGTAGGTACAGTCCACCGGCCCCCAGTCGTCGATGCATTCCTGCTGGGTCGCATAGCCGTTGCGCAGCACGTGTGTCGTCTGCCCCGCCGAATCGTGGCAAGCATTTAAAAGACCGGCGGTCGCGATCGCGCTGCCGACCAGAACGAGTCGCGGAGAACGCTTGTTCTGCATGATGGATGTTATTCGATGTAATGAGGCGTGAAGAACGAGGTGTTCTTCGCGATGGGGCCCGACTCCTCGCGAACGCATAGGCCCGCGGGTGAATCGTCGACGATCCAGGCGCCTAGCGTGACGAAACGTTCGTCGAAGCGCGGTGCCGGTGCGTACGCTTGGTAGATATACCCTTCCTCGCCGTACATGCCCGGATTGTCGAACCGCCCCTCGGGGGTGATCAACGTGACGTTCGCGCCTTCGCGCGAGAGCAGCGGCTTGCGGGCATGCGCGCGGCCCCGGAACACTTCGGCGTCGAACGACGCCTCGAGCAGGTTCGGATGTCCTGGAAACAACGCCCATAGGATCGGCAGGATGCCCTTATTCGACAGCACGGCTTTCCATGGCGGCTCGACCCAGCGGCACGCATCGATCGTCAATTGATCGGCATATTCCGAGCGCATCATCCATTCCCATGGAAAGAGCTTGAACACCAAGTCCATGCGCGCGTTTTCCGCGTCGAAGAAGCGGCCTCGTCCGTCGCTGCCGATATCGGCCATGTCGATCAGCTTGACGGCCCATCCCGCTTGAACCGCGGTGTCCATCAGATACTCGACGTTGCAGACGTCTTCCTGACTCGAGAACATGCACGCGAAGTGGAGCAGGCGTGCGTCGCGGTAGTGGCCCCGTATCCAACGCCAGCGTTCGATGAGGCGCTCGTGCAGGCTGTTGAACTGATCCGCTTGCGGATGGACGTCCTCCTTCCAGAACCATTGAGCGAGACTCGCTTCGATGATCGAGGTCGGCGTATCCGCGTTGTACTCGTACATCTTGAACTGGCCGTCGGCCCCGAGCGTCATGTCGAAGCGGCCGAACAGCGTCGGGTCGTCGCGCTCCCAAGAGGTGCGGATCAGGTCCGCGAACGCAGGGGGAATCGCCAAACGATCGAACAAATTGCGGGAAATCACGTGCTCGACGGCATCGAGGCAGCGACGATTGAGTTCGAGCGCCGCCGCGTACAAGCGCTCGATCTCGTCCAGCGTGAATCGATACGCCACGTCTTCGCGCCAGTAGAAGAACGTGTTCCGATCGACCACGCGCGGTAGGTCGTCTTCGTCTAGCGAGTGGAAATGAAAGCCGATCGACTCGAGCTTTTCAGGCCAGCCTTCCCGTGGCGTTTGTGCAATGCGGTCCATGTTGTTTTAATCGATCGCGGCGGAATCTTGATCAACTCGTCGTTTGAACGACTTCGGCGCTTTCGTTTGTCGCTGCAAACGCGGCGAATGCCAATCGTGACAAACCCTCGATGGGCTTCCAATGGGTGTAGCAGCGTTGCATTGGCGCCCAGAAGTGTTCCCCGTATTCGACGATTGCAGTGTAATCGATCTCGTCCGCTTCGACGATCCCCTCGGCGGGGTGTGCTTCGGCCCATCGCAATGCGGCGACGACGGCGGAGACGACCTGCAGGCTCGTCGCGTTGTTGTATGGCGCGAGAGATCGCGCGCGGCCGATCGATAACGCCGAGCCGAGCCAAAGGGCCGGGTACCGTCCGCTCAGCAGGAACACACCAAGTTCGTCGATGCCTTCCGTGATTTCATCTTTCAGCAAGCGCTCCGCCGGCGCATCGCCGCCGTCCTCGCGCAGCAAGGACATCGATTCGACGGCGAGGTCCGTGGGGCGATACGCGTAGTAGACGGTCGGACGATAAGTCGCGGTCGCCGCCGCGGGCGGCCCTAGCGTGAGGTAGTCGGCGATCGAGATCGCTTCGTGGTGCGTCAGCACATAGCCTTCGAATTCGCCTTGCCGCGGGGTCCACGATTTGACGGTCGTTGCCCAGCCGGGCCGGCTAAGCCGAATCGCCGCACGCGACCCGGCGGTGTGCCGGACCGCGCCGGCCGGCAGCGTTGGCTCGTGCGTGCCCCAGCCCAGTTCGGCGTCCTGTTGACACTCGGTCATGAAGCCCGGCACGGACCAGGTATTGACGAACTCCCGCGGGGCACGCTCGATCGGGGCACGCTGCGTGTCACGCTCCGAGATCTGAATGACTTGCACGTCGAGCGCCGCGGCCAGGCGAGCCCAATCTTCGCGAGTGCGCGGCGCCGGGGAGGCGAGCTCGGCCAGTCCTACCTCCTGCGCCAACTCGAGCAGTCCTTGCTTGACGAGCGCCGACACGTACCCGGGGTTCGCGCCGTTCGCGACGATCGCAGTCGGCGTGGAGGCCGACTGGCCGCGTTTGAGCGCAAGCACGCGCTCTCGCAACGCGTAGTTGCTCGTATCGGCATTCGTGCCGTCGTAGTCGTCCTGGTCGTAGTGATACTCCCAAGGTTCGATGCCCGTATCTAGATAGATCGCGCCTTTCGATTGCGCCAGCAGGAGTAGATCGCACGTACTGACGGACGGCGCGAGGTTGAGCAAGAAATCGCCTCGGCTGAGGCGAGGAGCAAGGATGCCTTGGAAGTTATCCGCGTCGACGCGCTGCTCGACGAGTTCGATGTTGCGTGCTGTTGCGATTTCGACGCGGCGCTCGTCGATGCAGCAATCGATGGCGGTGATGCGTCTACCCGCGAACTCGTCTTGCAGCAAAGGGATCACCGCCTGGCCGATGTTGCCGAAGCCGACGATGACGATGCGGTTGGACATCTTTGGCGAACTATCGTTATAGGAATGAAGACGTGGGCGACTGCTTCCCTTCTTCAGGGCAAGTGTATCGCACCACGACAGCTGCCCGCGTGGCGGCCAAGTAATGTAACGCAGTCCCGTAGGCAGTTGAACACCCGAGAATCCGAGGACGGCGAGCGCCGGTAGACATGCTATTCCGTGCGCGAATGAGACCGGCGTCGTTTCAACCCGCCGCCGCTTCCGCCGTAGTGGCCGCCTCAGCCGGTGCGACCAGCAAATCCCTGCAATGCACGAGCGCATTGCGAACCGATGCGCCTCCCGCATAGAACGTGAGCTGCAAGATCGATTCGATGATCTGTTCGCGCGTCGCGCCGATCGCAAGCGCCGCGTGAACATGCGCGCGCAACTGCGTGACGGTGTGCCCGAGCGTCACGCACGACGCAATCACCACGAGTTCGCGCGTGACGAGGTCGAGCCCCGGACGCGCCATGACGCCGCCGAGTGCCCATTCGATCGACATGTCGACGAAATCGGGGCACAGCCCCGCCATGTCGTCCCGGAGCGCTTGCGCGGCGCCGCTGCCGTGCAATTGATCGAGCAAAGCCGTGCCGCGTTCGCGAAGGGTCGGTTGCGATAGCATGTTGTTTCTCCTCGAGTGGGTTCGTGGGTTCATCGGTTCAAGTTGAAATCGAGGTACGTTCGCACTTGATGGCACGTTCGATTTCGCTGGCTTGACGACATTGTTGCTGCCCGCACAGCCCCGATAAAGACCGCTTCGCTTCGAACATAACGAAAGGATGCTTCGCAATTGGACCGACTGGAAAGCATGGCGATATTCGCTCGGGTCGTGGAACGCGGCAGCTTTGCCGCGGCGGCCGAGGACTTCAGGCTGACGGGGACGATGGTCGGCCACCACGTCAGGGCGCTCGAAACCCGGCTCGGGGGCCGCTTGCTCAATCGCACGACGCGGCGCCAAAGCCTCACCGAACTGGGCGCCCAGTACTACGAGCGTTGCCGGCTCATCCTCGCGGAGGTTCGCGACGCGGAGGCGCTCGGCGCCGAACTGCACGGCGAGGCGCGCGGGCGCTTGCGCGTGCTGTCTCCGGTTTCGTTCGGCGTGCATGTCCTGGCACCCGCCTGCATCGACTACCGCGCTGAGCATCCGAACGTCGAGATCGATCTCGTGGTTAGCGATCGGGCGCTCGATCTCGTCGACGAAGGCTTCGACATTGCCATACGAATCGGCGACTTGCCCGATTCCTCGCTGGTTGCACGACGGCTGCGTCCCTATCGCTCGGTGGTTTGCGCTGCACCGAGCTACCTGGCGCGGCACGGCGCGCCGTCGGTGCCGACGGACCTCTCCCGGCATCAGTGCCTGGGGCTCGCGCATCCCGTCGCGAGCCGTCAGTGGCGGCTGCACGGCCCGGAAGGGGAGGTCGTCGTGCCGGTCTCGCTCGTGTTCAGCGCGAACAACGGCGAAGCGTTGAGAATGGCGGCGCTGAGCGGCCTCGGCATCGTCATGCAGCCGGAGATTTTGCTGGCGGACGATTTGCGCGACGGCAGGCTCGTGCTCGTGTTGCCCGACTACGAGCCTGCCGCGCGGCCCATGCATCTGCTGATGGCCTCGGACCGCAAGCCGCCCGCGAAGATCGGCACGTTCGCGGACTTCGTCGTCAAGCGGTTCGGCGGCCGCGCGACATCGTCGCGGCGCGTGGCGGCTAAATGATGTAGCGCAGTCCCGCAAGCAGTTGAACACCCCCGAACACGCCGATGACGAGCGCCGACAGCCGGGCTATTCCGTGCATGAACGAGACCGGCATCTTTTTGCCCAAGGCCGAAGTCGCGCCGCTCAGGCAAAGCCACCATGCCGCCGAACCGGCAAATACCCCGGTCACCATGGGCACGACCGTCATCCAGCCGGGGGCAGCCGCGGTGGCGTGCGCGGCGGACAGCGGCCCCAGTGCGGCGAACACGCCGATGAACGAAATGATGGTCATCGGATTGGACAACGTGAGACCGAACGTCGTGAGAAAGTCGCGCGCCAGTGTCGCGCGCGAGGCGGCCGGCGCATCCGTCGCTGCAGGCGGTTTCTCGCGTGCAATCATCAATGCGAGCCACAACAAAAATGCGCCGCCTGCGATTTTGAGGACGATGCTCAATGCCGGCAGCGCCGTTGCAAGGCCGGCGATGCCGAGTGCGCCGAGCAATCCATAAACCGTATCGGCGCAGGCTGCACCCAACCCGGTCGCAAGGCCCGCGCGAAAGCCCCGGCTCAGGCTGCGCTGAATGCAGAGCATGCCGATCGGGCCGACCGGCGCGGCAATGGAGAAACCGATCGCCAAGGATTTGATGAACAGCATGCGCGTTGCCCCGCGGTGTGTGTGGGTATCGAAGCTAGATCGTAGGCGCGGTTCGTTCGGCGCAAAAGACGGTTTTTAAGGGAAAATGGGATATCGACCTTAAAAATTTTACCGTCATGGACGATCTGGACTGGAAGCTACTGGCGCTCCTGCAGCGCAACGGCCGCATGACCTATACCGAACTGGCCCGCCAGGTCGATTTGTCGGTGCCGGCGGTGACGGAACGCGTCAGGCGGCTCGAGGACGCCGGCGTGATCGAAGGTTACGTGGCCCGTGTCAACGCCGTGGCGGCGGGCTATCCGATCACGACGCTGATCGCGATCACCGTGCAGCAGCCGGCGAAAGCCAAGTTTCTCAAGTTGCTCGAGACGATTCCCGAGGTGCTCGAATGTCATCACGTGACCGGCGCGGATTCGTACATCATGCGGCTGGTCGCGGTCAGCATGAAGGATCTCGAGCGGCTGATCGGGCGCATCAATCTCTACGGCGAGACGCGCACCTCGATCGTCATGTCGACGCCGCTGGCCGAGCGGCCTCTGGAGCGGCCGCCGGTCGAATCGAAAAAGCTTCGTTGAAATATCGCGCTCTGCATCGCGCCGCTTCGAAGAGAAAGGCCTGCGTGTTGGGCGACGATAAGGGCGCGTTTGGTTAGAGCGAACTCAATGCGCGCACTCGGCCTGCTCGGCAACGCTGCTAGCCTTCGGTTTTCCGGCCGTAGCATTCTCGACGCGATTTCGTCCGAGCGTTTTAGCCCGGTATAGCGCTTCATCGGCATGGGCCAGCAGTGTGGCCGGCTGCGGCGCGTTGTGCGATTCGCACGACGCATGGCCGATCGACACCGTCACATAGGGTGATGCAGGCCCCGCCATCGCTATGTCGGCCACCGACCTGCGCAGGCGCTCGGCCGTGGTCAAGCTCGCGAGTGCGTCGCAGGCCGGAAGCACGACGACGAATTCCTCGCCGCCGTACCGCGCGACGAAATCGCCCGGATGCATCAATGCGCGGTCGAGCGTTTGCGCGATCCGGCGCAGACATTCGTCGCCCGCGAGATGACCGAGCGCATCGTTGTACGCCTTGAAGTGATCGACGTCGACGAGCAGGACGGCGAGCGGACGCGCCGCGGCGGCAGCCTGCGTCAATTCGCGCGGATAGCGCTCGTCGAAGTAGGCGCGATTGAATACGCCCGTCAGCCCATCCCGCACGGAGAGTTCCTTCAGCGCGCAATGGGCGTCCGCGAGCTTCGAGTAGGTCCGGCTCGTCTCGTACATGAGCATGCCGAGCACGGCGCTGGCCGATACCGTCGATGCGATCCGGGCCGCATACCAGCCCAAGCTGTATCGTGCGCCGGCGCCGAGCGTCAACACCACGTCGGCGAACCCCGCGAACAGCGCAACCGCTAGCCAAAGGTCCATCAGCGTGCGCAGCCTCGTGGCCCAAAGATGGAGGGCGAGTGCCGCTAAGCAGATGCCGGCGACGGATAGAGCGGCTGGACTCGCGGATAGGTGCCGATAGGCCCCGGCGCTGACGACGAGGCTCGGCAGCAGGTTCCGGCCGGCGATGGCGGATCGGCACAACACGGCCGACACCGCGATCGCCCCTCCGATCGTTAGGATTGCATACGATCCGCGTCGCTCGCGATCTTCGATGGCAGGATGCGTTCTTGCGCAGAGCGCGAGGGTGACGAGCAATGCGAACCCGCCACGCCAAAGCAGCCAAATCCAGATGGCGGATTCGCGCCCGGCACTGCGCGAACTTTCGATAGCGAATATCCCGGGGTAGACGGCAAGATGAAACGCCGCCGCCATGCTAGTGAACGCGTACGCACCGGCCAACGCCGCGAAATAGATCCGGCCCGATGCCCGGTATTGCGTCCACAGCAAAAATGCCGTCAGCGCTTCCGTGAGCGAGGCCGCCGTCGCGTAGATCGGCACGAACGGCCGCATGACGGCGCCTTGCACCGTCAAGTACGGCCAGGCCACGATCACGGCGCACAAGATCGCACCCGTCCCGATGGTGGCGGCCAACCGGTGGTTTCGTTGGGTGGGAACTTGGGTGAGCGTTGCTTCCATGGCCGGGGCCGGCCTAGTCGGTGCCGGGTTCGATTGGGTAGGGCGATTACCCCTGGTCAACGGCAACCTCAGGGAAAACTTAAATCGATCGGCTTGGTGCGGTGCGGCTTGGCACGGCACGGCGGAGGAGGGAGAAAAGAGCGCGCGGGCCCATCCCGTGACATCGAGCGGGCCCGCGGAGTCGGTGCAAGCCAGGCTAAGGCTTATTGCTTGCGCGAACTCGTCAGCAGCGTTTGCGCGATCACGGCGACGAGCAGGAACGCGCCGCTCGCGAGGTTCTGATAATAGGGGCTCAGCGTGCCGACTTGGTTGATCACGTTCTCGATCACGCCGAGCAGGATCACGCCCGCCAGGGGGCCCGCCATCGTGCCGACGCCGCCCGTCAGCAGCACCCCGCCGATGACCGCGGCGGCGATCGATTGCAGCTCGTAGCCCGTGCCCGCGCCCGCGAGCCCCGAATCGAGGTGGGAGGCGAGCAGGGCGCCCGCGAGGCCGGCGAGCGCGCCGCTGACGCCATAGGTGGCGATTTTCACGCGTTCGACGCGCACGCCGAGCATCCGCGCCGCCTCTTCGTTGCCGCCGATCGCGAAGATGGCGGCGCCGTACGACGTATGGTTCAGCACGAGCCCGCCGATCGCATACGCGATCACCAGGATCCAAATCAGATTGCTGATGCCGAGCAACGAACCGTTGGCGATATGGGCGAAGAACCCGGGATTGGCGATCAATAGATCCTGATTCGCGAGGACGAGCGCGAAACCCTTGAGGCCGAGCAGTGCCGCCAGCGTGACGATGAACGGCGCCATTTGGGCGCGCGCGATCAGGATCCCGTTGACGAGACCCACGCACAACCCGACCACGATCGGCGCGACCAATGCCGCGACCCATCCGTAAGGCGCCGCGTAGGCCGCGATTACCGTGCCGAGCCCGACGAGCGAGCCGACCGACAGGTCGAATCCACCGAGGATGATGACGAGGCTTTGGCCGATCGCGATCAAGCCGAGGAACGACGCGGCCGACACGATGTCGGCCAAATTGGCGGGATGCAGGAAATCGGGGAAGACGCCGCCCGCGATCAAGCTGACGACGATCAGGATGCCAATCGCGCCGCGTGCCTGGATCAGCCGCACGACCCGATTGCGACGCTCCTTATCGCCCCGCAGCGGGGCAGCGCCGGCGGCGGCCGTTGCCATCGCCGCGGCCGATACAGGCTGTGCGTCGCCACGATCGCCGCGGCCGCCTCGCTTACCGTTCGGATTCGTTTCCGCTTTCATGTCCACTGAGTCTATGCCGGTATTCATGATGCGTCAGCCTCCCTGCCGTTGCAGGTACAGCGCGACGACGATGAACACTGCCTTCAGAATCTGCGCATAGGTGAAGCTGATGTTGTTCATGATGAAGCTTGCGTCGAGCACCTGCAACAGCAACACGCCGAACACGGTGCCGACGATCGAGATGCGCCCGCCCGAGAGCGGCGTGCCGCCGATCACCGAGGCGGCGATCGCATCGAGTTCGAAATTGACGCCGACATAGTTCGGATCCGACGCGCCGAGGCGCGAGGAAGCGATCACACCGGCCAAGCCGGCGAGGACGCCGCTTGCCGCATAGACCATGAAGAGCGTGCGGCGCACCGGGATGCCGGCGAGAAACGCCGCGCCGCGGCTGGCGCCGATCAGGATCGCGTAGCGCCCGAACGTCGTGCGCCGTACGACGAGTGCGATCAGCAGGGCCAGCGCGATGCCGATGAGGATGACGACGGGGATCGGCCCGATCGAGCTCGTGCCGAGCAGGTCGAACGCATCGGACGGCGGCAGGTTCACGCGCGACCCGCCGACGAGCGCTTGGGCCAGACCGCGCGCTGCGACGAGCAGCGCGAGCCCCGAGATCAGCGGATCGATCCGCACGATCGAGACCAGCGCGCCGTTGAAGATGCCGCAGATCAAGCCGATCGCGATGCCCGCGAAGATCGCCGTGCCGGTGCCGTAGTCGAGGAACACGGCGATCGTCGCGCTCGAGAGGGCCATGACCGAGCCGACCGACAGATCGATGCCGCGTGTGGCGATCGCGAGGTTCTGGCCGAGCGCGATCAGGATGACGGGCGCGGATTCGAACAGCAGGCTGCGCGCGGCCAGCGGATTGGAAAATCCCGGCGTGACCGCCAGGTTGAATAGAACCAGTGCGGCCAGCGCCACATAGACGCTGTTCGCCTTGGCCCATGTGAGCACCGCGCGGCCCGTCTGCCGGTCCGCTTGCGTGGCATGGGCCGTGGAATTCGAAAGACTCAAGCTGTCCTCGCTTAGGCAGTGTGCAAGTGTGCAGGTGTGCGGATTGGCGGGTTCAGAGCGATGGCGTGTTGGTGCTGGTATTGGTCGCCAGAATCGCCAGCACGTCGTCGGCGCTTGCATCGTGCGTTTGGATTTCGCCGACGCTCACGCCTTCGTTGAGCACCACGAGCCGATCGGTCAGCTCGAGCAGCTCTTCCATCTCCGACGACGTCACGACGATTGCCAGGCCTTCGTCGGCAAAGCCGCGGATCACGCGATGCACTTCTTCTTTCGCACCGACGTCGATCCCGCGCGTCGGATCGTCGAGCAGCAGTACGACGGGATGCGTCGACAGGCAGCGCGCGATCAATGCTTTCTGCTGATTGCCGCCCGAGAGCGTCGAGATCAGCGCGCCGGGGCCCGCCGTCTTGATGCCGAGCTGCTCGATGTACTGCCGGACGAGCGCCTCTTCCTTGCGCCGCGAAATGAAGCCGAAGCGCGAGATCTGCGGCAGCACGGACGCCACGATGTTGTCGCGGACCGACAGGCGAGGGAAGATGCCCTCCGAGCGTCGATCTTCGGAGAGGAACGCGAGCCCGCTGCGGATCGAACGAGACGGAGCGGTGTTGCCGAGTGCTCGGCCCTTGAGGTGCACGTTGCCGGCATCGGCCTTTTGCGCGCCGAAGATGGCTTTGAACGTTTCTGTTCGCCCGGAGCCGAGCAGGCCCGCGAGCCCGACGATTTCCTTGGGCACGACGCGCATCGACACGTCGCGCACGCGCGTGCTCCAGCGCAGGCCTTCGATGTGCAGCGCCGGTTCGGCTTGCTCGGCGGCGTGCTTCTCTCTGGCGCTGTCGCGTCCGCCGTATCCGCTGCCTTCGCGGCCGAGCATGGCGGCGATCAACGCGTTGCGCGGCAGTTCGGCCGGCGTTCCGGTTTTGACGACGGCGCCGTCGCGCATGACCGTGAAGCGATCGCAGAGCCGGTAGCACTCCGACAGCCGATGGCTGACGAAGAGCAGCGCGATGCCGTCCGCTTTCAATTGGTCGACGACCTTGAACAG
Source organism: Trinickia dinghuensis (assembly GCF_003367175.1). Classification (GTDB taxonomy): domain Bacteria; phylum Pseudomonadota; class Gammaproteobacteria; order Burkholderiales; family Burkholderiaceae; genus Trinickia; species Trinickia dinghuensis. The sequence continues at coordinate 365,228 of NZ_QRGA01000009.1, read as the reverse complement.
CACGTCGACTTCCGCGCCGGACAGCGCCGACGTCGGCTCGTCGAGAATCAGCACGCGCGCGCCGAGCGATACGCCGCGTGCGATCGAGACCATCTGCTGCGCGCCGAGCCCGAGCGTGCCGAGCTTCGCCGTCGGGTCGACCATGAGCCCGTAGCGGTGCACGATGTCGTCGGCCATCGCATTCATCTTGCGGCGATCGATCAGGACACCGAAACGTTTCGGCTCGTGGCCGATGAAGATGTTTTCGGCGACGCTGCGATCGGGAATCAGGTTGATTTCCTGATAGACCGCGCACACGCCGCGTTGCTGCGCGGTACGCGGCGAATCGAAGGCGACGGGCGTGCCGTCCAGCACCACCGTGCCTTCGTCGGGCTGGTAAAAGCCGGTCAGAATTTTGATGAGGGTGGACTTGCCGGCGCCGTTTTCGCCGGCTAGGCCATGGACCTCGCCCGCGCGTAGCGTCAGCGAGACGTCGCGCAATGCGCGCACGACGCCGAACGTCTTGCTCGCGTTGCGTGTTTCGAGAACGACTCGGCCGGTCGCCTCGCCGTCGGGACGGCTATCGGGACCGGCCGGAGCCGGGACTGCCTGCATCGGATCGTTCATGCGTCAGGCCTGCGTCGTTGAAGAGCGCTCGTCGCGGGTAGCGAAGCGCAATGCGCAGGTGCACGGTGGCCGTGCACCTGACGTATGCGATAAGCGATAAGCAATCGCCGATCGCCGATCAGTACACCGCGCCCGCCGCAAGCGACTTCTTCGCGTTGGCCTTGTCGTAGAGCGCGTCATGCATGATCTGCTTTTGCGCGACGGGCTTGCCGGCGAACCAGTCCGACAGCGATTGGAACGCCAGCGGGCCGAAACGCGGATTCGTCTCGACGTCGGCCGCGACGATGCCGCTCGAGATGTCGCGCACGACGTCCTTCGTCCCGTCGATCGAGACGATCGTCACGCCCTTGAGCTTGCCGGCCTGGCGCAGCGCGGTGATCGCACCGAGCGTCATGACGTCGGCGTGCGTGTACACGGCGCTGACGTCGGGGTGCGAGAGCAAAATCTGCTCCATGACCTTCTGGGCTTCGGTTGTCGACCAGTTCGCCGTTTGCGCGGCGGCGAGCTTCATGTTCGGATAGCCCTTCAGCACTTCGGCGAAGCCGTCCGTGCGCTGGCTTTCCACGGTGTTGCCGTAGCCGCCTTGGATTTCGGCGATCACGGCCTTACCGCCCGTCGCATCGGCGAGCGCCTTCGCCGCGCGCTTGCCTTGCGCATAGAAGTCGGAGCCGAGGAACGTGATGAAGTCTTCGCAAGCGGTGCCGGCCGTCTGGCGATCGATCGTGACGACGGGGATGCCCTTGGCCTTCGCTTGCTCGAAGGCCGGCTGCAGGCCGGTCGAATCGTTCGGCGCGACGATCAGGGCTTGAGCGCCCTGATTGATCATGCTTTCGATATCGGCCACTTGCTTGGCCTGATTGTCGTTGGCGTTCGTGTAGAGCAGGCGCTTGACGCCGGCCGCTTTCGCGGCTGCACGCACGGATGCCGTCTCGGTGGCACGGAACGGGTTCTGTTCGTTCTCCGACTGCGAGAAACCGACGATGAGGCCGCTCAGCTTGAGGTTGCTCGGCTTCGGATTCGTGCAGGTTTCCGACGAGGCGTTCTGCACTTTCTGTGCGCTGTTGTCTTGCGCCAACGCCCCCATGGACCACGCGCCGACGACGCACAGCGTAATCGTGGCGATTTGATGCCGCAGTGTTGCTCTAGACATGCTTGTCTCCGGTGTTGTCGACCCTTCCGGGTCCCCGACTTCGTTTGTTATCGACCGCATCGTCCATCGCAACGTCGCTTGACACTAGTTCACATCGGCGGTGGACGACTCGACTTCGGCTTTCCACTTGCAAAACGCTTGTTGATCCAGCTGCATCTGATTGCGAAGTAATATTACCTGCTATTCATTAAGAATATTAATCAGGGTATCCCCTGCAATCCCGCTGCGGGAGTCGGGGGCGCTGCCCGTTTCCGGGCCGCGGGTGTCCTGGGAGCGCGCCGCCGTGACGGAGCCGCGCTCGATCAGCGGGCCGTCGAGCTTGATCGTGCGGCGCTTGAACGGCGCGCCCGCATCGCGGTTTTGTTCTTCCTGGAGGAGCGTTTCGACGGCCCAGCGGCCGAGTTCGTAGTTGGGCAGCACCACGGTGGTCAGCGGCGGGTGCGTGTGGCGGGCGATTTCCTGGTCGTCGTAGCCCATGACCGATACGTCGTCGGGTACGCGCAGGCCGAGTTGCTTGATCGCTTCGATGGCGCCGATCGCGGTCAAGTCGTTGGCGCAGAAGATCGCCGTCGGCGGGTTCGGCTCTCGCATCAGCGAAAGCGTGTGTTCGTAGCCCACGCCGGAGCTCCAGTCGCCGTCTCGCACTAAGTTTTCGTCGAACGGCAGGTCGGCCGTGGCGAGCGCTTGGCGATAGCCTTTGAGGCGGTCTTTCGCAGCGTCCTGCCAGGTTTCGCCGTTGATGAAACCGATGCGGCGATGGCCGGCGGCAATCAGATGTTCGGTTGCCGTGAAGCCGCCCGTGACTTCCGAGGGCACCACCGACGAGAGTGCCGCTTCGGCCGAGTAGCAGTTCAGCAGGACGGTTGGCACTTTGAGCAGTGCGGCCGGTACCGTGACCTTGCGCGTGTAGACCGTGGCATAGATCACGCCGAGCACGCTCGGGTTCGACAGGGCGTCGTGCAGCACGCGCTCTTCGATGTCGGCATTGCCGTGGGTGGAGTACACGGCGAGCAGGCAGCCGTTGTTCCATGCGGCGTCGCGGGCGCCGTCGGCATTGACGACCGGGTGCGGGCTCGTGGAAATTTCGTCGGCTATGTACACGATGAGGTTGCGCTCGCCGGGCGCGAGCGGCGCCGTGGTGCGGGTAGGCAGCTGGTAGCCCAGTTCCTGCGCCGCTTTCAGGACTTTCTTGCGGGTGCCCTCGGAGAATTTAGCGCCGACGGCGCCGTTTAGGACGAGGGAAACCGTCGACTGCGAAACGCCTGTTGTCTTGGCGATGTCGGTCATGGTCGGTCGACGTTGAGTAGATTTTTTCATCGGTTGCCAGGGGCGCATCCCATACGCGCGGGTGAAAGTCACGGTATCATTAATATTAATGAGCCGCAATTGGCGTTCGCCTCATTGGGGAATGGAGTCATGCGCGCGCTGTGGCCAGATGCCGGAAACGAACAAGGCTCCTCGAAAGGAGCCTTGTAGGAGAACGGCTAATCGGACCGCTTGGATATCGCCACGCTTGGGTGGGGACCCATTTCAGGGGGGGGTAGCGCGCGACGCTCGCCGTTCCGTTCATACGCTGCCGGCCGCGATATTACAGTCCTTGCTCGCGGGCAGCAAGGCGGCCACCTTCAGGCGGCCACCTTCAATCCCCCATCGCCCCCGCGCTCTTCACCGCGCATTCGCTCGACACCTTCTCTCCGTCATCGAACTTGAACGTCATCTGAATCGAGGTACCGACCTTGAGCGGATGCTTCGGCTGTTCGAGCATCAAGTGATAGCCGCCCGGCGCAAACTTGAGCGTGCCGTTGGCCGGCACCGCAGCTTTGTCGACCATGACCATCGTCGTCGTACTGCCGTTGCTCTTCGTTTGATGCAGCATGGCCATGCCGAACGCGTCGGTATCCACGCCGACGAGATTGACGGGCTTGTCGCTCATGTTCATGACGCTGAAGTAGCCGCCGGACGGCAAGGTGCCCGGCAACAAGCGCACCCAGCAGTCCGAGACCATGACGGAGGCAGGCGCGGCCAGAACGGGTGCCGCACAAAAGCAAAGTGCGAGGGGGAGAAGGACCTTTTTCATCGTGGATTTCATGAGTTCTCCAAAGGATATCGTGGGGTAGATCGTTTGTTCAAAGCTTTGTTCAACATGCAGCGTGTTCGGCAGGCCGGCCGAAGACGATGCGGTCGGCCAACCACACCGCGACGAGCGTCAAGCCCATCAGCGGAAATACGATGCCGAGCACGGCGAGCGCGGCTTTCCATCCGCGCATCGGCCCAGCGATACGTTCGCGCCCGGGCGCGCCGAGCTTGCCCGATGGCCGACGCATCCACCACATCACGCAGCCGGTGACGGCAAGCAGGGCGATCCCGAGCGACAGCGCCGCACAGACGATCTGGTTCGCCAGGCCGAAGTAGCGGCCCATATGCAGCGACGTGCCATAAGAGACAACTTTGCTGACCGCGCCGTAGTCGCGATAGCGGATGTCTTTCAACACGGCACCGCTGTATCGGTCGATGTACACGGTGCGCTCGAATTTCGGGTCGTCCGGGAAATACGAGACCGAATACACGCCGTCGGGCGAAGTGGGCAAGGCGACATCATATCCATCGGCGAGTCCGCTGGCGCGCATCTGCGCGACGACGTGCGCAAGCGAAAGCAATGGCGGATTTTGACCGGATGGGTTCGAATTGGGCGAGTGCGGCACGTGGACCGCACCGACGGCCCACGGTACTTGCGGCAACGGCATGTCGTCCATCGTCATCCCCGGCATGGAGTCCATGTCGGAAGAGGAGGATGAGGGTGGCGACGACGTTCTCCGTGAAGCATTCGCATTGGCGGCCTCATCGACATGCCCCGGCAAATTGGAATGCAGAGGCATTCCGCCCCAAGCACCGGGCGGCGCACCTAGTTTGGCGCTCGTTGCGAGCGCCTTGAACTGCTTGCCCCATGAGCCCGTCCACGGCAGCCCGGTCATCACGAACGCCAATGCGCCAAGCGCGATCCATATCCCCAGGGCGGCATGGATGCTTTTCCACAGAGGCCGCTTCTTTAGCCTGAAATCAGGCACGAGCGCCGCGCTCATCGATGCCGCACCGCGCGGCCACCAAAGCGCGACACCCGAGCCGATCATGACTAGCGTCCAACATGCGACGAGTTCCATCAGCAACTCGCCCGGCTTGCCGAGCAACAGCTTGCGGTGAATCATCCGATCGATCTGCATGAAGCGCCCATCGACATCGAGCGTGCCGAGCACGGCGCCGTCGTAGGGATTCAAATACACGCTCTCCTTGTGTCCGTTCGGCAGCCGGAAGATGAACTCGGCGCTGCGATCGGCGCTCGCGGCGATGCGTGAGGTCGTTGCGACCGCGCCCGTCGGCATCGCTGCTTGTGCGCGTGCGAGCAGCACGTCTTCATCGAGTCGCGGTGAGGCCTGCGGCGCGACAACGAGCCGATGCGGATAGAGCAGCGGTTCGATCTGCGGCTGAAAGCAATAGATCGTGCCCGTGATCGCGAGCACAACGAGGAACGGCATCACGAACAGGCCAGCATAGAAATGCCAGCGCCAGAGTGTGCGATATCCCCGGTTCGCGCTCGCGCCCGCGTTCGGCGGCGTTGCGCGCTTGCCCGTATCGGTAGCTCGCGTGGCGGTACGAACGGTACTGGCCGTACTAGCCGTACTAGCGGTAGTAGACATCGAAATATCTCCTTTACATGCGCAACCGGCCTTCGACATAGAAGGTGCGGCCCGGATACGGGTGATAGACGAAGTAGCGCGCATCGAAGATGTTGTCGACGCCTACACCGATTTCGCTGAGCTTCGTCGGACGGAACGTGAACTTCGCGTCGGCCACCGTATAGGTGCTGGTGCCGCCGAATACGTTCGGGTTCGTGTCGGTATTGGTCAGCGTGTTGTACTCGCGGCCCGAATAGCGGGCTGCCATCGTGACCGCGTAGCGTTCACCGATGTGATAGGTCGCCGCTAGATCCGCACGCCAGAGCGGGATGCGATAAAAGTACTTGCCGACAGTCGCGGGATTCTGCGCATTGGCGAGGATCTTCGATTGCGTGTAAGCGACGCTGCCGAGCAGATCGAGTCCACGTACGAGCACGTCCTCTCCCTGATAGCTGAATTCGATGCCGCGCGAGCGAACCTTGCCGATGTTCTGAAAGCTCGTTACGTTCGGGATGACGGTCGTGTCGGTTTGACTGAAGATCGTGTTCTTCACGTCGTCCTGAAACAGCGATAACCGGTAGAGCCCTTTCCCATGTGCCCATTCGGCCGTCAACTCTTTTGACAGATCGTCCTCGGGCCGCAGGTTCGGATTGTTGTTGACGATCGACGAACCGTTGATCTGTCCTTGAAAGAGTTCGCTGACGGTCGGAAAGCGATAGGCGCGCGCAATGGAAGCACGAAGCGTCAACTCGTCGGTTACGTCGAACGACAGCGATGCCTTCGGCGAAAAGTGACGCTGCCCGGCATTGGGGTAAGGCAAGGCTGCGGTGCCGATGGCTTGCGAGCCGTCGTAGGCTTGCCAATCCTCATAACGCACGCCATACACGAATTTCCAGCGGGGCAGAAAGCGCCATGCATCTTGCGCGTAGGCCGCTTGCGTCTGCGTGCGGCCCTTGAATGCATTCGCAAAGCTGCCGGCGGCACCGTCGATCCAAGCCGCTGTGTTGTAGGTTTCGTTGTCGAGGAAGTAGTCGTCGTAGTGATAGCCGAACGTGAGGGCATGATTTCCGAGCCCGGCCGCCGATGACGGCGGCGTCCAGGTCGCTTTCAGATCGAGTGTCTTCCAGCCGGTGCCGTCGCCGAACGTGACAACGCCCGGGCCGTTTCCGGGGTTGCCCGTATTTGCCGTGCGCGCTACGTTGCTCGACACGTCGTAGTAAGACGCGATCGCTTCGCCGTTCCAGCCCGTCGCATTGCGCGTTTTGAGCGCGAGCCCATACAGCCAGTTCTCGCTCCACCCGAGACTCGGCGCCAGCGCGGACGCGGGAATGTTGTACTCATAGCCGCCGATGTTCACGAGCCCGCTGTAGATCGGCTTGCCGTTCGCATCGAACAGGAACGTCGACGTTTGGCTGTTGTAGGTACGGTGCCAGTAGCCGAGCGTGAATGCGCCTTGCACGGTCGGCGTGAAGTCGTACTGCATCTTCAGCTTGAGCTGATCCTGGACCGCGTGCTCGATTCCCTCGCCGTTCACGCCGATGACTGCCGTCGGCGCATTGGTCTGGTTGTTGTAGAAGTACGCGCCGCTGACCGGCACATCGCCCGCCTTGGCCGGCGTGCTCGATTGCGCCAGCGTGGCGAATTGAAGCGGCTGGCTCGTGTTCTCGAAGTGATGGGCGCCGATGAAGAACGAGAATTTGCCGATGCGGTTGCCGATCGTGGCGCTTGCCTGGCTGCCGTTGAAGTTCCGGTTCACGCCGAACAGATCGAAGTGTTGCGTGAACGCTTTGACATCGGCGTCGGCTTCGAACTTCGTCGGCATGCGCGTGGAGATCAACACCGTCGCGCCGAGCGAATTACCGGGATAGAGTGCGGAGAACGGTCCGTAGATCACGTCGATTCGGCGAATCTCGTCCGGAAACACCATCGACCAGCGCGGCGGAAAGCTATAGCTGCTGCCGAGCAGATTCGACAGCAGGAGGCCGTCCGCATAGACGAGGCCGCGTGCGCTTTGCGTATTGCTCGTGCCGCGCACGGCGATGATCGAATTGAGGTCGCCGATGAAGCGCTTGCGGACCGCGAGGTTCGGCATGTACTTCAGCGTGTCTTCGGTGTTGACGACGTTCCAGTTCTCGAACTGCTTGCGGGTGACCGTTTCGGTCGACGCCGGCAGGTTCGGATCGAAGGTAGGGCCGATAGCCGCGCCGCCACCGCCGCTCGCGCTGACGGTGACCGTAGGCAAGACGACGTTGCTCGTCGGCGTGGCCGTGGCGGCTGCCTGCAGTGAATGCGTCGCGGGAACGTCGGTATCTAGGCTCGGATTGGCGTCGGCCGCCGCCGATGCGATGGGCGTGGCCAGCGAAAGCGGCACGAGCGCGAATGCGGTGAGCCGCGCATGGCGGCGAGCGCGAGCGCACGGCCTTCGCGATGCGAAGTACAACATGCAATGTTCCTGAAATCGTTGAACGAACGGCCGCGCGCGCCTTCAATGGGCGCGCCGAAGCGGCTGCGAATCACGGGGATCAGGAAAAAGCGGGTGGGGCGCGAGGCCGGCCCGATGGGAAGGCGCCTAATGGCGTGTAGCGGACGCTCAGCGCAGGTACGGCGACCGCCATGAGGAGCATGACGAGCACGAGCGGTACCGGCGGTACTGTCGGCATCGCCATGTGATTGGCGAGCAGATCGCAATAGCCGCAAGCCGCTAGCGGGTCGGCATGCGTGACATGCGCGGCATCGGGCGAAGATTGCGTGGCCGAGCAGAGTGCGGCGAAAGTCGGATCGTCGCGATGCGCCGCGACGACCAACTGGCTGACGATCGGCGCGAGCACGATGAGCCACATGGCGATGAGGCCAAGCCATGCGGTCAGGTGTTTGCGGGATCGGGGAGCCATGAGCGAGCTGCGGATTGACTTGCGCCGCAGTCTACCATCGGAAGCCGGGACTGTGCGAATCGCAAGGCTTATCGCAGGCATCAGCCCGGGCAAAAGGCGCCCGGGCCGCTTCACGCGGTTGACGGCCCCTGGGCTTCGCATTGCGTACGGTCGACGTCCTTAAATGAACATCGCCCTAAAGGGCGATGTTCGCCGCGCAACCGATCAAACCTGCCACGGCACCGCATTTGCGCTCGCTGCTTTCGCGTATCGATCGCGCGCGGCGCGCACCACGCTCGCTTCGATCTCCCCTTCATCGGCAAGCGCCTTCAATGCGGCGATGACGATGCTTGCCCGATCGATCTCGAAGAACGACCGCAATGCCTGCCTCGTATCGCTGCGGCCGAAGCCGTCGGTGCCCAGCGTGACGTATCGGCGCGGGACGTAGGCGCGGATCAGCTCCGGCACGGCACGCACATAGTCGGTCGCGGCGATCACCGGCCCGCGCGATGCGCCGAGCGCGGCGGTCGCATAGGGTGTGACGTCGCCGTCGCCCAGCCGGGACTGCCGCTCGGCCGCCATCCCGTCGCGCTGCAGTTCGGTAAAGCTCGTCACGCTCCATACGGCGGCATCGATGCCCCAGTCTTCCTTCAACATCTTTTGGGCGGCAATGGCTTCGCCGAGGATCGCGCCGGAGCCGAGCAACTGAACGCGCGATGTGTCGATAGGAGAATCAGCCGCCGCCGCCGGCAATCGATACATTCCCTTGAGAATACCTTCGCGCGTTGCCTGCGCGTCGCCTTCGGGAAACGACGGCTGCGCGTAGTTCTCGTTCATGACGGTCACGTAATAGAACACGTCGCGCTGCTCGTCGACCATCTCGTGCATGCCGGCATCGACGATCGTCGCGACTTCGTACGCGAATGCGGGATCGTACGCGCGGCAGTTCGGAACCGTCGAGGCGGCGAGATGGCTGGTGCCGTCCTGATGCTGCAAGCCTTCCCCGCCGAGCGTCGTGCGGCCCGACGTCGCGCCGATCAGGAAGCCGCGCGAGCGTTGATCGGCGGCGGCCCAGATCAGGTCGCCGATGCGTTGGAAGCCGAACATCGAGTAATAGATGTAGAACGGCAGCATCGGCAGATCGTGCACGCTGTATGCCGTGGCCGCCGCGATCCACGACGAGATCGCCCCCGCTTCCGAGATCCCTTCCTCGAGGATTTGGCCGCGCGTGTCCTCTCGGTAATAGAGCATCGAGCCGAGATCTTCCGGCTCGTAGCGCTGCCCGAGCGGAGAGTAGATGCCGACTTGCCGGAACATGTTGGCCATGCCGAACGTGCGTGCTTCGTCGGCGACGATCGGCACGACGCGCGCGCCGAGCTCGCCGTCCTTCAATAAAGCGGTGAGCATGCGCACGAGCGCCATCGTCGTGGACATCTCGCGGCCGCCTGCATCGAGCGCGAACGCTCCCCAGGTTGACATCGAAGGGACGGTCAGCCCCCTCGATGCCGCGCTCCGCCTTCTGGGCAGATAGCCTCCCAGGGCAGCCCGGCGCGCATGCAGATATTGCATCTCCGGGCTGTTTTCCTCCGGCTTGTAAAACTTGAGCTGCTCGACCTCGTCGTCCGACAGCGGCAAACGGAAGCGATCGCGGAACGCCTTCAGATCGTCGACTTCGAGCTTCTTCTGTTGATGGGTGGTCATGCGGCCTTGGCCTGCCGTGCCCATGCCGAAGCCCTTCATCGTCTTCGCGAGGATGACGGTGGGCTGGCCTTTGTGAGCGAGTGCGCGCGCATAAGCGGCGTGCAGTTTTCGTGCATCGTGGCCGCCGCGGCGCAGGCAATCGATTTCTTCGTCGGTGAGATGGCCTGCCAGTGCGGCAACCTGAGGGTCCCGACTGAAAAAATGCGCGCGGTTGTAGGCGCCGTCGTTGGCGGAGAACGTCTGGAATTGTCCGTCGACCGTGTTCGCGAAGGCGCGGGAGAGCGCACCGGCATGATCGCGCGCAAAGAGCGGATCCCAGTCGGAGCCCCAGAGCACCTTGATGACGTTCCATCCCGCGCCCGCGAAGTGCGCTTCGAGTTCGTCGATGATGCGACCGTTGCCGCGCACGGGGCCGTCCAGCCGCTGCAGGTTGCAGTTGATCACGAAGACGAGATTGTCGAGCCCCTCGCGCGCGGCGAGCGAGAGCGCACCGATCGATTCCGGCTCGTCCATCTCGCCGTCGCCGAAGAAGCCCCAGACCGTGCGGCCCTCGGTATGAGCCAGGCCGCGATGCTGCAAGTAGCGCATGAAGCGCGCCTGGTAGATCGCGTTGATCGGGCCGATGCCCATCGAGCCGGTCGGGAATTGCCAGAAGTCCGGCATCAGCCACGGGTGCGGGTACGAGCACAGGCCGGGGCCGGTGATCTCCTGGCGGTAATGCCGAAGATGATCCTCGGTCAGGAAGCCTTCGAGATACGCACGGGCATAGACACCCGGCGACGAATGCGGCTGAAAGTAGACGAGATCGCCGCGAGGGCTTGCGCCTGCGTCGGGCGCACTCACACCGGCGCTCGCATCGGCGCGGAAGAAGTGATTGAAGCCGACCTCGAACAAATCGGATGCGGACGCATAGCTCGCGATATGGCCGCCCAATTCGCCGTATGCGCGGTTAGCCCGTACGACCATCGCCAGCGCGTTCCAGCGCAGCGCGGCGGAGAGGCGGTCCTCGATCGCGAGATCGCCCGGATAGCGCGGCTGTTCGCCGAGCGGGATCGTGTTCACGTAGGGCGTGACGCGCGAGCGCGCCGAAGCGAGACCGCCCGCATGCGCGTGTTCGACGAGACGGTCGACCAGGTAGGTCGCGCGCTCCTTGCCGACATGCGCGACGACGCCGTCGAGCGCTTCGAGCCATTCGGCCGTTTCTTGCGGATCGGCGTCCACCGACGCGGCGTCGATCCGTTTCGTCTCCTCGATACCGCTGGATAAATCCGTCATCGCTGGTCTCCCGCACGCAGTCTCGAAGGCGTGCATCAATGGGAAACATGCTACGCACTAGGGCGCAAAATTTGCGTCTCATTTTGCTGGGAATTCTTCGTCGAGTAGTGTAAATATTCTGGGTGTGTCGAATTCGATGGAATATTTAAACTATGAGTGCGAACCCTAGGCGGCTCGACCGCATCGACATCGGGATCCTGAACCACCTTCAGCAGAACGCGAAGATCACGAATGCGGAGTTGGCGGCCGCGGTCAATCTTTCGACGACGCCTTGCTTCAATCGCGTGCGGGCGCTGGAGAAACTCGGCTTGGTCAAGCAGCAGGTGACGCTGCTCGACCCCGAACCGCTGGGGCTCAGCATCAACGTCTTTATCCAGGTGAGCCTCGAGAAGCAAGTCGAGGATGCGCTGCAGCGCTTCGAGCAGGCGATCTCCGAGCAGCCCGAGGTGATGGAGTGCTACTTGATGTCGGGCGACGCGGACTATTTGCTGCGTGTCGTGATGCCCGACATGCGGGCGCTCGAGCGCTTCATTATCGAGCGGCTGACGACGATACCCGGTGTCTCGAACATTCGGTCGAGCTTCGCGCTGAAGCAGGTCCGCTATAAGACGGCGTTGCCGTTGCCGGCTGCGGGGCTGACGCTCGTCGATCCGGCAGGTAGTCGAACGGAGTGGGAGTAAGGCGCGGCCGCGGTGATGCGCGCAGAACGCCGGCCGATGCCGGCCGGGGCCATGGTCTCGGCTTCGGCTTTGGCCCGACCGGTCAATGCGTGACGGAAAGAAACAAATACGCGGCGAAGAGCGAGAGATGCACGGCACCTTGCAGCACGGTCGTCCGTCCCGTGCTGAGCGTCAGACTGCTGATGAACAGCGTGAGTGCCAGCAGGACCGTTTCCATCCCGCCGATGCCCAGATCGATCCGGCCGCCCGTCCAGATGAATACCGCGGCGACGGTGGGAATCGTGAGGCCGATGCTGGCGAGCGCCGAGCCGAGCGCGAGGTTCATGCTGGTCTGCAGTCGGTTCGCGCGGGCGGCGCTGACGGCGGCCAGTCCCTCGGGCAGCAGCACGAGTGCCGCGATAACGATGCCGACCGTGGCGGGCGGGGCGCCGACGTTATGAACGCCGCGCTCGACGGCGGGCGAGAGCAGCTTCGCAAGTAGGACGACGGCGACCAGGCTTGCGAGCAGGAAGATGACACTCGTCACCGTGACGCGTCCGCTCGGCGGCGGAGCAGCGTGACCGGTTTCGTCGGTGCTGCCGGGGGATAGAAAATAATTGCGATGACGTACGGTCTGCACGAATACGAAAACGCCATAGAGAACGAGCGACGACACGCCCGCGAACGCGAGCTGCGAGGTGGACAGTTGCGGCCCGGGCATCGCGCTTAAGTAGTTTGGCATGACGAGGGAGAGCACCGACAGCGCGGCGAGCACCGCTAGAGCCTTGCTCGCGCCTCGCCCCTGAAAATCCTGTTCGCCGTGCTTCCAGCCGCCGACGAGCAGGCATAGGCCGACGATCCCGTTGCAGACGATCATGACCGCGGCGAATACCGTATCGCGGGCGAGGCCGGCTTTCTCGGGGCCGGCGGAGAGCATGACGGATACGATCAGCGCGACTTCGATGATGGTCACGGCCACCGCGAGCACGAGCGTTCCGAGCGGTTCGCCGACGCGATGGGCGATCACCTCGGCATGATGGACCGCGGCGAATACACTGCCCGCCAGTGCGGCGGCAACGAACGCGATCGCGAAGCCTTCGGCGGGGATGATCCGCGACAGCGCGAGAATCAGCCAGGCGGCGAGCGGTGCCCAAAGCGTCCAGCGCGGAAGCGCGTGCGATGAGGGGGAGGTCGAGGTCGACATGAGCAGTTCCTAATCGTAGTCGGCGCAAGCGGCATATTATCAGCCGGCATGCGGCTGTCCTCGCGAGTCGAGCACCTCCAAAAAGCCAAAAGCCGCCCCGGGGCGGCTTTTGGCTTTTACAAGAGGGTCTCCACCGGCTTTAGGTACTCTAAGGGTGCGGGAGCGGGGTCCGCTCTTGTCTATGGAGACGACGATATCGGTTTCCGACGATTGAGCAAGTGCCGACGACCGATTATCGTTCGAGTTACTTCGTCGGCGCGGGATCGCTCCAAAGACGCCCGCCCGTCGCCCAGTTCTCGCGCTTCACGTCAACAAGAATAATGTCGACCGAATTGGCTTCGACGCCGAGCGTCTCGCAAGTCGTTTTCGTGATGGCTTCGACGAATTCGCGTTTCTGCTCGACGGTGCGGCCTTCGAACAACTCAATGCGGAAAGTAGGCATCCGATATCTCCCGGTGTGTTGGAAATCAATTGAAGCGGTTGGTTGCGATTCGATGAATCGCATCGCCGCAGACTGTTCTTAATCTTGATACGAGCGATCGATTCGATCGAGCTTGCGAAGCAGCGCCGGCCATTCGAGTGCGCCTTCGATCGCGCCGCCGTCGTACAGTTGCTCGGCCGTGCGCGCGGCGATCTCGGCGGTAGGCAGCACCAGCGGTGCGTTGGCGGCCTGCGCCTGAATCTGAATCTCGCATGCCTTGATGAGCGTCGCCATCAAGACGTAAGCCTCGGCCACTGTGCGCCCGACCGTCAGCGTGCCGTGGTTGCGCAACAGCATGGCTGGCTTATCCGCTAGCGCGCCTACGAGGCGACTACCTTCCGCCGGCGAAAACGCGAGCCCTTCGTAATCGTGATACGAGAGCTGGCCGTAAAACCGCAGCGCGTGCTGCGAGGCCGGCAGCAGCCCGTCGGGCTGAGCCGACACCGCGATGCCGGGCGTATTGTGCAGATGCATGACGCAGAACGCGTCCTCGCGCGCCGCATGAACGGCGGCATGCAGCGCGAACCCGGTCGCATTCACGGGATGATCGCTCTCGCCGACGATATTGCCGCCGATGTCGATCTTCACGAGGTTCGATGCGCACACTTCGTCGAACGTCAGACCGAACGGATTGATCAGAAAGTGGCCAGGCTCGCCGGGCACGCTCGCCGAGATGTGCGTGTAGATGAGATCGTCCCAGCCGTTCATCGCAACGAGCCGGTATGCCGCGGCAAGATCGACGCGCGCGCGGCGCTCGGCATCCGATTGCGGGGCCGACTGGGCGATGCGGCCGGAAGGCGTATGGGCAAATGACATGTCGACGTCCTTGGCTATCAGTGTCGGTCTCAGTGCGCGAAAGGCTGGCCGCGTTCGAACGCTCGCCCGCATAGGCGAACGCACCACACCGCCACGACGAACGGGGCGCTCATCGTGGGCCATCCCACGTGCGCGACGGCCTGTTGCAGTAAGGCAGACAGGATAGCAGCCGCAGGCGCCGCAACGGTGCCTTGATCGACCAATGCGAGGGCCGCCAGCGCGCCGTTGAAGCCGGCGATGCCGGTATGAAGCGCGGCTATCGGTGCTCCGCACAGCCAAGCGACCGCGCTCGACGTCACCCCGCCCACCAGCGCATACAGTGCCGCCCGGCGCGATGCCAAGGCGATTCCGGCCGCGATCAGGAGCCCCGGTACCGTTCCGGACGCGAAGACGGTTTGCGCGACGGCGGCAAACGCGTCGCCCAATCCTCCAGGCAATTGAACCGCATGGCCGGTGCCGAGCAAAACATCGAGCGGAAAGCGAATCCGCGCGGCTTGTGCGTATAGCGGGCCAAGGTCAAGGTTGGCTGCGGAGTGCCCGACGGCCTCATGCGCGCCGGACCGGAGAAGCATCCATCCCCACGTCACGGCGATGCAAGGGCTCGAATAGACGGCAAGCCCGCGAGCCCCGAGCCGGCGCGAGAGCGGCGCAGCTAGACAGGTGGCGGCGATAGCCGACAAGAGGGCGACGGCAAGCGCGATTTGCGTGTCGTCGATGAAAAGCGCGGCGGCAATCGCGCTTAGGACGCCGTTGAACCCGTGCAGGCCGTCGCGCATCGCGGCCGAATCGTAGTTTGCGAGGATGGCACAGACGTGAGCGGTCACGGCGCCGATGATCGCGGCGCAAGCGAGCTTCAAGTCGCAAAGGGCGAGCGCCGCCAGCACGCACGCGCCGGTGAGCGCGTTGCACTGCAGGACCGTTTGTCCCATGCAACGCAGCAGCGTTCGCAGCGCGGAGGGGCCGTTGTCGTGAACAGCTGGCATAGCGGAGGGCAGGCCGTCCGCCTACGCTGCGTAACGAGCGGGCGCGGCGGTTCTAAGTTATGAACCGCGAGAATAGGTCAGAAGCAAAGCTCCTGCTATGGGTGAGGGGTGATAGTGGCTATTTAGGCTATGTGCCCGCCGGCCGTGCCGGCGGCGCGGTCAAACGCGTTGTCCGACGATCGAGGCGCGCGTCCGGCGGCGTTCCGCCATGACGGTGGCGCGTTGCAGACGCGGGCTGGCACCGCGGATGAACAGGACGGCGCAGGTGGCGACCAATACCCAGATGGAAAAAATTACCGCCAACGTGCTCATGCCAATCTCCTGAAGGTCGAGGATCGCGACCGAATCTGTCTGGCCTTTCGGCCGGTCAGCGAGTCCATGGATGACAGTATGGGCCCGAAGCGCCAATTTCAATTAGGTGAAATGGCTAGGAATTGCAGGCTAATCCAAGTAATGGAAGCAGGTTTTGGTCGGATGAATGCTGGTCAATCTGGCCGGCCGGTGCAGGATGAGGGGTGGCCGGCCACCGTGTCTGTCAGAGTAGGCGAAGCTCGAGAGCCCTTCAAGATACGGTTCGGATCTGCATCCGTTCGAATGCTTCGGCGATCCGATCGATGAACGGATTCTTGTGAGCTAGCGGCCCGTTCGGCTTTTCGCGGTGGACGAGCATCGTCGCGTTGGCCTCGAACACGAGCACGCGCCCGTCGGGCATGACGGTGAAATCGATGCCGCCGTAGTCGAGGTCGAGCCGAAGTCCGATCGCATCGATCGCCTCCACTGCGAGAGAGCCGAGGGCCGTACGCGGATCGGCCAGGAAGCGCCGCTCCTCGTCGAGCTTCCACGGTGCATCGAGCATGCCAGCCGAGAAATAATGGACCATCCAGTGCGGCGAGATGGCGAGGTGATAGGGATACGGCCTGCGGTCGACGTAAATGATCCGGTACTTGCGGAAGCAGCCGTCCGCAGCGCGGAAATCATGGTACGCGGTCAAATAGCAGGGCGCGCCGACCTCCGCGAGTGCTGGCCAAAGCGCGTCGATCGAGCCAAAAAGTTCGAGCTTCTCGCCGCCGTGCGTGGCCACCGGGCGCATCAGCAGCGGATAGGCGATCCCCGCTTCGGTGAGCTGTCGTTCAAGATCCTCCGCGCTCGCCGGCATTGCATCGAGCCGGATGCAGCGCGGCACGAGCGTATCCGGCACGCTTGCGAGCAACCCCGGTGTGCGATGCCGATGCGTGCGGGCGACGGCCTCCGGCGGATTGAGGACCGGCCGGCCGCAACCCTGCGTGAAATGGGCGATGCGCTCGGCAAGCGGCTCCGCAATGTCGGGATCTCCGATCGCATTGAGCACGAGATCGTACGCCGGCAACTGCGCGTCTTCGACTTCACGTGCGTAATCGATCGCATATTTGATGCGGGAGGTCGTCGTATAGGAAAGCAGCGTATCGAGCGGAATATTACCCGTGCCCTTGCCGGTATTCAGAATCAGCAAGCGGCGCTGCTCGGTGCCGAGTGCCGGCTCGACATAGACGCGCTGCAGGCGGTACGCCTGATCGCGATGCCATTCGGCACGCTCGGAATCGCCTTCGGTTGCGAGCAGGACGGCGAGGTTCTGATGGGCAATCGCGAGCAGCGGCTGGACGGCGAGCGTGTGCCGATACCAGCGTATGGCCTGCTGGGCGCGGCCCTTCAGCGAATAGACGGTAGCTAGGTTGTAGAGTGCCAGCGCCAGGTCATGCGGCGCGGCGGCGGGCCCCAGCATGTCGAAGGCCGCGAGCGCAATCTGATGCGCGGCATAGCCTGCTTCGTCGCCCTCGGCCTGCGTCGCTTCGAGCATTCGCCGATGCAGAGCGACATCAAGCGGCGCCGCATCGAGGGCCTCCGAAAGTTGTTCGATCGAATGGTGCTTCATGCGTGTTGCAGCGCGAATTCGGTCAACGTTTCGCAGAGCGCTTCCACGGCGTCAGGCGTAACGGCGTTATAGAGCGAAGCACGCAGGCCACGCAACGAGCGATGCCCCTCGAGCCCGCTCATGCCGCGCGCCTTCGCGGCGTCGAGGAAGGCGCGATCGAGCCTGGCGTCGCCGAACGTGAAAGCGACGTTCATCCGCGAGCGCCACGGTTGCTTCGCATGGATGGTCACGACGTCGCCCATCTCTTCGAGCACGTCATACAGCCGTGCCGCTTTCGCCTCGTTGATGCGCTGCATCGCGGCAAGCCCGCCGATATCGTCGCGCAGCCAGCGCGTGATCAGCGTCAGCACGTAGATCGCGAACACGGGCGGCGTGTTGTAGTTCGACCCGTGCGCCACTTGAGTTCGAAAATCGAGAATATGAGGCATGCCGCCGGGAATGCGCTCGAGCAGCTCGCGATCGATCAATGCGACGGTCACGCCGGCCGGACCGAGATTTTTCTGGGCGTGAGCGTAAATCATCGAAAAGCGCTCCGCGGCGAGCGGCTTCGAGAGAAAGTCGGACGACATATCGGCGATCAGCGGAACGCCTGGGGCGGCCACGGGCGCGGCGAACTGCAGGCCCTCTATCGTCTCGTTCGAAACGTAATGCAGATAGGCCGTGCGGGGATCGACGTCGAGCTGCCCGAGGGCAGGCAACTCGCGAAAGCCGGTGCGCTGGCCGTCCCAGGCGATCCGATGCTCGCCCACCCGGCCCGCTTCGGCGGATGCGCGGGCGCTCCAGTAGCCGGAGATGACGTACTCGGGCGGCGCGAACGCGGGTGTCGCGAAGTTCATCGGAACCGTCGCGAACAACAAGCTGCTGCCGCCCTGCAGAAACGTGACCGCGTACCGGTCCGACAAGCCGAGCAAGCTGCGGATATTGCGCTCGGCTTCGTCGAGGATATCGAGGAACCACTCGGACCGATGACTCATGCCGAGCACGGACACGCCGGTTTCCGGCAAGGCGACGATCGCATCGCGCGTTTGCGCCAGCACGGTGGCGGGCAGGGCGCCAGGGCCGGCGGAGAAATTCAGGGTGTTGGCGTGCAGCATGGGCGTCCGGTCGCATCTGTCAGGCCCGGACGATCGTTCGCTCGTTCGTTCTGACGGTCATGAAGTGCCGACAGCGTATCAGAGCGATATCGGCGGCCACCCGGTGAGATGAAGGGGAAACAGGTGCCAATTTCGGCAAACGGTGTGCCCGCGATCGGCTGGACGCTTCCGCCCCCAAGGATCGAGGATGGCTCGCAGGCATCCTTACAACCGCCTATACGGTTGGCGCGCGTGGAAATGTAAGGATCACGGCAAATCCACCCGTGGCTGGGAACGAGAAGCCGATCCGTCCGCCGTGCGCTTTCATGACTTCTTGCACGATCGCGAGGCCGAGCCCCGAGCCGGTACGGCGCATGGCGTTCTCTTGTCCCAAGCGTTCGAACGGACGCCGCGCGGCTTCCCAGTGCTCGCGCGGAATGCCGGGGCCGTTGTCCCTCACCGTCAGCGTCACGAAGGCGTCCGATGCCGCAACGGAGACGGCGATATCGTCCGCCTTGCCGTGCAGCAGCGCATTGTGCAGCACGTTCGACACGGCTTCCTGCAAGCCGATCGGATCGCCGTCGATGTACACCTGCGGCGCGTCGGTATCGAACGAGACGCTGACGTCGCGCTCGTCGGCGAGCGGGATCGTGCGGCCGAGCGCTTCCTTGGCGAGTCCGACCAGCTCCACCCGTTGCAGCGGCACGGCTTCGGTGCGATGAATCACCATCGCATGATTGAGCAGCTGCCCGGTCAGCCGCCCGACATCGGAGCACGTCGCGCGCAACGCGTCGAGCCGAGCGGCGTAGCGCGCCGGATCGTGCTCGCCGCTGAGCAATTCGATCTGCGCATCGAGGCGGGCGATCGGCGTGCGCATCTGATGCGCCGCATCGGCAATGAAGCGCTGCATGGCCGTCATGCGTTCGGCGAGTCTGCCGATCAGGCCGTTGATGGCGCCGATGATCGCGTTGATCTCGCTCGGCGTATCGGCGGCCACGGGCCGGAGGTCGGCCGGATCGCGCGCCGCGATGATCGTCTCGATCCGTGCCAGCGGACGCAAGCCGCGCCGGATGGCGAGGCCGCTCGCCCCGATCGCGAGGATGCTCATCAGCAAGATGAGCGTCCAAACTTTGAAGCTCATGTCGTTCGTCAACTGCTGCCGCGCATGCGTCGTTTGCGCGACCGTGACGACGGCCCATCCGGGCGTGTGCTCCTCGGGGAGATAGCGGGCAAGGGTGGCCGTGCGAACGCGCTGTCCTTGATACGTGCCGTTCGCGAATTGCGGGCCGCTTCGTGCCGCCAAGCTGTTCGCGGGACTCGGCAGATCGCCGTAGCCGGCCACCACGACGCCGCGCGAATCGACGACTCGGTAATAGACGAGATCGTAGCGCGAGAGCGTCGACAGCGCCGCGACGGGCAGGTTCAGCGCGAGCACGCCGCCTTGCACGTAGAGGTCTTCGGCCACTTGAATCGTTGCGCCCGCCAGAAGCTGATCGTAGGCACGCTCCGACGCGACACCGGCGTAGTATCGGGCGATCAATGCAAGGGCGGCCGCGCCCGATGCGACGATCAGCGCGATGAACAGCAGCGTGCGGCCGAACAGGGTTTTTCGAAACAGGTCAAAGCGTCGCAATCTGGTACCCCATGCCGCGTGCCGTCCGTATCTCGACCGAGCTGCCCTGCAGCTTCTTGCGCACGCGGGTGACGTATTGTTCGACGGCGTTGGTCGTCGGCTCGTTGCCGAAACTGAACAGTTGATTCAGCAGGTCTTCCTTCGAAAAGATGCGCTGCGGCCGGCTGGCCAGGATTTCGAGCAGCGCGAATTCCTGGCGCGACAGCGTGAGCGGCTTGCCGTCGAGTTCGGCGAGCCGGCTGCTGCGGTCGATCGCAAGACCGCCGACTTGAACGAGGTTGCTCGCATGGCCGGTATTGCGGCGCAAGAGCGTTTGCACGCGTGCTTCGAGTTCTCGGTAGTCGAACGGCTTGACGAGGTAGTCGTCGGCACCGAGGCCGAGGCCGCTCACACGATCGTCGATCGCCGAGCGTGCGGTGACGAGCAACACCGGTGTGACGCTGCCGGCGGCGCGCAGATTGCGCAGCACGGCGAAGCCGTCCATCGAGGGTAGCATCACGTCGAGCACGACGAGGTCGAAACGCTCGACGCGCAACAGCGTGTTCGCCGTTGCCCCATCGGTTTCGCGGTCCACCGCATGCCCCAGCCGCGTCAAGCGGGCTTGGATCGCCGCGCCGATTTCCGCGTCGTCCTCTACGACCAAAATGCGCATGATGCCGTTCCTGCCGATTTGTTCGATCTGTTCATTCGTTCGATTACGGGTTTTCCCGGGGAGCCGATGTCAGCATTTTCTCAGACTCGCCCGATAATCTTGCGAAGCATAAAGCGGCAATCGCCGCGCCGATACCGGAGGAGACGACACGATGCACGACGGGGTGGGCAACGGGAGCCATGGCACGACGCCTTCGCTCAAGCGCCGCGCGTTGACCGTGGCCGGCCTTTGCGCCGCGCTGTCTCCGGCCTTGGTGCTGTCCAAGCCGCCCGCCGTGCGGATCTCGAAGGGATATGGCCTGCTGTATTTGCCGTTGCTCGTGATGGAGAAGCAGCGGTTGTTCGAACGTCACGCCGCGCGACAGGGCATCCGCGACGTCAGCGTCGATTGGGTGCTGCTCGACGGCGGCAATTCGATCGACGATGCCATGATGGCCGGCTCGCTCGACTTCGCCGCGGCCGGCGCGCCGGGCTTCATCGAACTATGGGCGCGCTCGCGCGGCATTCCGAACGTCGAGGTGATCGGCATCAGCGGGTTGTCGACAACGTCGCTGTCGCTCAATACCAATCGGCCGCAGATTAAGTCGCTCGCCGACTTCACCCCGTCCGACCGGATCGCAGTGCCCGGAATCCGCACCTCGCTGTCGGCCGTGGTGCTGCAGATGGTGGCGGGCAAGCTGCTCGGACCGCGGCACTTCGCGCAACTGGACTCCATCACGGTCAATCTGCCGCATCCCGAGGCGATGCAAGCGCTGGTTCATCGCGAGAACGGCATTACCGCGCATTTCGGATCGCCGCCGTTCTCGACCCTCGAATTGCGCCAGGCGGGCATTCATCGCGTCGTCGATTCGAACGACGTGCTCGGCCCGTTGACGCTCGACGTCGTGTTCGCGCCGAAACGGATCGTCGATGCCCAGCCTGCGCTCGCGCGGGCTTTCCTCGGCGCACTCGACGAAGCGAACCGCTTGATCGCACAGGACCCGGGCGCCGCGGCGTCGGTCTATGTGGCCGCGTCCGCGTCGGATCTCGGCTTGTCGCGCGAGGGTGTGATGCAGATGCTGGCCGCGCCGCAAACGCGGTTCTCCGTCGTTCCCGATCAACTGATGGAATTCGTCGACTTTCTATATAGAGTCGGCACGATCAAGGCGAAGCCGCGCACATGGAACGAGATGTTCGTGGCCGAGCTGAGCGAATTTCGGGCGTCATAACCTCATAACGCTTTCACCGCGCGCCGCGGATCGCGCAGGCTGCCCTTCGAATAACCCAAAACCGTGAGGAGTACTAAGTGAACGAAACCCCAGTCCCCGAACACCAATCCGCGCCGGAGCGCGCGGTCATGTCGAAGATGGCGCGCCGCCTGCTGCCGATTCTCGTCGTCATGTTCTTGATCTCTTTCATCGATCGGCAGAACGTCGGCTTCGCGAAGCTGCAGATGGTGCACAGCCTTCATATGACCGAGGCCGCATACGGTCTCGCGTCCTCGTTGTTCTTCATCGGCTATCTGCTCTTCGAAGTGCCGAGCACGCTCGCGCTGCATCGGTTCGGCGCGCGCCTGTGGCTCGCCCGCATCATGCTGACGTGGGGGGCCATCACTGTGCTGATGGGCTTCACGACGTCGATGCAAACGTTCTGCGGCCTGCGCTTCGCGCTCGGCGTCGCTGAAGCCGGCTTCTACCCCGGCGTCATCTACTACCTGACGCTCTGGTTCCCGCAAAGCTATCGGGCTAGAGTGCTCGGCATTTTCACGCTGGGCAGCGCGCTTGCGAACATGCTCGGATCGCTCGTGGGCGGATGGTTGCTGAGCCTGAGCGGCGTGTTGGGCCTGGCAGGCTGGCAATGGGTGTTCATCGCGACGGGGCTGCCCGCCGTTCTGGTCGCCGCGATCGTGTTCAAGGTGCTGCCGGCGTCGTACCGGGAGGCGCGATTTCTCAACGAACAGGAAAAGCAGATCGTCGCCGCGGCGCTCGAGCGCGAGAAGCCCGAGCATGCCGAGCACGCTCACCCTTGGAAGGCGCTGCTCGATCCGCGCGTGATGCTGTTCGCCGCAACCTATATGCTCATGTCCACGTCGCTGTATGGCGTGACCTATTGGCTGCCGACGATCGTGAAGTCTTTCGGGGTATCGAGCGGCACGAACGGGGTGTTGAGCATGTTGCCGTGGGCGCTGTCGGTGCTGCTGCTGATCTACCTGCCGGCGAAGCTGCGCCGCGCGAAGAGCATCTTGCGAGCGATCGCGATCGTCGCGGCCTGCGGGGTGGTCGGCTTCCTGTTGAGTCTCGTCTTGCCGTCCACGCCGTTGCGCTTCATCGCGCTCGTGCTGGGCGGCGCATGCATTCCCCTGCTGTATCCGTGCTTCTGGTCGATGCCGCCGCGCTACTTTACGGGGGCGCGTGCCGCGGCCAGCGTCGCGGCGATCAATTCGATCGGCAATCTGGGCGGCTTCTTCGGCCAGAATCTGATGCCGTTCGCGGGCAAGGTCACCGGCACCGCATTCGGCCCGATGATCGTGCCGATCGTTTGCCTGACCGTGCTGGGCCTTGGCGCGAGTATCGCGTGGGTTCGTTCGGAACGCGCGATTGCCGCCGTACCGGCTCGAGGGTAGCCGTGTACGGGTGGTGCAGCCCTGGCCGGCTGGAAGTATTGATACGCGTTACGACTTAAAACCGTAGAAAAAATATATTGGACGTCTTACCGGGAATCTTTCAGTATTCGGACGATTAACGATGCACACGGTGTACCGGCGGGGGATTCCCGCTGGGCACCGGGTTGCCGTCACGGCTGGCCACGTCGATCTTGCCGGCCCTGACGCAATTCCAAAGTCGACGCCGCAATACCTGAGGACGCAGATGCCCAATTACCGCTCACGCACTTCGACGCATGGCCGCAACATGGCCGGTGCCCGCGCCTTGTGGCGCGCTACCGGCATGAAAGACGACGATTTCGGCAAGCCGATCATCGCCGTCGTGAACTCGTTCACGCAGTTCGTCCCGGGCCACGTGCACCTGAAGGACTTGGGTGCGCTCGTCGCGAAGGAAATCGAAGCGGCCGGCGGCGTGGCCAAGGAATTCAACACGATCGCCGTGGACGACGGCATCGCCATGGGTCACGGCGGGATGCTCTATTCGCTGCCTTCGCGCGAACTGATCGCCGACTCGGTGGAGTACATGGTCAATGCGCATTGCGCCGATGCGATGGTCTGCATCTCCAATTGCGACAAGATCACCCCGGGCATGCTGATGGCCGCGATGCGGCTGAACATTCCCGTCGTGTTCGTTTCGGGCGGCCCGATGGAAGCGGGCAAAGTCAAGTCGCCGACGGACGGTCAGGTCATCGCCAAGATCGACCTGATCGACGCGATGATCAAAGCTGCGGATCCGAAGGTCAGCGATGCCGAAGTGGCCGAAATCGAACGCAGCGCCTGCCCGACGTGCGGCTCGTGCTCGGGCATGTTCACCGCCAATTCGATGAATTGCTTGACCGAGGCGATCGGCCTTGCCTTGCCGGGCAACGGCACGATCGTCGCGACGCATGCATGGCGCAAGGGCTTGTTCGAGCAGGCCGGCCGTCTGGTGGTCGATCTGTGCCGCCGCTACTATCAGGAAGAGGACGCCTCCGTTCTGCCGCGCAACATCGCCACGAAGCGCGCCTTCGAGAATGCGATGGCGCTCGACGTTGCGATGGGCGGTTCGACGAATACGGTGCTGCATTTGCTCGCGGCCGCGCAGGAAGCCGGTGCCGATTTCACGATGGCCGACATCGATCGCATTTCGCGCAAGGTGCCTTGCCTGTGCAAGGTGGCGCCCGCGACCGACAAATTCCATATCGAGGATGTGCATCGTGCCGGCGGCATCATGGGCATTCTCGGGGAGCTGGCTCGTGCGGATCTGCTCGACTTGTCGTGCGGTAACGTGCATAGCGGCACGCTAGGCGATGCGCTGGCGAAGTGGGACGTCGTGGGCGACGTGAGCGAAGACACGCGCAAGTTCTACCGTGCGGCGCCGGGCGGGATTCCGACGACGGTCGCGTTCAGTCAAGAATCGATTTACAAGGAACTCGATAGCGACCGCGCGAAGGGCTGCATCCGCGATAAAGCGCACGCTTATTCGAAGGATGGCGGCCTGGCGGTGCTCTACGGCAACTTGGCCGAGAAGGGCTGCATCGTGAAGACGGCGGGTGTCGACGAATCGCAGTGGGTGTTCTCGGGGCGTGCTCGCGTGTTCGAAAGCCAAGACGCGGCCGTTGACGCGATTCTGGGCGATCAGGTCGTGCCGGGCGATGTCGTCGTGATTCGATACGAAGGGCCCAAGGGCGGGCCCGGTATGCAGGAAATGCTGTACCCCACGTCGTATTTGAAGTCGAAGGGCCTGGGCAAGACTTGCGCGTTGTTCACGGACGGCCGGTTCTCGGGCGGCTCGTCGGGCCTCGTGATCGGGCACGCGTCGCCGGAAGCGGCGGAGGGCGGCACGATCGGGCTCGTGGAAGAGGGCGATGTGATCGAGATCGACATTCCCAACCGCAAGATGCATCTGGTGGTGACGGACGAGGCGTTGGCGCGCCGTCGAGCCGCGATGGAAGCGCGCGGCGACAAGGCTTGGCAGCCGGAGAATCGCGAGCGTGTCGTGTCGCAAGCGTTGCAGGCTTATGCCGCGCTGGCGACGTCGGCCGATCGCGGGGCTGTGCGGGATGTTACGCAGTTGAAGCGCAAGTGAAGGTTATTTGTTAGTTTTTGCTAAGCTTGAAACGAAAACCGTCGGCAATACCGGCGGTTTTTTTTCGAGCTGCACTCGCCCACGTTCTATATTCGATCGCCCATACTCGGATTTTCTTGCCCCTTTCCGGTCTCGCGGGCGATGATCCTCCCTTCGCGCAGGGGGCGGAACTCCATCGCCTCAAGGTGTCTCGTTTTCTGCCGTTATGAAAAGAGGAGACCCTCGGCAGCGCCGTCTTTGTGCCGACCAAGGGGCAACCTGGCGCATCGCTATCGTCTGCGCTGCCGCCGCTTCGAATGATCTGGATTCGTATGAAGGGAATCGTTTTTAACCTGCTGGAAGAACTCGTTTGCCGCGAGCATGGCGAGGATACTTGGGATGACTTGCTCGACTCGACCGGCTTGACCGGTGCGTACACGTCGCTCGGCAGCTACCCCGACGAGGAAGTCACGCGACTGGTAGCTGCCGCGGCGGAGCGGTTTGCGCTGCCGCCTGCGGACGTTTTGCGTTGGGCCGGACGCGGCGCGATGCCGCTGCTCGCGCGGAAGTATCCCGGGTTTTTCGCCGGGCACAGCACCACCCGCAGCTTCGTGCTCACGCTGAACGACATCATCCATCCGGAGGTGCGCAAGCTGTATCCCGGCGCCGACACGCCCGAGTTCGATTTCGATACCCGAATGCCGGGTGAACTGGTCATGGGCTACCAGTCCGCGCGGCGGCTGTGCGCACTGGCGCACGGCTTTATTGAAGGGGCGGCCGATCACTACGGCGAGCGCCTCGAATACCGGCATGTACGCTGCATGCATGATGGCGACAGTCGGTGCGTGTCGCATCTGCGGTTCGAACCCCTTTCTCCTTGATGTAATGGATACAGTCAACCGGTCTCTGGACGGTGAAATTGCCCGCCTGAAACGCCGGTTCGAACGTGAGCGGCAGGCGCGCTTGGAAGCTGAGGCGATCGCTGAGCACGGGTTGCGGGAGCTCTACCAGCGGCAGCAGGAAATCGCACTGCTGGAGTCGATCGCGGCGGCCTCCAATCAGGCCGTCGGTATCGACGACGCGCTGGAACTGGCGCTCCAGCAGATCTGCCACTATACGCAATGGCCGGTCGGGCACGCGTTCCACGTGGACCGTGACGGCGACGGCAAACCGGCGTCCGTTTCATCGCGCGTCTGGCATCTCGCGGATGGCAGTCGTTTCGCCGCTTTCAAAGACGCGACGCTCGTGTTCGGCGAGGCGGCCGACTTCGGGTTGCCCGGTCGCGTGCTGCGCAGTGGTGCGCCGGCATGGGTCCGCGACATCGGCGTGGACGCCGATTTCCCCAGGGCCATGTCCGCGCAGATCGCCGGGCTGCATTCCGCGTTCGGCTTCCCGGTGCTGGTGGGCACCGAAGTGGTCGCGATACTCGAGTTCTTCGCTGCTCAGGTCACGGAACCCGATGCCGTGCTGCTGCGTGTGATGGCGCAAGTCGGCACGCAGCTCGGCCGGGTTGTCGAGCGTCAGCGTGCAAACGATCGGCTAATGTTCGACGCGTTCCATGACGCGCTCACGGGCCTGCCGAATCGCGCGCTGCTCTTCGAGAGACTGCAACTGGTGCTCGATCATAGCCAGCACAGCCGCGACTACGGTTTCGCGGTGCTGTTCCTCGACCTCGATAGATTCAAGGCGGTCAACGACAGCCTCGGACACCTGGCCGGCGATGCGCTGATTGTCGAATCGGCGCGTCGGCTCGCTGGCTGCGTGCGGCGCGACGGAGGCCGCAAGCGCGACGATAGCCTGCCGTCGTACGACGAAGGCATCGTCGCGCGATTGGGGGGCGACGAGTTCACCGTTCTACTCGAAGGAGTCCGCGAGGCGAGTGCCGCCTTGCGAGTGGCCGCGCGCGTACAGCGCGCGCTGGCTGTTCCATTCATGGTGGCCGGTCATAAGCTCGTTACTTCGGCGAGCATCGGTATCGCGCTGAGCACGACCGGTTATCGTGCCGCGGAAGATATTCTGCGCGACGCCGACATTGCGATGTACCGTGCAAAAGCAAACGGCCGGGGCGGCTGCGAGGTGTTCGATCATGTGATGGGGGCGCAGGCGGGCGCAGCGCTTCAACTCGAGGCGGAATTGCGCGAGGCGATTGCCAACGGCGAGTTGATGCTCGCATACCAGCCCATCGTGCTGCTGCGAGACGGCACGATCTGCGGATTCGAGGCGTTGCTGCGCTGGCGCCATCCGGCGCGTGGTGTCATCGCGCCGTCGACGTTCCTGCCGGTGGCCGAGGAAACCGGGCTGATCCGTCCGATCGGGCGGTGGGTGCTGGCCGAGGCTTGCCGGCAGATTCGGCTTTGGCAAAACGAATTCCCGCGAGAATCGCCATTGAGCATCAGTGTGAACATGTCGGCGAGCCAGTTGAGCGAGGGGGATTTCGTCGACCACGTCGAGCAGGTGCTCAAGGCCACCGGCGTGCCGCCTGCGTCCCTGAAGCTCGAGCTCACGGAAAGCACCGCGATGGTCGATACCGAACGTACCGTGGCACTGCTGCATGGTCTTCGGGCGCTGGGGGTACAGATTAGTCTCGACGATTTCGGCACTGGCTATTCATCGCTGAGCTATCTGCGACGCCTGCCGATCGACACACTCAAGATCGACCGTTCGTTTGTCAGCGGCCTCGAGGCGAACCCGGACAATCGTCACATCCTCGAGACGATCACGATGCTGGCCCGCGCGCTGGGAATGGACGTCGTCGCGGAAGGCCCGGAAACCGCCGGCGAGGTGGCGAGTCTCGCTGAACTCGAATGCGGGTACGCGCAGGGTTACTATTTCTTTCGGCCGCTTGAACCGGCCGCGGCCGCCGCAGCCTTGCTCGCGCAAAACCATCGCGGTCCCGGTACTCCACTGAGATAGTCGCAGGGGCCTAACCCCGAGCTTGATTGCCCGCCGTCTTATGTAATACCCGCTCTGCAAGCGGCCCAAACTATCATCAGCGTGTGAACGGCCTCAAGCGAAGCGCGACGCGCGATGATGCTTGCGATGAATTGTCGTGTGATTGAAGCAAAGCGGCGACCAGCTATCCCCACCAACCTCGACATGTGAGGCGCGTTCCCGATTGCGAAGATCGCGCAGATCACGCAGATCACGCAGATCGACGTCCGCCCCGAAGCGCTCGGCAACCGCTGCTCGCTCGATCTCGGCTTGATCGGTACGGTCAAGGACACGCTCTCGGTGTTGCTGCCGCTCGCGCATGACGGCCCGGCGCTCGTCGACGTGGTCAGCGCGCGGCAGGAACTGATCATGCCGCCCAAGACCACCGTCGATGAAGCCTGGCACTTTGGCCTGTTCATGATGAAGGCGGTGATGGACGGGCGCGGCGCCGAACTGATCGATCTTGCGAAGGTGAATCTGACGCGTTACCGCGTGGTATCCGGGGCCTAGCGAGGGCCCCCTTGTCCGCCAAGGCGATCGATAGACGCAGACGATCCTTAGCGAAGCGCAGCCGCAACCGCCTCGTCGACCTGCAGCGCAAAGCGCGCTTCAGCATCGGGCACCGTGAAGCCTATCGACAGTTCCAGATACGCGTCACCTAGCACCAACTGAACGAATGTCGCTGCGCGCAATGCAGCAGTCGATTCATCAAATCGCTCTCGCAGAATTTTCGCGGCGAAGGCACGCACGACCTTCGCACCATTTTCGTAAAACACCTGGCCGAGTTCCGGAAGACGCTCGGCCTCAGCCACGACGGCCCGATAAAGCCGCAGATAATCCGGCTCGATCAGGATTTGGGCCAACGCCCCTCCCAATGCGCGCAACTCGACTTCTGGCGAGCCATCGGATTGCTCGTCCTGAGCGCCGGCAAGAAACCCACCCACCTGAGCGCACATCGAGCTTACGAGACCAACGAAGAGTGCCTCCTTCGACTTGAAGTGGCGGTAGACCGTCTGTTTGCCGACGCCGGCGGCCGCCGCGACATCGTCCATCGTGGCCAGGCCGAACCCCTGGCTTAAAAAAACGGCTTTTGCGCCATCGAGGATTGCAGACCGCTTACGGCGTTGCAGTGGGCTCAGGTCGGGGAAAGAGGGGGTGTTCATGCCCGATAAATAACAGATCGCTTGGACGTTGACAAGACTGGGTGGTCTCGTTTACCTTTGCTGAAACGAGACTGATTGGTCTCGTTTGTGTGGCTGTTCAACATCGCAGGCAATCGTTGGGGAGAATGCTTTGGAACTGTTCATTACAGGTGGTACGGGCTACATCGGGCAAGCGGTCGTGCGCAAGGCAATCAGCCTCGGCCATCAGGTGACGGCGCTGGTACGTGAAGAGAGATCCGCGGCTGCGAACGCGCTAGCACGTCTCGGCGTGAAACTGCATACCGGCGATCTGCGTGACCCACAGTCTTTCGCGGCGACCGCCGGTGCTGCGGATAGCGTGGTGCACGCCGCGTCGACCAACGATGCTTCCGCCGCGGCTACCGATGAGGCCGCGGTTGTGGCGATGCTTTCGCAGTTGCGTCCGGGCGCGGCGTTTGTCTATACGTCAGGCACCTGGGTGTACGGCAATACGGCGGGGGAGCCCGCGACTGAAGCATCGGCGCTGAACCCGACACCACTCGTCGCCTGGCGGCCGGCAGTGGAGCAGCACGTGCGGACGCTAGCAGCGAATCGTTCGATTGCTGCGGTGGTTCTCAGGCCGGCGATGGTGCACGGCTACGGCGGGGGTGTCTTCGGCATGCTCGCCGGCATGGTCCATCAGACCGGCCGTGTGAGAATCGTCGGCGATGGTGGCAATCGCTGGCCCGCCGTGCACGTTGATGATCTCGCCACGGCATATCTGAGCGCGGTGGAACGGATGGCAAGCGGGGACGATCGAGTGACCGGACAGATCATCAACGTGGTCGCCGAAGATGCCGTTGCGGTTGCCGAAATGGGCGAAGCGATTCGGGCCTCGGTCGGCGCCGACGGTGTCGAATTTTGGCCGCTCGACGGCGCTCGCCAATCGCTGGGGCCATTTGCCGACGCACTGGCGCTCGACCAGACGGTAAGCGGCCAGCATGCCCGGCAAGTTCTTGGATGGGAACCCGACGGCCCCGGCCTCATTGCGGACCTCTCTGTACCCAAGCACTTTCAGCCACGCAACGGAGCATGACGATGGCGCTAAACACGGCATCTTTCGAATCGATTCTCCCGACGATCGTAGCGGTTCTGTTTGCGGTTGCGGGGGTGGTCAATCTCGCAGGACGCGGCCCGGCGAAGCGCGACTTTGCGCGCTGGGGTTACCCGGCATGGTTTCGTCTGGTTTGTGGCGCTCTAGAGCTGTTCAGTGCAGCGCTTCTTCTTGGACAACAAACCAGGGTCTTCGGCCTGACGCTGGCCGGTGCGATTATGATCGGCGCGCTCTTCACATTGGTACGAAATCGGGAGCCGTTCGGG
Organism: Trinickia dinghuensis; assembly: GCF_003367175.1. GTDB lineage: Bacteria > Pseudomonadota > Gammaproteobacteria > Burkholderiales > Burkholderiaceae > Trinickia > Trinickia dinghuensis. The sequence goes on along the minus strand of NZ_QRGA01000009.1, from coordinate 334,426 downwards.
CATCTCGCCCCGGCGCTGATCTTCTCGGCGCTCGTTGTAGTGACTGTGGCGCTTCGCGGTTGAAGGCTCCTCGCCATCAGGCGAGCGAACTCGAGACGCTAAGCCTAGATCTCGACCGGCAAGCAGCGCTCAGGACATTACTCGAAACAGCCAATAGAGCATTGCGGCCAATGCGATCGACGCCGGCAGCGTGAGCACCCAAGCCAGTAGCAGGCTTCGCAAGGTGTTCCATTGAAGGCCAGACCCATTCGCCGCCATCGTGCCGGCAACACCGGACGTCAAAACGTGCGTGGTCGATACGGGTAGTCCGTATGCATCCGCCGCCCCGATGGTCAACATCGCGACCACCTCCGCCGACGCACCCTGGCCGTAGGTCAGGTGCTGTTTGCCGATTTTCGGCACGGTGCCGATCAGGATCAGCATGATCAGCCTGGCGCTACGGGCACGCTCACTGATCGCCCTCCCGTAGCCACGAGTCTGCTAACGTACAACTGCTCCTCGTGGCGCACCGTGAAGGAATTATGACGTTCTATTATCGGTTTTATCGGTTATTTGTCAGTCATATTCAGAGTCAAGCTTCAAAGCTTCTGTTCTTTCGCCAACAGCAAGATGCGTTGCCACTGTTTCGCTTGACCTTCGCGCGCCATTGGTACGAGCCATTCGCGATGCCGTGGATCGGTGACCTTGACCGCCAGCCATGTCTTCCCCTCGCCCGTCCGCACTTCGGCGCCGAGCAGATCGGCAAAAATATAAGCGCCGCGCTCGTCGCCGACATGAATCTCCCAGAAGCGCTTCGCCGCCGCGAGCCGCACCAATCCCCACGCGCCTTTGAGTTCATGAGTCCAATCGCCGTTGCCGTGCACGTTCGCCGCGACCTGCCGGCGGCGACGCAACCAGTAGGCAACAGCGGCAACCAACAGCAGCGCGACCAGCACCGCCACGCCGAGCGCGACAGCAAGCCCGAAGGCCGCCTGTATCGCATGGAACGCCTGTACTGCGCCATAGATTAGCGCGATCAGCGCGAATAACCCAACGACAATCGGCATCGCAAGTTCACTCCATGCAGAAAAGACAGTTAGGCTAGCACGCGCGCTGCAATTACCCCCGCCGCTTCGCTGAACGTTTCTGCGGAGGCTGCTGCATAGCGCGAAGCTCCGACGGATCGAGGAAGAAGTTTCGATTGCCCGCCATGCGTTCAACCATGAAATCGATGAACGTCTTCACTCGCAGCGATTGTTGAGTTCGATGTTTGTAGTAGATGTAGATCGTGCCGTATTCGGTGACGTGCTGCATCAGTAACGGAACGAGTCGCCCGCTTCTGATATGAGCCGTGGCGTTGAAGCTACCCAGTTGCCCGATGCCGAGACCTGAAAGCACAGCCTGCGTTTCCAATTCCGTATCGTTCACACAGATTGCGGCGGGCACGTCGCGGTAGACGATTTCATCCCCGATACGAAACTGCCACTGCGCGAGCTTGCCCGTGTTTGCGCGCCTATACCCGGTGCAGCGATGTTGTGCGAGTTCTTCAATGGTCCGCGGCGCGCCGTTGCGCTCGATATATTCCGGCGACGCGCACACGATCAATTGAATCGGCACCAGCCGGCGTGCGATCGAGCCGCCCGAAGGCGGCGGTCCGCCGCGGAATCCGACGTCGGAGCGATCGGTGACGAGATCCGTGAATTGATCGTCGAATTGCACTTCGAGTTGTACCTTCTGATAGAGCCTCTGGAATTCCTCGAAGTACGGCCATAGCACTGGCAGCCCGAATGCGCGCGGCGCGCTTACGCGCAGTATGCCAGCCACGTCCTCTTTCGAGCGCCGAGCTTCGTCGAGCGCGGACGATAGGGTGGCGAGCGCCGGCTCCACGCTGTCGAGAAGCCTTTGACCTTCCTCGGTCAGGCTTAGCTTGCGCGTGGTTCGATGAAAGAGCCGCACGCCCAGTTCCTTCTCCAATTGCATCACCGCGTGGCTCGCGGCCTGCGGCGAGATGCCTTGATCGACCGCCGCTCCGCGCAGGCTTCCGAGCGCCGCGGCACGGACGAAAGTGGTGATCGCGCGGATTTCGTTCATTCCCGGGGCCCCTGATTCGCAAATAAACGTTGATTATCACTCAAACAATATACGGCTAGTTGGTGTTAATCATCACGCTTACCATGGCATCACTTCATCACACACGTAGGAGAGACATCATGGTTGAGGTTCGACAAGGCGGCTTCAAGCGCGTATGGCTCATCACCGGCGCATCGCGAGGGATCGGCGCGTTGATTGCCGAAGCGGCGCTCGCGGATGGCAACGCGGTCGTGGCCGCGGGACGTAACGTCCAGGCTATCGTCGAGCGTCTCGGCGAATCGGCTGCGTTGCTGCCGGTTGCGCTGGACGTGACGGACGAGGCCCAGGCAAGGAAGGCAGTGCAGTTGGCGGTTGAGAAATTCGGCCGCATCGACGTATTGGTCAACAACGCGGGCTTCGGTCTGCTGGGTGCGGTCGAGGAATCCGCCGACAAGGACGTCCGCCGCATGTACGAGACGAATGTATTCGGCCTGTTGAACGTCACGCGTGCTGTGCTGCCGACGATGCGTGCAAACCGCTCGGGCCACGTGATCAATATTTCATCGATTGGCGGCTATCGAGCCGGGGCCGGATTCGGCGTGTACTCGTCGACGAAGTTCGCCGTCGAAGGCATCACGGAAGCGCTGCATGCCGAGTTGAAGCCGCTAGGCGTTCACGCGACCGTCGTCGAGCCAGGGTATTTTCGGACGGACTTTTTGGATTCGACCTCACTGGTCGTTGCGCCTGACGTGATCGGCGATTACGACGAAACCTCGGGCGCGGTTCGCCGCAAGGCCGTGCAGATGAACCACAACCAGCCTGGAGACCCGACGAAGCTCGCCGCTGCGCTCGTCACGCTCGTCGACGCGTCGAACCCGCCGCTGCGCTTACCGCTTGGCACGGACACGCTGGCTGCCATCGCCGCGAAAAACGCTTATGTGACGCAGGAAACGGAAATGTGGAAGGATTTGTCGGCGTCGACGGACTTTTCTGCGTGAGTGATGCGCCCGAGCGGCGAAAGCGGCGACGGCCGGTCGCGTGGGATAGCGTTCGGCCAATTTCAAGCATTGGAATTGGACAGGAATCTGAAGTTCGGCAACAATTTATCTATTGAAGCTCTAGTTCGCTGCAAGATATGAAGCGGTCTACGTCAACGCTCATTGCTAACCTCACTCGCCAAACACTGACCCTCATGCGTGAGGGCCAGCTTGTGAGAACTTATCAAATCTCCAGCGCGAGAAATGGCGCAGGGGAGCGCATGGGAAGCGGCTGCACGCCCCGCGGCCGTCATGTCGTTAGGGCGAAGATCGGTGCTTCATGCCCGGTTGGCGCTGTGTTTATAGGGCGTAGGGCGACCGGCGAAATTTACTCTCCTGACCTCGCACAGCGTTACCCCGACCGCGACTGGATATTGACGCGCATTCTTTGGCTGAGCGGCTGCGAGCCGGGGAAGAACCGGTTAGGGAAGGTCGATACGATGCGACGCTTCATCTACATTCATGGCTGTCCCGATACCGAGCCGATGGGCGTCGCAGCGTCTCACGGTTGCATAAGAATGCGGAATGCGGACGTTGTGGAGTTGTTTGAACTGGTCGAAACTGGAACCCCGATCCTCATTGAAGAGTGAAGTGGGCGGAGCGGCGTGAATCTAGCGCGCAGTGACCCCGTCTGAGGATGCGTCAGTAGCCTTTAAGAATGCCTCGATCAGATCGACGATTTCTTGCGGCGCGTCTTCGAGACTGTAATGGCCGATTCCAGTGAGCCGGTGGATCGGTGCCAGAGGAAACAGCTCGTTGAACAGCGGGAGAAAGTGCTCCGCGGCCAACGTTCGGTCGGCATCGCCCCAAATTGCAAGTGCCGGCTTCGACCGGATCGCGTCGAGCGCGGCAGCGTCAGGAACTTCAAAACGATGCGCCCCGATCGCGAATCCTTGGGCCCAGCCGATCGCTCCGGCACTGTCGGCCGGTACAGCAAACCGTGAACCGTAGGCACGCAACCAAGTATCGTTGATACGCGTATGGTTTTCGAAGCCGTTGAGCTTCAATGTACTCAGGATATTGAAGCCCAGTTCGTCCAGCACGGGCTTGAGGCGGCCTTGCGATTCGGCGCGAACGATCCACTGGAACCATGGCGAAGCTGCAGCATTCGCGCTCAAGCGATCGAACAATGTGGCCTGACCGAACGGAGTCGGGCCATTCGTGCTTACGATTCGATGAATACGGTCAGGATGCCGCGCGGCGAGCCCCATGCCGACTGGGCCGCCGAAGTCGTGCATGACAAGCGTGATGTCGTTCAAATCCAGGGCAAGCACGAACTTTTCGATGTTGTCGATATGATCCCGCAACCAGTACGTGCGATCTCCCGGCGTCTCGCTCTTGCCGAATCCCATGTGATCGGGCGCGATCACGCGGTAGCCGCCCGACAGTGCCGCGATTAGATCGCGAAACAGATAGCTCCAGGTCGGTTCGCCATGGAGACACAGGATGACCTTCCCAGAAGCGGGCCCTTCGTCAACATAGTGCATGCGAAAGCCGGCAGCGTTGCTGAAGCGCGGTGCAAACGGAAACGTTCCGTCAAACGTGTCATTGGCTGGCGTCATGAGCAAGTCCCTTTGCGAATTGGGCGGCGGGCAATCCCGCCGCTTGAAAAAGGCTAAACTCTGACAGTGGTGTCAAAGTCAAGCGTATCGTTTAGGAGATGTCATGCGTATCGGGGAACTGGCTCGCCGCACCGGCATTAGTGAGCGGATGCTGCGCTATTACGAACACGAAGGTCTGCTCAAACCGAAGAGAACCGATTCGGGCTACCGCGATTACGGTCCTGAAGAGGTCGATGCGGCACACCGCATCCGCGTGCTCAGCGCAGCCGGTTTGAAGATCAGCAGCATCCGCCTGTTGCTGCCCTGCGTCCTCGGCGCTACGCCCGTTTTCCATCCGTGCGCCGAAGCCCGTGCAGCATTGCGGCGTGAAGTCGATAAGCTCGACGTCAGGCTGCGTGACCTCGGAGAGAGCAGACGAGTTGTCGCGAGTCTGCTTGATGCGATCGACGCCAACGAGGCATTGCAGCTCGATGGTCGGGAGAGACGCGTAGGTGGACCACGAGAACGGCTTTCGAGGTAGGCATCACGACAAACGCCCCACGTAACCCTTCGATTACATGAGGCGCTATCAACTGGCCGCGATCGGCCCGAAGCGGGTTGCGTGCAGCCCTCAGGCTTTGATCCCCGCCGGCTTCGCAGGCACGACGGCAGCAGGCGGCGCAACCCGCCGCGCCGGCACCACGACAACCACCGGCTCCGGCATCGCCCACATCGGCGCCGAAAACACGACAGCTTGCTGCGCCGGCACCGCAAATGTCCCAGCAAACGCCGCATGCTGCAGCGCCATCATCTGCTGCTGCATCGCCATCATTTGCACCTGTGCCGCGCGCATTTGATATTGCATGGCCCGCATTTGCTGCAATGCGAATGCCGGCGGCATACCGCCGGTACTCGTTTGTACCTCGAAGCTGGCGCCGCCGTGCGGGCTGTGCCAACTCCACGAGCTGACCTTCATTGGGCCAGCGGCGGTTTGGATCATGTGCGTTTCGGCTTTCACCGGCACGGCTTGACCATTTACGTTGACGAACATCGGTTGCGCGGCGGATTGGGCGCTCGCTTGTCCTGCCAGCGCGAGTACCGGGATCAGCGCGAGCGCACATACCGCCATATACGAACGAAATTTCATAATCGAAATCTCCTGCGATCGATAGAGCTTAGAAAATCAACCACGAAAGCACGGCTCCTGGAAGGAGTCAGAGATAACTATGCGAGGGCAGGCTTAAGCCAAGATTAAAGCGCCCGCCGCATCAGTGCGCTTCCAAATCGCTTACGCGTGCCCTATGCGGGTTCGCATCCCATTGCGAGTGCCCTATGCTTTGGTGATAGCATCGAAGCAGGCATTTCTCGCGTTGTCTTTCATTGCCCTGAATCAATTTTGACGACCAGCTATCTGCTCAACGCGCCATCCACACCGCGGCATAGAATCATCGCCGCAATCGTTGGTGTGTTCCTAATCGTCGGTGCCGTATTCGTTTGGCCACGCGCAAATATCGCGGCTCCGGTAGTGGAACCGTTCCTACCGATGTTCGGCATGGCTGTCTTCTTGACCGAAGGCCTGACGGCGCATCTTCTCTACACGCAGTACGTCGTGTCGGGGCGGCCCGTGTACGCGGCGCTCAGCGGTGCTTACTTGTACGCCGCAATCTCCGTCGTGGTTCAACTGCTCGCGTTTCCAGGTGTCTTCACCCCTTCGGGGTTGCTGGGTGCCGGGGCTCAATCGGCCGTGTGGATGTGGGTGTTCTGGCACGGCGGCTTTCCAGGGCTCGTCGTGGCTTCGCTCGTTCTTCGCCGCTTTTTTCCGCGCGGGTCGCAGCGGATCGCTTACAGACGGCTTATCGCGGCGGGCCTGATAGCGTGCGCGGCAATCGTCGCCGCCGCGGCTTGCGACATCGCGCTCGAGCACGTGACATGGTTGCCCGATCTGATCGCGGGCGGCTCTTATCAAAAGCTCGCGGAAAACCCGGTTGCGATCGCGGTCGTCTGCTTGAACGTCGGCGCCTTGCTCGGCCTCGTGGCGGTGACGCGCTTGCGCACGATGCTTCAACTGTGGCTGGCGGTTGCGCTACTTGCTGGCTCCGTCGATGTCTTGCTGACGCTGCATGCGGGTTCCCGTTACAGCGTAGGCTGGTACGCCGCCCGGATCGCGGCGGTCTGCGCGTCCAGTGCCGTGCTTGGCATGCTCCTTTGGGAGATCAGCCATCTCTATCGAAGCTTGCATCGTGCTCATGAGTCCCTGATGGAGACGTCGGTGCGCGACGGGCTCACGAAAACCTTCAATCGACAGTACTTCAACGCGCAGTATCCCGAGTTGCTCGATATGGCGGTCAATGCGGGCAGGCCGCTTTCCGTTCTCATGGTCGACATCGATTACTTCAAGCAATTCAACGACAACTTTGGGCATCGCGCGGGCGATGAATGCCTGCAGGCGGTCGCATTGACGCTGCAAGGCGGGTTGAGGCGGCAATGGGATTTCGTCGCGCGCTTCGGCGGGGAGGAGTTTGTCGTCGTGCTGCCGAACTGCAATACGAGCGCGGCCGCCGATGTTGCCGAGTCGTTACGCAGCGCGGTGGAAGCGTTGAACATCGATGCACCGCACTCGCCGAAGGGGCGCGTAACGGTTTCGATCGGCACGGCTACCTCGGGGCCGCGGGGGCCGGAGACATCGGGCGAGTTGCTCGAAGAGGCCGACCGCGGACTCTATCGCGCGAAGCGCGCAGGAAGAAACTGCGTCGAGGCGTATGCGGTGTAGCCGGCTCTGACCTCCGGCGAAATAGGGCGAGAATCGGCAGGGGACCTGCTCCCACGCCCTAGACAACGCCCCGATTGACGATATTTCGTCAATTTTTCCGTTGAGCGCCATCGAGCGGGACCCTATGTTTGAGGCAAATGCTGCGTTGCCGCTTCGGAAGCGAGCGACGCATCCAGCCAAGGAGACATAGGATGCCGACCACCGAAACACCCTCGCGTGAAGCCGATGCGCGGGCTCGCCACCAAGCCTACCGGTTGATCGGCGGCGCCGGCGAGGCTGCCAAGGCAGCGGGGCTCGTCAATGCAGTTTGGTACAAATGTGCGGTACCGCGCGCAACGATGAAAGCGCTCATGCAGCGCAGCGACAGCCGCGCGATTCGCGATACGTTGATCTGGTATGCGGCGATCGTCGCCAGTGGCATCCTCGCCTGGATCGCTTGGCATGCGCATTCTCTCTGGGCGATTCCCGCGTTCTTTCTCTACGGCACGATCTATTGCAGTCCGGCCGATTCGCGCTGGCACGAATGCGGGCATGGCACCGCATTCAAAACCCGTTGGATGAACGACGCACTGTATCAAGTCGCCTCGTTCCAAGTGTTCCGCCGCGCGACGGTCTGGCGTTGGAGCCACGCGCGGCATCACACCGATACGTTGATCGTCGGACGCGATCCCGAGATCGCCGCACCAAGGCCGACCGAATGGGGCGGCCTGCTGTTGAGCGTCGTCGGACTCAAGCAAGTGGCCAGTGAATTGCCGAAGATGGTTTCCTCCGCATTCGGCCGCATCGGCGAGCAAGAAGAAACGTTCGTGCCGGAATCGGAGCGGCCTAAAGTCGTGCGCGAGGCACGGATCAGCCTGCTGATCTATGTCGCCGTCATCGTCGCTTGCATCGGGTTCCGTTCGATTCTTCCGCTGCTGTATATCGGATTGCCCAGTCTTTACGGTGCTTGGTTGTACGTCTATTTCGGCATGACGCAGCACGCGGGCCTGCCGGAAAACGTCCTCGACCATCGCAAGAACTGCCGCACCGTCATGATGAATCCGGTATTCCGATTCGCGTACTGGAACATGAACTATCACATCGAGCACCACATGTTTCCGATGGTGCCGTTCCACGCACTCCCGCGTTTGCATGAAACGGTGAAGACCGACATGCCCGCTCCGTATCCGAGCACGCTTGCGGCCTATGCCGAGATCATCCCCGCGCTGATTCGCCAAACACGCGACCCATCGCATTCCGTCGCGCGGCCGATACCCGAAGCGTCGTGATCGAAGGGATATCGAATCAATATCGACTCAGATTGGAGACAAACCATGACGCAATGGATCGACGCCACCGCTTTCGATGAAATCGACGACGAGGATGTCGTCCGCTTTGATCACGCCGGCCGCACCTTCGCGATTTATCGCGTAGAGGACGCGGTTTATGCCAGCGACGGACTCTGCACTCACGAACATGTTCATCTGTGCGACGGCCTCGTCATCGGCCACGTGATCGAATGTCCGAAGCACAACGGCCGCTTCGACGTGCGCGACGGCCGCCCGCTCAGTGCGCCTGTATGCGAGCGTCTCAAGACGTATCCGGCGAAGGTGGAGGACGGGCGCGTTTTCATCGAGATCGAGGCTTGAGTCATGAGCGACGACCGGGTGATGGCCATCGTTGGGGCGGGCCACGTAGGCGGTCGTGCCGCGCAGACGCTCAGGGAGGCCGGCTGGCGAGGCGGCATCGCATTGATCGGCGCGGAGCCGCATCTCCCGTATGAGCGGCCGCCACTCTCGAAGGCCGTGTTGACGGATAGCGACGAGGCGGCGATCTTGCCGCTGCGTTCACGCGATGCCTGGCGAGAGGATGCGATCGATCATCTGATCGCTAGCGTGCGCTCGCTCGATACGGCTGAACGTGTCGTTCGTTTGCACGACGGCAGGGAGATTCGCTACGAATCGTTGCTGATCGCGACGGGCGGCCACGCTCGCAATCTGACAATTCCCGGTGCCGATTCGCCCGGCGTGTTCCGATTGCGAACGCTGGACGATGCACTGAAGATCAAGCCGCGACTCAGGCCGGAGGCCCGCGTTGTCGTGATCGGCGGCGGTTTCATCGGGCTCGAAGTCGCGGCCTCGGCTCGCACGCGCGGATGCAACGTCGTTGTCGTCGAAGGCGGTTCGCGTTTGCTCGGCCGCGCGGTGCCGGCGACCATCGCCGCACACGCGCAAGCATTACACGAACGCAATGGCGTGCAATGCCTGCTCGGCTCGGCGCCGAATGCGATCGAGCCGCTCGAAGACGGCACGCTTGCCGTCATGTTCGGCGGGAAGGAGAGGCTGGTGGCCGATACGGTGATCGTCGGCATCGGGATCCAGCCTGCCGACGAACTGGCTCGCGCGGCCGGCATCCAGGTAGATCGAGGCATTATCGTCGGCGAAACGCTCGAGACATCGGCCCCGAACGTCTACGCAGCCGGCGACGTCGCGTTGTTCCCGAGCCGGTTCGGCACCCACCGCATTCGACAAGAAACCTGGCACAACGCCGAGACGCAGTCGCGCTTGGCGGCGCGCAACATGCTCGGCGAGCGAGAGGCTTATCGCGAGTTGCCCTGGTTTTGGTCCGATCAGTACGACCATCAGCTGCAAGTGGCGGGCGAGCCGGCGCTCGGCCGACAATCCGTCGTCAGGACGCTCGCAGGCGGTGCGCAGATTCATTTCGAATTGGATGCCAATGGAGGGCTCGTGGCGGCCAGTGGCTTCGGATTGACGAGTGCGCTCGCCAAAGAAATGCGGGTGGCGCGAATGCTCGTCGAACGCAGCGCGGCCGTGACACCGGGGCAACTGAGTAACGTCGAGGTCAAACTCAAAGGCTTGCTATGACGAAACACAAGAACAAGATGCAGACGCCGACGGAGGCGAGATGAGCCAACGCTTATTGGTCATGCAGTCGCTATGGGCGATGGAGCGCCGTCATACCGACGGATTCGAGCGGACGCTCGAAGAGAATGTGCGGTTGATCGCCGAGGGCGGATTCGACGGCGTGAGCGCGCATTACACCGATCGGAACAGCGTCAAACGTCTCGCGCAACTGCGCAAGGACTATGGTCTGGCGGCCGAGGGGCAGTGCTTTCCTCACACGGTCGACGATCTACAGCCCGTGCTCGAGATTGCTGCCGAATTCGGCGTTCACCACATTGATCTTCAGCCCGACGTGCGACCAAGGACGGTGCGCGAAGCGGTAGCGTTGCTCGACGGTTGGCGCCGCCTGGCCGAGCAGGTCGATTTTCCCGTTTATATCGAAACGCATCGCGATCGAATGACGACGGATTTGTTCTTCACGCTGGAGTTGCTCGACGCACGGCCCGACTTGATGCTGCTTGCCGATCTCTCGCACTTCCTCGTCGGACGCGAATTTCCGTGGCCGGTCTCCGACGAGAACCACGCGCTCATTCATCGCATCCTCGACAACGCGTGGGCGCTTCATGGCCGCATTGCGAGCCGCGAGCAAGTGCAGATCGAGATCTCGTTCGCGCCGCATCGCAAGTGGGTGGAGTTGTTCCTTGGCTGGTGGCGTTACGGCATGGAATCGTGGCGGCGCCGCGCGGGCCAGCATGACACGCTTTCATTCACGTGCGAGTTGGGCCCACAGCCGTACGCGATCATCGGGCCGGACGGCAACGATACGACTGACCGCTGGGCCGAATCGCTGATGCTCAAGGCTTGGATCCAAGCATTGTGGGAGGGGGGCGACGCGGCCGGCCTCCTACGTTCGAAGGAAGCCGGCGAGCCGTCGTCGGTTTGAGCCGAGTCGCGGGAGCCCCGCCTTATCGAGCCGGGCCCGAAACGTCTTCGACGAGATAAGCACTGCGTCGTACGTTGGCCGAGCAGAAGACGCGAAACTCAACGGGCCCCGGCTGCACGGGAGCATCGACCACGCCGCACGCATTGAGCACGTGCTGAAGCGCGGAAAACACCTGCCCGTCAGGGTCCTGATCAATGACGATATCCATCGTGCCTTGCTCGATGTAGCGTCGATGATGATCGAGCATTTCGTGGCCCACCCATACGACCTTGCCGGCCGCACCCGCCTTCTGCAGCGCCGCCTCGATCCCGGCTGAACCGTATCCGCTGTTGTAGATCCCGACTAGATCTCCATGCTTCAGCGCGCGCATCACCGCGCGATGGCAGGCGTCGGGGTTGTCGTACGTCTCTACGGGCTCGACTTCGGCGATCAAGTGCCCGAATTCGGACAATTTTTCTCGGCAGCCCTCGATCCGATCGACGTGCGCGCGATAGTCCTTGCGGCTGCACAACAGCAGCACTTTGCCGGGGCGGGCAGCGAGCCGGCCGACGAAATACCCCGCGGTTCGACCCGCGCAGGAATTGTCGATCCCCGCATAGTGCACGCGCGCTACGTCGGCCACATCGGTCACCATCGTGACGACCGATTCGCCACGCTCGATGACGGTGTTCAAGGCACCGCGCACAGCTTCCGTATCGTGTGTCGTCACGACGAGAGCGGCACGCTTGTAACGCGGCTCGAGAATCGCGCGCGTGATGACGGCGTCGTCGGCCTCCGGCAGGACTTGACGATGCAAGACGATGCGCCTGTCGAGCATTTGCATCGAGCGTTGCAATGCCAGGCTCAGCCGCTGAAAAAACGGTGTGTCGTTGTTCGGCGTCAGCACGTCGATATGCACAAGCCCGTGCCGCGTGTCGGGCAGCACGCGCGGCACGCCGAGTTGCCGCGCTGCCGCAACCACGCGAGCGCGCATCGCGGCCGATACGCTGCCGCGCTCGTTGAGCACGCGATCGACGGTGGCGGGGCTCACGCCCGCGGCTTCGGCGATTTCGACAAAGCGCGCCGTGCGCTTGCGCCGCGGCGACGTCGCGTCGGTCATCTGAGTGTCTCCTTTCTCCAGTCTCTAGCGCCTAGTTTCGGGTAAGCCCGCCGGGCGTCCTCGCTGTGCATTCGCCGCTTCGATCCGGCTCTTTCGGCCACCTGCGTGGCGCATTGCAGCAACGGCAGCCGCGCGTTTCGCGCCTTTTACCGTTGACGATAAATCATCAATCTTTTCGTTGAGGCACGTCAATCGGTCACTTACCTTTCTCACATCGAACAACGCATTCACTGGAGACAATCAATGACCGTCGCATTGCAATTTTCCCTGAATCGAATGAGCGCGCCGCGGCTGCCGTTTGCCGAATTCCTGTTGTTGAGCCGGCAACTCGAAGTCGGGGCGATCGAGATCCGCAACGACCTTCCCGGTGTCGAAATCGTCGACGGCACGTCACCCCTTGAAATCCGGGAGATGGGCGAAGAAGCGGGAATCGAAATTCTGACGATCAACGACGCCAGTTCGCACGAGTATCGAAGACGGGGTGAAAGCGCTCGAGCTCGCGGAACGGGCGACGCTATCTTGGCAGCAGGGTTATCGCTCTGGCCGTGGCGGCGGTGAGCTAGGCGCGCCGATTCCCGATTGGAAACGTGCGAGTTGGGCGGCCGATCTCGGCCGGAAGAGGGTACCCTATCCCAAACACCTCATCGACAGACAATCGATTTAAGGTGGTCAATGCGGGGTGGGGCGACTGCAACCTATTGACAATTTTTATTGCTCGCTACATCCTGAATTCACGTTTCGTTAGCTATGTGGTCGAGTTCGCGAAGCATGTAGTTGAGGGTTTGGTCCATAAAAATATCAACTATTAAAACTGGTTGCGTCGAATAAATATGAAAAAATCGAAGACTGCGTACTGCTTGGCATTTTTTTTGGTCACATTTATCTGTATGGGGGTCGGTCGCATTGTATTGAAGGCTGCTCACCTTGGCGATGGCTGGCTTCCCTTTGCGCTTTTGTGCGGCATGAGCGGTTTTGTCTCCATGCTGGTGGCAAATAGGTTGAGTAATTGATCGATCTTAGGCTTCTCCGAGAAACAGCTTATTGAGTTCCGCGCCCGATGCGGCTTCGGCAAAGCCGTCGAAACGCCCTTGCGAAAGCGATTGCGCCGCGCGCATGAAGCCGCCCCAAGCTGAGCGCGCGAGCGCGCCGCCGACGCTGACGCGACGCACGCCGAGCTTGGCGAGATCCTGCAGCGTAAAGGCCGAGGCCGAGCCGATCAGAACGTTCACGGGCTTGGGTGCGACCGCGGCGACGACGGCCTCGATCTCCTCGCGCGTGCTGATACCCGGCGCGTACAGACAGTCCGCACCGGCTTCCGCGTAGGCCTTCAAACGAGTGAGCGTGTCGTTCAGATCGGGAGGGTTCGCAACGAAATGCTCAGCGCGGCCGACGAGCAGCGTATCGCCGCCGGTCTCGTCGATCGCGCGACGCGCTGCCGCGATCCGAGCCACCGCGATCTCGAGCGGAAACTGCGGCTCGGAGTCGTTGCCGGTGGAATCCTCGATCGAAAGGGCTGCCACGCCGGTGGCCACCGCAAGCTTGACGCTTTCGGCGACGCCGGCTGGATCATCTCCAAAGCCGTTTTCGAAGTCTGCGTTGACCGGCAGATCGGTGGCCGCGACGATGACGCGCAGATGCGCGAGAACGTCGTCGCGGGTCACATGATTATCGGCGCGTCCTGTCGACCATGCGTATCCCGAACTCGTGGTGGCGATCGCCTCGAAGCCCGCGTGCGCCAAATAGCGCGCGCTACCCACATCCCAGGGATTGGGCAGCATGAAACAACCGGTTGCATGCAAGGCGCGGAACGCAGCGCGTTTTTCGGCGGTGGTACGCGGCATAACGAGGCTCCTAAGTCAGATGGCCAGATTCCCCCGACACAAGAATTCGATCGAGGGCCGAACGTCTCTTCATCGCACAGCAGCATACTCGCATTGCCGCGTTGACATTGGCGAACTCGGCAGGTGCACCTCCCGCTTGAATGACGGCTGCGGGAGGTATGTCGACGGCCTCTTAGTAGGTAATCCGGCTATGGAAGTCACGCTGCACGGCAAGTGCCATCTTTCTCAGCGCCGGATACTGATCGGGCTGCACCAACACGCCTGGATGGGAGATCGTCAGATCGCGAATGACCGTAACGACGCCATCGTGGAAAGCATAGCTCGATCGATAGGCGCCGAGCGGCGATGCAATATCGACCGAGAGTGGCAAGCTGGTAGGCTTGACGCCATCGGGCAACGTGAGGATCGTTGTTTCGACGACGTGGCGGTTGGGAAACGGCATGGCAAAGTCGCACGTTTCCGGTTCGAAGAATGGAAATATAGACGCGATGTTGCCGAATCCGTTCGTGCCTAAAGGCACCTGAATCGCGCCGGGACCCGGAAACCGCGCATATTGCGGTACCTGAAATTCGCTTTGGTACACGAATGGCTGGCTCAGGTCGTACACGTCGCCGTGATGGTAGTCGCCCGTCCCTTTCTCTCCGTTGTATGACAGTGTCGACTTTGCAACTTGACGCGCGGCGATGGGAGCGAACGACGAGAAGATTTTCCGTGAAACCCACTCCATGGTGCCCTTGGGTTCCACTTCTGCGGTGCCGTTCAGATCGCCGTTGCTTTCGAGCGTGACGTGCAGCGTCGTGACTTCGCCGCTGCTATTTGCATCGAGGGTAGGCAATGTAACGACCTCCGCGTTGCCCATACCGTTGTCCGTGACCAATGCCGGCTTGCCCAGCTCGTTGTAGGACAAGGTGCCGAAACGCGCGACGCCGGTGGTCGTATCGGCGTAGGTCTTCAGATCGGGCAGGTAGGTCATGACATGGTTGAACACCGCAAGGGGCGCCGCTGCTTTGGGAAGCCAATACGCTTCGCCGTCGTTCACGAGCACCGGAGCACTACGAATTCCCTTCGCAGCCAGCAGCGCCTGCAGAAGGGTCGCATGGTCCTTGCAATCGCCGAATTCATTTTTCAGCACCGAGTCGGCATCGTGCGGCACGATGCCTCCGGCGCCGAGGTTGAACGCGTCATAGCGGATATGCGTGCTGACCCAGTCGTAGATACGCTCGGCCTGGACCTTGGGATCGGAGACGCCTTCGGTCAGCCGATCGGCCAGGGTCCGGATCGCGGGCGTCACGGCAGCCTTAGGCTCGGCCCGCTTCAGATAGGCGGCGCCGAGCGCCGCATAGCTGGGGAATGTCGTTACGGCCACGCGCGGGCTAACGTCGGTCACGAAGACTGACCCAAGTTCCTGTGCATGCGCGGGGGTATCGCTGAGCGACCAGTGCCAGATCTGTGTATCCGCGCTCCCGGATTCGGCGCGTCCGCCGGACATTCCCACGGCATCGACATAAAGCTTCAATGTGGACGGCGCACGTACCGTGACAGTGGCCGACTTGAACGCGCGCTCGTTGCGGAAATGCTCTGTCGCGGAAAACTGTCCTGGGAAAAGCGGTACGCGCTCGGTTCGACGCGTGCGAAGCGTCACCGTTGCGCCGACTTCGAGAGCGGGAAACATCACCGTCGTGAGGCGGCCATCGTCAAAAGACGATGCGTCCGCGTTTTCGCTGCTTTGCTGCTCGAAGATGCGGTCGGGCGTGACGTCGATTCGTTTGCCGTCCGGAGTCGTGGTGTAGGCTTCCTCGACTGTAAGATCCTGCAGCGTCTTACTGTATAGCAGCGGGATCTGAGCGGCTTGCAAAGCGCCGCCTTTCGTATCGATGCGAATGCTTTCCGTCTCGACATCGGTGAACGTGCCGTCGGCATGGACATCGTAGGCGATGTCGTCCGACAGCACGGTAAGATCCGGCTGGAACGCCGAGGCGTGCGCGAGGCTGCTTGCGAGCGCCATCCCCGAGACAACGAAAATTCTTTTTATCTGTTTCTCGTTCATCTATAGCAATCAAGCATCAAACCAAATTCCCCTGGCACAAATACTTGATCGACAAATAATCGTCGAGCCCGTACTTGGAACCTTCTCTGCCATACCCCGATTCCTTGACACCGCCGAACGGCGCGGCTTCGCTCGAGATTGCGCCTTCGTTGATCCCCACCAGGCCCGTTTCGAGCGCCCGCGAAACGCGCTCGATGCGCTTCATGTCGTTGCTGTAGAAATACGAAGCAAGCCCGTACGGCGTGGCGTTGGCCTCTTCAATGGCCTGTCGTTCGTCCTCGAAGCGAAACAGCGGGACGACGGGGCCGAATGTCTCTTCACCGCACAGCAACATACTCGAATTGGCATCGGCGAGGACGGTCGGCGCATAGAAGTTGGGCCCGAGTTCCGGGAGCCGCTTGCCGCCCGTCACCACCCGGGCGCCATGCGTGAGCGCATCGTCGACATGGCGAGCGATTTTATCGACCGCCTTCGAATTGATCATCGGCCCGATTTGTGTCGAGGCATCGCTGGCGGGGCCGACTTTCATCGCGCTCACCCGCTCGGCCAGCAGTGCCGTGAAGCGTTCATAGACGCCGGCCTGCACGAACACGCGATTCGGGCAAACGCAGGTCTGCCCGCCATTGCGAAACTTCGAAACGAGCAACCCGGCCACCGCGGCATCGAGATCGGCATCGTCGAATACGATGAACGGCGCATTGCCGCCCAACTCGAGCGAGAGCTTTTTGAGCGTGCCGGCCGATTCGCGGGCCAAATGTTTGCCGACCGCGGTCGAGCCCGTGAACGTGATCTTGCGCACGCGCCCATCTTGCAGCCAATCGCCGACGGCATCGATGCCTCTTCCACGCGATGCGGTGATGAGGTTCAGCACGCCCGGCGGCACGCCGGCTTCCTGTGCGAGCAGCACGAGTGCGGAGGCAGTGAGCGGCGTATCTTCGGCGGGCTTGCCGATGACCGTGCATCCTACGGCCAGCGCGGGCGCGATCTTGCGCGCGATCATCGCGAGCGGAAAATTCCAGGGCGTAATGGCGGCAACGATCCCGATCGGTTCCTTGATCGCGCTCATCCGCTTGCCGCGATGCTGTTGCGGAATCAAATCGCCGTAGACACGCGTCGCTTCTTCCGCGAACCACGCGACGTACGACGCGCCATAAGCAACCTCGCCGCGCCCCTCGGACAGCGGCTTGCCTTGCTCGCGGGAGATCAGCGCGCCGAGTGCGTCTTGATTCGCGACGATCAGGGCATGCCAGCGGCGCAGGATCTCGGCCCGCTCCTTGGGCAGCGTCTCGCGCCAGGCGGGCAGGGCAGCCGCGGCCGCATCGGTGGCCGCGCGCGCATCGGCGACGTGGCTATCGGCCACCTCCGCAATCAGCTTGCCGTCCGCGGGATCGGTCACGGCGAACCGCGCGCCGTCAGAGGCGGGCACCCAGCGCCCGCCGATGAAGTTTTCCGTGCGAATCAATTCTTCCGGCGCAAAGGTACGCGTCATGTTCGATGCTCCTGCGTGCTTGTCGGTAATTGCGGTATCGCTCCATGCTCGATGCGTGCCCGTACTCCGGACACCGATTAGGACGTCCGTCGGACACAGAGCGCGTACCGCGCTGGACGCCTGCTAGACGTTCGCCACTCGCTCGGCGATCGCCTTGCCCACTTCATCGGTCTTGGCGCTCCCGCCCAGATCGCCCGTGCGAGGGCCTTCCTTCAGCGTCGATTCGATGGCGGCGAGGATGGCATCGTGTGCTTCGCGTTCCTTACCGCCGTGATGCCCGAGGAAGTCGAGCATCATCGCGGCCGACCAGATCATGGCGATCGGATTGGCGATCTGCTTGCCGGCGATATCGGGCGCAGACCCATGCACGGGTTCGAACAGCGAAGGAAACGTCCTATCGGGATTGAGGTTGGCCGATGGCGCCAATCCAATCGTGCCCGTGCAGGCCGGGCCGAGATCCGAAAGAATGTCGCCGAACAGATTCGTCGCCACGACCACGTCGAAGCGATCGGGATTGAGCACGAAGCGTGCGCAAAGAATGTCGATGTGCTGCTTGTCCCACTTCACGTCGGGGTAAGCGGTGGCGATTTCGGTCGCGCGCTCGTCCCACCAGGGCATGCTGATCGCGATCCCGTTGCTTTTCGTGGCCACGGTCAGCTTCTTCTTGGCGCGCTGCTGGGCCAGATCGAATGCGAACTTCAGCACGCGCTCGCTGCCGCGCCGAGTGAAGATCGATTCCTGCACGACGAACTCTTTGTCCGTGCCGGCGAACATCACGCCGCCGACGGACGAGTATTCGCCCTCGGTGTTCTCGCGAACGATCCAGAAGTCGATGTCGCCCGCCTTGCGCCCAGCCAGCGGCGAGGGCACGCCCTCGAACAGCCGCGCCGGCCGCAGATTGATGTATTGGTCGAACTCGCGCCGGAATTTGAGCAGCGAGCCCCAGAGCGAAATATGGTCGGGTACCTTCTCGGGCCATCCCACCGCGCCGAACAAGATCGCATCGCAGCGCGAGAGCTGGGCTTTCCAGTCGTCCGGCATCATCTGGCCGTGCTTCTCGTAGTAATCGCAGCTTGCCCAGTCGATGTGCTCGTATTCGAGCGAGATGCCGAAGCGGCGGGTTGCCGCATCGAGTACGCGCAAACCTTCGGGCATGACCTCGGTGCCGATGCCGTCGCCGGGGATTACGGCGATTCGATATGTGCCAGCCATGACGGAATTGCCTCCTGAAAGCCGAATGAGCGAAACGAGAAACCGGCCGCTGATGCCCTAAAGGCCGCGCAGGCCGATTTCATGAAGCGCGTGGAGCGATGCCGCGCCAAGCCGCGCGACCGAACCATGAATTAATGACGAATTACGACTGCGGGAACAGCACTTCGAGCGGATAGTGCGTTTTCACGAAAGGCGATTTGATGATGACGTAGCTGAAATACTTTTCGATGCCGATATCGCGCTCGAGCAGGCCTTCGATCACGCTCTGATAATGGCTGACGCTGCGCGTCACGAACTTGAGCAGGTAGTCGTAGCCGCCGCTCGCGAGATGGCATTCGATGATTTCGTCGACATCCTTGATCGCGGCCACGAAGCGGATGAAATCCTCGCGGCGATGATCGGCAAGCGTCACTTCGGTGAACACGATTTGCACGTCGCCGAGCTTTTCGAGCTGGATCTGCGCGCCGTAGCCGATGATGTAGCCGGCCTTCTCCAAGCGCTTGACGCGAATCAAGCAAGGGCTCGGCGACAAGCCGACGGCGTCGGCAAGCTCGACGTTCGTAATGCGTCCACGCTTCTGAAGTTGCGAGAGGATCCGTAAGTCAATCCGGTCTAGCTTGCAATCGCCGCTCATCGTACTGTCGCCCGAGTCATGCTACTAACGAGCGGTTACTTTAGCACGCGACGGCGCGCTTTTTACTATTGAGCGCAGCCCGTACCTCGGGCTCCGCAAGCACTTCGTCGAGTGTGCGCCGCAACCGCTCGAACAGCATGTCGAACTCGCCGGCCGTGTAGGACAGGGCGGGCGCGAAGCCGAGGATGTTGTCGCCGAACGCCCGGAAGATCAGGCGGTTGCGATAGGCGGCAGCTGCGATGCGATCGGGCAGCTTCAGCGCGGCGTCGAAGCCGGCTTTGCTGTCCTTGTCGGAAACGAGTTCGAGTGCGCCGAGCAGTCCACGATGACGCGAATCGCCCACCAGCGGATGCTCGAGCAAGGCGTCGAGTCCTTGCGCGAAGCGCGGCGCCAGCGCTTGCCCATTGGCGAGCAGCCCGCCTTCGTGATAAAGCCGCATGACCTCGAGGCCGATCGCTGCGCTGACCGGGTGGGCGGAATAGGTGTAGCCATGGCCGACCGCGGCGCCGCCGCTTGCATCGGCAATGCCGCGATAGATTTCGTCGGACATCAACACCGCGCCCATCGGGGCATAGCCGGCCGTGAGCCCTTTCGCGACCGTCATCAAGTCCGGATCCACATTCTCGGCTTCGCAGGCGAACAAGGGCCCGGTGCGCCCGAATCCGGTGATCACTTCGTCGACGACGAACAGGATGCCGAGCCGGCGGCATGCCTCGCGCATCGCTTTGAGCCATCCCGCCGGCGGCACGATGACGCCGCCCGACCCTTGAATCGGCTCGCAGAAGAAGGCCGCGACGTTATCCGCGCCGAGTTCGGCGACTTTCGCTTGCAGCGCGGAGACCGATGCAGCAATGAGCGCTGCGTCGTCGGCACAATCGCTGCGATACGCGTAGGGCGATGCGATGTAATGCTGATTCGGCAGCGGCAGATCGAAATGCCGATGAAAGGCGGGCAGCGCGGTCAAGCCTGAACCGACCGACGACGAGCCGTGGTAACCGCGCTCGAGCGAGATGAACTGCTTCTTTTGCGGCCGGCCCGTCGCATTGAAGTAATGCGTGATGAAGCGCACCGCGGAATCGACGGCATCGGAGCCGCCGAGCGTGAAATACACGTGCTGAAGCGAGGCCGGCGAACGTTCGACGAGTTGCGCGGCGAGTTCGATCGCAGGCTCGGATCCGAAGTGGAAGTATCCGGTCGCGTACGGCAGCTTCTTCATCTGCTCGGTGGCGGCATCGATGACGCTTTGCTGCCCGTATCCGACGTTGACGCACCACAACCCTGAGAATGCGTCGAGCAGCTCGTTGCCTTCGGCGTCACGCACGAACGAGCCGCGCGCCGAATCGAGGATCGTGACGCCGCGCGCCTCGTGCGCGCGGTAATTCACGACGGGATGAATGAGATGCTTGCGGTCGGCTTCGACGAGCGAGGAAATCGACATGGTATTGGGCCCCGTGCAGGTTTGAACGACGACGATTCATAGTACCGGCGACGGGCCTCGCTTCGCGCTCCGAAAAAAGCCCTTGAAAAGCGTGCGTCGCGCGTTTTGATGCGGACGGTCAGCATTTTCTGCTGACCCTGGAAATCGACTCGCGCAGCGCGTCAATAGCCGCGGCTACGGTCGATTTCGCCAATCATCGGCAGCCCCGACCGATGCCGGCGCAGGTTTTCCAGAACGGATTCGACCGCGGTTTCGGGGTGCGTCGCACTCGCGATATGCGGGGTGATACGCACGCGAGGATGGGTCCAAAACGGATGATCGGACGGAAGCGGCTCAGGCGTCGTCACGTCGAGCAGCGCATGGCGCAAGTGCCCGTCATCGAGCAATCGCAGCAGGTCCTCTTGGACCAGATGCGCGCCGCGCCCCGTTTGGATCAGCGATGCGCCGCGCGGCAGCTTGCCGAGCAGGCGCGCATCGAGCAGATGGCGCGTGGACGGCGTCAGCGGCAGCAGGCAAACCAGGATGTCGGTCCGCGCGAGGAAGGCGTCGAGCGCCTGTTCGCCGGCATAGCATTGCACGCCGTCGATGGCGTGTGCCGATCGGCTCCAGCCCGCGCAGGCAAACCCGAATAGGCGCAGCCGTTCGAGCACGGCCTTGCCCAGCATGCCGAGCCCGAGCACGCCGACTCGGCACGAAGCGGCCGGCCGGACGGGCAACTCGCGCCACGTCGCCTCCCGCTGCTGGCCCGCGTAGTCGAAGAAATCCCGATGGATCGTCAATACGCCATGCGTGACGTACTCCACCATGCCCTCGACGATGCCGGGTTCGATCATTCTGACCACGGGCACATGCGGGGGAATGCAGGAAAGGTCGAACTGGTCGATGCCCGCGCCCGTCGAGAACAGCACTTCGAGATTCGGCAGCGTATGCGCGGGATCGTCGGGCGGCTGCCAAGCGGCGAGGTAACGGATTTGCGCGGGATCGCCGAGGTCGGGCCAGAGCCTGAAAGGGATCTCCGGCGCGCGCTCGGCGAACAGCTTGGCCCACACGGCGCCACGAGCGGGATCGGCTTTATAGAGGAAGCACATGCATGAGGCCGGTCAGCAGACCGCTTGATTGATGATGCCGTACTGCGCGAACTCGGCGTCGGGCGCCGGCATCTGCCCGGCGTTGCGCGTCATCTTGACGACGCTGTCCACTCGTATGAGCCCGAGCGATTCGAGCCATTCGGTCAGACCGCTTTCGCCCGGCATGTCGATGCGGATGAACATACCGGGGTTCGATGCGAGCCAATGTCCGATCAATGCCTTCGCCCGCACGGGATCTTCGTCGCGCGGCGCGACGACGGGGCCGATCGCCCGGCCGCGCCCGAAACGGCGAAAGAGGGCAAAGCCGATCAACTCGCCGTCGCGGTCGAGGCCGATGCCTTCGGCGGCATCGAGCAGCGGGGGCAGGACCGACGTGCGATCGAGGCCGCTCGCGCGGGAGGCCAGTTCGACCAGCCGCGGCGTGTCGTTGATGCCGAGGGGCCGCAGCCGTTCGCGCGACGGCAACTCAATCAGCGGCGGTTGCAGCGCGGCCCCCTGATGCTGATCGAGCGTGCCGACGGGCGCGAAGCCGAGTTTCTCGTAGAGCGGGCGCCCGGCCTGGGTCGCGTGGAGGACGGTTGCCCGGGGGCCTAGCTCTTCCAGCGCCATTTCGGTGAGCCGCCGTCCGATGCCGTATCCCTGATGGGCCGGCGAAACGATGACCATGCCGAGCGACGACGTTTGTCCGCCGTACTTCCAGCAGAGCACGGTGCCGATCACGCGCGAATCGCGTTCGGCGACGAATCCCCCGCCGATGTTCGCGACGAATTGCCAATCTTCCGCGCGATGCGGCCATTTCAGTTCGACGGTCAGTGCGTGCGCGGCATCGATGTCCGCCGGAGTGAATCGCCTGTAATGGATGGAGTCGGACACGCGTACCCCCTGATGGGCGTGGGCTTGATTGATACGAACTGTGTCATGCGGCGCGTGGGCTGACTAGGACGATCTTTTCATCGGAAGCGGCTGCATTTCGGCGCCCGAGCCGCCTGAGACGCGCTTGGCGCCCCATGGGACCTGTTCGTGAATATTGGTGCAGTGCAATCTCGCTCGTTCCCGGCATGACGACGCTCATGGCGTGCGGTCCGCGCAATTTGTTCGGCGAAATATGCTGTGACGCCGGCCGTACGATGTTTCGCATGGAGCGGACAGGCAACGGATGTCCCGTGGCCCCGACGCTCGACGAGGGAGGGTGTCTCTATGAACAGCTTCGATCCCAGCGCGATCTCCGTTCGCAGCGCGCATTTCATCGGCGGCGAATATGTGGAGACGCGGGGGCCGACGCTCGACGTTGCGCGGCCGTCGGACGCCGAAGTCTACGCTTCGCTCCCGCTCGGCGACGAGAGCCTTGTCGCGCATGCTGTCGAAAACGCTGAGCATGCTTGGCGCAGAAGCGGCTGGGCCACGATGGCGCCGCGCGAACGCGCGCGCATTCTGCGCCGCTTTGCCGATCTGGTCGCGGCCGATGCCGCGACGCTGGCGCCGCTCGAGGCACTCGGGTCGACAAGGTCCGTCCGCGACGCGTTTGCCTGGGACGTGCCCTATAGCGCGGAAGGCATCCGCTTCTACGCGGAGTTCGCCGACAAGATCGGCGGCCAGGTAGCCGCGACCGATCATGGCCATCTCGGCATGACGATCGCCGAGCCTTATGGCGTCATCGGTGCGATCGCGCCGTGGAATTTTCCGCTCGTCATGGCTTCGTGGAAGATCGCGCCGGCGCTCGCCGCGGGGAACGCCGTCGTCTTGAAGCCCTCCGAGATGACCCCGTTCTCGGTGCTGCGCTTGGCCGAACTCGCGATCGAGGCAGGCGTGCCGGCCGGTATCTTCAACGTGGTTCAAGGCGATGGCCGCACGACCGGCGACGCGCTCGTGCGGCATCCGCTGATCGGCAAGGTCACGTTCACGGGCTCCACGCGCACGGGTGCCGCCATCATGGCGGCCTGCGCGCATTCGGGCACGAAACCCGTGACGCTCGAACTCGGCGGCAAGAGTCCGCAGATCGTCTTTGCCGATGCGCCGCGTATCGACGATGTGGCGAGCCGCATTGCGAAGGCGGTGACGACCAACGCGGGGCAAGTTTGCGTGGCGGGCACGCGCTTGATCGTCGAACGCGGGATTGCCGAGCAACTGGCCGAGCGCATCGAGCGAATCTTCGGAGGATTGACGGCCGGCGCGACATGGAGCCCGCACGCGACGCTTTCTCCGATCGTCTCCAACGGCCAAGCTCAGCGAATCGACGCGATCGTTCGTGCGGCGCTCGATGCCGGCGCACGAGCGCGATGCGGCGGTGCACGTGCGGAGGCCGACGCCGCGGGCGCCTACTACGCGCCGACGATCATCGAAGGCGTCACGTCCGAGTCCGTCGCGGTGCGGGAGGAGATCTTCGGCCCCGTGTTGACGCTGCAGACTTTCGATTCCGAAGAAGAGGGGCTTGCGCTCGCGAGCCATGCCGACTATGGCCTCGCGGCGGGCGTGCACACGGCCGATATCGGCCGGGCCATGCGATTCGTGCGCAAGCTCGAAGCCGGCACGGTCTGGGTCAACCGCTATGGCCGGAGCAACGATTTCATCATTCCGACGGGCGGCTACAAGCGTTCGGGCATCGGCAAGGACCTCGGCAAGGAAGCCTACGAGGCCAATTTGCGGTTCAAGAGCGTGTTGATCGACGTCGACGGCTGATGCGCTTGGGCCGCCGCAGACTCTGCTGTCGGCCCGGTGCAGAACGCGCGGTTTATGTCACGGCCGCCATCCAAATCAGAGACATCTTTGTTTTTGCATTGATTTAATGTTTTTACGACGCGAGCTTTCGCATGGATGGCGCGGCGGCTTGTTAGTTAGCTTGTTAATCAGTTGAAGAACCTACTTGAGGATGCACTGAGATGATCGACTTCGAGCCGAAATACATCACTTTCGACTGCTACGGCACGCTGATCCGATTCCGCATGGCCGACATGACGCGCGAGCTGTACGGCAAGGAACTCGATTCCGCCAAGCTCGAAAGTCTCGTCCGGTTCTTCGCCGGCTATCGCCGCGACGAAGTGCTGGGTGCTTGGAAACCCTACCGCGACGTCGTCGTCAATGCATTCCGCCGCGCCTGCGAAAAAGTAGGCGTGCCGTTCGACGAGGCCAAGGCCGAGAGCATCTATCTGGCCGTTCCGACCTGGGGCCCGCATCCCGACGTTCCGGAAGGCCTTTCTCGTCTCGCCAAGAAGTACAAGCTGGTGATTCTGTCGAACGCGTCGGACGATCAGATCCAAAGCAACGTCGACAAGCTCGGCGCTCCGTTTCATGCCGTCTTCACGGCCCAGCAGGCGCAATCGTACAAGCCGCGCATGCAGGGCTTCGAATACATGTTCGATCAGCTCAATTGCAATCCCGAAGACGTCCTGCACGTGTCGTCGAGCCTGCGCTACGACCTCATGACGGCGCACGACCTCGGCATCAAGCACAAGGCCTTCATCAAGCGCGGGCATGAGCCGTCGACGCCGTACTACGAGTATTACGAGGCCGACGACATTCCGCATCTGGCGTCGATGCTGGGTCTTTAACTTTAAGAACTCTAAGACGAACGAGCGCGAGCCTACGCAAGCACCGCACCGCAAGCCCATTCGTCGAACCCATCCGACATCGATCGAGGAAAGCCACGATGAAGCTCGAGTCCTACTGGCTCGATACCGCGCCCATCGCATCGTTCGGCGATGACGCCGCCGTGCAGGGACGTGTGGACGTTGCCGTTATCGGCGGCGGCTTCACGGGGCTCTCGGCCGCGCTCGCGCTGGCGCGGCGCGGGGCGAGCGTGGCGCTGCTCGATGCGGGGCGGATCGGCGGGGGCGCCTCGGGCCGGAACGGCGGGCAGGTCAACACGGGTGTTGCCCAAGATTTCGGCGCGCTGATCGGACAGCTTGGGCTCGAGCGCGCGCGCCGCTGCTACCTGGCTTACGCGTCGGCCGTCGATACCGTGGAGCGGCTCATTCATGAGGAATCGATCGACTGCGACTACCTCGCATCCGGCAAGCTCAAGCTCGCTTCGAAGCCGCACCATTACGAGCATTTGGCGAAGACGGCCGACCTGATTTACAGAGAAGTCGATCAGAACATCGAACTCATCGATGGTGTGCGAATCGGTGAAGAAGTCCAGTCGGACCGCTTCTACGGCGGTTTGCTGCAGCGCCACGGCGGGCAAATGCACATGGGCAAGTTCGCGGTGGGGCTCGCGCAAGCGGCGCGCCGTCATGGCGCAACGCTCTATGAACACGCGCCGGTCTCGGCGATCGTCAAGCAGAGCGGGGGCGGCTATCGCGTCGCTTCCGCCCGCGGCGAATTGACGGCGACGAACGTCTTGATCGCCACGGGCCCGTCGAAACACGGCCCGTTCTCCTGGTACCGGCGGCGTATCGCACCGATCGGCTCGTTCATCATCGTGACCGAGCCGTTGGGGGCCGACGTCGTTGCGCGCCTGTTTCCGAACCGGCGTGCTTATACGACGACCCGGCTCATGCACAACTACTTCCGCCTGACGGCGGACGACAGGCTCGTATTCGGCGGTCGGGCTCGCTTTACAGCTTCCGAGCAACCGTCCGACGAGAAAAGCGGCCGCATCCTGCAGCGCAATCTGGTCGAGCTATTTCCGGAGCTTGCGCGGACTCGCATCGACTATTGCTGGGGCGGTCTGGTCGACATGACGGCCGATCGTTTGCCGAGGGCCGGACAGCACGATGGCCTCTATTTCTCGATGGGCTATAGCGGCCACGGCACGCAGATGTCGACGCACATGGGCCAGGTGATGGCCGACGTCATAGGCGGGCGCGACGACGCCAACCCGTGGCGCGACTTTGCGTGGCCCGCGATCCCGGGGCACACGGGCAAGCCCTGGTTCTTGCCGATCGTCGGAACCTACTACCGCATCAAGGATGTGTTTTATTGATTGGGTCTAGCAAGCGTAATACCGCAGTGTCGTGACGACGCAGGCATCGGAAACCTTCGTCTCACGCCCATTATTCATTCGCCACCCTTGGCTTACCTCGCGGAGAAGTTCAATGAAAAAGGACACCTCACAATACGGTGCCGTTGCGTCCGAGACCACACTCGAACAGTTGACCGCGAAGGGTACCTCGCGGCGTGACGCGCTGCGCGCGCTCGTCGCCGCGGGCCTCGTGAGCGTCACGGGCGGCGGGCTGCTCGTTACCAGCATGGCGGCGCACGCGCAAACGAAACCGAAGCAGGGCGGCAAGATTCGCGTGGCGACACAATCGTCGTCGACGGCCGATACGCTCGATCCCGCGAAAGGCGCGCTCGGAACGGACTATGTCCGCTGCAACATGATTTACAGCGGCTTGACGGAACTCGATGCGCACCTTGGCGCGCAGATGGCGCTCGCGACGTCGTTCGACACGAAGGATGCCAAGGTTTGGGTCGTGAAGCTGCGCTCGGGCGTGCAATTCCATGACGGCAAGCCGCTTGCGCCGGCCGACGTCGTCTATTCGCTGATGCGGCACAAGGATCCGGCAACGGCTTCGAAAGCGAAGACCTTGGCCGATCAGATCAGCGACGTCAAGGCGACGGGGCCGAACGAAGTCACGATCACGCTTACAGGCCCGAATGCCGACCTGCCCGTAATCCTGGCCGACGCGCACTTCCTGATCGTCAAGGACGGCACGAAGGATTTCGCGACGACGGCGGTGGGCACCGGTCCCTTCAAGCTTAAGGAGTTTCAGCCCGGCGTGCATACGGTCGTCGTCAAGAACGACCACTATTGGAAGCCGGGTCTTCCGCACCTCGACGAGATCGAATTGATCGGCATCGGCGACGAATCGGCACGTGTGAACGCGTTGTTGTCGGGCGACGTGCAGCTGATCAACGCGCTGACGCCGCAATCGGCCGGCCGCATCAAGGGCACGCCCGGCTACACCGTGCTCGAAACGAAGACCGGCCAGTACACGGACCTCATCATGCGCGACCAGGGCGGCATTTCGGGCAACCAGGACTTCCGCCTCGGCCTCATGCACTTGCAGAATCGCGAGCAAATGCGTCAGGCCGTATTTCAGGGGTATGGTGCGATCGGCAACGATCAGCCGATCGATCCGACCAACAAGTACTACTTCGCCGGCTTGCCGCAACGCAAGTTCGATCCGGACAAGGCTAAGTTCTACTTCAAGAAAGCGAACCTCGGCAGCACGCCGATGCAGGTGTTCGCCTCGCCGGCCGCCGATGGCTCGGTCGATATGGCTATGTTGCTGCAACAAGCGGCGCCGCAGGCGGGCTTGAACTTGCAGGTGATGCGCGTGCCCGCCGACGGCTATTGGTCGAATCACTGGATGAAGCACCCGCTCAGCTACGGCAACATCAACGCCCGGCCGACCGCCGACATGCTGTTCACACAGTTCTTCGCCTCGAACGCACCTTGGAACGAGGCCAATTGGAAGGACCCGCAGTTCGACCAAATGCTGATTGCCGCGCGCAGCGAGCCCGATGAAGCCAAGCGCAAGAAGATCTACGGCGACATGCAAGTGCTCGTACACGAGAAGGGCGGAGTTGGCATCCCGATGTTCCTGAGCTCGCTGGATGGGCATACGTCGAAGCTGCAGGGCCTTGGATCGGTTCCGCTCGCCGGGTTGATGGGCTTCATGTTCGCCGAGCACGTTTGGCTCGAGGCTTGATGTTTGCCGCTTGATGCTCGAAGCTTGAAGCCAAGGTGGAGGCGGGCCCGGTTGGAGGACTGTACGTCCTCGTTCATCCGGGCTTCGTCGGAGCGATCTCGCCGGCTTAGGATCGCGGATGCACCGAGTGGTACTGGAGGAGGCAACTTACGATGAAACATCCCGCGTATAGGCTCGTCGCGAGCCGCCTCGGCCTCGCGCTGCTGACCTTGCTGATCGTCTCGGCGATCGTGTTCGCCATGACGGGCCTGCTGCCCGGCGATGCCGCGCAGCAGGCGCTCGGCCAGGCGGCGACGCCCGAGGCCGTGGCGGCGCTGAGGCATCAGTTCGGCCTCGATCAGCCTGCCATACAGCGCTATTTCGAGTGGCTCTTTCATATCGTCAGGGGCGATTTCGGCATGTCGATGTCGAACAGCTTGCCCGTCAGCGATCTGATCAAGACGCGCTTGCCCAATTCGCTGATGCTCGCCGGGCTCACGACGATCGTCGCGGTGCCCGTTGCGCTGGCGATCGGGATCCTGTCGGCGATGTATCGCGGCTCCTGGCTCGATCGCGTGCTCAACATCCTTACGCTGTCGACGGTCGCGGTGCCGGAGTTTCTCGTCGCGACCGTCGCCGTGCTGATCTTTGCCGTGAAGCTGCATCTGCTGCCGGCGTTGTCGTATCTGTCGTCGGTTTCTTCGTTCAGCGATCTGCTGCGGATCTATGCGATGCCCGTCATGACGCTTTGCTGCGTGCTGATCGCGCAGATGGCCCGCATGACACGAGCAGCCGTGCTCGATCAATTGAGCTCGGGCTACGTCGAAATGGCCTGTCTGAAAGGCGCGTCGCAAGTGCGCGTCGTCCTTCGCCACGTCTTGCCCAACGCGATCGGCCCGATCGCCAATGCCGTGGCATTGAGCTTGTCCTACCTGTTCGGCGGCGTGGTCATCGTCGAATCGATCTTCAACTATCCGGGACTCGCGAGCCTCATGGTGGATGCGGTGACCAACCGCGACATGCCGCTCGTGCAAGGCTGCGTGATGGTGTTCTGCGCAGCGTATCTCGCGCTCGTATTGATGGCCGACTTATGTCAGATCGTATCCAATCCGAGGCTCCGTCAACGATGAACCGCTCCGCCAACACCTCCATCGCGCATCCGGGCACCCAGATCTACGACGACGGCACCTCGAGCACGCCGGAGACGGCGGGCCGTGCACGCCGTCAACGACGGATTCGCCTGTCCGGGCTCGGCAAGATCGGCTTCGCCGTCGTTTGCTTCTGGCTCTTCATCGCCATGTTCGGGCCGATGCTCGCGCCTTACAAGGAAGGCGCGCTGACCTCGCCGTTCACGCTGGCGAGCTACAGCATGGCGCACCCGTTCGGCACGGACTACCTGGGCCGCGACATGTTGAGCCGCATTCTCTACGGCACGCGCTATACGGTGGGCTTGGCGCTCTCGGCCGCGGTGCTGGCGAGCGGTATCGGCACCTGCTTCGGCCTGCTGGCCGCGATTTCCTCGCGCTGGGTCGATGAAGTCTTGAGCCGCTTCTTCGACGCGTTGATTTCGATTCCGAGCAAGGTGCTTGCGCTCGTGGCGATCGCGGCGTTCGGGTCGTCCATTCCGGTGCTGACGCTGGTAGCCGCCGTGGCCTACATTCCCGGCGCGTTCCGCATCTCGCGTTCGCTGGCGGTCAATCTCATGACGCTCGAATACGTGCAGGTCGCGCGGGCGCGCGGCGAACGCTTGTTCTATATCGCGCGCGTCGAGTTGCTGCCGAACATGATCCATCCGGTATTGGCCGATTTTGGGCTGCGTTTCGTCTTCATCGTCCTTTTGTTGAGCGGCCTGAGTTTCCTGGGCCTCGGGGTGCCGCCGCCGAATGCCGATTGGGGCTCGCTCGTGCGCGAGAACATCGGCGGCTTGTCGCAAGGGGCGCCAGCCGTGTTGATGCCGTCGATCGCTATCGCGACGCTGACGGTCGGTATGAATCTGCTGATCGACAGCTTGCGCCGTCATGGCGGGTTCACGCAGGGAGATCACTGATGAGCGACGTCATGATTGAGGTGAAGGGGCTGCGCGTCGTGGCCGGCGGTGCGGACGGGGCGGCCGTGGAGATCGTGAAGGGCGTCGACTTCACCGTGAGGAAGGGGGAGGTGCTGGCATTGATCGGCGAGTCGGGGTCGGGGAAGACGACGATCGCTTTGACCTTGCTGGGATATACGCGTCAGGGATGCGCGTTTGCCGGGGGGAGCGTGCGGGTGGCCGGCACCGACATACTGGCGCTCGATGAAAAGGCCCGCCGCGCGCTGCGCTCGCGCACGGTGGCCTACGTCGCGCAGAGTGCGGCGGCCGGGTTCAATCCGGCCCGCACGCTGATGGATCAGGTCACCGAGCCCGCGTTGCTGCATCATCTGATGCCGCGCGAAGCCGCGCGCGCCAAGGCCGTCGAGCTCTTCCGCGCGTTGGCGCTGCCGTCGCCCGAGACCATCGGCGAGCGGTATCCGCACCAAGTATCGGGTGGGCAATTGCAGCGCTTGATGGCAGCCATGGCGCTCATCACCGATCCCGCCGTGATCGTCTTCGACGAGCCGACGACGGCGCTCGACGTCACGACGCAAATCGAAGTGCTGGCCGCATTCAAGCGCGTGATCAAGGAGGTCGGAACGACGGCCGTGTACGTGTCGCACGATTTGGCGGTCGTGGCTCAAATGGCCGACCGCATCGTCGTCCTCAACGGCGGCGAAGTGCAGGAGAGCGGCGACGTCGATCAGGTGCTCGATGCGCCCGCGCACGCTTATACGCGCGCCTTGCTGGCCGCGTCGGCGCGGCGCGAGGGGCAATCGGGGGAGATGGGGCAAGCTCGTGCGAGTGCGGCTGACCCCCCCCTCCTGCAAATCCGTGGTCTATCGGCCGGTTACGGACGCATCGATCGCGACGGCAATCCCGCCGTGCGTGTGCTCGACGACGTGAACTTGTCGATCGCGCGCGGGGGCGCGCTCGGTGTGATCGGCGAGTCGGGCTCGGGCAAAACGACGCTCGCTCGTGTGGTTGCCGGGCTCGTCGAACGCGCGGGCGGCGACGTCTTGTTCGAGGGGCAGCCGCTGTCGTCGCAATTGTCCGGCCGTACGCCCGACCAGTACCGCAGGATTCAACTCGTCTTCCAGAACGCCGATACCGCGCTCAATCCGAGCCATACGGTCGAAGAGATTCTCGGCCGGCCCCTCGCCTTCTACAAGGGCCTACGTGGCGCCGCGGCGAAACGCCGTACCGCCGAGCTGCTCGACCTCGTGAAACTGCCGGCATCGACGGCGACGCGCCGGCCGGGCGGTTTATCGGGCGGCCAGAAGCAGCGCGTCAACTTTGCGCGGGCATTGGCCGCGGAGCCCTCGCTGATTCTTTGCGACGAGGTGACGTCGGCGCTCGACACGGTCGTCGGTGCCGCGATCCTCGAATTGCTGCGCGATCTGCGTAGCGAATTGGGCGTGTCGTACATGTTCATCAGCCATGACATCTCCACGGTCCGGGCGGTCTGCGACGACGTCATCGTGCTCTATGCCGGCCGGCGCGTGGAAGCAGGGCTGCCGCGGCTATTGGACCAGCCGCCTCATCATCCCTATACGGGATTGCTCGTCGATTCGGTGCCGGCGCTCAAGCGCGGCTGGCTCGATGCCCGCCGGAACGTCGGGACCTGTGCGCTGCCGCCTCTGTCGGCTGGCAAGGGCGGCGAGGAACTCTGCAGTTTCCGCACGCGTTGTCCGGCGCGGATCGAGGGCAAGTGCAATGCCATGCCGCCGCCGCTGCGAACGCTCCCGTCGGGTGCGCAGATTCTCTGTCATCGGTCGGCCGATGAGTTGAAAGCGCTGCAACCGCTGCGAGGCGCCGCATGACTGGACGATTCGTGCGCGTGGCGGAACGCGGACGCAGCACGTTCAAGATCATGATCGACGGTATTGCATGCGAGGCTGCGGAAGGCGATACGGTGCTCGTGGCACTGCTGAGCACGGTGCGCACCGTGCGCGATTCCGAGTTCGGCGACGGCCGGCGCGCCGGCTTTTGCCTGATGGGCGCGTGTCAGGACTGCTGGGTGTGGTGCGAGGACGGCACGCGGCTGCGCGCATGCACGACGCCGGCCACGCCGGGCATGGCGATCGTGACGCGCCTGAACCTCAGTGAAGCCGCGGAGGGTGTATGGCCGCGCGCGTGATCGTGATCGGCGCGGGGCCGGCCGGCGTTCGTGCGGCGCAAGCGCTCGTCGAAGCCGGGCACCGGCCCGTCGTGATCGATGAAGGGCGGCGCGACGGCG
Source organism: Trinickia dinghuensis (assembly GCF_003367175.1). Classification (GTDB taxonomy): domain Bacteria; phylum Pseudomonadota; class Gammaproteobacteria; order Burkholderiales; family Burkholderiaceae; genus Trinickia; species Trinickia dinghuensis. The sequence goes on along the minus strand of NZ_QRGA01000009.1, from coordinate 301,456 downwards.
GTCAAATTTATCGTCGCCAGCCGGAGGGGTTCAAACGTACTTATGGTGCGCTTTACGGCACCGAAGCGGCACGTGCCGAGGCATTGCATCGAACGTTCGACGAGTTGAAGCCTCGGATCGACTACCTGCCGGAGACGCTTGTTTGGAACATCTCGCCGGGCGAATTGCATGTCGTCACGGGCGAGCGGTACCGTTCGCTCGAATTCGACGCGCTCATCATTTGCAGCGGCGCGACGGATCGTCTGATGCCGGTCAAGGGGTGGCACTATGCCGGCACCTACAGTCTCGGCGGCACGCAGGTCGCCTTGAAATCGCAGGGATGTGCAATCGGCGAACGGCCTGTGTTGCTCGGTAGCGGTCCGTTGCTCTATTTGCTCGCCGCGCAATACGTGAAGGCGGGGGCGAATCTCGTCGCCGTGCTCGATACGTCCACGCCGCGGCAGCGGTTCAATGCGCTGCCGGCGATGGCCGCGATTCCCGCGACGTTGCTTAAAGGACTGAAGCTCCTATACGCGCTGAAGCGTGCCCGCGTGCCCGTTCATCACGGTGTGCGTCCGCTCGAGATACTCGGCACGCCGGGCGATGGGGTGCGGGGTGTCGTCGCCCTGCTAGCCGAGGGAAAGAAACTCGAATTGGCTTGCGATGCGGTTGCGCTCGGTTACCACCTGCGTCCAGAGACGCAATTGGCGGATCTGGCGGGCTGCGCCTTCGAGTTCGATGAAGCCGGCAGGCAGTGGCTACCGTCGGTGGACGAGGATGGGCGCAGCAGCGTCAAAGGCGTCTACCTTGCCGGCGACGGTGCGCGCGTACGCGGTGCCGATGCCGCGGAGTGCGCGGGCCGCCTCGCCGCACTCGCTGCGTTGCGGGATATGGGGGCGGACGTGCAGGGCGTCGACGAACTGCGTCGCTCGCTTGCGCGATACACGCGTTTCGCGGACGGCTTAAGGCGAGCATTCCCTTGGCCGGCGCAGGAAGCCGCGCGCTTGTCCGACGATACGATCGTGTGCCGCTGCGAATCGGTCACGGCGGGGGCATTGCGTGAAGTCGTGCGTGCAAAGGGAGCCTGCGAGGCGAATCGGGCGAAAGCGTTCTCTCGCGTGGGAATGGGCCGGTGCCAAGGCCGCTACTGCGGGCATGCCGGCGCCGAGGTGATCGCGGCGGCTGCCGGCGTGCCGCTTGCAGAAGTGGGCCGGCTGCGTACCCAGGCGCCGGTCAAACCGCTGACGATGGCGATCGTCGAGGACGCCGAAACATGAAGCCGGTGGAATCGGACGTTCTCATCATCGGCGGCGGGATCGTCGGCACGACGACGGCCTTTTTCCTGCGCCGCCGCGGCGTGTCGGTGCGCTTGCTCGAACGCGGGTTGACGGGGCAGCAGGCGAGCGGCGTCAACTTCGGCGGCATCCGCCGCCAAGGGCGCGCGCTCGAACAGTTGCCGCTCTCGAATCGCGCGCTTGAAACATGGCGCCATGCGGCCGAATGGCTCGGCGAGGACATCGAGTTCCTGCCCAGCGGTCACACGCGTGTCTGCTATCACGAGCAAGACGTCGACAATTTCCTCCGCTATGCGCGCGATGCGCGCGCGTGCGGACTCGACCTCGACGTGCTGCAGGGGCGAGCGATGGTCGAGCGGTTTCCGTTTCTCGGCCGCGAGGTGCTGGCGGCGTCTGTGTCGCCGCTGGACGGTCACGCGAATCCGCGGCTCGCGGCACCCGCGTTCGGGCGAGCCGCCGCACGCCTCGGTGCCGACGTGCGCGAAAACGTCGAAGTCGTTCGCGTCGAACATGAGGGCGCCGGCTTTCGTGTCGAAGACAACAACGGTGTCGTTTATCGCAGCGCCCAGCTCGTGATTTGCACGGGCGCTTGGGCCAACCGGTTGAGCACGCAATTCGGCGAGCCTGTGCCGCTCGAAACGCGCGGGCCGCAAATGGCCGTGACCGAGCCGGTGCCGTACGTGTTTGGATCGTCGATGGGCGTATTCACGTCGATCAAGCAAGAGAGTGTCTATTTCCGGCAGGTCAAGCGAGGCAATCTGATCCTGGGCGGCGGGCCGTCCGGACCTTCGAGCATCGAGACGTGCCGGGCAAGTGTGCTGCCGATCAACACCGTGCGGCAAATGGCGCAATTTCGCCGGCTTGTGCCGAGTCTTGCGCCCCTGCATGTGATTCGAACGTGGAGCGGCGTGGAGGGATACCTGCCGGATGCGGAGCCGGTGATCGGGCCGAGCGGCAAAGTGTCCGGCCTGTTCTACGGCTTTGGTTTCAGCGGCGCGGGTTTTCAGATCGGGCCCGGAGTGGGCGAGACGTTGGCCGAATTGGTGGCAACGGGTAGCACGGCCATCGCGCTCGGCAAGTTTTCGATCGGCCGCTTCGGCGAGCGGACGAACGCGGCGAAGGAAGAAGCGGGTGTCAAATGAGGCGAACGGAAGGGCTGGATCAGGCACGGGCGTTTATCGAGGCCCACTTCAACGAACCGTTGACGCTCGAGCAAATGGCCGCGCCGGCGGCGCTGAGCATCTCGCGATTCGCGACGGCGTTTCGCGAGCGCTTCGGTTCGTCGCCTTATCGATACCTGTGCGGCCTGCGAATCAAACGCGCGCAATTGCTGCTGCTCGCCGGGGTGCCCGGCATTGCGGTGGCTACCGAGGTCGGTTTTTTCGACCAAAGCCATTTTGGCCGGCACTTCAAGCGGATCTGCGGCATGACGCCGACCACGTTCGTTGCACGCGCATTGGCCAAGCGCGGTGTGGGAATCAACTTGGGACAGCGTAGCGTCGAGGACGTCAACGTCATGCTGGCGGGTACCGTTACCGCTTCGCTCCCCGACAAGCGCATATCGGCGAAGCATGGTTAAATCCGATCGCGATGACCGTTCGACCGTTCCAGGAGCGACACCTTGAGTACCGAAGCCTATCCGATCGAAATCGAGTTTCCGAACATCAGCGAGCATACCAGCGGCAACACCGGGATCGACTACGTCCATACGTTCGATTCGGGCGTACCCGGCCCGCACGTGATGATCAACGCGCTGACGCACGGCAACGAGGTGTGCGGTGCGATCGTCGTGGATGCGCTGCTGCGGTTTGGGCTGCGGCCGCGCCGTGGAAGATTGACGCTGTCGTTCGCCAACGTGCAGGCGTATGCGCGCTTCGATCCGCAACAGCCCGACAAATCGCGCTTTGTCGATGGCGATTTCAATCGCGTTTGGACGACGGCCGTGCTCGACGATACGTCGCGCCGCACGGTGGAACTCGATCGCGCTCGCGCGATGCGGCCGGTGGTCGATACCGTCGATCTGCTGCTCGATCTGCATTCGATGCACGAGAAGAGCAAGCCGCTGATCGTGGCCGGGCCGCTCGACAAGGGCATCGAACTTGCCGTGAAGCTAGGCACGCCGGCGACGGTGATCTGCGACGAAGGCCACCCCGAGGGCCGCCGGATGCGTGACTACGAAGGGTTCGGAGATCCGGGTAGCGCGAAGAACGCGCTGCTGATCGAATGTGGCCAGCATTGGGAACAGCGCGCCGTGAGCGTTGCCCGAGATTGCACGGCGCGGTTTCTGCTGGTGTCGGGCGTGGTGGACGAAGCCGATCTACCGCCCGGATGGATCGAGCCGTTGCCGCCGCGGATGACGGTGGTGCGTGTGACCCAGCCCGTCGTGGCGAAGAGTATGGATTTCCGCTTTGCCGGCGACTACCGTGGTCTTGAAACGTTCGAGAAGGCGGGCACGCTGATCGGCTGGTCCGATGGCGAGCCGGTCGTGACACCTTACGACGACTGCATGCTCGTGATGCCGTCGTTGCGGCAGCTGCGGCCCGGTGTCACCGTCGTGCGGCTGGGGCGGATCGAGAAGCGGGTCGATCGCGGCTAGGCCGCGTGACTGCAATCAGCTTTCCGACCGTGTCAATCGCATCGAAACGGAGAACCGATCCGCGGGATGCACGCTGACCGATATCTCGAACGCGGTACCCGCCGCGTCGACGTATCGGCGCACGATTTCGAGTGCGGCGCTCTCAGGCTTCGCTTGCAGCCGCTCCGCCATCTCGCGCGAAAGATTCACGGCCTGGACGTTTTGCTGTATCTCCGAGACGCATCGTCCATAGCGCGCCTCGATCAATGCGCTGATCAGCGTCCCCGGCTCTTGACGCGCAACCTCCGCGACTTCGCCATAAGCCGGGTCGATATAGACGTCGGTCCAGCCGATCGGCACGCTCGTGGCGTCGCCATCCACCCGCAAGCTCGACACGCGCAGCCAGCGCGTGCCTTCCTCGCAACGCAATAGCTTCGCCAGCTTGCCCGCGGCTTCGATCTCCTCGATCGACTGCACCACGCGCAGATGCTCGGAGCCGAACTGCACGATGTCGTCGACCGACGCCAGCGACGGCCGAAACTCGTTTTTCGGCTGAGCCGACTCGACGCGCGTTCCCGCGTTCTTCTTCCTCGACACGAATCCCAACTGCTGGAGTTCATGGAGTGCCGCACGGATCGTGTGCCGGCTCGTGTTGTACCGATCGCGCAATTCGAGTTCGGTCGGCAGGTATGACCCCACCGGAAAGCGGCCGGAAGCGATGCCCTCGGTGAGGTCGCGGGCGATGTCGGCGAAGTGCGGTCTGTTCATGGGTTTGCAAAAACGCTCGTTGCGGGCGGTCTAGGGGTTAATCATAGCTTGCTCTATATGTTCGAACATATTAACTTGAATATGTCCGGACATATAGAGCGCCGCTCATACGAAGATGTCCCCGTTTTCGCCCACCTTTTTGCTGCTCCAGAGGTTGTATGACGTATCGAACTTTCTCCACTTCCAGCACCGTCTTCGATTCCATCCTGTTTCGCGATGCGTTCGGCACGGACAAAATGCGTGCGATGTTTTCGGACTACGCGCTCGTGCAGCTGTATATCGACGTTGAAGTCGCGCTCGCGAAAGCGCAGGCACACGTCGGCGTGATCCCGCGCGAAGCGGCCAACGTGATCGAAAGCGAAGCAAGCATCGAACACATCGACTTCGACCATATGCGCGAAGAAACCGACATCGTCGGCTATCCGATCCTGCCGCTCGTGCACCAGCTCGTCGACATGTGCGGGGAGGCCGGCCGCTATGTGCATTGGGGCGCGACGACGCAGGACATCATGGATACCGCGGTGTCGTTGCAGGTTCGCGATGCGCTCGATTCGATCGACGAGGACATTCGCGAACTGCGCGGCATTCTCGCCGGGCTAGCAAAGAAGCATCGCGATACGCCGATGGCGGGCCGCACACATTTGCAGCAGGCGTTGCCGATCACGTTCGGATACAAGGCGGCGATTTGGCTCGCGATGTTCGACCGGCATCAACAGCGGCTCGGCGAACTGCGTTCGCGCGTCGCCGTCGTGGGATTCGCGGGAGCGGCAGGGACGTTGGCTTCGTTGGGCGATAAGGGCTTTGAGGTGCAGCACGCGCTGGCTGTTGAACTGCGCCTCGGCGTACCGGCCACCACGTGGCACGTCGCCCGCGACGGTTTTGCCGAAGCGGTGAACTTCCTGGCGTTGGTGACGGGATCGCTGGGCAAGATCGCGCTCGACATCATGATCATGGCCTCGACCGAGTTCGCCGAAGTGTACGAACCGTTCGTCAAAGGCCGCGGCGCGAGCAGCACCATGCCGCAAAAGCGGAATCCGATCTCGAGCGAACTCATGCTTGCCGCCGCGAAGGCGGTGCGTCAGCACGCGGGTTTGATGGTCGACGCGATGATCCAGGATTTCGAGCGGGCGACCGGGCCATGGCACGCCGAATGGATCGCGATCCCCGAAAGCTTCATCTTGACTTCGGGCGCACTCAATCAAGCCAAGTTCATGTTGAGCGGATTGATCGTCGATACCGAGCGGATGAAGCACAACCTCGGCATCAGCAAGGGGCTCATCGTCGCCGAGGCCGCGATGATGCAGCTCGCGCCGCATATCGGGAGGCAGCAGGCGCACGACGTTGTGTACGACGCATGCCGCGCCGTGGATGACGGCGGCGGCACGCTGGCCGATGCCTTGGCGGCGCTTCCCACCGTGACGCGGCATTTCGATCGCGAGGCGATCGACCGCATGACGGATCCCGCGAATTACCTGGGTCTTGCGCCACGCATGGTCGATCGAGCGCTCGAATTGTCCAGCGAGATTTCATCCTATGCCTTAGAGGAGTGCCAATCGTGAATCACCAACCGACGTCGAGCAATATGTCTGCCGCCGCGTCCCCGATGAAGCGGCCCTGGTATACGCGGCTTGGCATGCAGGTGCTGGTTTCGCTCGTTCTCGGGATCGTGGCCGGACTGGTCGCGCCGAAAGTCGGCGCGCAGCTGAAGGTTCTTGGCGATATCTTTCTTGCGCTGATCGAGGCGGGCGTCGCGCCGCTCGTTTTTTTGACGATCGTGCATGGCATTGCTTCGGCCGGTGATGTGAGGAGCGCGGGCCGAGTCGGCTGGCGGTCGATCGTGTACTTCGAGATCGTGTCGACGATTGCGCTCGCCGTCGGCCTATTGGCCGGCAATCTGCTTCCCAACGGCGAGGGTATGAGCAAGGCGGCGGTCGGTGCGATACCCGCCGCGGCGGCGAAAGCTTCGCCGCAGACTCTGCACGACTTCGTCATGCACCTCGTTCCGAACAACTTCATCGGGGCATTTGCGAAGGGACAACTGCTCCAGGTCGTCGTGCTGGCCTGCATGGTTGGGATCGGGATCTTGGCGATACCCGAGCATCGGCGCGTCCGCATCAACGAAGGGCTCGATCAGATTTCGGAAGTCCTTTTTTCCTTCATCAATCTGGTCATGAAGCTGGCGCCGCTGGGCACGTTCGGCGCGATCGCGTTCGCGGTGGGCAGCAACGGCACGGCGGTTTTGATCGCGCTTGCACAACTCGTCTTGAGCTTTTATGCCGTGATCGTCTTGTTCATCGCGGTGGTGATGGGCCTTGTTGCTCGATTCGCTGGCTTCAGCATGTGGCGCTTCCTGCGCTATATCAAGGATGAAGTATTGATCGTGGTTGGTACGGCATCGTCCGAGAGTGCTTTGCCGCGGCTGCTCATCAAGCTCGAGCGTCTTGGCTGCGCGAAGCAGACGGTGGGGCTTACGCTGCCGACGGGATACGCGTTCAATCTCGACGGGACGTCGATCTTCATGGCGATGGGCGTGATGTTTATCGCGCATGCGTATAACGTGCCTATTACGCTGCATCAGCAGATAGGGATCTTGCTGTTGATGCTGTTGACGTCGAAGGGGGCGGCGACAGTGTCGGGTGGTTCGTTTGTGGTGTTTGCGGCAACGGTCACGTCGACCGGCATATTGCCTGTCGAAGGACTGCCTATCATCTTCGGCGTCTATCGTTTTATGTCGATGGCGATTGCGACGTGCAATACGATCGGCAATGCGCTGGCGACCGTGGTCGTCGCGAAGTGGTCGGGGACGCTCGATACCGCCGCTGCGCGCCGGCACCTCTATGCGGAGCGGTTCCCGGAGACTGCGGCCGAGGATGCGGAACTGGACGACGGCCACTTGCTTCCCGAACGGCGGTGAGGCTAGCTAGCTGAAGCGCGTGCTTGTGTAGCGAAGATGTATGCGATTCGTTCGCCAAGCTATTATTGCCGCTTTCGCCCGAGATCCCTCGCGTACTGGTCAGCGTCAAACGACTTACGGTTGAAGCCTCTCAACTCGCTGAATTTACGACGACGTATAGGCCGGCCATCGTCTGCTTCAGCCTGTACGCCTTGCGCAGCAAGGATTCGGTCGATCCGGTCGCTCTCCGCGGCTTCCGCGAGTTCTTCGGGCGAATAGGCCGGCGGGGTATGGTCGGCCCGTATACCCAAACGGTTCGAAACATCTTGTACGAATGTAGCAAAGCTCATATCGCTCACCTGTTGCGCTCATTTCTTCTGACAATGTACCGCGCTGTTTGTTCATCGGCAACGAAATACCGCCCGTCGTTCCGGCTCCTCACTTGCGGTATGGGCACCCCGCAACACAATGGCGACAGACCTACCCCGCGATAGTAGTCGAGCAGACCCTGTCCGCCCGACCGGGCCGCGTGCAAATAGATGCGTCCCTCGAATCCAGCCGTGATACTCGCCTGTATTGCCGCGTCAATTAGCACCTCGCCGGCGCGTGGTATGAGTTCGACACCTCGGCTCCGCATGTACGCATCCGGCGCGCTTCCGAGATACCAGACGTACACACACTGTTTGTATTTATCGGGCGGGAACGCTGCTCCTTCTACGAGCAGCACGAGTCCTGCCAGAACCGCCTCTTCATCATGTCCGGAAGTCTGTGCGCTCAAGGCATAGCAGGTCTTCGCCTTGGGACCAAATGCGAGCCGTTTCAGCAACGGTAGGTATCTAATGGACCGGCGCCAGCGGAACGACGTTCGCCCCGGATGATGATGCAATTCGACAGGACGTATTTCTCGATCCCAGATTGCCCCGTCGTCGACGCCGGCTAGTTCGACCGAGACCGGGATTTTGTTTTTGACGGGAGCGTTGCGTATTGTTCTCATTTTGGTTACTCGTACTGCTTAGCCGGCAACTCCGTTGTACCTAGGTCACCATCGCGCAGCATCGAGACGACATCACGGAAACCTCGGTTGGTCCGCTGAATGTCGATCATCGGTAGGCCGTCGTTGGCAGGGTCAAGATTGACGAAAAACTCCGTTTCGGCTTGTTCGTCAGGACGCGCGTATCCGGTGTTGCCACCAGTGGTCGAACTACCGCTGGATGCATCATGTCTGCGATGCAAGTTGTGGACGTCAGCACCCGCCCGAGAGGGTTTCGTCGAAAGTATGACCGGCATGGTGCGTCGTCCAATCCTTGTTGCAGTGCGGGCTGCAATGTTAGGCCATCGCCGCCTCGGAGGATCGAACGTGCCGCAATCCCGCTACAGGCAAAGGCTGAGTGCGGAGGTAATTTTCGGGACGAGAGCGGGGCACGTTATCGCGAGATGATCCGTGCTGCTCGAAACCCCGGTGTTGAGGTGTCGCTTAAGGACCGAGTGGTATCTGGATTCTGCTGCGGAAGACCTTGAGCGCGACGACGGCCACTTGCTTCCCGAACGGCGGTGAGGCTGCTACGATCTTGCGTCGTACGCGCTGACACAAAGCGTATGCAGCTTCCAAGCCGCCAATGGAGCCGTTTGCCGTGAACATCGAAACACCGGAATCCCGTCGCGTCGATCTTGCGCAGTTGATCGAGCATCTGCTCGATATGCCGGGCGACACCCGCAAGCTAGTCGGCATCGCGGGCGCCCCGGGCGCCGGGAAAAGCACGTTCGTCGAGACGCTGCGCGACAGCCTCAATCGTCATCGTCCGGGCTTCGCTCACATCCTGGCGATGGATGGCTATCACTTCGACGATCGCGTGCTGGAAGCGCGCGGCGATCGGGCGCGAAAGGGCGCACCGCATACCTTCGATGTCGGTGGGCTAGAAGCGATGTTGGAAAGGTTGAGCGAGGACAACGGCAAGGACATCGCCGTCCCAGTGTTCGACCGATCGATCGAAATCGCCCGCGCCGGAGCGGAGATCATCCCGGCATCAGCAAGACTCGTTCTGGTCGAAGGTAACTATCTGCTGCTCGACGATCCCGCCTGGGCTCCGCTGCGGCAACACTTCAACGTGACCGTCATGCTCGAGGTCCCGAGGGAGGTGTTGATCGATCGCCTCGCTGCGCGATGGCACGGATACGGAATGGACGAGGCGGCAGTTCGCGAGAAACTGGACGGAAACGACCTGCCCAATGCGGACCTCGTTCTTTCTCATAGTGTCGCCGCACAGCTCGTTGTTGCCAACTTCTAACGGCAAGACGTTCCGCGCATAGCCCGCTATTTCGGCGTAACCACGTTCACCGGCTGACCGTCGACGAATGCCGAAATGTTGTCGACCAACTGATCGGTTAGACATTGAATCGCTTCGTCGCTGGCCCATGCTACGTGAGGCGTCAGAATGAACGCCGGATGACCAAGCACCTCATTGAACGGATGCTCCGCCGGCAACGGTTCCTGGGTCACCACATCGAACCCGGCGCCCGCAATATCGCCGGCCTTCAACGCAGCCACGAGCGCGGTTTCATCGACAAGGCCACCGCGAGACGTATTGACGATCAGCGGCTTGCGCCCGGCTTCTTTGATGCGCGCGAACTCCGGTGCGGCGATAAGGTCGCGCGTCGCGGGCGTCAGTGGGCAGTGCAGCGTGATGACATCGGCCTGCACCAGCAAGTCGTCGAACGGCGTGTACAGCGTTCCCATATTCGCCCGGTCCTTATAGGCCGAGAAGAGCACCCGCATACCGAGCGCGCTGCCGATTTCCGCAACGGCGCGGCCCAGCACGCCATCGCCGATAATCCCGAGCGTCGCGCCCTTCAAATCCCGGATCGGATAATCGAAGAAGCAAAACTGACCCGATTCGAGCCAGCGTCCGGCTCGCACTGCGTCCCGGTAGGCGGCGAGGCTGCGCCGCAAAGCGAAGATCAGCGCGAACGTATGCTCCGGAACGGTCCGTACCGCGTAGTTCCGAATGTTGCTCACGACGATGCCGCGTGCCTGGCAAGCATGTAGGTCGATATGATCGCTGCCGGTCGCCGCAATGGCCACCATCTGCAAGTTCTCCGCGGCCGCGATATCGCTCGCTGAAAGGCGAACTTTATTGGTGATGACGATATCTGCCAGACGAATCCGCGATGACACCTCCTGCGCGGACGTGCGATCGAACCGTTGCAATTCGTGCGGGAACGGCAGTTCCTTCAATGTCGTTCGTGGCGAAATCGTAGCCCGGTCGAGAAAGACGACCCGCAACGGACGTGCAGTGCTTTGCATAATCGAAACCTCTTGCTGAATGACGGCGTACGGACGTTGGCGCACGGAAGGCCGAGCGGCAACGACTTGAGCCTTTGACCCAGTATTGTGCCAAATCCGTTTCGCAATGCGATTGCCGCTTGCGCAAGCATGCTTGCCGATTGGGAAAGCACCGGAAAACCTCGTGTCGCAAGCCGGGCGAGCGCGTGTAGACTGTGCCGGCGCAGCCTTGCCAGCATCGATCGGACTTCCCGCCATGGTCAACCCCTCACACTTCGATCTTCAATCGCTCAGAGTCTTTCTGCTGGTGGCCGAGCATGGCAGTCTCACGAAGGCGGCCGAGCATGGCCAGTTGACGCTGTCGGCGATCAGCAAGCGCATCGCCGAACTGGAGAGTGTGACGGACTGTACGCTGCTCGTTCGTCACCCGCGCGGCGTGGAATTGACGCCCGCCGGCCGTGGTCTGCTCGAGCACGCGACGCGAGTACTCGACCAAGTCAACAGGATGGCCAACGAAATCAGCGACTACGCCACCGGCGTGCGCGGCCACGTGAGGCTGTGGGCCAATACCTCATCGGTCATCCAGTTCCTGCCCGACGATCTGGCGCGCTTCCTAGGCGAGAATCCGACCATCAAGATCAGCTTGGAGGAACGACTGAGCGGGGAGATCGTCGATGCGGTGAAGTCGGGAAAGGCCGACCTAGGCGTATTCGCCGACAACACGCCCGCGCATGGCGTCGACTGTCGTCTCTACCGGCGAGACGAACTGATTCTCCTCGTGCCGCAATCGCATCCGCTGGCGAGCAAGGAAGAGATCGGCTTCGCGGAAACGCTCGATGAAGAATACGTCGGCCTCAACACGGGCAGTTCGTTGCTCGCGAGGATGAACGATGCTGCGTTTGCAGCCGGTCGGCCGCTCAAGCTTCGAATTCAGGTGGCGAGCTTCGATGGGGCGTGCCGCATGATCGAGTCCGGACTCGGCATCGGCATCGTGCCGCGCTCGACGGTTAGGCCGGGGCTGCTCGTCGATCGCCTACGCATGGTTCGTCTCGGCGATCCTTGGGCAATGCGAAGCCTCTTGATCGGAGCGTCTGCCGCGGGCGGCTTGTCGCCCGAGGTTGAGCGGCTGTTCGATTTTCTTTCCCGCGAAACGGGAGAGGACGCCTAGCGCGTTCCGCGGCGTTCTCCCGTAAATGCCTAACGCCGCGGGCCCGGATCGACAACCGACGACCGACGCCCGCGGCGCTTTTCTGCTAAACGCCGATCAAACCGGATTGATCTCGTCCTGACTCCGCCGCGTCGTCAGCGGACCGAACGCGCGCACGACGAGCGCAACGATCGACAGCACGAAGGAGATCACGCCGAACATGGCGGCGGGGCCGTAATGGGTCAGCACGGGCAGCAGAATGAAGGGCAACGCCCCGCTCATGATGCGAGACAGTGCGTACGTGCTGCCGATTGCCGTGGAGCGCACACGCGCTGGAAAGATCTCCGCTTGATAGACGTGATAGGCATTGCTGAAGACGTTCGAAGCGCAAGTCGTCAACACACCGAATGCCACGATGAAGATCGTGTTGTCGGAATAGGCAAACGCCAACCCGAATGCCGCGATCGAGAGAATGGACGTGACGACGAGCGTGCGGCGCTCGATCCAGTTGAGCAGCGGTATCGAAAGAAGCGATCCTACCGGGTAGCCGAGGAACGATAGCGCCATGAACAGCGTGCCGTCGGTGACGCTGAAGCCGTGGCTTTTGACGACGATGTTCGCCAAGGTACCGAAGCCGTAATAGCCGAATGCTTGAAAGAGGTGAAACACGGCCAGCATCAGATAGCGCTTTTTGTAGGGCATTTGACGCAGCACGGCGATGCGCTCGCCGAGACTCATCGGACGCGGCGTTCCCGACGCTTCCGGCGCGATCGAGAGCAATTTAACTCCGGCACTTTCGGCGAAGCGGCGCAGTTCGGCATGCGCTTCCTCGACACGGCCACGGGCGAGAAGCCAGCGCGGGCTCTCAGGCAGTTTGTGTTGAACGAGCACGACGAATATCGCACCGACGCTGCCGATCGCCAGAATGATGCGCCAACCGGCAATGTCGCCGAGATGCAATGGGTTGAGCCATACCGCAAGGAAGCCGACGAGCGGGACTGCGATATACGACGTCGTATAGGCCCATGCGGCAAGCCGGCCTCTGCGTTCCTTGGGCAGAATCTCCGACAGATAGCTGTCCGCGATCGGATAGATCGCGCCGACGCCGATACCCGTCAAGAAGCGGCAGACCACGAGCATCCCCGCATTGACCGAAAGCGCGCCGATCAACGAAAACGCGCTGTACCAAACGAGCGTGAAGACGAACGCCTTGCGTCGGCCGATGCGATCCGCGAGGCTGCCGAGGCAGAACGACCCGAAGAACATGCCGACGAACGCCGAGGCGAGCAGCAATTTGAAATCGGCGCTGTGTCCGTTGAGGCCGAACTCGTGTTGAAGTGCGGACCCGATCGACCCGACGAGGAAGATCTCGTACATATCGAAGAAGAGTCCGATGCCGATGACCCACACGACGAAACGGTGCAGCGCCCCGACCGGCATATCGTCCATCAAATTGCCTAGCGTGTTGCCGCGATCGGCCTGAGGCATTCGGCCTTGTGCCGTGCGATCGCCGGATAGGGGGAGTGAAATGCCCGCGGCGGAATCGCCGCGCAGATCGGGTTGGTTGATGCTCATGCTGTCTCCTTGAAAACTGCGGGCACGACCGTGCCGTCCGGCATCTAGGCGCCGGTACGGAAAGCAAGACGCTTCGTCGTTAATTCAAAAGCTCGGAAATCTCGATCAGATTCAGATCCGGGTCGCGCACATAGACCGAGCGGATCTTCTGTGTGGCACCCGTGCGCTCGACCGGGCCCTCGACGATGGGCCATTCCATGCGATGCAGATGCGCGACCACATCGGCGAGCGGAACGGAGGCGATGAAACACAGATCGAGCGCGCCGGGAACAGGGACATGCGCCTTGGGCTCGAATTCCGAGCCGCGCACGTGCAGATTGATCTTTTGATTGCCGAAGCGGAACGCAAGGCGGCCGGCACCGAACGTTTCCAGCTCCATCTGCAGTACCAGGGTATAGAAGTGCTTCGTCGCTTCCGGATCCACGCAGGTGAGGACGAGATGATCGAGATGGTCGATCAACGGCATTTCGTACTCCTTATGTTTGTCGATATCGCTGCCCTGATGGAACGCGCTCGGCTCAGATGGCGGGCATCGGATGAAGCGCGAGACGCTGTCCCGCTTTCAGAATCTGACTCGGAACGTCGTGGCCGATCAGGTCGGGAAGCAATTTCGCTGCTTCGATGACCCCGGAGAGATCGACCCCGGTGTCGTATCCGTCGAGTTCGAGCATGTGAACGAGTTCTTCCGTGCAGACGTTTCCGGTCGCACCGGGCGCATAAGGACATCCGCCTAATCCGCCGAGCGACGAATCGAAACGGACGATGCCCGCGTCGAGCGCGGCCAGGGTATTGGCGAGCGCCATGCCGCGCGTATTGTGAAAGTGCAGAGTGAGTTCGAGCCGCGGAAACGCCTCGGCCGCCCGGCGGCACAGATCGCCGACTTGCGACGGAAAGGCCATTCCGGTCGTATCGCAGAGCGTGATGCCATGGACGCCGATATCGGCGAAGCGCTGCATCCATCCGAGCACTTCGGTTGCGGGCACATCGCCTTCCATCGGACAGCCCATCGCGGTGGAGAGCGAAACGTTGATGGCGACGTTCGTCTCGCGAACGACGGAAACGACGTCGCTCAGTTGCGCGAACGACTGCTCGCGCGTCATGCGCAGGTTCGTCCGGTTGTGGCTTTCGCTGACCGACATCACGAGATTGACTTCGTCGACGCCGCAGGAAAGCGCGCGCTCCGCGCCGCGCACGTTCGGTACGAGCACGGTATAGACCACGCCGGGAACGCGTGCGATCTGAAACATCACGGCTTCCGCGTCACGCAGGGCGGGAATAGCCTTGGGCGACGTAAAAGACGTGACCTCGATCTTGGCGAATCCGCACCGGCTCAGCCGATTGACAAGCGCGACCTTCGCCTCCGTTTCGACGAATTGCGCCTCGTTCTGAAAGCCGTCGCGCGTAGCGACTTCATTGATGTAAAGCTTCGTTCGTGGTTTCAACATGTCATCGATTCCTTGCAAATCCTCAACCTCAATCCAAACCTAGACAAACCTAGGCCTAGATGACACCGCGCGAGCGCCATTCGGCGCGCGTCTCGGCATCGATGCCGAGACCGCCGAGCACTTCATCGGTGTGCTGACCGAGCGTGGCGGCTTCACTGTCGATCGTGCCTGGGGTCTCGCTGAGCTTCGGCACGATGCCGGGCACCTGCACCGGTGTTCCATCGGGAAGTTTTGTGTCGACGATCATCTCGCGGGCCTTGTAGTGCGGATCGGCGGCGATATCGGCAACATCGTAGATGCGGCCGGCCGGAATCTTCGCTGCGTTGAGCGCGGCGAGCGCCTCGTCGAGCGAACGCTGCGCCGCCCATTCGCCGATTGCGACGTCGATACGCTCGACATCCTTCACGCGGCCGTCGTTTTGCGCGAGCGTGGGGTCATTGCCGAGATCGGGCCGCCCGATCAATTCCATCAGCCTGCGGAAGATGCTGTCGCCGTTGCCGGCGATCAGCGCGTATTTGCCGTCGCGGCAGCGGTAGGCGTTGCTGGGTGCGATGCCGGGGAGACTGCTGCCGGCGGGCTGCCGCACCGCACCGAGCACCGAGTATTCGGGCAGCAGGCTTTCCATCATGTTGAAGACGGATTCGTAAAGGGCGACGTCGACGACTTGGCCCTTGCCGCCATGCTGCTCGCGATGCCGAAGGGCGAGCAAGATGCCGATGACGCCGTGCAGGGCGGACAGCGAATCGCCGAGCGAAATCCCCACTCGCACAGGTGTGCGGCCGGGCTCGCCGGACAGATGCCGTAGGCCGCCCATCGCTTCGGCGATGACACCGAAGCCGGGGCGATCGCGATACGGCCCCGTCTGACCGTAGCCCGAAACGCGCAGCATGATGAGACCGGGATTGATTCGTTGCAGTTCGTCCCAGCCGAGTCCCCACGATTCGAGCGTGCCGGGCCGAAAGTTTTCGATCAGGACATCGCTTTCGGCGATGAGGCGGCGAGCCACATCCTGCCCTTCGATGGAGCGCAAATCGAGGGTGACGGACTTCTTGTTGCGGGACTGCGCCGCCCACCAGACGGAGGTGCCTTCATGGAGAAGCCGCCACTTGCGCAGCGGATCGCCTGTTCCGGGCGGCTCGATCTTGACGACCTGAGCGCCGAATTCCCCCAACATTTTCCCGGCGAAGGGGCCAGCAATGAGCTGTCCCATCTCGAGTACCCGAATCCCATCCAGCGGCCGCTTCATCGTCATGTCTCCGTCCATCGACTTCATGACGGCAATGTTGCGGGAGATTGAGCGGCTCGATAATCGATGAATGATCAAGCACCGTTTCCCGGCGGGAAAGGCGGGCGGGGCGAATGCTGCCGCCACACGCTGCCGCGGCGTGTGGCGGCAGCGTGTGGCGGATCGGAGCGATATGGAGGGGAGCGGTGTGTCGGTGCGCTTAACCGAAGAATTCGACTGCGCCGGTCTTGAGGTTGTACATGGCGCCGATGATCTTGATCGTGCCTTTGGTTTCGAGGTCGGCGAGCACGGGGCTGCGCTGGCGGATGTCGGCGATGGTCATTTCGACGTTCTTGTGCGCCACGAGATCCACGAAATCGTAGTTCGTTGCCGTGCGTTCGCCGTCGTATTTCGTTGCCTCCACCGCTGGCTTGATTTTGTCTAACAATGCGGTGAGATTGCCTAGCTCGGCATTGGCGATGGCGCCCTTGATCGCGCCGCATGCCGTGTGTCCCATGACGACGACGACTTTGGCACCCGATAGCTTGCACGCGAACTCCATGCTGCCCAGGATGTCGCCGTTGTCGATGTTTCCGGCAACGCGGCAATTGAAAACGTCGCCGATGCCCAGATCCATGATGACCTCGGCCGGGGCGCGGGAATCGATGCAACTGAGGAGCACTGCCGCGGGATACTGGCCGGAGGCGCTTGCGCGTTGTTCCCGCAAGTAATCACGGTTCTTTCTTTCGCCTCGCTGGAAACGCGCGTTGCCGTGTTTCATGACTTCGATGATCTGCTCCGGCGTCATGCTGTCGCGTTGTGCCTTGGTCAACGCATCGGCGCGTGCTTGCTGCGTAAGGAGAGGGCCTGTGGTGAGCCCTACCACCGTGGCGGCGCCGGCCAGCTTGAGAAAGTTGCGGCGACGCGCGCCTGCGCCTTGACCTCTGCCTCTGTATTGCCCCGGATACTCGACTGTGTCGCACATGGTCTTGTTCCTTTCGTTCGACGATTGGCATTCGGCATTCGCGAATGGGCGCGTAGGGAGGGGGCGCCGGCGCGCGCTGCCGATGGTGGGGATCGGTGCGGGGCTGTTGATGGGAACGGATCTATTGTTGGCCGCCGCGGCGATGATTCAATATAGGCCATCGCCTCGGGGCTGCAAGCGGAATGAAAGAGCCGTCCCTCGCGGGAAAAAAGATATCGTTGATGGAGCGTCGCCTACGCTCAAAGAACTCGCTTCGCGCCGGGCACGCAAAGTACGATCCCTGAAGCAAGGTCGTTCGTGGTTACCGTCACGATGGCTCGGGCGTCAACCGTTTGTGCAACGTTTCCCGGTTCGCCTTCAGTATTTCCTCTCCCAGTTCGGGCGCGGCGCTGCCGACCGCTCGCGAGAGAATCAGCGCTCCGACCATTTCGCTATAAAACGCGATTGCCTCCCGGCGCGCCTCCTTCTCGTCGACGTCGTTCCCGCGTTGTTCCACCACAAGTTCGGCCAAGGTATCGAACAGCGTTTGCAAGCCACCGGCAAAGCTTGTTTGAGCCTCATGACCTAGCCGCCGCACGTCCGCGGAAAACCCCGCGACCGCACACCCGCGCTCGATGTTGCCGCAATGCGCGTCGGACAAGTAAAAGTCGACGTGCCGTTTCAACCGGTCCCCGCCACGTTTGATCGGCGCCTCGACTTCGTCCTTGAGATCCTCGTAGGACTTCTCCATCGCGCTCGCGACGACCGCGGCGGCCAGGGCTTCTTTCGATTGGAAGTGGTTGTAGAACCCGCCCTGGGTAAAGCCGGCCGCCTTCATCAGCGCGCTCAGGCCGACGCCATCGATACCGTGCTCGCGGAACAGCTTCTCCGAAGCCTCGAGGATGGCCTTCCGGTTCTCCACCGCCTGCTGTTTCGACACACCCATCGTCCGATGCTCCCACTGTCATTGATTCTGATTATAGCGTCTTTCCAAAAAGACGATGTCGATCACCATTGACATTTGCCGATCGATCACCCAAACTCAATGTCAATCATCATCGTGTTTGCGGTGGCCCCCTCAAACATCATAGGAAATCAGGAGGACATCATGACGACAGCCGGCGCGGCCGCGAACAAGGCCCTCGTGCTCGAAGCATTCGACACACTCTTCAATAGGCGCGACTACACCGCGGCCGAGCGTTTCTGGTCGCCTAGCTACATCCAACACAGCGCGCACATCGAGCCGGGGCGCGACGGCTTGTTCAACCTGATCAAAGCGCTGCCCCCAGGCTTGCGTTACGAGCCGGGCGTGATCGTCGCCGACGGCGACTACGTGATCGTTCACGGCCGCTTTTCCGGTCACGGGCGTCCCGTCGCCTGGATCGCGGCGGACATCCTTCGCATCGAGAACGGTGCGCTCGCCGAACATTGGGATGTATTGCAAGACGAGGCTACCAAGGCCGATTCGACAAGCGGCTTGCCCATGTTCGGAAACAGCTTCCCCCACTAACGACATTCACCATTTCCAACGGAGCTAATCATGAAACTCACCGGCAACACGATCTTCATCACGGGCGGCGGTTCGGGTATTGGACGCGCGCTTGCGGAAGCGCTTCATAAGCGCGGCAATCAGGTGATCATCTCGGGGCGCCGCGTCGAGCGCCTGCAAGCAACGATCGATGCGAATCCGGGCATGCGCGCGGTTTCGCTCGACATCACCAATCCTGCCGATATTCAGGCTGTCGCGGCCAAACTGATTGCCGAGTATCCGAATCTGAATGTCTTGATCAACAACGCCGGCATCATGCTGCCCGACGGTGCACAAGGCCAGGTCGACGACGAGTTGGCTCGTTCGACCGTCGATACGAATCTGCTTGGGCCGATCCGTATGACGTCGGCGCTGATCGAGCATCTGAAGAAGCAAGACAGTGCAGTCGTGGCGAATGTGACGTCCGTGCTCGCCTTTGTGCCGCTGGCGATTACCGCGGTGTACAGCGCCACGAAGGCCGCATTGCATTCATATACGCTTTCGCAGCGCTATCTGCTTCGCGACAGCAAAGTCTCGTTCATTGAAATCGCGCCGCCGTGGGTGCGCACCGAGTTGATGAACAGCAGCGAAGAGGAAAGGGCGATGCCGCTCGACGAGTTCATTGCCGGTGCCGTCGAACAGCTTGGCACTGGCGCTAAGGAGATTCTGGTTGGCGGTCAGGCTGTGAACATGCGTGCGAACCCGGGCCCCAACGAACACGCATGGGTCAACCAGTTCAATGACATGTTCAACGGCGGTTGAGCCGTCGGCGTGATCGCTCCGTGGAAGCACGAAGGCCCTATGGCGCGATTGGGCTACCGGGCCGTGTCCTATCTTCGAAGAGAACTTGACTCTCCGATTCAACGCAGCGGGTGAAGCACCATCGGTGCGCTAGTGAGACGTCGGGGCCTCGTATGGACGGTGGAGGTATTCACCGAGGAAATCGATAAACGCCCGCACCTTGGCCGACAGATTGAGCCGCTCAGGGTAGATCGCATAAATATCGGCGGGCGGCAGCGACCAATCCGGAAGCAATCTAGCCAGTGCTCCCGAATCGATATAGGCCTGGACGTCCCATTCGGACCGGACAAGAACGCCGTGTCCATCGATTGCCCAACGCAACGTAGCTTCACCGTCGTTGCTGCTCATGACGCCATGCACCTTGACCAGTTCGTGGCGTTTTCCTTTCGTGAAGTGCCACGTCCCGTACGCTGTATCGTTCTCGCGCAGAACGATGCAATCGTGTTCACGCAGGTCTCCGGGTGATTTCGGCGCCGCATGATTCTTCAAGTAATTCGGCGACGCGCACACGAGGCGCCGGTTCGACGCGAGTTTTCTCCCCACCACGCGTTGATCCGGCAGCTCCCCGAACCGGATCCCGACGTCGTACGCGAATTCGGCAAGATTCATGGGGCGGTCGGTGAGTTCCAGCTGAATTTCCACGTCTGGATAGCGCGTTCGAAACTCGGACAGCGCGGGAACGATATGGCGCCGCCCGAAGCCGAACGTCGCGTTGACCTTCAATAGCCCGCGGGGCCGGTCGCGACTGCTCGAAACTGTCCGCTCGAGTTCCAGCACCTGCTCCAGCAGCTTCGATCCCGTCGCGAGATACACCTCGCCTTCGTTCGTCATCGCCAATCGCCGCGTGGTCCGGTTCAGCAGCTTCACGCCGAGGCGCCGCTCGATCTGATTGAGCCGCGCGCTAACGGCGGGCGGCGTGACTCCAAGATCGCGCGCCAATGCCGACAGGCTGCCGTGCGTGACGAGCCGCGCGAAAAACTCCAGGTCTGCGATCGGGTCCATCTTAAAGTTTAATTTAACAATGGGTTAAGCCAATGCCTATTTTAAGCTGTAACCCTCCAAATTACACTTGCTAAAACCTCTGGAAGAGGGCGTTTTGGAAGATTGGAGGAACGATGGGACAGACGCTTTACCGGAAGATCGTGGAGAGCCACACGGTTTTCCGGGTCGACGAGCAGCATGTCGCGCTCTATGCCGACCTGCACATCATGAACGAGTACACGAGCCCCCAGGCGTTCGCCGGGCTTGCCGAAAAGAATCTGCCGGTCCGCTGCCCGGAAAAACAGATGGGCATCGTCGATCACGTGATTCCGACGCATCCCGTCTCGATCGATCAGCGCACGATCGTCATCGATGCGGCCGCCAATCAGGCCGCGAACTTCACGCGCAACTGCCGCAAGCACGGCATCCACCTGTTCGACGTGAAGGACCGCGAGCAGGGCATCGAGCACGTGGTCGCCCCGGAGATCGGCCTGATTCGACCGGGCATGGTCGTCCTGTGCGGCGACAGCCACACGACGACTTACGGTGCGCTGGGCGCGTTGGGCTTCGGGATCGGCACGTCGGAAGTCGAGCACGTGCTCGCAACGCAAACGCTGATCTATCGCGTCGCTCGCGATATGTGTATCCAGGTCGAGGGCGCGCTTCAGATCGGCACGACGTCGAAGGATCTCGTCCTTTACATCATCTCTAAGATCGGTGCTCAGGGCGCGCGGGGCTTCGTCGTCGAGTACCGTGGGTCCGCAATCGGCGCGCTGAGTGCCGAAGCGCGCATGACCCTGTGCAACATGACGGTGGAAGCCGGTGCTCGCGGCGCGCTCATCGCGCCCGACGATACGACGATCGACTACATATCCGAGCGGATCAGGGATCTGCCCGACGATCGGATCGCCGATGCCGTCGAACAGTGGAAGCGGATGAAATCCGACGCGGACGCCGTGTTCGACGTGACGCATCGCTTCGACGCAAACGAGGTCGCGCCGTTCGTGACGTGGGGCACGAGCCCCGACCAGGCAATCGCGATTACCGATCGTATCCCGGCGCTTTCCAGCGAACCGCTGGAACGCCGCAATGAACTGAAGGCGCTCGACTATATGGGCCTCGATGCCGGGCAAGCGCTCGACGGTCTTGTTGTCGATCACGTCTTTATCGGCTCATGTACGAACGCTCGAATCGAAGATCTGCGCGCGGTTGCGGACATCGTGCGCGGGCGAAGCGTGGCGCCGTCGGTTCGCGCGATGGTGGTACCGGGGTCGGGCATGGTTCGCGAACAGGCGGACCGCGAAGGCATCGCCCAGATCTTGATCGACGCCGGCTTCGAGTGGCGCCAACCCGGTTGCTCGATGTGTCTGGCGATGAACGACGACATGCTTCAGCCGGGCCAACGCTGCGCTTCGACGACCAACCGCAACTTCGAGGGCCGGCAGGGCCGCGGGGCTCGCACCCATCTAATGAGTCCGGCCATGGCCGCAGCCGCCGCGCTGGCAGGACGAATCGTCGATGTACGCAAGGAGTTCGACCATGTCTGAGCACGCGTTCGTTTCGGGTATCGCCGCGCCGCTACCGCTGGAAAATCTCGATACCGATCAAATCATGCCGAAGCAGTTCCTGTTCGGTATCGACAAGTCAGGCCTTGCGCGCGGCGTTCTGTACGACCTCCGTTACGACGCGTCCGGTACCCCGCGGCGGGATTTCGTATTGAACCGCCCTGAATATCGAGGGGCGCGCATCCTTGTCGCCGGAGCCAATTTCGGCTGCGGCTCCAGCCGGGAACATGCGGTGTGGGGCTTGCAGCAAGCGGGCTTCGAAGCCGTGATCGCACCGAGCTTCGGCGAGATCTTTTATTTCAATGCGCTCAACAACCGGCTGCTGCTCGTGATGCTCGATCGCGACGTCATCGCGCAACTGAGCGAACGGATCGGCGATCCGGAGCAGAGCAGCCTGACGATCGACGTGCGGCGCCAGGTCGTCAAGACCGCGGACGGCAGTGAGTTCCCATTCGATCTGCCCGCGCGGCAGAAGCGCATGTTCGTCGAGGGACTCGACATGATCGGGATGACGCTCGCCGATGCTGACGCGATCGGTGCGTTCGAAGGCCGTCATTACGCCGATCATCCCTGGATGAAGATCGATCTTCCTGAGCAGCAAAAGGCAGGCTGATGGGGGCGTCAAGAGTTCGCCCTTAGCCTCGAGGCCAAACGAAAGCAATCGGAATCCGTTTGGTCCGGCCGCAACGCACAACGCGACGCAAAACATCAAAACACGGAGACATGAAGTGGAGACTTCCCCATTGCAGACGAGCATCAGCCCGCTGACGCGCCTATTCTCGCTAACGAATCTCAAGATCGGCGGAATGCCGCTTCCGATGTTTCTGGCGATCGCGGTCATCACGATCGCGGCCGCCATGGCAAAGAAGCTGCCCAACGACATGATCGGCGGCTTCGCTGTCTTGATGCTGTCGGGCCTTCTGCTAGGCGAGATCGGCCGGCGAGTTCCCGTGTTCAAGCACATCGGCGGCCCGGCCATTCTGTGTCTGTTCGTACCGTCGGCTTTGCTCGGCTACAAACTGATGGACGACGCGACGCTCAAAGCGATTACGACCACGATGAAGACGGCGAATCTTCAGTACCTCTATATCGCTTGCCTCGTCGCGGGAAGCATTCTCGGCATGAACCGGAAGATCCTGATCCAAGGCTTCCTCAAGATGTTCATTCCGCTCTTCGTCGGCACGATTACCGCGATTGCGGCCGGTGTGGCCGTCGGCTTGCTGTTCGGGTATGACCCAAAGCACACGTTCTTCTATATCGTCATGCCGATCCTGGGCGGCGGCATCGGCGAAGGCATTCTGCCGCTGTCGATCGGCTATTCCGACATCCTCGGCACGACGCAGGGCCATCTGATCGCCATGATGGTGCCGGCGGCGCTAATCGGCAATGTCGTCGCCATTCTCGCGAGCGGCATGTTGAAGCGCTTCGGCGAGAAGCATCGCCGCTACAGCGGCGACGGCCTGCTCGTGAAAACCGGTGAGGATCTCGAACTGCTCAAGGCGCAAAAGGCGGAGGACGCGCTGGATCTGCAACTGATGGGATTCGGTTTGCTGCTGGCTTGCACGCTGTTCATCTTGGGCGGGTTGCTGGCGCCGCTGACGGGCATCCCCGGCCCCGTGTTGATGATTCTTGCCGCGGCAGTCTTGAAGGTTTGCCGTGCCATTCCCGAATCGATGGAGGTCGGTGCCTATCAGATGTACAAATTCATGTCGACGAACCTGACGTTCGGCATCCTCGTAGGACTGGGAACGTTGTTCGTATCGTGGGACAAGCTCGTCAACGCGTTTTCGCCGGGGTATTTCGTGATCTGTGCGTCAATCGTGCTTTCGATGGTGGCCTCGGGTTTCTTCGTTGGGGCCTGGCTGAAGATGTACCCGGTCGAATCCGCCATCATCACGGCGTGCCATAGCGGTTTAGGCGGCACGGGCGATGTCGCGATCCTCTCGTCGTCGAACAGGATGGGTTTGATGCCGTTCGCGCAGATTTCGACACGTATCGGCGGCGCGGCGATGGTCGTGTTCGCCACGATCGCGATGAAGTGGCTGCATGGGTAGGCCGTAGGCCGTTGGGCTGCCGCATCCTCGCAAGAGCGAGGTCACGTAGAATTGCCGAATAATCGGTCGATTCTACGTGAGAGAGGGGCGGGATGGCGCATCAAGATCGAAGCTTGCTGGACAACCCGGCGTGGTTTTCCTTGACCACGAGGCACGCCCATTTAGCCCAGGGAGCCGGTTTGGCTCGTCGCTACGACCCCGCCGTGGCACCGTTCGCGGGCGTGGAAAGCCCTGTGCGAGAGGCGTTTCAAGCGCTTGGACAACTCATCGGTCCCAATGAATCCGTCGCGGTTTTGGCGTTGGCGGATATCCCTTCGGTCGAAGGTATTCGCGCGGAGCAGATATTTACGCTATTGCAGATGGTTTGCCCGGAGCCCGGGGGCGCGATCGACGATCGCGACGTGGTCCGACTGAGCAGCGACAACGCAAGCGAAATGCTGGACCTCGCCCAGAGAGCGAAGCCGGGACCTTTTTCCATCCGTACCGTCGAAACGGGAAATTACATTGGCATCCGGGACGGCGGATCGCTTATCGCCATGGCGGGCGAACGGATGAGCCTGGCCGGGCATGTTGAAATCAGCGCGGTGTGCGTCGACGACAACTATCGCGGCCGAGGTATTGCCGCTCGCCTGATGAACGTTCTTCGAAAGGAAATCCAAAGCCGCGGCGATATGCCGATTCTTCATGTCCTAGGCGACAATATGCCGGCCATCGGGCTTTATCGGCGGCTTGGATTTGAAGATCGGCAATCGTTTCGGCTGTTTAGAATCATGCGCGACGACGCCGACGCTCAACCCGAGTCCCTGCATTCTTGATGTGCTGATCACTGCCGTTTCAAGTTGAGCGCGCGATCGCTCTCCGCAGTGCCGGCTTCAAAGCATTTCGTTGCGGATCCAATCGGTTACCGACGTGCGCTTCGGCTGCCAGCCAAGTTCTTGCCGCGCCTTTTCCGCACGGACGCGGCTGTTCGAACCGAGTCCGTACGATGCCATCTCGTAGCCCCATCGTCCGATCGCATCCTCGAGGGGCCAATCTTGCGGTAAGCCGAGCCCCAACGCTTCGCCGATAGCTGCCGATATCTGGTGAAACGCCGCTTCGCCGCTCGCAACGAAATAGAAGCTGCCCGCGGGCGCCTTGTCGAGCGCGAGCAGGTAGAGCGTGACCACATCGTCGATGTGAACGTTGGACCAGATGTTGCCGCCGGTACCGACGTGCCGCACGACTCCGCTATCTCGGGCTTGCGAGACGAGCCGCGGCAACTGTACGCTAGCGCTGCCGGGCACAGCGCCGTGTCCATAGATCAGCGTGTTGCAGAGCACGATCGAGCGTACGCCGCGGTTGGCCGCCGCCTGAACGAGCCGGTCGATGGCGACGCGCGCAGCCTTGTCGGCGGTCGGTTCGGGTAGCGTGTCTTCCGTGTAGATCGTGTTGCCTGCCTGGCCGCCCGATGCGTCGCCCACGATGCTCGACCCGCTTGTATGAAGCAGCGCCTTGCCGGACCCCGCGAGTCCGTCGATCAGCGCTTCCACCGCCCGGCGATGGTCACTGCTCGCCGCATTGACGACGGCATCCGCGGCGTGTGCTTCGGCGATCAAGAGTTCAGCGTCGTCGAGCGAGCCGACTACCGGTTCGACACCAAGGGCTCGTAGTGCTGCGCATTGCTCGGCGCGGCGCACCAAGCCGCGCACGCGGTGGCCTGCCTTGACGAAACCTGCGGCGAGCGAGCCGCCGATGAAACCGCCGGCGCCGGTGATGAAGACGTTCATGTGAGTTGCTCCTTCGAATGCTGGGTTGGCTCACAGTATCGGTGTGCGCGCAGTCCGCAAAAACCGTGTTAGGCTCAAATCATTCTTGATTTGAAGTCAAGAAAGAACCTCACCGTATGCCTGCCCCATGCGCCGATTTGCTCGACCCGCGCAGCGTTTCCGCCGCTTACGTCATCATGAAAACCTCCACTGAAGAACTGCTCGCATTCGTGACCGTGATCGACAGCGGTTCGATCACCGCCGCCGCGGAAAAGCTGGAGCAGACGGTTTCCGGCGTGAGCCGCGCGCTCACACGGCTCGAAACCAAACTCGACGTCGCGCTGGTACAGCGGACGACCCGCCGTCTGCAACTGACGGAAGAGGGCGAATTGTTTCTCGTCCGTGCTCGCGCGATCCTCGCCGCGATGGAGGATGCGGAGGAGTCCGTCGCACGGCGTCGCAAGCGGCTATCGGGACGGTTGAGGGTCGATGCTGCTTCGCCGTTCATGCTTCACTGCATCGTGCCGCTGATGAAGGCATTCAACACCCGCTATCCGGAGATTCGTCTCGAGTTGACGAGCAATGAACGCGTGATCGATTTGCTCGAACAGAAGGTCGACATTGCGATCAGGATTGGTGTGTTGCAGGATTCGTCGCTGCATGCGCGCACGCTCGGCCGCAGCAAGCTAAGGATCGTTGCGAGTCCTGCTTATTTGAAGGAGAAGGGCGTGCCGCGCGGAGTCGATGAGTTGCGCGATCACAGGCTGATTGGATTTACGGCACCTGATCTGTTGAACCGCTGGCCCGTGCGGATATCGAGTACCGGCGCAGCTGGATCGGGCAGTACCGACGACGGGGGACTGAAGATCAAGCCGTCGGTTGCTGCATCGAGCGGCGAGACGATTCGCCAGCTAGCACTAGCTCACTCTGGCATCGCGTGTCTTGCCGATTTCATGACGGCCAGGGACGTGCGCGAAGGGCGGTTGATAACGATCCTCGACGATTTGCTGCTCGACGAGCGGCAGCCGGTCAACGCCGTTTATTACAGCAGCGCTGCGCTCGCAAGCAGAGTGCGCTGCTTCCTCGACTTTATCGGGCCGCGCATCGAGTTGTGAATTGCTTAGCGTTGGCCTGAGTTTAAACCGGGAACCATGAGGTTCTCGTCATGTGGCTTCTTGTCGTGGCGGACTCATTCTCTTGCCCTTCTTCTTGATCTCGCGCGACAGATCCCCCAATGTGACCTTGCCGAACTTCTCGAGCAATGCCTGCTCGGCTTCCCGCACCGTCGCCGAAAGATGCGCGTTCACCGCCTGCTCGACGAGACACTGCGGGTCGTCTTCGGTGACGAGGTCGGAAAATAACGCGGGCTCCCCCGCGCTGCGATAGACATCGAGCAACGTAATGTCGTCGAGTGCGGCGCTGAGCACCCAGCCGCCGCCATGGCCTTTCTCCGACTGGACATATCCGCTCTCGCGCAAGCCGGACAGCAATCGGCGCACGACAACGGGGTTCGTGCGCAGCATCTCGGCCATCGCGTCGGACGTCAACGGCCTCTCGGCATGTTCCATATGCAGCAGCGCGTGCAGCAAGCGCGACAAACGGCTGTCCGTTCTCATCTAGACCAATCTCTCGAAACACCTGAAGTTGCATGAATGATAACATCGGCCTATCATGTAACTCGTGATGTTTCATGAGTGTGCCAGGTCGCTCGACGTGTGCCGCTCGCTCAATCGGAAAAAGCCCACATGCAAGAGCACTACGATGTCATCGTCGTCGGCGGCAGCTTCGCCGGTCTTTCGGCCGCCATGCAACTTGCGCGGGCCCGGCGCCGCGTTTGTTTGATCGACGCAGGCAGGCCCCGCAACCGCTTTGCGTCGCATGCGCATGGCTTTTTCGGTCAGGATGGCGTGCCGCCGTCCGAAGTTGTCGCCCATGCCACGGCGCAACTGCTCCAATACCCCACGGTGTCGCTGATCAAAGGCGAGGCGCGAAAAGCCTATGGCGAGGCGGGCGGTTTTGATGTCGATCTCGCGGATGGTTTCAGTGTCCACGCCAGCCGGCTGATTCTTGCCACGGGCGTCCGGGACGTGTTGCCGGCCGTGCCCGGGATCGAGGCACGATGGGGCGTCAGCGTGCTGCATTGTCCCTACTGTCACGGCTATGAGGTGGGGGATAGGCAGCTTGGCGTGCTTGCCACGCATCCGCTTTCGATTCACCAGGCCTTGTTGATTCCCGATTGGGGCCCGACAACGTGGTTCACACAGGGAATCGTCGAGCCGACCGCGGAGGAGGCCGCTCACTTGCACGCGCGCGGGGTGATCGTCGAGCGCACGCCTGTGGCGGAGATAGTGGGAGCGGCGCCAGGCATCGACGCACTTCGTCTGATCGATGGGAGAGAAATTTCGATCGATGCACTATTCGTAGGCGCGCGTACGGCGTTGACCAGCGATCTTGCGGTCCAACTCGGTTGTGCCATCGATGAAGGCCCGCTCGGTCCGGTGATTCGGGTGGGCGATTGGAAAGAGACGAGCGTGGCAGGTGTCTTCGCTGCAGGCGATGCTTCGTCCGCGATGACGAACGCGACTTTTGCGTCGGCCGCAGGTGTGGCGGCGGGTGTCGCCGCGCATCGATCGCTTATTTTCCCGGCGTAGAGGTCACGAAAGGCGGCGATGCGCCAGCGAGTATCACTGCGCCCATTCCCGCCTGAGAAGGCCGTAAACGTGGGTATCCGATACTTCACCGTTCACGACGCAATCTTCCCGCAGCGTGCCTTCGTGGACGAACCCAAGCTTTTCCAGAACGCGGCTCGATGCCGTATTGCGCGTGTCGGCCTCAGCCTGGACCCGATTCAGGTCGAGTGTGTCGAAGGCCCACTGCAATACCGCGCGTGCGGCTTCGGTGGCAAAGCCGTCGCCCCATGCCGGCTCGGCCAGAATTGAGCGATCAAATCTCGACCTCCATCTGTTCCTGGGCGTAGCGCGACGGCGGCGATCCGACAAACCGTGTGAATGCCACGCTGAACGCACTCGCGGAACTATAGCCGACGCGCTCTGCCACTTCCGCAACGCTGCCTTCTTTGCGCAGCAACATGTTCTTGGCCAGTGCCATGCGCCATGCAAGCAGGTACTCCATGGGCGCAATGCCCAACGCACGGCTGAACCGCTCGAAGAACGCCGACCGCGAAAGCGCG
This sequence comes from Trinickia dinghuensis, assembly GCF_003367175.1. Classification (GTDB taxonomy): domain Bacteria; phylum Pseudomonadota; class Gammaproteobacteria; order Burkholderiales; family Burkholderiaceae; genus Trinickia; species Trinickia dinghuensis. The sequence continues at coordinate 272,446 of NZ_QRGA01000009.1, read as the reverse complement.
GCTTCCTTGGCGAGTTGCGCAACGGTCCACGTTTGTGACGGGTTCTCGTGCATGCATCGTATGGCGGCTGCGAGCCGCTCGTCGCCGAGCCCCTGCAAGAGTCCCGGCGAGGCTGTCGTCCCCTTCGTCGAGCGCAGGGCTTCTATGAGAAGCACCTCCAAGAGCCGCGCGAGCACGACATCGCGTGCCGGGCGAGCCGCACGCGATTCCTCCGCTACGAGCTGGACGAGCGTAGCGAGTCGCGGTTCGCCCCGGATGTGCACGAACTGCGGGAGCAGCGACACCAGCAAGGCGGCATCGGGCGAGCCGAAGATGCAATAACCGACGGCGTAGCGGACATCGATGGCGCCGCTTTGCGCCCCGAGCCTGTACTCACCGTTTGGCAGCCGGATCGGCGCGCCATCGGTGTCGCCGGATGCGGATGGCTCGACACTCGACATCGTGAAAGTGTGCACGGTAGGGATCAATACGAAGTCGCCCGCTTGCAGGACGATCGGCGCGTAACCGTCGACCGCGAGACGGCATGTTCCTTCGAGGATCGCGCAATAGAACGGCTCCCCGACCTCGCAGCGGCGCACGCGCCAACGGCCCGCGCCGTTGACGAGCTTCGTGAAGCAGGCGCTCGGCTGGAGCAGTGCGACAACTTCGGAGAGCGGGTCGACCATGCCTGGACTCTTGCGAATGAAACGTGGACTCCCGATTGTAGCGAATCCGGTTGCCGCGGGCTATCGTACCCACACCGCAAACACGATCCCTAGGAGTTCTTCCTGCATGAAAACCATCTTGATCACCGGTTGCTCGTCCGGATTCGGCCTTGAAATCGCGCGCTACTTTCTCGACCGCGATTGGAAAGTCGTTGCCACGATGCGTACGCCGCGCGAGGACGTGCTGCCGCGGTCCAAGCATCTGAGCGTGCTTGCGCTCGACGTCACGGACCCTGAAAGCATCCGCCGGGCAGTGGAAGCGGCAGGGCCGATCGATGTCCTCGTCAACAACGCGGGGATCGGCGTGCTGAATGCGCTCGAAGGCACGTCAATGGATATCGCTCGCGAAGTCTTCGAAACGAATACGTTGGGAACGATAGCGATGACGCAGGCCGTGCTGCCTCAGTTCAGGCAACGAAAGGCGGGAGTCGTCGTCAACGTCACATCGACCGTGACGGTGAGATCGCTCCCGTTGCTCTCCGTCTATACGGCGAGCAAGGCCGCCGTCAATGCATTTACCGAGTCGCTCGCGCTCGAACTCGAGCCGTTCAACGTGCGTGCGAGTCTTGTGCTGCCAGGGCGTGCACCGGACACTCGCTTCGGCGAAAACGCCCAGCCGCGGATGCAAGACGGATTCCCTGAGCCGTACGCCGATCTGGCGCACCGTATTTTCGCCGAATGGGAGAAGTCGACCGAAATCACGCGTTCGGTCGATGTCGCGGAGGCTGTATGGCGTGCTGTGAACGACCCGTCGGCCCCTGGTCGCATCCATGCGGGGGCGGATGCGGTAGCGTTGCTGCGCACTTAATAAAGCGCGTGCGTCACTTCCTGCCTTTCTTCGGAATCAGCATCTGCGCCAATTCCTGCAGAAACTTCGCGGGCCCTTCCGCGTGAAGCGCGCGCCCGCTGCTGAGTGCACCGTCGATGATCGTTCCGAGCCGTAGCGCGAACGTCTCCGGCTCATCGAGTTCCATGGCACTCGCCAATTCGGCGAGCCGGCGCCGCATTTCGCGCTTATGCGCGACGGCGACCTTGCGCGCGGGGTGTTTGTCGTCGGAGTACTCCGCGGCGATGTTGATCTGCGGGCAGCCGCGATACCCGGGGCGGGCAATCCGTTCGCCGAGCCATTGAAGCTGCGCGTCCAATTCCTCGCGCGGCGCGTCCTTGTGCTCCGCGGCCACGTCATCCCAGTGTTGCCAGAAGTCTTCGTCTTCGCGGTGGAGAAAGGCTTCGATCAGGTCGTCCTTCGTTGCGAAGTGACGATAAAGGCTGGTCTTGGCCACGCCCGACTGCGCCACGATAAGGTCCACGCCGACCGCCCGCGTTCCTTCCCGATAGAAGAGTTCGCTAGCCGTTCGCAGGATGCGCTCGCGCGTATCAAGTACCGGGCTCTGCGCCTTTTCTCCCTTCTTCATTGCTATACCTCAGTCCGTTTCCGTGCCACAACAGTCGCATCGATGATAGCACTACGACAGCACGAGCACGGGCGTCAATACCGATCTGTATCTACTTCGCTACAGATCGGTTTCCATGACGCTACCGATCTGTATTGACTGCGCTACAGATCTGTACTATAAATTCGTCATTCCAACACGGAGGTCGAAAATGAACGAACGGATGACGGTGGCGGTGTACGGAGCGGCGGGCCACACGGGGCGCTTTGTCGTGGATGAACTGACGCGGCGCGGTATCGGCGCTGTGCGCGTCGGGCGGGACGCCGCGCGCTTGCAGGAGAGCGGCTCCGACGATGCCACGCCGTGGCGGGTCGCTTCGATCGACGACCCCGAGCAGCTCGATGCGGCGCTCCGAGGCGCCGATGCCGTGATCAACTGTGCCGGCCCGTTTCTCGACACGGCGCTCCCGATCGTCGATGCCGCGCTGCGTGCAGGCATTCCTTACCTTGACGTCACCGCCGAACAGCCGGCGCTGCAGGCGATCATCGATCAGCGCGATGCGGCTGCACGTGCTGCCGGTGTGACGCTGATCCCGGCGGCCGCGTTTTACGGAGGCCTTGCCGATTTGCTGGTCACTGCCGGCGCAGACGCCCGTACGCCGATCGAACGCGTCGACATCGCCGTCGCGCTCGACAGTTGGCAGCCCACGCGAGGGACGCGCGTGACCGGCGAACGCAACCGCGCGACGAGGATGATTCAGCGGGGCGGGAAGCTCGTCCCACTGCCGCAGCCGGTCCAGGAAGGCGCGTGGTCGTTCGCCGAACCGGTCGGAGACCAAGAAGTGGTGATGCTTCCGTTTACGGAAGTGCTGACGGTGTCGCGCCATCTTCCCGTCGATACGGTCGAGTCGTGGTTCGTCAATTCTGCGCTGCGCGAACTTCGCGATCCGAATACGCCGCCGCCGAAGGCGAGCGATGATCTCGGGCGGTCCGCCCAGCAGTTCACGATGGACGTCGTCGTCGCACAGAACGGCGCGGCACGGCGCGTGACGGCGACGGGACGAGACATCTACGCGGTCAGCGCGCCGATCATCGTCGAGGCGGTGGAGCGGTTGCTGCGCGGCAAGACTTCGTCGAAGGGCGGCGTAGCAAGCTTGGGCGAGATTTTCGATGCGGCTGACTTCCTGGCCGCGCTCGATACGGTGGACGTCAGGTATGAGACGGTATCGGGCCCGGCGCTTCGCGGCAAGGACGTTCAAGCCAGCTGAGGAAGGGGAGGGGCGATCGTTTCCGATCGAATCTGGGCGCGGCCAAGCGCGTCACCGTCCGTCTTGCTCCTACCGGCGTATTCGGCGGTAGGAGCGGATATACAATATGGGCTTCCCGATTGCGACGGTGATTTCATGCATGCTTCCCTAGACGCTTCGATCGAAGCCCTCGATGCCGACAAGGCAAAACTCGACGCGGACCGCCCGTTGCCGCTTCATACCCTCGAGTCGCTGCGCGACACGCTGATGCTGGAGTGGACGTACAACGCGAATGCGCTCGAGGGCAACACGCTGACCTTGGGCGAAACCAAGATCGCGCTCGAGGGCATGGCGGTCGGCGGCAAGACGCTTCGCGAGCACTTCGAAGCATTGAATCACCGCGACGCGATTCGCTATGCCGAAGAGATCGTCGGCCATAACGAGGCGCTCTCCGAGTCACAAATTCGTCACATTCACGCCCGCGTGCTCAAGAATGTCGACGATAGCGAAGCCGGCCAGTATCGCCGCGTCAACGTGAAGATCGACGGCGCGAGCGCGGCACTTCCCGATTTCTCGCAACTGCCGGCGGAGATGGCGGCGCTTATCGACTGGCATGCTCATGCGGCAGCGATGCACCCGTTGGTGCGCGCGGCGCAGTTGCATGCCCGGTTTTGGAAAATTTGCCCGTTCGTTGCCGGGAACGGCAGGATCGGCCGGCTGCTCCTCAACCTGGAGCTGATGAAAGCCGGCTATCCTCCCGCGGTCATTCGCAACGACGAGCGCGCGGCTTACCGTGAAGCGTTGGACAAGGCGTGCGTGGCGGGCGATTACGATGCTCTTACACGTTTTGTCGTCGAGGCCGTCCGGCGTACGCTCGGAACGTACCTGAACATGCTCGGGGAACACGACTAGCGGCGAATGGCGGCGAATGGCGGCGACTCATGGATCAGTATTTCAGCTTCGCGCCGCGCGTCTCGGGCAGCGTGAGGGCCGCTAAGATTACGACGCCGTAAGCGCAGGCGGCAAACGCACCGATCGCAGCGCCGAGGGCCATTTTCTGTGCCACCAAGCCGATGAGGAACGGGAAAGCGGCGCCCACCGCGCGGCCGAAGTTATAGCAAAAGCCTTGGCCGGATCCGCGGATGCGGGTGGGGAACAGCTCGGACATGAAGGCGCCCATGCCGGAAAAGATGCCCGATGCGAAGAAGCCGAGCGGGAAGCCGAGAATCAGCAACAGCGTGTTGTCGAGCGTGACGTGCGTATAGGCAAGGGCGATGACCATCGATGCCAGCGCGTACGTGATGAAGGCCAGCTTGCGGCCGACGCGGTCGGACAGCCACGCGCCGCATAGATAACCCGCGTACGATCCCACGATGATCACGGCGAGGTAGCCGCTCGTCCCCACGACGCTCAGATGCTGCTGCGTCTTCAGGTAGGTGGGCAGCCAGGTCGTGATGGCGTAGTAGCCGCCTTGGGCACCGGTTGCGAGTAGTGCCGTGCGCAACGTGGTGAGCCACATGTCGGCACCGAAGATTTCCATGAACGAGTGCGTTGTATGGGTCTCGCGCTCACGCTGCTTGGCCAGACGGTGCAGCTCGGGTTCTTCCACCAGGCGGCGGATGAAGATGACGAACGGGGCGGGCAGGATGCCCAGCGCGAACAGCGCGCGCCACGCGAGCTCCGTCGGCAGCAGCGAAAACACGAGTGCGTAGAGGCCGGCCGACACGGCCCAGCCGATCGCCCAGCCCGCTTGCACCATGCCCACGGCCTTGCCGCGGTCGCGCGCGCGGATGACTTCGCCCATCAACACGGCGCCTGCCGTCCACTCGCCACCGAAGCCGAGCCCCATCAAGCCGCGCGCCACGAGCAACTGCGTGAAGTTCTGAGCGAACGCGCAGGCGAGGGTGAACACCGCGAACCAGACGATCGTGATCTGCAGCGTGCGCACGCGGCCGACGCGGTCGGACAAGATGCCCGCGACCCATCCCCCCAGCGCCGACGTCAGCAAGGTCACGGTGCCGATCAGTCCCGCTTCGCCCTTCGTCAAGCCCCAGGTCGCGATCAGCGCCGGGATGACGAAGCTCAAAAACTGCGTGTCCATCGCGTCGAGCGCGTAGCCGGCCTTGCAGCTCCAGAACGCCCGGCGCTCGTTGGCGCGCAGGTGGCCGTACCAGGCAAACATGGCGTTCGCATCGGCGGCGCCGCTGCCTTCGTCGGCGCGCTCAATGTCGGGATAATTTGCTTCGGTATTCACTTCGGTCTCCTCACTATCTATCTCGAGCTTTCGGATACGAATTCCCGTCAAGTCCCTGTCAAAGGACGGCGAGCGATGCGTTGGGGATGTCGGTCACGAGCATGTGCCCGGGCCGATGGGCGATGGCGAACGGCAGGCGCGCCGCTTCGAGCGCGCTTTGCGGCGTCACGCCGCAGGCCCAGAACACGGGCACTTCGTCTTCGCGAATCGTGACGGCGTCGCCGTAGTCGGGACGCGACAGATCTTCGATGCCGATCGCGCGCGGGCTGCCCAGATGGACAGGCGCCCCGTGTACGGACGGGAACCGGCTCGTGACCTGGACGGCACGGATCGCATGCGCGCCGCTCATCGGCCGCATCGACACCACGAGCTGTCCGCCGAATGGGCCGGCCGGCGCATTGGCGATATTGGTGCGGAACATCGGCACGTTGACGCCTTCGTCGACGTGCCGCAGGGGAATCTTTTCATGCGCCAGCATTTGCTCGAACGAGAACGAGCAGCCGATCGCGAACGCGACCAGATCGTCGTTCCAGAGCGAAAGAATGTCGGCCGGCTGTTCGCTCAATACGCCGTCGCGATAGACGTTGTAGCCGGGAACGTCGGTGCGCAGATCGAGATCGTGGCCCAGCGAGGGCACATTCCACTGGCCGCGTTCGCCGACGCCGAGCAACGGGCAAGCCTTCGGGTTTCTGATGCAGAACCGTAGGAAATCCTCCGCGTAGGCGCTCGGAATGACGACGAGATTGGCTTGCGCGTACTCGCCGCATTGGCCGGCGGTGGGACCTTTGAAGTCCTTGCGGCGTACGAGCTGGCGAAATCGATGCGGCATGACGGCATTCCTCGATGAAGGTGGCTTGGAGAGCAGATTAGGTTTGAACCGGATGACGCGCCAGCAAGTTATTCCGCGCGCCGGTGTCAGGTTTTGCTTAACACTTTCATGCGGGTTTTCCCGAGCGTGAAAAAGTGGATCGGGGGCGGCTTGAACGCGGAGAAGATTATTGGATAAGGATTTCAGAGATCGGTGCGGCGATCGATGCGAGGTGCCATGGATTGGCTTAACCCGTACGAAACGATCGAATTTGTGCATCGAAAAGGGCGGCGCCGGCTTTTTGAATTGCTTAACATCTGCGCATGGATGCCGATATGCAGACGGGGCGCGCATCAGGCGCGGTCGGCATCCTGAAGAAGCGAATAACCTATTTGTCGGAAGAAAACACCATGTCCCGCTTAACGTTGCGCCAAAAGCTTTGGATTCCACTACTCCTGACTTGGGTCGGGCTGCTTACGCTCACAGTCTGGCATGCACTGCAGATGCGCGACATGCAGTTGAAGGAGCGAAAGCACGGCCTCGCCGACGTCACGGAGATGGCCTATTCGATCGCGGCGGGGCTGGATCGCGACGCGCAGGCGGGCAAGCTCGGCGCGGATGCGGCGAAGCAGCAAGCGCTCGCTCGTATCGCCGACCTCCGATATAGCGGCAACGGCTATGTCACGGTCGTCGGCGCCGATTCGGTGGTCGTCATGCACCCGATGGCGCCGAAGCTCGACGGCAAGGACATGTCGCAATGGAAGGATGCCAAGGGCAATCTGCTCTATAGGGATATCGCGGCGGCCGGTGCATCGCCGAGCGGGATGGGGTATGTCGAATATTGGTGGCCCAAACCCGGCGAGACCGACCCGAGTTCGAAACTCGGATTCGTTAAGCGCTACAAACCTTGGAATTGGGACTTCATCGCGGGCGTCTATCAAGACGACATCCAAACGGCCTTTTATCACACGCTCGAAACATCGCTGGCGGTGCTCATCGCGCTAGGCGCGGCGATTTCGATTCTGACTTCGCTTGCGGTCAAGAGCGTGAGGCACTCGGTCGGCGGCGAGCCCGCGAAGGCCGCCGAGCTGGCGCGTCAGATCGCGTCGGGCGACTTGACCGGCCGTATCGACGTTGCCGACGGCGACGACGACAGTATCGTGTCGGCCATCGCCTATACGCGCGATACGCTTGCCGGCACCGTCGCACGCGTGAAGACGGCGGCCGAGACGATCCGCATCGCGGCCGCCGAGATCGCCACCGGCAACGGCGATTTGTCGAGCCGTACGGAGCAGCAGGCGGCATCGCTCGAGGAAACCGCGGCGGCGATGGACGAGTTGACGTCGACGGTCAAGCAAAACGCCGAGAACGCGTCGCATGCCACGCAAGTGGCGGCGAGCGCATCGTCCGAAGCCGAGCGCGGCGGCGGCGTGGTGGGCGACGTCGTGAGCAAGGTCAGGGCGATCGCCGAGAGTTCGAAGAAGGTGGCCGACATCACCTCGGTCATCGACAGCATCGCATTCCAAACCAACATCCTCGCGCTGAACGCGGCGGTCGAAGCCGCGCGCGCCGGGGAGAACGGCCGCGGCTTCGCTGTCGTCGCGAGCGAGGTGCGCAGCCTGGCTCAACGCAGCGCGGCGGCGGCCAAGGAGATCCGCGTGCTCGTCGACACCTCGCTTTCGCAGGTCGAGAGCGGAGCGGCTCTGGCGGAAAGCGCGGGCGAAGCGATGGGCGGCATCGTCGCGGCGGTCAAGCGCGTCACGTCGATCGTCGGGGAAATCGCGGCGGCATCGACGCAGCAAAGCATCGGCATCGACGAAGTCAACCGCGCGATCTCGCAGATGGACGGCGCGACGCAGCAGAACGCCGCGCTCGTCGAACAGGCCGCGGCGGCGGCCGTGTCCCTCAACGAGCAGGCTCAGCAACTGGGCGAGGCCATGCAGGTATTTCGCGTGGCGACGGATGCGGCTCACTCCGCCGGGCGATGAATACACGATTCGTCGAAACGTTCGTCACGCTGGCGGAACTCGAGAGCTTCCGTGCGACGGCGCGCGTCTTGCACGCCACGCCGGCGACGATTTCGCTGCGGATCAAGTCGCTCGAAGACGAGTTGCGCGCGGAGCTCATTGATCGCTCGACGACCCAGTTTCGCCTCACGCCCGCCGGGGAAAGCCTGCTCGGGCTGGCGCGCAACGTCGTGGACGCCGCGCGTGCGCTGCGCGAGGCGGCAGGGCAGGAAGTTGTCGTGGGCGGCAAGCTGCGTTTGGGGGTGATCGAGACGGTCGTCCATTCGTGGCTCTCGCACTACGTCACCCACCTCAATGCGAAATTTCCGCAGCTCGACGTCGATTTGACGGTGGATTCGAGCGCGGTGCTGCAGCAGCGGCTGCTGGCGGGCGAACTCGATTTGGCCATTCGCGTCGAGGGCATCGACAGCACGAAGATCGCTTCGAGTGCGATAGCCAGCTATCCCGTGCGCTGGATCGCGAAGCGTGGCCTGCTGTCGCGGCGCACGGCGGGCCTTGCCTCGCGTGTGCTGCACCGGCCCATCTTGACGTTCGGCCGCGGCACGGCGCCGCAAGTCGCGTTGCAAAGCATCGTGCTCACGCTCGCCCGGCAAGAGAACGTGCGCCCAGAGCAAACGCGCGTGACCTGCTCGCCGTCGGTGGCCGCGATCGTGCAGCTCGTGCGCGACGGCTACGGCGTGGCCTGCATTCCGAGCCTGTTCGTCACCGACGAGTTGCAGACAGGCGAATTCGTCGAGTTGCCGCTCAAGCCCGTGCCGCCGCCGATCGTCGTGTCGGTGTGCAAGCCCACCAACGCGACCGCGATGGTCAATGCGGCGGCCAGTGCCGCGCATCTCGCCTGCACCGCCTATTGCCGGACGAAGCGGCGCGACTTGGTCGAAGCGCTTTGAAGAAGGCATCGGTCATGCCGGCGCGCTGACGCCGGTCAATGCGCGAGCAGAAAGATGAATCCCGGCAAGCATGCAGCGCACTGACCCTCCGGCGGTTTCGATCGTCGGCACATCGAGTGGGACGAGCCGCGCCGACTGCTCGATCAGCGCGCGTTGGCTGAGTGTGAGGCTATCGAAGGCCCGCCGGGACAGCGCCAATATGCGCCCGCCTCGGGCGTTCAATTCAAGCGCATTGGCGGCAAAGCCCGCGATTTGCCGATGATCGAGCGTGATGACGGTGCGGCCCGTCTCCATCAGCCGCCGTCGCACTTCATCGCGCTGACGCGCGTCGCTTATCGAATCGAGCCCCACGAGTGCGAACTCGGTTGCGACGCTCATCATCACGTTGGTGTGATAAATGGGGTGCCCGTCGGGGTCGGCCGTGTCGAAGCACATCGGCTCGAAGTGAAACCGAGCGCAAAAGCGTTCCAGCGCGATCGGGTTTGCGCGATGCGAGCGAGCGGCGAAGGCGATACGGCCGATGTGATCGAGCACCATCGCACCGGTCCCTTCCAGAAACACGCCGTCGTTTTCGAGCCCCGAGTAGTCGACGATTTCCCGAACTCGGTACTTCGCTTTGAGCGTCTCGATGATGTCGGCGCGGCGTTCGCGTCTGCGATTGGGGCTGTACATCGGAAACAACGCTACGTGGCCGCCCGCATGTGTGGAAAACCAGTTGTTCGGAAAGACGGAGTCGGGCGTTTCCAGCTCGCCGTGATCGTCGAACAGATGCACGCACACGCCCGCCTCAGAGAGGGCATGCGCGGCCGCCGTTACTTCATCGCGAGCCTTGTCGGCCAGCGATCTTATCGCTGCTGCGTCGCCCGTCGCGCGATTGCATTGAAACGCGTTGTCCGCCGCCGTTTCCGGATTCGGCATGAAACGGTGCGGACGGACCATCGCCACGGCGATGGGGGCTTGAATCGATTGGGTATTCATAAGGGAGTGGCGACGGGAACGTTGAGAAAGCGAGTCATGGGGTGTCGTCTCCTGAATGCCGCAGCGTCGTTCGCCGCAGAGTGGAGTCATTATTTCCGCGGGCGGAGCCAACAAAAAGCTGGCAAAGGTGACAAATTGATAGCCAGAATTGACAATATGCTCAATTCGGATGGAAATTTGTTCAGTCGGCGGCTTGGGTGCGCTGACGGGAGCGCGGCCCTGGGCGGAGGGGGCAACTGAAAATGATGAATCTCGACGATGTCGATCGGCAGCTCATTGCGTTGCTGCGCGACGATGCGCGAATGCCGGTGGTGGCGCTTGCGAAGGCGTTGCGGGTGGCGCGGGCGACCGTGCAGAACAGGCTGACGCGCCTCGAAAACGATGGCGTGATCGTTGGTTACACGGTGCGGCTCAAGCGTGCCGCGGAAAGGCATCGGATCCGCGCGTTGATGTCGGTCGCCCTGCAGGGCAATCGCGCGGCGGAAATCATCAAGGTGCTACGGGGTCATCCCAACGTCACGACGATCCACAGCACGAACGGGCGCTGGGATTTGATCGCCGAGTTGCAGGCCGATTCGCTGGAGGAGTTCGATCGGGTACTCGGGGCGGTTCGCATGATCGACGGCATCGCCAATACAGAGACGAGCATTTTGCTGTCGACGCACAAGGCATGATGGCCATCGTCGGGGGCGGCACGCCGGCATCGTCGCCTTACGACGCCGTCGCCGCGACACTTGCCGCGCAGGCCCCGAACAGCCACCGCCGGAAAGCCGGCGCGGCGGGCGTCTCGGGGCGCGCGGGCGGGCAGACCAGGAAATACCCGCGCGGGGTCGTCACCGGCTCGTCGAACAGCGCCACCAATTGTCCCGTCGCGATGAGTTCGTCGACGAGCGGCCGCCACCCGAGCGCGACACCTTGATGCGTGAGCGCGGCGTTCATGACGAGCGCGTAGCTGTTGAACGTCGATCCGTGGTGATCGGGCGGCGCGCTGAGACCGTGCACCGCGAACCAGCCGTTCCAGCCGAGCCAGCGCTCGGGTTCGGCCGGCTGCACGTGCAGCAAGGGCACGGCATAGAGATCGGATGGGGCGGCAATCCGCGGATGCGTGTCGCGAAACTTGGGCGAGCAAACCGGAATCACTTCCTCGGGAAACAACCGTGTTGCGGTGCAAGGCGACCAATCGCCGTCACCGAACGCGATCGCCACGTCCGCATGATCGCGGCGCGGATCGAATGCGAGCTGCGACGTGACCACTTTTACATTGATATCAGGCAACAGGCGCCTCAAGTCCATGAGGCGCGGGACCAGCCAGTAGGTGGCGAAGCCGGCATCGGTCACGATCGTCAATGCACCTTTGGCGCGCGCGGCGCGAATGTCCGCGACGGCGTCGCGTATCGTCGCCATGCTTTGACGTACCGCTTCGTATAGACGCTGGCCGTCGGCCGTGAGGGTGACGCCGCGGTGCCCGCGCTCGAACAGCGGCGCGCCGAGTTCGGCTTCAAGCTGCACGATCCGCTGGCTGACGGCCGGCTGTGTCGAACCGAGTTCGCGCGCGGCCGCCGTGAAACTCGTCAACCGAGCCGCGGACTCGAACACCGACAGCATCTGCAGCGGCGGCAAACGATCTTGGTCAGACATAAGGCTGCCTTATGGGGCCATAAATGGCGGGCGTCTTCACACGCGAATTCTGGGTCGACATATTGACGTCATGCTCCGGCTGCAAGCGATCCCGCAGTGCAGCGACGGAGCGCCGGGACCATGGATGCGCCGCGGAACATCCGGCGCCGCACCAACGACTCCAACGCATTGTAATCATCGACTTCATGAAGCCCAATACCGGAAAAAATATCCTCGTTCTGATGGCGGATCAGATGACGCCTTCGTCGCTGCGTTCGTACGGCAATACGGTGTCGAAGACGCCGCGCATCGACGCGCTCGCCGGCGAGGGGGTGGTGTTCGACTCCGCTTACTGCGCGAGCCCGCTTTGCGCGCCGTCGCGCTTCGCCTTCATGGCCGGCAAACTTCCGTCGAAGATCGGAGCTTACGATAACGCCGCCGAACTCCCGGCGCAAACGCTGACTTTTGCCCACTACCTGCGCGCCGCGGGTTACCGGACCGTGCTCTCGGGCAAGATGCACTTCTGCGGCCCCGATCAACTGCACGGTTTCGAGGAGCGCCTGACGACCGATATCTATCCGGCCGATTTCGGCTGGGTGCCCGATTGGGAACAACCCGAGGTGCGGCCGAGCTGGTACCACAATATGAGCTCGGTGCTCGACGCGGGCCCCTGTGTGCGAACCAATCAACTCGACTTCGACGACGAAGTGACGTTCACCGTGCGGCAAAAGCTTTACGACATCGCGCGCGAACGCCAGGTGGGCAGCGATGCCCGGCCCTTCTGCATCGTGGCGTCGTTGACGCATCCTCACGATCCGTATGCGATTCCGTCGGAGTATTGGGATCTCTATCGCGACGAAGAGATCGATTTGCCGCGCACGAACCTGAGCTACGACGAAAGCGATCCGCACTCCAAGCGCTTGCGCCATGTCAGCGAGAACGACCGCACGCCACCGACGCAGCAGCAGGTGCGCAATGCGCGCCACGCCTACTACGGGGCGCTGTCGTACGTCGACGCGCAGTTCGGGGCGATCCTCGACGCACTGAAAGCGACGGGATTGGCCGACGACACGATCGTCGTCGTCACCTCCGATCACGGAGACATGCTCGGCGAGCGCGGGCTTTGGTACAAGATGACGTTCTTCGAGAACGCCGCGCGGGTGCCGCTGATCGTGCACGCTCCCAAAGCGTTCGCACCGCACCGCGTAAAAGCATCGGTGTCGACGATCGATCTATTGCCCACGCTGGTCGAACTTGCAACGGGCAACCGAGAGAGCGCTTGGCCCGATCCGATCGACGGCCATAGTCTCGTGCCGCATTTGCGCGGCGACGGCGGCCATGACGAGACGTTCGGCGAATATCTAGCCGAAGGTGCGATCGCGCCGATCGTCATGATTCGCCGCGGATCGTACAAATTCATCCACACCCCTGCGGACCCTGACCAGCTATTCGATCTCGAAGCGGATCCGCAAGAGCTGATCAATCTCGCGAGCGATCCCGCGCATGCGAAGACCGTCGAGGCATTGCGCGCCGAAGTCCGGCAGCGCTGGAATCTCGACACGTTGCGTCGGGAGGTGGTCGCGAGCCAACGCCGCCGGCGCTTCCACTACGCCGCGACGACGCAAGGACGCATTCAATCGTGGGACTGGCAGCCCTTCAACGATGCGAGCCAGCGATACATGCGCAATCACATCGAGCTCGACACGCTCGAAGCGATGGCACGCTTTCCGCGTGTCGTGCATGAATGAGCAGGCGGCCGGGACCGTCGCCTAACTTAATCCAACTATCAACTACAAGCAGATCTACCACACAGGAGTGGGAAATGAACGGAAGCACGCACCACAAGTCCCGGCGCTGGATCGCCGCGCTCTTATCGGCGGCTGCCATCGTGCCTTGGGCGACGACGCACGCAGCGGATCCCGGCAGTTGCACGCAAGTGCGCATGGCCGATCCCGGATGGACCGACATCGATGCGACCAATGCCATGGCCGGCGTGATATTGGGCGCGCTCGGCTATCACCAGGACGTCGCGAATCTATCGGTACCGATCACGTACGAGGGGTTGAAGAAAGGGCAGGTCGACGTGTTCCTCGGCAATTGGATGCCGGCGCAGGGCCCGCTCGTGAAGCCGTTCGTCGACAGCCATTCGATCGACGTGCTGCATGCCAATTTGACGAATGCGAAGTTCACGCTGGCGGTGCCGGATTACGTGGCGGCGGCGGGCGTGCATACGTTCGCGGATCTGGCCAAGTACAGCGAGAAGTTCGGCGACAGGATTTACGGTATCGAGCCGGGCGCGCCGGCGAATCAGAATATCTCGAAGATGATCGGCGACAAGGCGTTCGGACTCGGCGATTGGAAGCTCGTCGCATCGAGCGAGACGGGGATGTTGACGCAGGTCGGACGCGCGGTTCGAGACAAGAAGTGGATCGTGTTTCTCGCGTGGGAGCCCCATCTGATGAACACGGAGTTTCATTTGACGTATCTGTCGGGCGGAGATGCGTACTTCGGCCCGAACTATGGCGGCGCGACGGTCAATACGGTGACCCGGACCGGGTTCGCGAATCAGTGCACCAATCTCGGCCGCCTGTTCAAGCAGATGACGTTCAACGTCGACCTCGAAAACAAGATCATCGCGAACGTTCTGCAGAACAAGGTGAGCGTGAATACGGCCGCGAGGGACGCGCTGAAGGCTCATCCGCAGATGCTTGGGCCTTGGCTCGACGGCGTAACGACAGCGAGCGGCGCGAATGGATTGCAGGCGGTCAATAGCGCACTTGCCGATCACTGATACCCACAGCTACAGCTAGACAACACAAAGAGACCATCATGATGAAAGCATTACGCGCCCCGATTCTATCGGGCGTGGCGCTGGCGCTCGCCTGTTCGCCGGCCGTCAGCCACGCTCAAAGCAGCGTCACGCTGTACGGCATTCTCGATGCCGGCGTCACTTACGTGACCAATACCGGCGGCTCGCATGTCGTGAGGTTCGATGACGGCATTTCCTACGGCAACCGTTGGGGCATCAAGGGCAAGGAGGATCTCGGAAACGGGCTGGCCGCCGTGTTCGCGCTGGAAAGCGGATTCAAGCTCGGCACGGGCAGGCTGGCCTTCGGCGGCGCCGAGTTCGGCCGGCAGGCTTACGTCGGCCTCTCCAGCCCTTGGGGCACGGTGTCGTTAGGCGATCAGCTCGACATGACCGAGGAGATGGTGTTCTTGTACAACATCTCCGCGTGGGCAAGCGGATACGCGATCCATCAGGGCGACTTCGATCGATTCAATGGGGATCGTCTGCCTAACTCGGTGAAGTTCATGTCGAACGACATCGATGGGTTCAAGTTCGGGGGCATGTGGTCGTTCGGGAACATCGCCGGCAATTTCCATCAAAACAGTGCGTATAGCGTCGGGGCGCACTATGCGAATGGCCCCTTTACGATGGGTGCCGCCTATACGCAGTTGAACAATCCGAACGGTATTTACGGGTTCGATCCGTACGCGATGATCGGGACGCAGACCTTCCTCGGCCAGCCTACCGTGAGCGTTAACCCCACCACGGGAGCGATCACGGATCTGTATTCGAGTACGGCGTTCGCGGTGGACAAGCAAGGCACGCTCGGCGTCGGTGCGAGCTATAAGCTCGGTCCCGTGATGCTGATGGGCAACTACTCCTATACGACGATCAAGGGATTCGGCCAGTCTTCACATATGCAAGTCGGGGAGGGCGGGGCGTCTTGGAGCATGACGCCCGCACTGACCTTGGACGGCGGGTATCAGTACACGCACTTCGAAGGACACCATTGGAATCAGGTGTCGGCAGGGTTGCATTATCTGTTGTCGAAGTGGACGGACGTTTATATCTCCGGAGACTATTTGAAAGCGTCGAGCGGAGTGGACGCGGTAATCGGATACAGCTTCACGCCGTCGACCACGTCGACGCAAGCCGACGTGCGCATTGGCATGCGGCATTCGTTCTGAGCAACTCCTCGTCGTACTTTGGCGGGCGTGTCTTTGGCACGGCCCGCTGTTTTTTTCGCGCGCTCCCGACGCCCGCAGTCGAACGGCTGTGCGGGCGCGTATTCGACGCCGAGTTGTACCGACTGCTCGTAGTCCTAGATCTGCTCCAGCACGGGATACAGTTCTTTGTTTTCCCGCTGGATCCGCTCGTGGAGCGCTTTGAAGACCGTGTTCGCGTCGGCTCGAAAGCCGTCGGCGTCATCGGCGATTCGCTTGGCGGACAGCCATTTTCCGGCAAACTGTGTGTAGGCGGCGGCCAGGCCGTCCATTTCGGAACGGTACCGGTTGCCCAACGCTACGTGCGCAGCGTTCTGCGATTTCTGTAGCGCGGGGTAGAGCACGGAATCTTCGACCGACAAGTGCAGCTTGATCGTGCCGCTCATCGAGACCATCTTGGCTGCGATCCGGTCGGCGTTTCTCACGATGCCCTCGGCCACCAGGTGGCGCAACTCGTTCACGGCTTCCATGATCTCGATGTGCTGATGCTTGAACTTGTCGATGTTCATCCGCGTCCCCTTAGATGTGTGTCAAACGTATTATGTCCGATTCGTCAGGAAACTTTAGATGATAGATTGCGGGATCGGAAGCGATTTTCTTTACGAAATCTTCGACCTGATCCCATGGACTCATTCCCGCTGTTGGCGACGTCGCGCCTTTCGCTGCGCGAGATACTGCCCGATGATGCCCGCGCGTTGTTCGCGGTACATTCCGATGCCGAAGGCATGCGATGGTTCGGTACGGATCCAATGACCCAACTCAGCGACGCGGAAAGGATGGTTCAGGTATTCGCCAACTTACGAAGCGGCGGGTCGGGTTTTCGTTGGGCAATTGAAAGGAGAGAGGATAAGGCGTTTCTAGGCACGTGCGGTCTGTTCCGCTGGAACCGCGGATGGCGCAGTTGCACGGTCGGCTATGAGCTGGCGCGATCAGCCCGCGGCCAAGGATACATGCGCGAAGCTTTGTGCGCCGCGATTGGCTATGGCATCGAGACGATGCAGTTGAACCGCGTCGAAGCCCAGGTTCACCCGGAGAACGAGCCTTCGATCAAAACGCTCGAGACGCTCGGTTTCGCTCGCGAGGGCTACCTGCGCCAGGCTGGTTATTGGCATGGCGCCTACCACGATCTGCTTCAGTTCGCGTTGATCCGGACGGACTTCACGGCATCTGCGGCGAGCGCCGGTGATCGATAGATCCCGATTGGCGTAACCTTCTGGGCTCGCAGTGAGCATCGCTTCACACTGATGGCCGCGGTACGACCAACTCATGCAACAGCCACTCGCGGAATGCCACGAGCGCAGGGTGACGCTGAACGCGCTCGGGGTACGTGAAATAGTAGGAACGTGAACTTGGCACCGGCTCGAAAGGGCTGCACAGCCGCCCATCGTTCAACTCGTCTTCGACGAGCATATGCGGCACGAGTCCCACCCCGATCCCCGCAACGACCGCTTGAATCAGATGCGACGTCAACTCGAAGCTCGGGCCGAGCCGCAGCGCATCATGGGGCAGCCCAAAATGCGCGCACCATTCGCGCCAAGCGTCGGGAAAGCTGCTGACTCGCACAAGGGTGAGCCCTTCGAGCATGGCGACGGTCGGGCGTATGGTTTGGGCGCCCGCACGCGATCGAGCGCGGCCGCCGCGTTGCCGCTTTTCCTTTGCCTTCAATACGGTTGGGCTGCCGATCAACACGAGCTCCTCGGCATAGAGCCGGTGCGCCACCACGTTCGGCCAGCGCCCATCTCCGACAGCGATTGCCGCATCGAGCGGCTGCGACGAGAAGTCGACTTCCTCGATTCGCGAATGCAGATCGATCTGCAGATCGGGATGCGCTTGATAAAGACGGTGCAGGCGCGGCAAAAGCCATTTCGCGCCGAACGTCGGCAGCGTCGCCACGCGCAGGCGCTTGCCGAGCGCCTCGGAAGACAAGGCTTGCAACGTCGCGTTACGGATCAACGTCAACGCGGCACCCACCTCGGTCATATAGGCGCGGCCCGCATCGGTGGGGACGATGCGCTTGCCCTCGCGCTGGAACAACGCCACGCCGAGCATGGCCTCCAGCGTCTGTACTTGGCGGCTGACGGCGCTTTGCGTCAACGATAGCTCCTCGGCCGCGCGGGTAAAGCTCCGATGACGGGCCGAAGCCTCGAACGCCAGGAGCAGCGACATCGACGGGGTGAGCTTGCGGTAATTCATTCATAAATCTCATGAACATCCCGAAGAACTTCCGCTTGCGCACGGTGGAAGAGCCTCGGAAAATCGATCGAATGGGAGAGATGCATGTGCCGGCATGCTTCGTCCCATGCAGAGTTTACATGGTCGAAACCCAATATGACCGGCACCGAGCGCAGATAGATGACGATTGCCCGCCTCCCCCCCAACGATTCGACCGATAGTCTGCATACAAGCTTCTTCGTCGAACTGCGAGCGTCGGGATTCGAAGGCGAGATCGACTACAGCCAAGCGCTCCGAACGGTGTTGTCAACCGACAACTCGATTTACCAGCGCTATCCTAAGGCGGCGGTCTTTCCGCGCCATGCGCAAGACGTGCAGCGCATCGCAGCACTCCTCGGTCAGCCGGAATTTCGCCGGGTGACGGTTGCCGCGCGCGGCGGCGGCACAGGAACGAACGGTCAATCGTTGACGGACGGCATCGTCGTCGACTTGTCCCGTCATATGAACCGGATCTTGTCGATCGATCCGAAGACGCGCACGGTGCGCGTCGAAGCCGGCGTCGTCAAAGACCAGCTCAATGCCGCGCTCAGACCGCACGGCCTATTTTTTGCGCCCGAGCTTTCGACGTCGAACCGCGCGACGATCGGCGGCATGATCAGTACCGACGCGAGCGGTCAGGGTAGTTGCACTTACGGAAAGACGCGCGATCACGTCTTGGCACTGGAGTCGATTTTGATCGGCGGCGAGCGTTTATCGAGCGCGCCGGTGGACACCGCAGCCTTGAACGGCCTGTGTAGCCGCGAAGATAAGGTCGGGCTCGTTTATCGCACCGCGCGCGATGTCAGCGAACGTCATGCGGACCTGATTCGCGAGCGCTTTCCAAAACTGAATCGTTGCCTCACAGGGTACGACCTCGCACATCTGCGCGACGATGCCGGCCGCTTCGACATCAACAGCATCCTGTGCGGATCGGAGGGCACGCTTGGCTTGGTGGTGGAAGCGACGCTGAACGTATTGCCGATTCCGGCGCATGCCTCGCTCGTCAACATCCGCTACGCGAGCTTCATGGATGCATTGCGTGACGCGCAGCCGCTGATGGCACACCGTCCGCTGTCGATCGAAACGGTGGATTCGACCGTGTTGACGCTTGCTCGGCAGGATATCGTTTGGCGGAACGTGGCCGAATACTTGCCCGACGTCGGCGCTTCCGAGGATGGAGCCGGGGGCATCAATCTCGTCGAATTCAGCGGCGACGATGCCGAAGAACTGCGGGCCAAGGTGAAAGCCTTCGTCGAACACTTGAAAACGGACGCCGGTGGCCGCCGAATGGCAGTCACGATCGCCGAGGGCGAGGCAGCGGTCAATCGCGTCTACGCCATGCGCAAGCGCGCCGTAGGCTTGCTCGGCAACGTGAGCGGAGAAAGCCGCCCGCAGCCGTTCGTCGAAGACACGGCCGTGCCGCCCGAGAATCTGCCTGACTACATAGCGGAATTTCGGGCACTGCTCGACGGCCTAGGTTTGCGATACGGCATGTTCGGGCACGTCGATGCGGGCGTATTGCACGTGAGACCGGCATTGGACATGCGCGATCCGCGTCAAGCCGCGTTGATCCGGCCGATCTCCGATGCCGTGACGGCATTGACGCTGAAGTACGGCGGCCTGCTGTGGGGCGAGCATGGAAAGGGCGTTCGATCCGAGTACGTGCCCGAATACTTCGGCCCGCTGTATCCCGCGCTGCAACGGCTCAAAGCGGCGTTCGATCCTCACGATCAACTCAATCCCGGCAAAATCGCGACGCCGGCCGATAGCGGCAAATCGCTGCTCCGTATCGATGCGGTGCCGATCCGAGGCGAGGCCGACCGGCGCATCGACGAGCGCGTTTGGCAGCGTAACGGCGATGCCGTGCATTGCAACGGCAATGGGGCCTGCTACAACTTCGATCCCGACGATGCGATGTGCCCGTCGTGGAAGGCGACTCGGCAACGGATTCATTCGCCGAAGGGGCGTGCATCGTTGATGCGCGAGTGGCTGAGGCTCCAGGGCGAGGCGGGGGCGGATTTGATTTCTGAGCCAACGCCCGCGGCGCTGCCGGTGCGGATCGTCAATACATGGCGCAAGCATCGCGGCGAGCGCGACTTCTCACATCAAGTCCATGGCGCGATGGCGGGTTGCCTCGCTTGCAAATCGTGTGCGGGACAATGCCCGGTCAAGGTCAACGTGCCGGAGTTTCGGGCCCGCTTCCTCGAACACTATCACTCGCGCTACGCGCGGTCGCCGCGGGATTACCTGATCGGGTCGCTCGAGTACAGCATGCCCTACGTGGCGGCAATTCCCGGTGCGCGCCGGGTCTACAACGTGTTGATGCGTGCCCTCGCGGTTAAAGCGCTGTTGAGGCGTGTCGCCGGCATTGTCGATAGTCCGTTGTTGAGCGAGGCGTCATGGAGAGACGTGACCCGGCGATGGCAAGTTGAACCCGCAACCGCGGAAAGCTTAAGCAAGCTAAGCGACGCGCAGCGCAAGCGCAGCATCATCTTTGTTCAGGATGCGTTCACGCAGTTCTTCGAAACGGGCGTTGTTGCGGCGTTCGTCGAACTTGCCGTGCGGCTCGGCTATCGCGTGTTCCTTGCGCCGTACATGCCGAATGGAAAGCCGCTGCATGTCCAAGGGTTCTTGCGCGCATTCAGGCGCACTGCACTGCGAAACGCCGCACAGTTGCGCGCGCTCGCCGCGTTCGATGTGCCGCTGATCGGCATGGACCCAGCCATGACGCTCGTGTACCGGCAGGAGTATCGGAAGGTGGACGGCGTCGACGGATGTCCGATGGTGATGCTGCCCCAGGAATGGCTCATCGACGCGCTTAGCGCAGGCGCGTCCGACAGCGGCAGCGATTCGACGAATGCTCTACGGGGCGAAAGCTCGGGCGTCGCCGCACATTATCGCTTGCTGGCGCATTGCACCGAGCGGACGAACGCGCCGGCCGCCGCGGCGCTTTGGCCCGACGTATTCGCTCGAGCAGGGCTGTCGTTGACGATGCCCGCGAGCGGATGCTGCGGCATGTCAGGTACCTATGGGCACGAAGCACGCAATGTCGAGACGTCGAAGACTATCTTCGAGCAGTCTTGGGCTCGGCACGTCGATGCGTGGTTATCTCCTGGCGGCACGCGGCAGGCCGCAACCGATCGGCCTGAATTGCTGGCGACAGGCTATTCGTGCCGATGCCAGGTCAATCGCCTGAGAGGTCGCCGGCTTCGGCATCCGATCGAAGCATTGCTCGATGTCTATCGCAGCGGTGATCGTTGCCTGTAAGCAGTAGAAACAGTAGAGCAAATAAAAGCGGGCGAGCCCGAAGGCTCGCCCTTAACGGCGTTTCCAGCGTTATGGACCGCGGACTGGTATCTGCCGGTGACCGATCTCGTTATTGCGTCTTCGTGGCGGCATCGGTCTTGGTGTCGGCCTTCACGTCGGCCTTTGCCGGGGCGGCTTGCTTATCGGCACCGGCGGCGGTGCTTTCCTTCTTCTTGCTCATCTTGTGCGCGTGCGTCTTCTTCGAATGCACGGCCGACTTCTTCGCAGCGTGACCTTTCGTCGTCGCCTTCTCGCTTGCAGCGCCGGCTTCGTTAGTCGCCGTATCGGTCTTCACCGTGTCGTTTTGTACTGCGGTGCTCGCCTTCAAGTTGGCTTGGCCGGCTTGAGCCGACGTGGTTGCGTTGGTGGACGGCGCAGGTGCCGCGGTGGTTTGTGCGAAAGCCGTCGAAACGAGCAGGGCGGAAGCGAGGGCAGCAAACATCGTCTTCATAGGTGACTCCTATTTAGGGCGGCCGAAAGAGTTCAGCGCTGCCGGTTTAACGCTGCGAAGATGACGCGAGTTGACGCGGCTCTCGTGACAAAACGTAAGCGGTGTGACGAAACGAATGAACGTGCGTCTTGGGTTCGATCGATTGAACTTTCAAGCGAACCTTCAACCGAACTAGGTTTCTCGGAGCGCTTCGTTTTGAATGTCCGCACCGAGGTGCGCTATGCTTACCCATCGATCGGCAACGCGTTACGCGTATCGTTCATGCAAGATGAAAAACTCGATGAAATTGCTGGCCATCGTCGCCGGCCTGAGTGTGTCGCTTGCGCTCACAGGCTGCGACGATCGTGAATACGAGCAAACGATGGGAAAACTCAAAGCGTTTCTCAATGCGTTGACATCCTCACCGCCCTAAAGGGCGGAGATTCCTACTGCGCTTAAGCCACGATGGCTTGCGCTTCAGTGGGTTCCTGCTTCGCCGGGCGACCTGACAGCGTCATCCCTCCACAGGCAATCGCGGCGTGTCCCGCCGCTAAAACGTTGATTGCGCCGACGTGATCGGCGTTTGCCTCGTGCCTGCACTTGATGCAGGCGAATAGGGCTTGCGTCTTACGGTTGCCGGCCGATATATGACCGCAGCACGGACACGTGCGGCTCGTGTTCCGCGGCGCAACGGCGATGAAGAGACCGCCGTGCCGCGCCGTCTTGTACGCGAGTTGGCGACGGAACTCGCCCCATCCCTGATCGAGGATCGACTTGTTCAGCCCGCTTTTTGCTCGAACGTTGTGCCCCGGCGCTTTGACCGTCCCTCTGGCCGAGCGCGTCATGTTGCGCACTTGAAGGTTTTCGACGGCGATCATTGCGTGGTTTTTGCAGATCGTGTTCGATGCCTTATGCAGAAAATCCGAGCGTGCGTTTGCGATGCTCGCGTGAATGCGTTGAATTCTGACCTTAGCCTTCTTCCAGTTCGCCGAGCCCTTCACCTTGCGCGCCATGCGACGCTGATACTTCGCGAGGCGCTGTTCGTGTTTCTTGAAGCTGCTCAGTGGCGCGATAAACGTACCGTCGCTCAGCGTCGCGAAACGTACGACACCTACATCGATACCCACCGCCGGGCCATGTGGAACCGGCTGCTCGACCTCGCGCGCCGTGAGAATGGATACGTACCACTTGCCTGCGCGAAGCGATACCGTCGCGCTGCGCACCTCACCCAGTACCAAACGGCTATTGCGATAACGCAGCCAGCCGAGCTTGGGCAGCGCAATACGGCCGTTTCTCCGGTCGAGCTTAATTTGCTTCGCGTCAGGATAGCGAAAACTATCGCCCATGCCCTTACGTTTGAAGCGGGGGAAGGCCGCGCGCTTCTCGAAGAAATTGACGAAGGCGCGATCCAAGTCCCTGAGCGCGCATTGCGAAGTGTGAACCGGTGCCTCCTTCAGCCATGGCGTTTCCAGCGAATGGCGCCATGCCGTCAAACGCTTTGCCATCGGCACATAGCCGATGAACTTTCCACCCGCTTCGTGGGTTTCCTTCTGCAAAGCCAGCGCCTTGTTATAGACGAAGCGGCACATGCCCGCGAACTGACGCATCTTGCGCGCATGTTCGCCGTTCGGCTTCAGTTCGAATCGGAAGGCTTGGAGTCGTTGCATAGGGTCGTATTGTCCACCGAGGCGGTTACATTGACGCCTAGGACAGTTCTGAAAATGCGTGCCGAGCCTACTTGTCAGAAAGAAGACCTACCCGAGCACCCAGAAAAAGCGATGGGGAGGCACACTACGGTCCTCCTCCCATTTCGCGGGTGGCTGCGGCGCGGGGCACCGATTAAGATCGTGCGTCAGCGCATCGACCAGCAGCGCCCGCACCAACCCCTCAGAAGGACGCCTGCGGCGTCCGCACTATCCTTCCTCGCCCTGAAGGACGAGGTTTGACGTGCATTTCGATCAAGCCGGACTCGCTCCTTTGGCGAGGGCTGACGCCCGGTGTGACGACCGAGGCGCAGGTTCGCGATCAGATGGGGCAGCCGGAAACGGAGCGTATGTTGCCGGATGGCTTCAAACGCCTCGAGTATCCGCGGGGGCCGCAGGGTACGACGACCTATATGGTCGACATCGATGCGCACGGCAAGTTGATCTCTGTCACGCAAGTGCTGACGGCGGAGAACTTCGCGAAAGTGCGCATCGGCATGACGCAGGACGAAGTGCGGCAGCTGTTGGGGAAGCCTGGTGACGTCGCTGTCTATCGATTGAAGCCGGAGACGGTGTGGAGTTGGAAGTGGCAGGAGGGCGGGCCGTCGGGCGATGCGTTCTTCGACGTGCATTTCGATGCGTCGGGGCGTGTCTATACGACGTCGCGATCCGATATCTTCCGCGGGCATTAATCAGGGGGAGAGGCAATGACTGAGAGTCATGCGAAATTCGGGGTATGGCCGAACGCTATGTGCTCGACCCCGGCGGCAATCTGATCAAATTCGGCGAGGAGACCGACTAGCCGGGCATATCGGCGTTCATGCCGGCGTCCGCAAGGAATTGCGCCAGGCGGCCCCACATCTCCACAGGATTCGAATACATCGGAAAGTGGCCGGCGTGCTTGATCTCCGCTAAGGCCACGCCGTTGTCTCGTAGATGTCCTAGATACGACAATGATGCGTTCTGCTCGCCGTACATGAACATGCGGAGGCACGGCAGCGACAAGAACTTCGTCATCAGATCGGCGTGATCGGACAGTTCCACCATCGACGTAAAGATCCCTCGTACCGCCTGCGCGCGTACCTTATGACGCAGGCTTGCGGCGTAGAGCGGGCACGAGAAGTACGGCGAGTGCCAGATTCTTTCGATGAAGGCATCGAAGAACGCCTGGTCGCTGTCGGCCGGGTAGTCTATGACTTGCCTGCTAAGGAAGCAGTCTTCCGGGGCAACATTACCTTCGATGTCCGTGAAGCTCAGCATCCGCTCTGGGTTTGCATGCGCGAGCATGAGCGCCGTCAGCCCGCCCATTGAATGACCGACCAAATGGAATCGATCGATACCGAAGCGATCGAGGATCGCCCCCGCCGTCTCAACGAGGAACGGAATTGAAACCCGAGAGAGGTCGCTGCAAAGCGTCTTCCCGCATCCGGGCGCATCGTACGCGAGGACTGGATGGCCGTCGAAGGCCGAATAGTGAACGATGTCGGCGTAGTCTTCCTTCGTCGATCCGAAGCCATGCAGAAATACGATGGGCGTCAGGTCGCCGGCCCGATACATGGTTGCGATGTCGAGTTCGACGCCCTCCACGGAAGTGGACACGGTGCGTTGTTCAAGCAGCGGTTGCATCGGTCCCGTCCTAAATGAGCGATTCGCAAAATTGCCGGATCGCGCGGCACGCGGCGACGAGTGCGTCGTCGTCGAGCGCATAGGCGATACGGATGAATGGCGCGAGGCCGAACGCGCTACCCGGGACGACGGCGACGCCGGCTTCGTCGAGTAGCGCGGTTGCGACGTCTTCGTCGTCCTTCAACTGAACGCCTGCGGGCGTGCGAAGTCCGATCAGATCGGCACATGAAGCGAACGCGTAAAACGCCCCGGCCGGCTTCGCGCATCGTAGCCCGCGAGCTTGGTTGAGTAAATCGACCATCAAATCTCGCCTTTGTTCGAACACGGACCGCGCCTCATCGAGGAACTGCTGCGGCCCCGTCAAGGCCGCCAGTGCGGCATGCTGGGAAATCGAGCTGGCACCGGAGGTCTGCTGCCCTTGCAATTTTTCCATGGCATTGAGAAGCCAGCGCGGGCCGGTACCGAAGCCGATGCGCCATCCTGTCATCGCGTAGGCTTTCGACACGCCATTCGTCGTCAATACCCGCGGCATCAGTCGCGGCTCGACTTGCGCGATCGTATGAAACGGCGCGCCGTCGAAGATCAGATGCTCGTAGATGTCATCCGAAAGCACGAGGACGTGCGGATGATCGAGCAGCACTTGCGCCAACGCGGCGAGTTCCTCGCGGCTGTAGACGGCACCGGTCGGATTGGACGGCGAGTTCAAGATCAGCCAACGCGTTCGCGGCCCGATCGACTCGGCCAGGGCGCCGGGCGTCAGCTTGAAGCCGCTATCGCTGCCGCAGCGGACGACGATCGCCTTCGCGCCGCAGAGCCGCACTATTTCCGGGTAACTGACCCAGTACGGCGCCGGCACGACGACCTCGTCTCCCTCGTTGAGCGTCGCGGCCAGTGCGTTGTAGATCACTTGCTTGCCGCCGCAGCAGACGATCGTGTCTTGCCAGCCGATTTCGAGGGCGTTCTCACGCTGGAATTTATCGGCCACCGCTTCGCGCAGGCTACGCAGGCCGGCAACCTGCGTATAGCGGGTATGGCCCGCGCGGATGGCGTAGATGGCAGCTTCGCGGATGTGTGACGGTGTGTCGAAGTCCGGTTCGCCGGCGCTCAGCGAGATGATCTTCGCCCCGGCAGCACGGCGCGCGGCGACGCGGTCGATCATGCGATAGGTCGCCGATGGCTGCGCATCGGCCAGACGCACGTTCAAACGTTGCGTGTCCGTGCTCATGCGTTGTGCCTCCATTGCGTCAGACCCATCAATTCGAGGGTGCTTTCGCCTTGCGCAATACGCTGCATCATCGCGGCTTCTTTCTCCGCGCGAGCTTCGCCGGCGGTGATCGTTCGCTCGATCTCCGCGGACGGAATGAAGACGACGCCGTCATCGTCAGCGACGACGAGATCGCCCGCCGCGACAGCAGCGCCTGCGAAGATCATGGGTTTTCCCACCGACGGCGCGCTCGCTTTCACGGTGCCGCGCACGGAAATGCCGCGTGCGAACACCGGAAAGCAGCGCGCGGCGATGGCCGCGACGTCGCGCACGCCGCCGTCGATGATCAGGCCGGTGACGCCCGCGGCTTCGGCGGCGACGGTCAGGACTTCTCCCCAATAGCCCGCGAGGAAATTGCTCGTGCCGACGACAAGTGCGCTCCCTCGCGGCACACGTTCCATGGCGATGTGAATCGCCAGATTGTCGCCGGGCGAGCAGACGAGCGGATAGGCAGGCGCCGCAATGAATGCGCCTGGCCAAACCGGACGCACCTGCGGATCGACCGCGCACGGCAGCCCGGATGCTTCATAGAGCGTTGCGGTGCCTAGTGCTCGCGCACGCGACGCAAGAGCGGCCGGCAGCGCAAACGATGATTGATTCTCGCTCACGAAACTCTCCGTTGCAGTGTGTGATAGCCGAGCGCCGAACGTGCTTCTCTCAAAGTCTTGCCGCTTGCGATCTGGCCGCGGATGTTTGCCTCTACCGCCTCGATTTGCCGTGCCGTCTCGGCCACCTCGCGCGCAAGATCGCGCGGGACCGCGACGACGCCGTTCGCATCGGCGACGATGATGTCGCGCGGGCAGACGCGCGCCGTTCCGATTGACACCGGCACGTTGACGGCACCGACTTCGACGCGGTCTTTCCCCGTACGCATGAAGCGGCCCTTCGTGAACAACGGATATTCGTCGCTCAGCGCTTTGGCGACGTCCCGGCAGACACCGTCGATGACGGTCGCCGCGATGTTACGAACCCCCGCGTATTGGGTCATGATGTCGCCCCAGACGGTGCAATCCGTACGGCCATCGTTGTCGATTACGACTACATCACCTGGCTGGACGTCGTCGATGAAATCGCCGACGGTTCCAGGTGGCGTGGCGGCCGGGACATATTTGACCGTGAAGGCAAGGCCCACGACGACACCGGTGTAGTTCTCGAGCGGCACGATGCCGAGGCACTGGCCATTCAGGCCGAGCTTGTCGAGCGCATCGGATACGCCGGGCGTGTCGAGCCCCGCGAATAGCGCAGCCAACTCGCGATCGTCGTCTTTCATGATTTGCAGTCTTCCTTGATGGCGATGGCATCGAATTCTTTGTCGTGCATGACATCGGCAACTGAGCGGCCGGCGCGGACGGCCAGAACCATGCCGCGCTGACGCGCTGCAATGCGTTCGCCCAATTCGAGCACAGCTTCGATTCGCGCGGCGGGCACGAAGACGACCCCGCATCGATCGGCGATAACATAGTCGTCTTCATGAACGAGCACGCCGGCGACCATGATCGGCTGTCCCGACGAAACTTGCACGATGCGATTGCGTGCGCTGATCATCGTGACGCCACGACCGAAGACCGGGTATCCGATCGATTCGCTGCCTTCGATGTCGCGCGACGCGCCGTCGATGACGGAACCGCGTACGCCTTTGCATCTCGCGGCATTGGCGAGAATGTCGCCCCAGCACGAAATGCCTTCGGCTCCACCCGCAATGACGAGAACGCGGTCGTCGGACTGGATTTCGGCAACGACAGGAGAGATCAGATGGACGGTAGGCCTAGCGTCGGTTTTAGGCCCGAGTTGAATCGTGCTGGCGCGCCCGACGATAGCGGGGCAATGCCAAAGCGGGCGCAGGCCGAACGTGGCTCCGGGCAGACCGAGAAAATCGAGCGCGTCGGAGACAGTGTTGGTGTCGAGCGCGGCAAGGCGATCGAGGAGCGGATGAGTAGACATGGAAAGTTACCGGCGTGGCAGCAGCAGTTGCGATGCCTAACTTTCGGTTCCGGCACACGATATGTAAATTCCGAATAAAGTAACGATTCAATACGCCAAACCTATCGATCGACCATGGTCAATTTTCGTTTGATCCGCCATCTCTGGCTGTTTCTCGCGGTAGCCGAGGAGCAGCATTTCGGGCGCGCCGCGCAGCGCTTGAATATGTCGCAGCCGCCGTTGACCGAGCAGATTCAAGCCCTGGAACAAGCGCTCAAGGTCAAGCTGTTCGAGCGTTCGCGACGCGGGGCGCAATTGACGCCCGTGGGCGCGGCGATCTTGCCGGCGGTGCGCAAATTCGCCGATCAAGTGGAGCGGCTGGAACTCGCTGTGCACGAAGCGATTGCCGGACGCAGCGGTGTGTTGACGATCGGTGCGATTTCGTCGGCCATGATGGATCTCCTGCCGCCGCTGATCGCCAAGCTCAAAGCCGGCCACCCGCAATTGACCATATCGGTGAAGGAAATCGACAGCGTCGAGGCGATACCCGCCCTCGAATCGGGCGATATCGACCTTGCATTCGCGCGGCTCGAGGGAGAGCTAGGGCCGGCGATTGGCTCGATGCCGCTCGAACAAGACCGGCTGATGGTGGCGATGCCGATGGACCACGCGCTCGCGGGCCGCTCCCGCATCCGGCTCGCGGCACTCGCGCAGGAGGAGTTCGTCATGTTCTCCCGGCGCGTCAGCCCCGTCTATTTCGACAGCCTCGTCGACGCCTGCCGCTCGAATGGATTCTTGCCGCGTGTCGTACACGAGGTGCGCTCGGTGGCTTCGCAGGTGGCCTTCGTCGGTTGCGGGCAAGGCATCGCATTGGTGCCAGCCTCGCTCCGGAAGCTCGCCCCGCAAAACGTCGTTCTACGCCCGCTGACGGAAAACCTGAGCGTTGTCACGACCGCCGTGGCATGGAACGCCACGCGCGACAACCCGCTCGTCGACGAAATCGTTGCCGTGCTTCGCGCGGGTGGGCTCGCGCACAAGGCGCGCCGCGGCCGAAGCTAGCCGATACTGGCCCGGCCGCTCCCCCGGCCCACGGACCTATTCCGCCCCGGCAAGCCGCAGCGCAAGAAAATCGACGAACGCGCGGATCCGCGTGGACAGCTGATGCCGCTGGGCATAGACCGCATAGATGTCGGCGCCCGGCGTGTCGTAGCCGGGCAGGATGGCGACGAGGCGCCCGTCGGCGAGGTACTCCTTGATGTCCCATTCGGCGCGCATCAAGATGCCGTGCCCGTCGAGCGCCCACTTCACGGCGATCTCGCCGTCGTTCGTCGTCAGATTGCCGTTGATGCGCACGGCTTCGGTCTGGCGCGCCGCGCCGCGTTGGCTCGAGAGCCGCCAGACGCCGTAAGGCTCGTCGCCCTGGCGAATGCCGATGCAATTGTGCTTGGCGAGATCGTGCGGTGTGGCGGGTAGGCCGCGTCGAGCGATATAGGCTGGTGCCGCGCACAGCAGCCGTCGATTCGGCGCCAAACGCCGAGCGATGACGCGGCTGTCGGGCGGCTCGCCGAAACGCACGCAGACGTCGAACGTATCGTCGCTGATCGGGGGCGGCGCGACCGAAAGCTGAAGCTGTACGGAGACCTGCGGATATTGCGCGATGAATCCCGATATCACCGGCCCGATGTGGCTGCGCCCGAAACCCAAAGTGGCATTGACGCGCAAGAGCCCCGTCGGGTTCTTCTTCGATCCGCCGAGCAGTTCGCCCAACTCGTCGATTTCGTCGAGGATGCGGCGCGCGTGCTCCAGATAGACCTCGCCCTCCGGCGTCAGCATCATCCGGCGTGTCGTGCGATTGATCAGCGGCACGCCGGCTCGCTCCTCCATCTGCGACAGCCGTTTGCTGACGGCTGCGGGCGTCAGCCCTAGCTCCCGAGCCGCGGCACTCAAGCTGCCTGACGCGGCCAGCGTCGAAAAGAAGCCCAAATCGGCAGGTTGGACGGCGTCCATCGCGGTTGATTTGTGAATTTAAGTTAAAGGCGCTTTGAGTCTAGCACCGTTTCTTCAACTTCCGATTCGGTAGAGTGCATCGACGTCGGCTCATCGATTCACTCATTCGCTCACACGCTCATTCATTTCCCGGACGAAAGACATGAAGACCTATCGCATTGCAACCATCCCCGGCGACGGCATCGGCAAGGAAGTCGTTCCGGCTGGCCGGGCGGTATTGGACGCGCTCGCCAAAACGACGGACCGTTTCGCGTTCGACTTCGAGGACTTCGATTGGGGTGCCGACTACTACCGCGCGCACGGCGTGATGATGCCGGCGGACGGTCTCGATCGGATCCGCGACAAGGACGCGATTCTGTTCGGCTCGGCGGGCGATCCCGACGTGCCCGATCACGTCACGCTGTGGGGCTTGCGTCTTAAGATTTGCCAAGGCTTCGACCAGTACGCGAACGTGCGGCCGACGCGGATTCTTCCCGGCATCGACGCGCCGCTCAAACGCTGCGAGCCCGCGGAATTGAACTGGGTCATCGTGCGCGAAAACTCGGAAGGCGAATACTCGGGCGTGGGCGGCCGCGTGCACCAAGGTCATCCGATCGAAGCCGCGACCGACGTGTCGATCCTCACCCGTGCGGGCGTCGAACGCATCATGCGGTTCGCTTTCCGGCTCGCGCAGTCGCGCCCGCGCAAGCTGCTGACGGTCATCACGAAGAGCAACGCGCAGCGTCACGCGATGGTCATGTGGGACGAGATCGCCAATCAAGTGGCGCTCGAGTTTCCGGCCGTCAAATGGGACAAGGAACTCGTGGACGCCGCGACGGCCCGCATGGTCAATCGCCCCGCGACGCTCGATACGATCGTCGCCACGAATCTGCACGCCGATATCCTCAGCGATTTGGCGGCCGCACTGGCCGGCAGTCTCGGCATCGCGCCCACGGGCAATATCGATCCCGAGCGCCGCTATCCGTCGATGTTCGAGCCGATTCACGGCTCGGCGTTCGACATCATGGGCAAGGGGCTGGCCAATCCGATCGGTACGTTCTGGTCGGTCGTGATGCTGCTCGAGCATCTGGGCGAAGCGGATGCCGCCGCGCGCGTGATGCGCGCCGTCGAGAGCGTGACGGCGAATCCGGCACTGCACACGCGCGATCTCGGCGGCCAGGCGACGACCGAGCAAGTGACGGCCGCCGTCTGCGCGTTCTTGCAGAAGGAAGCTGTGGCGGCCTGATCCTGCCGCCGGATAGTCGCAGAGCAGTACCAAAAAGTTGTACCGCTAGGTCGTACCGATACGCGAGCGGCGCCGAATCGAACAGAGCGCCGCCCAGCCTCGATGGAGGAGACAAATGCAAAGGCAATCAGACGTCGAATCGCGGGTAACGCGCAAACTCACGTGGCGCATCATTCCGTTCGTGATGCTGCTGTACTTCGTGAGTTTCTTGGACCGTGTCAACGTGGGCTTCGCGGCGATGACGATGAACAAGGCCATCGGCCTGTCGTCGACCGCGTTCGGTTTGGGCGGAGGTTTGTTCTTCATCGGCTACTTTCTGTTCGAGGTGCCGTCGAACTTGATTCTCAACCGGGTGGGCGCGCGCATCTGGATCGCGCGCGTGATGATCACCTGGGGCCTCGTCTCGGCCGCTTCCGCGTTCACGGCCGGCCCAACCAGCTTCTATGTCCTGCGCTTTCTGCTCGGGGCGGCCGAAGCAGGCTTCTTCCCCGGCATCATCCTTTACCTGAGCCTGTGGTTTCCGACCAAGCAGCGTGCCGCCGCTGCCGCTTGGTTCATGGCCGCGGCGCCGCTCTCGACCGTGCTCGGCTCGCCGATCTCGGGCGCGATCATGCAGATGCACTCGATGCTCGGGCTCGCCAATTGGCAATGGCTTTATGTGATCGAAGCGGTTCCGGCGGTTCTGCTCGGGTTCGTCGTGCTGAAATTCCTCACGGATACGCCGTCACAAGCGAACTGGCTGCAAGCCGACGAGCGCGATTGGCTCGTGGCGCGGATGAAAGAGGAATCGCGGGAGCGCGAGTCTCATGCAGGGCACACGGCCGGCGCGCTGAAGGCGCTGCGCGACCCGCGCGTGCTGGCGCTTGCCCTGATTTACTTCGGCACCTCGGCGGGGCTTTACACGCTCGGCTTGTGGGCGCCGCTGATCATCCGGCAGTATGGATTCAGCGCGATGGAGACGGGCTTGCTCAACGCCGTTCCTAGCATCGCCGCTGTGGTGGCGATGATTCTGTGGGCGAGGCACTCCGATCGAACGAAGGAGCGCACCTGGCACGTCGTCATCCCTTGCGTACTCGCTTGCATCGGCTTCGTGTTCGCTGGGCAGGCCGATACGGCATTGCTGATCGTGCTCGCGCTCGTCGTCGTGAACGTCGGCATCAGCGCGGCGAAAGCGCCGCTATGGGCCATGCCCAGCAAGTTTCTCTCTGGTGCCGGCGCGGCGGCGGGCATCGCGATGATCAACTCGATCGGCAATCTTGGCGGATTCTTCGGCCCGGCCATGATCGGCTGGTTGAAACATCGAACCGGCAGCTATAGCGCAGGCCTGTACTTCGTCGGGGCCACGCTGGCGGTCTCGGCGGTGGTCACCCTGTTGCTGAGCAGCAAGGAAGGACGGCCGGCGATGGCTCAGGCCAAACACGACCACTGACAGGGGTGGATGCCAAAAGACCGACGCCGGCTTAGAAAGGCCGGCGTCGTCTTGCTTCAAGCGTTGCGCTGCCGACCGATCAACCCGGCACGCGCACCCATCCCTCCATCAACACGCGTGCGCTGCGGCTCATCAGCGCTTTCTTGACGACCCATTGGCCGTCGACGAGCGCCGCCTGCGCGCCGACGCGCAGCGTTCCCGACGGATGGCCGAAGCGCACGGCTTCGCGTTCGCCGCCGCCGGCCGCCAGATTGACGAGCGTTCCGGGAATCGCCGCCGCCGTGCCGATCGCGACGGCCGCCGTGCCCATCATCGCGTGATGAAGCTTGCCCATCGATATCGCGCGCACGAGCAGATCGGCATCGCCCGCCCGCACGGTCTTGCCGCTCGACGCAACGTAATCGGCCGGCTTCGCGACGAAGGCGACCTTCGGCGTATGCTGCCGCTTCGCGATGTCTTCGATGCGCTCGATCAGGCCCATGCGCAGTGCACCGTACGCGCGAATGGTCTCGAACATCGACAGCGCTTTTTCGTCGCCGTTGATCGCGTCTTGCAGTTCCGTGCCCTTGTAGCCGATCGCTTCCGCCTCGACGAAGATCGTCGGGATGCCGGCGTTGATCATCGTCGCCTTCAGCGTACCGACGCCGGGCACCTCGAGATCGTCGACGAGACGGCCCGTCGGGAACATCGCGCCGCCCGCGCCGTCTTCGTCGGCCGCCGGGTCCATGAACTCGAGCGCGACTTCCGCGGCCGGAAACGTGACGCCGTCGAGTTCGAAGTCGCCCGTTTCCTGCACGGCGCCGCCCGTCATCGGCACATGCGCGACGATCGTCTTGCCGATGTTGGCTTGCCAGATGCGCACGATGGCGATGCCGTCGGCGGGGATGCGATCGGGGGCCACCAAGCCGTTCGAGATCGCGAACGGGCCCACGGCGGCGGAGAGATTGCCGCAGTTGCCGCTCCAGTCGACGAACGCCTTGTCGATCGCCACTTGCCCGAACAGATAGTCGACGTCGTGATCGGGCCGCGTGCTCTTCGAAATGATCACCGTCTTGCTCGTGCTCGACGTGGCGCCGCCCATGCCGTCGATCTGCTTGCCGTACGGGTCGGGGCTGCCGATCACACGCATGAGCAGCGCGTCGCGCGCGGCGCCGGGCACTTGCGCGGCTTCAGGCAAGTCCTGCAGCCGGAAAAACACGCCTTTGCTCGTGCCGCCGCGCATATAGATGGCGGGCACCTTGATTTGAGGGGAGTGCGTCATTCGTTAGGTGTCCTTGACTCTTGTTTCTTGCTTGTTGCTTCGTGCCTTATGCCGCCGCGGAAGATTCCAGGAAATCTTGCGCAAAGCGCTGCAGCACGCCGCCCGCTTCGTAGATCGAGACTTCCTCGGCCGTATCGAGCCGGCACGTGACCGGCACGGTCAGGCGTTCGCCGTTCTTGCGTTCGATGAAGAGCGTGAGATCGGCGCGCGGCGTGCGCTCGCCGATCACATCGAACGTTTCGGTGCCGTCGATGCCGAGCGTCTCGCGATTCGTGCCGGGTTTGAATTCGAGCGGAAGCACGCCCATGCCGACGAGATTCGTGCGGTGAATGCGCTCGAATCCTTCTGCCACGATCGCTTCGACGCCCGCGAGGCGCACGCCCTTCGCCGCCCAGTCGCGCGACGAACCTTGGCCGTAATCGGCGCCGGCCACGATGATGAGCGGCTGCTTGCGTTCCATGTAGGTTTCGATGGCTTCCCACATCCGCGTGACTTTGCCCTCGGGTTCGACGCGGGCGAGCGAGCCGGCCTTCACCTGGCCGTTCTCGAGCACCATCTCGTTCTTCAACGTCGGATTGGCGAACGTTGCGCGCTGTGCGGTCAGGTGATCGCCGCGGTGCGTCGCGTACGAGTTGAAATCTTCCTCGGGCAGGCCCATTTTTTCGAGGTACTCGCCGGCCGCGCTCGCGCGCATGATCGCGTTCGACGGCGAGATGTGGTCGGTCGTGATGTTGTCGCCGAGCACGGCCAGCGCACGCATGCCCTTGAGCGTGCGTTCGCCGGCCAGCGCGCCTTCCCAATAGGGCGGGCGGCGGATGTAGGTGCTTTGGGGGCGCCAATCGTAGAGCGGATCGGCCCGTTCGCTCTGCTGCGCGGCGAGGGCGAACATCGGCTCATAGACGCGCCGGAACTGCTCGGGCTTCACGCTCGAAGCGGCCACGGCATCGATTTCGTCGTCCGACGGCCACAGGTCCTTCAGCAGAATCGGCTTGCCGGCGGCATCGACGCCGAGTACATCTTTCTCGATGTCGAAGCGGATCGTCCCGGCGAGCGCGTAGGCAACGACGAGCGGCGGGGAGGCAAGAAACGCCTGCTTCGCGTACGGGTGGATGCGTCCGTCGAAATTGCGGTTGCCGGACAACACGGCCGTCGCATAGAGATCGCGATCGACGATTTCCTTTTGGATCACCGGGTCGAGCGCACCCGACATCCCGTTGCACGACGTGCACGCATAGGCGACGACACCGAAGCCGAGCTGCTCGAGTTCGGGCATGAGACCGGCGGCCTCGAGGTAGAGCGTCACGGCCTTCGATCCCGGGGCGAGCGAACTCTTGACCCACGGCTTGCGCACGAGCCCCAGCCGATTGGCGTTGCGCGCGAGCAAGCCGGCCGCGATCATATTGCGCGGATTGTTCGTATTGGTACAGCTCGTAATCGCCGCGATGATGACGGCGCCGTCGGGCATTTTCCCCGGCTCGTTTTCGACCTTGCCGCTGATGCCGCGCGCGGCGAGTTCGGCCGTCGGCACGCGCCGGTGCGGGTTCGACGGGCCCGCGATGTTGCGCGTGACGCTCGACAGATCGAAGCGCAGCACGCGCTCGTATTGCGCGTGCGCCAGCGAATCGGCCCAGAGGCCGGCCTCCTTCGCGTACGTTTCGACGAGCGCGACGAGCTTGTCGTCGCGGCCCGTGAGCTTCAGGTAGCGGATCGTCTGCTCGTCGATATAGAACATCGCGGCCGTGGCGCCGAATTCGGGCGCCATGTTCGAGATCGTCGCTCGATCGCCGAGGGTAAGACGCGACGCGCCTTCGCCAAAGAATTCAAGGTAGGCCGAAACGACCTTTTCCTTGCGCAGGAACTCGGTCAGTGCAAGCACGATGTCGGTGGCCGTGATGCCGGGCTGCCGCTCGCCCGTCAGCTCGACGCCGACGATGTCGGGCAGGCGCATCCACGAGGCGCGGCCGAGCATGACGCTTTCGGCCTCGAGGCCGCCGACGCCCACGGCGATGACGCCGAGCGCGTCGACCATCGGCGTGTGCGAGTCGGTGCCCACCAGCGTGTCCGGGAACGCGACGCCGCCCTGCACCTGCACGACGGGGCTCATGCGCTCCAGATTGATCTGGTGCAGGATGCCGTTGCCCGGCGGGATGACGTCGACGTTCTTGAACGCCTTCTTCGTCCAGTCGATGAAATGGAAGCGGTCTTCGTTGCGCCGATCCTCGATCGCGCGATTCTTCTCGAACGCATCCTTGTCGAAGCCGCCGCATTCGACGGCGAGCGAGTGGTCGACGACGAGCTGCGTCGGCACGACGGGATTGACGAGCGAGGGATCGCCGCCGGCGTCGGCAATGGCGTCGCGCAGCCCGGCGAGATCGACGAAGGCCGTCTGGCCGAGAATGTCGTGGCAGACCACGCGCGCGGGGAACCACGGGAAGTCGAGATCGCGCTTGCGCTCGATCAGCTGCTTGAGCGCATCGGTCAAAAGCGACGGCTCGCAGCGGCGTACGAGGTTTTCAGCATGCACGCGCGACGTGTAGGGCAGGGTGTCGTACGAACCTTTCTCGATCGCTTCCACGGCTGCGCGTGCGTCGAAATAGTCGAGCCCGGTGCCGGGCAGAGCTTTGCGGTATTCAGTGTTCATATTGCATGCGTCGAGCGAGGGCCGGCCCAGGCGAACCGCAGGGCTGGAAAATGTTTAGGAATGCGAACGACGGTCATACGTCGATCGCGGAAACGGATTGGGCCAATTTGCGCAGTTCGAACTTCTGGATCTTGCCCGTCGCGGTTTTCGGCAAGTCGATGAATTCGATCGCGCGCGGCACCTTGAAGCCGGCCAGATGCGCCTTGCAATGCGCGATCAGATCGGCCGCTGTGACGGCCGCGCCTGCCTTCAGTTCGACGAATGCGCACGGGGTTTCGCCCCAGCGCGGATCGGGTTTGGCGACGACGGCCACCGCCATCACGGCCGGATGCCGGTACAGGACGTCCTCGATCTCGATGCTGGAGATGTTCTCGCCGCCCGAGATGATGATGTCCTTGCTGCGGTCCTTGATGCGCACGTAGCCGTCGGGGTAGGCCACGCCGAGATCCCCCGTGTGAAACCAGCCGCCGCGGAAGGCGTCTTCGGTGGCGCTCGGGTTCTTCAGGTAGCCCTTCATCGTGATGTTGCCGCGGAACATGACTTCGCCGATCGTTTCGCCGTCCAGCGCCACGGGCATCATCGTGTCGGGATCGAGTACGGCGCATCCGTCCTGCAAGTGATAGCGCACGCCTTGGCGCGCATTGAGGCGGGCACGCTCGCCGATGTCGAGGGTCCGCCATTGCTCTTGCTGAGGGCAGACCGAGGCCGGTCCGTACACTTCCGTCAGCCCGTACACATGCGTCAACTCGAAGCCGAGGCGTTCGAGACTTTCGATCAGCGCGGCGGGCGGCGCGGCGCCGGCCACCATCGCGTTGACTCGATGCGCGATGCCGGCCTTGACCTCATCGGGGGCATTGACGAGCAGGTTATGCACGATCGGCGCGCCGCAGTAATGCGTCACGTGCTCGGCGCGAATGAGATCGAAGATCGCCTTCGCGTCGACCTTGCGCAGGCACACGTTGACGCCCGCGCGCGCCGCCACGGCCCAAGGGAAGCACCACCCGTTGCAATGGAACATCGGCAGCGTCCAGAGATAGACGGCATGCTTGGGCATGTCCCATTCGAGGATGTTGCTGATCGCGGCCGTGTGGGCGCCGCGATGGTGATAGACGACGCCCTTCGGATTGCCCGTCGTTCCCGACGTGTAGTTCAGGCTGATGGCGCTCCATTCGTCGCTCGGCGGTTGCCATTCGAACTCGGGGTTGCCGCTTGCAAGCAGCGCCTCGTATTCGATTTCGCCGATCCGCTCGCCGGGGCCGGCGTAGAGCGCATCGTCGACATCGACGACTAGGATCGGGCGCTCGACCGAGGGCAGCACCGCGCGCATGACTTCGGAGAACTCGCGATCGACGAGCACGGCTTTGGCTTCGCCGTGATTGAGCATGAAGGCGAGAGTGGCGGCATCGAGGCGCGTGTTGAGCGCATTGAGCACGGCGCCGATCATGGGGACGCCGAAATGCGCTTCCACCATGGCCGGCGTATTCGGCAGCATGACGGCTACCGTGTCGCCTTGCTTGATGCCGCGCGCGGCCAGCGCCGATGCGAGGCGGCGCGTGCGGGCGTACGTTTCCTGCCAGGTCCGGCGAATGTCGCCGTGCACGACCGCGAGGCGCGTCGGGTAGACGCTTGCAGCCCGCTCGATGAACGTCAACGGCGTGAGCGCAGCGAAATTGGCGGCGTTTTTCTCCAGGCCCGCTTCGTACATCTGTGTGCTCATGGTGTGTCTCCCCACCTCGTTCCAGCCGTTCGATACCGCGACGACGGGCCCACCCCATCCTCTCGGCGTGGGCCCGCTCCTCCGATCAGCGTTTGCCGATCGGCACGAACTTCAAGTCCTCCGGTCCCGTGTAATTGGCGCTCGGACGGATGATCTTATTGTCGATGCGCTGCTCGATGATGTGCGCGCTCCAGCCCGACATCCGCGAAATGACGAACAGCGGCGTGAACATCGCGGTGGGCACCCCCATCATGTGATAGGACACGGCGCTGAACCAGTCCAGATTCGGGAACATCTTCTTCGCGTCCCACATCACCGATTCGAGCCGCTCGGCGATGTTGAACAGGCGCATGTCGTCGGTTTCCTTCGAGAGCTTGCGCGCGACTTCCTTGATGACCTTGTTGCGCGGGTCGGAAATCGTGTAGACGGGATGGCCGAAGCCGATTACGACTTCCTTGTTTTCCACGCGGCGGCGAATGTCGGCTTCGGCTTCGTCGGGCGTCGTGTAGCGCGTCTGAATCTCGAACGCCGCTTCGTTCGCGCCGCCGTGCTTCGGGCCGCGCAGCGCGCCGATGGCGCCCGTGACGGCCGAGTAGATGTCCGAACCCGTGCCGGCGATGACGCGGCCCGTGAACGTCGAAGCGTTGAACTCGTGCTCGGCATAGAGGATCAGCGACGTGTGCATCGCTTCGACCCACGACTTCGACGGCGTCTTGCCGTGCAGCAGATGCAGGAAATGGCCGCCGATCGAGTCGTCGTCCGTTTCCACCTCGATGCGGCGGCCGTTGTGCGAGTAGTGGTACCAGTAGAGCAGCATAGAACCGAGCGAGGCCATCAGGCGGTCGGCGATGTCGCGCGCGCCGGCGATGCTGTGATCGTCCTTCTCCGGCAGCACCGTGCCGAGCACGGACACGCCCGTGCGCATCACGTCCATCGGGTGTGCCGAGGCCGGCACCCACTCGAGGGCGGCCTTCACGTTGGCGGGCAAACCGCGCAGTGCCTTGAGCTTCTTTTTGTAGGCGGCGAGCTCGGCGGTGGTCGGCAGCTTTTCGTGCACGAGCAGGTAGGCGATCTCCTCGAACTCGCAGGTGGTGGCGACATCGAGGATGTCGTAGCCGCGGTAGTGCAAGTCGTTGCCGGTGCGGCCGACCGTGCACAACGCCGTGTTGCCGGCGGTGACGCCTGAAAGCGCGACCGATTTCTTCGGCTTGAACGTGCCGGCGGCCGGCGCTTCCTTCACTGCTTCACTCATGGTGTTGTCTCCAGCTTCGAGATTCGAAAATCGAACGATTACTTGTTGGCGGCGAACAGCGCGTCGAGCTTTTCCTCGTACGCGTGATAGCCGAGATACTTGTAGAGATCCTCGCGCGTCTGCATCGTCGGCACGGCCGCTTTCTGGGTGCCGTCGCGGCGCACCGTCTCGTAGAAGTTGAGCGCCGCCGCGTTCATCGCACGGTAGGCGCCGCAGCAGTACAGCGCAATATCGACGTTGGCCGTCTTCAACTCGTCGGTCGTGAAAAACGGCGTCGATCCGAATTCCGTGAGGTTCGCCAGAATCGGTACTTTGACGGCGGCTTTGAACTTGCGGTAATCGTCGAGCGTGCGCATCGCTTCCGGGAAGATCATGTCCGCACCGGCTTCGACATAGGCGACGGCGCGCTCGATCGCCGCGTCGATGCCCTCGGAGGCTGCTGCATCGGTGCGCGCCATGATCACGAACGATTCGTCCGTGCGCGCGTCGACGGCCGCCTTCACGCGATCGACCATCTCTTCCTTCGGCACGCATTCCTTGCCGGGACGATGTCCGCAGCGCTTTTGTCCGACTTGATCCTCGAGGTGCACGGCGGCCACGCCGGCCTTGATGAACGAGCGAATCG
Source organism: Trinickia dinghuensis (assembly GCF_003367175.1). Classification (GTDB taxonomy): domain Bacteria; phylum Pseudomonadota; class Gammaproteobacteria; order Burkholderiales; family Burkholderiaceae; genus Trinickia; species Trinickia dinghuensis. The sequence goes on along the minus strand of NZ_QRGA01000009.1, from coordinate 231,900 downwards.
TGCGGGCGATGTTGAAGGCGCCGCCCCAGCCGGTGTCGATATCGACGAGCAGCGGCAGCGAGCAGGCGTCGGTGATGCGGCGGGCATCGATCAGCACGTCTTCCATCGTGCTGATGCCGAGATCGGGAATGCCGAGCGAATTGGCGGCGACGCCGCCGCCCGACAAGTAGACGGCTTTGAAGCCGGTGGCTTGCGCCATCTTCGCGGCGTAAGCGGTGATCGCGCCGACGACCTGCAGCGGCTGTTCGTTCGCGACGGCCGCGCGGAAAGCCGCGCCGGCACGCATGGGTTGCTGATGACCTGTTTCCACGTTGGCTCCAAGAAAGGTGAACCCATAGAGCAAGGTGCGGACCAGGTGGCTCTATGGGGCGTAACTGCTTGATTCTACGAGGGTGCCGCCGAGTCCGGCCGTTCATGCTATTTCAAAAATGAAATCACGTGTTTCATAGTGGAAATAACGCGAGCATAATACCGGCTGCGCGTGCCTGCGTGATATCCGCGCTGTTCAACGAACGAGTTTGCTCCGTGAGCCGTCTTCCTTCCGATCATTCATTCGCCGTGTCCCCGCTTCCGCGGATCTGGGCCTTCGGCATCAGCCGCCTGCGCGATCTCTTGTTCGAGATCGCGGGCGAATACGACGAGCGCGCCGACCTGCGCGTGATCGCGCGTGCTTACGACGATGCGGTGCACGAGGTCGAGACGGCCGGGGCGAGGCGTCCGGACGTGATCGTCGCGGGCGGATCCAATGCCGCGTACTTGAAAACGCGCCTGTCGGTGCCGGTCGTGCAGATCAATCCGACCGGCTTCGACGTCATGCAGTCGCTGGCACGGGCGCGCAAGCACGGCGAGCGACAAGTGGCGCTCGTGACGCCGGGGGAGACGCCGCCGGAGGTGCGCGATTTCGTTTCGGCTTATGGGCTCGATGTCGTGTTCGCGTCGTATCGCTCGGCCGAGGATGCCGACGCTTGCGTGCACCGTTTGCGCGAGCTTGGGGTCGGCGCGATCGTCGGCCCCGGCCTCATCGCCGACTTGGCGGCGGCGGCGGGGATCGATACGGTGTTCCTCTATTCGCATGCTTCGATCCGGCGCGGCTTCGAGACGGCCATGGATTTGGCTCAGGCCACGCGCGTCGAGGCGAAGCGTCGTCGGCACATCGACAATCTGCTGCAGCATCTGCGCGACGGCGTCGTCGCGCTCGATGCGAACGGCCGCGTCGAAGCCATCAACCGCCGGCTCGCCGATGCGCTCGGTATCGATGCAGCCCGCGCCGTGGGCCGGCCGCTGACGGATCTAGTGCCCGGCCTTGCGCGGACGCTTCCCGATGCCGACGGCGATATGCTCGCCACGATACGCGGCGTCAGCTATCTCGTGCATCGCGGCCCGCTCGTCGGCGACAGCGGGGAAGACGGCGTCGTGCTGACGTTTCAGGAGTCGCGCGCGGTCGAGCGTCTCGATCGGACGCTGCGATCGAAGCAGTTGACGCATCAATTCTCGGCGCGCTACCGGCTCGACGATTTGGTGGGCGAGAGCGCGTCGATGCAGCGGGTGAAGACGCTTGTGAGGCGCTACGCCAAATCCGATGCGACCGTGCTCGTGCTCGGCGAGAGCGGCACCGGCAAGGAGATGGTGGCGCAGAGCATTCACCGGCTTAGCGCTAGGCGCGAATTTCCGTTCGTCGCCATCAATTGCGGTGCGTTTCCCGAGGCGTTGCTGGAAAGCGAACTGTTCGGCTATGAAGAGGGCGCGTTTACCGGCGCGCGCAAAGGCGGCAAGGCCGGGCTGATCGAAGCGGCTCACCGAGGCACGTTGTTTCTGGACGAAATCGGCGAGATGCCGCTGCCGCTGCAAAGCCGTTTGTTGCGCGTGCTGCAAGAGCGAGAGGTCGTGCGGCTCGGTTCGACGGAGCCGACCCGTGTCGATATTCGCGTGGTCGCGGCGACACACGGTGCGTTGACCGAGCGGATCGCGGGCGGGACGTTTCGTGCCGATCTCTACTATCGCTTGAACATTTTGAGCATGGCGCTGCCGCCGCTCAGAGAGCGGGCCGAAGACATGATGCCGCTGGGCGTCGCGCTCTTCATGCAGGCCGTGCGGCGAGAGCCGCGTCTGACGACGCGCATCCGCGGCAGCGAGGTGGGGGAAAACGTGCTCGCTGGCGTCGAGGATGTGCTGCGCGGCTATGCGTGGCCTGGCAACGTGCGCGAGTTACAGAACGTGATCGAGCGGATCGTCGTTGAATTGGCCGATGACGACACCTCCGACGGCAACGTTGCCCCGCTCGATGTGGAAACGATGCGCACGATCGCGCCGGAATTGTTCGCGAGCGATGTCAATGCGAATGGGCAGAGCGCTCGCGCGGATGCGAAAACGCTGCGCGAGCGCAGCCGGCACGTCGAAGCCGATCAGATTCGCGCCGCGCTCGCGGCGTGCGATGGCGATCGCGATGCAGCCTGCCGGGCGCTGGGCATCAGCAAGACGACGTTATGGCGCAAGCTCAACGCGGTGCGTTGAACGTCGACAGCAATTCGCTACGAGCGGAGATCGCCCGCCCTCAGGGAAATACGCTTGCCCTCGTACCCGGACATCATCGGCGCAATCGCACCGGCGATGCGCTGGCGGCCCAACTCGAACGCCAGCGTCAGCTGCCGCGCGCTGGTATCGACCGCGCCGAGTTCGCGTTGTGCAACGTCGGCGGACAATTCGAACGCCCGGTATCCCCATCCGAATTCATAGGCGGCAAACCAAATTGCTTCGTCATGAACCATCGGGCGAGTCAGCTTGAGGGCGAGGGGGGACATGGCAGCTCCGCGTGAAACCAATACTACTAATTCTGCCAGGGTGCCCGGGAATTGAGGAATTAAAATCGTTTTCAGTCAACAGGGTTGCTACTCTATTGACATACGATTGGCGAACAGAGTGGAAAATTCGACCGCCGCCGCTGCATCGATGACACCTCGTTTGTTCTAGCTTGAAATCGCGAGTCACGCCCCCAATAATCTTGCGACTCAACACAAGGTGTCACAATGAAATCGAATCGTAAGTTTGTTCTTCTGCTGTCCGCACTGCTCGCGCTCGGAACGACCGGAACGGCGAATGCCGTAGGCTGCATGAGCGGCGCCGTCGTCGGCGGCGTGGCCGGTCACTACGCGGGGCATCATGCGGTTGCCGGTGCCGTCGGCGGATGCCTCGTCGGGCACCACCTGGCTAAGAAAAAGGCACAGGAGAAGAAGGCGGCGAAGCTTCGGGCCGAGCAAGCGCAGGCGCAGTAAGCCGCAAGCCGCGAGCGATCGCGCAATGATCGCTCGGTGATCGCTCGGTGATCGCGTCATGATTGGATGCCGGCCAATGCCGGCATGCCGAGAACGAGGTGCGAGCCGCGCTCGCACCGCCGCACTCACCCCCGGCTAGGGATGTCGAGACCGCGAATCACCGCGGGCCTTGCCAGAAAGACATCGAGTGCGCGCTTCACGTGCGGGAAGTCGCCAAAGCCGACCAATTCTCCCGCCTCGTAAAACCCAACAAGATTGCGAATCCACGGGAACGTGGCGATATCGGCGATCGTATAGTGCTCGCCCATGATCCACTGCCGTTCGCAGAGCCGGCCGTCGAGCACGCCCAGCAAGCGCCGTGCTTCCGCCACGTAGCGATCGCGAGGACGCTTGTCTTCGTAGTCCTTGCCCGCGAACTTATTGAAGAACCCGACTTGCCCGAACATCGGGCCGACGCCGCCCATCTGGAACATCAGCCACTGAATGGTTTCGTAGCGGGCCGCTTCGTCGAGCGGCATGAGCTTGCGGCTCTTGTCGGCCAAGTAAATCAGAATCGCGCCCGATTCGAACAGTGCAAGGGGTTTTCCGCCCGGACCGTTCGGGTCGATGATCGCCGGGATCTTGTTGTTCGGATTCAGGGAGCGAAACTCGGGCGACATCTGATCGTTCGTATCGAAGCGCACGAGGTGCGGCTCGTACGCCAACCCGGCCTCCTCGAGCATGATCGACACTTTGACGCCGTTCGGCGTGGGAAGCGAGTAAAGCTGGATGCGGTCGCGGTGCTCTGCCGGCCATTTGCGCGTAATGGGAAACGTAGAGAGATCGTTCATGCGTTGTCCTTGAAAAACGGGGCGCTGTTCCGTCATGGCATCGATCGATGTTTCGGCGCACCCCCGAGGATGAATGCGAGTCCGAACCGGATTTTACCCGTCGGCGGCGGCGAGCGTGGCCACGTCCACCGGCAGCAAGAGCGAGATCGCGCCGTTCGTCAAAAATGCTTCGTGATACCCGCGTAAATCGCACGCTGCGGCCCGTATTGCGGCGCGCCGACGCCGATTCCCGAGCCGTCGCGCAGTTCATAGACTCTGCCGAACGCATTGACGAGCGTGAGGCGCGCGTCGACCTTTCCGACGTACGGTTCGTTCAGGTGTTCGATGACGCTGAAGTCCATCTGCATGTACCAGGGCATGCGATCGGTGTTGGCGAATCCGCTGCGCAGGCCGCTGCCGACGATCGCGTCGGCCGAAAGCGTGGTGCGCCCCAGCGCATACGAGCCGCCGAACGATGCCGTGACGCGCTGGTCGTGATCGAGGTAGACCCAACTGTTGGCGATGTAGGCCAGTTCGCCGGGCGTGAAGTTGATTTGCGCCGAGTCGATGTCCTTGCCTTGAGCACGGCTGTAGGCCACGTTCAAATAGGCGGACGCGTTCTCGTGCTTGTAGCTCGCCGTGAACTCGAGGCCGTATTGCCGGCCCGTGGCGTAGTTGAACGGCGAGAAGATCAGGGCGGTGCCGAACTGTCCTTCATCGAGCAGATCCGTCGACCGCTTGTAGTAGGCATCGAGGCCCAGCGTCAGATCGGACGTGACGCGCTGGGAAACGCCGATGTCGAAGTAGTGGCTGCGCTCCGGCTTGACTGGGTCGTTTTGTTGCGTCGGGCTTTGATTCGTCGTGCCGTTGAATAGCCCGACCGTCTCGTTGGAGACGAGCTCGAAGGGCGGCGGCGTGAAGTAGCGGGCGTAACCGGCATGGATCGTCGTCGCATTGGTCGGCCGATAGACGATGCCGATGCGCGGGCTCACCTGGCCGGCTTGCACGTACTCGTCCATGCGGTCGAACCGCAAGCCGTAGTTCACCGTCACCTTGTCGGCGATCTTCCATTCGTCCTGCGCGTACAGGCTGTAGAGGTAGCCCGTTTTGCTGCTCGAATCGTCGATCGTGAACGGCACGTCGGATAGCGGGTTGCCTGACGCATCGGCTGGAAATACCGCGACGCTGTTGTCGAACACGGCGTGTTCCTCTTGCAGCATGATGCCGGCGCGCAACGTATGTTTGTCGTTCAGCCGGTAGGTCGCGTCGGCTTGGATGCCCTGGGCCTGGTTGCTGTGAAAGTCGTTCGATGCCACGCCATTGAAGATCAGGTCGCCCGCCGGATCGGGATTGAACTGCGTGCGCGTATAGCGGGTGAAGAAGGCGACCTGGTAGTCGAGTGCTGCGCCGTTGGTGCCTTGCAGGGCGATCGCCGCGAAATTCGTGAGTTCGGATTGGGTCTCGTTCAGATCGGCGGAATTGAACGACGAGGTGCCGTTCAAGGTATAAACCCCGGGTAGGCCCGGCGTGTTGGGAATCTCGAACTGATTGGCCGCCGTACCGAACATCACGGCCACGCGCGTCAGCGGATTGAGCAGATAAGACAAATAGCCGAACGCGTTGCCTTGCCGCGTGTGATCGTGCAGCGGACTGCCGTCGGACGTCGGCGCCTCGATGCCGAGATTGTTCTCGCCGAGGGTTCCGGCAAAGTAATAGCTCAAGGGGCCGCTCGAGCCGAATACGTCGGCGCTCGTCTGTAGCGTCTGGTGGCTGCCGCCATAGACGTCGATCGTGCCGCCGTTGCCGGTGTCGCCTGATTGCGTGCGAATGTCGACGACACCGGACGTGCGATAGCCATACTGGGCCGGCAGCGCGCCCGTGACGAGATTGACTCGGTCGACGATGCGGGTATCGAACGATTGGCCGAACCCGCTGATCGCCTCGGGGATGACGATGCCGTCGAGCCGGTACTGCAGGTTTGCGTGCTCCCCGCGCACGTGCAATTGCCCGAACGAATCGTCGGCCACGCCGGGCGCCTGCAGCAAGACCTGATTGAGCGGGGTATCCGCTCCTTTCGGCATGGCTTCGATGTCCGCTTGCGAGATTCGGTAGACGCTGCTCCCGACGTCGGGCGACAACGCGTTGCGCGCCTGGTCGAGACGCCGCGCGCGCACGGTGACGGTAGGCATGCTGACGTCGTTCTTTTCGGCGTCGGGAGCGGCCGCCGGCTCGGATGCCGCTTGCGCGGCGACGACGGCCGCACGGGTGGAATTCGCCTCGTCGGCGCGGACGGCGAGCGGCGTACCGAGTATCGGCATGAGCAACAAGGCTTGGGCAGGGCGGACCAGACGATTCATTTTTGTTGGCGGCGAGGATGCCGGCGAAACGCGGCATTGCACGAGGGCGCGCATGCGGGGCTGAAGGGCTAGCCATGACAGGCGCGGACGGCGGCATCGAATGAGATACGATATAACGTATCATTTTCAACGCCTGAAGCGGCCTACGGTTTGAAGGGCGCTAAGTGGATGCAATGATATAACGTATCTTTTCGTGCGCGCAAGGCGCTGTGACCTCGGCGGTTGCCGGCCTTGAGTTTCGGCGCCCGGCAAGCTACATTCAGCACCCCTAGGTGCCGCGGGGGCCTAGGGGTTGTATTTCCAAATAATCTCCAAGTACCGAGAGGGCGTTCGATGTCGTTCCTGGCAGGGCGCAGCACCGAATCGACCGGCGACGAAACGCGAAGCCTCGCGTGGACGGCGGCCATCGCAGCCGGCCTCGGCGCGTTGTTCGTCCTCCTGAGCTTCGTGTGGGCGCTGCCGCTCGACGTGCGCTGGTACGCGCCGCTCGCTAGCGCATGGCTCGATCTGTTCATCGTCGCCAATGGAGCACGGCTGTCCGGGCAGGATCGCGCCGTGCGCGCGCGGACCGCGAGCTTCGGCCTGCTGGCTCGCACCGCCTGGCGTGCGTCGCGGCGGCAACATGGGTCGACGGCATTCTTCGTCGCGCTGCGCTCGATCTCCTGGCAGCCGTGGGGCGCGCTCGTCAGCGCCTGCGCCGCGCTCGCCGCCACGGCGGCGGCGTGGCTGGCGCTGCCGCCGGCCACGCTGATCCGTGCACTGATCTCGCCGGCGGTGCCGATTGCCAACTGTGCCGTCTTGCTCGTCATCGCCTTCGTCACGCTCGTCGCGGAGCGCACATGCCATGGGCAGGCCGAGCGCTCGCCGGTGCTCGCCTCGTTGGCACGGATGTTCCGCGTGGTGCTGGTCGTGACGCTCGCGGCCGCTGCCTCGAGTGCATGGCTCGCCTACGCGGGCTCGGCGCCGAATTGGCCGCTGCGCGTCGCGGCGGGGCTTACCGCGGCCATCGCGCTCGAATTCGCCCTGCGCGCGGCCGTGCTCTTCTTCCTGCCGCTCGCGAGCCGCGCGAGCATGACACGTGTGCCGGCCAGTGCGATCGCGAGCGTTGTCCGGTGGCGGCCTTCGCCGTTCGCCGCGCTCGGCAACGTGGTGCGCCAGCAATACGGCATCGATCTGCGGCAAAACTGGGTGCTGCGCAGCGTCGCACGATTGCTGCCGGCGGCGCTCGTTTCGATCGTCATCGTCGGCTGGCTGCTGACCTCCGTGTCCTTCCTCTCGCCCGACCAGCGCGCAGTCTACGAACGGTTCGGCGAGCCGGCCGCCGTCTGGCAACCGGGGGCCCACATCGGCTTGCCCTGGCCCTTCGGCAAGGTGCGGCTCGTCGATAACGGCACGGTGCATCAACTGATCGTTTCGGGCGGCGCGGACAACAGCAGCGTTGCTTCGCCGTCGGTCCATGCCGACGATTCGGCTCCCGACGCGTTGAATCGGCTCTGGGACGTCGCGCATCCGTGGGAGACGACGCAGGTCATCGCCGGTGCCAGCGGCGATCAGCAGAACTTTCAGATCGTCAGCGCCGATGTTCGGCTCGACTACCGCATCGGCGCGTCCGATGCCGACGCGCGCGCCGCGCTTTATCGAGCGACCGACGCCGAGGGCTTGGTCCGCTCGATCGCGAACCGCGAGGTCGTTCACTATCTCGCGTCGCACACGCTCGCATCGCTGCTCGAAACGCGCCAGACGGCGATCGCCGATGTCGTGCGGGCCAACGTCCAGCGGCAGCTCGATCGGCTCGGCGCGGGCATCGAAGTGGTGGCCGTGGTGGTCGAAAGCATTCATCCGCCGGCCGGTGCCGCCGCTGCCTATCACGGGGTTCAGGCCGCCCAAGTGCGCGCGCAGGCCAGCGTGGCGCAAGCACGGGCCTACGCCGCGACCGAACTGGGCGATGCGCGGGAGCGCGCCACGGACGACGTCGCGCAAGCGCAGGGCGATGCGGCCGAGACGCTGGCCCGCGCACGCGCGCAGCAAACGGACTTCGACGCTGACGTCGGCGCCTCGCAGCTCGGCGGTCCCGCTTATGCGTTCGAGTATTACCTGCGCAAGCTGGTGGGCGGTCTTCACGATGCGCGGTTGACCGTCATCGACGATCGGCTCGCGCAAGGCAATCGCGCCACGCTCGATCTGCGCGCCTATCCGGCCGGCGATCTCGCCGGCGTCGCGCAGCCCAATCATTGAGGTTCGAATTGAGATTCGACGGGTGCCCCATGACTTCGCTTCGTGTTCGTCCGCGGCGTTTCGTCGAATCGTTTTAAGGTGACACGGTGAGTCTCTTTCATTCGCATGCGCACGGTCACGACCATGGTCACGGTGGGCATGATCACAGCGGACATGATCACGGTCATGATCACGAGGGCGATTCGCACTCGCTTCCCGACGGTCCGCATCGGCAACGCCGTTTCGCCTTGCGCATCGCATTGGCGGTCCTATGCGTGGTGGTCGCGGCAGCCGTGGCGAGCCTCGTCCAAGTACGCTCGGGCGAAGCGATGGTCGTGACGCGCTTCGGCCAGCCCGTACGCGTGCTGCTCGATCCCGGCCTCGCCTGGCGGCTGCCGGCACCGATCGAAGCGGCGATGCCGGTCGATCTGCGTCTGCACACGACGTCGAGCGGCTTGCAGGACGTCGGGACGCGCGACGGTTCGCGGATCATCGTGCAGGCCTACGTGGCCTGGCGCGTCGGCGGCGATCCCGGCGACGTGGGCCGTTTCGTGCGCGCCGTGCGCAACGAGCCCGACGAGGCGGCGCGGCAGATTCGCTCGCTGCTCGGCTCGGCATTGCAGACGACGTCGGCGGGTTTCGATCTCGCTTCGCTCGTCAATACCGATCCGGGACAGGTGCGGATCTCGGCGTTCGAGGAAACGCTGCGCCGCCAGATCGGTGCGCAACTGCGCGCGGCGTATGGCGTGCAGGTGGTGCAGGTCGGCCTCGAGCGGCTGACGCTGCCTGCCGTGACGCTTGCGGCCACGGTGCAGCGCATGAGCGCCGAACGCGAAACGGTGGCGGCGCAACGGATGGCGGACGGCAAGCGCGAGGCGGCGCAAATTCGTTCCGACGCCGATCGCGAGGCGCGCGAGACGGTGGCCGACGCGACAGTCAAGGCTGCCGATATCGAGGCGCAGTCGCGCAAGGATGCCGCCGCGATATACGGCAAGGCCTACGCGGCCGATCCTCGCCTATATACGATGCTGCGGTCGCTCGACACGCTGGATTCGGTCGTCAATTCGAATACGAATCTGATCGTGCGCACCGATGCCGCGCCGTTCAGCGCCTTGGTCCACGGGCCGGCCGGTCTGGATGCCGCCGTGCCCGCCGCGTCGGCTGAAGCGGCGGCGCCGAAACGAGGCAAGCGCGCGCCATGAGCCGGGACGCCTCTTCCTCGCTCGGTCCCGGCGGACAAGCCGTCCGCGTGTCGTTCTGGTTCGTCGTGGCCGTTGCCGTAGTGGCGGCGGGCGCATGGGCGTTTTCGAACGTGCGGCGGATTCCGGCGGACGGCCGCGCCGTCGTGATGCGCTTCGGCGCCTTCGTGCGCAAGCAGGACGCCGGGCTGTTGATCGCCTGGCCGCGTCCGTTCGAGACGGTCGTGATGGTGCCGGGCAGCGCGCATGTCTTGAGCCTGCCGATTCGCTCGCTGCAACGCGACGCGCGCGCGAGCGCGGCGGACGCCGGCGCATCGGGCGCGGCGGCGGGGACCGGGGCGGCGCAGCCTGCTGACGAGGCGCCCCCGGAAGGGGCTCAGATGCCCGAGGCGTTGCTGCCCGATGCGTTGGCCGGATCGGGCTACATGTTGACGGGCGACGACGGTGTCGTTCAATTGAATGCGACGCTCTATTACCGCGTCGTCGATCCGTACGCCTATGTGCTGCAAAAGGACAGGCTCGACGCGGCGCTCGAGCGGATCGTCTCGGCCTCGGCCCTGCAAGTTGCGGCCGCGCGCGACATCGATTCGATCCTGGTGGCGCGGCCCGAGCAGCGCGTCTCCGAGCAGAGGATGGCACTCGAGCGCGATCAGCTTCGCACGGACGTCGCGCATGAGATCGAACGGCATTTGGACGCGCTCGAGCGCGAGCATGCGGGTCTTGGCGTCGAGGTCGTGCGGGTGGATTTGCAAGCCGCGTTTCCGGCGGCTGCCGTCGGCGCGTTTACGGCCGTGCTGACGTCGCTGCAGCAGGCGGAACGCAATGTGGCCGAAGCGCGCACGTTCGCGGAGCAGCATCGTCAGGAAGGCCAGCAGCACGCCGACACCATTCTCGCGAATGCCCAAGCGAGCGCGGTCGAGCGCGTGGCGCAAGCGCGCTCCAGCACCGCGGCGATCGCGCAGCTGGAACAGGCCGCGCAAGCGGGGAGCGATCCGGGGCTCATGGCGCGCCTTTATCGCGACCGCATGCAGCAGATCCTCTCGAAGGTGCACGTGACGACCGTCGATCCGCACGATACGTCGAACTTGATCTTGCCGGGGAACGCCAGATGAGCAGTATCGATCGCGCCGGCCTCGGTGCAGTCGCGGCCGAGCACAGGCAATCCGCGCAATCCGTGCCGATCGCGCTGACCGAAGGCGAACGGAGGTCAGTGACGCGGCAGATCGCGTTGGCGCTGGCCGCAGCCGGTCTGCTCGCGCTGTCGATGGCGTGGCGGTATTTGGCGAAGGACGGCGAGCCGCTGTCCGAACTGCTGGCCGGCGCGGCTTCGCTGCTCGTGGCCGGCCCCGTGTTCGCGGGTGCCTGGCACAGTTTGCGGCGGCCTAGCCTGCACGGCGTGACCGACCGCTTGATCGCATTGGCGATGCTCGCAGCGTGGGCGACCGGAGACATGGTCACGGCCGCGCTGCTGCCGGTCGTCATGACGCTCGGCCATGCGCTCGAGGAGCGCAGCGTGCTGGGATCGCAAGAAGCGATTCGCGCGCTCGGAAGGCTGACGCAGACGCGAGTGCGCCGCGTGAGCGCTGCCGGGCATGTCGAGGAAGTCGCATTCGATAGTCTCGGGGCCGGCGACGTCGTCGAAGTCGTACCCGGCGCCCGGATTCCCGCCGACGGGGTCGTGCGCTTGGGCCGCTCGAGCGTCGACAATGGCCCGATTACGGGCGAGTCGGTTCCCGTCGAGGTCGAACACGGCAGCGCGGTATTCGGCGGAGCGATGAATCTCGATGGACCGCTGCGCATCGAGCTCACCCAAGTCGGCAAGCAATCGACGCTCGGCAAGATCATCGAGCTGATGCAGCGGGCCGAGCGCGCCAAACCGCCGGTCACGCAGGTGCTCGAGCGTTATATGGGCGGCTATCTCGCGCTCGTGCTGCTGATTGCCGCGATTGTCTGGTTCACGTCGTCGAATGCGGCGGCGATGTTGGCCGTGATCGTCGCGGCGTGTCCGTGCGCGCTCGTCCTCGCCGCGCCCGCGACGGCGATCGCGGGTATCGCGGTAGGCGCGCGGCATGGGATTTTGTTCAGGAGCGCGGTATTTCTCGACAAGCTCGCCGAGATCGACTCCGTCGTGCTCGACAAGACAGGCACCCTGACGTACGGCGAACTGCACGTTGCCGATGTCGTCCTGCAACCCGGATTCACACTGCCCGATGCCGTCGATATCGCCGCTCGTCTTGGGGAGGGCAGTGCCCATCCCGTCAGCCGCGCGCTCGTTCGCTATGCCGCCGAACTCGATCCGCGGCAAGCGGACAAGACGCCGTTCGACGGCATGCAGGAACTGCGTGGGCTCGGCGTGATGGCTCAGACGCCGAACGGCGCAGCCGTGCTCGGCCGTCATGCGCTGCTGGCCGAATACGTCCCGGGGTTGCCCCAGCCGGAGACTCGTGCGGACGGCCCGTGCGTGGGCCTCGCGTTGAACGGGCAACTCGTCGCGTGGTTCGAGTTCGCCGACGTCCTGCGGCCCGAGGCGCATGACGCACTCGACGATTTGCGCGGCCTTGGGCTGCGGCGTCATGCATTGCTCACGGGCGATCGCGCCCCGGTCGCGCATGCGCTGGCCGAACGCATCGGTATCGACACCGTGGTGGCCGAAGCGCTGCCGCACGAGAAGCTGGAGTTCGTCATCGACGAAATGAAGGCCGGGCGGCATCCGCTCGTCGTCGGCGACGGCCTGAACGACTTGCTCGCGATCAAGGCCGGCACCACGAGCATTGCGATGGGCGAGCGCGGTATCGACGTGGCGGTCGCCTCGGCCGATATCGTCCTGCTCGGCGACGACCTGCGCCGCATCGCGACGTGCGTTCGGCTCGGGCGCCGATGCCGGCGCACGGCGACGATCAACGCGGCGATCGGGCTCGGATGGACGGTCGCCGTCATTGCCATGGCCGCGCTCGGTCTCATGGGGGCCGTGACCGTCGCACTGCTTCACAACCTCGGGACGTTCATCGTCATCGCCAACGCGGGGCGCTTGTTGCGGATCGACGAGCGTCCGCAGCGCCGACGCAGCGATGACGCAGCGGCGGGGGCGCTTTAACCGTAGCGGCGAGGACGAGTCGATTCGGGCCAAGAGATCTCAGCGATCTCCGCGGTTCGTGCGGCGCGCTTCATCCGCGCACCGCGGCTGCCATGGGCGTCGCAACGGCGGCTGGCTTGACGGAGGCGTAGGCAAAGTTTGCGTCCGCCGGCGCGATCGGCACGAGCATGAGCGCCGCCATGACGATCGGCAACGATCTGAACGAGCACCGGCGCGATCGGCCCACGGCATTCGCCTGCCGCGATCCGCACCGCCCGGGCAGGACGTGCGCGGGTGCCGCTGGTGCCTCGGCCGGTACGGGCCTGCGACGGCCGTTGTCCATTACTTCCTCTTTCGAATGTTCGATGCCTGGTCCGGCGTCTATTCGACAATCGATGATCGACGTTGGCCGATCGGAGCCTCCGTTGATAAACGGCTTTTTCGACGCCCGGCCGCATTGTGGCGATGCCTAGGACAGATTCGCTTTTGATGGAGCGGCAAAATCGTTTGCTGGAGGGAAAAACTTTTAAAATACGGCGTCCGACCGCCCAGAGCCCACATGTTGAACAGCCGCTCCATCCTGACGGATGCGCACATCCTCGTTGTCGACGACCAGCCCGATCAGCTGCGCCTGTTGATCGACATCCTGCGCGGCGCCGGATGCCGGATCAGCATTGCTTTCGACGGATCGCAGGCCTACCAGCGTGCACTGGCGATCGCTCCCGACCTGATATTGATGGACGTCCGGATGCCGCGCATGGATGGTTTCGCTGCGTGTCGGCTGCTTGCCGAAACCCCGGGCACCCGCGCGATTCCGATCATTTTTCTGACCGCGGCCCACGGCCTGGACGAGCGCCTCGAGGGGCTCGACATCGGCGGCGTCGACTATGTCTTGAAGCCGTTCGAGCCCGCCGAGGTACTGGCGCGGATTCGTGTGCATCTTGCGCGGGCGGGCCGCAATAAGGATGGGCAAGCCGATGAGCCGATATCGGACGCGAGCGGCGACAAGGTCATCGTGCGGGCCGCCATCCGGCATTTGTCGGAGCGGCTGAGCGCTCCGCCGACGGTGGAACAACTGGCCCGCCTCGTCGGCACCAACGAAAAGCGGTTGTCTCAGGCGTTCCGTGAGAATTTGGGCCAGACGGTCTTCGAATATGTGCGCAGCGAACGCTTGGGGATCGCGCAACGGCTGCTGACCGGCACACAACTGAGCATCGCGAACATCGCCGAAGAGATCGGCTTTTCGAGCGCGGCGAATTTCGCCACGGCGTTTCGCGAGCGATTCGGCGTTACTCCGTCCACCTACCGCGACGAAGGGCCGGCGCATGGCTCGCCCGATACCGACGAGCCGAGTCTTGATCCGACCTAACCGTGCGATGCCGGCGCTGGCGCGGCTGCTGCTGCTCTTGCTTTGCCTGGGTGGGTGGGCCACGCGCGTATTCGCCGTCGGTCTCGATACGTCCGGGCAGGCGATGCTGCCTGCTCCTGTATTGGAGCAAGTCCAGGCTTTCGAAGACACGTCCGGGCGGATGAAGCTCGATAACATCCTCGCTCTCCCGGCCGGCAGTCCGGGCGGGTTTCGGCCGGTTCAGGGAGATGGACCGAAGCCCGGTTTCACAAGGTCGGCGTGGTGGTTGCGCGCGGTGGTGCGCAATCGCGGCACGGCGGAAACGTCGCTCGTTCTCGCGTTGCCCGAACCGCGGCTGGAGTACGTGGATTTCTACTTCGAACGCGATGGCCGTTGGAAGCATGACGACATCGATTCCACGCCGACATCGACGTCTCGATCGCCGCTGCACCGCTACCCGCTGGCGCGGTTTACCTTGAGTCCCGGCGAGCAGGTTTCGATCTTGATTCGCGAAGCGGGCGATACGGGGCTCATGCTTCAGCCGAAGCTGTATTTACTGGCCGGCTATGATGCGTTGGAGGAGCGAGCCGCGCTGTGGGGCGCCGGTTTGATCGGCGGCATCTTGGCGCTCGGCTGGAGCGCGTTGCTCATCGCCTACTTTTCGCGGAGCACGTCGTTCCTCGCGCTGGCGGCGGTTTGCATCATGATCGCATTGTACGAGGCCTCGCTTCGCGGCTATACGAGGCTCTATTTTTGGCCGCATGCAGTCGAATGGAGCACGCGCAGCATTCCGGTGTTCGGTTGCGTCGGCATGATGCTGTTCCTCGTATTCATCTTGCGCATTGCCGCCGGCGAAAGGGCCAATCTGCCGGCGCGCCGCATCCTCTTCGGCTTTGCCGTCTTGGAGGCGATTTCGGCAACGGGTGCCGCGTTCGGGAGCCTGTATTTCTTCGGCCAAGCCAGCCTGTACGTCAACGGCGTGTTCGGCGTCGTCGAAGTGTGCATCGCGGCCGTGCTCTCGCGGCAGGCCACGCCGACTGCCCGGCTGATGCTCGTCGCAGTCAGCTTCGGGCTATTCAACTTCGGATTGCATGTGCTCGAAACGCTTGGGCTGCTGGATGTCGGCCCGGCTTGGCTCAATTCCGATATCCACCCGAACCCGATCGTCGCGGTCACTGGGCTAGCGACGCATCTCGTCGTGCTAGCCGCATGGATCAACCATGTCGGAAAGCAGCGGCAGGAGGCCCGGGAAGAACTGGTCGAGCAGCAAAGCAGCGAGCAGCAGCGATTGCGGGACGAAGTCGCACGGCGCACGCTGGCGCTGAACGATGCCCTGCTCGATGCACAGGAAAAGAATCGGCAGAAGATCGAAACGCTCGGTTATGTCAGTCACGATCTGCGCGCGCCGCTGGCCACGATTTCAAGCTACGTCAAACTGTTGCAGGGCGACGCTGATTCGAAGCAGGGGGCGCTGATCCTGGCGATCGAGCGCAGCGTGAACTATCAGCTCAGCCTGATCGACGAATTGGTCGGGTACGCGAAAACCGAACTGCGGCCACTGGAAATATCGCCGTCCGCGACCGATCTGCCCGCACTGTTAAACGACATCGCCGAGTATTCGACCGCGCTCTGTGCCCAGTTGAACAACCAGTTCTTCTACCAGGCGCTGACCTCGCTGCCTAGTCGGTTGACGATCGACGGCCGGCGCTTGCAGCAAGTGCTGCTCAATCTTTTGTCGAACGCGTCGAAGTTCACACGCGACGGCGTTGTCATGATGACGGTGCGCGCGAGAGAGCGGGACGGCCGATGGCGCATGGGCTTCGAAGTCGCGGATACCGGCATCGGCATTGAAATCGACCGCCGATCGAATACGTCCTCGGTGCTTCAGAAGATGCAGGCGGCGAACGGCGCGACGGGGCTCGGGCTCGTCATCGCTCAACGCATCGTCGATGCCATGGGTGGCGAGCTGAACGTCTCGAGCGAGTTAGGCCAGGGCACCGTGTTTTCGTTCGAGATCGACGTGCCCGCCGTGGCGGCTGTCGGCGCTCGTGTGGCGGACAGGGTGCCCTATTGGTCGTTGGGATCCGGCAACCGGCCTGGGCGGCGCCGGCACCGGCACGAACACGGCGCGCCGCCCGAGCACGATCGCCGGGAGTTGGCCGGCCTCGCGAAAGAGGGGCGTATGACCGACATCGAGCGATGGATAGCCCGCATGAGCGAGGTCGAGCCGGTTTACGCCGCTTTCATGGCTGAACTGCGGGGTTGCCTCGAAGCGTTGGACTTCACCGGTATCGAGGCGCTCGCCCGGATCGATGCGGCGACGCCTACACCGCGGCCCGCTTCATGACGTTGCCTCTTCGATCTGCGCAATCGCGATTCGCGCGGCTTTGCGCACGTCGGGATCGCCGTCTTGCGATGCGGCCTGCAAGGCCGGGAGCGTAGCCCGCACGCCGAGTTCGCCGAGCGCGAGCGCCGCTTCCTTGCGCAGATTGCTGATCGAATGCCGCAGCAAGGCGGCGATGGCGGCGGCGGCGTGCGTGTAGCGCAGTTGACCCAACGCTCGGACGGCTCGCAAGCGAACCTGCCAGTACGGATCGTCGAGCGCGGCGACGAGCGGCTCGCCCGACTGGCCCGCGCGGAGCTTGCCCAGCGTGGCGGCGGCTTGCTCGCGCACTTGCCATGCGCCGTCGGACAACGCCGTCAGTAGCGCGGTGATGACGGTGCCGTCGGCGGCGGAAGCGAAGCCTAGCGCGCCGGCGGATGCGCGCCGCACCTCGGCATCGGGATCCGAAGCCGATCGCGCGGCCAGCAGCGGCAGGGCTCGCGGGTCTTTCAACCAGCCGAGGACGGCGATCGCTTCCAGCCGCACGGCCGGGGCATCGTCGCTCAATGCGCGGCTTGCCACGGCGAATGCGTCGGGGCAGCGCAACTCGCGCAAGCCGCGCAGCACGGCTTCGCGAACGAACGGCTCGGGCCGCTCGGCCCACGGAAGCAATACGTGGGCCGAGCGCGGATCCTTCAGCTCGGACAAGCTCTGCGCGGCGGCATCGCGAACCGCTTCGTCGGCATCGTTCAGTGCCGCGCACAGCGACTCCACGACATCGTCTTGTTCCCATTCGGCGAGCACTTGCGCGGCTTGCTCGCGGACGCCGGGCGAGGCGTCTGCGCGCAAGGCGGCGATGAACGACGGTACGAAATCGGGATCGCCTAGATCGGCCAACGCTAGAATCGCGACGCGTCGAACGTTGGGGTCGGCGTCGGCAAGGCGGTTGAGGGTGTCATCGGGCTCGGGCGGCTTGGAAGTCACAAGCGAAAGAGTCATGGTTTGTCCATTCGTCGAAAGGGCGGCGATCGGCGGGGCGGCCGGCGGCGTCACGCCGCGTCGCGCAGCAGCGCGAGGCAGCGCCGTTTTAGATCGAGGAAGGCCGGGGCGAGCGTGCCTTCGTCGGTGCGAGGGCGCTTGAACGGAACGTCGATGTCCGCCACGATGCGCGCCGGTTGGCGCGACAGCATGACGATGCGCTCGCCTAGAAAGAGCGCTTCCTCGATGTCGTGCGTCACGAAGATCACAGTCGTGCGTATCTTCGACCAGACATCGAGTAGCAGCGTCTGCATCTTCTTGCGCGTCTGCGCGTCGAGCGCGGCGAACGGCTCGTCCATCAGCAGCACGCGGGGCCGATTGATGAGGACGCGCGCGATCTCGACGCGCTGCTGCATCCCGCCCGACAATTGTGCGGGGTAGTGCGATTCGTACCCGGCGAGCCCGACGAGTTCGAGCAGCTCGCGTGCCTCTCGACGGCGCGCGGTGGCACCGATGCCTTGCACCTTGAGCCCGAATGCGACGTTGTCGACGACGCGCTTCCATGGAAACAGCGTGTGCTGTTGGAAAACGAGACCGCGCTCGGGATGCGGCCGATCGACGGGCACGCCGTCCACTTGAACCTGGCCGTGCGATGCGGCGAGGTGCCCCGCGATGGCAGCGAGCAACGTCGACTTGCCGCACCCGGAGGGGCCGAGCACGCAGACGAACTGGCCCGCGCCGACGTCGAGGTCCAGGCCGTCGAAAGCGGCGACGCGTGCGTGGGGCGGGCCGACGTCGACGCTCAGCCCGCGCAAGCCGACGCGCCCGAGGCGCGGCGCAGCGGCCGATTCGAGTGTCGGTGTGGTGCTCATCGCTTTCCTCCGTTCAGCCGATACCAAGGCGTCAATGCGAGCCCGATCCGTTTGACGAGCAGGCTGCTGCCCATGCCGAGCACGCCGATCAGCGCCATGCCGACGACGATGTCGGCATAGTTCTGCAACGTGTAGGACTCCCAAGTGAAATAGCCGATGCCGTACTGGCCGGCGATCATCTCAGCCGTGATGAGGCAGAACCAGGCCGTGCCCATGCCGATCGACAGCCCGGTGAATATCGCGGGCGCGGCGGCGGGAACGACGACTTCCGTATAGAGCGCGAGCGGCCCCGTGCCGAGGCCTCGTGCCGCGGCGACGAGGCGCGGATCGACGGCCTCGGCGCCGTGCACCGTATTGAGCAGAATCGGAAACAAGGCGCCGACGAACGTAATGAACACCATGCTCAACTCGGAAGACGGAAACATGAGGATCGCGATCGGAATCCAGGCGACGGCGGGGATCGGCCGCAAGGCTTCGAGCGGCGGCAGGATCGTGTCCTCGAGCAGACGATGGCGGCCGATCGCGAGGCCGAGCACGACGCCGACCACGGCAGCGGCGCTAAAGCCGCTCAACACGCGGAAAATGCTTGCCGCGAGGTGCCTCGGCAGCTTGGGCGAATGCAGTTGCGCCCAGAACGCCTGCATGACGTCGGCGGGCGCGGGCACGTTCGCGAACGTGACGATGCCCAGCGATAGTCGCGTGTGCACGGCAAGCTGCCATGCGCCGATGCAAACGGCGATCGATGCGATCTGTAGCAGGCGGCGCCGGATCGCAGCGGAGGCGGTGCGGCCACGGGTCACCGCGGCGCGCTTGGGCGCGTCGCTCGCACGCGGTTCGGCGAGGTCGAAGGTTGCGGCCATCTTGATTGGCACTCCCGATTGAATGTCGAATTGAGCGATCGGCGGCGCGGCGGTTCAGCGCGCGGCGATGGCCTCGGCCGACGCGCCGGAGACCACCGCGTAGTCGAGAACCTTGCCCGAGACATGCCGCGCGTAGGTATCGGCACCGGACCGCAACAGGAAGGCAACGACCGTACCGTGCGCGTCCTTCACGTACCACGCTTGATTCGCGAACAGCTTCAAGCCGCTGCCGTGGTCGTGCACGAAGACGGCGCGTGCCTTCGTGCCGCCTTGCTCCAGTTTATCGAGCGCCGCGAATGCTTCCGCCGGGTTCGCGTAGTTGCGCACCTGCGCTTCATTCGCGAGCCACACCTGTGCCACGTCGTTGAAATCGCGAATCGGCTTGCCCGTGACCGCATCGTTCGCGATCAACGGCGACTTCGCGTAGTTCTTGAGCGCCGCGTCGTAATCGAGCCCCGACTCCTTGAAGGCTTCGCGGATATAGCGATCGTCGATGAACGTATTGGCGTCGAGTTTGACGTCGGTTTTCTTGAGCAGCTTGAGCGTGTCGATGGCCGTGGCGAGCGCTTGGCGATACTCGGGTTTCCAGGTCAGGTCGCGCGTTTGAATGCCGAGCGGCCCGTGATAGAGATAGTCCACCGGCGCTTCGATGCCCGCTACTTTTTGAATCAGCAGGCTGTACTTCTCGGGATCCTCGGTCATCAGGCGGTTGGCCTCGATCGTCGCGCGCAGATAGGCGACGACGATTTCCGGATACTTCTCGGCATACGCGGCATCGACGAGCGCCCCATGAAACGTCGGCGCGTGGCTTTGCGAGCCGTCGTAGATCTTGCGTGCAAAGCCGCGATACGGAAACAGATCGGCGAACGGGACGAAGTCCGCATGCGCATCGATCTTATTCGCCCGCAATGCGCTGCCGGCCACCTCGGGGGCTTGCGTAACGATGTTGACGTCGGTATCGGGATCCCAGCCCTGCGCTTTGATCGCACGCAGCAGCATGCCGTGCGACGTCGACGCGAACGGAACGGAGATGGTTTTTCCCTTCAGGTCGGCAATCGACCGGATGGGCGAATTCAACGGCACGACGATGCCGTTGCCGCTACCGTCGATACTGCCGGAGAGCACGGAAATGAAGATGCTTCGCTTACCGGCTTTTTGGAATGCGGCACCGTTCAGCGAACCGGGGAAATCGGCCATCGCGCCGAAGTCGAGCTTGCCCGCGACCATCTCGTTCGTCAGCGGTGCGCCGGAGGTGAAGTCTTTCCATTGCACGTCGTAGTGAACGTCTTTGTATCTGCCCGTATGCGGCAGGTACTTGTCGAGGAGGTGCAGCTCGCGGATCATCAAGCCGCCGGTCGCGCAGTTGATCGTCGTGTCTTGCGTGCCGATGGCGACGCGGATCGTTTCGGCGTGCGATAGCGCCGCGGACGTGCCGATCAAGGCGGCGACGAGCCATCGCAAGAGTGTGTGTCGGTTATTCATGATCGTCGACGGCAATGAGTGGCTGCAGAGGCGGGTTTTGCACGTTTTTCATGTTTTTCATGTTTGTCGTGTTTGTCGTGTTTGTCACGGTCGGCGCATCGATCGCATTCATCGCAGCAGATACGGAATGGCGACCTTGATGGCGCCGGTGGGGCAATCGCGCTCGCAAGGCATGCAGTACCAGCACTCGTCGTATTTCATGTACGCCTTGCCTTTCGAATAGTCGATGGCAAGCAGATCGAGCGGGCAGGCATCGATGCAGACAGTGCAGCCCTTATCGGCGATGCAGCGCGATTCGTCGACGGTCACGGGCGCGCTGCTGCGTTGGAAGATGTCGTGCGGCGTGTGAGACATGGAAGTGCTCCTTGATTCGCTCTCTTTCGTTCTATGTCCGTCGCTCAATGCTCGGCCGGCGCGGGTTCTCGCTGCCCAATGCGCAGCGTGTCGTAGGCGCTGCGTTCCTCGTTCTCGAGCGCGATGATGTATGGCTCGACGGCGCGTTTCGCGTGCGCCATGCTGCCGTTGCCGTCTTTATAAAGATGCGTATGACAGAACCATTCGGCGTCGTTGCGCTGGGGGTGATCCACTCGATAGTGATAGAGGCCCCAGCGGCTTTCCGTGCGATACAGCGAAGCACGTGCGGCCATCTCGGCGCAGTCGCGAATCACGCTCACTTCCGCGGCGCGCATGAGTTCATGCGCATCGTTCGCCTTGATCGATTCGATGTCCTCCGCGATCTCCTCGAAACGTTGCAGCCCGATCGTCATCTTGCGCGTGACCTTCGGCGGCTGCAGGTAGTCGTTGACGAAGCGTCGGAGCTTGTACTCGACCTGAGCCGGCGCGAGCCCGTTCTCTCGCGTGAGTGGTGCGAGCACGCGCGCGCGTTCGGCTTCAACTTGTCCCGGATCGATCGGCGCGTGCTGGCGGCCCTCGATGTATTGCGCCGCATGTTCGCCGGCGAACCATCCGTACGTGAACGCGCCCAGCATGTAGTTGTGCGGGACGGCGGCCATGTCGCCGGCGGCATAGAGTCCGGGCACCGACGTCGCCGCGTTTTCATCGATGTACACGCCCGACGCGCTGTGGCCGCTGCAAAAGCCGATTTCGGAGATGTGCATTTCGACCATGTGTTGCCGATAATCGGTACCGCGTCCCTCATGGAAGCGGCCGCGGCTCGGCCGCTCGTTCGTATGCAAGATCTGCTCGATCGTCTGGATCGTTTCCTCGGCGAGATGGTCGAGCTTCAGGAAGACGGGGCCGTTGCCGCTCTCGAGTTCCTGATAGAACTCCCACATCATCTGGCCGCTCCAGTAATCGCATTCGATGAAGCGCTCGCCTTTGCCGTTTGCCGTGAACCCGCCGAGCGGGCCCGTCACGTAGGCGCAGGCGGGGCCGTTGTAGTCCTTGATCAGCGGGTTGATCTGAAAGCACTCGAGATTGGCCAGGGCCGCGCCGGCGTGGTAGGCCATGGCATAGCCGTCGCCCGCGTTGGTCGGATTCTCGTACGTGCCCATCAAATAGCCGGAGGCGGGCAAGCCGAGCCGGCCGGCGGCGCCGCAGCATAGGATGACGGCCTTGGCTCGGATGACGGAAAACTGGGCCGTCCGGCAATCGAAGCCGAGCACGCCGGCGGCGCGGCCCTGCGCATCGGTCAGCACGCGCGTGACGACGATGCGGTTCGTGATCTCGATGCGGGCTCGCTTCAATTGCCGGTACAAGATCTTCTTGATGTCGTGGCCCTCGGGCATCGGCAAGACGTACGAGCCCATGTGATGGACTTTCTTGACCGCGAAATCGCCGTTGCCGTCTTTTTCGAACTTGACGCCCCAGCGATCGAGCTGCTCGATCGTCTTGAAGCTGTGCGTTGCATAAGCGTGGACCGCGCGCTGATCGACGATGCCGTCGTTGGCGATCGTGATTTCGCGCGTGTATTGCTCGGGTGTGGCGTGGCCGGGGATGATGGCGTTGTTGAGCCCGTCCATGCCCATCGAAATCGCGCCGCTGCGCTTGACGTTGGCCTTTTCGAGCAACAGGACTCGCAGCGCCGGATTCCGTTCCTTCGCCTTGATGGCGGCCATCGGGCCGGCCGTGCCGCCGCCCACTACGACGATGTCGTATTCGAGTACTTCGGTGTTCATGGCAGCTTCCTCCCGGCTAAGCAGTAGCGGTCCGTTGCGGTCGCTTGGGAGCGGCAACGCTAGGAAGAGGGTGCGGCTTCGGAAAGCTTTGGGAGATGGGTGTGCGGTCGGACATGCTGGGCCTGTCGTATAAAACGAGCCCCAGTGTAGTCAGCGGTACGGTTGCGGCGAACGAAGGATTTTTGCTATCGATTCCCGCGGAAAAGGATAGAGAAGCGAGCGGCCGGCGATTGCCACCCGCTGTTCGGCACTTCACGTGGGCTTAGCGGCCGTGCGCTTGCTACGGTGCATTCAGGCTGCATCCATGAACGTGAAAGCCGGGATTCGGACGTTCGCCGAGGGCCGGTAGGTCCAATGAAGAGCCGGGTCGGCGAAATCGAACCCGCTCGCGACGAGTCCGGCGACGACACCGGCCGTGATTGCCCGCGCTATCGTTTCTCCAGGGCAAGCGTGACGTCCGGAGCCGAAGGTCAATAGCTGTACCTGCTCGCGATCCGGCGAGAAATGGTCCGCGCTCGCGGATACGGATTCGTCGCGGCTTGCCGCGGCTAGGACGACCAGCACCGCATCGCCGGGCTGCAAGGCGACGCCCTCGATGCAAACCATCTCGCGCACGAAGCGGCGCGTGTTGTGGACAGCTGGGTCGAAGCGGGCGAGTTCATGCACGAATGCATGGATGTCGGAAGGCGCATCAAGCAGCCGCTCGGTGACATCGGCATGCCGTGCCAGGGTCACGATGCTGTTGCCGATGAGGCCGGCCGTCGCATCGAACGTTTGCGAAAACATCCCGAGGAGGTTCGATACCAGCACGTTCGGGACAGCCGCGCTTGCGTCGAGCCCACCGGAAACCATGCGATCGATCAACGCCGGCATGCGCGACCGATCTTGTGTCAGCGCATGCAGCCCGGCCTGCAATTGCAATGCCGCCTCATGCGCGTCGCGCAGGGCCTCGATGCTCGATGCCGGCGACAGGCAGGCTATGAACCGGCGGACGGTCGCTTCCAGGCTGTCGTCCGCCGGCAGGCCGATCAATTCCGCGACGATACGCACGGGCAGCGCAAAGGCCAGCGCGGCGAGCACTTCATCGTTCATCGCCCCGGAATGCCCGATGAGCGTGGCGGCGTGAGCGCGAGCCGATCGAAAAACCGACTCGGTATCGACCACGCTCAATCCTTTGATCAGCGCTTGCCGCGCGGCCCGGTGATCGTTGCCTTCGTTCATGCGGGCAAGCCGCGAGAACACTTCACCTGCCGGCTGCCCGGCGATCGTCCTTGGTACGGGCTCATTCGCGGGCCGTACGGTCAGCCGTTCATCGCCGAGGACGGTGCGCACCGTCTCGGCCCGCGCCGCGACCCACAGGTTCAACGTGTCGTTGCGCGAAAGCGGTGCGTTTCGGCGAAGCTCGGCATAGTAAGGGTAAGGGTTCGGGTGCGTGACGGCCTGCAGCGGATCCATTGGGTACGTCTGCGTCATGGGTGTCTCGGCAATGAAGATGTGAAGGGATGAAAGCAGTGTAGGGCACCCCTCTCCGTCCATGTTTCAGCGCGAACTGAAACATGCAAAAATGCCGCGATCCGAGACTCTCCCGTACGAGCCCGTCACTCATGGAAATCAAGTGGATCGAGGATTTCATCGCGCTTGCGCAGTACCAAAGCTTCTCGCGTGCCGCGGAATTTTTCCTGCCGGCATGGCTCAAGACGCTGACCGCCCATTTCGGCGATGTGCGAGCGCGCGTGAGCCGCGCTCAGGATCACATTCAACTGCTCGTCGATCCGACCGAAATCCTGGCGCGGCAGTGCGTCGCCTACGCCGTGTCAGCATGCTCGCTTGGCGATACCCACTATGTGGCGCACGACGGCAATAGCGCATTCAAGCTTGAGCTAAGGTAGTTTGTGCCTCGCGCTCGATTGGCAATTTCTTGCGCGCATGCACACTTGTATTTTTGCGAGGGAACCGCAGCTCCCGAAAGGAATGTCGTGTGAACGATTTCGAACAGACGCCACGGAGCCGACAGCTTGCACCGGTCCGCTCGGGCACGGGTGAGGCCGAGCAGGATTTGCGAAGTTTTCGGAGCTTTGCCGTCAACAAACACGCGATGCGAAAGGTGTTGAAGACGATCGCAAGCGAGCGTGAGAAGAGCGGCCATTACCGCAACCCATGGGCGGGCCTATCCGACGAGAACATCGGCGAATACACGGATCGGGTAATCGACCGTCTTCGCAAGCTCCAGGAGCGAGATCTATCGGTAGCGCAGGCGATATATTTGGAGGGGAAGGAGGCGCAGATGCGGCCGCAAGAACGGATCGATGCCCTGCAAAATGCCCTGAAAACCGCACGCAAACGAGGCAACATGCTGCAAGGCGATGCCAAGGCTAGCAATGGCGTCTACCAGGAAGAACTCGAGCGCGAAATTGCGATGGCCCGGCAAGCATTTGAGAGCCGCGCCGGCCTCTTGGGAAACGAACGAGAGGTGAGCCGTTCGAACGTCGGAACCTTGCTCCTAGCGAACGGCGAGAAACCGGGAAGCGCGCGAGTCTATATGACGGTGTACGCACCATCCTCGAGCGAAAAATACAAAGATCTGCGCCGGGGCGCGACTGGCCGAATCATTGGGGTATCCGACAGTTCGTGGCTGAACTTCGGTAGCCCGGCGCGGGCGCTTTCATATGCTTTCAACTATCGGCTTCAGAAGCCTAACAGGGGTGAGTCTGGCCCGTTGCCGCTTATCCGCTCCGCACTGATACCCGTCGGTTTTCTGCGAGAGCATTTTCCAAATGCTGTTACCGAGGAAGCGAAGGAGAGGCGCGCCATAGAAAACGGCGCGCGAAGTACCGTCGCCAGGCAATTCAATCGCCGCCAGTTGAAGGAAACAAGGTTACAAGACGAGCCGCTCTTGAACGTGGATGTAAAGTATCCCAATCAGTTCGGCTTGAAGAAATTCACTCGGAAACAAGTTATTTCGGTCGATGCCAAACGGCACCCCCACCTCGGACACTTGGCCGCGCTTCCACACTGGTTAAAGAACGAATCCGTACCCAGCAGGGGCGATACGCAGGACTTCCGGGCTACCGAACCAGCCCTCAATCCTGTGTACCAGGCGCTCTTCGACGCCGTCGATCATGACTCCTTCACGACGTATTCCGATCCCGCCGAGTACGTCGGTCGTCACGATCAAACTGTGGACGGAAGCAGGGGGAGCATGCACGACTTGGCGTCGAGCATCGGGTTGGCGTTCCCGGGCGAACGCTTCGCCGTGAATCTGCTGCGTGGCGGCGACAACGCGGCAACGGTGTTTTCAATGAAAAAGGGCGACGATTGGAAATCGCCTTCCAACGACGAATTGGGACAAATCGTCGATGATGCGAACCGCCTGTTCGACGCGCTCGACCGACTGTCCAGCGGAGATGATTTCGAAGAGCAGGTCGGCTACGACGATTTGCGGAGAGGGCTGGGAAATTTGCTCGATGCCAACCGGCTGACCCCTGGCGGGCTGTTGTCGTCACGAGAGGGATTACATAGCCGGCTGCGCGACAGGTACGGCAATGCGGCCGTGAAGGCGGCTTTCGAGGACGCGCTTGCCGATCGATACCTGAGGTCCGACATTTGGCGCCGCGAGATGACGAACTGGAGTGGTTCGCTCGCAAACTACATTAGAAACGGGCTCAACAAGGAGCAACGCAATAAGTTATACGGAAACCCCTATGTCGAGCGCGATATGCAAGCGTTGAACGCGGGGCAACCCAAAGGGCAGGAGAGGAGTGCCGACGAGGCATTGGATGCCTGGTCCGAGCTTTTGCGCAAGAAACGGTCGCACGGCGGCTCAGCGATACCGGAGCGGCAGATCGCGCTGTTCTTTCACTTGTTGCGCGCGCTCTATCCGTTCGTGCCCGCTAAGCAGCTCACCAAGCTGGGAGGGGCACCGTTTGCGGTCAACAACCGCGTAGAAGCGACGGACGCGTTCGAAGTGATGAACCCGCTCGAGGGGCCGTACGGGTGGCCGGGGGACCGAATGGAAAGTACCAAGCGTTTCAAGCCCGACCTAGACAAGCGCGAGACGGAGCTGATGCGGGAACTGGATGCCCCGTTTATCGGCGGCGTATCGGGTACTACTCGGGACATCAGCCAGATGATGACGGCCGTGTTCGGCAATTTGAACGCGGATGCGTTCTGGCGTTTTCAACTGCTCAATGCCTCCTTCATGGTCAAGAGCCGTTATCACTCGATGTTCGAAACGCTTTACCCCGCTTCGTTCTATGAGAAGACGCGCGGCGACCTGATGCGTCGGGCATGGCAAGCGAGAAGAAACAACGCGAAACCGTCGAACCATGCCGGTCTCTATAAGTCCGCACTACGCCGCGCACTAGGAAAGCAAGGCGTCGACCTGTGGCGTGCCGCACTCGAATTGGCCCGTAGTAGAGCGGCGATGGCGCATGACGAATGAACGGGTCTACCTTGTGCTGCTCGATAGGCATCCGCTGGCGGGCTGCTTGGGGCGCGCAGCGTGTCGTAGTACGCGGGATAAACATGTCGAGGAAACAACACGATCGGTATTTCGCGAAGCTCATCGAGCGAGACGGAGCTTCGCCTCGCCAACGCCCAATCGTTGGGTACCGCTAGCACGACTTCGTGCTTGGCGAGCACGATCGTGCGGATGCCGGGCGGCGTGTCTCCGAACGCATAGACGATGCCGCCGTCGAGCGAACCTTCCCGCAGCGCTTCGTATTGCTGCGGCGTGTTCTGCGACGACACTTGAATGGCCAGATTCGAATATCCGGCGGCGCGATTCCGAAGCTTGCGTGCGGTCGGCGCAGAACGACGAATTCCAATCGGGCTGGAGTACTTGTATTGGATGATGAACGACGTCGCCCCAGAACAATGCTCGCTCTCCGTTCGACGTGATCTCGATCGACATGTGGCCCACGCAGTGCCCCGGCGGGGGGATGAAGCGAATGCCCGGCAGGTATGTGCCGCATCTCGGTTAAAATCGCCCCGAATTGCAAAAAACAATTAATTCCGGGAGCGCGCGTCATGCAACGCGGCACGATCGAAAGAACAAGCAAATGGGTGGCCGCAGCGGTCGCGGTATTGAGCCTTCTGGCCGCAACCACGTGGCGCGCCGAAGCGGCGCGCATCACGCAAGTCTCGCCGCAAGGCACGGTCAAGCAGGTTCGGCAAGTCGTCGTGAAGTTCGACGAGCCGATGGTGGCATTCGGTACCCCCAACCTGCCGGCACCGGCGACGGTCAAATGCAGCGATCCATCGGCGAGCACGGGGCAAGCGCGTTGGATCGACGATAAAACCTGGGCCTGGGATTTCAAGTCCGACCTTCCGCCGGGAATGGCCTGCTCGGTCGATTTGAAAGACGGTTTGAAATCCGCCAAGGGCGCCGCGCTGAGCGGGCCGACGCACTATGCCTTCCAAACGGGCGGCCCGTTCGTCAAAAACATCGAGCCGGACGGCGACAAGATCGACGAACATCAGGCGTTCGTCTTGCAGTTGAACGGTCCGGCCACCGATGCCTCGGTGCTCGCCAACGTCTGGTGCGAATCGAGCGCGCTCGGCAACCGCATTCCCGTGAAGGACGTCGACGCCGCCACGCGCAAGGCTTTGCTCAAGCACTTCGATCTGCAAAAGGAAGCGTCGAACGTGTTGACGCTGCAATGCCAACAGGCGTTGCCATCGGGAACGAAAGCGCAGCTCGTTTACGGCAAAGGCGTCGCGAGCCCGAGCGGGATCGCGAACGACGTCGAACGCCGTTTCGATTATTCCGTGCGCGATCCGTTCTCGGTCGATTTCTCGTGCACACGCGAGCACGCCAAGGCGCCGTGCTCGGCGCTGCTTGCGCTCACCCTTCGGTTCAATGCGCTCATTTCGCGCGCCGATGCCGAGAAGATTCGACTCAAAGGCCCGGACGGCGATATCAAGCCGACCTTCTCCGACGACGACAACAACACCGGCCCGGAATTGGACAATGTCGTATTTGCCGCGCCGTTTCCCGAGCGTTCCGAATTCACGATCGTGTTGCCGCCCAATCTGAAGGACGTCGCCGGACGAGCGCTCACGAACGCCGACTTGTTCCCCTTGAAGGTCGCGACAGCGCCGCTGCCTCCGCTGGCGAAGTTTTCGTCGGGTACGTTCGGCATTATCGAGCGCTTTGCCGAGCCGGGCATGCCGGCGCTCGTGCCCGTGACGCTGCGCAACGTCGAAGCCGACCTGCATATCCAAGGGCTCAACGCCGGCACGTCGCGATTCGCGGAACTGCGCATCGATTCGGACGCGAACATCCTGCGCTGGATGCACCATATCGATCAGTTCGACGCGTATGGCATGACGCGCAGCGAGATCGACAAGGAGATCCCGCAGCTGCTTGCGCACAATCCGCATCCCGTGATCGTCCACCAAGACGGGGAAACCGCTGACGAGGCGGCTAAAGACGCGAAGAATCCGACGATCGACGTGCGCTCGTTGTCGCTGCTCGCGGGGATGCCCGGCGTGCAGACGCTGACGTTGCCGAAAGCCGATCCGAAGAAACTGCGGCCGTTCGAAGTCGTCGGCGTTCCGATCGCGAAGCCCGGCTTCTACATCATCGAACTGTCCTCGCCCGCGCTCGGCGCCTCCTTGCTCGGCAAGAAGACGCCGATGTACGTGCGCACCGCGGTGCTCGTCACGAACCTCGGCGTCCATCTGAAGCTCGGACGCGAGAACAGCCTCGTTTGGGTCACGACGCTCGATAAGGGCGAGCCGGTTCCCAACGCCGATGTACGGGTCAGCGACTGCAACGGCGCTCAGATCGCCTCCGGCGAGACCGACGCGCACGGGCTTTTGACGATCGACGGCCGCTTGACCGCGCTGAAGGAATGCAAGGACACGGGCTTCTACGGATTCTTCGTATCGGCGCGCATCGACGATCCGAAGACGGGCCCCGACATGGCGTTCGTGCGCTCGGATTGGAATCGCGGCATCGAATCCTGGCGCTTCAACGTGCCCCTCGACACGGGCAGCGACAAAACGGTTCGCGCGCACACGGTATTCGACCGGACGCTGCTGCGGGCCGGCGAGACCGTCTCGATGAAGCATTTCTTCCGCGTCGAGACGATGCATGGCCTCGCGTTTCCGAAGAAATATCCGACGCGTTTGACGATCCGCCACCTCGGCAGCGGACAGACCTGGCATTTCCCTTTGACGTGGGGTGCCGATCACACCGCGGATTCGACGTTCGCGATTCCGGCCTCGGCCAAGCTCGGCGAGTACGACGTGTCGCTCGACGACGGCAAGCCGGGCAATGGCGCTTCGGGCGGCAATAGTGCGGACGCCGACGATTCGCCCGCCAATAGCTACGATTCGGGCAGCTTCCGTGTCGAGGCGTTTCGCTTGCCCGTCTTCAAAGGCACGATCGGCGTGCGCGACGAGAAGACGCATCCGCTCGTCGCCGCCAAGCAGGCCCCGCTTATGCTGCAGCTCGACTATACGTCGGGTGGCGCGGCGTCCGGCTTGCCGGTGCAGATCTCCGCGTTGATGACGACGACGTCTCCCGCGTTCGCCGATACCTATCCTGATTTCAGCTTCGAGCCCTACGTCAAGCCGGATGACGGCGCGACGTCGTCGCCCTCCGACGACGAAGAACAAACCGAACAGCAAGCGAACGACGATACGACCAAGCTCATCGCCGACAAGGAGCCCATCACGCTCGACCGCAACGGATCGGGCTCGTTGATCCTCAAGAATCTGCCGCACGTCGCTGCGCCGAAGAACCTTCAGCTCGAAGCGACGTTCGCCGATCCGAGCGGCGAAGTGCAGACGATCAGCAGCCATGCCACGCTGTGGCCGTCGGCTGTCGTGGCGGGCGTGAAGTCGGGGCAATGGGTGTCGGTCGGCAATACGGTGCCCGTGCAGGCGCTGGCGCTCGACTTGCAAGGCAAGCCGCGCGCGGGCGTGGCGCTCGAAGTGCGCGGGATTGCGCGCATCACGGTGTCGTCGCGCAAGCGTATGGTCGGCGGCTTCTATGCCTATGACAACCGCACCGAAACGAAGGATCTGGGCACGCTTTGCAGCGGCAAGAGCGACGACCATGGTCTCCTGCAGTGCGACGCGCAGCTCAAGCAGGCCGGCAACGTCGACCTGGTCGTGACGGCCAAGGACGGCGACGGCAACGCGTCGACGGCGACGACTTCCGTTTGGGTGACGAAAGAAGACGAATTGTGGTTCGGCGGCGAGAACACCGACCGCATCGACGTGCTGCCCGAGAAGAACGCGTACCAGCCCGGCGAGACGGCGCGCTTTCAAGTGCGCATGCCGTTCCGCTTCGCCACCGCGCTCGTGGCCGTGGAGCGCGAGGGGATCATCGAAACCCACGTCGTGAAGCTCGACGGCAAGGACCCCACCGTTTCGTTGAAGGTGCAGCCGGGCTGGGGGCCGAACGTCTATGTCTCGGTGCTGGCCTTGCGCGGCCGGATTCACGAGGTGCCGTGGTACTCGTTCTTCACATGGGGATGGAAGGCGCCGCTCGAATGGGTGCGCGCATTCTGGTACGAGGGGCGTCATTACGATCCGCCCACGCCGCTGGTCGATCTGTCGAAGCCGGCTTACCGGTTCGGCCTGGCCGAGATCAAAGTGGGCAACGGCGGCCACACGCTCGGCGTGACGGTCGTGCCCGATGCGAAGACCTATACGGTGCGCGGCAAGGCCCATGTGAAAATCCGCGTGAAGCTGCCGGACGGCAAGCCGGCGCCGGCCGGCACGCGGATCGCCGTCGCGGCCGTCGACGAAGCCTTGCTCGAACTCTTGCCGAACGATAGCTGGGATCTGCTCGGCGCCATGCTGCAGCGGCGCGCCTATGGGATCGAGACGTCGACGGCGCAAATGGAAATCGTGGGGCGCCGGCATTTCGGGCGCAAGGCGGTACCCGCGGGCGGCGGGGGCGGACATAGCCCGACGCGCGAGTTGTTCGACACGTTGCTGCTGTGGAACCCGGGCGTGACGCTCGACGCGAACGGCGAGGCGATGGTCGACGTCCCGCTGAACGATTCGCTGACGAGCTTCCGCATCGTCGCGATCGCGGCTGTGGGCGATGCCATGTTCGGCACCGGCAGCGCGTCGATCCGCAGCACGCAGGATTTGCAGCTGATCTCGGGGCTCCCCCCGCTCGTGCGCGAAGGCGATCGATTCCGCGCGCAGTTCACGGTTCGCAATACGACGGCGCGCGCGATGAAGATCGTGGTGACGCCCGACGTGCCCGGCGTGCCGTTGCAGCCGCAAACGATCGACGTCGCCGCCGACTCCGCGCGCGAAGTCGCGTGGACGGTCACGCCGCCGGACGGCCTGTCCGAAGCGAATCCCGCCGCGCTGACCTGGAGCGTCGGTGCGGCCGAGCAAGGCGGCCCGCATGCGGCCGATTCGCTCAAGGTCTCGCAGCGTGTCGTGCCCGCGATCCCCGTGACGGTGCAGCAAGCGACAATCACGCAGGTAGACGGAACGTTCACGCTGCCCGTCGCGGCGCCGCCGGATGCGGCGTCCACGCAAGCCGGCGGGTTGCGCGGCGGCATCGCCGTTTCGCTGCAGCCGAAGCTCGCCGATGGGCTCCCGGGCGTGCGCCGCTGGTTCGAGCACTATCCGTACGGGTGTCTCGAGCAATTGACCTCGCGTGCGTTGGGGATGGCCGACGCCGCGCAATGGCAGGCGGTGCTCGCGCGGATGCCCGTGTATCTCGACCGTGACGGTCTGGCGAACTATTTCCCGCCGAGCGACGACAGCGGCAACACGGGCAGCACGACGCTGAGCGCCTATTTGCTGTCGGTCACCGACGAAGCCGCGAAGCTCGATCCGCGCTTCGCGCTGCCCGACGACATGCGGGCCAAGCTCGAAGGCGGCCTTGTCAATTTCGTCGAGGGCAAGATCACGCGCAACGTCTGGGCGCCGCGCAAGGATCTCGATCTGCGTAAGCTTGCCGCGATCGAGGCGCTGTCGCGTTACGGCGCGGCCCGCGCGAGCATGCTCGAATCGATCGAGATCGCGCCGGATCAATGGCCGACCTCCGCCGTGCTCGACTACTACGCGATCCTCTCGCGCGTGAAGGACATCCCGCAGCGAGACGAAAAACTGGCACAGGCGGATCAGATCATTCGGGCTCGCTTGACGTATCAGGGCACGCGCCTGACGTTCTCGACGGCGGACACGGACGATCTATGGTGGCTGATGACGAACTCGGAAACCAATGCAGCGCGCACGGTGCTGACGTTCGTGGGCGTGCCGGGCTGGAAGGACGAGATGCCGCGTCTCGTCGCGGGCCTGCTGGCGTTGCAAAACGGCGGCGCGTGGTCGACGACGACGTCCAACCTGTGGGGAGAGCTCGCCGTCGAATCGTTCTCTCGCGCGTTCGAAAGCACGCCCGTGACCGGACAGACGAAGCTCGACCTCGGTTCGGCGTCGAAGACGATCGCGTGGAATCAGCCGGCGGCTGCTGCCGCGGCGAGTGCCGCCGCTAGTGCTCCTGTAAGCGCGGCATCGGCAACGCCGATCACGCAGACCGCGAATGCGCGCGGCGAACTGCTGCCGTGGCCGGCGAACGCGCGCACGGGGCCCGTTTCGTTGACGCTCACGCAGCAGGGCACCGGGAAGCCTTGGGCGACGATCGAGAGCTTGGCGGCCGTCGCCGTCAAAACGC
The DNA here is from genome assembly GCF_003367175.1 of Trinickia dinghuensis. GTDB lineage: Bacteria > Pseudomonadota > Gammaproteobacteria > Burkholderiales > Burkholderiaceae > Trinickia > Trinickia dinghuensis. The sequence goes on along the minus strand of NZ_QRGA01000009.1, from coordinate 198,318 downwards.
CGTTCGCCGCCGGATACCGGATCACGAAGACGGTCACGCCGATCGATCCGGCCGTGAAGGGCGTCTACACGCGCGGCGACCTCCTGCGTGTGCACCTCGACATCGACGCGCAATCGGACATGACGTGGGTCGTCGTCGACGATCCGGTGCCGGCCGGCTCGACGATTCTCGGTTCGGGGCTGGGGCGCGATTCGCAGGTGGCGACCGCGGGCGAGAAGCAGCAGGACGGCGCATGGCCGGCGTTCGTCGAGCGCGGCTTCGACGGATATCGCGCGTACTACGATTTCCTGCCGAAGGGAAAATTGTCGATCGAATATACGATTCGGCTCAACAACGTCGGCACGTTCGGTGTGCCGCCGACGCGCGTCGAGGCGCTCTATGCGCCGTCGACGTTCGGCGTGCTGCCGAACGCGAACGTCGTCGTCCAGTCGCCGGCCGCGGCGAAGTAGTAGCGGCAGCGATAGAAATAGCGATAGCGATAGAAGCAGCAGCCATAGGAAGGAGAGAAGATGCCATCGAAGCGAGGCACGGCGACGGTACGTGCCGTGCTCTGCGCGCTGCTGATTGCGGCGGCACCGTGCGCGCACGCGCTGCCCTCGTTCGAGCAGGTCCGGGCGCACTGGCGCAGTTCCGATTGGCTGCTGTTGTCGCGCGACGGCGTGCCGCTCGAGCGGACGCGCGTCGACAAAACGGCGCGCCGCGGCGATTGGGTCGCGCTTGCCGACGTTTCGCCCGCGCTGCGGGAAGCGATCGTCATGTCGGAGGACAAGCGCTTCTACGAACACAGCGGCGTCGATTGGCATGGCGCCGCCGCGGCCGCGTGGGCCGATCTCTGGAATACGCGCACGCGCGGCGCTTCCACCGTCACGATGCAATTGACCGGACTCCTGAGCGACGAGCCGGAGCGCTCGGGGCGGCGCTCGATCGTGCAGAAGGCGGGCCAGGCGGTCAGCGCGCTGTGGCTCGAGCGGTCCTGGCGCAAGGATCAGATCCTCGAAGCCTATTTGAATCTCGTGCCGTTTCGCGGCGAGACGATCGGCCTGTCGGCGCTGTCGCTGACGCTGTTCGGCAAGGCGCCGTCGGGGCTCGACGAGCGCGAGGCCGCCATCGCCGCGGCATTGATCCGCGCACCGAATGCGCCTTACACGAAGGTCAGCGAGCGGGCGTGCCACATTTTGCGCGACATGAAGGCACCCGAGCGCTGCGCGAACCTCGATAGTTACGTCGAACTCGCCTTCGCGCGGCCGGCGCCCGCGATCCTGACGGTATCGCCGGATCCCGAGTCGCTCGCGCCGCATTTTGCGCGGCGCATTGCGGACGAGATTCATCCGGTTGCGGGCGAGCGCGTCGTGACGACGCTCGATGCGAAGCTCCAGCGCTTCGCGACCGATACGCTCAAGCGCACGCTGGCCGAGTTGAACGCGCCCGCTCATGCGCGCAACGTGCACGACGGCGCGGTCGTCGTGCTCGACAACGCGACCGGGAACGTCCTCGCCTGGGTCGGCTCCTCGGGGGGGCTCTCGGGGGCACGCGACGTCGATGCGGTGTTGGCGCGGCGTCAGCCGGGTTCTTCGCTCAAGCCGTTCCTCTACGCCGAGGCGATCGATGAGCGCCGCCTGACCACGGCATCGCTGCTCGACGACGCGCCGCTGGACCTGCAAGCCGGCGGCGGGCTCTACATCCCGCAGAACTATGACAAGGACTTCAAGGGCTGGGTCAGTGTGCGCACGGCGTTGGGCTCCTCGCTGAACGTGCCCGCCGTGCGCACGGTCGTCTTGGTGACGCCGCACCGCTTCGCGAAGACGCTGACGGCGCTCGGCCTGCCGTTGGCCCAAAGCGGCGACTACTATGGCTATTCGATCGCGCTCGGCAGTCCGGACATCACGTTGCTTTCGCTGACAAATGCGTATCGCGCGCTGGCCAACGGCGGCGTTGTGGCGCCGACGCACGATTTGCCTGGTTCGCCGGCCGCGCGCAATCATCGAACGCCGGACCCGGCGCACCGCGTGTTCAGTGCCGACGCCGCATACATCATCACGACCGTGCTGTCCGACAACAATGCCAGAACGCGTACGTTCGGCTTCGACAATCCGCTGGCGACGCCCTTTTTCTCGGCGGTCAAGACGGGGACGAGCAAGGACATGCGCGACAACTGGACGATCGGCTTCACGTCTCGCTATACCGTGGGCGTCTGGGTGGGCAACGCGGAAGGCGATCCGATGTGGGACGTATCGGGCGTGACGGGCGCGTCGCCGATTTGGGCGGCCGTCGTCGAGTATCTGCATCGGAACGTGCCGAGCACGCCGCCCGTGGCGCCACCCGGTGTCGTTCGGACGCGCGTCGCGTTCGAGCACGACGTCGAGCCTGCACGCTACGAGTGGTTCCTCAAGGGGACGGAGATGTCGACGGTGCACCTCGCGGCGGACGCGAGCGGCGCGTCGGAACGTTCGACGGCCTATGCGCCGCCTAGTGCGCGCAATGCGCGCAGCGCCGCGCCCAGCATCGGATCGCCGACGGACGGAACCGTGTTCGCGCTCGACCCCGACATTCCGGCGCAGCGCCAACGCATCGTGTTCGAGCGCGCGGGCGGGGCGTCGACGCGCAGTACGTGGCGCCTGGACGGAAAGCCGCTCGGCCATGCCGAGCGCGTGCTTTGGCTGCCGTGGCCCGGCCGTCATCTGCTCGAACTCGTGAATGCGCAAGGCGCGAGCGTCGACGCGGTGCACTTCGAAGTGCGCGGCGCGACCGCGCGTACGGCGGCGGCGCCCGAAACCCGGGCGCAGGCACGTTCACCGCGCGCACAACCGGCGAAAGCGCCGGCCGGCTAAGGCTGGATCGGTCCCGTTGCGAGTCAATGACTCAGCGATTCAATGACGGGTCCGAAGGCTATGGCCGGCGTTATCGGCCAAGCGAATGTAGCCGGCAATCGAAACGAGCGTCAGCAGTCCGGCGCTCAGAAACGCTAGACGAAAATCGCCGAGCGTGAAGGCATGCTCGGCGCTTTCGCCGTTGATGGCCGACGCGGCGCGCAGTGCCAGCGCGCCGAACGCGATGCCGAGGCCGGTGGCCATTTGCGCTGTCGCGTTCCAGAGCGTGTTGGCCGCGCTCATTTGGGGAGACGGGACGTCGGCGTAGGCAAGCGTCGCCATCGTCGAAAACTGCATCGAACGCGTGATGCCGTAGACGAGCACGACGAACAGCGTCCACGCAAGCGGCGCGGCGGGCGTCAAGAGCCCGCATGCGATCGTGAATGCGCCGCAGACGATGCAATCGATGATGGCCACGTGCTTGAAGCCGTAGCGTTGCAGGATCGATGTCGTGAGCGCCTTCATCCCTAGATTGCCGACCGCGCTCGCGAGCAGCAGCAAACCGGATTGGAACGCCGAGAGACCGAAGCCGATCTGAAACAGCAGCGGCATCAGATAGGGCACCGCGCCGATGCCGATCCGCGTGATCGACCCCGTGACGACCGTCACCGAAAACGTAGGAATCCTGAGTGTCGAGATATCGATGAGCGGATGGGCGTGTCTGCGTGCGTGCTTGAATGCGATCACGCCGACGGCGATCCCGAGCGCGACGAGCGCGAGCCCGATGAGCGGATTCGTGCCGGGCTGGCTCGCCCGGTCGGCACCGTAAAGGATCGATGTGAGCGTGAGGCCGCTCAGCGCTAGACCGGCGCCGTCGAGCGGCTTGCGCTGCTCGCCGCGCAGGTTCGGCACCCATGCGAGCACCGCGCAAAGTACGATCAGACAAACGGGTACGTTCAGTAGAAAGATCCAGCGCCAAGACGCGTACGTCGTGATGAATCCGCCGAGCGGCGGCCCGATGACGGGCGCGACGATGCCGGGCCAGGTGATCGTCGAGATCGCCTGCATGAGGCGGCGCTTGTCGGTGCTGCGCACGACGATCAGCCGGCCGACCGGCACCATGAGCGCGCCGCCCATCCCTTGGAGCACCCGCGCGGCGGTGAATTCGACGACGTTTTGCGAGAGACCGCACAGCACCGAGGCGATCGTGAACGTCACGATCGCCGAAAAGAAGACGCTGCGCGAGCCGAATCGATCGGCTACCCAGCCGCTCGCCGGGATGAAGATCGCGAGCGCGATCATATAGGCGCTCATGCCGATGCTCAGCGCATTCGGGCTGATCGCGAACGCGTGCGCCATTTGAGGCAGGGCGGTCGCGATGATCGTCGTGTCGAGGTACTCCATGAAGAACGTCGCCGCGACGACGTAGGGCAATGGCCCGAGCGAATGTGAAGCGGCCGGCCCGCCGTGCTTCGAGGATGTGTCGCTGCCCTGCTGGAGTGCCGTGGTTCGAGGTGAATCGCGCCGTATGTCGGTCTCTAGTTGTTGGGTCATCGTGACGGTGTGGTTGCGCTTTCCAATGCAGCGGACAGACGTCCATTTAATCGAAATGTTGCTTGACGTGCAACCGAGCCGACCCTTTTTGCGCCGAATGCAATGCTTCAGTCTTCGGCGGCGAGCGCTGCTCGAGTGCGGCTTCGTTCCGCGGCCAATGCGCGTGCGGCGACCCATGCTGCCGCGAAGCCCGATGCGGCCCCTGCAACGATCGCCCAGCGCGGCCCGCAATGATCGGCGATCCAACCGACGATCGGTGCGCCGATCGGCGTGCCGCCGAGCGCGACGGCGAGCCGGATCGCCATCACGCGTCCGCGCATCGCGGGCTCGGTTGATAGCTGCATGAGGCTGTTCGTCGTCGTCAAGAACATCAGCGAGGCGATGCCGATCAGAACGAGCGAGGCGCCAAACGACCAATAGCCGGGCGCCAGCGCGGCGAGGGTGCAGCCGATTCCAAAGACGAACGACGCAACCAGCATCGAACGAAAACGAGGCTGGCTCACCTGAGCGCTGGAAATGGCGCCGGTGACGGTACCGATCGCCATCATCGACGACAGCGCGCCGTACCGGCCCGCGTCCACATGAAAGACGCTGACCGCCATCGTCGAGATGAAGATCGGGAAATTCAGGCCGAACGTGCCGATCAAGAACAGCATGATCAACGTCGCTTTCAGATCGGGCCGGGCCCAGACATAGCGGAAGCCTGCGGCGAGCCCGCCGCGCGTGCGTACCGCGCGTGGCCCGCGGCGCAGCTCATGCATGCGCATGAAGCATAGCGAGGCGAGCACGGCGGCGAACGACACTCCGTTCAGCACGAAGGCCCAGCCCGTATCGACCGATGCGATGACGATCCCGGCCACGGCCGGCCCGACCATCCGCGCAAGATTGAACGAGGTCGAATTGAGCGCGACGGCGTTGGGCAATTCGGCATCGCCGACCAGGTCCGATACGAACGTCTGACGGACGGGCGCGTCGAGCGCGGTGGCGCATCCGAACAGGAACGCGAACAGATAGACATGCCATAGCTGCACGACGCCCGCGATCGTGAGGATGCCTAGGCCGAATGCGAGTGCGCCTTGCGCGGCTTGCGTAAACATCAGCAGCTTGCGCCGGTCCAAATGATCGGCGGCATAGCCGCTGACGGGCAGCAGCAGCAACTGCGGCCCGAACTGCAGCGACATGACGATGCTGACCGCGGAGGCGCTGTGATGCGTGAGCCCCGTCAGAACGAGCCAGTCTTGCGCTGTGCGCTGCATCCACGTGCCGATGTTCGACACGATCGCGCCCGCGGCCCAGACGCGGTAGTTGAAGTAGCGAAGCGAACGGAAGACGCCGGCTGCGAGATCGCTCATGTCAGTCGGCCGCGATTCGCTCGAGCAAGCGCAAGGCGCCGGCGAGGTGCTGCTGCTCGTCGGCCGTCAACTTCGCTTGGATCGTACGGCAGAGCCAGTCTTGCCGTGCCGCGCGGTTCTCGCGCAGGTAGGTGCGGCAGGCGTCGGTCAGCGAGAGCAGCGTTTGCCGGCCGTCGTTGGGATCGGGCGCGCCGGCCACGAGTCCGGCCGCCTCGAGCGGCGCGATGGTCGTGCCCATCGATTGCGGGCGCATGCCTTCGGCGCGTGCGAGGCTCGACACGGTAGACGGACCGTCGCGCTCGAGCCGCAGCAAGACGGCGACCTGCGACGGCGTGAAATCGCCGACCGTGCCCTGTTCGCGCAGCCGGCGCTTGAACCGAGTGACGATTGCGCGGATGTCGCCGGCCAGCGCGGCTGGCAGTGCGTGTGTGTTTGTACCGCCCGAAGCCGTGTCTGCTTTACCCATGGACACGACTTTACCATATATGAAGGTAAACTGTGTAGATTGCCTTCCTATGTGGGCGCGGCGATTGGGCAATGGATGACGCCTGGCGCCCGGCGCGGATTGCGTCAGGCGCCAGACTTACTGCGGTGCATTACTGCGGTTCATACCACGAGTAGGTCGCCAGCGTGCTGACGGCCGGCGTGCCGATCTGCAGCGTGACGTCGCGATGAGACATCAGCGAGATCGCCCGCAGATCGCCCATGTAGCGGCGCGATTCGCCGTTGTCGTTGAGGTAGGCCACGATGTTGCCGGTCAGGCCCGCGACATTCGAGTTCGTCAGCGGCTCGCCCCAAATATCGAAGAAATCGCCGAGCGTGTAGTTCTTTACGTTCGGTGCTTCGATATGAATGATGCCGGTGTGGTCGTGCGTGTGCATTTCATAGTCGCACGACGCCGGCAGGCCGATGTGCTGCGGCAAGATCATCTGCTGTCCGTTGTAGAAGATCGCCAGGTGCGCGTGCACGTGGTAGTTGACCGCCATGCCGGGCGAGCAGGTCAGGCCGTCCACGGTGGCGCCGGCGCCGCCCGTTGCCGTGTCGCCGTCGGGCCAGTAGGTGGTGGTGCCCACCGTGCCGCCGTAGACGAGCGTGACCGGCGTCGGATCGAACGGCGGGGGATCGGTCCACGTGTAGGTGGGGATTTGCGTGAGCGGCGTGCCGACCATGAGCGTCACTTCGCCGAGCGGCGGCAAGACGAGATTGTTCAGGTCGCCCGTGTATTGCGTGAGCGTGCCGCCGATATTGACATAGGCGGTGACGGTCGACGCCTGAACCCCCGCCACGTTCGTTGCGCTGAGCGGCTCGCCCCAGACGGCGAAGAATTCACCGAGCGTGTAGTTGGCGCCGGTCGTCGTGTCCATGTGAATCTTGCCCGTCTCGTCGACGGTATTGAGCGGATAGACGCAGCCTTTCGGCGCGGCCAGCGTCGGCTGGACGCTGCCGATGGCCGTCGGCAGCGCCATCTGTTGCCCGTTCACGTAGATGGACAGGTGCGTATAGGTATACGCGTTGCCGGCAACGGCGCAGTTCAGGCCGCTCACGGCCTGTCCGGTTCCGCCGGTCGACGTCGAGCCGGACGGCCAGTTTTCGGTGCCGAGCGTCGTGCCGTCGACGACCGCCGAAGCGGCCTCGAGTGTCGGCGCCGCGGTGCTCGTGCCGGTGCCTGCCGCCGAGCCGGCCCCCACACTCGAACCCGCGCTAGGAGAACCGCCGCCGCCTCCGCCGCCGCAGCCTGCCAGTGCGAAGACTACGCCGATCGCAAGAAAACCCGAACTGATTTTAAGCAACATATCGCCCCTGTTTTGAAAGTCGGTGGTTCAAACGAATGAACCGGAATCTGCAGAGTCGACACCGCTTTGGCAGGCACGAGCATGCTCGAGGCCAACGCGCTTGAAGCGGGTGGTCGTCTCTGCCGGTGTCGTCGCTGCGGAGGGAGAGGAATTTCGTTGTTTGTATATCGTGCGCGGTGAAGCGTAGCTTCGACGTTTTCATGCGGCAAGGAAAAAAAACCATCGAAAATGCATATGGCGAGTGAAGCCGAGGCTATGTCGCCTTAAAAAAATGCTAAATAAATTTAGGCGCTGGATTTCGGCACGGCGCTTGCACGCAAGGCGTTTTCGCCTTTGCGAGAGAGGCGATATTTGTCGATGAAGGCGATTCGGAGCGTCAGAAAAACAGAACGTCTATCGTGTGAAGTAAGAGCCCGACTATTCCGCCAATGACGGTGCCGTTGATACGGACGAATTGAAGATCACGGCCGACTTCGAGTTCGATCTTTTGCGTGACGGTGTCCGCATCCCAGTGATGCACCGTATCGGAAATGAGGCGTGCGATGGCGTGGCGTTGAGCGGCGATGACGGCCAGAATCGTTTCTCTGAGCCACGCGTTGAGCCGTTCGCGCATGAGTTCGTCGACGAGCAGGCCTTTGGCGATGCCGGCAATGGCCTCTTCGATTCGCGCCTTGATATAGGAATGCGGCGCCTGCGCGTCGCGCTCGATGCTGGCTTTGACGTCGCGCCAGATGGTCGCCAAGTATTCCTTCAGAGCGGGATGTTCGACGAAGCGATCCTTGAGGGCTTCCCATTTCGCGAGATATTCGGGCGACGTTCTCAGCTGGACTACGAAATTCCGGATAGCGTCGTCGAAACCGCGGCGCCATGCGTGATCGGGATTCTCGCTGAGTTCTTTGAGCGTATCGTCGACGACGCCGATCAGATTGTCGGATACCTTTTCGTCGATCGACAGCTTCTTCCAGATCCAAGCGGTGCTTTCGCGCACGCGCTGGCGAATCAGCGGCTTGTGCTCCTCGAACAGCTGCGTCAATTGGCCGAGCAATTCGGTGACGACGGCTTGATGGCGATCGTCTTCGAGCAGCGTATCGGCGATGGTGCCGACGACGAACGGCGTGTCTACGTCGCGCACGCGCTGGGCGACGTTCTCGTGAATGAAGCGCCGGACGTCGTCGTCGTCGATTGCCGCGAGCAGGCTAGGGAGAAAATCGAGCGCCCATTGGGCGATTTGCCGCCCGCGTTCGGGCACGGCGAGCCAGTGCGCGAACTGAATCGTGAAGTCGATTCGGTCGAGCTTGCTCGCGATGATCTCAGGGGCGAGGAAGTTGGTCTCGACGAACTTGGCTAGGTTTTCGCCGATGCGGTCCTTGTTGCGGGGAATGATGGCCGTGTGCGGCAGCGGCAAGCGCAGCGGGTGCCGGAACAGGGCGGTAACGGCGAACCAATCGGCGATCCCGCCGACCATCGCTGCCTCGGCCAGGGCGCGCACGAAACCGAGCACCGGATACCTGGGCTCGAAGATCCGCGAGACCGCGTAGATCGCGGCCATGGCCGCGAGCAGGGCGGTGGCGAGCAATTTCATGCGCATGTAAGCACGCAGCTTGCCGGTCGCGGGATCGGCCGAGGAGTGCGATGAGAACAACGTGTCTTTCATTTCCCTGTCAATTTGTCGCTTCCCTCCGGTCCGACGACGGCCCCTTTCGGCGCTAGATACTTACTCGACATCGGGGGCTTCGTTCCCGCGCGGAAACGAAGCCCCAATTTTGACGCGAAACGCCGTCCTTCGTGCCCGAACGGGCGCGAAGGGCACCGCCCGCTTACCTGCCCATCATCGCGGAATCGGGAAATCGATATCCGTATCGTTGACGCGATTGAACAGATTCGTGAACGAAATCAGCGAAATCGCCAGCAAGGCTTCGGTCACTTGCGCCGGGCTATAACCGGCTTCGCGCACGGCAGCCAGCACGGATTCATCGACCGTGCCGCGCGTGCCGGCAACGGTGCGTGCGAACGTGACGAGCGCATCGCGCCGTGCGTCGCCCGTCGGCTCCCCGGTACGCAGCTGACGCAGCGCCTCGGGCGGCAAACCGGCCATCTTGCCCACCATCGTATGCGCGGCCACGCAATAATCGCAACCGTTGAGCGCGCTGACGGCAATCCGGATCGATTCGATTTCAGTCTTGGTGAGCGTGCCGCCGGCCAGCACCGCGTCGCCCTTGAGCGACAGCTCGAGCGCGGCGGGACTGTAGCTGCCGATCAACGCATAGGCGTTCGGAACCTTGCCGACGGCCTTACGGATTCGGTCGAACAAGGCACGCGAGGCATCGGACGTTTCTTCTGCGGGGACGGCGGGAAGTCTGGACATGATGTGCTCCTGGGTTCGTTATCGGTAAGAGACTGCGTTAAAGCCGCGTCATGCGGTAAGAGAACTTTAAAAAAAAAGGCCCTTTCGATGAATGCCCGGAAGGCCCACAATCATGCTCGATCGTTTCAACCTACCTAAACCTATGGATCTGGACCTGCTCGACTCGCTGCTGAGCCTCGGGGCAATAGACGGGCGTCTCGACGACCGCTGCGATCTGCTGCCGCCGTGGACGATCGAACAAGGGCGCAGCGCGCAGCGCGAGATGCCTTACCACGCGGTCATGTCGGGATCGGCCGTGGCGCAGGCGCCCGGCCTCGAGCCTACGACGCTGCATGCGGGCGACGTTCTGCTCCTGCCGTCGGGCGACCCGCATCGAATCGTCGATCGCGAGGAGGGCCCGGAGCGCACGGAGGGTGGGGCGCACTCGAACACCCGGCGCCGAGCGGCCGGAACCGTCACGGTGCGCGAAACGCCGGGCGAGGCAACCGTCATGCTCTGCGGGCGATTCGTGTTCGGCTACGCGGCCTGGCGTCTTTACCGGTCCTTGCTGCCGAATTACGTTATCGTGCGCGCGCGGCCGGCCGGCGAGCAAAACGGCCATGACGGAGCGGATGCCGCGCCATCGCGGCTGAACCGTTTGCTGGGCCTGATGAAAGAGGAAAGCGACCGCCCCGAGCCTGGCTACGCGGCCGTATTACGGCACTTGTCCGCCGCGCTGTTCGGGCTGGCCTTGCGTGCGGCCGTCGACGCCGAGCAGGCGCCGGTCGGCATGATCGCCCTGGCGGCGCATCCGCGCCTGCGCGAACTGGCGATGCGTATCGTTCGCGCGCCCGGGCAGGCGTGGACGATCGAGGACATGGGCGAGATCGCCAATATGTCGAGGTCGTCGCTGATTCGCAGCTTCGGCGCGGCAGCGGGCATGACACCCGCCGAATTCGTGACGCGGGTGCGCATCGCCGAAGCCGGCAGGCTGCTCAAGGAAACCGAACAGTCCGTCGCGGCGATCGGCGAGGCGGTCGGTTATGCGTCGGATGCGGCCTTTCAGCGCGCGTTCAAGCGTGAAACGGATATGACCCCTGCCGCGTGGCGGGCGGCGCCCTCGCCGCTCGAGCCGGCGAGGGCGCCTCGCTTCGTCGAGATCGATGGAGCGAAGGCGCATTGAGCCGGCCGTGCATCGGCCGCGCCGGCCCGGCGCTTGCAACGCACGCGTGGCCTTACGCCGTCACGGCATCGCGCCGCGGCCGCTTTTCCTTGGCGCTAGGCTGCCCGACGGGACGCGAGACGTCTTCGAGCGCCGGCATCGAATCGAACAATTCCGCAACCCATTCGGCGAACACGCGAACCTTCGCGGACAGATGCCGATTGTGCGGGTAGACGATCGAAATCGGCTTCGGCTTCGGATTGGAGCCCGTCAATACTTCCTTGAGCGAGCCGTCGAGCAGATGCGGCAGCGCCATGAACAGCGTCGGCTGGATCATGCCGAATCCTTCGATTGCACAAGTCGTGTAGGCGTCGGCATCGTTGACGGTCACGAGGCTGTTCATCTTGACCTCGACTGCTTCTCCGTCGATCACGAAGACCCACGGGATCGGCCGGCCGCCGTGCGCGGCGCGGAAACTCACGGCGTAGTGGTCGGCAAGTTCTTCAATGGTCTTCGGCTCGCCGTGCTTGGCGAGATAGCTCGGCGAGGCGCAGGTGACGCGCTTGAGCATGCCGATGCGGCGCGCCACCATCGACGAATCCTCGAGCGGACCGACGCGGATCAAGCAATCGACGCCTTCCTCGACCGGATCGACGGGACGATCCGATAAGCCGAGATCGAGCGTGACGTCGGGATAGCGCTGATGGAACGTCGACAAGGCGGGGATCACGATGCGCCGGCCGAGCGAGCTCGGCATATGCACGCGCAGCAGGCCGCTGGGCTTGCGGTTGCCGGCTTGGAAGCTGGCATCGGTCTCGGCGATTTCGCCGATGATCTTGATGCAATGTTCGTAGTACGCGGCGCCGTCGGGTGTCAGCGACAGCCTGCGCGTCGTCCGGTGCATGAGCCGCACGCCGAGGAAACCTTCGAGGTTTTGAATGATCGTCGTGACCGAGGCGCGCGGCATGCCGAGCGTTTCGGCCGCGCGCGTGAAGCTGTTCGCGTCGACGACGCGGGTAAAGACTTCCATTGCCTGAATGCGGTCCATGCTCGCTCCCTCGAAAAACCAACGGGACAGGATAGTCCCCTTGGTACGACGGATTCAAGCCCCTTTCGCGAAAAGCCGCGGTCGTGCGTCGTTCGTGCGTCGTTGGTATTCGGTATTCAGACCGCCGGATTGATGAGCGCAGTCAGTACGTGGTCGGCCCACGCGCCGTTGATTTTCAAATAGGCACGCGAGTAGCCCTCGCGCTCGAACCCGAGCGATTTCAATAGCCGCTCGCTGCGCGTGTTCTCGGGGCGATAGCTCGCCATGATCCGATGGAGCCCCTCGCGTTCGAAGACGTATTCGATCGACGCAGCCAGCGCCTCGCGCATCAAGCCTTTCCCTTCGCGCCGGTGATCGATCGAGTAGCCGAGATGGCAGGCCAGAAAGGGCCCTCTGACGATATTCGTGAAATTGCACTCGCCGATGACGGTGTCGCCTTCGCACATCAGCCAATGCAGCGCGTCGCCCGAAGCCATGCTGTCGGCCATTGCGCGAGCACGGCTTCTCATCGTGTCGAGCGTGAAAAAATCGCTTCGGCGCAGCGGCTCCCACGGCTGCAAATGCTTTCGATTGTCGATTTGATACTCGAGCATTTGATGAGAAAAGACGAGGCTGACCGGCTCGAGCGTGATGCGCTCCGTGACGAGACGGTGGTCGAACCGCGGCGAAAGGATCGACGTCATAAGCGTTCGGCGTAGAGGAGGGGGCGGCGTTGAGCGTATCTCGCCGCAAACATGGCGTCAACGCGACGTCAAGTACGCGACGTCAAGTACGCGACGTCAAGTACGCGGCGTCAAGTTCGTCACGCCGGTACGAGCGCGCCGCGCTCCGGCGGCCTCGGAATCAGGCTCTCACCCGGGATGCGCTGTTGTTTTTACCAGCCGTGCAAGCGCTGCCAGACAGTCAGTTCGCCACTCGGCGCGAGCGCATGGTATTCGGAAAACTGCGCGCCGGTGGCGCAAGCGTGATTCGGAAAAATACGAAGCTTTGTCCCTAGCGGGAAGCGCGTTGTGACATCCGTTTCATCCGATGCCGATGTTGTCGATTCTGGCATCGATCCCGGTTTCGTATCCGTGGCGGTCAGAATGCCGTGTTCCTGGTTCGCGGCAATTAGCAGATGACCCTCGATCGGCGTGCCGTCGATCGCGCAAGGCAGACCGTACTGGAAATCGCGCGCCTGCTTCGACGTGCCGCGATCCCGGCTCATGGCCATCCAGCCCGCGTCTACGAACACCCAGCCCTTTTCCGGGTTATGGCCGATGACGGTCGTGAGGACGCTCAGTGCGAGGTCGTCCAGGCGGCAGACGCCGACGTTGTGCATCACTAGATCGAAGTAGACGTACACGCCTGCGCGGACTTCCGTCACACCGTCGAGGTTCGCGGCGGAAAGTGCCGTGGGCGTCGATCCCACGCTGACGGTGGGGCAGTCGATTCCGGATTCGCGTAGCCGTTCGGCGGCTCGCACGCACCTCGCGCGCTCTTGCTCCGCGAGCGCACGCAGCGCTTCGGGCGTATGAAGCTCGTAGCTGGAGCCGGCATGCGCCATCACGCCGCCGACGCGCATTCCCCCTTCGTGCAACGTGCGGGCTACATCGAGCAGCGCGTCCTGCTCGGGTTCGATCCCGGCGCGATGACCGTCCGTATCGACCTCGATCCATACCTCGAAAGCGTCCCCTTCGTCGAGGCAATACGACACGATCGCTTCGGCCGCCGCGAGGTTGTCGACGACGAGCTTCAGGTCGCAGCCGAGGCGCTTGAGCGCCATGGCGCGGGCTAGCTTCGAGGGCACGATGCCGACGGCGTAAAGAATATCGACGATGCCCGCGGCGAAACAAGCCTCGGCTTCCTTCAGCGTCGAAACCGTCACGCCCCGCGCGCCGGCGCGAAGTTGGGCGCGGATAACGTCTAAGCATTTGGTCGTCTTCACGTGTGGACGGAACCGCACGCCGAAGGTATCCATCCGCTTTTGCATGGTTGCGATGTTTCGTTCCATGCGGCTGATGTCGACGATTGCCGCCGGTGTGTCGAGTGTGTCGAGCGTATCGAGTGTGTCGGAATTCATCATGTCGCCCCGATCATCTGCTGGCGGCCGCACCGAAACGGCTCGCCCAACCGGCGAGGGCATCGAGTGTCGGCGATTCGAGTTCGGCGGGTTGCGCGCCCGCGGCACGCTCGAGGCCGATATGGTTGTGCCAGTAAGTTCGCAGCCCGCACTTGGCCGTGCCGAATAAATCGTAGCTCGATCCCGCGACGAATGCGGCGTCTTCGGCGTTCACGCCGAGCTCGGACAGTGCCAGCGCGTAGGGGCGAGTGTCGGGCTTGTAGGCACCGGCTTTCTCGGCCGTGACGACGACATCCCAGCGAACGGGAAGGATCGATGCCGCGAGGTGGCCGAGGCGTTCCGAGCAATTCGTCACGACCGCGAGTTTGCAGTGCGGGCGCAACTGCTCCAAGGCAGAGATTGTGCCGTCCCATGGCGCGAGTTCGAGCCAGGCGGCTTCGAGCGCGCCGCCGGCGGATGCGGGCAGCCCGACTTCGGCGGCGGCGCGTGCGACGAGCGTCTCGTAGGCGACATAATCGCCGCACCCGTAAGTCAGCCGCAAATAGGCCGCACGCCAGGCCCGGCCCATCGCTTCGGAGCCGGCTGCTCGATTCCAGAGTGTCCAAGAATCGAGCAGCGCGATGAGCAGATCGAAAAGGACGGCCTTCGGATAGGAAGAAGGCGAGGGGGAAGGAGACGTGACGTTGGACATCGCTTAGAACCTCCGCATGCTGGGTGCTGGAATGGGATCGATTCTAGGCGCGAGACGCTTGGCGTAGGTTAAGCGAAACTTACGTTTAGATTTAGCGGAATTGAATCACCGAAAGCCTGGAATCGACAGGCGAAGCCTACGCATTTGCGATGCTCCCTGTGCATGCTTTCGTCGATTGGCGTCAGGCTCGCCACGGCGGCAACGGCCGAAACCGGCTTTGCAGGAACTGCATGAAGTCGCGCGTCCGTCTGGGCAGACCGGCGCGATTGTGCGTGAGCGCAATCACGTCGGCATAGGGTGTTTTCCACGCCGGAAGCAGCCTGCGCAGCGTGCCGCGGCGAAGATCGTCGGCAACGTCCCACTCGGAGCGCAGAATCACGCCGCGGCCCTCGCAGGCCCAGCGCCGGACGGTGTCGCCGTCGTTGCTGCCGAGTTTGGACGGAACGCGGACGCTCAGGCGCGTCTTGCCTTTGCTGAATTGCCAAAGGGAAGCGTCAGTTTCGTTTTCGTGCAAGACGATGCAAGGCATCCGCGCGAGATCCTCGGGTGTCTGCGGCTCGCCGAAACGCTCTATGAGAGCGGGCGAGGCGCAAGCGAAGCGGGCATTGGGCGCGATCAGATGGCCGATGAGGTTCGACGCGCGCATCTCGCCGATATGCACGATGACGTCGTAGCGCTCGGCTCCGCCCGTCAGCGGCTGCTCGGACAGCGTCAACGTAACGGCAACCTCCGGGTTCTCGCTTTGAAAGTCGGCAACCACCGGCGCGAGATAGCGCCGGCCGAAGCCGAACGGCGCATTGATCTTCAGCGTGCCGACGAGCCCCCGGCGCTGCATGCGCAGTTCTTCCTGCAAGGCGTCGAATTGGGCGACGAGTTCGACACCGCGTTCGCACAGCAACGCGCCTTCCTCGGAGAACTGCAGCTTGCGTGCGGAGCGATCGACCAGGCGTGTGTCGAGCCGCTGTTCCAGCTGTTGCAGCCGCTGCGAAACGGCCGAGGGCGTGAGGCCCAATGCGCGCGCCGCCGCCGCCAAGGTGCCGAATTGGCGGATTGCCAGCAGGAAGCGGATGTCGGCCGAGTCGATCGATTCAGTTTCGCTCATTGCTATCGTTAGTTTTACTTAATGCGCTAAGTATCGCTAACAATGGCGAGATCTGTCGAATCGGGTGCGGAATCGGACGGCTACCCCGTGCGGGGGCGGCGGTGGTCATCTGAACCTGTCGATATGGGCCTTCACCCATTGTTCGAAGCGCAGCGGCTTGCGACCGAGCAGGCGCTCGACCGTATCGGTCACGTGCGTGGCGCGGCCGGCCTTGACGGCTTCGTACGACTTCGCGACCGAGGCGGCGACCGGCTGAGGCACGCCAATGCGCGTGAAATTCTCGATTGCCTCGTCGAGCGTGATGTCGGTGCACCGCAGGGGGCGATCGAGCGCTTGCGCGAGCAATTCGACCTGTTCGGGCAGGCTGATGAGTTCGCCGCCGGTCACCGTCAGCACCTTCTCTTTGAGCGTGGCGTCGGTCAACGCGCGCACTGCCACCGCCGCGATGTCTTCCGGCGCGATCGGCGCGGCGCGTCCTGTCCCCATCGGGTTGGCGACGACGCCGTTGGCGCGGACGCTGGGTATCCAGAAGTAGGCGTTCGACATGAAGCCGGTCGGCCGCACGAAGCGCGCGTCGAGCCCGGCCGCGGTCAGGATGTCTTCCTTTTCTCGATGCGCGCGGGCGAGCATCGTATCGGGCAGGAATTCGATCATCGAGGTGGACAGCATGACCGCTCGCGCGATGTGCGCGGATGCGGCACGGGCAGCCAGCTTGCCGAACGCTTCGGCGCTGTCGATGTTCATCAGGAACACGCCTTCCACGCCGTCGAGCGCGGCGGAAAACGCGTCGGGCGTGTCGTAATCGCCGACGGCAACTTCGATGCGCTCGCCCCATTGCGCGAGCTTGGACGGACTGCGCACATAGGCCCGCACGGCATGCCCCGCGGCAAGCAATTGCGCTACGACTTGGCTGCCGATGGTGCCGGTAGCGCCAGTGACTAGATACATCGCGGTTCTCCTTCGAGAGGCGTTGATTAAATGAGCGGCAAAACGAACGACAAACGTCTGACCGAAAGAATGGCTATCATTAGCAACAATTGGAAGGGATCGAACAGTCTGTTGCCTGTCAGGAACAATGAGCGGGGGCGATCATGATCGACTTGAACGAGTTGCAGTTCTTCGCGCGGATCTGCGAGGCGCAGAGCTTTACGGTCGCGGCGGAGCGCCTCGGCGTGCCGAAATCGAGCGTCAGCCGGGCGCTGACGCGGCTCGAGACGCGGCTGGGTGTGCGCCTCATCGAGCGTACGACGCGCAGCCTCATGCTGACGGAGGCGGGCGAGTTGTACCTCGAGCGTTGCATGCGAATGCTCGAGGAAGTCGAGCAAGCCGATCTCGCGATCGGTGCGATGCACGCGAAGCCGCGTGGGTTGCTGCGCGTGGCGACCTCGGTGCCGTTTGCCCGGTTCGCGTTGGGGCCGGTGCTCGGTGAGTTTCTGGCGCTGTATCCGGATGTGCGGGTCGAGATGCAGTTTCTCGGCGGCGAATATAAGCATGGCGATGCCGCGGCGGACATTTATATTCGCCCCGATCCTATCGCGGATTCGACGATGCGTGCGACACCGCTGTTTCAAGTGCGGCTGGCGCTGTATGCGAGTCCCGCCTATCTTGCTGGGCGGCCGTTGCCTAAAACCCCGGCCGATTTGCGCGAGCACCATTGCGTTTCGTCGCATTGCTGTACGCCCGGGCTGCCGGCCGGCATGTCGTCGTGGCGGCTGCGGCGCGGAGCCAGCAGTCAGGAAGTGCGCTTCGAGCCGCGCGTGAGCGTGGCCGATCCGACGATCGGATATCTGCTCGCCATGACGGGCACCGGCATCGCGCAGCTCAATCAACACGCGGCACGCGCCGACGTCGGGGCCGGCCGGCTCGTGCGGCTGCTGCCCGATTGGGAAGTCGACCCCATCCAGCTTTACGCCTTGCATGCCTCGCGCTTGAACGCATCGCCGAAGGTCAGTGCTTTCCTGAATTTCCTGCGCGAGCGGTTCAACGATGTGGATGTTGCTGTCGGCCCGAGGCCTGCACGCGCGTCGAAACGCCCGAGCGAGCGGCAGGCCGATTACGCGTCGAGGCCCGCGCAGCATGCCGCTGGGATGGATTATGTCTGACCGTGTGGACTACCGGCATATCGCTGACATGCCGGGCCTGGTGCTCGGCACGGCACGGTTTTCGAAGTTCAGCTTCGATCGCCATTTCCACCTCGATTACCACATCGGGCTCGTGACTGAGGGTGTGCAACGGCTCGGGTATGGGGGCAAGACGGTGTTGACCGGCCCCGGCTCTGTGTCGCTGATGCCGCCGGGAGAAATCCATGACGGCGTTGGCGTCGGCGAGCGCGGCTACACGCTGCGGACTTTCCGGCTTTCGCGCGAGCTGCTGGGCAGCGTTGCCGAGGACTTGAGCGGCACGGCGCGCGAGCCCGAACTGGCCGGCGCGACGTTGGAGGACCCGGAGGTCGCTGCGCAACTCGTGCGCTTGTTCGACGTCATGCAGGCTAGCGGGCAGAGCGGGGCGCTCGCCGTGCAGTCGGAGTGGCTGCGCTTGCTGAATCTGCTGCTTACGCGTTCGCGGGCGATCGTGCCCCAGCAGGAGAGCGGGGCGCTCTCGCCCCAGCAATGGCAGCGCGTGCGGGATTATTGTTTTGCACACCTAAGCGAAAAGATCACGCTCGATGCGCTCGCGGCGCTTTGCGATCTAGGGCGCTTCCAATTTCTGCGGCAGTTCAAGCAAACGGTCGGCATGACGCCGCATGCCTGGTTGTTGCGGCTGCGTCTCGAACATGCCTGTTCGATGTTGTCGCGCAGCTCGCAGACGATCGCCGAAGTGGCGCAGGGCGTGGGCTTTTACGATCAGAGCCATTTCAACCGCGCGTTCCGGCAGGCCTTCGGCGTGGCGCCTTCGGGGTATTGATCGCGGCCGGTTCCGTGGCCCGCGGCACCCGACCCGGCCCCTGCGGCCCGGGAATGCAATCGTCAATTTTTTACAATTCGCGCCGGACCGGCTCCGATACGATTCGGCAACGATTGGGGCGCGTGCCCCTCATTGGCAAGGGAGCGGACGGAATCGATGGCGAATCGTAATCAAGCGTCGCCGGCAAAGAAGCCGGCGTTTTGGAGCGACAACATCGCGGGGGCATCACCTGAAATCATCGAGGCGCTGGCGGCCTGCAACTTCGGCCAGGCGCGGCCTTACGGGGCCGATGAGGGTACGGCCAGCGTGGAGCGCAAGCTTAGCGAGTTGTTCGAGCGGGAAGTCAGCGTCCTTCTCGTGCCGACGGGTACAGCTGCGAACGCCTTGTCGTTGGCCGCACTCACGCCGCCCTGGGGCAGCGTGCTCTGTCATCGCGACAGTCACGTCAACAACGACGAATGCGGTGCGCCGGAGTTTTTCACGGGCGGGGCGAAGCTTGTCGCGGTGGACGGTGCCGCGGCGAAGATCGACGTCGACGCCTTGCGTATCGCGGCGCGCACGAAGGTCGGCGACGTGCATACGGTGCAGCCCTCGTGCGTGACGATTACTCAAGCGACGGAGGTGGGCAGCCTTTACTCGCTCGATGAAATCCGTGCGATCGGCGAGGTGTGCCGATCGTCGAAGCTGCGGCTGCATATGGACGGGTCGCGTTTTGCCAATGCGCTTGTGGCGCTTGGCTGCACGCCTGCCGAAATGACGTGGAAAGCCGGTGTCGATGTTGTGTCGTTCGGCGCGACGAAGAATGGCGTGCCGGCGGCCGAGGCGATCGTGTGCTTCGACACCGCATTGGCGGGCGAACTGGCGTTCCGGCGCAAGCGCGCAGGGCATCTGTTTTCGAAGATGCGGTTTCTCTCGGCGCAGATCGATGCTTATCTCAGCGACGATCTCTGGCTGCGCAACGCGCGTCAGGCCAACGCGATGACCGCGCGGCTCGTGCAAGGACTGAAGGCGATTCCGGGCATCGACGTGCAGGGCGAGCCTCAGGCGAACATCATTTTTTGCCGATTCCCGCGCGCGCTGATCGAAGCGCTGCTCGCCGAGGGCTTTGGGCTGTATCACGACCGCTGGGGCCCGGGCGTCGTTCGTCTGGTCACGTCGTTTGCGACGACGGCCGACGACGTCGATCTGCTGCTCGAACGGGCGCGGCACATCGTCGGCGGGTTGTCGAAAGACGACTTGGGCTCGGCGAACGAAGGGCACACAGCATGAACACGACGCAACGGCTTTACATGAGCGACGACAGCCTCTCGATGGATACGAGCGTCGTGCGCTGTACGCAGCGGGAAGACGGGCAATACGACGTTGTTCTATCGGCCACGCTGTTTCACCCGCAGGGCGGCGGGCAGCTTTCCGATCGGGGGGCGATTGGCGGCATGGAGGTGGTCCGCGTCGCGGCGGTCGAGAATGAAGTCGTGCATGTTTGCGAACGCGCTGTGCCGGAAGGCCCCGTGCGGATTGAAGTCTGTGCCGCTTCTCGGGCCCTGCATGCCCGGTTGCATTCGGCCGGGCATCTGATCGGCTATTGCGGCGACGAACTCGGATGGCATGCCGTCAAGGGGCACCACTGGCCCGGCGAAGCCAGGGTGGTATTCGAGAGCGCGTCGGGCGCACGCGTATTCGATGGGCAAGAGATCGAGGCGATGGTCAATGCTCACGTCCGCGCGGGCC
Organism: Trinickia dinghuensis; assembly: GCF_003367175.1. Classification (GTDB taxonomy): domain Bacteria; phylum Pseudomonadota; class Gammaproteobacteria; order Burkholderiales; family Burkholderiaceae; genus Trinickia; species Trinickia dinghuensis. Next base: position 177,771 of record NZ_QRGA01000009.1, on the reverse strand, counting down.
TGTCTCGGCGGACAGTGATGGAGGGCGAGACGCGCAAGATCGGCTTCGGCGATCTGCCGCTCCACGGTTGCGGCGGAACTCACGTTGCGTCGTCGTCGGACATCGGGCGAATCCGCATCCTCAAAGTGAAGGAAAAGAAAGGGCAGCTTTCCGTTCACTACGATCTTGGAGATGCGTGACGATTCCTGCCTTTAGCGATGGTGGGCTGCCGCTGTCGCTGCCTTACTGCCGGCCAGAATCTGCCGGATCTGCGCCAAATGCTGGTCCGCCAGCGTGGAGTCTTGCGCTTCCCGAATCGGCCGACGCGGTGCCGGTGGCCAAATTCCCAGATAGCGGCACAACGCCGACACAAAGACGGGGCGACCCGAGTGCGCCAGGTGCCTTGCCGCCTCGGCCACTCGTAGCTTGCCCGCGTGCGTCGTGAGCCAGGCTAGCGCGAGCCGGTCGTCATCATTCATGATTCGGATGAGCCGTTCCATACAGCACCTATACTGTATAAATAGACAGGTATATATATACAGTGTTTTTGCGAGATAGGCAAGCGGTTCTAGGCGCGCCGACCGGCCGTCGGCCAGGCTGGGCGGGCCGGCAGGCACGAACATCGACGGTTGAGCGCGAGGTGTTGAAAGCGGGGTGTAAAATTTGTCGCCTCTAAACCGTGCGAGCGACCCATTGTTCTGGCTCGTCGTGCAACCGTGTGCTCGCTTCCAATATCTGATGAATCCGGCCCGCCGTTTACCTTTCTCCGATAAAGATTTCGATTTTGATTGCGACGTCGCAGTGTTACCCATGACATGGGAGCACGTGGACTTTTGGCACGATCACGTACAGCCGATCATCCAGAATCACTACGTCAAATGGGAGGACGGCGCGAACGGCCCAGTTCCAGGAATTGGTATTCGAGCCGACGTGGGATGGAACTGGCACTTTTATTTCTGGCTTGCAAAGCGCTGGAACACAGTGCGTCCAGTTGCACGCCGCGACCGCCGGGCGGTTGCCTGGTGCCTGGTCGTCCTCGGTGAAGACGGCAAGCAGCTTCCGATCGGTATGCTCACTGCCGTACCGGCCTACGCATCCCCGTACGTTGACGATGACTCCGAACTCGGCTTCGTTTGGTACCTGTCAGACGCTCCCACAGAGCACTATCTGCAGCGCGGCATGCCCAGAGTCTCCGGTGTCGCGTCGGCCCTACTTGACATTACGATTCAGTCGCGGCTTGATTTCGTGAGCGATGCCGCAATCTTTCTCCATGCGGACCCAGCCGGTGGCACGAAACTCTTGGAATTCTATGAAGACAAATGCGGTATGAGTCGTATTTGGCACGATAAGCGGATCTCTTCCGTACGGTCCGTTAAGGCGGGGGAATATTTTGCGATGACGGATGCGAAAGCCAGGACTTTCGCTTCAAAATTTGATCCCCAGCGTGGTCTTTGAAGGGGGGCTAGATGAGTGAAGCCGTGAAAACTGAAGATGTGACTGCCGCGCAGCCGACCTTTTCTTCTGAGGAACTAGAAGGGTTGTTTCGCGAGCTCAATCTTCCAGGTGATCCACACAACGAAGCGGATCGCCAGTTGTTGGTCGATGCTCTAGTCGCCGCAGAAGAAGCTGCGGGAAATTCGCTCGGCACGCTTTACGGGCGCGTAGCACATACGGCTGTCCAGCCGTCGACCGAAACGTCGCTCATGGCTGGCCCTGGAAAATTCACGCCAATTCGCCGCGCGCGCTCGGCTGCGATCGATGCGACGATCTTGGAGGACACTCCGACCACTGGCAAAGAGCTTGGCCGTGCCGCCGCAGATCTTCGCGCCCACCGGCCGAGTCTGAGCAGTCCAACCGTGACTGGCGGGATCATCAGGGGTACGGTGCGGAGACTCGAGCCGACCGATGCCCATGGCCTCGATGTGTTTATAGTCGAGGCAAGTCGTGCGTTACCGTTTAAGCGCCCATCCTTCTTCGAACGCGTTCTTGAAGTTGTTAGGGGCGGGTCGGAAAGTCGGTGGAGCACCACTCGCCATGGTGTCAATGTCGACCTGCAGCACGGGTCACGACATTGGTCCATGACTTTTGTATTTCACAAAGCGTATGTAGTGGTCACGGTGGAAGGCGACGACAAAGATCTTCTTAAGCGCGAGGTGGACAGCAGTAGGCCCGACGAGTTGTCCAGGACCTTATTGACGGCGCTGGACGGTGATGTCTGGTCGACTCAACTGGCGTTGGATACGGTTCAGAAGGGGCTCACAAGCGGTTCGGTCGAGATACTGCATTGAGCCAACGATCGACACCCCGGCTCCGGCCGGGTTTTTTATCGGTGTTCGATGCCGCAAACTGTATCGCAGGTTCGCGACTCTAAGCCAATTTTGCCGCCCGAGCATGCATCATGATGGAGTGGAACGACAACCCTTGGGCTTTGTGCTCATGGATTTGCATCCACTGGTCCTTCTGGAGCATTGCCAGCTTTCGTGCGAAAAAATTACCGTACTGAAAGGTGGCCTGGATTTGCTTTGTGCGTGGCTCATTTTTACTTTGTGCACAGCAGGATCAAGGTGGCGTCGTCTGGGTATCAGCGATCACCCGCCGTCCACCAGAGTCGGGGACAATACCCCCACCGTGGGCGACTGGGGCAGGAATCACACCGGGCCTGGCTGGCCAAGGTCTCGATTATCGAGGCTTTGGCAATAATTCTGAAGTGAAAGGCGGTGCCGGGAGGTGACGGGGTGTTCCCGTGTGCCAATATGCCGCTATGTGACATTTCTTTCGGAAAACTTAGTAATTTACCATTCGTATGATAAATTGTTGATGGGAGGCGGCAAAACGTCCATATTCATACTGGGGGTTGAAGAATCATGCGAGCAAAAGGGGCTTTTAGAAAGGCGTCTGGCGGGGTGGTGAGCGTGAATTATTCAAATCCTGTGTCACGTACGACCGTTACTTTTGGTGCGGTGGGGGCGACAACACAAAGTCGGACCATTGTTACCTCCTTGCCTGGGGCGAGAGCGGATGTGATCAAAATGCTTCAGAGTCCAGTAGTCGAGAAGTCGGCGGGACTCATGTTTCCAGATTTTAAGAAACTTGGCTACATGGGATCTGTGAGTGCCTTAAAATTGGCGCAAGAAAAATGCAGAAATTTCCCGAAAAAGAACGCACAATTGATTATTGCCTCATCGAACGACGAAGAACATATGGACTATGGTGAGCTAGAAGACACGATTCGTACGCTCCCGGTTGCTAATGTGCTGGTTGTGAAGGGATCTTCCAAGTTCGCAATCTGGGGCGATCCCGGGTTAATTGAGGATCAATACAATCACACCATCGCCGCAGTGTTGAAATCGGGCAAACCACTGGCATTACCCATTCGCATAGATGTCGGCAGGGATACGGTTTTGCGTGATATAGAAAGACGCCGTAATCTTGGAGCTAAAATGTTGGTGACGCACCCGACGTTTACGGATTTTGATCCGGTGGTTATGAAAACGCTTAAAGCGATTGTGAAAGAAAACCCCGAATTTGCAGTTCGCTTTGGCGCGCTCTGGATGTCGGAAGAGCTTTATCGGGCAACGAATGCGCCATCGATCGACCAACTAGCGTCGAGTGAGGGCCGCGATCTGTATCCAATGGATCGGCCACCGCCAGACGGAGATTGGGAGCGGTGGAATGAGGTAAATATGGAACGTATTCGTGCCGCTATCTACTCACTGGAACAACAGCAGCCGCTTGCACTCAGTACATACTCGCGTGGAGGTTTTGGACATCCAGGGGCGAGTGTGGAGAGAATTGGAGCCGTAATCGAGGGGCAATCGAGAGAATCAACATTGGAGACCGACGTTGAAGGCTAGGGCCTGTTCATAGGCGTCGACATCGACCTTCGGCGGCCACTCGCGACGCACCAGCACGACCGCGCTCGTCGCCCCTATCGCCAAGAACACGCACACCGATACCATCGGCTAGATTTAGCCGCTGTTGAGGCTCGCAAATTCTGCTAGCGATGGTCACGATCCCGAGGCGGCGCAAGTCCTGACTGCGCAGCCAGCGGCGGCCGCGCTGATAAGGAAGTGGCATCTGAGTTGCGCGAACTCGGGCGCAGCCGCGTGACGAAGGGATTCCCCCAGACGCAACAGGACAAACGTATCGAACCCGAGGCCGCTATGAACGTACAGTGGTAGCACCGGCAGTGCGATACCGATTATCACGAAGCCGTCGAGTACGGCGCCCATGATCGGCATCAGTGTCAGCAATACGGGGCCTTCGCTCGCCCTCGCGGAATATATTTTTGACATCGCATTACGGCCTACATCTTGTAACCCGGTTTCTTTAGCAAGGTGTCGGGGCGACCCTGAATGTCGGGGACGTATACATCGCTCTTCCACCGGCTTGCCTCAATCTCCTCGAACGCGACAGATACGGACTCCTGTCCATACCCGAGGATCGACATCACATCACGAGGAATCGCGTCTGCCAGTTGCTGCTTCTGCTCCGCGGCTTGCACGCAGCACTCGAAGGGCGCGGGCTTGCATACCTCACGGAAGGACAGATGGAGCCATACCTTTCCGACGGCCGTTTGATCCGAGTTCTGGAGGACTCGTGCGAGCCCTTTTCCGGCTATCACCTCTACTATCCAAGCCGCCGTCAGCCGACGCGTGCGTTCGCACTTCTAGTCGAAGCACTCCGGTATTCGTCTCGGACACGCTAACTCGCTTCAGAATCGTTGCGCGCGGAATCCTAGGCAGAATTCGCGGACCGGATTTACGCTCCCATGGGATGGCGCGTTACGGCGGCGTCGTTCGATCGATTGCCGGTTTGCCCGCATCGGCCGCGGTAGCCGCACCGGTCCGATCGATCGGAACGTCGCCGCGTTGCCACATATGCGCATCGTCCACCGCCGCACCTTCGCTCCGGCTCAGCGATAGCAAAACCGGTATCGATTTATACGAGGGTGTCCCGCTGCGCGGATCGACATCGGACAACGAAACCAGGCAGTTGGCTTCGGGATAGTAGGCAGCGAGCGAGCCTGGCGCGATGTCGTAAGCAACGGCGGTTAGCCGTTCGACTCGTCTCTTCCCGCAGAGCCCCTCCACGTCTTCGATCGTCTCCACATCGACGAGATCGCCATGCTTCAACCCACGAGCCGCGAGATCTACCTCGTTGACGAAGAGCACGTCTCTGCGCCCCGTAATGCCACGATACCGGTCGTTGTAGCTATAGATCGTCGTGTTGTACTGATCGTGGCTGCGGATCGTCGCGAGAATCAATGCATCGCTGCGTTCGACGCGAGGGTCCGCCAGCACGCCCTGGTGTGCAATGAAGCGAGCGCGCCCGCCCGGCGTCGCCCAACGCCGCTCCGAGGCTGGAATATAGAGCCGAAATCCACCCGGCTCGCGCACGCGTTCATTGAAGCGCTCGAACGAAGGAAAGACCGCCTCGATCAAAGTGCGGATGCGGTCGTAATCGGCGATCCAACCATCCCAATCGAGCCGCGTATCGTCGAGCGCGGCTTTCGCCATGCCCGCGATAATCGCAGGCTCTGACTTCAAGAGTTCGGAAGCCGGCGTCAGCGATCCGCGCGACGCATGGACCATCGACATCGAATCTTCCACCGTCACCGACTGCGCGCCGCTTTCCTGCATATCGAGTTCAGTGCGGCCTAAGCACGGCAATATGAACGTCTCCTTCCCAACGAGCAGATGCGACCGGTTCAGCTTCGTCGCGATATGGACCGCGAGGTCCAAGCCGCGCACGGCCTCGAACGAGGCTTCGGGATCCGACATCGCCACGGGCAGATTGCCGCCGAGGCAGATGAGCGCTTTCGCGCGTCCGTCCCGCATCGCCTCGATCGCGGCGACGGCGCTATGGCCATGCTCGCGCGGCGGCGGGAAGCCGAACACGCGCTCGATGGCATCGAGCAATTCCGGTGAAGGGATTTCGGTGATCCCTACCGTGCGATCGCCTTGCACGTTGGAGTGGCCGCGCAACGGACAAATACCGGCCCCGTCGCGCCCCATATTCCCGCGCATCAACAGCAAGTTGACGATTTGCTGGACGTTCGCCGTCCCGCGCCGGTGCTGCGTGATGCCCATGCCGTAGCAGACGATCACGGCTTTCGATTCGGCATACAGACGGCCGATGCGCTCGATTTCGGCGCGCGCGATGCCCGACGTTCCTTCGACATCGTCCCATGATGTAGCGTCGACATCGGCGACGACATCGTCGAGGCCGCTCGTATGCTCGGCGATGAAGGCGCGATCGAGCACGCCTTGCCCACCGGTAGCAAGACTTTCGCGGTCGAGCGCGAGCACGGTTTTCATCATGCCCTTGAGCACGGCCACGTCGCCGCCGATCTTCACCTGCAGATAATCGGAGGCGATTGGCGTCGAGCGTCCCGTCATCATTTCGACAGGATCTTGCGGCGACGTGAAGCGCACGAGCCCGCGTTCATGCAGGGGATTGAGCACTACGATCTTGGTGCCCCGCAACGACGCCTCGCGCAGCGTTGCCAGCATGCGCGGGTGATTGGTGCCGGGGTTGTGGCCGATGCAGAAAATGGCGTCGCAATGTTCGAAATCGGCGAGCGTGACGGTGCCCTTGCCGACGCCGATCGCCTCGGGCAAGCCCACGCTCGTTGCCTCGTGGCACATGTTCGAGCAGTCGGGGAAGTTGTTCGTGCCGAAGCGCCGGGCGAACAGCTGAAATAGAAAGGCCGCTTCGTTCGACGCCCGCCCCGAGGTATAGAACTCGGCCATGTTCGGATCGGGCAGGGCGCGCAGGTTGGCGCCGATGCGGGAAAACGCTTCTTCCCACGAAACGGGAATATAGCGATCGGAGTCGCGGTCGTAGCGCATTGGATGCGTGAGCCGCCCCTCGTTCTCGAGGTCGAAGTCAGTCCATTTCCAGAGTTCGCCAACGCTGTGATGAGCGAAGAATTCCGGCGTCGTGCGCTTGGTCGTGGCTTCCCATGAAACGGCTTTCGCCCCGTTTTCGCAGAACTCGAACGACGAGGTGCTGCGCGGATCGGGCCACGCGCAACCGGGGCAATCGAAGCCCGCCGGCTGGTTCACCTTCAGGAGCATCTTCGCTTCGCGCGTCACGCCCATCTGTTGCCGCAAGGCGCGCGCAACGGCCTGCAGCGCACCCCAGCCGCCGGCCGGTCCGCCGTAGGGGCCAACGCCGGGGACTTCGTCTTTGCTCATGAGAGCCTCCGAATAGTCTTACGTTCGACCGCAACCGCTGTACCCAGGAAAGGGCGTGCCGAGACATTATCGGTTCGCCCGCGCGCCCCGGGGAACGCGTATTATCCCGTCAGTGCGAGCCACGCGAGCCGATGCAAAGGACACGGCCGCGACGCGGCGAATCATGACGGCCCGGGCGGTCGGAGAGTGTCAAAGGTTGCGCAACCGTAACAATCCGTAATTGTTTCTTGCGGGAGGAATGGAAATTGTCGGACGAAGGAATTAACTTTCGTCGCCAACTCGACTACATTCCCCCTCTTTCACCGCACCTTTCCGGCGTGTTTTCGCATGTGGATCGTCAACGTTGCCCTCAAGCGGCCTTACACGTTCATCGTGATGGCCATCCTCATCTTGCTGGCGACCCCGTTCTCCTTGATGAGTACTCCTATCGATGTTCTGCCGAACGTCGATATCCCGGTCGTCAGCATCATCTGGAATTACACGGGCCTTTCGGCTCAGGAAATCGCCAATCGGATCACCTCGGTGAACGAGCGCAGCCTGACCACGACCGTCAACGACATCGAGCACATCGAGTCGCAGTCGCTGCCCGGCATCGCCGTCATCAAGCTCTTTCTGCAGCCTAACGCGAGCATTCAGACGGCGATCGCGCAGACCGTCGCCATCGAGCAGGCGCAATTGCGGCAAATGCCGCGCGGCGCGACGCCGCCGCTCGTCATCAGCTATTCGGCGTCGTCGATTCCGGTGATTCAGCTCGGGCTCTCGAGTGCGACGATGTCGGAGCAAGACCTCAACGACACGGCGCTTAACTTTCTGCGTCCGCAGATCGTCACGATTCCCGGCGCGCAGGTACCGTACCCCTATGGCGGCAAGTCGCGGCTCGTCTCCATCGACATCGACACGCGCGCACTGCTCGCCAAGGGTTTGACGCCGACCGACGTGGTCAACGCCGTCAGCGCGCAGAACCTGATTCTGCCGACCGGCACGGCGAAGATCGGCCCGCGCGAGTACACGGTCGACATGAATGGCTCGCCCACGACGATCGCTGGGCTCAACGACATTCCCGTGCGCACGGTGGGCGGTGCGACGACCTACTTGCGCGAAGTCGCCCATGTGCGCGACGGCTACGCTCCGCAAACGAACGTCGTCCGCCAGGACGGCCGGCGCGGCGTGCTGCTCTCGATCCTGAAGACGGGCAACGCTTCGACGCTCTCCGTCGTCGACGCGATCCACCGGCTGCTGCCGACGGTCGAAGCGACGCTGCCGCGCGACATCCAGATCCACGCGATGTTCGATCAGTCGCTGTTCGTCAAAGCATCGATCAACGGCGTCGTGCGTGAAGCCGTGATTGCCGCCGCACTGACGGCCGCGATGATCCTGCTGTTTCTCGGCAACTGGCGCAGCACCTGCATCATCGCGATCTCGATTCCGCTCTCGATTCTTTCGTCGCTGCTCGCGCTGCACGCCTTGGGGCAGACGATCAACATCATGACGCTGGGCGGGCTCGCACTGGCGGTCGGGATTCTGGTGGACGATGCCACGGTCACGATCGAAAACATCGAGCGGCACCTGCATCTCGGCACGAACCTGCACGACGCGATTCTCGAAGGGGCCGGGGAGATCGCGGTGCCGGCTTTCGTCTCGACGCTCTGTATCTGTATCGTCTTCGTGCCGATGTTCTTCCTGACCGGCGTGGCGCGCTATTTGTTCGTGCCGCTCGCGGAAGCCGTCGTGTTCGCCATGCTCGCGTCGTACATCCTCTCGCGGACGCTCGTGCCGACGATGGCGATGCTGCTGATGGGCCACGCGCACAAGCCCAAGAGCGGGGCGCGGCCCAATCTGCTGATGCGGCTGCATCACAGGTTTGAGGCGGCCTTCGAGCGCATGCGTGCCGCCTACATCGTGTTGCTGAGCACGCTTTTGGTGCGCCGGCGCGTGTTTGCCGCGTCGTTCCTCGGCTTTTGCGTGGCGTCGCTCGGACTCTCGTTCTTCCTCGGCGCCGATTTCTTCCCGACCGTCGATGCGGGCGACATCCGGCTGCACATGCGTGCGCCCACAGGTACGCGGATCGAGGAAACGGCGCGGCTTGCCGACGACGTGGAGAAGGTGATCCGCACGGCCGTGCCGCCCAAGGATCTCGGCACGATTCTCGACAATCTAGGACTCCCATATAGCGGGATTAATCTCTCGTACAGCAATTCGGGAACGATTGGCACGCTCGACGGCGAGATTCAGATCTCGCTCAACGAAGGCCATGCGCCCACCCAGACTTATATCGACAAACTGCGCGCGTTGCTGCCGCGGCGTTTCCCGGGCGTGGAGTTTTACTTTCAGCCGGCGGACATCGTCACGCAGATTCTGAACTTCGGTTTGCCCGCGGCGATCGACGTGCAGATTACGGGGGCGAATCAAACCGGGAATTTCGAGGTCGCGAGCAAGCTGATGAAGCAGGTGCGTCAGATCGCCGGCACCGTCGATACGCACATCCAGCAGAAATTCAACGAGCCGACGATTCATTTGGAAATGGATCGTACGCGGCTGCAGCAACTCAATCTCTCCGCGAACGACGTCGCGCAGAACGTGCTGATTTCGCTGTCGGGCAGTACGGAAACGTCGCCGGGCTTCTGGTTCAATCCGCACAACGGCGTGGAGTACCAGATCTCCGTGCGCTCGCCGCAATACGACGTGACGTCGATCGACTCGCTGCTGCGCACGCCCGTCTCCGCCCCGGGCGGCGCGAGCGCGGCGTCGGCGGCCCCGCAGTTGCTCGGCAACCTCGTGCAGGTGCAACCCGCGAATCAATTCGCTTCGGTCACGCATTACAACATCCGGCCCGTGGTCGATCTGCTCGTGAGCGTGGAAGGGCGCGATCTCGGCAGCGTCGCCAAGCAGATCGACAAGCTCGTCGCGCAAACGCGCGCGACGCTGCCGCGCGGCAGCCAGATCACGGTGCGCGGTCAAGTCGAGACGATGCAGCGCTCGTACCTCGGGCTCGGCGTCGGCGTGGCCATGGCGATCGTGCTCGTCTATCTGCTGATCGTCGTCAACTTCCAGTCCTGGCTCGATCCGCTCATCATCGTCAGTGCCTTGCCTGCCGCGCTGGCCGGCATCGTCTGGATGCTGTTCCTGACCAGCACGCATATGTCGGTGCCGGCGTTGACGGGCGCCATCATGACGATGGGCGTCGCGACCGCGAACAGTATTCTGGTGGTGTCGTTCGCCCGGCAGCGGCTCACGGCGGGCGCGCCGCCGCTCACGGCCGCGCTCGAAGCGGGCGCGAGCCGGATCCGCCCGGTCTTGATGACGGCCTGCGCGATGATCATCGGCATGGTGCCGATGGCGCTCGGGCTCGGCGAAGGCGCGGAGCAGAATGCGCCGCTCGGCCGCGCAGTGATCGGCGGGCTGCTTTTCGCCACCGTTTCGACGCTGCTGTTCGTGCCGCTCCTGTTCGGCGGCATCCACGGCCGCTTGGCGAGACGGCATGCGCGCCAAGCGCAGGCAAACGACGATGCTCAGGCGCAGGACGGCGCCGAATGAACGTGAAGCACCTTTTTTCCTCGGTTGATTGAAATGACGGAAGAATCCCACGCCTCCCTGGCCATCCCGCACCGTGACGACGGCGGGGGCCCGATGCTGCCGCCGCGCGATCGCGTCTGGCGGCGCGCGAAGATCGCGCTCGTCGTCGTGCTGGTCCTGCTCGCGCTCGGCGCGCTGCGCACGGTCGTCGCGAACGTCCTCAATCGGCGTGCTGTCGACAACGCCACGGCGCAAAACGCGAAACAGTACGTCAACGTCGTCACGCCGAAGACGACGAGCGGCGCAGGCGACATGCTGCTGCCGGGCACGCTGCGCGGCTTCGTCGAATCGCCGATCTACGCGCGCGCGACGGGTTATCTGCTGCATTGGTACGTCGACATCGGGGCGCGCGTGAAGCGTGGCCAGCTGCTTGCCGATCTCGACACCCCGGAGATCGATCAGGAACTCGCGCAGGCCATTGCGCAGCGCGAGCAGGCGAGCGCGAGCCTGGCACTCGCCAAGACGACGCTCGCGCGCTGGTCGCAGCTGCGTCAGCGCGATGCCGTTTCGCAGCAGGAACTCGACGACCGGCAAGGCACGTACAACCAGGACGTCGCGAATCTGGCCGCCGCCGATGCGAACGTGAAGCGGCTCCAGCAGCTCGAATCGTTCAAGCGCATCGTCGCGCCGTTCGACGGCGTGATCACGCAGCGCAACGTCGATATCGGCGATCTCATCGATGCCGGAAGCGGTACGAGCCGCGCGTTGTTCGCGCTTGCGCAGGTGAATCCGCTGCGCGTGTATGTGCAGCTTCCGCAGGCTTATTCGGAAAACGTCAAGGTAGGCATGCCCGTCGCCGTCACGCAGGCGGAACTGCCGGGGCAATCGTTCCGCGGCACGATCACGCACGTCTCGGGCGCGATCGATGTACCCACGCGCTCGCTGCAGGTCGAAGTGACATTGCCGAACCCGGACAACAAGCTGAGGCCCGGCGCCTATGTGCAGGTGGCGGTCTCGGGCGCGCTGCGCTCGCATTTGCTCGTGCCCGGCAACGCGTTGCTGTTCCGGGCCGAGGGGCCGCGGCTGGCCGTCGTGGACAACAACGGCGTCGTGCATCTGCGGCCGGTCTCGATCGCGCAAGATCTGGGGCAGGAACTCGAGATCGATAGCGGCATTGAGGCGACCGACAAGATCATCGTGAATCCGAGCGATTCGATCGCCGACGGCGATCATGTCCAGGTCATGCAGCGCAACGCCGACAAGGGGCTGTCCTGATGCGGCGCGGTTGTTTCGTTCCGGCCAGGCCTGCGGCCGCCGTTGTCGCCGCCGTTTCCGTGGCGTTGCTGGCGGCGTGTACAGTCGGTCCCGATTACAAGCGTCCGGCAGTGCAGGCGCCGCAAGCGTGGCAAACCGATTCCTACTGGCGGCTCGCGTCGCCCTCGCATGCGCCGCTCACGCTCGACTGGTGGAACGGCTTCGGCGATGAACAGCTCGACGGGCTCGAGAAACAGGCGCTTGCACAAAACCAGACGCTTTCAGCGGCGAGCGCGCATTACGATCAGGCGAGGGCGACGCTCGCCTTCACGTCCGCGCAACGGCTGCCCGAACTCGATCTGGGCGGGCAGGTCGACCGCTTGAAGATTTCGAAGAACCGGCCGCTGACCAACTATTCGACGCCGAATCAGTCGACCGTGCAAAACGAGGTCGAGCTGGGCCCGACGATTACCTACGACACCGATCTGTTCGGCCGGATCCGTAGGGAAGTGGAAGGGGCAAATGCATCGGCGCAACAGGCGGCCGACGATTTGGCCAATGCCCGCCTGGTATTGACCACCGATCTCGCCACCGACTATTACGCGTTGCGTGAACTCGACGCCGAGATCGACGTCTTGAACCAATCGGTTCGATTGCAGGAAAAGGCGCTCGACTACGTGAAAGCCGAGCACGATCTCGGCTCGGTGTCGGGACTCGATCTCTATCAGCAGCAGGCCCATCTCGACGCCACGCGGGTTCAAGCAACGCTGCTCGTCAATCAGCGCGCGCAGTACGAGCATGCGATCGCCGCACTCGTCGGCGTACCCGCACCGCAGTTCGAGATCGCGCCGAAAGTCACCGAGATGCACGCTCCGACGATTGCGATCGGCGTTCCGAGCGACGTGCTGCAGCGGCGGCCCGACGTGGCATCGGCGGAACGGGCGATGGCGGCGGCCAATGCGCAGATCGGCGTAGCGAAGGCCGCGTTCTTTCCGAACCTCGTTCTGACGCCCGGGATCGGATGGGAGTCGACGTCGTTCGCGAGTCTGCTGACGGCGCCGGGCTTGATGTGGACGCTCGGCGCGCAAGTGAGTCAAGTTGTGTTCGACGGCGGGCGGCGCAAGGCCAATTTGAAATACGCGAGCGCGGGGTATCGGCAGGCGGAGGCCAACTATCGCCAATCCGTGCTCACGGCGTTTCAGCAAGTGCAGGACGGGGTGACCGGTCTTTCCGTTCTCGATGAGGCGTCGAAGCAGGCGCATGCGGCGGTGGTCGATGCTCAGCGGCTGTTGTCGTTGGCCAACGATCGCTACTCGGGCGGGCTTGTCGCCTATCTCGACGTCATCGATGCACAGCAATCGCTGTTGACGAGCCAGCGCACGGAAGTGCAGATCCACGGGCAACAGATGGCGCTGTCGATCGGGCTCGTGAAGGCGCTCGGCGGCGGGTGGAGCGACAAGAAGAGTTGACGCATCGCTGGCTTGCCGGCTGCTATCCGCCCACGGCTTTTAGATTCAACTCATACGAGCGGCCGATCCAAACGGCCCGATCGCGGTGATCCACCAACGCATCGCCCGTATTCGGATGCGCGAATACGTCGAGCTGGCCACGGTTCAGGGTCAACCATTCGATAACGGCGCCGAAGCTCGCACGATCGAACTCGAGTTGGTACGACCAGAGCGGGTGAGGGCCCACGGGCTTTTCATGGAAGCGCCCAAGCTGCACGATCGCGCCGAACTGGCTTGCGATGGCTTCCCTGAGCGCCCATGCCGCGTCGCGGCTCGAAGCATCGAAGTACACGTGGGCATGCCACGTCGTGATGGAGGGAGGATCGAGGCGAGTCATGGAGGGTTCACGTGAATGGAAGGGATCGGACGCCACGATTTCCGCTATACGAGCCGCTCGCGGATACGCTTGGCGAACGCTTCCAGTGTGGCCGCTTCCGCGACCTCTCTCGCATGCAGGCGCAGCGCGACGCCCTCCCAGCGCGGGATCACATGGAAATGCACATGTCCGACCGTTTGGCCGGCAGCGTGCCCATTGAATTGCCCGATGAATACGCCATCCGGCTGGAGCGACTCGCGCACGGCGATCGCGATTCGTTGCGTCATGCGCATGCATGCCACCGTCGCGGCATCCGAGAGTTCGAAGATCTCCACGGCCGGCTCCTTGGGCAGAATCAATACGTGCCCGTCGGCCTGCGGCATCAGATCCATGATGGCCCACGTGGCGTCGTCCTCGGCCACTTTGACGCAGGGCAGTTCGCCTCGCAGGATTTTGGCGAACGGATTGTTGCTGTCGTAGGACATGGCGGTTCTTCGAGAGTGGCAGCGGGTTGAGCAGCGTGCCCGACACGGGTGTATCGGCGATCGTCGCAGACAGGGTAGCCTGAATCACCGAGACGTGCAGCTTCGCCGCCGGTTTTGCCTGTGCCAGACGCTATTTGGGCGATGGTGCGCTTGCGGGCGATCCCCCGTGCGGCACCGGCAACGCCCGATATTCGTCGCGCCACTTCTGCAGGTCGCCGTTCGATTGCGGAGCCAGTTCCAAGAACGTACTGGCCGATGCCTTTTGGAATGCCTTCAGCGCGTCGGCGAACACGCGGATTTCATGTTTCTCGGCGGGCAACGACAGAAATGCCGTGAAGGCCGGCATGTCCACCGCGAATTCCCTATCGACTTGATCGATGGCGCCGCCTTCGAAGGCGGCCGTCATGTTGATCAGTACCGGCCCGACCGTACCGCCGCTGGTATCGTCGCCGGTGTGGGCCGCATCGTCTTGCCATTGCTGGATCGCCGATATTTCGCGCGACATCAGCAGCAGCGTCGCGCGTCGCTTCAAGACTTCCGGTGCGAGCGCCGGCGGTGGAGCCGCTTTGTTCATTGGGCTGCGCGACATGAAGAGCTGCCGTAGCACGCTGCTTTCGATCGCGGCCATGCGGCTCTGGAATGCCAGAAACCGGCGGCCGGTGTCCGTCGCGTAAAACTCGATCAGCACGACGGCATCCGCGCGAGACAGATGCCGAGCGTCGCTTTGCGCGAGGGCATCGCGGTACATCCGCTCCAATTTCGGCTGTACGACTTTGATCCGATCCTCCCGGCGCCGGGCGCAGTCTCGAGCGATCGCCTGGCGCATCGGCTCCCAGCGCGGGTCGCGCTCATTCCAATTCGGGTTTTCCGGGGCCACGATGTGGATATAGAGCGCCACGCATTGATCGATGCCGCTGTCCTCGGCCTCGTTCGTTTGCATCGCCGGCGGGGCGACTTGCCCGACTTGGCTCGTCACCAATCGTTCGATTTGCTTCGGATTTGCGAGAGTGGACGGCACCGGGGCCAATGCCGCCGTTCGCTGATGGGATGCTTCAAGCGTAAACGCCGGTGCTTGCAGTGTCTGCTCCGCATAGTCAGGCGCGTACAGCCCCAGCAAGGCAATGCCGGTGCCGATCAGCACGGCGCGTCTGAACATGGCGATCCCCCGGTTTGTGCGGCCTCCCTCTTTTGTTCGAACACCGGTGCGTTGCCGATATTCGATTCGCGCAGCATCGGAGGGCCGCGTTTGCGCATTCTGGGGAATCGCGCTATCCGCGTCTGAGCGTTGGCGCACTCAACGTCGACTTGACGAGCGAACGCGTGTGCATTTAAACAGCGTTCGCGCTTCAAGAGAAGGCTCGCGCTCTGACAGAAAGCAGGCGCTTTCATAGAAAGCTCCTGCTTTTCCCGACGCCCCTAGGCGTCCCGTTCAGGGCAAAGCCCACCACCCCGGCAACAGCCGCCGCACTTCGGCGCGCCGATACCGGTCGTCGATCAAATGCAATACGCCGACGTCGGTCTCGGTGCGGATGACGCGGCCGGCCGCCTGCACGATCTTCTGCAAGCCCGGATACAAGTAGACATAGTCGTAGCCGCTGCCGAACTTGGCGTCCATCTTGCGGCGCATGGCTTCGTTGACGTCGTTCACTTGGGGCAGGCCGAGCGTGGCGACGAACGCACCGATCAGCTGATCGCCGACGAGATCGACCCCTTCCGAAAACGCGCCGCCGAGCACGGCGAGCCCGATGCCGCGATCGGTCGTCCGGAAGCGCGCCAGGAACGCGTCGCGCGCCGCTTCATCCATGCCGGGCGCCTGGATCCAGATCGGCACGTCGGGATGACGTTCGCGCATCTGGTCGGCGATGCGCTGCAGATAGTCGAAGCTGCTTAGGAATCCCAAGTAATTGCCGGGAACGTCCGCGTATTGGCGGGCCATTAAATCGACGATCGGTACGAGCGAGCGCTCTCGGTCGCGCCATCGCGTGGAGACGTGCGCGGCGACGTGGATCTTCAGTTGCCCGGCGCGAAACGGACCTTCGACATCGATGGCGGCAGTGCCGTCGGGCAACCCGAGCATGTCGCGATAGAACTGCTCGGGAGAGAACGTGCCCGAAAACATGACGGTGGCTTGCGCCGCCGCATGCCGCGCGGCGAGGAAGTGCGCCGGAACGACATTGCGCACGCAGAGCGTCGAAAAGGGCCTATCGCTTCCAGCGGAACCCTCTCCACGCAGGCTCACATCGAATACCGAATGCTCGCCGAATTGTTCGGATAACGAAACGAAATGCATCGCATCGAAGAAAACACGCAGCAACGTATCGTCGAGCGAGAGCGGCGCATCGGCGAGGTGATCGGTGACGGCGCCGATCAGGTTCTGCGCGGCCGACAAGACGCGCGGCGGCACTTCGGGGCGCGTTTGATAGGCGCTCGTTTGTTCTCGATTGAGCGCGCTCCATTCGCGCTGCAGTCGTTGCAGCGGCTTTTTCAGCTCGGCCGGCGCGCTCTTGCCGGCGGCTTTGAACGCGCCTTGCTCGATCTCGGCCGTGTACATCTTGCGTCCGCGCTCGAGCATGTTGTGCGCTTCGTCGACGAGCACGGCGACGCGCCACTGATTGATGCGTGTGAGCGAGTACAGCAAGGCGCTGCTGTCGTAGTAGTAGTTGTAGTCGCCTACGACAACGTCGCACCAGCGCGTAAGTTCCTGAGCCAGGTAATAAGGACATACGTCGTGCGCAAGCGCCGCGCGCCGCACCGTTTCGCGATCGAGGCGCCGGCTCGAAAGGGCCGTTTCGCGCGCCGGCGCCAGTCGGTCGTAGAACCCCCTTGCAAGCGGACACGATTCGCCATGACACGACTTGTCGGGGTGTTCGCAGGCTTTGTCGCGGGCCACGAGTTCGAGCGTTCGCAACGGCAAGTCGCTCTCGGCTCGATGCAGCGAATCGATCGCATCGAGCGCCAGCGCCCGTCCCGGCGTTTTCGCCGTCAGAAAGAAGATGCGCTCGACGTGTCCTTGTCCGCATGCCTTGAGCGCGGGGAAGAGCGTGGCGAGGGTCTTGCCGATGCCGGTGGGTGCTTGGGCCATCAATGCGCGGCCGTCGCGAGCCGCGCGGTAGACGGCCACCGCGAGATCGCGCTGCCCGCTTCGAAACGTGCCATGCGGAAACTGTAAATCTCCGAGCGCCGCATCGCGCCGGCTTCGATGCTCGGCTTCGCGCATCGCCCATTCGAGAAATCGTTCGCACTGCGTATCGAAGAAGGCGCGCAGCGCTTGCGCGTCGTGCGTTTGCGTCAGCACCGTTTCCTTGCGCGAGCCGATGTCGAAGTAGACGAGCGCGACGTTCAGTTCGGCAAGCCCGCGCGCTTGGCAGAGCAGGTGGCCGTAGACGAGCGCCTGCGCCCAATGCAGCGTCCGGTGATTGTCCGGCATCGACTCGAGCCGGCCTCGATACGTTTTGATCTCCTCGAGCCGGTTGAGTGCCGCGTCATAGCCGTCGGCGCGCCCGCGCACCGTCAATTCACCGTGAGTGCCGCTCAGCGTCAGTTCGGCTTCGTACCCCGCGGGGCGCCGCGAGGTGACCGTCGCGTGGCCTTCGATCCCTTCGAGCGCCGTCGGCGACGGCGTGAAGCGCAGGTCGAGGTCGCCATGCTTGGCCGTGAATTCGCAGAGCGTGCGGACGGCGACGACGTAGCTCATGCCGCTGCCTGCTCGTCGTTGTCGTTCTCGTACTCGTTGCTATCCGTCCAGCGCACGTCGAGGACGCGGACCGGCATCCCATGAGCGATGCAAAAACGCAGCCAGCGCGTTTGATTGTCTTGCAGCTTGTCGCCGGGGCCCTTGACCTCGATGAACTCGTAGCGCTTTTCCCGCGGCCAAAACCGCACGAGGTCGGGCAAGCCCGACCGGTTTTCGCGGATATCGGACAGCAGCCGCGAAAACCATAGCTTCAGGTGGGCGGCGGGCAGGCAATCGAGCGCAATGTCGACGAGTTCGGCCGTGAGCATGCCCCAGAACACGAACGGCGATTGAAGGCCGGCTTTGTGTTCGAAGTGACGGCGTATCGTCGAGCGGTAGTCGCCTCCATCGAGTTGTACAAGACATCGCGCAAACGCTTCGGCACGTTTGGCCAAGAAATCGGGCGCGTGCAGATCGGCCGGCCCGCGTTGGAACGGGTGAAAAAATGCACCCGGCACGGGAGCGAACACGGCCTCCCAGCAGAGCAAGCCGAACAGCGAGTTGATCAGCCCGTTTTCGACATAGAACACGGGCGCCGCATCGGTGCCGAGATGATCGCGCGCGACGTGCTCGACGGCGAACGGTTCGTCGGGATAGGCGAGGGCGAGCGTTTCCCGTTCGATGTGGGTTTCGTTTTCCCTTTCCCTTTCCCTTTCCCGCGGCGTACGCGCTGCCGGTTGCCCGGCGGCTTTATTCAAGCGCGGCATCATTCTGGCGATGCGCTGGGCTTCGGCCTCGCTTTCGGGCTCGCGCAGCGATTGGCGAGCCAAGTCGAGCGCCGCGTCAAATCGGCCATCGCGTTCGAGTACGCGGATGCGGCGGTGCCGCGCGCCGGGCCACGTGCTGCGCTGATAGGCGCCCTCCGCGACCGACCAGCAAGCGAGACGCTCGGCATGGTTGCCAACGCTGAACAGCAATTTGGCACGTCGCGTTTCGAGCCAAGCGTTGTCGATATCGATCGCCATTGCCATGGCGAGCAGGGCATCGATGTCGTGCGCGACGGCGAGCGAATCGAGTGCCGTGCGGCACGCATGCAACGAGAGATAGGCGTCGATGTCGGCCCGTGTTTGGAACGCACGCGCCGACGGCGGGAACGGCACGGACTCGTATCGGTAGACGCCCAGATCCGCCAGCACGAACTCCGACCAGTCTTGATGAAGGTTGCCGAAGAACATGAGCCGCAAGCGCTCGCAGAGCGGATCGATCGTCGTGCGTATTGCGCGGTCCGCTGCGCCGACGGCCCACTCTCCGTAGCGACGCGGTTCCGGATAATCGCCGCGAATGGCGTCGAGCCATTCCGCTTTGCGTGCGTGCTTGCCGCCGGTGCTTGCCGGAAACATACGCGCGAGTTCGGGGCGGGTCGCGACCGCGAACACCTCGTCGATCGTCAGCGGGGCATCCGCATCGAGCCATCCGAGCTTTGCCGGCGCGGCGGCGGCCTCGAGCGGACAACCGATTTCCTCATAGACGAGACGGCTCGCGCGAAACAGCGGCCCACGGCGCATCAGCATGCGCACGAGCAGTGCGCGCGACGGCTGTGGCAGATCGGGGAACGCTTGCAGAAAGCCGAGTTCGCTCGCATCGAGCAGGCCGTCGTAGCGCTCGGCGATCCACGCCAGTGCGCGCTCGAAGTTCAGCAGGTAGTAGGGCGAGGAAGCGGGGAGCTGCACGGCGGCTCGGTGGGACTGTATAAATATACAGGGATGATAGCAAATTCGCGGAGGGCGGCGCCGTCTTCCGCGGCCCGCGGCGATGCCCTTGACGGCTCGAGCGGCGATAATGGCCGCCGGCCGGCTCGCACATTAGGGCGGCCGCGACTTCCTCACTTCACTCGACCGGAATCCTATGGGCGCATCCGCACGTATCGTTCGCTTCTTGAGTCATCGTCCACGAATCTTCATCGCCACGGCCGTCGGCATCCTGGTTTTCTTCATCGAGCCTTGGCATCTGCGGCCGATTCAGCGGCCGTTGTTTGCGTGGGATATCGGCATGTGGTCGTATCTCGTCTTGATCTGGATTCGGATGGTCACGGCGAGCCCGGAAGACGTGCAGCGCGTGGCCGAGCGCGAAGACGAAGGCGCGAGCGCCGTGCTCGCGATCATCACGATGGCCGCGATCGCAAGCATCGTGGCCATCGTGGTCGAGCTGGCATCCGCGAAGGGGCTCGGTACGGTGCAGGCGAGCATCAACTATGCGCTGACCGGCGCGACGATGGTCGGCGCTTGGCTTTTGATTCCGACGGTGTTTACGCTGGAGTACGCACGTCACTATCACCAGGCCGACGAACGCCGGCCTTCGCTGAAGTTTCCGAACAACGGCGAGTCGCTCGACTATTGGGACTTCATGTACTTCTCGTTCACGATCGCGGTGGCGTCGCAGACGTCCGACGTGTCCGTCTGCTCGAAGCGCGCGAGGCGGATCACGTTGGCGCAGTCGATCTTGTCGTTCTTCTTCAATGCGGCGGTGCTGGGCCTGTGCGTGAACATCGCGGCGGGATTGATGGGGTCTTGAGCGAGGATCGACGGCTCACGCGGCCAAAGCGTGCGCGCCTTGCCGGCACACGGCCTCGAGATCGATCATCAGCATCATCGTGCCGCAGCCAGGCACCTCGATGCACCCGTCGAGCGAGGCCGCGAGCCGCTGGCCCGCCTGCTGCTTGAGGACGGCCGGCACGCCGATCCGCTTGGCCGTGTCGAGCGTGACGATGTTATCGAGCCCGTCCACCACCAAGCCGTGCTTTTCGCCTTGAAGTTCGACGATCAGAACTTTGGCCATCTCGCGATTCGCGAGGGCGGGCATGTCGAACAGCGTGCGCACGTCCAGTAAGGTGACCAGTTCGTGGCGCAGATTCAGTACGCCGAGCACATGCTTTGGCAGCCCGGGCGTCGCGACGATCTCGTCGGGCAGGTCGATGACTTCGCGCAACCGGCCGATCGGCACGCCGAACAATTGATCGAGCCGGAACGTGACCCAAGTTTCGCGGGAGCCGCGGGTTGTTCCTTTGTTGCCTAGGGCCTCGACCTTCCTATCCTTGTACAGTTGGCGATGACCGTGCGCGATTTGCTTGATTCGCGCGTACCCGCACAGCGCATCCGGCTTCAAGAGGATCAGGCTGCCGCCGTCGTCGTCGGCCAAGCAGCCCGCGAACCAGTCGACATGACGCTGCGCGTAGCTCGGCATGGCCAGAAGCTGGTCGTCGCGATAGCCGACGATGCGCGATACCTCGTCGACGAGCAGACCGAAATACACCGCGTCGTCCTTGAGGATGACGATCCTGCGGTCGTCCGAGACGTCGTCGACCGAGGGATCGGCTGACGTCGTGCCAACACCGATCAGTCGTGCGAAGTCGATCACCGGCAGGATATCGCCGCGCAGATTGAGCATCCCGACGCAGAGCGCGTCGCCGAGCGGCGACGGATGCATCGACGGCACGCGGACGATTTCGCGGATGCCCTCCATGGGCAGCGCGAGCTGCGTATCGCCGACGCGGAACGCTACCGTTTGCCGCTGCGGGGCGCGCCGCACGACCGACATCCCACGTTGGCGCATATGCGGCACCTCGGGAATGCCGAGCAGCGCGCTGACCGAAAGGATCTGCACGATGCGTTCGCCTTCGTCGAGCTTCAGGCATCCGCCGATGACGCCCTTCGCACCGTCCGCCTGCTCGAACATGATGTTTTCGGACGCTTGCACGCGTAGAATTTCCCGCGTGGCATCGAACATCAGCCCGACGCAGGTCTCGCCCAAATTGACGATGGCAATCTTGCTCGATGCGCGGCACGGCTCACCGGCGATATCGAGCATTCCCCGCAAGTCCACGATGGGGATCAAGGTGCCGCGCAGGTTGAAGATGCCGAGCAGATGCTCCGGCGAAAGCGGCGAGCGCGTCACGTTCGACGGATAGTCGACCACCTCCTGCAGCATGTCCACGGCGATCGCGAGCTCGCTGTCACCCAGCAGAAACGATCCGTACACTTCGACGGCGGTGCCGTCTTTCGCGCTTGAGTTGCTCGTGTTTTCCATGGTGACCCCGGGTTAGCTGGGACGCGTAAAAGTACGGACAGCGTAGTTGTGCCCGACGCAGTCGACGATCAGTTGCCGGCCGTGCTCGCCGCCCACGTCGGCGTGGACGATCGACATCCCCAAGGACGCCAGCAGGCCGCACGCCATGCGCACGTTTTGATCGCCGATGGCACCGTATTTCGTCGCGCGAGCGGGCGCCATCATGCTCGCGCCGCCTGCCAAGACGACTTCGATGGAACGGCGAGCCTCCGCGGTGATGTTCATCAAGCGAAGCAAACAAGGCACTGCGTCGGTTACGTAGCGTGCGCTCGTGTCCCCGTTCGCGGCGCAGCGCCGGCTGCCGGCCTGCCCGTCTCCGGGCAGCAGACAGTGAGCGAGTCCGTAGACGTCGCGCTCACGCCACAGCATCGCGATGCCGACGCACGAGCCCAGGGTCGCGCGCAGCAGATCCGGCCCGCGGCCGATCGCGATCTCGCCCATGCGCACATGGATGTCACGCGCCGCTGTCATGCGCCACCTTGCCGTTCCGGTAGATCAGCGGTTGTTCGAACCTGAAGCCGGTCTTCAAGCGGCTCAAGGATTCCGACTCTCCGACGACGAGGACGGCATCGAGCTTCATCGCGCGCCGAACGTTCTCGAGCACCTGCTCTTGGCCCGTCGAATCGAAGTAGATGAGGACGTTGCGCAGCATCGCCAAATCCACGTCTTCGATGGCGCGCACCGCCTGATGCAGGTTGATTTTCCGGAACGCAACCCGCGCGCGCAGCGCGGCGCTCACGCTGTACCCGTCCGTTCCGAGCGAAAAATATTTTTCGACGAACGCGGGCCGCGATGCCTTGAGCGCTTCGATATTGCGTCCTTGAAAGATCCCCCGCGAGGCCTTGCCGAGAATTTCATCGCTGATATCCGTCGCGACGATGCTGTACCGGAATGCGGGGTGCACGCTGCGGAACTCCTCGCACGTCATGGCGGCCGAGTACGCTTCCTCGCCGCTCGACGAGGCGGCGGACCAGATTCGCAAGACGGCCCCCGCGTTGCGCCTGTGCCAATGCGGCAGGAAATCGTGAGCGACGTACTCCCAGACGCGAGGCGTTCTGAAGAACGACGTTTCGTTGGTCGTCACGAGATCGATGAAGTCGTCGATTTCTTGCGGGCGCTCTTCGAGCAGCCGCAGATAGGCGGGGTAGCCCGGCAACGCGAGCGCATGCAGCCGGCGGCGCAAGCGGCCCGCCAGCATCGGCCACTTGCGCTCGTTCATGACGATGCCGGTATGACGGTACACGTGCTCGAAGAGCGCGGTGCGCGTTGCCGGATCCGCTTCGTGGTCGATGTCCAAGCGAGCCTCGACGGGTCAAACCTTGAACCGCGCAACGGTGTCGTCGAGCGAGCCCGCGCCCTTCTTCAAGGTAGCGGTTTGGCGCGCGATCGTGTCGCAGGCTTCGGCCGAGCTTTCGGTCGATTCGGCGACGTGCTGAATCGCCGTGCCCACCTCGCGCGCCGCGACGAGTTGCTCGTCCGCGGCGACCGAGATCTCCGAGATGGCT
Organism: Trinickia dinghuensis; assembly: GCF_003367175.1. Classification (GTDB taxonomy): domain Bacteria; phylum Pseudomonadota; class Gammaproteobacteria; order Burkholderiales; family Burkholderiaceae; genus Trinickia; species Trinickia dinghuensis. Next base: position 154,214 of record NZ_QRGA01000009.1, on the reverse strand, counting down.
TGGGTCGTGCGGCTCACGCCTTCCACGATTTTCTCGAACGCTTCGCCGGCCTGCTTCGATATTTCGCTGCCTTGGGCCACGCGCTTGACGGATTCGGCGATCAGTTTCGAGATTTCCTTGGCCGCTTCGGAGGAGCGCTCCGCCAGCTTGCGCACTTCGCCCGCGACGACCGAGAAGCCGAGTCCGTGCTCGCCGGCGCGCGCCGCCTCGATCGCCGCGTTGAACGCCAACAGGTCGGTCTTGCTTGCGATTTCGCCGATGACCTTGATGATTTCGCTGATGTCTTCGGACGACTTCTGAATGAGCTGCATGGCCTCGATCGAGCTGCCGACGGCCTTGGCGCCGCGCGAGGCTTCCTGCTGCGTTTGCTGTGCCATGCCATTGGCGTTGCGCGAGTTGTCGGCAATCGAGTTGATCGAGGCCGTCAACTCTTCGATGGAAGCGTTCATCTCTTCGACCGTGGCCCCGAGCGTTTGCGTGCTGCCCGCGACGCTGTCGGCCTTGCCGGCGATATCCTGCGAGGCTGAGGAGAAATCGCTTGCCGACTCCACGATACGGGCGATCACGCCGCGCAAGTCGACCATCATCCCGTGGATCCCGTTCGCCAATTGGTCGATCGGGTCGTTTCCTTGAACCGAAATCTCACCCGTCAGGTCGCCGGCCGCCGCACGGCTCACGATCGCGAGGAGATCCGCCACCTTGCGCCGATCTTCTTCGGCGCGGCGGCGTACGTCGTTTTCCATGTGAACCTGCGCCGTCACGTCGGTCGCGAACTTCACGATCTTGGCGACGCGGCCGCTCAGATCGAAGATCGGGTTGTAGGTTGCCTGAATCCAGATTTCCTTGCCGCCTTTGCCGAGACGCTTGTAGCGGCCGGAATCGAATTCGCCACGGTTGAGCTTGGCCCAGAATTCGCGGTACTCGGGGCTGGCGGCGTGTTCCGGCTCGCAGAACAGGCGATGGTGCTGGCCTTCGATCTCGTCCAGACGATAGCCGAGGGCGTCGAGAAAGTTCTGGTTGGCGACGAGTACGTGCCCGGACGGATCGAATTCGATGACGGCCTGAGCCTTGTCGATGGCAAGAACTTTTCCTTCGTACTCGGCGTTCTTCATGCGAGCGGCCGTGACATCGGTCGCGAATTTGATGATCTTGTAGGGCTTGCCGCTGGAATCGAGCACCGGGTTGTAGGAGGCATTGATCCAGATTTCCCTGCCGCCTTTCGCAAGACGCTTGTATTCGCCTTGATCGAATTCGCCGCGGCCCAGTTTTTGCCAGAACAGCTGGTAGGCCTGAGTGCTCGTATAGGCCGTATCGCAGAAGATTCGGTGATGCCGGCCCTTCACTTCATCGAGCGTGTAGCCGAGCGCCTTCAAGAAGTTGTCGTTGGCATGCAGGATGATGCCGTCCAAATCGAACTCGATGACCGCTTGAACACGGTTGAGCGCCGCGCTGACAGCATGCAGTTCGTTCTCGTCAAGCTCGCGCTCGATCGTAGCCATATCCATTACGTCTTCCCTTGAAACGGCGCCTTGTTAGGGCATGAACGCGGCGGCCGACACGTGGCGATGCAAGAGTGCGTTCAGCGTTCACGCGCGGTTGCGTTGCGCGCGGCGGCGGAGCGAGGCGGGCGCCCTTTTTTACGACGGCCGCGGCGATCGATAATCGCCTCGGCTTGCTTTTGTTTACGGCCGAACATGCATCGTCTTTAGTCGCGATTCCAAAAAAATTATTCGGAGACGATGACAGATGCAATTGGCGTAGCCAACGGGGCGACGACAAGAATTAGCGCGCCGCCCCGCAATGTGGCTTATTTTTCAGTCAGGTCGGCGTGCCTGAAATCTCAATCGCCCGTTTCATGCGCGGCACGGTAGCGTGGCGCTGCGGTAGGCCTGGCGCCCAAGCCTGGCCTGTGCTGGCGGTGGAGCGAGCCGGATTAGGTGTTTTCGGTCATTTTTTCAGCCATCATTGATCGACATCAAACAAAGCGGCATATTTTAGGAAAGCAACGAACTCGAACTCGACGCCTCTCTAATCGCCCCAATATGCGCATTCATTTCGTCATCGGCAATTCGAGTGCCCCGGCGCGTGTAAAACCAGCTCGCTCGACGCTATGAAACCTTGCGCGCTCGTTATAGAGCCGGAACTGTCCGGTTACCGCTGGCATTACGTTCAGTGGACGATCGAAGCGCTCGTCGAAGCGGGGTACGAGTGCATCTTGTGGACGGCGCCACGGTATCGCGACCATCCGCTCTTGCTCGGCTACGAGGTCTCGCGCTCCGCCGTGAAAATAGCCAGCGATGACTGGGCCGGGGATCGCGGCCACGTTTTCCCCCGTGCCGTATTGACCGCCGTCAAAGCGAGCTTCGGCCCTCACGCCGCCTTCGCGTCCGTCTATCGCCGCGTGATTCGATCCGAACCGGTCGATCTCGTGGTCGTGCCTTCCGGCGACTCGATTCTGAATGCGGCCGGCCTGCTGGGCTCGCCGTTCGGCGTGACGCGCTGGATCTGCATCGTGACGGGGCAAACATTCCATCTGCGGGACATGAAGGTCGCAGCGCCACGCCGTCCTCTCAAGGAACTCATACAAAAGCGTCTTTTTTATAACGCGTTGCGCCGCGGGAATTTGTCGGCCGTGTTGACGATCGATCCCACGCTTTCGGTTTGGCATGCGAACTCGCCCCTGGCCGCCGGTTGTCCGCCGCTCCATTATCTGGCGGGTCCGTTTCCCGACGCGGAATACGTCGAGCGGCGCGAGGCGAGGGCGCGCCTGGGAATCGGGGACGAGCACTGCATTCTCGTGTATGGCGCGATCTCGGACGGCAAGGGCATCAAAGAATTGTTGCATGCATGCATGCGGCGACGCGAGCACCCGCGGATCGTCGTCGCCGGCGAGCAAAGCGAGGACGTCCGTGCTTTCATTGCGTCGATCGGCGGCGGGTTGTTCAGTCCGATGACCGTGTTCGATCAATTCATCTCGCCGGAAATGGAAGCGGATTTGTTTTGCGCATGCGATGTCGTGTGGGTCGGCTACAAGGGGCACTACGGCATGAGCAGCGTGCTTGCGCAGGCATGCCGCTATTGGAAGACGGTGATCGCGACGCAATCCGGTCTGATCGGATGGTTTGCCGAGCGTGAAGGGTTCGGCCCGTTGCTGCCCGACTTGTCGGCCGCGTCCATCAATGCGGCGATCGACGAAGCGCTCGAACTCAGCGGTAGCGCTCGAGCGGCCTCGCAGTCGGAAAGCGACGAATTGCTCGCGCGCGATACGGTGCATCACTTCAAGAAAATCGTGCGGACCGCTTTGACGAGCAGTTGAACCGGTATCACGAGATCGGCGTGCGATCGATGCGCGGCCGGCGGCCGGCCATCGGTAGTCAATGCGAAGTCGATGCCGAGCGTGTTCGTCGGACGATCACGGCTTGCACTGTGCAGTCGTGACGGTCCGACGATCGCGGTCGGCGACGGACCTACTCGGCTTGTCGGACGGTCAAACCGTTGCCCGAGTATGGCGAAGGCGATATTCGGTGGGCGACACTGTCAGCCGTTTACGGAACATCTTCGCCAAGTTGTCGCCGTTTCGCATCCCGCTGTGGCGCGCAATCACGTCGACGGGGAGCTTGGTCTCGACGAGCAGGCGCCGCGTGAGTTCCAGGCGCGCTTGCAGCAGGAATTCCGAGGGCGTCGTGCCCATCTCGCGCTTGAAGTGGCGCAAGTAATTGCGCTGGCTCATCGCCGCCACGCGCGCGGCGTCGACGATCGTAATGTCTTGCTCGCAATTGGCCAACAGCCAGCGCGCGGATTCGCGGACATGGTCGCTCGTGCTGCGATGGCTGTTGCGGCTCAGCTTCGGCAGCAATACGCGGCTCGTGCCCGGCATCAGCCGCTCCGCGATCTTCATGGCGAGTTCGAGACCGAGATCCCGCTTGACTTGGAACAGCGCGAGGCAGAGCAGGCGATGTTGGTCGTCGCCGGAGCCCGGCATGTATTCGGCCGCGCCGCGCGGCTCCAACGCCGAGGTCCAGACGCCGCTTCCGCCGAATTTTCTTTGACGGTGCGCATCCATGGAGGCCAGCGCGGCTTGACTGACGATCGGCTCGATCCGGTCCGTCTTTTGATAGATGACGCGCAGCCAGCGGACGAACGGGTTGTCGCGCGCGGCCAGTGCCGCGCCGGCGTCGCCCACGATGATCAGCGTATGCAGATCGCCCAGGTGGCGCGCTTCCAAGCGGTCGGTCGAGACGCGCGCGGACGAAGAGCATACGACGTCGCCGCCGTCGATCGACAGCAAGCGGACGTTATACCGCTTTGTCTTTTCCGTGCCGGGTCCGCCCAGTTCGTTGGCCAAATCGAACACCTCGGCAACCATGCCGGCGGTCATGAAAGAAAAACCCTTGAACAGCAGAAGACCAATTTGCTTGCAGTGCGGACTCTCATCCGTTACCACACGTCGCGGCTCGATAGTGTGAACAATGCTATTTTTTTCCATTTTTTCAACGATCATGGCTGGCTCCTTGGTTTCCATATGCGTGGATTTAATAACAAAAACTGAATCTGTATGATTTTTGTCTAATTTCTTTTATTTTTTTCTGTGCATACGTTTTAAGCGACTGCCGGTTAGTTAAAAATGTTAGATTTGCCGTAAGCTTTGGTTTATGCGAATTGGCTTGCTGCTGTTGTGATGGATTCGGTCGAATGCTTTCGCGGCCGAGGGCGTGTCGTTTCAGTGCTGGGAGCGTTCCCGGGTTTGGTGCGTTACCCCTTTCGATGCATCGGACGGATAACCATCCCGGGGACCGATAATAAAAGGACGTGCGTTAAATTTCTACATAAAACTAATGCATCAAAATGTATCTGTTATCTCAGGGAAGTGTGAAGGCCTTTGACCTTTCTTATGTTTCTCGGCAGTTGAACGGGGCCCTTCGGCTTGATTCGAGCGATTACCAGGATGCAATGCAGCCGGCATCTCCGGCGTAAGTTCCGGTAACACATCTGCCCGCCAATGAGGTCAGAATCAGGGCGATTGCAATAGGGGAGTCATGTATCTCAGAAAATCCCGCCAGCGCAAACGTTGTCGCCCATTCGGCGGCTCTGTAGGTGTGCCGCGGATGGGTGAAGCTGTCAATACGACTTCCAATTCTTTCTCCCGATGAGGTGCAGTGATATCCAAGTGGAGATGATGGATGGCGTGACGCGCGGCGCGGCGTCATTGTCTGCGATTTCACTTGCGGGAAAATATGCCGTGATGGCAAATTCAACGCAACCGCAGCCTCAAAAATGGCGGATAACTGCTACTTCATCGTGAAAATCATGCTATTCAACCATGACTAAACTGCCATTTGACAGTGTGAAACTGTGCTGGTCGCTCCGCGGGGCGGATGGAATGGCGGTTTTGTAAAGTCGGCCGATTCGAACGGCCGGTCGAAAAGCGTACAAATGACCGAAGCCGGGAGCGTCTTCTGAAAACGCTGCCCGGCTTCGGATTATCAGGGCCGCAGGCCAACTTGCGCTGGCTCAATGAGAAGCCGCGCCCGCCGCCGCAGTCCGGTCATTGCGGTTTCAGCGATGACGGCTTCAGCGCATTGGCGGGGTTTCCTGGGCGCGCAAATCGAACACGAGTACCTGCGCGCCGTTTCCTTCGGTCAACGTCAGCGAAGTTTCGCCGCGGAGTTTCGCGCCGTCGCCGGTGCCCAATCGAATGCCGTTTAGCGTCACACTGCCTTCGGCGACATGCACATAGGCGTAGCGCTCGCTCGCCATCGTGAGCGATGCCGTTTCCTCGCCATCGAGATGCGCGGCGTAGACGCGTGCGTCTTGCCGCAGCGCGAGCGAGCCGTCGGTGCCGTCCGGCGAGAGCATCAAGCGCAAGTTGCCGCGCTTTTCCTCCGGGCCCACATGCATTTGCTGATACCGAGGCTGCGCGCCTAGCGACGACTCCGACGGCAGGATCCAGATCTGCAGGAAATGCACGGGATCCTTCGGCGAGGGGTTGTATTCGCTGTGCGCGACGCCACTGCCCGCACTCATCAATTGCACGTCACCCGGCACGATCGTCGAACCGGTGCCCATCGAGTCGCGATGCTCGAGCGCCCCCTCGAGCACGTAGGAGAAAATCTCCATGTCGCGATGCGGGTGACGGCCGAAGCCGCGTCCCGCGGCAACGCGATCGTCGTTGATGACGAGCAGGTCCGAGAAACCGGTTTGCTCCGGGTCGAAGTAATTCGCGAACGAGAAGGTATGGCGCGAGCTGAGCCAGCCGTGTTCCGCGACGCCGCGATCGGCCGCTTTTCTGATTTCGATCATTATCGTTCTCCGAAACGTTAGGACACCAAACGAATGCATCAATGCAGGTGTCGATGGCTAGGGAGTCTATGCCAACGCTTCGGCCGCCAGAAGACATGCCGGGCGGACTCACCGTCTCAGGGATGGGACAATCGCCGAGGGTCGACAGCGTGGGCTTGCAAGGGTAAAGGAGCGCAGGGGGGCCGGCCGGGTGCTGGACCGTTAAGGACGCCGTGCGATGGACGCCAGAGGAAGGCGCACGACAATCGCGAAGCCCGTGCCCGCGGTGCTGCGAATCGAAAGCGTTCCTTCGAATTGAGCCGCGCGGTCTGCCATGCCGGACAGTCCTAGCGAAAGCCGGGGCGGCTTGCCGGTTGGCGATTGATTGCCGACGCCGTCGTCGGCGATCCGCAGCATGCAGACTTCGCCGTCGCGGTAGAAATCGATCGTCACGGTTTGCGCGGACGCATGGCGCGCGACGTTCGTGAGGGCCTCCTGAACGATGCGGAAGATCGCCGTTGCGGCGGGCTCGGAGACGTCGACGCCGTCCATCCTGAAGCGGCACGCGAGCCGAACGTTCGAGCGGTTCGCGAACTCGGCCGCCAGCGACTCCACCGCGGCAGGAAAGCCGAGCCTTTCGAGTGCCAGCGGCTGCAATTGTCGCGTCATCCGCTGGACGGAAACGACCGCGGAATCGATTTGCTCGTGCAAATCGCGTATTGCCGCGTCGAGCCGGCCGCATGGCTTCGGCGCCGCCGCGAGCCGTTCGACGCGCTGCGCAGTCAGCTCCAGGGCACTCAGTTGCTGCCCGAGATCGTCGTGCAGTTCTTGTGCGATGCGTTTGCGCTCTTCTTCCCGGGCCGTTTGCATATCGCCGGCCGGCTCGGCGGCCGGTACCACGGCCGGCACGTCGATCTTTGGTTCGCTTCCCGCCGTGTTGCCGTCGGGGCGAGCCGGTTCGCCGTCCGTTGCCAGCCGATAGCGGCGGCTGAGCGCCAAGCTCACGCGCAGCGTGTCCAGCAGGGCCTGCGCGGCTTGCCGCTCGGCCCCGTCGGTATCGAAGTGCGCGACGCGCGCCTCCTGCTCGCGCACGAGACGGGCCGCGAGTTCGATCGCGCGAGTGATCGCGTGGGCCTCGTCGCACGCCGGTGCGCTCGGCTCGGGGTCGCTCGGGCGCTGAACGTCGGAGGGTTTCACACGATGTCGTGATCGTCGATCAATTGATGGCGCACGGCATAGCGAACGAGCGCGGCATCGTTCGAGAACCGCATGGTCTGACAGACGCGCGCCTTGTAGTTGCTGACGGTCTTGGTGCTCAGGCTCAGCGCCAGCCCGATTTCGGCGGCGGTGTTCCCGCGCGCGAGGCGCATGAAGATATCGAATTCGCGATCGCTGAGCTGCTGATGCGGCGCCGCCTCGGGCGGAGCGATCAGATTGCGCGCGACGTAATCGGCCATCCACGGCCCGACGTAGGTGCCGCCCGCCGAGACTTTGCGCAAAGCGCCCGACAGCTCCGGCGCCGCGGCATGCTTGGTCAGATAGCCGTGCGCGCCCGCCATGAAGGCGCGCAACGCGTAATGACGCTCTTCGTGCATCGTCAATACGAGTACTTTCAATTGCGGCGCTTCTTCGCGGATTTTTCTGATCAATTCGATGCCACTGCGTCCGGGCATCGAAAGGTCGAGCAATAGGAGGTCGGCTCGCGCGCGGCGCACCAATGCGAGCGTGGATGCCGCATCGGACGCTTCGCCTTCGATGCGGATGCCTGGCATGCCTTCGAGGACTTCGCGCAAGCCCTCCCTGAACACGGAGTGATCGTCCGCGAGCAGTATTCGGATCATGCACGCCCGGTGGCTTGCGAAGCCACGGTCAATCTCAGCGCGCGCCGGTTCGTAATGGGCGGTGCTCATCGGATTTGCGAGAGAAACAAGGGGCAATCGGCAACCTCCGCTGCCATCATAATCGCCCGTATTCGTCTAATTGATTGAGGTTTTCCCTGCGGTTATTGCCGACAGGTGATTGGAAGCATCCTACCGCGAGATCGGGACTAACACCAAGGTGCAATTGCACTGAATCGTGTTCCATGGATGAACAGATGATGCACGTACGCCGGCTTGTTTCGCGGGTGGTGCGCAGTCGGGTCCGAGCGTCGTATACGTCTGTTTATTGCGATCGCTTTGAACTGACGAATGCGGCGGGTCCATGTTCGCCGAGGTACCCCCAGAGCCGTTCGGCGACGGGCCCATGAGGCCGGTCCGCGCGGCGGGCGGCGACGATCTTTTCGCGCGCGCCGCGCAAATGGCGCCCGGCCAACGAGCGCAATCGATCGCGACGCAAATCGTCTTCGATCATGTATCGCGGCAAATGCCCCCAGCCCAAGCCCTGCAAGATGATTTCACGCTTCATCGATTGGTCGCTGACCGTGCATTGCGGCGCCCCTTCGACCACGAAGTAATCGTGCGCCGGTGTGTGCTGCGCCGTATCGCGCATCACGCATTGCGTGAGTTCGCGCAAATGCTCGGGTTTGACCGACTTCGGCAAACGTTCAGGCAATAGCACCGGCGCGATCACGGGCACGAGTTCGACCTCGAGAAGGCCGATCCACTCGAGCCGCGGATCGGCCTTCTCGATGCGATGGAGAATCAAATCGGCTTCGCCGTCGAGCAGACGTTCCAGCGGCCCGGCAACGGCTTCGACGTGCAGATGGAGCCGAGTGCCGGGGCATGCGCCGAAGAAACGCGCGAGCAAGGCGAGTGTTTGCTCGCGGGGGCACAGATCGCCGATGACGACGTGCAATTCGCTTTCTTCCCCCATCGCCAATTGCGTCGCGTAGGTGCGCAGGCCGGCGAACTCGTTCAGCAATGTCTGCGCTTTGCGGTGGAACGCGCGGCCGTCGGCCGTCATGCGGACGCGATAGCCGCTGCGATCGAGCAATGCGAGGCCGAGTTGGCGCTCCAATCGCGCAACGGCCGCGAACACGGCCGGGTGCGACCGATGCAATGCTGCCGCGGCGGATTGAAAGCCGCCGGCGCGAACGACGGCATCGAAACATTGCAGGTCGTGAAGCGTGAATTCGTTCATAGCGGGGGCGAGTAGAGATCGAGTCGCGAGGGGCGATGTCGTGGGCTGGAAATTATGACCCGGAATTCGTGGGCCTTTTGATCGGTCATTACAAAGAATATCAAAACTTTGTAATGGCTTTTGCCAGACCGAAAAACTACGATGCTTCCGTCGGACTGAGTCTCTCAACGCCTATCGAGAAATCGAGGAGAAAACAACCATGGAAGATCTCAAGCTATTCACCGCCGGCGACGGCGCTCGGATCGCCTATCGCTTTGACGGCCGCGAAGATGCGCCGGTTTTGATGCTGTCGAATTCGATCGCCACGTCGCTGCGGATGTGGGACGGTGTCATGTCCGATCTCGTCGAACATTTTCGCGTCCTGCGCTACGACACGCGTGGTCACGGCGCGTCCGATGCGCCGGCTGGCGCTTATTCGATCGACCGTCTAGGGCGCGACGTGATCGAGTTGCTGGACGCGCTGCATATCGAGCGCGTGCATTTTCTTGGGCTGTCGCTCGGCGGCATGATCGGGCAGTGGCTCGGCGTTCGCGCGCCGGAGCGGATCGAGCGGCTCATATTGAGCAATACGTCCGCGTATCTCGGGCCGGCCGAATACTTCGACGGCCGTATCGCCGAGCTTGCGAGGATCGCGGGTATCGCGGACATGGGTGAAACCGCTGAGGGATTCATCCGCAATTGGTTTCCGGCGAGCATGATCGAGCAGCGATTTCCCTTCGTCGATGCATTTCGCAAGATGGTGCTGGAAACGTCGCCGCAAGGGCTGGCCGGGGGCTTCGCCGCGGTAAGGGATCTCGATTTTCGCAGGAGCGTGGCACTGATCGACCGGCCTACGCTCGTCATTGCGGGCGAGCACGATACGGTGACGGCGGCGAGTCACGGTGAAGCGATCGCCGCGGCGATACCCGATGCGCGCTATGTGGCGTTGCCTTGCGTGCACCTGCCGAATGTCGAAGTGAGGGATGCGTTTGTCGACGCGGTGAGAGCGTTTTTAATTAGGCCATAACAAGACCGTTCTGTATGGCGTCATGATTTGATCCGCCGCATCGAAATACCAAACGCGATTGTTTTGCTCATGCGACGCTTGTATGATGCGCCGGACAAATCGACAGTCCCGTTAAATCCGATTTCCTTGGCAGCGAAATTCGGCGAAAAATAAGGATCTCAGGGGATGTGCCAACTATTTCTACGCGTGGTATCACAAGCCGCGCGCGCGGCTGCGCTTGGCTTCGTCTTGGCCTGCGCGCATCCCGCAAGCGCGGCGGACGCCCCGGAGTACCGATTCACTCAATATGAACGCGCCGTCACGGTCGACGACTCAGGGCGTACCGTCAAGCATGTGGTATTCAGCGTTGTGCTGTCGAGCGATGCCGCGGTCCAGCGCTTTTCGCAGTACGTCGTGTCGTATAACGGCGATCTGCAAACCTTGACGATCGACGCGGCGCAAACGGTACACGCCAATGGCGAGAAGGTGCCGGCCGACCTCAAGGCGGCTGTGTTCGATCAGCCCACGCCGACGTCGACCGTCGCGCCCATGTTCAGCTCGCAGCGGCTGCGCTTCGTGGCATTTCCCGCGGTGAAGCGAGGAGATACCGTCCAGCTCAGCTATACGCTGACCGATCGCGCACCGATGCTGCCGGGGAAATTCGACGAGATTGTATATTTCCCGCCCACTGAGGCGTACGACGCCGCGCTGGAAACGCTCGATACGCCGGCGGGTATGCCGGTGCGGATCGATGCCAAGGGCATGCAACTTGTCAGCGATACCGTACAAGGCAAGCGGCGGACGCAGATCTACCGTTATCGCACTCCGGCGAACGGGCCCCTGCATGAGCAAGCCGATACCGTGTCGCCGCTCGACACCGGGCCTTACTTCATCGCAACCAACTACGCGGACTACGCGCAGCTTGGGCGAGTCTATGAAGAGGGCGTCGAATCACGCGTTGCGCGGTCGCAGCCCATTCAAGCGCTTGCGGATCGGATTACGCAAGGCGTAACGGATCGACGCCGGCAAGCAGTGCTCATTTACGATTGGGTTAGCCGCAATATTCGCTATCTCGCCGCGTGGGTCGGCGCGGGGCCCGTGGTTCCGCACAACGCCGACGAGGTGCTGCGTAACGGTTACGGCGATTGCAAGGATCACGATGTGCTGTTCATTTCCCTGCTCGCGGCGAAAGGAATACGCGCCGATAGCGTCCTCGTCAATCTAGGCAACAGCTATCGCTTACCTGCGGCGCCGACATGGGCTGCGTTCAATCACGCCATCACCTGGTTGCCTGAATTCGGTGTGTTCGCCGATACGACCAGTGGGTTCTCCCCCTTCGGCGTTCTGACCTTTTCGAGCAGCGACAAGCCCGCGCTCGATACCGTGACCGGACACATGCTGCACACACCTCCGCAAAACGGGGAAAACAGCCTATCGTCGAGCGACTACACAATCAAGGTCGGTGAGAATGGCGATGCGGACGTTCGCGGCGCGTTCGTCCTGAATGGGCAGGCCGCTTTTACGCCCCGACGCGCGCTGTTCCGGTACAGCGGAGACCGGATCGGCTACGAGCTGATGAAGAAAATCGGTCTCACGGGAGCGCTGCATGTCGCGGCACTCAACCGGGGCGCAATCGATCAGCCGCTCGAGCTCGACTTGACGGGGACCGTCAATAGCATCGCCCTCATGCCAGGCCCGGCGGCGCTCGCCATTCCGACGATGCCCGGCTATAGCTCGATCAAAGCGTTTGCCGATTACGTGTTGGTGCAGGCAAGTCAACCGGTGGAAGCGCCGTGTGGTGGGACGGCCGTTCATGAGCACTACGACGTGACATTACCGGCAAGCTCACGAATCATAGCGATTCCGCCCAACGTCGATAGCAAGAACGGCGTGATTCACTATACCGCCACGTACCGTCAAAACGGACAGAGCGTCGAGATCGACCGGGTGCTCGAGCGTAACTTCCAGACGAACGTCTGCGGCCCAGATGTGCTGAAACAATGGTTCGGAACCGCGCTCGAGATCTCGACGGATCTCAAGCGTCAGATTCTGTATCGCTGATTGCGCTGCCGATCAACGGCCGAAATACAGCGAGTCCTTAGCCGCGGCCGTCACGGGCGAGCCCGCGTCCGACGAGCCGGCGCGCACGCCGCCGACTGCCTGGCCATCGCCGTTTTGCGCTTCGACGCGCGCTTGTGCCACTTGAGCGCTGGCCGGATAGTACGGATCGTTGCCCAAGGCGCGCGGGCCGTTGGCTTGTTCGAATTGCGCGAGTTCGGCCTTGACTTGAGCGCGCGTCACGGGGGCATTCGATTGTGCGAAGACGGCAACCGGAGCGACCAAAGCGGCGGCGATCACGACGGATTGAATGAGCGATTTCATGGCAATTGCCTCCAAAAGTTATCTGTCCTGTTTCCTGCACCGGGTTCGTTGCGTGAACCGATGACTGCAGTCTAGCGATTGGAGGCTTTAGGGTTAACGCCTAATTCGATAAATCATCTTTACGAATTCGTTCACAATCGGCGCGTGGGCGAAGAACCATCGCGGCGATTCGAGCGTCGATGTGGAAGGATCGAGAGCGCCCGAAGGGGCGGAAGGGGCTCAGGAAGGGGCGCGGAAGGGGCGCACAGAAAGAGCGCTCGCGCGAGCGCCTTCTCCCTTTCCCTTAGGCGATGTGCGGCGTGGAATGACCGTCGGCTTGGCCGTCGTCGTCCGCTTTGACTTGCAAGATCGTGACGTCGCGGCCCGCATCGCGCCACGCATCGATGCCGCCTCTGAGCGGCAGCACGTCGAGAAAACCGGCATCGAGGAGTTTCTTTGCCATCCAGGCCGCCGACACTTCGTTCGGACACGAGCAATAAATGACGACTTTCTGATCGCGGCGATAGGCCGTGAGAATCTCGTCGAGCTGGCGCTCGTCGGCGAAACGCGCGCCCGGAATCACGTAGGGATCGAGGCGCCGCTTCTCGTCGGATCGAATGTCGAGAATCACGGGCACCGCCTCGCTCAACATCAGCGCGTACAGTTCGTCGACGCCGATGCGCGCATCGGCCAGCTTCTTCATGAAGGAGCGGCGCCGCATCCAGCGATAGGCCGCATACAAGGCGAGCAGCGCGGCGACGACGACAAGGCTCGCATGGCCCAGGCGGCCGATGGCGGCGAACAGCCAATCGACCTGGCTCGAGACGATGACGCCCACGCCCAAGCCGAGCGTCGCCCAAATCGCGGCGCCGATTCCGTCGTTAGCGACGAAGATGCGATACGGCGTGCCCATGGCGCCCGCCATCGGCACCGAAAGCAGCGACAAGCCCGGCACGAGCTTGGAGACGGTCAACACGCGCACACCCCAGCGGCCGAAAAAGCGCTCCGTCTTTTTCACGCAGGTGTCGCGCGACAACGACAAGCGGCATAGCGTCTTGAGCGTGGCGCCGCCGTAGAAGCGGCCGGCGAGGAACCAGACGCTGTCGCCGATGACCGATGCGAGAACGGCCAGCCCGAGTACGGGCATCAGTTGCGCGCCGATGGCCGTCGGATGCAGCGCGGCCATGGCGCCAAACAGCACAAGGGTCGGCATGGCCGGCACCGGCAGCCCCAGCGATGCCGCGAGCGCATTGACGAAAACGAGCGCCGGGCCGTAGCGCGCGACCAGGTCGTGAAGCATCGAAGGTTACCTCGTAGTGACACCGCCGCGAGGATGTAAGCGGCATGCGCGGATTATGCCGCGTTCGCTGGTTCGATGTATGTTTGCTCTTCATCGAGGCGGCGCCGGCTCGGCGCCACGGATTTTCGCGGAGCGTGCATGTCACTTTTATTACGCAAAGCTTTCGTTTGCTTGGGCCTTTCGTGCGCCGCGGGGCTCGCATTCGCGCAAGCCCCCCAAACCGTCCAGCTCGAGGATTTGACGTGGACGGAACTGCGCGACGAGATCGCGGCGGGCAAGACCACCATCATCGTGCCGATCGGCGGGACCGAGCAAAGCGGTCCCTACGTCGCGCTGGGCAAGCACAACGCACGCGTGCGGGTGCTCTCCGCGCGCATCGCCCAGGGGCTCGGCGACGCGCTCGTTGCGCCGGTCATCGCCTACGTGCCGGAAGGCGGCTATGCGCCGCCGACCTCGCACATGCGCTTTCCGGGCACCATCACGGTGCCGGACGACGTCTTCGAAAAAACGCTCGAGTCCGCCGCGAACAGCTTCGAAGTGCACGGCTTCAAGAATGTGGTGTTTCTCGGCGATCATGGCGGCTATCAGGACGACATCAAGCGCGTCGTAGCGCGTTTGAACAAGCAGTGGGCGGGCACCAAGGCCCGTGCGTTCGTCCCGCCCGAGTATTACGGAGAAAGCTCGACCGGTTACGCGCGCACGCTGCGCGAGAAAGGCTATCGCGACGACGAGATCGGCACCCATGCGGGGCTCGCCGATACGTCGCTGTTGCTGGCGGTCGCGCCGCAGATGGTCCGGCTCGATGCGCTGCGCACCGCGCCGAAGCCCGGGCCCGCGGACGGCGTGTACGGCGGCGACCCGCGCCGCGCGAGCGCGGAACTCGGGCGGCTCGGCACCGACGCCATCGTGGCAAGGACGATCGCCGCGATCCGCAAGGACACGGCGGGCCGCTGAAGCGGAAACGATCGCCGCGTCGGCCTACCGCACGCGGCTCAGGCTTTCGACACTGGGGGGACTATGGATTCGACGGGATATCGCAATACGTGGGTCGCTTCATCGATCGGCGCCGCGCTCGCCTGCGCCTGCGTGGCGTTTGCGCCGAGCGCGGCATCGGCCGCCTCGATCTCGAGCGTGCAGACGGTACCGGGCATGCCGAGCGTCGTCGACGCCTCGAATCTGTACGGCGAGGCCGGCGTGAACCATATGAGTCCGGCCGTCGCCGGTGCGCTCACTCGCGTGTACGTGCCGAACCTGCGCTCGGACGACGTCTACGTCATCGATCCGTCGACGTTCAAGGTGGTGGACAAGTTTTCCGTCGGCCGGAGCCCGCAGCACATCGTGCCCGCGTGGGATTTGAAAACGCTGTGGGTGACGAACAATGCCGAGGGCCGCACCGACGGCAGCCTCACGCCGATCGATCCGATGACGGGCAAACCGGGCAAGGCGATTCCCGTGGACGATCCCTACAACATGTACTTCACGCCCGACGGCAAGGAGGCCATCGTCGTGGCGGAAGCGCATGCGCGGCTGGACTTTCGCGATCCGCACACGATGCAATTGAAATCGAGCTTAGCGGTGCCCGAATGCAAGGGCATCAATCACGCCGATTTCTCGATCGACGGCAAATACGCGATCTTCACCTGCGAGTTCGGCGGCAAGCTCGCCAAGATCGACATGGTGAACCGCAAGGTGATCGGTTATTTGGAATTGCAAAAGAAGGGGATGCCGCAAGACATCCGCATCTCGCCCGACGGGAAGGTGTTCTACGTTGCAGACATGATGGCCGACGGTGTTTATGTGATCGACGGCGACGCCTTCACGAAGATCGGCTTCATCAAGACGGGCGTCGGGACGCACGGGCTCTATCCGAGCCGCGACGGCACGAAACTCTATATCGCCAATCGCGGATCGAACAAGGTCCATGGCCCGCGTCACGGCCCAGGCAGTGTCTCGGTGCTCGACTTCGCCACGCGCAAGATCGTCGCCACCTGGCCGATTCCCGGCGGCGGCAGCCCCGACATGGGCAACGTCAGCGCCGACGGCAAGACGCTCTGGCTGTCGGGCCGCTTCGACGACGTGGTCTATGCGTTCGATACGGCCACCGGCGCCGTCAAGTCGATCCCGGTCGGCATGGAGCCCCATGGGCTGACGGTGTGGCCGCAGCCCGGGCGATATTCGCTCGGGCATACGGGCAACATGCGGTAGTTTTCGATCGAGGCCGAGGTCGGCCTCGAGTTTCCGCCTTTATACGGTCGATCAGGCGCTGCGCTTGGCCGGGCGCAGCGCATAAGCGCCGTCGCCGAGCAGGAACAGCACGACGAGCGTGACGGCCCAGAACGCGGGATATTCCCAGCCGCCGCCTTTGTTCGTGAACATCCAACCGTTCTTGCCGTGAACGAGCAGGACCGTGCCGAGCATTTCGAGGGCGAGGGGCAAGGCCACCCACGGCGCGTAGACGCCGAGGATCAATGCAATCCCGCCGAAGAGTTCGAGCGCGATCGTCAGGTATGCGGCAACCGCGGGCAGGCCCAGCGAGGCGAAATAGCCGACGAAGCCGGGCACGGTGAATACGAACAGCTTCAAGGCGACGTGAGCCAGAAACAGAATGCCGAGGCTGACGCGCAGCAGCAACCCGGCGAGCGGTGCGGTTTTGTCGTTGATCATGGTGTTTATCCTCAAAGAATCGCGCCACGATACGATCGTCGGGGCATTGCATCAACTCGGCTATGATTGATCCATCATTTACTCCTGGTTGACGATCGGATGGATACGCTCACGAGCATGCGAGTCTTTCGGCTCGCGGTCGAGGCCAAGAGCTTTGCCGCGGCCGCGCGCCGGCTCGATATGTCGCCGGCGATGGCAAGCAAGCACGTGATGCATCTGGAGCGCCGGCTCGGCACATTGCTGCTCAACCGGACGAGCCGCCATTTGAGTCTCACCGAATCGGGCGCGACATATTTCGAACACGTTCGCCAATTGCTCGACGAACTCGACGATGTCGAATCGGCGGTCGGCCAATCGACGGCCGCGCCGCACGGCACGCTCAAGGTCAGTGCGCCGGTTTGGATGGCCAATCCCGATTTTGTCGGCGTCCTGAACGATTACCGAACGCGCTATCCCGACGTGCGTCTCGACCTCGATTTGTCGGGCCGCTTCGTCAATCTCGTCGAAGAGGGCTTCGATCTCGCGTTGCGCGTGACGAATCCGCTTTCGCTCGGGCCGGCACTGATCGCGCGGCCGATCGTGCCCGTGACGTTTCATCTCGTCGCCTCGCCCGGCTATTTGCGCAAGGCCGGCACGCCGGCCGATGCGCAAGCGCTTTCGAGCCATGCCATGCTCGGCTATTCGATGTTCCCCTCGAACAACACGCTCGAAGTCGAAGGGCCGAGAGGCGTCGAGGCATTCAAGTTCGATTCCGCCTTGCAGACGAACAACGAATCGCTGCTGCGGCTCGCCGCGCTCGAAGGGATGGGGCTGGCGTTTCTGCCGAAGTGGCTGGTCGCACGCGATCTGGAAACCGGCGTGCTTCAGGCCGTGCTGACGGACTATCGCTTCTTCGGCACCAAGATTTACGGCGTTTATCGCCACCGAAAATATCTATCGCCCAAAGTGCGGACGTTCCTCGATTTTATTTGTGAGGATCCCCGTCTCCGTTAGACCTCCGGGTTTGAGTACGACCGATTCCATGCCGCCGCAAGGCTGCGCCGCATCGATCCCGCTTGATCCCGCCTAATCTCCGCGCCGACCAATCGCCCGGATTCGGCCGTTTTTGCGCGGTGCCTGTCAGTTCTGGCAGGACGTCTTGCCATTTTCGATGTTGCATTGTCGATCGAGCACCACTATCTTTGCTCGGAAGAATCGGCTCTTTCTCATCGAGCCCGGTATGTGTCGTTTCAGCGGCTACATGCAACGGAGGCGCGATATGGGGACGTCGTATCGTTGGGATAGGCGGCTGCGGGGGGCAACGGGCGGCGGTTTGCTCGTCGGCGCGGCGTTGTTGGCGGCCGCTGGGGGGGTGCGGGCACAAGGCACGGTTCAGCTCTACGGGATCGTGGACGATGCGCTGACGTTCACGACAAACGAGGGCGGAGGCCGGACCTGGGCGCAAACGAGCGGTGTCGGGCAATCCGACCGCTGGGGATTGCGCGGCGTCGAGCCGCTCGGCGATGGATGGCGAGCCGTCTTCCGCCTCGAAAGCGGTTTCACGCTCAACGACGGACGGCTTTCTCAGGGCGGGCTCGAATTCGGCCGCCAGGCGTGGGTCGGCCTGTCGAGCGATCGGTTCGGAACGTTGACGCTCGGCCGCCAGTACGACTTCATGTCGACGAACCTCACGCAATTCGCAGCCGGCACGCTGACGCCGTCGGTGTTCGCGTTTCATCTCGCCGATCTCGACCGGCTCGGGGCCGAGCGCATCGACAACTCCGTTCGCTATGTGACGCCCAGCATGGAGGGCTTGCAGCTCGGCGCCCTCTATTCGTTCGGCGGACAGCCCGGCAATTTCGTCGCGAACAGCGCCGTGGCGTTCGGCGCCACCTATGCGCACGGCCCGTTCAGCGCGGGTGCGGCTTATGTCGGCCTCCATAATTACACGGCGGCATTCGGTATCGGCGCGACGGTGCTCGGCTCACCGCTCGTCGGCACGGGGTCGCTCGGGTTGCTGGCCAAGCCGGTCGTCTTCGACAAGCTGTCCGTCTCGGGTGTCGGCGCCGGCTATCAATGGGGCCCCGCATTCTTGCATGGCGTCTTCACGCTGGTCGACTTCCGGCAGAACGGCGCGAGCGCGTCGTTGAGAACGGCCGAAGGCGGAGTGAAGTATTCGTTGACTTACGCACTTTCGCTGGCCGGCAGCTACACGTACTCGAAGCTCGGCCAGGCGCATTGGAATCAATTCGTCGCCGGTATCGATTACTCCTTGTCGAAACGGACCGACATTTACTGCAACGCCGTTCTATTGCGCGCGAGTAACGGCGTGCGTGCGCAATTATTTACGCTCCCCGCCTCGAGTTCTAATTCCCAAACAGTCGTTTCAATCGGCATGCGGCACCTGTTTTAGCTATCGCTATTGCCGAGGCTATCGCCATTGTCGATTTTTTCGTTTTTCCGTTTTCCTGACGCGCGTAATTCCGTCATGCCGGATTCCCTTGTCAGCATTGGCTGACAAGACACCTAGAGGGTTTCTGTCGATAGGGTTTGTTTGACTTGAATCAATATTCGCGAACGTTATCCTTCGTACAAAAGAGCCTATAAGAAAACCGACTTCCATTGCGGCACCCGACCAGGCATCTGGGTCGCCGTTCCACTTTGTCGCCCGCTTCGTCGGGCGCGCGTGCCGGCAGCGACCGGCAATCGATTAACGAACGTTTGCGACGTCCAGCGTCGCCGACCGGAAACGCACTGCCGTGGGCGGCGTGGCGTGGGCGGCGTGCGCGCATCGGCTTCGTATCCGGCCGCGTTTCGGCCACGGTGCGCGGCCTTGGGGAAAAGAAGTGCGCGAAATATTCGAACGTATGCGGCGTCTCGGCCGCGATTGGTATGCGCAGGGTTTCGCACTCGGCGTACTGGCGCTCGCGCTGTCGGTCACGCTGACGGTTTATTCGATCTGCGGGCAATTCGTCGAGCGCGAGGCGAGATTGCGCTTCGATAACGATTCACGCAGCGTCGAGCAGCAAATCGCGGTGCGCGTGCGGCTTTACACCGACGTGCTCGTGACGATGCGGGCGCTGTTCGGCGAGGACGCCGATGTCACGCGCACCGAGTTTCGCGATTTCGTGGTCGGCCTCGATTTGCCGGGCCGCTATCCGGGATTTCAGACGCTGAATTACGCGGCCTACGTGCGCGCATCCGATGTTCGCTCATTCGTGGCCGCCCAGCGCAAGGATCTGGCTTTGCAGCAAGCGGGCATCGACTTTTCGATTCGTCCGCCTGGCCTGCGCCCGGGCTACGACGTGCTGACCTACCTTGAACCGCTTGCCTCCAATCGCGAGTCGGTCGGCATCGATCTCGATGCGCTGCCGGTGCGGCGCGCGGCCATGGAAAAACTGCGCGATACCGGCGAGCCCCTCAGCAGCGGCCGCCTGATCCTCGACGATCGCGGTGCCCGATTCGTCGGGCTTGCGATGCGGATGCCCGTCTATCGCAAGGGGATGCCGACGACGAACGTCGAAGAGCGCCGCCGCGCTTATGTCGGTACGGTCGGCGCCGGTATTCGCGTGAACGACATGATGGACGCGCTGCTCAGCGCCGAGACGCTGCGCGTCATCAAGTTCAAGATCTACGATGCCGGCAGCATCGGCGCGCCGGCTCAGCCGCTGTCGAATGCGTCGCTGCTGTACGACAGCGTCAACGGTGCCGCGATGGCTCACCCCGGCTCCGCGACCGGCGTTGCGCGTGTGTCCATGCGTGCCGCGGCCGCCGTCGTGCGTGCTTCGCCGCGCGCCGCGCGTTCGGCCAAGCCCTCGATGCTGCAACGGCGCGCGGAGCAGCCGTTCGCGGGGCGGCGCTGGGTGATCGTGTTCTCGGCCAACATGTCCGCGCTCAGCGGTACGCAGCGGGTCCTGCCTGACGTCGCGTTCGTGGCGGGGCTCATGATCAGTGCACTGCTGTCGGGCCTGGCCTACGCGTTGTCGAGTTCGCGCTCGCGTGCGCTCAAGCTCGCCGGCGCCATCACCTACGATTTGCGCGAAAGCGAGGCAGCGTGCGCGGAAGCGCAGCGGATCGCCCATCTCGGCGATTGGCTCGTGAACGTCGACGACGGCGGGGCGCATGTGTCGAAGGAGATGGGGCGCCTCATCGGTTCCCGGCAGCCGGCGCAGACGGTGAAGGCGCTGCTGCGGACGATCGATCAGCCCGATCGCCGCATGTTGATCGAACAGGCCAGGCGCACGATGAAGACGCGCGATGCGTTCGAACTCGAGTGCCGCTATCGGTCGCGGCGCGGCCGGCGCGGCTGGCTGCGCTTGATCGGCCACGCGTACGGGCCCGCGGACGCTCGGGTATTGCGCGGCACGGCACTCGAAATCACGAAGCAAAAGTCGATCGAGCGGGCAAGAGATCTCGAGCATGCGTTCACGCTGTACCTTGCCACCGCGGGCAACGAATTCGATGTCTGCCGGCACTTGATCGAATCGATCGTGCAGGGCATGGATTGGGACGGCGGCGCGTTCCGTCCGACGCCCGCGGGGACGAAGCAGCTGCTGTGCGCGACATCGACGGCCGCCGATGGCGAATTCGAAACCTGGCTCCTCGCTCACGGGCCCAACGCGATCGTCGAAGACGATGCGCCGGCGGCGCCGCGCTGGAGCGTGACGGGCCGCGGCGCGGCGCGCGTCGGCTACGAAAGCTGGCTGGCCGATGCGGGCGTGGCGACGACCTTCTCGTTTGCGCTGCGCCTGGGTTCGGTCGTGGTCGGCGTGGCCGAGTTCTACTCGCGCGAACGGCGTCACGCGGAGCCGCAGGCGCTCGTCATGGCGCGCTCGATCGTCAGTCAAATGAGCCACTTCCTGCAGCGCCGGCAGGCCGAGGACAACCTGCACTTCCTCGCAACGCACGATGCGCTGACGGGACTCCCCAATCGCCTGATGTTCCGCGAGCATCTCGACGAGCTGCTGGCGCGCGCACGGGCCGATGCTACGGCGCTGCACGTGCTCTTCATCGATCTCGACCGATTCAAGGACGTCAACGATTCGCTCGGGCACAACGTCGGCGATCTGCTGCTGCGCGCGGTCGTGGCGCGCCTGCACGACGCGCTCGCCGAGGCCGACATGATCGCGCGGCTCGGCGGCGACGAGTTCGTCGTGCTCGTCAAGCAGCAAAGCGACGGCGTGACCGTCGTCATCGAAACGATCGACGCGATCCAAGCGGCGCTGGCGCAGCCGTTCGTGATCGGAGGCTCGCAGCTGCAGGTCAGCGCGAGCATCGGCGTCAGCTCGTTCCCCGGCGACGGCGACGATGCCCAAACGCTGCTCAAGCATGCCGACATGGCCATGTACGGCGCGAAGCAGCGTGGCAAGAATACGTATCAGATGTACGTGCGGCAGATGAGCATGTCGCTGCATCGGCGCGTCGAGATGGAGGCGCAGCTGCGCCATGCCGTCGAGAACAACGAGTTCACGCTCGTCTATCAGCCGCGGATCGATTTGCGCACGAACCATTGCACGGGCGTGGAGGCGCTGTTGCGCTGGAACAATCCGGCGCTCGGGGCGGTGTCGCCCGGCGAATTCATCCCCGTGGCCGAGGAGACGGGGGCGATCGTGCCGATCGGCGCATGGGTATTGCACGAGGCGTGCCGCCAAGCGGCCGAGTGGCGCGAGCGCGGGTTGGCGTCGATCCACGTGGCCGTCAATCTGTCCGCGCGGCAGTTCGCCGATCCGCACCTGCACGATAGCATCTTGGATGCGCTCTCCGACGCACGGCTGTCGGGCGAATACCTCGAACTCGAATTGACCGAGAGCATGGTGATGCGCCATCCCGAGCAGGCCGTGCGCTGGCTCACGGCCATCAAGCGCACCGGCGTCCGCCTTTCGATCGACGATTTCGGCACGGGCTACTCGTCGCTCGCCTATCTGAATCGCTTCCCGATCGATACCGTGAAGATCGACCGCTCGTTCATCCGCAACGTCCCCGACAGCCACAGCGATACCCAGATCACGAGTGCCGTGATTGCGCTGGGACATAGCCTTGGGTTGGCCGTCATCGCGGAAGGCGCCGAAACGCAGAAGCAGATCGATTTTCTCCGCCATGAAGGTTGTGACGAAGTGCAGGGGTACTTCTTCAGCCGCCCGATTCCCGCCGCCGATGTCGAGGGTTTTCTCGGCCGCGCGACGGAACCCGGTCTCGCGTCCACGACGAGATCCTTACCCAACGGCGCCGAGGTCAGTCGACCGGAGCGTGCTCATTACATCTTCAAGGAATAGCACCATGCAAACCACCAAGCGGGATATTGCCGAGATGTACCAAGCCATCGACGCGCTCGATTTCGGCCGGATCAAGGCCAAGCTCATGCATCGGCGCGACGGCGTGATCGCGCTGCGGAGCGTCGAGCGTGCGGAGGCGGGCTATCGGCAATTCTTGAAGCTCGCGGCGAAGTATCCGGATGCGCCGATCGTTCCCAGCGAGGAAGTCGACGAGTTCTGGCACATGCACATCCTGGACACGCAGCGCTATAGCGCCGATTGCGAGCGGATCTTCGGGTACATGATTCACCACAATCCGTATATCGGAATCGACGGGGCCGAGGATGAAGCGCGCCTTTTCGCGCTGGCGGCGAAGAGCGACGAATTGGCCGCACGTGAATTCGGCGCGCGCAGTGACGGCGCGGCGTATTGCGTCAAGCCGGAGGCGAAGGGCGAGGCGGCCGCGTATTGCGTCAAGCCGGAAGCAAAGGGTGAGGCGGCCGCGTATTGCGTCAAGCCGGAAGCAAAGGGCGCCACGGCCGCGTATTGCGTCAAGCCTGAAGCGACGGGCGCTGCGGCCGCGTATTGCGTCAAGCCGGAAGCAAAGGGCGCCACGGCCGCGTATTGCGTCAAGCCGGAAGCGAAGGGCGCTGCGGCGGCGTATTGCGTCAAGCCGGAAGCAAAGGGCGCCACGGCCGCGTATTGCGTCAAGCCGGAAGCGAAGGGCGCTGCGGCGGCGTATTGCGTCAAGCCGGAAGCAGAGGGCGCTACGGCGGCGTATTGCGTCAAGCCGGAAGCAAAGGGCGATGCGATCGTGTATTGCGTCAAACCTGAAGCAAAAGCCGCCGCCGCTTATTGCGTCAAACCCGAAGCACAAGGCATTCGGCCGGCATACTGCGTTCGCCCGGCTTCCGCACCTTTGGCGCAACGCCGCGCCTAATTGCTTCGACACCGAAACCCGACCGTCTACCACGATCAGCGATAAAACACAGCGCGGAGCCGTCCCCACTCCCCAGTTTCGGAGTCGCGCTCCGTTGACCCAAATCAAGCTGTTTCCCGCCAGCTCCGCGAAGATGAGAACCGGCGCCACGAACTCGTGCGCGCCGCTTTTTCGACAAGCAGGGTGACTCGGGTGCGGAGACGGTAAATGGGAATCGGCATGCAGATCGCGTACGTCGGATTTCCCGGGGCGGCACGAATAGAAGCCGAGGCGGGTGTCCAATTGCTGCGGCTGATGCGCTTCGCGCAGCAGGTGAGCGCCTGCCGTCTCACCGTCGAGGCGCTCGAGGGGGCGAACGGTACCTACTATGACGTGTGGCTCGACATCGTGACGCCCGAACAGGAACGCGTTGCCCTGCCGCATTGCTCGGATACGGAACCCGAAGCCGCCGTGCGCGCGGCGTTCGACCATGCCGAGCGCGAACTCGGCCAGCGAGGCGGTTCAGACGGGTAAATGAGGAATCCGTCAGGCGCAGGCCGCGCCGTCGGTTTTCTCTCGGGCCAGGCGGGCGATCGTCTCCATCGCCAGATCGAATTCGGTCGTCTTGTCGAAGAAGTAATCGGCTCCCGCGACGACGCTCGCTTCGCGAAACACCTCGGAGGCGTAGTTCGTGAGCACGATCGTGACGATGGGGTCCGTACGATCGCGTAGCGCATGGAGCAGCTCCATGCCGTTGCTTTCGATCAGGCGAAGATCGAGCACGACCGCTTCCGGGTCCGTCTCGTCGATCCCTTGCAGCGCCCTCTCGACATCCTCGGCTTCGCCGACGATGCAAGCGGCGCCGTCCGGCCCGATATGCCGGGACAATCGCTCGCGCACTAGCGTCGATTCGTCGACGACGAACACTCTCAGCGGTGACGGGATGCTCGATTCCATGGGCACAGTATCGTCAGCGCATTTAGAAATAAATATCGGTTCGGTAGGATTGTGTTGTAGGCGGGTAGGAAGGTACTTGTAGGGTGTGTCCTACAGACGAATCCGCCAGCCCGCGCGGCGGGCCTTGGCGACGATTCATGCCGCGCGGCCGTTACGACTGCTTACAAATCTTCGCTGTCTTCGAAGAGTTTGTGCTGAATTGCGTAGCGCACCAGGGCGGCTTCATGCGGCATCTGCATTTTTTCGAGAATGCGCGTTTTATAGGTACTGACCGTTTTTGCGCTGACACACAGCTCGTGCGCGATTTCGCTGATCGTCTGACCGGCCGCGATGCGCCGGAACACGTCGAATTCTCGATCGGACAGCCGCTGATGGGGCAGCATGTCGGTCGGCTCGTTCAAGCTTTGCGCGAGCCGCTCGGCCATCGACAGGCTGACGTAGACGCCCCCCGCCGAGATCTTCGTCAACGCCGATACGAGTTCCTTGCTCGCGCTTTCCTTGGTCAGATAGCCCGACGCCCCGGCTTTGAACGCGCGCACCGCGTATTGCTGCTCGGCATGCATGGTCAGCACGAGCACGCGCAATCCGGGCAGTTCGTCCTTGATCTGCTTGACGAGTTCGATGCCGTTGCGCCCGGGCATCGACAAGTCGAGCACGAGGACGTCGGCCGGCGTGCCGCGCACGAGCGAAATCGTGGTCGGGCCGTCGTAAGCCTCTCCGACGACTTCGAACCCGCTGGTGCCCTCGAGAATATGGCGCAGGCCGTCGCGGACGAGCGTGTGATCGTCGGCCAGCAGTACTTTGGTCATGGCAGAGCCTCTTCCTGTTGTATTGCGGCGAGCGGGACCCGTACGGTCAGTTTGAATCCCTGTTTCGCCGCGGTATCTATCGAGACAGAACCACCTAGGATGTGCACGCGTTCGCGGATGCCCAGCAGTCCGAAGGATTTCTCCCCGTTTCCTTCCTTATCCCGTCCACCGGGCGCTCCGCAACCGTTGTCCTCGATCCGAAGAAGGCATTGGTCATCCTCGACGACGAACGCGATCGACACGCGCGTTGCTTCCGCGTGTCTTGCCACGTTCGTCAGCGCTTCCTGCACGATGCGAAAGAGCGTCGTTGCGCCGTTTCGCGAAAACTGCGCCTGCCCCGGTTCGATCCGGCGCTCGATCTCGATGCCGTAACGGGTCCTGAAATCGGTGAGCAGCCAGTCGATCGCCGGCAGCAGGCCGAGATCGTCGAGCATGACGGGGCGCAAGTCCGCGGCGATGCGGCGCACGGAGCCGACCGTCGAGTCGATCAGGCGGCGCATCGTGATCAGCTGCGCGAGCACGGGCGCCGGCGCGCTCGGCAATTCGCCCAGCGACTGTTCGACGGACGACAGGTCCATCTTCAAGGCTGTGAGCTGTTGGCCGAGGTCGTCGTGCAGCTCGCGGGCGATGCGGGTCTTTTCGTCCTCGCGAACGCTCTGCAAGTTGGCCGATAGCGCGCGCAGCTCCTGGCGCGAGGCCTTGAGCGCATCCTCGGAACGGACGCGCTCGGTCACGTCGCGCAGCATGACGGTGTAGAGCTTGCCGCGCCCGTCATGGATCTGCGAAATCGAGGCTTCGATCGGAAACTCCTCGCCGTCGGCGCGAAGGCCGACGAGAACCGGTTGCTGCCGTCCCATCTTGCGTTCGGTGACCCCAGTCTCGCCGAACCGCTCGACGTGCCTGCGATGCTCCGCCCGGAAGCGCTCCGGGATGAAGCGGTCGATCGACGTGCCGATCGCGTCCATCGCCGAGCAGCGCAAGACTTGCTCGGCGGCCGGATTGAACATCACGATGCGCTGCTGTTCGTCGGTCGTGACGATCGCTTCGCTCGAGGAGCGGATGATCGCCATCAAACGCGCTTCGTCCTGCGACGAACGCGCGCGCGCCATCCCCGCCTCCGCAAGCGTCGTGCCGCGCTTGCGCACGAAGATGAAGACGGCGGCCGCGGCGATGACCGCGGCGGCGAACCCGGCCGCGACGATCGCGCTGCTGCTGAAATCGGCCGACGCCGCCAGTGTCGGATCGCTCGTCGCATAGGCGATGGTCAGCGCTTCGCCGCCGAAATGCAGCGTGTCGATCCGTTTGAAGCGCTCCGGGCCGTCATACTGCTCCTCGAGCGGCGCGCCGGGCGGGTAGAGCATCATTGCCGGCTGGCCGCCCGAGACGCGCAGCGTCATGCGCGGCTCGTGCGCCGAGATGCTGGCGAAGAGATACTCCGTGTCGAGGCGCCCGAACGCGAAACCGATCAGCGCCGCACGGCGGGCCGGCACGAGCGTGGGCGGCGGCGCGGTGCGATAGACGGGCAAATAAAGGTCGACCCGTGCGCGAGGCTGCCCTTCGCCGCGCTGGGCGGTGCCGCCGCTCTCGCGCGGCAGCTCACGGATCGCCATCGCCACTTCGCTGCTGTTGGCGGCGCGCATCAGCGCGGCGCGCGTGGCATCGCTGACGCCGAGCTCGCCGCCGTCGGACGTATCGCCTCGCGGCGGCCACATCAACACGGTATGGGCGGGCGCGCCGCCCGGGGCCGCGCCGCTCGCGCCGGCCGGCGCGCCGGCGGTGGCATACCCGAGGGAGCGCACGCACGGCGGGGAGTCGTCCAGATCGAGGCGCGAGACGTACCGATCCCAGGCGTCGGGTGTTGGCGTGGCGTCGCCGGCGTTTTGCGACTGAGAGACGACGAGCCCGCTCGCGCCGCGCAGCAATTGCGTGCAAAGCAGCAATTCACGCCGGATGTCGGAATCGACGTGCGCGGCGCGGGCATCGAAATTCTCCTGAGCGACGCGAAGCAAATGATCGTGAACGATCAGCGCCGAAACGGCCGCCGCGATGAAAACGATGAGGGCCGTGGCCGTCGCCGCGAGCACGGGCGCGCGCAATGACTCGCCCGGCCTGCGGTGGCTGCCGGGGGGCGCGTGGGGTGAAGACGAATTTCCTGCTGCGGGCATGCGCATCCTGCGGGTTATCGCATTCCCGCGCCGCCTAAAAAACAGGCACGGGGCCAAAGAATCGAGTCTGCGATAGCACGCGAGGCGCAATTGCACAGCACAGACTTCTGACAAATTGTCCTAGATTAGCGCGCGGCTGCCAATCACGGCGCACCTGGCGGTTTTATCAGCCGTCCGGTGCGCGCCCGTCCGAAACGGATGGGCACGGCAGCAAGCATAGATCAGAGAAAAAAAACACGCCCGCCGGAGGCAGGCAAAAAAAACTCGCCCGTGCGAAGCGCAAAAAATAAATACGCCCGCTCTGGGCGGGCGGCCGAAGCGCTTATCGCGGCGCGACGGGGTGTGTCGGCCTCGGGAGGCGAGGGCGGCGGATGCGCAAAAAAGTCCGATTACGCCGGCCGCGAAGCGCAGGGCTCGAGCGGCGCGAAAAAACGATTCAAGCGGGAACCTCGGCGACGAGCGTTTCGCGCAGCGCGTCGACGAAGCGCATCAACGAGGTGACGGAGCCGGCGACGCTCTGATACTTCTCACGGCCGATCTGCCCGTCGAGCGTCACGAGCAACCCGGCATTGCGCGCGAGTTCGAGAATGTCGTCGACGTCGTTGGTCGTGGCTTGCTGAGTGGCTTGGGTCGACATGGCAGGTCTCCTATTGCGTGTCGTCGAGGGGCGGGCGGTTCGGTCTTGGAGCCCGGCTCCGCGGATTCGGTATCGATTTCGGTCCGTTGTCTGAAGTATTGACCCCGCCGCGGGCGCTGCAAATCAGGCCGCGCTGAAGATCGCGTAGGCTGTCCGGCATCGCTGTCGGCATTTGCCTACACGGCGGCGGCATGCTCGGGCGAGCGGTGAGCACGGTGAGCGCGCGCGTATCGATCGGCGCGCTGTCCGCTCAAGACAACGAAGACGAAGGCGGGAAGCGGTCGGCCAGTTCGAGCAACGCGCCGCGCAGCTGGGCGAACTCGCTGGCCTTGTCGAGAAAGAGCCGCGCGCCCAGATCCATGCAGACCTTGCGCATCTGCGCGTAGGCCGAGTTGCTGAGCACGATCACCGGGATGCCGGGCCGTTGCGCGCGGAGCCACTTCAGAATCGTCAAGCCGCTCGTGCCGCCCTTCAATTGCAGATCGACGATGACGGCATCCGGATTGCTTGCCTCGATTGCGGCGACCGCAGCCGACGCTTCGTCGGCTTCGGCCACGATCTGCGCGCCGGGGATCGTCCGGACAAGATCGCATAGGCGTTCTCTGATCGGCGGATAGTCTTCTACTAGCAACACTTTCATGGCAACGACCGACTGGTTCGAGTTCACGGTTTTGAGTGTGGGCGAAACCGTGGGGCCTGGAAATCAGCGGGGGACTTGATTCGTGTCCGGCTTTTGGCGACATTGTCGGACGAGGCTTACAGGACGGACAGGGCAAACGTTTGCGAATTGCCGTGCCGCTTCATGGCGGCGACCGGGCACTAGCACTAGACTGAACGGAAGTATTTCGAGCGGGAGCCGCTCCGTGATCATTGACCCGATACCATCGAACGGCCATGGCGAAGGCCCGTCGATCACCCGCATTTCGCCCGAAAAGCGCTATCGGGTCATGGTCGATGCGATCAAGGATTACGCGATTTTGTTGCTCGATGCAAAGGGCCGGATCGCGACGTGGAATTTAGGTGCGGAACGGATCAAGGGCTACCGCGCCGAGGAAATCATCGGCCGCCATTTTTCGGTTTTTTATCCGGAGGACGTCGCGGCGCGCGGCTATCCGGCCGAAGAGCTGCGCCGCGCCGCCGAGCTCGGCCGATGGGAGGACGAAGGCTGGCGCGTGCGCAAGGACGGCTCCCGCTTCTGGGCGAACGTGGTGATTACGGCGTTGCGCGACGAGGCCGGCGAGTTGTTGGGCTTTGCCAAGATCACGCGCGATTTGACCGAGCGGCGGCGCAGCGAAGAACAGCTGCGCCAGAACGAAGAGCGGATGCGCCGGCTCATGGACGCCGTCGAGGACGCGATCTTCATGCTCGATCCACAAGGGCACGTGACGAGTTGGAATGGCGGTGCCACGCGTCTGCTCGGCTTTCATGCCGCGGAAATCGTCGGGCGGCATTTCTCGCGCTTTTATCCGGTCGAAGGGATCGCGTCGCGCGAGCCCGAACGCGAACTTGCCGATGCGGCGGTCCATGGGCGCCTCGAGAAGGAAGGATGGCGCCTGCGCAAGAACGGTTCGCGACTTTGCGCGAATGTCGTCATCACCGCCGTCTACGGCGCGGGCGGAGAACTCGTCGGATTCGCGAAAGTCGTGCGCGACATCACCGAGCGCAATCAGTTGCGCCAGCTCGAATATGCGAGCGAATTGGCGGCGCGGATCGAAGCGACACGTGAAGAGGAAAAGAAGCGCATCGCGCGCGAATTGCACGACGACCTCGGGCAGCAGCTGACGGCATTGAAGATGGATTTGACGGCGCTGACGTCCGACGACGTGCCGCTCTCGAGCGATCCGGCCGATGCACTCGAGGCGGTACGCTTGCGGGCGCTGGTGATGCGCGATGCCGTCGACCACGCGATCGGGTCGGTGCGGCGGCTCGCTGCGGGACTGCGTCCGGCGGTGCTCGACGACCTCGGTTTGCTGCCCGCGCTCGAATGGCTCGTCGACGATTTCCGACAGCGCTCGCATCTTCGCATCGGCATTACGAGCAATGCCGACGACGTCGAGTTCAACGAGGCGGCCTCGACCGCGATTTTCCGTATCGTGCAGGAGGGGCTCACCAATGTCGTGCGCCATGCGCATCGTGCGACGATCGTCGATATCGAGCTGATCTGCACGGCCGTCACGTGCGAGGTGTCCATCCGCGACAACGGCAGAGCGATCGAAACGCCGGCCGGCGGCGACGAGGGACGGCCGCGTCCATCCGGGCTCGCGGGCATTCGCGATCGCGTGCGCAGGCTCGGGGGCTCGGTCTCCATCGGCAGCGAAGCGGCCGGGGGATTCGCGATTCGCTTGTCGGTGCCGCGCGACACCGTCGAGGCGCCCAAGGCACGCTGATACGCCGGGCGCGCATCGAATCGATGACCGCCGACGCATCCACGCACCGGCGTGCGCGTCGGCGCCGGGATCAGAATTGATAGATCACGGAAACGTCGAAGACGCCCGATGCACGGGTCTGCGTGATGGGGCTGCGCGCGGCCGAGCCGACGAGCTGCTGGAAGGCGCCGTCGGCACTCAGGACCCAATGCTTCTTGACCGTCCATGCCGCCGAGACGCCGAACCCCACGGAGCGGATGCCGGCCGAAGCATTGTATTGCCGGTAGCCCGAATTCGCCGATTGCGCGGCGTTGACGCCGAACCAGCTATTCATATAGCGCGAATCGGCGATCGTCATCGTCGGGCCGGCGAACCAGGAGAATTGCTCCGAGCTGCCCGGCATCGGCATATAGGCGCCGAGATCGCCTATCCATCCGTTGTCGCCGCCGAAATTGCGGCGCAGGTCGGCGCGCAGGACGAGCGGAAACGATTTCGAAACGATGTACTCGCCGAGCAGCCGGAGACTGGGCGCGGGATTGATGTTGCCCATGCCATGCAAATGATCGAGGTCGTCGGCTTCGCGGCGGCCGAGATCGTAGGCGGCCGCGAACCCCACGCGCCAGTTCGGCCCCGTCAGGACGTTCATGCCGAGACCTTCGCCGGTCGACAAGAAGAAGCGGTCGCGATAGCGGATGTCGATGGTCGGGCCGGTCACCGCGTGATAGCTGTCCGAGCCGTCGTAGCGCGGCTGAAAACTGACGGAAGGGCCGATGTGGATGCGCCATGCCGGCAGGTTCGGCTCGAACATCTGCTCGAGCAGGATGCCCCCCGAGTATTGCCACTCGGCGAGCGGAGACGGCGTTTGCGCATGAGCCGGAACGGGCGCGAAGGCCGCGAAAAGCGCACCCGCGAAGGCGAGGCGCGATGCCGCGTTTGAGGTCGACATAGCTCTTTTTCCTGGTTCGATGTCGCTGTCGAGATAGACCGTTGAAAACCTCTAAGCAAATCGTGCCAGACCTCAGAGCAACGTGCATGCCATTTTTTCGCCGCAGTGTGCGGTTGCGGGATCGTTATTTGCATTGGTTCGCGACTGCGTCGAGATCAACCAGGGGAAAGGGACGTGACTGAGCGGGATAATGCCGAGCCGAGCGACGACGTCGTGCTGTGGCGCACGGTTCGGCCAGCGATGGCCGATCATCGCCGTGTGCTTGTCGTGGACGACTATCGCGACGCGGCGGACGCGTTGCAACTTTTGCTCGATGCGGACGGCTTCGAATGCCGTGCTACCAGCGATCCGCACGAGGCGTGCGTGATCGCGCGCGAATGGCAGCCGTTCGCGGTGCTCCTCGACATTGCCATGCCGGGGCTGGACGGGCTGGAAGTCGCGCGGCGGTTGCGCGCCGATTCGTCGACGGCGCACATGCTGCTCATTGCGTGCACCGGATATGCCGCTTCCGAGGACCGGGTTCGCGCGCGCGAGGCAGGCTTCGACGCGCATTGCGCGAAGCCGTTGACACCGCAACTGATCCTGCGCGTGCTAGAGTTCGCGAGCGAGGGCACGCACCGAGTCGCTTGATGCCGCCGCGTAGGAGAACAAAAACGATGGGACATTTGCCGCTTGCAGCGGCCGCAGCCGCTACTGCAGTCGCCGCGGCCTCGGTCATGTGTGCAACGTCGGTGTGGGCCGACGGCCCGCGCGCGAATCGCGGCAACGATCCCTTCTTTCAGGTCTCTCATGCGGTATCGTCATGCCCCGCGCCGCTTGGGCCCCTCCAAACCGAACAGGAGTGGCTGGCCGATTCGCATTACCGGATCGAACGAGGCAACAGCTGCTGGTGGGAGGGGCGCTGCCGGCTTTCGAACAGCTACCTCTACGACAAGGAGATCCAAGAGGCGGTGAAGCGGCGTCTCGCGAACATCGAGCCTTCGACCCATTGGCGCGAGCACACGACGCTCTGGCTGATGCTGCAGCGAAGGTTCATCTACGTGCAAGGCTGTGTCGCGCCCGGCTTCGACAAGCAGACCTTTCTGTCGGAGCTTGCCAAAACGGCCGACGTCGAGCGTGTGCTCGACGAGACGACGGCCGACCCGGCATCCGATGCGCTGCCTTATCGCACGCTCGACAATCCGGACAAGCCGGCTGCGCTGCAAGACGGCGGATAATCGAGCATCGCATCGGCTGATGGCCGCGTCCGTTCCGCTACGCGTCCCGCCCGGCCGCTTCACGCGCGCGCTTGCGTCCGTAATGCTTCATCAACGGCATGGCGGACATCCCGTGCACGAACACCGAGGCCGCGACGACCGCCAGCGCGTAAGGGGCGAGCGGAACGATGTCGCTCGCCTTGCCTCGTTCGAGCGCATAGGCGAGGTAATAGACCGTGCCGATGCCGCGGATGCCGAACCACCCCATCAAGTGGCGTTCCATGGGCCGCGCGCGCGAGCCGAGCAGCGAGAGTTCGACCGCCAGCGGCCGCACGACGAAAAAGAGCGCGAGCACCAGCGCGACGCTGCGCCAGGTGATGAGCGCCACGGCCATCGTACTGATTAGATTGCCCACCATGATCATCATGGCCATCTCGGCGATACGCTCGAGCTCGATCGTGAAGCCGAGGACCGATTCGGCCATGTAGGCGTGAGCCTTCGCGGGATGCGCGGCCGTTGCGGCGACGTCCGAAGAGTCGATCGAACCGATCGCGTCTTGCGGAGAACGCTCGCCCGTCGCGCGATGTTCGGCGCGCCGCATCGCCACGCCCGCCGCGAACGCCGCGAGAAAGCCGAACGTGTGCAGCAGTTGCGCCGCGCCATACGACAGTTCGATGAGGCCGAGCGCGAAGAAGCCTTCGAGGCCGAGCGCCTGCGCATGGCGCGTGCGCAGCCATGCGATGGCGTGCGTCGTGGCGAAGCTGAGCAGGGCGCCGATGCCGATCGCGCCGACGATGCCCCAAATCATTGCGGCGATCGTTCTCAACGCGGGTACCACGTGGGCGACCGAAGCGCCGCTCGTACCGTTGGTGCACCACGCAAGCGCGATCAGCGCAAACGGCAGCGCGATGCCGTCGTTGAGCCCGCCTTCTCCCGATAGCGCGAACCGCACGATGTCGAGATCGTTGGCGTCGCGCACCTGGACGTCGTGCGCGAGCACGGGGTCGGTCGGGGCGAGCATGGCGGCCAGGACCCAAGCGGGTCCCCACGCGAGCCCCAAACCCCAGACGCCGAATGCCGCGAGCAGCGGGACAGTCGCGATCATTGCGAGCAGGCCGAGCCGCACGGGCAGCGTCCATAGCGACGCGAAGATGGGCGCGCGCAGCCGCAGGCCGATCGCGAACAGCGACGCGAGCAGCGCGACTTCGCAGAGCAGCCGCACGAGCGGCGCGTCTTTCGTGATGTCGAGCGCCAGCAATCCGGCGCCTTCGGGGCCGAGCGCGAAGCCGGCAGCGAGATAAAGCATCGCGCCGGTCAACGGCAAACGCTTGAAGAGGGAACTCGAGACCCCCATCACGACGAACATGCCGCCGACGATGAGGAACCAAATGGTTTCGTGCATGCGGTCCGATCGAGTGGGGGATTGGCGCGGACGTCCAAACGCTTCGCGCAGCTTGGCCTAAGTCGTGGCGGGTCCCTCTCGGCGATGCAATGCACGTGCCAAGCAGCGCTGCTCGCTTATTCGCGCGTTCGCTTTGGCACGGTTGATGCGTTGCTGCAGGGCATCGCGAGCGGTGCGCTTGCCTATGGCCGCTCGCAGGGCGAAGCCGTGTTTCGTAAATACAATCGATGGAGAAAACCCATGCCGAATCAACCGTTTCTGTCGGACGTCCAGGCAATCCGCAAGCGTGCGCGCGAGCATATCGAGGAAGGGGCCGTGACCGCCGGCTATCAGGCGGATCGTGCGGCGGTGTTGAAACTGCTCAACGATGCGCTCGCGACCGAGATCGTCTGCACGCTGCGTTACCGCCGCCACTATTTCATGGCGAAGGGGATTCATTCGAAGGCCATTGCCGACGAGTTTCTGCAGCATTCGAACGAAGAGCAGCAGCATGCCGACCAACTGGCCGAGCGCATCGTGCAGCTCGGCGGCGAGCCGAATTTTTCGCCCGACGGTCTGCTCACGCGCAGCCATGCCGAGTACGTGGAAGGCAAGTCGCTCGTCGATATGATCAAGGAAGACCTCGTGGCGGAGCGTGTGGCGATCGACAGCTATCGCGAGATCATCACGTTCCTCGGCGAGAAGGATCCTACTTCTCGGCGCGTGATGGAGAGCATCCTGGCGATGGAAGAGGAACACGCCGACGACATGGCCGATCTGCTGACCGGCTTGCCGAGCGATCTCAAGAAGTGATGGACAAGTGTTGAGGTGCTGAAGTGCTGAAGTGGCTGGAGTGCCGAGCCGGTGCCGAGCCGACATGGGCACCGCGTTTGCTGCGGTGCATGGCAGCACTTCATATGATCTAGAGGAGCTGCGCCGATGACTACGAAGACTAAAACGCTGGAAGGTTGCAAGGTCGCCATCCTGGCGATGGACGGTTTCGAAGAGGCTGAACTCGTCGAGCCGAAGCAGGCGCTGTCGGAGGCTGGCGCGTTGGTGCACGTGATTTCGAAGAAGCACGGGCAGATCCAGGGCTTCCGCCATATGGAGCGCGGCGGCATGGTGACGGTCGATGCGACATTCGACCAGGTCCGGCCGGATCAATACGATGCGGTCGTGCTGCCGGGCGGCGTAGTCAACAGCGACGCGATTCGCTCGGTGCCGGAGGCGCAAGCGTTCGTGCGTGCGGTCGACGAAGCGCACAAACCCGTTGCCGTCATCTGCCACGGCGGCTGGCTGCCGATCTCGGCCGGTATCGTCAAGGGCCACACGATGACGAGCTGGCCCAGTCTGCAAGACGATTTGCGCAACGCGGGCGCGACCTGGGTCGACGAGGAAGTCGTCGAGGACGGCAATCTCATCACGAGCCGCAAGCCCGACGACATTCCCGCCTTCAATCAAAAGCTCATCGCCCGCCTCGAACACCGCGGCGCGGCACGGTGAGTCTCCATCTATGAGCGATACGAACGAGCGAAAAAACGGGCGCCGGCAGCCGGCGGGGCCGTCACTGCGCGTGACGTTTCCCGACGACGCGCCCGCGTTCGACGGTGCGCAGATGGTCGTGCGTTTCATTGCCGTGGTCGACGGCGTCGCGTTGTCTTGCGCGATCACGGCCGAGGCGCTCGAGGATCATTTCGGCGCGGGCTCCACGCTCGAGGCGGAACTGCTGCGTGCCTATGCGCAAGGCCGGGAACGCATCCACGCGGTGTGCACGCACGCGATCGAAGAGAGCGGCGGCGCCGCCGTCGTGTTGCGCAGCGGCCTGTTCCGGATCGCGCCTACGTAAAGTCAACGCATCACCAGAACCACTCAATTGGGAGGACACGTCATGTCGTTGATCGTCGCAGGTCGCTTTACGACGTTCGCCGATGCCGAAACGGCCGCGAACCGGCTGTTCGAAGGCGGATTCGTGCAAGAGGACGTCACACTGTTCTTCGTCAATCCGCGCGGGCAGCACGCACGCTTTCCGATCGGCGGCGACCGGTATGTGGACCCGCAGGCGGCGCAGGCGACCAAAGGCGCCGGCAAGGGCGGTGCGATAGGCGCGGTCATCGGTGCCGTGATAGGAGTAGCCCTGTTCAGCGCGTTTTCCTCGCCGTTTCTCATTCTTGTCGTGGCTGCCGGCGTCGGCGCTTATGTCGGTTCGCTGGCGGGTGCGATGTCGCATACGCGTGGCGGCGGCAAGCTACCCGACAGTCAGGTGCCGCACGAGTCGCGCGATTCCGGCGTGCTCGTCGCCGTCCACGTATCGCCCGAGAATCAAATGGACGCGGCGAGGGTATTGCGCGAAGCGGGCAGTCTCGAAGTCGAACGCGCGCACGGGCGTTGGCAGCACGGACGCTGGTCCGATTTCGATCCGACCAAGGACGTCGAGCCGCTTCAAGATCCGGCACGTCCCGGAGCTGCGGCCCCTCGCACGCAGGCTCACGCCAATCGTTGAATCGTTGCGCCGTTGCATGGCTCGCGCCGACGATTCGACGATTGCTGCGCACGCAACTTGCGTTGACGAACGGTTCTCCCTCCCGGGTCTCCCGATGGGCATACTCGTTGCGGAATGGATAGCCAAGCGTTGCTTCGAACAACGCTCAACGCTCAGTGTCCGCCGCGGCAAGCCAAAGGAGCGGCGATGCGTAGGCCGGCACGCCGGCATATATCAAGGAGGACGCCATGCTTAGATACGCACTCATCTTTTTCATCATCGCGCTCGTCGCGGCCGTCTTCGGTTTCACCGGCATCGCCGCCGGCGCCGCGGAGATCGCGAAGATTCTGTTCTTCATCTTCCTCGTCATCTTCTTGGCGACGCTGTTGATCGGCGTATTCAGGTGACGGCGCCAGGAGAATAATAGTCACTGCCGTTGCAGCGATAACGACGGCTTTGCAAGGAATGCAAAGCCGTTTTAATCGGAGTTCGGAAACGGTTCGCGCAACGGCGGGTGGTGCCGGATTCGTCAAGTGCTTCATGCGCTTGCGCTCGGCGAAAGGAGAGTCGCCATGTCACGCGTGATTTGGAAAGGTGCGATCAGCTTCGGTCTCGTCAACGTGCCCGTGCAGTTGCTTGCCGCCACGCGGCCCGAACGCACGAGCTTCAATTTGCTCGATAAGGAAACGGCGGATCCGATCGGCTATAAACAGATCAATAAGCGCACGGGCAAGGACGTGCGCCGCGAAAACATCGTGCGGGGATACGAGTACGAAAAGAACAATTATGTGATCCTAACCGACGACGAGATTCGCGCGGCCAGCCCCGAATCGACCCAGACCGTCGACATTCTCGCATTCGTCGAAGCCTACTCGGTCTCCTTTCTCTACCTCGACACCCCTTACTACCTCGTGCCGGAGCGGCAGGGAAAGAAAGCCTACGCGCTGCTGCGCGAAGCGCTGGCGAAGACCGGCAAGATCGGCGTCGCTAATGTCGTACTCCACAACAAGCAGCATTTGGCGGCGTTGATCCCGGCCGGTCCCGTTCTCGCGCTCAATACACTGCGCTGGGGCGGAGAGGTGCTCGACATCGGCGATCTTTCATTGCCGCCGGCCGGTGCGAAGGAGGCCGGCATCAGTCCTCGCGAACTCGAGATGGCGACCAAGCTGATCGACGACATGACCGAGCAGTGGGCGCCCGAGCACTATCACGACACGTTCCGCGACGACGTCCTCGCGCTCGTCGATCGCAAGGTGCGCGAGGGCAAGACGCACGAGATCAGCGAAGGTGCGCGAGCGCCGGCACGCTCGCGCAAGACGGCCGACGTCGTGGATCTCTCTGAATTGCTCAAGCGCAGCCTCGGCCGCGGCAAGGGCAAGCATGCGGCTTGATGCGGGCACCGCGGTGCCGCGCGCTGCGACATTTCCATTCATTCGAATTCATTCGTTTTGACCTGAATCACTGAATTAACTTCAATCGGCATGGCGGGCAAGCTCGAAACCTATCGAAAGAAGCGACGCTTCGAGGCGACACCGGAGCCGTCGGGAGCGGGACGTGCCCGGGCCCGCGTGGCAACGCGGATGGCAGGAACAGCCCGAACGGCTGCAAGCCGGCGTGCCGAGCCGGCGCTGTCTTATTTGATTCAAGAGCATCACGCGCGGCGCCTGCATTACGACTTCCGGCTCGAACTCGACGGCACGCTCAAATCATGGGCGGTGCCGAAGGGGCCGTGCCTCGATCCTGCGGTGAAGCGGCTCGCCGTCCATGTCGAAGATCATCCGATCGAATACGGCACGTTCGAAGGCGAGATTCCGCCCGGCAATTACGGGGCGGGCACCGTGATCGTCTGGGATCGCGGCACGTGGGAGCCGAACGGCGGCGTGGCGGAAGCACGCAAGGCCTACGAATCCGGCAAGCTCAAGTTCACGCTGCATGGAGCGAAGCTGCACGGCGGATGGGCGCTCGTGCGCAGCCGGATGCGGGGCAGCGGCGACAAAGAGCAGTGGCTTCTGATCAAGGAGCGCGACGACGAGGCGCGGCCCGAAGGCGAATACGATGTCATCGCCGCGGAGCCGGGCAGTGCGCTTGCCGATGGCGCGGCCAAGGGAAAGGCCGCCAAGGGCCGCAAGCGCACGGCGAAGGGCGGTGCGGATGGGGCGCGCCGGGCCGACGAAGCGGAACGGCCGACCAGCGGCGTTTCCGTGAACAAAGCTCGCAAAGGGCGGTTAGCTGTCCCCGCAAAGGCGCCGCATGCGGGAGAGGAAAAGTCTAGCCGGCCTGACCTCGTGGCGACACGCACGACGAAGTCGCTGCGCGAGCTAGCTGCGTCGCCGTCGATCAAGGGCGCGGTCAAGGCGCGTCTGCCGCAATCGCTGAAGCCGCAGTTGGCGACGCTCGTCGACGAAGTGCCTGCCGGCGACGATTGGACCTACGAGATCAAGTTCGATGGCTATCGCGCGCTCGCCCGCATCGACCGCAGCGAGGCCAAGCCTGTGCGCATCTTCACGCGCAGCGGGCTCGATTGGACCGATAAGTTCAAGCAGCAAGCCCAAGCACTTGCCGCATTGGATGTCGAAACGGCTTGGATCGACGGCGAGGCCGTCGTGCTCGACGAGCACGGCGTGCCGAGTTTTCAGGCGCTGCAGAATGCGTTCGATGCGAACCGTCCGCAGGACATCGTCATCTTCGCGTTCGATCTGCCCTATCTGAACGGTTATGACCTGCGCGACGTTCCGCTCGTGCAGCGCAGAGCTTTGCTGCGGGCGTTGCTCGAAGGATGCGGCGACGACACGGTGCGTTTCTCCGGAGACTTCGTACTCGACGCGCGCGATCTATTGAACAGCGCGTGTGAGATGGCGCTCGAGGGGATCGTCGGCAAGCGGCGCGACAGCCGATATACGTCGACACGCAGCGGCTCGTGGATCAAGCTGCGTTGCCGGCGGCGCCAGGAGTTCGTCATCGGCGGCTATTCCGAGCCGAGCGGCAGCCGTACCGGATTCGGCGCGCTGCTGCTAGGCGTTCACGATACGCACGGCAAGCTGCGCTATGCCGGACGGGTCGGGACGGGTTTCGATACCGCGATGCTGCGTTCGATCAAGAAGGAACTGGATGCGCGCGAGACGGCGCGGTCGCCGTTTGCCGAAGCGGCGAGCGAGCGCAGCCGCACGAAGGTGCATTGGGTGCGGCCCGACGTGATCGCCGAATGCAATTTCGCGGAATGGACGAGCGAGGGCATCGTCCGGCAGGCATCGTTCATCAGCTTGCGTGGCGACAAGCCCGCGCGGGAAATCGTCCATGAGGCCGCCGGCAAACCCGATGGTGCCGCCGAGCGGGGATCAGGCACGGCGAGCGGTAAGGCCAAGGCCAAGGCCGCGAAGGCAACGCACTCCGATGGACGGAAAGTGAGGGCATCCATGGAAGCCGACACACAGTTGAAGGAGGGTGACACCGTAGCCGGCGTGCGCGTTTCGCACCCGGCACGCATGATCGACAAGCCGATCGGATTCGCGAAACGCGACTTGGTCCGGTACTTCGAGCGCATCGCGCCAATGCTGCTGCCTCACGTCAAAGGCCGCCCCGTTGCGCTCGTGCGCGCCCCGGAGGGCATAGAAGGCGAACTGTTCTTTCAGAAGCACAGCAATCGTTTATCGATCCCGTTCGTGACTTCGCATGAGGGACTCGACCCCGGCCATCCGCCTTTGATCACGCTCGACAGCGTACAGGCGCTAGTCGGCGCCGCGCAAATGGGAACGGTCGAACTGCATACCTGGAACGCGGTGGCGGCGAATATCGAAAAGCCTGATCGCATCGTATTCGATCTTGACCCCGATCCGAAGCTCGGCTGGGATCGCATGATCGAGGCGGCGCGGCTCACACGCGACCTGCTGACGGAGCTTGGCCTGCAATCGTGGTGTAAGACGAGCGGAGGCAAGGGCCTGCACGTCGTCGTGCCCCTTGCTCGCCACGCCGGCTGGGATGAAGTCAAAGCATTCGCGCACGCCGCCGCGCAGCATATGGCCGAGACCTTGCCCGATCGCTTCAGCGCCAAGATGGGGGCGCAAAACCGGCGCGGCCGTATCTTCGTCGACTACCTGCGCAACAACAGAGGGTCGAGTACCGTTGCCGCGTTTTCGCCGCGTGCGAGGCCCGGGATGGGGGTGTCGGTGCCGATCGCATGGGACGAACTCGCCGATACAACGGGCGGCGCGCAATGGACCGTGGAAAACGTCCATAAGCGGCTTGAACGGTTGCGTGCCGACCCGTGGGCCGACTATGCCGGCACCAAGCAGCGCATCACGCGTGAAATGCGCGAGCGCTTAGGGATGAAAGGGATCTGACCGGCATCGATCGAATCGATCGAACTGCTTGGCAGGATTGACGTGCTTCACGGGCGCACTTCTTGCGCGACATCGAGTCTCGAGGACAGACGGTATCGGAGGCACAGATGGCGCAAACGGTGGGCGACTTCATCGTCGAAAGATTGCATGAATGGGGCGTGCGGCGCATATTCGGCTACCCCGGCGACGGCATCAACGGCTTGCTCGGCGCATTGCAGCGCGCGGGCGGCAAGATCGAATTCATCCAGGCCCGTCACGAAGAGATGGCCGCGTTCATGGCCAGCGCATACGCGAAGTTTACGGGCGAACTCGGCGTGTGCATGGCAACCTCGGGCCCGGGCGCGGCTCACCTCGTTACCGGACTGTACGACGCGCGGCTCGATCATATGCCGGTACTCGCGATTTGCGGGCAGCAGGCACGCGCGGGGCTCGGCTCGCACTATCAGCAGGAAGTCGACCTCGTTTCGATGCTGAAGGACGTCGCCGGCTCGTATGTGGAGCAAGCGAGCGTGCCGCCCCAAGTGCGGCACATGGTCGATCGGGCGGTCCGCATCGCGCTGTCGCAGCGCCGCGTGACGGCGATCATCTTTCCGAACGATCTTCAGGATCTCGAATACACGCCGCCGCCGCGCAAGCACGGGACGGCGCATTCGGGCGTCGGCTATTCGCGCCCGCGCATCATGCCCGAGCCCGCCGATCTCGCGCGTGCGGCCGAAGTGCTCAATGCCGGAAAGCGCGTCGGGATACTCGTTGGCGCCGGGGCGCTGCACGCTACCGACGAAGTGATTGCCGTTGCCGAGCGATTGAAGGCGGGCGTCGCGAAGGCGCTGCTAGGTAAAGCCGTGGTGCCGGACGAATATCCGTGGGTGACGGGCTCGATCGGCTTGCTCGGGACGAAGCCGAGCTGGGAGCTGATGAATCATTGCGATACGTTCCTCATGATCGGTTCGGGGTTTCCGTATTCGGAGTTCTTGCCGAAGGAAGGCGAAGCCCGAGGCGTGCAGATCGACATCGGCGCCGACATGCTGAGCCTGCGCTATCCGATGGAGGTGAACCTCGTCGGCGATAGCGCCGAGACGCTGCGCGCGCTGCTGCCGCTACTCGATCAGAAGACCGACGAGGCGTGGCGCAAGCGCATCGAGGGGTGGACCTCGGAATGGTGGAACACGCTCGACAAGCGCGCGAAGGAGAGCGTCAAACGCGGGGTCAATCCGCAGCGCATCTTCACGGAGCTATCGCCGAGGCTGGCCTCGGACGTGATTTTGACGAGCGATTCGGGCTCGTGCGCGAATTGGTATGCGCGCGACATCAAGATTCGGCGCGGCATGATGTGCTCGCTTTCGGGCGGCCTCGCGTCGATGGGTGCGGCCGTGCCTTATGCGATCGCCGCGAAGTTCGCGCATTCGGACCGGCCCGTGATTGCGATGGTGGGCGACGGTGCGATGCAGATGAACAATATGGCCGAACTCATCACCGTGGCCAAGTATTGGCGGAAATGGAAGGACGGCCGGTGGATCTGCATGGTCATGAACAACGAGGATCTGAACCAAGTGACGTGGGAGCAGCGCGTCATGGAGGGCGATCCGAAGTTCGAGGTCTCTCAGGATCTGCCGAACGTGCCGTATCATCGCTTCGCCGAACTGATCGGCCTCAAAGGGATCTACGTCGATGCACCCGAAGCGATCGGTCCTGCTTGGGACGAAGCGATGGCTGCGGGCCGGCCCGTGGTGCTCGAAATCAAGACCGACCCGGACGTGCCGCCACTGCCGCCGCACGTGACGCTCGTGCAAGCACG
Source organism: Trinickia dinghuensis (assembly GCF_003367175.1). Lineage (GTDB taxonomy): Bacteria > Pseudomonadota > Gammaproteobacteria > Burkholderiales > Burkholderiaceae > Trinickia > Trinickia dinghuensis. Next base: position 111,327 of record NZ_QRGA01000009.1, on the reverse strand, counting down.
CAAGTTCATGCGCACGCTGATGGAAGGCGATCCCGAAGAAGGGAGCGTGATCGTCAATACGGCCAAGCAAGTGATGGCTTCGGTGTTGCCGGGTAAGAAGGAATCCTAAGTACTAGGGACTCGGCCTTATGTTGATGGGGGGCGCTATCGATCGCCCCCCCGGCCCAGACCGCACGTATGGGCGCGTGCGGAGCTATGCGTGGGAAGCTAGTCTGCGGCGGGTTAGCAAAGCGACCAAGCCCAATGCCAATGCAGCGCCTAATGCGGTTCCACGGTGCGTATCGAGCCATAGCGCGGCGCTCGACGATTTCGCCTCTGCGCCGAACGAGCCGCGCAAGCGATGCGCGCCGGCAACAGGCTTCCACAGATCGACGGCATGGCCGGGATCGGTCGGGCTCTTACGTTGTTGCCCGGCGAACGAGCGCTTCGCCAAGTACCGGTCCAGATAGCCCGGGATGAACTTGTTCGCGACGATTGCCTTGATCGACGGCAGCCCGACATAGAGTTCGCGCCGCCGGTGCGTGGCCGCCCAGACGATTGCGCGCGCCGCCACCTCCGGCTCGTAGATGGGCGCGACCGGACGCGGCGCGCCGGGCATCTTGCTCTGGGCCCAATCGAATTGCGGCGTGTTGAGCGAGGGCATCTGCACCATCGTCACGTGCACGCCGCTTTTTTCATGCAGCAGTTCGCAGCGCAGGGCATCAGTGAAGCCGCGGATCGCATGCTTGGCGCCGCAGTAAGCCGATTGCAGCGGGATCGCGCGATAGGCCAGGGCCGAACCCACCTGCACGATCACGCCTTTGTTGCGGCGGCTCATCCGCTCCAGCGCCGCCATCGTCCCCCAGACATAGCCGAGGTACGTTACTTCCGTGACGCGCGCGAACTCCTCGGGTTTCATCCGTGCCACGGGGGAAAACACCGTCACCATGGCGTTGTTGACCCATACGTCGATCGGACCGAGTTCAGCTTCGATCCGATTGGCGGCGGCTTCGACTTCGTGAGCGGCACTGACGTCGACGGCGATCGGCATGGCACGCACGCCGTGGTTGCGGGCGATCGAGGCAACGTGCTCGAGCGCCTCGGCGTCGCGCGCGAGCAGCGCGACGTCGGCGCCGAGGCGCGCGAAGGCGAGGGCAGCCGCGCGGCCGACCCCCGCGCTGGCTCCGGTAACGACGACGATCTTCGGCTGGCGAAGCGAACGCACCATGTGAGTCTCCGAGAAACGTGATGTTCGGTGGAAATGCGCGGCCCAGGCCGTGCGCATTCGGCTGTGGCTGGTCACGCATATCCCGTGCCGGATTCGACGCGGCCGATTACCGCATCGCGGCATTCGCTTTGCTGACCTATAAAGGGAGAGAAGGGGCGCGATTCTTCGATCCGCGCCGGCATGCCGTATCCCTCTTCACCACGCCATACCATCCGCCATGAGCGCTTTATTGCTATCGCGCGTGCAGTTCGCCTGGGTGATCGCCCTGCATATCCTGTTGCCGGCGTTCACCGTGGGACTGTCGTGTTACATCGCCACGCTGGAGGTGCTTTGGTGGGCGACCGGCCGTGATGTTTACCGAAGGCTATCGGCGTTTTGGATTCGCATCTTCGCCGTGTCGTTCGGGATGGGCGTCGTGTCGGGCATCGTCATGCCGTTTCAATTCGGCACGAACTGGAGCCGGTTCATCGCGGCGACGTCGAGTGCGATCGGCTCGCTGATGGCTTACGAAGTGCTGACCGCATTCTTTCTCGAATCGGCGTTTCTCGGCGTTTTGCTGTTCGGCCGAAAACTCGTCCCGCAGTGGGCGCACGTGTTGTCCGCGATGTTCGTCGCGGCGGGCACGTTGATGTCGTCGTTCTGGATTCTGGCGGTCAACAGTTGGATGCAAACGCCGAGCGGCTATCGGATCGTGGACGGCAAGTTCGTGCCCGAGAGCATGCTCGCGATCATCTTCAATCCGTCGTTTCCGTATCGGCTCGCGCATACGGTCACGGCTTTTCTCGTCACCACGGCGTTCGTCATTCTTGGCGTTGGCGCGCATTATCTGCTTAAACGGCGGGCGCCCGAGGAAGGGCGTGAAGATGGGGCTTTGGTTTCTGATCGTCATGGTGCCGGTGCAGATCTTCATCGGCGACGAGCACGGCCGCAATACGCTTGAATATCAGCCGGCGAAGCTCGCCGCGATGGAAGGACTCTGGGATACGGGCCGCCGCGTGCCGGCCAATCTATTTTCGATTCCCGACGACAACGAGGAACGCAATCACTTCGAGATCTCCATCCCGGTGCTGGGCAGCATCTACCTGACGCACGATCCCAACGGGCTCGTTCACGGATTGAAGGATTGGCCGCGCGCCGATCGGCCGAACGTGCCGATCGTGTTCTTCGCGTTTCATATCATGGTCGGCATCGCGTTGCTGATGCTCGTCATCGTGATATCGGGGCTCGTGCTTTGGCCCAAACGGAAACTCTATGCAAGCCGGCGATGGCTGGCCGTCTGCCGTCTCGCCAGCCCGCTCGGCTTTATTGCCGTGCTCGCGGGCTGGACGACGACCGAGGCGGGCCGTCAACCGTGGACGGTATACGGGCTGATGCGGACCGCCGATTCCGTGACGCCATCGCTGACGACCGCCGACGTATCGCTATCGCTCGCGTTGTATGTACTGAGCTACCTGTTCATATTCGGCGCGGGAGGCGTGCTGCTCGCCCGGCTGGTACGGCTGGGCCCGGATGCGCGCCCGCCGGGGCCGCAGACGCTCAATCGGCGTGCGGCTCGTCCACTGTCGGCCGTGCAGCACAGCGACGGCGAGGAATCGAAAGCGCCTGCGTATACGGAAGTAAAGGGAGGCGACGATGACGCAGCTTGATTTGGTCCCGCTGTGGGCCGCTATCCTCGGCTTCGCCGTGCTGATGTACATCCTCCTCGACGGCTTCGATCTCGGGGTGGGCATCCTCTTCCTATTTCGCAAGAGCGAATCGGATCGCGACGTGATGATGGCGTCGGTCTCGCCCGTGTGGGATTTCAACGAGACGTGGCTCGTATTGGGCGGTGCGGGACTGATGGCGGTTTTCCCGGGCGCGTTCGCGATCATCATTCCCGCCGTTTATTTTCCCGTTTTGCTGATGTTGCTCGGGCTCATCTTCCGGGGCGTGGCATTCGAGTTCAGAGGCGTGCCGGACGCGAATAGGAGACTATGGAATATTGCGTTTGCCTGCGGGTCGGTGCTCGCGACCTTCGCTCAAGGCGTGATCCTCGGCATGTTCGTCCAAGGATTCAACGAGGCTGGCGGGAAGTTCGTCGGCACCAGCTGGGATTGGGTGCGGCCGTTTCCGATTTTCACGGGCTTCGGACTCATTGCCGGCTATGCGCTGCAGGGTGCGACCTGGCTCATCATGAAGACGCAAGGTGGCCTTCAAATGTGGTCGCGGCGTGTCGCGCAGCGTGTGATGGTGCTGGTGTTCATCTTTATCGGCATCGTCAGCATCGTGACGCCGATGTTCAGCCCGCGCATCGCGGCGCGCTGGTTCACTTGGCCGAATCTCGCGTTTTTCGCACCCGTGCCGCTCGTGACGCTGCTGCTTGCCGGCTTGCTCGTGCGCGGGGCGGATCGGGAGCGCGAGGTCTTGCCGTTCGTCTGTTCGGTGGGGCTGTTCTTTCTGTCGTTTTCGGGGCTCGTGATCAGCCTCTGGCCGATGATCGCGCCACCTTCGGTCACGTTATGGGAGGCCGCGGCGGCTCCGGTGTCGCATGAGTTCTTGATGATCGGGACAGCGTTCGTGCTGCCGATTCTCCTCATTTACGTGGTTTGGTCGTATTGGGTATTTCGCGGCAAGGCCAGCGGGCACGAGGGGTACGGGCATGAGTGAGGAAGGTCCGCGGCGCCTATTTGACAATGCTCGACCGACCAGGCGGCGAACGCGGCGCCGGTCGACGTCGCGACAGCCCCCTCGGTCGGCACTCGCCGTTACCCGTGGCTGTACCCATTCCCCGTCCGTTCGAGCGTGAATACCTGCTCGGCGCGCGTGCCGTCGCGCTGGGGCACGTCGACGGTTCCGTGATAGGCCACCCGCCATCCTTCCCGTGTCGCGACCACCGGCACGTTGCCTCCCGGACGGCTGTCTAGATCGACCAAGCCATCCGGTGGAACGAAAACGTTGTTTTCTAGCGTCGCATTCGAGTTGATGACGTTGTCTTGCCACATCGATGCATCGCGTCGCGCTTCCAGACCCTTCGCGTCCGTGTCTACGGTGTTGTCCGAGGCGGCCATGCCGGCGTTGTCGACCGACACGGTCCGCGCGTTCGCACGTGCAACGGGATCGTCGCTATTCGCATCTTCCGTACGGTGTTCCATCGTCGGCAATGGGGCGGGATCTTTCGCGCCCACCCAACTGGTCGATGCCTGACGCTTAGCCTTGTGGAACGCCTGCCCTTGCGTCTTCGCGTCGGGCATATCGCCGCCCGCCGCAGGCGTCTTCGCCGGGCTCTTCGCCGCGATTTCGTTCTGCTGTGACTGGGTCGGATTGTTTTGCGTGTTTTCCGCCATCGCTGACCTCCGATTGGTTGTGCTCATTCACTACGTTTTCACGCAACGAACGTGCCGGAAGCTGTCAATCCGGGACGCAACGGAAATGTAAACTCAGGTCACATCTCAGATCACAACTCGCCGCGCCCGCTCAGGGCCGAGATGCGGTCCGCCGTGCGGCAGGCGATGGCTTGGATCGTCAACGAGGGGTTGACCCCACCTACGGTCGGGAACACAGAGCCGTCGCAAATCCAAAGATTCGGAATGTCCCAACTTCGGCAATCGGCATCGACGACGCTCGTGTTCGGATCGTCCCCCATGCGCGCGGTGCCGTTCAGATGACAGGTGTCGTCCTCTTGCTGCCACACCTCTTTGGCGCCGGCCGCTTCCAATGCCGTGCGCATGAAGTCGAGCGCATGCTTGACGAGCCGCTTGTCGTTGTCGCACGGTGAGTGTGTGACGCGCGCAATCGGCAACCCGTAAGAATCCTTTTCGTCGGCCAGCGTCACGCGATTCATTTCCTGCGGCAGCGTTTCGCCGACGATCTTCAGTCCCGCTTGATGGTTGTATTTCTCCATCTCGCCGTGCAGCGCATCGCCCCAAAGCCCCCGGCCGGTCTGTATTGCGGACCAAGCGTTCGGCAACGGGCCTTGACTCATATAGCAGTAGCCGCCGTGAAAATCCTTGCCTTCGTCCGTGTAGTTCCAATGCTCGGTCATCGCGAGCGAAGGCGGCCCCTTGTACCAGCGGACTTCATCTTCCATCAAGCCCCAAACCGCTTGATTCGCTTGCACCATCAGATTCTTGCCGACGAGACCCGAGCGATTCGCGAGGCCGTCGGGGAAGCGCGACGTGGCCGAATTGAGCAGCAGCCTCGGTGTTTCGATCGCATAGCCCGCGACGACCACGTTGCGCGCGCGCTGGAATTGCCAGCGCCCTTCGCGGAAGTACTCGACGCCGGTGGCGCGGTCGTGCTCGTCCACCACGACTCGGCCGACCATCGCCAAATCGCGAATCTCGGCGCCGGCCCGCACCGCACGCGGAATCCACGTGACGAGTGCGCTCTGCTTCGCATTCGTCGCGCAGCCCGCGACGCAAAACCCGCGATAAACGCACGGGTGTGCCTGCCCGCGCGGAGCTGAAAGCGTGGCGAGCGGCGTAGGGGTCCAGCGGATGCCGAGCGCTTCGCAGCCGCGCGCGAGCACGAGCGCCGCCTCGTTCATCTCGTGCGCGCGATACGGATAGCGAGGGCGATGCGGGCCCCAAGGGTAGTCGACTGGGCCCGAGATCTTCAACGCATCTTCGACATAGGCGTAGTAGCGCCACATCTCCCGCCAATCGATCGGCCAGTCGGCGCCATAGCCGAGCAGACTCCGCGATTTGAACCACTCGGGCCTAAAGCGCAGCGACACCATCGCGAAGTGGACCGTGCTGCCGCCCACTGCTTTGCCGCTGTTGTTGCTGCCGAGCTTGAGCGGCTGCTCGCCGTCGCAGATGCGTTCGTCGGTCCAATAGAGCTTCGCTTGATGCGTCTCGTCGGAGGCGAACTCTTCGAGCGGACGCCACCATGCGCCTGCATCGAACGCCACCACGCGAAAGCCCTGCTCGGCGAGCCGGCACGCAAGTGTGCCGCCGCCGGCGCCGGTACCGACGATCGCGAAATCGACTGCTTCGTCCTGCGGGTATTCGCGCATCGGCATCCAGCCGCCCACGGTGAAGACGTCGGGGGCGCGTCCGCCCTTGCCGCGCGGGGTATGAAAGGCGTCATCGCGCACGGCGGTTCTCCTTATCGGCGCGTTCTTCGTCTCCGGGTTTCGCCTCGGCCGCCTCCCAAGGATCTCGCCGGTTCGCCTGCATCCGCACATAGCCGCGCGGGTTGGCCGGTCCGCCGAAGCCGATCTCGCTCCATGCCCGCGGGTGCGAGTAATACGCAGCGGCGATATCGTGCATCGCGCGCAATTCGAAGAAGACGTTGGACGGCATGCCCTCCCAGGCGGGATCCTTCAGTTCGCCCCGCTGCATTCGTTCGACGAGGTCGCGTTGCTTCGTTTCGTCAAGATCGGCGAAGGCGATATCGTGGGCGCGGCGGCTCTCGACGTCGAGTGCGGCGAGGCCCACGCGCCAAGCGTCGCGCAGCGGCGGCATGCGTGCGTCGCGATAGCCGTCGCGGGTATCGTTGAATAGCTTTTCGTCGACGATGGCAGCGACCGGCACCACAGGGTCAGCCCAACGGAGGCGATCGTCTTGTTTGATGTCGTTGTCGCCGGGTGAGGCCGCTCTGCACGACTGAGGCACAAGAACCGCGCATAAGGCGCTCAGCGCGCGCCATTGCGCGTCGTTGCAGAAGCGCGGTGTATTGGGCGTCGCAAGGCGAGCGTCGACCACTTCGCGCGTGACGTCGTCCCACGAAGGGGTGTCGCGTTTGAGCAGCACATCGTAGCCGGGATAGCGGGATCGATCGGATCGGCTCATGGTTCTCTCAACGTTCGGTGTCTCTGAGGCGCAAGGCGGCGAGGCCGGCGGTTGCCAGTGCCGTGAAGCTCGGCGGTGCCGGTATCGGCGGTCCGTTCAGCACGTTTTGCGACCCATTGCGCCAGCCGCCTTGTTGACGCGCAACGCCGCGGATATGAAAGGCGACGCCGATCGCGCCGAGCGCAGCCGTTGCGCGCAGCCAGATGCGTGTCCAGAAGTTGGGCCTCGGCGGTGCCAGCGCCGCGCAGGCAAGCAGGCCCGCGGCGATCGGCGGTATGGTCACGGGCGCGTACATCGCGCGATGCTGAAAGGCGCCACGGAAATGGAGCAACGAAACTTCGGCCACCGTGCCCGCCATGCCGATCGCCGCAAGCAGCGCGAGCGCTTTGCCCGCCGGCATGCCGGCGAGTTGCGGATCGTGCGCGGGCTCGTCGCGCAGCCGTTCGCCGACGGCGCCCAATGCGCCCGACAGCAGCAGCGCCGCGGGCGCTCCGAGCGGTGCGCCGTAAAAGAAGTTGTGCCAACTGAACCCGCCTGGACGTTTCGTGACGTTGTAAAGATGGAAGCCGGTACCCGCGACACCGACACCGGCGGCGGCCAGATAGATCGCGTTGCGTACGGGATGACGGCTGCCGATGTGATCGGCTCCGCCATGAATGCCGGCTAGGAGCGAAAGCGTGCCGAGAACGAGCGGCGTGTACATCGCGCGATTCTCGAACGAGCCGCGATAGTGCTCGACGGCCGAATCGGCGAGCGCCGACCAGGCGAGCAGCGCTGAACTTCGATTGAACGCCCGCGCGGCGTGAATGTGCGCGTCGAGTTGCGCGCCTTTGCCGATCACGCGTGGCGAGCCCTTGGCAAGCGCATCGCGCGGAGTACGCGAAGTATTGCTGCCGCGACCGCTGTTGTTGTCGTTCCCGCTCGACGACGCGGTCTTGAAGACGGCTGCCGCGGTCGCGGCGCCCGCGAAGACGCCCAAAGCCGTGACGATACCGCTGGCCGTGCGATTCATCGGTGCGTGTCTCCGTTCAAAGTGCGAAAGGCTCGGCGTCGGCTCGCTTGAACTCGAGCCCGCAGCCGGGGCGGGAGAGGTCGGGTGCGATCGTGCCGCGATTCGGTTTCGGCGCGCCGTCGAACAGCATCGATTCGATCCGTACGTGGTCGTGGAACCATTCGATGTGGCGCAGACGAGGGGCGGCCGCCGCCAAATGGCGGTGCAGCGCGGGGGCGCAATGCGCGGACAGCGGCATGTGCCAGGCATCGCAGATCTGCGACGCCTGCATGAAACCGGTCACGCCGCCGCAGCGCGTCGCATCGGCTTGCAGCACATCGACCGCTTGCGCTTGGAGCATTCGGCGAAAATCGTCGCTGTTGTACGCGTATTCGCCGGCGGCGATGTCCATGATTGCCGGTGCGGCATTGCGCACCCGGCGCATGCCGTCGAGATCGTCGGACGAAACCGGCTCCTCGAACCAGGCGACGCCATATTCGGCGAAGCGCTCGGCGCATTGCAGCGCGCCGTTGACCGTCAAGGCGCCGTTCGCGTCGACGAACAAGGCGGCATCGCCGATCGCTCTTCGGGCGGCCTTTACGCGCGAGGGATCCCGGGCCGGATCCGAGCCGACTTTCATCTTCACCGCGGTACAGCCGTCGACATCGACCCAATGAGCGAGCTGATCGCGCAGTTGCGCGTCGCTGTAACTCGTGAACCCGCCGCTGCCGTAAATCGGCACCCGTTCGCGCAACACACCGCCGAGCAACTGCACGAGCGGCACGCCGAGCAATGTCGCGTTGAGGTCCCATAGCGCGAAATCGAGTGCGGAAATGGCATTCGCGCACAGCCCCGAGCGCCCGATGTTGCGCACCTTGTGCCACAGACGCTGCGTGAGTGCGGCGATGCGGCTGACCTGTTCGTGCAGCAGCACCTCGGCAAGCGTCTCGCGTATCAGCGGGACCACGCTGGCATCGGTGTAGGTATAGCCGAGGCCCGTGCACCCGCCGGCTTCGATTTCGACGACGACGAGCGTGGTCGGCGTCCATGCGAACGTACCGTCGGCCTCGGGGGCATCGGTCGGGATCTTGTACGCATCGGCCCGCACCGCGGCGATCGGCGCGGTGTCGTGCGCCGCGGCATAGTGCGAGGGACGGTCGGTAGCGGACCTTATCGTCATCGGAATCGTGTCGAATGGAGTCGGGCGAATGCGCGGCGTGCCAATGCGGCCGCGTCCCACGATTCAGCAAACGCTATGCCGCATCCTGCCAGCCGCCGCCCAATGCTTTGTAGAGCGCGACGAGATCCGTCTCGACTTGCGTTTGCGCTTGTACGTATTGCGCGCGCACTTGCGACAATTGCCGCTGGGCGTCGAGCACGTCGACGAAACTTACGAAACCTTTCGCATAGCGTTCACTTGCAAGGTCGAAGGCGCTGCGTTGCGTATCGACCGCTGTCGAGAGCGCGTCGCGGTGCGCGAGGTCGGTGCGATAGACGGCGAGCGCGTTGTCGACGTCGCGCAGTGCGACGAGCACGGCTTGACGATAGGCCAGCGCCGCTTGCGCTTGGCTTGCGTTCGCCATGTGAAGATTGGCGACGAGCTGGCCGCCCTCGAATATCGGCAACGAGATTGCCGGGCCGAACGAGTAGAACAGGTGGGACCAGCGCGCCAGATCGGCTGCGTTCGACGCACGCGTGCCGACTTGTCCTGTCAGCGTGATGTCGGGATAGAACTGCGCCACCGCAACCCCGACGTTGGCCGTTGCCGCATGCAATCGAGCCTCGGCTTGGCGAATGTCGGGGCGCCGCCGCGCGAGCGTCGACGGCAGACCGACAGCAATCCGCGGAGGCAAAGGCGGTAGCGGCGCCTTCCGCATCAGCTGCGCGTCGAGTGCGCCGGGCTCGGCGCCGACCAGCAGCGATAGTCCGTTGGCGGCTTGCGCGATTTGGCCGTCGAACGGCGCGACGTTCGCTTGGGCTTGCGCGAGCGCGGCGGCGGCTTGCTTGACGTCGAGTGCGCTGGCGAGGCCCACCTTGGCTTGGCTTTGAGTCAACGCAAGCGTGTCGCGCGCGTCGTCGACGAGATGCGCGGCGATATCGCGTGAAGCTTGTGCCCCGCGTAACTGCAGATAGGTCTGCGCCACTTCCGCCTCGAGCGAAAGCAAGGCATCGTTACGGCTTTCGCGGGCCGCATCGACATTGGCCGAAGCGGCTTCCACGGAGCGGCGCACGCGGCCGAACAGATCTAGCTCCCAAGAAGCGTCGAACCCGGCTTGCCAGAGATTGACGGGCGAGGTCAGCTCGCCGAGGACGTTGTTCGCTTGCTTCTGCAGTGCCGGGCCGGCGCCCGGTGCGATCGAGTTGACGGGAGAATTCGGCGCGCCGAGCTGATCGACTTGGCTGTAGACCCCATTCGATTGCAGAAAGCCCTTCAGGCCGAGCTGTTCCCGTTTGTCGCTCGCGCTGGCGCGCAGGCTCGGCAGGCCCTGAGCCGCCGCCGATTGCATTTGTGTCCGCGCTTCGACGATACGCAAGACCGCTTGCTGAAGATCGAGGTTGCCGGCACGCGCTCGGTCGATCAACGCATCGAGCGTGGGATCGTGAAAGGTGCGCCACCATTGCGGATCGGGGTCGCTGTCTACGACGATCGCGGGCTTCGATGTCGCCTCGGCATCGCTCGCTGCATTGACGCTGGGCACGACGGAGGCCTTGGCGCGCGCGAGGTCGTGCCAGCTATCCGGCGCATGCGCCTGCGGCGGACGGAAGTCCGGGCCGACGGTGCAAGCCGTCAGCATGCAGACAGCCAGCGAACAGGCCAGTCGGGCGCTGTGCGCACCTACGATGTGACGGATGCACGCAGGGACAAAGAAGAAAGCATGGAAAGCGCGTGGCGTGCGTATCCGCATCTCAATGCCCTCCGCCGCCGCCCGCGGCTTTTACGGGCGAAAAGAAGAACATGAGCGGCACGCATAGCGCGCAAAGAATGGCCAGCATCGCGAACACGTCGACATAGGCGAGGATCTGCGCTTGGGCGATGAACGTTTGGTACATCATGCCGGTAGCGGTCTGCATCGCTTGGGAGGGCGGCGCTCCCGTCAGCGAAGCGATCGTTGCCGCGCGTGCGTGCACGGCATCGTTGAAGTTCTGCGACAGCGGCGTCATATTGGCGGACAAATGGGCCATCCGCGCTTGTGCGCGCTCTCGAATGAGCGCCGTCGACACGGAAATCCCGATCGATCCCGCGACGTTGCGAAACATCGTAAAGAGCGCCGATGCGTCGTTGTTCAGGTCGCGCGGCACGCTCAGATAGGCGAGCGCCGTCGTCGGCACGAACAGGCACCCGATCGCGACCGACTGCGAGCATCGCATCAGCACTAAGGTCTTGTAGTCGATGTCGGGGGTGAGCGTGTGCGCGTAGGCCATCGCGCTCGCCAGCAGCGCGAAGCCGAAGCCGATGAAAAAGCGCGTCTCGAGGTGTGGCATGAGCTTGCTGACGATCGGTATCTCGAGTGTGATCAGCACCGCGCCCGGAGAGAGCACGAGCCCGGCGAGCGTGGCCGTGTAGCCCAGCCTTTCCTGCGCCAACTGCGGAATCAGCACCGCGCTGCCGTAGAGAATCATCGCGAATGCGGCCATCGCCACGCAGCCGAGCGCGAAGTTGCGATCGCGCAGCGGCGTGAGCCGAACGACGGGATGGCGCGCATAGGTGAGCCAAACCGCCGCGCCGACGAGCCCGAGCGCTGCCAGCACGGCGAATACGCGAATGAACGGCGATCCGAGCCAATCCTCGTCTTCTCCGCGATCGAGCATGACTTGCAGGCAGCCGAGCCCGACGGCCAGCAGCCCGATACCGATGTAGTCGATCGACAGCTTTTTGTGCTGGACGCGTGCCCAGGGCGGATCTTCGACGAGTTGCTGCACGGCAAGCGTCGTGAGAATGCCGACGGGAACGTTGAGCAAGAACACCCAGCGCCACGAAAAGTGGTCGGTGATCCAACCGCCGAGCGTGGGCCCGAGCACCGGTGCGACGACGATCGCGACGGCCGAAATCGAAAACGCGCGCGAGCGCTGGGCCGGCGGGAACGTGTCGAGGATGATCGATTGCTGGTTCGGCTGCAGGCCGCCGCCGAAAAAGCCTTGTGCGATGCGAAAGACGATGAGTTCGCCGAGGTTCGTCGCGATTCCGCAGAGGAACGAGCACACCGTGAACGCGGCGATGCAAAGCAGAAAGTAGCGCTTTCGTCCCAGCAGGCGCGCGAAGAACGCCGAGATCGGCAAGACGATGCCGTTCGCGACGAGATACGACGTGAGTGTCCAAGTCGCTTGGTCGTAGCTCGCCGACATCGTGCCGGCGATATGCGGCAATGCGACGTTGACGATCGTCGTATCGAGCACTTCCATGAACGCGGCCAGCGTCACGACGACGGCGATGACCCAAGGGTTCGCGGTGGGGTGCCAGTTCTCGTTCGCCATGGCTCGATCGATGCGGTCGCGTTACTTCAGGTAAACGGTAGGCTCGACGGACAGCCCGAGCGGCAATGGACGATCGGCCGGCATTCCGCTGTCGATGACGATCTTGACGGGTACGCGCTGCACGATCTTCACGAAATTACCGGTGGCGTTTTCCGCGGGAAATGCCGAAAACCGCGAACCGCTGCCTTGCTGAATACTGTCGACGTGGCCGTGCAAAGTGAGGCTCGGGTAGGCGTCGACCTCGATCTTGACTTTGTCGCCCGGGCGCATTTGATCGAGCTGCGATTCCTTGTAGTTCGCGGTGACCCATATTTGCGGCGTGACGATCGAAAATAGCGACGCGCCAGGCTGCAAATAGCTGCCCAGTTGCACGTTGCGGCGAGTAATCCAGCCGTCGGACGGCGCGCGTACTTCGCACCATGAGAGATTCAAATCCGCTTGCTCCAGCTTGGCGCGCGCTTGATCGACCTGCTGACGCCGCTCCTCGACGGCGGCAACCGCCTGACGAATTTGCTGCTCGACGAGCGAGGCGGTGGAAAGCTGAGCCTGTGCCTGCTTGACGGACGCCCGTGCCGACGCTTCCTTGGCATCGGCCGCATCGATGCTTTGCTGCGATGTGGCACGCGCATCGACACTGTGTTCCCGATCGTATGAGGCTTGCGCTTGCCGCAGATCGGCCCGCGCGGTTGCCGTCTGGGCCTGCGCTTGCCGATATTCGGCGGGATAGCGAACGCGCGCGATATCGAGTCCGACCTGTGCCGTTTGCAATTGCGCCAACGCCAGCCCCAATTGCGCGCGGGCATCGTCGACCTGCGCGCGATATTCGCGCGGATCGATTTCGACGAGCACGTCGCCCTTGTGGACATAGACGTTGTCGTTGACGGCGAGCTTGACGACATAGCCCGCGACTTTCGGCGCAATCGTGACGGCATTGCCATCGGTATAAGCATCGTCGGTGCTGACTTGATTGCGTGTCATGAACCACCAGACGAATGCAACGATCACGAGCAATACGACAACGACGGCCAGAATGATCAGCAGCTTTTTGCTGCGCGGCTTGCCGTCGTCGTTGTCGTTGTCGTCGTCGCCATTGCCATTGCCATTGCCATTGCCATTGCGCTTGGCGTCGCTCCGACCGCGCTCGTCGTGGGATGGATCGCGGTTGTCTTCGTGGGAAGGTGGGTCGGCTTCGGGCATGAGAGGTCGCCATCAAAAACTAATCGACCGTTTGCAAACGGCATACCCGGAACAGGGTCGGAAACGCGGCACGTTCCGAAAGGTTCGGGCATAGCCTTTGCATGGCAACGCTGGTTTCCACGCGTTGCGGAGGGTATGCCATGTCTACCGGAAGCAGTAAGCGACATAGCGAAGCGAACCATGAAGAAGAGCGCATCGATCACGGTGTGGACGAGACGTTCCCCGCGAGCGATCCGCCCGCGGTGGGCGGCGCCACGCGAATCGATCCGAAGCCCTCTCCAAAGCCGGGCGAGGGCGGGGCGAGCGAGGACGGCGGCGGCAGCGACGACACGCCCAGTGACGGGTCGAAAAGCAGTGCAAAGAGCCCGGCCGGAGACAGCGATAACGGCTTGAGCGGAATCGCCGGCTGAGCGAACGACACGATGAGCGCGGCGCCCCTCCAATATCTGCTGCACGCGGCCGGCCCGGCGTCGGCTCCCGCATACAAGCTCGGCTGGGCGCTGATCGGGCTCGTCTGCGCGGTGATGCTCATCATCGCGATCCTGCTCGTCGGCGCGCTGGCCCGGCGCCGCCCCAAATCTCCCGCCGGCACCGAGGACAAGTTGCCTCCCGACACCGGCGGGATGAATTGGATCGTCATCGGCACGGGTATTTCGTCGATCGCGCTCTTTGCCGCGCTCGTCTACGCGATGACGACGCTCGAATCGGTCGCGTCGCCGGCGCACGACCCCTTGATGACGATCGACGTCACGTCGTATGACTGGTGGTGGAAGATCGAATACACCGATGCCGCGGATTCGTCGCGTGCGTTCGTCACCGCAAACGAGATTCACATTCCGGTCGGCGTGCCGGTGCGCGTCGAGCTGAGAAGCGCCGACGTCATCCACACGTTCTGGGCCCCGCAGCTCGCCGGCAAGACGGAAATGATCCCCGGCCAGACGAACGAGCAATGGATCGAAGCCGATACGCCCGGCGTTTATCGCGGGCAGTGCTCGCAGTTCTGCGGCGTGCAGCACGCGCACATGGCCTTCGAAGTGGTCGCGCAGCCGCGGGCCGAATTCGATGCGTGGGCCGATGCGCAGCGCGGCGGCGCACAGCCGGTGACGACGCCCGATGCGCGCACGGGCCAGCATATCTTCGGCGAGCGCTGCGCGGGATGCCATTCGGTGCGCGGCACGCCGGCCGCGGGGATGCAGGCGCCCGATCTGACGCATCTCGCCTCGCGCCGCTTGATCGCGGCGGGGCAAACAACGAATACCCCGGCGCATCAACTCGATTGGATCGAGCACGCGCAGCGCATCAAGCCTGGCTCCCTGATGCCGTCGATCGCGCTCTCCGCTTCGGACGCGGCTGCGCTGTCGGCCTACCTCTCTACTTTGCATTGAGCGACGAACGATGTCAGAGACGCCTATCTCCGCTTTGCCCGGCGATCCTCCCGGTACCGTGCGCCTGCGGCGGCCGCTGCAGCGCGGCAGGCTCGACGAGCAAGGCGAGGCGCGGCTGCTCGAGCTATGGGAGACGCGCCCGGGCTGGCGCGGCTGGCTGTCGACCGTCGATCACAAGTCGATCGGCCTGCGCTATCTCGTGACGGCATTCATCTTCTTGCTGATGGGCGGGGTCGAGGCGCTGATCATGCGCATTCAGCTGGCGCGCCCGAATGCCGGCATCTTGACGCCCGAGCAATACGATCAGCTCTTCACGATGCACGGCATGACGATGATTTTCCTCTACGCGCTGCCGATCTTGTCGGGCTTCTCGAACTATCTATGGCCGCTCGTGCTCGGCGCGCGCGACATGGCGTTTCCGCGCCTCAATGCATTTTCCTACTGGGTGTTCCTATTCGCAGGCATTTTCCTCTACGCGAGTTTTCCGCTCGGGGAGGGGGCCGACGCCGGCTGGTTCAATTACGTTCCGCTGTCCAGTCTCACCTACGATCCCGGCCCGAACATCGACATCTATTCGCTCGGGATGATCTTGCTCGGCATTTCGACGACGGTCGGCGCGGTGAATTTCGTCGTCACGCTGCTGCGAATGCGCGCGGCGGGCATGTCGATCGATCGCATTCCCGTGCTCGTCTGGGGCACGCTGACGGCGTCGGCCGGCAATCTGCTGGCGGTGCCTTCGGTCAGTTTGGCGTTCTTCATGCTGTGGCTCGACCGGCGAATCGGCACGCACTTTTTCGACGTGACGGGCGGCGGCGGGCGCGCGCTGCTATGGCAGCATCTGTTCTGGATCTTCGCGCACCCGTGGGTCTACGTCGTCGTGCTGCCGGCGATGGGGATCGTATCCGACGCGCTGCCCGTGTTTTGCCGGCGTCCGCTCGTCGGCTACGGCCCCGTTGCGATCTCGACCGTGGCGACGATGGTGGTCGGCTTCGTCGTATGGATCCACCATATGTTCGCGACCGGCATTCCGCCGATGGCTTTGGCGTTCTTCGGCTCGGCCAGCATGATCATTTCGATCCCGAGCGCCGTCGCGACGTTTGCCTGGATCGCGACGATCTGGCTCGGCAGGCCGGTGTTCCGAGCGCCGTTCCTGTTCTTCGCCGGGTTCGTCATTCTGTTTGTGATCGGCGGGGTGTCCGGCGTGATGACGGCGGCCGTGCCGCTCGACTGGCAATTGACGGACACCTACTTCGTCGTCGCGCATTTGCATTACGTGCTGATCGGCATCAATGTGTTTCCCGTCGTCGGCGGCATCTACTTCTGGTTTCCGAAATTCACCGGCCGCATGATGAGCGAGCGGCTGGGCAAGATCGCGTTCTGGATCATGTTCGTCGGCTTCAATCTCGGCTTCTTCCCGATGCACATCGCAGGGCTGCTCGGCATGCCGCGCAGGATCTACACCTATGCGCCCGACATGGGGTGGAACACGGTCAACATGCTGTCGTCGATCGGCTCGTTCATGTTCGCGTTCGGGATCCTGGTATTCCTCGTCGATGTTCTCTATAGCCTGAGGCGCGGGCCGATCGCCGGCAACAATCCTTGGGACGCGCCGTCGCTCGAATGGTCGACGCCTTCGCCGCCGCCTCCGTACAACTTCGCGGTCCTACCGATCGTCGCAAGCCGCCATCCGCTTTGGGAAGGGCGCATGGAGGAGGAAACGGAAAAGCCCGTGGGCGCGCGCTCGCATCTGGACGAAGGCTACATCGTGATGC
The DNA here is from genome assembly GCF_003367175.1 of Trinickia dinghuensis. GTDB lineage: Bacteria > Pseudomonadota > Gammaproteobacteria > Burkholderiales > Burkholderiaceae > Trinickia > Trinickia dinghuensis. The sequence goes on along the minus strand of NZ_QRGA01000009.1, from coordinate 94,528 downwards.
AAGGCCGCGAAGCATTGGGGACGACGGCGCTCAGCGGCAAGCCGCACGTGATCTTGAAGATGCCCGAGGACTCCTATGCGCCGTTCTGGCTCAGCGTGTTCGCGGCATTGTTCTTCGCGGCGATCGCGCTGCGATGGTGGGGGGCGGCGCTCGTGCTGATCGCCGCGTGCGGCGTTTCGATCATCGTGTGGCTATGGCCGCAGCGTGCGCTCGTGCAGCGCGAACCCGCGCCAGTAGAGGAGGGATAGCGTGAGCGACGACACCCAAGCCGTGCTGCTGCATCCGGCCAACACCTTGCCGGTCGGCAGCGCCGGCGAGCGCGCGAGCGGGATGCTCGGCTGCATCATGCTGATCGCGACCGAGGCCTCGCTATTCGGCTATCTGATCTTTTCCTACCTCTATCTAGCGGTGCAGCAGACCACCCCCTGGCCGCCGGAGGGATTGCCCAAGCTCGGTTTGTCGTCGGTCAATACCGCGATCCTCGTGTCGAGCAGCGTATTCGCGTGGCTATGCGAACGATTCGTGCGGCGCCGGCGCAAGCGCTGGGCCGTGGCGTCGATGGGCGTGGCGATCGTGCTCGGCATCATTTTCGTCGGCATCCAACTGCACGAATGGCACGATCACCCGTACGGGATGACGTCGAACCTCTACGGCTCGCTCTATTTCACGATCACCGGTTTTCACTTGTGCCACGTGGTCGTGGGTATCGTCATCCTTGCGCTGCTCGCATGGTGGACGGCGCTCGGCTATTTCGACGAACGGCGCTGCGCCGCACTCACGATCGGCAGCTTGTATTGGCACTTCGTCGACGTCGTGTGGCTCTTCATCTTCACGACGCTGTACCTCACACCCTATTGGTTGCGGTGACATGGAAACGAATCCCGCCCAGGGAAGGCGCCCCGTTTCGGTTCCGCTGTTGACGATCGGCACGGTGGCGACGCCCGCCGCCTGGCTGCTGCAAATCTGCGCGGGCGAGACGCTGATCGCCCATACGTGTTTCCCGCACGACATGCCGCTGCATATGCCGCTGGCGTCGAGCGTGGAGTGGGGCGTGGGCGGGATGAGCGCGCTGCTGTTCATCGTCGGTCTGTGCGGCACGGGGCTCGCGTGGCGCAACTGGCGCCGCTTGAAACGAAGCGAGCGTCGTCAAACGCCGGAATCGAAAGATACGAAAGTGGAGGGCGAAGCCTTCGTCGCCCGTTTGGGATTGATGGCGAGCGGGTTGTTCCTGTTCGCGCTGGTGGCGACGGACGTGGCCACCGGACTCGTGTCGGCGTGTACGTGACGCCGGCAATGGATAACGAGGAGCTTATGGTGTTCGGTTTGCGCGCTCGACGGCTTCGACGCGGCCCCGCGAGCGGCGCACTAGCGTTGGCGTTCGCATTCGTTTTCGCATCCGCTGTCATGTTGCCCTCGACGTGCTGCGCCGACGATGCCGCGGACGCGGCGCTCGTCGCGAAAGGCGCCTATCTCGCCAAGCTTGCCGATTGCGCAGGGTGCCACACGAACGCGCCGACGGGTACGCCTCCAAAGCCCTCGCCGCCGTTCGCGGGCGGGCTGCCGATGGGCTCGCCGTTCGGCACGATCTGGACGAGCAACATCACGCCCGACCCCGTGTTCGGCATCGGCCGCTTCAGCTACGACGACTTCGAGCGCGCGGTGCGCGACGGCGTCGCGCCGGGCGGCAAGTATTTGTACCCGGCGATGCCGTTCCCTTCGTTCTCGAAGATCTCCGACGACGACATGCACGCGCTCTACGCGTACTTCATGCATGGCGTGAAGCCCGTCGCTTCCCCCGTGCCGAAAACGAAATTGCCGTTTCCGTTCAGCCAACGATGGGGGCTCGCCGTTTGGGACGAATTGTTCGCGCCGCACGAGCGTTTCGACCCGCGCAGCGATCGAAGCGCCGAGTGGAATCGCGGCGCGTACCTCGTGCAGGGGCTCGGCCATTGCGGCGCGTGTCACTCGCCGCGCGGGCCCGCTTACGAAGAACGCGGGCTCAACGACGGCGATCGGCTCTATCTGACCGGCGGCACCAACGACCATTGGTTTGCGCCGAACCTGACGGGCGACCCGGATTCGGGGCTCGGCAGCCTCTCGGCCGACGATATCGCCGCGTTCCTCAAGCATGGCCACGGTGCCGGGCTATCGGCATTCGGCAGCATGGTGGAAGTGGTCGAAGACAGCGGGCAGTACATGAGCGACGATGATCTCAAAGCGATCGCGACGTACTTGAAGACGCTGCCGCCGCAAGCGAAGAGCGGCCATATCGACACGGACCCCGCCCGCAACGATGCGACGGTGAGCGTGCTGCGCACGGGGTCGATCGAATATCCCGGCGCCGGGCTCTATAACGCATTCTGCGCTCGCTGTCATAAAGCCGACGGCCGCGGCGAGCCGGGCAAATTCCCGCGGCTCGCGGGCAACCCGGCCGTCGTCGCCCCGCAGGCAACGTCGTTGATCCGTCTGCTCATCGACGGCAGCAAGAGCGCCGACACGATCGACGGGCCGAAGTCGAAACGGATGCCGTCCTTCGTCGGCAAGCTCAGTAGCACGGAGATGGCGCGCGTGCTGACCTTCGTCCGCAATGCTTGGGGCAACGAGGCGCAGCCCGTGACGCCCGCCGAAGTCGAAACGATGCGATCGGCCCTGCATCGACAATGAAAGGCGAAGGAAAGACTATGGCATGTCTGTTGCGGCGCACTAGGTTCATGCGTCGCGGCAGCTTCGCGGCGCGCCTGGCCTCAATAGGTCGTTAACTTTCTGAAGGAGGTGATTCGATGAAGATTCGTATCGTCCGCCGGGCACTTTTCACATCGGCTGTGTCAGCTGTATCGGCCGCGTTGGCGTTATCGGTAGCACCGTCGTTCGCGCAGACGGCGGCGGGAGGCGGGTCGCAAGGAGGGCCAGCCAGCATGACGCAGACACCGGGCAGCGAAGGGGCGGCCGGAACCGCCGGTGCGTCGGCAATGCCGCCGGGCACGACCGCGTCACCCGAGGCGAACGGCGCGTCGAGCAGCACCGCGCGGCACGCGCATAAGCACAAGAAGCATTATCGCCGGCATCATCACCACGCGACGGCAGCCAGCCAGCCGGAAGGCGCATCATCCGCCAAGCCGTGACGCAGTAGAGGGAAGAGGAAATGCGACGGCGGCCGGCCGCCTTTCGGCGCCGGCCGCCGTCGCGCAAATGATAGCTTTGGGCTCGGAGCGCCTTGCACCCAGAGCCCTCGCACTCAGAGCTTCACGCCTCCTGCCTCGGGCGCATCGGGATCCAGGTCGTCCCGCGCGACGTCATAGCCTGCTTCGTATTCGACGTTCAATGCGCGACGAGGCCGTCGCTCACACCGAACAGCGAGCGAGCAATGTTCGAATCGGCGACGGCCGCGATCGTCCCGGCAGCCGTTGCCGGCGAGACGGAGGCGGCTTCCGGGGACGACGCGGCGGGCACGGCGTGCTCGACATCGACCGCATGCGGATAGAGCAGCAATAGCTGCCGCAAGACGCCGTTCGTCCAGCCGAATCCGTCTTGCAGCGGATACTCGCCGCCGCCTGCCGACTCATGCCCGGCGTTGCGGCCGATGTCGTATTTCTCGACGAGCTTCCCGGTCCGCACGTAGTAGTCGACGTTCGTCTTGATCCACCGCGTCGCGATCGTTCGAGCGAGCGCTGGATCGCCGTAGCGTCGCAGCCCCATCACCGCGAGATACTGCAGCGGTGCCCAGCCGTTGGGTTCGTCCCATTGCTGGCCTGTCGTGACTTGCGTGGTCGCCAGACCGCCCGGCCGCAGCAGGCCGTGTTTGATCGACTGGGCAACGGTGTTCGCTTGCTGACGCGAGGCGACGCCCGCGAAAAGCGGGTACACCGTCGCGGCCGTCAAACGTTCCCGCGGCGCGCGGTGAACGAAGTCGTAATCGACGAACGCGCCGGCATGCGCATCCCAAAGCCAGCGGCGGATCGCTTCGGCGCGGGCGGAAGCGCGGGCATCGAAGTTCTCCGAGCGCGAGGCATCGCCCTGGAGGCGGTACGCCTTCGCCAGCGTGCGCTCGAGACCGTAGAGCAGCGAATTCAGGTCGACGGGGACGAGCGACGTGACGTCGATCGTGGCCAGCGTCCGGTTATCGGCGAACCAGCGCGAGCTGAAGTCCCATCCCGTCTCGCCGCCCGCGCGCAGGTTGCGCCAGAGATCACCGGCATTGCGCTGCGGCATCGCGCGGGCCGTTTGAACGTCTTCGCGATACGACTCGTCGCGCGGCGCCGCGCGCTCGTCCCAGTAGCGGTTCAACACCGTGCCGTCGGAAAGACGCACGACGTGCAGCGCGGCGTGGCCCGGCGGGAGCGTCGCCGCGCCGTCCATCCAGTAGTCGTATTCGGCCTTGAGCTCGGGCAGATATTGCAGATAGACGCTGTCGCCGTCGTGTTCGGCGAGCAGCCCGACCATCTGCGAGAAGAACGGCGGCTGCGAGCGGCTGAGGTAGTAGGTGCGATTGCCGTTCGGGATGTGTCCGTACCGGTCGATCAGCGCCGCGAAGTTCTTCAATTCGTCGTTCGCCAGATCGAATCGGCCGCTGGCGACGAGCCCGAGCATGATGAAGTAAGAGTCCCAGTAATAGACCTCGTCGAAGCGCCCGCCCGGCACGACATACGGGGCCGGCAGCGGCAGCAGCGACGAGCGGCGGTTCGCCGCGGGATCGGGATCGCGGCGCAGGACGTTCCACAGCGTGTCGATATGCTGCACGACGGTTTGCTTCGGATCGGAGACATACGGCCGCGCGTCGTGCGGCGGCATGTCGAAATGCGCGTCGACGAACTTGCTCAGATTGAATCCGGCTTGCCCGTGCGCGGCTTTATACGCGGCGACGATACGCGCCGGCGATTCCTTCGGAATCATGTCGGCGAATGTCTTGCTGTCGGGAAACAGATGGGCGAGTTCGACATCCCGGTAAAGATCGCCGAAGCTTTCGGACGGAGGTGGCGGGGCCGAAGGCTGTGCGAGCGGACTCGATGCGGCGGCCGGCGTGCCTGCCGATGCGGCGTGCTCGCTTGGCGCCACCGACGGGGCCTGCGTGGCCGGCTTGGCGGCGGGCTCGGCGGCAAAGCACGTGGCGGCGCAAAGCAAGGCGGCGGCGAGCGCCGGGCGCGCGAAGGCGAATTGCATGGAGCGGTTCCTCTCGTAGTTCGTTTGAGCGCCGATGCGAACGGCCGAAAAGGGGCAAGGCCCAAGCCGGATACGGCGCGACTCATCGGCGCCGGGCGACGCTGCAAGCCTCGTGCCGGGCCGTGTGCCGCTTTCGGCATGCGCGTTCGATACCGGCCGGTGCTCGGAGCGCTTGACGCCTCCGGATGTGCTCAGGCGAGCATCGCCGCCGTTCGATACGAGTGCGCCGCGTTCAGACCGAGTTTCCGAAGGCGGCGCGAGAAATACAGACCGGCTGCAAAGCGAGAGGCGTACCGGTCGGGACGTGCGGCTGAGCATCGCGGCGTGAGCCGCCCGCAGCCGTCGTTTTTCAGTTTTGGCCGGAGCCGTCGACGCGGCTTACCGGGTACTACGGATACGACGAGTACTACGGTTATTGCAGATGCTGACCGCCGTTGATCGAGATGTTGGCGCCCGTGACGAAGCCGGCCTCGTTCGAGCACAGATAGGCCACGAGCGCGGCGACCTCTTCGGGTTCGCCGAGACGGCCGACCGGAATCTCCGGCAGGATCTTCGTCTGCATGATTTCTTCGGGAACGGCCGTGACCATGCGCGTGGCGATGAAGCCAGGCGACACCGTGTTGACGGTCACGCCCTTGCGAGCCACTTCGAGCGCGAGCGACTTCGTGAAGCCGTGCATGCCCGCCTTGGCCGCCGCGTAGTTCGTCTGCCCGAAGCCGCCTTTGCAGCCGATGACCGACGAGATGTTGATGACCCGCCCCCAGCCGCGAGAGGTCATGTCCTCGTACAAGTGCTTCGTCATGTTGAACACGGAATCGAGGTTCGTGCTCAGCACGGCGTCCCACCCGCCTTTGTCGAGCTTCTTGAAGCTCGCGTCGCGCGTGATCCCGGCGTTGTTGACGAGAATGTCGACCGGCCCGATCTCGGCCTTGATCTGCGCGGCGCAGCGTTGGCACGAGTCGTAATCGGCCACATCGACAGGGTAGGCGCGGAACTGCCGGCCCGACGCTTCCATGCGCGCGAGCCAATCGTCGGCGCCCGTGTTGTTCGGCGAATAGGTGACGACGACGGCGTGGCCGACATCGTGCAGCCGAATGCTGATCGCTTCGCCGATGCCACCCATGCCGCCCGTTACGAGGGCAATCCTTCTGGTCATCTTCGGTTCTCCTTTGATGGTGATGAGCGTTTGACGAAGTAAAACTAAGGCGGCGCGACGAACTGCACTTGCCGCTACAGCCGTCGCGCCGCCGGTACCCCGGCCTGCCCGCGCCGCTACCGCAGGCGCGAGCAAGCTTCGAGAATCGAGTTGCCGTTTTCGGTGATACGCGGACGAGGCAGACCGAAGTCTTCGGCCGGTTGTTCCAACGCGATGAGGTGGCGCTCGAGCAACGTGCTCAGCTCGGCGCGATCGCCGATCTGCTCGGGAGCGTCCTTGACCAGCATCAAGGTGGCGAGTTCGTGAGGGCTCAGCATGCTTCTCTCCAGTAGAACAAAGATAGTCGATTGATCTCGTCGATCAGCAATGGGCGGTACCGGTTGCACCGGGTTGCCCAACGCATCAATTACTTCGTCGGCGAAAAGCACGGAGTGAAACCGGAAAGAATTCCGGGCTGAAACCGTAAATCACGAGGCGGTCGGAATGGCTATTCATATGACGCTATAAAACGTTTTCGAAGATTTATATTGTGTAAACCGCGAAAGGTAGTAATTACCCGCCGCAGGCACGCATCCTGCAGCGATCCGGTAATTGTTTCGAATGCCCGGCGGGTTGGGTGAGACCGGGCTTGATTCGTGGTTGGCGCAATACTAATCCCCTCTTCGGCAGTTCGCAATATGGAAGATCAACCTTTGTCTACCACCCCGTTTGTTTTGATGGGTAGGCGTTGAATCATCTGTTTAGCATTACTTTTCGGAAACGCTCCGTTACAGATAATGCGTTCCGTTTAATTCGCTCGTCACAATCGCGCGGGTAGAGTCGACCCCGGAAGGTGGAACCCTGTATTTCCGGGCGGGTATCGGTTCCCAAGCCGAAAATCCCGGCCGACTCGCATTGCGGCGCAGCGATTCGATTATTGGCCGCCGGGCCGACGCCGCCGTGCCGTGACGCGGCCCGGGAATTGCTCCCCCGCACGTGACGGCAGCGCGGGCGAGCCGCGGCCATTTACGGAGGACAGTGCCCCATGCAAGAAACCCAGGAACCGAAGAACCCCGGCGACGAAGCGCCGCCGGATGCGCCGGGCGTTGGCGAGAGCCCTTGCCGTGTATGCCGCGGCACCGGCATGGTGGAAGGGCAGCCTTGCACGATCTGCGGTGGAACGGGCCGCGTGCTGCAGGGCATCGGCGGAGGTTGAACCGCTACCAAGCTGCTCACTCGCACGGCCGCATCCGCGCGGCCGCATCCGCCCTCTGGACCGGCGACCGGCGAGGGCTGTCCTGGATGCCGGTGATCCTGGGCGTGAGCCGGATGCTGAGCCATGCATGCCTCTTGGGGCGAAGTTGAACACGCTTTCGATTCCAGCAACGACCGTTCCCCGCACTGTGGCGCTCGCTTGCCCCTGTTCCGGCGGCATCGCGGTGAGCGGGTCCAGGACGTGTCCTAATGGGCCTTAAAAGCTGCAGGGGCGATGCAGCCTTTGCCGCCCTAGAATGGGTATGGGTGTTGCTCGATCGAAGGCACCCGTTGCAACCCCGAAGAGGACGCTACGCCATGCGCTCAGACCCCGCTCTCGATAAGCTTTGCATCGACACGATCCGCACCTTGGCCATGGACGCCGTGCAGAAGGCCAACTCGGGCCATGCCGGGGCGCCGATGGGGCTCGCTCCCGTCGCCTACCAGCTCTGGCAACACCATCTTCGCTACGATCCCAACGAACCGCTGTGGCCCAACCGCGACCGGTTCGTGCTGTCGGTCGGCCATGCTTCGATGCTGCTCTATTCAGTGCTGCATTTGGCCGGTGTCAAAGCCGTCGATGACCAAGGATGTCCCACGCAAGCACCGGCCGTATCGCTCGACGACATTCGCAACTTCCGTCAGCTCGACAGCAGGACACCGGGCCATCCCGAGTACCGGCTGACCACGGGCGTCGAGACGACTACCGGCCCGCTCGGGCAAGGGCTGGGCAATAGCGTCGGGATGGCGATCGCGTCGCGCTGGTATGCGGCGCGGTACAACCGGGAGGGCTTTCCGCTGTTCGACTATCGCGTCTATGCGCTGGCGGGCGACGGCGACTTGATGGAGGGCATCTCGAACGAGGCCGCCTCGCTCGCCGGCCACCTGCGTTTGTCGAATCTCACGTGGATCTACGACAGCAATCGCGTGACGATCGAAGGGCACACCGATCTGGCTTACAGCGACGATGTTCAATCGCGCTTTCGCGGCTACGGCTGGCATACGCTGGCGGTGGAAGACGCCAACGATTGCGCCGCCGTCGAGGCGGCGCTCGCGCAAGCCGATCGCACGACCGACGCGCCGACGCTGATCGTCGTCAAGAGCGTGATCGGCTGGGGCGCGCCGCACAAGCAAGGCACGTCGGCCGCGCATAGCGATGCGCTCGGCGAAGAAGAGGTGGCGCTCGCGAAGCGGGCCTATGGATGGCCCGAGGACAAACAGTTCTACGTGCCCCCGCATGTGCCCGAACGCTTTGCGCAAGGCGTCGGCGCGCGCGGTACGAAAGCGCGCGAGGCGTGGCAATCGCGCCTCGACGCCTATAAGCAGCGCTATCCCGAACTCGCTCGCGAATTGGAGTTGATCGAGCAGCACAGATTGCCCGAGGGCTGGGACGCCGATTTGCCGTCGTTCGAGCCCGACGCGAAGGGCGAGGCGACGCGAGCCTCGTCGGGCGAGATCCTCAACGCGATCGCGCCGCGCGTGCCGTGGGCGCTCGGCGGCGCCGCCGACCTCGCGCCGTCGACGAAGACCCTGCTCAAGTTCGAAGGCGCGGGCAGTTTTTCCGCGGACGACCCGAAGGGCCGCAACCTGCACTTCGGCGTGCGCGAGCATGCGATGGGGGCCGTGGCCAACGGCCTGGCGCTCAGCAATCTGCGGCCCTATACGGGGACGTTTCTGATCTTCAGCGATTATATGAAGCCGCCGATTCGGCTCGCGGCGCTGATGGAGATTCCGGTCGTGTTCGTCTTCACGCACGATTCGATCGGTCTCGGCGAAGATGGGCCGACGCATCAGCCCGTCGAGCAATTGGCCTCGCTGCGCGCCGTGCCCGGCTTGACCGTGCTGCGCCCGGCCGACGCTAACGAGGTGCGCGAGGCATGGTGCATGGCGCTCGCCAGCGCACGCCGCCCGACCGCGCTCGTGCTGTCCAGGCAGCCGGTGCCGACGTTCGATCGCACGCGGTACGCCGGCGCCGAGGGCGTGCGCAGGGGCGCTTATGTACTGGCCGATCCCCCGGACGGCTCGGCGCCCAAGGTGCTGCTGCTCGCGGCCGGCAGCGAGGTGCACGTGTGCATGCAGGCCTACGAGCGGCTGGCGAAGGAGGGGATCGCGGCGCGGGTCGTGTCGATGCCGTCTTGGGATATCTTCGAACGACAGGACGACGCGTATAAGGATGCGGTGCTGCCGCCGGAAATCGGCGCGCGGGTCGCCGTGGAGCAAGCGGCATCGCTTGGATGGGATCGCTATGTGGGGCGGACCGGAGAAACGATCGCGATGCATACGTTCGGCGCGTCGGCTCCGATACGCGATCTGCTGGGCAAGTTCGGGTTCACGCCCGAGCACGTCTACGAAGCGGCGAAGCGTCAGATTGCCCGCGTCGTTGCCTCGTCGGGGCTGCCTGGGGGCGAATGAAAGAGCGAAGCGAAGATAAACGACGGGAAGATGATTAGTGATCCTAAATAACGAGCTGCTCGCATTTTCCGCTTCTCCGATCCTCGTTGGATCGTCGCTCGTCGGATACCCCGGCCATCGATCTTCCCTTCTCGAATGCCAAGAGCCGGCGCTTTCACGCCGGCTCTTGCGCTCCTAGCTAGCCATAAGCAGCACCCCCAGCAAGCTGCAAGGGGCATTCGGACGATCCGATCGGGGCGATGAGGCTGGAACACGCATTGCCTACCTTCACGAAAATGGCCCAAACGCGCCGCGTGCGGCCTGCGCACATTGCGCCGCCGGCATTCTAAAAAATCATTGACGAAGTGCAATCATCTTATGATATTGTCGCGCTGGAATGCGTCCCGTAGCAGTTAAGAAGAGAAGACAACGGGCGCTCAGGGTGTGATCAAGCACAACTGAAAGAGACCAATTGACGTCGCCGGCACATCGGCGGCGTGGTAAGCGAAGGAGAGCGGGGATGACCGGGGGCAAGTTCAGGCGGCGCAAGGCCGTCTCTGTCGGTGCGCGATGGCATTGCGCATTCGAATCCGCTTCGCCACGCCGAGGGGATCCCGGTCTATCAGACATTCCGTGACACGAACATGACATTGCGCTTGAGTCCGATGTACAAGCGTGTACAAGCGTGTACAAGCGGATAGGGCCGCATGTCTCGTCTGCCTCGTCAGACCGATTCGAACAGTAATCAGCAAGTAATCGTTGCAGTAATAGCTGTGTAGGTTTTTTTGCGCCTGCAGCTTTGGGGGAGTCTTGCACTCTTTCAATTGAGCTGCGCTTGTCCATGAAGACTTAAGGAGAATCGGGTAATGGCAGACGGAGCCTCTATCGTCGGCGATAAGACGAACAACTATGTCGTGTTCGACAAGCCGAACCAAGTCGTTTATACCTTTGACCTCAAGCAGTTCGGCTTGCCCAGAGCGGTCCCGCCCAAGGTGAGTGCCCCAGGCCTTCCGTCGGCGCCGGTCTCGGGCATCACGGGCAACGCCGCCAACGGGATTGTCTACTTCTTCGGCAATTCCGTCTCGTACCTCACCGACGTGAACAACCCCAAGGCGAAATGGAAGGCCTTGCCGGAAGCCCCGTTCAAGACGGGTATCAAGGGCATGTGCGGCGATCTGATCAACGGCATCGTGATCCACGACGGCACGAACATCGCTCAGATCAAGGACGTATTCAACAACCCGGTCTGGCTCGAGACGAACATCAGCCCGCGTATTTCGATCGCGGGCATTGCCGGTGACGGCACCAACGGGATCGCGGTCTATCGCAACGCGCAGTCGTCGGGCAAGGCCCCAACTAGCGACGACGACGGCAAGTTCATCCCGACCGTCTACCTGTTTTCCGGCCAGCTTTGCGGCACACCCACCCCGCCGCCGGAGCCCAAGATCGGCATCGAAGCGCTCTTCGGTGACGGCCTGAACGGCTACATCGCCATGGGCGAGAATCAGCTGTTCTCGTTGGTCAAGAACGTGTGGGTCAAGCTCGCCTCATTGAACTTCAGCTTCAACTCCGCCACGGGCAATCCCAAAGACGGCGTCGTTGCCTTGCTCGGCTCGGAGAACTACGTGGTGACCACACCGGACTGCAAGGTCCTGACGCTGGCGCAAGTTCTTCCTGAGTTGAAGCCTCGCAGCGGCGTTCAAGCCGCCGCCGCGCCAACCTCGCAGCCGGTGTCGTCCGCCGAGGCACCCGCGGAAACGATGACCGCTTGATGCGGCCTGTTTGCAAAACGGCGCACCGCCGCCCGCCGGGCGCCGCGGTGGCTGCCGGCTGATTTCCACGTGAGGGACCATGGCGCAATACAAAACCCCAGGCGTCTATATCGTCGAGCAAGACGCGTTTCCCAATACGGTGGTCGAGGTTGCCACCGCGATACCGGCCTTTATCGGCTATACCGAGAAGGCGCAGGACGGCAGCGTTCCGAAGAAATACGTGCCGACTTACATCGAGTCGCTGGACGACTACGTCACGTATTTCGGCGGCCCTTACAAGCCTCAGTTCAAGCTTTCGCAAGGCGCGGACAAAAGCTACAAAGCCGATCTGAACGCCGTCACGCGGTTCTTCATGTATTACGCGGTGAAGCTTTACTTCGTCAACGGCGGCGGCCCGGCCTACATCATCTCGGTCGGCAACTACGCGGACGCGGTGGCGAACGGCAAGAACGCCAACCACTTCACGCCCGATCCCGATCCGGCCAATCCTGATCAGGTAGCGCCTTTCGACGCGTTGAAGAAGGTGCTCGACGTCACTTTGCTCGTGGCGCCGGACACGGTGCTGCTGGGCGGAGCGGACGACTGCTACGGCTTTTGGCAGCAGGCGCTGGCGCACTGCGGGTACATGCAGAGCCGGATGGCCTTGATCGACATGTTCGGCGGCGACCAGCGGCGCACGCATGCCCCCGCGACGGACGTGATTTCCGGCGATTCCGGGTTTCGCGAGAAAATCGGCACGGCATTCTTGAACTACGGCACCGCGTATTACCCTTGGGTCGAGTTCGACGTCGTCGACAAGAGCAAGATCACCTATTCCAATCTCGACGCGGACTCGTTGGGCATGTTGAAGACGGCGCTGGCGAACGAGATCGCCACGCTCGTTCCGCAGCCTAGCCTGATGCAGCAGCAAAAGATGCAGGCGCTCTATAGCTCCCTGGCGTTGAAAGTCACGGACGACAAGGGCAACGATCTGACCGACGACAACGGGGTTCCGAAAGCCGACGACGCGGGCAACACGCTTGCCAACGCGACGAAGGCAGCCGATCAGATCGCGCGCCTTCACAATCAGGTGGTGTCGGTGAGCCCGCTCTACAAGCGGCTGACGACGAAGATGGCCGAGCAGGTGAACGTGCTCCCGCCGAGCGCGGCGATGGCGGGTGTCTACGCTCGCGTCGACGCGACGGAAGGCGTATGGGAAGCCCCAGCCAATACGAGCATCAATCTCGCTGTGAAGCCGGTGGTGGACATCTCGGCGGAGGATCAGCAAGACCTGAACATGCCGCTCGACGGCCGCGCGGTGAATGCGATCCGCAACATCCCGACTCGAGGCTTGGTGGTGTGGGGCGCTCGCACGCTCGACGGCAACAGCGGCGATTGGCGCTATATCAACGTGCGTCGCACGATGATCATGCTCGAGCAGTCGATCAAGAATGCCGTGATGGCCTACGTGTTCGCACCCAACGTGTCGACGACGTGGGTTGCCGTCGAGAGCATGATTTCCAATTTCCTGTTCAACCTATGGCGTTCGGGCGCCTTGGCCGGAGCGAAGGCGCAAGACGCATACAGCGTGAGCGTGGGCCTCGGCAGCACGATGACCGGGCAGGACGTCCTGGACGGATACATGCGCGTCACGATTCTGGTGGCGATCTCGCATCCTGCTGAATTCATCGAGTTGACGTTCCAGCAGCAGATGCAGACTTCGTGATGACACGGAAGAGGAGAACCGATTATGGCAGGTGAAGCACAGGATCCAAAAGTTTGGCCGTTGCCGAAGTTTTACTTTTCCGTGGATATCGGGGATCAGCAGAACTTGGCGTTCCAGGAGGTGTCCGGGCTCGACACGGAAACGCAGATCATCGAATACCGTGCCGGCAACAGCTCCACGTTTTCCACCGTCAAGATGCCGGGCATCAACAAGGTGGGCAACGTGACGCTGAAGAAGGGCATTTTCGTCAAGGACAACAAGTTCTGGGATTGGTATTCGCAGATCAAGATGAACACGATCAAGCGCGTGCCGGTGGTGATCAAGCTCTTGGACGAAAAGGGCGGCGCGACCATGGTCTGGACGCTGCAGAACGCATGGCCGACCAAGATCACGGGCACCGACCTGAAGTCCGACGGCAACGAAGTGGCCGTGGAGACGCTGGAAATCGCGCACGAAGGTCTTGAAATCAAGAACGCGTGACGATGAGCTATTACCCGCCCTTAGGTTTCTATTTCAAGGTGCAGATCTCGGGAGCCAAGTCGGAGGACGACGCGGCTTTTACCGAGGTCTCGGGCCTCGACATGGAAATCGAATTGGAGGAGATCAAGGAGGGCGGCGAGAACGGCTTCAGCCACCGCCTTCCTGGGCGGGGCAAGCACGGCAATCTCGTGCTCAAGCGCGGCATCCTGGTCAAGGGGTCGCAGTTTTCGAACTGGTGCAAGTCGACGCTTCAAGACGGCGTCATCGGCAAGATCGCATGCAAGGACCTGAACATTTTCCTGCTCGATCGAGCAGGCCGGCCGTTGCTCACTTGGAACTGCACGCGCGCTTGGCCGGTGAAGTGGAGCGTGGGCGCGTTCGATTCCACCAGGAACGACGTGGCCGTCGAGACACTGGAGTTCGCATTTCAAACGTTGACTCGTAGATGAACCATGCCGATGGAAATCCATGAATTGGTCATACGCGTGACCGTGGCCGATCCGGAAACGCCGGCTCCCGATTGGGACGCCCTGCGCCGCATGCTGCGAGCCGAACTGCTGGAGCTGTGTCAGGAAGAGATCCAGACGCAGCTGCAGCGCGCGGGCGAGCGCTGAGCGCTATCGGACCGGCCCCACGGAGCGATCGAGAATGGCCCTGCAAAAGCTGACCCTACACGCCTATAGCGATGCGGACTTCACCAAGGAAATCGGCAGCTATAGCTTGCAGATCAATCCGGAAAGCTATACGCACAACCATTCCGCGAGCTATAACCCGGCCAAGAGCACCGATACCGCCGGCTCGACCACCAAGTACGATTCGATCACGCCCGAAACGCTGTCGTTCAGCTTCTACCTCGATGGCACGGGCGTCGTCAGCGACTTGAAGCTGAGCGATTCGATCAAGCAGTTCAAGCTGCTCGTCTACCGGTACAACGGCAGCATTCATAGCCCCAACTACCTGATGGTGATATGGGGCAAGTTGTCGTTCAAGTGCCGGTTGACCAAGCTCGACATCGAGTACACGTTGTTCGACCCGGACGGCTTGCCGCTGCGCGCTAAACTCACGCCGAGCTTCGAGCAATTCCTCTCGGCGAAGGACCTCGAGAAGATCAGCGGCAAGAATTCCCCGGATATGACCCATGTGCGGTATGCCGGAACGGGGGAGACGCTGCCCTTGATGTGCGAGCGCATTTACGGCGACAGCCGCCACTACTTGATGGTGGCGAACTATAACGGCCTGACCGATTTTCGCAATCTGCAACCCGGGCAGCCTATCGCTTTTCCCCCTTTGGTTTCATCGTGAACGTCTCCCCGCTGGCAGGTAAAACCGATCTCGTCTCCGTCACCGTTCTGGTGGACGGCAGCCCCATTCCCGACACCTACCGTGTCAGCAGCATCAAGATCGTGCGCGAGGTCAACCGTATCGGAACGGCACGCATCGCGCTCGTCGACGGCAACTCGAGCACCGGCACGTTCCCGATCAGCGAGTCGAGCACCTTCGTTCCGGGCGCCAAAGTGGAAATCAAGATGGCTTACCACCAGGACGCGACTTCGGTGTTCAAGGGCATCGTGGTGAAGCACGGCATCCGGGTGCGCGAGCAGGCGGCTGCGCAGTTGCTCGTCACCTGCAGCGACAGTGCGGTCAAGATGACGGTGGGGCGCAAGAGCAATGTCTATAAGGACAAGACCGACAACACCGTGCTGAAAGCCCTGATCGAAAAGCACGGGCTCACGGCAACGGTCGAATCCACCAGCGTGACTTACGAAGAGCTCGTGCGCTTTTACAGCACCGACTGGGACTTCCTGCTCAGCCGTGCCGAGGTCAACGGCAAGCTCGTGCTCGTGGACGACAACAAGGTGACGGTACAGTCGCCGGCGGTGGCGCAAGGGTGCGGGCTCGTCGTGAAGTACGGCGACGCGCTCAGGACATTGGAAGCGGAAATCGACGCTCGCAACCAGTACACGCAAGTGAGCGCGACCGCTTGGGACATCTCCGAGCAAAAGGTGATCACGGCCACGAGCGCCGCTCCTACCGTCAACGCGCAAGGCGATATCGAGGGCAGCACGCTCGCCGGCGTGTTGAGTGCGGGCACGTTCGAATTGAATTCGCCGGCGCCGCTGGAGAACGCCGATTTGCAGAATTGGGCCGACGCGCAACTGCTCAAATCGCGTTTGGCGAGGATCCGCGGCACCGTGACGTTCCAGGGGAGTGCGCTTGCCGTGCCGGGCAAGACAATCGAATTGGCCGGGCTAGGGACACGTTTCAACGGCCAAGCCTTCATCGCGCGCGTCGCGCACACGCTGGAGCACGGCAATTGGTTGACGGAGGTGGGTTTCGGACTGTCGCCCCGCTGGTTCGTCGAAGAGCAGCCCGACGTCGAAGCACCGCCCGCGGCGGGGTTGCTGCCCGGAATCTCGGGGCTTCAGATCGGCACGGTCAAGAAGATCGATGCCGATCCGCTGACCATGACGCGCGTATTGCTCGACTTGCCGCTCATCGACGGCGACGGCAACGGGATCTGGGCGCGGTTGGGTACGCCGTATGCCACCAATAAGGCCGGCATCATGTTCATGCCGGAGATCGGCGACGAAGTGATGGTGGGTTTCATCAACGACGACCCGCGCTTCCCGGTGGTGCTCGGCAGCTTGTACAGCAGCAAGCACACGCCGCCCTATACCCCGGATCAGCCCAATACGAATAAAGCCATCGTCACGAAAGGCCAAATCAAGATCACGCTGCAGGACGTGGACAAGATCGTCACGATCGAAACGCCCGGAGGCCAGGTCGTGGTGATGAGCGACAAGGACAAGTCGATCAGCATCACCGATTCGAACAAGAACAACATCAAGCTGTCGTCGAGCGGAATTTCGCTCGACAGTCCCAAGGACATTACGATCAAGGCTACGGGTTCGGTCAGTATTCAAGGGACGGCCGGCGTCAGCATCAAGTCTTCGGCCAGTGTCAAGGCCGAGGCGCCGCAAATCGGCGCCGAAGCATCGGCCACGTTGACGCTGAAGGGAACGGCCTCCGCCGAGTTGAACTCGGCGGCGCGCGTGGCCGTGACCGGCGGCGTGGTCATGATCAACTAACGGGGAAGCACCATGCCGCCTGCCGCGCGCATTTCCGATATGCATATGTGTCCGATGCAGACACCGGCCGGTCCCGTGCCGATTCCGCACGTGGGCGGGCCGATCATCGGGCCCGGCGTGCCGACGGTGCTGATCGGCAAGCTGCCGGCCGCGGTCGTGGGAGACATGCTCACCTGCGTGGGCCCTCCCGACACCATCATCAAGGGATCGACGACGGTCTTCATCGGCGGGCGTCCCGCGGCGCGCATGGGCGATACCTGCGCGCACGGCGGCACGATAGCGATCGGGTTTCCGACGGTATTGATAGGAGGGTGAGTCCGCGCCATGGCGAGCGATACGAGATTCCTCGGGCGCGGCTGGCAGTTTCCGCCGACGTTCGACAAAGCAAGCGCGGGCGTGCAGATGGCCGAGGCGGAGGAGGACATCCGTCAAAGTCTAAGGATCCTGTTCAACACGGCTCCGGGTGAGCGGATCATGCTGCCGGGCTACGGGTGCGCCTTGCAGCAGCATGTGTTCGACCTCATGAACGCCAATACGCTCACGCTGCTGGAAACCTTGATTTCAGACGCGGTGCTGCGCTATGAACCCAGGATTTTGCTCGAGAATGTGGACTTCGATCTGAGCGATGCAACCGATGGACTCCTGCGCATCACCTTGACGTATCTGGTGCGCCAGACCAACACGCGCAGCAATATGGTGTTCCCGTTCTATCTAGCCGAAGGAACCAATGTCCGTACGATCGCTTAACGGAGCCGCCGCGTGATCGGTACGACGCAGGCTGCTCGCCGCCTGGCGGCGCTGTCTCCCGAGAGCGCGCCCGTCGACGCTCGCACGTTGCCGGAGCAGCTCGATTTCGTCAGGCAGTTCGCGCAGCTCTTGATCTATGTCGGCACGGACGGCAAGCACGACGGCCACTGGGAGCCGTTCTTCGCAAACGACATTAGCTTTGCATTGGCGCCGATCGTCAACTTCGACGGCCGGCGGATCTTGGCGGACGCCGAACGCCTCGCGGCCGCGGAGCCGCATCCGGCACACCGCGAAGAGGGGCTCCTATCGCAGTTGTTCGAGTTGTTTCGGCAGGTGTCCGAGTGGGTGGTCGGCGTCAAGCACATCGGCGCGTCTCTTCCGCTCGGGACGTCGGCCGGCCTGGCGCTCGAAACGCTGGTGACCGTGCAACTCGCGCCTTTGTACAGCGAGGTCGCCGGCAACCCGGAGTGGGAGCGAACGTGGCATAGGCTGTCGCGCGAATTTTGGCGCAAGCACAGCGCCGACGGCGACTATTTGAAGTGGTTGTGGCACGGGTCGGTCCCACCCAGCGATGCCGTTGCCACGCGAAGCTTGCGCGATATCCTGCAGTCGTTCGTCCAATACATCGTTGCGGCACAAGCCACGATGCGCCGGTACTTCGCCGACTCCTTGCAAGACACGGTCGGCCATCAGCCGCACTCCGCGCTGATGATTGCTTTCGTGCGCCTGCTGCGGCACGCACAGGAAAGCGCGAACACCATCACGGCCCGGCATCTGGATTTCTACTATCGCGACATATTGCGGCTGCGCGAGCGTCCGGCCACGCCGGATCGCGCGTTCGTTTGCCTGCAGCCCACGCCGGCGGGGCGAGACGTCAAGGTACCGGCCCTGACCCAATTGCGCGCCGGCAAGCTGCCCGACGGGCGCGATTTGATTTACGCCCTCGACGACGATCTGGTCGTCAATCAGGACGCGGTCGGCGCGCTCAAAACGATTCGTGCCACGCAAGCGATAGCGCAAGGCGTGCCGTATGTGCCTCGGCTGTATGCCTCCCCGCACGCCGATTCGCGCGATGGCCTCGGGGCGCTGCTCGTGCAGCCGAATCCGAGCTGGCCGACGTTCGGGACCGATTGCACCGGCGCTCCGCTGTTGTTGGATAGTTCGCCGCCGGCCGAGATCGGATTCGTCGTCACCTCGCCCATGCTATTGCTGCGTGGTGGCCGGCGCGCGTTGCGCTTGCGTTTCGAATTCGAAGCGAAACCCTCGAGCCTTCCTCGCTCGCCGATCGAAAAAACGCCTGGCGGGACGGCGGCCGCTCCGTTGGCGTTCGCGGATGTGGTCCGTGCTTTTCTCGAGGTGACGAATCAGGCCTATGCGGATTTCGCGGGGCGCTCGCTCGACGCCATGGTTCGGCGCGCGTTGAGGCAGGCTTGCGAGGTGTCGGTCACCACGGCGAAAGGGTGGCAAAGCGTCAAACGCGTGGCCGTGTTGGCCGACCTCGCGCGATGCCGCGTCGATCTCGTTCTGATGCTGCCGGCTTCTTTTCCGCCGGTCGAGCCCGGGCCGCCGGCGGTATCGGAGGCCGGCGGCGCATCGCCGTGGCCGCGCCTGAAGCTGATGCTCAAGCCCGATGCGCGAGTGTATCCGTATTCGTTTATCCAACACCTGCTGATCAAGGGCATCACAGTGCAGACGCGGGTGGCGGGGTTGGTGCCGGCGAGCATGACGACTACTCAAGGGCCGGTCGATGCGACCGCGCCGTTTGCGCCGTTCGGGAACTTGCCGATCCTGGGCAGCTATTTGGAAATGGTCGACCCGGAACTCGCGAGCAAGCCGATCAAGGGCGCGGTAGTGCGAGTCGAATGGTTCAACCTGCCGATAGCGCCGCAAAACTTGGCGGGGCACTATGCCGGCTACCTGACATCGGTGACGAACAATATGTTTCAGGGGGCGTTTTCGATCAGGACAAACGATCGGTGGAATCCGCCGTGCTGCGGCAAGCCATTGTTTACGCAAGACGATAGCATTACGGCCGGATTGCAGACGCGACGGTCGTTCCGCGTCGTCGAACCAACCAGGAACGGCGCGCTGCAGCCGTTGGACGGGATTCGCATGGAATTGGCCGGGCCGACCTGGGCGTTCGGCCATGCGCTGTACCCTCAAGTGCTGGCGGATGCGTCGATGAAGGCCGCGCTCGCGATCAGCACCCAGATCAAGCAAGAGCCTGAGCTTCGGATTCAGCCTTACCCCTATCTTCCCAGTCTGCCCAAGATGCCCAATCCGCCGTTTCTGCCGCAGGCGAAGAGCATCACCGTCGATTACGTCGCTCGCCAGCAGTTGCAGGCGCGGCAAGCGCCGGATGTGACGTCGGCGCCTATTCCATGTTTCTACAAGATCGGGCCGTTCGGGTACGTGGCTCAGCCGCTGACCGGCACATTGCTGCTAGAAGGCATCGCGCGCGCCGGGCAGTTGTATATCGGTCTTCGCAACCTTGTGCCGGGGCAAATCGTATCGCTGCTGTTCGGCATGCAAGAAGCGCAGGGGCGGACGGCAAGCGAGGAGCCGTCCGCGCCCGGCTCGGGATCGGCACCCGGCGCCGTCGATTGGTACTACTTGCTCGACAATGCGTGGCACCGCTTCGGCGATGGGCTGGTCGAGGACGGGACCGCCGGCTTGACGAGAAGCGGCATCGTGCGCTTGCAGACCGGCGCGCGGCGCATGAACAGCGACAACACTTTGCTTCCGGCCGGCCTGTACTGGATTGCCGCCGTCGTGGACGATCCGCAAGCACGCAGTCGTGCCGCGTATGTGGGGACGCAAGCCGTTGCCGTCACGCAAGTCTTGAACGGCGCCGCGCCCTTGGCGAGTGCTCCGTTGCCGGTCGGCTCGATCAACGATTTCGTCCGCAAACCGCCCGGCATTCAAGGTGTGGGCCAACCTTTGCCCACCTGCGGCGGCCAGGCGGCGGAACTCACGGATGCTTTTCAGGTGCGCGTGAGCGAGCGGTTGCGTCACAAGCAGCGGGCCGTGAGTGCAGCGGACTTCGAGCAGATCGCATTGGACGTGCTTCCGGCGCTGTTGCAGGCCAAGTGCATTACGCCGGACGTCGTGCGCGCGAAAGGATACGACTGCGCGCGATTGCCGGCCGGCACGCTCAAGCTCGTCGTCGTCCCGCAGCCTGCTCAAGGCAAGAACCATCCGGCACGGCCCAAGATCTCGCTCGACGAACTCGCGCTGATACGCTCGGCATTGCTGCAAAGGACCGTCGTGACCCTGCGTGATTTGTCGGTGGCCAATCCGGTGTACGAGGAAGTGAAGGTGGTGCTGCAGATCGATCTGCGCGCGGAGCCGGAGACGCACCTGAACTCGGGGAAAGCGGCCGCATACGATTTGAGTTCGCTCGATCGCGACATGTCTTCGTGGCTCGCGCCGTGGCGCGACGATCGTTCGATCGCGTTGCCGGTCGGCGGCGATCCGTCGAATCGAAACGTGAACGACCTGCAGGCGTTCATCGTCAACCGCGTCGGTGCGGAGCGTGTTGCGCGTCTGCAGTTGAACGTCCTGCATAGCTACGAGCGCGGCGGCGCGCGCGCGACACGCTGGTTCGGACGCGACGAGGCGTTGATGCCGTCCAGCCCTTGGGCCGTGCTGATTCCCGCCGCGAGCCATTTCATCGGATCCTGCGATGAACGCTACGGCATTGACAGCATGGCGATCGGCGAGGATGCGATGGTTCTGCCGGAGCCGCCCCCGCCCGCGAATAAGCTCGCGCAAAGCCCATCCGATCGGCGCTATCGGTTGCACGTGCCGCTGAAGCTAGTCTCCCAGCCGTCAGACGTCGATCTCTCAAAATCCGATGATTAAGAAGCCGGAAGACATCAAGAAGGTGTTCGTCAATGGTGCGAGGCCGACGGAGTCGGACTTCGCGGACTTGATCGACTCGTTCGTTCCGAGAGATTCGCTTCCTGACGACGACTTGGAGGCGCTGCGCCAAATCATTGCTTGGTGGCGCAAGCGCAGTCCCGCCTGCAGCGGCGACACCGGCACATCTCCTTCGGCCGGGGCAAGCGACTCGGGTGGCGCGGCGTCCGCGCCTGCGCCTACGGCCGGCACGCTGAACCCTACCGACGATTGGGCGGTCTTCGACGGTGGCGGTTCGACCGGTAGCGGCACATCGTCCGGTGCCGGTGTCGCATCTCCCGCCGGCGGTGCAAGCTCCGCGGGAAGCGCAACACCCGCCGGTGCCGGCACGGCGGCGTCGGTCGTGACCGTGCCCGCGGACGGCAAGTGGTATCCGCTCTCGATCACCGAGAAGACCGTGGGCACGTGGATGTGCCTGGCGTCCACCGTCGACGCGCGCTCTTCATACCGGATCAAGAACACGGCGATGGCGGCTGTCGGCGCGCGTGCGCCGGCCCGCCGGCTCGTACAGAACGTCGAGCGCGACAGCTTGCTGCCTTGGCACACGATCCAGTTCAAATGGGTTGAGGGCGCGGGTTCTTCCTATGCGCTCAACGTGCGTGCGCGCATCGCGTTCGGACCGAACTGCAAGGGGCTGCCCACGCAGATTCGATGCGAGATCACGCGCCGCGCCGCGGCGGGCCAGGGCTGAGGCATGGCCGAGACGCCTTTGCTGCCGACGTTCCCCGGCACCCTGCCTACCAGCATGGATTTCAATGCCCTGCTGGCCGAGGGCATCGCCTACGTGCAAGCGACTTCGGGCGACGTTTGGACGGACTTCAACGAACACGATCCGGGTCTCACCGTACTCGAGCAGCTTTGCTATGCGCTGACCGATCTCGGGCTGCGCAGCCGGTACGAGATCGCCGATCTCTTGACGAACGAACGGCAGTTCATCGACCGCGATACGTTGTTCACGGGCGATCGCATTCTCACGAGCGCACCGATTTCCGGCAGTGACTATCGCGAGGTGATGTACGACCGCGTGCAAGGATTGAAGAACTTCTGGCTGGAGCCTGTCGAGGGGATGCCGGGCCTGTACCGCGGCTGGATCGAGAGATTTCGCTGGGGCCCCGAGCCGCAAGCGCTGGTCGAGCAAGTCCGCAAGATCCTACGGGCCAATCGCACGCTGTGCGAGGACGTCGACGAGCTCGACGTCCTCGCCTGGAAGACGCTCGAGTTGGCGGGGCGATTGGAACTTGCGGCCGATGCCGATCCCGACGATGTCATGGGCAGGGTATTTTTCGATCTCGACTGTAAGCTGGTGCCGCAGCCGCTGCTCATCGCGGTCGACGCGCAAGTCGCTGAGGGGGAGCCGTTCGATCGGATCTATGAGGGCCCGCGGCTGGAATACGGTGCCGCCGACGACAGCCAACTCGCCGCGCGTCCGACCTGCGTGACGCTGCATCAGATCGCGAGCGTGGTTCACGCGGTGCCGGGCGTGCGTCTGTTGAGCAACCTGCGGTTTTCGAACACGGATCAGGCTTCGCTGGCGTTGAAGAACGAAGTTCCGTTCGTCGAGATTCCCCAGCGCAACCAGCCGCAGCCGAGATGGCCGTTCGAACTCGTGGACTCGACGGGGCAGCCGGCGCCCATCGACGCGGACCGCGTCATCGCCGCATTCCGCAAATGCGTCGCTGAGGCTCGCGCCCGAGAAAATGCCGTCAAGCGCTGCACGGACGGCTTGGACTATCGCCGCCTGCCGAGCGGGCGCTTCCTGGACATCGAGCGCTATTACTCGATTCAACATCAGTTTCCGACGACATACGGCCTGAGCCGCTACGGGATTCAGGAAAATTTCGCACTGCAGACCGGAACCGGCATCGACGGTCCAACGAGCCTGCCGAACACGGGGGCGGCTGCCGTCAAGCGCGCGGCGCAAGTCAAGCAGTTGCGCGGCTATCTGATGTTGTACGAGCAGCTGCTTGCCGATGCCTTCGCGCAGCTTGCCAATGTTCGCCGGTTGTTTTCGCTGCGTCCGGGGCGGGCGGAGAGCTACTTCGTTCAGTCGTTGTTGAACGATGCGGCGGTCGACTTTCCGGACCCCAACGGCATACGCGAGCTGCTGCGCGACGAGCCGGAAGAAGATCGTGAACACGACTGCCCGCGCCGGCGTTATACGGTGTGCGTGCGCGAGCCAGTCGGCGGAGAGCCCGGCGGCACCGCGCTCATCAGCGTTCCCTGCGACGGTCTGGCCGACGCGCGGCAATTGGCCAAGACCATCGCCGAACGTTGTGTCGATCCCGCTCATTACCTCTGTGCGAGTTGGGCGCGCGGCCGGATTGCGATCGTATTGGTGGACGCAACGTGCGAGATCATCGCCCACGGCCAGGAACGCTATCACACGCTGACTCGCGCGCGGCGCGCCGCGCGCCGGCTTGCGCTCCGTTTGCGCAACGCGAAGGAACGAGGGGGATTGGCGCGTTTCGTCGAAATCCGCCGCCAGCACGCGAGCGAGACGGGCGGCCTGCTGCCGATCCGCGAACATTCGGCGCCGTCGACGCCTGACGAGCGATACCTCGCGCGCCTGAAGCGGCTCATGGCGCAGTTCGACGACTCGCCGCGGCGCCGCAATATGTTTCTGAATCATTTGCTCGCGCGCTTCAACGAACGCTTCGACGACGACTCGCTGCAACGTTTCGATCCGCGACCCGCCGCCGCCGATCGGTTTCTCGACGAGTTGGCCGACTGCAAGCGCAGCTTCCTGACGACCTACGCGCACGCCAGCCGGCGGCGCGCGAGCGGCTTCGATTACGGCATGAAACGCGCCGCGCCCATGCCGTTCGGCTCCGGGCTCGAACATCGGCTCTACAGCCTGCTCGGCATCGGCGGCCGGCAGCGGTTCGCGCGCTATCCGAGATCGCTCGCACGGCTGACCGATCGCCATCCCGGATACGAGTTCGAGCGCAGGCGCGGCGCGGCCGGCGGTGAGAAGGCTGCACGCGCGGAGCGCGAGCTAGACGGGTTCGTCTTCGATGCCGGCCATCCCGCCGTCTTCACGCAACTGCTCCGGTATGGGGCCGACTTGGCGCGTTATACGATCGAGCGCGAGGCCGACGCCCGACGTTGGGTGCTGCATTTTTTGTCGCCGGGCGACACGCATCGTGTGTTGACGGCCACCGACCCCGAGCGCCTGGAGCGATACCGCGACGATCTGATCGACTGGCTGCGTCCCGACGGCGCGGCCGGAATGCACGTGTTCCACGGAGAGGGGCTGTATGTCCTGGAGCATATTCTGCTTCGGCCGTTGGCCCCGCCTCTTCAGCATGACGAAGACGGCTTCTACGGCTACCGGATCAGCATCTTGTTCCCGAATTGGCCGGCGCGTTTTCAAAGCGACGAATTCAAGCGGTTTGCCGAGCGGCTGGTTCGCGAGAACAGCCCTGCGCACGTTCAGGCGGATTGCTATTGGCTCGATTTCGGTCAAATGTGGTCCTTCGAATCTTCGTATGAGGCGTGGGCCTGTGCGAAGTACCGATCCGTTCGTCATGACGATCCGCAACTCGCGAACCTGGACAAGCTCTCGCGGCACCTGCGCGATTTTCTGCGGGATTTGGCGCGAGGCGACGCCGCGCCATGAAGCCCGCCGCCACGCACCGCCTGCGTAATTTATCGTTCGATCTGCAACTGCGCATTGGCGGAGGCGGCGATCAGGAACGCGCGCGGCAGATGCAGCAGCGGTTGAGTGCCTATTGCCGCGAGCAGCTGGAGCAAGTGCTGCAGCCCTGTTTCGATGAAGCGGCCGGCGATGCGCAGGTCTATCAAATTCGGCGCATCGAACTGGATCTCGGACGAATTGCACCGGAGCATTTGGAATCCGATTTGAGCGAGCGGCTTCGCGCCGCGCTGCGCACGCGATTGCGCCGGCTCGGGTTACCGCGTCGTTCGCAGGCTGTTGCTGTCGGCGGATCGGGCGAGGCCGATCCGGTCTATTGGCAGGCGCTGGTGGAGTGGCTCGAGCGAGGAGAGGTGCGAGCCGATTTGCGGCCGGCGGACTTGTTGCAGCAGGCCGTCACGCATGCACCGATCCGCCTCGCGTCGACGTTGCGTCGCACGAGCAAGGCCGCTGAGGTGAGCCGGCGTTTGGCGAGTGCGTTGCCGGAGCCGGTCATCGAGCAGACGGTCGGCGTGCTGGTGCCTAGCGATGCCGCGTACGTCATCGGCTGTGCACGCCGATTGCGGCACGTCGAGCTCGTCGGCACGCAGGTACGAGCGGGCAGCCATGATTTCCGCGTCGCACTGTGGGCGTTCGTTCTGCACTATCTGCTCGATTCGCGCGGTTCCGAGTTCAATCGTCGCGCGTTCGTCGCCGCGACATTGCGGCAGATGGCGGCGCACTATCGGATGAGCTTCGCGGGCTTGCTCGATCAGCTGACCCGCTCCATCGAAGGCCTCATGACGCGCGAGGGGCGGCCAGGATCGCTGCTTGGCACGCTTTACTCGTTGCGGCGAGATCTGGGCGAAGCGCAAGCCGAATCGGCGCAAGCGCTCGCCGCCGCGAACGATTCCGGCGTGACGGTCCTCGAACCGGCGGAGCGGCGATTGCACGCCCTGATCGCACTGCTGCAAGGCCGGGCCGACCGCCACGATCGTGAAACCTTGGGCGCTCTGGACGCATGCTTAGCCGACCTGTCGCGGCGGCTGCCGCTCGAGCTGCAGGCGGCGTTACGTTCCTCCCTGCACAGCGAGGATGCGCGGCGACGGATGATGCGAGGCTTGCCGGCAAACCGGCGGGACAAGCTCTGGCGCTGGCTGGCGCCGGTGCATGCGCGGCGCATCGGTGCCGTGCTCGGTTCGCTCAAACGCGCGTTGCGCGACGAGAGTGGCCCACAGAGCGATACGCGTCTCGACGGCGCCGCGCTCGAATATTGGGCAAGCGCCACGGCGCCGTTCGATTCGGCTCGCTTTGCGCGCGGGGTGCTGAGTCGTTATGCCGAGATGAATCCGGTGCCGGCGCACGCCTTGTTGCACGAATTCGACGCAGGCCGGTTTCCTGCCGACGCGACGTGGCTGCTCGACAGACGGGACGAACGGCCGCAAGAGCCGAATGCCGCAAGCACCGTCGATCGTCTTCGGAATGGGTTCAAGTATGGGCTGTGGGATGTCGCGCCGGGCGTTGCATTGCGCGACTGGCTTGCACAACTGCCGGACGATGTCGTTGCACAGACGGCGATGACGGTAGGCCCGACGGCCGCGGCCCGCATCGTCAGGGAATTCGAGCCGGCCCGGCGCGAGCGATTGCTGCGCCTGCTTGCCGGCAAGCAGGCCGGCGATTTGATCCGGCTGCGCTCCGCATTGCCCGATGCTGCTCGACAGCTGCAGGTGCCGGAGCATGAATTGCTTCGGCAGGCGGACTTGAGTCTGCTGACGTCGCTGCTCGATTCCGTCGACGATCTCACGCAGTGGGGCAGCCGGATGGCTCAAAGTCTGGCGATGCACACGCTGCGCGAATACGGCGAAGTGATGGCCGCGCTCGGCCTTGCCGCCCCGGCACCGGAACCCGTCTCGGATCCGGCGGCAGAGGCCGCATTGCACCGGCAGGTCGATGCATGGCTCGATCACGGCTATTTTGCCGAGCCGATGTCCGCGACGACGATTGCGGCGTTGTGTCGCGCGATCGAACAAGGCGCATCGGGAGGGCCAGG
This sequence comes from Trinickia dinghuensis, assembly GCF_003367175.1. GTDB lineage: Bacteria > Pseudomonadota > Gammaproteobacteria > Burkholderiales > Burkholderiaceae > Trinickia > Trinickia dinghuensis. The sequence continues at coordinate 67,193 of NZ_QRGA01000009.1, read as the reverse complement.
CCGAACGGGTCTCGTCCGTACACCGCAGCGTCCCCTCGACTTCATTCGGGCGGAACTCGCTCGCCGGCGCTGGCCGCGCCGCGCGATCAATCTCGCGCGCCCGGTATGGCTGCCCCACGCGCCCCGCAGCGATGGGGCCGATCTTGCGCAATGGGTCGCACTCTTGACGACCGGCAACTCGCCCTGGTGGGGCGACGACGGCCGGTATCCGCAACGCCGTTTCGAGCGCCTGCTCGACCGGCAGCCTGACCAACTGACGGACGCGTTGCGCAAGGCCATCGTCTATCCGCGCGTGCTGCCGCGTCTGTTGGATTGGCTGCCGGCGGTCACGCGGCGCCGGTTGCTGCTAACGCTGAGCCCGGACGCGGGCGGTTTGATCCTAAGTTGGATCAATGCCGGCAGCGCGCTTGCGAATTCGCCCGCCCTTACGGGCAGTCAGCGCCGCCACGCCGCTCGCGTACATTGGGAGGTGGCGCTCAGTCTCCTGTTGAGACCTCATGGCGACGTGTTTTCGGCGGCGAGCTTTTTGGACGATGCCGCACGCCGAGTCGCGCACAAACTCGAATTGCCGGAAGCGCGTTACCGGGATGCGCTGAGCGCGGTGGCAGCCAAGGGCGCCGAGCGAGCGGCGCGCTACGCGGTGCTGGCCGAATTGCTCGGCGGCGATCCGCCTTCGGACCGATCGTCCGCGCATATTCCAGAGCCGATCGAAATCGCACGCGTACGCTATCGCTTGGCCGATGAGCGGCGCGGCTCCGATCGCGCACCTCGCGGGACCGAACCGGGCAGGGGCGACGAAGCCGTGCTCGCCGCGCTGGAAAACATGCTGCGCTACAGCCACCCGCTGCATGAGGAGGCGCGCAGGACGCTTGCTGAACTGAGTGCCGCGGCGGCGAATTGGCCTGCCGCTCGCCGCCGCGCTTGGCGCCGCTTCTTTTACCGCGTGTTCGCACAGTCTGTTCATCGTCAGCGGCTGGCCAGCCTGTTGCCCCGTGCGTTGCTGCTTCGCCTGTTGCCGCTTTGGCTGGCGCCGGCACAAATCGCCGCTGTCGATATCGTGCTCGAGCAGTTAGGAACGCTAACGATCCTTCCGGGGCAGGGCCGGTATCGCAGAGAGGCTCAAGCCTGGGACGCGCTCTTCGAGCAACTTCATCTTCAGCGCGGCAGCCGATGGGCACTACCGCGTTTTGTTTCGGCTGTGGCCGATCGTCTGGCCGAACACCATAAGCCCTCGCCGCTTGAGCTCCTTGCCGCCATGGAGCATGCGCTGCCGGGCTCCGAGGCCGAACTGCGCCGCTCCGTGAGGCAAGCGCGCAGGATGACGGTGGTGTCGTCGTTTCCGAAACCGCCGTCACGACCGATACCCTACATCGATCCCGATCGCCAGCCGTTGCCGGCGGACGCGCCGTTGTACGTTCAGAACGCGGGGCTGGTGCTGCTGTGGCCGTTCCTGCCGCGCTTTTTCGAAATGTTGCATCTTGTCGAGAACGACGATTTCGTCGATGAGGTGGCCCGCAGCCGCGCCGTCTATCTGCTGCACTACTTGGCTTGCGGCGAGGACGATGCGCCCGAGGACGCCTTGACGCTGAACAAGTTCTTGTGCGGCATGCCGCTCACGCGCGCGCCCGAACTAGTGGATCCGCCCCGAGAGGATGAAAAGGATCTTGCGCGCGGGCTGCTGTATTCCGTGACGCAGCAATGGGGAAAACTGAACGGCACGTCGATCGAAGGGTTGCAGGAAACGTTTCTGAGGCGTGAGGGGCGTCTGTCGGTCGAGGAGAAGCGCGCAACGCTCACGGTGGAAAAGAAGACCGTCGATATCCTGCAGGAGAGCATGCCGTGGAGTTACAGCACAATTCGCGCGCCCTGGCTTGCGCAGGTCCTGTTCGTGAAATGGAGATGACATCCATGCTTGCACAAGCCAATGCACTCGAACTAGAGATCGAGTGGCTCGATCAGGCGGTATCGAGTGCCATGCAGCTGTATTTCGGCCAAGAGCCGACGATGGAACGCGTCGCGCAACTATCGCCGCCGGAACTGCCCGCCGAGTCGCCCTATGCATGCGCCGTCGCCGACTGGGACTTGAGCGCCGAGGAACGGCTGGTGCTGATTCTTGCGCTCGCACCGCACGTGCGCCCTCAAGTGCTCGACCCTTTCTTGATCCGCAACGCGAATCTCGAGCATCCGTTCAGCGAATTCGGCGGTTACTCCGGCGCGCATCATCGCGGTTTCTGGCCGACCGCCGAAACGGCGGCGTTCATTTTGGCGGGCGATAGCTTGCAGGCTCGCGCCTGCGTTCACCGCTTGTTCGCCCCCGATTCGCCGCTGCGCCGCCACGGAGTGTTGGCTTGGGACGAAGCCAAGCCGGCGGACGGCGCGGTGACGATTCGCGCCCATCTCGGCCAGCCGCTACAGGTGAGCCGCGAGTGTCTGAGCGTGCTGACCACGGGTGATCGCTTCCAGCCGACCTATGGCGGCGATTTCCCGGCGCAGCTCATCCGCACGCCGCTCGACTGGGCCGATCTCGTGTTGCCGCCGCACGTGCGCGACGACGTGCAAGAAATTCGTGCATGGATCGAACATCACCGCACGCTGCTTCAGGATTGGGGGCTGGCCCGTCAGATCAAGCCGGGTTTCCGTTCGCTGTTCTACGGTCCGCCGGGTACCGGTAAGACGCTCACGGCGACATTGCTCGGAAAGAGCACGGGCCTCGACGTGTATCGGGTCGACTTGTCGCTCACGGTGTCCAAATACATCGGCGAGACGGAAAAGAACTTGTCGCGCGTGTTCGATCAAGCCGAACGCCAGGATTGGATTCTGTTCTTCGACGAGGCCGACGCATTGTTCGGCAAGCGCGGCCATGCATCGAGCGCCAACGATCGCTACGCGAATCAGGAGATCGCTTATCTGCTGCAGCGCGTGGAAGATTTCCCCGGCGTGATCATTTTGGCCAGCAACCTCAAAGGCAACATCGACGAAGCATTCGCGCGACGGTTTCAGTCGATGATCCACTTTCCGATGCCCGACGCGCAAGAGCGCTTGCGGTTGTGGCAGGGCGCCTTCGCAGCGCCTTGCAAAGTGGAGCCGAACTGCGATTTCGCTGCGCTTGCGGAGCAATACGAGCTGTCGGGCGGCGCCATCATCAACGTACTCCGCTACGCGGCATTGACCGCGGTGCGGCATGGGCAGCCGCAAATCCACATGAACGACATTCGTCAAGGCATACGGCGCGAACTCCGAAAGGACGGGCGCATCAGCGTTTAGGAGCCGGCATGATCGATAAGACCTTGAGCTTCCTGTTGGACGAACTGAACACCTATCTGAGCCTGCATATGCAGAGTGCGGAAAAGGTGGCGGTGCTTTCCGCGCTATCGAGCATGGACGGCTCTCTCGTGCCGGGTCTGACCGGCAAGCTGATCCTCACGCTCGTCAACATCGGCAAGGAGGCCGCGGCGCCGTCGCTAGGCATTCCGACGAAGGCGGAAGGCGGCGGCTACGTGCGCGGCGCGGCGCCGCTGAACCTGAATCTGTACATCATGGTCTCGGCGTCGTTTCAAAATTATCTCGACTCGCTGCGCATGTTGAGCGGCGCGCTCGGCTTCTTTCAGGGCAGGCCAGGATTCGATGCGCAAAGCTGCGCCAATTTCCCGCCGAACCTCCAGAAGCTGACCGCGGAACTCGTGAGCATCAGCACTCAGGAAATAAACAACCTCTGGGGCATTCACGGCGCGAAGTATTTGCCGTCCGCGGTGTTCAAGCTGCGCATGATTACGTTGCAGCAGGGTTGGGCCGACGCCGTTGTGCCCGACGTGCTCAAGCCGGATACCAACGTGGGGCGTGGCGCGTGAGCCCGCTGCTGACGATCCAGTGCTCGCACAGCTACTTTTTCGACGGCGTGTGCCGCGTGCTGAGCCTGATGCCCACTTCGGCCTGCGCGAGCATGCTCGCGCGCTACCGCCTGCTGTTCCGTTCTTCGGCGGGCGGCGGCATTGTCTATTACCAGGAAGGCGTGAGTCCGCTTGCTCAATTCGACGAAAGCGCGCCTTTGGCGTTCTGGCTGATCGGTCGCGATCCGGCTTTGCTCAGCTACACGGATTCGAATTCGAGCAATGCCGCCGGACTGTTTTATTTCGACAACCTGCTGGACTGCAAGCTCGCCAGTGGAACATTGACCGCGCCGCAGCTTCCCTGCCTTCCGGCGCGCTTCGGGCTGCCGCTCGATCCGCCGCGGCGTGCGATGAATCTCGAACTGTTCCGCCGGCTCGATGGCGGCAAGCAGCCGGTGTGGCAGGGCCGAAGCCCCGATGTGGAATTGGCCGCGCTGGCGTTGGACTTCGGCGTGCAGGACGAGGGGCGATACCAGTTGGTGGGCGATGGCGCGAAGGTGCTCGACTTCTGGCTCGGTCACGCGCCCGCCGACGCTTGGGGCGTGGTGGCCATTTATCCGGGCGGGCGGCGGCAGGCCGCAGGCGTTGCGCCGGCTGCGCGCGCGATCGACGAGAAGGGCGAGGTCAGCCCCAAGTGCTACAGCATCGAGCTTCTGGCCAAGCAGGTGTTTTGGCGCTACAACCTGATCGGCCAAACGGAACTGAACTTCGAACACTATGAGTTGCTCGCGCGTCGCAAGACGGGCGAGCCGGTGCTGTTCGGGCCTCCGCAAGGCGCCCAGTTCAACGGCCAGCCGAGTTGCCGGTTCGTTGCGCGCGAGCCGCTTCCGTTGGCCGAGCGGCCTGGCGACGTACTCAGCGTTCGGTTGGCATCAAAGCCGGATGCGAGCCCTCAACTCAATCTGAGCCTCGCGTACCCACGGCCGGAGAATGTCGGAAGTCCCGAGGATGGAAAGCAGTTTGCCGATGTGCTCGTTTTTCTTTGAGACTCGTCTTCACGATTCGCGGAGATCACCATGCAAGGAAAGAAGGCGACGACTCAGCCCTCCGTCAGTCACGCGACGGAGCCGCAGACCCATGGCGTGTCGATGGCGAGCGAGCGGCATGCCGGTTTGACTCAGCTCGCGGCCGCAATCGACGCCAGCCCCCGGATGACGGCGCAGCGCAAGAAGATGGGCGGTTTGCCCGTGCCTAGGCCCGGGAAGAAGGACAAAGTCCCGGTCCAAGGGAAGTTCGACAATGCATTGCCACAGTCTGCATTCGACGAAACGTCGGGCCTATAAAAGAAGAGAAAAGAAAAGAGGAGACCATGTTCAACAGCACCGTACTCGAAGTCAGTCTCGGGATCGTCTTCTGCTTTTGCGCCGTCAGCTTGATCGTCAGTTCGATCAATGAGGCCATCGCGTCGGCGTTGCAGTTGCGGGGCAAGTATCTGCTCCAAGGCATCAAGGCTCTGCTTAACGACCCCGACTTCAACGGCCTCGCACTCGACGTCTACAACCACGCCTTGTTCAATCCGCACGGCACCGGTGATGCCGCCAACGAGCAGGAACTGGTCAAGAAGCCGCCGTTCGTGGCGCCGCGGCAGTTCGCATTGGCTTTCATCGACGTCCTGCAAAGGAATGCTTCCACGCCCCAGGATCTGGCTAGCGCCATCGATAGCGTGCCCGACGAGCAACTGCGTCAAATGCTGGAAGCGCTGTATCAGCGCGTCGCCGGAGACGTTGCGCATTTCGAGTTAGAGATCGCCACCTGGTACGACAGCGCCATGCAGCATGTTTCGGCGGGTTATAAGCGGACGATCCAGTTCTGGACGGTATTGTTCGGGCTCGTCATCGCGATATTGATGAATATCGACGCGCTGCACTTGTTCAGCGTGCTCTGGATCCATCCGGCGCTCGTGCAAGGGTTCGACTTCGACCAGTTGGCGAACGCCAAGTCTGCCTGGAATCAGTTGAACATCACGGAGTTGCCGATTGGATGGGGGACGCCGCCACTCAATTTCAAAAGCGGCTCGATCGTCTGGAATTACACCTACGTGCAATTGCTGCTGATGATCGTCGGGTGGCTGATCACGGCATTGTCGACGCTGTTCGGCGCGCCGTTCTGGTTCGACCTGCTGCAAAGCGTCACGAATCTGCGTGGAACCGCGCGGACGAATCGATGAGCCGGCAGGCGGCCTACCGGCGGCGCTCGCGCTTCAGTTTTCGGCTTCCGGTTTTGAGCTAGAGGCCGAGGATGGCCATACCCGTTTGATACGCCGCCTGGAATTGAGCGAGCCCGTGCGTGCCGCCGTTGACCGCCCGTCGCGCGGCCGCGAAATCGCCGCGCTGCAGTGCGGCGCCGATCTCGCTCGCGTGCGCCTTTAGAAAGGCGGCCAACAGACTCGCCGCGACATCCGGATCGCAGGCCAGTTCGGGCTCGCTGACGAGGTCGGGCTCTCCGACGAGCGGGCCGAAACGGGTGTAGTTCGCGCGGCCGGTCAACTGGACGAAGCCTCGGCCCTTGAACGTGCACCCATCGGTGGGCCCCAAGTTGCCGAGATCCTGGCGGTGGTCGTAGAGATCGAATGCTCTGCCGCCGGGGCTCGTATTGAATTGGGAGGTTTGCTCTTCCAGAGGCGCGAAGTCGCCGGTCTCCGCCCGGATCGTGGCGAGCGCTGTCAGTATGAGCGGCAGCGCGGTTTGTCGTGCGGCTTGCAGCGCCAACAGCACGCTTGGAAGATGCGTTTGAATGTTGGCGAGCGGCGTATCGGGAAACATCGAGGCGACGACGTCGACAGGGATGTCGGACACGGACACCGTTGGCGGAGCCGGATCGGCGAGTGGCTTCGGATCGATGGGCCTGGGGACGGCTGTTGCTGGGGCGGCTTTCGCGGGCTCGCTTTGCAAGGCGGCTTCCGTCTGCGAGCCCACGACACCGTCGGCCTTCAGGCCGGCGCTGCGTTGAAATGCGAGCACGGCATCGTATGTGTGCGCGCCGAATATGCCGTCACACGCACCGGGAGAATACCCGTGTGCGAGCAATTGGCGCTGCAGCGTCGCCACATCGGGGCCGTGGCTGCCCGTTTTCAAGGGATTCATTGGGACGTAGTTTATTAGACAATCCGTTATCGAAACCAAACGCGCAAGGGCAGCGACGCATCCATGACTCTCGACAAGACCGACCGAGCCATCCTGATGGCGATCCAAGCGGATGGCCGTATCACGAACGCGAGCCTGGCCGATGCCGTGGGCCTGACCGAGACGCCCTGCGCGCGGCGCCTGAAGCGGCTCGAGGCCGACGGCTATATCGACAGCTATCGCGCCGTGCTGTCGAAGCCGGCGCTGCAGATCGGCGTGACGGCCTTTGCCCTCGTGCGATTCGGGGTGCACGAGCGGCGTCTGGCCGATGAGTTCGAGCGCGAAATCCAGGCGATACCGCGCATCGTGGCGTGCCATAACGTGTCGGGCAGCGCCGATTATCTATTGCACGTCGTGGCGCGCGATCTCGAGGATTACGGCGCGTTCGTACGCGACGTGCTGCGCGCGTTGCCCGGCGTCACGTCGGTGGAGTCCGTGCTATCGCTGCGGGAGGTCAAAAGCGATGCGGGTTTGCCGCTCTTATAGGCGCGGCAAACCGAGGAGGAGGGGAAAATGCGTGCTCTTACAGGCGTGAGCCGCAAACCCGGACGGCGGGCGACGTGCACGCTCCTACAGGAATAGGAGCGGCCAACCCACGGCGGGAGGGAGGTGCCCTCGGTCAGTTGACGAGCGCCTGGCGAATCGCCTCGGCCAGATCGCCGGCCGCGAACTTCGCGACATAGCCGGTCGCCCCGGCGTTCTTGACGTGCGCTTCGTTGGCCGTGCCGGTCAGCGACGAGTGGATGATGACGGGAATGTCGCGCATCCGGTCATCGGCTTTGATCTGGCGCGTCAGCATGAAGCCGTCCATCTCGGGCATTTCCAGATCGGTCAGCACGAGCGCGACCTTGTCGCGCGTGCGCACGCCTTCCTTCTGCGCCTCTGCCGCGATTCTCGACAACGTGTCCCACGCTTCCTGCCCCGTCTTCGTGATGATGTACTCGGCGCCGAGCGCGGACAGGCTCTGCTCGATCAGCTTGCGGGCGAAGCCCGAATCGTCGGCGGCCAGGATCTTCGCGCCGCCCATCATCTTGACCGCCGTGCCGACGTCGGCCACCTCGACGCTCGGGTGCTGCGCCGGGAATACGTCGCGCAGCACCTGCTCGACGTCGACCACCTGCGCGAGGCGCGAATCGCCGGTATTGCCGTCGATGCGCGCAATGCTCGTCACCGAACTGCCGCCGGCCGACCCTTCGGCGGACAGCACTTGATTCCACTCGAGGCGGACGATGTCGTCGACTTCCTCGACCGCAAACGCCTGCGTCGAGCGCGCGAACTCGGTCACGAGCAGGATGTTCAGGCCGCGCGTCGGCTGGCAACCCATCAACTTCGGCAAGTCGATCACGGGGATGATCTGGCCGCGGATGTCGACGGCGCCGATCATATGCTCCGAGGCGCCGGCGATCGGCGTGATCGCCGGCATCGTCATGATTTCGCGAACCTTGAAGACATTGATGCCGTACAACTCGTGCGAATCGTCGTTTCCGGGGGCGGCACCGAGCCGGAACAGCAGCAGCTCGAACTTGTTCGAGCTCGTCAGGTTGGTGCGTTCGTCGATCGAGTGATGATCAGCGGCCATCGAAAGTTTCCTCTTGGGTTGCGCCCGCGCGCGGCGGTTGCACCCAGGGCAGGGTGGCGGCGCCGACGCTCGGGCTATACCGCTGATAACGGCGCGCGGCCGGGAAAATTGATACGGATTCGCGTTTCCCCCAAGAAAACTGTTAAGTTCACCGAAAAATATGACGTTATATAACGCTAGATACAGAGAGGCGACGCATACGCCTCATGACGATCGCCACCTCAGCTTTCGACTCCAACCACGCCACTGCTGCCATGATCGATGCCCTCGCGCCCGGACTGCCGCGGCTGGAAAGCGCCTTTCAGCCGGTGCTGTCGCTGGCCCACGCGGCCGCCGTCGGGTATGAAGCCCTGTTGCGCGCGACGCACGACGGCGTGCCGTGTTCGCCCGAGGAGGCATTCGGCATTGCGCGGCGGGCAGGGCGCTACGGCGAGTTCGAACGCGCTTGCATGCTGCATCACGTGCGCCGCTTTGTCCGCCTCGGAGACGAGGACAGCGTGCTGTTCCTCAATGTCCATCCCGACGTGCTCGCCGATCCGGTGCACGGGCCCGCGTTGGCGGACGATCTGCTCTCGAGCGGGATGGCGCCGGAGCGCATCGTCATCGAGATTCTCGAGGCGAAGCAGGAAACTTCATCGATACTCGGTGAAGCCGTCGCGCGCCTGCGCAGCTTGGGGTTCCTCATCGCGCTCGACGATTTCGGCGCGGGGCTGACGAACCTGGGCCGCGTCTGGGATTTGCGGCCCGACGTCGTCAAACTCGATCGTGAATTGATCTGTAAGGCGGTTTCCAGCTATCGGAACGCGCGAAGCCTGTTGCGGCTCGTCGATCTGCTGCACGACATCGGCACGTATATCGTCGTCGAGGGCATCGAGACCGAGGAGCAGGCGCGGCTCTCCGCCGATTGCGATGCCGATTTTGTCCAGGGCTATTATTTCGGCCGGCCGACGATCGAGATCGAATCGGCCAAGGCGCTGACGGGCATCTGCGCCGCCAGTTGCAACGATCAGCTCACGGATGCGCGCAAGCTGCGCCGCGTGCGCGATTTGGACGAGTTGGCCCAGTACCGCCACGCGTTCGGTCTATTGAAGAATGCATGGTGCTCGGGCCTTCCGATCGAGATGGCTGCGCAGCATTTCTTGGCCTGCGAGTGGGCATTGCGCGTGTACGTTCTCGACGACACGGGCCGGCAAGTCCGCGAGAACGTCGAATCGGACCGGCACGATCGTTGGCGGCGGGCTACCTTTCCCATATTGGAGCGCGCCGCCGGAGCGAATTGGTCCAAGCGCACCTATTTTCGCGACGCGCTCGTGCATCCGGGCGAGACGATCGTCAGCGAGCCCTACATGTCGGCGAGTTCGAAGAATCTGTGTGTCACGTTGTCGGCCTACGTGAACGTGGACGGCCGCGGTTTCGTGCTCGGTGCGGACATCTTGTTCGAGGGGCTGTGCCACGTGCTCGCCTGAGGGCGAGATTATCCTCGATGCGCGAGGCAAAGCCGTGCGGCTTCCTTCTCCGCGGCCGTCAATTGCGCCGCGTAATCGAACTGGCCGGCGATCAGCGTGGCCGCGCAGGTGCCGTCGCGCAATGCGATGCGATTGCCGACCAGGGCGGGTACCTTCTCGCCGGGCAGAATCGTGCCCACTATATTGAGCGGATCAGCCGCGCATACGCAAACGAATTGCCCGTCCGGTTCGCGCTTGCGCACGTCGCGCAGCAGCGCCAGGGCTTCCGGCAGCGCGAATTGCTCGCCTGATAGCCCACCCACGAAACGGCCGCCGCGGATCAGGCCGCGGGCTTCCATTCGATGGAACACATGCAGCAGGTCGCGCCAGCGCGGCATCCACGCGGGTTCGCGTTCGAGCAATTGCCAAAACATGACGCCATAGCGGCGCAGCAAGGTCATCGCGACATGCTCGATCGCATCCGGCGGCAGCGCATGGGCACCGGCACGCGAGAGGGCGGTTTCGGCTCCCGACGGCTGCTCGGCATGCTCCAAGGTGCCGGGTTCATCCTGCTGAGCGGGGCGTCGCAGCAACGCCCATCGTCCGGCATCCTGCATCCCGCCGATGAACGCCCCGCGATGGGCACCGCGCCGCGCCGTCGCGCGGGCGCCGCGGTGGCGCGAGACGGCGGGCGCGATGAGCGCGCGCAACCCCGCGAAGCTATCGGCGTTGACGAGCCCGGCTGCGACGAGTTCGCCGAGCGCGCCCTCCACTTCGAGCGGCAGCGCCCGGGCCTCCCCGACCAACTCGTCGAAGAACATGGCGCCGTGGCGCGACAACGCGTCGAACAGCGTTCGAGCGCGCGCCGATATCGCTTCCGGTACGGCGGTCCCGGCCCCGACCCCGACCGCACGCCGATCCGCCAGCGCATGCCAGGCCGGCAAATCGCGCCGAGGCGCGATGAGGATCGGCGTCGTTCGCACCGGTGCGCCGGCGCTTCGTCCGTCCGCGGCGAAGCGGGCCCAGACGAATTTCCCCGAACGGCATAGTTCATCGAGCGTTACGCCCGTATAGTCGCGCAGTCGCGCCGGCAAAATCTCTTCTTCCCAAGCCGGCGCAGCCGCTTCGAAGCCTTCGAGCTGCTCGAGCGTGGCCGCGAGCGCTTCGCGTCCCATCCCGCGCGTACTCGGTGCGAGGCGCTGCCATTCGATCAGGAAGCGCACGAAATCGGCGCGCTCGACGGGCTCGATCTCGCGGCGCAGCCGCTTGATCGTGTATCGATGAATCCGCGCCAGCAAGTGGCGCTCGCACCATTCTTCCTGCTGCGCGCCGGGCGTAAAGCGTCCGCGCATCGCATAGCCTTCGCTTTCGAGCTTGACGAGCGCGGCCGCGACGCTCGACGCAGGCAGGGCCAGGCCCCGCGCGAGCGCCGATACGGGCTCCGGGCCGAGGCCGGACATCCGCGCGCGCAGCATGTCGACGAGCGCTTCGTCGTAGGCCCAGGTTTCGTCGAATCCCTTGGGTGGAGCGAGTCGCGGCGCGAACACGGCGTCGGGATAGACGGCGCGCAGACAGGTCAGACGTTCGACGGGCAGCCAGAGCGCTTCGTCTTCGGCCACCTGCATGCGCGTCGCGCGCCCCGAGCGCGCGAGCGCGTCGAGCCATTCGCGCCAGCCCTCGTGGGCGTGTGCCTCGCTTTCACCCACGCAGGCGAGCCCGATCAACGCCTCATGCATCTCGTCTTCGTTGCGCGCTTGCGGCCAAGCCTCGACTCGAACCGCCGCGATCGCGTCGGCATCGAGCGCGCCGAGATCGGATGCGTCCTCGGGATCGGTCCAGCGGCGCGAGAGGACCGCCTGCGTGCGGCGTTCCTCGAGCGGCGCATCGTCGAGGAATGCATAAGGGCGCGCGTTGAGGATCTCGGCGGCCAACGGCGAGGGGGCGGACAGCTCGCGCGTGACGAGCGCGACGTCGCCATGCTCGATGCGCCGCAGCAGCGCGAGCCATCCTTCGCAGTCCATCGCTTCGTGCAGGCAGTCGTCCACTGTTTGATCGACGAGCGGATGATGCGGCAGCTCGCGTTCGCCGACGATGTTTTCCAGGCACGCGACCTGATCCGGAAAGACGGCCGCGAGCAAATCCTCGCTCTTCATGCGCTGCAACTGCGGCGGCGTCTTGCGGCCGCCCGTGAAGCGCGGCAGCGCGAGCGAAGTCACGGCATTCCAGCGCCAGCGTACGTTGAAGAGCGGGGCGTCGAGCAAGGCCTGAATCAGCACATGTTCGGCGCTGTTCGAGTGCAGAAAACGCCATACCTCGTCGAGCGCGAAGCTGTGGCTGCCCGTCAGCGAGAGGACGATGGCGTCTTCCGTTGCCGCGGCCTGCAGTTCGAAGTTGAACGTGCGGCAGAAGCGCTTTCTTAGCGCGAGGCCCCACGCGCGGTTCAGGCGGCTGCCGAACGGCGAATGAATGACGAGCTGCGTGCCGCCCGATTCGTCGAAGAAGCGTTCCATGACGAGCGTGCGCTGCGTCGGCAGGACGGACAGGGCCGCTCTGGCGCGTGCAAGATAATCGACGATTTGACGCGACGCGCTTTCGTCGATGCGCAGCTCGCTCATTAGCGCATTGACGACCGGCGCATGCGACGCGCTCGAGTTGCCGGGTTCGGAAGATGGGTTGGGCGTGCCCTTCGACGATAGCTTGGCGCTGCCGAGCATTTCGTCGACGCGCGCTCTGAGCCTCGAAATGGCCGCGGACAGTTCGTCGCTGCGCCCCGGCGCTTCGCCGAGCCAAAAGGGGATGTTGGGCGCCTGCCCCTCGGCGTCGACGACGCGTACGCGCCCCGGCTCGATGCGGGCAATCTTGTACGAAGTATTGCCGAGCTGAAAGATATCGCCGGCCAGGCTCTCGACGGCAAAATCCTCGTTGACGGTCCCGATGTTGAGGCCCTGCGGCTCGAGCAGCACGGCGTAATCGGCATTGTCGGGGATCGTTCCGCCCGAGGTCACCGCCGTCATCTTCCCGCCGCGGCGGCCGCGCAGCGTGCCTTTGACGACGTCTCGGTGAATATACGCGCCGCGCGGGCCATGGCGGCTCGTATAGCCTTCGGCCAGCATGCGCAGGATCGCATCGTATTGTTCGCGTGCGAGACCGGCGTAGGGCGTCGCGCTTTTGACGCAGGCGAACAGGGCGTCTTCGTGCCACTCTTCGCAAGCCACTTCGGCCACGATCTGCTGGGCGAGCACGTCGAGCGGCGCGCGCGGCAGCGTCAGCGCGTCGAGTTCGCCGCGCCGTACGCAATCGATCAACGCGGCGCATTCGATGAGATCGTCGCGCGAGTTCGGAAACAGCCGGCCCTTCGGCATGCCGCCCACTTGGTGGCCCGAGCGCCCGACACGCTGCAGGAACGCTGCGATCGCGCGCGGCGAGCCGAGCTGGCAGACGAGGTCGACGTCGCCGATATCGATGCCGAGTTCGAGCGAGGCCGTCGCGATCAGCACGCGCAGCGTTCCCCCCTTCAAGCGCTGCTCGGCGTCGAGCCGATGCTCCTTCGCCATGCTCCCGTGATGGGCCGCGACGGCATCCTTGCCGAGGCGCTCGGTCAAATGGCGCGCGGCGCGCTCGGCCATGCGCCGCGTGTTGACGAAGATCAGCGTCGTCGCGTGCGTGCTGGCGAGTTCGGCCAAGCGGTCGTAGACGCGCTCCCAGACCTCGTTCGCCATGACCGCTTCGAGCGGCACGGGCGGCAATTCGAGCGCGAGATCGCGTTCGCGATGATGGCCGACGTCGACGATCGCGCAGCGCGCGCCCTCGTTTGCCCCGACAAGAAAGCGCGCGACGGCTTCGATCGGCTTTTGCGTGGCGGATAAGCCGATGCGCGGCAGGCGGCGTTTGCACAGGGTATCGAGCCGCTCGAGCGAGAGCGCGAGATGGGCACCGCGTTTGCTCGCGACCATCGCGTGAATTTCGTCGACGATGACCGTGCGCGTGGTGGCCAGCATGCGGCGTCCCGAATCCGACGACAGCAGCACGTAAAGCGATTCGGGCGTCGTCACGAGGATATGCGGCGGACGCCGCTTGTGTGCGTTGCGCGCTTGCTGGGTCGTATCGCCGGTGCGCACCGCGGTGCGGATGTCGATGCGCGGCAGATCGAGCCGCGCGAGTTCCTCGCCGATGCCCGCGAGCGGCCGCTCGAGATTCGCGTGGATGTCGTTCGAGAGCGCCTTGAGCGGCGAGACGTAGACGACGAGCGTTTCGTCGGGCAACGCACCGCCCTGCGCGAGGCCGTCGCGCACGAGTTCGTCGAGCGCCCACAGAAATGCCGTCAACGTCTTGCCCGACCCCGTGGGGGCGGCCACGAGCGTCGATTCGCCGGCGCGGATGTGCGGCCACGCGCGCGTCTGCGCATCGGTCGGGGCGGTGAAGGCCGACTCGAACCAGGCGGCGACGGCCGGATGGAACAAGGCGAGCGCGCCGGTGCCCGACGTTGCTTTCGCGTTCATTTCGGAGGAAACATATCGAGGCTCGCCGCATACGTGGACAGATAGACGAGCGGGGCGACGACGAGCATCGCCACGCCGAGCGTCAGGACGCCGGCGAGCATCAGGCCCGCGGTGATCAACCCGTAGACGAGCGAGGCGGATCCGTTGCGCCAGGTGGCCGTGAAACTCGCGCGCATGGCGTCGCCCGGCGTGGCGCCGTTCAGCACGATGAGCGCGGGCGCGAGCCATAGCGCCATCGTACCGATCAGCGCGGCTGTCAAATAGAGCGCGCCGGCGATCAGCGCGAGCAGGGAGCTTTCGTTGCCGGCGCCGCCGAACGCGAGCAGACGCAGCGCGCTCGAGGCGCGATCGCCGGTCAGATCGCAGACGATCGCGATCAACAGGCCGAAGACGGCTGCCGCGAACAGCGGCTGAAAGTTCGTGCGGATCCCGCGCACGACATCGGCCAGCCCGGCCGAGCCCGTCGTGCGGCATCGATCGGCGGCACTGATCATGCCGCCGGTCCACAGCACGGTAAAGACGGCTGTGAGGTCGCTCGCATAAGGCAATTCATAGAGGACGGCCGTGGCGAGCAGGTCGATGACGCCAAGCAGGATCCACGTGGCCGGTTGCTGCTGAAACACCGTCCAGCCCTCGGAGAACCACTTCGAACCTTGACGAGCGGCGACCGCGCGCATATGCATGTAAAACCTCTCCCGAACGAAAGGAAATTGAAGACCGGCTGAAAACGGGCCGACGACCGGCAATCCGCAATTATCGCCCGGCGGACCGGACGGGGGTTCGGAACGGGCGCCGCAAAAAAACGTGCCTGCCCAAGCCGGGGAAAATCCTACGCCATTTCGTTATTTCGGAATGAAAATGCGCGTGCTATAAGCGACGGACAGGTCATTTCGACTATTGCCGTGCCGTAGCGTTGCCTGGAATTGGAGACCGCAGACCACCATGGAGGATCGCCAATGAACACGATGACTCGAATCGGAATGTCCGCCCGCGTGAAAGGATTGATCGCGGTTACAAGCGTCGCGCTCGGTTTCGTCTCGGCCGCGCCGGCCCTGGCGAAGACGGGCGCGCAGCAGCCCGTGTTGGACGCGTCGGCCATGGCCGTGGCGGACGGGTTCAGTGCCGATGCGGCCCAGCAGATTTTCAAGGAAGGCGGCAATGCGGTAGACGCCGCCGTGGCGGTGGCGTTCACGCTCGCCGTGACTTATCCCGAGGCGGGCAACATCGGGGGCGGCGGCTTCATGACGCTTTACGTCAACGGCAAGCCGTACTTCATGGACTATCGCGAGCGGGCGCCGCTGGCCGCGACGAAAAACATGTACCTCGACAAGGACGGCAACGTCATCAAGGGCATGAGCTTGGTCGGCATGCGCGCGGTCGGCGTGCCCGGGACCGTCGAGGGGATGTGGGAAGTGCAAAAGCGCTTCGGCAAGCTGAAGTGGAAGCAGGTGCTCGCCCCGGCGATCCACTACGCGCGCGACGGCTTCGAGGTCAGCGAACAGTTGCAGGAGCGGCGCGATAACGCGGCGAAGGATTTCGGCGACAAGACGAACTTCGGACAATATTTTGGACAGCTGAAGGCCGGCGAGACCTTCAAGCAGCCTGAAATGGCCGCGACGCTGACGCGCATCGCCGATCAAGGCGCCAAGGGCTTCTACGAGGGCAAGACGGCCGGCCTGATCGCCGCGGCGATGAAATCGCGCGGCGGCCTCATCACGAAAGAGGATCTGCGCGAATACAAGGCCGTATGGCGGCAGCCCGTTGAGGCCGACTGGAACGGCTTTCGTGTGATCACGGCGCCGCCGCCGAGCTCGGGCGGTGTCGGCCTCGTGCAGTTGCTGAAGATGAAGGCCGATTTGAAGGACGACTTCACGGGCGTCAAGCTCAACTCGCCGCAATACATTCATCTCGTCGCCGAGATCGAGAAGCGCGTGTTCGCCGACCGGGCCCAGTATCTCGGCGATCCCGATTTCTACAAAGTGCCGGTCGCGCAGCTGATCGACGACCCCTATCTCGCGAAACGCGCCTCGGAGGTCGATCCGAACAAGCCCAGCGACACGAAGTCGGTGCAGCCGGGGCTCGGCACGTCGATGCCGGAGAAGGCCGAGACCACGCACTTTTCGATCGTCGACAAATGGGGCAATGCCGTCTCCAACACCTACACACTGAACGGCTATTTCGGCTCCGGTGAAGTCGTGGACGGCACCGGCATCGTCCTGAACGATGAGATGGACGACTTTTCGGCGAAGCCCGGCGTAGCGAACATGTTCGGCGTCGTCGGCAGCGACGCGAACGCGATCGCGCCGAAGAAGCGGCCGCTGTCGTCGATGACGCCGACGATCCTGACGAAGGACGGCCAGGTGGCGATGGTGATCGGCACGCCCGGCGGCTCGCGTATCTTCACGTCGATCTTCCAGGTGATCAGCGATGTCTACGACTTCAATATGCCGCTCTCCGACGCCGTCGCTGCCATGCGCTTCCATCACCAGCTGCTGCCGCCGAACACGATCTTCTGGGAGCCGTACAAGCCGATCGAAGGCGAACTCGCGCAGGCGCTTGAAGCCAAGGGCTACGTGCTGAAGGGCCAAAGCTTCAACGGCGATATCCAAGTGATCAAGGTGGACGGACGCACCCCGGAGGCCGTGGCCGACCCGCGCGGCCGCGGCGTGACGCGGATCGTGCAATAAGCGCGGCAGCGGCTGCGTGAGGGTGCATGACGGCGCGAGCCGCGATGAGCGGCCGCGCCTTTGTCCGCTCATCGCGTCGCAGTCGCGGGAGGCCTGGAACGCCGATTGCTCCGATGCCCGGATGCAAAAAGCACCGCTCAAGCTCTCCCTCTGGCGAATCCCGCCAAACTCCCCGTTCGACGCGACTCGGCTCGAACGATTCTTGTCACGGCTGTCTCATATGATCGACGACGCGATCGCGCGTGGGCTTGCGGTGCATTCGCATGGTTCGCATCGTTCGCGTCGTTCGCATGTCCAGCGCACGTGCAAGCAGCCGCGCCGAAAACACTTTAAATTAGAACGCTTCGCGGTCAGGGCACCGCGACCTGCACAACGATGATGGTCCGGTTTTTGCCGGCCCGTCCTTTCCTTTGACAGGAGCGCACCGATGAGCATCGTCGTATCTGAATTGCAGCGCGCTTACGACGAGGTTCGGCGGCACAGCATGGCGCTTGCCGAACCGCTTTCGACGGAAGACCAGGGCGTGCAGTCGATGCCCGACGCGAGCCCCACGAAGTGGCATCTCGCCCATACGACGTGGTTCTTCGAAACGATCGTGCTGAAGCCCCACCTGCCGGGGTATCGGCCGATCGACGATCGCTACGCCTACCTCTTCAATTCGTACTACGAAGCATTGGGGCCTCGTCATGCGCGCCCGCAACGCGGTCTGCTGACGCGGCCGTCCTTGCAAGACGTGCATGCCTACCGGCGTCATGTCGACGAATCGATGTCGATGCTGATGACGGGCGCGGACGCCGACACGCGGGAGGTCATCGAACCGCTCATTACGCTCGGCTTGCATCACGAGCAGCAGCATCAGGAGTTGATCCTCACGGACATCGTGCATGCGCTCTCGTGCAATCCGCTGATGCCGGCCTATCGTCCCGAACCGGGCAATACCGATACCCCGTCCAAGCAAAAGGCAAGGCGTGCGCAGCCGGTCGAGTGGCTGCATCAAGCGGGCGGCGTTGTCGGTATCGGCCATGAGGGTCGAGGCTTTGCCTTCGATAACGAGGGGCCGCGCCACGAATACCTGCTGCGGCCGTACGACATCGCGCACCGGCTCGTCACATGCCGCGACTACCTGGCGTTCATCGCCGACGGCGGCTATGCGCGCGCCGAGTTTTGGCTGTCCGACGGTTGGGCCGCCGTGCAGCGCGATGGATTGACCGCACCGATCTATTGGGTCCGCGACGAGGGGCATGCGGACGACTGCGGGAACTGGCGCGTCTTCGGCCTGTCGGGCCTGACGGCGCTCGATCCCGATGCCCCCGTTTCGAATCTCAGTTTTTATGAAGCGGCGGCCTACGCCGAGTGGGCGGGCGCCAGGCTGCCGACCGAATTCGAGTGGGAGGCGGCGTTCGACACGCCGGGCATCGAGCAGATGACGGGGCACGTCTGGCAATGGACGCGCTCCTCGTACGACCCTTACCCGGGGTTTCGTCCGTTGGCCGGCGTAGCGGCCGAATACAACGGCAAGTTCATGGTGGGGCAGCAAGTGTTGCGCGGCGGCAGTATCGCGACGCCGCCGGGGCATACGCGCCGCACGTATCGCAACTTTTTCCCGCCGGCGGCCCGCTGGCAATTCACGGGAGTACGCCTTGTACGAGACAACTGACGCAGCGGCGCTTACGGGCGCGCCCCCTCGGCAGCTCCGAGCCGATCGTAACGACAGTGCGTTTTGCCGCGACTTGCTGGCCGGCTTGTCCAAGACCCCGCGCAGCGTCGCACCGAAATACTTCTACGATGCGCAAGGCTCGGCGCTGTTCGATCGCATTTGCGAGCTGCCCGAGTATTACCCGACGCGCACCGAGCGCCGCATTCTCGAACGGTACGGGCGCGAGATGGCCGAGGTGATCGGGCCGCAATCGGACATCATCGAATTCGGCGCGGGCTCGCTCGAGAAGATTCGCGTGCTGCTGCGCTCGTTCGATGCTCGCGCATTGCCGCGCCGGTATTTTCCGATCGACATATCGGCCGCGCATTTGGAAGAGGCCGCGCGCCGGCTGCACGCCGAATGCCCATGGCTGCAAGTGAGGCCCGTCGCGGCCGACTACATGCAGGAAGACAGGCTGTCGGCGCTCGACGCCTCTACAGGCCGCAGAGTGGGGTTCTTTCCCGGTTCGACGATCGGCAACTTCGATCGCGACGAAGCGATGACCTTCCTGCGATTGGCCGCGCGCTTGCTCGAAGGCGGCGGCTTGCTCGTCGGCGTCGATCTCGTCAAAGACCCGCAAACCTTGCATCGCGCTTATAACGATGCACAAGGCGTGACGGCGGCGTTCAATTTGAATTTGCTGAAGCGGGCGAATGCGGAGCTATCGGCCGATTTCGATTTGCGCCAATTCGCGCATTACGCGTTTTACGATCCGTACCGATGCCGGATCGAAATGCATCTGCTGAGCCGATGTGCGCAGACGGTTCATGTGGCGGGGCAGGATTTCAGCTTTGCCGAAGGAGAAAGCCTTCATACCGAAAACTCGCACAAGTTCACGATCGAAGGCTTTCGGAAGCTGGCTGTGGCGGCGGGCTTTCGGCCAGGCCCCGTCTGGACCGACGAAGCGCGCCTGTTCAGCGTGCATTGGCTCGAAAGCCCGGTGGGTGGAACGGGGGCGTCGTAGTCGACGCCCGGCGGTTGGGGCTTAACCGATCCGACCTACGACTCAGCCGGGCTAGCCGCTTAGTCTCGGCCCCAACCGTGATGCTCGTGCCACTCGTGTTCGCGCCATTGATGCTCGCGCCACTCGCGGCGGCGCCATTCGCGTTGGCGCCAGCCGTCGTCGCCGCGCCAGTAGCCTACGGCGACCGGCGGCGGCGCGACATAGACAGGGGCCGGCTCGACGTAAGCCGGTGCGGGGATACCGATGCCAACGCCGATATCGACGTGGGCCGATGCAAGCTTGGACATCGCGAGCGCCGCGACACCGATACCGATCACTGCGACGAGCTTCTTGTTCATGGGGTCACTCCTTGCGCGTTACTTGCGCTCGTTTCTGTTGAAGACGAGCCCAGTGTAGGGGTGGCCCCGCGATACATGTGAAAGAGCCATGCGAGATTGGTAACGCTCCATTACGGGCGGATTACGGCTCGGTATGGCGGTATGGCGCTTTATGTGGCGATTTTTTGGCGGAGCCCCGACCGCGCGCGTCCCCGTCTAGTTCGCTTTCGCCAGAGCTTGCCGCAACAGTTCGTCGAGCAGCCCCGTCATGCCTTCGGGATGCACGGCTGCGCGTTCCTTCAGTTCTGCGACGAGGTCGCCGTCGAGCTTGCACGCGAACGCCACCAGGCCTTTCGCCTGGTCGAGCTTGCGCTGCTCGCGGCGATTCGCCGGCGTTTCGGCCGCGCCTTTGCCGAAGCGGTCGGACTGCGACTGCTTCATCGATTGTGTCAGTTTCAGCGCCTTGTTCTTTTCAAGGTCGAATTTCTTCATTGCCATGGCTTACGTCCCGCGGGTTGGATCGATGAGCCGCGTATTGTACGCAGTCCTTGCCGCCGCGCCGATTTGCATCGATTTACGCTGATGTCGTCCGTTCCGCCTTCGCTTGCCGGTCCGCTTCGACCAGCTTGGCCAGGCGCTGAATCAGCGGAACGAACAGCGACTCCGACGTGTTGCCGTAGCCGAGCACGAGGCCGTTGTCCTCGGGCAATGGATGCATGGCAAAACGCGACAGCGGCATCGGCGCCATCTCGAACGCGCGCGCGGCTTCGGCGATGCGCACGTCGGAGCAATCGCCGGGCAGCCGGATGGTCAAATGCATGCCGCTGTCGCCGCCGTCCACCGTGTGCGGTACGTCGAGATATTGCTTCAAGGCTGCGCGCAAGGCATCTTGGCGCCGCTTGTACAAACGGCGCATGCGTCCCAGATGGCGGGTGAACTGCCCGCTCTCGATGAACTCGGCCAAGGCAAGCTGTTCGTAGCGGTGACCGCCGCGCAGCGTCTCCTTCAACAGCGGCGCGGCTTTCGCGGCCAACGCTTCCGGCAGGACGAGAAACCCCAAGCGCAGCGACGGAAACAGCGTCTTGCTGAACGTGCCCACGTAAAACACCGGCGCATGCGGGAGGAGGCCTTGCATCGCGCCGACCAGTTCGCCCGAATGGCGATACTCGCTGTCGTAGTCGTCTTCGATGATCCAGGCGCCGTGCTGCTGCGCCTTGCCAATCAGATCGAGCCGGCGCGCCGCTGTGAGCACGGCGCCTGTCGGATATTGGTGAGAAGGCGAGGTATAAACGAGCCGTGGCGTTTGTGTGGTCCATGCGCTCTCGGGGATGGCCAATCCGTTCTCGTCCACGCGCATGGGGATGACGTCGAGATCGCCGCAGAGCATGGCCGTCTTGGCGCCGCGGTAGCCAGGATCTTCGACCCAGGCCGTATCGCCCGGATTCGTGACGAGACGCACGCACAGCGTCAATGCTTCCTGCGCCCCCTCGGTGATGACGATTTGTTCGGGCTCGCAGCGCACGCCGCGCGCGACGGCGAGGTGCCGCATGATCGCCGTGCGCAAGGCCGGCTCGCCTTGAGGGTTTCCGTACCAGAGGCCCGACGTTCCCGCGCCCCGCACGGCACGATCGAGGCAGTTTTTCCATGCGCCCAAGGGAAAGCGCGCGAGCGCCGGCACGCCGGGCCGCAGCGCCAGGTTATCGCCGGCGTTGAGGGTGCTGTCGCTCACCCGAGCCGCTCGCTGCGCGATTGCCGGCGCGGCCGTCTGTCGCGCCGCGCGGGGGCGGCCTGCGGGCCGCTCGAGCGTGCTGACCCGCGTTCCCTGGCGGCTGAGCGCGATATACCCCTCGGTGCCGAGCAGCTCATAAACAGTGGTAACGCTATTGCGCGAGATGCCGAGCGCGGCCGCGAGCGCTCGGGAGCCCGGCAAGCGGCAGCCCGACGGGAAGCGGCCGTCCAGGATCGCGCCTCGAATGCGCTGGTGCAATTGCCGCTGCAGCGAGGCGCCGTTCCGATCTCTAACGAGCGGTGTTTCGAGCAGTAGGTCCAGCACGGGGCCGGCGGACTCGTCAAGGTCTGGCATGCGGGTGGAAAGCTCCGTGGATCCGCTACGTCGATCGTATTCGTGGCACCATCAAATCGTGCTTTTGTGGCTCTTTTCTGCGGGCCACGAGAAATTCTAAAGTGTCCCGTCCACAACGCCAATCGGGAGAACCCATGTCCAACTTGACCAACGAATACGGCCAACCGATCGGCGCACCCGTGCCCACCTGGTCGGCGCGACCTCTGCCCAGCGCCGAGACGCTCGCAGGGACATATTGCCGCCTAGAACGGCTCGATGCTCAGTGCCATGCCGACGATCTTTACGCGGCTTATCGGGCGGCGCCCGACGGCCGCGACTGGACCTATTTGGCGGTCGGGCCGTTCGACGATCCACAAGTCTACCGGCGCCACGCCGAGGCGGCGGCACGCAGTACCGATCCGCGACATTACGCGGTCATCGATCTCAAGACCGGGAAGGCAGTCGGCACGCTGGCGCTGATGCGCATCGAGCCGGTACACGGTGTCGTCGAGGTGGGTCACGTCACGTTTTCGCCGCTGCTCAAGCGCACGCCGATTTCGACGGAAGCGCAGTTCCTGTTGATGTCCTATGTGTTCGACGAGCTAGGGTATCGGCGCTACGAATGGAAGTGCGACAGCTTGAATGCGCCGTCGCGCGCGGCCGCGGAGCGCCTCGGCTTCGAGTTCGAGGGCATCTTTCGGCAGATCGTCGTTTATAAAGGCCGCAATCGCGATACCGCGTGGTTCTCGATCGTCGACAAGCAATGGCCGCTGCAAAAGCAAGCATTCCAAGCTTGGCTCGCCGCCGATAACTTCGACGAGCAGGGCCAGCAACGCAAGTCGCTGGCCGAGTTGAGAAAGCTCTTTTCTTGACGAAATAACGAAAGCTACCCAGCGAGGCGCCCGACCGCATCGAGTTCGGCGAGCGTTTCGGCGGACAGATGCAACGCCTCGGCAGCCATGTTTTCGCGCAGATGGCCGAGCGACGACGTCCCCGGTATCAGCAGGATGTTCGGCGCCCGGTGCAGCAGCCATGCGAGCGCCGTCTGCATCGGCGTGGCTCCGAGCGATTGCGCGATCTTCGATAGCGCGGCCGACTGAATCGGCGAGAACCCGCCCAGCGGGAAAAACGGCACATAAGCGATTCCCTGCGCAGCCAGGTCGTCGATGAGCGCGTCGTCGTGCCGATGCATCAAGTTGTAGTGGTTCTGCACGCAGGCGATCGGCGCGATGTGCTGCGCTTCGGCGACCTGCGCCGCCGTGGCATTGCTGAGCCCGATGTGCCGGACGAGTCCTTCGCGCCGCAGTTCGGCGAGCGCGGTGATTTGTTTTTCGATCGATCCTTCCTTCGGCCCATGCGTATCGAACATGAGCCGCATGTTCACGACGTCCACGGCATCGAGCTTCAGGTTGCGCAAGTTGTCATGCACCGCGCGCCGAATATCCTCGGGCTCTTGCGCGGCCAGCCATGATCCTCCGTCTCCGCGAACCGCACCGACCTTCGTCACGATGACGAGCGATTCGGGGTACGGATGCAGCGCCTCGCGGATGATTTGATTCGTGACGTGCGGCCCGTAAAAGTCGCTGGTGTCGATGTGATCGACACCCAGTTCCATGGCTTCCCGCAGCACGCTCAATGCTGCATCGCGATCCTTCGGCGGGCCGAATACGCCGGGCCCGGCCAGTTGCATGGCGCCGTAGCCGAGGCGGCGGACGGTATGTCCGGCGAAGGGGTAGGTAGTTTCGACTGGCGATGAGGACACGGCGCTTTCCTGGTTGGTTGGTCGACGCTGTGGATTATGGAAGCGATTGCATTGTTCGATAATCCGATTTAAGTTGCACAGGCCGTTCAAAATTATGAACAATGAACGGTCCCAACGACCCCAACTGTCGCCACTGCTCTAACCTAACTGTTCCCATGGATTTCAATGACCTTGCGGCGTTCGCGTCGGTCGCACGCGCGGGCGGATTCCGCGATGCGGCGCGGGCGAGCGGGGTATCGGCATCGAGCTTGAGCACGGCGGTCAAGCGCTTGGAAAGCAAGCTCGGCCTGCGCCTGCTGAATCGAACGACGCGCAGCGTCGCGCCGACCGAGGCCGGCTTGCATTTGCTCGAGAGGCTGACGCCGTTGTTCGGCGAGATGGAAGCGGCGCTCGACGTTCTGAACGCGTTTCGCGATACGCCCACCGGCACGCTCAGGCTCAATGTGCCGTCGAGCGCGGCGCGCACGTCTTTGCCGAGTATCGTGGGGGCGTTTATCGCGGCTTATCCCGGTGTGCGTGTGGAAGTGATCGTCGACGATGGGTTCGTCGATGTGCTCTCGATCGGCTGCGATGCGGGCATTCGCTACGACGAGCGGCTCGAGCAGGACATGATCGCGATTCCGATCGGCCCGCGCGTGCAGCGCCTCGCGACGGCGGCGGCGCCGGGTTATCTCGCTGCGCGTGGAAGGCCGACTCATCCCCGCGAGTTGCTTTCGCATGCGTGCATGCGCATCCAATTCTCGAGCGGCGCGATGGTGACCTGGCAGTATCGGCGTGGCGACGAGACGTATCAACTGGATCCGGCCGGCCCGTTGCTCGTCAAGCCCGCGTCGTCGCTAGATTTGGCTATCAGCGTGGCGGTCGGAGGTGCCGGCATCGTTCATCTATTCGAGGACATGTTGCGGCCGTACTTCGACAGCGGCCAGTTGGAACCCATTCTCGAACCTTGGTGGGTCCCGTTCACCGGGCCATTTCTTTATTACCCCGGCCATCGGCACGTGCCGGCGCCGCTGCGTGCTTTCATCGATTTCGTTCGGGAGGGACAGGGATGAGGTGGCCGCAAGTAGATGCGACGACGCGTTGGGCGCATTGAGTTCATTGGCGGAAAACGGCCAGCATGGCCAGCATATGGCGCGCGTGATGCATTGCCGTTCTTTAGCGGCGACTAACATCGCCCCCTGTTCATCCAGGAGGGTATGTCATGTCGAATGTTTTCGAGGTCTCCGGTGCGCCCGAGTCCCATATCGCCGACGAAACGCCGGCGCGATATCGAGAGCGGCATAAGCGATCGGCCCGAAGCCCGGCGGGTTGATCCGTTTGCGATGCCGGGGCCGTTTAACGCCGCTACATCTTGTAAGGCACACGCACGCCTGGCTCGTCGGCAGGAAAATCCTTCGTGTTGCGGGAGACCAGCAGCAGGGAATGGGTATCCGCGGACGCCCAAACGATCGCATCGGGCAGGCGGATTCGGCGCCGCTTGCGGATTTCGACTGCTCGGCTGGCGATCTCGCTGTCTAGTCCAATGACGTGGAATGAGGAAAGCCAAGATCGAATCGCCGCCTGGTCGTCCACGGGCGTGCCCACGAGCACTTCCATCCATGTGATGACGCTGATGGCTCGTTCTTCATAGCGTGCGAGTTCCTTCTTGGCCGCAGCTACGCCTCCCAAGTAGTCGATCAGGATGTTGGTATCGAAGAGCGCTTTCACCATTCCGAGCGGAGCTTCTGCTGATATTCAAGCCCGTCGACTTTTTTGTCCTTCCACAGACCGAACACGTCAGCGCCTCGCGCGCGTTTGTGCGACGCAATATATGCTTCGATCGCATCGCGGATAACTGCGGCGCGCGGGCGCTGCTCAGCTTCAACCAATGCCGCGAGTTCAGAGAGCTGGGCATCGGGCAGGTCGATAAGGATCCGGCTCATATCAGGGGCTCCAAGCGTGATATCCATATCATATATCATCCCGCGCTCTCTCGCATGGGCCGTGTCGTTCAAAATAATCGAGCTCATAGTTTTTCTTTACCCTTTCTCAAATGATCGTCGTTTGTCTTCGGCTGCCGATCGGCGGATATTTCCGCATCGCCGCAGTCAACGCGAGCATCGATGCGATGCCGGACGTCAGCTGATATGCAAGCGGAACTGTTGAGTCGCGCCAGTCTCGCAGACGCTTTGCTCATGTTCGTCTCAAACATTCACCGAAGTACCAAACCCCTGGAGAATCAGACCGATGAAAGGTCGAATGATCAGCCTTGCCGCCACGATCGCCTTCGCCGCAGGCGCGGCGGCAACGATCGGCCACGCGGCCGAAACGACGAAAGCCAGCGTCCGTAAAGCCGTCGATGCCGTGATCGAGCCGCTCATGCAAAAGGACGCAATTCACGGCATGGCCGTCGGCATCATCGAAGACGGCAAGCCCTACGTCTTCAACTACGGCGTCGCATCGGCCTCGCCAAGCAGCCCCGTCAGCGATCGAACGCTGTTCGAGCTTGGCTCCGTCAGCAAGACGCTGACCGCGACGCTCGTTTCGTACGCTGACACGAACGGCGATCTATCTCTGTCGGATCCGGCGAGCAAATTTCTGCCGGCATTGCGCGACACGAAATTCGGTGCCGTCCCGCTCGTGAATCTCGGCACGCACACGCCGGGCGGCATCCCGCTGCAAGTGCCCGATCAAATCAAAAACGACGGCGACCTTACGGCATACTTGAAGGCGTGGCAGCCGGCCTATGCGCCTGGCACCTATCGCACTTACTCGAATATCGGTATTGGCCTGCTCGGCGATATCGCCGCGAAAAGCATGAACGACGACTTCACATCGCTCATGCAGCAGCGGCTGTTCCCCGCGCTTGGAATGAAGAACACGTTCATTGATGTTCCAGCCGCACGCGAGGCGGACTATGCGCAGGGCTATACGAAGCAAGGGACCCCGATTCGCATGTCGCCGGGCATGCTCTCGGCACCGGCTTACGGCGTGAAGACGACGGCGTCCGACGTGCTTCGCTTCCTCGAAGCGAACATGAGGCTCGCCAAGCTCGACGACAAATGGCAGCGCGCCGTCACGCAGACCCACACGGGCTACTACCGGGCAGGCTCGATGACCCAAGATCTGATCTGGGAGCAATACGCGTATCCCGTGGCGTTGGACGCGTTGCTGCAAGGCAATTCGGCGGCGGTCATCTTGAACCCCACGCCGGTATCGCGCATCGCACCACCGCAGACACCGAGCCAGGATGTCTGGATCAACAAAACCGGATCGACGAACGGCTTCGGTGCTTACATCGCCTTCGTTCCTGAAAAGCGTCTCGGGATCGTTCTGCTCGCCAATAAAAACTTCCCCATCGACGAACGTGTGCGCGCTGCGTATCAGATTTTGAGCGCATTCGAGTCAGCGCAACGATAGCGAGCGCGAACGCGAGCACGAACGACGGTGAGCCGCTATCATTGCCTCCCTTTTGCTCAGGCTGCGCGCGTGGCGATGCCACGTCGCCGCTCCAACGAAGTCATTTCGTATGCGTCGGCAACTACAAGAAAACCTAGGACTGGCAACGGATCTATTGCTGCATGCCGAGATCGGCTCGGTCTCGCATGACGATCGTTATGTCGTTATGCGCACGGCGCAGGCACCGGATTATTTCTCGGGAAATATGTTGGTCCTCGACGGCCGTCCCGCTCAGGACGACCGTCAACGTCTGGAGGACGACTTCGCGCGCCTCGTCGGCCTGCCGCCGTCGATCGCGCATCGCAGCTTCGCTTGGCCCGAGAACGAGGGCGAGGCGGGGACCGAGGGCGCGGCCGGCGCCCTCGATTCGTACGCCGCTCGAGGCTATGAGGCCACGATGTTCAGCGTGCTCGTCGCCGAAAGCAACGCCATCCATTGCGCGCAAATCAACGAGTCCATCGACGTCCGGCTTTTCGAATTCGATCGCGACTGGGACGATTGGGCGCGCATCTCGCTCGCCAACATGCCCGACCCCGAGAGCGAGGTATCACAACGGTGCGTCGAGTTTCAGCGCTCGGCCTACCGCTCGCTGATCGAGCGGCAGCGGGGCAATTGGTGGGGCGCGTTCCTCGACGGCGAACTCGTTGGAAGCTTGGGCTTGTTCTTTTTCGGAAGCATCGGCCGTTTTCAGTCGATAGTCACGCGCGAGGATCAGCGCAACAAACGCGTGTGCCGGACGCTGCTCTCGGAGGTCATCAAGCGCGCCGCCGGTGCGCGCGACCGCTTGGTGATCGTCGCCGACGAAAGCTATCACGCGATCCGGCTCTACGAAACGCTAGGCTTCGTGCGTCAAGGGCGCATCGGCAGTCTTTGCCAAGCGCCGAGCTAGCGAACGCGGGCAGCGCGGGGCGCAACGGGCACTGGTATCCTGACGCGACCTATGCATCGCTCGAACCTCGACGAATCGCTCGCGGCCGCGCAAAACGCGTCGCCCGAGCCGCCGGTCGCCACCGTGCCGATCTCCCTCGTGAAAGCCTTTCTCGCGGGTGCCGAGGCGCGTCCGGAAACGATTCGCCGCTATCTGGAAGAGGCCGGCATCGCGCCGGAACTGTTGGCCGAGCCCGGCGCGCGTGTAACGGAGGAGCAATTCTCGACGTTCTATCAGGCGATCGCCATCGCACTCGACGATGAAATGCCGGGTTTTTTCAGCCGCCCGCTGCGCAGCGGCACGCTGAAGTTTCTTTGCTTGAGCTTGCTCGACGCACGCAACCTCGAAACGGCGCTGCATCGCTTCTGTCAGTTCTTCCATATCGTGCTCGACGATTTCCGCTTGGAATCGCGGCGCAATGGGCCCATCGCTCAACTGACGTTGCGCGCCAATCCCGTGTTCCATCACATCGGGCCGTTGGGGCATGAGTTGATGCTCAAACTCGTCCACGGCGTGTCGTCCTGGCTTATCGGCCAGAACATCCCGCTGCTTCAAGTGGACCTGGCATGCCCGCGCCCGGCCCATGCGCTCGATCATCGCTACTTCTTTTCGGGGCCGGTGCTGTTCGACTGCGACGGGACGCTGATGCGATTCAGCGCGGCGTACCTCGACATGCCGATTCGTCAGAGCAAGCGCAATTTGGGCAAATTTCTCGCGCGCGCGCCCGGCGATTGGATCTTCGGTTCGTTCAGCGAGCAGTTGGTCAGCCATCGCGTGCGTCAATATCTGGCCGCGCAACTGCCCGACTTGCCGACGATCGAACAAGCGGCCGAGCACCTCCATTGCTCGGTCCGCACGCTCTGCCGGCGTCTTGCCGGCGAGGAAACCGCGTTCCAAGCATTGAAGGACGAACTTCGGCGCGACATTGCCATCCAGCGCCTCACGGAAACCGAGGAGACGATCATGAAGATCGCCGGCGATATCGGCTTCGACGATCCGAGCGCCTTCCACCGAGCCTTCCGCCATTGGACGGGCAGCACGCCCGGAACCTACCGCCGCCGGGCATAGCGCGATGCCCATGATTCTGGCCCTTTTTGATTTTTTGGCCAGATTTGTCAGTAGGTGGTCCGGTTTAGCCAGCCGGCGGCGGCCATTTCTCGTTACGATCTCGTTCATATCATCCCGACGTGGCCGTATATGTCATATCGTGCCATGCTGGTTTCCCACACTCCTTTGGACAGTTCGCTATGAGCTACACCGCCCCGATCAAGGACATGCTGTTCGTGCTGAAAGAGCTGGCCGGTCTCGACGAGGTGGCCGGTCTCCCCGGTTTCGAGGAAGCCGGCCTCGACACGGCGCAGGCGGTGCTCGAGGAATCGAGCAAGCTCTGCGGCGAAGTTCTGGCGCCGCTGAACGTCGAAGGCGACCGCAACCCGAGCACGTGGAAAGACGGCGTGGTCACGGCATCGCCCGGTTTCAGGCAAGCGTTCCGCCAATTCGCGGAGGGCGGCTGGCAGGGCGTGCAGCATCCGTCGGAATACGAGGGGCAGGGCTTGCCGAAGCTGATTGCGACGCCTTGCATCGAAATGCTGAACGCCTCGAATCTCTCGTTCGCGTTGTGCCCGCTGCTCACGGACGGCGCCATCGAAGCGCTGCTCACCGCGGGCAGCGAAGAGCAGAAGCAGCGCTACGTGCCGAAGCTCATTTCGGGTGAGTGGACGGGCACGATGAACCTGACCGAGCCGCAGGCGGGCTCGGATCTCGCGCTCGTGCGCACGCGCGCCGAGCCGCAGGGCGACGGCACCTACCGCGTGTTCGGCACGAAGATCTTTATCACGTGGGGCGAGCACGACATGGCCGAGAACATCGTCCATCTCGTGCTGGCACGCACGCCCAGTGCGCCCGAGGGCGTGAAGGGGATCTCGCTGTTCATCGTGCCGAAGTTCATGATCGGCGAGGACGGCACGCTCGGCGCGCGCAACGACGTCCACTGCGTCTCGATCGAGCACAAGCTCGGCATCAAGGCGAGCCCGACGGCCGTTCTGCAATTCGGCGACCACGGCGGCGCGGTCGGCTACCTGATCGGCGAGGAGAATCGCGGCCTCGAATACATGTTCATCATGATGAACGCGGCGCGCTTCGCGGTCGGCATGCAGGGCGTGGCCGTGGCCGATCGTGCCTATCAGAAGGCGGTGGCCTACGCGAAGGAGCGCGTGCAGAGCCGCCCCGTCGACGGTTCGGCCAAGCAAGCCGTGACGATCGTTCATCATCCGGACGTGCGCCGCATGCTCGCGACGATGCGCGCGCTGACCGAGGGGGCGCGTGCGCTCGCCTACGTGGCGGCGGCTCACAGCGACATCGCGCATTGCCACGCCGACGAGCGCGTGCGTGCCGAACATCAGGCGATTTACGAATACCTCGTGCCGATCGTGAAGGGCTGGAGCACGGAATTGTCGCTCGACGTGACGAGCCTGGGCGTGCAAGTACATGGCGGGATGGGATTCATCGAAGAGACGGGCGCGGCGCAGTACTACCGCGACGCTCGGATCCTGCCGATCTATGAAGGCACGACCGCGATTCAGGCGAACGACCTCGTCGGGCGCAAGACGCTGCGCGACGGCGGTGCCGTGGCGCAAGGGCTTCTGGGCGAAATCGACAAGACGGTCGAAGCCTTGAAATCGCACGGCGATAGTTCGGATAGTTCGTTCAGCTCGATTGCGACGCAACTCGAAGCAGGGCGGCATGCATTGGCTGCCGTGGTCGACTTCGTCGTCAAGCAGGCCAAGACCGACCCGAACGCCGTATTCGCGGGCAGCGTGCCGTATCTGAAGCTCGCGGGCCTCGTGCTCGGCGGCTGGCAGATGGCGCGCGCTGCACTCGTCGCGCAAGACAAGCGTGCCGAGGATCCTTCGTTCCACGGCGCGAAGATTCTGACCGCTCGATTCTTCGCCGAACACTTGCTGCCGCACGCCGCCGCACTCCAGGCGTCGATCGTCAGCGCGAAGGGTGGCGAAGGCTGGCTCGCTTTAGACATCGAACAATTCTGACTCTGAGCCGACTCCGAGTTTCAAGGGAAGATAAGCATGACGACGACGGCCTCGCAACGCGAATCGATGGAATACGACGTGGTGATCGTCGGCGGCGGCCCGGCCGGGCTGTCGGCCGCGATTCGCCTGAAACAGCGCGCGGCGCAAGAGGGCGTCGAGCTCGGCGTCTGTGTGTTGGAAAAGGGCTCCGAGATCGGGGCGCATATCCTGTCGGGTGCCGTGATGGATCCGCGCGCAATCGGCGAGCTGATTCCCGATTGGAAAGAAAAGGGCGCACCGCTGGACGTCGAGGTCACCGAAGACCGCTTCCTGTTCCTCTCGAAGACGGGGGCGACGGCCGTTCCGAATTGGATGCTGCCCGATAATTTCAAGAATCACGGCAACTACGTCGTGAGTCTTGCCAACGTCACGCGTTGGCTCGGTCAGCAAGCCGAGGCGCTCGGCGTCGAGATCTTCCCCGGCTTCGCTGCGGCCGAGGTGCTGTACCACGACGACGGCTCGGTGAAGGGCGTCGCCACGGGCGATATGGGCATCGGCAAGGACGGCCACCCGACCGACAACTTCCAGCGCGGCATGGAGCTGCACGCGAAGTACACGCTGTTTTGCGAAGGCACGCGCGGCCATCTCGGCCGGCAGCTGCAAGACGTCTTCAAGCTGCGCGACGGTGCCGATCCCCAGGTCTACGGCATCGGCATCAAGGAAGTGTGGGACATCGATCCGGCCAAGCACCAGCGCGGTCTCGTGGTTCATACGGCCGGGTGGCCGCTCGATACGCAAACGTACGGTGGCTCGTTCCTGTATCACATGGGCGATAACCAGGTCATCGTCGGCTTCGTCGTCGGTCTCGGCTATTCGAATCCTTATCTTTCGCCGTTCGAGGAATTCCAGCGCTACAAGACGCATCCCGCGATTCGCAGCTTCTTGGAAGGGGGCAAGCGCGTGTCGTACGGTGCGCGGGCGATCACCGCGGGCGGGCTGCAATCGTTGCCGAAACTCGTGTTTCCGGGCGGCGCGCTCGTCGGCGACGAGGCAGGGTTTCTGAACGCTTCACGGATCAAGGGCAGCCATGCGGCAATCAAGACTGGCATGCTCGCGGCCGATGCGGCATTCGACGCTGTGCGCGCTGGGCGCCAGGGCGACGAACTGTCGGCCTATTCGCAGTCGTTCGCCGGCTCGTGGCTGCATGCGGAGCTGCACAGGGGACGCAATTTCAAACCGTGGATGAGCAAGGGCCTCTACATGGGCACGTTCATGGTCGGCGTCGAGCAGAAGCTGTTCGGGGGCAAGGTGCCATGGACATTGCGCCATCGCCATTCGGATCACGAGATGCTCAAGCCCGCATCGCAGTGCAAGCCGATCGAGTATCCGAAGCCCGACGGCAAGCTCAGTTTCGATCGTCTTTCGTCGGTGTTCCTCTCCAACACGAATCACGAGGAGAATCAGCCCGCGCATTTGACGCTGAAAGATGCGGGCGTACCCGTGCAAGTGAATTGGAAGGACTATGCGGGCCCCGAGAGCCGATACTGCCCGGCCGGTGTCTATGAGTTCGTGGCGGACGAGACCGCAGGCCAACGGCTGCAAATCAACGCGCAGAACTGCGTCCATTGCAAGACTTGCGACATCAAGGACCCCACGCAAAACATCGTATGGGTCGCCCCCGAAGGCGGCGGCGGTCCTAACTACTCGAACATGTAGCGAGCAGCGTTTCATGGGCGGATCGAATCGATCGAACGGATCGAACCGGTCGATCCGATCGGACGGATCATTGAGGAGAACGAAATGAGCAAGGAAGTGGTCGTTGTAGGCGGCGTTCGCACCGCCATCGGAAAATTCGGCGGCAGCTTGAAGGACCTCGCGCCGACCGAACTCGGAACGATCGTCGTGCGCGAGACGCTGGCGCGCGCCGGCGTCGAGGCCGCCCACGTCGATCACGTCGTGTTCGGGAACGTGATTGCAACCGAGCCGAAGGATTTCTACTTGTCGCGCGTTGCCGCGATCAACGCGGGCATTCCCGACACCACGCCGGCGTTCAACGTGAATCGCCTCTGCGGTTCGGGCTTGCAGGCGATCGTGTCCGCGGCGCAGACCATCATGCTCGGCGACGCGGAAATCGCGATCGGCGCCGGCGCGGAGAACATGAGCCGTGCGCCGTACATTGCCCCCGACGTGCGTTTCGGCGCGCGCATGGGCAACGCGGGCTTGATCGACATGATGCTCGGCGCGCTCAACGATCCATTTCACGCGGTGCCGATGGGCGTGACGGCGGAGAACGTCGCGCGCAAGTTCGGTATTTCCCGTGAGGACCAGGACGCGCTCGCGCTGGAATCGCATCGCCGCGCCGAACGCGCGATCGCCGAAGGCCGCTTCAAGCGGCAGATCGTGCCGATCACGCGTCGCGTCAAAGGCAAGGACGTCGTGTTCGATACCGATGAGCACGTGCGCAACAACGCGACGATCGAGGATTTTTCGCAGCTCAAGCCCGTGTTCGCGCGCGAGAACGGGACGGTGACGGCCGGAAACGCTTCGGGCATCAACGATGCGGCCGCGGCCGTGCTCTTGATGTCGCGCGAAGCGGCCGAGCGGCGTGGCGTCAAACCGCTGGCGCGGCTCGTGGCCTACGCGCATGCCGGTGTCGACCCGCTGCACATGGGCATCGGCCCAGTGCCGGCGACGCGGCTGGTGTTGGAGCGGGCGAAATTGACCGTCGCCGACATCGACGTCGTCGAAGCGAACGAAGCGTTCGCCGCGCAAGCCTGCGCGGTGACGCGCGAGCTCGGCTTCGATCCGGCCAAGGTGAACCCGAACGGCTCCGGCATTTCGCTCGGCCACCCGATCGGCGCGACGGGTGCCGTGATCACGGTCAAGGCGATCGACGAATTGCAGCGCATCGGCGGGCGCTATGCGCTGGTGACGATGTGCATCGGCGGCGGACAGGGTATTGCCGCGATTTTCGAAAATCTTCAGTAAGTTCAGTCAGTCTAGGTCTAGCTATGACAATCGAAACGTTGGGCGTGATCGGCGCCGGCACGATGGGCAATGGGATCGCGCAAACGGCTGCGGTATCGGGATTCAAGGTGATCCTCATCGACGTGACCGAAGCGGCGCTGGCCAAGGGCCTGGCCGCGCTCGGCTCGAGCCTCGAGCGGCTCGTCGCCAAGGGCAAGCTCGATGCGGCCGTGCGCGATGCCGCGCTGGCACGGATCGAGACTTCGACCGATTACGGGCGTCTCGCGGCGGTTGATCTCGTGGTCGAAGCCGCCACCGAAAATCTCGAACTGAAGACGCGCATCCTCAAGCAGATCGAAGCGGTCGTGCCGGCGAGCACGCTCATCGCGTCGAACACGTCGTCGATTTCGATCACGGCGCTGGCCGCGACGCTCGCCGAGCCTTCGCGCTTCATCGGCATGCATTTCTTCAATCCCGTGCCGCTGCTGCCGCTCGTCGAGATCATCCGCGGATTGCAAACGAGCGATGCCACGGCGGCGTCGGTGACCGATGTCGTCGCGCGTCTCGACAAGTCGCCGATCGGCGTGCGCAACAGCCCGGGCTTCGTCGTCAACCGGATTCTCGTGCCGATGATCAACGAGGCGTTCTTCGTCCTGGCGGAAGGCGTGGCCAAGGCCGAGGAAATCGACGAAGGCATGAAGCTCGGTGCCAATCATCCGATCGGCCCGCTCGCGCTGGCCGATCTGGTCGGGCTCGACGTGTGCCTATCGGTGATGGAAGTCTTCGTGAAAGACCTCGGCGATCCGAAGTATCGTCCGTGCCCGCTGCTGCGCGAACTCGTCGCGGCAGGGCGGCTCGGCCGCAAGACGGGCCGCGGCGTGTACGAATACGCCTGAGCGCCGTTTCAGGTCTCGCTCACCCAGGCTCCGCTCGTCGCGACGGATACGGCTTCGCGCATCAGCGCGATGAACCGGATCAATCGTGATGGGTAGAACTGGGCATGCGGATAGATGAGGTAGACGGGCAGCGAGGCCGCTTGCCACTTCGGTGCTAGCAGGACTAAACGCTTGTCGGCGAGCTCGTCGGCAATCAACCAGGCCGAGCTGACGCAGGCGCCCATGCCGAGCACGGCGGCGCTACGCAGCGCGTAGAGGTTATCGGTGCTGATGCGAGGGGCGATCGAGATGCGGCGCGTCTCGCCGGTTTCCTCGTGTGTCAGCGTCAACTCGGTTCGGTAATACGTTCGCAACGCCAGCCACGGCAATGCGACGAGTTCGTCCGGATCTTGCGGAATACGGCCCCCCTGCAGCAGCGACGGCGAGCCGGCCACGATCCGCGGCACCTTCGACAGCCGGATCGCGACGACGGCCGGATCGTTGGGCTCGCCCACCTGAATCGCGCAATCGATCCCCTTGGCGATGAAATCGTGCACGTCGTCCTGCAGCAGCCACTCGACCGACACGCGCGGATAATCGTTCAGATACTGCACCAGCGGCTCGACCAATCTTTGCTGACCGAACGCGTGCGGCACCGCCACGCGCAGCAGCCCCTCGGGCTCCTCTTGGGCGCCGCGCACATCGGCTTCGAACGACGCCCAGCTCGCCAGCAATTCCTTGGCGCGCTTGAAGCATCGCTCGCCGTCCACCGTCAACCGCATCGTATGCGTCGAGCGCTGCAGCAAGCGCACACCCAGCGAGCGTTCCAGCGCTTGCAAGCGGCGACTGATCGTTGGCTGCGTGGTGTGCAATTGAGCTGCGGCGGCAGAGAGATTGCCTGACTCGACTATACGTACGAACGTTTCCATCAGCTGAAAGCGCTGGCTCGCCCCATCCAACGAAAAATCGGAAGCGGCCGCTTTACCTTTCGGCGTATTGGGGGAGCGATTTCTCTCAGTCATACGTTCAGCGTATAACAAATCTTCATCCGGCGGTACTACCGGCATCGTGTCTCGGCCGTCACACTCGCATCCATTCCCTCGATCCGTCTGTGAGTGCCTGACCATGTCTACCACTGAAATGCTCGATACGACGCAGACAAGCGCGTCTCGCCCCGTTTCCGTGCACCATGCCGTTGCTTCGCCGCCCTCGCGCCTCGTCATGCTGCTCGCGGCAGCAGCCGGCCTCGGCGTCGCGCCGCTGTACTACTGCCAGCCGATGCTGGGTGTCCTCGAGTCGGACATGGGCGCATCCGCGCGCGTGATCGGGATGGTGCCGACGCTGACGCAACTGGGCTACGCCCTTGGGATATTGCTGCTGGCGCCGCTCGGCGATCGTTACGACCGGCGCCGCGTGATTCTGGCCAAAGCGATGGCGCTCGTCGTGGCGCTGCTGCTCGCGGCCGCCGCGCCGTCGGTCGGCTTCCTGCTCGCGGCGAGCTTTGCGATCGGCGTGGCGGCGACGATGGCACAAGACGTCGTGCCGGCCGCGGCGATGCTCGCGCCCGACGCGCAGCGCGGCAAGATCGTGGGGACGGTGATGACCGGGCTGTTGTTCGGCATCCTGCTATCGCGTGTCGTGAGCGGCTTGGTCGCGGCGCATGCAGGCTGGCGCGCCATGTTCGTTGCCGCGGCGGTCAGCGTGGCCGCGATCGCCCTGGCCGCGTGGCGCGGCCTGCCGTCGTTCAAACCGACGACGCACCTCTCATATCGTGCATTGATCCGCTCTCTCGGCCATCTTTGGCAACACCAGCGAGCGCTGCGCCGTGCCGCGACCGCTCAAGGGCTGCTCGCGATGGGCTTCAGCGCGTTCTGGTCGACACTCGCGGTTCTGCTGCACGGGGCGCCGTTTCATCTGGGCAGTGCGGTCGCAGGCGGCTTCGGGCTGGCCGGCGCAGCCGGTGCGCTCGCTGCGCCGATCGCGGGACGCCTGGCTGACCGGCGCGGCCCCGAGATGGTGACGCGGCTGGGCATCGGTGTCGCGATGGCGTCGTTCGCCGCGATGGCCTTGGGTTCGTTCATGACGCCGCACGCCCAACTGGTGCTGCTCGCGGTGGCGACGGTCGGTTTCGATCTTGGATTTCAGACGACGTTGATCGCGCATCAAACCATCGTCTACGGCATCGATCCCGCCTCGCGTGCCCGTCTCAACGCGGTGCTGTTCGTCGGGATGTTCATTGGCATGGCGGCGGGCGCGGCGCTCGGCAGCTTGATGTTGGCGCAGTGGGGATGGCCTGGCGTGATCGCGATGGCGGTGGCCACGTCGCTCGCCGCGCTGGCGGTGCGGGTTTGGCCGCACCGTGTGCGAGCCGGGGCGCACGGATAAAAGCTAATGCGCTGTAAGCGAGTCCCGAGCCGCCGGCGTTCGGGGCTCGCTGCTCTTCTACACCGATGCTGCGATATGCTCTCGCAGCCACTGATGGGCGGGATCCCGATGCACCCGCTCGTGCCAGAGCATGCACATCTCGTAGCCCGGCACCTCGATCGGCGAGTCCGTCACGCGTAGCGCCGGGTTTGCCTGCACCAGCCGCGCGGGCGCCATCGCTACAAGGTCCGTGCTCGCGACCGCCGACACTAAAAATAGAAAGTGCGGAACGGAGAGGACTACGCGCCGCGTGAGCCCGACTTTTTGCAGTGCTTCGTCGGTCACGCCATGAAAACCGCCGCCTTCGGGCGATACGAGTACGTGATCGAGCTTGCAAAACTGTGCCAACGTGGGCCGCCGCCTCAATCGCGGATGGTCGGCGCGGCCCACCAGCACATATCGTTCGGCGAACAGCAGGCGGCGGCGCATGCTTTCCGGTGCACCCTCGACCGTATGAAAGGCGAGATCGATCTCGCCTTGTTCAGCTTGTTTCTCGAAGCGGGGCGGCGCCATCTCGACGACGGCGAGCCGGCTGCCCGGCGCGGCCGAGCGCAATCGCTGCAATGCCGGCAGCACGACCGTCGATTCGGCATAGTCGGTCGCGGCGAGCTTCCACGTTTGATTGGCGCTCACCGGATCGAACGCGCGGGGCGGGGTGACGGCGCGCTCGATCGCGGCGAGTGCTTCGCGCAGCGGCTCGCGCAGCGACTCGGCGCGCTTCGTCGGACGCATGCCGCGCGGCCCGGGCAGCAGCAAAGGATCGTCGAATACATCCCTGAGCTTCGCGAGCTGGACGCTGACGGACGGCTGCGAATAATGCAGCCGCTGCGCCGCACGCGTGACGTTCAGCTCGGCTAGCAGCATGTCGAGCGTCACGAGCAGATTGAGATCGAGATTTCTGAGGCGATTATCCATGACAATACCTATCATGCTTGTAATTCATTTCTAATATAGCTCAGCGAGCCGTACGCTGTGTCTCCAACAACCTTTGGAGATCGATGTCATGAACGTACTGATCGTCTATGCGCACCCGGAGCCGACGTCGTTGAACGGCGCGTTGAAGGATTTTTCCGTGAAGCGGCTGGAGGATGCCGGACATACCGTCCGCGTATCCGATCTTTACGCCATGAAGTGGAAGGCGCCGGTCGACGCTTCCGATAACACGGATCACCAGCCGGAAACTGCGTTCCACGCGTCGCTCGATTCGAAGCACGCCTATGCGAACGGCACTCAAAGCGACGACATCGCGGCCGAGCAGGAGAAGCTGAAGTGGGCCGATGCCGTGATTCTGCAGTTTCCGCTCTGGTGGTTTTCGATGCCCGCGATTCTCAAAGGATGGGTGGATCGTGTCTATGCGTACGGCTTCGCTTACGGCGTGGGCGAACATTCCGACGAGCGCTGGGGCGATCGCTATGGCGAAGGCTCGATGGCCGGCAAGCGCGCGATGCTGGTCGTCACGACCGGCGGGTGGGACACGCACTATGGCCCGCGCGGCATCAACGGGCCGATCGACGACATCCTGTTTCCGATCAATCACGGCGTGCTGTTCTATCCGGGCTTCGACGTGTTGCCGCCGTTTGTCGTCCATCGGACGAGCAAGATGGACGAGGCCCGCTTCGCCCAGACGAGCGATGCGTTGGGCCGGCGCTTGGACGAACTGTGGAGCACGAGACCGATTCCGTACCGGCGGCAGAATGCCGGAGACTACGTCATTCCCGAGGGCACGCTGAGGGAAGACATTTTACCGGGGCGGACGGGGACGGCGGTGCACGCCGTGATGTGACAGGAGGCGACTGTCGGGGCTTAGGGTCATGTCACGCTTGCTACAGAAAAAGGTCGCGCAACGGCGTCGACGCTCACGAACCAGAACTGCGGCCCACCCTCGCGGTCCAGTAGCCGGTGCAGAGTCCGCACGGACCCGTCCGCGACGCCAGCCGGTAAGTGCGGGTAATGCGCAAGGAGGAGATCTTGGTCTGATTCAGTCGTCAGACATTCGGACGGCAGTTCCGGCCAGAAAACGGTCATTCGATTGTCGACCGCCGGCGTTGTGTCGTCGGCCTTTACTGTCATTCTCATTCCGGAGGGGCAGCTACAAGCTATGGTTAGCGTTTGCCGTTTCTTACAGGCGGTAGGTGTTGCTGCAAGGGATACCAGGTTGTTGCCGGATGCGAAAGCACTCTTGCGAAATTTTGTCACCGGCTGCTGAAGCGGAAAACAAGATAGCGCTCACGGAATCTCAGCACGATTGCGCTTGGCTTCCAGCAACTGAATCAGCAGTTCATTACGCTGGCGAAGCATTTCCGGAAAATCGTACGACGCCAATTCCGCTTCGATGCCTGCCGCAATCGACTCGATGTAATCATCCGACTCGGGATACTGACCAAGATCGTTGGCCCATTCGCGCTGCGCTGGACCCAGATGCTGCAGCACATGGGTTATCCCGCCAGCGCCACCCGAAGCGTGAAGATTGAGAAACGGACCGAGCAGCGCCCAGCGAAGACCCGGACCGTGGGAAATCGCCGTGTCGATGTCTTCCACGGAAGCGAATCCGCGCTCCACCAGGCTGATCGCTTCTTGCCATATCGCCGCCTGAAGCCGGTTGGCGATATGACCTTTGATCTCCTTGTTGATCCTGATGACCTTCTTGCCCGTCGACGCATAGAACGCCATCGTCTTCGCGATGTTGTCAGGCGATGTGAGACTGCCGCCGCAAACCTCCACTAACGGGATGATGTGGGAAGGATTGAACGGATGTCCCAACACGATCCGTTCCGGGTGTTTCGCGCCAGCCTGAATCTCGCTGATCGAAAGACCCGACGCCGACGAAGCGATGAGGGCTTCCGCTTTCGCTGCCGATTCGATGCTTGCGATCAGCGTCCGCTTGACGTCCAGACGCTCTGGTCCGCTTTCCTGAATAAAGTCGGCATCGCGCACCGCCGCGTTCAGGTCCGTCGTGAAGGTCAGATTGTCGCGAGAGGCGCCCTCCGCCAGTCCCAGTCGCTCGACGGCCGGCCAGTTGTCGTCGACCCAGTTGCGCAGCCGCGATCCGGCGCCTTCGCCGGGGTCCGTTGCCGTGACGGCGAAACCATGAGCGAGAAAGTGCGTCGCCCAGCCAGCGCCGATCACACCCGTGCCGACGATGGCGATGGTGGCGGGTCGGTTCGTCATCGCCTAAGCCTCCATGCCTGCTGCGTGGATGGTTTCGCGCAGCGGCTGCAAACCGATGATTTCGCGCGCCTCGGACGGCGTCGCTGGCTCGTAGCCCATTTCGCGCACGAGGCGAACCAGCCGCTCGACCAACTGGACGTTGGTGGCGAGTTCACCCTGCCTGTAGTACAGGTTGTCTTCGAGTCCGACGCGCACATGCCCGCCAAGCAGCAGCGAGTTCATCGCGGCAGGCAACTGCGCCGCGCCGATGGCGCTGACGTTGAAAACGGTCTTTTGGGGCAGATGGTCGACCATCGTCTGCAGTAGCCGCGGCGTATAGGGCAGCGCGCCCTGAAAGGCATTCGCGCCGATAACGATGTTAATGAAGTGCGGCGCGTCGTCGAGGCCTTCGTTGATCGCGCGCTGAACGTCCTGAACGATGTCGGCAAGGCCGAACACTTCCCATTCGGGCTTGATTCCGCGCGCTTTCATCATCTCCGCGATCTGCCGGATTCGCGAAGGCGGCGTCGCCACCAGGATTTCCTTGCCGCCGAAACTCGCGATCACCGTCTGCGCGTCGAGCGTGCACATCTCGACGCCATCACCCTGCATCCCCTTCAGACGTTCTTCCCACTGGATTTCCCACAGACCGTTGTCAAGTTCGCGCACCATGTCGCCATTGATGCCGCCACCCGTCGAGTTGTTGAGAATGATGTCGCACTTGTCGCGGATCAGGCGGTTGATCTGGCTGTAGATCGCCGGGTCGCAGGTGGCCTCGTCGTCGAGACGTCGTGCGTGCACGGCAACCACACTGGCACCCGCGTTGTAGCAGCGATACGTGTCGTCTGCGATCTCCTGCGGCTGCGTCGGCAGGGCGGGATTCATTTTCTTGCTGGCCATGCCGCCCGTCGGGGCGACGGTCACGATGACTTTGGGCTTGCTCATGTTGATGCTCTCCAGAGAAAAATGTGCTGAGTGTTCGTTAGTGCGCGCTGGCGTTGTCGGCGGGACCCACGCGAAGCGCGCTCTTTGGCAGGCCGAGAAGAATCGTGAGTCCGCCGCAGATGACGAGCGCGGTCAACGCCAGCAGTCCCATCTGGATGCTGCCTGTTGCGCCCTTGATCATGCCGATCAGCGTCGGGCTGACGAACCCGCCGAGGATGCCCAGCGAGCTGATCACGGCGATGCCCGCAGCGGCAGCGTTACGGTCCAGATAGGTCGGCGGAATCGACCAGAACAGCGAGCCGCCGCCGAAGATAAAGAACGATGCGGCGCAGAGCAGAACCATCACGGGAACGACAGCAGTGCCGAGATACGAGGTCGACGCCAGTGCAATTGCACCGAGTGCCAACGTTCCGCCTACATGCCAGCGACGCTCCTTGAAACGGTCCGAACTGCGGCTGACGACGAGCACGCCGAGCGCGCCGAAGATATAAGGCACTGCCGTGTACCAGC
This sequence comes from Trinickia dinghuensis, assembly GCF_003367175.1. GTDB lineage: Bacteria > Pseudomonadota > Gammaproteobacteria > Burkholderiales > Burkholderiaceae > Trinickia > Trinickia dinghuensis. Next base: position 24,913 of record NZ_QRGA01000009.1, on the reverse strand, counting down.
CGATCGTCGCGATCGGCGCGATACCGAGGCCCTTGATCATGGTCGGCAGCCAGAAGGTCAGCGTGTAGACGGCGCAGGCGCAGCAGAAATAGATGAACGCAAGCACGTACGTCTTCGGGTCGGCCAGCGCTGCGGCGAGGCGTCCGTGATGTCCAGCCTTCGTCTCGCCACGATGGTCGGCGTCCAGAACGTTCTGCACCAGCGTTTTCTCGGCGCCGCTCAGCCAGGACGCACGGGCCGGACCGTCCGGCAGCATGCGATACAGCACGAATCCCAGCAGGACGGTCGGCAGTCCTTCGACGAGGAACAGCCATTGCCAGCCGTGCATGCCACCAAAGCCTTCCATGCCGCTCATGATGGCGCCCGACAGCGGGCCGCCCAGCACACCCGTAATGGGCATGCCGAAGAGGAACAGACCCGTGACGCGGCCCCGGCGCTGGCTCGGATACCAGTACGTTAGATACAGGATGATCCCGGGGAAGAAGCCGGCTTCGAAGACGCCGAGCAACAGCCTGATCGCGTAGAACTGCCAGGGCGCCGAGACGAACGCGGTCGCCGCAGACGCGAGGCCCCACAGCACCATGATTCTCAGGAAAGTCAGCCGCGCACCGATCTTTTCGAACAGCAGATTGCTCGGCACCTCGAAGAGCAGATACGTCACGAAGAAAATGCCTGCGCCGAGTCCATACACTGCATCGGAAAAAGCCAGATCGTGTTTCATCTGCAGCTGCGCATAGCCGATGTTGATCCGGTCGAGGAACGCGCAGACGTAAGCGACAAGGATGAGCGGCATGACGCGCCAGCTTATCTTCCGGAAGAGTGCGTCTTCCACTATCTCGTCTGAAGAATGCCCGACGAGCGCGGCGGTGGGCGGTATTGAACGGGCGCGAATCATTGCGTGTCTCCTGACCTTGTATGACACGCATTATTTCGGGCGGCCGCCCGCACGACTGTCGATGGCGCGACAGTCGCGGACAGCGTAAACACCAAGTCGCAACCGACGCGGCGCTACCGGCCCAGATCCTGAAGCCCGGGCAGATCCAGCACGACGATGCCGCCGTATTCGGTGCGTACCAGGCCCGCGTTCTTGAAGCGGGTCATCGCCTTGTTGCATGTCTGACGCGACACGCCGGCGAGGTTGGCGAGTTCTTCCTGGGACAGTTGCAGATGCGCTGCGCCGCTCGGATTGGACAGCGGATGGACCATGCCGACGAGCGCTCTCGCGACGAGACTATCCGTATCGAGCAGACCGTACGCGGCGACGGCGCCCATGAACCAGTGCAGCCGCTCGTTGACCCGCAACAGCAAGAAATCGTTGAACGACGGATGGTGTTGGCGAAGCCATTCGAAGGTCGCGCGTGGAATCTGCGCAACGCGGCTATCGCGTAACGCGATGAGATCGGACTCGCGCGGCAGGTTGCGTATCAGCGTGCCTTCTCCGAACCAGCTGCCGACGGACTGGCCGCCGAGCGTCACCGTGTGTCCGTCGCGGGCTGTGATCGACCACTTGATCAGCCCTTCGAGCACGCCGAACCAGACATGTTGCCGCTCGCCATGATGTCCGAGAACCTGACCGGCCGGGACCACGCGCTCGGATGCTTCAGCGCGCACGCGGGACTGCGCGGCGTCGTCCAGCTTGCAGAACCATGACGACTGCGCGAGCAGTTCGTCGAGAGTGAGCGACACCGTGGCCGTCCGCTTTTGCCTCGTCATGTCGTCACTCCAGAGGGAGTTGCACGGCTTCGATGCGAACTGTCGCCGCATCGACAGTGTTGTGCAGGCGACCCGCACACAATGGCTGAACTGAAAGCAGGAGCATGGACCCGTGAGCAAAGAAACTGTCTATCGTATCGACGTGCAATTCGGCGATTGTGACCCGGCCGGAATTGTTTTCTTCCCGAACTTCTCTCGCTGGATGGACGCAGCGTCGCACGATTATTTTATACAGTGCGGCCTGCCGCCATGGCGCGAGATGCAAACGCTGCCGCATTGCATCGGCGCGCCGCTGCTCGAAATTCACACGCGCTTTCACACCTCGGCAACCTACTGCGAAAGTCTGTCGGTGCATACGCGAGTCGAGGAATGGCGTGGCAAGGTCTTTATCCAGAGCCATCGGATCATGCGCAACGATACGCTGATCTGCGAAGGGCAGGCGACGCGCGCACTGTGCGTCAAGCAGGACGGCGGACAGTTGAAGGCCGTCCCTGTGCCTGAATTTATCCGCGCTGCGTGCGAATCGGTGGAGAACGTAGCGTGATCCCAGGGTAAAAAGCGGGAAAGCAGGAAGCGTTTGAGTATGGTTGGTGTACGGAGTATATGCGTTGCAAGCGTAGTTGAAGACATACGGAGGAAGACATCATGCAGTTTCATCTCAACGGTTTTCGTCCGGACGATCCGATGATCGAGCCGGCTGCCGAGGGCGCACCTCGCGTCGATCTGCCTGAAGCAGTCGACGTGCTCATCATCGGCAGCGGTCCTGCGGGGCTCGTGCTCGCGGCGCAGTTGTCGCAGTTTCCGTCGATTACGACGCGCATCGTCGAACGTCGCGCGGGTCCGTTGCTGATGGGACAGGCAGACGGTGTCGCCTGCCGGACGGTCGAGATGTTCAACGCATTCGGCCTGAGTGAACGTCTGCTGCGCGAAGCGTACTGGGTCAATGAAACCGTCTTCTGGAGACCGGACGCTGACAATCGTGGCGCGATCCGGCGTACCGGCCGTGTTCAAGATACCGAAACAGGTATCTCCGAGTTTCCGCATGTCATCGTGAATCAGGCTCGGGTGCAAGAGTATCTGCTCGATCTGATGCGCCGCTCCGCACAGCGGCTCGAACCGGACTACGGTCTCGAAGTCGTCGACGTGCAGCGCGTCGACACCGATGAGTATCCCGTACACGTCACGTTGCGCCGTACGGATGGCGCGCGGTCTGGCGAAACCGTCGCCGTGCGCGCACGCTATGTGGTGGGTTGCGACGGTGCGCGAAGCCGCGTGCGTACGGTAATCGGTCAGACGCTGAATGGCGACGCCGCCAACCACGCGTGGGGCGTGATGGATGCGCTTGCCGTGACTGATTTTCCGGACATCCGTTTGAAGGCCGCGATCCAGTCCGCGAGCAAAGGCAACCTGCTGATCATTCCGCGAGAAGGTGGCTATCTTGTGCGCTTCTATGTCGATCTCGGCGAAGTCACACCGGAGAATCGCGACGCGATCAAACAGACGACTGTCGAGCGCATCATCGAGACTGCGCAAGGGATTCTTCATCCGTATTCGCTCGACGTGAAAGAAGTCGCGTGGTTCTCGGTGTACGAAGTGGGGCAACGGCTCACTTCGCGTTTCGACGATGCCGTTGCAAGCGACGGAACATCACGCGAGCCGCGCGTGTTCATTGCAGGCGATGCCTGCCATACGCACAGCGCGAAAGCGGGCCAGGGTATGAACGTATCGATGCAGGACGGCTTCAATCTCGGCTGGAAGCTTGGGGCGGTGCTGCAAGGACGCAGTCACACAAGTCTGCTGCGCTCGTATTCGGACGAGCGGCAGCCTGTCGCACAGGAACTGATCGACTTCGATAAAGAGTGGTCCGCGATGATGGCCGCTCCGCCGAAGGACCCCGCGCATCCCGAAGCCGGCGGCGTCGATCCCGCGGAACTTCAGGCGTATTTCGTGCGCGCAGGCCGATATACGGCGGGCGTCGCAACGCGTTATCGCCCGGGTGCGCTGACGGGTGATTCGACGCATCAGTCGCTCGCACAAGGCTTCACGATTGGCACTCGGTTTCATTCGTCGCCCGTCGTTCGCATCGCCGATGCCAGGCCGATGCATTTTGGTCACGTCGCTCGCGCAGATGGCCGCTGGCGTCTGTACGCTTTCGCGGACGCGAGCGGTAAGGCACTCGAAGCGTTCTGCGATCAACTCGCCTCGTCGCCGGAATCGGTCGTACGCCTCGCCACACCGGCCGGTGCCGACGTGGATAGCGTCTTCGATCTGCGCGCCGTGCTGCAAACGCCTCATCGCGAAGTGCGGCTCGACGATCTGCATGCGTCGTTGTTGCCGCGCAGGGGACGGTATCGGCTGGTCGATTACGAGAAGGCATTTACGAGCGATGCATCGACTGATATCTTCAACGAGCGCGGCATCGATCGCGAACGGGGCGCGCTCGTCGTTGTCCGTCCCGATCAATACGTGGCGCACGTGCTGCCGCTCGACGCCTTCGACGAATTGAACGCTTTCCTGAAGCCCATTTTTCTAACCGATCCCATTTCGCAGAACCGCTAGCCCGTGCCGACCAAAACCGACCACCCCGACGCGCTTTCCCGATTCACCGGCAGTCTGGTCCGACGCGCCCAGCAGCGGCATCTGGCCGTATGGCAGAGCCAGGTGTTGCGGCGTCTGCTGTTGGCGCTGTTGCCGCTTGACGAATGACGCATTCGTTGCGGAGTGGCTGACTCTAACCCGTAACGGAGGTGGAAATTGAGTGCGCAGAAAGTTCTTGTGACGGCAGGTGCGTCAGGCATTGGTCGGGAAATCGTTCGCGCCTTCGCGAACAACGGTGCGAAAGTGTTCGTGGTCGACGTCGACGCGAGTGGCCTGTCGGCGCTCGCCGCGGAATCGCCGAACATCGACACTGCAGTCTGTGACATGGCCAGTCGCGCCGATATCGAACGCGTGGTGCCGGATGCCGTTCGAGCCCTCGGCGGACTGGATGTGCTGGTGAACAACGCGGGCATCTCAGGGCCGACCTCATCGGTTGAAGACTACGATCCTGATGCCTGGGACGCGGTCATGCAGATCAATCTGAATGGCACTTTCAACGTGACCCGGCTCGCGATCCCTCATCTCAAACAGTCGCGCGCGGGGTCGATCATCGTGATGTCGTCGGTGGCGGGCCGTTTTGGTTATCCGAATCGAAGCGCGTATTCCGTCAGCAAGTGGGGCTTGATCGGATTCACGAAGACGCTGGCGCGCGAACTCGGCGAGTCCGGCGTGCGCGTCAACGCGATCCTGCCGGGCGCGGTCGAGGGCGAGCGTATCGAAAGAGTTCTCGCGGGACGCGCGCAGGTGAGCGGACGGTCCGTGGACGACGAGCGGCGGGATGCGATGTCGATCCAGTCGTTACAACGCTTCGTCGATCCACGAGATATTGCGGCAATGGCTGTTTTCCTTGCGTCGGACGCGGGCAAGTCGATCTCGGGACAGATGCTGCCGATCGACAATGACATGCAGCAAGCGTCCTGATCCGCTATTTCGCCGCCCGTCCCCGCGGTCTCGTCGGCGAGAGGTGGCGCGACGAAATCCCTTTTCGCGACCCCTATGCTTGGTCTGAAATACGAACGTCCGCTGATGGAGCGAAAACGCTCTCTCTCTGCCGCGAAATTCGATAGTCCGATGCGGGTCGGTTTCGGCCGAATGTCGCCAGGCGGCTAGGCCATGGCGCGCTGGTGTCAAACAACTGGCGACAAAGCGCAGGCATCGAGGCGCTAACCGGAGATAAGTTTCTTGCGGCTGGCCGGTCGCACCGTGCCTTTGGTTTGTAGCGAAGTGAATCGAGCGCGCCCGCGATCCCGAACTTGAACTCGAAAGCATCGAGAGACAGCGGTGCGAGGACGACCGTTTGCGCCGCCTGCGGAGGCGGGCTCGGTGCTGATCCAGTTTGCGCGCATCTCAGCCCGACTGCGATCGTCCTCGACAAGCTGTCGATGGCGTTCGGCGTGTCATTGGCCGCGCTGTTCGAGCAGTCCGAGAACGTGACGATCCACGAGCCGTTGCCGCATTGTTCGCGGCATGAGCAACTGGTGTGGATGGACCCCGACTCGGGCTACGTTCGCCGCAACGTGTCGCCGCCGGCCTGGTCGCCGATTCAATGGGCGAGTGGGCATGAACCAGGCAATGGCCTGCATCGATGTATTGGCCGACGTGCTGATCGATTGTGTGGAAGGGGGCGCCTCGGTGAGCTTCATGTTGCCGATATCGAGGCGGACCGCCGTCGAATTTTGGCGCAGCGTGGCGGACGCCGTAGCCGGCGGCGACGCCGAAAGACTCTACGAGCGAGCAGGGTGGGCGCGGGTTGGCACCGTGCCCAACTACGCCATGATGCCCGATGGCGCGTTTTGCGGGACGACGTTCTTTCACAAGCAACTCGATCCGCAAGCCACGATGCCTAGGGAAACCCCTGATCACAACTGAGTTGACTCTCCGCCATCCGACGTTAAACTAACTCGCGTCAGGTCAAGTCGCATGCATCCGTGCGACTTTTTTCGAATAAATCACTAACGCGCGTTAGTTCGCGACCCGAAGAACATGCCCCGTGTCACCAGCACCGCAGTCGCAAAGCTCGCCGGCGTCTCTCGAACGACGGTGTCGTTCGTCTTGAACGGCGTGTCCGGCATGGGCATCAGCGAGGAAACCCGCGAGCGCGTGCTGACCGCGGCCAAGCAGCTCGGCTACGTGCCGAACGCGCTCGCGCGTTCGCTTGCGAGCGGCTCGTCCAAAACCGTGGCTTTGCTGATGCCGCATGGCGACCACGTTCACGTCGACGTCGATGCTTATCTGCCGCGCTTTTTGGCTGGGCTCAGTCTGGCCTGCCACAAGAACGAGTACAAGGTGCTGCTCGAGCCCGTCAAGGACTCCGACCGGCCCGGCACGTTCGTTGACTTGATCGACAGCGGCCGGGTCGATGGCCTGGTCGTCTTGAACCCGCGCCGGCTGGACGAAGCCTATCTGTGCGAGCTGGCGGAGAAGGGTTTCCCGCTGGTCGTGTTCGGCTCCAATTTGGCCGAGCAACTGACGGTCTGCAGCATCGGCGTGGACAATCGCGCAGCGGCCAAGTGCGCGACGGAGCATTTGCTTTCGCTCGGGCATCAGCGCATTGCGCACATCGGCTTTGCCTCGGAAAGCTATCAGGTCGTTCGCGATCGCCTGGACGGGTTCCGGGAGGCGCTCGCGGCACGCAAGATCGACGCCGATCCGAGGTGGATCGCATTCGGCGACTACAGCGCCCAAAGCGGCTATGACGCGATGCGTTCGATGCTCGCACGCGCCCCTCGCATGTCCGCCCTGTTCGCGGGCAACGATACGATCGCCTTCGGTGCTATGGCGGCACTGCGCGACGCCGGGCTAAAGGTGCCGCATGACGTTGCGGTAGTCGGGTACGACGACATTCCGCTGGCCGCTTTCGCTGCGCCACCGCTGACGACGATGCGCACGGAGCCGTTCAACGAAGGGATCGACGCCGCACAGACGCTGCTCAAGATCATTCGAGGCGAGTCGGCCGACGGCTCGCATCGGCGCGACGTCGCGCCCTTGATCGTGAGGCGCTCGTGCGGAGCAACGGCAACGTGAATCGCAGGATGACGTAGTCAGGACATTCGTTCATCGAACATCGAGGGGAATCGGCCGGGATCGACATAGGGGCCGAAACGGGCGCTCAAGAACGAAAAATAATTAGCACTACTAAATAAATACGTAAAACCGCCGCGGGAAGCCTCGTCGACTGAACGAGTCGACGTTCCGCGGCCCGAAACAACGCGAAAAAACTCGGAGACAGGCATGGCAAGCGTTGCGCTTAGAGGGGTATCGAAGTCGTACGGTGGAAGCTTGCCCACCGTCGACAGTGTCGATTTGGATATCGCGCAGGGAGAATTCTGCGTGCTGCTGGGTGCTTCCGGCTGCGGAAAGTCTACGCTGCTGCGCTTGATCGCCGGGCTCGAGGACATCACGCAAGGCGATCTGTTCATCGGCGATCGACGAGTCAACGATGTCCCGCCGGCCCGCCGCGGCGTCGCGATGGTCTTCCAAAGCTACGCGCTGTTTCCTCACATGACCGTGTACGAGAACCTTTCGTTCGGCCTCTCGTTGGCGAAGGCCGACAAGCGGGTCATACGGGAAACGGTCACCGCCGCCGCGCGTGCGTTGCACATCGATCATTTGCTCGAGCATAAGCCCCGGTCGCTGTCGGGCGGCCAACGGCAACGCGTTGCCATCGGGCGCGCGATCGTCCGTCAGCCGGGCGTTTTCTTGTTCGACGAACCGCTGTCGAACTTGGACGCCTCGCTGCGCGCGCAAACGCGCTACGAAATCGCTCGGATTCACCGAGACGTCGGCGACGCATCGACGGTCTATGTAACGCACGACCAGGTCGAGGCGATGACGCTCGCCGACCGCGTCGTATTGCTCAATTCCGGCGAAGCGGCACGGCGGCACGGCAGCATCGCGCAATGCGGTTCGCCGCTCGATCTCTACCATCGCCCGCGCAATCGGTTCGTGGCCGAGTTCATCGGGTCGCCGAAAATGAACTTCATTCCGGCCGTTCTCGTCGAGGCGAGCGAATCCGTCGCTCAGGTGCGGCTTGCGGGCGGCGAGACCCTCGCGGCCAATGTCGACGCGCGGCGCCTGCGGCCGGGCGAGCTCATCACGTTGGGCATTCGCCCCGAGGATGCCGAGGTGCAGACGCAAGTGCAGCACGTCGTGCGCGAAGTGAAGTGGCAAGAGCGGTTGGGCGATGCCACCTATGTCTACCTGAAAAGCCGCGAGGACGACGCGCCGTGGGTCGTGAAACTGCCCGGCACGGCGAGCGTCGCGCCAGGGCAGCGTCTGCCTTTTGCGTTGCCGCGGCACGCGCTGCACGCGTTCGACGCGCAAGGCGATGCCTTCGAGCGCCGTGTCGAACTCACACCCGGCGCGCCACGGAATGTCCCGCCGAGCCGCAGCGCCGCGAGCGATGCCACGCACGTCTCATGAATTCATGAGGCGGCTGCAATTTCCACGTATTCCCCCGTATTCACCCGCAGTCAACAACAACGGTCGTCGAAGGACGGCGTCGCCACGCGCGATTACAAGGAGAGAGAAATGGAGACACGAAAGAAGCTATTGAGAGCGGCGTTGTCGGCACTTGCGGCGGCGATGGCCCTGCACGCCGGCGCGGCAACGCTCGTCATCAATACCGATACTTCGGATCAAGCCGTCAGGACTGCGTTCGATGCCGCGGTGAAAGGCTTCGAAGCCGAAAACCCCGACGTTCAGGTCAAAGTGAACCGCTTCGATCACGATGCCTATAAAACGGCCATCCGCAACTTCCTGACGGCCGATGCGCCCGACGTCGTGAATTGGTATGCCGGGCACAAGATGGAGCCGTTCGTCAAAGCGGGCCTGTTCGAGGACGTGTCGAGCCTCTGGGCGCAAAACGGCCTCAACGACAAGCTGAAATCGGCGCTGGGCGAAGTGACGCTGGACGGCAAGCAGTGGGGCATTCCCTACACCTACTATCAGTGGGGTATCTATTACCGGAAAGATATCTTCGCGAAGCTCGGGATCGAGCCGCCGAAGACCTGGCAGGAACTGCTCGATGCTTGCGCGAAATTGAAAGCGAACGGCGTCGCGCCGTTCGTCATCGGGACCAAGGAGCCCTGGACGAACCTCGCCTGGTTCGACTATTTGGATCTGCGCACCAACGGCTTTACGTTCCACATGGCATTGACGAGCGGCAAGGTGCCGTTCACCGACCCGCATGTGCAAGCGGTATTCGATCATTGGGATCAATTGGTGAAGCCCGGCTATTTCATGGCCAATCACGCGTCGTACACGTGGCAGGAGGCCGCAACGTGGCTCGCGCAGGGTAAAGGCGCGATGTATTTGATGGGCAACTTCGTGGTGGCGCCGATGAAACAGGCCGGCCTCGGCCCCGATAAGCTCGGCTTCATGCCGTTCCCCACGATCGATTCGTCGGTGCCCGATGCCGAGGAAGCGCCGATCGAAACGATCCATATTCCCGCCAAGGCGAAGAACAAGGCGGATGCACGGCGCTTCCTCGTCTATATGGCGCGTGCCGACGTGCAGTCTAAATTCGGCGAGGCGACGGAGGAGTTGCCCGTCAATCGCGATGCGCCGGCGCCGACCGATCCGTACTTGCAGGCGGGGGCGGCGCTCCTCGCGAAGGCCGACGGCCTGTCGCAGTTCTTCGACCGCGACGCGCCGCCCGAGTTGACGCAGGCGGCCATGGACGGATTCGAACGCTATATGTTGAAGCCGTCGTCGCGCCCCGACGTGCTCGACCGTCTTGAGCAGGTCCGTCAGCGCGTCTTCAAATAACGTTCAATTCGTGCAGCGGACGGGCGGCGAAAAACGCGCGTCCGCTCAGGGAGATCTCGTGCAAACCGCCGCCACTTCAGTGGACGCTGCGTCAGTGGATGCAAAGTCAGCCGACATGCCCGTCGCTTCGTTCTGGGAGCGCCATCAGCGTGCGATCGCGCCTTGGCTCTTTTTGTCGCCCGCGCTCATCCTGTTTACGCTTTACGTGCTCATTCCGATCGTGCGTTCGATCGGTTTTAGCCTCGACGAATGGGACGGACTCTCCGCGCCGCATTTCATCGGCCTCGGCAATTACCTGGAACTCTATGGCGACCCGAATTTCTGGGTTTCGCTGAAGAACAATTTTATTTGGCTGGCCGGTTTTCTCCTGTCTGTACCGGCCGGCCTTTTTCTCGCGCTGTTCCTGAACCAGAGCGTGTTCGGCATGCGCGCCGTCAAGTCGCTCTTTTTCTTTCCGTTCGTGATCTCGCAAGCCGTCATCGGCTTGGTCTTCGGCTGGTTCTACGACCCCGCGAACGGCTTGCTCTTTCACGTGCTGCATGCGTTCGGCGTGCCGAGCATCGCGATTCTCGCCGACGATCGGTACGTCACTTACGGGATCGTCGCGGCCGGCCTTTATCCGCAGATCGCCTACTGCATGATTCTCTATCTGACCGGCTTGGCCGGCGTACGGGCGGATCTGATCGAGGCGGCGCGGCTCGAAGGGGCGAGCGGATGGGCGATGCTGCGGCGTATCGTGCTGCCGCAGTTGCGCTCGGCTACGTTCGTCGCGGTGGTCGTGACCGTGGTCGGCGCGCTGCGCAGCTTCGACATGGTGTCGATCATGACGCAAGGCGGCCCTTACGGATCGTCGCGCGTGCTTGCCTACTACATGTACGAGCAAGCGCTGGGCGACTACGGCTATCGAGTCGGGTATGGCTCAGCCATTGCAACCGTATTGTTCCTCGTCATGCTCGTCTATATCGGCTTCGTTCTGATTCGCGTCTACCGCCAGGAAAAGGAGCACGCCTGAATGTTTCCCACTCCGATCGAACGAAGGAGTCTCGCTGCGCAATGGCTCTATCGCGTTGCGGTAGCGGTTGCGCTGGTGGTTTGGCTCATGCCGCTGGCGGCCGTTGCCTTGACGTCGATTCGCGGCCCGGCCGACATTTTCGCGGGCAACTATTGGGGCTGGCCTACTCGATGGCAATTGGTCGAGAACTATCGGGCTGTCTTCCGCGATACCGAGCTAGGCCGATATCTGCTCAATACGTGCCTCATCGCGGTACCCGCGGTGGCCGGCACGATCGCACTGAGCTGCATGGCGGGATTCGCACTCGGCGTCTATCGCTTCCGATTGAACGTCGTCGTGTTTTTCCTCTTTCTCGCGGGCAATTTCGTTCCGTTCCAGATCTTGATGATCCCGGTTCGGCTCATGAGTCTGCAACTGGGGCTATACGACTCGGTGCCCGGTCTCATCTTGTTTCACATTGCGTTCAACACCGGCTTTTGTACGTTCTTCATGCGCAATTTCGTCCGGGAGCTTCCGTACGAATTGATCGAAGCCGCGCGGATGGACGGCGCTTCCGAGTTTCAGGTTTTTCGCAAGGTCGTGCTGCCGCTCGTACGCCCCGCGATTGCCGCGCTGTCCGTGCTCGTCTTCACCTTCGTCTGGAACGACTACTTCTGGGCGACGGTACTCGTGCAGGGGGATCACGCTATGCCGGTGACAGCGGGGCTGAAGGCGCTGAGCGGCATCTGGGTGGCCCAGTGGCATCTCGTCGCCGCCGGATCGATCGTCGCCGCGTTGCCGCCGGTGCTGGTCTTCTTCCTCAAGCAGAAGCATTTCATCGCCGGTCTCACGATGGGCGCCACCAAGGGATAGTTGCATGACGGATACGATGCTTATTCAATTGAACGGCGGGAAGGTTGGCTTGGCGTTGGAACAAGCGCGCTCGACGGCACCCGTTTGGCGCCATTTCGGGGCGCCGCTCGGCGAGCACGCGCTCGTCTGGCCGGCCGACGGCATGCGGCCGCCGCCGCCCACCGTGCTCGACGGCGACCCGCCGTTCACGGTGCTGCCGACTCATGGCTTTGGCTGGTTTCATCAGCCGGCGCTGCTCGGCAGCCGCCCCGGCTCGCAGGGCGATAGCGATTGGGCGCAGGACTTTCGGCTCGACGGCATGAGCCGTGACGGCGATGCGTTGCTCATGAGGTTGAGCGACCCGATCGCATCGCTGGCGGTCACGCTGAGCTATTCGATCGACCCGGGATCGGACGTCGTCCGTGCCTGGGCGGAAGTCGAGAACCTCGGGGAAACACCGTATCGCCTCGATTGGCTGGCGGCCGCCTGCGTGCCGCTGCCGGCGCAGGCCGACCAAGTGCTGGGCTTCTCCGGCCGCTGGACGCTCGAGTTTCAAGAGGCACGGGAAACGCTGGGCGTGGCGACATGGCGGCGCGACAACCGGCGCGGGCGGACGTCGCACGACTCGTTTCCCGGCGTCATCGTCGGCGCGTCGCTCGGCGATGATGAAGGTGCGGTGTTCGGCGCCCACCTCGGATGGAGCGGCAATCATACGATCCTCATCGAGCCGTTGACGGATGGACGCCGCCAACTGCAGCTTGGCGAATGGCTGGCGCCGGGCGAAGTTGTCCTCGCGCGCGGCGAGCGTTATCGCACGCCGTGTGCGTTTCTCTCGTTCAGCGACCAGGGGCTGAACGGGCTCAGTGCGCAATTTCATCGCTTCGTCAGAACGCGGGTGCTGGACTGGCCGCAGCGCCACATGCGCCCGCGCCCGGTCATCCTCAATACGTGGGAGGCCGTTTATTGCGAGCACGACCTCGACGATCTCCAGGCACTCGCGGGTGCCGCGGCGCGAATCGGCGTGGAGCGATTCGTTCTCGACGACGGCTGGTTTCATCGGCGCGGCAACGACCGGGCGGGGCTTGGCGATTGGTGGCCCGATGCGCGCAAGTATCCGCAGGGGCTGACGCCGCTCGTCGAGCACGTGCGCGAGCTCGGCATGGAATTCGGCCTGTGGATCGAACCTGAAATGGTCAATCCCGATAGCGATCTCTTTCGAACGCATCCCGAATGGGTGCTCCAGCTTGCCGGCCGGCCCTTCGTGACAGGTCGAAATCAGCTGGTGCTCGACCTCGCCGAAACGGCGGTGACGGACTATCTGTTCGAAAGCATCGGCGCCTTGCTGCGCGATCACTCGATCGCGTACTTGAAGTGGGATATGAATCGCGACCTGGCCACCGCGGGGCATCATGGACGCGCGGCTTATCGGCGCCAGACGCTCGCCCTATATCGATTGCTCGAGCGCTTGCGCCGCGCGTTTCCCGATGTGGAGATCGAGAGTTGCGCTTCGGGCGGGGGGCGTGCCGACTATGGCGCGCTTGCCTATATGCATCGCGTCTGGACGAGCGACTGCAACGACGCGTTGACGCGGATCGATATCCAGCGCGGCTTCTTGCGCTTCTTTCCGCCGGAGGTCATGGGCGCGCATATCGGCGCGGCATGCTCTCACACGACCGGCCGGCGGCATTCGATGCCGTTTCGCGCCGCGGTGGCGCTGCTCGGCCATCTCGGTCTCGAGCTCGACGTACGCACGCTATCGGATGCCGAGGCCGATGAACTCCGGTACTGGATCACGCTTTATAAGCAATGCCGGCCGATTTCGCACCGCGGCGTGCTGCACCAAGGGCGCTTCGGCGATGCCTTGGTCTGGACGCAGGCGACGGCCGAAGACGGACGCGCGTCGCTGCTGAGCGTTTTTCGTCGCCGAGAGGACACCGCACGCTATGCGATGCCGGTTCCCGCGAAGGGATTGCGGCGCGATCTGAGCTACGTCGTGCGCATCCTTCATATGCCCCATGCGCCGCATTTCAAGGGGCAGACGGAATGGCTGGCGGCCATGCGGGAAGGGGGCGTGGAGATGCCGGGCGCGACGCTGATGGATCTCGGCGTGCCGATTCCCCCCATGCCGCCCGAGTCGGCCGTGATCGTCTGCATGAAGGCCGTGGCCGAAGACAGCTGATCGGGCCGCAGGGCCGATCCCCGGCCCGTGAAATCGCGAATCGATTCCTTTCATATCGATTAGGACAACTAATCGTTTGCTGGGCTGTATGCAGTAAAGGAACGCTCCTGCGGGGCGGACAACGCCTCTTTTAAGCCGGAGCGGCTTGACGAAGCGTGACGTTCCAACCATTTATCTTGGAGAGAATCATGTCTCGGAAAAAGCAACGGCTCTTTGTGTCGTCCGTGCCGTACGCGCGTCGTTATTTAGAGATTGGTGTCCTGGCGACGTTCTCCGCGGTTTTGGCCGGATGCGGGAGCGGCGACGGAAGCAGCCCGTCCGCGGCGGCCGTGAGCCAGGCCATGAAAGTAAGCGCCGCCGCGGCGCCGGTCAATACGAGCAGCATCTATATGAGTTCCAACGAGCCGGCGCCGACGAGCGCGGATCAAGGGACGATCGCGAACGGCTTCAATGCCGCCGTCAACGAGGCGAGCAAACTGGCGCTGACCGATGCGAACTATAGCTGGCTCTACAACCGGTTCGATTGGGCGGCCGCGACCAGCGCCGATTGCAGCCAATCGGGGATGGACAGCGGGGGCGGAGGGTATTTCGCATCGCTGGCTGGGCGATGCGCCTACTACTCGAGAGACTACGCGCATTATCTGATCGGCGCGTATTACATGGGCTATGACAGTCAGAACCTGAACATGGCGCAGAAGTTCTCGACGGTGATCGATACGACCGACCCTTCGCATCCGATTCCATGGTGGGCTTTCGGCGTTAACGGCAAGCCGTACGAGCGGCGGGCCGAGCAACCGGCGGTGTTCGAGATCGGCGACAGCATCTTGACGCTCTATAAGATGACGGGCGACCCCAGCTACAAGAACATGGCGTCGTACATCAACGGCGAAGTGAATTCGACGTACTGGAATGCACAGGATTCGAACGGAAATCACTTTTGGAATCCCGACGGCTTCCGAGTGACGAACTCGCCGGGCAACGATCCGGCAACGTACAACGAGTTCGCTTACGATCCGACCGAGTCGAACATCATATGGCCGGGCTACGACATTTTCCTGGGCGGCGATTCGGCCGCATCGCAAATTGCTTATTTCTGCAAGCTCGCGAGCTATCCGCAGTTCTTGAGCGACCCGAGCACCGCGTCGACTTATACGGCGCGTTGCAACACCCTTCGTTCGAACTTCAATACGAACTGGTGGGAGAGTAGCGCGAACCGGTTCTACGTGGCGCAGGTCGGGCTGGCGAACGATACCTATACGACGCAAGCGGCGCCGAACGGAACGTCGATGCCGGCCTCGAATTTGACCTACCTCGACGGCTATGCGGAGGAGCCGAACTTCTTCCCGCTTTATAAGAATGTCATCACGGATTGGCAGAAGGTGGCCGCTCAGGCCGATTA
Organism: Trinickia dinghuensis; assembly: GCF_003367175.1. GTDB lineage: Bacteria > Pseudomonadota > Gammaproteobacteria > Burkholderiales > Burkholderiaceae > Trinickia > Trinickia dinghuensis. Next base: position 9,412 of record NZ_QRGA01000009.1, on the reverse strand, counting down.
CGTGAACAACTCCGCCGAGTACAAGTACGACAACAACAACGACAATTACACGCCGGGGATCGAGAGCTTCACGTATCTGCCTACGTCGTTCTTCAACGTATCGGATGGCTCGACGAACCGGTACGACTACGCTTGGAAGTGGATGCGCCGGCTGGCGCAAACGCAGTATGCCAACGCGTCGAACAGCAGCGACGGCATTGCGAGCACTTACCCGGAGGTCCCGTTCGTCCTGATCGCCGATTCCGTGACGAAGGTCATGGGGTTGGATTTCGACGGCATTCAGAACGCGTTCTCCACGCTGCCGCGGTTCCCGTCGGATTTCACGACGAGCAACTATATCGCCGTGCATAACGTGCCGCTCTACAGCAATGCGTCGGGTTCCTCGTACAACCTGCCCGTGGATATCACCGCACAGAAGGTGGACAACGGCAGCGGGTACGCGATCCAACTCGCGTTCAACGGGGTGAAGCCTTGGCAGATAACGGGTTCGTCGGCGTCGCTGACCTGGACGCCGAAGTTCTCGGCGGCCATTGGAGCGAGCGGATGCGCGATTCAGACGACCTACGACAATGGTTCGGTCAGTCAGAGTACGTACGGGATCAGCAACGCGTCGGGCTATTACGCCTGTACCGACACGTCAGGCAATGTCGTGACCGTGAGCATTCCGCTCGGTAGCTCGGCCGCGCAGCACATCGCGAAGATCGTTGCGATGACGTATTCCAATGCCGCGGCGGTGACGAGCATCCTGACGTCGGGCCTTCCGGCTAGTCAATAGCGGGGTAAGTAGACGGGGCTGTCGTCGATACGTTGCGGCGACGGGCCCTGTATTCTGTCGTGCCAATGCAATATTTTTGTAAGTAATGTTGTCCAGTGGCTCCGGGGTACTGGAAAACGCCATTTGGCCGAAGCTAGTCGTTATCCTTGCGGCTGGCCCTCGAGTTGAGCGCGGGGCTAGCGGAAGATTCGCGCCGGCGTGCTCGGCGAAATGCATCGACATCGAGGCAATAAATGAAGCATTTTCCTTGCACGATTTGGCTGACGGGTTTGAGCGCCGCGGGCAAGACGACGATTGCGCATGCGCTGGCTGCCGCGCTGACTGCCCAAGGCAGGATGTGCGACGTGTTGGACGGCGATGTCGTGCGGCAGACGCTGTGCCGCGATCTTGGCTTTTCGCGGGAAGACCGAAGCGAAAACATTCGACGTGTGGCGGTGAGGTGTAAAGAACTCAATGCGGCCGGCGTCGTTGCGATCGCCGCGCTCGTTTCTCCTTACCGGGACGATCGAGATAAGGCGCGGGAGACAGTCGGAGACGCTCGGTTCGTCGAGGTATTCGTTTCGACGCCGCTCGCGGTTTGCGAGCGGCGGGATCCTAAAGGGCTCTATAAGAAGGCGCGAACCGGCGAGCTTGCGAATTTGACCGGCGTGGGCGATGTTTACGAAGCGCCGCTAGCGCCGGAGTTGTCGATCGATACGAGTTTGCAGACGACGGAGGCAGCGGTCGAGACGGTACTGCATTTGCTGAATGGCCGGGCTAAGGTGTAGCGCTACATCGATAATCGCAAGTGGCTTTCAATGAGCCGATGGCCCCAAGTCTTGAAACGAATGGGCGTCAAAGTGCCCGAAATTGCCCTCGCCGCTGGCGGAGCACCGGCTGTCGTGGCATAGTGCCGACCAATTATATAAAGGGAGGACCTCATGCCAACGTTGGAATCAATCCAGACAAAGATCAAGCGCCTGCAAGAGCAGGCCGAAACACTCAAGGCTCGGCAGGCCACGGCAACGCTCGACCGAATCGTTGGCCTCATGAAGAAGAGTGGGGTAACGGTGGCGGATATCGAGGCTTATGTCGGCGGCAAGAAGGGCGGTGCGAAGGCCGGTAGGAAGGCTGTAGCTCGCACTGCGGCGGCTGCGGTGAAGTACCAGAATCCAAAGACGGGTGCGACTTGGTCGGGACGCGGCCGTGCTCCGGCTTGGATTGCGAGCGCGAAGAACCGCGACCGCTTTTTAGTCGACGGCGGTGCAGTGAGTTCGTCGCCGGCTCCTTCCACGAAGAGCGGGACGAAGCGTTCGGGCAACTACGTCAAAGGGCAGCAGCCGGCCAAGTATGCCGATCCGAAGAGCGGCGCGACCTGGAGCGGTCGCGGTCGCGCGCCGGCGTGGTTGGCGGCTGCCAAGGACCGCACGAAGTTTTTGATCGAAGGTCAAGCGTAAGCATTAAAGCCGACTGGTGCGATCTTTCAGCCGAGTTGCGTATGCGACCTCGCTGTCGATATGTTCATCCGGTTCTGTCTCGCGATCATCGTTCGCGAGGAGCGGGCTGATCCATGAAGACGTGGACGCCCCCGCTCCGATGCGCAGGTCAGCGGGTAGTACCCGCCGGCAGCATGCTCGACTATGACTATTGCGCCTCGATTATTGTCGAAATACGTGAACTATGCCTCTCAGATAGGATGCAGCGACTATAGTTGTTGAAATTTATGAACTATTTGCGTTGAAGGTAACATGGATCTATAATTGCTGAAATCTCTGAACAAAGGAGCGGTCGCTGCTCCGAGATCGATAGTTGTTGAAATATCTGAACTATGGCTAGAACCTTACCGCGCTCTGACGCTTCCTTGAGTCCGCTCGCCGATGATCTAGCTGCCCTCGGGCGAATCGTTCGCAACCAGCGCGCGCGCTCCGAATTGCGCATCGATGACGCGTCGGCTCTGGTCGGTGTAACACATAACGTGCTGTCCAAAATCGAGAACGGACAGTCGGTCGGGCTCGAAAAGCTATTCAAGGTATTGAACGGGCTCGGTCTGAAGCTGCTCGTCGTAACGCCCAGCGAAGCGGAAGATGCAGTCGATGCGCTACGGCCGCAGCCCGAGGACAATGCTTGATGGCGCATTTCCTGCGTGTGTCGACCAATAACGAGGCAGTTGGCCTGCTCGGTTTCGAGCCTCTACAAGGGCAATACAGCTTCGCGTACGACGCGGTGTGGCAGAAAAAGAAGGGCGCCTTTTCTCTCTCGCCGCATATCCTGCATTCGGGCGAGGTCCCGTCCTCCGGTACCGTTCATCGCTTTCTCGAAAACCTGCTGCCGGAAGGTCGCGCGCTCGAGGTCGCGTCGGTGGTCAACCAGATATCGAAGAACAATGTGTACGGGCTCATCGGCGTACTTGGACAGGAGCCCGTCGGTGCATTCAGTTTCTTGCCGTTCGAAGCCGCAACGGATCGCTGCAATAGGCCAGCCGAACCTATCCGCCGCGAAATTCCGAATGATGAACTGAGTCAGCGAATCCGCGAGCGAGATGCCATCCCGTTTCCGGTTTGGGACCGAAGAGTGCGATTGTCGATCGCAGGCTATCAGGACAAACTGCAAGTGATGGTGGAAGGAGGGCGGATTTCGCTGGTCGACGGTACGCTCAGTTCGACCCATATCCTGAAGCCCGAATCGCGAGGTCGGAATACGCCATTCCTTGTTGCCAACGAACACTTTTGCATGACGTTGGCTGCGGCGCTGGGCTTGCCGGTTTCGCGGGTCCAGATTCGACGCATTCCAGAACCCATATTGCTTATCGAGCGTTTCGATCGCATCGTGCATCGCGATTTGGACGATCCCGAACGCATCGTTGCTGTCGACCGGTTGCATATCATCGATGGTTGCCAGGCGCTCGATTTGCCGTCGCATTTCAAGTACGAACGAAACTTCGGTCATGGGGAACACGTCGCGAACATTCGCGAGGGGGTAAGCTTCGAGAAGCTCTTTTCGCTAGAAAAGCACTTTGAAGCTCCCGCGAGCGCAAAGGCGTTCTTGCTGCGCTGGGCGCTCTTGCAACTGCTGATCGGGAATAGCGATGCGCACGGAAAGAATGTCTCTTTCTATGTAAGACGAAAGCGTCTCTTGCCTGCGCCAATGTATGATCTCGTGTCGATTAATGCGTATGGCGGCAGCGATGTCGTCGAGCAGGAAATGGCGATGGCTTATGGCGATGCCTTCATTCTTGAGCAGGTCACTGCGTTCGAGTTAGCGGATCTCACCAAGCGGATCGGAATGGATACCGCTTTGGTTGGGCGCGAGATGACACGAATGGCGCTCGCGGCCAAGCGGTTTGCTCCTGAACTGGCCCAGTCTCAAGTGTATATCGGCGACGAGAGGGACTTGGTGCGTCGTGTATCGGATTTCATTTGTACGCAGGCCGACCGTTTGCTAAAGCTCGCGCCTAAGGTCCCCAAGGTCGATCCGGAACTGCTGTAGAGGGCAGTTCGCATTGCGATCCCGCCGTTCGTTTGAATTGGGGCTTCGCACGACATGCCGGAAGAGACCGCGCACGCAACGCAAATGTGAGATTGGGGGCATGCGCGGCGTCAGTCGGCAAGAGCAGGGCCGTGCTCCCCGAAGTGGCGAATACCATAGCCGCCTAATTGGCGGCGCCGATTATTACTCCACCGTAACCGACTTGGCTAAATTCCTCGGCTTATCGATATCCGTTCCCCTAGCCAGCGCCGCGTGAAACGCGAGCAATTGCACGGGCAGGGTATGCAGGATCGGCGATAGCGGCCCGTAGTACTCATTGAGCCGAATCACACTCACGCCCGGGCTGGACACCAACCCGCAATCGACATCGGCAAACACGAACAGCCGTCCGTTGCGCGCGCTGACCTCATGCATGTTCGACCGCAGCTTCTCCAGCAACCGATCGTTCGGTGCAACCGCAACCACGGGCATCTCATCGCTAACCAGCGCCAGCGGCCCGTGCTTAAGCTCTCCGGCCGCATAAGCTTCGGCATGGATATATGAAATCTCCTTCATCTTGAGCGCGCCTTCGAGCGCGATCGGAAAATGCATGCCGCGCCCAAGGAACAGAATGTTCTCCTTCCGAGTGAGCGTTTCCGACCACCCCATGATCTGCGGCTCGAGCGCCAGCACCTTGCCCATCGCATCGGGCAAATGCCGCAACGCATGCAGATGCCGGCGCTCCTCCTCGTCGCTCAACCGCCCTCGAATCTGCGCCAACGTCAAAGTCAAAAGAAACAGTGCGACGAGTTGAGTGGTGAACGCCTTGGTCGACGCCACGCCAATCTCGATCCCGGCTCGCGTCATGAAGTTCAGCGCGCATTCGCGCACGAGCGCACTCGTCGGCACGTTGCAGATCGCAAGCGTATTGACCATCCCGAGCCGCTTCGCGACATGCACGGCACCCAGCACGTCCGCCGTCTCCCCGCTCTGCGATACGGCAACGACGAGCGTCTTGGGATTGGCCACGCTATCGCGGTAGCGAAACTCGCTGGCGATTTCCACGCTGGCCGGCAACCCCGCCAAGCTCTCGATCCAATACTTCGCCGTCAGCGCGGCGTGATAGCTGCCGCCGCACGCGAGCAGCAGCACGGAGTCTATCCCGTTGAAAACACGCCAAGCGCCGTCGCCGAAAAGCTCCGGCATGATCGAATTCACGTCGAGCAGCGTATCGGCCACCGCGCGCGGCTGCTCGAAGATTTCCTTCTGCATGTAGTAACGATAGCCGCCTAGGTCCGCCGCTCCGCTGTGTGCGGCGACGATGTGCACGGCTCGTTCGGCGCGATGGCCGTCACGGTCGACCACCCAATGGCGATGCAGTTGAATATCGACGACATCGCCGTCTTCGAGGTAGACGATTCGATCCGTTTCATTCGATAAAGCGATGGCATCCGAAGCCAAAAAGTTTTCGCCGTCGCCTAAACCGACGACGAGTGGCATACCCTCCCGCGCGCCGACGATCCGATGCGGTTCGTCGCGGCACATGACGGCGATCGCGTAGCTGCCGCACAGCCGGCCCGCTGCTTGCCGCACCGCCTCGAACAAATCCCCGTCGTAAAGATGGTCGATCAAATGGACGATCGTTTCGCTGTCGGTTTGGCTCGCGAATACGTAACCGTGCTGCTCGAGTTCTACTCGCAATTCGTCGCAATTCTCGATGATGCCGTTGTGCGACAGCGCGATGCGCGCGTTGTCGTCGCTCGGCGAGAAGTGCGGATGAGCATTCGTCGTAATAGGCGCGCCGTGCGTCGCCCACCGCGTGTGCGCGATTCCCGTATAGCCCGACAACCCGAGCGCCGCGACGTCGGCTTGCAATGCGGCGACGCGCTCGACGCTGCGTGCTCTCACGAGCTTGCGATCCTGATACGCCACAACGCCGCAAGAGTCATAGCCCCGATACTCGAGCCGCTTCAATCCGTCGACCAAAGTAGGCAAGACGTTTCGCTGGGCGACCGCGCCGACGATTCCGCACATTTCGTTCTCTCCGTTGGGCGACCCGCGTTGCAGGTCCATGGAGGCGATCGTAAGGGGATGGCAATGAAATTTTCTTTCAAAAAATAGTAGAAAATGAAGTGAAGCGTGAGATATGATTCAATGTGAAATTAAATTTCATTTAACGAAGGCGCCGGTGACGGTATGGAGGCCGGGGTGCAGGAACTCGATTTGGACGATCTCGACTTGCGGATCTTGGCGATCCTGCAAGCAGATTCCTCGCTATCGAATATTGACTTAGCTCAAAGAGCGCTCGCATCGGCACCTACGTGCTTACGACGAGTCCGCAAACTGAAAGAGGCGGGTCTTATCGAGCGGGAAGTGGCCGTGCTCGATTTCTCCAAAATTGCGTCGACGGTCACGGCCGTCATCGAGGTTAGTCTCGATCGCCAGGCAGTCGAGGATTACGACGCATTTGAAGCCTATGTCTGTGCCGAAGCCGCCGTGACGCAATGCTATCGGGTGTCGCCCGGGCCGGACTTCGTCGTGATCGTCGAATTGCCCGACATGCGCTCGTATGACGAATTCGCGCGCCGGCTCTTTACGCAATCTTCCAACGTTCGCAATGTTCGGACGTTTTTCTCGACAGGTAGAGCTAAATTCGAAGCCAATCCGCCCATTGCAACCGTGCTGGGCACACGAAATCGATAGAATCGAGGTGTTGCTTTGCAACACTTCATTTAGTCGGACCATGGAGTGCGATACGATATGCGGCATAAACGGGGAAGCCGGCCGTGCGAGGTACGGGGCGCTCTAACCCCGTGCCCATCGATACCATCAAACCAACTTAAATCATGCCCAGCACCGTCGCGCTTTTGAGCATAGCGCTCATGTCCTGCGTGATGAGCGCAGCGGTGCTCGGCTCGCTGCTGCGTGCGAACGTCCGAGGCGTGGCGCGCTGGTGCGCCGCCTATGGCATTTTTTCCGTCGGGATCGGGCTGGTTCTCGACAAAGCGCATGTACCGCCGTGGCTCGGCATCGCTTTCGCGCATGGGCTCTTTTTGCTCGGCAGCTTCGCCATTTTGCAAGGCGCGCGCGAGTTCTTCGGCAGGAATAAGGCAACGGCACCGGAGTATGCGGCAGTCGTCGCCGTCTATATCGCGCTCCTGTACTTCATCTACGTCAGGCCCAATCTCGACGCGAGCGTCTTCGTCACTTCGGCGTACTTCGCCTACATTCGCGCGGCGGTCGGTTGGACGGCGCTGCGCTATCGGCCCGCCCATCGGCCGAAATACAGCTACTACTTTCTCGGGATCGCCGCACTCGTCGGCGCCTTGCTGCATCTGGCGCGGTCGATCGCATATGGCTTCGGGTGGGATCATCAAACTGCCTTTCTCGACCCGTCTCCGCTGAACATCGCTTTCCTGGGGCTCGGCATTTTGAGCTTCCCGTTCATGTCGATCGGGATGGTGATGCTTGCGCACGATCGGCTAGCCGAGCGCATGGAGCGGCTCGCGACGATCGACGAATTGACCGGATCGCTCGTGCGGCGGGCATTCATGGAGCGCGCCGATGCGGCGGTCGCGGCTTCGCAAGCGAGTGGAACACCCCTTGCTCTAGCGATACTGGACCTCGATAACTTCAAGGCAGTGAACGATCGCCACGGTCATGCGGCCGGCGATTGCGCGCTGGTGCACTTTGCGTCGACGGTGTTGAAGTCGCTGCGATCCGGCGATCTGTTCGGCCGTCTTGGAGGAGAGGAGTTCGCCGTGCTGTTTCCCGCAACGCGCGAGGCCGAAGCCTTGCAGTTGATGAACGGTCTGCGCTTGGCGATCGCGGCGCACCCGTGCGGCCAAACGCCGTACACATTCAGCGCCGGCGTGGACGAGTTCGGCCCGGGCGATAGGCTTGCACGTGTCTTGGCGCGCGCGGATGCGGCGCTTTACACCGCAAAGGCCTTAGGCCGCGATTGCGTCGTGATGGCATCGTCCCACGGCGAGTCGGACGAACAGGTGGAGCAGCCGGGTTGATCAGGATTCTCGTGGACGTGATATGGCGGTCATGCTCGACTATCATTGAAACCATCTGATCAAACACCCCGTCTTCCGGAGAAAGCCTTGCCCGCGCGGCTGTTTCGATCGGCACGCAACGATCGCAATCGTTTCGTCGTGCTGTATGTCGTGCTTGTCCTCGGCTTGTTGTCGGCCGCCGCGGCGTTCGTCTATGAGGCGCGCATCATCATCCAGGACGGCGTGTTCGAAGACCGTGCCTTCACGGTGTTGGGCACGACCAACCGCGCACTCGACGATCTGCAAGACGCCGAGACGGGGCAGCGCGGGTACCTCCTCACAGGCTCCGCAGCCTATTTGCAGCCGTACTTGCGCGGAACGCGCGACGTCGAGCAGGCGATGCGGCAGTTGCTTGCGGGCGACGTGTTCTTGCGGCGGCTCGCCAAATGGCTTTCGGCCGCTGTCCGGCGCGAAGATGTGCTGGCGCGAGTAGGGGGTGACGAATTCGTCGTCTTGCTGACCGATTACGGCGATGACGAGCAGTTGCGGGCACTTTCTCGCCGTTTGATCGAGCAGGTCCGTGCGGTCGCTCAAGCCGAGTACGCCGGGCGATTCGAGATCGGCCTCAGCATCGGGATCGCCACATTTCCGGATCGCGTGAAGAATGTACGCCAGCTCATCGACGTTGCCGATGCGGCGATGTATGTGGCCAAGCGGGAGCAGTCGTCGTTTCGGTTTGGTCCCGTGACGGCGAACGATAGCGCGTACGGCATCAGCGTATCGAAGTAGGCGGCCCGTGGGGAATGGCGCGGAAAAACGCAGGGCCCTACCCAGGGAAGAGGCAGGGCCCGTCTACTGCAACTTCGAGGTGAGGTGAATCTACTGCCAGGGGTGCTTCCACTTCCAGGGGTGCTGCTACTGCAACTGCTAGGTGCTGCTATTCCGAGGTGAGGTGCTGCTGGTCCTGCCTACTGCCGTGCTGCAACTACAGTACTACCCATCAGGTACTCGTGACGCCAGGTGCTTCGAACTGCTAGGTACTTCGAACCGCTAGGTGCTTCGAACTGCTAGGTACTTCGAACCGCTAGGTACTTCGAACCGCTAGGTGCTTCGAACCGCTAGGTGCTTCGAACTGCTAGGTACTTCGAACCGCTAGGTGCTTCGAACTGCTAGGTACTTCGAACCGCTAGGT
>NZ_QRGA01000008.1 GCF_003367175.1 Trinickia dinghuensis | reverse complement strand
CTGCGCGAGCTGCTTGAGCCTAATGGCCGCGGACAAACCGGCGGGACCGCCGCCGACGATCACGACGTCGTATTCCATCGATTCTCGAGGGCCGTACTGCTCGATCAGACTTTCGGGGGTCATTGAGGCTCCTTAACCATTAGAATGCTTTTTTTCGGGTTCGTATTGTCAGCGAACGATAGGGACGCCGCAACCGCATGAATCGAGATTAGCACGACCGTTCTATTTTATGTTAGAGTGGCGGCTCCGCAAGCGGAGGTCATTTCGTCGCTGTATCTTCCCTGTTCGATTCGCGCGTCGTGCACAACTTCATCGACTAAAGGAATGAGAATGGGCCGTTCGATCAACCTGGAAGGCAAGGTCGCGCTGATCACCGGCGCGTCAAGCGGGCTCGGCAAGCGTTTTGCGCTGGTACTGTCGCAGGCGGGCGCCAAGGTGGTGCTGGCGAGCCGGCGTGTGGAGCGGTTGAAGGAGCTGCGCGCCGAAATCGAGGCATCGGGCGGCGCGGCGCATGTGGTCTCGCTCGACGTCACCGATTATCAGAGCATCAAGTCGGCCGTCGCGCACGCGGAGACCGAGGCGGGCACGATCGACATCCTCGTGAACAATTCCGGTGTGTCGACGACGCAAAAGCTCACGGAAGTTACGCCGGCGGACTACGAATATGTGTTCGATACCAATGCACGCGGCGCGTTCTTCGTCGCGCAGGAAGTGGCGAAACGTATGATCATGCGTTCGGGCGGCGCGGCCCAGAAGCCGGTCTACCGGATCATCAACATCGCGTCGGTGGCGGGCTTGCGCGTGTTGCCGCAAATCGGCCTGTATTCGATGAGCAAGGCTGCCGTCGTCCATATGACGCGCGCCATGGCGCTCGAATGGGGGCGGCACGGTATCAATGTGAACGCCATCGCGCCCGGCTACATCGACACCGAGATCAACCATCACCATTGGTCGACCGATCAAGGGCAGAAACTGATGGCGATGCTACCGAGGCATCGCGTGGGCCAGCCCGAGGACCTCGACGGTCTATTGCTGCTGCTCGCGGCCGACGAGTCACAATTCATCAACGGCGCCGTCATCGCGGCCGACGACGGGTTCGGCCTTGCCTGACAATTACCAACCTGCCTTCGAAATGTCGATCCCGATCCGCTGGGGCGACATGGACGCGTTCGGCCACGTCAACAACACCGTGTATTTCCTCTACATGGAGCAGGTTCGGATCAGCTGGTTCGAATCGCTCGGCATCATGGGCGGCGCCGAGCAAGGGCAGGGGCCCGTCATCGTGAATGCCTCGATGGAGTTCTTGCGGCAGCTGCACTATCCCGGCGACGTGATCGGCATGATGTCGGTGGGCAAGCCGGGACGGAGCAGCTTCGATACCGGGTTCGAGCTGCGCCGCTCCGACGATCCGGGCACGCTCTATGCGCGCGGAACGGCGCGCTGCGTTTGGATCGACTACGCCGCGGGCCGCTCGGTGCCGTTGCCCGACCGGCTGCGCTCGCTGCTCGAGCATCCCCACCTCGTCAGCGCGCGCTGACGTTCGTCCGTTTCGGTCCCGGCCCCGGCCTTAGTGTCGGCGTCAATGCCCGAGCAGCCGCTGCATGAGTTCGGTCGCGTTGCCCGTGCCGTACTTGCGCATGAGCCGCGCGCGGTAGATGTCGACCGTGCGCGAGCTGATGTCGAGCACCCGCCCGATCTGCTTGCTCGTCTTGCCCGTCGCAAGCTGCGCGGCCACTTCCCGCTCGCGCGGCGTCAGTTCGATGGCTACGCGGCGCGTGGCGCTCAAATCCTCGAACGTCCATACGCCCGCGGCCAGCGGGGCATGGCGCTCGAGCGCCCGGCCTGTGACGTGGCACCAGAAGAGTTCCCCGTCGGCGCGTTTCATGATCCGGTCGTCGGCATAGCTGCCTTGCGCGGTCATGATCGGCCCGATCCGTTCCCCGATGCGCACGAACTCGTCGGCGGACGGGTACAGCACCTCGAAGGAGCGGCCGATGAGCGCCGAGCGCTCGCACCGGAAGATGGCGGCTACCGCGTCGTTGCAGTCTTCGATGCTCCGGTCGCGCGAGAGCACGAGGCCGATCGGCGCGAGTTGAAAGGCGGTTTGGTAATCGAGTTTGGGCATGGTTCGCGGCAAGCCTGCGCGCTTGCACGGGGCTTTCGCTTATGTATTTTTGCGTATTGTGCCGCAAGCACCGGCCATCGTACCCTTTGCGGCATTAAATCGAGTGCGGCGGCGCGCGTCGGAGATAAACCGACGGATGCGCGTTCGGCGACTAAAATGACCATCGATTGCGTTCGATGTCGATCATTGCACTCGTGCCGATCCGGTTTTCGGATTTCCATCATGGAAGGGACACACAGATGAACAAAGTCTATCCAAGCGCGTCCGCCGCGCTCGAAGGCATCGTCAAGGACGGCCAGACGTTCGCCGTCGGCGGCTTCGGCTTGTGCGGCATTCCCGAAGCGTTGATCGCGGCCCTGCGCGACTCGGCCGTCAAGGGCATCACCTGCATCAGCAACAACGCGGGTGTCGACGGCTTCGGCCTTGGCGTGCTGCTCCAGACTCGCCAGGTCAAGAAGATGATCTCGTCGTATGTGGGCGAAAACAAGGAGTTCGAGCGCCAGTTCCTGGCGGGCGAGCTCGAGCTCGAATTCACGCCGCAGGGCACGCTGGCCGAGAAGCTGCGTGCGGGCGGCGCCGGCATTCCGGCGTTCTACACGGCCACCGGCTTCGGGACCGTCATCGCCGAGGGCAAGGAAACGCGCCAGTTCGGCGAGAACCAGTACGTGCTCGAGCATTCGCTGACGGCCGACATCGGGCTCGTGAAGGCGTGGAAGGCCGACAAGGCCGGCAATCTGATCTATCGCCGCACCGCGCGCAACTTCAACCCGATGTGCGCGATGGCGGGGCGGATCACCGTGGCCGAGGTCGAGGAGATCGTCGAAGTGGGCGAGCTCGATCCCGATGCGATCCACACGCCCGGCATCTTCGTGCAGCGCATCGTGCTCAATGCGCATCCGGAAAAACGCATCGAACAACGCGTCGTGCGCGCAAAAGGAGACTGACATGGCTTGGACTCGTGACGAGATGGCCGCGCGCGCGGCGAAGGAACTGCAAGACGGTTTCTACGTGAACTTGGGCATCGGCCTGCCGACGCTCGTGGCGAACTACGTGCCGCCCGGCATCGACGTATGGCTGCAATCGGAGAATGGCCTGCTCGGTATCGGCCCGTCGCCGACGGAAGAGGAACTCGATGCCGATCTGATCAATGCGGGCAAGCAGACGATCACGACGCTGCCGGGCTCGTCGATTTTTTCGTCGTCCGATTCGTTCGCGATGATCCGCGGCGGCCACATCAATCTGGCGATTCTCGGCGCCATGCAGATCAGCCAGAGCGGCGATCTGGCGAACTGGATGATCCCGGGCAAGATGATCAAGGGCATGGGCGGCGCGATGGACCTGGTGGCGGGCGTCAAGCGTGTCGTCGTGCTGATGGAGCACGTGGCCAAGGGCGATCAGCACAAGATCCTCGAAAGCTGCACGCTGCCGCTGACGGGTGTGGGCGTCGTCGATCGTATCATCACGGATCTGGGCGTCATCGACGTGATCGACGGCGGCCTGAAGCTCGTCGAACTCGCGCCTGGCGTGACGATCGACGAAATCCAAGCCAAGACGGGTGCGCCGCTCGATACGAGCGCCGTCCATTGAGTCTGGCCTATCATGAGCGCGAATAGGCCAAGCCGTTCGCGTTAGGGCGATGAAACGGGTGAGGCGAAGGCTTCGCCCGTTTTTGCTTGGCGGGTCCGGGTGTGCCCCGGCACGTTCGAACCCGTGGGCCGCCCTTCTGCATTTCCATGATCGTGAGGATGATCCGATGAGCGAGTCGATCGCAGCCGCCGCCTTTTCCGATACCGGCGCGCATGGGCGTGCGCCGCGCGAGTGCGAAGTCACCTGCGCCAATCCGATGGGCCTGCACCGCATGGCCTATCGGGAATGGGGCGATCCCGACAATCCGCGCGTGCTCGTCTGCGTCCACGGACTCACGAGATCGGGGCGAGATTTCGATCGCGTGGCCGCGGCGCTCAGCGATGTCTACCGCGTCGTCTGCCCCGACGTCGTTGGGCGCGGACGCTCGCAGTGGCTGCCCGACCCGAATCGCTACGTGCTGCCGCAATACGTGGCGGACATGGTGACGCTGGTTGCGCGCCTGAACGCTCGGACGGTGGACTGGTTCGGCACGTCGATGGGCGGGCTCATCGGCATGGCGCTGGCCGGCTTGCCCGGTTCGCCCGTGCGCAAGCTGCTCGTCAACGACATCGGTCCGCATATCGAGCCCGAAGCGCTCGTGCGTATCGGCGGCTACGTCGGCCAGAGCACGCGGTTCGCGACGCTCGACGAAGGCATCGCGCATGCGGCCTCGCTGGCGTCGACGTTCGGGCCGTTGACGGCCGACGAATGGCGCGAAATCAACACGCCGCTCGTTCGCCGGCGCGCGGACGGCGCCTGGGAGTTTTGCTACGACCCGGCGATTGCCGTCCCGTTCGGGGCGACGACGCCCGAGGCCGCGGCGGCGGGAGAGGCGGCGCTATGGCAATTGTTCTCGGCCATCGAGGGGCCCGTGCTCGTCGTGCGCGGAGAGGAATCGGACCTGCTCTCGCGCGAGACCGTGTCGCGCATGATCGAATCCGGCCGCTCGGTCGAATCGGTCGAGGTCCCGGGCGTCGGCCACGCGCCGGCCTTCATGGACCCCGCGCAGATCGCCGTCGCGCGGCGATTCTTCGCGGGAGACGCAGGAGACGCGGGCGAGTCATAATAGCGGTCTGCGGCGCCGTTCCGGCGGCGCCCGATCGTCTACGATCGCCCACTCTCCTACCGAACAGGGACTTTGAAATGGCAGTCATTCGTCATCACGTCGGCAAGCGCCTCTCGGAAATCGCGGTTCACAACGGCACCGTTTATCTGGCTGGGCAAATCCCCGACGACACGACCCAGGACATCGGCGGCCAGACGCGCGAAGTGCTCGGCCACATCGATCGCCTGCTCGGGGAAGCGGACAGCGACAAGTCGCTGCTGTTGTCGGTGCAGATCTATATCTCGGACATGATCCACTTCGGCGGCATGAACGCAGTGTGGGATGAATGGGTCCCCGCGGGCAACACGCCCCCGCGCGCAACGGTGGAGGCGAAGCTGGCCAACCCCGAATGCCTCGTCGAGATCGTCGTGGTCGCGGCTCAGCGGAGCTGATCGCATCGAATCCTCGAAGTCGCAGTCAACCGTCGAAGTCCAGCAAGAGAGTCGAACGATGAACGCCGATACGGCCGTCGCCGGCGCACCATCGTTGCCGTCGCACGAGGATGCGCTCGCTTTCGTGCGCGAGCACGCGGGCGACGCGCGCCTATCGTCGGGCGAGTCGCTGGCCGAGCATGCGGCAGGCACGGCATCGATCGTCGGCAAGCTCAACGTCGATCCGCCCGCGGTGCTGGCGGCGGCGCTGTTCGCGCTGACGCCTCATCTCGCCGATCCCGAACGGGTCATCGCCGAGCGCTTCGGCGAGGAAGTGGGGCAGCTCGTCGGCGATGTGCGCAAGCTGCTTCGGCTCGGCACGGTGAGCCTGAAGGCCGCGAGCAACGCGGTGCCCGAGGCGGGCCGCGATGCGCAGGCGGCGCGGCGCGCGCAGATCGAGGCGCTGCGCAAGATGCTGCTCGCGTTCGCGCAGGACATCCGCGTCGTGCTGATTCGGCTCGCGTCGAGATTGCAGACGCTGCGCTACTACGCGGCCGCGAAGCGCTCGCCCGGGCTTGACGTCGCGCGCGAGACGCTCGAGATCTATGCGCCGCTCGCAAACCGGCTCGGCATCTGGCAGCTGAAGTGGGAGCTCGAGGATCTAGCCTTCCGCTTCGAGGATCCGGATACCTACAAGCGCATCGCCAAGCTGCTCGACGAAAAGCGTGTCGAGCGCGAGACCTACGTGGCGCAGGCGATCGCGCAGCTTCAGCACGAACTCGCGGCCGCTCATATTCAGGCCGAGGTCAGCGGGCGGCCCAAACACATCTACAGCATCTGGCGGAAGATGCGCGGCAAGGCGCTCGATTTCGCCGAACTGTACGACGTCCGCGCGTTCCGGGTCATCGTCCCCGACATCAAGGATTGCTACACGGTGCTCGGCATCGTGCACAACCTTTGGCAGCCCGTGCCGAAGGAGTTCGACGATTACATCTCGCGGCCGAAGCCGAACGGCTACAAGTCGTTGCATACGGTCGTGATCGGCGACGACGGCCGCGCATTCGAAGTGCAGATCCGCACGCACGAGATGCATCGATTCGCCGAATACGGCGTGGCCGCGCACTGGCGCTACAAGGAAGCCGGCGTGCGCGGCTATGGCGGTCAATTCAGCGCCAGCGAGAAATACGACGAGAAGATCGCGTGGCTGCGGCAGCTGCTCGCTTGGAAAGAGGACGTCGCTGAAAGCGAGCAGACCAATCCTTGGGAGCAGTTGCGCCAGGCGACGCTCGACGACGATCACCTCTACGTGCTGACGCCGCAGGCGCGCGTGATCGCGTTGCCGCAGGGCGCGACGCCCCTCGATTTCGCTTATCACCTGCACAGCGAACTGGGTCATCGCTGCCGCGGCGCGCGCGTCGACGGCGCGATGGTGCCGCTCAATACGCCGCTGCAAAACGGTCAGACCGTCGAGGTCGTCGCGGTGAAGGAGGGCGGCCCGTCTCGCGATTGGCTCAATCCGCAGCTCGGCTACTTGCAGAGCAACCGCGCGAAGCAGAAGGTGCGCGCGTGGTTCAACGCGGTCGAACTGCAGGAGACCATCGCGGGCGGCCGCGCCATGGTCGAAAAGACGCTGCAGCGCGAAGGAAAGACGTCGGTCAATCTCGATCAGCTCGCGGCCAAGCTCGGATTCAAGTCGACCGACGATCTGTTCAACGTCGTCGGCAAGGAAGAGTTCAGCCTGCGCAACATCGAGCAGGCGCTCTCCGATACCGTGCCGCCCGAGCCAGCCGCCGATACCCCCGAACAATTCGAAAAGCGGGGCAGCGGCGCGAGCGTCGCGCGCGGTGCTTCGACGGGCGTGCTCGTCGTCGGCGTCGATGCGCTGCTCACGCAGCTCGCGCGGTGCTGCCGTCCCGCGCCGCCCGACGACATCAGCGGCTTCGTCACGCGCGGCAAGGGCATGTCGATCCACCGCAGCGATTGCACCATGTTCCAGCGGATGGCGGCGCGTGCGCCCGAACGCGTGCTGCAGGCCGCGTGGTCGGCCGACGTCATGGTTGGGCGCGGATCGTCGGTCTATCCGGTCGACATCGTGATCGAGGCGCAGGATCGGCAGGGCTTGCTGCGCGACATCTCCGAGGTGTTCGCGCGCGAGAAGATGAACGTCGTCGGCGTGAAGACGATGAGCCGTCGCACGGCGGCGTTCATGCAGTTCACGGTCGAAGTGTCGAGCTCGTCGCAGATTCAACGCGCCTGCACGCTGCTCGGCGAAGTGGTCGGCGTCATGAGCGCAACGCGCAGGGCGTAACTTTTTTCATGTGGAAGCATAAAAGGGCTTGCCAAGGTCAGATACGCTCCATATAATCTCGTCTTCTTCAGGCTCGTAGCTCAGCTGGTTAGAGCACCACCTTGACATGGTGGGGGTCGTTGGTTCGAGTCCAATCGAGCCTACCAACGAAAATAGAATGTCCGGTTCGCCGGATGTTCGATGGCAGTCAAAGGCGCGAAAGCGCTCAGGGCGAATACGGTTATGACACCGCGAACGTTGACCGAAACCTTTTCGGAGCGACGCTAGTCGAGGACCTCTTTCGCACTTGTTGATTTGCTTGTCAGTGAAAGTGAATGCGGCCCCTCGAAAGCGGGGCCGCATTTTTTTTATGCGTCTTCGGCGCGGGTCTATTTGCAGTTTGGGTTGGTTGCCGCCAGCCGATTGTTTCGATGCCGCGCGCGGCATCTCGGAGAACACGCAATGGTTTCGATACGCCTGCCCGACGGTTCGGTTCGACAATACGATCACCCGGTGACGGTGGCCGAGGTAGCGGCTTCGATCGGCCCGGGCCTCGCGAAGGCCGCGTTGGGCGGCAAGCTCGACGGCGAACTCGTCGATACCTCGACGCTGATCGAGCGCGACGCGACGCTTGCGATCGTGACGGAAAAGGATCCGGACGGCCTCGACATCATTCGCCACTCGGCGGCGCACTTGCTTGCTTACGCGGTCAAGGATCTCTATCCCGAAGCGCAAGTGACGATCGGCCCCGTGATCGACAACGGCTTTTACTACGACTTCGCCTATCAGCGCCCCTTCACGCCCGAGGATCTCGAAAAGATCGAGCAGCGCATGCAAGAGCTCGCGAAGAAGGACGAGCCGGTATCGCGCCGGGTCGTCTCACGCGATGAGGCGGTGGCTTATTTCAAGGGCATCGGCGAGAAATACAAAGCCGAGATCATCGAATCGATCCCCGCGAGCGACGAAATCAAGCTCTACTCGCATGGCGGGTTCACGGATCTGTGCCGCGGGCCGCACGTGCCGTCGACGGGTAAGCTCAAAGTCTTCAAGCTCATGAAGGTGGCCGGCGCGTACTGGCGCGGCGATTCGAAGAACGAGCAGTTGCAGCGCATCTACGGCACGGCCTGGGCGAAGAAGGAAGAGCAGGAAGCGTATCTGCACATGCTCGAGGAAGCCGAGAAGCGCGATCACCGCAAGCTCGGGCGTCAGCTCGACCTGTTCCATCTGCAGGACGAATCGCCGGGCATGGTGTTCTGGCATCCGAAGGGCTGGTCGCTGTGGCAGCAAGTCGAGCAGTACATGCGCCGGCGCGTGAACGACGACGGCTATCTCGAGATCAAGACGCCGATGATCATGGACCGCTCGCTGTGGGAGGCGTCGGGCCATTGGCAGAACTATCGCGAGAACATGTTCACCACGGAGTCGGAAAAGCGCGACTACGCGATCAAACCGATGAACTGCCCCGGGCACGTGCAAGTGTTCAAGCACGGCTTGCGCTCGTACCGCGATTTGCCGCTGCGCTACGCCGAATTCGGCTCGTGCCATCGCAACGAGGCCTCGGGTGCGCTGCACGGCCTCATGCGCGTGCGCGGCTTCGTGCAGGACGATGCGCACATCTTCTGCACGGAAGAGCAGTTCATCGAGGAATCGATCAAGTTCAATACGCTCGCGATGAGCGTCTATCGCGATTTCGGCTTCGAGCAGATCGACATCAAGCTGTCGCTGCGTCCCGAGCAACGCGCGGGGACGGATGAAATTTGGGATCGCGCGGAACAGGGCTTGCGCCAGGCGCTGACGGCATGCGGGCTGCAATGGGAAGAACTCGAAGGCGAGGGCGCTTTCTACGGTCCGAAGATCGAGTACCACATCAAGGATGCGCTCGGCCGGTCCTGGCAGTGCGGTACGCTGCAGCTCGACATGGTCTTGCCGGAGCGGCTCGGCGCGGAGTTCGTGGCCGAGGACAACAGCCGCCGCCGGCCCGTGATGCTGCACCGGGCGATCGTCGGTTCGATGGAGCGTTTTCTCGGAATTCTGATCGAACACCACGCCGGAGCAATGCCGCCGTGGCTTGCGCCGACGCAGGCCGTCGTCATGAATATCGCGGAAAGCCAGGCCGAGTATGCGCAGTCGGTGGCCCAAACGTTGCAAAAACAAGGGCTTAGAATCGAGCTGGATTTGCGCAATGAGAAAATTAGCTATAAAATACGCGAGCATACGCTCGAAAAAGTGCCGTACCTGCTCGTGGTAGGCGACAAAGAGCGTGAAGCACAAACGGTAGCCGTGCGTGCCCGTGGCGGTGTCGATCTGGGTGTGATGCCGGTCGACGCCTTCGTTGAGCGCCTGCATCGAGAGATCGAGGCGTTCAAGTAGCCACTGCGGCAGCGCGGCTCGTTTTTTTAATTTTTAGAGGAAACGGAACATCGCTACTGAAAAGGGGCATCGCATCAACGGTGAGATTACGACTCCCGAGGTGCGTCTAGTCGGAGTCGACAACGAACCGCTCGGCATCGTTAAACTGGCTGATGCTTTCCGCATGTCGGAACAGCAGGACGTCGATCTGGTGGAAATCGCCCCGCAGGCGGTTCCTCCGGTCTGCCGTTTGATGGATTACGGCAAGTTCAAATACCAGGAATCGAAGAAGCAGCACGAAGCGAAGCTGAAGCAGAAGGTCATCCAGGTCAAGGAAGTGAAATTCCGCCCGGGTACCGACGACGGCGACTACAACGTCAAGCTGCGCAATCTCGTGCGCTTCCTCGAGGACGGCGACAAGACGAAGATCACGTTGCGTTTTCGCGGTCGCGAAATGGCACACCAGGAAATCGGCATGCGAATGCTCGAGCGCCTGCGCACTGATCTTGACGAAGTCGGTCAGGTCGAGCAGATGCCGAAGATGGAAGGGCGCCAGATGATCATGGTGCTCGCGCCGAAAAAGAAGAAATAACGCGCGGCTCGCCGCCGGTCGGCCAGGATTCGAGGCCGGCGGGGCGGGGTGTGCGGCGAAGCGGTAAAATATATTGAGCAGGTTTCGGAGCGGCGTCCGGCGGTATCGGGCGCCGGTCCAGAAAGCGCGGCGGCCGGCAACGGCAAGCTGCAGACAAGTGGACTGGGTTTCGAAGGGCGGAACTGGGGCTTTTTGCCGGCCGCACACCCATCGCCATCAAATAACGGAGTAGTTGTCATGCCGAAGATGAAAACCAAGAAGAGCGCTGCAAAGCGCTTCGTGGTTCGTCCGGGCGGTACCGTCAAGCGCGGTCAAGCCTTCAAGCGCCACATTCTCACGAAGAAGACCACGAAGAACAAGCGTCACCTGCGTGGTTCCACCGCTGTGCACGAGTCCAATCTGGATTCCGTGCGCGCGATGATGCCCTTCGCCTAACCCTTAACCTTTACTCATAGGAGCGAAACATGCCTCGAGTCAAACGTGGGGTTACGGCACGTGCCCGCCACAAGAAGATCATCAACCTGGCCAAGGGTTACCGCGGCCGTCGCAATAACGTCTACCGCATCGCGAAGCAAGCGGTCATGCGCGCCGGCCAATACGCCTACCGCGACCGCCGCAACAAGAAGCGCGTATTCCGTGCACTGTGGATCACCCGTATCAACGCGGCGGTCCGTCAGCACGACATGACGTACAGCGTGTTCATCAACGGCCTGAAGAAGGCGTCGATCGAACTCGACCGCAAGGTGCTGGCCGATATGGCCGTGTTCGACAAGGCCGCTTTTGCCGCGATCGTGAAGCAGGTGAAAGCCGCCGTTGCAGCCTAATTGCGAGATTAGTACTGCGTGGTTCGTCGGGAGTGCCGGTGCAAACCGGTGCTTCCGACAAGAAAACGGGGCTCCTCACCGAGCCCCCTTTTTTTTGCTGGTCGCCTATACGTGGTTCACGTGTTTCGTAAAACATCTCCGACGCTGAAATGATGGGATCAATGGATCTGGACCGGATTGTCGCCGACGCGCAAGCAGCATTCTCCCAAGCCGACGATAGCGCCACGCTCGAAAACGAGAAGGCTCGTTTCCTCGGCAAGGCGGGCATGTTGACCGAGCTGCTCAAGGGGCTCGGCAAGCTCGATCCCGAGGCACGCAAGGCCGAGGGGGCGCGCATCAACATTGCGAAGCAGCAAGTCGAAGCGGCGCTGACGGCCCGTCGCGACGCGCTCGCGCAAGCGCTGCTCCAGCAGCGGCTCACGGCCGAGGCGATCGACGTGACGCTGCCCGGGCGCGGCACGGGTGCCGGCAGCTTGCACCCCGTGATGCAAACGTGGGAACGCGTCGAGCACATTTTCGGCTCGATCGGCTTCGACGTGGCCGACGGCCCTGAAATCGAAACCGATTGGTACAACTTCACGGCGTTGAACAGCCCGGAAAACCATCCGGCGCGGTCGATGCAAGACACGTTCTACGTCGACGGCCAGGATGCGGGCGGCCGTCCGTTGCTGCTGCGCACGCATACGAGCCCGATGCAGGTGCGCTACGCGCGCAGCAACCAGCCGCCGATCAAAGTCATCGTGCCGGGGCGCACGTATCGCGTCGACAGCGACGCGACGCACTCGCCGATGTTCAATCAAGTCGAAGGCTTGTGGATCGAGGAGAACATCAGCTTTGCCGACTTGAAGGGCGTCTATACCGACTTCCTCAAGAAATTCTTCGAGCGCGACGACATCCTCGTGCGCTTCAGGCCTTCGTATTTCCCGTTCACGGAACCGTCGGCCGAAATCGACATGAAGTTCGAAGAAGGCAAGAACGCCGGCAAGTGGCTCGAGATCTCGGGCTCGGGCCAAGTGCATCCGAACGTCATCCGCAACATGGGCCTCGATCCGGAGCGCTACATCGGCTTCGCGTTCGGCAGCGGCCTCGAGCGTCTGACGATGCTGCGCTACGGCGTGCAGGATCTGCGGCTCTTCTTCGAGAACGATCTGCGCTTCTTGCGGCAGTTCGCGTAACGCGCGGCCGCAAGCGGTGCCTGGGCCCGTGGGGGCGTTTGTCGAACGACGAACGCGCTCGCGCGAGGCCGGGCATGGACCCACTCCTTCGAACGTAGACACACATGCAATTCCCTGAATCCTGGCTCCGCGCGTTTGTCGATCCGCAACTGACGACGGACGAACTGTCGCATGCGTTGACGATGGCCGGACTCGAAGTCGAGTCCCTGCGCCCGGCCGCGCCGCCGACGTCGAAGATCGTCGTCGGGCGCGTGCTCGAAGTGGTCAAGCACCCCGATGCGGACAAGCTCAACGTTTGTCAGGTCGACGCCGGAACGGGCGCGATCCTCAATATCGTCTGCGGTGCGCCGAATGTCGCGCCCGGAATCAAGGTGCCCGTCGCGCTCGTCGGCGCGCAATTGCCGCCGGCCGAAGAGGGCGGCGCGCCGTTCATGATCAAGCTGTCGAAGCTGCGCGGCGTGCAAAGCGAAGGCATGCTGTGTTCGGCGCGCGAGCTCAAGCTCTCGGAGGATCACAGCGGCTTGATGATCTTGCCCGAGGACACGCCGATCGGACAGGACATCCGCGAAACGCTGAATCTCGACGACACGGTGTTCGAAATCAAGCTGACGCCGAATAAGGCGGATTGCCTTTCGGTGTTCGGCGTGGCAAGGGAGACAGCGGCCATTACCGGTTCGCCGCTCAAGCCGCTCGCGATCGAGCCCGTTGCCGTGAAGCTCAGCGAGCGTCTGCCCGTGAAGATCGCGGCGCCCGATCTGTGCGGCCGCTTTTCCGGCCGCGTGATCCGCGGCGTGAACGCGCGCGCGAAGTCGCCGCAGTGGATGGTGGAACGGCTCGAACGTTCAGGACAACGAAGCATTTCGGCGCTCGTCGATATCTCGAACTACGTGATGCTCGAGTTGGGCCGCCCGTCGCACGTGTTCGACCTCGACAAGATTCACGGCGGTATCGAAGTGCGCTGGGGCCGTCGCGGCGAGAGCCTGAAGCTGTTGAACGGCAATACGATCGAACTCGACGAAGCGGTCGGCGTCATCGCCGACGATCGTCAAGTGGAGAGCCTGGCCGGCATTATGGGCGGCGACAGCACGGCGGTCACGCTCGACACGACGAACGTCTACCTCGAAGCCGCGTTCTGGTGGCCCGACAGCATTCGCGGCCGTGCGCGCAAGTACAACTTCTCGACCGACGCCGCTCATCGCTTCGAGCGCGGTGTCGATTACGAGACGACGGTCGCGCACATCGAACGCATCACACGCCTCATTCTCGACATTTGCGGCGGCGAAGCCGGCCCCGTCGACGACCAGGTCGTCAATCTGCCGCAGCGCAAGCCTGTCGCCATGCGCGTGGCGCGCGCGCAGCGCGTGATCGGCGTGGCGATCGATGCCGATGAAATGGCGCGGATTTTCACGCGCCTTGGGCTCGAGTACGAATTCGACGGCGAGATCTTCGCCGTAACGCCGCCGTCGTACCGCTTCGACATCGAGATCGAGGAAGACCTGATCGAAGAAGTCGCGCGCATCTACGGCTTCGAAAAGATTCCGGCGCGTCCTCCCGTTGCGGCGAATGCGATGCGCGCGACGAACGAAACGCGTCGCTCGATTCATACGCTGCGTCATGCGCTGGCGGCGCGCGATTATGCCGAGACGATCAACTTCAGCTTCGTCGACGAAAGCTGGGAGCGTGATTTCGCGGGCAACGAAACGCCGGTTCGCGTCGTCAATCCGATTGCGAGCCAGCTGTCGGTGATGCGGACGACGTTGTTCGGCAGCCTCATCGAAGTCTTGCGTCACAACTTGAATCGCCGTGCGGACCGGGTCCGCGTGTTCGAAGCGGGGCGGGTGTTCTTGCGTGATGCGTCGGTCGGCGCAAGCGAGATGACCGTCGAAGGCTACGCGCAGCCGAAGCGCCTTGGCGCGCTGGCGTATGGCCCGGCCGCGGAAGAGCAGTGGGGTTTGTCCACGCGCATGGTCGACTTCTTCGACGTGAAGGGCGACGTCGAGGCCTTGTTCGCGCCGCGCAGCGTGCGCTTCGTCAAGGCCGAACATCCCGCGCTGCATCCGGGGCGCAGTGCGCGCATCGAACTCGACGGCCAGGTCGTCGGCTGGATCGGCGAGCTGCATCCGCGTTGGATGCAGCAATACGATTTGCCGCATCCCCCGATTTTGTTCGAAGTCGATGCAGAGGCGCTGATGGGCCGCGCGTTGCCGGCGCCTACCGAAGTGTCGAAATATCCGCCGGTGCGGCGCGATATCGCGGTGGTCGTCGAGCAGAACGTGGACGTTCAGGCGTTGCTCGACGAGATGCGCAAGGCACTTGACGAGGACGCATGCAAGTTCGTTCAGAGGGTTGCGCTTTTCGATGAATTTCGTGCAAAATCAAGTACTTCCGGTGGGATGGCGGCGCACGAGAAAAGCCTTGCCTTCCGCGTGACCCTGCAAGATACTGGCGGCACTCTGCAGGACGAGACGGTCGATCTGGCCGTCAAGGCCTTGGTGGATCGCTTGGCTCGAGTCTACGGCGCGCGGTTGCGCGGATGAGCGCGGGAACGCTCGCAAGAGCGTTCGTGCGGTGTGTCGCCATCGGCTAGTCGCCGTTTTTAGACATGAACGAAATGAACTCGAGTGATTTCGAAGCCCTACTTGCGGCGCAGCGTGGCGCCATGATTCGCGAGATACCGACATCGTCCATCGGCGTATCCACTTCAACGGAAACGCCGACACTGACCAAAGCCGAATTGGCCGAGTTGCTGTTCGACAATGTGGGATTGAACAAGCGCGAAGCCAAGGACATGGTCGAGGCGTTTTTCGATGTAATCCGCGATGCGCTCGAAGGGGGAGACAGCGTGAAGCTGTCGGGCTTCGGCAATTTTCAGTTGCGTGACAAGCCCCAGCGTCCGGGGCGCAATCCCAAGACGGGCGAGGCGATTCCGATCGCGGCGCGCCGTGTCGTGACGTTCCACGCCAGTCAAAAGCTGAAGGCGCTAGTCGAAAGCGGCGCTTGAGGCGGTTTGGCCTCGCGTGGGAATCGCGAGATTTCCGACGCGTTGCTGCGCGCCTTTTACCACGACGGTTAACCGACGATGACTACGACGGTCGAAAAAGTCGTCTTGCCCCCGATCCCGGCGAAGCGGTACTTCACCATCGGTGAAGTGAGCGAGCTGTGCGGCGTCAAGCCGCACGTGCTGCGCTACTGGGAACAGGAGTTCACGCAACTGCGGCCGGTGAAGCGCCGCGGCAACCGTCGCTACTATCAGCATCACGAGGTGCTGCTCATCCGCCGTATCCGCGAACTGCTTTATGAGCAGGGCTTCACGATCAACGGCGCGCGCAACAAACTCGACGCGCGCGGCGCGGTGATCGACGACGAAGCGGGCGCGAAGCCGGAGCAGGAAGGGCAGCCGAAGCAGAGTGAGGATGCATCGCCGTCGCAGTCGCCATCGTTATCGTCTCAAGAGGCGGGTGCGAATGTCGACGTCGTACGGCTGCGAAAGGATCTGATCGGCATCGTCGAACTGCTGCGCAGATAGTTTCGCGTAGGTGGTTCTAATCGGTGAAAGTGTCTGTTATACTCTCATGCTTTCGGGGCGTAGCGCAGCCTGGTAGCGTACCTGCATGGGGTGCAGGTGGTCGGAGGTTCAAATCCTCTCGCCCCGACCAGGAATATGAAGGACTTACGGTGAAAGCCGTAAGTCCTTTTTTCGTTTCTGGCGGCTGCGTGCTCGGTCTGCATGCGATGGGTTTTCTTAACGCCGGAGCGCCCATCTGATTTCCTTATACGGTGCATTTAATTTTCACGTTCGACCCGCTACCCGGGTTGCATAAAAATTCGCGCGTGCTCGGCTGAAGCCGGGTACAAGCGGACCGCAACCGGGGTGGATCGTTGCGGAGCGAATCGGATCAACGTGGATATTCGATGAAAAAACTATTTGGTGGGGCGGCGCTCGCCCTCGTTTGCTGTGGGGCGTACGCTCAGTCGAGCGTGACGATGTACGGCTTGATCGATGAAGCGGTTCGCTTCCAGACATCGGGTGCCGGCAATACGGTCGGGCTCAACGAAGGCGCGATCAACGGCACGCGTTTCGGCTTCAAAGGCAGCGAGGAGCTCGGCGGTGGTTCGCGCGCGATCTTTCAACTCGAATCGGGCTACAACGTAGGCACCGGCAAATCCGATCAGCAGCAGCAACTGTTCGGCCGCTTCGCGTGGGTCGGATTGCAGAACGACAAGTTCGGCACGGTCAGACTCGGCCGTCAATACGGCGGCGTCTATAGCTTCTACGCGTTCAACTTCGATCCGATCGGCGGCGGCAACGTCAATGCCGTCGACTGGTCGCTGTTCCTCACTGGCATCCGCTTCGACAACACCGTCGAATACGACAACAAATTCGGCCCCGCGGTGCTGACGCTTCAGCATTCGCTAGGCGGGCAGCCCGGCAGCACCGCATCGGGCAGCACGACGACGGCCTCGCTGATCTATAACTTCAGCGGCGGCAAGGTCGGCATCGCCGGCGCCGAATCGAAGGACGGCGGCGGCCATAAACTGCTCATCGGCTCGGCGGGCGGTACGTACGCGTGGGGGCCGGTGGGCCTCTACCTGTACGGGATCGACGCACGCCGCGATGCAGGTTTCAACGTTGCCGGGACGAATACGGGCGGACCGCTCTCGAATACGAACATCATCAGCAACGCGACGACCCAATTCGGCACGCAGACGGCCGCTCGCGACGACGTGTTCGTACGCGTAGGCGCGACGTATCAACCCGCGGCTCAATGGCGCTTCATCGCGTCGTATGCCTACGACCACGCGAACAACGTCGCACCCGGCCGCAACGGGACGATACAGGGCGTGTACGGGATCGCCGATTACATTCTCAGCAAACGGACGGATATCTACGTCGAAGTCGACCATAGCCATCTTGCCGGCGCATCGGTCAACGACCCGAACGGGCCGCTGACGTTCGCGGGCAGCGCGAACAATTTCGGGGCGAGCGTCAGCTTGCGCCAGGTGTTCTGAGATTGCGATTGAGACTGTGAGGTTGAGGTTTGACGCCGGTCCAATGCCCTGTGCCGGCGTTTTCAGCGGGCGCGCATTGCGCGCGCCCGGCTTTTTGTTTCTGTGTTTGCTGTTCACTCGGCAGTACGACGGAGACGGGCTAGTCCTTCATCCGAATCGGCGTCTGCTGGCCTTGCTGAAAAGCCGAAATGACCGTCTGAGTCATCCCCAGGTGAGAAGATTGCGCCGCATAGTAGGCGCCGACCACCATCCCGCATACCGCGATGATGATTGTGGATGCCGCCATCCACAAGTGTGTGGTCAGGTGCGACGTGCGCTCCAGCGCAGCATCCGCCCGTTGAATAAACATGTCGAATCGCTCGTTTTGCGCGGTGTATCGTTCGCCAAATCGCTTGTCCTGCTCGGTCCATCGTTCGTCGAATCGCTTGTTCTGCTCTTGGAGTTGTCCGTCGAACAGCTTGTTCTGCTCTTTGAGTTGTTCGTCGAATAGCTTGTTGCGTTCCTCGAACCGCTTGCAGAACGCATCGAACTTCTCATCCATACGTCGCTCGCGCTCCTCGGAGCGGATCTCGGCGGCATCCATCCGAGCGATCAAAGCATTGACGCGTCCATCCATCCGAGACTCGATGGCCTCGATCCGCGCCTCGAACGCTTCTCGTGTTGGGGTACTCATGTCCGGTAATCCAATGGCGAAAGGTTGTGCCTCTGTGGGATTCGGCTCTTCCCAGCGCTTTGTTGATTCCCTAAAACAGTCGCTTCGGTTTATTGCGCCTAACGGGGCCGCCCCGAAGCATGAGTAACGGATGGCACGCTTCGGTTCCAACTCACTCGTATGAGTATTACGTGCTCCGCCGACGCGTCCGGCTCGAATCTCAGCCATCCCATCAGGCGAATTCTGAACTCTCAGAATTTTGCGTCCGATGGAGCGCATGAAGTCTAAAAAATATAAATAAAATCAGTTACTTATATTGATATCACCACGCTGACCAACTGGCATAGGCCTTGCAATTCTGGGCGTCCAATAGGTATCGGACCGTCACATGGAAGCGATCGCGACGATCCGCGCCGACACCTCGAATCAAGGAGACATGTTTTGCCATCCACTTCGCCCGCCTCGAGCCATCCGCAAGCCCTATCCGCCGCGGGCTCCGCCAATAAAACCCGCTTCTGGCCTGAAGGCTGGTGGAAGCTGATGGAGTATCGAATCGGCATCATCCCGCTGCCGATCTACTTCGTCTTGCTCGCCCTCATCGCGACCTTCGCGATCAAGGGAAAGGTGCCCGGCGAGATCTCGATGGCGATCGCCGTCCTCGCGTTCTGCGGCTTTACCTGCGCCGAGATCGGCAAGCGCCTGCCGGTGCTGCGCAATATCGGCGCCGCCGCGATCTGCGCGACCTTCGTGCCGTCGGCGCTCAACTACTATCACCTGCTGCCCAAGCCGGTGCTCGGCCTGACGGTCGAGTTCACCAAATCGACCAACTTCCTCTATCTGTTCATCGCGTCGATCATCGTCGGCAGCATCTTGAGCATGGACCGGCGCGTGCTGATTCGCGGCTTCCTCAAGATCTTCGTGCCGCTGGCGGCGGGGTCGATTGCCGCGGCAGGCGTGGGCACCGCGGTCGGCGCCATGCTCGGGCTCGGCGTGCGCCATACGCTGCTTTTCATCGTCGTGCCGATCATGGCGGGCGGTGTCGGCGAAGGGGCGATCCCGCTGTCGGTGGGATATTCGGAAATCCTGCATCTGCCGCAAGGTCAACTGTTCGCACAAGTGCTTCCGCCGGTCATGCTGGGCAGCCTGACCGCGATCATTCTGGCCGGTGCGCTCGACATGCTGGGCAAGCGCTTTCCGCACCTGACCGGGCAGGGGCGCCTGCAAGTGGGCGAGTCCGACGAAATGGATCCGGTCGAGCAGGAGATTCGCGGCCATGTCGACGTCACGCATATCGCCGCGGCCGGCATCACCGCCATCACGCTGTACTTGGTCGGCTTGATGTGCCGCGATCTGTTCGGTCTGCCCGCACCGGTCGCCATGCTGTTCCTCGCGGTGCTCGTGAAGCTCGCGCGCGCGGTGTCGCCGCCGCTGCAGGAAGGAGCGTTCGTCGTCTATAAGTTCTTCTCGACCGCCGTGACGTACCCGCTGCTGTTCGCGATCGGCGTCGCGATGACACCGTGGGACAAATTGACGGCCGCTTTCACGCTGGCCAATACCGTCACGATCGTCGCCACGGTGACGACGCTGATGGGCACGGGCTTCGTGGCCGGCCGCCTATTGAAGATGTACCCTATCGATACGGCGATCGTGAACGCGTGCCATAGCGGGCAGGGCGGCACGGGCGATGTCGCGATTCTGACCGCGGCCAACCGGATGCAACTGATGCCGTTCGCGCAGATCGCCACGCGTATCGGCGGCGCAATCGTGGTGACGCTGACGCTGATCTTGCTGGCCCACTTCGGCTGATGCTCGATCCGGCCGATCCTCGCGATGGCGCTGCAATGCGCATGCACATTCCGACTTCCGGCATGGTCCATCGATGAGGGCGAAGTTGCGTACGAGCATAACGAGCAAACGGTTCTGGGGATGGGCGGCGGCGGCGGTTCTGTACTTCGGTGCGGCCGCGGCTGCCGCCGAATTCACGTGGGATCGCGCAATCGATGCACTGGCGGAGGCGGGCGAGCATCGGCTCGACCTCTACGCGGCCAGCTTGAAAAGCGAATTGAATCGCTTCGAGACGACGCCCTCCATCGTCGCCCGTCAGGACAGCGTTCGGGCATTGCTGGCGGCGCCTCACGCTCCGCCCGAGTCGCTGCATGCGGTGAACGCCTATCTCGAAGCAGTCAATCGCGACACCGGCAGCCTCGCCACTTACGTGATCGATCGCGAAGGTTCCGTGATCGCGGCCAGCAACTGGAATCAGGCGCGCAGCTTCATCGGCACCAACGTCTCGTATCGGCCGTATTTCAAGGATGCGCTCGCGAGCGGGACGGGGCGCTTTTTCGGCATCGGCACCAACACGGGGATGCCCGGCTTGTACTTCGCGAGCGCGGTGCGGGACGCGGGGGCGGCAACGGGGGCGGTGGCGGTCAAGATCAGCGTCGATGCGCTCGAATCGGCATGGCGAATGCCGGACGAAGCCGCCATGGTGGTCGACGGCAACGGGGTGATCGTCATCTCGACCGTGCCCGGGTGGAAGTTCACGTCGATGCGGCCCATTACCGCGCAGCGGCAACGCGCGATTGAAGCTTCGCAGCAATACGCCGGCCGCGCCGTCGATCCTTTGCCGTATCGCCGAGTGGATGAGTGGAGCCGCACGGCATGGCTCGGGCGCTTTCCCGATTGGCGCGCGCCCGGCCGCGGCGCCGAGTATCTCGTCGTATCGCGGCCTCTGCCGGAAGCAGGCGATTCGTTGATGGTGCTGCAGGGCATCGCGGGTGCTTATCGGCAGGAGCATCTCGCCGTCGCGTTCGTGACCGGCGCCTTCCTGATCGCCGCGCTCTATGGGCTGTATGCGGGCCAGCGCCGCAGGACAATTGCGGAGAAGCTCAAGTCGCAAGATGCCCTGCGCCGCGCAAACGACCAACTGGAGTTGACGGTCGCGCAGCGTACCGCGGCGCTGACGGCCGCCAACGAAAGAATGCAGCGTGAAATCCTGGAGCGCGAATCGACCGAGCAGCGCCTGCGCGATTCGCAGCAGGAGGTCGTGCATGCGGGCAAGCTCGCGGTGCTTGGGCAAATGGCGGCGGGGCTCACGCACGAGATCAATCAGCCGCTCGTCGCGATCAGAACGCTGTGCGACAACGCGCGCACGTTCTTCGAGCGCGATCAGCCGGCGCAAGCCATCTCCAATTTGGCGCGCATCGCGCGTCTGGTCGAAAGCATGGCGGTGCTGACGAGCGAGCTGAAAGCCTTCGCCCGCAAGCCGGATGTCGAGCGAGTGGCCGTTTCGCTGGGCGAAGTCGTCGCTCACGCGCGACTCATGTACGAGACACGGATTCGCGACGAGGCGGTGCGGCTCGACGTGAACATACCGCCGGGTACGATGGTGTGCGCGGAATCGAGCCAGCTGCAGCAAGTGATCGTCAATCTGCTCGGCAATGCTCTCGATGCGATTCGCGATGCCGAGCAGCGCATCATCCGCATCGAGGCGGCACCGTCGGACCGACATCCGGGCCGCGTGCTGTTCACGATCGAGGACAGCGGGAGCGGCATTGCGCCGGAAGTGCTCGCACACCTGTTCGAGCCGTTCGTCACGACCAAACCGAGAGGCCAGGGGCTGGGTCTGGGCCTCGCGATTACGTCGCGCATCTTGGAGGGGTTGGGGGCGAAGATCCAGGGCGCGAACCGCGAGGACGGCGGAGCACGATTCAGTATTGAATTTGCGGCGGCGACGTCGCTCAGGGCGGAACATGGAAGATGAGATTCGAGTGTTGGTCGTGGAGGACGACGAGAACGTCCGCGTTGGCGTCGAGCAGGCTGTTGCATTGGCGGGATATCCGGTAGCCGCGTACGAGTCGGCGAGCGAGGCCCTTTCGCAAGTCGCACCGGGCGCGCCGCTCGTGGTCGTGTCGGATCTGAAGATGCCGGGCATGGACGGGATGCAGCTGCTTGCGGGCGTGCTCGAGATCGATCCTCAGATCCCCGTGGTCCTGATCAGCGGGCACGCGGATATTTCGACTGCTGTCGGTGCCATGCAGGTTGGCGCCTACGACTTCATCGAGAAGCCGTTTTCATCCGATCACATCGCCGGCAGGGTCGCTCGTGCGGTCGAAAAGCGTCGTCTGACGCTCGAAGTGCAGGGTCTGCGCGCCGCGCTCGATAACTGGCAGGGAATCGAAGCGCTCGTGCTCGGCAAGTCGCCGGCGATGGCCGAGGTGCGCAAGAAGATTCTCCGGCTTGCCGGCACGTCCGTATCGGTGCTGATTACGGGCGAGACCGGTACCGGCAAGGAACTGATTGCACGCAGCCTGCACGACTTCGGCGGGCGCCGCGACCGGCATTTCGTCGCGCTCAACTGCGGCGGTTTGCCGGAGCAGATTTTCGAAAGCGAACTGTTCGGTCACGAAGCCGGTGCCTTTACCGGAGCGATCAAGAAGCGGGTGGGCAAGGTCGAGTGGGCCGACGGCGGGACGCTCTTTCTCGACGAGATCGAAACGATGCCGGTTTCGCTCCAGATCAAGATGCTGCGGGTATTGCAGGAGCGCGTGGTCGAGCGGCTGGGCGCGAACGAGCCGATTCCGGTCGACTGCAGGGTGGTGGCGGCGTCCAAGGCCGATCTGGCGGAGTTGTCAGCCGATGGGCGCTTTCGCGCCGATTTGCTTTACCGGCTCAACGTCGCGCAAATCGAACTACCCCCGTTGAGGGAGCGCCGCGAAGACGTGCCTCTGCTCTTCGAACATTTCGTGCTCGCGGCCGCGCGCAAATTCGAGCAGCCCGCTCCGATCGTGTCGGCATCTCAGGTGTCCGAATTGATGACGCATCAGTGGCCGGGCAACGTGCGCGAACTGCAGAACGTGGCGGACAGGTTCGTGCTCGGACTGACGGGCGACACGCTGCTCGGCGCGAGCGGCGGCGGCAGTGGCGCCGGTGGCAAAACCGGAACGCTGGCGCAGCAGTTGGCTTACTTCGAGCGCATGCTGATCGAGGACATGCTGCGGCGGCACAATGGGAGCGTGGCGGATGCCAGCGTGGAGCTGGGCATGCCGAAGAAAACGCTTTATCACAAGCTTCGACAGCTCAAGATCGTTGCGCGCGATGCGCAGAGCGAAGGCGGAGAGACGACCGGCAACGAGTAGCAAGGGTAGGCGCGGGCGTGGATCGTATCGATATCCGGCTCGCTCGAACACGCTACTCCTTTAACGGCGCCTGAGTTTGTTGGCCTTGCTGGAATGCCGAAATCACCGTCTGAGCGATGCCTAGGTGCGACGATTGTGTTGCGTAGTAGGCTGCGACGACGGTTCCTATTACAGCAACGATGACCGTCGATGCGGCTAGCCACATGTGAGATTTGAGATTAGAGGCGCTTTGTGCCGCGGCAGTGGCTTGTTGGAATTGCAGTTCGAGCCGCTTATCGCGCTCGTCCAGCCGCTTGTCGCGCTCGTCCAGCCGCCTGTCGCGCTCGGCGGACATGACCACGAAACGCTGCAGCCTTTCTTCGGCAAGCGCCGTATAGGCATCCAACCTCGCGCCTATCGCAGCGACCCGCGCATCCATTCGTGATTCGATGGCTTCGATGCGTGCGTCGAATTCGTCTCGTGTCGGGGTGCTCATTGCTTCCGCTCTCGTACAGGTCCGGATCTCGATTTCGCCGCCGCTTTCCCCGGAGCCGATCGGTTCCGAGACATGGGGCAATGGCGGTTGATTCTTTGGCATGAGTAACGCCTAGCGCTTTTTGGTTCCAATTCGTAGGCGATATCGAGGCGACTCGATCGCGTTCGTGGTCGCCGGGTTCGGCATGGGCGCACGTTGCGGCCCGGAAGCCTGAAAGTGCCGACAAGACCGGCCA
Organism: Trinickia dinghuensis; assembly: GCF_003367175.1. Lineage (GTDB taxonomy): Bacteria > Pseudomonadota > Gammaproteobacteria > Burkholderiales > Burkholderiaceae > Trinickia > Trinickia dinghuensis. The sequence goes on along the minus strand of NZ_QRGA01000008.1, from coordinate 370,977 downwards.
AATCGAGTCGGTGATGTACTACGAGCTGACGAGCGGAGACGATACGTACGGTATCGTGCTCGACAATCTGGCGCCGATTCAGCCGACGTACGGGACGTTCCAAAGCTTCGTCCAGCAGCACGCGGACGTTTGATTTCGGTGCGATAGCGCCTCGGCGCTGGCGATGCGGAGCCTGAAACGAGAGACGGGAATCCGTCTACGTTTCGGGCTTTTTTCGTTCGAGCGTCCCGCGAAGCCTCTCGTTTACGCGTTTTTTACACGCCCCCCATCACTCTTATCGTGGCGTTTACGCGATCTCCTCTACGCTCCAGGCTGTCCTGATCCGCTACGGGAGAACACCAAAATGGACTTCATTTATTTAGTCGGCATAGCCATTTTCTTGGGGCTATGCGTGGCGCTGACGGCCGGCTGCGAAAAGCTGCGCGGCCGCGGACCGGGAGGTCGGCCGTGATTGCCTGGATGCTGTGGCTCGCTGGAGCTTCGACGCTGCTTTTGCTGGCGTACCTCGTCTACGCGCTGCTGCGCGCGGAGGACCTCGAATGAACGCCAATAACTTTCTTCAAACCGCTCTGTTCATCGTCGTATTGATCGCGCTGGCCTTCCCGGTCGGCCGGTACATGACGTCCGTGCTCGACGGCTCGTCCGTCGTCGTGCGCAAGCTCAGTGCAATCGAGCGGCTGCTCTACAAGATCGCCGGCGTCGATGCGAACGCCGAAATGTCGTGGAAGCACTATGCGATCGCGGTGCTGCTGTTCAATGCACTGGGCGCACTGGCCGTATACGGCTTTCTGCGTCTGCAGCAGTGGCTGCCCGCCAACCCGCAGGCGTTTGGACCGATGACGCCCGACGCGGCCTTCGATACGGCCGTCAGCTTCGTGACGAACACGAACTGGCAGGACTATACGCCCGAGGCGACCGTCAGCTATTTGACGCAGATGGCCGGCTTGTCCGTGCAGAACTTCTTGTCCGCGGCGACGGGTATTGCCGTCGTCATCGCGCTGATTCGCGGCTTCGCGCGTCATACCGTGCAGACGATCGGCAACTTTTGGGTCGATCTCACGCGCATCACGCTCTACATTCTTGCGCCGCTCGCGACGATCATCGCGCTGGTGTTCATCAGTCAAGGCGCGATTCAGAACTTCAAGTCGTATCAGGACGTGCCGACGTTGCAGGTCACGACGTATCAAGTGCAAAAGACCGACGCGCAAGGCAACCCGGTGAAGGATGCGAAGGGCAATCCGGTCATGCAGGACGCGAAGGCCGACAAGCAGACGATCGCGATGGGCCCCGTTGCCTCGCAGGAAGCGATCAAGATGCTCGGCACGAACGGCGGCGGCTTCTTCAACGCCAACTCCGCGCACCCGTACGAGAACCCGACGCCGCTGTCGAACTTCGTGCAGATTCTGTCGATCCTGATCATTCCGGCAGGGCTGTGCGTCGTGTTCGGCCGGATGGTCGGCGATCGCCGCCAAGGCTATGCCGTGCTGGCTGCGATGACGATCGCGTTCTCCATCGCGTGCTGGGGAGAGATTTCCGCCGAGCAAGCCGGCAATCCGCTGTTTACGTCGCTGCACGTCGATCAGAGCGCGACGGCTCTGCAGCCGGGCGGCAACGCGGAAGGCAAGGAAGTACGCTTCGGCATCGCGCAGACGGGCATCTTCACGGTCGCGACGACGGCTGCGTCTTGCGGCGCCGTGGATGCCATGCACGACTCGCTCACCCCCCTCGGCGGTCTCGTTCCGATGCTGCTGATTCAGCTCGGCGAGGTCATCTTCGGCGGTGTCGGCTCAGGCCTGTACGGGATGCTCGTGTTCGCGCTGCTGGCCGTCTTCGTCGCAGGCCTGATGATCGGCCGCACGCCCGAGTACGTCGGCAAGAAGATCGAGTCGTACGAAATGAAGATGGTCTCGATCGCGATTCTGTTGACGCCGTTCCTCGTGCTCGTCGGGACCTCGATCGCTGTATTGACGCCCCTCGGCACGGGAGGCATCGCGAATCCGGGAGCGCACGGTTTCTCCGAGATCCTTTACGCGTTCAGTTCCGCCGCCAACAACAACGGCAGCGCGTTTGCGGGGCTCTCGGTGAATACGCCGTTCTACAACGTGCTGCTGGCAATCGCCATGTGGTTCGGCCGCTTCGGCACGATCGTGCCGGTGCTCGCCATCGCCGGTTCGCTCGCGAACAAGAAGCGCATCGCCGCGACCTCCGGCACGCTGCCGACCCATGGGCCGCTGTTCGTCGTGCTGCTGCTCGGCACGCTCGTGCTCGTGGGCGCCCTCACTTACGTGCCGGCATTGGCGCTCGGCCCCGTCGCCGAACATCTCACGATGATCTCGGGTCATTGATTTCGAGGAAAGCATGACTACTGTCACTCAACCGCCTGTCCATCGCCCCGACAATCTCGGGCAGGCACGTAACGCCGCGCGGTCGATGTTCGACCCGGCGCTCGTGAAGCCCGCGATCGTCGATGCGTTCAAGAAGCTCGGGCCGCGCACGCAGTTGCGCAACCCGGTGATGTTCTGCGTCTACATCGGCAGCATTCTGACCACGATCCTCTGGATCGCGGCGCTCGCGGGCCAGGCCGAGGCCCCGGCGGGGTTCATTCTTGCCGTCTCGCTGTGGCTCTGGTTCACGGTGCTGTTCGCGAACTTCGCCGAAGCGCTCGCGGAAGGGCGTTCGAAGGCCCAAGCCGCATCGCTTCGCAGCGCAAAGCACAACGTGATGGCGAAGAAGCTGAACGAGCCGCATCCGAAGGCGCCGGTCCTGCTCGTCACGTCCACCGATCTGCGCAAGGGCGACGTCGTGCTGATCGAATCCGGCGACACGATTCCGGCCGACGGCGAAGTCATCGACGGCGTCGCTTCCGTCGACGAATCGGCGATCACGGGCGAATCGGCGCCGGTCATCCGCGAATCGGGCGGCGACTTCTCGTCGGTGACGGGCGGCACGCGCGTGCTGTCGGACTGGATCGTCGTGCGCGTGAGCGTGAACCCCGGCGAGGCGTTTCTCGACCGCATGATCGCGATGGTGGAGGGCGCCAAGCGTCAAAAGACTCCGAACGAAATCGCGCTGACGATTCTGCTCGTGGCGCTGACGCTCGTGCTGCTGTTCGCGACTGCCACGCTGCTCCCGTTCTCGATCTTCTCGGTGGCCGCCGCCAAGGCGGGCCACGTCGTGACGATCACGGCGCTCGTCGCGCTGCTCGTCTGCCTGATTCCGACGACGATCGGCGGCTTGCTGTCGGCGATCGGCGTGGCGGGCATGAGCCGGATGATGCAGGCGAACGTCATCGCCACGTCGGGCCGTGCCGTGGAAGCAGCCGGCGACGTCGACGTGCTGCTGCTGGACAAGACGGGCACGATTACGCTCGGCAACCGGCAGGCATCGGCATTCGTGCCGGCGCCCGGCGTCACGGAAGAGGCGCTGGCCGATGCGGCGCAACTGTCGTCGCTGGCCGACGAAACGCCGGAAGGCCGCAGCATCGTCGTGCTGGCGAAGCAGCGTTTCAACATTCGTGAACGCGACATGCACGCGTTGAACGCGATCTTTCTCGCCTTCACCGCGCAAACGCGGATGAGCGGCGTCGATCTGCCCAACCGCGAGATCCGAAAAGGAGCCTCGAGCGCGGTGAAGGCGTACGTCGAAGACAACGGCGGCCGCTACCCGCAAGAAGTGATGAAGGCCGTCGACGACGTCGCGCGCCGCGGTAGCACGCCGCTCGTCGTGGCCGAGAAGGCGAGCGGCGTGGCGCGCGTTCTAGGTGTGATCGAGCTGAAGGACATCGTCAAGGGCGGCATCAAGGAGCGTTTCGCCGAGTTGCGCAAGATGGGCATCAAGACGGTGATGATCACGGGCGACAATCGGCTGACGGCCGCCGCGATCGCGGCGGAGGCGGGTGTCGACGATTTCCTTGCCGAAGCGACGCCGGAAGCGAAGCTGAAGATGATCCGCACGCATCAGTCGGAAGGCCGCCTCGTCGCGATGACGGGCGACGGCACCAACGATGCGCCGGCGCTCGCACAGGCCGACGTGGCAGTTGCGATGAACACGGGTACGCAGGCGGCGAAAGAGGCCGGCAACATGGTCGACCTCGACTCGAATCCGACGAAGCTCATCGAAATCGTCGAAATCGGCAAGCAGATGCTGATGACGCGCGGCTCGTTGACCACGTTCTCGATCGCCAACGACGTGGCCAAGTACTTCGCCATCATCCCGGCGGCATTCGCGACGACATATCCGCAATTGCGCGTGCTCGACATCATGCACCTGCACTCGCCGGCGTCGGCGATCCTGTCGGCCGTGATCTTCAACGCGCTGATCATCGTCTTCTTGATCCCGCTCGCGTTGAAGGGCGTGAAGTACCGCGCGCTCGGCGCCGCGTCGCTGTTGCGCCGCAATCTGCTGATCTACGGTCTCGGGGGCATCCTGCTGCCGTTCCCGTTCATCAAGCTGATCGACATGCTGATCACGGCGATGGGCTGGGCTTGATTTTAGGTTTGAACTTGATCCTCGCTCGACGGTAGCTATCGCGGGCCCGGCCGGCGATCGGAAGCGATCCGGCCGAATGGGCGGGCCCTCTTGGAACATCATTTGTTTGAATCGAACGACCATGAAAAATCTGCTGAGACCCGTGCTGGTGCTGTTTGCCGCATTGACGGTGGTCACGGGCATCGTCTATCCGGTCGTCGTCACGGCGATCGGCCAGGCCGTCTTTCCGCATCGAGCGAACGGCAGCTTGATCGAGAAAGACGGCAAGGCGGTCGGCTCCGAGCTGATCGGACAGCAATTCGACGCGCCCGGCTACTTCTGGGGCCGTCTGTCCGCGACGACGCCGAATCCTTATAACGCCCAGAACTCGGGTGGCTCGAACCTGGGCCCGACGAACCCGGCGCTCGCCGACGAAGTGAAAGGGCGCTTGAGCGCGCTGCACGATGCGGATCCGAAGAATACGCTGCCGGTCCCGGTCGATCTCGTCACGTCCTCTGCCAGCGGCTTGGATCCCGATATCTCGCCGGCCGCGGCAGCCTATCAATCGTCACGCGTGGCCAAGGCGCGAGGCTTGAACGCCGGCCAAGTCGACACGCTGATCGCGCGGAACACCTCCGGGCGGCAATGGGGCGTGCTCGGCGAGCCGCGCGTGAACGTGCTGAAGCTCAATCTGGCCCTGGATCAACTGAAACCGCTACACTGAACGGATTGATTCGGTTATGGCGAAGTGAAGACTTCTTATGGAACGCCCCGATCCCGATGCGCTGCTCGACAAGATTCAGCGCGATGAGGAAAAGCGCCACCGCGGCCGGCTGAAGGTATTCTTCGGTGCATCGGCGGGTGTCGGCAAGACGTTCGCGATGCTGCAGGCCGCGCGCCGCAGGCTCGAGGAAGGCGTCGACGTCGTCGTCGGCCTCGTCGAGACGCACGGGCGCAAGGAAACGCTCGCGTTGCTCGACGGGCTCGACATCCTGCCGTCGGCGCGCTTCGAACATCGCGGGCGCCAGCTCGCGGAGTTCGATCTCGACGCGGCGCTCGCGCGCAAGCCGGAGTTGATTCTCGTCGACGAACTCGCGCATTCCAACGTCCAAGGCTCGCGTCATCTGAAGCGCTGGCAAGACGTGCACGAGCTGCTCGATGCGGGGATCGACGTCTATACGACCGTCAACGTTCAGCATCTGGAAAGCTTGAACGACGTGGTCGGGCAAATCACCGGCATTCGCGTCTGGGAAACCGTGCCGGATCGCGTCTTCGATTTGGCCGATGAAGTCACGCTCGTGGATCTGCCGGCCGAGGAATTGCTCGATCGCCTGCGCGAGGGCAAGGTCTATCTGCCGCATCAAGCGGAAAATGCCGTTCGCAACTTCTTCCGCAAAGGCAATCTCATTGCCTTGCGTGAGCTCGCGCTGCGGCGCACGGCCGATCGCGTCGATGCGCAGATGCGCGAGTATCGCGCCGATCAGTCGATCGAGCGCATTTGGCAGGCGCGCGAGCGGATCATTGTCTGCGTGGGGGCAGGGCCCGAGAGCACGACGCTCGTGCGCGCCGCCGCGCGTCTCGCTTCCAGCCTGAAGGCGGACTGGCTCGCCGTGTACGTCGAGACGCCGAAGCTGCAGCGGTTGCCGGACGCCATCCGCAAACGCACGCTCGACGCGTTGAAGCTCGCGTCCGAATTGGGCGCTGAGACCGTGACGCTGCAAGGGCCCGATGCAACGCTGACGCTGATCGCGTACGCGCGCATGCGCAACGTCTCGAAGCTCGTCGTGGGCGCGGCCCCGATGTCCGGGTGGCGCGGGTGGCTGCGGCGCTCGACGGGCGAGCGGCTGATTCGCGAGGCACGCGACATCGACGTGACGCTCGTCAATTCGGGCACGGTGCGCGAGACGGCCGAGCGCGGCGAAGCGGTGGCGCGCTTAGCCGGCATCGGCGCCGGAAGCGGCCGCTCCACATTCGTTTCGTACTCCTACGCGTTCGGCATTTGCGCCGCGATCACGATCGTCGAAAGCTTCTTCGTCGATCATATTTCGCTCGCGAATCTGGTCATGCTTTATCTGCTCGGCACGATCTTCACGGCCGCGAAGCTGGGGCGCGGGCCGGGCGTGATGTTTTCGTTTCTTGGCGTGGCGGCATTCGATTTCTTTTTCGTCCCGCCGCGCATGTCGTTTACGGTGTCCGACACGCAGTACCTGCTGACGTTCGGCGTGATGCTGATGACGTCGCTCACGATCAGCCATTTGACGGCGAGCCTGCAGCGCCAGGCGCGCATTGCGACGATGCGCGAACGCCGGACCGGCGCGATGTTCGCGATGGCGCGCGAGCTCGGCGCCGCACTGCAGACGGCTCAGATCATCGAAGTCGGCACCCGCCATGTCGCCGAAGTATTTCAAGCGCGCGTGGCGATTTTGCTGCCCGACAGCGGCGAGAAGGTTCGGCAAAAGATCGAAAACCCCGACGAGGCGCTGACGCTCGACGCATCGACCGTCGATTTGGATATTGCGCAGTGGGTCTACGACCAGCAAAAGAATGCGGGCCACGGCACCGACACGCTGCCGGCCGCTCCCGCGCTCTATCTGCCGCTGAAGGCGCCGATGCGCACGCGCGGCGTGATCGCGATTCTGTCGCCGCGCATGGAAGAGCTCGAGATCCCGGAGCAGCGCCGCATGATCGATACGTTCGCGTCGCAGATCGCGTTGGCGCTCGAGCGTGTGCACTATGTCGAGATTGCCCAGGATGCGCTCGTCAGCATGGAATCGGAGCGATTGCGCAACTCGCTGCTTTCGGCGATCTCGCACGACTTGCGCACGCCGTTGACGTCGATCGTGGGGTTTGCGTCGATGCTCGCGGAAGCGCCGGGCGGCGGGCCGTTGGGCGAGCGCGAGCAGGAGCTGGCCGATGCGATCCACGACGAGGCACTGCGCATGACGGGGCTCGTGACGAACCTGCTCGACATGGCGCGGCTGCAGGAAGGCAGCATGCGGCTCAATCGGCAATGGTCGTCGATCGAGGAAGTGGTCGGCTCGGCGCTGTCGGGGTGCCGCCGCATGCTGGCGGGGCGGACGATCGAGGCGCGCGTGCCGCCCGATCTGCCGCTCGTGCAGCTCGACGCCGTGCTCGTCGAACGGCTCTTCGCTAACTTGCTCGAGAACGCGTCGAAGTACACGCCGGCCGCGTCGCGGATCTCGATCGTGGCGTCCACACGGGAGGGGGAAGCGGGTGGCGAGCGCTACGTCAAAGTGGAAGTGCAGGATAGCGGGCCGGGATTGCCGGCCGGGATGGAATCGCGCTTGTTCGAGAAGTTTACGCGCGGCGAGAAGGAGTCGGCCAAGCCGGGCATCGGTTTGGGCTTGGCGATCTGCCGGGCGATCGTCGAGGCGCACGGCGGGCAAATTGGCGCGGACAATCGTTGCGACGCCGCCGGGGCGGTGATCGGGGCGGCGTTCTGGTTTACGTTGCCGGCGACCGACGCGCCGACGATCGAGACCGAGGCGATCGAAGATGACGAACCGGGAGAAGGGGCTCAAGGCGCGGCGCCGCCCTCCGCATCACCGGCATCGCCGGATAGCGCGGTCAGGGAGCCGTCCGCATCGGTCCCGCAGTCGGATCCCGAGTCAGCGAACAGAACATAGAGCACCCATGTCGGAATCCACGATTACCGTCGTCCTGATCAAGGACGACAAAGCCATTCGCCGCTTCGTGCAGGCGTCGCTCGAATCCGAGAACGTCCGCGTGATCGAGGCGGAATTGGGCCGCCGAGGCCTCTCGCTCGCGGCCAGCGCACGGCCCGATCTCGTCATTGTCGATTGCTGCTGGAGCTTTGAGGCTCGATCTCGAAGCTTTCCGCTTCCTGGCGCTCGCGCCGCTCTTCGTTGGCGCGCCGTGCCCTTAGCCGCTGACGGGACAGCACGGCGATCACCTCGCTCGTGCTGGCTCCGGCAGGCACTTCGTTACGGATGACGTTCGGCACCATCGGCAATCCGGAGCGTTGCCGGCGCAGCGCTCTGGAGATCGCCGTCCGGCACTCCTGCCCATGGCATTCCCATTCGTCGCGGCGTTTTCCGCAATAACGGCACTTGTCCATGCCAGCTATTTTACCGGCAATCGCCGAAGCGATCAGGGCGCGGGAAGGGGCGCCCCGGAACGCCCCGATTCCTCAACTCAAGGCGACTTCGTCGAATAGCAGCCGGTAGGGCCGCGCAAGTTCGATTTCGTCGCAGTTCGGCTGATTGCCCCCGCGATCGACGACGAGGAAGTCGGCGATGGCATCGAGCGCGATCAGCGGATGATGCCAGACACCGCGGGCGTAGTTCACGCCGACGCCGCCGGTGACGGCGAACGCGCGCATGCGCCGCTCGTCCAACGCTCCGCTCGGCGCGACGACGACGAGGTAGCGGACGTCGCCCAAGGGAATGAAGGCCTGGCTGCCGAGCGGGTGGCGCTCCATCATCGCGACTTCGAAAGGCAGCGTGCGCGGCTGCGCGCGAAAGACGTTGACGAGCGTTCGCCCGCCGGCTTCGCCGACGTCGATCGTCGCCAAATCGTGAAAGCGCTCGGTCGTGCCGCCGTTGATCGGGAAGCGGCGGGCGCCGTCCAGCGAGATGACGTCGCCGAACGGCGCGAACGCATCGCGCGTGAGAGGCTCGATAGCGAGCGTGGGGCTCATGGTGGGGTCCTTACTCGCCCCAGAGGCGCAGCCGCGATACGCCCCCGTCGGGGAAGATGTTGAACCGCACGTGCGTGACCGCGCCGATCGCCGCGATCTCGCGCTCGTAAAAGTGCCGGTTGTCCATTTGCAGCGATTGCTCGGGCAGCAAGACGGGCCAGAACATGGCTTGCGTCACGAGCGACTCGTCGGTGCCGCCGGTTACGTTGGCGGCCTGCAGCGAGCAGCGGTCGGGATAGTTGCCTTTGAAGAAGGCGGTGTCGACTTCGATCTTGCGGATCACGCCGGGGCGCGCGAGCGCGACGATCGCCCAATCGTTGCCCGGCTCGCGGCGCCGGCGGGTTTCCCATCCGTCGCCCATGTTCGCGCCGCGGCCCGGCATCAGCATATTGCTCGCCAGCCCGAAATGCTGGTTGTTCGCGCAGACGACGTGCGCGCCGTTCTCGGCGGCCGCGAGATCGACGAGCGAGTCGCCGGACGAAGAGGCGAGCGCATCTTCAAGCGCGGGCCGGCCGTAGATGCGCAGCCTGGCGACGCCGCCGTCGGGGAACAGCGTGATGCGAATGTGCGTGAACGTATCGGAGCCGCCGATGGCGAGGTAATGATGCTGATTGCCTTGCAGCGCCGTGGGCGGAACGAGCATGTGCCATGTCGCGTCGTCGGGCGGCAGCTCGCTCGTGCTTGCACAGGCTTCGATCGATGCCGCCGGCGGGAAATTACCCGTGAAATGGCTCGTGTCGATGTCGACGCCTTCGATCGTGCCGCGGCGAGCCAGTTTGACGACGCACGAATCCTGGCCCGTGGTGCGCTTGCGGCGCGTCTCCCAGCCGTCCATCCACTTGCCGTGATCGTCGTACTTGCCGGGGATGAACACAGCGGGCTGCGGGTCGAGCATGCGCTCCTTCGGCGCGAAGAATTCGTCGCTGGCAACGAGCGCTTTCGCGCCGAGGCGCGGATCGGCCAGATTCAGGCAGCGGCGTGTGAAGTCGGGCGCGTTGGGGTCGAGAGTCGGAATGGCCATGATAGATCGATTAGGAGTCCAAAATTGTGCTGCGGGAAGAGGCGGGGCGGCCTCTTCGGTCACGGAACGGTAGTGGGGGGGAGGCTGCCTGGCGGTCTAGCCGTGCTTCGAGCGGCGAATCAAACCGCGGCGGCACCGTGCGTGGGCGTTTCGAATTCCGGCATGGCGGCCGCGTCGACGAACTTCAGGGCGGGATCCTGGTTCAGCACGCGGCGGGCGCGCGCATGATCGATGTCGCGTTCCCAGGCTGCCACGACGACCGTCGCCACGCAGTTGCCGATCATGTTGGTGAGGGCGCGGGCAATGCCGACGAACCAGTCGACGGGAAGAATCAGCACGAGGCCGAGTACCGGGATCGCCGGAATGGCCGACAACGTCGCCGCGAGAATCACGATCGCCGAACCGGGAATGCCGTGCGCGCCCTTCGACGTGATCAGCGAGATCAAAACCACCACGAACAAATCGTGCATCGACAGCGGCGTGTTGGTTGCCTGGGCGATGAACAGGACGGCCAGCGTCAGGTAGATGGAGAAGCCGTCGAGATTGAACGAGTACCCGGTGGGAATCACGAGTCCGACCGTCGTATCCTTGATGCCCATCCATTCGAGCTTGCGCATGATCTGGGGCAGCACGGCGTCCGACGAGGCGGTGCCGAGCACGATGACGAGTTCTTCGCGCAGGTAGCGAACGAGCTTGAAGACGTTGAAACCCGCGAGCTTCATGACGATCCCGAGCACGACCACGACGAACACCGCGCAGCTCGCGTAGAAGACGAGCACGAGCAGGCCCAGTTGTTCGAGCGAAGCGACGCCGTAGGTGCCCGTCGTGAAGGCGATGGCGCCGAGCACGCCGAGGGGCGCGAGCTTGATGATGAAGCCCATGATGCGGAAGAACACCTGGGCGAGCTCGTCGATCAGCGAACTCACGCGTTTGGCCTTGTCGCCGAGCAGCGACAGCGCCGAACCGAACAGCACGGCGAACACGAGCACTTGCAGGATGTCGCCTTTGGCGAATGCATCGAAGGCGGTCGACGGGATGATCTTCAGCAGAAACGCGGCGACGTCCTTCAGGCTCTTGGCATGCTCGGTATAGGTCGTCAGCGCTTGAGGATCGAGCGAGCGAACGTCGACGTTCATGCCGGCGCCCGGCTTGAGCACGAGGGCGAGCACGGCGCCGATCATCAGCGCGATCGTGGTCATGGCTTCGAAGTAGACGATGGCCTTGCCGCCCACGCGGCCCACCTTCTTCAAGTTGCCGGCACCGGCGATCCCGCTCACGACCACGCAGAAAACGATCGGTCCGATGATCATCGTGATCAATTTGAGGAAGCCGTCTCCGAACGGCCGCAGCGATTGCGCGAAGTGCGGGAATAGTGCGCCGATCGCGATGCCGGCGACGAGCGCGATCATCACGCGGCCGAACAGCGAGTTGAAAAATCTGAGCACGGCTTTCTCCAGAACAAGGTAGTAGCGGGCGGGAAATCATCTGGTCTAACTGGTAAGACCGGAAGACTTATGGCGAAGATTAGGAAACCGATATAGTCGCGTCAAGCCTGGCGACGGTAGGTGTATACCCGTCGATCATGACCGGAAGAAGGCTGGGCGCGGGCAGCCGGGCGGCGCCGCGCTACAATGCTGGTCCGACCAGGCGATTTTTCGGCCCATGAGAAGCAATACCCAGACGGTGACGGAAGCCGCAACCGAGACGATCCGCGAGCGTATCGAGCGCGGCGAGTATCCGGTCGGCAGCGCATTGCCCGCGCAGCGGCAGCTCTCGGAAGAGCTCGACATCAGCCGCGCGGCGCTGCGCGAGGCGCTCTCCACGCTCGAGGCGGTCGGCATGCTGACGATCCGCGCGGGCAAGGGCGTGTATGTGCAAAGCGCACGGGCGGAGGCGGGGCCCGCATGGCGATTTGCCGAACAGTCGTCGCTGCCCGATACCTATCAGGTCCGTTATGCGCTCGAAGGATTCGCGGCGCGCATGGCCGCGCTGGCGATGACGGACGAGGTGATCGAATGGCTCGAAGAGAACATGGCCCAGCTGCACGAGGCGCTGATCGAGGGCGATCTCGATACCGCGGCCCGGCTCGATTTCGCGTTTCACATGCGCATCGTTGCCGTCGCGGCCAACGGCGCGATCGAGGCGATTCTGCGCAGCAGCAGCGAAATCATGAAGGAGAGCCAGCGCTTGCCGTTTTATCGGCGCGAGCTGCTGCAGTCGACGTATCGCGAGCATCGCGCGGTTCTCGATGCCTTGAAGGCGCGCGACTGCGAAGCGGCGGGGCGCAGTATCGAGGCGCACATCACGGCCGCGGCGCAGCGGGCCGGCGTGCATTTTCCGGCGCCCCCGCGGGCCGACGTCGATTGACGCGGCCCGCTATCCTTTAGCCGGTCGGGCGCTTTCGCCCTCTGCCGCGCGGCTCGATTGCCGTCGTTTCTTGTGTCGCTAGCGCGAACGCCTGCTTGACTTGCTCCCTCATCCACCCGATGGCGCTTTCGCCCTCGCTATCGCGTCGCCATATCAACTGCACCGGATAGCTCCCCAGATCGAGCGGCGCGGCACAAACACTCAACCGCGATATTCGCGCAAGTGCCGCGGCCGCGTGCGAAGGCAGTGTAACGACGGCGCGCGTATTCGTGAGAAAGGCCGGCACCGCCGAAAAATGCGTGAGCGCCGCGTAGACATGGCGTTCGCGCTTCAACGCGCGCAGCGCCGTATCGACGATTCCGGTTCTGCCCGAGTACGACACGAGCAGATGCGGGATGTCGAGATAGTCGTCGAGCGAAAGCGGTAGCGGTGCACGGACGGCCTTCTCATCGACTACGCACGCATAGCCGCTGTGCCCGATCTGCTCCTGCGCGATCCAAGCGCGTCTGACCGTGCCCGATACGACGGCGAGTTCGATCTCGCGATCGTTCAGCATCTGCTCGACCGTGTGACGATTCGTTTGCCGAAACATCACCGAAACCTGGGGGCCCGCACGCTGCACGAGTGTGGTGAGGTGAGGCCCGAGCGCGATTTCGAAGTCGTCCGACATGCCGATCGAAAAGCGGCGCGATGCGCTCGACGGGTCGAATGCTTGCTGGGCCGTCAATACCTCCCAAAGATCGGCGATGCCGGCTTCGAGCCGATCGGCCATCGCCTGCGCGCGCGGCGTGGGCGCCATGCCGCCGCGCACGCGGACGAACAGCGGATCGCCACAGGCTTCACGCAATCGCGCCAATGCCGCGCTCGTTGCTGCCTGGCTCAGCGCGAGACGCGCGGCGGCCTTCGTGACGCTGCGCTCCTGCCATATCGCGACGAATACTACGGCCAGGTTCAAATCCAGCCGTTTTATATCGAGCACATTGATTTTCATCATCTAGACAATTTGTTTGATAGATAAGCGGGAGAATAGCAAACTGCTCCCGTCACAACATCTTCGATCGGAGCAGCAAGTGAGAACACATCGCGTGGCCGTAGTGCAAACCGGTAGCCGCCTATTCGATACGCCGGCAACGTTGCAGCGCATGGAGCAACGCGTCGATGAGGCGAGCGAGCAGGGCGCACGGCTCATCGTATTTCCCGAGGCCTATATCGGCGGTTATCCGAAGGGGCTCGACTTCGGCGCGCGCGTGGGCTCGCGTTCCGCCGCGGGCAGAGACGATTTTCTGCGGTACTGGCAGTCTGCAATCGACGTACCGGGCCCGGAGGTCGTGCGCATGGGCGAGATGGCACGCCGTGCGCAGGCTTGGCTGGTGGTGGGCGCCATCGAACGCGACGGCACGACGCTGTATTGCACGGCGCTCTTTTTCGGACCGGACGGTACCTTGGCCGCGCGGCGCCGCAAGCTGATGCCGACCGCGAGCGAGCGCTTGATATGGGGGATGGGCGACGGCTCCACGCTACCGGTGATCGATGCGCCGCCGTTCGGCAAGGTCGGCGCGGCGATCTGCTGGGAGAACTATATGCCGGCGCTGCGCATGTCGATGTACGACAAGGGCATCGGCATCTGGTGCGCGCCGACGGTCGACGATCGCGACACCTGGCAAAGCACGGCTCGGCACATCGCCTGCGAAGGGCGATGCTTCGTGCTCAGTGCGTGTCAATATTTGACGCGTGCGGACTGTCCCGATCACTACGATTGCATCCAGGGCAACGCACCCGAAACCATGCTGATTCGAGGCGGCAGCGTGATCGTCGATCCGCTCGGAAAAGTGTTGGCCGGTCCGGTCTACGATCGTGAAGCCGTTCTGACGGCCGAGATCGATCTCGACGACATCGTGCGTGGCAAGTTCGATTTGGATACGGCTGGGCACTACACGCGGCCCGACATCTTCGAGCTACGCGTCGATGCGCGTGCGCGTCGAGCCGTGTCGCTCGAGTGCGATGCGGGCGACGGGGAGCCGGAAGACGGCGGTCCGGGAACGGAGACGACCCAGTGAGTCCGGCGCCAGCCTCGATCCGGCGTCAATCGCCTCAAATCAGCTCGAGCTTCGACGTGAGGTAAGTCAGCTCCGTACGGTTCGCGACGCCGAAGCGCTTGCGCAGCTTGCGCAGGTGGTAGTCGACGTTATGGGCGCTCGTATCGAGGCGGCGCCCGATCTCCTTGTCCGATGCGCCTTCCGCGATGCCGAGCAGCAACTCGCGCTCGAACTCGGTGAGCTCGTCGGTCGTGCGCTCGCGTGCCGCGGCGGTCAATTGCTGAGCGGCGACGGTATGGACCGAAAGGCCGATCGCGAGCGCCTGTTCGAGCGTCGTCGAGGTAATCCAATCGTGCGTGCGGCGCTGGCCCGTAAAGCTCATGAACGCGTGCATCCGCGTGCCCGGTATCGGCATCGCGAACATGAGGCCGCTGCGCATGCCGTCCTCGCGCATCATCTTGATGAACCCGTCGAGGCCTTCTTGGGCAGCGTCGCCGCGCTCCAAGCAAGGCGCCCGGGCATGGAGCTGCTGTAGATCCCACACCAGAGGCAATCTCCCCTGGCGCGCCGCGACGGTGCGAGGATCGACGTCGTGATAGCGCTCTCGCACGTAATCGCCTCGGTACGTGCCGGGAATGAATGCCTCATGCAAGAACAGCCGTTCGACACGCTCGCGGCCGAATTCGAGTGCGAAGTAAGCGAACGTGGAAAATCCGATCAAGTGCAGCAAGCTATTGACCATGCGGCTGCGCTCGCACGCGCTTTGCGCTGCCGCCAGCGCCGTCGCGATGCCCAGGCGCGGCGTGTGCCGCGCGGCCAAGCTCAGCTGCCGCGGATCGTTGCACCAGACGACCTCGATCGTCCGGCCGCGGCCGGCCACGGCGGATTCGGAGCCGCACGAATGCGAAAGCGGCGCAAGTGCGGAGTCGTCCTTGCGCAATGCAGGGTAGTGCATCGATGAGCCTCCGATCGAGATTCACGTTACGTCGTATGACCCATAGTTTGATCCCACTATGTTTGTGCGCGTAACATCGCGTAATAATAAACGCAAAAAAACGATACCGGTGGGTGGGGTTATTCGCTGATGACAATCAATGACGAATTTCCGGCGCTCGTATGGTTTTCGCAAGGTGATGCCGTTGCCTATTTGCACCAGGTCGAACCGACCTTGGCGCCCGATCGGCACGAGTGCGAACTGCGCGAATGCCGAGAGCGCTTGCAGCAAGCGGGCTTTTCGACGTTCTCTTACATGGCATTGGAAACGATTGGGCGGCGCATCTTGCGTGCCTATGCCATGCGCGAGATGGGAAACGTCGGGTTTACGACCACTTATTTGAAGAGCCGGCTTTACGAAACGGATCCGCGCCTGGCGGTATTGCGCGAAAGCGGCCTTCCGGTGACTTGGAATCTCGATGAATTGGAGGCGCGCTCGAATGTGAGCGAGCCGCGCGTGCGTAGCCTGTTATCGACATTGCGCGCACACGGAATGCACTGCGGGCTGATTCTCGGCTTGCCGGCTCCGCGTGCCGATTTGCGCGTGGCCGTGATTCTCACGTCCCAGGCCTGCGACGCCCATTGGATCGACGATCGCGTGATGGGCACCGTGCTGGCGGCCAGCCTGACCATCGGCCGTCTGATGCAGCCTTATGTCGACGACTGCGCGCGGCGGGCCCGCAGGATCGTGCTGACCGACGAGCAGGCGGCAGTGCTCGAACGGCTCGTCAAGGGACTGTCCGATCATGAGATCGCCGCGGAAGTTGCGGCTTCGCTGCACCGCGTTACGCAACACGTGAAGATGCTCCAGAAAATGTTCAACGTCGAAAACCGCGCGCAGCTCGCGTATCTGGCCGCGCGCTGGGGATGGTGCAACGCGTAGCGCCAGATATCGGCATGTCTTGGCGTGTGTTGACGTGCATCGGCGCTACGCATTACTGCGTGAGCACGCGCCCCGCGATGTAGGCGAGCTGCACGCGATTGGTCGCGTGGTAGAGCTTCTTCAGTTGGCGCAGGTAATAGTCGACGTTGTGATGCGACGTGCCGAGCCGCTCCGCGATGTCCTTGTCGTTCAAGCCGAGCGTGACGAGTTCGAGAATCGAACGCTGAATGCCGCTCAGTTCGTCGATATGGGCTGGGCGGTGAATCTGCGGTTCCCGCAGCGCGAGGAACTCGTGCAGACCCACGGCCAGCGCGTAGGCGTGGCCGATCGACATGTCGGGTAGCCGAGCCTTGGACGGCTGCGAGTTCGAGAACATGACGACGCACGTGTCGAGCGCATCGGGCGTACCGAGGCCGAAGGAGACGCCCGACAGCATGCCCGCATCGCGCGCGGCCGTGGCGAAACGCTCGGCCCGCGCCGCCGTCGCGCTCGTCGGCCCGGCCGCGCTTTGGGCCGTGCCGGCGGGCGGTTCGTGGGACGCGATCGACGACAGATCCCACAGCATCGGCCACTCGTGCCGGCATGAGTAGGCAAGGCGAGCGTCGATTTCGTGGAAGCGCTCGCGCAAATAGCGCTGCGCCCATCCGGTCGGAGAAAACGCGTTGAAGTAGACGATCCGGTTGATCGTGTCGCCGATGCGCGAGACGCGCATGTAGCAGAGCGACTCGAAGCCCGCTGCTCGCAGCGCCGGGCGCAGCAGCGCGTGCCGGGCTTGCGCCGTCCCTACCTTGGCTAGATCGTGGGCGATGCCCGCCAGCCGCTGCCCTTCGGGGGCATCGTCGTCGAGCGGTGTATCGGTCATGCTATCGAGGTCGGCATCTCCGTAAATCAGAAAGTTCGAGGCATCGGTATCTGCGTCGAGGGGGCCGTACTGACTCATCGTTCTCGCTCCATATCCATGAAATGCGCGGATCCCCGGTGCCGCGAGAGGCAACAGTATCCCAGCGCGAGCGGCGTTCGGGAGTTGGTCGAACCAGTAGTTCGGCTGGGGTTTTGGGCGGTCTTGCAGCGAAGGACTACGAAAAGGAGGTATGCCTGCAATTCGCTGTCGTCAACATCGGTAAGACGTACGACTGGCGCGGCTTTGGCAGGTAATTTGTCCTTTCGAATCGCTTCGATGGAGATCCTGTTTTGCAGCGGTGGGAATCGACGCGATACGTCGTGTTTACTGCAGGATTTTGACGCCGCCCTCGTTCGGCCGAACATCGTTCGCGTTCGCGCAATCGGACAGCACGACGATGCCGGGTGCGCAGCGCGACACGCGCGTGCCGTGGGCTGGCGCCGAAGCGTTGGCCCTGCGCTTTGCCGGCATCGGCGCGGAAGGCGGCGGCGTGCTGCCGGCCGCAAGCGGAATGGGCCCGACCTCGTGATGCCCATCGTCGAGCGCGTGCGAGACGACGCGTTCGACGTAGCCGGCCGTGAACCCCGTGGAAAAATTGCCGCTGTAGTAGCAGGAGAGGGCCTTGCGCAGCGCGACTTGTTCGTCGGCTTCGGTGCGCGCCGCGCGCGCGAAGCACTCCGACAGTATCGAGGCGGCCACGCGCAGGTTCGCGCACGGATCGAAGATCGACGTGATCGTCTCGCCGAAGCGGGCGAGGTTATAGCGGTTCACCTGCCCGAGCCCGAGGCTGAAGTTGTAGCCGAGCCGCGCGAGATTCGCGGCGGTGGCGAGCGCCTCGTCGAGCGAGACCGGCTGCCGCAAGAGACGTCCGCCCACGACGCCGATCGCATACGGGTTGTAGTCCGATTCGACGCTGACCAGCGCCGCGAGCGTGTGCGCGTCGACGGTCGGGGCGCAGCGCATCGCGAGCGCCAGAAAATCGCCGGCGCGCGCGGTGCCGGGCCCCATGCACAGCAGGAATGCGACGACGACCGCGGCGAGCGTTCGGCGCATGGCATCTCCCGATGCGTCAGCGATACGACAGCACGAGCCCGTGCACGAGCACCGACCAGCCGTCGAGCATGACGAAGAGCAACAGCTTGAACGGAATCGAGATCGTGGTGGGCGAGATCATCTGCATCCCGAGCGCGAGCAGTACGTTGGCGACGATGAGGTCGGTCACGACGAAGACGACGTAGATCACGAAGCCGATCTGGAACGCGCGCGTCAGCTCTGAGAGCATGAAGCTCGGCACGAGCACCATCAAGTCGTCGGACTTCAGCGATTGCACGCGCTCCGCCGGCCAGATCGCCGTGGCCGAGCGCATGAAGAAGGCGCGTTCCCCGGGCGCCGTGTGCTGCGAGAGGAATTTTTTCAGCGGCGGGGTGATTGATTGCCCGATCGCCATGACGTCGTCGATGCTCATCGAGCCGTCGATCGTGACGTGGTTGCTCTGCATCGTATCGACGATGGCGCTGCCGACCGGCGCCATGATGTAGATCGTCAGAATTAGTGCGATGCCGTTCAGCACGATGTTCGGCGGCACTTGCTGGACGCCGAGCGCAGTGCGCAAAAGGCCCAGCACGACGACGAGCTTCGTATAGCTCGTGACCATCAGCGCGGCAAACGGAATCGTGCCGAGCGCGACGATCAGAAACAGCATCGTGACCGGACTCGGCATGTTACTCATCGCCGCCCTCCGAAAAGCGCGATACGCGCACACCGAGCTTGTTGCCCACGGCGATCAGATGCCCCTGTCCCACCAAGGCGCCGTTCGCGCGAATATGAACGGTGCTCTGATTGAGCGGCTGTTCGAGTTCGATGACATAGCCGCTTTTGAGCGCCTTCAGCTGGGCCAGCGGCATCGAGCGCTCGTCGAGTTCGAACGTGACCCGCACTTCGAGCGCGTCGATCTGAGTCAAGGACGGCTCGCTCGTTGCCGCGGTGCCCGAGCCTGCGTTCGGCGCGCCGGCGGCAGGCGCGTCGGGCCGTTGTGATGGCGTCACGGGATTCTCCTCGATTCGGTCGATGACGATGCGCGAACCGACGGCCTTTGCCCAGACGGTCACGTGTCCGTCGCTCGTCGTCGCAAAGCAGTGCAGTGCCGGCCCGGACGACTGCCAGCGTTCGATGCCGATGATGTCGCCGCGCGCGATCGAATGCAGTTCGGCGACGCTGAGCATCGTCGAGCCGAGCAGGAAGCGCAGCGCGATCGGCAGCGTGTCGAAGTCCTTCGGCTCGAGCTTCGGGGGCGGCGGCTCGGCGGGGCAGGCCAGGCCCAGATAGCGTTCCTCGGTGAAGCACAGCGCGCCATGGCAGCGCCATTCGCTGCCCGGCCGCGTCACGCAAAAGCGCAATGCGCCGGGGTCGCGCGCCGGATCGTCCCGCGGCGCCGTACCGGCCGGCACATAGCCGAGTTCGATCCGATGTCTCGTTCTCGCTTCGAGTGCGTCGATGAGCGGAGCGAGTGCGTCGGCAACGAGCGCGGAACGAATCTCGGCGGGCACGCTGTCGCTCGCCGCATCGCCGATCAGGGCATGCTCGCCAATCGAATCGAGCACGAAGCGGCCCTCGGCCGGCCCGAAGCGAAACGTATAGATGTGCCCCGGCGCGCGCACTTCGGCGTCGGCTTGCCAGCGCAATTCGTAGTGGCCTTGCGCGATCGCGAACGCGAGCGGCGTCGGCCACGCATAGGCGCGATTCAGCGCATGCGCGGCCAGCGTGCTGATACGCGGCAGCCCGGCTGCATTGCCGAGCGGGTGCCCGGCGGCCGCCGCGGGCGAGGGCGGGGCGGCGCGCGGTGCGCTCGCCTTGGGCGGCGCACTGGCCAAGGTGGCGGACATGGGATGGAAATCAGACGACGAACAGCCGCCCCGCGAGATACGCGAGCTGCACGCGGTTCAGGACGCCGTACTTCTTGCGGATCTGCCGCATGTGATAGTCGACGTTGCTGCGCGACATGTTCAACTGCTGCGCGATCTCGCGATCGCTGAGGCCGCTTGCGGTGAAGTTCAGGATGCGGCGCTGCAGATCGGACAGCGTTGGTGTTTGCGCCATCGAGGCCATTTGCCCGGCCAGGAAGGCGTGCACGCCGAGGCCGAGCGCATAGGCTTGGCCGACCACGCGGTCGTTGATCCAGCCGCTCGTCGGATTCACGGAACTGAAGATGATCACGCTGTGCTCGAGGCTGCCTGGGTCGACAAGACCGAACGCAATCCCGCTGCGGGTGCCGCAGCCTTCGGCGTCTTCGATGAAGCGCTGCATGCGCGCGTTCGATTCGGCTGTGATCGTCGGCTCGGCCGCCAGCGTTTCGTGGTCCCAGACGAGCGGCCAATCGTGTCGGCATGCAAATGCCATGCGCGGGTCGATATCGAAATAGCGCTGATCGACGTAGCGCTGCGCCCAGCCGGGCGGCGAGCATAGATCGAAGTAGCGCACGCGGTTCACGATTTCGCCCAGCCGCGTCAGGCGGCAATAGCAAAACCAGTCGAAGCCGATCGTGCGCAGCGCGATCCGCAGCAGTTGCTTGCGTTCATGCGGGGAGTGCGCCGCGGAAAGATCGGCCGCGATTTCGGAGACACGATCGCTGCCGTTCGCTTCTCCGTGGCGTCCGGCATGCTTGCTGACCACGAGCCCGCAATCCGCCGCTTCGATGAAGTCGATCGCGTGCCGTGCATCTCGTTCGCTGCTGCCTTTCGGCAGGCGCTTGCGCGCCTCGGGGTTCGTCATGCAGTCCTCCAACTCGTGAGCGGCGATTCATGTGATCGAGCGCCGTTTCATGGCTTTCGACTATAGCCGCGTGTCCATGGCCTACGTAACTGCACTGTTCAGTAGTGTTTCGCGCCGGCGCGGCCGTCGAGGCGCGATTTACTACGAATCTCACGATTGAGGCATGCACCCCGCGCTTTTACACTTTTGTCGCGGATTCCCGTTTCCGCGGTGGCGTTTCTTTAGCGAGGGATTTCATGTCCGTGGCGGCGCTCAGGAAGCAAATGAAGGACTGGTGGCCGGGGGCGAGCGGCGCCGAGGAGGCGCGCCGCCCGGTACGGCCCTACGACCTTGCGTTGGCCGGCTTCATGGCGATCGTCGTTTCGCTGTTCGTGCTGCCGCTGCCGACGGCGGCGATGGACGCGCTCATCTCGCTGAACCTTGCCATCAGCATCGTCTTGCTGACGGTATCGACCTATCTGCCGTCGGCGCTGAGCTTCTCTTCGTTTCCGGCGATGCTGCTGTTCACGACGCTGCTGCGTCTGTCCCTGAACATCGCCTCGTGCAAGCTGATCTTGCTGCACGCGAATGCGGGGCACATCATCGATGCGTTCGGGCGGCTCGTCGTCGGCAACAATTTCGTGGTCGGCGGGGTCGTGTTTCTGGTCATCGCGATCGTGCAGTTCATCGTGATCGCGAAGGGCTCCGAGCGCGTTGCCGAGGTGGGGGCACGGTTCTCTCTCGATGCGATGCCGGGCAAGCAGATGAGCATCGACGCCGATTTGCGCGCGGGCATCATCAGCTCCGAGGAAGCGAAGCATCGCCGTGAGCGGCTCGAGCAGGAATCGCAACTGCACGGCGCGATGGACGGCGCGATGAAGTTCGTCAAAGGCGATGCGATCGCCGGCACCGTCGTCGCATTCGTCAATATTCTCGCGGGCATTGCCGTCGGCACGATCATGAAGGATATGAGCGTGTCCGATGCGCTGCATCGCTACGCGATTCTGACCGTCGGCGACGGCATGTCGGCGCAGATTCCCTCGCTGCTCGTTTCCATCGCGGCCGGCGTCGTCACCACGCGCGTCGCGACGCGCGACGCCAACGACAGCCAGCTCGGCGAACAGATCGGCAAACAAGTGACCGCGCACCCGCGCGCGCTTTTAATCGCCTCGGCCGTGCTGCTCGCCTTCGCCTTCGTACCCGGTTTTCCGGCATGGTCGTTCGGGTTGCTCGCGCTCGTGACGGGCGGCGGCGGCGCGTTGCTGCTGCGCCGGCGCAAGACGATGCCGCCGCTCAAGCTCATCACGCTGGCAGAGCCGATCGCCGCCGGCGAACAAGAGTCGCAGGTCGGCCCGCATACCTCGGGCGTGACGTCGCCGCTCGCGGTGACGCTGGCGCGCACGGTCTCGCCGCACCTGAATCTAGTGCGCTTGCAGGCGGCGCTGGCCGTGGCGAAGTCGAACGTCGAAGCCGACATCGGCCCCGTCTTTCCGCGCGTTCACGTGGCGTTCGACACGGCGTTGCCCGAGGGCCGCTACCAAGTGTTCGTCCAGGACGTGCTCGCGTCGGAAGGGCAGGTGCGGCTGGGCCGGCTGCTGTGGGACGGCACCACCCCCTTGGAGGACGGCGTCGAGCGTACGCCGGGCGAGCCGTTCGGCCCGTTTCCCCAGCCGGTTTGGCTGCCGCTCGATGCGAAATCGGCGGAGCCTCGCGTCAAGCAAGCACCGCCGCCGCCGCGCATCAAGGCGGTCTTCACCGTCGAAACGGTGACGCCGGAGTCGCTGGTCGGCCTGCGGACTGAGGAAGTGGTGGCAAGACATGTCGAGAGCGAAGTGCGCAAGCATGCCGCCGCGCTGATCGGCATTCAGGAAGCGCAGCATCTGATCCGGCTCGTGCGGCGCGATTACGCCGAACTCGTGGCGGAACTGATGCGCCTCGTGCCGCTGCAGCGCATTACCGAAGTGCTGCGGCGCCTGCTGCTCGAGGACATCCCGATCCGCAATCTGCGCATCATCTTCGAAAGCATGATCACGTGGGCGCCGCGCGAGCCCGACGACACGATCGCGCTCGTCGAACTCGTGCGGGTCGACCTGCGCCGCATGATTACCGATCGCCACGTCGGCAACGCCCGCAAGCTCGACGTCATTTTGTTCGAGCCCGTTTTGCAGGAGCGCTTCGAGCAGGCTGTGCTGCGCACGAAGCAGGGCAACGTGCTGGGGCTCGCGCGCGAGGTCAAGGACGACGTCTGCCGGCAAGTGAGCGCGCTGTTCGACGGCCATCAGGGCACCGCGAGCGGCGGCATGCCGCGCAAGCGCGCAACCTCGGTGCGCACGGCCGTCGTCGTCTCGCTCAACGTGCGCCGCTATGTGCGCACCACGCTCGCGGCCGTGCTGCCCGATTTGCCGGTGCTTTCCTATCAAGAGCTCGAGGAGGACGTCGAGCTGCGCACCATCGGCTGGGTGTCGAGCCCGGCGATCGCCTAGCCGGGCGACCTACACAACGACACAACTACATAACGAATCACATGAGGCAAGGGATCATTCGATGACTACCGAAACGATATTGGACATTACGCGGCAGGCGCTTTTGCTCGTGCTGATGCTGTCGTTGCCGATCGTGCTCGTCGCGGCGGGCGTGGCGCTCGTCGTCGCGCTGGCGCAAGCCGTGACGCAGTTGCAGGATCAAACGATCGGCCTGGCCGCGCGCATGATCGCGGTGATGGTCGCGGTCATTGTGACGGGCGGCTGGATCGGGCGCTCGGTTCTGCTCTTCGGCCAGCAGTCCCTCGCGAGGTTGTTTTGAGCCCCCACATGCTTTCTGCTCGGGCGCGCCGCGCCTATGCTGCCCGCTTGCGCTACGTCTCGCTCTTTTCGCAGCTCGCGCTCGGCGCGCTCGCCTTGTCGTGTGCCGGTGCGCTCGGCATGCCACGCATCGCGCACGCGGCCGAACTGCAGTGGCGCGATCGCCCTTATACGATCGTCGCCGACGGCAAGAAGGTCACCGACTTCATCCGCGAACTCGCATCGGCGCAAGGGGTGACGGCCGTCATCGATTCGAAGGTCGACGGCACGATCAGCGGACATTTCTCGGGCTCGCCGATCGCGACGCTGCGCAGCGTGTGCGCAACGTACGGCCTCACGTATTACTTCGACGGATCGCTGCTCTACATCGATCGCGCGGAAGACGGCCAGACGCAGGTATTTCCGATCCCGAAGGGCAGCGCGGGGGAACTGTCGCGCACGCTCGAGGCCATGCAGATTCCTGACAAGCGCTACCCGCTCATCATCAGCGATCGCGAAAACACGATCTATGTGTCGGGCCCGCAGCGCTATGTCGACCTCGTGCGGCAGGCGATCTCGACGATCACCGATCCGAGCCGCGGGCTCGATCGCGCGGAGATTCGCGCGTTCCCGCTGCGCTATGCGTACGCCACCGACTTCCAGATCAACCGATCCGGCAAGGAAGTGACGATTCCCGGTGTGGCGACGACGCTCGGCCGGCTATTCGGCAAGAACGACGGCAACGGCGGCCTGCCCGGCTACGGCGCTAGGCTCGGCGGCGCGACGCGGCAGGTCAAGCTGACGTCGGGCGATACGGTCAATGTGCCGCGGTTGACGCTCGGCGCGGCCGGCACGACGGAAACGCCGAGCAGCGATGCATCGGAGGCGGCGGTTCGGACCGGGCAGCCGATTTCACTGCCGCAGATCGTGGCCGATGCGGGAACGAACTCGGTCATCGTGCGCGACGTGCCCGAGCATATGCCGGAATACGCGCAGCTGATCTCGGCGCTCGATGCGCGGCCGCGCCTGATCGAGGTGGGGCTGACGATCATCGACATCGACGAGAGCGCGCTCGATTCGTTCGGCGTCGATTGGCGGCTGCATACGCCGAACGGCGACTTCCAATTCGGCGACGGCAGCAACCCGCCGCTGTCGTTCAGCGGCAATACGGAGGCGGGACAGACGGGGGCGTCGACACCGGTCGGCATGGCGCTTACCGCGTCGATCGGCGGCGCCATGCGCAACTACCTGCTCTCTCGGATCAACATGCTGCAGCAAAAGGGCAAAGCGCAGACCTTGTCGAAGCCGATGATTCTAACGCTCGACAACAACGAGGCCATCCTCGAGAACCTCACCGAGTTCTACGTGCAGGTGTCGGGTTATCAGGACTCCTCTCTATATGGAATCACGACGGGCACGAGCGTGAAGGTCACGCCGCGCATCGTCAACGACGGCGGCAAGCCGAGCGTGATGATGTCGATCGATATCGACGACGGCGAGCTCAACAGCACGCTGACGGTGACGTCGGTGCCGGCCGTGATCGAGCGCAACATCGTGACGAAGGCGATGATCGACGAGGGCAAGAGCTTGCTGATCGCGGGCTTCAACAACGACACGCTGACGACGAACAAGACGGGCATTCCGTGGATTTCCGACATTCCGTGGATCGGCAATCTCTTCAAGTACACGAAGAAGAACGGCGAGCGCACGGACCGGTTCTATCTGTTGACGCCGCGCGTGGTGCAGACCGCGAGCACATTCGATCCGAACGCCGCGCCGCTCGGCGTCGAGCCGCCGCTGCCGGGACAGCCGTTCAATTCGAGCGAGCCGATGCCCAACACCGCGCCCGGGCCGTTGGTCGTGCCGCCGAGCGCGGTGCCTGCGATGCCGCCGTCGTCTACGCCGCCGTCTAACGGCATGCCGTCGAATTCAATGCCCGCCCCGGGGGCTTCGGCCGAGCCGGTGCCACCGGGCGACTCGGGCAAGCGTGCTTCGAAGATCGTTTCGTCGATACCGCCGGCGGGCGCATTGGAGCACTGAATGAGCGACCAAGCGATGTCCGCCCCCAGGCAGGCCCCGGTGTCTTCGACGAAGGCGCCGTGGAGTCTGTCGTTCTTGAGCGGACCGCTGTTCGGCCGGACGTTGGCGCTCAAGCTCGGCGAGAACTGGGTGGGGTCGGGCGCGCAGTGCGACGTGATCGTGCCCGATCGCGACATCGCTCCGAGGCAACTGCGGCTTTCGGTCGGGCAGATCGCCGTATCGATCCAGAACGTCGGCGGCGGCGAGGCGACGCTGAACGGCGCGGCGCTCGACGCGACACGGCGGGCGCTGCGGCACGGCGACGTCGTCGAGATCGGCCCGCTCAAGCTCGGCATCGTGCCGGCGGCCGAGCCGCGTACGGTTGCCGCGCCCGATGCGCCGTCGCCCAGCCGCGGCCGGCTGGCTCGATGGGCCGCGGCGCCGTGGGCCGCTTGGATGGCGAGCCGCCGCTTCGTGATCGGTCTCGGTGTGCTGTGGGGCGTGCTCGTGCTGGCGGGCGGCGCTTATCTGGCCATCGGCGCGACTGATCCGTTCTGGTTTCAGGCAAGCGCGACCGAACGCATGCGAGAGGTGCGGCAAGCATTGCACGACTATCCGGAACTGAACGTGAAGCCGACGAGCACAGGCTTCCTGGTATCGGGCTACGTCAACGCGTTGTCGGATCGCGACCGGGTTCAACGGATCGCCCAGACGTTTCCGCAGACGACGGTCGGCGATGTCTACGTGATCGACGAGCTGCTCGGATCGGCCCGGCTGTATTTCAGCGATACGCCGTTGACGGTGACGTACGGCGGGCACGGCACGCTGCTGATCGGCGGCTCGGGCGGCCGCTCCCTGCAGCAGCGTGTCGCCAACTTCGCGAAGGATGCGCGTCCCGCATTGCAGGTGGTCGATCGGGTGGTCTATGCGGGTGCGCCGCAGACGGCGCCGAAGCAAGCGCCGCCGACGGCCGGCGACGTGCCCGACATCGTCGGCGTCTACGGCGACGGCCTCGGCACGCGCTTCATCGAGACCTCGGACGGGGCCCGCTATTTCGAAGGATCGCGTTTGCCGGGCGGGCTCGAGGTCAGGCAAATCGGCAACGACCGCGTGATTTTCGCGCGCGGGCCTGACCGGTTTTTCATGGACGTAAGCTCGGCGGCCGTCCATGAGTTCATTCCGCCGCCGCCGGGCTAGCTTTCGCGGTGCGTCGTCGTCGCTTCGATGCGCACGATGCCGCGCCGCGCAGACGGGTTCACGCGGGACGAAGCGTCTCGCATGAGCAAGCAAGCGCGGCAACGCGCGTTTGTTGAACTTGAGCGTCCCCGTCGCCGGGGCAACGATATCTCACCGCAAAGGAGAGCAGCAATGACTGTGTCATCGACGTCATCGACGAGCATGAATTCGGGCGACATCGAAGCCCAAATGAACAACATGCAAACGCAGGAAGAGGATTTCCAACTGTGGTCCATGCAGTTAAGCAACACGCAGGACATGTGCAAGACCGAGATGTCGGCTCGTCAAGGGGAGAGCAGCACCGTGGATACGGCGTGCCAAAGCATGCAGCGCGGCGCGCACGTTTCCTGAAGCCGGCGGTTCGGCGCTTGTCTCGCGGTTAGGTCCGGGCGCCGCGCAAGCGGCGCCCGGTGCTCGGCTTATTCGGCGCACGCCGCCGATCCACGATGAGGTGAGGTTCCCATGACCGTTCCAGCTGTCACGGCGGTTCAATCGTCGGTTGCTCAAGGGGCGAGCGGTGCGAATGCGGCCGTAGGCGAGGCTCAAGCGGCCCAGCGGGCGATGCCGGCCGCGCCCCGGCAGGAAGCGGACCCGGCGCAGGCGAGCGCTTTCGACGCGCAGATGAGCGGGCAGGCGGCGCAGGCCGCGCCCACCGGCACCGTCCATATGCATAGCGCGCAAGCGACGCACAGCCTCGATGCG
This sequence comes from Trinickia dinghuensis, assembly GCF_003367175.1. Taxonomy (GTDB): domain Bacteria; phylum Pseudomonadota; class Gammaproteobacteria; order Burkholderiales; family Burkholderiaceae; genus Trinickia; species Trinickia dinghuensis. Next base: position 343,144 of record NZ_QRGA01000008.1, on the reverse strand, counting down.
GTGGTGACGCACATGCGCAAGGAAACGGCCGCGCTCGATGTGCGCTACCAGGAAGCGATGTCGCAGATGGAACATCCGGCCGCGCTGATCGACCCGAGCGATCCGATGATGACGATGGTGCGCTTGACCGATTTCACGCTGAGCACGTCGGTGACGCTGCAGCAGTATCAGTTCAGCATGGCCATGGCCGACGCGTCCAACGGCGTTACGCATTCGCTGCTGAAGAACAACGCGGAATGAACGGCGCCGGTTGAACGACGCTGCCTAGCCGGTTACGGCACGGCGCGCGCGACTGTCGCCGCGCGACGTGCAAGGGAATGACTATGAAAACGCTGCTGCGCGCATGCGTTGCGCTCGCGTGCGCCCTGCTGCTGGCCGGTTGCCAGCAGGAACTGTACATGGACCTGACGGAATCGTCGGCCAACGAGATGATCGACGCGCTCGCGAATGCCGGCATCGGCGCGTCGAAATCGGAAGTGCCCGATCACGGCTGGGAGTTGCTCGTCGACGGCTCGTCCATACCGGCCGCGTTGAATGCGTTGAAGGCCGTCGGCTTGCCGCGCCAGCCGACCGAAAATCTCGGCGAACTCTTTCGCAAGCAAGGGCTCGTCTCGACGCCGGCGGAGGAGCGCATCCGCTATATCTACGGCGCGGAACAGGAACTCGATCGGACGCTGCTCGACGTGAACGGCGTCATCGTCGCGCACGTGCATGTCGTGATTCCCGAGAACGACCCGCTGTCGGACAAGATCAAGCCGTCTTCGGCGTCGGTCTACATCAAGTATCGCCCCGGTATCGATCTGAAGATGATGGCGCCGATGGTCAAGGACCTCGTCGCGCACAGCATCGAGGGGCTGACGTACGACAACGTCTCGCTGTTCCTGCAGGCCGCGCCGCCGAAGGCGGCCGCGCAGAGCGAAGGGGTTCAAGGGGGCCCGCTCGCACGCGCGTTGTCGCTGGTCGCCCTTGCGCTCGTGCTGTCGACGATCGCGGCGCTCGGCGTGTTCCTGCTCCGGCGCGGTCAATTCAAGCCGGCGGCGCGAGGCGCGGGCGCGGCGAATCTATCGCAAGAGCAGACCCATGCGGGTTGACCGCAGTGACCAAGTTGACCGGGGCGGCGGGGTGGACGACCGGATGCAAGACGATCTCGACGACGGCGACGACGCACACGAATTGTGGCGCGCGCAGGCCAACCGCGGCCGCTTCGCGCGGCTCGTCGCCGAGTTCAATTTGCGTCCGGACCGGTATGTCGATCCCAGCTGGCCGCTCGGGATTTGGCCCGCGCCGTGGAACGAGATCGAGCGCTTCGGCGAGCGGGGCCGCCGCGTGCTAGCGCGGGCGCTGTTCGACACGGTGGGCTTGCACGAGGACGAGTCGGGCAGCGTGCCGGCCGACTACGATTTCGCTTCGCGGGACAAGCGTGTCGCGTTGTTGCCGAGCGACGTCTTCGAGCAGCTCGCGCATCTGTGCGGATTGTGTCTGCACAGATCGTGGCTCGTGAGCGGCGAGGTGACGCGCGGCGTCGAAAAGGCGCTGCAGCTCGGCTTCGGCGCGGAAACGATGGCGTTCGTGCGCAATGAGACGCCGCCGTTCGACGCGGTGAGCGAGACGCTCGAGCCGATGCGGCGCTATCCGAAGCTCGTCGTGCAGAAGATCGGCGCCCGCGGCGCGCGCCTGCTGCTCGATTTCATCGCGCCGGCGGGATTGCCCGTTTATGCCCGTACGCGGTTGAAGCTGCCGCGCATCGCCGACGTGCAGCCGGCATACTGCCTCGGCGACGCGCAGCGCGCGGAGTTCGCCGAGGTGCTGTTTTTGTGCCTCATTCCCGAGAGACTGCGAGCATGGGACTGGCTTTTCTGATCACGAGCGAAAACTTGCAGATGCTGTCGGAGCGCCGTGTGCTGAAGGAGCACGAGTACTCGGCGCTGCTCGACGCGAATTCGATCGTTCTGACCGCGAAGAAAGAGGCCGAACGCATCGTCGCCGACGCCGAGCGGCGCCGGGACGAAATGCGGCGCCAAGGCTACGACGAAGGCTTCGCGCGCGGCGAGCGGGAAGGGGCCGAGCGCGCCGTTGCCGCGACGCTCGACACGGCGCACGCGCTGGCGTTGTCGCGGGCAAAGATGGCGGACATGGTGGTGCGCGGCCTGCGGGAGCTCGTCGGCGAGTTCGAGCGAGAGCGCATTTTCGAACTCGCGCTTAAACGGATCGATGCGTTCGTTCGCGATGAGGCATTCCTCGTCGTGCGCGTGGCACCCGATGCCGTCGATGCGATGAAACAGACCGTGGCCGATCATCGGAATGCCATGACCGACGAGGCGCACGCGGCCGAGAGCGCGTTGCGCGCACAAGCGGTACGCGTGGTCGCGGACGCATCGCTCGGCAGCGGCGATTGCATCGTCGAGACGCCGGCCGGCAGTATCGATGCGCGGCTCTCGACGCAGATCGACGCGATCCGCTCGGCCATCGGAATGCGGAGGGGAGGATGAGCGAATCGGATTCGAGCTGGCGCGATGCGCTGTTCGCCGAGCTGCATGGCGATGCGAACGGCGACGGGTTCGCCAAGGCGCTCGAAAGCGTCAATCCGTTGCGGATGCGCGGACGCGTCACGCAGACGGCCGGCCTCTTGATTCACGCCTCGGGCATTCATGCGCGGCTCGGCGAAGTGTGCGAGCTGCACACGCCGGGGCTGGAGCCGATGTTTGCCGAAGTCGTGGGCTTCTCGCGGCAGACGGCCGTGCTCACGCCGCTCGGCTCGCTCGCCGGCTTGTCGAGCGCCACGGAAGTGTTGCCGACGGGACATGCGCATACGTTCGACGTTGGCGATGCGCTGCTCGGGCGCGTGCTGAACGGTCTCGGCGAACCGCTCGACGGCCGCGGCCCGATCGCGAAAGGCACGCGCGTGAGTGCATTCGCCGAGCCGGTCGGGGCGCTCGAACGCACACTCATCGACGATCCGCTGCCCACCGGCGTGCGCGCGATCGATGCCTTTCTGACGACGGGGGTCGGCCAGCGAGTAGGCATCTTCGCCCCTGCGGGCGTCGGCAAGAGCACGCTGCTCGGCATGATCGCGCGCGGTGCAGGCTGCGACGTCGCCGTCGTCGGCCTGATCGGCGAGCGCGGGCGCGAGGTGCGCGAGTTCATCGAGCACAACTTGTCGCCGGAAGCGCTCGCGCGCACCGTCCTGGTCGTATCGACATCGGACCGTCCGGCCATGGAGCGCGTGAAGTCGGCCTACGTGGCGACGGCCGTGGCCGAATATTTCCGCGACAAAGGGCTGCGCGTGTTGCTGCTCGTCGATTCGCTGACTCGCTTCGCGCGCGCGCAGCGCGAAGTCGGTTTGGCGTCGGGCGAGCCGCCGACGCGGCGCAGCTTCCCGCCGTCGACGTTCTCGGTGTTGCCGCAGTTGCTCGAACGCGCGGGGCAGGGCGTGCGCGGATCGATCACGGCGTTCTATACGGTGCTCGTCGAAGGCGACGACGAAAGCGATCCGATCGCCGAGGAAGTGCGTTCGATTCTCGACGGACACATCGTTTTGTCGCGCAAGCTCGCTCAAGCGGGGCATCACCCGGCGATCGACGTGCTGGCGAGCGCGTCGCGCGTGATGACGCGCGTGGTCGACGAAGCGCACGTGCGCCGCGCGACTCGTGCGCGCGAATTACTGGCGAAGTATCAGGAGATCGAGCTGCTCGTGCAGATTGGCGAATACCGCGCGGGCAGCGATGCGCTGGCCGATGCCGCGCTGGCCGCGCGCACCGCGCTGCGCGACTTCGCTTGCCAGTCGCCCGCGCGGCTGGAGACTTATGACGAGACGCTCGCGAAGCTCGTCGCCTTCGAGGATGCCTATGGACAAGATCATCGAGAAGCTCACGCGGGTGCGTGAGATGCGGCGCGACGTCGTGTTGACGCAAGTGCGGCGTCAGGAGGCCGTGCTCGAAGCGGCGCGCGAAGCGTTGCGGCGGGCCGAAGGCGAGGTCGCGCGCTTGCTCGGAGCGAAGGCCGCGGCGGGGCGTTCGCTCGCCTCGCGGATGCTGCAAGGACCGAACTCGGCTCGCGAACTCGTGGGGGCCGGTATCGACTGGCAGCTTTTCGACGATCGCATCGAGGCGGCTCGCGAGCGGACACTGCCGGCGCAAGAGCGCATGCGTGAGGAGGCGCAGCGTTTAGAGGCGTTGCGCGAGACGCTGCGGCGGGCCGATGCCAAGCGCGATCAAGCTGAGCGGACGGGCGAGCGCATCGAGCGCGCCGCGGCGCGGCGTGCCGAGGCGGCCGACGAAGCCCGCGCGGAAGAAGCGGCGCTGCGCACGGCGATCGCGCCGCTCGGCGCGCACGAGGGGTGACCGTGATTTCGAGCGAGGCGCTGGATGCGGCGGTTCGCGCGGTGCGCCCGGCCGTCATCGTGCTGCCGCGCGTGCTGCCGATCATGATGATCGTGCCGGCGTTCAGCTCCACCGTGCTGACGGGGCTCGTGCGCAACGGGTTCATGGCCGTCATCATCCTGTTCATCGGCCCGTCGATGGATCTGACTTCGCTGCAAGGCTTGGCGCCGCTCATGTGGGTCGGCCTCGTGGCGAAGGAGGCGCTGATCGGCATCTTGCTGGCCTATACGTTCGGCGCGGTGATGTGGGCGATCGCGACGGCCGGCTCGCTCATCGATTTTCAAACGGGCGCGAGCAACCAGTCGTTTTTCGATCCGATCGCTGAATATGAAACCGGCCCCTGCGCGGGATTTCTGAATTTGCTGGCCATTACGCTGTTCGTGACGAGCGGCGGACTGAACCTGTTGCTGTCCGCGCTGTTCGCGTCGTATCGGCTGTGGCCGGTCGCTTCGTTCGCGCCGAAATTCGGTGTGGCGCTGCTGCCTTTCATCGCGCGCGGCGCGACGAGCGTCATGATGTGGACGGTCAAGCTCGCGGCACCTGTGGTGATGGTGCTCGTGCTCGTCGAACTCGGGTTCGGGCTCGTGAGCCGCGCCATGCCGCAACTGAACGTGTTTCTGATGTCGCAGGCCGTGAAGAGCGCGGTAGCCGTGTTGATGATGGCGCTGTTCTTGCCGTTCGTCTATGCGTCGCTGCATGCGTATTTGGGCCCCGACAACACGCTGCTCGAATTGTTGAAATCGATGCTTTAACTGCTCGAGCTTAAAGGGCGTGAAACGACCGTTGCCGACATGAGCGAAAAGGATCAAGCCCCAACCGAAAAGCGGCTGCGCGACGCGCGCAAGCAAGGCGAGGTGGTGTTCAGCACGGAAGTTAGCACCGCGCTCGTCTTTCTCGTCGTGCTGGCGACGCTCGGCTCGCAGGGGCCGCGCGTGGTCGATACGCTGCGGGGATTGTTCGATGCGATCTTCGCGGCGGTGTCCTCGCGGGACCCCGCGCAGTCGATCTCGACCGTGCTCGTGCTCGCGATTCACGGATGGCTGACGCTCGGGATCGGCATCGTGGCGCTGGCGGGCGTGGCGGGCCTGGCCGCTTCGCTCGCGCAAGCGGGCGGGCTCGTCGCGTTCGCGCGCATCGCGCCGAGTTTGACGCGGCTCAATCCGGCCACGGGCCTGCAGCGCATGTTCTCGATGAGGAGCGTCGTCGTGCTGCTCAAGACGGCCTTGAAAACGCTCATTTTATGCGTGACGCTGTGGGTGCTGCTGCGCGGCTCGCTCAGTGCGCCGCTGGAGGCCGGCTACTTGCGGCCGGACGCGATCCTGGCCGTCACGGGCAGGCTGCTGTTGACGCTCGCGGGCTGGGCGGCGTTGATCTTCGTTGCTTTCGCGGCACTCGACTATGCCTACCAGCAGTACGAATTCACCAAGCAGCATCGGATGTCGATGGACGAAGTGCGCCGAGAATTCCGCGAGATGGAAGGCGATCCGCATTTGAATTCGCGTCGCCGCAGCATGGCGCACGAGATGGTCTTCAATCCGCTGCAAGACCGCGTGAAGATGGCTTCGGCCGTCGTGTATTCGGCCAATGCCGCGGTTGCGCTTTGCTACATGGGCAAAGGCAAGCTGCCGTGGGTCGCCGCGCGCGGCGAGGGCGAGACGGCGCGGCGCATTCTCGAATGGGCGGGGGAGTTTCTCGTTCCGACGACGGCGAACGGGCCGCTCGCCGATACGCTTTATGAAAGCGCGCGTGAATATCAGTACATCGATAGCGCGTTGTACGGCCGCGTGGCCGAAGTATTGCGCTGGGCCGACGGGGAGGATAAGCCGGCCTGATACGACCGGGCTTCGAAGCGAGTGGCGGGCAGTGCCGTGTGTCGTTGTAGCGCGAGGGCCGCGGGATCGAACGCGGCCCTCCGGCGATGCAGATGCAGATGCGCGATGTGTCGATCTTGTCTCAGACCGCTTGCATCTTCCCCGCGAGATAGGCGAGTTGACTGCGGTTGCGGGCGCCGAATTTTTCGCGCAACTGACGCAGGTGATAGTCGACGTTGTGGACGGTCGTGCCGAGCCGGGCTGCGATCGCTTTGTCCGACATGCCCACGACGACGGCGCCCAGGATGCGCTGCTGCAATTGCGACAGGCTGTTCGCGGCGTCCTGGCGGCAGATGGCTTGGACATAGGCGGCGCAGCGCTGATGCAGCGAGAGGCCGAGCCCGAGCGCTTGGGCGATGACGCTGTCGGTGATCCATTCGCAATGCTCGGGCGGCCCGGCAAAGAGAATGAGCGCGCGCAGCGGTGTACGCGCGATCGGCAGGCTGAACGCGAGCCCGCTTGAGAGACCGTTCTCGCGCATGCCGTCGAAGAAGTGCCGCAGCGGCGGATCGATACCGTCCTTGCGCGAGGCGTTCACGAGCGAGCGCATGTCCCACACGTGCGGCCGGCTCGATTCGAAGGCGCGCTTCATGTGCGGGTCGCGCAGCAGATAGCCGCCTTCGAGCGATTGCGGCAGCAAGTCCGACGCGAGGTAGTCGCGCAGCAGGTAGGCGTACTCGGGCTGCTTTTGCGCATCGAGTTTCAGCGCGGCATAGCCGAGACCGGAAAAACCGATGATGTTCAGGATGCCGCGGATCATGCGGATGCGTTCGTCGGCCGTGCGCGCCGCGCCGAGTTCGGCGGCGAGGAACGTCGCGTCGCCGGTTTCGTCGGCGCGCACGAGCGGGGCCACGTCCATTTCGTCGATATAGCGGATCTCGCAGGGCGCGCGAGGCTTCAGCTTGGGCGCCGGCTGGGGGGACGGCGCCCCGGTGCGTTGCAGATCTTCGCTTGCTTCGACCACGTCGAGGGTTGACATGGGGAGTCCTATCTGTCGTTGTTTTTGGAACACGGGTACGGCGCCAGTGTGCTTGCGAGAGGCGCGAATGGAGATAGGCGTGCGGGGGTGGGGAGCACCGGACGGTGGCACTACCTTATCTCCAGACGATTCTATTGATGCAGATCAAGGAACGCCGCTTGGCATTTCGTAGTCGGGGGTGGTGGCGCGATAGGCGGAAGACGGAGTTTTACGAAATGTCGTGGGCATAAAAAGTTCCAGTTCCTCAGTATGCGATTGCGTGTAAGATACTGTATAGATATACAGGTTTCAAGTCGCCGATGCTCGCTGCTTCCGTCCGTGCCGAAGAGATCCATCCGTCGCTATGGCGGGCCTCGCAGCTTGCGAGCGGCCGCGCGCACGTGGTGGAAACGGGGTATCCGGCGTTGTCCGCCGAGCTGCCCGGCGGCGGCTGGCCGCTCGGCGCGCTGATCGATCTGCTCGTTCAGCAGCCGGGGATCGGCGAGATGCGGCTGCTGCAGCCCGCGCTCAGCGTGCTCGATCGGCCCATCGCGCTGCTGCAGCCGCCGCAGGTGCCCAATGGCTTGGGGCTCGGCTATATCGGGCTACCGCTCGCGCGGCTGCTCCATGTCAAGGCACCCAAGACGGCCGATGCCTTATGGTCCGCCGAGCAAATCCTGCGGGCGGGAAGCTGCGGGGCGTTGATTTTTTGGGCGTCGTCCGCGCAGTCCTCGTCGCTGCGGCGTCTGCACCTGGCGGCGCAGGCCGCCGAAACGCTGTTCGTGATGGTGCGGCCGCTGGCGGCCGCGCAAGAGGCCTCGCCGGCCTTGCTGAGGATGGCGCTGCGGCCGTCGGCCGAAGGATTGATGGTCGATATCGTGAAGCGACGAGGGCCCCTGCGCGCGGAGCCCTTGTCGATTCCTCTTCAACCTACCCCCATTTTGCTGTCTCGCCATGCGCGTCTTTCTCGCCGTTCATTTGCCGAAACTGCCGCTCGAAGTTTTCCGGCCGAAGTGGCTGCCTGATCCGGCGGCCGGCAGCGTCGTGTTCGAGAAGGACAAGGCGGTCATTGCCGATGCGCCGGCGCGCGCGGCCGGCATTCGGATCGGCATGAAGCGCGGCGGCGTGCTCACGTTGTCGTCCGAGCTGGCCATGTACGAGCGCGACGCGGCGCGCGAGGCAGCGGCCCAGCGCGAAGTCGGCGTGGCGCTGATGCGGTTTTCGCCCGACGTGGCACTGGCCGAGGAAGCGACGGTCATCGTCGAAATCGGCGCGAGCCTGAGACTGTTCGGCGGCGTGCGGGCATTGTGCCTGCAGGCGCGCGCGATTCTCGACGCGCTCGGCTTCACGGCACGCATCGGTATCGCGCCGACGGGCCAGGGCGCCTGGCTGCTCGCGCGCTACCGCCGGCGGCGCGTGCTGCGGCTCGCCTCGCTCGAGCGCGTCTTGTCGCCGCTGCCGATGCTGTCGGTGCCCGAGATGCGGCCGTTCGCCGATTGGTTCGCCGGGCTGGGCTGCGCGACGATCGCTGACGTTCGCCGTTTGCCGCGCGCGGGGCTGCGGCGCCGCTGCGGCGAACACGTGCTCGATTCGCTCGATCGCGCATTCGGCTCGGCGCCCGAACTTTTCGATTGGCTCACGCTGCCGCCCACGTTTTCGGCGCGTCTGGAATTGCCCGATCGCATCGAGCATGCGGACGGCGCGCTGCACGCCGCGCATCGGTTGATCGTGCAGTTGTGCGGCTGGCTCTGTGCCAAGCAATTGGCGGTGACGGCCATCACGCTTTCGCTCGAGCACGAGCGGGGCAGGGAAGCGATGGCGCCGACGTCGATCGAAATCGCGCTTGGAGAACCGGCTTGGCAGGAAGTGCATCTGCTGCGTTTGTTGAAAGAACGGCTGCATCGCATCGAACTGGCGGCGCCGATGATCGCGGTGCGGCTCGACGCCGTGAAGGTGGAGGCGGCCGAGGCGCCGGCCGAGCAGCTTTTCCCGGAGCCCGGCGGATCGGCGCAAAGCCATGCGCGTCTGCTCGAACTGCTGGCGGCCCGGCTCGGCGAGGAAAACGTGCTGCGTCCTGCTCCCACGGCCGATTACCGGCCCGAGATCGCCAATCGCTGGGTGCCGCTCAGCGAGTCCCATACGAAGACGAAAGGCACGCTGCCCGAAGGTTTGCCTCGGCCTACCTGGATGCTTGCCACGCCCGTGCGTTTGCTCACGCGCGCGCACCGGCCGTTTTACGGTTCGCCGCTGCGTGTCGTGTCGCCGGCCGAGCGCATCGAGGCCGGCTGGTTCGACGGCGAACTCGTCACACGCGATTACTTCGTCGCCGAAGCCGACGACAAAAGCTATTACTGGATTTACCGCGAACGCGTGAGCAGCCGCGACGCGGACGAAGGGCCGCGCTGGTTCCTTCACGGCCTTTTCGGATGATGCGATGGTTCCCGGTTTCAATGGGCTGCCGGCGTACGCCGAGCTTTTTTGCTTCTCCAACTTCACGTTTCTGCGCGGGGCGTCGCATGCGCAGGAACTCGTCGCACGGGCGGCGCAGCTCGGCTATGCCGGTATCGCGATCACCGACGAATGCTCGCTCGCGGGCGTCGTGCGCGCCCACGATGCCGCGAAGGAAGCCGCTCTGCCGCTCGTCATCGGCTCGTATTTCCGCCTGTGTCATGCCGATGGCTCGCCGTCGTTCGGGATGATCCTGCTCGCGCAAAATCGCGAAGGATACGGCAATCTGTCGGAGCTCATCACGCTTGCGCGCACGCGCGCGCCGAAGGGGGCGTATCGGCTGACGCCACACGACCTTTCTCGACCGGAGCCCGACTACGCGCATTTGCGCGGGATGCCCGATTGCTTGGCCATCCTCGTGCCCGATTTCCCGGCCAAGGAAGAAGCGTTCGCCGCGCAGCTCGAATGGCTCGACGAGACCTTTCCCGGCCGGGCTTGGGCGGGGCTCGTTCTCCATCAGCGCGCGATGGACGACATTCACCGCGGCGCGATCGAATACGTCGCGCGTCGCCAGGGCGTACCGGTCGTCGCGCTCGGTCACGTCGTCATGCACGTGCGCTCGCGCAAGCCGCTGCAAGATACGATGACGGCCATTCGCGTCGGCAAGAGCGTGCACGAATGCGGCTACGAGCTCGCGCCCAATGCCGAGCAGCATCTGCGTTCGCGTCTACGTCTCGTCAATCTTTACCCCGACGAAACGTTGCGCGAGACAGTCAATATTTTGTCGCGCTGCACCTTCTCGCTCGAGGAGCTCCGTTACGAGTATCCCGACGAACTCGTCCCCGCGGGCGTCACGCCCACCGCCTATTTGCGGCAAGAGACTTACGCGGGTGCGCTGCGGCGGTTTCCGGCCGGCATCCCGCATACGGTGCAACAGCAAGTCGAGCACGAACTCGCGTTGATTGCGGATCTGCGCTACGAACCGTATTTCCTGACGGTCTACGATATCGTCCGCTATGCGCGCAGCCAAAACATCCTTTGCCAAGGACGCGGATCGGCCGCGAACTCCGCCGTTTGCTATTGCCTCGGCATCACGGAGGTGGACCCGGCGCGCGGCAATATGCTGTTCGAGCGGTTCATCAGCAAGGAGCGGGGCGAGCCGCCCGACATCGACGTCGATTTCGAGCATCAGCGGCGCGAGATCGTGGTGCAGTACATCTATCGCAAGTACGGCCGGCATCGCGCGGCGATCGCGGCGGCCGTGTCCACCTATCGGCCACGCGGCGCGCTGCGGGAAACGGGCAAGGCGCTCGGCGTCGATCCGCAGATCGTCGATGCCGTCGCGAAATCGCATCATTGGTTCGACACGAGCCGCGACCTGCTCGGGCGTTTCGAAGAGTTGGGCCTCGACCCCAGCCAGCCGCTGATCCAGGCCTGGGCGAAGCTGGCGGTGCAACTGCTCAACTTCCCGCGCCATCTGTCGCAGCATTCGGGCGGCTTCGTCATCAGCCGCGGCAAGCTGACGCGGCTCGTGCCGGTCGAGAACGCGGCGATGGCCGACCGCTCCGTCATTCAATGGGACAAAGACGATCTCGAATCGTTAGGATTGCTAAAGGTCGACGTCTTGGCGCTCGGCATGCTGTCGGCGATACGGCGCACGCTCGAACTCGTTTCCGAGCGCCGCGGCGAACGTTTCGACATGCAGGACGTACCGTCCGAGGACAAGAAGACCTACGAGATGATCTCGCGCGCCGATACGATCGGCGTCTTTCAGATCGAATCGCGTGCGCAGATGAGCATGCTGCCGCGTTTGCGGCCCGAGAAGTTCTACGATCTCGTGATCGAAGTGGCGATCGTGCGTCCCGGGCCGATTCAAGGCGGCGCCGTGCATCCGTATTTGCGCCGGCGCCAAAAGCTCGAGCCCGTGACTTACCCGAGCGAAGCGTTGAAGGCCGCCTTGGGTCGAACGGAAGGGGTGCCGATCTTTCAGGAGCAGGTGATGCAGGTCGCGATCATCGCGGCCGGCTTCACGCCGGGCGAAGCCGACGCGTTGCGGCGCGCGATGGCGGCGTGGAAGCGCAAGGGCAATTTGCAGAAATACTACGACCGCATCGTGAGCGGGATGCTCGAGCGTGGGTATGAACGAAGCTTCGCCGATGCGATCTTCGAGCAGATCAAAGGCTTTGGCGAATATGGCTTTCCCGAGAGCCATGCGGCGAGTTTCGCGTTGCTCGTCTATACGAGCAGCTGGCTCAAGTGCCACGAGCCGGAGGCCTTTCTCGCGGCGATGCTGAACAGCCAGCCGATGGGATTTTATTCGCCGTCCCAGCTCGTGCAGGACGCGCGCAGGCATGGCGTGAAGGTGCTGCCGGCCGACGTGATCGTCAGCGGATGGGATGCCGCGCTCGAACCGGTCGAAGGCGCGGCGCGTCCGGCCGTGCGCCTCGGCTTGTCGCAGTTGCGCGGCATGAAAGAGGACGTCGCCGAGCGGATCGAAAACGCGCGGGTCGTTCGCGCGTTCGAGAGTGTGCACGACCTGGCGCGCCGCGCGCAGCTCAATCGCCATGATTTGCACGTGCTGGCCGATGCGAATGCGCTATCGACACTCGCCGGCAATCGGCGCGAGGCACTTTGGCATTCCGTGGCCGCCGTGCCGGAAAAGGACATGCTGGCCGCGGCGGTCGGCGCGGACGACACCCCCTTGCTCGGCGCGCCGACGGAAGGGCAGAACATCGTGGCCGATTACCGCTCGGCGGGGCTGACATTGCGGCGCCATCCGCTGGCGCTGCTGCGCGAGCGTCTACTCGAAAAGCGGCTGATGCCGGCCTCGAAGCTGAACGGCTATCGCAACGGCCAGCCTGCGCGCGGCTGCGGCATCGTGACGGTTCGCCAGCGCCCGGGCACGGCCAAAGGGGTGATATTCATGACGCTCGAGGACGAAACGGGCAACGTCAACGTCATCATCTGGCCGAGCCTGCTCGAAAAACAGCGCAGGGAAGTGCTCGGCGCGTCGCTGCTCGCGGTGTACGGTGTGTGGCAGTGTCAGGGAGAAGTGCGGCATCTCGTGGCCAAGCGGCTCGTGGATTTGTCGCATCTTCTCGGCGGATTGCAATCGGAAAGCCGCAACTTCCACTGAGCGCGCCGCCAGGGGCCGCCGTCGTCAACGCGGCAGCGCCGGCACCGGCTCGAGCGAGCCGGCGAGCACATCGGCGATGGCGACGTCGAACGGTGTGCGCCGGCCGATCCCGAGCGCTTCGAGCCGGCTCGAGTCGAGATGGCAGTCGCGTGGACGAGGCGTGGCTTCCACACTCGCCGCCTGGGGTTCGAGCCGGGCGTCGATGCAGAGCGCACGCGCGATGCGCGAGGCGATCTCGAACTTCGTCATCGGCTCGTCGCCGGACCACTGCGCAATACCGCGGATGGTCTTGCCGTCGGCATGTTGCTCGAGCATGCCGCGGATCGCGTAGGCGACATCGGGCGTGTAAGTCGGATAGCGCGTCGCCCACGCGTCCATCGGGGCAGGGGATGCACCCGGCGCCTTCGATGCGACGATGGCGGGCACGAGGCTTGTGACGGCCGACTCCGACCAGTCGACGACCGGGCCGTACAGCAGAGGGAGTCGCAGCACGCAGCCGAAATCGGTCGACTCCGCGAGCGCGCGCTCTCCTTCGAGCTTGCTGTGTCCGTATGCGTTGAGCGGCGCGGGCGAGTCGTCGATCCGATAGGGCGGTGCGCTACCGTTGAACACGTAATCGGTCGAGATCGACAACACCCAAGCGCCGCATTGTCGAGCGGCCGACGCGATGGTTCGCACGGCGTCGACGTTCAGTGCACGCGCGGCTTGCGGATCGCGTTCGCAGATATCGGGCCGTCGCTCGGCGGCGGCAATGACGATCGCATCGGGCCGGACGCGATCGACGAACGAAGCGACGGCCGCGGAGTCTCGAATGTCGAGTGCGGTTCTCCGGGCCTGGGTTCGCCGGTGCGCCGTGGGCACCACGCGCCAACCGGCGCGTGCGTCGAGTTCACGCGTGACGGCTCGCCCGAGCAGTCCCGACGCCCCGATAACGGCAACGGTGAACATCGCGTCGTCCGGACGATCAGGCATCGACGATCGTCCGGGTGCCCTTCACCTCGTAGCCGGCCTCGACGATGGCGCTGCCGAGCCGATCAGCGCCCTCGCGCGATTGCACGCGCACGCGCCCCACGTCGAGATCCACATCGACGTGCGCACCCGCGTCGAGCGAGCGAATCGCTTTCGTCACGGCGCCTACACAGTGCTGACAGCTCATGCCTTCGACCTGGAATTCGATCATTGCAAGGTTTCCTTTTCTGAAAAAGTTGGGATGACGCTCGGCCGGGCCGCGGCAGCCTGTGCCGTCGGCCCACTTCCATGAAGCGTATACCTTCCTACCGTGGGAAGGTATACGCTTTCAGCCGTTAACTGTGGGGATGCCAATGAACATCGGGGAAGCGGCCCGCGAATCGGGCGTCACGGCCAAAATGATCCGCTACTACGAGAGCGTCGATCTGCTTGCGCCCAAAGGGCGTACGGACGCCGGTTACCGCGTGTACGGCAAGCAGGAAATCCATACGCTGCGCTTTATCCGCCAGGCGCGGCATCTCGGCTTCTCGGTCGACGATATCCGCAAGCTCCTGGGGCTCTGGCAGGACCACTCGCGCGCCAGCTCGGAGGTGAAGACGATCGCGCTTCAGCATGTGGCCGACCTCGAGCGCCGCATCGCCGAACTGTCGGAAATGCGCGACACACTGACCCACCTTGCCCACCACTGCCACGGCGACGCGCGCCCAGATTGCCCGATTCTGGAGAGCTTGGCGAGCACGGGTGACTGCCACGGTCACGCGCAAAGCCAGTCCCGGCAAGGCTGAGCGGCCGGCGTGATCGAATGTTTTGACTTGGTGCATTCATGACGTTTCGGCGGTGCCGGTGCACCATTCCAAATCGGAATGCACGTCATTCGAGCATTTCACTCGCAATTTAGGCCAAGGTCCTTATAATTCGGGTTAACCCTTTTACGGGAAATCCCTGAAGTAAGATTCACCGGGGACGAGACCCGACCCTTGGAGAACATCATGTTTGCGTACATCCTCGAAAAGCTCAGCAACTGGTTTGAATCGGCCGAACGTGCCCGCCGCGAAGCGTATCTCGCATCGTCGTCGGACGTCGTCGATCTGGAGCGCCGCCTGCGCTCGCTCGAAGCACACGGCTATTCGATCTAATCCGGGCGAGGCCTGACGGCGCTGGACTAGGCGCCCGCGGTCGCACGCGCGACGAAGTGACTGTTGAATGTTGCCAGCCTCGCTATTTCGGCGGGGCTTTGTCTTATCCGGCGCCGGTTCGGCAAAGAACGGCCGCCGCGCCCGTGAATCGGTACCGAGGCGACTAGCGCGAAGATCGCCGCCGCGTTAAGGTGTGATCATTCGTCGTAATCCATCTCGCGTCACGCGGTTTGCCCTTCGCATTTCGCACTTTCACGGACCGCTCCCATGGGCTTTCACCTCTTGCCTCGCTTGCGCACCGCCGTGCGCGCGGCGGCCTGTCTCGCTCTCGTGGGTGCTGCATCGCGTGCCATGGCGGGCGGCCAGCCGTTGGAGCTGGGGACGCAAACAGGCATCCAGGACGGCCAAAGCGGCGTGGAACTCGGTACGCAAACGGGTATCCATGACGGCAAAAGCGGCCTAGTGCTGCAAAACGCTCCGTTATCGCGCAAGCCGATGGTGCCCGCGCAGCAACTGCCGACGCTCGAACAATCGGATTCCGCGAGCGGACAGCCTCCGATCGTCGTCGCGCCGTATATCGCGTTGCCCGGCGCCAACGGGGCGGCGCCCGCCGCGGGAGTAGCCGCGCCCGCTGCCGGAACCGGATACCGGGTGTCCCCCGGGAGCCGGCAGTAATCGACGGTAACCGACGGTAGCTAGAGCTCTAGCGATGCCAATGGCGATCGCTTAAGCGATGCGCGACTCCAGCTTGAACTGCGCCGTTTCGTCCTGGCCGAGCGCGCCGGCGAGGTAGGGCAGGGTTTCCTTCAACGCGGCCGCGAGCGTGTAGGGCGGGTTCAAAATGAACATTCCGCTGCCGTACAGCCCATAGCCATCCTCCGGCGGCCGGCTTACCGTCAAGGTGGCGTGCAGCCAGTTTGTCTGCTGCAGCTCTTTCAATTGCTCGGGAAAGCGTTGCGATTCCAGGCGGGTGACTTGCGGATACCAGACCGCGTAGACGCCCGTCGCGAACCGCTTGAGGCTTTCCTCCAGGCAGGCGATCGTGCGCGCATAGTCGCGTTTGTCCTCGAACGAGGGATCGACGAGCACGAGCGCGCGCCGCGGCGGCGGGGGCAGCAGTGCTTTGATGCCGTCGAAGCCGTCTCCCGCATAGAGCATCGCCCGGCGCCCCGCATCGCGGAAGTTGTGCCGCAGCACGTCGATCTCGGTGCTGTGCAGTTCGAACAAGCGCATCCGGTCTTGCTCCCGCATCAAACGCCAAGCGAGATACGGCGAGCCGGGGTAGTAGCGCAACTGCCCGTCGGCATTCAACGCGCCGACCTGCTCCACGTAATCTTCGAGCGCGGCCGGCAGATCGGTGCGCTTCCAGAGCTTGGCGATGCCCGTTTCGAATTCGGCTGTTTTGGCGGCGTAACCCTCGGCCAGCGAGTACACGCCCGCGCCCGCGTGCGTGTCGATGTACCAGTAGGCCTTGTCCTTTTGGCCCAGATGGCGCAGCAACTGCACGACGACGGCGTGCTTGAGGACATCGGCGTGGTTGCCTGCGTGAAAGGCGTGGCGGTAGCTGAGCATACGGACAAGGAACGGTTCGAGACACGAGTGCGGCGGCGGCGTTGCACCGGAGTGCCGTGGGCACGGGCGGCAACGCATCCGCTCGAGCCAGCCTAGGCTCGAATGCACGAATGGGGCGCGTATTGTACGGCAGTACGGCGGCTGCGGTCGGTGCGGAGGCGCGCGAACGATGCCGCGCGCCTCTGCCGCGATCACCGCTCGACGTCGGCGACGATTTCCTCGATCTTGCGCTGGATCTCGGGCGTGATGCGCGCGGCCACTTCCGCCGCCTTCATGTTCTCCGTGATCTGCTCGACTCGGGACGCACCGGTGATGACCGTGCTGACGTGCGGGTTCTTGAGCACCCAGGCGATCGCCAATTGGCCGATGCTGCAGCCGAGCTCTTGCGCGATGGTTTCGAGCTGGGTCACGCGCTCGTTCTTCTCGGCATCGGTCAGATGCTTACGCAACCAATCGTAGCCTTCCAACTGGGCGCGGCTGCCCGACGGTACGCCGCTGCGATACTTCCCGGTGAGCAGCCCCGACGCGAGCGGGCTCCAGGTCGTCAGGCCGAGCCCGATGTCTTCGTACAGCCGCTTGTATTCCTGCTCGACGCGCTTGCGGCAAAAGAGGTTGTACTGCGGCTGCTCCATCACGGGCTTGTGCAGATGGTGGCGCTCGGCGATTTCGTAAGCGGCGCGGATCTCGTCGGCGCTCCATTCGGACGTGCCCCAGTACAGCGCTTTGCCGCGTGCGATCATGTCGCTCATCGCCCACACGGTTTCTTCGATCGGTGTGTTCGGATCGGCTCGATGGCAGAACACGAGATCGACGTAATCGAGCTGCAGGCGGGCCAGCGAACCGTCGATCGCGTTGTGCAGGTATTTGCGATTGAGCGTGTGGTATTGATTGGGCGCTTCGTGCAGGCCCCAGTAGAACTTCGTGGAAATCACGTAGCTCACGCGCGGCCAGGCGAGTTCCTTGAGCGCATGGCCCATGATTTCCTCGGACTTGCCGCCCGCATAGACTTCGGCGTTGTCGAAGAAATTCACGCCTGCGTCACGCGCCGCGGCGAGCGATTCGCGCGCGGCGCCGCGATCGACTTGATTGCCGTACGTTACCCACGAGCCCAACGACAGCTCGCTGACTTGCAGGCCCGAACGGCCGAGTCGCCGGTAATTCATGCATGTCTCCTCAGAGATTGAGAGCGCGGTTCAGAACAACGAGAGCTTAATCCGATTTGCGATGGGTCGCTCTCGCGCCGATCGTTGGGGCACAATAGCGAAGTCGTTCGTGGCGCGGAACTCGGCCGAAAGTGATATGAAATTCTGCCAGCTTGCCGCGTGCCACGGGCCATGGTGTCATTGTCCACGCACGCTTGAGAGGTGACGAATGTCGTCGTTGAATACGAGTCTGAACGGGAAGGTCGCGGTCGTGACGGGCGCGGCAAGCGGAATCGGCAAAGAAATTGCGCGTACGCTCGCGGCGCAAGGCGCGGCCGTGGCGATTGCCGATCTGAACTTGGCCGGCGCGCAGGCCGTTGCCGAGGAAATTCGCGCCGAGGGCGGCAAGGCGCTCGGCATCGCGATGGACGTCACGAACGAGGATGCCGTCAATCGCGGCATCGACGAAGTCGCCGCGCAATTGGGCTCCGTCGACATTCTCGTATCGAATGCCGGGATCCAGATCGTCAACCCGATCGAAAGCTACAGCTTCTCCGATTGGAAGAAGATGCAGGCCATCCACGTGGACGGTGCCTTCCTCACGACGAAGGCCGCGCTCAAGCACATGTACCAGGGCGATCGCGGCGGCATCGTCATCTATATGGGCTCGGTGCATTCGCACGAGGCGTCTCCGCTGAAATCGGCCTACGTCGCGGCCAAGCACGCGCTGCTCGGGCTATCGCGCGTTCTCGCGAAGGAGGGCGCCGCCCATAACGTGCGCTCGCACGTCGTCTGCCCCGGTTTCGTACGCACGCCGCTCGTCGACAAGCAAATCCCCGAGCAGGCGAAGGAGCTCGGCATCACCGAGCAGGAAGTGATCAAGCGCGTCATGCTCGGCCAGACGGTAGACGGCGTGTTCACCACGGTGGAGGACGTCGCGCAGACGGTGCTGTTCCTGTGCACGTTCCCGAGCGCCGCGTTGACGGGCCAGTCGTTCATCGTCTCGCATGGATGGTGCATGCAATAAGCAATAAGCAATAAGGAGGCAGCATGGGGGAGCGCAAGGCAACGCGTGCGCGCGCGAGCGCCACATCGGCTGAAATCGGTGAACAACACGCAGCAGGCGGGGCAGTCAGCGCCGCGGCAAGGGCCGCGCCGCCCCTGTCCTTGCCTCCCTATCAAACCGTCGCGCTTGTGTTGCAGGGCGGGGGAGCGCTCGGCGCCTATCAGGCCGGTGTGTATGAGGGGCTGCATGAAGCCGGTGTCGTGCCGAATTGGATCGCGGGGATTTCGATCGGCGCGATCAACACGGCGATCATCGCCGGCAATGCCCCGGAGCATCGCGTTGAAAAATTGAAGGCGTTCTGGGACATGGTCTGCCAGCCCGCCTATGGGTTTGCGCTGCCGCCGGCCGTCGAACACGCGTTCTTCGATTCGTCCGCGCCCGTGCGTACCGCCTTCACGACGATGCAGGCGCTCAGCGCGGTCGTCGATGGCCAAAAGGGTTTCTTCGTGCCGCGCCTGCCGCCGCCGCTGCCCTTCACGCAGGGTACGCCGGATACCGCGAGCTGGTACGACACGGGGCCGTTGAAGTCGACGCTCGAGCGCTTGTGCGATTTCGACCGGATCAATTCGGGCGAGACGCGCGTCTCGATCGCGGCGGTCAACGTCGGCACGGGCAACTTCGCGTACTTCGACAATCAGCATACGAAGCTTCGCGTCGAGCATTTCATCGCCTCCGGCTCGCTGCCGCCGGGATTCGCCGCGACCGAGATCGACGGCGAGTACTACTGGGACGGCGGGCTCATGTCCAACACGCCGCTGTCCGAAGTCATTCAGGCCAGCCCGCGCCGCGATACGCTCGCGTTCCAAGTCGATCTATGGAGCGCCCAAGGTCCGGTGCCGACGAATCTCACGGACGTGCAAGGGCGCATGAAGGACATCCAGTACTCGAGCCGCACTCGCTTGGTGACGGACATGATGCAGCACTCGCAGCGCTTCCGGCATGTGCTGCGCGAGGTGCTCGCGCGCGTCGCCCCCGAGCATCGGGACGACCGGTGGTGCAAATTGGCCGAGGAGCTGTCGTCGTCGCACCGGTACAACGTGTTTCAGCTGGTCTACCGCGACAAAGAGTTCGACGGCAACTACAAGGACTATCAATTCGGCTTGTCGACGATGGACGTGCACTGGACAAGCGGCCTGCGCGATATCCGCGACAGCTTGGCGCAACCGGGCTGGCTCGACATGCCCGAGAACGACGCCGGCTTCGTTACCCACGATATCCATCGCGACCGTCGCTGAACGTGAACGAACGCGGTTGAACGTGCGCATCCCGCCGAAAATCCTGCCGACGCGCGCAGCACGGTAGGCTCGGCGGCAAGCAGCCGCTTCTAGCCAAACGAAACGCAGCGGCACAAAAAGAAATAGCGCCCCCGAGAGAGGGCGCTATTCGTATCATGCGGCCGCGTGCGATACGCGGCTTACGCGTGCATTACTTCAGCACATGCGCGACGGCGCTTGCCACCACGTCGATATTGCGCGTGTTCAGCGCGGCCACGCAGATGCGGCCCGTGCCGACGGCGTAAATGCCGAACTCTTCACGCAGACGATCGACTTGGGCGGAATTCAGGCCCGAGTACGAGAACATGCCGCGCTGTGCGTTCACGAAGCTGAAATCGCGCGTGACGCCGGCGCTCTTCAGGCGCTCGACCAGGCCGCCGCGCATCGCGCGGATGCGATCGCGCATCTCGCCGAGTTCTTGCTCCCACATCGTGCGCAGCGCCGGCGTGCCGAGCACCGTCGCGACGATCGCGCCGCCGTGCGTCGGCGGGTTCGAGTAGTTCGTGCGGATCACGCGCTTCAATTGCGACAGCACGCGCACCGCTTCGTCCTTGCTGTCGGTGATGATCGACAGGGCACCCACGCGCTCGCCGTACAGCGAGAACGACTTCGAGAACGACGACGATACGAACACGTTCAGTTCCGCCGCCGCGAACAGGCGCACGGCCGCCGCATCGGAGTCGATGCCGTCGCCGAAGCCTTGATAGGCGATATCGAGGAACGGCACGAGCTGGCGAGCCTTCACCACTTCGACGATCTGTTGCCACTGCGCTTCGCTCAGATCGACGCCGGTCGGGTTGTGGCAGCAGGCGTGCAGCACGATGACCGTGCCGGCCGCGTAGCTGTTCAGCGCGCCGAGCATCGCGTCGAAATTGACGCCATGCGTCTGCGCGTCGTAGTACGGATAGGCGACCACTTCGAAGCCGGCGCTTTCGAACAGCGCACGGTGGTTTTCCCAGCTCGGATCGCTGATCGCGACCTTCGCGTTCGGGTTCACGCGCTTCAGGAAATCGGCGCCGATCTTCAGCGCGCCCGTACCGCCGAGCGCTTGCGCCGTCACGACACGGCCCGCGGCGATCAGCGGCGAGGCGTCGCCGAGCAGCAGCTTTTGCACGGCGGCATCGTAAGCGGCAATCCCTTCGATCGGCAGGTAGCCACGCGGCAGGGCCTGGTCGACACGCGCTTTTTCCGCTTCGCGAACGGCGCGCAGCAACGGGATCTTGCCTTCCTCGTTCGTGTAGACGCCGACGCCGAGGTTGACTTTGGTCGGGCGGGTATCGGCGTTGAAGGCCTCGTTGAGACCGAGGATCGGGTCGCGGGGAGCGAGTTCGACAGCGGAGAACAGGGACATGGTGTCTTTCGGCGGTAGTAGGAAACTGAAACGGGCGGGCACTGCATGCGCCGGGCGGATCCGCCGGTGAGGCTGGGCGGACGGCGGGCCAACGACGGTCGGATAGACGGATCGTCGGCTTTGGCAGGCGCGGAATATGTGATTGTAGCGAATCCCGCCCCCGTCTTCGCACGGTTTTGATGCGAATCGATCGAATGCGCATGAACGGTCGTGCACTTTTTTACCGGATTCTCGTAGTGGAGAATGAACCGGGGGCTACGTGGCGGCGCGCTGCTTCGACGGGCGCGAAACGCTAAAATAGTTGTTTTGTCGGCGAAGGAAGCGCCATTTCCATGTCCGAAGCTCAGCCCCATGCCGCCGAAGCCCTCGACGAATCGAAGTTCGTCGAGTTCGAGGGCTCGCCGTTTCATCTCTACCAGCCGTATCCGCCGGCCGGCGACCAGCCCGGCGCCATCGCGCAGTTGTGCGAAGGTATCGAGGACGGCCTCTCGTATCAGACGCTGCTCGGCGTAACGGGCTCGGGCAAGACGTTCACGATGGCGAACGTGATTGCGCGGCTCGGCCGGCCGGCGATCGTGTTCGCGCCGAACAAGACGCTCGCGGCGCAGTTGTACTCGGAGTTTCGCGAGTTCTTTCCGCGCAATGCCGTCGAGTACTTCGTCTCGTACTACGACTATTACCAGCCGGAAGCGTACGTGCCCCAGCGCGACTTGTTCATCGAGAAGGATTCCTCGATCAACGAGCACATCGAGCAGATGCGTCTTTCGGCCACCAAGAGCCTGTTGGAGCGGCGCGACGTGGTGATCGTGGCGACGGTGTCCGCAATCTACGGTATCGGCAATCCGAGCGAATACCACCAGATGATCTTGACGCTGCGCACGGGCGACAAGCTCGGCCAGCGCGAGGTGATCGCCCGCTTGATCGCGATGCAATACAACCGCAACGAGGCCGATTTCCAGCGCGGCGCGTTTCGTGTGCGCGGCGATACGATCGACGTGTTCCCGGCGGAGCACGCCGAGATGGCGGTGCGCATCGAGCTGTTCGACGACGAAGTCGAGTCGCTGCAGCTGTTCGATCCCCTGACGGGGCGCGTGCGGCAAAAGATTCCGCGCTTCACGGTCTATCCGTCGTCGCACTACGTTACGCCGCGCGAAACGGTCATGCGCGCCGTGGAGACGATCAAGGACGAATTGCGCGAGCGTCTCGAGTTCTTTTACGGCGACGGCAAGCTCGTCGAGGCGCAGCGCCTCGAGCAGCGCACGCGCTTCGATCTCGAGATGCTGCAGGAGCTCGGCTTCTGCAAGGGCATCGAAAACTACACGCGGCACTTTTCGCGTGCGGCGCCCGGCGAGCCGCCGCCGACGCTGGTCGACTACCTGCCGGGCGATGCCCTGATGCTGCTCGACGAGTCGCACGTGCTGATCGGGCAGCTCAACGCGATGTACAACGGCGACCGTTCGCGTAAGGAAAACCTCGTGCAGTACGGTTTCCGGTTGCCCTCGGCGCTAGACAACCGGCCGCTGAAGTTCCCCGAGTTCGAGCGCAAGATGCGCCAGGCGGTGTTCGTTTCGGCCACGCCCGCCGATTACGAAAAGAAGAAGACGGGGCAGGTCGTGGAACAGGTGGTGCGGCCGACCGGTCTCGTCGATCCGCTCGTGCAGGTGCGGCCCGCGCGCACGCAGGTGGACGACGTGCTCAGCGAGATCAACGCGCGCGTTGCCGTGAACGAGCGCGTGCTCGTGACCGTCCTGACCAAGCGGATGGCCGAGCAGCTCACCGAATTCCTGGCCGATCACGGCGTCAAGGTGCGCTATTTGCACAGCGACATCGATACGGTCGAACGTGTCGAAATCATCCGGGACTTGCGGCTCGGCGCGTTCGACGTACTGGTCGGCATCAACTTGCTGCGCGAGGGGCTCGACATCCCCGAGGTCTCGCTCGTGGCGATTCTCGATTCGGACAAGGAAGGCTTCTTGCGCGCGGAACGCTCGCTGATCCAAACGATCGGCCGCGCGGCGCGCAACGTGAACGGCACGGCCATTCTCTACGGCGACAACATCACCGATTCGATGCGTCGCGCGATCGACGAAACCGAGCGGCGGCGCGCGAAGCAAATTGCCCATAACCAGGCGATGGGCATTACGCCGCGCGGCGTCGTCAAGAAGGTGAAGGACATCATCGACGGTGT
The DNA here is from genome assembly GCF_003367175.1 of Trinickia dinghuensis. GTDB lineage: Bacteria > Pseudomonadota > Gammaproteobacteria > Burkholderiales > Burkholderiaceae > Trinickia > Trinickia dinghuensis. The sequence goes on along the minus strand of NZ_QRGA01000008.1, from coordinate 319,654 downwards.
CTACAACGCCGACGAGGCGCGCGCGGAACTGAAGGAAATGCAGCAGCGCGCGAAGTTCGAGGACATGTCGGAGAAGGACCTCGCCAAGGAGATCAAGCGGCTCGAGAAGCAGATGATGGAGCACGCGAAAAATCTCGAATTCGAAAAGGCGGCCGCGGCGCGCGATCAACTGGCCGTGCTGCGCGAGCGCGTATTCGGTGCGAACGTCGGCGATTCCGTCGCCGGGGCGGACTAGGGCTTAGGACGCGCGGCGGCTCATCTCACGAGCGACCCTATGCGCGCTAGGGTCGCTTGGTCGTACTAATGCATTCGTGTACACTAATGCTTGATTGATAATCGTTCGCATTTGCGTTCGTGTTCTCTTCTCCAGCGAATCTTCTATTGAGCGCGGCGAGAGCACATCGAAAGGGCGTCGATCTATCAGCATTTTTGGGCGAACCGCATGCTTTGTCGTTCATTGCGCTTCGCCGTCCGATATCCGATCAAGGCAAAAAGAGGAGTTTTAGATGCAGCGTTCCACCTGGATTGTGAGTGGCGTGGCAGCCGTGGCGGCGATGACCGCAATCGCGGCGTCGGCGGCCGAATATCCGATCGGCAAGCCTCAGGTGCAGGGCGGCATGGAAATCGGCGCGGTTTATCTGCAGCCGATCACGATGGAACCGGAGGGGATGATGCGCAAGGCGTCCGATTCCGACGTTCACCTCGAGGCCGACATCCACGCGGTCAAGAACAACCCCACGGGCTTTGCCGAAGGCGATTGGATGCCCTATCTGCAAGTCCATTACGAACTCACGAAAGTGGGCGGCACGCAGACGCTCAAGGGCGATCTGATGCCGATGGTGGCAAGCGACGGTCCGCACTATGGCGACAACGTCAAACTGTTCGGTCCCGGCAAGTATCACCTGACGCTCGTGATCGAGCCGCCGATGCAAACGGGCCACATGGCGTTCGGCCGCCACGTCGACAAGGAAACGGGCGTCGGCCCGTGGTTCAAGCCGATCACCCTTCAATACGATTTCCCGTTTGCCGGCATCGGCAAGAAGGGCGGCTACTAAGCCGCGCGGCTCGGAAGAGGAGAGCATCAGCATGAAATTGCGTTCGAAGGCTGCATTGGCCGGTTTGCTGGCCGCCGCCGCGATGGCCGCGCACGCCGACGATGCGGTGACGGTCAAGCTCGACATGGCCGACGGCAAGCTGACGCCGGCGCGTATCGAGGTGCCGGCGGGCAAGCGCATCCGCATCGAGGTCAGCAACAGCGGCAAGGGTGCCGCCGAGTTCGAAAGCGTCGAGTTGCGCAAGGAGAAGGTCCTGGCGCCCGGTGCCAATTCGGTTGTCGTCATCGCCCCCCAAACGCCGGGCGAATACAAGTTCTTCGACGATTTCCACCAATCGGCGCGAGGCGTCATCGTCGTCAAGTAAGAGGCTTTTGCGCGCGGAGGTGGAACGCCGCGCGCTCGGAGAATAAGAGATGGGCCAGGTACTGTTCGTCGTATGGCGCGAAAGCGTCGAGGCTCTGCTCGTCGTGGGCATTCTTTACGCGTGGCTGAAGAATGGCGACGCTGACGCTCGGCGCGGGTTGCCGTATCTGTGGGCGGGCGTCGGCGTCGGAATCCTCGCGGCCATCGCGCTCGGCGCGGCACTCGTGGGCTTCAGCGAAGTGTTGTCGGGCGATGCGGCCGACTACTTTCAGACGGGCATGGTGCTGGTCGCCTGCGTGCTGATCGTGCAAATGGTGCTGTGGATGAAGCGCCATGGGCGCACGCTCAAACGCGACATGGAACGCTCGCTGCAGCAGAGCACGCGTAACGGCAACGGCTGGGGCGTCGCGGTTCTTGTTGCGCTCGCGATCGCGCGCGAAGGCAGCGAAACGGTCATCTTTCTCTATGGGCTCGGCTTCGGCCAATCGGGGCATGTGAGCCATGGCGACATCCTCGCGATCGTGCTCGGCCTCGGCCTCGCATTCCTGACGTTCTACGTCTTGCAACTGGGCGGCCGCGTGTTCTCGTGGCGCCATTTCTTCCGCGTCACCGAGATCATGCTGCTGCTGCTCGGCGCCGGTCTGCTGCAGACGGGTGTCGACAAGCTCATCGATAAAGAAATCTTGCCGCTCGGCATCTCGCAGGTATGGGATAGCTCCCGGCTGCTCGACGATTCGAGCACGGCCGGTTCGATGGTGGCCGCGCTGACGGGCTATCGTGCCCATCCGGCACTGACCAATCTCGTTGCCTTTGCGCTGTATTGGCTCGTCGTCGGGTGGCTTGCGCGGCGTGCCGGCCGTGCGCCCGCCGCGACGGCCGGACGTACGGTATGAGTTCGCCCGCGTTTCCCGCAGCCGGCCTCGGGCGGCTCGCGCGCGTGGGCGCGTGGATGCAGCGCAACGGCGCGATCATTCGCGCGATCCAGTGGGCTGTCGTTGCGGTCTACGCCTTTCTCATCATCGTGCCCGCGTGCCTGCCGTTGCCCGACGACACGGCGCATCTCTGGAACAATCTGACGCTAGCCGCCCAGTTCGTGTTTTGGGGCATATGGTGGCCGTTCGTCTTGCTGTCGATGGTCCTGCTCGGCCGCGTGTGGTGCGGCGTGCTGTGTCCCGAAGGCGCGCTGGCCGAATTCGCCAGCCGTCATGGGCGAGGGCGAGCCATTCCGCGCTGGATGCGTTGGGGCGGATGGCCGTTCGTCGCATTCGGCTTGACGACCATCTACGGCCAAATGGTCAGCGTCTACCAGTATCCGCGTGCCGTGCTCCTCGTATTGGGGGGCTCGACGGTGGGGGCGATGATCGTCGGCTATCTTTACGGACGCGACAAGCGCGTCTGGTGCCGTTACCTGTGTCCCGTCAACGGCGTGTTTGCGCTGTTGTCGCGTCTCGCGCCGTTTCACTTCCGCGTGAACGAGGCCGCTTGGCGGCGTTCGTACACGGCCGGCGAGCACGGGCATCGCGTGATTCCGATCAATTGCGCGCCGCTCGTGCCGTTGAGAAACATGAAGGGCGCGGCGCCATGCCACATGTGCGGCCGGTGCAACGGCCATCGCGATGCCATTGCGCTGACATGGCGTTCGCCCGCGCAGGAAATCGTCGAGCTGGGCCGCGATGCGGCCGACGGCTGGGACACGGCGCTCATCCTATACGGCCTGCTGGGCATCGCGATCGGCGCGTTTCATTGGACGGCGAGCCCGTGGTTCGTCGAGATCAAGCAATACCTTGCAGGTTGGCTGATCGACCACGACTTCACGTGGATGCTCGACACCAATGCGCCGTGGTTCCTTTTCACGCATTACCCCGACCAAAACGACGTCTTCTCCTGGCTCGACGGCACGTTGCTGATCGCCTACATCCTCGCGACGGCACTCGTGTACGGGACGGCGCTGCTTGCGCTCGTCGCCGCGGGTACGCGCGTGCTTGGCCGGTTCGATCGTGCGCGCCTGCATCACCTCACGCAAGCGCTCATTCCCGTGGCCGGAACCGGCGTGTTCTTGGGGTTGTCGGCCACGACGTTGTCGTTGCTTCGCGCGGAGCACGTCCCGCTCGATTGGGCGTCGACGGTTCGCATTGGTGTGCTTGCCATCGCGAATGCGTGGAGTGCCTGGTTGGCGTGGCGCGTCACGGGCCGGTACACGTCGCGCATCGCGCTCCGAATGGGCGCCATGACGTGCTTCGTCGCGGCTTTGGCCGTGGTGGATAGCGCATGGTGGCTGATGTTTTGGGGTTTTGCGCAGTAACGAGAGGGCAAGATCGAAGGCGAGGGCGTTCGCGCTCGCTCCATGCTGGATGCCGGCAGCGTTCTCCGGCATTTCAGAAGACGGAAGCGCAACTCAGAAGCTCAGCTTAGAAGCGAAGCGAGATAGGGGCGGAAAGGGGCGTTGAAAAAAACGGCATGGCTGGCTGCAACGTCGCTAAAGAGGGGGCACGCAGGGGTCTAGACTCACGTGCTTAACGTTGCGCTGGCTACTGCCTAACACCTCTCTTGGAGGTGGTCCCCACAATACACGGTGCCGACTTACTTCGTCAGGATCAGCTTTCCTAGACGGGTTTCGCGCAACTGGTATCGCTCGCCGTTGTGAGCGATGAAAATATGACTGCGCCCTTGCAATAAATGATCGCTCGACAGCGTGCGCTCGATCGCGCCGTCGCTGCCTTCCGCCTGCGTACCGGCGCGGCGTGTAGCCACCGCAGCGGTGGCCGCGTCTTTCGAACGGGAGCTAGCTAAGGAACTCATGGACGTTCTCAACGTGAGCGCAGGCTGGCGTGTGGGTTCACTCATGCTTGGGGGTATCGGTTATTCGATTCGATAAGACGAATTATAAATGAGAATCATTATCGATTGTAAAAAACAAATTCATTGAGATATGGCACCGATAGGGCGCAGCCATCGTGGAGCCGATGGCCGCCTTTAGGGTTCCGCGTCGCGTTGCGGCGCACAGAGCAACGCGGCAGCAGGGCCGCTGACGTGTCCCCAACCGACCGCGCACTCAGGTCAATGAAGCGGGTCCGGCTGCTTCGGATGGCGTGCATATTCGCGGATGAGCCGCACGGTATCGATGTCGGCCTCGCGATAGGCCGACTTCACGATCTCGCTCGTTTGGCGGTCGTCCTCGGTGTCGGGCGTGGGGAGCGTCGTCGCGTACTCGAACCGCAGAAAAAGCTGGAGTGCGTCGGGCTGCTCGATCGTCATCGTGAGCGTCCCGCCCACATAGGATTCCGTTGCGAGGATGTCATAGCGCACGGTTTCGTGCGGAATCAGCGTCACACGATCGCGTACGGTCGCATGGCCGTAGTGCAATTCGCGTTCGAGCGTGTCGGCCGTGCGCGAGAGGATCGTGCAGCTGTCGAGGCCCAGCACGAAAAGCTGCGGCTGTTCGGCGCGCAGCACGAGTCCTTCCCATAGCTGGGTGCGCGTGAGCGTTTCCGCGAGCGGGTTCAGCGGATCGTTGACCTGGACGAGATGTTCGAAATTCAAGGGGCATTCCTTCGGCTTCAAGTGCGGCGGTCGGGTACTTTACGCCTCGTCGGGCGTGGCCGGCAACGTTGCGACGAGCCCCGTGTTGATCGCGATCGGACGCGTCAGTATCTTGTGGACGGGACACGCGTTCGCCACTTGCAGCAACCGCTCGCGGTGCTCGTCGGTGAGTTCGCCGTGCAAGACGATCTTGCGGTCGATCGTCGAGCCTTGGTCGCCAGTGTGCATCGAGAGCGATACTTGCACGTCATCGAGCGGCCAGCCTTTGCGCTGCGCATACATTTTCAACGTAATGGACGTGCATGCCCCTAATCCGGAAAGCAAGAGCGATACCGGAGTGGGAGCGCGGTCGCCGCCGCCGAGCGATTCCGGTTCGTCGGCGTGCCACAAGTGATGGGCACCGTCGTCGAACGTGACTTGAAAGTTGGTTGCGCCGATGGATGCCGTAACAACGCGCTCGCTCATGCCTATCCTCCTGGTTGGGGCGCCGGGCTGCCCGCGAGCGCCGTGATGGCGCAGCGGGCGGCGGCAGCTGAGCGGCTATTGTGACGCAATTCGCCCACACCCGTCGCGCGGATCGGCGGGCGGGGGATCGGAACCTGCGCTCCTGCTTCGACGAGCCCCAACGAGCTTTTGGAGGCGCTTGGAGTAGCCTCAACGAGTCTTGGCGAGCTTTTCGACGAGCCTCGTCGAACTTCGAAACGCCTCAACGATCCTCAACGAGCGATTTCGCCCATCCGCCCGGCTTGATAGTCGACGATCGCTTGCCGGATCTCATCCTCCGTATTCATCACGAACGGGCCATGCCGCACGATCGGTTCGTTCAGCGGCACGCCGCCGATGAGCAGGACTTCGAGCGGCTCGGTGCCGGCCGTCAGCGTGACGGCGTCGCCGTCGTCGCCGAAGATCACCATGCGCTGCGCGCCGATTTCGCGCTGCTCGTCGCCGTACCGTCCCGCGCCGCTCAGCGCATAAGCGAAGACGCGATAGTCGCGCGGTACCGGCTGCACGATCGATGCACCGGGTTCGAGCGAGAAGTGCTGATACAGAATCGGCGTGCGTGTTTCGATCGCCGCCTTGACGCCGAGCGCTTCACCCGCGATGACTTTGACGCGTACCTTGCCGTCTTCGGTCGAGGCGATCGGGATACGCTCCGAGGGAATCTCCTGGTAGCGCGGCGCGATCATCTTGTCGCGGCGCGGGAGATTCACCCATAGCTGCAGCCCGTGTACGCGCCCGCCGGCGCGAGCGAATTCGGGATCGGGCATTTCACTGTGGACGACGCCCGCGCCGGCCGTCATCCATTGCACGTCGCCGGGGCGAAGCACACCGGAATGGCCTGCCGAATCCTCATGCGCGAAGCGGCCCGCGAGGGCATAGGTCACCGTTTCGAAACCGCGATGCGGGTGATCGGGCGCGCCCTTGGCCTGACCGGGCGCATAGTCGACGGGGCCCATTTCGTCGAGCAGCAAGAATGGATCGAAGTCCATTAACATTCGGGTCGGGAACGGACGATGGACGACGAAGCCGCCACCCTCCACGGTGCGGACGGCGGCGATCGTGTTGCGAATCGTGCGGGACGTAGTCATGAGCAGAACCTCGGAAGGACGCGGTGTGTGCGTCGCGTAAGAATGTGAGGTCTATTATATGGACGGGCCCGGGCCCCTTTTAGCCGTCCAAAGAGCAATGGATTGTCCTACCGTTGGAACGATGAGATGCAACTCGACTCGCAGAATCTGAATGACTTGATGTACTTCGCGCAGGTGGTCGAATACGGTGGCTTTTCTGCTGCCGAGCGCGTGCTCGGCGTGTCGAAGTCGCGATTGTCGCGGCGCGTGGCCGAACTCGAAACCTCGCTCGGTGTGCGATTGTTGCAGCGATCGACGCGCAAGCTCGCGCTGACCGAAGCGGGCGAGCGCTTCTTTCAGCACTGCAAAGTGATGCTCGCCGAGGCGCAGGCTGCGATGAATGCGGTGCAGGAACTGCGCTCCGCGCCGCGCGGAACCGTGCGTGTCAGCGTACCCGTGACGGTATCGCAGACGCTCCTTTCGGGCATCCTCTCCGAATTCCTGCTGCGTTACCCTGAGGTGCGGGTCTCGATTCGTGTGACCAATCGTGTGATCGATCTCTATGAAGACTCGGTCGACGTCGCGCTTCGCGTGCGCTCCGATCCTCCGGACAACGCGAATATCGTCATGCGTCCGCTATGGCGCACGGAGCAGATGCTCGTCGGTGCGCCGAGCCTGCTCGCGCAAAACGCGCCGCCTGTCACGCCCGCCGATCTCAATCGCTTTCAGACGCTCGATACGCCGAGCTTCGACGGCCGGCACGTCTTTCATTTGACCGCGCCCGATGGGCACAAGCACGTTCACGAGCATGAACCACGCCTCGTGACGGCCGATTTGGCGACGATACGCGAAGCGGTGCTCGAAGGCGTGGGGATCGCGGCATTGCCCGAGATGATGTACGGCGCCTCGTTGCGCGCGGGGTTGCTGTCGCCCGTCATGCCCGGGTGGACGTTGCCGACGCCGCAACTTTCGGCTGCTTTCATATCGCGTCAGGGCATGGTGCCGGCCGTGCGCGCATTCGTCGATTTTCTCGTCGAGAAGCTCGACGTGGCGAACCATACGATGATGGAATGCCCGACGAAAGAGCAGGTGAAAGCGCTGCAAACGGCGAACACGGCCGTGCCCGCGGCGGTGGCCGATACGGTACGTTGACGCGGGTGGCCCCTGCCATTGAGGGGCGGCTCAATACGGGGCGGCTCAATATGTGAGCCGGTGCGCGAGCAAGCGAATCGCTTTTGCCATTTGAAGCCGCCGGGACGATCGGTAGATTCAATGGCCGGTGTCTTGAAGCACCGAGCGCTGGGGCCTATAGTGAAGTGCCTTTCGCGTTGGGGCGTCCAGCGCGAAAACAAAACGGCTGCTCTTATAGCAAGCCGGATAGGGCTGAAAGCGTGGTTCGTGCAAAGCACGGCGATCGCATGTGGTGCTCGAACCAGTCCGATGGGATGTGAGCCCGCCGCCCGAAGGCGCCGTGTGCGCACGAAAAAAGGCCCTTATCGCCCGATAAGGGCCTTTTACTATGGGCAGAAGCGATGTGGCCGCGGCCCGAACTACCCGATACGCCCGTGACGCCGAGAGCGCTAGCGCGGACGTGGTTCGGTAACGAATCCGATCTGCGTCAGCCCGCTTTCCTGGGCCGCCGACATGACGTCGGCGACACGCTCGTAGGGCACTTTGCGATCGGCGCGCAATCGCAACTGAGGCTGCGGATTCGCCTTCGCCGCGCGTTCCAGCGCCGCATGCAAGCCCGCATCGTCGATGTTCGTGCCATCCCAGGCGAGCGTGCCGTCGGCCCGCACCGCCACGTCCACATGCGGGGGCTTGATGTCTTGCTGCTGACTGCCGACGTGCGGCAGATCGAGCTTGATCGCGTGCTCGATAGCGGGAATCGCAATGAGAAAAACGATTAGGAGTACCAACATAACGTCGATCAGCGGCGTCATGTTGATTTCGCCTATCAGCCCTTCGTCCGCTTCGTCGTCGAATAGCGATATCGCCATGTTTCGCTCCCGATCGATTAGCTTGCGCGCGTTGCCACGCGCAGCGTCGGATTCGCCGCCGGCGCGACGCGCGCTCCCGTGACGAAATAGGCGTGCAGGCTATGCGCGAACCGGCGCAGGCTGCCCACGATCGCGCGGTTCGAGCGCGTGAGTGCGTTGTAGCCGAGTACCGCCGGCACGGCGACGACGAGGCCGAATGCCGTCATGATCAGCGCTTCGCCGATTGGGCCCGCGATGCGGTCGATCGATGCTTGACCGCTTTCGCCGATGGCGATCAGCGCGTGATAAATGCCCCATACGGTGCCGAACAATCCGACGAAAGGCGCGGTACCGCCGATCGATGCCAGGACGGCGAGCCCTCGCTGCATGCGCGCGATGCCGTCGTCCATCGTGTCTTTCAGGCAACGCGTGATCCAATCCGACACGTCTAGCCGGTCATGCAGATGCGGACGCGTGCGTTGATGGTGGTCTGCCGCTTCCTGGCCCGACAAGGCGAGCGCGAGGAACGGATTGCGCTCGCGAGCCGGCAGCGCCTGAGCCAATGCATCGATGCCGTGCGAGAAATCGTCGGAATGCCAGAACTGCCGTTCGGCGTTTTTCGTCAGCCTCCCGAGGCGGACGATGTTCCAGCCCTTGATGACGATGACCGTCCACGACAGCACCGACATCGTCAGCAGCGTGAGTGCAATGGCGCGCGTGACGAGATCGCCTTGAGCCCAAGCATGGGCCAGACCGTAGCTTTGCATAGGTACGTCCTTTTCTTTTTGGTAAATAGGCGTTCAGTCGTCGTCGAGCCCGAACTTGAACGCTTGCGTGTAGGAAACGCGGATAGGTGAGCCGTTTTCAACGAAAGGCTGGCACGTGCTTTGGCGCAGCGCCGCGATGGCGGCATCGTCGAGCCGCGCGAAACCGCTGCTCTTGACGAGCGTGACTGTTTCGACGGCGCCGGTCGTGCCGATGACGAATCGCACTGTGGCCGTACCCGTTTCCTCGCGGCGCCGCGAGAGTTCGGGGTAGTCCGGTTTGACGATGTGGCAATCGGCATGCTCGACGTGCTTCGGTGCCGCGATCGCCATCGTTTCGGGCGCGGCGGGTGCCTTTGATGACGATGCGCCGGTCGCGGCGGCAGCCGTCTGCGTTGCGGTAGTTGGCGCGCTTGTGCTTGCGGTTGCCTGGCTCGGCGGCGCCGGAGACACGGCCGGGGCGGGTGCCGGGGCGATCGACCGGGTCGCTGCGGGCACCGGCACGCGCGGGTGCGGCGCAGGTGGTTTTGGCGCGCTCACATGCGGCCGAACGGGCTCGGTATGGGCCGGCTTGGCCGGCGGTTGAGGCGCCGATTGCACGGCCACGGGGGGCGCGTCGGATTGCGGACTGAGCAGTTGGGCGACGATGGCCGTCGACTGAACGGGGCGCGGAGCCGGCGCACTATTGGACGTCAGGAAAACGGCGATGAGCACGGCATGAGCGAGTGCTACGCCGAGCAAAGCGGGGACGATACGCGAACGCGACATGCCGAGCGGTGCTGCCGGGCGGGCGCCGGCCACGACGGAAGACGAGGCTTGCATGTTAGCGTGAATCTGAGGCGGCGCTGCGAGCGCGTTGAGTGACACGATGCCGCTTCATGAGCGGCAGACCAGCACGGAGATACACAGGGTCGCAACGAAACCAATGAGCAGTTCCATCTCGGGCTCCTCGAGCAAAACGAGCGGCTGCTGGCTGAAGCGAACTGGCGTGCCGACGAAAAAAGCGGGTAAGGGCGAATAATTCGGGCGAATGACGCCGGAAACTTAGGCGGCCTTGCGTTCGTAGAAGGTCACGTGCATCGGCTGCGACGGGATGTGCCGCTCGACGCCGCATTGGCTTTCACAGACACCGCACTGGGCCATGACATCGCGCACGGACTCTTCGCATTTGCCACAGCAGGTGGCAACGCCGAGTTCGAACTGCAACTCATCGAACGTGTCCGCCCCCTCCGCGATGGCAGCGCGGATCTTGCGGTCGGAAACGGACTTGCACACGCAGACGATCATGACTGAAGAGAAACCAGAACGTTAATGCGAACTATTATCATTACGTTTCGTGAGCTTGGCAAGCGGAGTGTCTTATTTTTTGTAACAAGCGAGCAGCGGTGGTCGTGCCCCTTATCGGGATAGAGGCGAAGCGGATCGGCCGCGCACGGCGGGCCGTTGGCTCAAGCGGCGTGAGAGCGGCCCGGCGCCGTGCCGCACGACGCCGTGATCGATACCCGTTCGACGGGAACATCGAGGCCGAGCAGCGTCGACGCGAGCGTGCGCATGTGAGCGCCTTCGTCGGTCGAGCAAAGCCGTGGCTGCGCGGGCTGCCCGTCGGCCGGCGCACGCAGGCCGCTCGCCTCCAGCACGCGTTCGAGTTGGCGCGCGATGGCCACGCTCGTATCGACGAGGGCAAGGCGCCCGGCGGCAATCTCGCGGATCGCGGCATCGAGAAACGGGTAGTGCGTGCAACCGAGCACGAGCGTATCGGCACCGGCCGCGAGCATCGGATCGATGTAGCGCGCGAGCAGGGCGCGCACGTCGATCGTGTCGATTTCGCATCGCTCCACCGCTTCCACGAGCCCGTGGCCCGGTTGGCAAATGAATTGGCAATCGGCCGCGTAGCGTTCGATCAACGACCGGAACCGTTCGCTGCGAAGCGTGACCTGCGTGGCGAGCACCCCCGCGATCCGCGACTTCGACAGGCCGGCCGCGGGCTTGATGCCGGGCTCCACCCCAATGATCGGGATCGACAGCCGGCCGCGCGCGAGCGCGATCGATTCGGCTGTCGCTGTGTTGCATGCGACGACGAGCGCCTTCGCCCCTTGCGAGACGAGCCATTCTCCGATTGCCAGCGTGCGCGCCGAGATGAACGCGTTATCGCGCAGCCCATAGGGCGCATGTAGCGAATCGGCGACGTAAAGCAGCGCCTCACCGGGCAACTGCGCCCGGATCGCACGCAGCACCGATAGCCCGCCCAGCCCCGAATCGAAGATGCCGATGGGTGCGGGATTGCCGCCCGGCGACGAGGGCGCCGTCGAAGGCTCGGATTCGGGCAAGGACACGTCGTGCAGTGCGATCATGGCCGGCAAGAGGAGAGGCGAGAGGAGCGAGCGGGCAGCGTCGAACGATCAGGAGTCGGAGGGCGAGCCCATTGCAGATTGCTGATAGTTCTGGATCCCGATCTTGTCGATGAGATCGAGCTGCGTTTCGAGCCAATCGATGTGCTCTTCGGTATCGTCGAGGATCGTCGAGAAGATGCCTCGCGAAACGTAATCTTGCACCGACTCGCAATAGGCGATCGCCTCTTTGCAGGTGGCTTGCGAGCCCTGCTCGAGCTTCAGGTCGCATTCGAGGATCTCTTTCGTTTCCTCGCCGATCAGCAGCTTGTGCAAGTCTTGCAGGTTGGGCAGGCCGTCGAGCATGAAGACGCGTTCGATCAGCATATCGGCGTGCTTCATTTCGCCGATCGATTCGTCGTACTCGTGCTTGCCGAGCTTGTCGAGGCCCCAATGCTTGTACATCCGTGCGTGCAGGAAGTACTGGTTGATCGCCGTGAGCTCGTTCTTGAGCTGTGCGTTCAAGTATTCGATGACCTTCTTGTCGCCTTGCATTTTGATTCCTTCTTCGTGGGGCATTGAACGCAAACGATAAACGCTGAAAGCGCAAAAGCCAAGGCTTCGAGCCCAATATCAGCTGTTCGGCGGAGGCTTGCCCATCGTTCGTCCCATAGAAAAAGCCGGACACGCGGCCCGGCTTTCATCGCTGCGAACCTAGCGCGGCTTTAGGCCGTCACGACGGGCAGCTTGCCGATCTTGGCTTGCCATTCCTTCGGTCCCGTCTGATGAACCGACGTGCCCGTCGAATCGACGGCCACCGTCACCGGCATATCCGAGACGTCGAATTCGTAGATCGCTTCCATGCCCAGATCTTCGAACGCGAGCACCTTAGCACCGCGAATCGCCTTCGACACGAGATAGGCGGCACCGCCGACGGCCATCAGGTAAGCCGCCTTGTGCTGCTTGATCGCCTCGATCGCGACCGGGCCGCGCTCGGCCTTGCCGATCATCGAAATGAGGCCCGTTTGCGCGAGCATCGTCTCGGTGAATTTATCCATGCGGGTGGCCGTGGTCGGGCCGGCCGGGCCGACGACTTCGTCGCGCACCGGATCCACGGGGCCGACGTAATAGATCACACGGTTCGTGAAATCGACGGGCAGCTTTTCGCCCTTGGCGAGCATGTCGGCGATGCGCTTGTGCGCAGCGTCGCGGCCCGTGAGCATCTTGCCCGAGAGCAGCAGCGTTTGGCCCGGCTTCCAGCTAGCAACTTCCTCGGGCGTGAGCGTGTTCAGATCGACCCGCTTGCTCGTCTCCGTGTTCGGCTCCCACTGCACCTTCGGCCATGCGTCGAGCGAGGGCGCTTCGAGATGGGCCGCGCCCGAGCCGTCCAGCGTGAAGTGCGCATGGCGTGTGGCCGCGCAGTTCGGGATGATCGCGACCGGCTTGGACGCCGCGTGCGTGGCCGTAGCCATGATCTTGACGTCGAGCACGGTGGCCAGGCCGCCGAGCCCTTGCGCGCCGATACCGAGCGCATTCACCTTTTCGTGCAGCTCGATGCGCAGCGCTTCGATCCAGTCGCGCGGGCCGCGGGCGATGATGTCCTGGATGTCGATCGGATCCATCAGCGATTCCTTCGCCATCAGCATCGCCTTCTCGGCGGTGCCGCCGATGCCGATGCCGAGCATGCCCGGCGGGCACCAGCCGGCGCCCATCGTCGGCACGGTCTTCAGGATCCAGTCGACGATCGAGTCGGACGGGTTGAGCATCGCGAACTTCGATTTGTTCTCGGAGCCGCCGCCCTTGGCCGCGACCTGCACGTCGACTTTATCGCCGGGCACGACTTCGTAGTGGATGACGGCCGGCGTATTGTCCTTCGTGTTCTTGCGCGCGCCTTCGGGCGGATTCACGATCGATGCGCGCAGAACGTTGTCGGGGTTCAGATAGCCGCGGCGCACGCCTTCGTTGACCATGTCGGTGACGCTCATCGTCGCCGGGCCGCTTTCGCTGCCCCAGCGCACGTCCATGCCGATCTTCAGGAAGATGGTGACGATGCCCGTGTCTTGGCAGATCGGCCGGCGGCCCTCGGCGCACATGCGGCTATTCGTCAGAATTTGCGCGATCGCGTCTTTCGCGGCCGGGCTTTCCTCGAGCTCGTACGCGCGGCCGAGGGCCTGAATGTAGTCGAGCGGATGGTAGTAGCTGATGTACTGCAGTGCGTCGGCGACGCTCTGGATGAGGTCTTCCTGTTTGATGACTGTCATGGCTGAAGGCTGTGGGGACGGAGCGGCAAGTCGAAAACGTATGCGCAAAGACGCGCGCGAAAAAAATCGCGCTATTGTACCGCGCGTGCCGAGCGGGCGTCGGGAGCGCCGGGCTGGGCAACTCGCCGATAACAGCGTAAACCCGAATGCGATGAAGAAGCGCATGCAGGTTCGGCTAGCATTGTAGAGGGCCGTATGCTGTCGCATGAACCCGGGGCGCCGCGCCGAGAGAACGAGATCGAACGAACGAACGGCCAATGCAATGGCGCACCATGTAAGAACCCGGTAAGTTGATGGCGGTACTGTGCAACGGCTATTGCGAACGCGATGGGTCGCGCCCGTCGTTGTTGCAATGCGGCATTCCATACGTCCTCGCGCGGCTTTGCGCTCTATGTGCGCGGCCGGCGCGCCGGATTCGAGTTTCATCTTGTCCATAAGGGAGTAGTCGATGTCTGCGATTGAATCGGTTCTTCACGAAGGCCGTGTATTCCCGCCGTCCGCGGAAGCGGTGGCCGGAGCGACGATTTCGGGAATGGACGCATATCGGGCGCTCATGGCGGAGGCCGAGCGGGATTACGAGGGCTTTTGGGCCAAGCTGGCGAAGGAGACGCTCTCCTGGCGCAAGCCGTTCACGAAAGTGCTCGACGAGTCCAACGCGCCGTTTTACAAGTGGTTCGAAGACGGCGAGCTGAACGCGTCGTACAACTGTCTCGACCGCCACGTCGAGGCCGGCAACGGCGATCGCACGGCCTTGATCTTCGAGACCGACGACGGTACCTCGACGAACATCACCTATAAGGATTTGCTCGGCCGCGTTTGCCGCTTCGCGAATGCGCTGAAGCGGCGCGGGGTGAAGAAGGGCGATCGCGTCGTCATCTATATGCCGATGTCGGTCGAGGGTGTCGTCGCGATGCAGGCCTGCGCCCGCATCGGCGCGCCGCACTCGGTCGTGTTCGGCGGCTTCTCGTCGAAATCGCTGAACGAGCGGCTCGTCGACGTCGGCGCGGTCGCGCTCGTGACGGCCGACGAGCAAATGCGCGGCGGCAAGGCGCTGCCGCTCAAGAACATCGCCGACGAAGCATTGGCCATGGGCGGATGCGAAGCCGTCAAGAGCGTGTTCGTCTATCGCCGCACCGGCGGGAGCGTCCAATGGGACGCATCGCGCGATCTGTGGATGAACGAGGCCGCCGGGAAAGAGGCCGATACATGCGAGCCCGAGTGGCTGAGCGCCGAGCATCCGCTGTTCGTGCTGTACACGTCCGGCTCGACGGGCAAGCCCAAGGGCGTCCAGCACAGCACGGGCGGGTATCTGCTGTGGGCCGCGCAGACGATCAAATGGACGTTCGACTGGAAGCCTTCGGACGTGTTCTGGTGCACGGCCGACATCGGCTGGGTCACGGGCCACAGCTACATCACGTACGGGCCGCTCGCGCTCGGCGCGACGCAAGTCGTGTTCGAGGGCGTGCCGACCTACCCGAACGGCGGCCGCTTCTGGAGCATGATCGAGAAGCACAAGGTCAGCGTCTTCTATACGGCGCCGACGGCCATCCGTTCACTGATCAAGATCGCCGAAGCCGATTCGAAGGTGCATCCGAAGAGCTATGACTTGTCGAGCCTGCGGATCATCGGGACGGTCGGCGAGCCGATCAATCCCGAAGCCTGGGTCTGGTATCACGAGAACGTGGGCGGCAAGCGTTGCCCTGTCGTGGATACGTGGTGGCAGACCGAGACGGGCGGCCATATGATTTCGCCGTTGCCGGGCGCGACGCCGCTCGTGCCGGGCTCGTGCACGCTGCCGCTGCCGGGCATCATGGCCGCGGTGGTCGATGAGACGGGGCAGGACGTGCCGAACGGGCAGGGCGGCATTCTCGTCGTGAAGCGTCCGTGGCCGGCGATGCTGCGTACCGTGTGGGGCGATCCCGAGCGCTTCAAGAAGAGCTATTTCCCCGCCGAGCTGGGCGGCAAGCTGTACCTCGCCGGCGACGGCGCGGTGCGCGACAAGGACACGGGCTACTTCACGATCATGGGCCGTATCGACGACGTGCTCAACGTATCGGGCCACCGGCTCGGGACGATGGAGATCGAATCGGCGCTGGTGTCGAATCCGATCGTGGCCGAAGCGGCCGTGGTGGGCCGGCCCGACGAGACGACGGGCGAAGCCGTCGTGGCGTTCGTCGTGCTGAAGCGCTCGCGCCCCGAAGGCGAGGAAGCGGAGAAGCTCGCCAATGAGCTGCGTGCTTGGGTCGCCAAGGAGATCGGGCCGATCGCCAAGCCGAAGGACGTGCGTTTCGGCGACAACCTGCCGAAGACGCGTTCGGGCAAGATCATGCGGCGCCTGCTGCGCTCGTTGGCTAAGGGCGAGGCGATTACCCAAGACGTCTCGACGCTCGAGAATCCCGCGATCCTCGAACAGCTCGCACAGGTGCGTTGACGGCCGTTGCGTCACGCTCGCCACCGGCATTGGGCGAGTGCGGCGCGCGGCATCTTCGCCTCTTTGAGCGGCGCCTTCCGAAGGGGCGGCGCGGACAATCCCAATTGCCCGCGCCGTCCCTTTTTGATAAATAGGCGCATGGCCGCGCCACGTGCTCTCGATCCCGTCGCTCAACGCTCGCTCGAACCGCCTCCGGTTTCGAGTGCGATGGCGCTCGCGCATCGCCGCTACTGGCGCTTCAATGTGACGTTGATCGGCGTGTTGATGCTGATCGGCTTCGTCCTCTCGTTCGTCGTGCCGCTCTTGGCGCGAAGATTATCGAGCGTGCGTGTGGCCGGGTTCAGGCTGCCGTTTTATATCGGCGCGCAGGGGGCGATCGTCGTCTACCTGCTTCTGATTGCGGTTTATATCTTTGCCATGGCGCGCGCCGATCGGCGCTTGCAACAGGCCGCCCAGGCCGACGCCGGGAGCGATGCCGTCCGCGAGGCGGCTCCATGACGCTTGTGAACCGGCTGGTTCGCGCGTATGTGCTCTATACGCTCGGCTTCTTTTTGTTCATCTATACGATGTGGCGGGTCGAGCGAGCGACGGGGCCAGGCGTCTGGGTCGGCTACGTCTTCTTGTTCGTGCCCATCGCCGTCTATGCCGTGATCGGCTTGCTGTCGCGCACCTCCGATCTCGTCGAATACTACGTGGCGGGACGGCGCGTGCCGGCTGCCTTCAACGGCATGGCGACGGCGGCCGATTGGCTGTCGGCGGCTTCGTTCATCGGGTTGGCCGGGTCGCTCTATGCCACGGGCTACGACGGACTCGCGTACCTGATGGGGTGGACCGGCGGGTATTGTCTAGTTGCATTCCTACTTGCACCTTACGTTCGCAAGCTCGCGCGCTACACGATCCCGGATTTTCTCGGCACGCGCTATTCGAGCAACGTGGTGCGCGGCATCGCCGCGGCGGCTGCGATCCTATGTTCGTTCGTTTATCTCGTCGCGCAGATTCAAGGCGTGGGGATCATTGCGACGCGCTTTATCGGTGTCGATTTCGCGATCGGCATTGCTTGCGGCTTGGCCGGCATTCTCGTCTGCTCGTTTCTCGGCGGCATGCGTGCGGTGACTTGGACTCAGGTTGCGCAGTACGTCATTCTCATCAGCGCGTTCTTGATTCCGGTATCGATGATCGCGCACAAGGACGGGCTCGGATGGGTGCCGCAGTTGACGTACGGCCGATTGATGGCGCGCATGGAGAAGCTCGATGCCGTCGTGCGCGATTCGCCGCAGGAGCAGCGCGTGCGCGTGTCGTATCGGGAGCGGGCAGCGCATATCGATGCGCAGATCGCCGCGTTGCCGGCCTCGTATATCGAGCAGAAAACGCATTTGATGCGTGAACTCGACGACTTGCGCCGTCACGATGGGCCGTTGCGCGACATCCATGAACGCGAGGCCGAGCTATCGGCGTTTCCGCGCGATGCGGCTGCTGCGCGCGTCGTCTGGACGCAGGCGCGCGACGATCTGCTTGCGCGGGCGACGGATCCCGTGCCGATGTACGAACCGTTTCCTGCTTCGAACGACGCAGAGCGGATGACGCACGAGCGCAATTTTCTGTCGCTGCTGCTGTGTTTGTCGCTGGGGACGGCGAGCTTGCCGCACATCTTGACGCGTTACAACACGACCACTTCGGTTAGCTCGGCGCGGCGTTCCGTTGCGTGGACGCTGTTTTTCGTGGCGCTGTTTTACGTCACCGTGCCGGTGCTGGCCGTCCTGATCAAGTATGAAGTGATGACGCACCTCGTTGGCCATTCGATGAACGATTGGCCAGCATGGGTGACGCAATGGCATCGCGCGGAGCCGGGCTTGATCGGGATCGATAGCAGCAGTGGAGACGGCATCATCCGATGGTCCGCGATTCGAATGCAGCCTGATGTGGTGGTGCTGGCCGCGCCGGAGATCGCGGGGCTGCCGTATGTGATTTCAGGGCTCGTTGCGTCGGGAGCGCTGGCGGCGGCGCTGTCGACGGCGGATGGGTTGCTGTTGACGATCGCCAACGCGCTGTCGCACGACATCTACTACCACATGATCGATCCTGCGGCGTCTAGCCAAAGGCGGGTCACGATTTCGAAGATCTTGCTGCTGGGCGTGGCGCTATTCGCTTCGTATGTGGCGTCGCTCAATACGGGGAATATTTTGTTTCTCGTGGGCGCGGCGTTTTCGTTGGCGGCTTCGAGCTTTTTTCCGGTGCTCGTATTAGGGGTGTTCTGGAAGCGGACGACCAGGCATGGGGCTGTTGCCGGGATGGTCGCCGGGCTGGGCGTGTGCGTGTATTACATCGTGTCGACTTATCCGTACTTTAGGGAACTGACAGGGTTTGTCGGGCCGCAATGGTTCGGGATCGAACCGATCAGTTCAGGCGTGTTCGGGGTGCCGGCAGGGTTCGTGGCGACGATCGTCGTGAGCTTGCTCGATCGGGTGCCCGATGCTTATACGAAGGCGCTCGTCGATTACATTCGGCACCCGTGAGAAGAGGGCGGGCGCGGCTCCGTCCTGTCTTGCGACATTGACTACCGGTGCGCCGCGATTAAGCGTTGTTTGCGTAGCCATGTTTCAAGTGGGGTGACTTGAATCATATGCTTTTATCGTCAACGACTCGAAGTCGGTTCCTTCCTTTTTTCGCGAAATCGTTTCCACAATAAATTATTATTCGCGACGTAAAAATTATTTGTTGGTGTAGCTGTCCCTAATGCATTAATTTTCGTCTTGGGCCGTGTGACGATGTTGCTATCGCCTCGTCAAAATCGTTTCGATCAAATAGAAAAATATCTCCTGAGAATGAATCTTTTCCCTTCGTCGATTGATCGGCGAAATTAAGAAAGCGCAGACAATCTGCGTATTGCATCCGCGCCTCGGCGATCCCTCGATCGTGATCGCCGAGGCGTCGCTTCGAATTCCATTTCGCTGAAACTGCGGAAATATCATGAGTGATGATGTGCGTGATTCGGTTTGGTATTTTGCTTACGGATCGAATATGGATCCTGCTCGCTTGATCGATGCTCGCCTCGTTCCAGCGGGGGCGGCTTGTTTCGAGCGCGTGCTGGGGCGGCTCGACGATTGGGCGTTGACGTTCGACAAGCCGTCGGCTTATTTCCCCGGCGCGGCAGCCGCGAATTTAACGGAAAGCGGCGGTGCGCATGTTTTCGGCATCCTAAACCGTATATCAGCGGACGGGCTCGATGTGCTCGACCATTATGAGAACGTCGCGAGCGGTCAGTATGAACGCGTTGTCGTGCGAGTTTTGCGTCCCGACAACGATGAATACGTCACCGCGACCACGTATGTTGCTCGCAATAACCTCGACTCACAGCTGAAACCGCGCGCCGCGTATCTCGGTCATCTTCTCGCCGGACACGACATTCTTCCCGCGGCCTACGTCGAGCAACTCAAGTCGCTTCCGGTATGTGCTGAAGCCGAAGATCGTTTGCCGGCGTGAGCGCCGTGCGTTAGCAAGTTCGTTCAACTGTTAACCGTTTCACCCAGGATTCCCATGTCATTTCTAGCCGAACGTTTGTCTTCCGTGAAACCGTCCGCGACGCTCGCCATTACTCAGAAGGCGCGCGTTCTCCGCGCGGAGGGCGTCGATGTGATGTCGTTGTCGACGGGGGAGCCCGATTTCGATACGCCCGACAACATCAAGGAAGCCGCGATCGCAGCAATTCGGCGCGGGGAGACCAAGTACACGACGTCGGCGGGCATTCCCGAGTTGCGGGAGGCGATCGTGCATAAGTTCGAACGCGAAAACGGCCTGATCTACAAGCCGTCGCAGACGATCGTGAGCACCGGGGCCAAGCACGTGATTTTCAACGCGTTGCTGGCGACGCTCGGGCCGGGTGACGAAGTCCTCATTCCAAGCCCTTACTGGGTTTCGTACCCGGAAATGGTGTCCCTGTGCGGCGGTACGCCGGTCGCGGTGCCTACCCACAAGCGTCATGCATACAAACTGCAGGCGGAAGACCTCGATCGCGCGATTACGCCGCGTACCAAATGGATCATTCTCAACTCGCCGTCGAACCCGTCGGGCGCTGCGTACACGCGTGACGAACTGAAGGCGCTGACCGATGTTCTGGTCCGCCATCCGCACGTATGGATTCTCACGGACGATATGTACGAGCACCTCGTCTACGACGATTTCGAGTTCGTGACGCCGGCACAGATCGAACCGTTGCTGTACGACCGCACCTTGACGATGAACGGCGTGTCGAAGGCCTACGCGATGACCGGTTGGCGGGTTGGTTATGCCGCCGGCCCCAAGGTGTTGATCGACGCGATGGACCTGATCCAAGGCCAGCAAACGTCGGGCACGTGCTCGATCGCGCAGTGGGCTGCGGTTGAAGCGCTGAATGGCCCGCAGAGCCATCTTCCTCAATTCAGGAAGGCGTTCAAGGCGCGTCGCGACCTCGTGATCGGGCTGCTCAATCGGACGCCGCATCTGCAGTGCGGCACGCCGGAAGGGGCGTTCTACGTTTATCCGTCATGCGAAGGGGCAATTGGCAAGCGCACGCCGAAAGGCAAGCTGATCGCCACCGACGAGGACTTCGTCACGGCGCTGCTCGAGGACGAGGCGGTGGCCACCGTGCATGGCAGCGCATTCGGTACCGGTCCGAATTTCCGGATCTCGTACGCGACGTCGACGCAAGTGCTCGAAGAAGCTTGCGGCCGCATCTATCGGTTTTGCGCCACCCTGCGGTGAGCGTTTCCAACGCTGCTGCGGTTTCCCGCGCGGCATCCGGCATCCAATGAGAACAACCACAACATGATAAGTCCCCCCGCAATCGCCGTCGTGCCGCTGGCGACGTACTACATGATCATGTCCATTACGCCCGGGCCCAACAACGTGATGTTGACGACCTCCGGTGCCACCTTCGGCTTCGGCAGGACGTTGCCGCACGTGAGCGGCATCGTCTCCGGCTGCGCACTCCAAACGTTCTTGCTCTGCATCGGCTTCGGCGTCGTATTCGTTTACTTCCCTTGGCTTCAGGGCGTGCTGAAATGGTGCGGCGCGGCTTACCTGATTTATCTCGCGTACAAGCTCGTTGGCGCGAGAGTTGCGAAGGCCAAGGCGGTAGCGAAGCCGCTGACCTTTTTCGATGCCGCGTTCTTCCAGGTCGTCAATCCCAAGGCATGGGTTAAGGCGATCACGACCGCCACGTTGTTCCTTCCGCCGGGAACGTCGGCTTGGGCGGCAGGCGTTCGGATTTTCACGATTTGCGCGCTGGTGAATTTCGTGTCCGGCTCGATCTGGACGTCGTTCGGCGTGGGGATCGGCAAGCTATTGACGAACGAGTTCCGGCTGAGCGTGTTCAACGCGGCCATGGCGCTGCTGTTGATCGGGACGGCCATCATCGTAGTTGTCTGAAGCGGGCGGCCGTCAACGTGTGTATCAATACAAAATAAAGAGAGACCCCCACCGTGCGAATTCTGATACTCGATCCCCTCGATGAAAATCTGGCGAATCACGTTTTGGCCAAGAACGTGATCTATCGGCCCGACGTGCTCCGCAAAGGTCAAACGGTGCTTCGCCGCGTTCTGATCGAAAGCGATGTCGATGCGGTTGTGACGCGCGCCGCGTTGCCGGGCGACATTGTTTCCGCCTGGGCCGGCGGCCGGTCCGAGCCCTGCTACTACGTCTCGATCGGAGAGCCGGGCGATAAGGGCGGCCCTGGTGAATTCGGAGGCGCGGTGGTGTTGAGCATCGCCGAGAACGGCGGCGAAAGCGCGTACATCGCGGCGCTCAAGGCGTTGGAATGCGCTTTCACGACTCAGTACGACGAGCGTTACCACGCGGGTAGCCGTCGGGCGTCCGCGTCTCGACGTGTTACGTTGATTGGCGGTGGCCTCGTCAACCTCATTACGGCGCACTACCTTTCGCAGCGCAACTACGAGGTCGAGATCGTCGATGCCCGGCCCGATCCGCGCACGGAAGCCGACTGGACATCGTTCGGGTGCAGCCGCGGTGGCGATGACGCGCGGATGTTCACGTTGTCGGAGATGGATAACTACAACTCGCGCGAAATTCACGAAACGATGAACACCGCGTTTCAGCGCTCGGTATCGGAATACGGGTGGGCAACGCACCATGCCGGCAGCTTGTCGCAAGAGGAACATGCTTGGGTGGCGGAATTCGAAAGCATTCCGACCTGGCTGGCCGATAGCTACAACGACGACATCTTTTCGCTGACGCGCGAGAGCAGCGGGCTGTGGGATGCGTGGATCGAGAGCGATCCGCTGCTTTTCGAAGACAGCTTGATCCGCGAAGGCGTGTTGCGGATCTATTCGGATATGGACAATCTCGCATCGGCTGTCGCGCGGCAGAAGCGCATCGGTGCGGCCCGCGCGATATTCTCCGGCTCGGACGTCGCGCGTGAACAACCGGCGCTCGCTGAGGCAGTCGAAGGCGGCCATATCGCCGGGGGCGTGGAAGTCGTCGGATTTACGATCAACGCGCACAAGTTCATGCGGCTGCTGATCGACCGGCTGGAGGCGAAGGGCGTTCGCACGCACTGGAACCGGCGCGCCCAGCATCTGGTGTTCGACGGACGCGGCAAGGTGGCTGGGGTGAGGCTGGCGGATGGCATGTTGACTACCGAGAATGTCGTCATCTCGCCGGGCGCGTACGGCGGCACGTTGCTGAAGGGCACCGCTTCGGAAGGCAAGATCAATGGGGTGCTCGGCGCTTGGCTCAGGTTGCCGAATATTGATTCGTCGCTGCGCAATTCGCTCAAGCTCGCGCGCAAGGGCCATGTGACGGAGGACGCGAATATCACAGTGGCCACCGACGAGAACGGCGAGCCCATCATGATCATCGGATCGGGCTACGGCTACACCGGTGTCGATGCGACGAATATCGATGGGCGTCTCCTCAAGGTCATGTACGAGGGGCTGATCGACACGGCACAGAAGTATTTCCCCGCAGCCTATCGTGCAGCGATCGCAAAGGGCGATCTCGAGAGCGAACTCAGGTACTGCGTTCGTCCTTGGACGTCGTCGAGCCTTGGGATATTTGAAGCGATTCCGACCGCGGGTTCCGGGCATTGCATCATCACTGGTGGCCACAACACGGGCGGATTCGCGCAGGCGCCGGCTGTGGGACAGGCCGTTGCCGCGCTGTTGAATGGCGAGACGCATCCGATGCACGCGCTGTATCACCCTAATCGTGCGACGGCGTTTCTTGCTGGTGCCCCGACGGAATGGGCCATCTTGAGATCTGCGTGACGGGTGGGATGAAGCAGTGTTCGGGCGGGGGCGAAGCGGTGGCGCTGCGTGGGCGTTATGTCAGCTTGATTCCGCTCGATCCCGCTGTTCATGCCGAGCGTTTGTATGCTGTTTGCCACGGCCCCGGACACGAGGACTCGTGGCGCTTCCTTCGTGACGGTCCGTTTGCCGATGTGCCAGCGTACCGCGCGCATCTCGAAGCCTTCGCGGGTTTGGAGGGGGTCTTGCCGTTCGTCATCATGCACAACGGCTCTGGTGATGTCGTCGGTAAAATGAGCCTGATGCGCTACAGTCCCACGCATCGTTCGGTGGAGATCGGGTATGTGCTGTTTGTGCCGGTTCTGCGGAACAGCCGGGGTGGCACGGAGGCGATTTATCTTGCTGCTCGATATGCCTTCGAGGATCTGGGCTGTCGTCGCTGCGAATGGCGGAGCGATGCTGCGAATCAAGCCTCCGCTCGCGCAGCGCTGAGGCTCGGGTTCCAGCGGGAGGGCGTTCTTCGACAGCATATGGTCGTCAAGGCACGGAGCCGCGATACGGCGGTATTTTCGCTTCTCGACGCCGAATGGCCCGCGCGCAAGGCGGCGCTCGATGCCTGGCTCGAACCCTCGAACTTCGATGCGGAAGGGCGGCAGATCGCGGCGCTCAAACGTTCGGATGCGAGTGCACCCCCAAGCGCCCAGACTCTGCTATAATGCGCGGCTCTCGGAGAGATGGATGAGTGGTTTAAGTCGCACGCCTGGAAAGCGTGTATAGGTTAATCGCCTATCGGGGGTTCGAATCCCCCTCTCTCCGCCAGGACACTACAGAAACGGGCCCTTGGGCCCGTTTCTCGTTTGTGCGCCCGAGTTGTCCGTCGCTGTGTCTCGATTCATGATGCTAAATTCCGAGCGACGACATCCTCACTTATCAAAATGGACTTGACCTTCGCGCCCACTAGTCAGTCCGACGCCGACACTTTGGTGGCGATTCGCATAGCAGCGATGCGGGAGAGCTTGGAGCGCATCGGACGCTTCGACCCGCAGCGCGCGCGGGAGCGCTTCTTAGCTGCATTCGCCCCAGCGCTTTGCCGCTTCATCGAAGCCGATGGTGTTCAGGTGGGCTTTGTCTTGATTCGCCCTCAAGATGATCACTGGCTCCTCGACCATTTATACGTCGCTCCTGAGCATCAGCGAAAGGGCATCGGTGCAACGGTCCTGCGAAGGATCTTCGCGGACGCTGATGCTCAGCGAATGCCCATTCGCGTAGGCGCTTTGCGTGGCAGCGATTCGAATCGTTTCTACCGGCGATACGGCTTCGTGCAGACCGACGAAGCGGAGTGGGACATTTACTACGTGCGCCAGCCGAGCTAACCAGAGACGAAAGAAAAGCTCAGCGACAAAACGGCCACGGTGGTTACTTGACCGCAACACCGCGACGTGAGCTTCTTGTCGATCGTCGCGACAATATTGCTGAATGGGCCTCGCGGAGCGGTGCTTCCCTGCTCGGACGTGTGGTCCGATGATTTTTCGGTGGACTTTGCTCGGTGAGCACGCGCCTGGCTTGTCTTGCAAAGCGTCGTCGATGCTTCGCGCGCGCCAATGCTCAGTTCCGGTCGCCCGCATCGCAGATCAAGCGTCCGATGCTAGGCTAAGCCAGATCGAATCACACATGACAGCCACTTTCGCACCACAGGACGGCTCAAGAACAAACAACGCCTTCCGTCCTGCAGCGAAATCGGCGATGCGTCGATCGATTTCCTTTTGATCCCCCCTCGCTTCGTAATCGTCTCTGCTGTCCACCCACCGCAACCATTGCTCGACCTCGGCAGCGGAAATGCAGGATATCGGCGCAATCGCCACGTGCATTTCGCCCATTACTCCCACTGCGTGAGCGGAATCCAATTATCGCTTCGGCTACGCACATCCAGCCTCTTGAACTCGGTGTGTATTGCCGTTCCGACGAGGATTTCCAACCTCGCCGCGGGCACATCTGATTTCGTGCGTAGCGCCCGAAAGTCCGCCATGTCCTGCTCGAGGCCGACCACGTCAACTCGGCGCACCCGTAGCACGACGATCGAAGATGGACTGCGAAGTTTGGTGTAGTCCTTGTACCCACCTTCGAAAATGAGCCGCTCGAGCGCCGTGTTCAGGAAGTACACGTGGCAAGCCGTAATCGCGGCCTCGACACCGAAGTCATAGTTCGCGCATTGAATAGCCAGCTTCGTGAGGTAATGGTCGGGATTCCCGACGAGCGTATCGCGAAGCGCGATCGTCCCCGGCTTTTTTGCGATGCCAACGGTACCTTTCGGCTTCAACGTGAATTTATCGCCTTGGATTTGCTTGCCGAACCGCGATAATGCGGCGTCTTCGAGCGCACTCAAGGACATATAGTCGTCGTTACTTCCTGTCGCTGCGTGCACGAAGGGCGTGTAAGCCATCACAGCATCGCGCCACGCATCGCCGCTGTTCGCGTTGGCTAAACAGACAACCAGATATTTCATGATGCGTCCTTCGATCGCGGCGTTGATCCGATTGACTCGATCAAGCGCGAACGAGCCGTTCGGGTCGGGCGCGATGCTTCCCGTCCGTCTAAAGGCGGACTGAATCCCCCCTCTTTTTATCGAGCGTGCGATCGTCATGCTCGTGACGTGATAAAGCCAATCCGTTTCCACGAATGGAGCGACCACCACCGGCGGGGGCGCCAAGTCGCGCTGGAGCGTGCGCACGATCGTCCTGCAATAAGGACACGCGCGGGGTATCCGCGCAGTGGCGAAAATGGACACCTTCATACACGAAAAGCACTTGTAAAGAAGCAGCGGCTCGCGGGTCGCGCTTGTGCAGTAAGGGCATGAATACCGTTCAGCGTTCTGTACGTTGGGGACGGTCGTGTAGTGGTTGCATTTGGGACAGGTGGTCGTCGGCATTCGCTGGTCTCCTTCCTTGCGCGTCTATCGTTCCGACCGGCTCGATCGTGGGACGCTTATTTGCCGACCGATTGTGGACGATCCGAGTCGTTGTGTCTAATGTATGTAGGCTTTTCCCGTTACGATCCAGAAGGAGACGGGCAGAGCGAGCCTGTTTCTCGCAGCCGTCGCAATCTTCGGCGAGCTTCGTCATATCATGCGGGGAGACGGTATCGGCGACTCGCTTACCGGACAGAGGAACTGCTATGACCGCGAAGAGGAAGGAACTGTACGGGGTAGAACTCAAGCCCCGAACTATCATTCGCCCGAAGACGGAGGTTAGGGCATCGACTGAAGCTGAACGGCGCGATGTGCTTAAAGCTGCCCGCAAGGTCATAGCCGAGCATCGAGCGGTACTGATTGCGCTCAAGGATCGCTGAGTCGGTGGACCTCGGACCTCTCGTCACGTTTCACGATGGGACACATTCCAAGTGACTACTTCACACTTATCCAAATGGACCTGACCTTCGCGCCCACTAGTCAGTCCGACGCTGACACTTTGGTGGCGATCCGCATAGCAGCGATGCGGGAGAGCTTGGAGCGCATCGGACGCTTCGACCCGCAGCGCGCACGGGAGCGCTTCTTAGCTGCATTTGACCCAGCGCTCTGCCGCTTCATCGAAGCCGATGGTGTTAAGGTGGGCTTTGTCTTGATTCGCCCTCAAGATGATCACTGGCTCCTCGACCACCTATACGTCGCTCCCGAGCATCAGGGAAAGGGCATCGGAGCAACGGTCCTACGAAGGATCTTCGCGGACGCTGATGCTCAGCGAATGCCCATCCGCGTAGGCGCTTTGCGTGGCAGCGATTCGAATCGTTTCTACCGGCGATACGGCTTCGTACAGACCGGCGAAGCAGAGTGGGACATTTACTACGTGCGCCAGCCGAGCTAACTAGAGACGAAGAAAGTGCTCGGCAACAAAGCGGCCACGGTGGTTACTTGACGCACAATGTCCCGATGCGAACTGCTTCGTCTGCGACGTTAGCGTTGTTGCGGACTAAGTAAAAATGGACCACTCTACAGGGCTGCGCGCTTTTGGGGCTTGTGATCCAACCCACCCGTCAAACAGTCGCCGCAGCAAGGCATCCGACCGGCGCGCTGCGAGTCGCCGAAATCCTGTTTCGGCGGGGGCCTCGCACATGTTAGTAACGCTTGACGTTAATAACGAGATGCGTTACTATCGATTTCATGATCACATCGTTCAACTGTCGCGATACGCAGACGCTCTTCGGCGGCACGAGGGTTGCGCGGTTCGCCAACATCGAGAAGGTCGCGATCCGCAAGCTACAGCAACTGCACGCCGCGGCCGATCTGAGCTTCCTGCGCATCCCACCGAATAATCGGCTGGAAGCTTTGAAGGGAGATCGGATCGGGCAATACAGCATCCGGATCAACGATCAGTGGCGCGTCTGCTTCGGGTTCGCGAACGGCACTGCGACGAACGTTGAGATCGTCGACTACCACTGAGCAATGCTCAGGGTGTCAGTTAATAAGGCCTCGAATGGGGCCGTGGAGCTAGGCATGACACGAGAAATCGCGCTGGCCACGCCGGGAGAGATCCTCGCGCTGGACTGGCTTGAGCCATTGGGCATTTCGCAATACGCGCTCGCCAAGGCGATCGGCGTACCTGCGCGCCGCATCAACGAAATCGTCAAGGGCGAGCGCGCGATCACAGCTGACACAGCCGTGCGGCTGGGTGCGTACTTCGATACCGATCCGCAAAGCTGGATGAACCTACAGACGCACTACGATACTGAGATGGCGAAAGAAAAGATCGGTTTCGAGAAAATCGAAGAGATCCGCCATCACGCGTACGCCGCGTGATGGCCGTCCAAAATTCGGGTGACTCGACGTCCTGGTAGATCGCGAAACTTGCGTGCGCGCGTTGGTGCTTCGATGACCTGCGCTCGCCGTGACTCAACGATATTCGTCGATTTCGACGGAGCCGCCGAGCGACTCGATGAGCATCTGGACGTCGTCCGGCACATCGGGCACCCGGTCTCCCGTCTCGTTGTCCCAGTAGCACCAAAAGCGAGCTTTTACGCTCATGCTCGACAGCAGTTCGGGAAGACCAGACCGAGTTAGGTCCAATCGCGTAACGAGGTAACGCAGATGAGGTTCTAGCGAATCGCTTCGGACGAACTTCTTGCTATCTAGCCCCCACAGCCCAACCCGACCCGGCGCACGATTCGGGCGGCCCGAAGGCGTTGTGAATGGCTTCCCTTTGGCGATGGTGGTGTCAGGTTGGACCCCGAAGTATGCAGTCCAGAACGCTGGCACCAACGAGTCGCCCATTACATGAAACGTTGCGTGTGCCAGTTGACGGACTCCGATTGTCATCGCTCGCTCAATCCTCTGTCGGCGTGAACTTTAGATGAGGTTTCAGTTCCGGATTCGATAGCGCCAGCAAATTCAACGTTGCGCCGCCAAACCGCCGTGCGAATTCATCGTCGAGTTGATTACCGTAGTCCGCAAGCGGAAGCTCCAAAGGAAACAAGCGCTGGGTAACGGCCAGCGCCCGGTCTACCTCCAAGGTATAAGAGATCAGCGCCTGCTTTTCCTCCGACCACATCACGACCACGCACTTTCTTTCGGGATGCTCCGTCATCGGTAGCCTCTGAAGTGATTCCTTTGTGAGCGAATCCGCGGGTCTGCGCAGTTGTAGGCGATCGTCTAAACAGCCGGCCGCTTCAACCCCACCCAACGTTGAACCGACGCACGTTGCCACTGATGCGTCGCATAGTCCACCAGGCGCTGCGGCACCGCGTCCCGATTCAGCACGAGCCGATTCAACATCACGGCGAGATCCACATCGGCGATGCTCCATTCGCCGAAGAGGTTCTCGTTGCCGGAGGGGAGAAGCGCCTCGGCCATCGAAAACAGCTTCTGCGCGGCCGCTTGCGCAGCATCGGAAAGCGGCTCCGTCGTTGGCCGATAAAAAATCACCATAGTCGATCGTTCTTCTCGGATCGGCATCAGATCGCTGCGCAACCATGCCTGTACCTGTCGTGCACGAGCGCGCAAGCGAAGATCCCGGGGATACAGCGCTACTCCCGGAAAAGCTTCATCGATGTACTCCGTGATCGCCGAGGATTCCGATAGCGAAAAATCCTCGTGCACTAACGTCGGAACCCGCTGCGTCAACGACTTTGCCGCGAAGTCGGCCTCTTTGTTTTCCTTCTTCGCGAGGTCGAGCGTCAACAGTTCGAACTCGAGCCCCTTCTCCTGCAGCGCCACGAAGGCAGACATGGCGTAGGGGCTGGAAAATTGAGTATCCGCATAAAGCTGAATCTTCGTGTTCTGCAAAATCCTCTCCTTCTCGTGATGGGCGAAAGGCAAAAAGTAAAAGGCTGAAGCTTCATGTCGGTGACAGGGGCTCGTCACCGCGAGGGCTTTGAAGTCTATCACCCGTGTCGCCCACTACAGCTTCAACGCACCATCGATTTCTTTGAGAAAGGTGCCAACGCTGATCGGCTTGGTGATATATCCATCGAAGCCGCTTCCAAATATCTTCTCTCTGTCGCCCTTCATGGCCAGTCCGGTGAAGGCATAAAGCGGGATATCGGATGTTCTAGCGCTGGATTTCAGACAGCGAGCGGCTTCCAGCCCATCCATCCCGGGCATCTGGATATCGAGCAGGATCAAATCGGGGCGCGCGTCATGGGCCAGCGTAATGCCTGCTTCAGCGCGGTCCGCCTCGAGCACGGCGTGTCCAGCGTTGTTCAACAAGAAGCGGGCGAGCTTCATGTTGGCCGGGTTGTCCTCGATGACCAGTATCGTCGCCATCCTTACATGGCCCGGATCGGCAGCCACACGATGAATTCGGACCCGCGGCCCACGCAGCTGTCGACGGCCAATGCGCCCCCATGCAGTTCGACCAATTGCTTGACGAGCGCAAGCCCAAGACCCGTGCCGTTGTAGCGGCGCGCCAAGCTGCTGTCGAGTTGGACGAACGGTTGGAACAGCCGGGGCAACGCCGTCGCTTCAATGCCGATGCCCGTGTCGATCACGGCGATTTCCACGAAGCGTGCAGCATCGGATGCCAAGGCGTCTCCGCTGCCGACGCGTCGCGCCCGTGCCGGTCGAGATCGATCGACTTGTCGTGCGCGCAGCGTGACCGTCCCCGCGTCGGGGGTGAACTTTACCGCGTTGGAAAGCAAGTTGTAGACGATTTGCTTCGTCTTTCGTCGATCGACGCGAATGGTGCCGATATCGTCGATCTCGGTCTTGAGCGTCAGTTGATTCGCCATCGCTCTTTCCTTGATGATGACCAAACTGCCCTGCAACAAGGGGCCGATATCGGTCGGCTCCAGCTCGAGTGCCATTTTGCCGGCCTCGATCTTCGATAAATCGAGAATGTCGTTGATCATCGACAGCAGGTGCTTTCCGCTTTCATGGATGTCCCCGGCGAACTCCACTTGTTGAGCCGTCATAGGTCCCGCCATGCCGCTCGTCATGACTTCGGAAAAGCCGATGATGGCATTGAGCGGCGTCCGCAACTCGTGCGACATGTTGGCCAGGAATTCGGACTTGAGATTATTGGCGGCTTCCAATTGCCGGTTCTTTTCCGCGATGTGGCGTTGGCTCTCTTCCAACGTCTCGTTGGCTGCCGCGAGGTCGCGGTTCTTCTGTTCCAGGATCGATAGCAGTTCCGCGCGGCTTTCGGCTAGTGCGCGCGCGGCACGCGCTTCCGCGGCTTCCAGCTCTTTGCTCATCAGTTCGGATCGAATGGCGCGATTCTGATCTTCCAGCTGTTTGCGCCGCAATTGAACACGCACGCGCGCCTTCAGCACTTCGATCTCGCTCGATTTGAGCACATAGTCGTCAGCGCCGCTGCTCAAGCCTTCGATCATGGCGGCTTGGTCTTCGGATGCGGTCAGCATGATGACGGGAATGTCGCGCAATTGCGCCGAAGCTTTGATGCGGCGGCACGTTTCGACGCCGCCCAAACCGGGCATGACGCGGTCGAGCAGGATGCAGTCGATCGGCTGCGCAAAAGCCATGTCCAATGCTTCTTCGCCCGAGCGGGTGAGGATCGCGTCGTAGCCTTCGGCCCGCAGCGTTTCACCGAGCGCGTCGAGATAAGTCGCGCTGTCGTCGGCGGCGAGCACCCGCTTCGGGCTCAGCAAGCTCGCTGTACGCCTTTCGATGTCTTCGTCCGAAACATTGCGCAGCACGGCGGTCACGCGGGCGAGCACCATGTCGAACGCTTCCGACTTGAGCATGTAAGCGTCGGCGCCGGCTTCGAGTGCCGTCACTTCGCTGCGCCGATCGCTCGAGCCGGTCAGCAGGATGCAAGGCGTGTTGCGCAAGGCGGCGTCGAGGCGCAGCTTTCGGATCAGCGTCGGCCCGTCGATGTCGGGCAGCACCCCGTCGACGATTGCGACACTAGGGCGATGCAGCGCGACGCTGCGCAAACCTTCTTCGCCGGTGGCGGCATGGAGCACATCGAAGTTCTGGCCGCGTAGCAATTCGCCGAGGTGCTCGCGGAAGGTCACGCTGTCGTCGACGATCAAGACGCGGGGCTTGGGCGACGTGTGCATGTCGTTGCGCTGGGGACGCAGCAGATCGCGCACGCGTGCTGTCAGGTAATCGCGGTTGTAAGGCTTGCCGACGTAATCGTTCGAACCCATGGTCAAGCCGCGAATGCGGTCGCTGACTTCGGTTTCGGTGGAGAGAATGAGCACTGGGATCTCCGCGCCCGCCGGCGTGGCTCGGATCTCGTGCAGCCATTCGATACCGTCGCCGTCAGGCAGCAGGACGTCGAGCACGATCAGATCGACCGGGTGGTGCGAGAGAACGGCGCGGGCGCGTGCTAGGTCGGGGCATGCGTGCAGCGTATAGCCGTCGCCTGTCAGCGCCTCGCACAAGTCGGAGCGCACGGTCAGGCTGTCGTCGACGATCAGAATCGAATCGCTCATGGCGGATTCCCGTGGCCGAGCCGGCTCGCGATGCGGGCCAGCGCCGGGGCGATGTCGGGGAGGGGCAGCACCTGTTGCGCGGCACCGAGCAACGCGGCCTCACGCGGCATGCCGTAGACGGCCGAGGTGGCTTCGTCCTGCGCGATCGTCACGCCGCCGGCTCGACGCATCGCGAGCAAGCCGCTGCCGCCGTCCTGTCCCATTCCGGTGAGCAGGCAACCGACCGCTGCCTGGCCGTACTCCTCGGCGATCGATTCGAAGAGCACATCGACCGACGGCCGGCATGAATGCCGTTCGGGTTGGTCGGATAAGGCCAGCCGGCCTTTGTGCACCAGCAGGTGACGTCCCGACGGCGCAAGGACGACACCCCGCGCCGGGACAGGATCGCCGTCCCGCGCAAGACGTACGCGATGCGCGCTTTGTCCATCCAGCCATTGCGCGAAAGTGTCGCCGAACGGGTCGCCGATATGCACGACCACCAGAAGGGGGAGGGCGAAATCGACGGGCAGGCTGCGCAGAATGTCGACCAGCGCGCGCGGGCCTCCGGTCGAGGCCCCGATGGCGGCGATTCGGATGATGCGAGCATCGTCCGGGACTTCCTGCGCGGCGATGGATGGCGACTGCGGCTGCGGATGTGGGGGTGTTTCCAGCGTGTACTTTCTGCTCAGCCGACCGCGCAAATGGGTGATCGGTTTGATGCGCGCCACCAACTTGACCATCTTGATGAAGCGCGATTCCCACTCGTCCTCCATGCGGTCGGCGGAGGGCTTTTCCATGACCTCGACCACGCCGGCTGCCAATGCGTCGTAGGTCTTATACAGCTCCCCTCGGTTGAACGACGAGGACACGACGAGGATAGGCGTCGGGCAATACGCCATGATGTATTCGGCGGCGGCTAGGCCGCTCATCACCGGCATCATCATGTCGAGCGTGATGACGTCGGGTTTCAAAGCCCGGCACAGTTCGATGGCCTGGCCGCCGTCCTCGGCCTCGCCCACCACTTGGACATCGGGATCGGTGCTCAAGATTTCGGAGAGGCGCTTGCGCACGGTCAGCGAATCCTCGGCAATCAGCACGCGCAGTTTCATTTGTCCTCATCGGTCCGTTAGCCCGTCGACGCATTGCAGAAATTCTGTCTGATCAAATTGGCTCTTGACGATGTACGCGGCCGCGCCGGCGATCTCGGCACGCCGCTTGTCTTCCGCCGAATCACGCGAACTGACGAGGATGCAGGGCACTTCGCGCAGGGTGGCGTCGCCGCGGCTCAATTCGACGAACTCGAAGCCGTTCATGCCGGGCATTTCGATGTCGACCAGAAACAGGGCGTAATCCTTGAATCTCGCCTTCTCCAGCCCTTCCTCGGCGGATGCCGCCGATTCCACGGTGAAACCGGCCGATTCGAGAATGCTGGTCTCCAGCATTCGGGTCGTCAGCGAATCGTCGATGATCAGAATCGGCCGCGGTACGTCCGCGGCGGGATGGTCGTGCGAGGGGCGCGCGGGCGGCGCCGCGATCAGCGCTTCGGGCGCCAGCACGGCGCGCGGCACGCCGTCCCTGTCGAGGAAGGTCCCGGCGACTATGGCGTCGGCTGCGGCCAGCGCGGGCAGCGGCCGCAGCAAGATGCTTTCCGTTCCGTACAAGCGATCTACCTTCACGGCAGCCGTCACGCCGCCACAGGACAAGACGGCGGCGGTCTTGGCGCGCGCTTCGGCACGCTCGCTCGCATAGCGGGCCGTCGCGGTGGTCGCGGCCAGGGCAGCCGTTCTTCCGAGCGTCGGCGAGATCAGGCTAATCAACACGCCGTCATCGAGAATGCCGTCGCCGTCGGGGGCCCGGACGATCTCCGCGGGGCCGATGCGTCGCACGCGACGGACGGCGTCGAGCGGAATCGCGACAGTCTGGTTGGAGATTTCGACGATCAGCACTTCGATCGAGGCCAGCGATACAGGCACGCGCAGCTCGATCGTGGTGCCTTCGCCCCGTGTAGTCCGTCCGCTGATCCTGCCGTTCAGGCGCTGCATGGCTTCGCGCACCACGTCGAGTCCTACGCCGCGGCCGGCGAGTGTCGTAACGGTGCGCGTCGTGGAAATACCGCCTTTGAGCAGCACGGACAGCCATTCGCCGGTGTCGAAGCCGGCGTGCGTGGCGGCCGCCATGTTCTTGCTACGAGCGGCGCGCTCGACCGCGTCCAGGTCGACCCCGGCGCCGTCGTCGACGCAGCGGAACAAGACATAGCAGCCTTGCTGTTCCATCTGTAACGTGATGCGTCCGGCCGCCGGCTTGCCGGCGGTCAGCCGCTCGGCGGCCGTTTCTATTCCGTGCGCGACCGCATTGCGTACGAGTTGAACCAAGGCGTCTTGAACGATGTCGAGGACCTGGCCGTCGAGCCTGACCTCGCCGCCGCCGGCCACGAACTGAACTTGTTTGCCGACGCTATGCGCGGCATCGCGGGCCACCCGCTCCAGCGTGGTGAACACGTTGGAAACCGGCGTCAAGCGCAGCCGATCGGCGGTGTCGCGCAACTGATGCAACTCGCGTCCCATCCGTTCGACGCCGGACGTGAGGTTGCGCTCGATGCCGGCCGGAAGCATCCACTCGCGGCCGACCTTCGCCATGACCCGCCGCATGCTGGCCAACTCGCTGCTCAACTCGTTCAAGCCTTCGAGCAAGGCATCGACCATCGCCACGTCCGCGCGTGGTGCGCGGGTTGGAAGTTCGGGTGTCTCGTTCTTTGCGGGGGTGATCGAAGCGTCCGCATTAGGCGCATTAGCCGCATTTGCCACATCGGCCGCACTGGCTGACTTGACCGGGGCGACTGAGATGGTCGCCTCGGACGAAGGCAGCAGGCTCAGATGCCCCTCGATCGCATCGAGCCGGGTCAGCATGCCGTCGATCTTGTCCCGCTCGGGCGCTTCGCCGTCGCTTCGGTACGGCGTAAGCTCTTCCTCGAGCATGTGCGTGAGTTCGGCGATTTCACCGAGCTTGACGACATGCGCCGCGCCCTTGAGGGTATGGGCGAGCCTTAGCAGGCGCGCGACGAGTTCGGCGTCGTGCCGGCCTTTTTCCAGTTCCAGGACACCGGCGCAAATTTGGTCGAGCAGTTCGCGCGCCTCGACTCTGAAATAGCGGTACGGATCCTTGGCCATCTAGTTCGCCTGCGACAGAATCAGGCGCCTCAATTCGGCCGACAATCCGGCGAGCTGCGAAGCCGTTTGCAGCGTTTGGCTCGTACTCGTCTCGGTTTCCTTCGAGGCTTGCGAGACATCCGTCACGGCGATCCGCACCTGCTCGGCGGCCGTCACCTGCTGCTTGGTCGACAACTCGATCTCGCGCGCGGCATCGGTGGTCGTGCCGACGAGTTCGAAGATCCGCTTCAAGGCGACGGTGACGTCCGTGAACTGGCGTGCGCCGGCGTCCACCGCCTTGGCGCTGCTCTCGGTCGCCATCACGGTCGTGTTGACCGCGCCGCGGATATCGTCGATTTGAGCGCGGATCTCCTTGGTGGAATTGGCGACGCGGTCCGCCAATTTGCGGATCTCGTCCGCCACGACCGCGAAGCGCTTGCCGCTTTCGCCCGCGCCCGTCGCTTCGATGGTGGCGTTGATCGAGAGGATATTGGTTTGTTCAGCGAGTTCGGCCACGATATCGAGCACGGCGCCGATCTCTTGCGATTTGCGCCCGAGATCGAGCATGTGCCCGACGACGACGTCGACCTGCTTGCGCATGACGACCATCGATTCCTGGCCGGTTTCCACTTTGGCGTCGCCGGTTCGCACCGCTGACGCGGTTTGCTCCGCGACTTGGGCGACGCGTTGCGCACTCTCGGCGATTTGCCGCGAGGTCGCGACGAGTTCGCTGATCGTGGTCGTGATCTCGGTCATGGCCGTGGCCTGTTCCTTGGCGCCGGATGCCTGCTGCGTGGCGGCAGCCTGCAGTTCCGCCGACGAGCTTTGGACATGGCCGACGGCCGCCCCGATCTGCCGGCTTAGCGTACGGGTCAACAGATAGGCCACCGCAATCGCGAAGACCAGCGCTGCGCCTGCGAGTGTGAGGACGAGATGGACGGCATTGGATGCGGTGTTCGCCGCCAGGCGATCGGCGTCGGTCAAGTTGCGCTCCTCGAGCGTGACCAAGCCGCGCAATTGCTCGTCCAGCTGTTGCCTTGACGGCAGGATCTTCTCATCGAACTCGCGCAGAATTTCGTCGTTCTTTACGTGATTGCGTACCTGCACGGCCAGCGCGTCCGTGTCCTGATGATACTCGGCGGATGCGCGCTCGATCGCGTCGATCTGGCGGCGCGACTCGTCGGTATCGGCGATCTCCTTCAGGTGCGTGAGAATGCTCGTGAATGCTTCGCGCGAGGCGTTCAGTTTCGTCGCGAAGCGATCGTCTTGCGTCAACATATAACCTCGCAGCGCCGACACGCGTTCCTCCGAGGCGGTATTGAGTTGTTCGACTTCGATCAGAATCCTTGCATTGATGTTGATCACGTGATCCTTGCTCGCGATGGTGCCTAGCAGCGCGTAGATCGCGACGGCGGAAATGGCCGCGGCAAGGACGACTAGAACGGCGTAGCCGGCCGCGAGCTTTTGCGCGAATGTCCAATTCTTCTTCATTGTTCTTCGCTCCTTTCGTTGAAGGATGAACCGCAAAATCCTTGAATGACGGACAGCGTGGACTGCAACTGAATGATCGGGCGTATCGCGGCGCCATCCCGCGCGACGTCGCGTAGATGAGGGCGATCGGGTGGTCCCGCTCGTTCGGCATGTGCCTCCACGTCCACATCCACACCTGCGGAGCCGGCGACGGATGGCGTCTGTTGGGCTGCGAGCGTGAACAGGTGGTCGAATGCATCGAAGGCGAAAGCGATGGGCTCGCGGTGGCGCAGCGACACCATCCAGCGCGGCATCACGGGCCGGGCACGCGTGTAACCCAGCATCGCCGCAAGGTCGTACACGGGAGCGATCTGCCCTCGAAAGCCGACGACGCCCAAGAATTCTCGGCGCGCGGAAGGCAGCGCGACGACATGGCGATCGACATGCAAGCCCTGTATGTCGGCAATGCGGATGGCGTAGGGATCCCCGCCGACGCGGATGGCGAGCAGGCTTTCGGACGGCGGATCTTCTGCGAGCAGCCGGGCGAAGGACTGGTCGAAGTCTTCGCGCATGACTAGCGCCGTGCTGTGCGTGCCCGGTTTCGCGTGGGTCATGCCTGAACCCCCATGGCATCGCAATGCGCGCGGCACATGGCGACCAGCGCCTCGCGCTTGAATCCGCCGCCGAAGAGCAGCACGCGTGACGGGTCCTCCCGTTGCAGCAGATGGGCGGCGTGCGACAGTTCGCGCACTGCTGCAACGCTGTCGCCCTGGCGCCGCGCGAGCAAGCCCAGGTGCAGGCGCGGCATGGCGAAGGTGGGGTCCAGATAACAAGCGGCCTGGTCGTGCTCGAGGGCCCCGCGTACGTCGCCCGCCGCTTCCCGGCACACCGCGAGGACGTACTGCGCGCCGGTATTGAGGCCGTCGCGTGCCAGCAATTCGCGACAGACGGCCTCCGCTTGATCGAGCGCGCCGCTGTGACTCAGCGAGACGGCTTTGAGCAGCAACACGTCGGCGTCGTTTGCATGCTCCGTCGGTAGATCCGCGATGTGCCGCAGCGCGTCTCCGTAGCGCTCGCCGCGCACGCATTCGAGCGCCGAGGTGAGATCGAGCGGCACCGGTTTTTCCGCTTTTGCCGCTTCTGTATGGGTGGGGGCACCCGGCGCGTCGAACGCGCTCGTCAGCGTGGAAATGCGTTCCGAAGAGCGTTGAATGACGTCGACCCAACTCGCGTCGTTGGAAATCGCCGAAGCGCTCAGACGCTGGGCGTCCGGTCGCTCATCCCAGAGCGTCACTGTGTAGCGTTCGGGTTCGGCTTTTCGGCGATAGTAGAAGGTGCCGTGCGTGTGGCACAGGTCGTAGTCATTGGACAGGCCCCGCAACGTCTCGGCATGACCGAGAAAGAGGTAGCCGCCGGGCACGAGCACGCGCGTGATTCTGTCGATGGCCGCGCGCGCTTGCTCGGGGCAAAAATACATGAGGACGTTGCGGCAAAACACCACGTCGAAGCGGCCGGGCTGCCAAAACGTCAGGTTCTCGCGCGCCAGATTGCCGACCGCGAAGCGAACAGCCCGGCGTGCGCCGGCTTCGAGCACGTAATCGCTGCCGTCGGTGGCGAACCATTTGTCCTTGATCGCTTTCGGCGTGTCGCGCAGCGACCAGTTCGAGTACCTGCCTTGCGCCGCCTTGCTGAGCGCGATCGGATTGATGTCGAGCGCCGTGATTTCGACGAGATCCTCTGCATCGGGAAAGCATTCGCTGGCCGCTATCGCCAAGGAATACGGTTCCTCGCCCGAGGCGCAGCCGGCGGATAGGATGCGGCACGCGTGGCTTCCTGCAGCGAGCACGCGCGGCAGGACGAGCTCCGAGAAGGCCGCGAATTGATCGGTGTTGCGAAAAAAATAGGTTTCGGTGACCGTGAGTTCGCGAGCCAATAGAGGCAATTCGGATTGCAGCCAGGCCTCGTCGGCGAAATGGTCGAAGTACCGTGTCACGCTGCCGCATAGGGCGCCGCGGGTGCGTAGCAGCTGCGCGAGCGCATCCTGATACCCATCGTCGATTTGCAATCCAAGATGGATTGAAATCAGTGCACGGAAATGCGCGATGTCCTGTGCATCAGGCGGGATCGTCATGTGCTGCCGTCTCCGCGGAGTGGTTGATAGCGTGCCAGAGTTCGTCTGAAATCAAGTGGGCGCTCTGTAGAACGACCAAGAGCTCCGCATCGAGCGTCCCGATCGCGGCCACGATTTCCGAATTCGATGGGTGCAGCAAGGGTGGGACATCGGCTCGTAGCGTGGGAGAAACCTGTCGTATGCCGATCACCTCGTCCACCGCGAGACATGCCGTGCGCGCTTCGATCTTGATCGTGACGTAGCGTGTAGGCCGGGTGCCGGCCGAGGAATCGACCAATAAGCTCGTATCGAGAACCGGAACGCCTTTCCCCCGGATGATCGAGATGCCGAGCACGAATGCCGGCGTATCGGCGACTCGCTTGATCGGCAAGGGCCGCATGGTCTCGATCACCTGCGCGAGCGGGATGGCGTACAGCTGCGTATCGCTGCGGCAAATCAGAAAATGGTCGCCGGCGTCGTCGCGGCTCATGATCCTTGCTCCGCTTTGGCTTCGACCGTTGTAAGCGGCAAGATGGCGGTCAGCGCGAAACCAGAGCCGGGGGCCGTGCGGATGTCGATTTCGCCGCCAAGGAGCACCGCGCGCTCGCTGATCCCGAGCAGACCGAACGAATGCCGATCCGAGCGTGCGTTCTGCTCGACGCCGCGACCGTTGTCGACGATGCGAACGATGCAATGGGGATCCTCGCGCAGCAGGTCGAGCACCACTTCGGTCGCGCCGGAGTGGCGCGCGACGTTCGTCAGCGCCTCCTGCACCATTCGATAGACTTCGATCCGGCTTTGCCGACTGAAGGCGATGGTGTCCACGTCGATGTGACTGATCACGCGGATCCGATAGCGCGACGAGAATTCGTTCGCCATCCACTCGAGTGCTTCAACGAGGCCCAGATCGTCGAGCATGACGGGCCGCAGATCTCCCGCGATTCGTCGCACCGAGTCCACCAATCGATCGATCGACACGTACATGCCGTCCAGATCGTCCCGAGATATCGAGGGCTTCGCGGCGTCGTCGCTTTTGTCTTCGATGAGCGCGACGGCCATCTTTAGCGCCGTCAGCTGCTGGCCGAGGTCGTCATGCAGTTCGCGCGCGATGTGCGCCTTTTCGTCTTCCCGCAATTTCTGATTGTGAGCGGACAAGCGCCGCAGCTCTTCTCGCGAGATCCGCAGCGCCTCCTCGCTGGAAGCCAAGTTCGCGAACGCATGCGAAAGGCCGAGCGCTTGGCCGATCTGGGCGCCTAGAACGCGGGCGAAGGCGAGGGCGTCTTCGTGGGAAATGTCGTCCGCGGGCCGGGTGCCGAGGATGACGGCGCCGTAAATCGTGTCCGCCCACAAGACCGGTACGACCAGCAATGAACTCGACTGCATGCCCGAGATGAGTGTCTGTGCGCGGTCGGCGGCAACGGCGGCGGACGGGACCACAATCACGCTTCCCCG
Source organism: Trinickia dinghuensis (assembly GCF_003367175.1). Lineage (GTDB taxonomy): Bacteria > Pseudomonadota > Gammaproteobacteria > Burkholderiales > Burkholderiaceae > Trinickia > Trinickia dinghuensis. The sequence continues at coordinate 279,085 of NZ_QRGA01000008.1, read as the reverse complement.
GCTCGCAATGTCCCGAATGACGCTTTCGCAATCGAATACGCGGTGCGCGTTTTGCATCTCGGTTTCGGAGAATCCCGTTTGATGCTTGAACGCGAGGCGGCCATCGTTTTCCGTGAGATAAAGGACGCCCTTCGATATTCCCGCCATGTCCAGGCACGATGCGAGAACCTCGCCGAGCACACCGTCGAGCGAACGGTTGCTCGCCAGCGCCTCCGAGACGCTGGCGAGCACCGCGAGCCGCGCGGCCTGTAGATTCGAGCGATGTGCGAGGTGTGCGTTCTGCCGGACTTGACGCTCGAGTTGCCAGAGCGTGCGCTTGGCGTGCTCGTCGTTGATAGTCTCGATGGAGTCGGCCGGAGCGGAAGGGGGCGGTGCGCTCAATGCGGCACCGATTGCCTGCACCAGCGCGTCTAGCCCGTCCGTCTTCGTAACAAGCCTGTTCGCACCGACACGTGCAGCAAGCGCGCGGTCCGATTCTTCGATATACGAAGACGACGTGAGTATCACGGGGATGCGTTCGGTTTCATCGGCGCGGCGTAGGGCGAGGCACAACGCGAACCCGTCGGTGCCGGGCATGAGCACGTCGCTGACGATGGCGTCCGGTCGATGCCGGCGCGCCTCTTCCAGCGCCGATGCGCCGTCGGTTGCGGTTAGGACGTCGAATCCCGAATTCGCTAGCCACACATGAGTGAGTTTGAGCTGAAGCGGGTCGTCGTCGACCAGAAGAATGCGTCGGCCGCTGATACTGGCGGCTTTTTCGGCGTATTCCGATGCCGGCGCCAGGTGCTCTCTCACGAGCTGGATGAGGTGGGCTGGATCGACGGGCTTGACGAGGACGACCGTGAACCCTTCGTCTTCGGCGTGTGCCTCGTTGAGCTTGGAGAGGAACCCCGACACGCAGAAGATAGGTATCGATGCCCCGCCAGGCTGCTTGCGAAATGCGTGCAGCAAGTCCAGACCGTTCATGTCTGGAAGCGCGAGGTCCTGAACGATCAGGTCAGGGTGCCGGCGGGACGCAATTTCGAGCGCGGTTTGGGCATCGCCGGCTTCGACGACTTCATATCCCGCGCTTGCCAGCGTCACGCGGAACATCTTTCGTGTCGTTGGATTATCTTCGACGACCAGAATCGTTCCGGCGACTTTCGCGGCCGCGAGGCCGGAAAAGTGCGACCCTCCCCCCTGCACGCTAGTCACACCCACGCCCCCCCGCGGTTTTAGGTAGGTGCTACGCGAATTTAGCGGCTTCCGAGTTGGATATTAGGACATTTCGAGCCAATTCGCAGTCCGGTTCGACGATGAGAAGCGGCAATTGGCGCCTTTGTAGGGTGGGCTCGGTTTCAAGGTTTCGCGCAAGAGGTGGCGATATACGTACAGGCAGGCCTGCGCGATTACCTGTCAAAGTTTCCAGTTACGTAGTTGGGATCGCAAGGCTGTAATGGGCGCAATTCGGCCACAAATCAGAAATAAAAACGCAATAAGATCTATTTGCATCCGTAAACGAGCTTGATTGCGGCGCTGCCCATTGACGCCCGGCGCGCCAATTAAGGGGAGCAATTCCGGGGAATCCATTCCATTCGCCATGCCGCGCCCGGCACGGGCCGTCGCAGCGGGCGCGTGCTTCCGGACCCAGCATCGCAGCATCACCAACCAGCATCCGATAACAAGGAGTTAGGAGACCATGGCTGACGAACATCTCGACATTGCTGTCGTGGGGGCAGGTGTGTCCGGCGTCTACAGCGCTTGGCGTCTGCAGCAGGCCGATTCACGGCGCAAGATCGTCGTCTTCGAAGGCAGCGAGCGCATCGGCGGACGGCTACTCTCGGTCACGCCGCCCGACAATCCGGACATGGTGGCGGAACTCGGCGGCATGCGCATCCTGGAGGCGGTGCAGCCGCTCGTCACGAATCTGATCGCGAAGCTCAACCTCGAACTGCCCAAGGACCAGCAAATCGAGACCTACCCGTTCCCGGTCGACGAGCCGGTGAACCTTGCGTATCTGCGCGGCGTCCACCTGCGGCTGTCCGACTTTACGAAGGAGCCGTTCAAGGTCCCGTATCAGTTGTCGTTCCTCGACCGCGGCCAGAACGCCGGCGCCATCATCGTCAATGCGATCGAGCAGATCGTGCCGGGCATCACGGCCGAAGGGCTGACCGAGGACCAGCGCCGAGAGATGGCCCAGCAGGCGAGCTTCGGCGGCGTGCCGCTCTACAAGCAAGGCTTCTGGAACGTGCTGCTGCGCGTGATCGACGGCGAGGCCTATCAGCTCGGCGTCGATGCCGGCGGCTACAACACGACGCTGACCAACTGGAACGCGGCCGACGCGATTCCCTGGTTCCTGTCCGACTTCGGCGTCGATCCGCAGTACCGCGGGTTCACGAAGGGCTTCCAGGAAGTGCCGAAAACGGTCGCTGCCTTCTTCGAGAAGGCGGGCGGCGAAATCCGGCTCGGCGCGTCGGTATCGGCGCTCGAATGGGTGGACGGTGCGTTCGAGTTCGAGGTGAAGGGCAAGCGGGTGCGGGCGAAGCAAGTGATCTTGGCCATGCCGAGGCGCTCGCTCGACCTGCTGGCGCAAAGCAGCCCGATGCTCGAGGACATTCAGGGGCTCACGTCGAGCGTGACGCCGCGGCCCTTGTTCAAGCTCTTCACGACCTACGCCACGCCGTGGTGGCGCGCCGCGGGCGGCAACCAGACCGATGACCAGGGCAAAGTGACCTACCGTCCGCTGGAGGCGGGCCGGTCGGTGACGGACCTGCCGGTGCGGCAGGTCTACTACTGGCCCAAGTCGGACGGTCTGCCCTCGACCGGCGGCCCGTCGATGCTGCTCGCGAGCTACGACGACGGCAACAACATCGGCTTCTGGGACGGCTTGCGTCCGCAGCGCCGGCAGTCTAAGCCGGAGCACCACGAAGTGGCCGCGCTGGCCGACCCGTTTGTCGGCGCGGACAGCGGCAGCAGCAAGAGCAAGGAGATGCCCTGGTTCGAGTACCAGGCACCTCGGCGGATGGTCGCGGAAGTGACGCGCCAACTGGCGACGATGCACGGCTTGTCGTATACGCCCGAGGTGAAAAACGCTGCGTTCCGTGACTGGGGCGACGATCCCTACGGCGGCGGCTGGAACAGCTGGAACATCGGCGTGAAGAGCTGGGAGGTCAAACAGAAGATCACCCAGCCGATGAGCGGCAAGCCACTCTTCATTTGCGGCGAGGCTTACTCGGATGCGCAAGGCTGGGTTGAAGGGGCGCTGCAGACGGCCGACCTCGTGCTGCGCAAGTTCGGTCTCGACGCCCTCTGATCTGCTCGGGCCCGGACCCGAATCCGGATCTTTGCGCCCCGGCTCGCCGAGCACCTTCGGCGAGCCGGGGCAAATCGCATTCACGTTTCAACGAGTAGTCCAAGCAGTCAACCAGTAGTCAACCCAGCAACATCATCACGCCCTCGGGGATATTAATGGACAACCTGTTATTCGGACGCGCATCCGCGCCGGTCGAGCAGTCTCTGGAAGAACTCGGTCCGCTGGACGATCTTGCCGGCACGTGGGCCGGCAAGGGCTACAACATGATCGCCGTGCCCGACCGTCAGAACAATCGCATCTTCCGCCTGATCGTCAACGCCACGTTCGAGACGTTGACGTTCACGCCGATCGGCGGCCCGGTGCCCAATCGCGGCTCGGAGCAAGGCGACATCGACATCTACGGCCTTACCTATTTGCAGCAGGTCAGCGATGCCGCAACCGGCGAAGGCATTCACATCGAGCCGGGCCTCTGGCTGAACGTACCGGCCACCAGCGATCCGGATGCGCCGTCCACCATCGTGCGCCAGTCCACGATTCCGCACGGCGATACGCTGCTGGCGCAGGGCGTGGCCTCCAGCGAGTTGCGCGCGCCGATCATCGACCCGGTCAACCCGCTGCCCACGCCGCTGCCGGGAACGCCGCCGTTTCCGCTGGGCTATACCGATCCGTACCTTCACGGCAACTTCCCGGCCGGTTTCGACATGACGAATCCCAACAAAGCGCTTGTCGACGCGCTTTCGCGGCAAGCAGAGGAAGGGATCAATGTCGTCAAGACCGTCAACCTGCCGGTCAGCACGAAGGACTCGGGCGGGCTCGTCAACATTCCGTTCATCGTGAAGAACGCGAATGCCACCGAGATGAATTCGATCTTCTGGATCGAGACGCTGCAGCGCGCGGACGGCCGCAAGTTCCTGCAACTGCAATACACGCAGACGGTGCTGCTGGTGTTCGACGGGGTGGTCTGGCCGCACGTCTCCGTGGCCACGTTGATCAAGCGCTGAGCTTCGCGTCTACGTCTATTCCCGTTTATTGCCTTCTCGCAGCGCAGTAGCAGCGGCCGCCCCGGTTTTGCCGGGGCGGCCGCTTTTTTCATGAGACGGCGTGCACGCGGTCGCGCTCCACGGGCGTCGAGATTTCCGGGTGACTCAGCATGAACGGCGGCGCTGCGTAGACGGGCGGCACCGTGTCCGAGATGCGGAACTGCATCACCTGCTGCGCCACGAGCTTTAGCTCGAACATGATGCCGAGCGCCGCGTTCAAACTTTCCGGGCTGCCGTTGAAGGTCTGGTCGAGCGAGATCATGAGGCTGCGGTACGCCTCATAGAATTGCTTGCCGGCGATGTAGGCCCCGCTTCCGGGCCGGTAGTCGGAAAGCGCCGCATTGGGATAGAGCTTGATGATCGTCTTTTCGTCGAGCGGCACCGGCTCGCCCGTATAGGACCAGCCCGACTCGGCTTCCTTGTCCCGCACCAGGCGCTGCCCGTAAAAGATCTCCCCGAATTTGAAGTAGTGCGCGTAATTGCCGCCCGGGTCTTCTTTCGGCTTGATCGGATCGGTCCCGTCGTCCATGCCTTCGCCCTGGCGGATGATGGTTTCGAGCACGACGCGCGCCGAGTCGATGTCGAACACCTTGCCCTCCGGGTAGCGCTGGATCTCGGGCGGGAACCACTTGCTGATATCGATCTGCTGCTCGAGCCGGGGATGCGCGAAGATCGATGGGTCCCTCGCGTTCAACTCCGTCAGCTTCTTGATGATGGCTTTGTAGAACTGGCCGATCGACGCATAGCCCTGCATCGTATCGATTTGCGGCGCGGTTTCGCCGGGTAGCGTCGCGTGCGTGTCGGGACGTTCGATCTCCATGAACACGGTGCCGGTCTGTTCCTTCGTCAGCGAGTTCAGCGTGACGATCAGCCCTTCGTCCACGCACATCGGCAGCGGGCCCGGATACTGGAGCGAGAGCCCATCCGCAACGATGCGCGGGTTGCCGCCGATCGCGATGAGCGTATTGGCGGCGAGCGTCATGTGCAGCATTTCCTCGATGACGATCGAGTGCACCAGTGCGCGCGCTTCTCGGTTGCCCTCCTTGATCGAGAACAGCGCCGTCAGGTAGGGCGGAATGGTGGCGTACTCCAGCAAGACGGCGCCGGCCAACATATCGCGCACGTCGGCGATATTGGCGGTCGCTTCCAGCTTTCTCATGATGTCGGAGCGAATTTTCAGCATGATGAATGCGTCCTCTTCGATGAATGGCGGTCGATGCAGTGTGTTGTGTTCAGCGGGCCTTGCCGACTTTCGTCATGGCGACGGCCGTCAGATCGGCCGCCTCCTCGCGGTTGCCCGCGAGCCCATGCAGCGGGCAGCGCTTGCCGAACAGGACCTGACGGTCCATGGTCTTGCCGGTCCGCTGCATCACATTGGCGAAGTAATTGATCAGCATGCGGCGCTTCGATGAAGACAGATCGCGTGTCACCGGCATCTGGTCCGGGTCTTCAACGGGCTTGGCGAAGACGAAATGCATGATGAAGGCGGCCGAATCGGCAACGGGTTGCTTCGAGAAGTCGAAGAGCCCCTTGCTCATGACCGGATACAGGTTGGCGTATTGCTGAAGGATCGGCTGCACGTCGTCCCAGGTCGGGTTGTCGATATCGATCGACTGCCCCGGCGCCGGGAACGTGCTGTAGACGACGGCCGCGATCTGGTCGAAGGTCTGCTGCATCGCCGTGTTGCTGCCGGCGAAGTTGTACGTGATCGCGTAGAGCTGGCCGTCGATGTAGCCGCGCGGGTTGCCCATGATTTCCGGTCCCGAGATCGTGACCACGGCCCGCCCGCGCGAATCCGTGCGCGGGCGCTCGGGTTTGATGCGCACGGCGAGGCCCGGCACGTTGTTGACGGGGATCGTCGCGCGCGGCGTTGCGCCGGGCTTCTGGCTGGCCGGGCTGTTGCTGTAGTCGGGCGCGGGCGGCTCGGTGCGGAATTCGAGTTCCTGGTCGGCGTAGGGCTCGCCGTAGCGGGCGGCATAGAGGACCGTGTCCGCGCGGTTGTGGCTGGGCTCGTTCGGGTCGAGCTTGAAGGTGAACGTCTCGGGCCGGACTTCCAGCCCCTGTACCACTTCGCGGATGCAGACGTTGGCGCTGCCCTTGTCGTCGATCACCTGAATCAGCGCGAGCGGCTTGCCGCGCGTCGCGGCGAGCATGTCGCTCGTCAGCGTCACGGCTTGGACGCCGCCTTCGATGTTCTGCAACTGCTGTGAGAGATCGACTTCGCCGAGCAAGGTGTAGTCGTCGGCACCGAGTTCGGCGTTTTGCAGAAAGGACTCGTCGTGGAGCGCCGCGTATTTGAGCGGGCCGTTGTTTAGGATCTGGTAGCCGGGGCCGAGCGGTAGCGCATTGCTCAGGTCCACTTGCAGGGTCTTGGTATCGGCGTCGATGTAGGTCGAGAAGCAACTGATGCCGTTGCCGTTGGCCGTGTCGTTCGGGTTGCCGTTGCTGCTCGACTGAGCATTGGTGATCGCGTTCGTGTTGGGGATGAAGCGCCGCCCGAGAATGAAGGAGCGCGGCTGATCCGCCTTCGCCGGCCCGATGTTGCCGAGCACGATGCCATAGCCGAAATCGGGCGTGAGTTGGCCGTCCGCTTGCTTGACGGCCTGCTGATAGCCGTACGTGGTCAGGCGGATCGACAGCAGATCGCGCTCCGACGCGGCGCGCAGCGCATCGAGAAACGGGCTGCGCCAGTCGTCGCGATGCCAGACGATATCGGTCAGGACCGACTGGAACATCGCCGACGCGCCGCTGTCCCCGCCGTCGGTCGAGCGCGTGAACCAGAGATCGCGAAACGGATTGCTTTCGTATTCGGCCGTCATGATCGGCAGCCCGTCCGGCGCCAGCAGCGAGACGGAGAGCCCGTAGATGTTCGAGGCGAGCTGCCAGTCGGTGTCGAGATCGACGAGCTTGCCGGCGGGGCGGTCGAGCGAATTGCCCACTCGGCAGCCGATCAGTGGATCGCTTCCGGCTTCGGTCAGGAGTTGGCCCGACGGATCGCGCAAGCTTTTGATCGTGCAATCGGTAAAGCGCATGATTGCCGTACCGGTTGGGTTCCACCAGCCGTTCATGGCCTTCTCGCCGCTGAACTTCTGGAACGATTCGCTGAAGTATTCGTTGTCGAAGTGCCGGGGGTCGTTGTTGACCGTCGAGACGTCGGCCTGGAACTTGCCCGTGAACGCAAGTCTGGGAAATTGCAGATAGCTCATGGCTCCTCCTCGGTGGGGATTCCTGAATTCGCTATGCCTCGGCTGCGCCCGTGTGTCGGGTGACGAGCGCAGAGGCGTTGCTTCATGCGCTCGGCCCGCCGCGCACGGTCAAAACGATTCAAAACGATTCAAAACGGTTTGATCAGCCCGATCGCATTGCCCTCCGGGTCCTTGACCATTGCAAACGTGTAGCCGTCCACGCTCGTCGGCTCGACGAAGCGGCTGCCGCCGCTGCGCACGGCGCGCTCGATCGCGGCTTCCAGGTCGTCGACGCGCAGGTAGAAGTTCGTGCCCGGCTCGAAGCCCGGCGTCTTCGGCTGCGTTTGCCCGATGCCGCCGAGCAGCGGCGTGAGCTGCGCCGGGAACGGCACGTAGGCGAAGCCGGACGCGCCGGTTTCGTAGTTCCAGCCGAAAACGCTCGCGTAGAACGACTTGAGCGAGCCCTGATCGCGGCCGATCACTTCGAACATCACGCTCGGGTGATGGTTGGCGACGATGTTCGATGCTGCGCTAGCCGTCGAGACATCGGTCGTGCGCACGAAGCCGGCGCGCGTCTCCAGAAATTCCACGAAGGTGAACGGCTGGCCGTTCTTCTGAATGAAGAACTGGCCGCAACGCTTCAGGAACGACGTGAATACGGCGCCGTTCACATGTTTGTCGAATGCGTCGGCGTTGCGGTAGGTTTCGAAGAACAACACCGTCAGCGGGTCGTCGGGCGGCAGCGATTGCAGCCGAGGATCGCCGCGAAACGGCCGGTTCACGAGATAGGTCAGCGTGTCGGGCTCTTCTTGCTCGACTGCAATGGCCAGCTCGCGTAAGGCCGCATCGGCGGCCTCCTCGTAGCCGGGCTTGATGAACCATGTCGACGTGAGACTGACGGTGGGCGTCACAGCGGATGCGTTCATGAGGCTCCTCGTGGGAAGAGGGGGAGGGGATGCGGCGCGGCGAGCGTCAGTCGCCACGCACGTACCGTTGGCCGGCGCGCGTCAACGCCGCGCCGGCCAGGCCCGCGAGCAGCCAGGCGGGATTCGAGGCCAGCACGGTCAGCACTAGGCCGTCGCATAGCGGAATGGCCGCGAGCATCCATGGGATGACCGGCCAAGCGTAGCGGCCCCCTGGGGCCGAACTTTCGCGGCGCGCCACGAACGTCAGCACGAGAACGTACGCGCCTTGCACCGCACCGGCGAGCCAGACCGTGGCCGCTACGGTCCCGGCTAAAGCAAATGCGGTGACCGCGTAGACGAGGACGCGCGCGGCGGCCATCGCCAGCACCATCGACGGATGGCCCTTGTGAAACCGGTCGTACAGCGCGATGACGGCAAGCAGCAGCGCGCCCGCGGCGAGCCCCTCGCGGTGCGGTGCAACGCTCAGGCAGACGAAGGCCAGCGCGAACAGCGCGAGCATGACCGCTCGGGCGCGCGCGGGTGTGATGCGGCCGGCGGGAATCGGCCGGTAGCGCTGGTGCACACTGTCGTGGTCGAGGTCGAATAGGTCATTGAGCGCCATTCCGCCGCAGTAGAAACATGACAAGGCGAGGGCGAGCAGCACGGTCGATCCGCCGAGCGCGCCCGATAGCACAGCTGCCGCGGCGACGTTGCTCCAGACCGTGGGCAGATTGCTCGCGCGGCACAGCGCGAGCACGGGGGCGAGGGTGCCGCGGGAAGTGAGTGTGCTCATGGCCGGAAGAGGTGATCGAGCAGCAGGGAATGGATGTCGGTTGCCGCAAGCCGGCCGTCAGGCACTCGGCCGCGCTCCGAACTCATGAGGATCGGCGCATCGCCGTCGCTGGCCGTGCGGATGCCGTGCGAACCGCGCACGAGCGAGGCGTCGAGCGGAATCACGTCCATCGTGTAGCGCATGCCGAGCGCCTTGCGCAGCAGGCGCGTGCCGACCTTCACGGCCGGAAAGCGGATGCCGGGGTCGATGAACAGTTCGGCCGGGTCGTAGCCGGGCTTGCTGTGGATGTCGACGGTGCGCGCGTAGTCGGGGGCGGCCGCATCGTCAAGCCAGAAGTAGTAGGTGAACCAGCTGTCAGGCTCGGCGAGCAGCACGAGTTCACCGGCGCGCGCATGCGCGAGGCCATGATGGTGCTTGCCGGTCTCGTCGAGCACTTCGCCCACGCCGGGCAGCGTTTCGCAGAGGCGGCGCACATCGGAGAGGTCACGCTTGTCGCGAACGTAGACGTGGGCCACCTGATGGTCCGCCACGGCGAACGCGCGTGACGCGCCGGTGTCGAGCGTGTCGCGCCCGAGGTCGCGCTTGATCGCGACGAAGCCGGCGTCGCGCAGCGCGCGGTTGATGTGCACCGGCCGTTCGACCGGCATGATGCCGTACTCGGAGAGCACGACGATGTGCACGCCTTGCGCGCGCAGTGCGTCGATCAGCGTGCCGCAAACGTCATCGATTTCGCGCAGGTCCGCCGAGATGTCCGCGTGCGGGCCGACGCGTTGCAGGCAGTAGTCGAGATGCGGCAGGTAGATGAGGTTCAAGGTCGGCTTGAATTGCTGCTCGACCGCAAGCGCGGCCTCGGCAATCCAGCGGCTCGACCGGATGCTCGTGCGCGGTCCCCAGAAGTCGAACAGCGGGAACGGGCCGAGCCGTTCGCGAAGCGCCCCGCGCAGCTCCGGCGGTTGCGTGTAGAAATCCGGGAGCTTGAGGCCGTCGGCGCAGTAGAGCGGGCGCGGCGTCAGCGTGATGTCCGCGTCGGTGGCCATCGCGTACCACCAGAACGTGTTGGCGCAGGTGAAGGACGGATCGCGTTCGCGCGCCACGTGCCAGATGCGCGGCGACTGCACGAGCCGGTTGCTCTGGCGCCAGAGCAGAACTTGGTCGAGGTCGCGGAAGTACCACCCGTTGCCGACGATGCCATGCTCGCTCGGCAGCTTGCCGGTCAGGTAGGTCGTCTGCGCGGAACAGGTGAGGGCCGGCATGACGGCGTCCACGACAGCGACCTCATTGCTGAATGCCGACAAGTTCGGCGTGTGCGGGCCGAGCAGGTTCTTGGTCAGTCCGACGACGTTAATGACGGCTGTGCGCTGCATCGAGCGTCTCCCTGACCCAAGCGAGTTCGCGCGCGATCGACGCGGAGAGCGAAGCGAGGCGCAGCGACGCGGGCAGCACGCCGAAGCTGTAGGTTTCGACTTCGAGCGGCGTATCCGCCGGCAAGCGTGGCAGCAGATCTTCGAGGAAGAAGCGCGTGGTGCCGATGGCGCCGATCTCGCGGAGAAACACCGGCACGTGGAAATGCACGCGGCACTCTTCGGGCGTCTCGCCGCGCTGGCTGCTGCTTTCGAGCCAGCGCGCGAGATCGGGGAGATCGGCAAGGCGTTCCAATTCGCCGTTCTTCTTGAGCACGATGGCCTGGTGCAAATACGTGGGCTCGTCGAAAGCGAGCAGGTGCGCCGCGGCGCTGCCGCGCGCGCGCAGGGCCGACGACACCTGCACCTTGGCGATCCGGACGCCGGCCTGCTCGAGCAGGGTGAGACAGCCGGCGGGCGTCTCGAACTCGACGGCCTGATGGCAGCAGTCGAAACACAGGCCAATGTGCTCGGCGAGCGATTCCGGAAAGCGCATCCTTTCGAAGAAGTCGAGGGCGTCGTCCATCGTTTCGATCGCGCAGCACGGCTCGGGCTCGATCGCGAGGCGCACCAGTGGACCGCCTCGGTCGTGTAGGCGTGCGAAGTGCGTCAGGGCCGTTAGCAAATGCTCCTTCACGAGTGGCCAATCCGCATCGGCAAAGCCTTCGCGAAAGGCGACCGGCACCGTCGAGATCGACGTGGGCTGTCCGCTCGGCGTCCATGCGGCGAGGATGTCGGCGAGCCGCGTGGTATAGGCGACGCGCCGCGCATCGCGCCAGTCGGGCTCATAGACGGCCTGTTTGACTGCCCTGCCGTGAAAGGCGCCGTACGGAAATCCGTTGAGCGTCAGCACGTAGCAGTCGTGCTCGCCGCACCATTCCGTGAAGCGGCGCAGCGCGTCGGCGTTCAGTTCCGCTGCCGCTTGGGCCGAGATCCGCAGGCCGAGCGGAAAGCGCTGATCCGGCGAGACGGCCCGCTTGACTTCCAGTGCGTGGCCTTCGAGGTTGCGCAGCACGTCGGCCCAGCTATCGCCAGGATGAATGTTCGTGCAATAGGTCAGCGGATGGGGGCGCGTCACGCTCAGGCCTCCAGCGGGACCATCGCCGTGCGCTGCGGCCGCTGCCCGGCGCGCAGCTCGGCGATGCACTCGCGCATCGCGTCGACGTCGATGGTGTCGACCTCGAAACCTTCGCCGATGCCCTTGAGCAGCGTGATGCAGAGTCGTCCGCCCAGGTGTTCGCGGAAATCGCTTAGGGCGCGGCGTACGTCGAGCGCATCGAGCGCAGCATCGTTCAGCGTGAAGCCGATGTCGCGCAGTGTGACGAGCACCAGTTCAGCGTGCGCCTCGCCGATGAGTCCTGTGCGCCGCGAGTACAGGACGTCGAGCGCCATGCCGATCGCGACCGCTTCGCCGTGCCGCAGGCGATGATGCGAGAGCTCTTCGAGTTTGTGCGCCGACCAGTGCCCGAAATCGAGCGGCCGCGCGCTGCCGCGCTCGAACGGGTCGCCCCCGTTGCGGATCTGCGCGAGATGCAGCTCCGCGCAGCGCACGATCATCGGCTCCAGCGCCTGCGGTGCGAGTGCGGCGAGTTCGAAGCGCTGGCGGTGGAGCTGGGCGAAGAAGGCTTTGTCGCGGATCAGCGCGACCTTGACGGCCTCCGCGATCCCGGCGCGCCGGTCCGCGGCCGGCGCGCTCGCGAGCAGGTCGAAGTCGTTGACGACCGCGAACGGCGGCGCAAAGGTTCCGACGAAGTTCTTGCGGCCATGCCAGTTGACGGCATTCTTCACGCCGATGCCCGCGTCGTTCTGGGCGAGCACCGTCGAGGGCATGCGCAAGAGGCGGACGCCGCGATGCACGGTCGCCGCGGCATAGCCTACGGCATCGAGCATGGCGCCGCCGCCGATCGCCACGACGTAGCTATGGCGGCACACGCCGAAATCGCGCGCGAGCGTATAGAGCGTGCGAGCTTCGAGCAATTCGTCCTTCGCGGCCTCGCCGCCGCGTACGATCCAGGCTGGCCTGAGCAGATCGAGCGATGCCGCGTGCGCCAGCATGTAGCGCTCGATGGCACCTGAGAAATCCGGGCGCTGTTCGACGATCCCCGCGTCGACCGCGAACAGCACGCGCGCCTTGCTGCCGGGCTCGCGCGGTCTCATCAGGTCGGCCAGCACGGTGTTGGCCGGGTCGAGTGCGCGCCGCGTAAAGCACACGGGGTAGTCGTAGAGAACCTCGAAAGTCTGATCGATGCGGTGTTCGAGCATGAGCATCTCCGTGTGAGGGACGGGGAGACAGGTGCGGCGAATGCGCGCGCTCGGGCGCGGCGTGCTTCTCGCCGGGTGCCGGCCGGACGCGTGGCTGGCTACTGAGTTCTTAGTTCTTAGTTCGGAACGGGCGTGTCGACGCGCGGCTTCTGCCCGCGCAGCACCGAGTTGTCCGCGAACAGCTGCCGCTGGTCGAGGGTTGGCGTCCGGTCGAGCGCCGCGAGGTCGATCTGCCGCGACTGAGCGTAGGCTTCTAACGCATTGCCCCAGGTGACGGCCTCGACCACCGCGGGTGCGATGCCGCGCTCGAGCATGAGGCGTGCGGTCTTGGGCACGGACAGCGGATCGCTCACGCCCCAGTCCGCCGAGCTATCGACGATGATGCGTTCCGGCCCATAGCGCCTGACCACTTCGACCATGCGCTCCGAGCCCATCTTGGTGTTCGGATAGATCGTGAAGGCGGCCCAAGCTCCGGAGTCGAGCACGTCCTCCACGGTCTCCTCGTTGTTGTGATCGACGACGAGCTTGCTCACGTCGACACCATGCTCGCGCGCGACGTCGATCGAGCGCTGCGTTCCGCGCTTCTTGTCGCGATGCGGTGTGTGGACCATGACCACCATGTCGTGCCGGTGCGCGAAATCGAGCTGGGCCTGATAGGCGAAGTCTTCCGCGGCGGTGATCTCGTCGTAGCCGATCTCGCCGATCGCGACGACGCCTTCCTTGAGCGCGAAATGCGGGATCAGTTCGAGCACCTCGCGCGCGAGCGGCCCATTGTTGGCCTCTTTCGAATTCAGGCCGATCGCGCAGTAGTGGGCGATGCCGAACTGCTCGCAGCGAAAGCGTTCCCAGCCGACGAGGCTCGAGTAGTAATCGATGAAACTGCCGACGTTCGTGCGCGGCTGGCCGAGCCAGAATGCCGGTTCGATGACGGCGCGGATGCCCGCGGCTACCATCGCCTCCAGATCGTCGGTCGTGCGGGAAGAGATGTGGATGTGCGGATCGAAGAATCTCACGGGTGTCCTCTCTATCGTCGTCATCGAATGAACTGCAGGGCGCGCTGCGTGAATCGGGCCTTCCGTGCCTGACGCACGAAGGGGGCGTGCGCATCGAGCAGACGCTGAAGCCAGGCGCTGTCGTCGTCTAGCGCGCCGGCCCGGCCGAGGGCCAGCAGCACGCCGCGCTGGCCGGGCTCTCCGCCCGTTACCACCTCTTCTTTCAGCGCTTGCAGGCCGCGCTCGCCGGGATAAGCGCCGAGGCAGAGCCACAACTGCGGCGGCACGGGGCGGCCGGCGCTGCGGCGCTCATCGACGAGATCGAGCGCCATGCGGGCGAGTTCGGGCGAGAGCCGCTCGTCGAGTCCATCGACACGCCAGAGCGGCACGTCGAGAAAGACGGCCTTGATGACGAGTTGACGCCAGGACACATCGTCGAAATGCCTCGCCGGATAGGGCGAATCACAGGCCACGGCTTCGAAGACGGGACGCATGTTGGTGCGGCACCCTTCGCATGCCCGCGCGACGAAGCGCACTCCATCGGGCAGCAGCGGGAGCGAGCGGTAGAGCGCGCAGGATTCGCCGAGATCGGCGAAGCGACAACCGCGATCGAAGACGCCGGCGAAGGCGTCGGTATCGATGTCGGGCGAGGCAAGCAGCAGGGCGATGCGCAGCGTTTCGAGCTGGTTCCATTGCGCCGTGTTGCAGGTCGGACCGAGCGTGGCGAGCAGTCGTTGTTCGGCGGCGTCGAGCGCGAGGGCGTCGCTCGCTCGCGCATGGCGGCTTGCGAGAGAGAACAGTTGTGCGCGCCGGTCGATGGGCGCGCCATTGCGGATTTCGCTGGACGCATCCAGCAGGAAGTCATACGCCGCGGGCGTCAAGCGCTTGTTCAAGAACGTGGCAAGACAAGCGGCAACACTGCTGGGTAGTGTGATCGTCATACGCCATTCTTCATTTTGGTGGAATGGGCAGCTTCTTCTTGACTACCGGGCACACCTGGTCCGAGTGTGCTTTTGCGCGAGACATCTCAAAAATCTGACTACAAGAATCTCAATTGCATCGCAAGAGCGTCAAGCTGTGAGATCTCATAGGAGGCACCCAGACTTTGAGATTTGGCGTCCAAAGTGCGATTGACGAGCACGGTTTCTATCTCTCGGATGTGTCGTCACTGCGTCGGACCAGGGTGGTCGGTTGATATACGCGCCCGTCGCGCTGACCCGAAATGCGCCGGAAATGGCCCAAAAGCGGCGTAGCTAGCGCACTCGCGCGATCCCGTAAAACATAGACTTTCCGCATGGGTGTCGCGAATGGAGGAGGGCTCACTTCTCACTTCGCAACGCCTTCGAGATCAATCCCGGATCGCGGCATGTCGCAGTACATACCGGCGCGATCGAACACAAGGAGCGTGCCGTGAGCGCCTCAACACCCCCCACCACAGGTAGTTCAGATAGTTCGGGCACACCCGAGGCCGCGTCGCGCGGCAAGATCCTCATGATGGCCGTCATCGCCGGAGCGGTGATCACCAACATCTATTGCACGCAGCCGATCCTGCCGTTGATTGCCGCCGGGATGCGGGTCGACGTGACGATGGTCGATCTCGTCGCCGCGGCGGCGCTGCTCGGGTTCTCGACCGGGCTTGCATTGCTGTTGCCGCTCGGCGATCGCTTCGACCGCCGCAAGCTCGTGCTCATTCAGATTGCGCTCGCCTGCGTATTCGGCATCGCGGCGGCCGTGGCGCCCGGCATTGGGACGCTCGTCGCGGCCTCGTTCGGTCTCGGCATCGTGAGTTGCGTTCCACAGCAATTGGTGCCGTTCGCGGCGGTCATGTCGTTGCCGAGCGAACGCGGGCGCAACGTCGGAACGGTCGTGAGCGGGATCATGGTCGGCATCCTCGTCGGGCGCACGGTGGCCGGCGTGATCGGCGCGGCGTACGGATGGCGCGCGGTGTACGGCGCCGAAGCGGCGTTCATGGTGCCGGTCTGGATTGCCGCCGCGGCGCTGCTGCCGCGTGGCGTGCCGTCGACGAATCTTTCCTATGGGCGTTTGCTCGCTTCGCTGTGGCCGCTCGCGCGGGACCATCGTCCGATTCGCGAGTCGATGCTCATCCAGGCATTGCTGTGGGCCTGCTTCAACGCCTTCTGGGTCAATCTCGCCGCGCTGCTCGCGAGCGGACCGTGGCATCTCGGCAGCGCGTGGGCGGGCGGATTCGGGATTATCGGCGCGGCGGGGGCTTTCGCGGCTTCGCTCGGCGGCAATGCGACCGATCGCGTCGGGTTTCGCAAGGTGATCGGCGCCAGCATCGGCATCGTCACGCTCGCGTACCTGCTTCTGAGCGGCGCGGCGACCTCGCTGACACTGCTGGTCGCGGGCGTGATCGTGCTCGACATCGGCGTGCAGTCCGGCCTCGTGTCCAACCAGACGCGTGCGTTCGCGGTCGACGCGAAAGCGCAGGGCCGCATCAATAGTCTCTATATGACGGCCACTTTCTTCGGCGGCGCCGTCGGCGCGACGGTCAGCGGCTGGTTGATGGCGCGCTTCGGCTGGACCGGCATCGTCGCCTTCGGTGTCACGCTCGGCATGCTCGCTTATGCGATTCACTGGATCGGTGCACCGCGCCGAGCGTCTGTTCCGGCGCGGGCGTGCCCGGATTGATGAAAACCCCTAATGCCCTAGGCTTGGCTGCCGGCCCGCGATATCCCGCCGATCCGCATGGAAGAGGCGTTCCACCAGGCGAATTGTCACACTATGTACACGGAAATGCCTTAAGTTCGGCTGCCCGATCATCGCGCGCGTTCTCCCTTTCCCCGATTGATAGGACTTTTTTGCCCTCGTAACCTGCGAGGCATCGGGTCTTTCGATTGCCTCGCCTGCAACAGAGGAGGAGCGCAGCGGAAGGCAGTCGGATAAAGCACGCGCGGAGCAGCCGTATGTCAGATGCCATTGCCAGCCTCAGCCTCACGCCGGTCGAATCGATTTTTCGCAACGACTATCGCTGGCTGCTCGGCCGCCTGCGGTTGAAGCTGGGCTGTACGTTTACCGCGGAAGACATCGCCTCCGAAACCTTCGTCCAACTGGTTGCGCTGCCCGATCCGAGGGGGATTCGCGAGCCGCGCGCGATGCTGACGACGATCGCTCATCGGCTCGTCTACGATTTCTGGCGCCGCCGCGATCTCGAGCGCGCGTATCTGGCCGCGCTCGCCGCGCTGCCGGAAGGCGCTGTGCCCTCGGAGGAGGAGCGCGCGATCGTGGTAGAAACGCTCAACACGATCGACCGCATGCTCGCGGGCCTTTCCGCGAAGGCGCGCAACGCATTCGTCTACAGCCAATTCCACGACATGACGCACGCCGACATCGCCGAGCGGCTCGGCGTGTCGAAACGGACCGTCCGCGACTATCTCGCTCAAGCGATGCACGCTTGCTATCTGGCATCGGTGCAGTGAGCGGAGACAGGGCCCCCGCAACGGCCTCCACGAGCGAGCAGGCGGTCAGCGCTGCGATCCGCTGGATGGTGTTGCTGCGCTCGGGTGAAGCCACCGAACGCGACCGGCAACGCTTCGAGGCCTGGCGCAATGCGGATCCCGCCCATGCGAAGGCCGTGGCTCACGTCGAAGCGTCGCTCGGCGCCCTCGTACCGTCCGCCACGGCAGGCATCCCGCGCCGGGCCCTCGGCGATGCGCTGCTTGCCGTGCCTTCGCGCCGCCGGCTGGTGCGCGGCGTGCTTTCGTTCGGCGCGGTCGCGCTCGGCACCGGCGCGATCGTCGATCGGTTCTCGCCGATCGGACAATGGACGGCCGATCTGCACACCCACACCGGCGAGCGAACGAAAGCGGTGCTCGCCGACGGCTCCTCCGTCACGCTCGGCGCGCGCAGCGCCGTCGACGTCGATTACGGCAGCGATGCCCGCGGGCTGGTTTTGCGCGTCGGCGCGGCCTTCGTCCGCGTCGCGGATCGGGACGTCCGGCCGTTCGTCGTTCGCAATGGACACCGCAGCGTGCGCGCGCGTGCCGGTTCGTTCTCGGTCCGCACGGAAGGGCGCTGGCTCCATGTCGCGGCGCTCGATGCGCCGCTTCATATCGCCGTGGGCGGCGGCACGATGACGCTCGCACCGGGCGGCACGGCGCGGGCCGGGACGCACCGGATCGAGGCCGGCCGCGAGAGCGCCGCCGCCGAAGCCTCATGGACATCGGGCCAGCTGCAGGTCGACGAGGAGCCGCTCGGTTCGGTGGTGGAACGCCTGCGCCCGTACTTCATGGGCGTGATCCGGGTGTCGGACGATGCGGCCTCGCTTCCTGTGACCGCCGTGCTTCCGCTGGACGAGCCGCTGCGCGCGCTCGACGCATTGGCCCACACGCTGCCGCTTGCGATCAGCCGCTACGCGGGATATCTGGTCCTCGTCTCGCGGACCTGAGGCCCGGCTTCATGCCCCCGGCCGGAAGATTTTCGGCCTCCTCGAAAAAAATTCGCTCGGACTACGTCACTTTCGCTCGCTCGTCGCACATACCCATTGAAAGCGCAAACGCGAACACGCGAAAGCGCTCAATCCAAGCGATCGAAAGACATGACGCGCACGGCTATCCCTCCCGCAATGCTGCGCCCTCCGGTCGAGCCGAGCTCGAATGTCCGGACGGTCGGCGTTGCCGTGCTCGTCGTCGCGGCGCATCTCGCGCTGTTCGCCGCCTACGTCACATCCCCGCGATCGGGCACGTTGGGTTTGCGCGAAGCGCATGCCGTCGCGCCGTCGGGTCCCCTCGAAGTGGTCTTGCTCGCCGAACCCTCCGCGGTTGATCGGCCGGCGCCGGCCGGCCCCGTATCCCATGCGCCAATTCATCCGCACCTATCGCCGGCCGTGCGCCGGACGCTTCCGCGCAAGCCTGCGCCGACCGAAGCCGTCGCGCCGGTTCCACAAGCGGCCGCACCGCAAAAGATGGTGGTAGCTCGGCCGGCGGCGCTCGCGGTCGGCGCCGCCGGCGCCACCGATGCCGCAACGGCCGCATCTGCCGCGAGCGCGGCGAAGGCGCCGCAAGTTGCCGAAGCAGCACGGTTCAGTGCCCGCCCCGAGCCGAAGCGAGCCGACGAGGTGGCGTGCCGTGTTCCGACGCCGTCCTATCCGGCTCGCGCGCGCAGGCTCGAAGAGGAGGGCACGGTTACGGTGCGCATGACGCTCGATACGAGCGGCCACGCGACGGCCGTGAGCCTCGAACGCGGTACCGGGTTTGCCGATCTCGATTCAGCCGCGCTCGACGCCGTGCGCGATGCCGCCTGCGAACCGTATCTAGAGCGTGGCGAGGCCGTTCCGATCAGCGTCGTTCAGTCGATCGATTTCAAGCTCGCCGGGCCATGACGGCGGGCGAACCGTTCAATCCAAATGCGACAAGGGGTCATCTTGAATTACGTCATCCTGACTAAAGACGCGAGCCTTGCCCGGCGTGTCGAAGACGGTCTCGTGCTTTGCGGCGCCAGCGGCGAAGTGTTCGCCAACGAGATCGAGATGCTGCGCACGCTGCGGCACAAGCCCTACGATCTGATCGTCATGGACGCGCGCACCACCAAGGTCGCGTCCAGTGCGCTGATGTCCTGGCGCGAGTGCCATTCGCTTCAGAACACGCCGCTGCTCGTGGTCGGCTCGTTCGCCGATCCGGCCAGCTTGTTCCAGTGGTACGAAGCGGGCGCGACCGACATCCTGTCGTTGCAGTTCGACGCGAACGAGTTCTATGTCCGCGCGGCGCACGCGCTGCTGCGCAGCGCCGGCGCCGTGAACCGCGAGAGCGAGCGCTTGTGCGTCGGCCCCTATACGTTGACCAAGGCGTGCTGCGTCGTCGAGCTTCGCGGCAAGTCGATCCAACTGACTCCGCGCGAGTTCGCCACGGCCTGGCTCTTCTTCACCAACGCGGGCGTCAGCTTGACTCGGGCGATGGTGGCGAAATCCATTTGGGGCAGCGAGACCGATCGCGCCGACAGGACGATCGAGCAGCACATCTACAAGCTGCGCAGGAAACTCGCGTTCGGGGCCGGAAACGGCGTGATGCTGCGCACCGTCTATTCGCTCGGCTACCGGCTCGAAGTCTCCGGCTCGGAGCAGATGGGCCATGCGCGCTTCGACGGCGGCTCGGCGCGCTTGCCGCTTAGCATGCATGCGGGGGAGGCTGCGCGCGCCTGAGAAAGAAAAAGGGGTAAGGAAATCCCGACGCGAAAATCATCGTACCCTGACGCCCGACGGCCTCAACTAATCGCTATTTTGGCCGTTGCAACGTAGAACGGCGCTCGCCTATCGAGCGCGTTCCGATCCAAACGGCGGGGTGTGCGATTTTGCATCGCTCGTATTGGAAACGGTCGAGTCGACAGTTCTCTGGTCGAGATGAATGCAATGGCGAGAATCGGGCGTGGTCTTCGCGGACATTGGGGCTGGCTGGCCGCGGCGATCTGGTGTTCGGTAGCGGCGCCGCACGCGTGGGCCGCGGATGCGGCGCCGATCGAGTTTCACGTGGCGGGTGGCTCGCTTGCCACTGTGCTGCTGACAATCGCGAAGCAGGGGCACCTCGTGCTCTCGTTCGACGCGACGCTCACGCGCGGCCTCTCGGCTCATCCTGTCGACGGCACGATGACGGCGAAGGAGGCGCTCGCGAATGCGCTTGCCGGCAGCCGCCTCGAACTCATCGACGTGGCTGGCGGTACGCTGACGCTGCGCCGCTCGGAAGCGGCGGACCAGCCGGGCTCCGCGTCATCGTCCGCCCACGTGCTGCCGAGGATCGACGTGCTCGCCCGTCCCGACGACGGCCAGGCGGCCGAGGATGGCTTCGTCGTCGAGCGTTCCTCCACCGCCACGCGCACGGACATGGCGCTCTCCGACGTGCCGCAGTCGGTCGGCGCCGTGAGCCACGCAGTGATGACCAGCCAGCAGGCAACGACCGTTGCCGACGCGCTAGGCAACGTGAGCGGCGTCACCCCCTCGTTCGGCTTCGACAACGCGAACTACGACGTCAGCGTGCGCGGTTTTCAAACGACGACGCTGATGGTTGACGGCATGCTCTACGAATCGGAGGCGTATCCGCCGCTCGCGGGGATCGAGCGCGTCGAGGTGATCAAGGGGCCCGTCACGCTGATCGCGGGAGGCGTCCCCGCCGGCGGCATCGTCGATCTCGTCACGAAGAAGCCCGAGTTCGAGACGCGGCGCACGCTGACGACACAGATCGATTCGATCGGCCAGCGCAGCGGTAACATCGATCTAGACGGCACGTTCGGCGACGGTTCGCATCTCGGCTACCGCTTTGTCGCGAGCGGCGAGCTCGACAGCCGCAACTACGGCGGCTATGACGGGCGGCGCGAGTTTTATCTGGCGCCGTCGCTGCGCTATCGCGACTCGTCGACGGACATCACGCTCGGCTTCGAGCACTATCGCAATCGCTTGCCGATCCTGCCGTACACGGTGGGCGGAACCGACGGCGAGCCGCTGCCCGATACGCCGCTCACGCCGGTCAGTGCGCCGAGCGACCACATTGCCAACGAATCGACGGAAGTGCACCTGCTCGCCGAGCACGCGTTCGGCGATGGTTGGAGCGTGCGTGCGCGAGCACGGCTATTGCGCGACGACACCGAGACGTTTTGGAACGTGCCCCTGGCCGCGTTCGACGATGCCGGCGACGTGGGGCTCGATGCGATCGACTCGCGTACGGTCCGGCACCAGGCCACGGTGGCGGGCGAGCTGGTGCGCAAATTCAAGGCCGGCGGCATTTCGGGCACGCTGCTCGCGGGCGTCGATTTCTGGCGGCTCGGGTACGCCCAGGATCAATCGCCCGACAACCCATCCGAGCAGAACCTCTATGCGCCTCAGCCGCTTGCGACGATACCGGGCGGGCCGCTCGCGCCGATCGCCTCGTACGTCGCGCGGCAATGGAGCGCTTACGCGCAGGCGCAATTCGCGTTCGGTTCCCGGCTGCGCCTGTTGGCGTCGCTGCGGCATACGAACGTGCTGCTCTCGGATCCGATCAATCAGCTCGATCAGCACAACGGCGCCTGGACGCCGAATCTCGGCGTGAGCTACCGGCTGACGTCGTCCGCGACGCTCTACGCGAACTGGCTGCATGGGTTCGACCAGTCGCTCGACGAACAGACCTCGAGCGGCGCACCGCTGCCGCCGATCCGCAGCGAGCAGGTCGAGGCCGGCGTGAAATTCGATCTGCAGGGCGACAAGCTCTTTGCGACAGCAGCGGTCTACCGCGTGAGCAACGATCTCGCGATCGGGAGCGATCCGACGAATCCGCTCTATGCCGTGGCGTTGCCCGGCCAGCGCAGCCGCGGGTTCGAGTTCGATCTCCAGGGCCAGGCGCTGCCGGGCTGGAACATCATCGGCACGCTGACGGCGGCAAGCTCGAGTGTGGACGGCGGCAACGGGGCGGCCCCGGCAGTCGCGCCGCGCAGCGCGAGCCTCTGGTCCACCTACGCGTTCAGTCACGATGCCTCGCGCGGCTGGGGCGTGGGCGGCGGCATCTTCGCCCATTCGCACGAGCCGACGGATATGGCCGGCTTTTCGGTTCCCGGAGACGCACGTGTCGACGCAACGGTCTTCTACCGGGCCAAGCATTGGTCGACGCAACTCGGCGTGAAGAACGTGTTCGACCGGCGCCTGTATGGCCCGTCGGAGCATGCGATCTATATCCCGGTGCTGCCGGGCCGCAGCGTGGTGCTGACGACGACGTTCGATTTGGGCTGAGGAAATGCGCACGTGCCCTACGGTGTGACGGCGTTCCATCGTTCCATCGCTAGTGCAGCGTAGCCGTGGCGGGGCGCTCGTCTCCGAACAGGACGTGCCCGCTTTGCGCCATCCCGCCGATTGCATCGCGCAACTGGGCGGCGGCCTGTGCGCTGAAGCGGATTCTTCGCTCCGCCAGGCAGTCGTGTTCCTGTTCCGGCATCAGGTCGATGACGACGATGTGGATCTCGCCGGACGGATGCCGGATCATCGAAATCGGCACGGATACATTGACCGTCTCGTCCGGCACATCCCACGCGTCGGACAGTTCGTTCTCGAAGATCACGCGGACGTTCTCCCGTTTTCAGGTTTCAGTTTTCAGTTTTGTTTGTCCAAGGCGCCGATTATCCGCAAGCGGCCGCGCATCGCGAGGCGGATCGACGAAACAGAGGACACGCGAGCGAATGCCCGCCTGCTCGGGAAGGGCGAGGGGGCGTTCCACTGCCGGCGTATGCGTTGTAACGAAATTCGGCCCGCCGCCGGAGGTTATCCAAAATTATCCGACGTTGGTATAATTATCCAATCTCAGATAATTTTGGATAACTCGATGGAGCTGACCGAGCTGTGGCACTTCCCGCGGCCGGAGCTGGCTCGCGCCTATCTTGCGACGCTGAACGCTGGGCTCGTCACGTCCACGACGATTTTCGCGCCGCGGCGCACCGGCAAGACAGTGTTCCTGTTGCGGGATCTCAAACCGCTCGCCGAGGGCGAGGGGTACACGGTCGTCTACGGCGATTTATGGCAAACGCGGCAAACGCCGGGGGCGGCGCTCGTGCGCGCGCTGGAAGAGGCGCTCGAGCCTCATTCGCTGCTCGAGAAGGTCATCGCGCGGCTCCGGACGCCGGTCAAGTCCATCAAGGGGAAGGCAGAGTTCGCCGGTGCGAAGCTCGAAGGGCATATCGACTTGGAGAGCGACCGGAAGCGGGAGATGTCGGATACGGCACTTCTGCTCGATGCGCTCGTTACCGAGCTGACGAAGCGCCGGCCCGTACTCTTTCTGGTCGACGAAGCGCAGGCGCTTGGCCGCAGCAAGGAAAGCGAGGAAATGGCGCGTGCGCTTCGGACGACGCTCACCAAGCATCAGCGCAGGCTTCGCATGCTGTTCACCGGTTCTTCGCGCACGAAGCTCGGGCATGTGTTCACGAATGCGAATGCACCGCTTTATTCGGCCGCCGGCACGGTGCAGGATTTCCCGTTGCTTGGGGACGATTTCGTCGGCTATGTCGCGCGCCGGTTCAAGGAATCGACCAAGCGCAAGCTCGACATCCGTGCCGCGCGGGAGGCGTTCGAGCTTTTCGGAAGACGCCCCGAGCCGCTCATGGAAGCGGTGCTCGCACTCATGATGAGTCCGACGCTTGCGTTTTCCGAGGCGATTGCGATGCAGCAACGGAAGCTCGCCCGCACCGAGAATCATGAAGGCACTTGGAATTCACTCGATGCGACCGAGCGGGCGCTCGTGCGGATCTGCGCCGACGACCCATCGATGAAGCCGTTCGCGAAGGCGACGCTCATCGCGATTCGCCGGCGCGTCGGTATCGAGGATCTCCAGGCTACTCATATTCAAAAAGCGCTGGGCCGGCTCGCGGAAAAGACGGTCGTGGCGAAGAGCCCGCGGGATGTCTATGAGTTCGAGAACGAGCGCTTCGCCGATTGGGTTCGCAATATCATCGACTGAACCCTTCCCGATCGAGAAACGCCGATACGGTCGGCTCCCAAATATCGGTTCCGTTTCCAAACAGGAAGTGCCCGTTTGTCCCGAACGGCGGAAACAGTTTGTATTCCGCGTTGCCGCCCGCATGGACGAACGCGGCGTGCCAAGCGCTGCTGTATTGCGGCGCGAAGAATTGATCGTTCTGCGTGTAGATCCAGAGCATCGGAACACGGGCCGTCTTGCCGAAGCGTTGATACATGGCTTCGAGCCGATCGCTCTCGCACGGTACGCCGGGGTGCGTGGCCGGATCGCCCCCCGAGCCCCCGGCGAAGTTGATCGCCGCAACCACGCCATCCGGATTCTCCGCGGCCACGGACGTCGTGACGAAACCACCGACCGATTGCCCAACGATCACGATGCGATGAGGATCGACATGCGGTTGCCGCTTCGCGTAGTCCAATACGGCCGATTCTTCGATGCGGGCCGCCTGAATCATGGGTACGTAATCTTTTCGGCGGCATTTCCCGCTGTATTCCGGATCGAATGCGGTGCCGTATTGGCCATAGCCGATGCGCGTCGGCACGAATACGATAAATCCCCGTTTCAAGAAATAGGCGACCTGCCGCGTGTAGCGAAAGCGCGGCGGTGTGCCCCGATCCGATGTGGCGCGCCCATGATTGAGAATCAGGATGGGGAAGGGCCCCTCACCGTTCGGCGAGAATTGCGTGATGGCGACCTTGCCAGTCTCTTGCTTGCCGTAGAAGTCCTTGACCGTCACGTCGATCGTCGAAACGGATTCGTGAAGATCCGCCCTCAGCTGTGCGGCACGAGCATCGGAGATCAGAAGCAGCAGGCATAGCCCGAGCAGGCGCAAGGCAGTGGTCATGGCGAAGGATCGAAGGTGTGTCGAAAATACCGATGTGCGTCGATGTTCCGCGCGTCGGCCGGCCCACCGGCACACACGCCGGATGGGGGGAGGCGCTAGAGTAAATGGGCTGCCCGGATCATGCAATCGTTCGTCGTCGACGGTATCGGCGCCAGTTCGATCGAATCGAAATCCGCCTGACTTTTCCGCTGCATGCTTTATCGGATACGCAAACGTTTGCGTGTCGATGACGCAAACGTTTTCCTTTAATTTATTGAATAGATTTTCGATCTGTTTGAATGCCGGCTTGAAAGCGGCGGCCGTCAGGCTTACATAGAATCGAAATACTTTTTATATTACTATTCCCCGTCGCAGGGCACCTCGCGGCCGCGGCACGGCACGCTTGCAGGTTGCCTCGGTGTCTCAATCGATGCCCGTCCGGCGGTTCATCTGAGATCCCAGAGCGGCGCCCGGCGCTGGAGATCCCGCTATGCGGGCAATTGTTAAATTTCTACAAAAGCCGGGTTGCCATATTGAAACGCACTGGCAAACCAAATAAATTGCGGTCGCGAAAACGGGGGAATGCGATGAGACTAATACTTGAGCCTCGCCATCTATTCGACGGCAGCGTGGCGGCAGTTGCAGCAAAGGCGGCGCATTCGGCGCTCGACCAACAGCACCACCACAACGGGGCCGATGCGCACGAGTCGCATCGTCACGATCACGACGCGCAAGATTCCGCGGGGCGGCACGGCCCGGCCGACGAGCAGCACGCGAACGGCTCCCACGCCAACGCCGACATCCCCGCGCTGGCTCCCAACCCCAAAGCGACCGAAATCCTCTTCGTCGATCCGCGCGTGTCGAATTGGCAGTCGCTTGCGTCCAGCGTCGACAGCAGCGTGCAGGTCATCGTCATCGATCCGAATCGCGACGGCATCAGCCAGGTGACCGAGGCGTTGCAAGGCCGCTCGGATCTGAAGTCGATTCAATTTTTGACCTACGGCTCATCGGGACAGATCGAACTCGGCAATGCGCCGATCACGGCCGATGCGCTCGCCGCGGCGAAGCAGCAGGTCGCTTCGTGGAGCGACCACCTCGCGTCGAACGCGGACATCGAATTCTGGGGCTGCGACGTTGGCCAGGGCGCCAGCGGGCTGCAGTTCGTCGATACGGTTCACGCGCTGACGGGCGCGCAAGTCGGGGCGTCGACGGACGCGACCGGCGCCGCCACGCTCGGCGGCAATTGGACGCTCGAGCGCACCACGGGCGCACTCGACGTGGGCGCGCCGTTCAGCGCATCGGCTATGGCCGCCTATCAGGGCGTGCTCGACACGCCGGTGCCCAGCGTTTCCTTCGTTTCGGGAACGGTTCCGGGCGACGTCTTGCTCGGCGGTACGTTCACCGAGACCGTGCAATTTCAAAACACCGCGACGAACGCCGCTGGCTACGGGCCGTTCATCGACCTGTACGTGCCGACCGACTCCGCCGAAAACGCGACGTTGACGAGCGCCACTTATCTCGGCACCGCAGTCACCGTCGATCAGGTGACGCTGTCGACGAGCATTGCCGGCCACGTCGGCACGCTCGGCGCGCTGCACCCGCTCGCCGTCGACAGCAACGGCAATCCGCTGTTCGTCGCGGCACCTAGCGGGTATCAAGCCGGCGACACGATGTACGTGCTGCAGCTGCCGTTCGGCAGCTACACGCCCGGCGAGCCGGCCGCACAAGTTCAGCTGACGTTCTCGCTCGCGGGCACGAGCGAGCTTTCAAGCATGCATGCCGGGCAAGCGCTGAACATTGCGGCGATCGGCGGCTTCCAATACGGCGCCGATCCGCTCAACGATCCGGCCACGGATCCGTCGATCCGCGGCACGGCGGGCACCGCGAGCGTCACGAGTTCGAGCGACGGTCTCGTGACGGCATCGACGCAAATCTCCCTCATCGACGTTTCCGCCACGACGAATCTGCACGAAGGCGAAACCGCGACGGGCCCGGACTTTCCGTTCGACTACGTGATCACGCTGCAGCCGGCGTCGGTCACGCAAACGGATCCGATGCAAGGCGTGTCCTTCACGTTCACGCTGCCGGATCAGGTTCAATACACGCAAGGCACGATTTCGTTCACGGAGCCGAGCGGCGTGCACGGCACGGCCACGTTCACCCCGAAGCCGGGCAGCGTGAGCGGTGCGGGCGGCACGGTGACACTGACGTTCACTTCGCTTGGCACGGATGCGTCCAATACGCCTACCGTCGTCAACATCCCCGTCTTCGTGCCGCAATTCGACGCGACGGGCGCGTCGGTGCTGGGCGCGGCGGGGCAGCCGCGCACCATCGATACGACACCGGTCTACACCTACACCGGTTCGTGGACGGCGGAAGCGGGTTCGCTCGATCACTCGGCGGGCGCTCAGACGATTTCGGGCGACGGCTCGACCAATCCGGAATCGACGTCGTTCGTCGCGAAGTCGCTGGCGATCCAGGTGACGGACGACGCGCCGGGCGGCAGCATCGTGCCGGGGCAGATCGTCGGCTACTCGATCAACTTCCAGGTATCGGACTACTACTCGCTGAATCAGCTCAACATCGCCGACTTGGTCGGCGACGGCATCTCGGTGCTCGGGCCGACCGACGCCGGTTACGCGACGCCGACGCTATCGCTGACGACGGACGGCTCGACGCGCTCGTTCTCGTTCGGCGACGTATCGAACAACGTCCAGAGGACGATCAACGGCCAGTCCGTGGCGGAGAGCGGTTCGAACGCGAACTGGAACTACACGCGCGACGATACGGGCTCGACCTCGAATCCGGGCGCGACCGCGCTGACGTTCAGCGTGGGCGAACTCGTCGAGGCGAATCTCGGCGGCGCGGCGTTCGCGGGCGTGCTGCAAGGCGGTGCCGTGAACGGCAGCGACGGGCCGACGCAAGGGACGATCACGTTCAAGGCGAAGGTGCTCGACAAGTACACGCTCGCGAACAGCGGCAACAGCCTGCGCGAGAAGGACTCGATCACGGACACCGTGACGACGGGGGCCACGAGCGCGGCGGTCGTGACGGTCAACGACACCACGGACACGATCACGGGAACGAACGGGACGGTCAGCGACGGCTCGTCGGTGACGAACGCGGTGGCGCCGGGCCAGCTCGTGCTGCAGGTGGTGGCGGTCAACGGCCAGACCGCGGATCTGACGGATATCAAGCCGGGCGATACGGTCACCTATGCGATGACCTACACGCTTACGACGGGCGATTACGGCAACCTCGGTCTGACCGCGTATCTGCCGCTGCCCGTGTTCTCGACGACGGACCCGCTCTCCAACGGCGGCAATGTCTCGTCGTTTTCGCAGGACAGCGTCGACGCGTTCCCGACGGCCGGCACCTATAAGCTCGTCAATCCGCTGTCGGGCGAGGCGACGCCGACCGTATCGACGAACGGCACGGCCAACAGCATCTCCTTCAACTTCGGCAATCGCGACGATCCGACGAACGCGCCGGGGCAGCAGGTCATCGTCTATTTCAGCGCAGTGGCGTCGAACAAGCCCTTTGCTAACGGCTTGGAGTTGACGACGCAAGGCGCCAGCTCGTACACGAACGCAGAAGGGCAAACGCTCGCGGCCGCGGCGATCAAGCAAGTGCCGCTCGAGGAGCCGGAGCTCGCGACGAAGACGGGCATCGTCTCGATCGTCGGCGACGGCGGTTCGTCGAAGGGCTCGTATTCCGCCGACTCGTCGAATTCGTCCACGGTGACCTGGACGTCGCAGACGAACACGACGCCGAGCGGCGGCGCGGGCAGCCCGTTCGCTCCGGCCGGCACGGCCGCGGGCACCAATCCGCTCACCGGCAACGGCAATCCGCTTGCCGCGGACAACCTGAACGTGGCAGGCGGCGACGGCGGCGACCTCGCGCGCGTCGTCTCGACCGTGCAGAACCAAGGCGGATCGGCGGCGTACGACGTCACGGTTCAGGGCACGCTGCCGTCGGGATTCTCGACGAGCGACGTGCAGAACTTCGCGATCTACAACTCGTCCGGCGTGCAGATCGACTCGGGCGTGACGGCCGCGCAGTACTTCGCCGCGGGCGGGGTGCAGCTGAATTCGTCGATCGCCGCGCACGACAACGTCTACGTCGTCTACGACTTGAAACTGCCGACGGCGCAGGAGACGGGCGACACGCTCACGGTCGCGGGGAACGTCGTCAACTGGGCGAGCGTGGCCGGCGGCGTCTCGAGCGGCAACGGCTTCGTGTCGGGTTCGGGCGCGGCGGCGCAGCCGGTCGGCGAGAATGCGGCCGCGCTTGCGGATACGGGCATCATCAACCTGTCGGCCCCGACCGTGACGAAGACGGTTTCGGGCGCGAGCGATACGGGCGATGTTCCGCTTACGGGCAGCAACAACATCGCGCTCGGCGAGACCGTCACTTATACGATTACGGTCGCCTTGCCGCAGGGCACGACGGACAACGGCGCGCACGACGTCACGCTGACCGACTCGATCCCTGCCGGGATGACGTTCGGCAGCCTCAATTCGGTGACGTTCAGCAGCGGCGTCAGCTCGCCGGGCGGCCCTGCCGGGGTGACGGCAACCGTATCGGGCAGCACGCTCACGTTCGATCTCGGCAGTTCGCTGACGAACAACCAGGTCGATACGAACGGCACGATCACGCTTGTCTATACGGCGACCTTGACGTCGACCGACACACCGGCCGACCACACCGCGCGCACGAACAGCGTCGTCATCAACTACGATTCCGTGCAGACTTCGCCCCCCGCGACGGCGACGATTCACGAGGTCGATCCCAGCGTCGCCGAGACCATCACGGTCAAGGATACGGGCAGCGGCACGACGATCGCCAACAACGGCACCGTCTACAGTAACGAGAACCTGACCTACACGGTCACGCTGAAGAACAATGGCGACGCACCGGCGCAGGACTTGGCGGATCTCGTCAACTTGCCGTCGGGCTTGACCTATGTGCCCGGCTCGTTGACCTACCTGAGCGGAGGCTCGGGCGGATCGACTTCGGATACGTCGGGACTTTCGATCGGA
Source organism: Trinickia dinghuensis (assembly GCF_003367175.1). Lineage (GTDB taxonomy): Bacteria > Pseudomonadota > Gammaproteobacteria > Burkholderiales > Burkholderiaceae > Trinickia > Trinickia dinghuensis. The sequence continues at coordinate 248,912 of NZ_QRGA01000008.1, read as the reverse complement.
CTCACGTCGCTCGGGACGGGCCAAACGGCCAGCTTCACGTTCCAAGCGACGGTGAACCCGAATCAGGCAGCCGGCACGTCGATGGCGGTCGCCACGCCGAACGACGGCACGTCGGGCACGTATTTCTCGCAGCCGGGCGTTGCACAAGGACACAAGTACACCGACACCGCGAGCACCACGGTCAAGATCGCTCAGATCACGCCCGTGCTGTCGATCACGGGCGAGTCGAACAACACCGACACGGTTCACACGCCGTCGCAGACGAACACGCAAACTTCCGTTGCCGCTACCGTCGGCGAGATCGTGACGCTGCACGCCTACGTTCAGGTTCCCGAAGGCGCCAACCCCACGACGCTGAACTTCACGCTGCCGCCGGGGCTCCAGTACCTCAACGACGGTAGCGCTAGGATCGCGTTCGTCAGCCCGAACGGCGATCTGGTCTCGAGCGATGGCTCGCTGTCGGGGGTCGCGCAGTACCAGGACGGCAATTCGGGCGGTGCCAACTACGTCAGTCCGGCCACGGGGACGACGACGGCCGGCAACGTCGCCACGTTCAAGCCGACGAGCCTGCTGCCGTCGAACGACGTGTCGACGTCGGGCAGCAACGTCACCGTCAATCTCTCGACCCTGAGCAACAACGACGGCTCGGCGCTCGGCAACTACGTCCTCGTCCAATTCAACGTGGTGGTGGCGAACGTTACCTCGAACGTGCAAGGCGCGGCCGCGCTGGCGGCATCGGTCACGGCGGGCGGCACGACGTCCAACACCGTGAACGTGTCGGTCGAAGAACCCAGCGTGACGATCTCGAAGACGGCCACCGCCGTGGACAATGCGACGGGCACGGTCACCTATCAGCTCACCGTCCAGAACACGGGCGGATCGACCGCATACAACGTCGTGGTCGACGATCCCGCCGCGACGAACGAGAGCAACGTCACCTTCGTCAGTTCGACCGGCAACGGCATCGGCGGCGCGGATCAAGCCGCTACGACGGCGAGCGATCTGAACTACGCGATGGGGCAGTTGGCGGCGGGCGGCAGCGAGGTCATCACCTACACGGTTCAGGTTGCGCCTGGGCATACGGTGCAGAACGACACGGCCTCCGTGGTCTGGCAGAGCCTGTCCGGACAGCAGACGTTCAACGGCTCGACGGCGGGCGCGGTCGGCGCGGCCACGGGCCCGCGCGACTTCGATTCGTCCGTCGGTGCGCCCGACTCGTACCGCGCGACGGCGACGACGCAAATCGGGACCGCCTCGGGCCGCGTCTGGCAGGACCTCGGCAATGACCCGACGACCTACGCGACCTCGGGCGGCTCGGCCGACACGGCGCTGGGCGGAATCACGGTTACGGCCACCGTCACCGAAGCAGGCGGCACCATCATCACCGAAACGACGACGACGGCAGCCGACGGCACCTACACGTTCGGCGCGCTGCCGCAAGGCACCGTCGTCATCTCGCTGCCCGGCGCGGGCAGCGGCGGCCTGCCGGCCAACGAGACGCTCGTCTATAACGACGGCAACGCCGTGACGGGCAGCCCGGCTTCGGCGTCGTTCACGGCGAACGGCGACGCGCATGCGAACGTCAACTTCTCCTATCAGACGCCCGATACGGCACCCGCGATCGCGGGGTGGGGCGGCAATGCCGATTCGTACGTCGAAGGCGGGGCGGCGGTACGCCTATCGGGGCCGGGCGCCTCGATCAGCGACACGCAGCTCGACGCGCTGGGCGGCGATTACAGCGGCACGACGCTCACGCTGCAGCGATACAGCGGCGGCACGGCCGCGCCGAGCGCGACCGACGTGTTCGCGGCAGTCGGCCAGCTCGCGCTCGCGGGCGGCACCGTGACCTATAACGGCACGACCGTCGGCACGTACACGCAGAGCGCCGGCAAGCTGTCGATCACCTTCAGCGCGGGCGCAACCGCCACGACGGTGGGCGAGGTGCTCGACAATCTGGCGTACTCGAGCACCGATACGGGCACCGTCAGCACGGGCATCCAGATCGGCGCGACGCTCGACGATCACAACGTCACGGGCGCGCAAGGCACGGGCGGCGATATGACCAGCGCGCCGGTGTTCGTCACCGTGAACGAGGTGCCCGGCGCGAGTTCGTCGTCGGCCACGTTCACCGAGCCGAACGATTCGTCGCCGGCGGCCGTGGCTGTCGCCGTCGATCCGTCCGTCACGGTGACGAGCTCCGATACGTTCTCCGGCGCGACGTTGCAGATCAGCGGCAACTACCGGCCGGGCGAGGACGTGCTCGTGGTGACGGGCACGCTGCCGTCCGGGGTGACGGCAAGCTTCAACTCGGCGACCGGCACGATGACGCTGACGGGCACGAACCTCAGCGCGGCGACGGTGCAGAGCGCGCTGCGCGCGATCAGCTACTACGACACGAGCGATACGCCGATCACGACGGCGCGCGCCGTCACGATCTCGGTCACGGACAACGTCACGCATGCGACGACGACGGCAGCCGTGTCGACGGTCGACGTCGTGGCCACGAACGATTCGCCGATCCTCAACGATCTGCCCGTGACGGCGACTTCCGTCGAAGACAACGGTGTGCCGTCCGGACAGGTCGGCATGCTTGTCTCGCAGTTGACGGGCAACGGTAACGTCACCGACACCGACGGCGCGAATGCGCACGACGGCCAGGTGCCGGGGCCGACGGGCGTCGCCATCACGGGTGCCGATACGACCGAAGGCACCTGGTGGTACTCGACCGACAACGGCGCGCATTGGACAGCGTTCGCCGGCCAAGGCATGACGGCGATCTCGCAGGGCAACGCACTGCATCTCGTTGCAGACGGCAACACGCGGATTTACTTCGAGCCCGGTACGCCGGATTGGAACGGGGCTGTGAACAACGCGCTGACGTTCCGCGCGTGGGACCAGTTCGACGGCGTGGCGAACGGCGCGATCTCGGCATTGCCGACCACCGGCACGTTCGGGCAGGGGATCAATACGGCGGCGTCGGCCTATTCGTCGGCGCAGGAGACGATTCCGCTTCAAGTCGCGGCCGTCAACGACGCGCCGATCGGCTCGGGCAGCGCGACGATGCCGACCATCCCCGAGGATACGACCGCGCCGGCGCCGCAGACGGTGGGCTCGCTGTTCGCATCGCACTTCGACGACAGCGCCGATCAGCAGCAAAGTGTCTCGAATCCGACAGGGTCAGTGGCGAACACGCTGGCAGGCATTGCCATTACGGGCAATGCCGCGGATCCGAGCACGGGCAGCTGGCAATATTCGACCGACAACGGCACGACGTGGCACACGATCGCGACGACGGGGTTGTCGGATTCGAATGCGCTCGTGTTGTCGTCGACGGCCGAGGTGCGTTTCATTCCCACAGCCGACTTCAACGGCGCACCGGGCCAATTGACGACGCGCGTGATCGATTCGTCGAACACGGCGGTAACGGCGACGGTGACGGGGGCGCAGCTCGCCGCGACGGACGTGGCGATCGCAGGCGTGGACGTATCGGGCGCGCACAACGGCGGCTCGACGGCCGTGAGTGCGCAGACGGTCGCACTCGGCATCGTTGTCACGCCGGTCAACGATGCACCGATCGGCTCCGGCAGCGCTCAGATGCCGGCGATCCCCGAGGACACGACGGCACCGGCACTGCAAACGGTGGGCACGCTGTTCGGCTCGCACTTCAACGATAGCGCCGATCAGCAGCAAACCGCGTCGAACCCGACGGGCTCGGTGGCGAACACGCTGGCGGGCGTGGCGATCACGGGTAACGCGGCCGATCCGAGCACGGGCAGCTGGCAATATTCGACCGACAACGGCACGACGTGGCACACGATCGCGACGACAGGGCTGTCGGATTCGAATGCCCTCGTGTTGTCGTCGACGGCCGAGGTGCGTTTCATCCCCACGGCCGACTTCAACGGCGTGCCGGGGCAACTGACGACGCGCGTGATCGATTCGTCGAATACGGCAGTGACGGCGACGGTCTCGGGCGCGCAGCTCGCGGCGACGGACGTGGCCATTGCAGGCGTGGACGTATCGGGCGCCAACAACGGCGGCTCGACCGCGGTCAGCGCGCAGACGGTTGCGCTCGGCATCGACGTCACGCCGGTCAACGATGCGCCGATCGCATCGGGCAGCGTGTCGATAACGATGCCGGAGGATACGATCGCGCCGCCGCTGCAATCGGTGGGCACGCTGTTCGGCTCGCATTTCAACGACAGCGCAGACCAGCAGCAGAGTGGCTCGAATCCGACGGGCTCGGTGGCGAACACGCTGGCGGGCGTGGCGATCACGGGCAACGCCGCTGATCCCACCACGGGCAGCTGGCAGTATTCGACGGACAACGGCGCAACGTGGCACACCATTGCCACGACGGGGCTGTCCGATTCGAATGCGCTCGTGCTGTCGTCGTCGGCCGATCTGCGTTTCATCCCGGCGCCGGACTTCAACGGCGTGCCGGGGCAGTTGACGACGCGCGTCATCGATTCGTCGAACACCGCGGTGACGGCGACGGTGACGGGCGCGCAGCTCGCCGCGACGGACGTGGCCATTTCCAGCGTGGACGTATCGGGCGTGAATAACGGCGGATCGACGGCGGTCAGTGCGCAGACCGTCACCGTAGGCGTTGCCGTCACGGCGGTCAACGACGCGCCGATCGGCTCGGGTGGTGCGACGATGCCGGCCATCCCCGAAGATACGACCGCACCGGCGCCGCAGACCGTGGGCACGCTGTTCGGCTCGCACTTCGACGACAGCGCGGATCAGCAGCAAACCGCATCGAATCCGACGGGCTCGGTGGCGAACACGCTGGCGGGTGTGGCGATCACGGGCAACGCGGCGGATCCGAGCACGGGCAGCTGGCAGTACTCGACCGATAACGGCACGACGTGGCATACGATCGCGACGGCGGGGCTGTCCGATTCGAATGCGCTCGTGCTGTCTTCGACGGCGGAACTGCGCTTCGTGCCGACACCGGACTTCAACGGCGAGCCGGGGCAACTGACGACGCGCGTCATCGATTCGTCGAATACGGCGGTGACGGCAACAGTGACGGGTGCGCAGCTCGCCGCGACGGACGTGGCGATCGCTGGCGTGGACGTATCGGGCGCCAACAACGGCGGCTCGACCGCCGTGAGTGCGCAGACGGTCGCGCTCGGCATCGACGTTACGCCGGTCAACGATGCGCCGATCGGCTCGGGCAGTGCGACGATGCCGACCATCCCCGAGGATACGACCGCGCCGGCGGCGCAAACGGTGGGCTCGCTGTTCGGCTCGCACTTCAACGACAGCGACGATCAGCAGCAAACTGCTTCGAACCCGACGGGCTCGGTGGCGAACACCCTGGCGGGCGTCGCGATTACCGGCAATGCCGCGGATCCGGCCACCGGCAGCTGGCAGTATTCGACCGATAACGGCGCAACGTGGCACACGATCGCGACGGCGGGGCTGTCCGACTCGAACGCACTGGTGCTGTCTTCGACGGCCGAGCTGCGTTTCATCCCGGCGCCGGACTTCAACGGCGTGCCGGGGCAACTGACGACGCGCGTCATCGATTCGTCGAACACGGCGGTAACGGCGACGGTCACGGGCGCGCAGCTCGCGGCGACGGACGTGGCTATCGAGGGTGTAGACGTATCGGGCGCGCACAACGGCGGCTCGACCGCGGTCAGCGCGCAGACGGTCGCACTGGGCATCGACGTCACGCCGGTCAACGATGCGCCGATCGCATCGGGCAGCGCGACGATGCCGACGATCCCCGAGGACACGACGGCACCGCCGCTGCAATCGGTGGGCACGCTGTTCGGCTCGCATTTCGACGACAGCGCAGACCAGCAGCAGAGTGGCTCGAATCCGACGGGCTCGGTGGCGAACACGCTGGCGGGCGTGGCGATCACGGGCAACGCCGCTGATCCCACCACGGGCAGCTGGCAGTATTCGACGGACAACGGCGCAACGTGGCACACCATTGCCACGACGGGGCTGTCCGATTCGAATGCGCTGGTGCTGTCGTCGTCGGCCGATCTGCGTTTCATCCCGGCGCCGGACTTCAACGGCGTGCCGGGGCAGTTGACGACGCGTCTCATCGATTCGTCGAATACGTCGGTGACGGCCACCGTAACGGGTGCGCAGCTGGCGGTAACGGATGGGGTCATTGCCGGCGTGGACGTATCGGGCGCCAACAACGGCGGATCGACGGCCGTGAGCGCGCAGACGGTCGCGCTCGGCATCCACATCACGCCGGTCAACGACGCGCCTATCGCCAGCGGCACGGCGACGGTCGGCACGGTCAACCAAAACGACCAAAATCCGGCGGGTACGTCGGTCACGACGCTCTTCGGCAGCGACTTCAACGATAGTGCCGATCAGCAGCAGAGTGCCTCGAATCCGACCGGCTCCGTGGCGAACACGTTGGCGGGCATCGCGATCGTCGGCAACGGCGCGAGTGCGAATCAAGGCGCCTGGCAATATTCGAGCGACGGCGGCAAGACGTGGACGAGCATCCCCGCGAACGGTTTGAGCGACAGCAACGCAGTCGTGATCTCGGCAACCGACAGCGTGCGGTTCCTGCCGTCCGGAACGTACAGCCAGACGCCGGGCGCGCTGTCGGTGCGGCTCATCGACAGCTCGGGCCCGGCGCCCATCACCGATATGCCGGGCTTCAATCTCGGCGCGGTCGGCGGCTCGTCGCCCTACAGCGCGGCAACCCTTGCGTTGACGGCGCAAATCAAGCCGACGGACCGTGTCGTCCTGACGGATCAGACCGAGCCGATCCCGGACTTCAACGCGCCGAACGACTACAACAAGTTCGGTGGCCAGCTCGATCCGAGCAACCCGTTCGCCTCGTCGCCGGTTCAGCAGTTCCCCGACGACGGCGCGGTGCCGCCGGCCGAAGAGCGCGGCTATCAGGCCAATCTCTACGGCGAACCGATCATTCCGCAAGTGTGGCTGACGGGGTCGATGGGCAATCGCTTCGTCGTCGAGCAGCAGCAGGCGGTCATCGCGGTGCCGTCGGACCTGTTCAGCGATACCTATCCGAACGCCGAGCTTCAATACGAGGCGCGCATGCCGGGCGGCGTGCCGCTCCCGCCGTGGCTCACGTTCGATTCACGCAACCTGACGTTCGAGGGGACGCCGCCGGCCGGCTCGCACGGCACGGTGGAGGTCGAGATCGTCGCGCACGATCAGTTCGGCAACCAGGCTCAAGCCACGTTCCAGATCACCGTGGGGCGTGAATCGAAGGATCTCGAACAGCTGCTTTCTCACGCGGATGCTGCGGCGAAGGCGTCGCATCCGGTGGTCCGTGGACACGACGGCGGCACGCGGCACGGAGCGCACGGGCCGCGGCATGCCACGCCTGAACCGCACGGCATGAACACCGGACGCCCCGCGTTTTCCGCGCAGTTGCGCGAGGCCGGTCCGGTCGGAAAGCTGTTGCAGGCGCGCCGCATGGTGCATTCCGTCGTCGGCGCGGCTGCCGCGCAGGGCGGGAAGTCAACGAATTGATCGAATAACATCAACAAGCGAAGACCAGAATGAAAACCAAATTCTTTAGCCGCCGCAAAGCGGGGCTGCCGGGGTTGGCGTGCTCGGAACGCACCGTGGCTTCCGCCCGGCTTGCCGGTTTGACGCTGCTGTCGGCCGCGGTGTTGTCGGCTTGCGCGATCAAGCCCGAGCCGATTACGCAAGCCGAGCACTTTCAGCGTGCGCAGAACGACTACAAGACGCTCTACTCGACCTACGTTCCGCTCACGCGCCCGCTGACGCTGGCGGATGCCATCTCGCGCGCGCTCAAGTACAACTACAACGCGCGGCTGGCCAAGACCGAGCAGACGCTGCAGGAGCGGCAGCTCGATCTCGCGATGGCGCAGATGCTGCCGCGCATCGCGGCCAATGCAGGCTACACGTGGCGCAACAACGACAACGCAGCCGAAAGCGTCTCGGAGCTCACGCGCGAGCAGTCGCTCGAGTATTCGTATTCCGAGCAGCCGTCGCATGCGACCGCTTCGCTCGAATTGTCGTGGAACCTGCTCGATCTCGGCGTCAGCTACTTTCAGGCGAAGCAGCAGGGCTATCGCACCTATGCCGCGGTCGAGCGCCGCCGCAAGGTCATCGACGACATCGTGAAGAGCACGCAAGAGGCGTATTGGAAAGCCGTCGCCGCCGACCGCCTGCTGCCGCAGCTGAAGCCGCTGCTGGCCGAGGCCGACAAGATGCTCGCGAACTCGCGCGAGGCGAGCGCCCAAAAGCTCGTCCCTCAGCTGCAGGGGCTCGATTATCAGCAGAACATGCTGTCGGTGGTGGGGCAGCTGCGCCACATGCAGACCGATCTCAACACGGCCCGCGTGCAGCTCGCATCGCTGATCGACGTGCCCACCGACGCACCGATCCAGTTCGCGCCGATGGACCTCGACTACGCTGCAACGGCGGCCAAGATCGATCCGCGCAAGCTCGAGGCGCTCGGGCTCGCCATGCGCCCCGAACTGCGTGAAGAGGCGTACCAGGAAAAGATCGATCAGCAGGACGTCTACAAGGAAATCGTCAAGATGATGCCGGGCGTGGGCGTGCTCGGCAGCCTCAACTACGACAGCAACAAGTACTTGTACAACCCGAATTGGGCGCAGCTCGGCGTCAATGCGACGTTCAATCTCGTCAATCTGATCGAAGGGCCGAAGGCGATCTCGGCGGCGAAGGCATCGGTCGAGGTGTCGCGCCAGCGCCGGCTTGCGCTGAGCGTCGCGGTCCTGACCCAGGTGAACCTCAGCTACCAGGAATATCTGGCCGCGGTCGAGGACCTCGACATCGCCAAGCAGATCAACGACGTCGAACAGAAGATCCGCGTCGCCTCGGCGAACGAGGCCAAGGCGCAGGAAGAATCGGAAGCCGACCGCATCCGGCGCGACCTCGCGTCGATGGTGGCCGAGTTCGGCTACGACCGCACGATCGCGCAGGTGCATACGGCGCTCACGAACCTGTACACGTCCGTCGGCGTCGATCTCGTCCCGCCGAACGCGGACACCGACGATCTCTCGAAGCTGAGCGAGCGCGTGCAGGGGGCGATCGCCGGTTGGGAAGCGGGGCAACTGCCCAGCGTCTCGATGGTGTTGCCGGCGGCTTCCACGTTCGCCGCATCGAACGGGAACGGAAACGGGACGGCCGCGCCCGCAGCGGCCCAGGCCAAGCCGAGTGCGGCTGCGCCGGCGTCGGCGGTACCCGTGGCCGCGGCAACGGGAAGTACCATCGCCGCGAAATGAGCGCTTGGCGCCCGAAGTTCGAAGCTAGAAGCTAGAAGGTTAGGACCACTATGAAAGTGCATCACCAACGCGCCTTGAGGGCGGGGAAACTCATCGCGCTCGTCGCCGTCATGACGGGTGCCGGCGTGGCGGCGCTTGCCGCGCAGGCTCCGGCTCCGGCACCCGCACCCAAGGCGTTGCCGTTGCCGGTTGCGGCTCAGCCGCATGCACCGGCGCCGCAGTCATCGTCATCGGCGACCCCCGACGTCCGCGTGCAACTGGTCGCCGACACGATCGCCACGATCGGCGCGCCGATGTCGGGACGGCTCACGCAGTTTCCGCTGCACGACGGCGATCGATTCAAGCAGGGGCAGACGCTCGCACGCTTCGATTGCGGCGAGAAGGAAGCCGCGCTGGCGCACACGCGCGCCGTGCTCGAGAGCCGCAAGTCCGTGAACGAGAGCAAGCAGCGGCTGCGCGCGCTCGGTACGTCGAGCCAAGTCGAGTACGAAGTGGCCGCGGCGGACGAGAAGCAGGCCGCGGCCGATGTGCAGGCGGCGCAGACGCTCGTGGAGAACTGCTCAGTTACTGCACCGTTCAGCGGACGCGTTTCCGCTATCTATTCGCATAACTATCAGTACCTGCAAACCGGTGCGCCGCTGCTCGAAATCCTCAGCGACAAGAGCCTCGAACTCGAGATGATCGTGCCGTCGATGTGGCTCTCGTGGCTCAAGCCGGGCAGCCCGCTCAAGGTGTCGATCGACGAGACCGGCAAGACCTATCCGGCGACGCTCTCGCGGCTGTCGGGGAAGGTCGATCCCGTGAGCCGCTCGGTCAAGGTCTATGCGCATATCGACAATCCTTCCGATACGCTGCTGCCGGGCATGAGCGGCCACGCGGCTTTCAGCCCGCCCGCGGGCGTGGCCTTGACGTCGCGGCAATGAACTCGCCGGCAAGCGCGCTCAACTATCAGCTGCTGCGGCTCGGTGCGGTACTCGAGCTGGAGCGGCGCGCCCGCGCGGCGGCGCGGGAGGAACTCGGCTTCCTGATCGTCAACGAGACGGCAGGCGTCGTGCCTTATCAGCAGGCCGTGTTGTGGCAGGACGACGCGAGCGGCGACGAGCCGCTCGTGCTGTCCGGCGTTGCGTCCGCCGAGCGCGGCGGGCCCTACTACATCTGGCTCGAGCGCGTGTTCGAGGCGCTGACGCGCGAAGGCGCCGGTGCGCCGGGCGCTGAAGCCGGCGCGCCGCGCGTGGTGAGTCCGGCCGATTTGCCGCAGCCGCTCGCGAACGAATGGCCGGAATGGTTTCCGGCCGAGGCGATCCTCTGTCCGCTCGGTTGGCGCGACAGCGGACCGATCGGCTATCTGCTGCTCGGCCGTGCCGATGCCTGGACCGACAGCGATCAGCAACTGCTCGAGGCGTTGTCCGGTGCGTATGCGCAGAGCTTGCTGCTGCACCGGCGTGCGCGCAAGCCGGGCATCGCGCAGCAGTTGGCCGTCCGCAAACGGCCGCTCGCCATTGCCGCGGTCGTCTTGCTGCTGATCGCCATCATTCCCGTGCGCGAATCGGTCCTCGCACCCGCCGAAGTCGTACCGATCGACCCCGCGCCCGTGCGGGCGCCGTTCGACGGCGTCGTCGGCTCGTTGCGCGTCGAACCCAATCAGGCGGTGCGGGCGGGGCAGCCGCTCGTTTCGTTCGATCAGACGCAATTGCAGACGCGCTATGAGGTCGCCAAGAAGGCGCTCGACATGGCGCGCGAAGAATATGCGGACACGTCGCAGCAGGCGATGAGCGACGACCGCGCGAAAGCGCGGCTCGCCATGCTCGAGAGCAAGGTCGATCAGGATCAGGCCGAGGTGGCCTACGACGAGGACATGCTGCGGCGCGCGCAAATCACGGCGCCCGTGGACGGCGTTGCGATCTTCGACGACAGCAGCGAATGGATCGGCAAGCCCGTCGTGCTCGGCGAGCGAATCATGGTCGTGGCCTCGCCCGCGCGCACGCAGTTGCAGATCGAGGTGCCCGCGAGTTCGGTCGTGTCGTTCAAGCCCGGGGCCGAAGTCGTCTTCTTCAGCAATTTGCAGCCCGATCGGCCTGCCTACGGCGCGCTGACGTTCGCGAGCTATTCGACGACGGTCGCCGCCGACGGCGTGATGTCGTACGCGTTCCGCGCCTCGCTTGATCACGCGCCCACGCTGCGGCTCGGCTTGAAGGGAACGGCGAAGATTTACGGGCCGCGCCGCGTGCTCGTGCTGTGGCTGCTCCGGCGGCCCTTGACGGTGATGCGCGAATGGCTGTCGATCTGAGCGGGATGCCGCGCGAAGACGCGGTCGAAGCGGTGCGCCCGGGCTCCGATGCCGCGGTGGCCGAGGCCGATCGAGCCGCTGCAGGCAACGTAGCCGTTGAGGCCGATGCCGCGGGTGGCGTGCCGCCCGTCGCCTTGCCTCCGTTGCGGGAAGATCTGAAGTTGATGCCGGGGCCGGCGGGCAGCGACGGCAGTCCGACCTGGACCCTGCACGACCCCGCGCGGCATCGCTATGTGCGCATCGGCTGGCTCGAATTCGAAGTGCTGGCGCGCTGGGCGCTCGGCCATTCCGACGCCGTGGCGCGTTCGATCTCGGCGGAAACGACGATACGCGCGACCTCGCAGGATGTCGTGGACGTGCTGAGCTTTCTTCATCGCGCCGGTTTGACCACGCCGGTCGACGCGGGGGCGGCCAAGCGTTTCGCGGCCGAGCGGGCCGCCGAGCGCTTGTCGCCCGCGCGCTGGCTCTTGAAGAACTATCTGTCGATCAAGGTGCGCCTGGTCAACCCCGATCGCGTGTTGTCGGCGGTCGTGCCGCGTATCGAGTGGCTCTTCACGCGCGGCTTCGCGGTGACGCTCGCGCTGCTCGCCGTGCTCGCGTTCTATCTGATCACCCGTCAATGGGATGCCTACACGCATAGCCTGCTGCATCTGTTTTCGCTGCAGGGGGCGGCGCTTGTGGGGCTGGCGCTCGCGTCGGCCAAGGTCGTCCATGAAATCGGCCATGGCGTCATGGCCAAGCGCATGGGCTGCCGCGTCCCTTCGATGGGCGTCGCGCTCATCGTGCTTTGGCCCGTCTTGTGGACCGACACGACCGATGCTTGGCGCTTGACCGATCGCCGTCAGCGGCTCGCCATCGATGGGGCCGGCATGATGGCGGAAACGACGCTCGCCGTTTTCGCGTCGCTTGCGTGGGCGGTTCTGCCCGACGGTGCGTTGCGCACGGGGGCGTTTCTGCTTTCGAGCTCCACCTGGCTGCTCACGATTGCGATCAACGTCAATCCGCTGATGCGTTTCGACGGCTATTTCCTGCTGTCGGACTGGCTAGAGGTGCCGAACTTGCAGGAGCGGGGCTTCGCGATCGGGCGCTGGTGGATGCGCGAGACGTTGTTTGGGCTCGGCGATCCGCCGCCCGAACACTTTCCGCGCGATAAGCAACGGATCCTGATCGCGTATGCGCTTGCATGCATGGTTTATCGGTTCACGCTGTTTCTCGGCATTGCGCTCGTCGTCTATCACAAGGCGTTCAAGGCGCTCGGCATATTTCTGATGTGCGTCGAGATCGGCTGGTTTCTCGTACGGCCCATCGTCGGCGAGATTCGTATCTGGCACGCGCGTCTCGGCAGCAAGCGGCCCGACCGGCGCGCGGTCGCCACGATTGCCTGCTGCGCCGTGGCGCTGCTGTTGTTCGTCGTGCCTTGGCGGCGCGAAGTGTCCGCGCCGGCGCTGATGCGCGCCGCGAAGCAGGCCACGCTGTATGTGGCCGAGCCCGGCCGGCTCGTGAAGCAATCCGCGAACGGCGCGGTCGTGACGGCGGGGCAGCCGATCTTCGAACTTGCATCGCCGACCGTCGAATATCACAAGGCCGTCGCGCTCGCGACCCTGGCGGGCGTGCAAAGCAGGATGAAAGGGCAGGCGTTCGATCCCGAGCAGGCGGACATGATCGGTGTCGGCGAGCAGGAGTTGCAGGGCGCGATCGCGACCGTCGATCAAGTTGCCGCGCAGGAGGCGCTGCTGACGGTTCGCGCGCCGTTCGCCGGTGTCGTCACCGACGTGCCGCCGATGCGCGAAGGCGAGTGGCTGCCGCGTCGAGAAGCGCTGGCGATGCTGATCGATCCGTCTTCGGCGGCCGTCGAAGCGTTCGTCGGCGAGGCCGATCTGCCGCGCGTGCATCCGGGCGCGCATGCACGGTTCTTTCCAGAGAATGGGGATCCGCCTGTCGATCTCGTCGTGTCGAGCGTCGAAACGACTTCCGCTCGGGTGCTGGACGTGAACGAGTTGGCGTCCGTGTACGGCGGCGGGGTCGCGGTGCGCAAGGGAGCCGATAACAAGCTCATCCCCGAAACGGCCGTCTATCGTGCTGTGCTCGTGCCGCGCGATTCCGGCGTGAAGGCCTGGCGGCGCTTGCGCGGACAGGTCGACATCGAAGGCGATCGGGCGAGCCTGTTGGGGCAGATTTATCGCCGGGCGATTGCGGTGTTGATTAGCGAGAGCCAGTTGTAGGGCTGGACAACTTCGTCGCCATCGTGCAAAAGCCTGCTTCATTGCGTTGATTTATGGCGTATGGGGGACGCGGGGATGGCAATAATCCCCGCCGACACCCTATAGTGTGAATCAACAAGCAACACGACGACGGGGGTAGTGTGAGAAAGCTACTTGTAGGCTTTGTGGCTGTGCTTGCCTTACAGGGGTGTGCGACCTATGACCTGTCGTTGATGCCACGTGGACCCGGGCCCATGGCTCATGGGACGGCGAAGCAAATCGACAAGTCTGTAGTCATCACACTAAGAGATGTAACCTACACCGGACGCTACGTGTACGTTCAAGGTGGTTCGTTCTCGCTCGGGACAGCTTTTGTCGGCGGACAAGTAGCCACCGGCAATGCCATCGGCGTCAGCGCGGTGGGAAATGGCAACGTACTGGCGCAATCAGCCGATGGGCTCCACAACTTACGATGCGTGTTCAACTTCAGCGGGTGGACGCAACAAGGGACTGGTGTGTGCGCGACTGATGATGGCGTTGCATACGACCTTCAGATAACCCGATAGGCGAACAGTGAGGCGATTATGCGCTTCATGGAAATCGTGTCTCGGATTACCAGCTTCAACGTGCCGGTCTTCAGCATCCAATGGAACCCGAGCGAGGCCGACCGAGCGCTAGCGCGACGCGTTCTTACTTTTATGTTGGCGAATGGGCTAGGTTGGATCGTGTGCCAAATGTTACGTTGAGCTGACACTAGCGCTTAATTGCCTGGTTGGTAGGCAATCTGCCGCGAATTCTGAGTGCGTAGGCGAGTTCGAAGGGACTCGAATTTAAATGGCGCAACGCAATTTCAATGATGAGCCAATATGCGTCGAGTGCATCGGCGATGCATTCCTGCGCGAAGAGATTCAAGAGACTGGCGGAGCTGCGGCTTGCTCGATCTGTGGAACTGTGGCGCCGTCCTGGGCAGCACGCCAGTATGCCGCTCGAATCCAGCCATTGCTTGCGAGCCGGTTCGTGCGTGAGTCGCAACGCGACGAGATGCTTGCATCGGATCTGCCGGAACTCGAGGCGGTCTTTGGGGAAGACTCGCCGCACTATAAGAATTTCTCGGAAGCTTACACGCGCTGTAACGGCTACGAAATTTCCGTCCTCCCATTGAAAGCGGTGTTTGCCGCCGCGAAGGAAGATTTTGAGGGAGGATACGTTTTTAACGTTGACCTCCGGGTTTCCGGCGAGGTGTTCGGGGACTTTGTCATACTGGCTCGTCAAGCACTTTCGGAGGGGCACAAAGATGTTGCGGCAGTGCTGGCCAGCGCTGCGCTCGAAGACGCATTGAAGCGCTTCGCGCGAGCGAACAATCTCGACGTTCACGAAAAGACGATGCACGATATCGTCAATTTGTTGAAGTCGTCGGGACTAGTCGGAGGTGCTCAAAAGTCGCTGCTGGATACGATGCCAAAACTTCGAAACGCCGCGCTGCACGCCGAATGGAACAAACTCACCGAGCCTGACGTCAGCAGCATCATCGGGTTTGTTGAGCAATTCCTGCTTACCAAATTCAGCGCGTAATCCGGTACTCTGCGCCTCTTACCGAGGGGGTATGTCGAAGGCTCCGTGGATCGGAAGCCTTCGAGTGCATCACGGCTTCCGCCTCATGAAGTAAGCGTACGCCGCGATGAGCAACAGCGCCAAGGCATCAATCGCCGCGAGCACGGGCAGCGGATTGGACCACTTGTCCATATTGGTCGTGCGCCCATAATACGGCGGCCCGCCTCCAAAAGCTTCGTTGAGATTGATCACGTTGAACGCGACGATCAGCGCGATGAGAGCAAGCAACGCGACGCCTACGATGATGCCGACTGACCGATTCTTAGCCATTTCAGTAAGCAACCGTGAGTGGAATGTAGCAACTTGCCGAGCCGGCCGCCGCTGTGGCTAGGTCGCGGACGAACTTTTCCATGTCGGCATGCAGATTGATGCATCCAGCGCTGCCGGGATGCGTGCCACCGTGGATGAAGAAGCCGCCGCGGTCGAACGTCTGAGTACCAGGGTAGACGTGAATCGTAAGGCGGTGGTCACCCCATGCGGCCCGAGGTGCCAAGCTAAAGAAGTGATTGGTCCACATTGCGAAGGCTCGACCCAGTACTGCCCGGCGGGAATTGGACCTGTTCTACTCTCGCGCTGTCGAGACGCGGAATAATCGAAGGCGCCGGAGTCGACCGGGCGGCCTGAAACCGCTGCATACGACCGTACAGGCGCGCCCGTCATAGTCAAATAGCGACCATCAAATCGAAGCGAGATTTTTGATTTTCCACACATGGGAGCAGTCGGAATGCCGCGCTCCGCCGCATATCTATTTGGCATTATATTGGCCCTCTTATTTGTATGATGAGAGCGCATTATAGAGTCAGCTCGAGCGGACTACCCCCGAAGTCCGCGGCATGCTCACAACCCGACCGTCATCGCAATCACACCCGCGACGACCCCACCCAACACGACGCATACGCCGGTCAACGCGAGAATCCTTGGCGGGAACGAACGGCCGAGCATCGCCAGCGACGGCACGCTGATGGGCGGCAGCGTCAGTAACAGCGCGGCGGCGGGGGCTGTCGCCATGCCGAGCGACAACATCGCTTGAATGATCGGCACCTCGCCCGCGGTGGGAATGACGAACAGCGCGCCCGCGACGGCGAAAGCCAGGATCCACGGGAGGCTGGCATCGACGCCGGGGCCGATGTGGGGGAAGAGCCAAG
This sequence comes from Trinickia dinghuensis, assembly GCF_003367175.1. Lineage (GTDB taxonomy): Bacteria > Pseudomonadota > Gammaproteobacteria > Burkholderiales > Burkholderiaceae > Trinickia > Trinickia dinghuensis. The sequence continues at coordinate 232,432 of NZ_QRGA01000008.1, read as the reverse complement.
CACGCGCGGCGCCCATCAGCAACACGAGCACGATGTATTCGGGAATCAGACGCGCGGTCATGCGCGCGAGAATCTTCAACCAGCGTACGAACATGACGCCGGTATCCTCGTCGACCTTGATCTGGTCGAGCGCATTTTGCGCCGCGTCGGCTTCCTGAACGGTTGCCGTACGCTCGACGAGATAGCCGATGCCCAGCACCAATACGAGGCCCAGCGCGAGCCGCAGCCCCATCCATTGCCAGCCGAGCACGAAGCCGATGAAGACGAGGGTGGCCGGATTGAGCAGCGAATTGCCGAGCCAGAACGCAATCGCCGCGCCGGGGGCGGCGCGACACGCGCGCAACCCGGCGACGACGGGCGCCGCGCAGCACGTGCACATCATCCCGGGCAACGACATGACCGCGCCCGTCATCACGCTGCCGAAGCCGCCTTTACCCAGCGCACGCAAGATCCAGCGCGCCGGAATCAACGCCTGCACGGCCGAGCCCAGCAAGAGCCCCAATACCATCGCCTGCCAAATCGCCTTGCCGTAGGCGATCGCGTAGCTCAGCGCTGCGTTCCATGACGCCGCGGGCGGAGCGTCCGCCGTCCCCATCAGAATCGAATTGCCGATCGCGTGATGGCTTGCCGCCACGAACGCACGGTTGTAGTAGGGGAGCCACTTGACGTAGAACAAGCCGCACACGGCGATCGTGAGCAGGACGGCTGGGCCGATTAGGTAGTGACGGTTTCTGGCGGCGATCGAGTTCATTGGCGTGGGGTGGTTTTCAAAAAGCGTGTTTTCGAGTCTGCACGACTGCGTGCGAATGTGCGAATTCTATCGCGAGCGGGGGACGGCGCCGGCGGGCGCGCTCGCGCTTCGCTCCCGGGTGTCGGGATTCAGGCCGTGCTTGGCGCGCAACGGACGAGCGTGAGTACTTTTTCTCAGCCGAACAAGGACTTGGCGCGCTTGCGCAGACGTTATCCCCAGGGCCCTCCACAGAAACTGTGGATAAAGGTCGGCATGGACGGCGGGACGTCGATCGAGGCGCCCGCGCAGGATGGCGGATTTCGAAAAAGGATTGGCGAAACTCGCCAATGACGCATGCCAATGAGGGTGTCATTGTTGGGCCGAATAAATTCCAACCCCGGAGACACTCCATGATTCGAGCCCTTCGCGCTGGCGTGGCGCTGTTCACGCTCGCCTTCGCATTATCGGCGGCTGCCTATGCCGGCGACGTCAATGACCCCGCATCCACTGAGCGAATCACCCAGTTCGGCGCCGTCCAGGGCGTGAATCACAGCGCCGCGACCGGGACCTACGCATGGCTTGGTGTTCCTTACGCGAAGCCACCCGTCGGCTCGCTGCGATGGATGCCGCCCGTCGATCCGGCGCCGTGGCCGGGCGTGCGCGCCGCGCAGCGGTTCGGCCACTCGTGCGCTCAAGCAGGGGCTTACTTCAGCCCGGCCCCGAACGACGCACCGTACGGTCTTTCCGTGCGCGACAGTTTCGGCAAGCCCGTGGGTAGCGAAGACTGCCTGACGATGAATATCTGGAGCCCGGCGAATGCCCAAGGCCCGCTCCCGGTCATCTTCTTCATCCATGGCGGCAGCAACATCATGGGTTATTCCGGCGACCCGATCTACAACGGACAGGTGCTCGCGAAGAAGGCCAATGCGATCGTGGTCACGATCAATTACCGCTTGGGTGTTCTCGGCTGGCTCGACCTGCCGCAACTGAAGACGGGTAATGCGCAAGCCGATTCCGGCGACTTCGCGCTGCTCGATCAACAGCAGGCGCTGAAGTTCGTCAAAAACAATATCGCGGCTTTCGGCGGCGATCCGAACAACGTGACGGTAATGGGGCAGTCTGCCGGCGCGGTCAATGTGTGGGCACTGCTGGTTTCGCCGCTGTCCGCAGGGCTCTTTCAGAAGGCCGTACCGCTGAGCGGTGGTCTCATCACCTCATCGCGGCTAACGGCGCAGACGTACTCGCAGGCGCTGCTCACCGCGATCGTCATCGCCGACGGCAAGGCGACCGACACCCCGTCGGCACTGGCTTGGCTCGCGACCCAGACGGATGCGCAGATTGCCGCGTACCTGCGCGGCATCTCGCCCGATGAACTGCTGAACGTGGTGATTGCGAACCCGCAGTTGGGCAACCCGCCCGCACCGATCGAGGACGGCGCTGTTATGCCGACGAACTCGCTTCTGGCGCTCGCGTTCGGGAGATATCAGAAGGTGCCTGTGCTCGCCGGCAATACGAAGAACGAAGGCACGCTGTTCGGCGGTTTGTTCGGCACGCTCACCGCCAGCGGTGTCTCGGGCTTCAAGCCGGACGACTACGACCGTTTCACCATCCAATACAATTTCGATCCGAACGCTCCGGCCACGCTGACCGACGCAGACTTGATCAACGCCCGCTATCTGCCGGTGACGGCACTGCCGTTCGGGTGGAATGCGCTGAGCGCGTTGACGACGGACACCGTTTTTCTTACGCCTGTGGCGGTGGAACTGACGTCGCTGGCTTTGCAGCAACCCAATAAGGTCTGGTACTACCGCTTCGACTGGGCGCAAGAGCCGGCGCCGTTCAACACCGTCTACGGCGCGACGCATGCCTTGGATCTGCCGTTCATCTTCGGCAACTTCGATAAAAACGTGTTTTCCTTCGCGTATGGCAACGCGAACAAACTCGGACGCGAGGCGCTGTCGGATGCCATGATCGCGAGCCTCGCGGCCTTCGCGAAGACGGGCAATCCGAATACGCTGGCCGTGGGTGTCCCGTGGGCGAACTTTCCGTCGAAGGTTGTGTGGAACGCGTCGCCGACGCAACTGCAAGTCACGGCACAGTAATCCGAGAGAAGGGAAGGGGCGATTCGGGTTAGCGGTTGACCCGGACGCCCCGAACACTGAACGGCATGCGCTGCTTGGCAGCACGTGCCGTTTTCTTCGTCGATCAATTGATTCCGGAAGCGGCGGCCTTTTCGATTTCATTCAATCCCTGGACGCTTCCGCTCTCGGGAACGAACGAACCGTCGCGGCACATTACGCGGCCCAACGATTGCGCGAGCCGGTTGGCGACGTCGGCGTCGACTCCCAGATGGACGCCATCCGTCAGCGTGATGTGCGCGGCCTCGAAGGTGCCGGCGCCGGCACAAAGAATCGCGCGGCTGGGCGCGCGCTCGTGAGCGAGCACGAGCATGGCCGGGACGACGGCTTCGGGCGTCAGCAGTTCCGCCGCACGATGATCCAACATGCCTTCCGTCATCCGCGTGTACGCAGTCGGCGCAAGGCAGTTGACGCGGATGTCGTGCTTCGCGCCTTCGATGGACAACGTCTGCATCAGCCCCACCAACGCCATTTTGGCCGCCGCGTAATTCGACTGCCCGAAGTTGCCGAACAAGCCGGAAGACGATGTCGTAAACAGAATCCGGCCATATCCCTGTGCTTGCATGCCCGCCCAGACCGCCTTGGTGCAGTTGACCGAGCCCATCAGATGAACGTCGAGCACCGAGCGGAAGTCGTCCAGGTCGATCTTGGCGAAGCTTTTGTCGCGCAGGATGCCGGCGTTGTTGACGAGAATATCGACGCGTCCCCAGACCTGCATCGCGACGGCGACCATGTCCTCGACTTCGGCGAAGTCGGTCACCGACGCGCAGTTGGCGATCGCGTCGCCGCCGGCGCTCCGTATCTCATTCGCGACGAGCATCGCCGCGCCGTTCGATTCCTCGGCACCGTTCACGCCGCCGCCGACGTCGTTCACGACCACCTTGGCGCCGCGCGCCGCGAGAGCGAGCGCGTATTGCCGGCCGAGCCCGCCTCCCGCGCCGGTGACGACGGCAACTCGCCCGCCGAACTCCAGATCCATCTTTCATTCTCCTGTGCCTGATTGAGGTGATGCCGCATAAAGCAGATCGCTTTGCGCTTTGCGCTCTGCGCGATCGCTCGAACCGCCACTGACAATGCGCGGACTTTATCGTATGAAGCGCCACACCATAACACGCGAATTCGGCGGATTTTAGGGGATCAATTAAATTGGCGTGAAGCGAAAATGAATGGCGTGTCCGGCCAATTCCACTCGCTGTTTATTTAGGAGATGCTTGCCTTGGATGCGAGCCGGCCAAGCACCGGCCACATCGAGCACAGCAAGACAACCCCTAAAAAATGGAGCAAGGAGACGATGAGCAATCCCCCAACAGCCACACACCCGAGTGCGCTCCATGAGGATGCATCGCAGCGGACATCGCTGGGCAAGAAACTGACATGGAGAATTCTTCCTATCCTTTTTATTTGCTATGTATTTTCGTATATCGATCGCGCGAACATAGGGATGGCGCAATTGCAGATGAAGCAGACGCTGCCGTTTAGCGATCTGTCTTACAGCATCGGCGCGAGCTTGTTCTTCGTCGGCTATCTGTTGTTCGAAGTCCCGAGCAATCTGATGCTGCAAAAGAGCGGCGCGCGCAAGACGTTGATCCGCATTCTCATCTGCTGGGGCGCGGCGAGTGCCGGCATGATGTTCGTACGCAGCGAGGCGACGTTCTACGGTCTGCGTTTTCTCGTCGGCGCTTTCGAAGCGGGCTTCTTTCCCGGCGTGGTTCTCTACCTCACGTACTGGTTTCCATCGCAACGGCGGGGATCGATCATTTCCGCGTTCTTGATGGCGCCGTCGGTGGCCCTCATTGCCATGCCGCCCGCCGCGGGCGCGATCATGCGAGGGATGAACGGCGTGGCGGGTCTGCACGGCTGGCAATGGCTGTTCGTTCTCAGCGGCGTGCCGGCTTCGCTGCTCAGTATCGTCGTCTACTTCTTTCTCGTCGATCGCCCCGAGCAAGCCAAATGGCTCACCGCCGCGGAAAAAGCCGCGCTTGCCCACGAACTCGACACCGAGCGCAAATTCGTCTCGAACGCGAATCACGGCTCGTACGGCGCGATGCTGCGCGATCCGAAGATCTACGCGCTGTCCTTGGTCTATTTTCTGTTCATCGGATCCGTCTACGCGATGCTGTTCTGGATGCCGAGCCTCGTGAGGAGCTGGGGTATCGCCGATCTTTTTTGGGTTGGCATCTACTCCGCGTTACCGAGCGTGTGCGGCATCGTCGGCATGGGGCTGATCGGACGAAGCTCGGATCGTCTTGGCGAGCGCCGCTGGCACTTCGCCCTTGCCACCGTGCTGGCCGGGCTCGGGCTCGCCGTCACGGCCGTCGTCAAAGGCACGTTTGTGCCTTCGCTGATCGGACTGTGCGTGATGATGGTCGGCGTCATGGCGCTTACCCCGTTGTTCTTCACGATCGTGAGCGAGTATTTGCCGAAGAAGACGGCGGCGGCGGGGATTGCGCTCGTCAGCTCGCTGGGCAATCTGGGCGCCGCTTCGATGCCGCCGGCGGTGATCTGGGTCAACGGCAAGACCGGCGGCCCCTACACGAGCCTGATGCTGCTCACGGCTACGTTCGTGCTCTCGGGTATCGTATTGCTCGTTGCCGTTAGAAGAAATCGATAGAGCGAGGAAGTAAACGAATTAGGGGGCCGCACTGTTCGAAGTGCGGCCCCCTTTTTTGTGCCTTACGTTTTACTCCTTACAGCACGCCGGCGGCGGGGCGTCGATGTTGCCGGCCGCCGACGCGGCCTAGACATCAAAACGAGTGGCGAATGCCGATATCGGCGCCGAACGTGGACCCTTTGACACCATAGAGCGCGTCGTTGGTGGACAGGCCCGTGTCCATCAGACCGTGGTTGTCGACGAAGCCGAGCTGGCCGTAGAGCGAGGTGGCTTTCGACAAGCTGTATCGCACGCCCGTCGCGGCCATGATCGAATGATTGTTCGAATCGTTGCCGTCTCGCGTCAGCCAGACGCCGGCGTCGACATTCACGGCAGGCGTCACGTCGTAGCTGAGGCCGCCGCCGAAGACACGGCTATCGAACGAACCGGCGATCTTGTAGTTGGCGAATACGGCTTTGACCGTCAACGCATCGAAGCGATAGGCGGCGCCGATCGTGCGGCCCGAGAAGGCCACCGTGCTGGGCGTGGGCGTCGACGCGGCGGAGCCGCCGGGATTGCCGCTATACATGGCCGCGTCGATCGTGAATTGACCGAACTGGTAATTCAAACGTCCCGAATATTGCCGTCCGGCCTGAAAGTTGCCGGCGGTGCCGCCCATTGCCAGCATCGCACTGCCTTGCAGACCTGCGATCCGCGGGCTCGTATAGGAGATCGCATTCGCGTTGTAGACGCCTGTCACCAGGACGCGGCCGATCGCGATCGGTACGCCGCTGCCGAAGTAGGACACGCTGCGCGGATCGGTTGTGATGATCGATAGCGCGAACGGCGAATATTGGAGACCGGCCTTGACGGTACCGAAGCCGCCCGTCATGCCGACCCACGCCTGACGCCCGAAGAAATTCCCGTTCGAATCCGCGAATCCGCCATTCGAAACATCGATCCCGCTTTCCAACTGGAAAATCGCCTTGAGGCCGTCGCCTAAATCCTCCGTACCCTTCAGGCCAAAAAACGAAGCGCTCGAGCCGCCGGTGATCAGGCCGATTTGACGGCCGTCGTTCGCGCCGGTGGCCCCATCGCGCGTTTTGCTGGTGTAGAGAATTCCCGCATCGACGATGCCGTAAAGCGTGACGTTGCTTTGCGCATGCGCGGTGATGCCGATGCTGCCCAACAAGGCGCCGAGCAGGAACGATCCGGAAATACAACGATGTTGCGACCGCATGAGTTGTCTCCTCTAGTGAGTTTTAAGGTGGTCCGGCTGATTGCGTTGAAGCCGGGTTAAAGCTGGGTTAAGGCTGGGTTGAAGCGAGGGCGAAAGGAGTCCCTCCGGGGACATCGGAGCCGATGTCCTCGGGAGCGTTGGAACAGCGTATGAACGACCGGTGGGCCTATGGACCGGCGCGGTACCTGGCGCGAAGCAGTTTCTTGTCGATCTTGCCGACGCTCGTCCGCTCGATGGCCTCGACGAACATCACCCGCTCGGGGATCGCGTACCGGGAAATGACGCCGTTGGCCGCGTACTTGCCGAGGTGCGCGCGTATCGACTGCAGGTCGGCCGATTCGCCGGGCTTGAGCACGACGAGGGGCAACGGGCGCTCGCCCCAGCGGGCGTCGCTCACGCCGATCACGGCGACTTCGCCGACGGCCGGATGCCGCGAGATCAGATCTTCGAGTTCGAGCGACGACACCCACTCGCCGCCCGTTTTGATCACGTCCTTGAGGCGGTCCGTGATGTGCAGGTAGCCGTTGCCGTCGATCGTGCCGATGTCGTTCGTGTGCAGATAGCCGCCCGCCCACAGCGCATCCGACGCGGCCGGGTTGCCGAGATAGCCTTGCGTCAGCCATGGCGCTCTCACGACGACTTCGCCGCTGCTATTCCCGTCGCGCGCGACGTCGCGCATCTGCTCGTCGACGATGCGCACTTCGACGAGCGGGATCGGCAGGCCCGCGCGCGTACGAAGGTCGAGATCGGTGGCCGGATCGCCGTCCGAGATCGTGCCGACCTGCGAGATGGTGAGGACGGGACAGGTTTCCGACATGCCGTACCCGGCGAATACGTCGATGCCTCGTGCCAGGGCGGCTTGCGCCAAGGAATGAGGAAGCGCCGACCCGCCGACGATGATCTTCCAGCCGCGCAAATCGGCCGCTTCGCTCGCGGGGCACGACAAGACCATGCTCAGCAGCGTGGGAACCCCGTGCGAAAACGTCACCTTCTCGCGCACGGCGAGTTCGATCAGCGACTCCGGCGAATAACGTCCCGGATAAACCTGCTTCACCCCGAGCAGCGTGGCGATGTACGGGATGCCCCATGCATGCACATGAAACATCGGGGTCATCGGCATATAGACGTCTTCGCGATGAATGCGGCCCTGCTCCGACGCGCTGGTGAGCGCGCCCATCGTCGCGAGGGTATGCAGCACGATCTGCCGATGCGTGAAGTAGACGCCCTTCGGCAATCCGGTCGTCCCGGTGGTGTAGAACGTGGTGGCGACCGTGTTCTCGTCGAAGTCGCCGAAGACGAACTCGGGCGACGCGCACGCCAGCAGTTGCTCATACTCGCCGGCGAAGCCCTCCGGCATGGCCATCGCGCCGCTGTCGTCGATCAGCACCGCGGCCGTGAGTTTCGGAAGCCGCTCGCGCAGCGGCTCGAACGACGGCAGGAAATCCGCATTGACCAGAACGACGCTCGCGCCCGAATGATCGAGCGTATACGCGATCTGATCGGGACTGAGACGCACGTTCGCCGTCATCAGCGTCGCGCCCATCATCGGAACGGCGAAGTAGCTTTCGAGGTAGCGGTGGCTGTCCCAGTCCATGACCGCCACGACGTCTCCGGCTTTCACGCCGAGCGATGCCAGCGCGCCGGCCAACCTCCCGATGCGTTCGCGCAGCGTCGAATAGGTCATTCTGACCTGGTCGCGATAGACGATTTCCTGCTGCGGCCGAACCGCGAGCGGAGTGTGCAGGAGCTGCTTGATCAACAGCGGATAGGCGTGTGCGCAAGAGGCGGGGTGAGCCCCGTCTCCCGGGTTGGCGTTCGGCATAGGTTCAAGAAAATGAAACGATTGGGTCGGATGATCGTCCACGCCGGATAGCCAGTCATTAGCATCGTCGGCCATTTTCTTTTCGAAACTCGCCAATCCGATCGGGCCGGGCACCGAAATTGCCGATTGCACCGTACTCCGTATTTTCCCTGTCTGACGAGGCGGTTTTCTGTGCGAAGATTCGGCCAACCTCGGAAGGGGAACATGCGCCGCGGTCGCCGCCCCTTTGGGTACGTTCGAGACGTTCGAGACGTTCAAATCAAACCGTGAATGCAAGGGCCTCATGCGCATCCCGTCTCCTTCTCTGTGCCTCACGTTCTCATCGCGGTTTCTGCAGGCGTTTTTCGCCGAGACCGGAACGGAGCCCGAGAGGCAACGGCGTTTGATGGAGCAGGCCGATATGGCGCCCGACACGCTGAATGCCGCCAACGGCCGCGTCACCGAGGATCAGTTCTCGTCGCTCTATCGATCGATCGCGAGCGAAACGGACGATGAGATGCTGAACCTGCTGTCCCGGCCCATACCCGGCGGCACGATGAAATACGCCGGCTACATCATGATCTCGGCGCCGACGGCCGGCGTGGCGCTCTATCGCTTTTCGCGCTTTCTCCGGATGCTCAATCGCGACTTCGATGTGAAGATTCTGCGCGACGGCAAGACAGCTTCGATCGTCGTCGAGGGCCTCGGCGAGCGTCCGCAATCGCGGGCAATCGCGCGCCAGTTGACGCTGAAGGTTTTTCACGGGATGGGGTCATGGCTGACCGGGCAACCCATTGAGTTGATCGACGTCGATTTCGACTTTCCTGCGCCGCCCTATACCGAAGATATCTACGCGCTGCTTCCCGGCCGAATCAATTTCGAACGCCCGGCGACGGCAATGCATTTCGACGCGTCGGTGCTGGACCTGAAGATTCACCGCAGCGAGCGTGAACTGCGCACGTTTCTGGCGCGGCAGCCGCGCGACTGGCTGCTGCCGCCGTCGGTCAGACAACCGGTGGCGCATCAGGTGCGGGCGTGCCTGCTGGAGGGCGACGTCGGTGCGATGAAGGCGCCGGATATCGCGAAGGCGCTCAATATGTCGTTGCGCACGCTGTGCCGGCGTCTCGCGCTCGAAGGGGCATCCGTCAAGGACGTCAAGGACGCCCTGCGGCGCGATTTGGCGATCCATCGGCTGACACAGACGCAAGAGTCGATTTCGAAGATCGCGGAAAGCCTGGGCTTCGGTGACAACCCCTCGTTCTATCGCGCGTTCCGCAGTTGGACCGGCGTGGCACCGGGCGCGTATCGCCGAGGCGTCGACGATCAAACGCTCGGCGTCACGCCGAATGCGTGACGTCTTTTCCCGGCGCTATTCCACGCGCGCCGATGCCGTCTGTCTAAACGCGAACGTCGTATCGACACGCTCGAGCAGGCCGCGCGCGAATCGCGAAGCGAACCGTTGTATCAAGATGTCCGTCAGCCGCGACAACATGTAGGACGCGGCCAAGGTAACCGCGAGTACCACAACGAACACGGCTAGCGACAGAAGCGGCCCATGAGTGGCCAGCATGTGAGAATGCTTGAACAGATAAAGCGCTTCGAACGCAAAAATGAAATGCCATAGATAGATGGCGTAGCTCTCGCGCCCGATGGCGACGGCGATACGCCCCATCAATCGCTGGTTCGCCTCCGAGCAGCACACTAGCACCAGCGCCGCGGACCCGCACGCGGCGACGAGCGGCGCGTATTCATTGGCACGCCCCATCCACACGCCGAACACCGCGGTAGCCACGCCGCAAAGCGCGATCGTGCCCAAGGTGATGCCGATGCCGGCGCGGCCGAGTCTAGCCTGCCCCGTCAAATACGGCCGAAACAGCGCCCAGCACCAAATGCCGACGAGAAAGCAAGGCACCTGCACCGGCGGCCAAAAGTAGAAGAACGAATTGTTCCTCACATTGCATTCGAGGGCTGCGCCGCCGCAGGCTCCGGTTGCCAGGAACGCCGCGCACGCGAGCAGCAGCACGATGGTCAGAACGACGAGCCGGGCTCGGGAGGTGGCGAAGAAGAAGATGACGGGCGCGATCGAATAGAACAGCATCTCGACGCCGATCGACCATCCGCCAGGCACGACGTTGTTGATTGCCGACGCGGACACGGCATGCACGAACAGCAAGTTCAACACGACGTCGCTGATATCGTGCGGGCCGAGAATCGAAGCATGGTCGGCGTCAAAGTTATACGTGTACCAGCTCATTGCACCGTATGCGACGATCGCGACGTAGTAGAGCGGGGCGATGCGAAAAAAACGTTTGATATAGAACCGTGCCGTTACGTGGCTCGCCGCCCGATAGCGTTCGCGATCGGCATCGAGCGTCATGAAGATCGTGACCGCGCTGATGACGAAAAAGAGCTGGACGCCGTACTGACCCATGCGCGCCAGTACGGTGGCCCATTGCGGCAGATGAGGGAACTGAAACGACAGATGAACTGCGACGACGGCGATGATGGCAATTGATCGAGCTTGATCGAGACCGGATATTCTTCCTCGCTGCATCCTCTCTCCTCGGCAATGATTAGAAGAAACACGGCTGTGCTTGAGAAGTGGACCTCGAATGCAGGAATTGGGCCTGTGCGGTTCGCTGCTCGTGCGCGAGAGCGTGAGAGGCCCGTGCCTTCGGACGCTTGGCGGATTGCTGCGCAACTCGGGCGGATGCGATCGCCGCATCGCGAGCGCCGCGACCCGGCGATTTCAATGAAAAATATGCAAGCGGTATTGCAACGCGTTCGCGATGCTCGGCCTACAAAATCCGCATTTCGCGAATCTTGCCGATCTGCGGAGAGCGGCTGAGGATCAAGTTGGTGACGAATTCGGCGACCAGCGCGAACGGTATATTGTCCGGCACGTTCTCGATGAGTTGACTCGGCACGTGCACGATGAAGTCGTTCGGTGCGCTCTTCAGGCTGTGCTCATAGCTGACTTGGTAGTTCATTTTTCGACAATCCGCGTTGGCCACGACGTTCACGATGTTCGCAACGTTCATGAGGAGAAAGATACTCGCATCGCGAACGTCGTGCCTGGCTAACTCGCTGCCAGTTGCCAATTGGTCGTCGCCAGCCGCCAGCTTTTGGCCGCTAGCGACCGGTCATTCCCGCTCAGCGCAAGGCTTTCGCATGGTACGCAAGATGTTCGCCGATGAAACTGGCGATGAAGTAGTAGCTGTGGTCGTAGCCCGCGCGGACATTCAACTGCAACCGATGCCCGGCCGCCTCGCAGGCCGCCCGCAACAGTTCCGGCTTCAGCTCTCTGTCCAAGAACTCGTCGCTGTCGCCCTGATCGACCAGTAGCGGCAGGCGTTCGGTAGCGTCCTTCAGCAACTCGACGGTGTCATAGTGCTTCCACGCCGCGCGATCGTCGCCGAGATAGGCGGTGAGCGCCTTTTCGCCCCAAGGCACCTGGCTCGGCGCGACGATCGGAGCGAACGCCGACACGCTGCGATAGCGGCCCGGATTGCGCAGCGCGATCGTCAACGCCCCGTGCCCGCCCATCGAATGCCCGAAGATCGAGCGTGCTTCCGTCACCGGAAACCGGGCTTCGATCAGCGCCGGCAACTCGTCGGCCACATAGTCGTACATCCGAAAATGCTTGGCCCACGGTTGCTGCGTGGCATTCAGGTAGAAGCCGGCGCCTTGGCCGAGATCGTAAGCCGGGTCGTCCGCCACGCCTTCGCCGCGCGGGCTCGTGTCCGGCGAGACGACGATCAGGCCGTGTTCGTTGGCATAGCGCTGCGCGCCGCTCTTCCCGATGAAATTCTGCTCGGTGCAGGTCAAGCCGGAAAGCCAATACACCACAGGGCACTTCTCGCCCCGCGCCGCTGCCTCGGGCAGGTAGATGCCGAATCGCATTTCGCACTGAAGCGCGGAGGAGGCGTGCTTCCACACCTCCTGGACTCCGCCGTGACTTGCGTGTCGCTCGATCCGTTCCATATCGATCAGGCCTCGCGATAGGTGCCTTTGGCTTTGGCCGCGTGAGCGGAAAGAATGTCCATCAACGCCGGGCTGAGGCAGTCGTAGGGCTCGAGCCCCTTGTCGCGCAGCGTCTGGCGCACGTCGCCCATCGCGGACGGCGGCGTGCCGCTCTCGATGATCGACGAGACGAACGCAGCAAAGCCAGGGCCATCCCAGCCCGTGTCCTTCGACAGTTCGGTATGGATGAAGTCCAATCCGTAGAACGCGTGCGCCTTGTTCTCGATGCGCCCGAACAGGTGCGTGCCGCAGCCCGTGCAGGCATGGCGTTGAATGAGCGCCGTGTCGTCCACGATCTTGAGTTTTTCGCCGTGGGCGGTGACCGTGACCTTGTCGCGCGGTACGACGCCCACGACGGAAAACAGCGCGCCCGCGGGCTTCCAGCACTTCGTGCAGCCGCATGCGTGATTGAACAGCACTTGCGAATCGATGCGTACCTCGACCGGATCGGTCGCGCACGAACAGCGCAACGTCCCGCCCTTGAAATCGGTCGCGCCTTTTTGAAACCCGTGGTCGACGCTGGGGTGAATGGCCGTGCTCATGGTCTGTCTCCTAGAGGGTGTTTGCGATGATCCGGCGATCGCGGGATCGCCGGATCAGTCAACTTCGTCATCACACGATCAATAGTGAACGACGGTACGGATCGACTTGCCTTCGTGCATGAGGTCGAATGCCTCGTTGATCTCGGCGAGCGGTTTCGTGTGAGTCACGAACGGCGCCAGTTGGATCTTTCCGGCCATGGCGTCTTCCACCATGCCCGGCAGCTGCGAGCGGCCCTTCACGCCGCCGAACGCCGTACCGAGCCAGCGGCGGCCGGTGACCAGTTGGAAGGGACGGGTCGAAATCTCTTGGCCGGCACCCGCTACGCCGATGATGACCGATTGGCCCCAGCCGCGATGTGCGCATTCGAGCGCGGCGCGCATGACGTTGACGCTGCCGATGCATTCGAAGCTGTGGTCCACGCCCCAGCCCGTCATTTCGACGATCACTTGCTGGATCGGCTTCTCATGGTCTTTCGGATTCACGCAGTCGGTCGCGCCGAACACGCGTGCCAAGTCGAATTTGCCCGGGTTCGTATCGACCGCGATGATGCGGCCGGCCTTGGCCAGCTTGGCGCCTTGAATGACCGCGAGACCGATGCCGCCCAGGCCGAACACGGCTACCGTGTCGCCTTCCTGAACCTTGGCGGTGTTCTTGACGGCGCCCAATCCGGTGGTGACGCCGCAGCCGAGCAGGCAGACCTGTTCGGGGTTCGCATCGGGATTGATCTTGGCCAGCGAGACTTCGGCCACGACCGTGTATTCGCTGAACGTCGAGCAGCCCATGTAGTGATAGATCGGCTGGCCGTTGTAGCTGAAGCGGGTGGTGCCGTCGGGCATGACGCCTTTGCCTTGGGTGGCGCGCACGGACACGCACAGGTTCGTCTTGCCGCTCTTGCAGAACAGACACTCGCCGCATTCCGCAGTGTAGAGGGGGATCACGTGATCGCCGGGCTTCACGCTCGTCACGCCTTCGCCGACTTCCATGACGATGCCCGCGCCTTCGTGGCCGAGCACGGCGGGGAAGAGCCCCTCGGGATCGTCGCCCGAGAGCGTGAACGCATCGGTGTGGCAGACGCCCGTGTGCGTGATTTTGACGAGCACTTCGCCCTTGCGGGGCGGTTCGACGTCGATCTCGACGATTTCGAGGGGTTTGCCGGGCCCGAACGCAACGGCAGCACGTGATTTCATGTCAGTCCTTTGGGCGAAAAAGGGGGAGGTCAGCCGGCCGCGTCAAAGGCCGCTGAATGGGATTAGCGCAGATAGGTGCGTACGAGGGAGACGACGTCGTCGATCGACCCTTGCTGCGCGCCGTTGGCTTGCGCGACATGCGAGAACTCTTCCCGTAAGTGACTTTCGAGAACGCCGGCCATCAACCCGTTGACGGCGCCGCGCACGGCGGCAATCTGCTGAAGAATCGGGCCGCAGTCGGCACCTTCCTCGAGCGCGCGCTCGAGCGCGTCGATCTGTCCTTTCACGCGGCGCACGCGGGCCAGAACGCGTTTTTTCTCTTCTGCAGTGTGCGGCATCTTTCTACCTCTGTGTACTCTGGGGTAGTATCAAGGTAGCATACTGCCGGGCAGTATGCAAAAATTCCTTTTTCGCCGTGGACGTGGGATCGCGGATGGGGAGGGTGCCTATCAGCGCCTATATCGTGCCGACGTACTCCCCGCGAGCCGGATAGTCATTCTTAATGATGAAATCGAGCGCTTGAGCCATCTCCGTATACGACGGGCGCGCGAACGGCTTCGATTGAATGGACAGGTAATAGATCGCCCGATCCGGGCGGATCAAGAATGCGACGGGCACCGAGAAGAGGGGCGGCACTTCGACCCCCTTGCGGACATCGTTGCGATTCGTCCGAGGCCCCAAGCGGCGTAAATGATATGAGAATGGGTGGCTACGCCAGCCGCCCTACGAATGCTTCCACCGCATCGTTCAACGCTTCGGACGCGTCCCGGTGGGGCGAGTGCCCGCCTATGCTGAGCTTGCACAGTTGCGCGCCTTTCGCCGACTGAGCGATCGCTTCGATCTGCGCCATCGTCCCGTAGTGATCATCCTCGGCTTGCACGGCAAGCAAAGGGCAATCGATCGAGCGCAATTCGCCGACGATATTCCACGCCTTGAATTCAGGATTCAGCCAAATATCGTTCCAACCGTAAAACGCCGAATCGACATCCGCGTGATAGCGGCCCAGCTTGTTCCGCAAATCCGTCCGCTCGTAAGCGACCTTCGCCTCCGCGATGCTTTGGACGCTGATCTCTTCGACGAAAACATGCGGCGCAATCACGACGGCGCCACGCAGCAACCGCGGAAATGCACTGGCATACAAAAGCGAGATCGAGCCGCCGTCGCTATGCCCGATCAGCCACATCCGCCGCCGTTCCGGTTCGTCGATCCCAACCGCATCGAGCAGGGCGGGCAACACATCGCGAGCTTGGTGCGACATGAAATCGACCGGCCACTTCACATCGTGCGGACGCGGCGTCGACCGCCCATACCCGGGGCGCGAATAGACGAACCCTCGCATGCCGAGCCGATCGCAGAGCTGCCGCGGCCAGTCCCGCCACATCGCGATCGAGCCGAGCCCCTCATGCAGGAACAACGCGATGGGCGCCTCGCTGCGATCGGCATGGATCCATTGGTATTCGATCGTCAGCGCGCCGCGGCCCGCACGCGGGGCAAGCGTGGCGAATCGAATGTCGTCGGACGTCGATGCAGCGGGGCTCGTATTCATAGTTTGCTAGGGTTGTGCAGGTTGTTGCGTACGCTCGCGAAGCTTGAAGCGCTGAATCTTTCCCGTCGCGGTTTTCGGCAGATCGTCGACGAACAGAATCTCGCGCGGGTACTTGTGCGGCGCGAGACGCTGTTTCACGAATGCTTTCATGTCCTGCCCCAACTCATCGCTCGGAAGGCGGCCGGGTTTGAGCACGACGAACGCGCAGGTCTTCACGAGTCCATCCTGCTCTACGCCGATCACCGCCGCTTCGAGCACCGCATCGTGCTCCATCAAGACCATCTCGACTTCGATCGGCGAGACGTATTGTCCGCTAACTTTGAGCATGTCGTCGCTGCGGCCGGCATAGGTGTAGCAGCCGTTCGGCAGCTTTTGATACTTGTCTCCGCTTTTGACCCACTCGCCGAGAAACGTCGCACGCGATTTCTCGCGGTTGCTCCAGTACATGAGCGCCGCGCTCGGCCCCTTGATATAGAGATCGCCCACTTCGCCGTCGGCAACGGGATGTCCATGCTCGTCGCGCAACTCCACCTCATAGCCCGGCACCGGTGTGCCCGTCGTGCCGTAATGCACGTCACCGCGGCGGTTGGACAAAAAGATATGAAGCATCTCGGTCGAGCCGAGCCCATCCAGGATCTCGCACCCGAAATGCTTCGTGAATCGTTCGCCGACTTCACGCGGCAGGGCCTCGCCGGCCGACGTGCAAACACGCAATGCGACATCCGCTGCCGCGGGCAGATCGGGGGCGCTCATCATGCTCGCGTAGAGCGTCGGCACGCCGTAGAAAATCGTGGGCCGATGCTTGACGAGCCGATCGAACACGGCCTGCGTGGTGGGACGTTCCGCCATCAGCACGGCCGTCGCGCCGACCGAGAGCGGAAACGTCAACGCATTGCCGAGACCGTAGGCAAAGAAGAGCTTCGCCGCGGAAAACACGACGTCGCTTTCGCGGATGCCGAGAATCGGCTTGGCATACATCTCGGCGGTCCAATAGAGGTTCGCATGCGTATGCACGGTGCCCTTGGGTTTGCCGGTCGAGCCCGACGAGTAGAGCCAGAACGCGATGTCGTCTCCGGTCGTGTGGGCACCGTCCGCGCGCGGCTGCGCCTCGTCGATCAGCTTTTCCAGGTCCAACGACGACGCCGCCCGTGCGGACGAGGCACGGCCATGCTCGTTCGGGCCGGACACGATGCGAAGGCAGGGTTCGACCTGCGCGTGGAGCAGTGCCTCCTCGAACACCGGCACCATCGGCGCCGACACGACGACGGCGCGCGCGCGGCTGTGCGCGAGCATATAGGCATAGTCGGGCGCCGTGAGCAGCGTGTTGACGACGACCGGAACGACGCCGGCATAAAGTGCGCCCAGGAACGAGACCGGCAGATCGGACGAGTCGTGCATCGCGAGCAAGATGCGCTCTTCGGCATGGATACCGTTTGCGTGCAGGGCCGAGGCGAATCGGCGCGCGCGGTCCTCGAGTTCGGCATAGGTCGTGACGCCTCGATCGTCGATGTAGGCCGGCTTGGCCGCTCTCGGCCGATTCAGCGCGAACACGTGCGATGCGAAATTCAATTGCGTCGGCGGAGCCGGGATCTGTTGCTCCGGCTCGGCGGACAGTGTCGTGGTATCCATGGGTGCTTCGTCTCCGTCCTGGTCTTCGGGGTATCCCGTTGTCGCGTTCGCCGAGCGCCGGGGTGCTCGGCGAACGCAAGCACGCCCGGCCTGCTTGGTCGTGCAGGTGCTTCGCCCGCCCTTTACGCAGGGAGGCTCGCGATGCCCGTCATGCGCTCGATCGCAATCGACGACGCCTGAACCGCCGCTCTTCGATGGTAGAACTCGAGCGCGCGCAGTCCGCCCAACTCGCCGCCGCCGCCCGCGCGGCCGGGGCCGCCGTGCAGCGACATCGGCATGACGTTGCCGTGGCCTGTTTGGCTTTCGCGCACCGCCGGCGTGATGCAGTGAACGCGGCCGTGCGTCTGCGCAAGCGCCAGGGCAGGAGGGCCAACACGCCCATCGTCGTTCGAGTAGACGGACGCCACGAGAGAACCGCCTCCGCGTCGCGCCAACTCGACCGCGTGGGCTTCCGGCAATCCGTCGGCCGACACGCGATAGGGCGCGACGGTCGCTACGGGGCCGAACACCTCGATCTCGTGCATGCGGTGTGCGTGGTCGGGATCGTCGACGACGAACAAATGCGGAGCGATGCAGGCCGAAATCGCGGGATCTGCATCGACGTGCGGTACCTTGGAACCGTCGAAGACGAGGCGCGCCTCTTGCGAAAGCGCGGCAATGCCCGCTTTGACGCTGTCGAGTTGCGCTCGGCTCACGAGCGCGCCCATGCGGACCGATTCGTTGCGCGGATTGCCGACGGTGATCTTGGCGAGCCGTGCGGAAAGCGCCTCGACGACATCCGCGAGCCACACGTCGGGCACGAACGCACGTCGGATCGCCGTACATTTTTGCCCTGACTTGACGGTCATTTCGCGGACGACTTCCTTGACGAAGAGCTCGAATGCGTCGGTGCCGGGTGCGGCGTCGCCGCAGAGAATCGCGCTGTTGAGGCTATCCGCTTCGACATTGAGCCTTGCACCTCGCAAAACGAAGGCGTCATGAGCGCGCAGTTTGGCCGCCGTTTCCGCCGAGCCCGTAAACGACACGACGTCGAACGCGCCGACTCGGTCGAGCAGTCCGGTCGCGCTGCCGCAGACGATCGAAAGCGCACCCGCAGGCAGAATGCCGGACTCGATGACATCGGCGACCATCCGATGCGTGAGCCACGCCGTGGCGGTAGCCGGCTTGACGATGACTGGCACGCCCGAGAGCAGGGCCGGCGCGGCTTTCTCCCAGAGTCCCCATGAAGGAAAATTGAATGCGTTGATAAAGAGCGCCAAACCCTGCGTCGGCGTCCAAACGTGACGAACGCGGAACGACTGATCCTTCGAGAGCGAAGCGTCGGCTCCGTCGCGCAGTGCAAATGTGTCGCCTAACGATGCGCCGCTTTTGGCGTACCACGACAGCGTATAGATGCCGCCGTCGATATCGACGGCCGAGTCGTTGCGCGTCGTTCCGGAGTTGGCCAATGCGATCGCGTAGTAGTGCTCGCGATTCGCTTGGAGCAGTTTGGCGATCTCGCCAAGCATCGATGCACGCGATGCATAGGAGTGCGAACGAAGCCCAGCGCCGCCCGTTTCGCGTGCGAAGCGGAATGCCGCGTCCAAATCGAGCCCGTCGCTCGATACGCCGACGAGCGCTTCGCCCGTGACCGGATCGCTCAGCATGGTTCCGGGGCCATCGCCGGCAACCCATCGGCCGGCAACGTAGTTCTCCAATCGTTCGGTCATGATGCTTCCTTGTTCCTGATGCGGGCGTGATGCAAGCGCACCGCAAGCGCGTCGCTATTCGGCGCTCTGACGCGTGAATTCGATCGCGCCCTGCGGCAGTAGGTACAGAATCAGCGCTCGTCCATTCGCAACCGTCGGGCGATGCGCGCTGCCGGGGCCATAAACGCACCATCCCGCGGTGCGGCCGTCGAACGTTGCATGCTCGGAGAGCGGCACGATCAGATCGATTTCGCCGTTGGGGTGGGTGTGATGAGGGCCGGCCAGGTCTTCCATCCGGACGACGTCGACGGAGAAATCGTGCGTGCGCGGCGTGGCTTTGAAGATGCGGCCGTAACGAATGCCGCCGGCTTCTCTGTTGCAGAGCCAGCCTTCGGCGACGCCGGCGCGGCATGCTTCCGCCAGCGCTTCATATGTCGTGCTGCCGGCCGGCCAGGTCTCGTTGAGCCAGCGATCGAGCGTTTCGTCAAGCGCCCGCCCGCTAAGCTGTGCGGTGGCCTCTGCTATGAGGCGTTCGAAATCGTCGGGTGACATCGATGTCTCCGGTTCCATGCTTCGCGAATCGAATCGAGGTGCACGTTAGTGCACCCGAGGCGCTACCGTTTGCCGCGCCTCTCCGTTTCCGCGAAAATTAGCCGTATCGAATCGATGTGTCAAGCACTATAGTGCGTGTATGACGAAAGATGGTGGCTAAAACATGAAGCAAAATTACACTGTGATGGCGGGCGGCAAGGACGCCGAGCGCGGCGCGAACGAGGCGGAAGGCGGCGCGGAGGCCGAACGCGCCGAGCGCGACCTGTTCATTGCCGCGATGGGCGAGCGCGTCCGTCTGCTGCGTGCGCGCCGCGGCATGACCCGTAAAGCGCTTGCCGGAGAGACGGGGCTATCCGAGCGGCATCTGGCCAATCTCGAATCGGGGATGGGCAATCCCTCGGTGCAGGTGCTGCGTCAGATCGCGTCGACGTTGAACTGCCCGCTCGCGGAAATCATTGGCGACGTCACGACGTCCTCGGCCGAATGGATGCTGATCCGCGAACTGCTGCAAGGACGCGACCCATCGGCGCTGCAGCACGCGCGAGCGGCATTGGAGCAGTTGTTCGAGCAAGCGCCGGCCGACCCGCATCGCCGCGAGCGCATAGCCCTCGTCGGGCTGCGCGGCGCCGGCAAGTCGACGTTCGGGCGCATGCTCGCGCAGGAACTGAAGGTGCCGTTCGTCGAATTGAACCGCGTGATCGAACAATTGGCCGGCTGCTCGCCGTCGGAAATCCATTCGCTCTACGGGGCGAGCGCGTACCGGCGCTACGAGCACCGGGCGCTCGAGGCGGTGATCGCCGAGCATCCGCGTGCCGTGATCGCATCGCCGGGCGGCCTCGTATCGGAGCCTTCCACCTTCAGCATGCTGCTCGCGCATTGCTTCACCGTTTGGCTGCAGGCGACGCCGGAGGAGCACATGAACCGCGTCGTGGCGCAAGGCGACCTGCGGCCGATGTCGGGCAACCGCGAGGCCATGGACGATCTGAAGCGAATCCTTGCCGGGCGCGGTGAACTCTACGGCCGCGCCGACATGACCTTCGACACCAGCGACAAGACGCTGGCCGATGCCTACCTGCAACTGCGCGACCGCATCGCCGCGCGGCTGGGGGCCGAGATGGAATGAAAGCGGGCGGCCTAGGCGCCGCCCCGCGTTTACCCGCGTATCGTCGAAACATGCATTAAAATGCTTTACACGATCCTGGTGATGCACTATCGTGCATTGCAACGATGCAGCTCATTAGGAGAAAGGCATGTCTACACCGGAGATGGACGTCAAAGCGGCGCAGCGCGTCGACTATCGCACCGATCCTTCGCAGTACAAGCACTGGAAACTCGCGTTCAACGGCCCGATCGCCACGCTCGGCATCGATATTGCCGAAGACGGCGGCATCCGCGACGGCTACAAGCTCAAGCTCAATTCGTACGACTTGGGCGTCGACATCGAGTTGTACGATGCATTGCAGCGCATCCGCTTCGAGCATCCCGAAGTGAAGACGGTCGTGGTCACGAGCATGAAGGACCGCGTGTTTTGCTCCGGCGCGAACATCTTCATGCTCGGCTTGTCGACCCACGCTTGGAAGGTCAACTTCTGCAAGTTCACGAACGAGAC
Source organism: Trinickia dinghuensis (assembly GCF_003367175.1). Lineage (GTDB taxonomy): Bacteria > Pseudomonadota > Gammaproteobacteria > Burkholderiales > Burkholderiaceae > Trinickia > Trinickia dinghuensis. The sequence goes on along the minus strand of NZ_QRGA01000008.1, from coordinate 211,156 downwards.
GCGCAACGGCATCGAAGATACGTCGCGCAATTCGGGAATCAAGTTCATTGCGGCGGTCAACGGCGCATGCGCGGGCGGCGGCTACGAGTTGGCGCTCGCCTGCGACGAGATCATGCTCGTCGACGACCGTTCGTCGTCGGTCGCGCTGCCCGAAGTCCCGCTGCTCGGCGTGCTGCCCGGAACGGGCGGGCTTACGCGTCTGACCGATAAGCGCAAGGTCCGACACGATCGCGCCGATATTTTCTGCACGATCGTGGAGGGCGTTCGCGGCGAGCGAGCGAAGCAATGGCGGCTCGTCGACGAAGTGATCAAGCCGAATCAATTCGACCAAGCCGTGCAGGCGCGCGCATTGGAACTCGCGGCGCAAAGCGATCGCCCCTCCGATGCGAAAGGCGTCGCCCTCGCGCGGATCGAACGCAGCGATCGAGAAGACGGTATCGAGTATGCGACGGTAAGCGTCTCGATCGACCGAGCCAAGCGCACGGCCACGTTCACGGCGAAAGCCCCGAACGGCCCGCAGCCATCGACGATCGACGCCATCGTCGAAGCGGGGGTGACGTGGTGGCCGCTGCGGTTCGCACGCGAACTCGACGACGCGATCCTATCGATGCGCACGAACGAACTCGACATCGGCACGTGGATCTTCAAGACGTCGGGAGAGGCGTCGGCCGTGCTCGCGGCGGATGCCGCCCTGCTGCGGCATCGCGACCACTGGCTCGTCCGCGAGACGATCGGGATGCTGCGCCGAACGCTCGCACGCATCGACGTTTCGTCGCGCTCCCTGTTCGCCTTGATCGAGCCGGGTTCCTGCTTCGCGGGCACATTCGCCGAACTCGCGTTCGCCGCGGACCGCACCTACATGGCTGCATTGCCGGCCAACGAAGAAGAAGAGCCGGCCATCACGCTCTCCGAAGTCAACTTCGGCCTCTACCCGATGGTGACGCATCAGTCACGGATTGCCCGGCGCTTTTATGAGGAGTCCGAAGCGATCGAATCCGTGCGCGCAAAGATCGGCGTCCCCGTTCGTGCCGTCGAAGCCGAGCGGCTCGGCCTGGTCACCGCTTCGCCCGACGACATCGATTGGGCCGACGAGATTCGGATCGCGCTCGAAGAGCGGGCCGCGATGTCGCCCGATGCCTTGACCGGCCTCGAAGCGAACCTGCGCTTCAACGGGCCGGAGACGATGGAAACGCGGATCTTCGGGCGGCTGTCCGCCTGGCAGAACTGGATTTTCAACCGGCCGAACGCCGTCGGCGAGAAGGGCGCGCTCAAAGTCTACGGAAAGGGCAGCAAAGCCCAATTCGACATCGCCCGCGTCTGACCGTCGCGCTCCGTCACGCTCCGTCTCGCTCCGTCAAGACTTCGCACGAGGAATCAGCCACCATGTCCACGATCAACTACAGCGAAAAGATCCCCAACAACGTCAACCTCGCCGACGACCGCACGCTGCAGCGCGCGCTCGAGCAATGGCAGCCCAACTTCCTGTCGTGGTGGGGCGACATGGGCCCGGACGGCTCGCACGGCTTCGACGTTTATCTGCGCACCGCGGTGAGCGTCGATCCGGGCGGCTGGGCGCACTTCGATCACGTCAAGATGCCCGACTATCGCTGGGGGATCTTTCTCTCCCCGGGCGATGCCGATCGCAAGATCCATTTCGGCGAACACAAGGGCGAGGCTGCTTGGCAGGACGTGCCCGGCGAACACCGCGCGAATCTGCGCCGTATCATCGTGACGCAGGGCGACACGGAGCCGGCTTCGGTCGAGCAGCAGCGTCACTTGGGCCTCACGGCCCCGTCGATGTACGACTTGCGCAACCTGTTTCAAGTCAACGTCGAGGAAGGCCGGCACCTGTGGGCGATGGTCTATCTGCTGCACCGGTATTTCGGCCGCGACGGGCGAGAGGAAGCGGAGGCGCTGCTCGAACGCCGTTCGGGCGACGACGACAACCCGCGCATTCTCGGCGCGTTCAACGAAAGAACGCCTGACTGGCTGGCGTTCTTCATGTTCACGTATTTCACCGATCGCGACGGCAAATTCCAATTGTCGGCGCTCGCGGAATCGGGCTTCGATCCGCTCGCGCGGACGACGAAGTTCATGCTGACGGAAGAGGCTCATCACATGTTCGTCGGCGAATCGGGGGTCTCGCGTGTCGTGCAGCGCACGGCCCAAGCGATGAACGAACTGAAGACCGACGACGTGGCCAAGCTTCGTGCCGCGGGCGTGATCGATCTGCCGACGATCCAGCGCTATCTGAACTTCCATTACTCGGTGACGATCGACTTGTTCGGCGCCGATCACTCGTCGAATGCAGCGACCTTCTATAGCTCGGGGCTCAAGGGCCGCTACGAGGAATCGAAGCGCGACGACGATCATCGGCTGGAAGGGCACCTGTACAAGCTGCTCGACGTCGAGGGCGGCAAGCTCGTCGAACGTGAGGTGCCGATGCTCAACGCCATGAACGAAGTGCTGCGCGACGATTACATCAAGGACTCGGTGGCCGGCGTCAATCGTTGGAACAAGGTGCTGGAGAAGGCGGGCATCGATTTCCGGCTCACGGTGCCGCACAAGGCGTTCAACCGGCAGATCGGCACGTTCGCCGGCGTGCGCGTCGCGCCCGACGGCCGGATCGTGAGCGACGCCGAATGGGCGGCGAACGAGGCGAAATGGCTGGCAACGCCTGAAGACCGCGCGTATGTCGCATCGCTGATGGGACGCGTGGTGGAGCCGGGCAAGTTCGCCAATTGGATCGCGCCTCCGGCCATGGGGATCAACCGCCAGCCGATCGATTTCGAATACGTGCGTTTCAATTGATCGCCGGCCGATCGGCCCTGGTTTAGAACTAACGAGTCAACGCTGCATATCCGCTTCGGCGTGATCGCTTCAACCGGCGATCCCGCCGATGCGCGGAGCCCGCCATCATGAACTTGCCCGTCCCTCCCATCGGTATCGAGGTGCTGAAGCAGCATCTGATCGACCCCGAGATCTGCATTCGCTGCAATACCTGCGAAGAAACCTGTCCGATCGATGCGATCACGCACGACGAAAACAACTACGTCGTGAAGGCGGAGGTCTGCAACGGGTGCATGGCATGCATTTCGCCGTGCCCGACCGGCGCGATCGACAATTGGCGTACGGTGTTCAAAGCAGAGGCTTACGGCATCGAAGAGCAGTTCACGTGGGATGAACTGCCGGCCGAGAAGCCGATCGGCGACGTTGGAGCGAATACGGAGCAAGGGACGATCGCCGAGGAGGATGATACCGATCGTCTGGCGTTCGTCCGCGGGGCCGTCGTGCCGCCTTGGTCGGCGGCAAAGCCCTATGTCAATCTCTACACGCATAAAGCGCCCTTGACCGCGACGATCGTCGGCAATTATCGGCTGACGGACGAATCGGCGGAGCGGACTTCGCCGGCCGCGGACATTCACCATATCGTGCTCGATTTCGGATCGACGCCGTTTCCCGTGCTCGAGGGCCAATCGATCGGAATTCTTCCTCCGGGCACGACCAGGGATGGAAAGCCGCATCATGCGCGCCAATATTCGATCGCGAGCCCGCGCAATGGGGAACGCCCGGGCTACAACAATCTGTCGTTGACGGTAAAGCGCGTGACGCAAGATCACGAAGGCAACGCCGCCGAGGGCGTTTGCTCGAATTATCTGTGCGACTTGAAGAAGGGCGACACGGTGACCGTGATCGGGCCGTTCGGCAGTACGTTCCTGATGCCCAATCACCCGAACTCGCACCTGCTGATGATCTGCACCGGTACGGGTTCGGCGCCGATGCGCGCGATGACCGAATATCGCAGGCGGCGTCGCTTGAAGGGCGCGACGGGCAAGCTCATGCTGTTCTTCGGGGCGCGCACCAAGGAAGAACTGCCTTATTTCGGGCCTTTGACCAAGTTGCCCAAAGACTTCATCGATACGAACTTGGCCTTCTCCCGTACGCCCGGGCAAGCGAAGCGATATGTGCAAGACGCGATGCGCGAGCGTTCCGCGGACGTGGCGCAGCTATTGAAGGACGAGCACACGTACGTCTACGTTTGCGGATTGCGCGGCATGGAAGACGGCGTATTGCAGGCGCTCCAGGAGATAGCCGAAGGCAGCGGGATCGGATGGCCCGGGCTATGGGAGCGGCTCAAGCGTGAGGGGCGGCTGCATCTCGAGACTTATTGAGCCTGCGATAGATTCCGAAATGATTGAAGGATTTGAGCCAGGCCGCCATATAAGCGCTTGTCTCGCCTCACCACGGTCGCGAGCGTGCGGTGAAGACGCGGGGAGAGCGATCGAACGACGGTTCGGCTGGCCGGCGGCATGCGGCGCACCGCGAGTTCGGGCAGTATCGCGCAGCCTAGCCCCACGCCGACCATCGCCTTGATCGCTTCGACGCTTCCCAGCGACATGACGGGCTTCGGCAGCACGCCGCTCTTTGCGAACCACTCGTCGGCTACCCTGCGGGTATTACCGCCCGGATCGAACAGGATGACCGGCCGCGTGGAAAGCACTGCGGCCGTGATCCGCGCCGGCAGCGGCATGTCCGCTGGGGCAAGCAGCACGAGTTCATCGTCCATGACCGGCGTGATGTCCAAGCTGCGGCCCGACACGGGCAGGGTGACGAGGCCGACGTCGAGCATGTTGTCCTCCACGGCCTTGACGATTTCCGCGCTATTGCCCGTCGTCACTGTCATGTCGATATTGGGGAACTTGCGGCGGAAGTTGGCGAGGATGGGCGGGAGCAAGAAGATGCAAGCCGTCGCGCCGGTGCCGATACGAATGCGCCCCATGCCCTCCATCTTGTGACGGGAGACGGCGGCGATCGCGGACGAAACGGCGGCGTCGATCCCCGCCGTGTGCGTCAGCAGCTCTTCACCGGCCGTGGTCGGTCTAGCGACGCGGCCCACGCGCTCGATCAAGACAGTGCCTAGGCTTTTCTCGAGTTGCCGGATCTGGAGACTGACGGCCGGCTGCGTGAGGAGAAGACGATCGGCGGCTGCGGAAAAACTGCCGAATTCGACGACGGCAACGAACGTCTTCAAGTAGTCCAGATTCAGGCTTTTCATCCCAAAGTTCGCCTTATCGATTGCATAAGTATCCAAAGCTGGATTTATACATCGATTCGACGCAACATAGATACGTTGTGTCGCAGCGCAGCGGTGTCCCAAGATAGGCGCGCGGAACTTGCGGTGCTATTTGGGGCGCTCGATCCAAGGCAAACGGAGAAATGGATGGTGGTGAGCGAGATTCGAGTCCGCGACGCGGTGGTGGCCGATATGTCGGTCGTACAGGCGATCTACGCGCATCATGTGCTGAACGGGCGCGCCTCGTTCGAGGAAACCCCTCCCTCGGTCGATGAGATGATTGCCCGCCGCGACACCGTGCTGAACGCGGGCCTGCCTTATCTCGTCGCCGAGATGCAGGGCAGGGTAGTAGGCTATGCCTATGCCACGACCTATCGGCCGCGCTCGGCTTACCGTTACACGATCGAAGATTCGGTGTATGTCGAAGCGGGCATGGACCGCCGCGGGATCGGGCAAGCCCTCCTGGCGGCGTTGATCGCGCGTTGCGAACAGGGGCCGTGGCGGCAGATGCTCGCCAATGTCGGCGACAGCGAAAACCGCGGATCGCTCGCGCTGCACGAGCGCTTCGGGTTCCGCAAGGCCGGAACGCTGGCCTGCGTCGGATTCAAGTTCGGACAATGGGTCGACACGGTGCTGATGCAGCGGGAACTGGGTAGCGGCGCGCGGAGCATGCCGGGAGTCGAAAGCGACGTCGAGCACGCGAGATGACCTGGCTGCCGATCCGCGGCGTCTTCACCACGAAGGTCCTAGGCGCACCCGTGCTCGAAGACTTGCTTCACCGCTAGCCTTAGTCCTGCGCCTTTCAAAGTCACTCGACTGCGCCTACTGATCGCGACAAAGGACGCTTACGGCGTCCGCACTATCCTCCCCCCCCCCCCGCAAAAGGGACGTGACGGGTCGCACACCCGGTCAAATACGTCTATGATTTTTACGCGCCGAGCGTGATCTTCATCGCGATCTCCCCGGCTATTCTGGCCATGGCAATCGAAGAACGCGGCCCACGCCTTTCGCCTTCAATGACGCAGCGAGGAACATGGCGTGCGCGGTGCTGTGCGGTCTATTCATCAAGAAGATAGTCTTACTGTTATAGGCATTGTTTCGACAGACAAATTAGGATTGAGCGCCTCGCGCGCCGATCCTTACGTTGGCCTTGCTCTGCTTTACATGCCGTCGTTTCGAAGCCGGCAGCGCTCCTGTGATCCGATTCGTTCGAGCGGCGGCAAATGCGATCAAATAGTCCGACTAGTTAAGGGTATCTATGGATTAAGGTCGTTTGACCGGTGAGCTAGCATGGCAGGCGGTTATGCATAGGCCTACGCGCGGTCGTGGTTTTTTCCGCGTGGGGCGCACCGGAGCGACGACCGGTGCAAGCCGAAGACGGCTTGCACCGTTTCGCAAGAAGAAGCATCCAGGAAACATTCAGCCAACGAAAACGACGGAGGATGTGATGACGAGCGAGCGAGACGAAGCGCAGGATCAGTTGAAAGGGGACGCCGTCGACGGCATGACGAACCGCATGCGGCGCGGCTTGCTGCAAGGTGCCGGCCTAGGCGCGGCGCTGGCGATGATGGGGGGCATGGTTTCGCCCGCGCAGGCAGCCGAGGCGGCGTTCCCCTCGCACAAGCGCTGGAAGATCGTCTTCGTCAATCACGTGACGACGAACCCGTTCTTCGTGCCGACGCAGTACGGGATCCAGGACGCCTGCAGCATCCTGAACATGGATTATCAATGGACCGGCTCGGCCAATGCCGACGTCGGTGAAATGGTCAACGCGATGAATGCGGCGATTGCCGCGAAGGCCGATGCGATCGCGGTGCCCATCGTCGATCCGAAGGCATTCAACGGCCCGATTCAAAAAGCGCTCGACGCGGGCATTCCCGTGTTTTCGTACAACGCGGACGCGCCGCGCGGCACCTCGAATCCGCGCCTGGCCTACATCGGCCAGGATTTGTATCAGTCGGGCTACCAGATGGGCGAGCGGATCGTGAGCCTCGTCGATGAAGGCCTCGTTGCGCTGTTCATCGCCACGCCGGGGCAGCTCAACATTCAGCCTCGTCTGGACGGCGCGTCCGATGCAATCAAGAAGTCCGGCAAGAAGATCGAGATTCAGACGATCGCAACGGGCGCGACGGTCAACGAGGAACTCTCGAAGATCAAGTCGTTCTATCTCGGCCACCAGAATGTGAAGGGCATGTTCGCGGTCGATGCGGGCAGCACGCAAGGCGTCGCGCAAGTGATCAAGGAGTCGAATCTGGTTGGGAAGGTGCACGGCGGCGGTTTCGATCTGTTGCCGACGACGGTCCAACTGATCCATGACGGCTTCCTCGACTTCACGATCGATCAGCAGCCGTACGTGCAAGGCTTCTATACTGTCGTCGAGGCGTTCACGTACCTGGCTTCGGGCGGCCTCGTCGGTCCGGCGGACGTCAACTCGGGCTTGAAGTTCGTGACGAAGTCGACGGTCGATCCGTATCTGAACACGTCCACCCGCTACGAAGGGAAGAGCACCAAGGCACAGATCGTGCCGCGCTCGGGTCCGATCAAGTCATAAGTCATGAGCGATAGTGTGAACGAAGCATCTAGAAGTCCCGCAGCCTCGCGCTCCCGCGCGAGGTTCGGCGGTTTAGCGTGGTCGGCCGAGATGCGGATTTTGCTCGTGGCCGTGGCGGTCGCCGTGTATTTCGAGACCGCCAACCACGATTTCCTGTTGACGAGCGCAAGCCTGCAAAACTTGTCGCAGTTCGTCGCGCCGGCTGCGATCATCGGGTTCGGCGAGATCATGCTGATGATCGGCGGCGAGATCGATTTGTCGTCGGGCATGGTGTTCGCGTTCGCACCGTTCATCATGGTGTTTGCGCAAAATGCCGGAGCGCCGATGTGGCTGGCCGTGCTGGCCGGTCTAGCGGCGGCCGGCCTCGTCGGCTTCGTGAACGGCGCGGTGACGGTGTTTCTGCGGTTGCCGTCGTTCGTCACCACGCTCGGCACGCTGTTTCTCATCAACGGGATCACGCTGACGATCTCGCGCGGCACGCCCGTATCGACGCCGGGCGGCCCGGTGTTCACGGCGGTGATGGGCGGATGGGGCTACAGCGAGATTTGCTGGGCCGTCATCATTGCGCTCATGATGCACACGATGCTCAAGCACACGCGCTGGGGGCTGCATACGGTCGCGAGCGGGGCGAATCCGCTCGGTGCATCGGAGGCCGGCATTCACGTGAACCGGCTCAAGCTCGGCAATTTCATTTTGGCCGCGGTGCTGGCCGGCCTCACGGGGATTCTCGAAGGCGTGCGGATCACGTCGATCGACCCGCAGGCGGGCGGCAACCAGATCATGTTCCTGGCGGTCGCGGCGGCGGTCATCGGCGGTACGCCGCTCACCGGCGGGTCGGGCACGATCATCGGCGGGCTGATCGGCGCCGCGGTGCTTGGCATGTTGAACGACGGCTTCACGCTGATCGGCATCAATGCCTTCACGTTCAACATCATCCTCGGCGCTGCGATTCTGGCCGCGATGATCTTCAACATTCACGTGTCGCGGCTCGGCCGTCGCGGGAGGTCGTGATGGCCACGAACGAAAGGCCCCTCGCGCTGCAGGCGCAGAACATCGTCAAGCGCTTCGGTGCGGTCACGGCGCTCGACGGCGTCTCGCTGCACCTCGCCGACGGCGAAATCCTCGGCATCCTCGGCGACAACGGCGCGGGCAAATCGACGCTGATCAAGATCCTCACGGGCTTTCATCAGCAGACGAGCGGCGAGCTGTCGATCCACGGCGAGCAGACGCTGCTGCGCTCGGTCGATCACGCGCGCGCGCTCGGCATCGAATGCGTCTACCAGGACCTCGCGCTCGCGAATTCGCTGAGCATCTATCACAACATGTTCTTGAATCGCGAGATCGTCTATCCGGGGCCGATCCGCTTCCTGAACCATCGCGCGATGCGCGAGCGCGCGTCGCAGTGCCTCGAGGATATCGGCGTGCACGTGCCGTCGGTGACCATGCCGGTCGAGCGCCTCTCGGGCGGCCAGCGGCAGGCCATCGCCGTGGCGCGCGCGGTCAACTCGAACGCGCGGATCCTGCTGCTCGACGAGCCGCTTGCCGCGATGGGCGCGCGCGAGGCCGGGCTCATCATCGATTTGATTCTGCGGCTCAAGGAGAAGGGCGGGCTGTCGATCATCATGATCATGCACAACTACGCGCAGACGCTCGACATCGCCGACCGCATCATGTTGATGCAGCGCGGGCGCGTGACCTACGAGCAGCAGAGTTCGAAAACATCGGTGCCCGAGCTGATGGATATCGTGCGGCGCGAGTATCGCGCTTTGCGCGAAGCATCGAACGGCGAGCGCGCCTAAGAACGCGTATCGGTGGCGCGCCGTTCGGCGCGCCACTCACCGTCATCTTCAGTTCGCCTTCGCGGCCTCTGCCAGCTTGTCGGCGGCTTGCTGGGCCGTTTCGTCCTTGCTGATCCAATAGTTGCCGAGCACGTCGTAGAATGCGCCTTCCACGGCGGGGCTGACCAGCATGTCGTGCGCCCATGACGGCACGAGCCCGCCGGTTTTTCCCGCAGCTTTGAAGTCGGCCGACGACTTCTTCGCGCAGTCGTCGAACTTCGACAAGCTCAAATCCTGGCGCACGGGAATCGAGCCCTTGTTGAGATTGAACGCTTCCTGGAAGGCTGGGCTCATGAGCAGGCCGGCCATGTCCTTTTGTCCCTTCTCGACACCGGGTGTCTTCACCTTGAAGAAGACGAAGCTGTCGACGTTGAACGTGAAGTCGTTCTGCGACCCTGGCGCCGCGACGCACAGATAGTCCTTGCCGGGCACCTTGCCGGCGACCGAGAACTCGCCTTTGGCCCAGTCCCCCATGAATTGCATGGCGGCCTTGCCGTTGATCACCATGGCGGTGGCCAGATTCCAGTCGCGGCCGACCTGGCCGTCGTCGGTATAGGCCTTGATGCGCTTGAACGTTTCGAGCGCCTTCACCATCGTGGGGCCTTTCAGCGTGGCTTGATCGAGTTGGACGAAGGCCTTCTTATAGAACGCGGCGCCGCCGACACCTAGCGCGACGGTCTCGAAGGTTTCCGCTTCCTGCCACGGCTGACCGCCGATCGCGACGGGCGTGATCCCTGCCTTCTTCAACGCGTCGGCTACCTTGAAGAAATCGTCCCATGTCTTGGGCGGTTGCGCGCCCACTTTCTTCAATGCATCGGCGTTGATCCAAAGCCAGTTCACGCGGTGGATGTTGACCGGCGCGCCCACATAATGACCTTTGTATTTCATGATGCTTGCGATTTCGGGCGGCAGCAGGCTATTCCAGTTTCCCGCTTTGGCGACGTCGTCGATCGGCATCAAGACGTCTTGATCGGCCCACTCCTGAATGGCAGGCCCTTTGATTTGAGCGGCCGCGGGCGGGTTGCCCGCCACCACCCGCGTTTTCAGCACGGTCATCGCATTGCCGCCGCCGCCGCCCGCCACTGCGAAATCGACCCACGTATCGCCTTTTTGCTCGAGCATCTTCTTGAGCAGTTGAGCCGATTTCGCTTCGCCGCCCGAGGTCCAGTAGTGCAGGACCTCGACCGATGCCGCGTGCGCCTGATTGGCCGCAAACGCGAATACGGCCGCCGCGCAGGCGGTCAAGGCAACGAAGGAACGACGAGCGGGTGCGCGCGCGGGTTGAGTCGATCGCATCGATTGTTCTCCCATCGCCGGCTGGCGGCGGATGTGGTTGAGGGGTTTTTCGGCGAACGATGGTAGCGCTAACATAAGAAGCCCCAAACTAGGAGGAACCCTGCGTGCCGGGGCGTAATCTTCTTGTGGGCCTGCAAACCGGCGATACTCTCGCCATGAAGAAGAACGATCGTGACATGCCGATGCATTCGAACGGTGCCGAGAAGCATGCCGAGAAGCCGAATTCCGGCGGCGGCAGGCGGAGACCAAGCGGGCGTGTGACGCTCGAGGACGTGGCGCGTCATGCGCAGGTCAGCACGATGACCGTATCGCGCGCGCTGCGAGACCCGTCGCTGGTCTCGCCGAGCGTGCGCGAACGCGTGCAGGCTGCCGTTGCGCAGCTCGGCTACATTCCAAACCGCGCTGCGAGCACGCTCGCTTCGGCACGCTCGAAATTGATCGTCGTACTAGTGCCCTCGCTATCGAATGCGGTTTTCGTCGAGACGCTCGCCGGCGTGCAGGACTGCGTCGGCCCCTCCGGCTATCAGTTGCTGATCGGCAATACCGGGTACTCGCCCGAGCGCCAAGCGGAGCTGCTTCAGGCTTATCTTTCCCACGCGCCGGACGGTTTTCTCGTTGCCGGCATCGACGATTCGAACGCCGTTCGGCGGCACTTGGCCGCATCGGGCGTCCCGCTCGTGCATATGTTCGATCTCACGTCGACGGACGAGTGGTCGGTCGGATTCTCGCAGCGCCGGGCCGGCTATGCGATCGGCAAGCATTTGATTGCCCGCGGCGCGCGGCGTCCCGGATTCATCGCCGCGCAACTGGATCCGCGCACGATGCAGCGGCGTGCGGGGTATCGGCGCGCCCTGCGCGAGGCTGGGCGCGATCCCGGCGTGGAAGTGCTGACGAAGGAGCCGTCGAGTCCGGCATTGGGCGGTGCGCTCCTCAAAGACTTGCTGAGCCGGACACCCAAGTGCGATGCCGTGTTTTGCTGCAACGACGACTTAGCATTGGGCGCGCTGTTCGAGTGTCAGCGGTTGGGGATTGCCGTGCCGCGCGAATTGGCGATCGTCGGGTTCAACGACTTGCCGTTCGCGGCGGTGGCGTCTCCTACCATCACGACCGTGGCGACGCCGCGCTACGCGGTCGGATTCGAGGCGGCGCGCATGCTGCTGCGGATCGTCGACGGGGAGGTGCCCGAGCAGCGCCGCATCGATCTGGGCTTCGAACTCGTGGTGCGGGAAAGCACCTGAACTGGCGTGCCGGAACGCTCTGCGCTCGTGCCCTTTGTCCGCAAATGTCCACAGAGGCGGCAATACGGCGTCGACGCTGATACTATTGTCGTCCGATTCAGGTTTGCGGTGACAGGACAGAGCATGGGTTTCGAGCAACTGGCGGCGCTCAAGGCGCAGCTGACGAAGGAAGCGAAGTTGAAAAAGCAGCAGGAGCGCCCGGCGGATAAGCCGGCGCCAGCTGCGAAGCAAGGGCCGAAGCAGGGGCCGAAGCAAGGACCGAGACCGGCGGCGAAGCCTGCCGCGAAGGCGGATCGGCCGGCCCGGCCCGGCGGACAAGCGCGCGCGGCCGAGAAATCGCCGCCCGTCGATCCCGTCGTGCGCGTGATCGGAAAGCTGCAGAAACGCTTTCCGGCTGCGTTTCCAAAGAATCCGGCCCCGAAAGTGCCGCTCAAGGTGGGCGTCCTTGCCGACCTGATTGCGCAGGCATCCGATCTGCAGTTGACCGAGGCGGAAATCAGGGAAGCCGTTAGCACGTGGTGCCGCGGCAGCCGCTATTGGGCCTGCTTGACCGACGGCGCCGCGCGCGTCGATTTGTCCGGCGCGCCCGCCGGCACGGTGACGGGGCGCGATGCCGCGTTCGCGCGCAATCAAGCGAAGGGCGGCCCGGGCGGACGCCGCAAGGGGCAGCAAGGCAAACCCAATGCGGGTCAGGCCAACGCCGGGCAGGCCGGGCAGACGGATGTGGCCCAAGCCAATGCCGAAGCGGTGGAGGGCGTTGAAGAGAAGGGCGCGGAAGCCGTCGGCGCCGAAGCGGAACCGCAAATGCAGCCGCAAAACGGGGAACCGCAATCGCAAAATGGCGATGTCCCCAGCGATGCTTCCCCGGAATGAGCGGCGCTGACGCTACGGATTAACGTAGAAGCGTTGTCTGTCGTAACCGCGTCATCATCGAGGCGGTAGGAGCCGTCGTGCAGCGTGCATGACAGCTTCTACCCTGCCGAACGACAGGAGCCGAGGCGCTGGCCCTGATCGCCGTCGTTCGGCGCCGATTCCGCCTACTCAGCTTTCCTTCTTCCCAAGCAACCCCTCGACCAGCGAGCCCAAGCCACCGGATTGCTGAATCGATCCTATGACGCTGGCGGCATCGATCTGGCCGCTATCGGGCACCTGGCCGTCCGGCGTCGCGTGATTGACGACATGCGGCAGCACTTGCGCGAGCACGCCCGAGGCTTGCTCCGGCGAAATCCCGAGTTTTCCCGCCAAGTCGCCGAGGGCACCCGAGCCGAGGATGTTTTGAAGTGCGTCGGACGAGACCGACTGGTTCTCGCCGTTGCCGACCCACGATTGGATCACGCCGCCGGCGCCTTGCTGTTCGAACGTTTGAACGAGTCCCTGCAATCCGCCCGGCTGGTTGTTGACGAACTCCGTCACGGCCGATAGCGCGTTCTGCTGCTGTCCGCCGGCCTCGGCGTTGCCGAGGAGAGAGCCGACCATATCGAGTAGACCCATGATGATGCTCCTGCTGAAGCGGCGCGCCCAGCAATGTGGGGCGCCGAGGGTAATGCGCCGTATGGCGCGGGAACGGCCGGCCGGAGCCTGATCAAGCGCCCGATGCTGCCGAGGCGGCGGCCTTTGTCTTGTCCTTCTTGTTCTTTTTATGCGATTTGGCGGGCTTCGCGTTCGATGCCGGTGCGGCCGTGGCTGCCGCGGTTGCTGTGGTCGCCGACGGCGTGGCTGCGGCCGTCTTAGCGGGTGCGGTTGCCTTCGCGGGCGGTTGCGCGGCGTTAGCCGAAGTCGCGGGCGCTGCCTTTTCGTGCTTGCCGGCGGCGGCAGTAGGCGGGGTGGACGAACCGCCCACCGTCAGTCCTTCGGTCTCGAGCTTCGTGACGGACTTCGCGCCTAGACCTTTCACACGCTGAGCCAGGTCGTTTGCGTCTTTAAACGGTCCGTTCTTCGTGCGCTCGTCGATGATGGCTTTCGATTTGACCGGGCCAATGCCCTTGAGCGACTGTAGCGTCGCTTGATCGGCGGTGTTGACGTCGACGGTCCCGGCAAACGCGGTGGACAGGGTGGCGACGAGCAAGGCGAGCAGCAAAACGAACTTTTTGAGCATGGATGGAACCCCCAGATCGACGAACGAAGTGGCAAATGGAAAGCGCGGCGCACCTCAATTGCGTGCATCGCGTCTGTCCCCCAATTCAATCAAGAACTTACGCTAGTAATCTGCAGCTTGTCCACAGCATTGCCAACAGAAAGTGGGGATAACTCGCACGAGGTTTGCGGCGCCAGTGATGCGCGCAGTGGGCGCCGCTCACTATGTGGCCCTGCTCGATCTTGCATGCGGCATCGATTGTATCGGCCTGCGGCTGCCGGATGGCAATCCATTATTGCGCCATCACTCCATGTCCGGCTGATGACCGTTCAACGCAGCGAACATCGCTTCATCGACGAGACGAACACGCCTCATCACGCCGCGGCGGGCAGCCAGCCTTGCTCGGTATCTTCGAAGATCATCTTTTCGTCTGTCTTGCGGTGGAGATCGACCCGCGACGTTGCACCCTCCCCATATCTCGATCCGTCCTGAGCAAAGCTCAAATAGATCGTTCCCACGTTTCCGCGTCTTTTCTAGACTGACGCTTCCGGTTGCTGCTGCGCGGCAACGTCCATCCGAATCCGTTTCGCATACCTAATCAACTCGCCAAGAAGGCGCCGGCGCGCCAGGGAGAAGTCATGCCTTCAAAAAATACAACCCATCGCGAAAGCTCGCGACGTCGGTTGCTGAAGTGCGCCGCATGGGGCGTCGCATCGCTTACCGCGGGCGCATGGAGTATCGCCCCGGCGAAGCGCGCGTTCGCGCAAGAGCGCGTCAAGACACTGCGCATCGGTTATCAAAAGTACGGCACGCTCGTCTTGCTGAAAGCGCGCGGCACGCTTGAAAAGCGTCTCGCCGATCAAGGCATCGGCGTGTCATGGCTCGAGTTTCCTGCTGGGCCGCAATTGCTCGAAGGCCTCAATGCCGGTGCCGTGGATTTCGGCACGGTAGGCGAAACACCGCCGATCTTCGCTCAGGCGGCCGGCGTCGATTTCGTCTACGTCGGCAACGAGCCGTCCGCTCCGAAATCGGAAGCGACCGTCGTGCCGCAACATTCGCCGCTGACCTCGGTCTCGCAACTGCGCGGCAAAAAGGTCGCGCTCAATCGCGGCTCCAACGTTCACTACTTGCTCGTCCGTGCGCTCAAACAAGCCGGTCTCGATTACACCGACATCCACCCCGTCTATCTCGCCCCGGCCGACGCCCGCGCCGCCTTCACGCAAGGCAGCATCGATGCATGGGTGATCTGGGATCCGTATTTCGCGGCGATCGAGCGGCAAACCGGTGCCCGTGTGCTGGCGGACGGCACGGGCTTGGTCGACAACCTCCAGTTCTACTTGGCGTCGCGCCGCTTCGCGGCGGCGTCCCCGCAACTCGTCCACGCGGTGATCGACTCGCTTGCCGAAGTCGATGCATGGGCGAAAACCCATCCGGCCGAGATCGCGCGTGAACTCGCGCCGATTACCGGCCTCGATGCCGCCACGATCGAAATCGCGGCACGCCGCGCTTCGTATGGCGTCGTGCCGGTGTCGAAGCAAGTGCTGGCAGGGCAGCAGACGATCGCCGATACGTTCACCGAATTGAAGCTGATCCCGAAGCAACTCGCGGTCAAAGACGCGCAATGGCTCGCATAACAGGAGCGGAGAGCACCGTATGAAAGTATTTTGGTTCATCCCTACCCACGGCGATACGCGCTATCTGGGCACGTCGGAAGGAGCGCGCAATGCCGATTTCGATTACTTCAAACAAATCGCCGTAGCGGCCGACACACTCGGCTACGAAGGCGTTCTGCTGCCGACCGGCCGTTCGTGCGAAGACGCCTGGGTCGTGGCGTCCAGCTTGATTGCGGTCACGCAGCGCCTGAAATTCTTGGTGGCCGTGCGCCCCGGGCTCAGTTCACCGGCGCTGTCGGCTCGCATGGCTGCAACGTTCGATCGCCTTTCGAAAGGGCGGCTGCTCATCAACGTCGTCACGGGCGGCGACCAAGCCGAGCTGGAGGGCGACGGCATTTTCGCCGATCACGACACGCGGTATCGCATCACCGACGAATTCCTATCGATCTGGCGAGAGCATCTGAGCGCTTCTCATCATGGGGACACCGTCGATTTCGAGGGCGACCACCTGAGGTCGAAAGGCGGCAGGCTGCTTTATCCGCCCGTGCAAACGCCGCATCCTCCGTTGTGGTTCGGCGGATCTTCGGAGGCGGCGCAGGACATCGCGGCTTCGCATGTCGACACGTATCTCACCTGGGGCGAGCCGCCCGATGCCGTGGAGAAGAAGATCGCCGAAGTGCGGGCGCGGGCCCATGCCAAAGGCAGAGAGTTGAAGTTCGGCATTCGCTTGCACGTCATCGTCCGAGAGACCGAGGACGAGGCGTGGGCGGCAGCCGATCGGCTGCTCAGCCGTGTGGACGAAGCCACGATCTCGCGCGCGCAAGCGGCGTTCTCGAGAATGGACTCGGAAGGGCAGCGGCGGATGGCCGCATTGCACGGCGGCAAGGGGCGCACGCGGGCCGAACTCGAAATCTATCCCAACTTATGGGCCGGCGTAGGGCTCGTGCGAGGTGGTGCCGGTACGGCACTTGTCGGGAGCCCCGAGCAAGTCGCCGCTCGCATGGAGCAGTACGCGAACCTCGGAATCGGGACGTTCATTCTTTCTGGCTATCCCCATCTCGAAGAGGCCTACCGTTTCGGCGAACTGGTGTTTCCTCGGTTGCCGGGGTATGTCCGGCAGCGTATCGAAGCTCCGCTCTCGGGGCCGTTCGGCGAGGTGGTCGGCAATTCGTATCTGCCGAGGGTGTCGCAGAGCTGAATGGGGCTTTGCGTCGAATCGAGCCGATTCGATCCGATTCGAGCCGATTCGATTCACGCCGATGCAAACGAGAAGGATGACTAACCGATCGAAAGGAGAAGTGCTATGAGGACACGAGCCGTTTGGAGCGGACGCATCCTGCCTTGGATCGTGCCCACGCTCGCGTTCATCGTATGGGAGGCAGGGGCACGCTCGGGATGGCTGTCCGCGCGCATCTTGCCGGAACCATGGGCCGTCGCGCGCGCCGCGTGGGGACTCTTCGAAAGCGGCGAATTGTGGGCCGACGTGAAAATCAGTGCCGCGCGCGCGTTGGGCGGATTTGTGATCGGCGGTGGGATCGGTTTCTTGCTCGCGCTTGCGACCGGTTGTTCGAAGCTGCTCGAAGCGTTGCTCGATTCGACCGTGCAGATGATCCGAAACATCCCCGTGCTGGCGATGATTCCGCTCGTCATTCTCTGGTTCGGCATCGAAGAGCAGGCGAAGCTGTTCCTCGTCGCACTCGGCGTGTTCTTCCCGGTCTACGTCAATACGTTTCACGGTATTCGGTCGGTCGACGCAGGTCTTGTCGAAATGGCCAAAAGCTATGGCCTACGAGGCTTTGCGTTGTACCGCGACGCGGTGCTGCCGGGGGCGCTGCCGTCTATCCTCGTCGGCGTGCGCTTCGCGCTCGGCCTCATGTGGGTCATGCTGATCGTTGCGGAGACCATCTCGGCGCAGTCGGGCATCGGCTATATGACGATGAATGCGCGCGAGTTCATGCAGACCGATGTCGTCGTCGTCGGCATCTTGCTCTACGCGTTGCTCGGCAAGCTTGCCGATCAGGGGGCGCGAGCATTGGAGACATGGCTCGTGCCATGGCGCTCGCCGCATGCTGTGGCTCGGTCTGCGAGCAAGGGTACGGCGCGTTCCGGCCGATGGCCTAAAGCCCTCAAGCGCCCGATCGCTTGGCGAGGAGCGAAGGCATGAACGCATCCGTGCGACAACCCGCCGTGCAGTTGCGATCGGTTTCGAAGCGATTCGGCGACCGCCTCGTGCTCGATCGCCTCGACCTGTCGATCTCGGACGGCGACTTCGTATCGATCATCGGCCGCAGTGGATGCGGCAAGTCGACCTTGCTGCGCCTCGTCGCGGGCCTCGACGCGCCGGACGAGGGGGCGGTCGACGTACGAAATGCGAGCGAAGCGCTAGGCTCGTCGCAGGGATCGGCACGTAGACGCATGATGTTTCAAGAAGCCCGCCTACTGCCGTGGAAGTCGGTCCTGGCCAACGTGATGCTCGGCTGTCCGCCGAGCGCGCGCGACGAGGCGCGCGCCGCATTGCGCGAAGTCGGTTTGGGCGGGCGCGAACGCGATTGGCCGGCGCAACTGTCGGGCGGCCAAAGACAACGTGTGGCGCTGGCGCGGGCACTTGTGCATCGTCCGTCGCTGCTGCTGCTCGACGAGCCGTTCGGCGCGCTCGATGCGCTTACCCGCTTGGAGATGCACACGCTTCTGACGCGCCTATGGCGCGAGCATCGTTTCACCGCCGTGCTCGTCACGCACGACGTGCACGAAGCCGTGACGCTGTCGGATCGTATCGTACTGATCGAAGACGGACGAGTCGCGCTGGACGAGCCCGTCGCTATTCCCCGGCCGAGAGCACGGGCGTCCGGCTCGATCGCCGAGCTCGAGGAAGCCGTGCTGCAGCGGATGCTGGTGCCGAACGGGCACGCCGCGGCGCTCGTCGATTGAGTCGATGCGAATCGACGATCAATGCTCCGCAAACCGAGAATCGAACCCAATAAATAGGAATGCAAAGCATGTCGAAAAAATTGAAGCTCGTGGCGGTATCGGGCGGGTTACAGCGCCCATCGCGCACGTTGGCGCTTGTCGACACCATCGTCGCCCAGATTGCCGACCTGGTGCCGCTTGACGTGCATGTCGTCGAGTTGAGCGAAATCGCGGCGGACGTAGGCGTTACGCTCGATCGCCGAAAAGCGTCCGCGGTTGTCGAATCGCATCTGCGCGCCATCGAAGGGGCCGATGCGCTCATCGTCGCCAGCCCGGTGTTTCGCGCATCGTTCACGGGGCTGTTCAAGCATCTGTTCGATCTCGTCCATCAGGACGCGCTCGTCGACGTACCGGTACTGCTGGCCGCGACGGGCGGCAGTGAGCGTCATGCGCTCGTCCTCGAGCATCAATTGCGGCCGCTCTTCAGCTTCTTTCAGGCGCGGACGTTGCCGATCGGGGTGTACGCCTCCACGCACGATTTCACGGGCTACGAGGTGACCAGCGCGCCGCTGCGCGAACGTATCGCGCTAGCGGCCGAGAGAGCCGCGCCATGGTTGTGTGCGCGGGACGAATCGATTGCTGCGACGGCGGCATTGACGATTTGAAGGGGATGCATCGCCGCGGATCGGGGGAGGGGGCCGGTTGAGCGCAATGCAACTCAGTCACCGATGCCCGTGACCGTCAAGGCGCTAAACTTGCGATCGTCGATCGATCGGAACCCCACCGCACCTCAATGAAAACGAAAGCTCCGGCGAAGAAAGGGCAGGCGAGCGGCTTGTCGCTCTGCAACGGGGCGGCGCTGCGCAAGGCTGCTCGCCGTTTATCGCAACTTTATGACGACGTGCTTGCACCCTGCGGGTTGCGTTTGTCGCAGCACTCCGCGCTCGTGCACATCGAACGCGCCGGGGCGCCGACGATGAGCGAACTCGCCAAGGACATGGTGCTCGACCGTTCGGCGTTGTCGCACAATCTCGGGCCGCTCGAACGCGACGGGTTCGTCGAGGTGACGGTCGACGAGGCGGACCGGCGCAGCCGCCGCATCGTTCTCACAGCCGCGGGGCGCAAGAAATTGGTCGAATCCAAGGCGCTTTGGGCACAGGCGCAGCAGCGCTTCGAGGGCGCCTATGGCGCGCGGAAGGCGGAGCGCTTGCGCGAGCTGCTCGCCGACATCTGCTCGGACGAACTGCACGATGCGTTTTTCGGAGAGCGCGCAGCCGGCTAGCGGCGCGGCAGCACCCGGCCACGGGTTCAATCGATCCGCTTCAAACGCGTTCGATCTATTAGGCGAATCAACCGTCCCACGACGATTCGCCTCAGGTCTTCGGGCCGTCACGCCTTCAAATCTTCACGCCTTCGGACCGCTCGCATTGCCGCGCTTACGCAGCGGGTCGAGAAGCGGCTTCAATCCATTGTGATCGAGCTCTTGCATGAGTGCCAAAAGCCGGCCGATCTCTCCGGGCGGAAACCCCTCTCGCGCGAACCAATTGAGGTAATGGCCGGGCAAATCGGCAATGAGCCGGCCTTTGTATTTGCCGAACGGCATGGCGAGCGTCACGAGGCGTTCGAGGTCTTGCGTGTTCATAACCGTGAGAGAGAGGGGATATCGGCGCTGAAACATCTCGCTGAAAGTCACGCCGAAAATCGATCCGCGATCGATGAACGAAGGATGATACGCCTCCGCAATCTTCCCAATGCCACGATACGAAAACACGTGACAGATCTAAATTTCACGATGCGGGCGTGAAGCGAAATATTGTGACTTAATGTAACGTATGATGAAAAATTAATTCGACAAAAAGCGGAAAAAGCACCGAACTCTTTGGGGCGCCTCGTGGTCAGAGTGGCCGACTCGCAAGGGTCATACCTAACTCACTACGACTTAGCCACGGAGGCATTAAGTGATGATGAAGAGACGTCGATTCCTGGGCCAAATGGCGGCCATTGCCGGCGGCCAAGCTTTAGTTGCATTTGGCGCCTTGGGAACAGACGAAGCTATCGCGGCGAGCAATGTCGCGAGCACATCGATTGACGGTGCGGTCATTCCTTCCGCAACCTCGATCGTCGACAAGCTCCTGAACGTATGGACGCTCAGTAACGGCTTTATTTACAAAAACGGTGTAAAGGACAAAGACTCCTACAATGTGAGTCTCTTGCTCTGGTACGGCGGCATGATCTATCAGAGTGGAACGGGCGGTCAGTTCTACGTGATGACGTGGGCGGGCCGTTGGCTGCCGTGCTCCGATCCGCGCAATCCGTTGACGGTGCCGGCCGGCATGTTCTACGGAATGAACGGCCACTTCGACTATCCGTACACCCCGCAGCAGATCATCACGACGTTGCAGGCGCTCGGCTGCACGAGCTATCGCGTCGGCTGCGACGCCTCATCCACGCAATTGAATGCGCTGATCGGGCTGGCCGATGCTTTCCGCTCTGTCAACTTCACGCTGCTGCCGATGCTGAACCTCGGTTTGCGCGACGGCAACGGCAACCTGTACGCGAGCGAGTCCGCGGCGTATTTCGCCACGCGCGGCAACGCGGCGGCGATTGCGAAGGCACTCGGGCCGCACGGCGTCACGATGTACGAATGCGGCAACGAGCTGACGCGCGACAGCGCGATCATCGTCAACTCGACGTACGCGGGCACGGGGCCTCACGACTTCAACAACGCGAACTGGCCGATTCTGCGGGGCGCCATTCAAGGGATGATCGATGGCGTCAAGTCCGTTCAGCCGAGCGCGAAGTGCGCCGTGAACTTCACGGTGGCGGACATCGGCGCTTCGGATATGTTGTGGGACGGCGAGCAGCCTGACGGCTCGGGCGGCTACCGCAAGATGCGCTGGGACATCACGACCTGGCACAACTACCAGCCCTACGGCGATATCCTCGACATCGGCATCGACGGTGCAGGGCCGGGGTTCAACTTGCCCGCGTACTGCAAGGCTCGCTACGGTGTGCCGTTCATGATCACCGAGTGGAACGCGGCACCGCAGGAAAACGAGCAGTTCCGTGCAACATACGTACAAACAAACTTGCAGCGCTTTTACGCGGCTCGCAAGAACGAAGGTATCCAGGCGGTGATGTACTACGACTTGATCAGCGGCGACGAGACGTTCGGCATCGTGATGAACGACCTCGCACCGATCGAGCCGACCCATACGGCGTTCAGCGGGTTTACAGCGCAGAACGCCGATCTGTAGGATCTGTCGCACTCCCAGAGGTCAACGGTTCCGAGTCTTCGCACTCGCTGCGTAACAGATCGGTGATGCGCTCGAACGGCATCGGTCTGCCCGTCAGGTAGCCCTGAACGATGTCGCAGCCTGCGTCGGCGAGCCAAGAAAGCTGCGCCTGATCTTCGACGCCCTCGGCGACGACGGCGATGCCGAAGCTGTGCGCCATCGAAATGATGGCGGTGACGATCGGCTGTCCGTCTCGCGGCAACGGCTTCACGAAGGCGCGATCGATTTTCAGGGTGTTGACCGGGAACGACTGCAGGTACGACAGCGAGGAATAACCGGTGCCGAAGTCGTCGAGCGACAAGCGGATGCCGGCCGCGCGCAACTGGCGCATTGCTTCGACCCCGGCGGTCATGTTCGCCATCAGTTGGCTCTCCGTCAGCTCGAGCTCGAGCAGATGCGGAGAAAGGCCACTTTCGGCGAGTACCGCTTTCACATCTTCACTGTATCGAGCCTGCCGCAACTGGCGTGCCGATACGTTCACCGCCACGTGCAGGGCCAGGCCCGGTTCCGCGTTCCAGCGTGCGCCGTCGCGGCACGCGCGCCGCAGCACCCACTGTCCCAATGCGACGATCAGTTCGCTGTCTTCGGCCACCGGCACGAATTCGATCGGCGAGATCTCTCCGTCGACGGGATGGATCCAGCGAGCCAGTGCCTCCACTCCGATCATGCGCCCCGTGCGGCAGTCGAATTGCGGCTGATAGACAAGGCTCAGTTCGTTCGTCTCGATCGCCTTGCGCAATTCGGTTTCGAGCCGTGCACGCCGCCGCGCTTCGACGGTCATGCTCGGACGAAACTCGACGGCGGCATTCTTGCCGGTGCTCTTCGCGGCGTAGAGCGCGATATCGGCGCTGCTCACGAGCGACGCGACGTCGGCCGCATCGTCGGGGTAGACGCTGACGCCGACGCTCGCGCTGGCTACGACGCTCGCGCGCGGCAGATCGAACGGGCGGGCGAGGGCGCGCGCGATGCGCTCGGCCGTGCGAATGCCTTCGGCCTTTTCTTTCGCGATCGCGACGAGCACGGCGAATTCGTCGCCGCCGATGCGGCTCACGAGGTCGGCCGTGCGCACGCTTTGCCGCAGCGCGACCGCGACATGCTTGAGCAATTCGTCTCCCGCACCGTGACCGAGCGTGTCGTTCACGTTCTTGAAATCGTCGAGGTCGACCAAGATCAGTGCGGCTCGAATGCCGCCCTGTGCGCCGCGCTGCAACCGGTCGCTCAACGCGTCGTAGAATGCGCGCCGGTTCGGCAATCCCGTCAGCGGATCCGTCGACGCCAAGTACTCGAGCTTCTTCTCGGCGTGGGCAATGTGCGCGCTCATCCTCGACGTGATGACGAACGCGATCCAGAGCGCGCATAGCGATGCGGCGAGGATGAACAAGGCGAAGTGCACGAGCTGCGCCGTCATTTGCGCGGTCGTCGCGACGACCACCACCGCGCCGAGCGTCTTACCGTTCTGCGTGATGTTCGAGGCGACGAAGACGTCGTCGAACAGGAAGCGGCGGCCGCCGGTCTCGACGTTGGCCGCTTGCGCCCCGCCGCGCTGGGGGGCGGAGACGCCGGGCCTCGCGTAGGTCGCGAAGCGCTTGCCGTCGACGGTATAGATTCCGGCACTTTCGACGTAGGGCACCTTGCGCAGCGAATGCAGCGTTTCCTGCGCCGAGCGCACGTCGTCGAACATGACCGAGGCCGACACGTTGTCGGCGATCATGTCGGCCTGCACGTTCGCGTCCGCCGTCAAGGCCGAGCGCAGCGAAATCGCTTGATACACGAGCAGGACGAATCCTGAGATCAGGAGCGCGACGCCGAAACCGGCAAGCTTGACGCGCGACGTCTCCTTCATCGGGCTCGGCGCGTAGTCGTCGCTTTGCTTCATGTCACGTTCCTTGCCAAGCGAAGCAGCTTCGAGCTGAGCCCGAGATGGCGGCGCACCGCTTCGGTGTTGTCGATGTCGAACCGGAGCCGGTCGCCCTCGCGAAACAGCGTGACGACGTAATGCCCGTCGCTGGCGTCGGCATCGGCCGTGCGCACGACCAGGATCGGCAGATCGGAGGTAGGCGAGGCTTTCGTCGCGGCATTGGAGGTGGCGTCGTCGACGATCAGTACGTCGCATGCCGTGACGGCGGTGCCTTCGGACATCGGCTTCACGCTCCAGGTTTTGCCGGCCACCGCGCGCCCATCGAGCTTCGCGAGCATTGCGCCGAGCGGAGTGCGCGGATTGACGCAGACCGTGAGGACGGTGCCGGCGGCAGGCGCGGCCGGCCACTCGGTGAACTGCGTGAAGTTGAAGATGTAAGCGGCTTCGAGCGAATAAAGATCGACCTGCGCGTGAGCCGACATCCGTGCGCATGCCGACGCGGCCAGGACGACTAGCACGATGCGGCTTAGAAGAGATCTCGCGGCTCGCATGTCAAAAACCGTAGACGAGCTTGAGCAGGAAGGTCCGGCTCTGCTGCGGGATCACGTTCTGCGTGAAGTTCGGCCCCGCCGGATCGGCGTATCGCTTGTCGGTCACGTTGTAGACCGAGAACGAAACGTCCGCGTGCGGTACGAGGCGGTTGCTGCCGATCGTCACGTTGCCGAGGCAGTACCCGGCGGCGTACCCCACCTCGGCCATGCGCGCCGAGGCGCACTGCATTTCCGCGCCGACGCGTGCGGCATGATGGAACAGCGGCACGATGACGTTCAGCTTGCCGAGGTGGCGCGGCGAGTTTTGCAGTACCGCGCCCGTGTCGCTGTCGCGGGCGAACTGCCACGAGTAGCTGGCTCTCACTTGCGCGATCGACGCGATGTCTTGCTCGTAGGCGAACTCGACGCCTCGCGCTTGCGCGCGGCTGACGTTCTCGAAGATATAGGCGCCCGACGGATCGAGCGTCTCGCTGATCAGGTCGCGCATTTCATAGCGGAACAGCGACACCGTCGCGTGCGCGTTTTCGCCGAACGCGCGGTCGTAGACGAATTCGGCCGTCGTGATGTGCTCGGGGCGCAAGGATGGATTGCCGAGCTGGCCGCCGGGGCCGGGATCCGAGTAGTAGAGCTCGTAGGCGTTGGGCGCGCGATAGGCTTGCCCATAGATCAGCTTGAACGTGTCCGCACTCGTCGGCTTGTAGTTCAGCGCGAACCGCGGGCTCACGTTCGTGCCCACGGTCGTGTCCCGATCGACGCGCGCGCCCGCATTCAACGTGAAGTGCCACGGCAGCCGGATCTCGTCTTCGGCATAGACGCCGACGGAATTGCTGCTGCGCTGATCGTCGAGGATCAACTGATAGGGATCGACGTTGTAGTTGAATTGATTGCGGGCCGCGTCACGCATCGCGCTCAGACCCACGACGAGCTTGTTGCGCGGGATCGACGACAGCGTTGCATGCACGTCGGCGCCGTACCAGATCGCTTTGTCGCCGTCGATGTTTTCGATCGCCGGCGAGCCGTACAGGCCGTCCTCGGAATAGTCGTAACGCTGCCAATAGACTTCGGAAGCGATTTCGATCCCGTTCGTCACGGCATGGTTGTACGTGACGTCGATGAAGCTGTGCGTGTCGGTCGTGCTTCCGGGCGTATCGAATACGGCCTGATAGGCGGCGGTCGGCACGCCCTTGGTGCGGTTGCCGTAGCCGGCGCTGATCCTGAAGTCCTGGTCGGCGAACTTGGCGAACAGGTACTGCGCTCGGTCGTAGTCGAGGTTTTGCGCGACGCCGTTGTTCTGATCGGGCGTATCGAATTCGGGGTAATACAGGCTTTGCCCGCTGCGGTCGTACGTCGTCGCCGACAGCACGAGATCGGCGCCGCTGCTACCGTGCCAGCCGTAGGTGGCGCGCGCGCGCTTTTCTCCGAAGCTGCCGGCCGCCGCCGCGACTTGGGCACCGTCGATATCGCTGCCTTGCTTCGTGACGACGTTGATCACGCCGAACAGCGCGTTCGAGCCGTAAATGGCCGAGCCGGGGCCCGGTACGTATTCGATGCGCTCGACGAGGTCCATGTCGAGCGGAAAGTCGTCGCCGATCGGCGCTTGATCGTAGACGGAGTCGTTCACGCGCATGCCGTCGATCAGCAGCAGGAAGCGGCTGTTGTAGTCGCCGGGCCGTTGAAAGCCGCGCGCACCCAGGTACGTGTAGGTCCGGTCGTACGATGTGTAGAGCCCGGGCAGCGAAGCGAGGGCATCGCCCAGTGTGCGCCAGCCGAAGGCTTGGATGTCTTTGGCCGTCAGCACGACGACGGCTGCGGGTGCATCGGCGACGGACTGGCTGAATAAGGTAGCAGTCCTAACTTTTACCTGCATCAGCGCTTCGAGCGGCATCGAGGCCAGATCGGCCGACGCGCCGGCGCCGCCCGCATCTGTCTGAGCGGCTTCGACCGGGCCTGCCGCGAGCAGCATCGAGAGCGTGAGCGCGAGACGGCATAGCGGGCGCGGGTTTCGCCCGCGATGGAAGTGTTCCGAAAACATGGAGCAAAAGAGGGACAGCCGTCGCTTATCTAATATTCGCCTGCCTCTTTATCGGCTCTGAGATATAAAGCTTGAGGGTGGCTTTCTCCTAGCTTGACGGGGGACGGATCGGGAACTAGGGACCGGCGGGCGTTGATCCGGCAAGGGCACGCGCGATCAGCGGGCCGGCACCGGCGCGCCGGTGCCTGTGGGGTAATGCTTACTTAAAATGCACGGTGCCCGTGAATGCTGAACGAAAGGTCAGGATACGTCGCACCGCAAGGCTGCCGCTCGTGCGCGACGGCGGCTGTTCACATGCAGGTAGAGCAGGGCGCAGCCGCTCATCGCTAGCGGCCAGAGCAGAAACCATCCGGTCGCCACGCATAGCGCGACGACGCACACGAGCGCGCACTGCGCGCAGCGATGGGCGGCCGTCCCCCGTGGCAGCAGACGCAACGCCGCCGCGCAGCCGAGGGCGTAGACAGTGACGAACGAGCCCGTCGTCATCAGCACGAGCGGCTTCGGGCCGACGCCGGCCACGGCAACGACGACCATGCTGAGCGCCGCAAGTAGTCCGATGACGGAGAGACTGCGGCGCGGCACGTCCCCGGCCAGGCTTCCCGCCGCGAGCCAGGCCGGCAGTGCGCCGTCGCGTCCCAACGCCGCCCCGAGTTTGGCCGCCCCGGCGAAATAGGCGTTCATCGTCCCGAGCGTGAGCAGGATGGCCGCGGCCGCGGCGAGTACGCGGACATTGCCGCCGATGCCGACCACGAGCAGTTCGGCGAGCGGCGCGGCCGAGTTGCCTGCCGAGGGCCCGAGCACGAGCGTGCTGGCGAGCGCAACCGCTAGGTACAGCGCACCCACGACGACCACGGCGATGCTAGACGCGAGCGGCAGGTCGCGCGACGGATGCTTGAATTCGCCGGCCAAGTGCGTGATCGCCTCCCAACCGGCGAAGCTCCAGACGAGCAGCGCGGCCGCGGGTATGACGGCGAACCACCCGTGCGGAGCGAACGGATGCAGATTGCCCGCGTGCGCATGGGGCGCCGATGCGGCGACGGCCGTGAGCAGCAGCGCGACGAGCAGTGTGGAGAGCACGAGTTGCATGCGGCCCGAGATCGTGACGCCGAATGCATTCGCGGCCGTGACGACGATGAGCAGTGCGGCGCTCGTGAGCAGCACCGTCTGCTCGCCCCCGCCGACGGCGGCGGCGACATAGGCGCCCGCGAACATCGCGGCGGCCGGTGCGCCGGCGGGAACGGCGAAATAAAAGCACCAGCCGACGATCGCCGAGGCGCGTGCGCCGAACGCTTGGCGCGCGTAGGTTGCGACCCCGCCCGAATCGGGTAGCGCGCGCCGAGCGCGGCGAACGTCGCGGCCAGCGGCGCGGAGAGCACCACGAGCGCGAGCCAGGCCAGCAGCGAGGCCGGACCGGCGACTTTCGCCGCCAGTGCCGGCAGCGCGATGACGCCGGTGCCGAGGACGGCCCCGACGTAGAGTGCCGCGCCTTGAAGCACGGTCAGATTGCCGTGCGACGGGCCGTGATGACGGCCGGTAGTGGTCGTGCCGGTTGTACGCGTCGTTGTACTCATCTCGAGTGCAGATCCTTATTGGTTCTCGCGCGGGCGCGCCC
Organism: Trinickia dinghuensis; assembly: GCF_003367175.1. GTDB lineage: Bacteria > Pseudomonadota > Gammaproteobacteria > Burkholderiales > Burkholderiaceae > Trinickia > Trinickia dinghuensis. The sequence goes on along the minus strand of NZ_QRGA01000008.1, from coordinate 183,216 downwards.
GCGGCTTTCTTGGTGTCGTTTCCGGACGCCGTGCCGCCGTGTAAGCGCGCTCTCGCGATGAGGCTCCGTTGCGATCGTTATAATCCTGGATAGCTGACAAGGGATGTCATGAATTCGGGAGGTGCGCGATGCGGACCGGCAGACTCGTTTCGATGCTGTTGATGCTGCAGGCGCGCGGCCGAATCACGGCGCGGGCGTTGGCCGACGAGTTCGAGGTTTCGGTCCGTACCGTCTATCGGGACGTGGACCAATTGAGCGCGGCGGGTGTCCCCGTTTATGCCGATCGTGGCCCAGGCGGCGGCTTCGCCTTGCTCGACGGGTATCGCACCGATTTGACCGGCATGACGCGCGCGGAAGCCGAGACGCTGCCGATCGCCGGGCTGCCCGGCGCGGCCGACGCGCTCGGGCTCGCCGAGCCGTTGCGTTCGGCGCAACTGAAGCTCGTGGCGGCGCTGCCCAAGGGGGCGGCCGGCGCGTCGCGCATCGGGTCGCGGCTGCATATCGACCCCGTCGATTGGTACCGGCGGCCCGAGCCGGCTCCCTTGCTGCCGCTGCTCGCCACTGCCGTGTGGGAGCAAAAGCGCATCGCGATGCACTACCGGAGCTGGAGCGACACGCAGTTGCGCCGATGCGCGCCGCTCGGCCTCGTGTTGAAAGCGGGCAATTGGTATCTCGTCGCCAAGGCGCGCACTCGGATCGGCATCTACAAGGCGTCGAGCATCGAGGATCTGGAGATGCTCGACGAGACGTTCGAGCGCCCCGACGGCTTCGACTTGCAGGCGCACTGGTCGCAGATGGTCGTTCGCTTCGAACAGAATTTGCTCAAGGACACGGCGACGCTGCTCGTGAAACGCGAGGCGATCTCCGACTTGCATGCGCTCGGCGCCGCGGCAGCCGATCGAGCGGTTTGCGGTTTGCCGGACGATGAGGGGTGGTGCCGCGTGACGCTGCCCGTCGAAGAAGAGCGCCAGGCGGCGCGCCAATTGCTGCGGCTTGGGCCGCGCGTGCGCGTGCTCGAACCGCCGGCCTTGCGCGATGCGCTATGCCGGCTTGCTCGGGAGGTCGCGGAAATGAATGCGCCGGCATGACCGCGGCGCATGGGCCGCTTGGCCGCGAATCCCGGCCGGAAGCGGGCGCGCAGCCGGTCGGAGCAGCCGGAGCCGGCCGGCGGCAGCCCCGATTATCGGTCATGGTAATCCCGTATACCTCGCCCTATGCTGTGAAAGGCTCGGGAAGGATTGTTACACCTAGAATCGCTCCATCGATGCAACCCGGCGCAAAAACGCGCCGACATAATGAGGAGACACTCGAATGCAACCGACGTCGCGGAAAATCCGCACTTTCGCTCTCGCTTCCGCTTTGCTGTTCGGTATGGCTTCGCATGGCGCGATGGCCGCCGACAGCGGCAAGATCACCATCATGGTCGGGGGCATCACCAAGCTCATCTACTTGCCCGCGGAGCTGACGCAGCAGCTCGGCTACTTCAAGGATGAAGGGCTCGACGTCGAGTTGCTGTCGCAGCCTGCTGGCGTCGACGCCGAGAACGAATTGCTCGCGGGTGCCGTGCAAGCCGTCGTCGGCTTCTACGATCACACGATCGACTTGCAGACGAAGGGCAAGGACGTGAAGGCGATCGTCGTGTTCGGGCAGGTCCCGGGCGAGGTCGAAATGGTGTCGACGAAGGCGTCGGAGACGCTCAAGTCGATGGCCGACGTCAAAGGCAAGACGCTCGGCGTGACGGGCCTCGGCTCGTCGACGAGCTTCCTCACGCAGTATCTGGCAGGGCAGCACGGTATCCCGTCGTCGCAATACACGATGCTGCCCGTCGGCGCCGACGCAAGCTTCATCGCAGCGATCAAGCAAGCGCGCATCGACGCGGGCATGACGACGGAGCCGACCGTCTCGAAGCTGCTTGCGACGGGCGACGCCAAGGTGCTGGTCGACATGCGCTCGGTGGAAGGGACCAAGGCGGCGCTGGGCGGCACCTATCCGGCCTCGAGCCTGTACGTGCAGTCGGCCTGGGCCGATGCGCACAAGGCCGACGCCGCGAAGCTCGCGCATGCGTTCGTGCGCACGATGCAGTTCATCCACACGCACAGCGCCGAGGAAATCGCCGCGAAGATGCCGGCCGACTACCAGAAGGACAAGGCGCTTTACGTGAGCGCATTGAAGGCGTCGCTGCCGATGTACACGTCGGACGGCAAGATGCCGGCCGACGGCCCGGCGACGGTGCTCAAGGTGCTGTCGGGCTTCAACCCGGCGATCAAGGGCAAGCACGTCGATTTGTCGAAGACGTACACGAACGAGTTCGTTGCCGCGAAGTAAGCGTCGAACGAGAATCAAGAATCAAAAGGGGCGGCCTGGCCCGGCACCGGCGTGCGGCTAGGTCGGCCCGATGCAGTCTCCCCCTGTCGTACCCCGGGCGCCGCGGTTTGGGCGCCCACCCCCAAATGCTTGGATTGCTCTGATGAACCACGCTGCTTCTCCTGACGTTCCCGTCATCGAGTTCGACTCGGTGTCATGCCGCTTCATTTCCCCCGACGGCAAAGCGACGATCGCGCTGCGCGATTTCAGCATGTCCGTCGCCAAGGGCGAATTCATCGCCGTCGTCGGCCCCACCGGCTGCGGCAAGTCGACGACGCTCAGCATGATCACGGGTCTGCTCAAACCGACGACCGGCAGCGTGCGCGTCATGGGCAACCCGGTCACGGGCATCGATCCGCGCATCGGTTTCGTGTTCCAGGCCGACGCCGTGTTTCCGTGGCGCTCGGTGCTCGATAACGTCGCCGCCGGTCCGATGTTCCGTGGCCGCTCGAAGGCCTCGGCGCACGAGGAAGCCAAGGACTGGCTGCGCCGCGTCGGCCTCGAAAAATTCGGCAGCCACTATCCGCATCAGTTGTCGGGCGGCATGCGCAAACGCGTCGCGCTCGCGCAGACGTTCATCAACAAGCCCGAGATCTTGCTGATGGACGAGCCGTTCTCGGCGCTCGACATGCAGACGCGCACGCTGATGCAGGACGAATTGCTGCAACTGTGGTCGGCCAACAAGGGCTCGGTCGTCTTCGTGACGCACGATCTCGAGGAAGCCATCGCGCTCGCCGACCGCGTGTTCGTGCTGACCGCGCGTCCCGCCACGCTGAAGAAGGTCTACGAAATCGACCTGCCGCGCCCGCGCATTACGTCGGAGATCCGCTACGAACAGCGTTTCATCGAACTGTCGCGGGACATCTGGCGCGACCTGCGCGAAGAAGTGCAGATTGCTTGACTCTGAATACCGGAAAGACTGAGATGTCCACTATGGCTACTACCTTCGAACAACCCAAAGCGAGCCCGGCCGATACGTCGCTCGCCGAGGTGGAAAAAGCGGCGCAGCAACGGCTGCGCCAGCGTCGCGCGCTGATCATCGGCCTGCGCCTGCTCGTGCTCGTGGTCTGGCTCGGCGGCTGGGAAGTCGCGGGACGGATGAAGTGGATCGATCCGTTCTTCTTCTCGATGCCGTCGATGATCTTCGCGCAGATCGTCGACTGGTTCGTCAACGGCACCTCGCAAGGGCCGCTGCTCATGCAGGTCTGGGTCACGCTGGAAGAGACGATGATCGGCTTTGCGATAGGCTCGGTTGCCGGCGTGATTTGCGGCGTCGTGCTCGGACGCAACAAGCTGCTGTCCGACGTGTTCAGCCTCTACATCCAAATTGCAAACTCGATTCCGCGCGTCGTGCTCGGCTCCGTGTTCGTGATCGCGCTCGGCTTGGGCATGGCGTCGAAGGTGGCGCTCGCCGTCGTCATGGTGTTCTTCGTCGTCTTCGGCAACGCCTTCCAAGGCGTGCGTGAAGCCGACCGCTATATGATCGCCAATGCGCAGATTCTCGGCGCGTCGAAGCGGCAGCTGACCACGGCGGTCGTGATTCCGTCGGCGCTGTCGTGGATCTTGGCGAGCTTGCACGTGAGCTTCGGCTTCGCGCTCGTCGGTGCGGTCGTCGGCGAATTCCTCGGTTCGAAGCAAGGTATCGGCTTGCTGATCTCGACGGCGCAGGGCGCGTTCAACTCGAGCGGCGTGTTCGCGGCGATGATCGTCTTGGCCGTCGTGGCGCTGGCTTGCGACTACTTGCTGACCCGCTTGGAGAAGCGTTTGCTGAAATGGAGACCTGCCGCGTTCTAAGCGTATCGCGCCGTGAAGGCGCGCTTGATGCGGCCGGCTCGTGCCGCGCCGACGCCGAGCGCGTCGGCGCGGCACGAGCCGCAGTGCATTTAGCAGCAGTGTCAGTATTAGTATCGGTGTTAGTGCAAGGCACTCGCCACTCAGAACACAGGGGCGTCGATCGATGATGCACAGTTTGCGCGCCCGCTTGCTTTGGTGGGTGCTGTTGCCGTTAGGGGCATTCATGCTCGTGGCCGGGGTGATGGCCTACGACGCGGCCCGCCAAACGGCCGATTTGCTGCAGGACAACGAGTTGCTCGCCTCGGCGCGCACCATCGGAGAAGACGTCGATTGGAGCAACGGCGAGTTGACGGCGGACATTCCGCCCGCGGCGCTGGAGATCTTCGAGTCGCCTTATCGCGATCACGTCTTCTACAAGGTCGTGGCCGGCGACCGGCTTCTCGGCGGCACGCCCGATCTGGATTTACCGGTTTCTCATAAGCCGGCCGACTATCCCATGTTCTACGACACGACGCTCGACGGTCAATCGATTCGCGCCGTGGCGTATCAGCGGCAACTGTACAACTTCGGGATGGCGCTGACCGTCACCGTGATCGTCGGGAAGACGCAGGCTTCGCGCGAAGGGATGGTCGCGCAGTTGTGGCATCCGCAGTTGGTCCGGCAAGGCTTGATGCTCGTGCTCGCCTTGCTGCTCGTGCTGATCGGTCTCACGACTGAGCTGCGTCCGCTCATGAAGTTGAAGGACGACGTGGCCGACCGCGATCCGATGGAGCTCGAGCCGGTACGCGTCGATCGCTTGCCCACCGAGTTGCGGCCGATCGTCGATGCGATCAATCAGTGCATCGCGCGGCTCAAGCTGCACACGAGCACGCAGCGCCAGTTCATTGCCGACGCCGCGCATCAGCTGCGTACGCCGCTGACGCTGCTCGACACGCAGGTGGAGTGCGCGCGCCAAAGCGTCGCCGAAGGGCCCGCCCTGTCCGATGCGCTTGCGGGCATTCATCGCACGAGCCGCAAGATGACCGAGATCACGAACCAATTGCTGCTGCTCGCGCGGGCGGAATCGGCGCCGTCGCCGGCGCCGAACGTGCCTGTCGATATGACGCAGGTCGTGTCGTCGGTGCTCGAGGAACTGATCTTGTCCGCGCAGCGCCGCGAGATCGATCTCGGCGCCGAAATCGACGAGGGCGACCTGCGCGTCGCGGGCAGCGAACAGCTTTTGACCGCGCTTGTCGATAACCTGGTCGACAACGCGATCCGCTATAACCAAGAGGGCGGCTTTGTCACCGCGCGATGCCGCCGCGTGAGCGACGAGGTCGTGCTCGAGGTCGTCGATAACGGGCCCGGCATTCCCGCCGAGATGCGCGCCCACGTTTTCGAACGTTTTTATCGCGGTATGACCGACGTGGAAGGAACGGGCCTCGGTCTTTCCATCGTGCAGCGCATTGCGCAGTCGCACGGCGGAACCGTCGCGGTCGCGCCGGGCGAGGGGCGGGTGGGGCTGGTCGCCACCGTGCGCCTGCCGGCATGGAAGGAATGACACGATGAAGCTGCTGCTGGTGGAAGACAACGCCGATCTATCGCACTGGATCGTCAACTTGCTGCAGGGCGAGAACTTCGCCGTCGATTGCGTGTCGGACGGCGAGTCGGCCGATGCCGTGCTGCTGACGGAGCGTTACGACGTCATCTTGCTCGACATGCGGCTGCCGCGGATGAGCGGCAAGGACGTGCTCGCGCGGTTGCGGCGGCGTGGCGACAATGCGCCGGTGCTGATGCTGACGGCACACGGATCGATCGACGACAAGGTCGACTGCTTCAGCGCGGGCGCGGACGACTACGTCGTCAAGCCGTTCGATGCGAGAGAGCTCATCGCGCGCATCAAGGCGCTGATCCGGCGGCAAGCGGGCGGCAAGTCGGTTTCGATGGTGTGCGGCGATTTGCAGTACAACACGAACACGCGTGAGTTCAGCCACAACGACGTCCCGCTCGCGCTGCGCCGTCGCGAGCACGCGATCCTCGAGGCGCTGATGCTCAAGCAGGGCAAGACCGTGTCGAAGACGGCGCTCATGGACAGCGTCTATAGCCTCGAAGACGAGCCGAGTGCCGATGCGATCGATATTTACATTCATCGATTACGTAAGCATTTGATGCATTCGACCGCGCAAATCATGACGCTGCGCGGGCTCGGCTATGTGTTGCGAGCGAAGGACAGCTCCTAATGAGCCGAAGAATTCGCTCGCTCGATTGAATTAGCTGACTACGTCAAGCGGTTTACGTGAAACTACTTAGTTGTACTAAACATACACGAAAGGAGCGTGAAGGATAGGGGCGAATAGGATTGTCTCCATTGCGACGCAAGCAAGGCAAAGCGAAACGAAGTGAAATGAAATTCGCGGCGAATTGCATGCGTGCTCACAAGAACACAATTTCAACGCAGTAAAGTGAGGAGATGATCTTGAAGAAGACCTATCGGACGTTGGCGCTGACGGCTGGCGCATTGGTGGCAACCGGTGCGCACGCGCAATCGAGCGTGCAGCTGTATGGCCTCATCGATATGAGCGCCGTCACCTATACGACGAACGCCAACGCGGCCGGCAATCACGTGATCGGCATGGGCCATGCCGGCGAGCCCTGGTTCAGCGGCAGCCGCTGGGGCTTGCGCGGTGCCGAGGACATCGGCGGCGGCAATAAGATTATCTTCACGTTGGAGAGCGAGTACGTCGTCGCCAACGGTCAAGGCGAAGACGGCACGCAATTCTTCGATCGCGATTCTTGGGTCGGCCTCGAAAACCCGACGCTGGGCAAGATCACGGTCGGCTTCCAGGATACGATCGCGAAGGACTTCTCGGGCTTGTATGCCGACCCGTACGTCAGCACGACGTTTTCGACGAAGGAAGGCGCCTACACGAACTCGAACAACTTCAAGCAATTGGTGTTCTACGCGGCGGGCCCGACCGGCACGCGTTCGGAAAACAGCATCGCGTGGCGCAAGCTTTTCAATAACGGCATTTATGCAGCCGCCGATTATCAGTTCAGCAACTCGACGCAATTCGCCACGGGCTCGGGCTACCAGGCCGCGCTCGGCTACAACGGTCCCGGCTTTTCGTTCGGCGGCTTCTACGACCACACGAACAACGGTGGTTTCACCGATCAGACTTGGTCCTTGGGCGGCGACTATCGCTTCGGCATCGGCCGGGTGAACGCGGGCTACTTCCATTACCTCGGCAACCAGGGCTCGCTCGGCGATCGGCAGGACAATGCGTGGACGGTATCGTTCAAGCTCGCGCCGCACGGTCCCCTCGACTATGAGCTCGGCTATCAGCAGATGCACGTGAAGAACGCGGCCTATGATACGAACGGCAACATCCCGAACGCGAACTCGGGCCTGTTCGATCCGGCGGCCACGACGGTTCACAACGGCTTCAAGGAGACGATCTACGCCTCCACGTTCTATCACCTCTCGAAGCGCACCGAGCTGTATCTGGCGGCGGACTACATGAAGCTGCACGGCGGCTACACGGTCAGCACGACGTTCGGCCACACCAACCAGCTCGAGGTCGCCACGGGTATCCGCACGCGCTTCTGATTTTCCCTCCTCCTCCAAGACGTTGCCGCCTCCGGTCGGCAATTCAAGGGCGGCGGCGAGCTACTTCGCCTGCCGCCTTTTTTTTACTCCGGTCTCACGCAAAGGACGGGAATACAGCATGCTAAGGACGACTAACATTCGTGCTGCGTTGACCGCGACGGTCCTCGGCTACACCGGGGCGCTCCTCCTCGTCATCGCCGCGTCGATAGCGGTGCTCCAATCGGCCAACGCCGCGTTCCAGACGATGTATCACGGCGAGACTGCCGCCCTGACGTCGCTGGCCGACAGCACCGATAACCTGTTGCAGGCGCGGGTCGATCTCGGCGGTTACGAAACGCTCGTCGCGCAAGGCAAGCCGACGGCGGCGACGCTCGAGCGCGTGCATGCCGCGCTGGCGGCAAGCGATCGCGCGCTTGCCGTGTTCAACGCGCTGCCGGTGTCGAACGATGCGCAGGCCGCGCTCTCCGATGCGTTGCGTACCGCGCGCGGCAAGCTCATCAAGCAAGTGATCGCGCCCGAGGTATCGGCGCTCGATCAGGACGATTTCGCGTCGTTTCGAATGGTCGAGCGGCAGGCGCCGGAGACGATCTTCGCCGACTACAAGCAAGCGGCCCGGCAACTCATGAATTTTCAGGTGCAGGCTCAGAGCCGGCACTTCACGGCCGTGCACGGGCGCTTTCGCGGCTTGCTGTGGCTCTTTACCGTCGTCGGTTTGGCGTCGGTGGCGTTCGCCGTTCTCGCGCGCGGATTCTTACGCGCGGCCGTGATCAAGCCGATCGGCGCGGCCATCGACCATTTCGAGCGCATCGCGGCCGGCGATCTGACGTCGACGATCGATACGTCGCACGGCGGCGAGATGGGACGGCTGATGGCGGCACTGGCGCGCATGCAGCAAAGCCTCGGTGCCGCCGTGATGCGCGTGCGCGAAGGAACGGCCGAAATCCGGCATGGCGTGCACGACATGGCCAGCGGCAATGCCGATCTATCCGAGCGAACGGAACACCAGGCCGCCGCGCTTCAGCAAGCCGCCGCGAGTCTCGAGACGCTGACGGGCACCGTTGCGCAAAACGCCCGCCACGCGCGCGACGCAAGCGTATTGGCCGAGACGGCGTCGACCACCGCGCGGCGCGGCGGCGAGGTCGTGAGCGAGATCGTCGGCGCGATCGCGGATATGTCGGCCGACTCCGAACACATCGTCGACATCATCGGCGCGATCGAGAGCATTGCATTCCAGACGAACATCCTTGCGCTCAATGCCGCGGTCGAAGCGGCGCGGGCGGGAGAGGAGGGGCGTGGATTCGCCGTCGTCGCGGGCGAGGTCCGGGCGCTCGCGCAGCGCTCGGCGGTCGCCGCCAAGGAGATCCGCGAGCTGATGACGGCCTCCGTTTCCAAGGTTCAAAGCGGCACGCAGCTTGCCGAGCGCGCCCGCGCGACCATGGCGAACGTGGTCGACGCCGCGCGCGAGGTGACGCAGATCGTGTCCGAGATCAGCACCGCATCGGAGCGCCAGTCGGCGGGTATCGAAGAGATCAACGTCACCGTATCGCACATGGACCGCGCGACGCAGCAAAACGCCGCGCTTGTCGAAGAGGCGGCGGGCGCCGCCGCGTCGCTCGAGGAGCAGGCTCGCATGCTCGACGAAACGGTGGCTGCATTCCGGTTGAGCCCGCAGGGTAGCCCCGCTTCGATGCATCCACAGCCGGCGCACGGCACGCCGTTGACACAATCGTTCGACTCCGCATGACGACCATCGATCATCCACCTAATCGAATCCCCGGCTTCGGCCGTGCCGGCCATCGAATCGTCGGCGTCACGCACGGCGGCAAGCAGTTCCGCCCGGGCGACTGGGCGGAGCGTCTCGCCGGCGTCATCACGCTCTTCGTCAAGGAACGGCGGCCGGGCCGCGGCGTCGCGTCCACCTGGCTGGCCATCCCGTTCGTCGACGCCGGTGTCCGGTGTTTGAGCGTGTCCGGCGAACTCGCCGAGATCTGCCCGGAAGCATTTGAGTTCGTCATGCGATTCGCCGAGGACAACGAACTGCCGGTTCACGCCGACGAGTTGGCAATCAGTCGATAGGGGCGGCTAGCCCCGAGGACGCCTCGGGACCGGCTCGTTCACGCAGCGGGCCGGCAATGCACGATCGGCGCGGTATAAGGGGTCGGGTAGGGCGAGTAAGGACCGCTCAGCACACGCAGCCTCTGGGTGGCCAACACTTCAGCCTGGCGCTCCTGCGTCAGCGTGAGGCCATTTTGTTCCGGCGCCGTGCTGGCCGGCGACTCGTTGACGTCGCAGTTCACGATCGTTCCGTCGTGCAAACGGACCGTCGTCGAATAGGCGTAGTCGGACGATAGGGGCGTACAGGCCGTGCTCGTTGCCAGTGCGACGGCACATGCCGCCAGTCATCCCGTGGTCCTCGTCATGATCGTTGCCTCCCATCGAGACCCTTCCTTCGTTTGACTCTTCCCGGGCGGCTGCGTTGCCTGCAAGGCGTTCCGCCCCGCAAGCATCGCTTGATGCTGTCGGCCCAGCGGACCTTCGACGTTCGCCGGCATTCCTCATTCTTTTTCTGCCAATCGACGGCTGCGCGCTTGCGGGCGGCGCGCGCGGGACGGCAAACTAGCGTCTGCGGTGCGCGTCACCCCAATCACTTCAAAAGAAGAGAGGTATCGATGCAACTGATCGGCATGATGGATTCCCCGTTCGTCCGGCGCGTCGCCGTTTCGATGGCCGTGCTCGAGATCCCGTTCGAGCATCGTCCGGTCTCGGTATTTCGCCAGTTCGATCAATTCCGGGAGATCAATCCGACGGTCAAGGCGCCGACGTTCATCGACGACGACGGTACGCAATTGATCGAATCGACGCTCATTCTCGATTACCTCGATCAGCGCGTCGCGCCGCAAGCGCGGCTGCTGCCCCAAGAGGCCGCGGCGCGCCGGCGCGCGCTGCATCTGATCGGTTTCGGGCTCGCGGCCTGTGAGAAGACGGTGCAGATCGCCTACGAGCAAAAGCTGCGGCCGCAGGAAAAGCAGCATGCGCCGTGGCTCGAGCGTTTGCAGGTGCAATTGGCCGCTGCTTACGAGACGCTGGAGCATGGCGTCGCGGGCGCGCGTGCCGGCGATTGGCTCTGCGGCGACCGAATCACGCAGGCCGACATCACCGTGGCGGTTGCCTGGCGCTTCACGCAGCACATCCTCCCGGGTGTCGTCGAAGCGAGCCGCCATCCGGCGCTGGCTGCGCTGTCCGAACGCGCGGAGGCGCTCCCGGCGTTCGCGGGCGCGCCGCTCGAATAACCGGGACACGGATAGGGCGCGCCGCGATTGTTCGTGTCTCACGACTTCTGACTTTCGATTTAGCGTATTTATCGGCATCGCGCGCGTCCCTACAATGGCGATCAAGGTTGCATGACGGGGCATAGGCTGCTCCGCTTGGCAAGCCAGGAGAGTCGCCATGAAAAAGCTCATCGAACAACGGCTGTACAGCCCGACCGTCGTCTTGCCGATGGTCGAACTCATGGAATTGATGGTGTCGCTCGATTTCAATCTCGGGCAGGTGGGCGCCGTCATGGCGACGCGCGGCGCGCGCGCGGCATTGCACCGCTCGCGCGGCCTGCTCGGTCATCGTCAAGGCGCCGCGGCCGCTGCTTGAAATCGAACGAGCCTCGGCTCGCCCGTCTTTGCACCGTTTATCGACTCGTTTATGCCCAGCGCGCGCAACGTCGTCCGCATCGGCCTGATCTCCGACACGCACAATCTCGTGCGGCCGGAGGCATTGGCTTGGCTGGCCGGCGTCGATGCCATCGTTCACGCGGGCGACATTTGCCAACCCGATGTACTCGAAGCACTCGCGCGGATCGCGCCGGTGACGGCCGTGCGCGGCAACAACGATCACGGAGCGTGGGCCGACGAGTTGCCGGTCGCGACCACGCTGACGATCGGCGGTGCGGCGATTCACGTCGTCCACGACATCGCCGATTTGGACATCGATGCGTCGGCGCAGCGTATCGATGCGGTTGTCACGGGACATTCACACAAGCCGTCGATCGTCACGCGCGATGGCGTGTTGTTCGTCAATCCGGGCAGTGCGGGGCCGCGCCGTTTCAAGCTGCCGGTATCGGCGGGCCGGCTGATCGTCGAGCAAGGGCGAGTGCGCGCCGAGCTTCATACGCTTGTCGCGTAGCGACGGAGCGAAGTAGCTGCTCGGAAGGTGAGTCGCGCGCCGGCTCGCGTGATGCGGCGAGCCGGCGGCTGAAGGAAGGCGGGGCGGTAGAGCGGTGAAGCGGCGCCGGCCGCTTAGCCTTGCGACGGCGGCACGTATCCGCTCGCTTGATCGGCGCCTTCGCCGAAGAAGAATTTTTCCGTCTGCTTCATCAAGTACTGACGCGCGCGCGGATCGGCCATGTTCAGACGGTTCTCGTTGATGAGCATCGTCTGATGCTTGAGCCAGGCTTGCCAGGCTTCCTTAGAGACGCTCTCGTAGATCCGCTTGCCGAGCTCGCCCGGCAGCGGCGGAAAATCGAGTCCTTCGGCTTCCTTGCCGAGCTTTGCGCATTGAACCATGCGGGCCATTGTGAATTTCTCCTGTAGTCGGTGGGGCGGGCAGCGTTGCTCGTTCGCTCAAAGGTGCTTCATCAGCACGAGCGACTTGCGCTGCCAGTTATAGAGTCGGCGGCGGTCTTCGGGTAGATCGTCCACAGTGGCCTTGACGAAGCCGCGCTTCAAGAACCAGTGCTCCGTGCGCGTCGTCAGCACGAAGATGCGGGTGAGCCCGCGCGCACGCGCGCGCTGCTCGATCCGCTTGAGCAGCCGCTCGCCGTCGCCGGCGCCTTGCGCGTCGGGGGCGACGGTCAGGCACGCCATCTCGCCGATGCGCTCCTGCGGGTAGGGGTACAGTGCCGCGCAGCCGAACAGCACGCTATCGTGCTCGATGACCGAGAAGTGATCGATGTCGCGCTCGATCTGGTGGCGGCCGCGCTTGACCAGCGTGCCGTCGGACTCGAGCGGCTCGATCAGCGTGAGAATGCCGCCGACGTCGTCGGGCGTGGCTTCGCGCAGGCTTTCGAGGTTCTCGTACGAGATCATCGTGCCGACGCCGTCGTGCAGGAACAATTCGAGCAGCAGGCTGCCGTCGAGCCCGTACGGAATGATGTGCGCGCGCGGCACGCCGCCGCGGCAGGCGCGCACGGCATGCTTCAGATAAAACGCCGAGTCGCCCTTGACTTCGCCGCTGTCGAGCAGCTTGTAGGCGTCATCCAGAGAAAGTTCTTGCGTCAGGTCGCCCGCATCGTCGACGAGGCCCTGTGTTTCGGTCAGGAAGATGATCTTGTCCGCGCGCAGCGCGATTGCCGCCGCCGAGGCGACGTCTTCCATCGACAAGTTGAATGCTTCGCCCGTCGGCGAGAAGCCCAGCGGCGATAGCAGCACGAGCTTGCGGCTCGCGAGCGAATGCTTGATCGACTCGGCATCGACCTTGCGCACGATGCCCGTGTGCTGGAAATCGACGCCGTCGAGAATCCCGACCGGCCGCGCCGTCACGAAGTTGCCCGAGACGACGCTGATGTGCGCGTGGGCCATCGGCGTGTTCGGCAAACCTTGGCTGATGGCCGCCTCGATGTCGAGCCGCACTTCGCCGGCCGCTTCCTTGGCCGATTCGAGCGCGCGCGCGTCGGTAATGCGCATGCCGTGCGAGAACTCCGACTGCACGCCGTGCAAACTCATCTGCTCTTCGACCTGCGGGCGCGATCCGTGCACGAGCACGATCTGGATCCCCATGGCCTGCAGCAGCGCGATGTCGGAGACGAGCGCGCTGAGCAGCCCTTCATGGACCACTTCGCCCCCGAATCCGACGACGAATGTCTTGTTGCGGAACGCGTGGATGTAAGGGGCGACCGATCGCATCCAGTCGACGAACTGGGCGTGCGAGACGGCTTCGGATTCGGGCGCCGCGGGCCGGGCCGGGGCGCTCTCTGGCATGGGGGCGAGGTCGGTTTGAGAATTCATCCCGGGATTATAATGCGCCCCCATGTCGAACGTATCCAAAAGTCCGGCCGCGAGTGAGGTCCGAGCACCACGCGCGCCGCGCCCCGAAAATCCGCGCCGCCCCGCCGTCCCGCCGAATCCCGTTCCACCGATCGATTTTCCGGCCGCGCTGCCCGTGTCGGGGCGGCGCGAGGAAATCGCGCGTGCGATCCGCGACCATCAGGTCGTGATCGTGTCGGGCGAAACCGGCTCGGGCAAGACGACTCAGCTGCCGAAAATCTGCTTGTCGCTCGGCCGCGGGCTCGGCGCCGGCGGCACGGGCCTCATCGGCCACACGCAGCCGCGCCGTATCGCGGCCTCCGCGACGGGGCGCCGCATCGCCGAGGAACTCGGCACGCCGTTCGGCGAAGTCGTCGGCTACAAGGTGCGGTTCACCGATAACTTGGCACCGGGCGCGTCGGTCAAGCTGATGACGGACGGCATCCTGCTGGCCGAGACGCAGACCGATCCGCTTTTGCGCGCCTACGACACGCTCATCATCGACGAGGCGCACGAGCGCAGTCTGAACATCGACTTTCTGCTCGGCTATCTGAAGCAGATCCTGCCTAAGCGGCCGGACCTGAAGCTGATCGTGACATCGGCGACGATCGATGCCGAGCGCTTCTCACGCCACTTCGGCACCGAAACGCGGCCGGCGCCGGTGATCGAGGTCAGCGGACGGCTTTATCCGGTCGAGATGCGGTATCGGCCCGTCGCCGAGCAGAGCGCGGCGATCAAGTCGGCACAGGGGACGACGGGGCGCGAGCGTCCCGACCGCTCCGGCCAGGAAAGGTCCGGGCAGGAGCGCGCTAAAAGCACGCGCGACGCCGACCGCGACCTCATGGAAGCGATCGTCGATGCCGTCGACGAACTGTGCCGGGAGGGCCCGGGCGACGTGCTCGTGTTCCTGCCGGGCGAGCGCGAGATCCGCGAAGCCGCGGAGGCGCTGCGCAAGCACCATCCGCCGCACACCGAGATCTTGCCGCTGTTCGCGCGGCTGTCGGCCGAGGAGCAGTCGCGCGTGTTCAAGCCGTCGAACGCGCGGCGGCTCGTGCTCGCCACCAACGTCGCGGAAACCTCGCTGACGGTGCCGGGGATTCGCTACGTCGTCGACACAGGCCTCGCGCGCGTGAAGCGGTATTCGTACCGGAACAAGGTCGAGCAGCTGCAGGTCGAGTCGATTTCGCAGGCGGCCGCGAATCAGCGGGCCGGCCGTTGCGGCCGGGTGGCCGACGGCATCTGCGTCCGCCTGTTCGAGGAAGCCGATTTCCAGGGGCGGCTGCGCTTTACCGATCCCGAGATTCTGCGCTCGTCGCTCGCGGCCGTCATTTTGCGGATGAAGTCGCTGCACCTGACGGAGATCGAGTCGTTCCCGTTCATCGAGCCGCCGCCCGGCCGCGCCGTCGCGGACGGCTACCAGCTGCTGGCCGAGCTGGGCGCGGTGGACGACGACAACGCGCTGACGCCGCTCGGCCGCGAACTCGCGCGCTTGCCGCTCGATCCGCGCGTGGGGCGCATGATTCTCGCCGCGCGCGATCAGCAGGCGCTGGCGGAGGTGCTGATCATCGCGAGCGCGCTATCGGTGCAGGATCCGCGAGAGCGGCCCGCCGACGCGCAGGAGCAAGCCGACCAAGCCCACCGGCGCTTTGCCGACGAGCGCTCGGAGTTCATGCAGTGGCTCGGAATCTGGAAATGGTTCGGCGAGGCCGTCGCGCACAAGAAGTCGAACCGGCAGCTCGTCGATGCCTGCCGCGCCCAATTCCTGTCGCATCTGCGGCTGCGCGAATGGCGCGACGTGCATTCGCAGTTGTTGACGGTCGTGCGCGAGCATGGCTGGCGTCTGAACGAAAGTGAAGCGACGTTCGAGCAGATCCATTTGGCGCTGCTGACGGGTTTGCTCGGCAATGTCGGCCTGAAGGCCGACGACGAACCGCACTATCTCGGCGCGCGCAGCATCAAGTTCTTCCTCTGGCCGGGTTCGACGCTCGTGAAGAAGGCCGGGCGCTGGGTCATGGCCGGCGAACTCGTCGAGACGAGCCGGCTCTACGCGCGCTGCCTGGCCAAAATCGAACCTGAGTGGATCGAGAAGGTGGCAGGCCATCTGCTGAAGAAGCAGCTGTCCGAGCCGCACTGGGAAAAGCGCGCGGCGCAGGTGACGGCGTTCGAGCGGGCGGCGCTCTACGGCCTGCCCGTCTATCACCGCCGCCGCGTTGCCTTCGGGCGCCAGGACCCGGCGCGGGCGAGGGAGCTGTTCATCCGCGGCGCACTGGTCGACGGGGAGTTCGATACGAAACTCGCGTTCTTCGCGCACAACCGCAAGCTGCTGCTCGACATCGAGCAGCTCGAGCACAAGTCGCGCAGGCAGGACGTGCTGGTCGACGACGAACTGATCTTCGCTTTCTACGATCAAGCGTTGCCCGCGGGTATCCACACGGGAGCGGCGTTCGAACGCTGGTATCGCGACGAAGTCAAGAAGAGCGGGCAGCCCGAGGACAAGGCGCGCTTGCTCTATCTGTCGCGCGACGATCTCATGCGGCACGAGGCGGCGGGCGTCACGACGGATCTCTTTCCGAAGCGCATGACGATGGCCGGCGTCGAGATGGGGCTCGGGTACCATTTCGAGCCCGGCTCGCCACGCGACGGCGTCACGCTGACGGTGCCGCTTTACGCACTGAATCAGGTCGATCCGCGCCGCACGGAATGGCTCGTGCCGGGCATGCTCAAGGAGAAGGTGCAACTGCTGCTCAAGTCGTTGCCGCAGAAGCTGCGCCGGCACTGCGTGCCGTTGCCCGAGTATGCGGCCGCGTTCTCCGCGCGCCATGAAGCGCGATTCGGCGCCGGCGGCCTCGTCGAGACGCTGATCGCCGACGTGCGCGAGCAGACGCAAATCGCGCTCAAGTCAACCGATTTCAAGCTCGAGACGCTGCCCGCGCACTTGTTCATGAACTTCAAGGTCGTCGACGAGCACGGCCGGCAGCTTGCGATGGGCCGCAACCTCGCGCAACTGCGCTCGGAACTCGGCGCCGACGCCCAGCGGCATTTCCAAAAGCTTGCCGCGGGCGTCACACTGGACGAAGGCGGGGCGGCGCGCGCGGCGCAAGCCGGCGCCCGGCAACCGGGCGGGGCGCGGGCGGGCGATGCGCGCCGCGCGGACGCGCTCGGAGCGGCAAGTACCCCGGGCGCTCAGATCGGGTCCGCGGCGCCCGCCGCGACGGCGCTCTATGACAATCTGACCACGTGGAATTTCGGCAAGCTGCCCGAGCTGCTCGAGATCCGGCGCGGCGGCCAGACCTTGTTCGGCTACCCCGCGCTCGTCGACCGGGCGACGCACTGCGACGTCGAGGTTTTCGACTCGCCCGAGGAAGCCGCGCGCATCCACCGGGCCGGGCTGCGGCGCTTGTTTGCGATGCAGTTGCGCGAGCCGATCAAGTATTTGGAGAAAAACCTGCCGGGTTTGCGCGAGATGGCGATGCAGTATATGCCGCTCGGCACGCAGGAAGAACTGCGCGATCAACTGATCGATATGACGCTCGAGCGCGCTTGCCTGCAAGAGCCGCTGCCCGCCGACGACGCGAGCTTCCACGCGCGCCGCGACGAGGGCAAGGGACGGCTGTCGCTGCTGGCGCAGGAGATCGCGCGTCTGGTCGGACAAATCCTCGCCGAATACGCGGCTGTAACGAAGAAGCTGGCGCAGGCCAAGCCGTTTGCGCAAGCCTACGCGGACATGCAGCAGCAACTGCAGGCGCTGATCGGCAAGCGCTTCGTCTTGGATACGCCGTACGCGCAGCTCGCGCATTTCCCGCGATACCTGAAAGCGATCGGCCAGCGGATCGACAAGCTCAAGGCCGATTCGGCCCGGGACGCGCGCTCGTTCGGCGAGATGCAGCCGCTGCTGCAGCCGTACCAGCGGGCACAGTCCGCGCGCGGCGGGGTGTCCGATCCGCGGCTCGCGGAATTCCGCTGGCTGCTCGAGGAATTGCGCGTTTCGCTATTCGCGCAGGAACTGCGCACGCCGATGCCGGTCTCCGTCAAGCGCCTGCACAAAGTGTGGGAGTCGATGCAGCGATGATCCGGGCAGGGGCGGAGCGATGCCGCCCCACATCGGCCGCGCATTATCGCGCTATCGCCCCTTGTTTTTTGGATCCTGGTCAACCGCGCCATGGCGCAAACGTTTTATGATGGCGGCGGTTTTTTAGAACGAGTTCTCATGCTTATCTCTTTCATTTCTTGCGCGACGCGTGCCAAACGGCTCGCCGGCGCGCTCGCTGCGGCATTCGTCGCGGCAGCGGTGGCGTCCCCCATGGCGCACGCGAACAACGTCATCATTCTCAATTCGGGCGAGGCGACGCTCTCGCTGATCGACCAGGCGACGGAGCAGGTCGTCGGCGCCAAGATTCCGACGGGCAAGGAGCCGCATCACTTGATGCTGACGCCGGACGGCCGCTCGCTGATCGTGGCCAACTCGGTATCGAACGATTTGATGTTCATCGATCCGAAAACGGGCGCGCGGCAAAAACGCATCGAAAACATCGAAGATCCTTATCAGCTTGGTTTCTCGCCGAACGGCAAGTGGTTCGTGACGACGGGGCTGCGCCTCGATCACCTCGACATCTACTCGTACGACTCGAAGACGGAGACGCCGACGCTCGTCAAGCGCGTGCCGCTCGCGGTCATGCCGAGCCACATGGCGTTCTCGAGCGACAACAAGACCGTGTTCGTCACGCTGCAGGTGTCGGGCGAAGTCGCGGCCGTCGATCTGGCGACGCAGACGGTCAAGTGGAAGATGAAGGTCGGCGATACGCCGGCGGGCCTGTGGTTTACGCCGGGCGACAAGTATCTGCTCGTCGGCATGACCGGGGAAGACGACGTTGCCGTCGTCGATTGGCGCAATCAGAAGGTCATCAAGCGGATCCAGACGGGCAAGGGCGCGCACAACTTCCGCTCGCTCGACGACGGCGTGCATGTCGCCGTGACCAACCGCGTGGCCAGCACGATCAGCATCATCGACGAAAACACGCTTACGAACGTCGGCGACATCACGGGCCTGCTGCCGGGCCCCGACGACATGGAACTCTCCGCCGACAAGCGCTATCTGTGGGTCACGTTCCGCTTCGCCAAGCACGTCGGCATCATCGACATGAGCACGCACAAGCTCATCAAGACGATTGCGGTCGGACGCTCGCCGCACGGGATTTTCTTCTACGACCGCGCGCCGTGGACGGCGCCGAACGGCGCCTGACCGGAAACGCCCCATGCCCCCCCTATTGCACTGGCTCGTCTCATCGCTCGATTCGCTCGTTTCGTGGGTGCAAACCTGGCTTTACGTCGACGTCATCCAGCCGCTGCTGTTCAAGTTCGGCTGGATGGACTACGACGAAGACACCTACGACGCGCTGTATCCCGTCATCGTCGGCTTTCTGACGATCGTTTCGATGTACTTGCTGCTGCGCCCGCTCGAGGCGCTGCGGCCCATCGAACGCTGGGAGAATCGCAGGGCGCTGCGCGTCGACGTGCTCTACACGTGGATCTCGAAGCTCGGGCTGTTCAACCTGTTCTTTTTCGTTGCCTTCCAGCCGATTTTCGACAACAGCCAGGTTTGGCTCCGCTATCACGGCATCGTGAACATCAATCTCGATTCGCTGTGGCCGGGTGTGACCTCGAAGCCGCTCGCCGCGTTCGCGTTTTACGTCGTCGTGCTCGACTTCGCAGGCTATTGGTATCACCGTTGGCAGCATCGGATCGGCGTGTGGTGGGAGCTGCACGCGGTGCATCACAGCCAGCGGCAGATGTCGCTGTGGTGCGACGATCGCAATCACATGCTCGACGACGTCCTCCAAGCGGGCTTCTTCGCGGCCATCGCAATCGCGATCGGGATTGCGCCGACGCAGTTCGTCGTGCTGACCGCGCTCACCAATTTCGCACAAAGCGTGCAGCATACGAACGCGCGGCTGCCGTTCGGGCCGCTGCTCGAACGGCTGATCGTGAGCCCGACGTTCCACCGCCGGCACCACGCCGTGGGCTACGGTCATGAGGGGACGGCCTACGGGTGCAATTTCGGCGTGCTGTTTCCCTGGTGGGATATGCTGTTCAGAACCGCGTCGTGGAATCGCGGGCTCGAACCGACCGGCATCCGTCAGCAACTCGAGGGCGAGTCGTATGGAGAGGGATTCATCGCACAGCATTGGCTCGCGTTCGTGCGCATTGCACGGCGGCTCGGCCTGCGGCGCTCGGGCGACGGCGGAGCCGCGGCTGCCTGAAGGGGCGGGCGCATGAACGACTTCCTGCGCGCGCTGGCCAAAGCCGCGGCGGGCATCCTGCACCCGCGCATGCTGTGGCTCACGTTTATGCCGTTCGTGGTGGCCGCGGCGGGGTGGGGCGTGTTCTTCTGGTTCATGTGGCAGCCGCTCGTGGGCCTCTCGCGTGCCTGGCTGACGGCCTCGTGGTTCGGCGGGGCGCTCGACCGTGCCTTCGATTGGGTGGGCCTGACCTCCCTTCATGCGGCCCTAGCACCGTTTCTCGTCATCGCGCTGTCGATTCCGCTGATCGTCACGACGGTGCTGCTGCTGATCGCTACGATTTCGATGCCGCTCGTGGTGCGCCATCTGTCCCTCCGGCGTTTCGCCGGTCTCGAGCAGCGGCGGGGCGGATCGTGGTACGGCTCGCTCGCGCATTCGCTCGCGACCACCGTCGTTTGCATCGTGCTGTTTCTAGTGACGCTACCGCTGTGGCTGTTTCCGCCGCTGTTCGCGGTGATTCCGCCGCTGCTCTGGGGTTGGCTCACCTACCGCGTCATGACTTACGACGCGCTCGCGCTGCATGCCAGCAGCGCCGAGCGCCGCGCGCTGATCCGGCGGCATCGCGGGCCGCTGTTCGCGATCGGGGTGACGACTGGCTTGATGGGGACGGTACCGACTTTGATTTGGGCCGGATCCGTTTGGCTCGTCGTGCTCTTTCCGGTGATCACCGCCGCCACGATTTGGATCTATGCGTTTATTCTCGTGTTTTCGGCGCTATGGTTCGGCCACTATTGCCTGGACGCGTTGCAGCGCCTGCGCGCCGACGAGGCGCTTCCATCCACTTGAGGTCGAGGGCGGTCTATGGCATTTGGCGTGATCATCATCGGAGATGAAATCCTTTCGGGCCGGCGCGTCGACAAGCACTTGCCGAAGGTCATCGAACTGCTGAGCGCGCGCGGCCTCGCGCTGGGCTGGGCCGAGTATGTCGGCGACGATCCCGAGCGCATCCAGGCCACGCTCAAGCGGACGTTCGCGTCCGGAGACATCGTTTTCTCCACGGGCGGAATCGGCGCCACGCCCGACGACCACACGCGCCAGTGCGCGGCCGAGGCACTAGGCGTACCGCTCGAGCTGCATCCGGAAGCGGCCGAGCTGATTCGGGCCCGGATTCGCGAGATGCAGGCGGCGGCGGGCGCGGCTAGCGCGTCCCATCCACTGGATTTCGACTCGCCGGAGAATCGCCATCGCATGAACATGGGCGTGTTTCCGCGCGGCGCGGCGATCATCCCGAACGGCTACAACAAGATTCCGGGCTTTTCGGTCGGCGATCATCACTTCGTGCCGGGCTTTCCCGTCATGGCTTGGCCAATGATCGAATGGGTGCTCGATACCCGGTACGCGCATCTGCACCATGCTGTCGCGCATGCGGAGCGCTCACTCTACGTGTTCGAACTGATGGAGTCGACGCTGACGCCGCTCATGGAAAAGATCGAAGCCGATTTCCCCGGCGTGCGCGTGTTCAGCCTGCCGAGCGTCGGCGACGCCGCCCGCGGCGGCGTGTTCGCGCGGCGGCATATCGACTTGGGCGTCAAAGGCGAGCCCGAGGCCGTCGCCGCCGCGTTCGTCAAGCTCAGAGAGGGCGTGCACCTGCTCGGCGGAGATATCGTCGAGCCGGAAGCGGGTTAGGTTCGTTACTGGCCGTCCGTTCGCACCTCCCTCGTACTTCAATTCCCTCCGTCCAACCTCGCGCGGTTGTTGCGGCCGCGCGATGTGGGGCTGCCTATCGGCTTTACGGTAGCCCGCCTGAACGCTCCATCTCGCTATCCCGCGCGGGAATCAGTCCTAGATATCGTGGCAACGGCTCAATTGGCGCGGCCTTGGCGTTAGGCTGCATACGTCCGTCCATGCAGCTTGTCTGCCCGGCCGCGCTGCTGGTTCGCGATTTCATTGCAACCGGCGCCGCGGCCGAATGAGGGGACGTAGCCATTCTCGCTCGGGAAAAATGGTCTAAATGGGAATAATGGGAAAAGTAACGTACAATAGCTGCACCGCCGCGCGGTCGGTGCATTGCACTGAGCCGATCAGGGCAAGGTTGGGGCGTTCCGTCATGCGTGTCCGCACGCGCAGCCTTGCTTCTCGATCTCGCTCGATTGCTCCCGTAGGCGCGCCGCCTTCAGTTCACTAAGGGAAGGAATTGAAATGGAACTTGCAACGAAGGGAAGCGGGGTAGTCACGAGGACGAACCTACGTGCCCTAGTCAACGGGCAATATCCAGGAGATCCGCGGGTCTTGATCAATCGGCTCGCGGAAGACTTGCTCAGGGATGTATCGGACGAGGTCCGGAAGCACTCGGCCGGTACGGATCGACGTGTGTTGGTCAGCAAGCCGGTTCGGCAGATGCTGGAAGCGAGGCTGACCGAACTCCTGATGCGGCAGGGTGCCAAGGACGGCGCCGCTGATCGTCCATCGTTGCCGGTGACGAAGTTGAGCCCTGAAGAGGTCATCGCACTGACGGGCATGTCCAAAACCACCCTGTATCGGGGAGATCACACGAAGTTCTATAGCGTGATTCCGATGGGGATGAAGAACGGGCGTGCTTATCCGGCTTGGCAGTTCGTTGGGAATGTCCCTTCGCTCCTGCCGCGCGTGCTCGAAATACTCGGCAGGAAATCGAGGATACAGGTCAATACCTTCTTCGTGACGGAAAACGACGCGCTGAACGAATTGTCGCCGGCCGAGGTGCTCGCAGGCCTTGCATTCGAGGATCGCGGCACGGTCGCGCCGGAGCAGTCCCGTATGCTGTCGCGATCCGAAAGTGCGCGCTTGAACAAAGTGACTGCGCTGGCGGCGATGGAGGTTGCCGACCTGGACTAAATACGTTCACATGTCCATCAGCGATCAAGCTAAAAGAAGGACTTTGCCGAAGCAGCTCGAGGAGTCGGTTCCTTCGGCCGAAAAGATTTTATTGGCACTCGGCTGCCGTACCTATACGTACGAACTCGACACCGAATTCATACGCGCATCGTACGACGCCAAGTATGTAAAGACGGCTTCGCCGTTCAAGGCGCATCGGTTCGGGCCACCGCTCGAGTTCGTCAAAAATGACGGCACGCTGGAATTCAATTGGCTCTATATGGCCACCAACGCATTGGTCGCTGTATGGGAGAGCCAGCTCGTCGTGAACAATCGAGGCGCGGGGAACGGCTATCACATTACTCGCAAGGCGATCGAATCTGGAGTGATTGCTCGGATACGCGTCAATCGTTCGCTGTCGCTTTGGAATCTAGGTGAGGACCATTGCAGCCGCCTAGGGATCCACGACATCGTCTCATCCCGCGACCACGAATCGTGCCAGTGGCTTGGGTACCGCATTCGCCAGGCCATGCTATCGATCGACGCGCGGAGCCGACCCGACGGATTCGTTTATCCGTCGCGCCGGGTCAAGGGGCTTCCTGCACTCGCAATCGCCGACTGGGCCGTGGTCGATTTGTTTGCGAACGCCGAGGTCGTTATCGAGCCGTTAGTCCACTCGGACATCCATGCGTATCTATCGGCGGATCCGTTGCTGACGAATCCGCCGGAGGTCGATGCTCCGCGGCTAGTCGTTTGACCGCGGATACGCAGCCGCCATCACGCTCCCATCCACGGCAGCCCGCGGAAGCACCAGCCGGTGACGGTCTTGCGGTGGCCGTTGCCGTCCTTGTCGCCTTCGAACCCCTCGAGCAGATCGTAGGCTTTGTCGAAGCCCGCTTGCGCGGCCGCCACGGCCGCCAGTTTCGAACGCGCCGCGCTGCGGCAGAGGAACAGGACGGGCGTATCGGCCGACGGCAGCGCCTGTTTCAATTGATCGACGAACTCGGAATTGGGCACGCCCCCCGGATAGCGCGTCCATTCGATATGCAGATACTGCCCATCGCCCACTAGAGGGCGGCCGACCCAATCGAGTTCGGCGCGGGTGCGCACGTCGACGAGGCGCGCGTTCGGATCGAGTTGCAGAAGCTCGAAGGCTTCGTTCGGCGACACCGCGCCCGCGTAGGGCAGTTGATGTTCGGCGCGGCGCGCGCCGGCCTGCGCGAGGATTTGATCGAGCGAACTCATGGCGCTGGTCTCCTTAATTCATAAACGGACATTCTAGTCCCGTTACACTGACGGGCCGCGCCCGAAACCGGACGTCTTGCCGCTGCTCCCGCTGCGCTAAAAAAGTGCAATTCCCGCTGTCATGCACCGCAATGGGATGTGCGCCCGAAATTGGAGCGATAGTGCACTGTTAGTGTGCTTTCGCCCGTTTCTCAGGCGGCGGCGCGGTCGGTCCCGGTGCGCGGTGCGTTCCTGCTTAGCGAGGCTGCGCACGCCGATCCGCCCCGCGCAGCCGCGGTATGCACTATCTGGCACAGAAGCTGCTTTTACCCCCGGCGATCGCTTGCAAGACCGGCTTTCGCGTCGAAAGGCGCGATGACCCGAAGCTTGATAGAAGCGAAGAACCGCCGAACCTATTAAATGGAGAAGAGGATATGAGTAAATCCGTGGCCGACGTCATGCAGATCGTCAAGGACGAGGACGTCAAGTTTGTCGACTTTCGCTTCACCGATACGCGCGGCAAGGAGCAGCACGTCTCGGTGCCCCTGTCGGCGTTCGACGAAGACAAGTTCGAAAGCGGCCATGCGTTCGACGGTTCCTCCATCGCCGGCTGGAAAGGCATCGAAGCCTCGGACATGTTGCTCGTGCCGGATCCCAACACGGCTTTCATCGACCCGTTCTATGAAGAACCGACGCTGGTGCTGAGCTGCGACGTGGTCGAGCCGGCCGACGGCAAGGGCTACGAACGCGATCCGCGCTCGCTTGCCAAGCGCGCTGAAGCGTACCTGAAGAGCACGGGCTTGGGCGATACGGCCTTCTTCGGTCCGGAACCTGAGTTCTTCATTTTCGACTCGGTCCAGTGGAATACGGACATGTCGGGCTGCTTCGTCAAGATCGGCTCGGAAGAAGCACCGTGGTCGTCGGGCAAGGAATTCGAAGGCGGCAACACGGGTCACCGCCCGGGCACGAAGGGCGGCTACTTCCCGGTCGCCCCGGTCGACACGTTCCAAGACATGCGCTCGGAAATGTGTCTGCTGCTCGAGCAGATCGGCATCCCTGTCGAAGTGCACCATCACGAAGTGGCGGGCCAAGGCCAGAACGAAATCGGCACGAAGTTCTCGACGCTCGTGCAGCGCGCCGACTGGACGCAGCAACTGAAGTACATCATCCATAACGTCGCGCACACGTACGGCAAGACGGCGACGTTCATGCCGAAGCCCGTCGTCGGCGACAACGGCTCGGGCATGCACGTGCACCAGTCGATCTGGAAGGACGGCCAGAACCTGTTCGCGGGCAACGGCTACGCCGGCCTGTCGGAATTCGCGCTGTTCTACATCGGCGGCATCATCAAGCACGCTCGCGCGCTGAACGCGATCACGAACCCGACGACGAACTCGTACAAGCGTCTCGTGCCGCACTTCGAAGCACCGGTGAAGCTGGCCTACTCGGCACGCAACCGTTCGGCTTCGATCCGCATTCCGCACGTGAGCAATCCGAAGGGCCGCCGTATCGAAACGCGCTTCCCGGATCCGATGGCGAACCCGTACCTGTGCTTCTCGGCGCTGATGATGGCCGGTCTCGACGGCGTGCAGAACAAGATTCATCCGGGCGAAGCCGCGGACAAGAATTTGTACGATCTGCCGCCCGAAGAAGACGCGAAGATCCCGACCGTCTGTGCCGGTCTGGAGCACGCGCTCGAGGCACTCGACAAGGATCGCGAGTTCCTGACGCGCGGCGGCGTGTTCACGGATTCGATGCTCGACGCGTACCTTGAACTCAAGGAAGGCGAACTGCAACGCTTCCGCATGACGACGCATCCGATCGAGTTCGAGATGTACTACTCGCTGTAAGCGATGCGATGCGCTTCGTCGCCTTTCGTCGGCGAAGCGCACGTATGAGCTCAGTCTCGAAGGGACGGCCGAGCCGTCCCTTTTTCGTTCGTTGCGCGCTTGCGCTCCCGAGTCGACGATGGTGCTCAAGAACTTGATGAAAGCGAAAGAAGGTGGGGCCGAGCCGCTTTCCGACGATGCGGCACTGGCGCAATCGGGATTGCTGCCTGGGCTCGAAGCGCTGCCTACCGTCACGCTCGTGCTCGAGAAGCGCACGCTGCGGGTTGCATTCGCGAATCCGTCGGCCGAGTCGATGCTCGATTTGTCGCGCCGGCAGCTCGTGCAGATGTCCTGGCCGGAGCTGTTCGCGAACGGAGACGAACTCGTGGCGACGATCGCCGCGATCGCCGAGCATCGCTTTC
Source organism: Trinickia dinghuensis (assembly GCF_003367175.1). GTDB lineage: Bacteria > Pseudomonadota > Gammaproteobacteria > Burkholderiales > Burkholderiaceae > Trinickia > Trinickia dinghuensis. The sequence continues at coordinate 156,894 of NZ_QRGA01000008.1, read as the reverse complement.
ATGCGACGCACCTCGATGCCGTGCTCGAACGCCCCGGGCGCGAGCCGCTGCATGTGCACGTGGTCGTCGGCTTTCTTGAAAGCGCGCCCGACTACGTGCTGCTCGAATTGTTCGAGAACGAACGCCACCTGCGCACCGATCGGGAAGAGCGCATTCACGATCTGTCGATCGCGAACAAGCAGCTCATCCGCAATCTTGCTCACGAGATCAAGAATCCGCTCGGTGGAATCCGCGGCGCGGCGCAATTGCTCGAATTCGAGCTGGGCGTACGCGAGCGGCAGGAGTTGCGCGAATACACGCAGGTGATCGTCAAGGAATCGGACCGCCTGCAAACGCTCGTCGATCGCTTGCTCGAGCCGCATCGGCACCCGCACGTCGTCGGCGACGTCAACATTCACGAAGTATGCGAACGCGTGCGCGCCGTGATTCTCGCGGAGTTTCCGCGCGGCCTCACGATCGAGCGCGACTACGACGTGAGCGTCCCCGATTTGCGCGGTGACAAGGAGCAGCTCATTCAAGCGCTGCTGAACATCGTGCGCAACGCGGCGCAGGCGCTGCGCGAGCGGATCGGGCAGGGCGACGCGCGCATTGCGCTGCGCACGCGCGTCGCGCGCAAGGTGACGATCGCGAAGCGCCTGTGCAAATTGGCATTGGACTTGCGTGTGATCGACAACGGGCCAGGGATTCCCGAAGAAATCCGCGATCGTATTTTTTATCCGCTCGTGTCGGGCCGCGAAGACGGCAGCGGCCTCGGATTGACGCTCGCGCAGACGTTCGTGCAGCAGCACGATGGTTTGATCGAGGTCGAGAGCCGCCCCGGACACACCGAATTTCAGATTTTGTTGCCGCTCGTCAATTGATAAGACCCACTCCATGAAGCCGATCTGGATAGTAGACGACGACCAATCGATCCGCTGGGTGCTCGAGAAAGCGCTGGCCCGCGAGAATTTTCCGACGCGCAGCTTTGCCAACGTCCGCGAGGCGCTGGCCGCGCTCGAGCGCGAGAGCCCGCAAGTGCTCGTCTCGGACATCAGAATGCCGGGGTCTTCCGGCCTCGAACTGTTGCAGGCGGTGCGCGAACGCCTGCCCGAATTGCCCGTCATCATCATGACGGCCTACTCCGATCTCGACAGCGCGGTGGCCGCGTTTCAAGGCGGTGCGTTCGAATATCTCGCGAAGCCGTTCGACGTCGACAAGGCGGTCGAGTTGATACGCCGCGCCGTCGACGAAAGCATGCGCGGCTCGCAGACAGGCGAGGTGGCGCTGGCCGATGCCCCTGAAATGCTCGGGCAAGCGCCGGCCATGCAGGACATGTTCCGCGCGATCGGCAGGCTGTCGCATTCGGCCGCGACTGTCCTGATCACGGGCGAGTCCGGCACCGGCAAGGAACTCGTCGCGCGCGCGTTGCATCGGCACAGCCCGCGGGCGAACGGGCCGTTCATCGCGCTCAATACGGCGGCGATTCCGAAGGATCTTTTGGAGTCCGAACTATTCGGGCATGAGCGCGGCGCGTTCACGGGCGCGCAGGCGATGCGGCAGGGCCGCTTCGAGCAGGCCGAGAACGGCACGCTGTTTCTCGATGAAATCGGCGACATGCCGTTCGATCTGCAGACGCGCTTGCTGCGCGTGCTGTCCGACGGTCAGTTCTATCGCGTCGGCGGGCACAGCCCGCTGCGCTCGAACGTGCGCGTGATCGCCGCGACGCACCAGAATCTGGAATCGCGTGTGCGTCAGGGGCTGTTCCGCGAAGATTTGTATCACCGCCTCAACGTCATTCGCTTGCGCTTGCCGGCACTGCGCGAACGGCGCGAGGACATTCCGTTGCTCACGCGTCACTTCCTGCAAAAGAGCGCGCGCGACCTCGGCGTCGAGCCCAAGCGCGTGTCGGAGGCGGCGCTCGCTTATCTGGCGACACTGCCGTTTCCGGGCAACGTGCGCCAACTCGAGAATCTGGCAAATTGGTTGACCGTGATGGCCCCTGCACAAACAATTGAAATCAAGGACCTGCCGCCCGATTTGGTGCCTGGCGGGACGCCCGAGACTAGTGGCGACATCGTTGCCGGCCTCGCTGCCGCTGCCGTTCCGGCAGCGCTGAATGCGGCCGCCACGCTGGATGGCGAACGCAATGGAGCGGCGATTGCGCCGGCCTCGCTTGCGGGCGTGGCGACGGGCTTGCCCGTCAGCGTATGGGAGAGCGGGCTGCGTTCGGAGGTAGCGCGCATGCTGCGCGAGAACACCGTCGACGTCATGGACGAACTCGCGCGGCGCTTCGAGGCGGCGGTCATTCGCGAGGCGCTCGACTTCACGCGCGGCCGCAAGGTCGAAGCGGCGGAGCGGCTCGGCATCGGCCGCAACACGATCACGCGCAAGATCCAGGAGCTGCATTTGGAGCCGTGATGCGAGGGTAGAAAGACGCGTGAAAAAAGAAAGCCGGCGCTCGTTCGAATGCCGGCTTTCTTATTGGGAGCAGACGCTTAGGACTGCCGATCGTCTTCTCTTCCGATACCGTACGGGGCCGATCCGTGTGCCGATCCGCTTGCCGAGACGTATCACGTCAAGCCAATTGCGCGATCACCGGTGCGTGGTCGGAGGGCTGATCCCATTTCCGAGGTGTCTTGTCGACTTCGCACAGCGTGCATCCTTCGGCGAGCGCGGGTGAGAGCAGGATGTGGTCGATGCGCAAACCGGCATTGCGGCGGAATGCGAGCATGCGGTAATCCCACCAGGAGAACGCTTTTTCGGGCTGGTCGAACTTGCGGAACACGTCGATGAGGCCGAGTTCGACGAGGTTCGCGAACGCCGCGCGCTCCTCCGGCGAAACGAGGTTCTGGCCTTCCCATGCTTTCGGATCGTGGACGTCGCGGTCTTCGGGGGCGATGTTGTAATCGCCGAGCAGGGCGAGCTTCGGATGCGCCTGCAGCTCGTCCTTCAGCCATTGCTGGAGTGCTTCGAGCCAGCGCAGCTTGTAGGCGAACTTGTCGGTGCCGGGCGCCTGGCCGTTCGGAAAGTAGGCGGACACGATGCGGGCTCCGCCGGCGGTGAGGGCGATGACGCGCTGCTGTTCGTCTTCGAAGCCGGGGATGTTGCGCACGACCTGCGTTTCGTCGACCTCGATGCCGTCGCGTACTAGGATGGCGACGCCGTTGTACGTCTTTTGGCCCGCGAACCAGCTTCGATAGCCTTTATCGGCCAACTCGGCGCGAGGGAATTTCTCGTCGGGCATCTTCAATTCTTGAAGACAGAGCACGTCGGCGTGGCTCAGCTCGAGCCAGTCGATGACGTGCTGCTGGCGAACTTTCAGCGAATTGACGTTCCAGGTGGCGATTTTCATAAGTTTATGGCGTTCTTGACACCTTACTGTGCAGCCGACTTCGGCTGCTTTAATTGGAGCAGTCGTCCGACCGCCTGGCTTAAGCTAGCGTCATCTTTGATTGCTTGCGAGAGGCGGTCCACAAAATCAATCAGCACGATACGTATACTAGTGGCCAGTTCTAAACAATCGCCGTCTGTTCCGGCGTGCAGGCCCTCAGAAAGCGCATTGTGCAAGAGCGTCAGCGGATTATGTCCGTTGGTTAGCAATACCTGTGGTAGCCCATGTTTGACTTTCTCAACGGCTTGTGTGAAACGGCGCTCCTGTTTCGCTGCTTCCAATTCTTTAATCAGTTCCGCAGGAGCGGATAGCGTGCGTGAGACCCGGATGATCTCGTCGAAAATGCGATTTTTCTGCGACTCTACTACGCGGCGGTAATATGCGGACGCGGCGATACCCAGCCCTTGATTTTCGCAACGTCGCCCCTTCTGCAAGATGTCACGCTGATCTCCCGCGAGTTTGAGTAATTTCTGCGGTAGCGGTGGCCCAAACGGAGGTTCCTCGCCATATTTGAACAATGCGGTTATGTGATTGTCGCTATTTATGTGGCGAAATTCCACGGCGAGCGTCTTATGAGACATGCCGCAGTTTCGGCATTTATATACCAGGAATTTGTCCTGAGAATATTCTCGACCTAAGCCGAGCGATACTCTAGACCCGCTGACAAACACGCGATCGCTACCGCAAAGATTTGAGTCGCAATGCAGGATCACCTCCGGCAGGTGCAGGTCCCCAATGTAGTGATCATTCCAACGTACGTTTTCGATAACAAGCTGTACCAACATCTCTCTGCCGGGAGGACACGAGGTGAGGAACTCGTCCAGGATGACGGGGTCAACTGGGTCTGTGGGTTGCGTGTTCACTTGATTCCCTCGAAAGCATTCGAACGAATTCTAGCCAGATTGCCAGCCCGGCGAAATGGGGCGCTCAAATTTTTGGAGCGCTTGGCCGAGGCGATTCATGTGCACGATACGGTTGTCGGGCGCGTCGAGCGAGGGCGACATCGCCGATCCACGTTTTGACGCCGTGCCAACACTCCACTATGACGGGTCCTTCATCCGAGGTAGGACACGTGCGTGCGGTGTCGGGTGTGCCATTCTTCATGCCGAGATTGATCGGTCCATTCTCATGTGACGCGGCCGCGCGTTGCCGGCCACACACAGCGACGTTCGCTATTGCCGCGCAATTGACCATGCTCCTGTCATGAGCCAGGGGGAGGACCGCGCATAGTCGCAGACCTGTCGCGCTGAGTGCTCGACGTTGGTCGGGCGGGTCATCGGCTTGCCGCTAGCCATTGATCGATCCGTATCTGAAGGGACTCGGCAGCTTGAGATATCCAAGTGTCCCGTTCTTTTAACTTGGTCGCGTAGATACGCAAGGAATCGATGTGTGCCGTAAGAACGGCTTCCCGATCGGCCTGGTGGTACATGAGTAACAATTGCCTGTACTCGTTTAGCATTATGTTGTTCATATGGAAAGAATAGACCAAGCTCTTGGCGAGGGCGTAGGTATGAATGATGCTACGGCGTAGCTCGGGGTCGCTCACCTTACCCACCATCAATGCGCTATTGTTGTATATCGTGAACCCTTCCGTGGACACCGGATAGATCAGTTTAAAATGCTGGCCGTCTGGTAACGCTCGTAGCGCGGGGTGTATTTCAACGCAGTAACTGGTCCATGCTGCTTGTACTTCCTCGCGGATCGCTTCCACGAATGCGCGAATCTCCGCGTTGTCGTCCGATTTTTTGTTCTGGCATTGCTTTGCATAGATCCAGATTGCCGCGGTGATGGCCAGTAGTGAACCTATGCCCTGGACCCATGCTGCAGCGTCCGCGGCGGACTGGATTGGCTTGTAGTTGAACGCTGCGAACAAAGCAATTGCCACTAGCGTCGCCAACGGCACTTGCCAACCGTCTTTCCATACGCTTTTCGTATCCGGCCCCCGTATTGTTGTGGAGTCGGATTATCGGCGGTGGCAGTGTGGCCGGCAAGATAGCGGATATGGATTCGGTAAATGCGCAAGCTTCACGCGCAGTAGCCTGTCCGTTGGCTGATCGAGGCGACCGGAGCGAATGAGCGCTGCCCGATGCCCAGCACTGAAGTCATTTGCTTCGAGGGTCTATTCCGTGCTTGAGGAGGAGAGCCCTCAACCTCCGAATTTCAAGGAACATGGACACAAGCGCGAACAACGTGATGGCTGGGAAGAACCACTGCCCCGAATAGTGCAGGACGGCCCACGCACCCGTCGAGCATACGATCCCTACGAGCAGTAGCGCGACTTTGTCGCTGACCCAACTCATGACCTGTCTCCGTGTTGCCATGCGCGCATCGCGTAGGACCTCCGCTTCATGTTGTCCTCAATGGCCTCGGGGTTGTGCTGCATAAATATCTGTAAGTCCATCGGAACTAGCACGCCGCGACTGGCAAGCCAGAGGACGACCAAGCGGATACGGGCAGATGATGTGCGTCCTTTGCATGCCTTAGCCCCTTCGCTCGCAACAACCACGCTGCCGATCACTGCTCCGACATAGTACGACGCGGCCATGGCGCCAACCACGTCCAATCGCTCGCGCAAAATTGTTGCTCCAATCATCTCAGCAACCGTGGCTGTCGGCCCAACGGATTTAAATGCATTCAGCATCGCGCCAAGGTTTCCCAGAGCCGTCGTCAGCGACGAAAACAGGCTGAAGGGGGCAGGTAACCGTAGCGCATTCATGTTGTCTTGGAATGCTTTGGAGAATGTAACGCAGTCCATGTTCTAGCTCTCCCAGAATGATTGTTATAGGTTCGTTATGCTGCAGGGCGGCGATCGTATCAGCCAACTCGGCGCGTCAAGCTGCGTTGCGTCAAAATTCGGACTGAGCGCAACCCTTTTGCCCTGCGCTTTTCCCACGCCTCGAACCATGGAGAACCCACCCATGCATATCGACCTTTCCGGCAAGACCGCCCTGGTGAGCGCCTCGACGGCCGGCATCGGCTTCGCGATCGCGACGGGCCTGGCGCGCGCCGGCGCGCACACGATCATCAACGGCCGCAGCGAAGCATCGGTCGTGGCATCGCTCGATGCCATGCGCGATGCGGTGCCGAACGCCGACGTGCGCGGTATCGCAGGCGATCTGTCGAGCGCCGACGGCATCGCCAAGCTCGTTCACGCGGTGCCGACGGCCGATATTCTCGTGAACAATGCGGGCATCTACGGCCCCGAACCGTTCTTCGAGATATCGGACGAAACGTGGGAGCGCTTCTTCCAGACGAACGTCATGTCGGGCGTGCGCTTGGCACGGCACTACATGCGCGGCATGCTCGAGCGAGATTGGGGGCGCATCGTCTTCATCTCCTCGGAGTCCGCGCTCAACATTCCCGCAGACATGATTCACTACGGGATGACGAAGACGGCGCAGCTCTCGATCGCGCGCGGATTGGCGAAGCTCGCGGCGGGCACGCAAGTGACCGTGAACTCGGTGCTGCCTGGGCCGACCATGTCGGATGGGGTGAAGTCGATGCTCAAGGAGACGGCCGAGCAGCAGGGCAAGAGCGTCGACCAAGTCGCGGTCGAATTCGTCCGCACACATCGCGCGAGTTCGATCCTGCAGCGTCCGGCCACGGTCGAGGAGGTCGCGAATCTCGTCGTCTACGTCTGCTCGGCCCAAGCTTCGGCGACAACCGGCGCTGCGCTGCGTGTCGATGGCGGCGTCGTCGACAGTATTGTTTGACACAAACGTGAAAGCCCCATATAATTTATTTCTCTGACGCGGGGTGGAGCAGTCTGGCAGCTCGTCGGGCTCATAACCCGAAGGTCGTAGGTTCAAATCCTACCCCCGCAACCAATACACGAAAGCCCGCTCCTAGCGGGCTTTTGCGTCTCAGGTGTCTGATCTTCGTTGCTTGGCGGTGTAGATCAGGATATCGCTGCCTAGTCGTTGCAGTTGCCTCTCGGTCGACTCCCGCTTTCCTCTCCGCCCCTGTTTGTTCTTGGGCGACTCCCCTCAAGCATTCGCCGCATAGGCCGATATTGCATGCGGCAACCCAGAAGACCGATGCGTGCATCGCGTCTCGCCAACCTGGTTGCGCCGTTTCATCTATCTGGGAGCGTCCGTCCCCCATTCGATGTCGCGCGCAAACGTTGTCGCGGTCCTTCTTGAGTTAGTTAGGATACCTGAGTAAATCGCTGGACGGCCGCTCGCCCGCATCCACGCCTGTCCGTCGATAGGCGCCGCGCGACACGGTCCGTTCAAAATATGTTTGCGCGTTGCGCGGCATCGACGCCGCACGATTCGTTCAGAGGGAAGAAAGCAGCATGAAATGGTTTTACGACTTGAAGATCGCCCGGCGCTTGATGCTGTTGAATCTCGTGGCGGCAGTGGCGTTGTTCGCGGTCACGGGCTTCGGCATTTTCCAAACGCGCCGGGTGTACGACGCGGCGAGCTACGCGAACGACAACACGGTCCCCAGCTTCGTGGTGCTCGATGGTGCGTTGAAAGCGTACGACGCGATGACGCTGCTCACGAGCAAGCACGTTGCGGCAACGGATCCGCAGAAGATGCAAAGCATCGAACAGCAGATCGCGAATCAGCGCAGCATGCTGGAGGCGCAATTAGGGAAGTACGAGTCGCTCGTATCCGACGAGAAGGATCGCGACATGTATGCGGCCGATCGCGCCGCCGTCGCGCAGTCGTCGCAAATCCGCGATCAGGTGCTGTCTCTGTCGCGCGCGAGCCAGAAGCAGCAGGCCGCCGAGTTGCTCGACGGCGCCATGGCCGATGCCGCTCAACGCTTCGACGCCGCCATCGAAGCGCATCGCGCCTACAACCGCGTCCTGGGGCAGCAAGGGGCCGACCGGGCCCACGCGCTGATCGATAACGCAAACACGCTCGAAATCGTCTGTTCGCTCGCAATTCTGTGCGGCGTACTCGGCTTGGGGATCGTATCGGCGCGTTCTATCACGCTTCCCTTGGAAGGTGCCGTCAAATTTGCGCACCGCGTGGCCGAGGGCGATTTGACAGGCCAGATCGATGCGGCGACGCGCGACGAAGTCGGTCAATTGCTGGGCGCGCTCGACGAGATGAACGGCAACCTCAAACGTGTCGTCGTCAAGGTCAGGGCCGGCACCGAGACGATCGCCAGCGCGACCGCCCAAATCGCGGCGGGCAATCTCGATCTGTCCAGCCGTACCGAACAGCAAGCCTCTGCGCTGCAGCAGACGGCCGCGAGCATGGAGCAGCTCACGTCCACCGTGCGGTTGAACGCGGAAAACGCGCAGCAGGCCAGTATGCTGGCGTCCACTGCGTCGGATGTGGCGCATCAAGGCAGCGGTGTCGTCGGCCGCGTTGTCGATACGATGACGCAGATCAGCGACTGCTCGACCAAGATCGCCGACATCACCGGGATGATCGAAGGCATCGCGTTCCAAACGAACATCCTTGCGTTGAACGCGGCCGTCGAGGCGGCGCGTGCGGGCGAGCAGGGCCGTGGCTTCGCAGTCGTGGCGAGCGAAGTGCGCAGCCTCGCGCAGCGTTCGTCGAGCGCTGCGAAGGAGATCAAGGAACTCATCGCCGCGTCCGTGCAGACGATCGAGGAGGGCTCCGCGCTGGCAGGTGAAGCGGGGTCGACGATGGAGGAAATCACGCGAGCGGTTGCCCGCGTCACCGACATCATGGGCGAGATCGCCGCGGCATCCGACGAACAGCGCCGCGGGATCGAGCAGGTTGGTCAGGCGATTTCGCAGATGGACGACGTCACGCAGCAGAACGCCGCGCTCGTCGAAGAGGCCGCCGCCGCATCGCAGTCGCTCGACGAGCAAGGGCATCAGCTCGGCGATGCCGTCGCGTTCTTCCGCGCATCGAACGAACCGTTGGCCCTGGGCGGAAGTGCATCCGCCGGTGCTGATGAGGGTTGGCCGATCGCTGCCTGAGGCCGAGCGCCGATCGCCGATCGCAGGTGCAGGTGCAGGTGCAGGTGCAAATAGCGCGTGGCGCCCACGCCGCGCGCTATCTCCCGTGCGTGCCACTTGAAATGAATACTGTGATTTTGTACAGTATCATTCACTTTGAGCACGCACGATCAATCGGTTCCCACTTCCATCCCCGCGCCGGACGGCGCGCCGGCTGCGCTCGTCCGCAAAATCATCCACTGCGATTGCGATTGCTTCTACGCGTCGGTCGAGATGCGCGACGATCCGAGCCTGCGCGGCCGGCCGCTCGCTGTCGGCGGCCGCCCCGATCATCGTGGCGTGATTGCCACCTGCAACTATGAAGCACGCCGCTTTGGCGTGCATTCGGCGATGTCGTCGGCCACGGCGATGCGCAAGTGCCCCGAGCTGTTGATCATCCCGCCCTCGATGGAGAAGTACCGCATCGCGTCGCGGCAGATCATGGCGATTTACCGCGACTTCACCCCGATCGTCGAGCCGCTTTCGCTCGATGAAGCGTATCTCGACGTCACCGCGGCAACGCGATGCAAGGGCAGCGCCACGTTGATGGCCGCCGATATCCGCGAGCGCGTGCGCGATACGGTCGGCGTTACGGTATCGGCCGGTGTCGCGCCGAACAAATTCGTCGCCAAAATCGCATCCGATTGGAACAAGCCCGACGGCCTGTTCGTCGTCCGCCCTCATGAGGTCGATGCCTTTGTCGCTGCCTTGCCCGTGCGCAAGATCTTCGGCGTCGGCAAAGTCACGGCGGCGAAACTCGAACAGCTTGGCATCAATACTTGCCGCGATCTGCGCGAGTGGTCGCTCCTCGATCTTCACCAGCGCTTCGGCGCGTTCGGCCGCCGGCTCTACAACCTATCGCGCGGGATCGATCATCGGACCGTGGAGCCGGATCAGGAGCGCAAGTCGATCAGCGTCGAAACGACCTACGTGACGGACTTGCGGACGCTCGAAGCGTGCACGGCCGAGATTCGGCAACTCGCCGAACAACTCGACGCGCGCATCGAGCGCGTCGGGGCCGTCGCCGCGATCCGCAAGCTTTACGTCAAGATCCGTTTCGCGGACTTCCAAAGGACGACCGTCGAGTGCGTGGCCGGCGCGACCGATTTGCCCACCTTCATCGCATTGCTCGAAAAAGGCTTTGCACGTCGCAACCGTCCCGTGCGTTTGCTGGGCGTCGGTGTGCGCCTTGAAGAGGACGATGCCGCCGGCCAAGGCCAACAATTCCCGTTGTTTGAGGACGAACGTAACGAGCCGAGCGGCCCGGCTAGTTAGACTCTAGAATCAGCGATCGGCACACCACACGCATATCGCTGCGTGAGCCGTCTCTCACGTTGCAGTCGATCAGTCGAACCCGTGCCGATGGCCGTTCTTCATCCGAGGAGCCCTAGATGGATCTCATCATCCGCCGTGCCGCATTGACGAGTCACGTCGTTGGCCAGGACGCTCTAGTCGATATTGCGATCGACGCGGGGCGTATCGTTGCCGTCGAGCCGCAGCTCGCGGCCACGGCCCGGCAGGAGATCGACGCGGCCGGTGCGCTCGTCTCGCCTCCGTTCGTCGACGCGCATTTCCATCTCGATGCCACGCTCTCTTATGGCTTGCCGCGCGTCAATGCGTCAGGCACGTTGCTCGAAGGGATCGCTCTGTGGGGCGAGCTCAAGCCTCAACTGACACAGGAGGCGCTGATTCAGCGTGCGCTTCAGTACTGCGACTGGGCCGTCGCGCGCGGGCTCCTCGCGATTCGCTCGCATGTCGACGTTTGCGATCCGCGCTTGCTTGCCGTCGAAGCGCTGCTCGAAGTGAAGCGCCGCGTCGCACCGTATCTCGACTTGCAGCTCGTGGCCTTTCCGCAGGACGGCTTGCTGCGCTCGGCTGGTGCCTTCGACAATCTGAAGCGGGCAGTGGCGATGGGCGTCGATGTGGTCGGCGGCATCCCGCACTTCGAGCGGACGATGGCCGACGGCGCCGAGTCGATCCGGGTGCTCTGCGAATTCGCGGCCGCCAAGGGGCTACCCGTCGACATGCATTGTGACGAATCGGACGATCCTCTGTCCCGTCATATCGAAACGCTATGTTCGGAGGCGCATCGCCTGGGGCTGGAAGGGCGCGTGGCCGGCTCGCATCTGACGTCGATGCACTCGATGGACAACTACTACGTGAGCAAGCTGTTGCCGCTGATGCGCGAGTCGGGCGTGGCTGCGATCGCCAATCCTTTGATCAACATCACGCTGCAAGGTCGCGCCGATACCTACCCGAAGCGGCGCGGGATGACGCGCGTGCCGGAGATGCTGGCGGCCGGTATCGACGTGGCGTTCGGCCACGACTGCGTGATGGATCCGTGGTACAGCCTCGGTTCGGCGGACATGCTGGAAGTGGCGCACATGGGGCTGCACGTCGCGCAGATGACGGGTGTCGACGCAATGCGTGCTGCATTCGACGCGGTGACGGCGAACGCGGCGCGGATTCTCGGTTTGGAAGGCTATGGCATCGCGCCGGGTTGCCGTGCCGATTGCATCGTGCTGGATGCGAGCGACCCGATCGAGGCGATTCGATTGCGGGCCACACGTCTGGCCGTCGTGCGCGGCGGCAAGATCGTCGCGCGCACACCGGCGGCGCGCGCGACGCTATCGCTGGAAGGGCGGCCGCCCGAGATCGATTTCAAGCTGAACCGGTAACTCACCGCTCAGCCACGCCCTCCATGCTCGACATCATTTCGCCGGTGCCGGCGCCATGCCGTTGTGTCGCAAGAGCGCGTCGATCGTCGGCGTGCGGCCGCGGAATGCCTTGAACGATTCCATCGCCGGACGGCTGCCGCCGACTTCGAGAATCTCCGTGCGGTACCGCGTGCCCGTCTCGGCATCGAGTACGCTGCCTTGCGTTGCCTTGGCGGCGTCTTCGAACGCGGAGTAAGCGTCGGCCGACAGCACCTCGGCCCACTTGTAGCTGTAGTACCCCGCCGCGTAACCGCCCGCGAAGATATGGCTGAACGTATTCGGCCAGCGCGAGAAGCTCGCTTGCGGAATCACGTGATAGCGCTCGTTCAGTTCTCGTGCGAGATCGTTCGCGTTTTGCGCCCCTTGCGGATCGAAGCTCGTATGCAGCTGCATGTCGTACATCGAGAAGACGATCTGGCGTAGCGTGCCGAGCCCGCTTTGGAAGTTCTTCGCCGCGATCATCTTGTCGAACAGTTCGCGGGGCAGCTTTTCACCGGTATCGACATGCGACGACATATCGGCGAGCACATCCCACTCCCAGCAGAAGTTCTCGAGGAATTGCGACGGCAGCTCGACGGCATCCCACTCGACGCCGTTGATGCCTGAGATGCCGAGTTCGTTCACGCGCGTCAGCATGTGATGCAGGCCGTGGCCGAACTCATGGAACAGCGTGATGGCTTCGTCATGCGTGAAGCAGGCGCTCTTGCCGCCGACCGGCGCCGAGAAGTTGCAGGTCAGATAGGCGACCGGCGTCTGTACGCTGCCGTCGCTGCGCAGGTGCCGCGAACGCGCATCGTCCATCCAGGCGCCGCCGCGCTTGCCTTCGCGGGCATACAGATCGAGGTAGAACTGCGCGCGCAGCGCACCCGTAGCGTCCTCGATGCGGAAGAAGCGCACGTCAGGGTGCCACACCGCCGTTTCGTCGCGGCGGATCGTGACGCCGAACAGCGTCTGCGCGACCTTGAACAGCCCTTTGACAACCGCTTCCTCGGGGAAGTATTGCTTGACCTCGTTTTCCGAGAACGCATAGCGCTTTTCACGCAGGCGCTCTCCCGCGAACGCGACGTCCCACGGTTCGAGCGCGGCGAGGCCGAGTTCGTCGGCCGCGAACGTGCGCAGTTCCTGCCAGTCCGTCTCGGCATAAGGGCGCGCGCGCTTGGCCAGATCCTCGAGGAACTCGGCGACCTGGTCGGGCGTATCGGCCATCTTCGGCACGAGGGAGACCTCGGCGAAGTTGCGGTAGCCGAGCATCTGCGCCTCTTCCTTGCGCAGCTTCAAGAGCTCGGCGACGTTCGCCGTGTTGTCCCATTCGGCCTTGCCGCCGCCGTAGGCGCCGCCGAGTTCGGACGCGCGCGTCACGTAGGCGCGATACATCGTCTCGCGCATCGGACGGTGCGCGGCATATTGCATGACCGGGAAATACGACGGGAAGTGCAGCGTGAACTTCCAGCCTTCGATCTGCGCTTCCTGCGCGGCTTCGCGTGCGGCTTGCACGACGTCGGCGGGCAAGCCGGCGAGTTCGGCTTCGGTCTTCGCCACGTAGGCATAGGCGTTCGTCGCGTCGAGCACGTGGTCGGAGAACGCTTTGGCCAGCGCGGCTTGCTGCTCTTGCAATTCGGAGAAGCGCGGCTTTTGGTCCTCGGGCAGCTCGGCCCCCGACAGACGGAAATCGCGCAGCGAGTTTTGCAGGATTTTCTTGCGTTCGCCGGAGAGCCCGGCGTACTCGGGGCTTGCTACGATCGCCTTGTATTTTTCGAACAATTCGAGGTTCTGCCCCACGCTCGACCAGAATTCGGTCACGCGCGGCAGGTTCTGGCCGTAGGCGGCGCGCAGCTCGGGCGTATCGGCGACGGCATTCAAATGGCCGATGATGCCCCAGGCACGCGAGAGCGGCTCGGTTGCCGCTTCCGTGGTTTCGACGACGTCGGCCCAAGTAGCGGGGGTAGCCGCGTCGGTCGCATGGTCGATTGCGCCTTGCGCCTGTTCGAGCAAGAGGTCGAGCGCCGGCGTGATGTGCTCGGGGCGGATCTGTCCGAAGCGCGGCAGGCCGGAAAAGTCGAGCAGGGGGTTCTCGTTCTGGATGCGCTTGTCGGGAGAGAGGGACGAATCGGACGTATTCGAAGCCATAGCGCTGTTCCTATCTGTCTGGAGTCGAGAGGGCGGGCGCCGATTCGACTCGGCGCCCGATATCGCCATTATTGGGGCGCCGCGCGCCGATTCCAATCGGCGGCTCGCATTTTCGTTCGTTCTTCTTCTAATTCGCCCCGGAGCCGCGTAGCCGTGCCGCAGCTGTCGTACCGCGATCAGCCTTGCGCCGCGCTGCGTTCCGCCGCTTCGATCGTGTTGACGAGCAGCATCGTGATCGTCATCGGACCGACGCCGCCCGGCACCGGCGTGATATGGCCGGCTACGGCCGAGACGCCCGCGAAATCGACGTCGCCGCACAGCTTGCCCGCGTCGTCGCGGTTCATGCCGACGTCGATGACGGTCGCGCCGGGTTTGACCATGTCGGCCGTCAAGATGTTGCGCCGGCCGGTGGCCGCGACGACGATGTCGGCCGTGCGCGTGTGCGCGGCCAGATCGCGCGTCTTGCTGTTGCAGATCGTGACGGTGGCGCCGGCTTCGAGCAGCAGCATCGCCATCGGCTTGCCGACGATGTTCGAGCGGCCGATGACGACGGCGTTCGCGCCTTGCAGCTCGATGCCGTAGGCCTCGAACATCTTCATGACGCCGTAGGGCGTGCAGGGCCGAAACAGCGGCTTGCCCGTCATCAGGGCACCTGCATTGGCGATGTGAAAGCCGTCGACGTCCTTCTCGGGGGCGATCGCTTCGATCACCTTGTGAGCGTCGATGTGCTGCGGCAGCGGCAATTGAACGAGGATGCCGTGAATTCTCGGGTCGCGATTGAGCGCGTCGATCCGCGAGAGCAGATCGGCTTCCGAGAGCGTGGCCGGGTAGCGGTCGTACGACGAGTAAAGGCCGTTGTCCTCGCAGGCCTTCACCTTGTTGCGCACGTAGACTTCGCTGGCCGGGTTGTCGCCCACGAGCACCACGGCGAGCCCCGGCTGATGGCCGCGCGCGGCGAGCGCGCCGGCGCGGGCCGCGACGTCGGCGCGGAGAGTCTTGGAAAGGGCGAGGCCGTCGATCAATTTGGCTGTCATGGTGGTCGGTCGAGAATAAAACAGGCAGCCCGGATGCTACCGCGGTCCGGGCGAGGTGAGGTTGTTGCTAAGCAGGCGCCGCGATGCGGCGCCTGCCGTCGATATCACGCCTGATTGGCGGGCTTGTTCGACAACGCGAGGCGCAGCAGGTCGGCCACCGTGTTGACGTTGAGCTTTTCCATGATGTTGGCGCGGTGCGCTTCGACCGTCTTGATGCTGATGCCGAGATCGTCGGCGATCTGCTTGTTCAGACGGCCGGCGATGATGCGCTCGAGCACCTGATGCTCGCGCGCCGTGAGCTTGCCGAGGCGCTCGGCCGCCGCGCGCTGCTGCTGCACCGTGGTGCTTTCGCTGCGGGCTTTGTCGAGCATGCGCTCGACGAGCTTGCGCAGTTCGGCTTCGTCGAACGGCTTCTCGATGAAATCCATCGCGCCTTTCTTCATCGTCGAGACCGCCATCGGCACATCGCCGTGGCCCGTGACGAAGATGATCGGCAGCGAGGCGTTTTCTGCGATAAGGCGCTCTTGCAGCTCGAGCCCGCTCATACCCGACATCCGCACGTCGAGGATGAGGCAAGCGATCTGTCCGGCGTGCTGCGCCGGCTGATACGCTTCGAGGAATTGCTCGGCGCTCGAGAAGCACTGCACGCGATAGCCGTTCGCTTCCAAAAGCCAGCGCAGCGAATCTCGCACGGCTTCGTCATCGTCGACCACGAAGACGGTTTCTTGATTACTGGTGACTGGGCTGCTCATAGCTCTCCCGTTGTAACGGTTTGTGGTCTCGGCGCGTCGACCGTGCCGCCGTGGCCCGGATCGCTTGGTTCGCCGATCGGCAGACTACAGTGAAACGTGGCGCCTGTGATTTTGCCGTCCCCATCGACGTTGTTCACAACCCACAGACGACCGCGATGCGATTCGATGATGGAGCGGCAGATGTTCAGGCCCATGCCCATGCCGTCCGATTTCGTGCTGTAGAACGGTTCGAACAGCCGTTCGATGGCCGCTTCGTCCACGCCGGGGCCCTGGTCGATCACGCTGATGCAGACGAAGCCCGAATCGAGCCGCACGATCACGCGGATGACCGGATCCACGGCGTTCGGCTTTGCGTCGTGCATGGCTTCCGCGGCGTTCTTGAGCAGATTGACCAGTACCTGTTCGATCAAGACCGGATCGACGTAGATGACGGGCAGGCGCGAGCGGATCTCCGTCAGGATCCGAATACGGCGCTTCCGGACTTCGATTTCGGCCAGGCCGACCGCATCGGCCACGATATCGGACACGCGCGCCGCTTGGCGCTTGGGCTCGCTGCGCTTCACGAACTCGCGGATGCGCTTGATGATCATGCCCGCGCGCACCGCTTGCTGGGCCGTCTTTTCGAGCACGGGCAGCAAGGTGTCCTGCGTCGTGCGGCCCGCCTTGACGAGCGCGACGGTGCCGGAGCAATAGTTGTTGATCGCGGCGAGCGGCTGGTTCAACTCGTGCGCGAGCGACGAGGCCATTTCGCCCATCGTCATCAAGCGGCTCGTGAAATGCAGCTTTTCTTCTTGCTGGCGCGCGAGTTCCTGCGCCTGCTTGCGCGTGGTGATGTCGGTGGCGATCTGCATCTGCGCGAGATGGCCGTCCACCCACTGAATGTATTGGCGGCGCACCTCGAACCACTTCTGGATGCTTTGAACGTAGATTTCCTGGGCGTCGGCGGCGCTTTCCGTCAGCGCGGCGGCCGGTAGCCCGGCGTAAGCATCGACCATGTCGATCGAATCCGACGAGGCTTGCGCGCTGTCGAAGCCGCCGCCGGCCAATTCGAGGTGGCCGTCGGGGCGGATGCCGAACAGGTGCCGGTAATAGCGGTTCGCGAACAGCAGCTCCGCTTCGTCGGCCGCGAGCACGGAGACGGCCGCATCGAGGCTTTCGAGCACGGTTGTGAAGCGTTCGTGCGCGGCGGCGAGTTCCTCGCGCGCTCGCTTCGGCTCGGTGATGTCGGTCATCGAAGACATCCAGCCCGTTTGGCGCCCCGAGCTGTCGATGAGCGGCGACACGTACAGGCGCGCATGAAACAGCGAGCCGTCCTTGCGCCGCACGCGCAGCTCGAAGCCGGAAGAGGGCGCCTTGCCGCGCAGCGTCATGTCGAGCTGGCGCTGCATCTCGGGGTAGGAATCGCGCGGCCAGTAGGGGAAGGGCGCCGTCTTGCCGACGAGGTCGCTCTCGTCCCAGCCCGTCATGCGGCAAAACGCCGGGTTCACGTGCGTGATGCGCCCATGCATGTCGAGCACGCGCATGCCGATCAGCACCGAGTTCTCCATCGCGCGGCGGAAGAACGCTTCGGCGTACAGCGCCTGCTGCGCCTCGAAGCGCTGGCGCGTGTGCTTCCAAAGGCTCCACAAGCTCCACAGCACGAAGCACGAGAGACCGGCGACGAGCCAGACGAGCGTGTTGTTCGTGAAGTTCGTGACCTGCGGGAAGGCATAGACGCGCACGGTCACGCCTTGGCCGGGCGGATCGAGCGGCAAGTCGTAGAAGATGTCGCGCGGCAGGCGCGGGCGCGTCGAGGTGGTGGCCAGTTCGCGGTTGTTCGCGTCGGTGATCGAAATCTTGTACTTCGCCGAGAGTTCGGGCGGGATGTCGTGCTTGAGGATGCCTTCGATCGAGAATACGGCCGCAATCGAACCGAGGAACTCGCGATCGCGGTAGATCGGCGTCTGCATCGTCAGATAGCCGTTGCCGAGATCATCGTAGATCAGCGGCGAGTACACCTGGCGCCGCGAGCCGCGCGCATCGCCGAACGCGGCCTTGACGGCCTCGTCCAGCTGCGCGTCGGTCAGCCGCGCGAAGCGCTGGCCCGCGAGCGGCAAGGGCGTGTCCGACCAGCGCGGCACCTTCTGCGCCGTGTACCAGTTCAAATAAAGGATCTCGGGGTGGGCCTGCATGATGTCGGCCGTCGACATCTCGAACGCATGCTGATCGGAATGGCCCGCCGCGATGTCGCGCGCGAGCGCCTGCAGCTGTTCCTGCGCGCCCGTCATCGACAGGCGGATCTGTTGCTGCGCCCAGGCAACGTTGCGGTAGAGCGTGTCTTCCTGCTGCTGCTGCTCGCGCCTGTTCAAGCTCCAGAGGATGAGGCTCATCACCACCAGGAACACCAGGATGGAAAGTAAAGGCGTGAGCAAATACGAATTGGACCACCACGGTCCGTGGTGCCAGCGAGACGGCGCCGAGTCCGCCCGGTTTCCGGACGGCCGCGCCGAACGTGCGAAAAGCCGATCGGTCAACATGGCTCGAATTGTAGCGCAGCGCGCCACCGCCAATTGGCGTAAAACGGGGGTATTCCCGTGG
Organism: Trinickia dinghuensis; assembly: GCF_003367175.1. GTDB lineage: Bacteria > Pseudomonadota > Gammaproteobacteria > Burkholderiales > Burkholderiaceae > Trinickia > Trinickia dinghuensis. Next base: position 138,388 of record NZ_QRGA01000008.1, on the reverse strand, counting down.
CATTCGATGCAACTCGCGACACATTGATGCACGATCACCGTCTGTTTTGGGTGCGTTGCAGCAATATTTCATATCATGAGAAATGATCTCGTAATTTGAAAAATTGGTTGCTAAGGCGCGGGGAGCCTCTTTACAATCCCGTCAGCTGCCGCGGTCCGACCCGGTCTGCGCTATTCGTTCACTCGTAGAGCATTCCCCAAATCCAGGAGACGAGAATGTCCGCTGTGCCCGACGAAGTCATGAAATATGTCGCCGCCGATAAAGACGACGATCCCCAAGAAACCGGCGAATGGCTCGACGCGCTAGAAGGGGTCATTTCTGCCGTCGGTCCCGACCGTGCGCATTACCTGATCGAGAAGCAGATCGAATTCGCTCGCGTGCACGGCGAGCATTTGCCGTTTTCGGCGAAAACGCCTTACATCAATACGATTCCGGTGTCGCGCCAGGCCAAGATTCCGGGCGACCAGGACCTCGAGCACCGCATCCGCTCGTACACGCGCTGGAACGCGATCGCGATGGTGCTGCGCGCCGGCAAGCATACGAACGTCGGCGGCCACATAGCCTCGTTCGCGTCGGCCGCCACGCTGTACGACGTCGGCTTCAACCATTTCTGGCACGCGCCGTCGCCCGAGCATGGCGGCGATCTCGTGTTCGTGCAGGGTCACTCGTCGCCGGGCGTCTACTCGCGCGCATTCCTGCTCGGCCGGCTTTCCGAGAGCCAGCTCGACAACTTCCGCCAGGAAGTCGGCGGCGAGGGCATCTCGTCGTACCCGCACCCGTGGCTGATGCCCGATTTCTGGCAATTCCCGACCGTCTCGATGGGGCTCGGCCCAATCATGGCGATCTATCAAGCGCGCTTCATGAAGTACATGCAGGCGCGCGGCATCGCCAAGACGGAAGGCCGCAAGGTCTGGGCGTTCCTCGGCGACGGCGAAACGGACGAGCCGGAATCGCTCGGCGCGATCGGCATGGCCGGGCGCGAGCGTCTGAACAACCTCGTGTTCGTCATCAACTGCAATCTGCAGCGTCTCGACGGTCCGGTGCGCGGCAACGGCAAGATCATCCAGGAGCTCGAATCGGAGTTCCGCGGCGCCGGCTGGAACGTCATCAAGGTCATCTGGGGCAGCCGCTGGGATGCGCTGTTCGCGCGCGACAAGACGGGCGCGCTGATGCGCCGCATGATGGAAGTCGTCGACGGCGAGTACCAGACTTACAAGTCCGAATCGGGCGCGTTCGTGCGCGAGCATTTCTTCAATACGGCTGAACTGAAGGCGCTTGTCTCCGACTGGTCCGACGAAGACATTTGGAACCTGAACCGCGGCGGCCACGATCCGCACAAGATCTACGCGGCGTTCCACGAAGCGCAGCACGCCAAGGATCAGCCCACCGTCATCCTCGCGAAGACGATCAAGGGCTACGGCATGGGCGAAGCCGGCCAGGCCATGAACATCACCCACCAGCAGAAGAAGATGCAGGTGGATCAGCTCAAGGTGTTCCGCGACCAATTCCGCTTGCCGATCTCCGACGAAGATCTCGTCAACGTGCCTTACCTGAAGTTCGAGGAAGGTTCGAAGGAGCTCGAGTACATGCGTGCGCGCCGCCAGGACATGGGCGGGTATCTGCCGGCACGCCGGGAGAAGGCCGAGTCGCTGCCGGTGCCCGAGCTGGCAGCGTTCGAACCGCTGCTCAAGGGCACGGGCGAGGGCCGCGAGATTTCGACGACGATGGCGTTCGTACGGATTCTGAACATCCTGCTCAAGGACAAGCAGCTCGGCAAGCGCGTCGTGCCGATCGTGCCCGACGAGTCGCGCACGTTCGGCATGGAGGGCTTGTTCCGCCAGATCGGCATCTGGAATCAGGACGGCCAGAAGTACGTGCCGGAAGATTCCGATCAGCTCATGTTCTATAAGGAATCGGAGACGGGCCAGATCCTGCAGGAAGGCATCAACGAAGCCGGTGGGATGTGCGACTGGATCGCGGCCGCGACGTCGTACTCGACGCACGGCGAGATCATGGTGCCGTTCTACATCTTCTATTCGATGTTCGGCCTGCAGCGTATCGGCGATCTGGTTTGGGCGGCCGGCGACATGCGTTCGCGCGGCTTCCTGCTCGGCGGGACGGCGGGACGCACGACGCTGAACGGCGAAGGCCTGCAGCACGAAGACGGCCACTCGCTGCTGTGGGCGCAATCGGTGCCGAACTGCCTGAGCTACGACCCGACGTTCGGCTACGAACTCGCCGTGATCATGCAAGACGGCCTGCGCCGCATGGTGCAGAACCAGGAAGACGTCTTCTATTACATCACCGTGATGAACGAGAACTACGAGCACCCGGCGATGCCGCAGGGCGAGCACGTGGCGCGGGACATCATCAAGGGGATGTATTCGTTCAAGAAGGCCGACGGCGCATCGAAGAAGCCGCGCGTGCAGCTGATGGGCGCCGGCACGATCATGAACGAAGTGATCGCCGCCGCCGATCTCCTGAAGGACGAATGGGGCGTCGACGCCGACATCTGGGGCGTGCCGAGCTTCACCGAACTCGCCCGTGAAGGCCAGGACATCGCGCGCTGGAACCTGCTGCATCCGGCTGAGCCGCGCAAGCTCACGCATGTCGAGACGCTGCTCAAGGATGCGAAGGGTCCGGTCATCGCATCGACCGACTACGTCCGCGCGCTGGCCGATCAGATCCGCGCCTACGTGCCGAACCGCTTCGTCGTGCTCGGTACCGATGGCTTCGGCCGCTCGGATACGCGTGAGAAGCTGCGTCACTTCTTCGAAGTCGATCGTTTCTGGGTAACCGTCGCGGCACTGAATGCGCTGGCGGATGAGGGTACGATCGAGCGCAAGGTCGTCGCGGATGCGCTAGCCAAGTACAACCTCGATCCCAACAAACCCAACCCGATGACCGTTTAAGGCAACGCCTTTCGCGTGAGGCTATGCGCGCCCGCCGCTTGAAAATGCGGCGGGCGCGTCTCTGTGAGCCCTGGAGACACGAACAATGAGTGAAGCGATCGAAGTCAAGGTGCCGGACATCGGCGACTATAAAGACGTGCCCGTCATCGAAATTCTCGTGAAGGCCGGCGACACCGTCGAAAAAGAGCAGTCCCTGGTCACGCTGGAGTCGGACAAGGCGACGATGGACGTGCCGAGCCCCCATGCCGGCACGGTCAAGGAAGTGAAGATCAAGCAGGGCGATTCGGTGTCGGAAGGCACGCTGATCGTGCTGCTGGAGCCGGCCGGCGGCGCTGCGCAAGCGGCCAAGCCGGCGCAGGCGAACGGTGCCGCGGCACCGGCCCAAGCCGCGCCCGCTGCCGCACCGGCCGCTGCTCCCGCTCCCGCGGCAAGCGGCGGCGTGCAGGAAGTGAAGGTCCCCGATATCGGCGACTATAAAGACGTGCCTGTAATCGAAGTGGCCGTCAAGGTCGGCGACACCGTCGAAAAGGAGCAGTCTCTCGTCACGCTGGAGTCGGACAAGGCGACGATGGACGTGCCGAGCCCGGTGGCCGGCGTCGTCAAGGAAGTGAAGGTCAAGGTGGGCGATTTGGTGTCCGAAGGCACGCTGATCGTCCTCGTCGAGGCGCAAGGCGCGGCGGCTGTCGCGCCCGCAGCTGCTCCGGCAGCTCCCGCCAAGAACGTCGAGGCACCCGCCGATTCGCCGCGCGAAGACAAGCCGCACCCCGCGCCGGCACATCCGTCCGCGCTGGCGCAAGCGCCTGTCATTCCCGCCGGCGAAGGCGGCGCGGTTCGTCCGAGCCACGCCTCGCCGTCCGTGCGCAAGTTCGCGCGCGAACTCGGTGTCGATGTCTCGCGTGTGCAAGGCACCGGGCCGAAGGGGCGCATCACCCAAGAAGACGTCACTGCGTTCGTCAAGGGCGTGATGACTGGGCAGCGTGCGGCTGGTGCAGCCGCTCCGGCTGCAGGCGCGGGTACGGGCGGCGAGCTTAACCTGCTGCCTTGGCCGAAGATCGACTTTACGAAGTTCGGCCCCATCGATCCCAAGCCGCTGTCGCGTATCAAGAAGATCTCCGGCGCGAATCTGCACCGCAACTGGGTGATGATCCCGCACGTCACGAACAACGACGAAGCCGACATCACCGAGCTCGAAGCACTGCGCGTGCAGCTGAACAAGGAAAACGAAAAGGCCGGCGTCAAGGTCACGATGCTTGCGTTCGTGATCAAGGCCGTTGTTTCCGCGCTCAAGAAATTCCCGACGTTCAACGCCAGCCTCGACGGCGATAACCTCGTCTTCAAGAAGTACTTCCACGTCGGGTTTGCTGCCGATACGCCTAACGGGCTCGTCGTGCCCGTCATCCGTGACGCGGATAAGAAAGGCCTCATCGAGATCGCCAAGGAAATGGCCGAGCTCTCCAAGCTTGCCCGTGACGGCAAGCTCAAGCCCGATCAGATGCAAGGCGGTTGCTTCTCGATTTCGTCCCTCGGCGGGATCGGGGGGACGAACTTCACGCCTATTATCAATGCGCCTGAAGTGGCTATTCTCGGCCTGTCGCGCGGCGCAATGAAGCCGGTGTGGGACGGCAAACAGTTCGTGCCCCGTCTCACGCTGCCGCTCTCGCTCTCGTACGATCACCGCGTGATCGATGGAGCCGAAGCCGCTCGCTTCAATGCGTATCTCGGTGCGTTGCTCGCCGATTTCCGGCGCGTGATTCTTTGAGCGATGGGCCTCGCGGGGCGGGGTTCTTATGACGTTTATGTCGATGATCCACGCCCCTCGTTGAACTTGTTTTCGTAGCGGTCTATTAGGGTCGCCCCTCCGCGGGGCAGCGGTCACTTTTCTTTGTCTTCCAAAGAAAAGTAACCAAAAGAAAGGCGCGTCCTTGGGCGGACTGCAAAGGTGGTTCTGCCCAAGCCCCCGTTCTCCAGTTAGGCCCTAGTTCGCTCGTTTCTCGTTCAACACGTGCGCTTTTCCGCCCTCTGTACAGCTAAACAAGAAGGGGACGTATATGAGTCTCATCGAAGTCAAAGTACCCGATATCGGCGATTTCAAAGACGTCGATGTCATCGAAGTCAACATCAAACCCGGCGACGTCATCGAGAAAGAACAATCTCTCCTGACCCTCGAATCCGATAAAGCCTCCATGGAAGTGCCCAGCGATGTAGCCGGCACCGTCAAGGAAGTGAAGATCAAGGCCGGAGACAAAGTCTCCCAGGGCACCGTCGTCGCCCTAGTCGAAGCCTCCGCAAGCGCCGAAGCACCCGCCAAGAGCGCCCCGGCCCCGCAGCCGCCCGCAGCCGCCCCTGCCGCTCCCGCTCCGAAGGCCGCGCCCGCCGCTGCCCCCCAAGCCGGCAGCTTCTCAGGCTCCGCCGACGTCGAATGCGACATGCTCGTCCTCGGTGCCGGCCCCGGTGGCTATTCCGCCGCGTTCCGCTCCGCCGACCTCGGCATGAAGACGGTCCTCGTCGAGCGCTATTCGACGCTCGGCGGCGTCTGTCTGAACGTCGGCTGCATTCCGTCCAAGGCCCTGCTGCACACGGCCCTCATCACCGACGAAGTCGCTGCCCTGGCCGACCACGGCATCACGTTCGGCAAACCCCAGATCAATCTCGACAAGCTCCGCGAGTTCAAGTCGGGCGTCGTCAAGAAGCTCACGACCGGTCTCGCCGGCATGGCCAAGGCGCGTAAGGTCGAAGTGGTCACCGGTGTCGGCTCGTTCGTCGATCCGCATCACATGGAAGTCCAAGGCGATAGCGGCAAGAAGATCGTGAAGTTCAAACAAGCGATCATCGCCGCCGGCTCCCAAGCGGTGAAGCTGCCGTTCATGCCGGAAGACCCGCGCGTCGTCGATTCGACCGGTGCGCTCGAGTTGCGCCAAGTGCCGCAACGCATGCTCGTCATCGGCGGCGGCATCATCGGCCTCGAAATGGCCACGGTGTATGCCACGCTCGGCGCCAAGATCGACGTGGTCGAAATGCTCGACGGCCTCATGATGGGCGCCGACCGCGATCTCGTGAAGGTCTGGCAGAAATACAGCGCCAAGCACTTCGCCAACGTCATGCTCAAGACGAGGACGGCCGCCGCCGAAGCGAAGCCGGACGGTATCTACGTCAAGTTCGAAGGCGAACAGGCACCGGCCGAACCCCAGCGCTATGACCTCGTGCTCGTGGCCGTCGGCCGCAGCCCGAACGGCAAGAAGATCGGCGCCGACAAAGCAGGCGTGACGGTCACGGATCGCGGCTTCATCGACGTCGACAAGCAGATGCGCACGAACGTGCCGCATATCTTCGCGATCGGCGACGTCGTCGGCCAGCCGATGCTCGCGCACAAGGCTGTCCATGAAGGCCACGTCGCCGCCGAAGCCGCGCACGGCGAAAAGGCGTATTTCGACGCGATCCAAATCCCCTCGGTCGCCTACACGGACCCGGAAGTGGCTTGGGCCGGCAAGACGGAAGACCAGTGCAAGGCCGAAGGCATCAAGTACGGCAAGGCTGTGTTCCCGTGGGCCGCTTCGGGCCGCGCGATCGCAAACGGCCGCGACGAAGGCTTCACGAAGCTGATCTTCGACGAAGAGACGCATCGCGTCATCGGCGGCGGCATCGTCGGCCTGAACGCAGGCGATCTGATCAGCGAAGTCTGCCTCGCCATCGAAATGGGCGCGGACGCGACCGACATCGGTAAGACGATCCATCCGCACCCAACGCTCGGCGAATCGATCGGTATGGCAGCCGAACTCTACGAGGGCGTCTGCACCGATTTGCCCCCGCAGCGCAAGAAGTAATCCGGCAGTAACAAGGAGCGCGCCGCCGCTAGGATCGTTCTAGTCGGCGGCGCTTCTGCTTCTCCTCGGCGATGAGGCGCTTCGTCAGGGGCGGCCCCGAACGATCATCCCTCGCAAGATTGCCCGTGAAGGGCCGGCTTTCGGCTTTCCTTTCGACAAGCAAATAAAAACGGGGCGCTCCCCGAAGGGAGCGCCCCGTTTTTTATACGTCGGCGCGAAGCGAGTGCCTAGTATTAGGCAACCGACTTCTTCGTCGCGGCAGCGCGCGAAGCTTGCGAGGCAGCTTGCTGCGCAGCCTTCTGGGCAGCCGTGGCAGCCGCGTTGAAATTGCTTTCGGCGATTTCGACGGCTTGCTTCGTGGCCTTGTGAACCGTTTCGTACGTCGTGTTCGCAGCCGTGATCGCCGACTTCATGACGGCAACAGCCGTTTCCGAACCGGCCGGCGCGTTCTTCGCGACGTTCTCGACGAGCGCTTGAACCTTACGGTTCTGCTCTTCGTACTGAGCTTCAGCAACACGCGCGAATTCAGCTTGCGTGGCCGAGGCGATTTCGTACAGGTGGCGGCCGTAGGACAGAACCTTCTCGGCAACCGGCTGCGTCAGGCTGGCTTGCAGCGCGACGAACTCTTGCGCGTCCTTGACCGACAGGGCGCGTTGTGCGTTTTCCTGGCTTTCCGCGATCGTCGACTTCACCACTTGCAGGTTCAGTTCGACCAGCTTTTCGATCCCTTCGAACGCCTTGTTCGTCAGACCGAACAGGGCTTCCAAGTTCGCTTTTTGAGCCGCGGCAAATTGCTCAGGGGTCAGCAGGGTCATGTTTTTCGCTCCTGAATATCGGCCTGTTCCGGCAGACCGAAGGGGTGGAATGGCTAAACTTTGCGAGGCGCTTGCTTCTACGTCAAAAAATGTTTTGTGCGTCGCAGCAACGGTTCCCATTTTAGGATGGCCAAAACAAATGTCAAGCACATTTTTGTGCGACGCACCATGTTGAGAAATTATCGACAAAACAAAGCGTTGGAAGTTTTTGGGGACAAAAGGGCGGGATCGTTTTCGGTCGTTTTTGCCGGGCCGCGGACGCCCATGAATCGGTCATTTTGACGCGCTGGACGGTCACGCTACTGTCACTTTATAGTCACTGTGCGCCAGCGAGCGGAGGGGTGGCGGAAAACGCTGTAAACCGATCCTAGGGCTCACGCGTTATGCTGACTTGCTCGCGCGGTATGCAGGCGGTCCCGGCTGCAACTCCACGCCGGGCCTAGCTTTCGTGCGAACCATTTCGCTCAAGATTGGACAAACATCGCCGTTATGCGGTTATGTCCCCCTAGGTCCGGCGGCGCATACGCAAGATTCGTGCGCGTTCGACGCTTCCCCAATTTACAAAGTGGTTCAAGGACGGTTCATAAGTGCTTAATATTGCTAAATTTTCGTAGCTTTACTACACTTGCCGTCAACCGTCCGCCACTCCTGCTTCAGAACTTCATGAAAATCGCTCTGTTTTCGTCGCTCAACGTGATTAGAGGCGTGGCGCTCGGCACTATTGTGTCCGGGCTAGCCGGCGCGCTCGCCGTGGCGACGGTTGCGACCCCGGTCAGCGCATACGCCGCCACCGAGGCCGTGCCGGCTCATCATCCCCTCCATAAAAAGCACCTCAAGAAAGAGCAGCACGCCGCTGTTTCGAAAGCCGCCGAGAAGAAAGCCGCGGCCGAGAAGGTGGCGCAAGCCGACGTGCGCAAGGAGGGCCGGCACGAACGGGTGCGCTACACGCTGCGCGCGCACGGCCGCCACGGCGTCGTGCACCGGGTCGCGTTCGAACCGCGATCGCCCTCGACCGCCAAGGCGTTCGGCCTGGAGGAAACGCCCGAAGGCGTCGCGCTACGCTCGAACATCGCCTTCGTCGTCGATCAGAATACGTCCGAGGTCCTGCTCGACAAGAACTCGACGTCCGTCGTGCCGATCGCTTCGGTCACGAAGCTGATGACGGCGATGGTCGTGCTCGATTCGAAGATGCCGCTGACGGATCAAATCGAAGTCACCGATGAAGATCGCGATTTCGTCAAGCACACGGGTTCGCGCCTGCACGTGGGCTCGGTGCTCTCGCGCGAGGACATGCTGCATATCGCGCTGATGGCGTCGGAAAACCGCGCCGCGGCGGCGCTGTCGCGCTACTACCCGGGCGGCCGGCCCGCATTCATCGCCGCGATGAACGCGAAAGCCAAGGCGCTGGGCATGGTCAACACGCACTTCGAAAGTCCGTCGGGGTTGACGAGCCAAAACGTGTCGACGGCGCGCGATCTCGTCAAGATGGTCGACGCGGCGTACCAGTACCCGCTGATCCGCAAGTTCTCGACCGACCGCAGCTACGATGTCTACCCGGGCAAGGGCATGCTGGCCTACAACAGCACGAACGCGCTCGTGCGCAACCCGACCTGGGACATCGGTCTGCAAAAGACGGGCTTCATCAACGAAGCCGGCGAATGCCTCGTGATGCAGGCGACGATTCACGGCCGGCCGATGGTCATGGTGCTGCTCGATTCGACGGGCAAGTACTCGCGCTTCGCCGATGCGACGCGTCTGCGCAAGTGGCTCGACGATTTCGGCGGCCAGCGCATTACGAGCGCGGATGCCGGTGGGCGCGGTACCTGAGATCGACGTCCCCGAACACGAAAAACCCCGCCTTGACGGGGTTTTTTTCTGTCCGGAGGGGATGAAGAATGACGGGGATGGAAGACGGACGAAACGCGCCGCCTTCGTATCGCGCGCCCGCCGCTCAATGTCAACCGCTCAATGCGAGTGGGTGTGCGAGCCCGATTTGCGATGCGCGTCCGCGCTAGCGGCCGCCTCCGGGTGATAGCCGAGCGATTCGGAGATGACGAGCGCCGTTTGGCTCAGCTGGCCCAGCCACGCGTCTTGCAGCCGATCGGCCGGTGCCGACAGCGACAAGCCGGCGACGAGTTTGCCCGTGTCGTCGTATATGCCGGCGGCAATGCATCGCACGCCAAGCTCGAGTTCCTCGTTGTCGCGCGCGCAGGCTTGCTGGCGCACCTGCGTCAACTCGCGCTCGAGGTGCGAGATGTCGGTGATGCTGTTGCGCGTGTGGCCCGAGAGCCCCGTGCGCATCGCGTAGGCACGCACGCGCGAGGCTTCGTCGGCCGCGAGGAACAGTTTGCCGACCGACGTGAGGTGCAGCGGCGCGCGCCCCCCGATCGCCCGCACGACCTGCATGCCCGAGCGCTCGGAATAGGCGCGCTCGATATAGACGATCTCGTCGCCTTGGCGCACCGACAGATTGACCGTCTGCCCCGTCATCCGGTGCAGTTCGCGCATCGGTGCGAGCGCGGCGTCACGGACGGACAGGCGCGCCTTGACGAGGTTGCCCAGCTCGAGCAGCCGCATGCCGAGCCGGTAGGTGCCCGGATCGGAGCGGTCGACGAGGCGGCACGTAACCATGTCGTTGAGAATGCGGTGTGCCGTCGACGGGTGCAGCTCGGTGCGCAGCGCGAGCTCCTTGAGGCTGACCGGATCGGTGTGGGCAGCGAGGGCGTCGAGCAGGCGCATCATGCGTTCGATCACCTGGATCGACGTCTTGGAATCCTGGTTCGTCTCGGTCATTGGAAATCAATTGACACGGCAATTAACGGTGGGCCCATTGTATCTCGTATTGTGAAAAAAGCGAACGCTGTTCGAATGCCCCCTCGGGCGGGCCGCGCGCACTTTTTTCTACTTTTCCGTCGCTCGGCGGCGCAAACGACGGATAATCGACCCGTTTCGTTCACTTGTGGCTGCCATGCGAGTCGGACTGTTCGTCACTTGTCTCATTGACCTGATGCGCCCGGAGATCGGATTCTCCGTGATCAAGCTGCTCGAGCAGGCCGGCTTCGAGGTGATCGTGCCGCCGGCGCAAACCTGCTGTGGGCAACCTGCCTACAACTCGGGCGAGCGGCGCATCGCCCGCGATCTCGCCGAAAAGATGTTGCGCGAGTTCGAGCAGTTCGACTACGTCGTGGTTCCCTCGGGTTCGTGCGGAGGGATGATCGCCGCCCATTACGGCGATCTGCTGCGCGACGATCCGGAGCTGATGGGCCGCTACGAGAAGCTCCGCGCGAAAGTCTATGAATTGACCGATTTTTTAGTCAATGTCGGAAAAGTACAGCTCGCGCCCGGTTCGTTCAATGGGCCGGTCACTTATCACGATTCGTGCTCGGGGCTGCGCGAACTCGGCGTGAAAGCGCAGCCGCGCGCGTTGCTCGCCCAGCGCGGGGTGGCCGTCACGGAAATGAAGGACTGCGAGCACTGCTGCGGTTTCGGCGGGACCTTCGCCGTCAAATACGGCAACATCTCGACGGCCATCGTCGACGAAAAATGCGCGAATGTCCAGGCGAGCGGGACGGGCTGCGTCGTGCTGGGCGATCTCGGCTGCATGCTGAACATCGAAGGGCGGCTGCGCCGCACAGGCGATACCGCCACGCGCGTGCTGCACATCGCGCAAGTGCTGGCGGGCGACACCGAGCGTTGAGTGGTACTGAGGTGCCCCTTGATGTGCCGTTGATTGCTCCCTGAGTTGCTCCTGAGTCGCTCCTGAGTTGCTCTAATTATTCGCGCAGCTTTTTTCGTCTACCGAACCGACCGAGCCTTCCATGCAAGTTCAATCGATGCAGTTCAAGGCGCGCGCCAAGGACAGCCTGGCCAACCCGCGCTTGCAGCAGAATCTGAAGAAGCTGTCGACGAAGTTCGTGTCGGCGCGGGCAACCGCCATGCAAGCCATCGATTTTCCGGCCACGCGCGCCGAGTTGAAAGCGCGCCGCAACCGGGCGCTCGAGCATCTCGACGTCTGGCTCGAAACCTTCGAGCGGGAAGCGGCGCGGCGCGGCACGACCGTGCTCTACGCCGAAACGACGCGCGACGCCGCGCGGCTCGTGGCCGAGATCGCGCGCGAGCACGAGGTCAAGAAGGTCATCAAGACGAAGTCGATGGTGTCCGAGGAGATGCGGCTCAATGCCGTGCTCGGCGAAATGGGCGTGCAGTCGATCGAGACCGACCTCGGCGAATACATTCTTCAGATCAACGACAACGAGCCGCCGAGCCACATCATCGCGCCCGTCGTCCACAAGGACAAAGAGGAAATCGCGGATCTGTTCGCGGCCACGCACGGCCGCCCGCGGCTCACCGAAATTCCCGATATGACGCGTGAAGCGCGCGAGGTGCTGCGCCCGCACTTTATGTCCGCCGATATGGGCGTGACCGGCGGCAACTTCCTCATCGCCGAAACAGGTTCGGTCGCGCTCGTGACGAACGAGGGCAACGAGGGGATGTGCACGGTGATGCCGCGCGTGCACGTGGCGGTGACCGGTATCGAGAAGGTGCTGCCGACGCTCGAGGATCTCGCGGTGGCCATGCGGCTCTTGCCGCGCAGCGCGACGGGGCAGGTCATGGCGAATTATTTTTCTTTATTGACGGGCCCGCGCGGCGAGGGCGATCTCGACGGGCCGGAACATATGTATGTCGTGCTCGTGGACGGCGGCCGCACCGGCCTCATCGGCGGCGCCTTCCAGGAGATGCTGCGCTGTATCCGCTGCGGCGCATGCATGAATCACTGTCCGGTCTATCAGAAAGTCGGCGGCCATGCTTACGGCTGGGTGTATCCGGGGCCGATGGGATCGGTGCTGACGCCGAGCTACACCGGGCTCGAGAAGACGCTCGATCTGCCGCAGGCCGCGACGCTGTGCGGCGAGTGCAATGCCGTTTGTCCCGTCGGCATTCCGATTTCCGACTTGTTGCGCAAACTGCGCGAGAAGCAGGTCGAGCGCGGTCTGCGGCCATTTTCGGAGCGTGCTGGGCTTGCCGTCTGGGGTTTCTTCGCGATGCGGCCGACCCTCTACGCGCTCTTCACGAAGCTGGCCGTGCGTGTGCTCGAACGCGCGGGCGGGAGCAAGCGCTCGATCTCGCATCTGCCGCTCGGCAAAGGCTGGACCGCGACGCGCGAGATGCCGGCGCCCGTCGGACGCACGTTCCGCGAGCTGTACGCGGCGCAGCGCAGTCATCAGGGATAGGCCAGAGATAGGCCATATAGAAGAATAGAAGAGGTGGAGCGGGTGCAGGCCGACCGCCGGCGTTGGCGCCGTCGTTCATCGCTATTGTTTATCCCAGCGCAACGCTGAATTCACTATTCCCGTCTTTGTCTCGATAGCGATCGTTTATAGAATACGTGCCATGGATGAGTGCGGACGCGCGATCGGCGCGGTGTCCGCCGCGTTAGGGGCACGAATATGAGAACGACAAGATCGGGCTATTTCTCCAGCGCTTTGCCGGTGGCGGCAGCGGTTGTGCTGCTCGTCATGGCGGCACTGCACGCATACGGCAACGGCGCGGCGCCGCGCGAGCCGCTGGCCGCGGAACAGGTCACGGCGGAATTGGCGCGCACGGTGTCCTACGGGTTGATCGATGCCGGCGCCGCGCGTACCGCGTCGGCCGTGCGCCATGCCGTCGCGCCGGCGGCCGCCCCTTTGGCGTCGTCAACGTGATCGGGCACGGCTCGATATAATGTCGGATTCGGTCAACGGCCTGCCGCGTTTTGGATCGCGAGTGTCCGGCGGCCCGCGTATGTTATCGATGAAAACCGTCTCTATTTGCTTCGTCTGCCTTGGAAACATCTGCCGCTCGCCCACGGCCGAGGCGGTCATGCGGGCGCAGGTCGAAGCGGCGGGGCTGGCCGATCGCATCGTGATCGACTCGGCCGGCACGGGCGACTGGCATGTCGGGCAAGCACCCGACGAGCGTGCGCAATTGGCGGGGCGCTCGCGCGGCTACGACTTGTCGCCGCTGCGTGCGCGGCAAGTCGCTGCCGCGGATTTCGAGCACTTCGATTTGCTGTTGGCGATGGACGAAGCGAACGTGCGCAACTTGCAGCGCATCTGCCCGCCCACGTTCCGCGAGCGCGTGCGTCTCTTGATGGAGTTCGCTCCGCATGCCGCGGGGCGTGAAGTGATCGATCCGTATTTCGGCGGCAGCGAGGGCTTCGAAGCCGTCCTCGATCAAGTCGAAGCGGCCTGCCAAGGGCTGCTGGCGCACCTGCAGACCCGGCTCGCGCAAGGGTAGACGGTGGAGTGCTTGCAGTCCGGCACCAATACCCTGCCCGATAAAGGGGGATACTTGACTAAAATCGTCATGTATTTATACTTGACCAAAATCGTCGAGAATTCTGGTTTTCCGTCCCTATGAGACTCACCACGAAAGGCCGTTTCGCCGTTACGGCGATGATCGACCTGGCCCTGCGCCAGGAGCAAGGTCCGGTGACGCTTGCCGGTATCAGCCAGCGCCAGCGGATCTCGTTGTCCTATCTCGAACAGCTGTTCGGGAAGCTGCGTCGCCACGAGATCGTCGAATCGGTGCGCGGGCCGGGTGGAGGCTACAACCTCGCCCGTCGCGCACAGGAAGTGACCGTGGCGGACATCATCATCGCCGTCGACGAACCGCTCGATGCCACGCAATGCGGCGGCAAGGGCTCGTGCGAGGGCACCAAGGCGCACGACGGCCATTGCATGACGCATGAGCTGTGGTCGACGCTGAACCAGAAAATGGTCGAGTACCTCGATTCGGTCTCGCTGCAGGATTTGGTCGATCAGCAGCGCGCGCGGGAAGGGTCTCCCGCCGTGCTGCGCGACAGGCGCAGCGAGAGTCCGGCCGTCGAGGCGGCGCGGGTCGTGCCGAAAGGGCCGAATTCCGTATTCAACATCGCGAGTTCGTGACGTCGGCGAAAGATACGCAGATACGCCTAGACCGAACCGCAGAGCGAAGCGCTACAACGATATCCCCCGGAGCCATTGATGAGTAACGAGATGCCCCACCTGCCCATTTACATGGACTACAGCGCGACCACGCCTGTCGATCCGCGCGTGGTGGACAAAATGATCCCGTATTTGCGCGAGCAGTTCGGCAACCCGGCCTCGCGCAGCCACTCGTACGGGTGGGACGCGGAGCGGGCGGTCGAGGAAGCGCGCGAGCATGTCGCCGCGCTCGTGAACGCCGATCCGCGCGAAATCATTTGGACTTCCGGCGCCACGGAATCCGACAACCTTGCGATCAAGGGTGCAGCGCACTTCTACAAGAGCCGTGGCAAGCACGTCATCACCGTGAAGACGGAGCACAAGGCCGTGCTCGATACGTGCCGCGAGCTCGAGCGCGACGGTTTCGAGGTCACCTATCTCAACGTCAAGGACGACGGGCTGATCGACCTGGAAGTTTTCAAGGCCGCGCTGCGCCCCGACACGATCCTCGTCTCCGTCATGTCCGTGAACAACGAGATCGGCGTGATTCAGGACATCGAAGCGATCGGCGAGATCTGCCGCGCCAAGGGCATCGTGTTTCACGTCGACGCCGCGCAGGCGACGGGCAAGATCGAAATCGACCTGAGCCGTCTCAAGGTCGATCTGATGTCGTTCTCGGCGCACAAGACTTACGGCCCGAAGGGGATCGGCGCGCTTTACGTGCGCCGCAAGCCGCGCGTGCGCATCGAGGCGCAGATGCACGGCGGCGGGCATGAGCGCGGAATGCGTTCGGGCACGCTGGCCACGCACCAGATCGTCGGCATGGGCGAGGCGTTCCGTATCGCCCGTGAAGAAATGGCGACGGAAAACGAACGCATCCGCATGCTGCGCGACCGCCTGCTGCGCGGCTTGACCGAGATGGAAGAGGTCTACGTCAACGGCGACATGGAGCGCCGCGTGCCGCACAACCTGAACATCAGTTTCAACTTCGTCGAAGGCGAATCGCTGATCATGGCGATCAAGGACGTGGCCGTCTCGTCGGGCTCGGCTTGCACGTCGGCTTCGCTCGAGCCGTCGTACGTGCTGCGCGCGCTCGGCCGCAACGATGAACTCGCGCACAGTTCGATCCGCTTCACGGTCGGCCGCTTCACGACGGAACAAGACGTCGATTACGTCATCAATCTGCTGAAGAGCAAGATCGCGAAGCTGCGCGATCTGTCTCCTCTGTGGGAAATGCACCAAGACGGTATCGACCTGTCGACGATCAAGTGGGCCGCGCACTGAGCGCCGATCGACGTACACGCCAAACGAATTCAGGAGTTTGATCATGTCTTACAGCAACAAAGTTCTCGATCATTACGAAAATCCGCGTAACGTCGGCTCGTTCTCCAAGGACGACGAGACGGTCGGCACCGGCATGGTCGGCGCGCCCGCGTGCGGCGACGTCATGAAGCTGCAGATTCGCGTGGGTGCCGACGGCGTTATCGAAGACGCGAAGTTCAAGACGTACGGCTGCGGTTCGGCCATCGCGTCGAGCTCGCTCGTCACCGAATGGGTGAAGGGCAAGACGCTCGACGAAGCCCTGACGATCAAGAACACGCAGATCGCCGAAGAGTTGGCGTTGCCGCCGGTCAAGATTCACTGCTCGATCCTCGCGGAAGACGCGATCAAGGCGGCGGTGGCCGATTACAAGCAGCGCCACGGTGGCGCCGACGCGGCCGATCCGGCCAAACAGCAAGTCGCGTAAGCGCACGAAGCATCATGGCGATCACTTTGACCGAAAAGGCCGCGCAGCACGTGCAGAAGTACCTTGTCCGCCGCGGCAAGGGGCTCGGGCTGCGCCTCGGCGTGCGCACGACGGGATGCTCCGGCCTCGCTTACAAGCTCGAGTATGTCGACGATCTCGAACCTGAGGATCAGGTTTTCGAGTGCAACGGCGTGAAGGTTGTCGTCGATCCGAAAAGCCTCGCCTATATCGACGGGACTGAACTCGACTTCGCGCGCGAGGGGCTGAACGAAGGCTTCAAGTTCAACAACCCGAATGTGAAGGACGAATGCGGCTGCGGCGAGTCGTTCCGCGTCTGACGTAACCGTGCCGCCTCGAGCGGGCGAGAAGGCGGCACGGGCCGCCTTTTTGTTTATCGACGATTGACTTTATGTCCTCGATCCAAGACAGCCACTTCGATCTGTTTCATCTGCCGGCGCGCTTCGCGATCGATCTCGACGCGCTCGATTCAGCCTACCGGACCGTGCAGGCGCAGGTTCATCCCGACCGGTTCGCCGCGGCCGGCGAGGCGCAAAAGCGTGTCGCCATGCAGTGGGCTGCGCGAGCGAACGAGGCCTACCAGACGCTGCGCGATCCGCTCAAACGCGCGAGTTATCTGCTCTCGCTTCGCGGGGTCGATGTCGGCGCTTCGGAGAATACGGCGATGGAGCCGGCATTCCTGATGCAGCAGATGGAGTGGCGCGAGCGGGTCGAGGATGCCGCCGACGCAAAAAACGTCAGCGAGCTGATGGCGCTCTTGGACGAACTGCGCGGCGACGAGCGCACGCGCTTCGAGCGGCTTGCCGTGCTGCTCGATACCGGCGCCGATCAGCCGGCGGCCGAGGCCGTGCGGCAGTTGATGTTCCTCGAGCGCGTGGCCGGGGAAATCGCTCGTCAGATCGAGCGGCTCGAACACTGAACCCACATACACCAGAATGGCCTTACTGCAAATCTCGGAACCCGGCATGGCCCCCGCGCCGCATCAGCGGCGCCTCGCGGTCGGCATCGATCTCGGCACGACGAATTCGCTCGTCGCCTCCGTTCGCAACAGTATTGCCGAAGCACTGCCGGACGAAGAGGGCCGCGTCTTGCTGCCCTCGGTCGTGCGCTATCTCGAGCGCGGCGGACGCCGGATCGGCCATACGGCGAAAGCGGAAGCCGTGCTCGACCCGCGCAACACGATCGTGTCGGTCAAGCGCTTCATGGGGCGCGGCAAGCAGGAAGTGGAGGGCGCCGAAAACGCGCCGTACGAATTCATCGACGCGCCGGGCATGGTGCAGATTCGTACGATCGACGGGGTGAAGAGCCCGGTCGAAGTGTCGGCGGAAATTCTCGCCACGCTGCGCCAGCGCGCCGAAGATTCGCTCGGCGACGAACTCGTCGGTGCCGTCATCACGGTGCCGGCCTACTTCGACGAAGCGCAGCGGCAGGCCACGAAGGATGCGGCTCGGCTTGCAGGCTTGAATGTCCTGCGCTTGCTGAACGAGCCGACGGCGGCGGCTATCGCCTACGGGCTCGACCATGGCGCGGAAGGGCTCTACGCCATCTATGATCTCGGCGGCGGCACGTTCGATTTGTCCGTCCTGAAGCTGACCAAGGGTGTGTTCGAAGTGCTCGCGGCCGGCGGCGATTCGGCGCTCGGCGGCGACGATTTCGACCACGTCTTGTTCCGTCATGTGCTGGCCGAGGTGGAGTTGGCTCCGCAAGGGCTCGCGCCCGAGGACGTACGGCTGCTGCTCGATCGCGTGCGCGGCGCGAAGGAAGCGCTGTCGGCGGCACAGCAGGCGACGGTCGAGGCGACGCTGTCCGACGGGACGCCGATTTCGGTGTCGATCTCGGAGGCTCAGTTCGCCGATCTCGTGCGTTCGCTCGTGGAGCGCACGCTGGTGCCGACGAAAAAAGCGCTGCGCGATGCGAAGATCGCGCCGGCGGAGGTGAAGGGCGTCGTGCTCGTCGGCGGTGCCACGCGCATGCCGGTGATACGCCGCGCCGTCGAGGCGTTTTTCGGGCAGCCGCCGCTGACGAATCTCGACCCCGATCAAGTCGTCGCGCTCGGCGCCGCGGTGCAGGCCGATTTGCTGGCCGGCAATCGCACCGGCGACGACTGGCTGCTGCTCGACGTGATTCCGCTTTCGCTCGGTGTCGAGACGATGGGCGGGCTGGTCGAAAAGATCATTCCGCGCAATTCGACGATTCCCGTTGCGCGAGCGCAAGAGTTCACGACGTTCAAGGACGGCCAGACGGCCATGGCGATTCACGTCGTGCAGGGCGAGCGCGAACTCGTCTCCGATTGCCGTTCGCTCGCGCGCTTCGAGCTGCGCGGCATCCCGCCGATGACGGCCGGAGCGGCGCGGATTCGTGTGACCTATCAAGTGGATGCCGACGGCCTGCTGTCGGTGTTCGCGCGCGAGCAGCACTCGGGCGTCGAGGCGTCGGTCGTCGTCAAGCCGTCGTATGGCCTGGCCGACGACGACATCGCGCGCATGCTCGAAGACAGCTTCCGCACGGCCGAGGTCGACATGCGCGCGCGGGCGCTGCGCGAAGCGCAGGTCGAGGCGCAGCGCATGATCGAAGCGACGCAGGCGGCGCTTGCCGTCGACGGCGAATTGCTGGCCGACGACGAGCGCGCGCAGGTGGACGAAGCGCTTGCGCAATTGCGCGAGACCGCGCAGGGCGCGGATGCGGACGCGATTGAAAGCGCAACGAAATCGCTTGCGGCTCAGACCGACGAGTTCGCCGCGCGGCGGATGGACAAAAGCATCCGCAATGCGTTGAAAGGCCGCAAGCTCGACGAAATCTGAGAGGGCGGCGCACCGCTCTACAATGACACGGCGAGCGACGCTCGCCGCCCCGCACAATACAGCCAGCATACAGTCAGAACGGAATTCCCTATGCCTCAAATCGTTGTCCTGCCCCATGTCGAACTGTGCCCGGAGGGGGCAGTGCTCGAGGCCGAGCCGGGCAAGAGCGTGTGCGATGCGCTGCTCGAGCATGGCATCGAAGTCGAGCATGCGTGCGAAAAGTCTTGCGCTTGCACCACATGTCATGTGATCGTGCGTGAAGGATTCGAAGCGCTCGAGCCGTCGGAGGAGGATGAGGACGACCTGCTCGACAAGGCTTGGGGGCTCGAGCCTACCTCGCGGCTATCGTGCCAGGCGCGCGTGCCGGAGGATAAGGATCTCGTCGTCGAGATTCCGCGCTACTCGATCAACCACGCGAAAGAGAATCATTGAGTTCTAAGGAGGCGCAGCCATGAAGTGGACGGACGTACAAGAAATCGCGATGGCCCTCACCGACAAGCATCCGGAGATCGATCCGCAGCTGATTCGCTTTACCGATTTGCACAAGTGGGTCATGGAGCTCGACGGCTTCAGCGACGATCCCAACCGGTCGAGCGAGAAGATTTTGGAGGCGATCCAACTGGCTTGGATCGAAGACGCGGCCGAATGAGGCGTGCTTCGTAGATGACGGCGGTTCGCGGGCGATTTGCGCATCGCGTGCCGACGTAAAAAAGCGACCCAATTCGATAGGGTCGCTTTTTTTTTGCCTTGTGCTCCGGCTTCTTTCCGACGTTTCACTTTCCGGGTCCCGCGCTGCGCGTTGGGACTCCGCCGTCCAGGCTCGTACGTTTCAGGTCGCTGAGCCGCTGCCGAGATTCCTCAGCAAGCTCGCTTAGCCCGCGGCGAGTGTTCCGTGCTCGATATGAACACGCTCGCCTTGCTGGAACGGCGGCGCCGAACGATACGTGAAGTAGCGCAGGCGGCCGTTTTCCATCCGCACGCGCACTTGATAGCCGGTCGTGCTGCGCAGATGCTTTTCGACCGCGTTGCCGGCAAACCCGCCGCCGACTGCGCCGAGCGCCGTCATCCCAAGACGGCCCGTACCTCGGCCGAACTGATTGCCGAGCAGGCCGCCGACCACCGCGCCACCCACGGCCCCGACACCGGTGCCGCGGCCCTCATGCTTCACTGCCACGATCGATTGGACGGTACCGCAGCTCGCGCAGTATGCCGATTGCCCGCTCGGTTGCTGCGCTTGCGCGTACGGCTGCTGAGCCAGCTGCTGTTGCGCCGGCGGCTGCTGGCCGTAGGGCTGCTGCGCATAGGACGGTTGGCCCGGCTGGCCCGTGTACTGGACTTGCCCCGGCGCCCGCTGCGCGACTTCGCCCTGCTGCGTCGCTTGTGCCGAAGCGGACGGTTGCTGTTGAGCTTGTTGCTGGCCGGTCATAGCCGCGGCGGTTGCTGGGGCCGCTGAATCGACGACAGCCTGCGATGCGACTTGCGACGTTTGAGCCTGATCGGTCTGGACGCTCGAACTCGATGCTTTCGGGAAAACACCGGTAATGGCCGCCGTGGCGGCGAGACTCGCAACGATGACAGTGCCCGCGGCGACCGCGATCAGAGGATGCAGGCGGCGTGACGATGTGGTCGGATTATTCATTGGCGTACCTCCGTCTGAATTGAAAGAGGCCTGTGCTTGTGACGACGTTAGTTTCCGCCATCGCCGGGAAGCCGTCGTTTCAATTTGTAACGCTAGCCCGTGCGTCTAACGAAACCCGCACTCGTTCGCGCGCGCTGAACCCGCCGATTCGCCCGTTTGGCAGGGTCGGAACGTATGAAAAAAAACCGCCCGAAGCTTAGCTGCGGACGGTTTTTACCGATCGTTACAAACTGGTGTGGCTTGCGCGCGTCAGTGCGCGGTGCTCACCGTGCTTTATGCGCATCAACCTCGATGCGCATGTGCGGGCGTTAAGTTAATCCTCGCGGCGCAGGTGCGGGAACAGAATGACGTCGCGAATGCTCGGGCTGTCGGTCAGCAGCATGACGAGGCGGTCGATGCCGATGCCGCAGCCGCCCGTCGGCGGCATGCCGTATTCGAGCGCGCGAATGTAGTCGGCGTCGTAGTACATCGCTTCCTCATCGCCGGCATCCTTTTGCTCGACTTGCTTCTTGAAGCGCGCCGCTTGGTCTTCGGGATCGTTCAACTCGGAGAAGCCGTTTGCGATTTCGCGGCCCGTGATGAACAGTTCGAAGCGCTCGGTAATGCCTTCGACCGAATCCGATGCGCGCGCGAGCGGTGACACTTCGACGGGGTAGTCGATGATGTAGGTCGGCTCCCACAGTTGCGACTCGGCCGTTTCCTCGAACAACGCCAATTGCAGCGAGCCGACGCCTGCGTTGAGGAACGCGGGCTGCGTCGTATCGACGCCGAAGCGCTTGAGTTCGGTCCGCAGGAACGCTGCGTCGCCGAGTTGCGCGTCGGTGTAGTCGGGGGCGTACTTGCGGATGGCCTGCGTGATCGTCAGACGATGGAACGGCTTGCTCAGATCGAGTTCGCGGCCTTGATACATGATCGTTGCCGTGCCGAGCGCATCGATCGCCGCTTGACGGATCAACTGCTCGGTGAAGTCCATGAGCCACGTGTAATTCGTGTACGCGGCGTAGAACTCCATCATCGTGAACTCGGGGTTGTGCCGCGGCGACACCCCTTCGTTACGGAAGTTGCGGTTGATTTCGAAGACGCGTTCGAAGCCGCCGACGACCAGCCGCTTCAAGTAAAGCTCAGGCGCGATCCGCAGGAACATCTGCATATCGAGCGCGTTGTGATGCGTCGTGAACGGCTTGGCCGCCGCGCCGCCCGGAATCGGGTGGAGCATCGGCGTTTCGACTTCCATGAATTCGGAGTCGGACATGAACTTGCGGATCGACGAAATCGCTTTTGTACGCGCGACGAACGTCTTGCGCGCTTCGGGCGTGACGATCAGATCGACGTAGCGCTGACGGTAGCGCGTTTCTTGGTCGGCCAGCCCGTGGAACTTGTCGGGCAGGGGGCGCAGCGCCTTCGAGAGCAGGCGCAGTTCCGTGCAGCGCACAGACAGCTCGCCCTTGTTCGTGCGGAACAGCACGCCGCGGGCCGCGACGATATCGCCGAGGTCCCACTTCTTGAAGGCTTCGTAGGTCTCACCGCCGACGTCGGCCGGCGTCACGAAGAATTGGATCTGGCCCGACGTGTCCTGCACGGTTGCGAAGCTTGCCTTGCCCATCACGCGCTTGAGCATCATGCGGCCCGCCACGGCGACGTTCAGCGGCGTGGCTTCGAGCGCGTCCTTGTCGGTGTCGGCGTATTGCGTCTGCAGATCGCCCGCATGGTGCGTCGGACTGAAATCGTTCGGGTAGGCGATGCCCGCCTCACGCATGGCGCGCAGCTTTTCGCGCCGCTCGGCGATGATCTTGTTCTCGTCGACGGCTGCGTCGACGGTGGGGAGAGTCGATTCGGTCATGGTGTATCCGCTGCGCTTAGACGCCTTGCTTCAGGCTCGCGCTGATGAAATCGTCGAGGTCGCCGTCGAGCACGGCCTTCGTGTTGCTCATTTCGACGTTGGTGCGCAAATCCTTGATGCGGCTCTGGTCGAGCACGTACGAACGGATTTGATGGCCCCAGCCCACGTCGGTCTTGCTCGATTCGAGCTTGTCCTGTTCGGCCTGGCGCTTGCGCATCTCGGCTTCGTACAAGCGCGATTTGAGCATCGCCATCGCTTCGGCGCGGTTGCGGTGCTGCGAGCGGTCGTTCTGGCACTGCACGACGATGCCCGACGGCATGTGCGTGATCCGCACCGCCGAATCGGTCTTGTTGATGTGCTGGCCGCCGGCGCCCGACGCGCGATAGGTATCGATGCGCAGATCGGCCGGGTTGATGTCGACCTCGATCGAATCGTCGATTTCGGGGTAGACGAACACCGACGAGAACGACGTATGCCGGCCGCCCGACGAATCGAACGGCGACTTGCGCACGAGGCGGTGAATGCCCGTTTCCGAGCGCAGGAAGCCGTAGGCGTATTCGCCCTCGACCTTGATCGTCGCGTTCTTGATGCCCGCGACGTCGCCTTCGGATTCCTCGAGCACTTCCGTTTTGAAGCCCTTGCGCTCGCAGTAGCGCAGGTATTGGCGCAGCAGCATGGCCGCCCAATCGCAGGCTTCGGTGCCGCCGGCGCCGGCTTGGATGTCGATGAACGCGTTGTTCGGATCGGCCGGGTTGGAGAACATCCGGCGGAATTCGAGATCGGCGACGCGCGCTTCGATCTTATTCGCATCGTCCTCGCTGGCGACGAGCGTGTCGTCGTCGTTCTCTTCGCGGGCCATGTCGAACAGGTCCTGCGCGTCGCGCAGATCCGTGTCGAGGGCGGAGAGGGTCAGAACCACGCCTTCGAGCGACTTCTTTTCCCGGCCGAGGGCCTGGGCGTGTTTCGAGTCGTTCCAGACGTTGGGATCTTCGAGTTCCTTGTTGACTTCGGCTAGACGCGCGAATTTGGCGTCGTAGTCAAAGATACCCCCGGAGTTCACCTGCGCGTCGGCGCAGGTCCGCGAGCGAGTTCTCGATCGCGTTGAGACGTTCGGCTTCCATGGTGATCTGCTTTTGATTCGTCAAAAGCGGGAATTATAGCCGATCGGGGCCGCTGGCCGAGGGCTCGGACAGGCTGGAAGTTAGCGTTCTCGGGTCATCCATTCGGGGGCGTTCGGCCTGTTCGGTAACGCGACGGCAAAGTCTCGGTCGTCATCCAACGGCGGCATGCTCGACGATGAGTTGCACCCGCACGACACCGTTCCAGCTATCCGCCGCAAGCCGATAGGCAAGCTGCGCCCGTGCCGGCAGCGTTTCCGTGTGATTGAACCAGATCGCCTGGAAGCGCTGCCGGCCGCGGGCGAGTTGTAGCTTCAAATGCTTGTCCTTCACGAGCGCTTGCGACACGACGTCGAATTCGCCCGAAAACGTCGGGGCAGGGAAGCCTTGGCCCCAGACGGCGGCATCGATCAACTCGACCACCTGCGCCGTGAAATAAGCGTCTTCCAACTCGCCGTCGGTCATCACGACGCGCGCGAGCGCATCGTCATCTAGCCATTCTCTCGCCACCGTCTCGAACGCGGCGGCAAAGCGCGGCACGTCCCTCGTCGCAAGCGTGACACCGGCCGCCATCGCGTGGCCGCCGAACTTGACGATGAGATCGGGCTCGCGCTTAGCCATCAAATCGAGCGCATCGCGCAAATGAAAGCCCGAGATCGAGCGGCCCGAGCCTTTGACGAGTTCGCCGCTATCGTCGGCGAGCGCGAACGTGAACGACGGCCGGTGATACTTTTCTTTCAGTCGCCCGGCAACGATCCCGATCACACCCTGGTGCCAGCTTTCGTTGAACAGCGTGATCGTGGCGCGCCCGTCGACGTCGAGCGCGGCGATTTCCTCGAGCGCTTGCTGCTGCATGCCCGCTTCGATTTCGCGCCGCTCGCGGTTCATCGCGTCGAGTTGCTGCGCGAGTTCCCAGGCGCGGCCCACATCGTCCGTCGTCAAGCATTCGATCCCGAGCGACATGTCGGACAGCCGTCCCGCTGCATTCAAGCGCGGCCCCAGGGCGAAGCCCAGGTCGAATCCGGACGCACTGTGCGCATCGCGTCCCGCGGCGCGGAAGAGGGCGGCGATACCGGGCTGCATGCGGCCGCGGCGGATGCGCGAAAGCCCCTGCGCGACCAGGACGCGGTTGTTGCCGTCGAGCTTGACGACGTCGGCGATCGTGCCCAGCGCGACGAGATCGAGCAGGCCGTCGAGGCGCGGCTCGGCCATGCCGGAGCCGCCTTCGCCGAACGCACCGCGCTCACGCAGCCGTGCCCGTAGCGCGAGCAGCACATAGAACATGACCCCGACGCCCGCGATGCACTTGCTCGGAAACGCACAGCCCGGTTGATTTGGGTTGACGATCGCGCGAGCGGCCGGCAGCGTATCGCCGGGCAAGTGGTGATCGGTGACGAGCACGTCGATGCCGCGCGCATTGGCCGCGGCCACGCCGTCGACGCTGGCGATGCCGTTGTCGACCGTGATCAGCAGATCGGGCTTGCGCGCCGCGGCCAGTTCCACGATTTCGGGCGTGAGCCCGTAGCCGTATTCGAAGCGGTTCGGTACGAGGTAGTCGACCTGCGCGCCGAACATGCGCAGCCCGCGCACGGCCACCGCGCACGCCGTGGCGCCGTCGCAGTCGTAATCGGCGACGACGAGCAAGCGCTTGCGCTGCGTGATGGCATCGGCCAGCAGCGCCGCCGCGTCGTTCGTGCCCTTCAGTTCGACCGGCGGCACGAGCCGCGTGAGCGCGGTTTCGATCTCGTCGGGCAAGCGCACGCCGCGTGCGGCATAAAGTCGAGCTAGGATCGGATGAAGACCATGGCGGATCAGCGCCGTTTCATCGGCGGGCGAGCACGCGCGGGTGACGATTCGAGTCATACGATAAAGCCGGAAAAGGAGGACGGGCGGCCCGGCGCACCGGGGGCGCTCGCATGCCGCGCGGCGCCGTGAGCCGGGCCGCGCGCGGCGAATGCGCGATGTCGCCGATGTCTCATTCGAGCAGCGACGCCAGCACGCGCCGGCGCCAGAACTTGCGCAAGTCTCCACGGGTGGCGGCGAGCGTGACCGAGCCCGTATCACCGGCCAGCGTCAACGTCAGCGCACCGATACTGCCCTTATCGAGGGCTTCCAGTGCCGGAGCGAACCAGTCGCGCTCGAGCGTATCGAGCGCCGTCTGCCAGGCGGCCCAATCTTGTGCAATGAACGGTGCGGCGAACGGATTCAATTCGACGAGCGTCGTGCCCGCGCCGAGCGGCGGCAGCGCCTTGAATGAACCGGGCGCGGCAGCCGTTTCCGTGGCGGCGGCCAGCGCAAGCCCACGCGTAGCGGCCGCATCCGACAGCACGCGCGCGAACGGGCTGCGCACCGGCTGCGCCGCGCCTTGCGCATGCAGCCAGATCGAGTTGACGGCAGGCAGGCCTCGAGCCTCGCGCGCCTCGTTGATCGGGTGTTCGAACCAGCCCATCTGCACTTCGTTTTGCAACTTCATCCAGATGCGCGAACGCTGGCCCGAAAGCGCGTCGTGCGGCAGCCAGATCTCGATGCTGCGCCCGCTTGCGCGGAGCGGCGACGCACCGGCGAGCTTGCCCAGGACGTTGCCCGAAAGGTACCAGCGGCGCGGGTTGGGCGCCTCGACGCGCACGCCGAGCGTTTCGATCAGCGGTTTTGCCACGGCGAGGAGCTTTGCGGCGTCCTCGTCGGTCAAATCGAGCGCGGACGGATCGATCAGGATCAGGTGATCGTGCGCGATCCGGACATGCACGGGTTCGACGCAGGCCCACTCGTCCTGGCTAGGGGTGCCGCCGTCGGCGAGTAGCATATAGGGCGCGAGCGGGGCGTCGTCGACCGCGTTCGGGGCGACGGCGCCGAACTGGCGCGCCACCCACCGCTCGTGCGGCAGCGTGCGCTGGAAGTCTTCGCCGGCCACGCGCTCGACGAGTGTCGCCCGTGCCAACAGCTTGTCGAGCGCCGGGCTGTGCAGGTCGTGCAGCGCGGTGGAGGCGTCGGCGGCCGTCGGCAGCGCGAACGGCAACAGGAGATGAAGACGGTTGGAATGCATGATGGTGCGCATTGTATGGCAAACTGCGCGCTTGATCGGCTGTCCGATGTGCACGGTAGGGGCCGCACGTGCACGGCGGCGCTTGGCGCCAGTGATCGCGAGGTATGCGTGTTGCTGGCATGGCGGGCCGGTCGGCGCGCCGCTCGTCTCGGCGGTGCGCGCGGTGGCGGCAAAGAATTTGAAGGATTCGCTTGAAACTCCCTTACGAATGGCAAATCGGCTGGCGCTACACGCGCGCCGGCAAGCGCACGACAGGCAACGGCTTCATTTCGTTCATCGCGCTGGTGTCGATGTCGGGCATCGCGCTCGGCGTCGCGGCGCTGATCGTCGTGCTTTCCGTCATGAACGGTTTTCAGGAGCAGGTGCGCGACCGCATGCTGTCGGTGCTCGCGCACATCGAGATTTTCTCGCCGACGGGCTCGATGCCCGACTGGCAGCGTACCGCCTTCGAGGCGCGCCGCAATCCGGCGGTGATCGGCGCGGCGCCCTACGTCGACGCCCAAGCGCTGCTCACGCGCCAGGACGCCGTAAGCGGCGTGGCGCTGCGCGGCGTCGAGCCGTCGCTCGAGCCGCAGGTGTCGGACATCGACAAGGACATGAAGGCCGGCCGCTTGACCGATCTCCAGCCGGGGACGTTCAACATCGTGCTCGGCGCCGATCTGGCGGCCAACCTCGGCGTGTCGGCCGGCGACAAAATCACGCTGGTCGCGCCCGAGGGCTCGCTGACGCCGGCCGGCATGCTGCCGCGCCTGAAGCAGTTCACGGTCTCGGGCGTGTTCGAATCGGGCCACTACGAGTACGACAGCACGCTCGCGCTGATCAACATCCACGATGCCGAAGTGCTGTTCCGCGTCACCGCGCCGACGGGCGTGCGGCTCAGGCTCAAGGACATGCAGCAGGCGCCGCGCGTCGCACGCGAACTGTCGCATACGCTGTCGGGCGATCTGTACATTCGCGACTGGACGCAGCAGAACAAGACCTGGTTCTCGGCCGTGAAGATCGAGAAGCGCATGATGTTCGTGATCCTCACGCTGATCATTGCGGTGGCCGCGTTCAATCTCGTGTCCTCGCTCGTCATGACGGTGACGAACAAGCAGGCCGACATCGCGATTCTGCGCACGCTCGGTGCGCAGCCCGGCTCGATCATGAAGATATTCTTCATCCAAGGGATCACGATCGGCTTCATCGGGACGGCATCGGGCGTTGCGCTCGGCTGTCTGATCGCCTGGAGCATTCCGTGGCTCGTGCCGATGATCGAGCATTTGTTCGGCGTGCAATTTCTTCCGCCGTCCGTCTATTTCATCAACGAGTTGCCCTCCGAGCTGGTGGCGAGCGACGTGATCCGGATCGGCATCATCGCGTTCATCATGTCGGCGGTCGCGACGCTCTATCCGAGCTGGCGCGGCGCGAAGGTGCGCCCGGCGGAGGCGCTGCGCTATGAATAACGAGTTGAACGAAATCATGATCGCGAAGCCGATATCCGACCTTGCCGCCGCCCATGCGGCCGGTTCGACCGAGTACGTGCTCCGGGCGAGCGGGATTTCGAAGGCGTTCGTCCAAGGCGGATTGAACGTGCCCGTGCTGAATCAGGCCGAGTTGTCCGTGGGGCGCGGCGAGAAGCTCGCGATCGTCGGGGCGTCGGGCTCGGGCAAGAGCACGTTGCTGCACGTGCTCGGCGGGCTCGACGAGCCGAGCGCCGGCACGGTTTCGCTGCTAGGCCGGCCCTTCACGGAACTCGCCGAGCGCGAGCGCAACGATCTGCGCAATCGCGCGCTCGGTTTCGTCTACCAATTCCATCATTTGCTCGCGGAATTCAGCGCCCTCGACAACGTCGCGATGCCGCTGCGGATCCGGCGCCTGACGACGGAGCAGGCACGCGAGGAAGCACTTGCGATGCTCGAGCGCGTCGGCCTGGCGCATCGGGCGAAGCATCGTCCCGGCGAGCTGTCGGGCGGCGAGCGGCAGCGCGTCGCGATCGCGCGCGCGCTCGTCACGAAGCCCGCCTGCGTGCTGGCCGACGAACCCACCGGCAATCTCGACGGGGCGACGGCCGACAACGTGTTCAACCTCATGCTCGAGTTGTCCGCCACGCTCGATACGAGCTTCGTCATCGTCACGCACGACGTCGAATTGGCGGGACGCTGCGATCGCATTCTGCGTCTGCGCGACGGCTTGCTGTACGAAGAGCCGTCCGTACCTGTCTAAACCGCCAAGCGGGCGCCGCACGCGGGCGCCGAGACTGCCGCCATGTGGATCGATACGCACTGTCATCTGGACGCCGGCGAATTCGACAGCGATCGGGAGGCGGTCGCGCAAGCCGCGCGGGACAGCGGAGTCGGGCGGATCGTCATTCCGGCCGTGGCAAGCTGGAATTTCTCGACGGTGCGCGCGCTTGCGCATCGGATTGCCGGTGGGACCTACGCGCTCGGCATCCACCCGTTGTTCACGCGCGATGCGCGCGACGCCGATCTTGACGCGCTGCGCCGCGAGATCGAAGCGAGCCTGGACGATCCGCGCTTCGTCGGCATCGGCGAGATCGGCCTCGATTACTTCGTGCCCGACCTGGACGACGCGCGCCAACGCCATCTCTACGATGCCCAGCTCGCGCTGGCACGGGAGTTCGATCTGCCCGTCATCTGCCATGTGCGCAAGTCGCAAGATCTCGTGCTCAAAGGCTTGCGCCGCTACGGCATCAAATGCGGCATCGCCCACGCGTTCAACGGCAGCTTTCAGCAGGCGGGCGCCTTCATCGATCATGGCATGCGCCTTGGCTTCGGCGGCAACGTCACGTTCGAGCGATCGCGCCAGATCCGGCGGCTCGCCACCGAGCTGCCGCTCGAGGCGATCGTCGTCGAAACCGACGCACCCGACATTCCCCCTTCTTGGCGCTACAAGCAGCGCAACGCACCGGATCAGGTACCGCGCATCGGCGCCGTCATCGCCGAGTTGCGCGGCATCGGCATCGATGCGCTCGCGGTAGGCACAACGGCCAACGCTCACGCCGCGTTGCCCCGGCTCGCGCTTGCTTGCGCATAATCGTCGATCGTTAGCGCCGCTCAATCGATTGAAGAACAGGCCGAAGTTCTAGGCCGGATTCGTGCGTCGGCGTGAGAGATCGAAGGAGGGCGAATGCGCGCGATGCTGATCGGCTTTGCGCTCGGCGTCGCGGGGCTGCAGCAGCGCGCGGCGTTGCCGGGCCGCTGGGAATGGGCGGTGGCTGGCGCGTTGCTGGCGGGCGTGTGCGGCTTTGCCTGCCGGGCATGGGCGAGGGGGACGGCGGAGTCGCCGGAGGCGTCGAGATCGTCGGCCACGCCTCGTCGCTCGCCTTCGCCTTCGCCGGCGTCCGGCGCCGCGGCGCGGTGGCTGGTGCGATGGAGATCGGTTGCGGCGCCGGCTGCGGCGTTCGTTGCCGCCGTCATCGTGGGCCACTACTATGCGGCCGTGCGCGCCGAAATGCGCATGGCCGCGGCATTGCCTCCCTCATGGGAATTGCGCGATCTCGCGCTGACGGGGTATGTCCGCGGCTTGCCTACCCAAGACGCTTCAACTGCGCGATTTCTGTTCGCGGTCGACGTCGACGAAGCGCAGCGCATAACGGGCATCGAGCATTTCCCGCCGATCGTGCAGCTCAATTGGACGGCCCGCGGCGGCCACGATGTGCCGCGGCTCACGCCCGGCGAGCGCTGGCGCCTCACCGTACGCATGAAGCGCCCCCATGGTCACGCGAACTTCGCCGGCCACGATGCCGAAGCCGGATTGCTCGCGCGCGGCGTGCGCGCGACGGGCTATGTTCGAGCCACCGCGGATGTCGAACGGCTGCCCGGCATGGCAGGCGGAATCGGCACGTCGATCGATCGCGCGCGCCTCATGCTGCGCGACCGGGTGGCGCGGGCGCTGACCGGCGCGGCGCATCGCGGGATCGTGGCCGCGCTCGCGATCGGCGCGCAAGACGCCATGACCGAGGCCGATCGGCTCGCGCTGCGCCGGACGGGAACCAGTCACCTCGTCGCCGTCTCGGGGCTGCATATCGGGTTCGTCGCGGGCCTCGTCGCGGCGCTCGCGGCCTGGCTGTGGCGCCGTTCGTGCGGGTTCGGCGCGCTGCTCGCCCGGCGCGGCGCGCGCGAATGGCCGCTCGTGCTGCCCACGCCGATCGTCGCGGCGGCGGCCGGCGTGGCGAGCGCGGCCGGCTATGCCGCGCTCTCGGGCTTCAATGTGCCGGCCCAGCGCGCCCTGTGGATGCTGGCCGTCGCGAGCGCGGCCTTCGTGCTCGGCCGCGGCGTCGCATTCTCGCTCGTGCTGGCGTGGGCCGCGGCGCTCGTCCTGATCGTCGATCCGTGGGCCGTGACGGCAGCGGGCTTCTGGCTTTCGTTCGGGGCTGTCAGCGTCATCGCATTCGCGATGCGCGGCCGGTTGCGCATGAGAGAAGACGAGGATGGTGCGCATGACTTGATCGACGCGATGCGCGCGAGCGATCCCGCTTGGGAGACGCCGTCCGAGCATGATCCCGCGCGCGGATCGGCCCGCTCGCTCTGGCCGCGACGGCTTGCGGCCCTGCGTCGCCGATGCGCCGATGCGATTCGCGCGCAATGGGCCGTGACGATCGGCCTCGCGCCGCTCACGGCGTTCTGGTTCTCGCAAGTTTCGCTCGCCGGGCCGCTCGCGAATGCGGTGGCCGTGCCTTGGGTCAGCCTGCTCGTGGTGCCGGTGGTACTCGTCGCGATCGTCTTGCCGGCACCGGTCGATGCGCTTGCCTATCGGCTCGCGCACGCGTTGCTGGAACCGCTGATGCACATACTGGGCAGCCTTGCGGGCTCGCCATGGGCCGAACGCCATTTGCCGCGGCCGTCGTTTTGGGCGTTGGCGTCGGCGCTCGCGGGCGTCGCGTGGTGTCTGATGCCGCGCGGCTGGCCGTTGCGTTTCGCGGCGCCGCTCGCCTGGCTGCCGCTCGTCGTGCCGCCCGCGCCCGGCGTCGAAGAGGGCGCGTTTCGGCTGACGGCGCTCGACATCGGGCAGGGCGCATCGATTCTCGTCGAAACGCGCCGCCGCACGCTGCTGTTCGATGCCGGCCCGGGCCCCGAATCGACCCATGCCGGCGAGCGGATCGTCGTGCCGGTTCTGCGCGCGGGCGGCGTGGCGCGGCTCGACGCGCTGGTCGTGAGCCACGGGGACGCCGATCATGCGGGCGGCGTGCCGGCCGTGCTCGAATCGCTCGACGTGAGGCAACTGCTGGGCGGCTTGCCGCCCGCGCACCGTTTGTGGGCGATGGCGCCCGAGCGGCGTGCCGACGCGTTGCGTTGCGCGGCGGGGCAGCGCTGGCGCTGGGACGGCGTCGAGTTCGAGGTGCTGTGGCCCGATCCGGGCCCGCTGCCGCGGCGCGCGAACGAGCAGTCGTGCGTGCTCAAGATCAGCGCGGCCGGCATGAGCGCCTTGCTGACGGGCGACATCGGCGCGCCGTCCGAACGCGTGCTCGTTCAACGCGCGCCCGACGCATTGCGCGCCGACGTGCTGCTGGCCGCCCATCACGGCAGCAAGACGTCGTCGACCGAGTCTTTCCTCGATTCGGCCGATCCTCGCTTCGCGCTATTTCAGGTAGGCTATCGCAATCGCTTTCGCCATCCCCATCCGCACGTTTGGTCGCGTTTCGAAGCGCGCGATATCACACTTGCGCGAACCGATCGTGACGGCGCGGTGCGCGTCACGACGAACGACGGTCTGCCCGTGCTCGAGCGCTATCGCGAATCGCACGCTCGCTATTGGATGGATCGATAAAAGACCCACGAACCTGGAGGCCGCGGCGCTTGAAAGACGTCATCCACTTTTCGCATGCGAACGGTTTTCCGGCATCGATCTACCGGACGCTGTTCGCCGAACTCTCCGACGATTACGACCTTCGCTACATCGAGCGCATCGGCCACGATTCCCGCTATCCGGTCACGAGCGATTGGCCGCATCTCGTCGACGAACTGCTCGCCGACATCGGCCGCCGCTACGAGCGTCCGGTCTGGCTCGTAGGCCATTCGCTGGGCGGGTATCTGTCGTTGATGGCCGCGCTCAAGCATCCGCAGTGGGTGCGTGGCGTCGTGATGCTCGACTCCCCCGTGATCGCGGGCTGGCGCGCGAACGTCTTGCGCTTCACGCAGTGGACGGGGCTCGACGAACGGCTCTCGCCGGCCGCGGCCACGCGCAATCGCCGCACGCATTGGGCGAGCCGCGACGAGGCTTGGCGCCACTTCCACGCGAAGAGCGCGTTCGCGCGCTGGGACGAGCGCGTTTTGTCCGACTACATCGACTTCGGCATGCCGCAAAGCACGGCGGATGGCAAGCGCACGCTCGCGTTCGATCGCGACATCGAATATCGGATCTACCGCACCTTGCCCCGCACGCTGGGCCCGCGCCTCGCCCATGGCGCGCCGGTGCCGCTCGGGTTCATCGCCGGCACGCACTCGAAGGAAATCCGCCAAGTCGGGCTCGACGCGACGCTGCGCGCGGCGCACGGCCGGATCGAATGGATGGAAGGCAGCCATCTGTTTCCGATGGAGCGGCCGATCGAAACGGCGCGGGCGCTGCAGGGCATGTTGAACGTACTGCGCGACGCGGGATAGCGGCTCGCTTGCGGGCGTTTGCACGGGTCTCGAGGCGTCTCGGATGCTAGGGTTCATCCGGAGCTTAAGGTATAATCCGTTTTTCCCGCGAGCATCCAGCGATGACTAAATATGTTTTCGTCACCGGCGGCGTAGTGTCGTCCCTCGGCAAGGGTATTGCCGCCGCTTCTCTCGCCGCGATCCTCGAATCGCGCGGTCTCAAAGTCACCCTCCTCAAGCTCGATCCCTACATCAACGTCGATCCCGGCACGATGAGCCCGTTTCAGCACGGTGAAGTGTTCGTGACGGAAGACGGCGCCGAGACCGATCTCGACCTCGGCCACTACGAGCGGTTCATCAGCACGAAGATGCGCCGCGCGAACAACTTCACGACGGGGCAGATCTACGAATCGGTGATCCGCAAGGAGCGCCGGGGCGACTACCTCGGCAAGACCGTGCAGGTGATCCCGCACATCACGAACGAAATTCAAGCGTTCGTCGAGCGCGGCGCGGCGTCGGCCACCTGCGGCGAGCCCGATGTGGCGATCGTCGAAATCGGCGGCACGGTCGGCGACATCGAATCGCTCCCGTTCCTCGAGGCGGCGCGGCAAATGAGCCTGCGCCTCGGCCGCAACAGCGTCTGCTTCGTGCACCTGACGCTCGTGCCGTTCATCGCGACGGCCGGCGAGCTCAAGACGAAGCCGACCCAGCACAGCGTGCAGAAGCTGCGCGAGATCGGGATCTTGCCGCACGTGCTGCTGTGCCGTGCCGATCGCCGCATTCCGGACGATGAATCCAAGAAGATCTCGATGTTCTCGAACGTGCCCGAAGACGCCGTCATCTCGGTGTGGGACGTCGACAGCATCTACAAGATTCCGCAGATGCTGCACGACCAAGGGCTCGACGGCATCATCTGCGACGAACTGAAGCTGCAGGTGAAGGCCGCCGATCTGTCGATGTGGTCGGACATCGTCGACAAGCTCGAGCACCCGAAGCATGAAGTGACGATCGGCATGGTCGGCAAGTACGTCGATCTGACCGAATCGTACAAGTCGCTGATCGAAGCGCTGCGCCACGCGTCGGCGCATACGTCGACGAAGGTCAACATCGAATACATCGACTCGGAGCAGATCGAAGCCGAAGGCGTCGAAAGCCTCAAGCACCTCGACGCCGTGCTCGTGCCGGGCGGCTTCGGCCGCCGCGGCACCGAAGGCAAGGTCGCCGCGATCCGCTATGCGCGCGAAGCGAAGGTGCCGTATCTCGGCATCTGCCTCGGCATGCAGCTGGCCGTGATCGAGTTCGCGCGCGACGTCGTCGGCCTGCGCGGGGCGAACAGCACCGAGTTCGACACCGCGACGGAGCACCGCGTGGTGGCGCTGATCACGGAGTGGTACGACCGCGAAGGCCGCGTCGAAACGCGCACGGAAGATTCGGATCTGGGCGGCACGATGCGTCTGGGCTCGCAGCGCTGCCCGATCAAACCCGGCACGCTCGCCGAGCAGATTTACGGCAAGGATGTGAACGAGCGCCATCGCCACCGTTATGAAGTCAATAACCGCTACGTGCCGCAGCTCGAAGCCGGTGGCCTTATCATCAGCGCGCGTACGCCGAGCGAGGATCTGCCCGAGATGATGGAGCTGCCGCGCAGCATGCATCCGTGGTTCGTCGGCGTCCAGTTCCACCCTGAGTTCACGTCGACGCCGCGCGACGGGCATCCGCTGTTCAAGTCGTTCGTCGAAGCGGCGCGGGCCTGTCACGAAGCGCGCAAGGAGAAGGCATGAAGCTGTGCGACTTCGAGGTCGGTCTCGATAAGCCGTTTTTTCTGATCGCGGGCACCTGCGTCGTCGAATCCGAGCAGATGACGATCGATACGGCCGGCCAGCTCAAGGAGATCTGCGCGAAACTCGGCATTCCGTTCATCTACAAATCCTCGTACGACAAGGCCAATCGCAGTTCGGGCAAGTCGTTCCGCGGGCCCGGCATGGACGAAGGCCTGCGCATCCTGTCCGAAGTGAAGCGGCAGCTCGGCTTGCCCGTGTTGACCGACGTCCACGATGTCGAGCAGATCGAGCAGGCCTCGGCGGTAGTCGACGTGTTGCAGACACCGGCATTTCTCTGCCGTCAAACCGATTTTATTCACGCCTGCGCGCGTTCCGGCAAGCCCGTGAACATCAAGAAGGGCCAGTTCCTCGCGCCGCACGACATGAAGAACGTGATCGACAAGGCACGTGAAGCGGCACGCGAAGCCGGTTTGTCGGAAGACCGTTTCCTCGCTTGCGAGCGCGGCGCGTCGTTCGGCTACAACAATCTCGTCTCGGATATGCGTTCGCTCGCGATCATGCGCGAGACGGGCGCGCCCGTCGTGTTCGACGCCACGCATTCGGTGCAGCTGCCGGGCGGGCAGGGCACGAGTTCGGGCGGCCAGCGCGAGTTCGTGCCTGTCCTGTCGCGCGCGGCGGTCGGCGTGGGCGTCGCGGGCCTGTTCATGGAGACGCACCCCAATCCCGCGTGCGCGCTGTCGGACGGCCCCAACGCCGTGCCGCTCGCGCGCATGAGCGACCTGCTGGAGACGTTGGTCGCGTTGGATTCCGTCGTGAAACGCACTCCGTTCATCGAGCGCGATTTCAACTGACTGCACCCAGTCTCACGAAAGCAAGACAAGAGAGAAGTCATCGTCATCTAAGAGGAAATCATGAGTGCAATCGTAGATATCATCGGCCGTGAGATTTTGGATTCGCGAGGCAACCCGACCGTCGAATGCGATGTGCTGCTCGAGTCGGGCACGATGGGCCGTGCGGCCGTGCCTTCGGGCGCGTCGACGGGCTCGCGTGAAGCGATCGAGCTGCGCGACGGCGAAGCCGGCCGCTACAGCGGCAAGGGCGTGCTCAAGGCGGTCGAGCATATCAACACCGAGATTTCCGAGGCGATCATGGGCCTCGACGCCTCGGAACAAGCATTCCTCGACAAGACGCTGCTCGAGCTCGACGGCACCGACAACAAGTCGCGTCTCGGCGCGAACGCGATGCTGGCCGTTTCGATGGCCGTCGCGAAGGCCGCCGCTGAAGAAGCGGGCCTGCCGCTGTACCGCTACTTCGGCGGTTCGGGTGCCATGCAGCTGCCCGTGCCGATGATGAACATCGTCAACGGCGGCGCGCACGCGAACAACAGCCTCGACATCCAAGAGTTCATGATCGTTCCGGTCAGCCAGCCGACGTTCCGCGAAGCGCTGCGCTGCGGCGCCGAAGTGTTTCACGCGCTGAAGAAGATTCTCTCGGACCGCGGCATGAGCACGGCGGTGGGCGACGAAGGCGGCTTCGCACCGAACTTCGGCAGCAACGCCGAATGTCTGTCGGCAATTCTGCAGGCAATCGAAAAGGCCGGCTATCGCGCGGGCGAAGACGTCCTGCTCGCGCTCGACTGCGCGGCCAGCGAGTTCTACCACGACGGCAAGTACCAGTTGGCGGGCGAAGGCCTCCAGCTGTCTTCGGCCGAGTTCACCGACTACCTGGCCACGCTCGCCGATAAATTCCCGATCGTTTCGATCGAGGACGGCATGCACGAAAGCGACTGGGACGGCTGGAAGCTGCTGACGGACAAGCTCGGCAAGAAGATCCAGCTCGTGGGCGACGACCTCTTCGTGACGAACACGCGCATCTTGAAGGAAGGCATCGAGAAGGGCGTCGCGAACTCGATCCTGATCAAGATCAACCAGATCGGCACGCTGACCGAAACGTTCGCCGCGATCGAAATGGCCAAGCGCGCCGGTTACACGGCCGTCATTTCGCACCGCTCGGGCGAGACGGAAGATTCGACGATCGCCGATATCGCCGTGGGCTTGAACGCTGGCCAGATCAAGACGGGCTCGCTCTCGCGCAGCGATCGCATCTCGAAGTACAACCAGTTGCTGCGTATCGAAGAAGATCTCGGTGATATCGCCAGCTACCCGGGCAAGTCGACGTTCTATAACCTGCGTTGACGCCCGCTTCGTTTTACTCGTTCGTTTAGCATGCCGCCCCGTGCTTTGTCAGCCCGGGGCGGTTTTGAATCTGCGGCCTTTTGAATGCGCCTTGTCACCGTCGTCCTTCTCGTCCTGCTCGCGCTGATTCAGTATCCGCTCTGGTGGGGCCATGGCGGGTGGCTGAGCGTGCATGAGTTGCGTGACCAATTAGCCGCGCAGCAGCAGAAGAACGCCGACGAGAAGCTGCGCAACGAGCGAATCGAAGGGGAAGTGCAAGACTTGCAAAACGGCACGGCCGCCGTCGAAGAGCGTGCGCGCTACGAGATGGGGATGGTCAAGGACGGCGAAGTGTTCGTGCAGTTCGTTTCGCCGAATGCGACGTCGAGCGTGCCGGCCAATCTCGTGCCGAGCAATACGTCCACCCGCGGACAGGTATCGGCCGCGCCCGTCAGCATGGTGCCGAACCCCGTTTCACGCGAGAAACCGAAGCGTTCGGAAAAGAAGCACACGGCCGAGAAGAACAAGCACGCCGCCGCGGCGAAGCACCATCCCTGAGCGCGCGTATGCGCCCATCCATCACGGCGGAGGACGCCGCGATACAGCGCGTCCCCGTGCGCCAACGCTAAGCTGGGTAGCGCCGACGCTTATCGCCGCTAATTGACGGCGTGACCACCGGCGTCGTCATCTACGGTGCTACCACCACCAGCCGGGGTAATAGCCCGGATAGTAGCCGGGGCTGTAATAGCTCACGCCCCAACCGCTGTTCCATCCACCGTAATAACCACCGACCGTCACGGGCGCCGAATAGTACGGCGCGTAATAGCGCGCCCAGGCATCGGCGGCTATCGCTTCGTTTTGCTCGCGCGTCACCTGCTTGTCGATGTCGGCGTAGCGCTTTTGTTCCGCGTGGGTCAGCGGATGCGCGGATTCGGCAGCGCCCGGCTGGCCGGGCGCGAGGCGGCTCAGAACGATCCCGGGGGGCGGGGCGACCACGCAGCCTGAAAGCGCGGCAACGAGCGCCGCACATGCGGCCGCGGCCGCGATGCGGCTTGGCGGGATGACGGCCGCGTGTGCGAACGACTGAAGCGGGCGGAGCAATGCGTTCATTGTTGGGCGAACTCCGAGTGTTTCGGTGAACGAAGCGAGCAAACGAAGCAGGCGACGCAGGCAAAGCGTCGGCGCGAAGCCTGCGCGAACCTGCCGGCGATCAATGTCGCTGCGCCTGCACCGGCGCGACGCCGGACGCCACCTCGCTCGCCGCGAACAACTGGGCGACGTCGACGGGATCGAACTCGTAGCGTTGATTGCAGTACTCGCAGTGGATCTCCACCCGACCTTGCTCGTCGAGCACGCTATCGACTTCGTCGCGCCCGAGCATCTTCAGCATCGAACCGACGCGCTCGCGCGTACAGCTGCATTCGAAGCGCGTGACGGTGGGGGCGAAGTGCTGCACGTTCTCTTGCCAGAACAGACGCTTGAAGAGGGTCTGCGGTTCTTCCTTGAGCAGCTCGGCCTGAGAGAGCGTGCCGCCGAGGACGCAAACGCGCTCCCACGTATCGGCGTCGTGCTCGCCCGGATGCGGGACGATGCCGCCGTCGCCGGGCAGCTTTTGCAGCAGCATGCCGACGGCGCGATCGGTGTCCGCGGCGAGCCACAGGCGCGTATCGAGCTGTTCGGAATGGTGCATGTAGTGCTCGAGCACTTGCGCGATCGACTGCAAGGGGCCCTCATGTCCGTTCAGAGGCACGATCCCTTGGTAGGGCTGCTGACCGGGGACCTTGTTGGCCGGATCGAGCGTGATGACGCAGCGCCCGTGGCCGCTCGCGTTGAGCAGCTCGACGAACGACAGGCTTTCGCCCAGCGTTTCGTCGAACTCGCTCGAAATTTTTGCCGTCGCGCGCATCGTCAGCGACGAGCTGCATTGCACGACGAGCATCTTGATCGGCCCGTCGCCGAAAATCTGCATGATCATCGTGCCGTCGAACTTCAGGTTCGCCGACAACAACGCGCAGGCGGCCATCATCTCGCCGAGAATGTCGCGCACGGCCGTGGGGTACTGCCGGCGCACGAGCACTTCCTGCCACGTGTTGCGCAGAGAAACGATCTCTCCGCGCACCGGCGCGGCCGCGAACATGAATTTTTGCAACTGGTCGTCCACAACTTTTCCTTCAATCATCGATGCCGCCGGCGGGGCCGGCGGCGAAGCTGCGACGCGCGTCAGCCGATCCGTACGAGCTGTGCCTTGAACAGGTCACGGCGCTCCACGTAGCTGGCGGCGCTCGTTTCGAGGCCCGCGACTTCCGCGTCCGTCAGTTCCCGGGCGACGCGGGCCGGCGCGCCCAAAATCAGCGACCGGTCGGGGAACGTCTTGTTTTCGGTGACGACACTGCCGGCACCGACCAGACAGTTGCGGCCGATGACCGCACCATTCAAGACCACCGCTTGAATGCCGACGAGCGAACCGTCCCCGATCGTGCAGCCGTGCAGCATGGCCTGGTGCCCGACCGTCACGTTCTTGCCGATCGTCAGCGGGCGGCCCGGATCGGTATGGAGCACCGCGGCTTCTTGGACATTGCTGCCGACACCGACCGTGATCGGCTCGTTGTCGCCGCGGATGGCGGCGCCGAACCAGACGCTGGCGTTTTCCTCGAGCGTGACCTTGCCGACGATCGTGGCGGTATCCGCCACGAAAACGCTTTCGTGAATCGTCGGGGCGTGTTCTCCCAGCTTGTAGATCGGCACAATGTCTCCTTGGGCGAGCGGGGCACGGCCGGTACAATGCCGCGGCATTGGAAGCGCGGCCACGCGCGGATGTCGAATCGCATATTGTAAACGGTCCGCCCGCGCGCCGTGGCGCGGTGCTTGCGCACCGCCGTCCAACCGTCGCTCCTTGTCCCGCTACGTGCTACGTATTGCTCGCATTCCTATCGATGAATCGGCCTGCCTCCAACCTCGATCCTTCCGACCATTCGGCTTCCGGCATGCGCTGGTCGGCGCTTGCCGCGCTCGGCGAAAGCGAGCCGGGCGCCAAGACGGCCGCGGTCGGTGAACTGCATCGCCGCTACCGAGCGGGCGAGGCGATATGCCGGGCCGACGAGATCATCGCGGCGCCCGACAGTCTGCCGGGGCGCCCCGCCAAGCCCGAACTTGTCGAACCCCGGCGGTTGAAGCATCGCGGCATGCAGACCGAAGAGGGGCGCGCCGTCTTGCTGCATGCGATCGCGCATATCGAGTTCAATGCGATCAATCTGGCGCTGGACGCCGTCTGGCGGTTTCCGGGCATGCCCGAGGCGTTTTACGCCGACTGGCTGCAAGTGGCCTTCGAAGAGGCGCATCACTTCGGGTTGCTGCAAGCGCGCTTGCACGAGTTCGGCCATGCCTACGGCGACTATCCCGCCCACGACGGCCTGTGGGACATGTGCGCCCGCACGTGCGACGACGTGCTCGCGCGGATGGCGCTCGTGCCGCGCACGCTCGAGGCACGCGGGCTCGACGCGTCGCCGCCGATCCGCGCCCGCCTGATGCAAGCCGGTGACGCGCAGTCCGCCGCGATTCTCGATGTGATTCTGCGAGACGAGATCGGGCACGTGCGCATCGGCAATCGATGGTTCCGGTATCTATGCGATGCTCGGGCGCTGGAGCCGCACGAGACGTACGCTCGGCTGGCCGAGCAGTATCGGGCGCCGCGGCTGCGCGGGCCGTTCAATTTCGACGCGCGGCGCGAGGCGGGATTCGATGAGGACGAACTGGCGGCCTTGGCGGCGCACGCGCCAGACACGGACACGCAGCCCGACACCGGAAAATCGCACGAAAGCTGACCCTACGGGCGCGTCCCACGGGCACCGAAGCCGAATCGAGGATCGCATCTAATCGTCGTTGCCCGTGTGCCGGCCAAAAATTCGATACGCCGATATAATCGAACGGTCATTCTTTTTTCGGCTCCCCGATACCGACACCGACCATGAACACCTCCCGATCCGATTTCGTCACCGTGCGCGGCACCAAGCTTCACGTGCGGCGCTGGGGCAGCCCCGACGCGCCGGCGCTCTTCATGCTGCACGGCTGGATGGACGTCTCGGCGTCGTTCCAGTTCGTCGTCGACGCGCTCGGCGGCGATTGGCAGGTCATTGCGCCCGATGCACGCGGGTTCGGCCTGTCCGATTGGCCGGTTGCCGAGCACGGCGGCGGGCACTACTGGTTTCACGAGTATCTGAGCGACCTCGAAGCGCTGCTCGACCACTATGCACCGACAGGACAGGTCAATCTCGTCGGACACAGCATGGGCGCGAACGTCATTTGCCTGTATGCGGGCGCGCGCCCCGAACGCGTGCGGCGCGTGGTCGATTTGGAAGGTTTCGGGCTTGCTCCCGCGCAGCCGAGCGAGTGGCCGCGGCGTTTGGCGGCCTGGCTCGACGACATCCGCGAGCCGGCCCGGCTCAAGACGTATGCGACGCTGGGCGACGTCGCCGCTCGCCTCGTGAAGACCAATCCGCGGCTCGCGCCCGAGCGCGCGCGGTTTTTGGCCGGGCACTGGGCCAAGCGGGGCGACGACGGCCGCTACCTGCTGCTGGCCGATCCGGCCCATAAACATCACGGGCCGCTGCTGTACCGCCTGGACGAAGTGATGGCCGTGTGGTCGAAGGTCACGGCCAAGGTCCTGCACGTCGAGGCCGTGGCGTCGCCGACCTTGGCGATGCTGGCCGGCGCGATTCCGCTCGACGAGTACAAAGCGCGTTTCGAGGCATTCCCCGATTGGCGCGAGAAACTCATCGAAGAGGCGGGCCACATGGTTCACCACGACCAGCCGGAACAAGTCGCGGCGCTGATCGAGGCGTTTTGCGCGTAGCGCGGACGCGCATCGGGCATGCCGTGGATGTCCGGCGCCGCGTCTTTGTCTGAACGTTTCGGCCGCTGAGTTCGAGCGATGCGGGTAAAATAAGAGGATCACTCGATCCCCATAGCATGAACGCCGATCTCCACTGCCATTCAACCGTTTCCGACGGTCAGCTTACGCCCGCCGAGGTCGCGCGCCGCGCGCACGCGGGGGGCGTCACGCTCTGGGCGCTGACCGATCACGACGTCTTGGCGGGGCAGGCGCCGGCGCGCGCCGAAGCCGAGGCGCTCGGCATGCGCTACGTGAACGGCGTCGAAGTGTCGGTCACCTGGGCGTCGCGTACGGTTCACATCGTCGGGCTCGGCATCGACCCGTCCTGTGCGGCGCTCACCGAAGGGCTCCACGCGACGCGCAGCGGGCGGACCGCACGCGCGCAGGCGATGAGCGATGCGCTTACCGCCCTCGGCATCGAAGGCGCTTATGAGGGCGCATTGAAGTTCGTGTCGAACCCCGATCTGATCTCCCGCACGCACTTCGCGCGGTTTTTGGTGGAAAAGGGCTACGCGGCATCGACGCCCGACGTCTTCGAGCGCTACCTGGGCGAAGGCAAGCCGGGATACGTCTCGCACCGGTGGGCCTCGCTCGAGCAGGCCGTTCAATGGATTCGGGCCGCGGGCGGGGTGGCGGTCGTCGCGCACCCGGGCCGCTACAAGTACACGCCGCTCGAATTCGACACGCTGTTCGGGCAATTTATCGATCTGGGCGGCAAGGCCATCGAGGTCGTGACGGGCAGCCATTCGCCCGACCAGTACCGCGAGTACGCGGACGTCGCTCGCCGCTTCGGCTTCGAGGCATCACGCGGGTCCGATTTCCATGCGCCGTCGGAAGGGCGCACCGAACTCGGCAAGCTGCCGCAGTTGCCGTCCGATCTCACACCGGTTTGGGAGCGCTGGCTTTAACGTCCTCGTCCTCGCTCGCACCGTGCTCGGCCCGCTTCGTTAGCGGCATGCCGCGGCGACCACGGCAAGGATTGCCGTTTCCGCCGGCCCATCGACTCCTCACTCATGTCCCAATTCTTCAGGATTCATCCCGACAATCCGCAGCCTCGCCTCATCGCGCAGGCCATCCAGATCGTGAAGGAGGGCGGCGTGATCGCGCTGCCCACCGATTCGAGCTATGCACTCGCGTGCCGCCTCGACGACAAGGACGCCGTGGCGCGCGTGCGCCGCATCCGCGGGCTCGACGAGCGGCAGCATCTGTCGCTGCTCGTGCGCGACTTGTCCGAATTGGCGACGTTCGCGATGGTCGACAACCGGCAGTTTCGCCTCATCAAATCCGTGACGCCCGGGCCTTACGTGTTCATTCTGCTGGCGACCAAAGAGGTGCCGCGGCGCCTCTCGCATCCGTCGCGCAAGACGATCGGCCTGCGCGTGCCGGACCACGCGATCACGCTCGCGCTGCTCGAAGCGCTCGGTGAACCTCTGATGGCCACCACGCTGATTCTGCCGTCCGAAGACGAGCCGCTCAACGATCCCGAGGAGATTCGTACGCGTCTTGAAAAGCAACTCGATCTCGTCATCGACAGCGGCGCTTGCCCGCGCGAGCCGTCCACGGTCATCGACCTGACGGGCGAGGAGCCGGTGCTGGTGCGCGCGGGGCGCGGCTCGCTCGAGCCGTTCGGCCTCGAGGCGGCATGAGCGAACCCGCGCCGGCGGCGGGATCGGGCCGGGCGCTTGTTACAATACTTCCATGAATCCCTCTTTAATCCAGACGATCGTCGTCTACGCGCTGCCGGTGATTTTCGCGATCACGCTGCATGAGGCCGCGCACGGCTACGTCGCCCGTTTGCTCGGCGACAACACGGCCTACATGATGGGGCGCGTCTCGTTCAATCCGATGCGCCACATCGATCCGGTCGGCACGATCGCGATTCCGCTGCTGCTTTATTTCGTGACGGGCGGCGCGTTCATGTTCGGCTATGCGAAGCCCGTGCCCGTCGCGTTCCACAATCTGCGCAATCCGCGCTGGGGTACGTTCTGGGTCGCGCTGGCCGGTCCGCTGTCCAACTTCATCCAAGCGCTGCTG
The DNA here is from genome assembly GCF_003367175.1 of Trinickia dinghuensis. Classification (GTDB taxonomy): domain Bacteria; phylum Pseudomonadota; class Gammaproteobacteria; order Burkholderiales; family Burkholderiaceae; genus Trinickia; species Trinickia dinghuensis. The sequence goes on along the minus strand of NZ_QRGA01000008.1, from coordinate 94,232 downwards.
TGGGGCGTGGTCGCCGTGGTGCTGCCGGGGCTCGGCATCCAAGAACCGTTTTTCACGCGGATGGCCGCGGCCGGTATCGGCGTCAACCTCGTGCTCGGGGTGATCAACCTCTTTCCGCTGCCACCGCTCGACGGCGGGCGCGTGCTGATGGCGCTGTTGCCGCCGCGTCAGGCGCTTTCGCTCGCCCGGTTGGAGCGGTACGGCTTTTTCATCGTCATGGCGCTGCTCGTGACGGGCCTGCTCACCAAGGTTTGGCTGCGCCCGCTCGTTTCGTTCGGCTACGATGCCGTGACGACCATCCTGACTCCTCTTGCTTCGCTTCTCAACTGACCTGAACCCATGTTTCCAGACCGCATTTTCTCCGGCATGCGCCCGACAGGGTCGCTCCACCTCGGCCACTACCATGGTGTGCTCAAGAACTGGGTCCGGCTTCAGTCGGAGTATCCGTGCTTCTTTTGCGTCGTCGATTGGCACGCGTTGACGACGCACTACGAAACGCCCGAGGTCATCGAAAAGAGTGTCTGGGAAGTGCTGATCGACTGGCTCGCGTCGGGCATCGACCCGGCGCAGGCGACGCTGTTCATTCAAAGCCGCGTGCCCGAGCATGCCGAACTCGCGCTGCTGCTCGGCATGAGCGCGCCGCTCGGCTGGCTCGAGCGGGTGCCGACCTACAAGGAGCAGATCGAAAAGCTGAAGGACAAGGATCTGTCGACCTACGGCTTCCTCGGCTATCCGGTGCTGATGGCCGCCGACATCCTGCTTTACCGTGCTTCGCTCGTTCCGGTGGGCGAAGACCAAGTCCCGCACGTCGAAATGACGCGCGAGATCGCGCGCCGGTTCAACTATCTGTACGGGCGCGAGCCGGGCTTCGAGGAGAAGGCGCTCGATGCCGCCAAAAAGCTCGGCGGCAAGCGGTCCAAGCTTTATCACGAGCTCCGCAACGCCTATCAGCAGGAAGGCGACGACGAGGCGCTCGAGCAAGCGCGCGCGATGTTGCAGGAGTCGCAAAGCCTGTCGATGAACGACCGCGAGCGGCTGTTCGGCTATCTCGAAGGGGCGCGCAAGATCATCCTCGTCGAGCCCCAGGTGCTGTTGACGAAGGCTTCGCGGATGCCGGGTCTCGACGGGCAAAAGATGTCGAAGTCGTACGGCAATACGATCGGCCTGCGCGAGGATGCCGAGACCATCTCGAAGAAGGTTCGCACGATGCCGACGGATCCCGCGCGCGTGCGCCGCACCGATCCGGGCGATCCGGACAAATGCCCGGTCTGGCAGCTGCATCAGGTCTATACCGACGAGACGACGCACGAGTGGGTGCAAAAGGGCTGCCGTTCCGCCGGGATCGGCTGCCTCGAGTGCAAGCAGCCCGTGATCGAAGGCATCTTGCGCGAGCAGCAGCCGATGCTCGAGCGCGCGCAAAAATACATGGACGATCCCTCGCTGCTGCGCGCGATCGTGGCCGACGGCTGCGACAAGGCGCGCAAGTTCGCGACGGAAACGATGCGCGACGTGCGCGATGCGATGGGGTTGTCGTACTCGTGAGCATGAGCACGTTGCCCCGCGGTCGGCTTGGAGACCGGGGCGGGCGGCAATGAGTGCTCCGCACGAGTGCCTGCCTGCCGCGCCGCTCGAAGGCGCGGGGGAGCCCTCGCCATGGATCGAGCGCTGGTCGCATCTGATCGCGCCGGGCGGCGCGGTGCTCGATATCGCGGCCGGCAGTGGCCGCCACGCGCGCTGGTTCGCGCGGCGCGGGCATCCCGTGGTGGCGATCGATCGCGCCGAGGCGGCGCTCGGCGCGCTCTCCGGCATCGCCGGCGTCGAGCCCATCCCAGCGGATCTCGAAAACGGCAGTCCGTGGCCGCTTCCCGATACGCGGCGGTTCGCTGCCGTCATCGTTACGAATTATTTATATCGGCCGCTGCTGCCGCGTCTCGCGCAACTGCTCGCACCGGGCGGCGTTTTGTTGTATGAAACCTTCGCGCGCGGCAACGAAACGGTCGGCAAACCGTCGAATCCGGCGTTCTTGCTGGCGCCGGGCGAATTGCTCGACGCCGTGCGGGGCCGCCTGGCGGTGGTCGCCTACGAAGACGGCTACCTGGCCGCGCCGAGGCCGGCTTTCGTCCAAAGGATTTGCGCCGTTTTGCCGGCGCGGCCGCAGGCGGGGGGCGCGACCGACGGTGCGGCGCCCGCACATTACACGCGTTACGATTTGATCGGTTAATCCGCTACAATCGCGTTTTCACGTTTGAATTCATGGCGTTTCATGGCTAACGGCACATCCAGCGGTACCCAAGGCGGCCTGCGCATTCGCGGCAGCATTCCGGCGATCGTCACGCCGATGCTCGACGACGGCGGGCTCGATCTGCCGGCGTTTCGCAAGCTGATCGACTGGCACATCGATGAAGGGACGAATGCGCTCTGTGTCGTCGGAACGAGCGGCGAATCGGCCACGCTGTCGGTCGAAGAGCATGTCCTGATGATCAAGACGGCCGTGGAACACACGGCCGGGCGCATTCCGGTCATCGCCGGGGCGGGCGGCAACTCGACCGTCGAAGCGATCGAGCTGACCCGACAAGCGAAGTCGCTCGGCGCCGACGCCACGCTGCAGGTCGTGCCGTACTACAACAAGCCGACGCAAGAGGGCATCTACCGTCACTTCTCGAAGATCGCGGAATCGGTCGATCTGCCCGTCATCCTCTACAACGTGCCGGGCCGCACCGTGGCGGATATGTCGGCCGAGACGGTCCTGCGCCTCGCGCAGGTGCCGGGCATCATCGGCGTCAAGGAAGCGACCGGCAACATCGATCGCGCGGCGCACATCATCAAAGCGGCGCCCGCCGATTTCGCGATTCTGAGCGGCGACGATCCGACGGCCATCGCGCTGATGCTGCTGGGCGGCCACGGCAATATCTCGGTCACGGCCAACGTCGCGCCGCGCGCGATGAGCGAGCTGTGCAAGGCAGCGATCGCGGGCGACGCGAAAACGGCGCGCGAGATCCATTTCAAGCTGCTTTCGCTGCACAAGAATCTGTTCATCGAATCGAATCCGATTCCGGTGAAATGGGCGCTCGAGCAGATGGGGCGGATCAAGAGCGGCATTCGGTTGCCGCTGACGCCGCTCGACCCGCAGTACCACCATGCGGTGCGCGCGGCGCTCGTCGACGCGGGCTTGCTCGCATAACGCGGCCGGCGCGCTGCGCCGTCGCCGTATCGGATTCATTGCATTCATCGACGTCGATACCGAGTCACACGCTCAGCGTCGTCGCAGCCCTGTGTCGCGCATCACGAAGGACCTCATGAAACGTTCCGCTTTCTCCATCAATGCCATCCGCGCAGCGGCGCTCGTGCTCGCGATTTCCTCGCTCGCGGGGTGCGAGTCGCTCAACGATTGGTTCTCCGCCGATCGTGTCGATTACAAGGCGACGGGTTCGGCGCCCCCGCTGAAGGTGCCGAGCGACCTCAACGAGGCCAAGGTGCAGCCGCAATACACGGCGCCGCCCGTCAGCGCGGCCCTGGGCGGCGCGCCTGCGCGCAACGTGACGGCGGCCGGCAATTCGAGCGAAGGCGTACCGAACGCGCAAGATGCGCTCGGCATGCATATCGAACGTGACGGCGATCGCCGCTGGCTCGTCGTCGACGGCCGTACGCCCGATCAATTGTGGCCGCAGCTCGAGGATTTCTGGAAGGCGAACGGCTTCGTCCTGAAGAGCGATGTCCCCGCGACGGGCATCATGACGACGGATTGGGCCGAGAACCGCGCGAACATTCCCGACGACTGGTTCCGCCGCACGATCGGCCACGTCATCGACTTCGCTTATTCCTCGGGAACGCGCGACAGTTTCCGCACGCTCGTGGAGCGCGGGCCGAACGGCACGACCGATATTTCGATCACGCATAGCGCGCTCGAGGAAGTGCTGACGGGGCAGGAAAAGGATTCGTCGCGCTGGGTCGAGCGTCCGCGCAACCCGGTGCTCGAGGCCGTGTTCTTGTCGAAGCTGATGGAGCAATTCGGTCTGACCGAGGCTCAGTCGAAGGAGTTGCTTGCCAATGCGAAGCCCGCGTCGGCGCCGGCCACGATCGACATGAGCGGCGGCGCGACGACGCTCGCGCTCGCCGATCAATTCGACGTGGCCTGGCTGCGTGTCGGGCTCGCACTCGATCGCACCAATTTCACGGTCGACAACCGCGATCGCGAAAAGGGCATCTATTACGTCCGCTATGCCGATTCGGCGCAAGAGTTGAAGGGCGACGGCCTGTTCGGCAAGCTGTTCTATAGCAGCTCGCCGAAGCAGAAGTCCGGCAAGGAGTTTCTCGTCAACGTTCACGCGAACGGCACCGGCACCGATGTATCGGTCGTCGATGCGAGCGGTCAAGTCGATACGTCGTCCGAGGCGAAAAACATTATTTCGCTCTTGCACGCGCAGTTGAACTGATCCTCGTTCCATGCGTTTTGCTAGCCTCGGCAGCGGTAGCGAGGGCAATGCCCTCGTCGTCGAGGCCGCCAGCGGTCACACCACCACGCGCGTGCTGCTCGATTGCGGGTTCTCCGCCAAGGAACTCGAGCGCCGCCTCGCGCGCCTCCAATACGGCATCGATGCGCTCGATGCCGTTCTCATCACGCACGAACACAGCGATCACATCGGCAGCGCGCTGACGCTCGCCCGCAAGTGGTCGCTGCCGCTCTATATGAGCTGGGGGACCGCCAAGGCTGTCGGTGCCGATTGCGCGGATGTCGATTTGCACGTGCTATGGGGCGACGAGACGGCCTCGATCGGCGATCTCCAGGTGTTGCCCTACACGGTGCCTCACGACGCCCGCGAGCCGCTTCAATTCGTGTTTTCAGACGGAGCGCGTCGCTTAGGCATCCTAACGGATGTCGGCACGTCCACGCCCCATATCACGAGCATGCTGAGCGGCTGCGATGCGCTCGTGCTCGAGTGCAACCACGACACGCGGATGCTCGCGGCGAGCCGCTATCCGCAGTCGCTGAAGGCGCGTATCGGCGGCAATCACGGACATTTGAGCAACGACGCGGCGGCCGGAATTTTGGCGGAGTTGGACAGGTCACGGCTCGCCCATATCGTGGCGGCCCATCTGAGTCAGCAAAACAATCTGCCCGAGCTTGCGCAGCAAGCGCTGGCCGGTGTGCTCGGCACGGTGGCCGAAGAGATCATGGTCGCGTCGCAGGAGCTGGGATTCGATTGGCTCGACTGCGGCGGAAGTTAGGCGGGCGCGACTTGGGTTGCTTCAGTTACTTCAGTTTCATGTAGGCAACAAAAACGTAGGCAACAAAAAACCGGCTCGAGGCCGGTTTTTTGTTGCCTCTTTCAGGCAGCAGCTTACTGGCTTGCGCCCGAAGCCGGAGCGGCAGCAGCCGGAGCAGCAGCCGAAGCGCCTGCGTCCGAAGCGGCAGCCGCGCCCGAAGCAGCAGCACCCGCGTCGCTCGCAGCAGCGCCTGCGTCGCTAGCAGCAGCCGCAGCGCCCGAAGCAGCAGCGCCCGCGTCGCTCGCAGCAGCAGCCGGAGCCGAAGCAGCCGTTGCGTCGCTAGCCGGAGCGGCAGCGTTTTGGTCGCTGCTCTTGTTGCACGCAGCCAGTGCAACAGCCGCCAACAGGGATGCTACGAGGAGGGATTTCTTCATGATCACGTCCTTTTATGGTTAAAGGTAAGCAACAGCGCGAAATAATACCGGTAATGTGCTCCAACACCAACCTAGGCCGCTGGTGGGATGCACATTCAGAGCGTGAATCTTCCCCACGGCTTGGGCGGAAATTATATGCACTTTCGTACCGACCGTCGACAAAGCAGGGTCAATACGTTGCCTTTCTCATACAGAATTTAACCGTAATCGATAGGTTCGGGCGGCCAGCTTCAAGGGGATGCGCCGACTCGTACCCAGCCGGCACGATACCACTCGTACAGTAAGGCTGTCATCGGTCCATCGGCCGAGAGTGTTACAAAGCGTTTCCCCTCAATTCGTCGAGCATCGGCCAATTCGCAGAGCCATTTACGGCTGCGAGGAAGGGCCGATTCTTCACCGTTGATGAAGTAGGTCCGTGCGCCATAGAGGAGCGCCGCCTTGTTGTCGAGCCGGATGCCCGACACCTGCGCGCGCCGGATGAACGCCGCTTCGCCGAGCGGCCGATCGGGCGCGTCGAATACCACTTGCGGCTTCGGCTCGCTCAGATAGCTGCCGAGGAACGAGATCAAGTCGCGTTCCGTCCATTTCACGCGCGCAAGGATCGAGCCAAGCTCGGCGACAAGGGCTTCGGGCAGCTGGGCCGGATGCGCCACCGCGTTTTGGTGCGGGTCGCGATAGAGCCGCTCGCCCGCTTGCGAGTGCGCGGCTTCGCCTCGCTCGGCCAAATAGTACAAAAACTGGCCGACGAGTTCGTTCGCCGAGGGCGCCCTAAAGCCGATCGAGCAGGTCATGCATTCGCCCTCGGCGACGCCGTCGTGAGCGATGTGAGGCGGCAGATACAGCATGTCGCCGGGCTCGAGCAGCCACTCCTCATCGGGCTCGAAATGCTGCAAAACCTTCAAGGGCAGTCCGGGTTTCAAGGTCAGGTCGCGCTGGGCCGAAATGCGCCAGCGGCGTTTGCCGTGCACCTGCAGCAGAAAGACGTCATAAGAATCGAAATGCGGACCGACGCCGCCGCCGTCGGTCGCGTAGGAGATCATCAAATCGTCGAGACGGGCGTCGGGTATGAAGCGGAATCGGTCGAGCAGGGCGCGCGCGCGATCGTCGTGCAAATCCACGCCTTGCACGAGCAGCGTCCATTCACGGCGTTTGACGCTCGGCAGCGCGCCCGTGTCGAACGGGCCGTGCTCGAGGCGCCAGCGCCCGCGCGAGCACGAGACGAGGCGCGATTCGGCATCGTCGCCGGCGGCCATCTCGAACAGCGCATCGCGAGAGAGCGGGGCCGCGACGTCGGGAATGGCGCCGCGTATCAGCAGCGGTTTCTTTTGCCAATAACGCCGCATGAACTGCGACGGCGAGAGGCCGCCGAGCAGCGCCGTGGGCACGTCGGGCGAAGGCGGGGAAAGCGGTGCGGCGAGCGTCGCGCGCGGGGCGGACGCGGCGGAATTGGCCTGATGGTCGAGGGGCCGCTTGGGCATCGTATAATGGGAAAGTATTTTGGAGACTCGAATGAAAATTGCAAAAAACACCGTTGTGTCGGTCGCTTACAAGCTCTCGGATGCCGAGGGCAATCTCATCGAGGAAAGCGACGAGCCGATGGTCTATCTGCACGGCGGCTATGATGGCACGTTCCCCAAAATCGAGGAAGAACTCGACGGGCACGAGACCGGCTTCCAGACGCAGATCCAACTCGAGCCTCAAGACGCATTCGGCGACTACGATCCCGAACTCGTGAAGATCGAGCCGCGCAACCGTTTCCCCGAGCCGCTCGAAGTCGGCATGCAGTTCGAAGGCACGCCCGAGGACGCCGACGACGAGATCGATTCGCTGATCTATACCGTTACCGATCTGGCGGAAGACAAGGTCGTGCTCGATGGCAACCACCCGCTGGCCGGCATGGCGTTGCGTTTTGCGTTGACGGTCAAGGAAGTGCGCGAAGCGACGGCTGACGAGATCGAACATGCGCACGCGCACGGCGCGGACGGCATTGAAGTTATCGACGAAGATGACGACGAGGAAGACGCCTCAGGAGCCCCCACCTTGCATTGAGTTCGGCGCGGCGGGCGGCATCGCGCCGTTCGGCGCCGATGCCGCGCTCGCGGGCGATGCCGGCGTTGCCGGCGCGCCCTGCATCGGGCTTTGGTCGAACGTGTCGGGCAGCAGCGGCGGTTCCGACGCCGGCAGGGGCGGCGCGGAGGCCGGAGGTGGCGCGGAGGCCGGCGGGGGCATGGCCGCCGGCGCCGCCGGCATCACGTACTGAATGCCCGGCAGCGGCTCGAGTTCAAGTGTTTGTCCGGGCGCGCTCGCACCCGGCGGCGGTGTTTCCATCGGCTCCGCCGGCGCGGCCGGCAGGGCCGGCAGCACCTTCGGTGTGTTGCGCACGGTGACGTGAAACGGCACCGGCCGGCCATAATTCACGTCGAACAGCACCCATTGCGTTTGCGGGTCGCGCGGCGCGATCGCGATGCGCGTCAAGTTGGCGACGCGTACCCCTTTGTCGTTGTAAAGCGGCTGATCGATGACGAACCCGCCCGCGGGTGCGTGCGTGCTGTGATGGATCAAGATCACGGGCCCGCGAAACGATCGCGCCGTCTTCACGAGGCTGCGTTTGAATTCGAGGTAGCCGTCCGGCTTGCGATGCCGCGTAAAGCGCAGCCAAGGAAAGCGGTCGGCGTGTTCTTCGTAGCGCGAAAAGTTCGGATCGGCTTCGACGAAGATCACGAGCGCTTTCGCGCGATGCCGCTTGGCATATTCGGCCGCATGTTCGAGCCAAAATGCAGAGGCGATGGCGCGATCGTCGAACTCGCCGTTGCGCCCCCCCGCATCCGAGTAGTGGTTGTTGCCGCCGACGACGTCGAGGCCGACGAAGACCGTATCGTCATCTTCCCAGCGAACGTTTTCTCGAAACGCGCGAAACCGTGCGACTTCGCTTTCGCGCGCCAATGTGAGTGTCGGCCGACCGAGCGAAGTCGTGTCCGAAAACAACGTCTGCCGCAGGAAATCGAGCCGCTCGGCGGCGTCGTAGCGACCGGCCGCCGCGCTCGCGCAATCGGCCCAGTCGTGCTGGCCGGGGATCGCGACGAGCGGTAGCGCCGATGCTTCGAGCAGTTGCTGGCGGCGGTCGTAAAGCGAATCGGCGCACCGCTCGGCGGCGCCTTTCACGTTGCCGTCGTAGACGACGAACGACAGATGCGGGTCCAGGCCAATGGCTTCGATTAGACGCTGCGCGGCCGGCTCGTCCGCCTCGCTGCTCATGACGCCGGACACGACGGCGAACGCAAAGCGCGGCTCGGCTGCCCGCGCGGGCGCGGCAAGGCAGGCTAGGCAGGACACGCAGGCAAGTACCAGCGCGAGGGCTGCCAAGCTGCCGTGCGAAGCCGCCCGCCGGCCTACGGTCACCGCTCGTACTCCTGGTTGCCGCGCGCTTCGGCCGCGCTCGCCAGATCATGCAATTCGTAGATCAAATCGAGCGCATCGCGCGGACGAAGCTCGTTCGGGTCGATGCCCTTGAGCCGTTCCAGCGCGGGATGGGGGAGGCGTTCGGCGGCTTGGGCGCCGGCATCGTCCGACTCGTCGGGCGCGTCCTCCGCGAACACCGGAGCGGCGAACAGATCGAGCTGCGGCGTGGCCTGCGCGACCGACTGCTGCTCGAGATGCGCGAGGTGCTTGCGGGCGGCTCGAATCACGGCCGCGGGCACGCCTGCCAATTGGGCCACCTGCAAGCCGTAGCTTTGGCTCGCGGGCCCTTCGCTGACGGCATGCAGGAAGACGATTCCGTGTCCGTGCTCGACCGCGGACAAGTGCACGTTGGCGGCCTGGGCGAATTCGGCGGGCAACTGCGTGAGTTCGAAGTAGTGCGTGGCGAACAGCGTGTAGCAGCCGTTGGCCGAGAGTAGGTGGCGCGCGATGGCCCAGGCGAGCGCGAGGCCGTCGAACGTCGACGTGCCGCGGCCGATTTCATCCATCAGGACGAGGCTGTGTTCGGTGGCGTCGTTGAGGATCGCGGCGGCCTCGGTCATTTCGACCATGAACGTCGAACGGCCGCCCGCTAGATCGTCGGCCGCTCCGATGCGCGTGAAGATGCGGTCGATCGGACCGAAGCAGGCGCGCTGCGCGGGCACGTAGCTGCCGACGTACGCCATCAGCGCGATCAAGGCCGTCTGCCGCATGAAGGTCGACTTACCGCCCATATTCGGGCCGGTGATCAACAGCAGCTTGCGCTCCGTGCTCAAGCGGCAATCGTTCGCCACGAACTGTTCGACTTGCGCTTCGACCACGGGGTGGCGCCCTTGCTCGATGTCGATGCCGCCGTCCTCCGAGAATTCCGGCGCGACCCAGCGCAGGGCCTGCGCGCGTTCGGCGAAGGCGGCGAGCAGATCGAGTTCGGCGAGTGCGGCGGCCACGCGCTGGCAATCTTCGATGAACGGCAGCAGGGTCTGCAGGAGCGCATCGTAAAGCGCGCGTTCTCGCGCGAGCGCGCGCTCTTGCGCTGACAGCGCTTTGTCTTCGAACGCTTTGAGCTCGGGCGTGATGTAGCGCTCGGCGTTCTTCAAAGTTTGCCGGCGCCGATAGTCGTCGGGCACCTTGTCGGTTTGGCCGCGCGTGACCTCGATGTAAAACCCGTGCACCTTGTTGTACTCGACGCGCAGATTGTTGATGCCCGTGCGTGTCCGTTCGCGCGTTTCGAGATCGATCAGAAATTGGCCGCAGTTTTCCGAAATGTCGCGCAGCTCGTCGAGTTCGCTGTCGTAGCCGCGCGCGATGACGCCGCCATCGCGCACCATCGCGGCGGGCTCTTCGGCGACGGCGCGAATCAGCAATTCGACGCAGCCGGCCGGCGGTTCGAGGCCGGCACCGATGCGTTCGAGAGCAGGTGTACCGGCTGCCATCGCCGTGACGAGTTCGCGCAAAGCCGGCAGCGTCGCGAACGTATCGCGCAGGCTCGACAGATCGCGCGGCCGGGCGGAGAGCAGTGCGAGGCGGCCCGTGATGCGCTCGACGTCGGCGATTTTGCGCAGGGCGCCGCGCAGCATGTCGAGGCTCGTTCCGTGCGGGGCGTCGAGCAGCGCGCCGATCGCTTGCTGGCGCGATTGCGCGACGATGGCCGCGCGCGGCGGGTGATGGAGCCAATGGCGCAGCAGACGGCTGCCCATCGTCGAGCAGCAGGTATCGAGGAGCGAGCACAGCGTCGGCGATTCGCCGCCGCGCAGCGTCTCGGTCAGCTCCAAGTTGCGGCGCGTGGCCGGATCGAGGCCGATGTATTCCGACTCGGTTTCCACTTTCAGACTACGCACGTGGCGCAACTGCTGGCCTTGCGTCGCAGCGGCATAGAGCAGCACGGCGCCGGCGGCACCGCACGCGCTCGTGAGCCCCTCGGCGCCGAAGCCGTCCAGGCTCGCGACGTTCAATTGATCGCACAGGCGCTGCACACCCGAGGCGACGTCGAAGTGCCAGGCGGGTACGCGTGTGAGCGTGCCTGCAGCCGTGCCGGGCACGAGGTCGGCCGCGCCGTCGGCCACGAGCACTTCGGCCGGGCGGATGCGTTCGAGCGCCTCGCCCACTTCGCCCGGCGCGACCTCGGCAAGCCGCAACGCGCCGCTCGCGAGGTTGAGCCATGCGAGGCCGATTGCCGTCGTCACGCCGCGCTTGTTGTGCGCGGGGCAGGCGGCGAGCAGATAGAGGTCGTTCTTGTCGGAAAGCAGGGCGGCGTCGGTCAGCGTGCCCGGCGTGACGATGCGCACGACCTTGCGCTCGACCGGCCCCTTGGACGTGGCCGGATCGCCGATTTGTTCGCAAATGGCGGCCGACTCGCCGAACTTCACGAGCTTGGCGAGATATTGCTCGACGGCGTGGTAGGGCACGCCGGCCATCTTGATCGGATTGCCGCCGGAGGCGCCGCGTTGCGTCAGAGTCAGGTCGAGCAGGCGCGCCGCTTTTTCGGCGTCGTCGAAGAAGAGCTCGTAGAAATCGCCCATGCGGAAGAACAGCAGCGTGCCGGGATGGTCGGCTTTGATGCGCAGGTATTGCTGCATGTAGGGCGTGTGCTTCGCAAGCGATTGTTCCGCCGGAGCGTCGACGCTGGTTTCGGTTTTCATTCGTGACTATGGGAAGAACGTGTTCGGGTGCGGATTTTCGCGTTCGATCTTCGGACCTTCGCGCCGCGCGTAAAAGCGGGGCGGGCGAGGGGCGGTGGTGTTCGATTCACTCTACTGCCCGGCGGCGCTCAGGCGTATTCGTCCGATCGGCCGACCCTTGAGCGAAGGAAAGAGAGGGTACGAACCGCAAGCGCGCCGATATTCGAGGCGAAATCCAAAACAAGCCCCGTATTCTAGGGGATTCGATAGCCGCTCGGCGGAATATGGGCGAGCGAAGTCGACGAGCGATACTCGCTCGCTCCGCGGGGTTGTCGACGACAACACCTGCAGTGGAGCAGACGGGACCTGGGATTGCGGTGGGGGTTGGTGTTCGCTGGGTTGTCAACAGGCTCGATGGCGGGCAACTTTCTTTTCTTGGTCTTTTCTCAAAGCCTTGCGGGAGGCCCGCAAGTGGTCGGTCTCCCCAAGCTTTCCGCACGAATTTGCGGGCCCGAAAGGAGAGAGGGGATGAACTATGACGCTGCGCGACAAAGCTCAGCCCGGCGGAGCCGAATCGCTACCCCGCCGGGCCTCTTACCTTACAAAACCGGCCTGCCTCGATTGAAGCGGCAAGTTACGCCACGGTAATCGTCGGATCCCACCAGAAATACCCATACAGATCTTGCCGTTGGCCGTTATCCGCCAGCGTGTACAGCGCGAAGCACACGCCGAAGCCTTCCGTACCGCTTTGCCGGACCGACGCCTCGAAACTCGAAAAATTCGTCGGCACATGCAGTGCCGGCAAGCCGTCGCGAGTTTCGGAGTTCGGATCCGGCTGCACTGCTTCCTTCCTGACGTAAACATTCGCATTGAATTGATTGAATACGTCGGTGCCTGAAAACTTTTTGATCTTGTAGATAATCACGGCATCGATTTCATTGTTATATGCCGAGGTTCCCACGAATCCCACCGTATCTCCGACGTTCGCTCTAAAGCTGAGGTCGCCGGTGCCTTGTCCGCTGATTATGCCGCGCGATCCCGTGCAGATCATGAATTTATTGTTGTGATCGAGGCCGGTCGGACTTTGCGGATCTTGGCTCGGTGTCCGACTCGGGCTGGATTTGTTCCAGTAAGCCTTAACGGTCTCCGTGTCGACAACCGTAAGGATGTCGATTTTTTGCTGCGCTGCTGCAAGGGTGACGTCCATTTCAAAGTCTCCCATAACGTGAGTGCAATCGGAACTACTCCATGACGCAATTTATGCGTCATCGGCAATTTGCTCCGGTTTCTCAGTAATTGCACCTGATAAGGTATACAGGGGGTAGGTAAATATAAATTGAGGGACATCTTGCAATTAGAAGAACGTTAACTTAGCTGAAAGAGTGTAATGAGATTGCAATAATTGACCGGGCAGCCGATTCGCTGTCAAGTATTTACACGCCTATTTCATAGATGCCCGGAAATCTCGCCTCATGACATGTGCCAAGGTGGTCTAGCCTTGCTGTGGTGCTCGTTGGCGATGATCGACGACTAAGCGATGGAAATATTCAGGTCACAGCAGTAATAACCGACTAGGCTCTGAGTTTGGCGGCCTTGCGTCAGCGCATAAAGTGCGAATTCGATGCGAATCTCTTCGGTGCCGTGAGCCCGGATTTGCGACGAGAAGCTCGAAAAATTGACGGCCGTCTCGAGTGCGGGCAAACCGTCCCGGCTGGCCGAATCGGGATCCGCCGCTACCGCATTGCGCCTTGTTACGATGCGTTGCTCGAAGGAATCCAACACGATTTCCGTGGCGGCGGGCTGCGTTTGTATTTTATACAAAATCACCGCGTCGTTTGAGTTGTGAGCGGCCGAGGTGCAGCGGATGGAAACGATATCACCGACTCTAGCGTGAAATTCCAATGTGCCGGCACCGCTTCGTAAGTGAGCACCGGCTATGAACATATGCTCGGGATTCACAATAGCCGGCGTCGAAGGAGTGAGGCCGGGCGCGTAGTGATGCTTAATGTATTGCGTGTCGACAATCGCGAGCATGCCGATTCTTCGAGAAAGTGTAGGGATGACGGCTTCGGATTCCATGCTGGACCTTTTCCTGTTTCCTGTTCTCGCGAGATTGTCGGGCGCGGCTCGGTGAGCGGGTGGATGCATACGCCTGGATGGCACGCGAGCACCTTAGCGGGCTCGCTACCGAAGCCGATGGCTTTTAGAATAGGGGATTCCTCGTTCCATTTCAGCGACGATTAACAACCCAAGCGGGTGGCCAAAGCTTCATGTGCCGCTCGCTTTGTTCGCAGCCCCGCGCCTGCCTTCACTCCCCGATCATCGCCCTCAAGTCGACTCGGCGCGCATTGGCCTCGCTGCGCCGCTTCGCCAGCCAAATCATCGCGCAGACAAAACCGCCGAACGTCACGATGATCCACTGCACGGGCATGTTCGCGCGCAGCAGCAGCGCATAGACGCCGAGCATCAACAGCACGGCCAGGTTCTGATTGAAGTTCTGCACGGCGATCGAATGCCCGGCCGTGATGAGTGTCGCGCCGCGATGCTGCAGCAGCGCGTTCATCGGCACGATGAAGTACCCGGCCAAGCCGCCGAGCGCGATCATGAGCGGGTAGGCCAGCAGGATATACGCGGCGAAGAAGTGATCGCCGAGCCGAATGCCGGCCGCGGGAGGGAACAGCCATTTTCCGTAGAACGCCATCGCCGCCGCCACGATGCCGGCCGCGATCCCGACGGGCAAGACTTTCAGCGAGCGCGCAAGCGGCACGAGCGCCGCGGCCGCCCCCGCGCCGAGCGCGATGCCGATGCCCGAGGCGCCCTGCATCAAGGCGGCCGTCGACAGCGTTAGCCCCAAGTTGACGGCGGCCCATTTGAGCACGAGCAACTGCAGCGTGACGGCGGCGCCCCACATGAGCGTCGTCACCCACAGCGCGATTTGCGCGAGTTCGTCGCGCCACAGCATATTGAAGCAATCGACGAATTCGCCGACGAGCCGTTTCGGCTCGCGCAGACGGTTCGCGTAGCGCGCGCCGGTATCGGGGATGCCGAGGTTGATCACCGCGGCCGCCGCATACACGAGCATGACGGCGAACATCGCGACATCGGCCGCCTCGCGCATGAACGCCCACTGCCGCGCGTGGAGGAGATGCTGTACGTAGGGGCTGATGAGCGCGCCGCCGAACGCGGTGCCGAGAATGGTCGACAGGACCGTCGCCGATTCGAGCCAAGCGTTCGCGGCGACGAGCCGCTGCGGCGGCAGCAGCTCTGTCAGAATGCCGTACTTGGCCGGCGAGTAGGCCGCCGCGCCGATACCCACCACGCCGTAGGCGATCATCGGGTGCACGCCGGCGAGCATCATGGCGCAGCCGACCGCCTTCAACGCGTTGGCCGCGAGCATGACGTGGCGCTTTTGCATGGCATCGGCGAAGGCGCCGGCAAACGGTGCGAGCACGACATACGACGTCGTGAACAAGATCTGCAGCAGTGGCGTGAACCAATTGGCCGCATGCATCGCGCCGAGCAGGGCGATGGCCGCGATCAGCAAGGCATTGTCGGCCAGCGACGAAACGAATTGCGCAGCAATGATCGTGTAGAAGCCTTTTTTCATCCGCCGAGACGAGCCGCCGTGCGCGCTCGAAAAAGTAAGACCTACATGTCATACGCGAGCACTAAAAAGGCGGCCGAAGCCGCCTTTTTAGTGCAATCCGTCGCTCGGCTTTCGTCAGTCGTTCTTGGCCACGCGGCTGTACGGGCTCAGGATCGGCACCATCTGGGCATAGATCTTGGGGTTGCCCGCGACAATCTCGCCAAGCTGCAGGAACTCCGAATCGCCTGTGTAGTTGCCGACGAGACCGCCCGCTTCGGTGATCAAGAGGCTCCCCGCCGCCATGTCCCACGGGCTCAGGCCCTGTTCGAAAAAGCCGTCGAGCCGGCCCGCCGCCACATTGGCCAAGTCGAGCGCTGCGGCGCCCGGGCGGCGCAAGCCCGTGCATGAACGCGTCATTTCGGCGAACAGGCGGCAGTAGGCCTCGAGGCGGTCGTCTTCGCGGAACGGAAAGCCCGTGCCGATCAGGCCGTCGGCCAGGCGGTCGCGACGGCCGACGCGGATGCGGCGATCGTTCAGATAAGCGCCGCGGCCGCGCGAGGCCGTGAACAGATCGTTGCTGTTGGGATCGTAGACCACCGCTTGCGTGACGACGCCACGGTGCGCCAAGGCGATCGATACACCGTAATAGGGCAGGCCGTGGATGAAATTGGTGGTGCCGTCGAGCGGATCGACGATCCAGACGTAATCGGATTCGTTTTCGGAGCGGCCAGACTCTTCGGCCAGGATCGCATGGTCGGGATACGCCGTTTTGAGCGTGTCGATGATGGCCGCTTCGGCCGCTTTGTCGACTTCGGTCACAAAATCGTTGTGCTGCTTCTTGCTGACTTGAACCAGGTCCAGATCGAGCGAGGCGCGGTTGATGATTTGTCCGGCGCGACGGGCAGCCTTGACGGCAATGTTGAGCATCGGGTGCATAAAACGGGTTCCTTGTGCCGCGGCGGTGCGAATGCCGTGGCTGTTGGGCCAAACCGCCCGGAATGCGCTGGCATTCCGTCGACGAAAGCGAATTGAAGAAGAGCGATGTGCATGCGCGCGGGAACGAAAATCGACCTGCGTGCAAGGCGCGAGTCGTGCAATTTTACCTGAGTCCTGGGCTGCCCGGCTCAAACATCGGGGCGGGCGCCCAATGTATCCTGCTTTTCGTCCGGGACGGTCTCGGCCGTTCGCCGGCATCCCGGGCGCACCCGGTGCATCCCCGCGGCGAGCGCGATACCATATCGCCAGGTAAGCATCGCTCCCTATTCGCCGGACTTCGCTCATTTCGCCATCTTGAATCGTTCCACATCGCTTTCGCCGTCTGCCACCGTTCACACCTGCGCGGCCGGTCCGCACGGTGGTTTCACCTCGACGCGGTTCGTTCTCGTCGAGCCCAGCCATCCCGGTAACGTAGGCGCCGCCGCCCGCGCGCTCAAGACGATGGGATTCTCGCGGCTCGTGCTCGTCGCCCCGCGTCTTGCCCATGTGCAGACCGATCCCGAGGCGATCGCCATGGCCAGCGGTGCCGAAGACGTGCTGGCATCGGCGCGGATCGTGCCGACCATCGCCGACGCGCTAGCGGGCGTCACCTGGTCCGTCGCGCTGACGGCGCGGATGCGCGAGTACGGTCCGCCGCAGCTCGCTCCGCGCGAGGCGGCGGGCGAGGCTCGCTCGCACGCGTTGGGCGGCGACATCGCCTTCGTCTTCGGCAACGAGCGCACGGGGCTCTCCAACGAGCACGTCGAGCGCTGCAGCGCGCTCGCGCATATTCCGGCCAATCCCGCCTATAGCTCGCTCAACCTCGCGCAGGCGGTGCAAGTGCTCGCCTACGAACTGCGGATCGCGTATCTCGCGGAAGACGGCGCCGCGCCGGTCGGGCAGACCGACGAAACCGCCGCCGGCGCGCGCGCGCCGAACGACGATATCGAACGGATGTATGTCCACCTCGAGAATGCGCTGATCGCCCTCGAGTTTCTCGATCCGGCCAACCCGAAGAAACTGATGTCGCGCTTGCGCAGGCTGTTCGCTCGCGCCGGTCTCGAGCGCGAGGAAGTGAACATCGTGCGTGGCATCGCGAAGCACATCTTGCTCAAAGCGCACGGCGGCGACGGCTCGTCGTCGTAGCACGGCGGCGTGCCTGTGGGTAAGGGAGCGCGTCCGTCGTACTCGTCCCGATCCGGCGGCGCTGCGGCGCCCGCACGTCGCAAATGGATGCCGACCTGGCGGCTAACGCCGCCAATGCCCCTGTTCCCCACAGGGGCGATTTTCATGCGTTCTGCAGGTTCGGCATGATCCTCATACAATCGAAGCGTTCCTCATAAGCAAATCGCCGGATGTCATATCGACGCGCCCGCCGCCGCGTCCGGCAACGATGTTCCTAACAATCGAGCGAGCCCCATCATGTTCACGAGACTTCGCGAAGACATTGCAACGATTCGTCAGCGGGACCCCGCCGCTCGCAGTGCTTGGGAAGTGCTCACCTGTTACCCGGGGTTCCACGCGATCGTTCTGCATCGGTTCGCGCATGCCTGCTGGCTCGCACGGCGCCGCTGGCTCGCGCGCTTCATTTCGCAGGTCGCCCGCTTCATGACGGGGATCGAGATCCACCCCGGCGCGACGATCGGCCGGCGCGTGTTCATCGATCACGGCATGGGCGTGGTCGTGGGCGAAACAGCCGAGGTTGGCGACGACTGCACGATCTATCAAGGCGTCACGCTCGGCGGCACGTTGCTCACGCGCGGCGCCAAACGCCACCCGACCCTCGAACGCGGCGTGATCGTCGGCGCCGGCGCGAAAGTGCTCGGCGGCTTCACGATCGGCGAAAACGCGAAAATCGGTTCGAACGCGGTCGTCGTCAAACCGGTGCCGGCAGGCGGTACGGCCGTCGGCAATCCGGCGCGCGTGATATCGCCGGCCGATCCGAAGCGCTCGCCCGAGCATGCGGCATTTTGCGCCTACGGCATCACGCCGAACGCCGAGGATCCGGTATCGCTTGCGCTGCACGGGCTCATCGATCATGCGGCGGGCGAAAAGCAGCGCGTCGACGAGATCGTGGCCGCGCTCGAGCGGCTGGGCGCCCGGCTCGAAGCGCTGCACGGCTTGGACGCGGCGGCCGTGGATCTGCAGCGTCTGTCGGCCGCCATCCAGGGCGTGGCGACGACGCATGCCGAGGCAGTCGAGCGCGAGCACCGAGCGTTGACCGGCGAGTAAGCGTAAAGCGTTGAGGAATAAAGGCGATTGAGTCGAGGCAAGCGCCTGCGGCCGAGGCGACACCTCGGCCCGGCGCGATGCGTCCGTCAATCGAGCGGGAGGGCGTGGATGCCTTCGGCGTCGATGCGCAGATAGCCGCCTCGGCGCGTGCCGTGATCGAGATCCCAATCGGGCAGCACCCAGCGCGTGCCGCCCGCTTCCTGATGGCGTGCAGGCTTGTGCGTGTGCCCGTGGATCATCGTCGTCGTATGGCTCGTGCGAAACAGGGCCTCGACGCTTTCGTGCGTGACGTCGTAAAGCGGGGACGGCGGCCGCGTACGACCCTCATCGCTCGAAGCGCGCATGCGCTCGGCCAGCGCGTGCCGCCATCTGAACGGCCATGCGAGAAACAGCAATTGCGCCGCGCGCCACCGCGCGAAGCGCCGAAACGTTTGATACTTGCGATCGGCCGTGCACAGCGCATCGCCGTGCGCGAGCACGATGCGCGCGCCGAACGCCGTCATCACGAACGGGTCGGGCAGCCAGATCGCCCCGGCCGCCTTCATGAACCGCTTGCCGAGCAGAAAATCGCGATTTCCGTGCATCACGTACAAGGCAATGCCGCGCTCCGACAGCGAGTGCAGAAGCGCCGCGACACGCGCCGCGAACGGATCGGCGCCGAGCATATCGTCGCCGATCCAGTACTCGAATAGATCGCCGAGGACGAAGACCGAATCGGCGCTGTCGGCCGTGACGCGGATGAAATGCTCGAACGCGTCGACCGTGTGCGGAATCGACGCGCTCAGATGCAGATCGGAGATGAGCAGGAGCGGCCGCGGCGCGTGAGGGCGCGCGTGGCCGTGCTCGTGCGGCACGCTGGCCTCGACGTTGCGAGGCCCCGCATCTTGCCGCCCCGAGATGCCCGCATCTCGGATGATGCTCGTGTTCAATCGACCACGACCGCTTTCTCGATCACGACATCGTCGAGCGGCACGTCGTGGTGAAAGCCTTTCGAGCCCGTGCGCACCTTCTTGATCTTCTCGACCACGTCGAGCCCTTCGACGACATTGCCGAACACCGTGTAGCCCCAGCCTTGCGGCGTCGGCGACGTGTGGTTGAGGAAGTCGTTGTCGTTGACGTTGATGAAGAATTGGGCGGTTGCCGAGTGCGGATCGTTCGTGCGCGCCATGGCGACCGAGCCCTTGACGTTCTTTAGGCCGTTGTTCGCTTCGTTGTCGACCGGGGCATCGGTCGGCTTTTGCTTCATGCCGGGTTCGAAGCCGCCGCCTTGGATCATGAAGCCGTCGATCACGCGGTGAAAAACGGTGTTGTCGTAATGGCCTTTCTTCACGTAATTGAGGAAATTCTCGACCGTCTTCGGGGCTTTGTCGGCGTCGAGTTCGAGCTTGATCACGCCGTGGTTCGTATGCAGTTCGACCATGATGGGTTCCTTTCTAGAGAGGCAGGCCGGCGCGGGGCGCGCCGGCGGGGAAGAGCGTTATGCCGCGTTGTTTCTCGTTGGTTCTCGTTATTTCGAAACGACCGTTGCCGATTCGATCACGATCGGCTGTTGCGGCACATTCTCCATCGCGCCGCGCGTCGTGGTGGGCGTCGCTTCGATCTTCTTCACGACGTCCATGCCGGATACGACCTTGCCGAATACCGCATATCCGTTGCCGTCCGGATTCGGATAGTCGAGCCCCGCGTTGTCGACGGTGTTGATGAAGAACTGATCCGTTGCCGAGTTCGGATCGCCCGTGCGTGCCATGGCGATCGTCCCCGCCGCGTTCTTCAGACCGTTGCGGCTTTCGAGCGGAATCGGCGCGCGCGTGGGCTTCTCCGCGTAGCTCGTCGTGAAGCCGCCCCCTTGAATCATGAAGCCGGGGATCACGCGATGGAAGATGGTGCCGCTATATTGGCCGGATTTCACATAGTCGAGGAAGTTCGCGACCGTCTTGGGCGCTTGCTCGGGATAAAGCTCGACTTTGATGTTGCCGTCCGACGTTTTCAGCAGCACTTGCGGGTGCGCGGCAGCGGCATTCGTTTGCGCGAAGGCGGGCGCGTTCGCGATGAGAGCGGCGCCGCCGAGCGCCAACCAAAAGCTTTTCATGAGTAGTGTCCTCGGCTTGGAAGAGATCGGTGCGAAAAGGATCGGTGCGAAAGCCGCGCTAGTGCGACGGCGCGACGTAAGGCTGAACCGGGAACGGGCCGCTCGAGCCGCCGAATTCGACACCCGGCAAATGCGACTCGGGGACGGGGACCGTGGCATGCTCGGGATGCGCGGCAGGAGCGGGAGCGGGTGCGGGCGCCTCGCCGCCGGAGACGATCTTGTCGATCGCCGCCACGCGCTGTGCCGCCGAGGCGCTTGCTTGGCCGAGACCTTGCGCGCGCTTGTACGACTGCTCCGCCAGGTGCAGGTACAGGTCGCCGAGGTTTTCGTAGGCGAGGCCGTAGCTCGGATTCGCCTGCACGGCCGTTTCCAGCGCCGTGCGCGCGCCTTGGTAGCGCCCGTGCTTCGCGTAGAGCGCCGCGAGATTGTTGTACGGCTCGGGCAGCTCGGGATACAGCTGCGTCAGTTCGACGAACTGGCGGATGGCGTCGTCGTCGCGATTCAAGCGGGCGAGGACGGCGCCGCGCTTGAATTTCGCTTGGGCATCGTGCGGATTCGAGGCGATGCGGGCGTCGAGTTCGGCGAGCGCCGCGCTCCAGTTTTGCGAGGCGATCGATGCATCGATTTGCGGGGTGTCGTCGCGCACCGCCGGAGGCGTTTGCGCATGGGCTGCCACGCTCGTGAAAGCCGCGAGCGCAAGGCTCAGAACGGAAGCGGCAAAGAGGGCCGCGCTACGGTGCGTGCGGCCGCTGGAAGGTTTCATAGGCTCGGGTCTGGGTGTTATACTCCGGCCCATTCTAACAAAACGTTTGCCGGTTTCCTCGAACGGCAAACGGTCCTTCCGCCCGTCGTGGTCGCCTGTCGCGCCGCTCGCCTCGAAGCACTCGTCGCGCAAGGACGTTCGCACCGCGCAAGCCGTTTGCGCTTCGTCGCGAAATGCTGCGAAGCGCGCGTCGCCGAGTGCGGATTGCCCAAAGGTCACGCATCGTCTCTATGGAATCACTGCGCATCTACAACACGCTCGCGCGTGAGAAGCAAACGTTCGTGCCGCGCCGTGCCGGCGAAGTGCGGATGTACGTCTGCGGGATCACCGTTTACGACTATTGCCATATCGGGCATGCGCGGCTCCTGGTCGTATTCGATCTCGTCCAGCGTTGGCTGCGCACGCTCGGCTACCAAGTGACATACGTGCGCAACATTACCGACGTCGACGACAAGATCATTCGGCGCGCGGTTGAAAACGGCGAAACGATCAAGGCCGTTACCGATCGCTACATCGCGGCGATGTACGAAGACGCCGATGCGCTCGGTGTCGGGCGTCCCGATATCGAGCCGCGCGCCACCGATTACATTCCTCAGATGCTCGGGATGATCGATACGCTCGTCGCGAACGGCTATGCGTATCAGGCGAAGGACGGCGACGTGAACTATGCCGTGCGCAAGTTCGCGCGCTACGGCGCGCTTTCGGGCAAATCGCTCGAGGATCTTCGCGCGGGCGAGCGGGTCGTGGCCAACGACGCCAAGCAAGATCCGCTCGATTTCGTGCTGTGGAAGCAGGCGAAGCAGGGCGAGCCGCCCGAGTGCACGTGGAATTCGAATTACGGTCCCGGCCGTCCGGGTTGGCACATCGAGTGTTCGGCGATGGGCTGCGCGCTGCTCGGCGAGCACTTCGATCTGCACGGTGGCGGACAGGATCTGCAGTTTCCGCATCATGAGAACGAGATTGCCCAGAGCGAAGGCGCGACAGGACAGACGTTCGTCAATTATTGGATGCATAACGGCTTCGTGCAGATCGACAACGAGAAGATGTCGAAGTCGCTCGGCAACTTCTTCACGATTCGCGAGGTGCTCGCGAAGTACGATCCGGAAGTCGTGCGCTTTTTCCTTGCGCGCGCGCATTACCGTTCGCCGATCAACTACAGCGACGTGCATCTCGACGATGCGCGCGCGGCGCTGACGCGGTTGTACACCGCGCTCACGGATGTCGTGCCCGACGGCGCGCCGCTCGATTGGAGCGAGGCGCATGCGGTGCGCTTCCGCGAGGCGATGAACGACGACATCAATACGCCGGTCGCCGTGGCCGTGCTGTTCGAACTCGCGACGGAAGTGAATCGCACGCGCGACGCGCAATTGGCACGGCAACTGCGCGCGCTGGCGGGCACGTTGGGATTGCTCGGCCGTGAGCCGCGCGCCTTCCTGCAGCAAGCGGCGGGCGCGCGCGACGCCGAGGGGCTCGATGCGGCTGCGATCGAAGCGAAGATCGCCGAGCGCACGGCCGCCAAGCATGCAAAAAACTACGCCGAGGCAGATCGGATTCGGGGCGAATTGCTCGATGCCGGTGTTGCACTTGAAGACAAACCGGGCGGGCTGACCGAATGGCGCCGCGTATGACGACCGTGCATCGCACGTCGCGCTAATCGACTCGCCAGGCAGGAGGCAAGATGGCAACGGCCAGGAAGGCGCCCGCACGCGCCAGTCGCAAGGGCGACGCGCGCGCGGCCGCAGCGGCGGCACCCGCTGCAACGAACGAGAGGGCGGCGGCCAAGCGTGCCGCCGCGGCGAAGAAAGCGCCCGCGGTCAAGCCGAACGGCGCCGCCGCGCCCGTGCAGATGGCCGTGCCGGACGAGCCGGCCGTCAGGCCCCCCGCGTATTGGGATCGCGCGTGCGCCGATCTCGTCAAGCGCGATCGCATTCTCAAACGGCTCATTCCGAAGTTCGGCCCCGTGCACCTCGTGAACGGCAACGATCCGTTCGTGACGCTCGCACGTTCCGTCGTCGGTCAGCAGGTGTCGGTGCAAGTCGCGCAGGCGGTATGGGAGCGCATCGAATCCGCATGTCCGAAGCTTGCGCCGGCGCAATTCAAAAAGCTCGGCCAGGAGAAGCTCGTCGCTTGCGGGTTGTCGAAGCGCAAGTCGGAGTATCTGCTCGATCTCGCGCAGCATTTCGTGTCGGGTGCGCTGCACGTCGACAAATGGACGTCGATGGACGACGAAGCCGTCGTCGCGGAGCTCACGCAGATTCGCGGCATCGGCCGGTGGACCGCCGAGATGTTCCTGATCTTCAATCTGTCGCGGCCCGATGTCCTGCCGCTGGATGACCCGAGCCTGACCCGGGCCATCAGCGTCAATTACTTCAGCGGCGAGCCGGTGACGCGCAGCGAGGTGCGCGAGGTGGCCGCGAACTGGGAGCCGTGGCGTACGGTGGCGACCTGGTACATGTGGCGCAGCCTGGAAGGGCTGGTTGAATAAACTATTGAGTTGCGCGAATCGATAGTTTTGCTCGATTTCGAACGGGGCGCAGACGGTTAGAATACGCGCTGCCGCAGGATTCTAGGAACGAACATATGAAAACGACCTTTCTGGATTTCGAACAACCCATCGCGGAACTCGAAGCGAAAATCGAAGAATTGCGCTTCGTGCAGGACGATTCGGCTGTCGATATTTCGGAAGAGATCGAGCGGTTGTCGAAGAAGAGCCAGCAGCTCACGAAGGACCTTTACGCGAGTCTGTCTCCGTGGCAGGTTTCGCAGATCGCACGTCATCCGCAGCGTCCGTACACGCTCGACTACGTGAACGAGTTGTTCACCGATTTTCACGAATTGCACGGCGATCGGTCGTATGCGGATGATCTGTCGATCGTCGGCGGCTTGGCCCGTTTCAACGGTCATGCATGCATGGTGATCGGCCAGCAGAAGGGCCGCGACACGAAGGAGCGCGCCGCGCGCAATTTCGGCATGCCGCGCCCCGAGGGCTACCGCAAGGCCGAACGGCTGATGCGCCTGGCCGAGAAGTTCAGCCTGCCGATCTTCACGTTCATCGATACGCCGGGTGCGTATCCCGGCGTCGGCGCCGAGGAGCGTGGGCAATCGGAAGCGATCGGCCGCAATCTGTACGTCATGGCCGAGCTGAAAACGCCCATCATCGCGACGGTGATCGGCGAGGGCGGCTCCGGCGGCGCACTGGCGATCGCGGTGGCCGACAGCCTGCTGATGCTGCAGTTTTCGACGTACTCGGTGATTTCGCCCGAAGGCTGCGCATCGATTCTTTGGAAGAGCGCGGCGAAGGCGCCCGAAGCGGCCGAAGCCCTCGGCTTGACGGCGCATCGTCTGAAGGCGCTGGGCCTCATCGACAAAATCGTCAACGAGCCGCTGGGCGGCGCGCATCGCGACGTGAAGGGCATGGCCGCGCTGCTGCGCCGTGCGCTGGCCGACACGCTGCGGCAGTTTCAAGGCATGAGCGTGCCCGATTTGCGCGAACGCCGTTTCGAACGGCTGATGGCCTACGGCAAGTTCAAGGAATCGTTCCCGGGTGCTTGAATGACCGGGTATCGGGGCGGGTGCGAGTGGCCGGCCGTGTATTCCCTCACAGAGCTTTGAAGTGAAAGCTTCCGTCGATTCCGCCGCCGAGCGCATCGTTCTCGATGCCCTCGGCGGCGTGCTTTCCGGAATTCCCGCCGGCGCGATCGTCGCGATCGCCTATAGCGGCGGGCTCGACTCCACGGTGCTGCTGGACGCGGCCGTGCGCGTTGCGGGCGCGGCGCGCTGCGTGGCGCTTCACGTTCATCACGGGCTCAGCCCGAACGCCGATCGATGGCTCTCGCATTGCGAGGCTTCGGCGCACGCCATGGGGGTGCGTTTCGACGCCGAACACGTGAGGGTGCGGCGAGAGAACGGCGAGAGCCTCGAAGCGGCCGCGCGCGACGCGCGCTATAAAGCGCTCGACGCCATGTGCGCGAGACAAGGCGCCGCGGCGCTGTGGCTCGCGCATCATGCCGACGATCAAGCGGAGACCGTGCTGCTTCAGTTGCTGCGCGGTGCTGGCGTGGCCGGGCTCGCGGCGATGGCGCCGCAGCGGACCGACGAATCGTCCGCCGTGCCGCGCGTGCGCCCATTCCTGCCCTTGCTGCGCGCGCAACTCGAACGCTACGCGCATTTGCGCGGCTTGCGCTGGATCGAGGACGAATCGAACGCGGACACGCGCTACGCGCGCAATGCGTTGCGGCATGACGTCCTGCCGGTTTTGGCCACGCGCTTTCCCGGTTTTCGCGATGCGCTTTCGCGCACGGCACGCCATGCGGCCACGGCGCAGCGGCTGCTCGACGATTTGGCGCGCATCGATTTGCGCACGGTCGGGCGAGACGACGGCGCCGCATTGTCGCGCAAGGGGCTGACCGCGCTCGACGACGCCCGCGCAATGAACTTGATGCGCGTTTGGATTCGCGCGGCGGGGCTGCCGATACCGTCGGCGGCGCGTCTGGCCGATATGCTGCGCCAACTGCGCGAAGCGCGTAATGGGCACGGGCTCGGTGTCATGCATGGCGGTGCGCGCTTACGCATGTACCGGGACAAGATCTATTGGGAGCAGCGGCCGTCCGAGCACCGATCGGCTCTCGAATCGCTTGAACCGCTCGCACCGCACGCATCCCGTGAGGCGCGAGACGAGATGGCGTCGCCTCCGAGCGCTCTGTATCCACAAGAGCCGGACGGCATCGAAGCCCACGACTTCGACGCCGACTCCGATGCCGCGAGCGGCGCCGGTGCGCCGAAGCGGATGGAGCACCTCGATTGGAGCGGTCAGCAGGTGTGGCACTTGCCGCAATGGCGTGGATCGATCGTATTCGTGCCGGCAGCCGACGACGATACGGGCCCCGATACGGTGTCCGCCGCGGTGCTTGCCAGCGCAACGCTGTGCGCGCGTTCGCGCACCGGCGGCGAGCGGATGCAGCGGATGCCGGGCGGCGCGGCACGCACGCTGAAGAACCTTTTTCAGGAGCTTGGGGTGCCTGCGTGGGAGCGCGACGTCCCGCTCATCTACGTCGGGGATGCGTTGCTGTTCGTCCCGCGTCTGGGCTTGAACGGCGCCGTCGAGCAGGCGTTGCCCTCGTCGAAGCGGCGAGGCGAGCGCCGGCGGCTCGAATGGCGCTTGGACTTGCTGATCGCGTGACATAACCGCGACAGAGGGGAAAGCGGCGATGGCGGCGGGAGCGCCGTCTCGCGAGGCCGTGCCTGGATGGGCCGATGCATGGGGCTTATGGCGTCGTGCCCGATTGACACGGAGGGCCGTCATACGCTTGTCTTTTCGTCCTCGATCAAGTACGCTCGAAGGCTCGCCCGATCCGCTTTCGCATCCGTTTGCGCGCATTTCGCGCATTCGCGGCCTATTTTTCGCGCTACCCGCGCCGTCGATAGGCTTTTAGCAAGGCGCTTCGCATCCGGGCAATCCGCACTGCTGCACCCACGTTTTCGCAGCCATCCTTCGTCGTCGTAGCGCTCACGAGGCCGCGAGACCGAACGGCAGTCATGCGGTTCTGCTCTTGGCGCATCGGCGCGGTTTCTCCTCCAGTTCAGAACGACAATGGCACTCATCGTACATAAATACGGCGGCACTTCGATGGGCTCGGTCGAGCGCATCAAGAACGTCGCCAAGCGCATCGCGAAATGGCATCAAGCCGGCCACAAGATGGTCGTCGTGCCTTCGGCGATGTCGGGCGAAACCAATCGCTTGCTCGGTCTCGCGAAAGAGATTTCGAGCCAACCGAGCCCGCGCGAGCTCGACGTGATTGCGTCGACGGGCGAACAAGTCAGCGTGGGGCTTTTGTCGATCGCGCTGCAAGACATTGGCGTCGAGGCCGTGAGCTATGCCGGTTGGCAAGTGCCGATCAAGACCGACAGCGCGCACACCAAAGCGCGTATCAGCGAGATCGACGGCGAGCGCGTGCAGCGCGATCTCGAAGCCGGGAAAGTGGTGGTGATCACGGGCTTTCAGGGTGTCGATCCCGAAGGCCACATCACGACGCTCGGCCGCGGCGGCTCTGATACGTCGGCCGTGGCGGTTGCGGCGGCGCTCGAGGCCGATGAATGCCTGATCTTCACCGATGTCGACGGCGTGTACACGACGGATCCGCGCGTGGTGGAAGAGGCGCGCCGGCTCGATCGCGTGACCTTCGAGGAAATGCTGGAAATGGCCAGCCTCGGTTCGAAGGTGCTGCAGATCCGCTCGGTGGAGTTCGCGGGCAAGTATCGCGTGAAGACGCGTGTGCTTTCGAGTCTGACCGACCCGATGATTTCGCTCGAAGAAGAAATGAAATCGGGCACGCTGATCACTTTTGAAGAAGACGAGACCATGGAAAAAGCAGTTATCTCCGGTATCGCGTTCCAACGCGACGAAGCCCGCATCGCGGTGCGCGGCGTGCCCGACAAGCCGGGCATCGCTTATCAGATTCTCGGCCCGGTTGCCGACGCGAACATCGACGTCGACATGATCATTCAAAACCAGAGCGTGCACGGCAAGACCGACTTCACGTTCACGGTGGGCCGCGGCGACTATCAACGCGCGATGGACATCCTCGTCAACCACGTGAAGGGTCATGTGAGCGCCGAGGAAGTGGTCGGCGATCCGCGCGTGTCGAAGGTGTCGGTCGTCGGCGTGGGCATGCGTTCGCACGTGGGTATCGCGAGCAAGATGTTCCGCACGCTGTCGGAAGAGGGCATCAACATCCAGATGATCTCGACCTCCGAAATCAAGATCTCGGTGCTGATCGACGAGAAGTACATGGAGCTCGCCGTGCGCGCGCTGCATAAGGTGTTCGAACTCGATCAGGCGTAAGCGGCGAGGGGCCGGCTTTGTCGGCCCGTTGTTCTTGCTGTTGTGGTTGTCATGTTGTGAGCGGGTTTGGCCATGCGGTTGCGGCCGCGCCGGGCGGGTCGGTGATGCGGAAAAAAATTGCATCACATGATTTGACCTCCGTAACCATTCCCGTTATTATCTTGGTCTCGTTGCGCTGCCTCCCGGCGCAACGTAAAGTTTGGGAGACGTGGCCGAGAGGTCGAAGGCACTCCCCTGCTAAGGGAGCATCTGGGCCAAAACCTGGATCGAGGGTTCGAATCCCTCCGTCTCCGCCAATAGGCGGTGACAAAGCCCCGTAAGTTCAAGGACTTACGGGGCTTTTTCTATTCCAGCCCATCAGTCGGCCCATCAGGGAGCGTTGGCCTATCAACTCCCAACGGCCGACGTCGCCTGATCGTGACGAGCGGTGGGGCGTTGCCGCCGGTAATGTGACTGCGGCAAACCGAATTCCGGAGGTCGTTGGAGCGTTCGGGCTCACTTATACTCGCAGAAGTACGAGAACAGTCCAACGGGGTCCAAGTGCAAGGTCGCGTCAAACTTCCATCCGGTCCTCTCGTCGCGTATTGGAGCTTTTGCATGGCCATCGCCGAGGCCGTGCGTCCGACGGGCAAGGAGCACTACCGAGGTATCGAGTGCATCGTCGGAAAGCTCGTGAGGCATCACGGTTGGATGGCGCCGCCCGGGGATAACGAGAAGTGGTCGACTCCGGCCGAATTTCAATCGGTGCTGGTCTCTGACGGCGCAAGCCCAGCGGATCAACCGCTCTCACCTGGCACCGACCAAGTGCGCGCACTTGATCTACCTCTTGATCCAGTACCTCCGAGTCGACCTGTTGAGCTGCCTGCGCCGTATCCGCTTGATGAGGACGATCGGCGTGCACTGCAAGAGATTCTGCACAGCCTGCCACCCCTGAGGTATCCGATCTCGGACGACGAAAGGGCTGTGTTTCTCGATGCCTGGTTCGAGGTTAAGGAGCGGCCGTTATGGGAACCCATTCTGGTGACGGCCGCCGATATCGAGCGATACGGGAAGGAGCAGAAGGAGATTCAGAAGCGTCATCAACAGGCATTACGCGACGAGCTTGCGCGCGGTCAGCTCAGGGCTGTCGATGCTGGACATGCTCCCGTAGCGTTCCTGGTGGCGGGCAGTTTCATTCCGAGGGAATCTGCGATTGCCTATTTGAACCGTTGCGGCCTTGTGCCTGACGACGGCGATGTAAGCGTCGATACTGAGCGCAATGAACAATTGCCGGAGCCCGAGCGTACGTCGGCTCCGGCGACTATGCCGGTTGCAGTGCTGGCGCCGATTGCGGTGGAATCCGTGTCGCCGATGAGCGGTGAGTCTGAAGGCCACGTTGTCGGCGTCAAAGAGAATGGCCTGAACTCGAAGGGCGGTCGAGTTGATGTGGCCGGATTACCGCAGCCCACCTCCGGCATTGAGCAATGGAAAGTCGGCAAGATTGCCCGCTTGCCGCGCGTGATCGAGCTAACTGGACTCGGGCGCAGCTCGATTTACAACCGCATGGACTCTCGGTCGAGGTATTACGACCCGACTTTCCCGCGATGCTTTTCTCTAAGCACGAGCGAGAACGGTGCGGTGGGGTGGGACGAAGAGCAGGTGCGTGCATGGGTTATTGCACAGGCCTCGAGTGGTCAAGCGTGAAACGTTGTCAACAGGCTTTCTAGGGCTGGTAACTTTCCGCTTAGTCGCAGAGGAAGCCGATGGTCTTATCGGCTGCGCTTCAGTCTTCTGGCTTGCGCACGAAATTTCTCTTTTTGCGAACTTCTACCTCTATCCGTTCGCGATTCTCGTCGCTTTCCTTGATATCCCTCTTGCGACGTTCCAGGCGGATCTCATGCCGATGAGCGGCCGAAATCGTTGGAGTACTGTCAGTCGATGACGCGGTTCCGTTGTTTTCGATTGATGGACAGGGTGGCAGGTTTGTAGCGGAAGCGTTCTCCTGCGAAGTTACCGGAGCGCCTGCGTCGTGGTCGCGTAGATCATGGAGGGCGTCATTGGCAGCGACGACCGATACGTAGCTGATTGCCGTCATGTACGTTGGTGCATGCCCAGGTGCCGAGGCATCGGAACTGCCTTTTTGCGGCGAACGCTTTTGCGCTGCTTTCCGGTTCCTCGTTGATATTTTGTTGGCGTGCTGCGCTCGCTTTTGCGTCCAGCGGACGCCCTGCAAAAGCTCATCGTCGTCGGCTATCGCAATTTCATGGAGACGGCTTATGGGCGATCTCTCGGCATTGGCAGCTCTTTTCTTTTGCGCTTCCCGACGTTTGCTTTGTCGCGTCCTCTGGGTAAGCTTTCCGATTGGCGACTGAGTGCACCAGAAGCGGTGGAGGCCGTCCGCGGACACTCGGGAATAAAAATCGGGTTCACATACAAGAACGATTCGCTCCAAAGTCGAGCGATAGCGCGTGTCTGCACCGAAGTGAGTGCGAAACAACATTTCACCAACGCATCCCGCACGGCTCGGACCGATTTCCCCATTCCAGCGGCCGACGAGTTTTGTCATTAGGTCGGAATCTCCTATTAGTGCATTGCTGGTGAAAAATACGAACGCTTCCAGCCAGCATCCTAATATCGCGTCATGCTTGAGTAAAATAGCATGTCCGAGATAATCGCTCCTAGGGATTTCGCGTTTAATGTGCTTGGTTAGCTTTGCTCGTAACTCCTCTGATCGACTCCGAGGGATGGGTGGATCGCTACCAATCACCTTTGTATCTCTACGGATCGTGAGGTGGGCAACCATAGTCTGAGGTTCGCCATCCAGCAAGTGACAAGCATACTGCATCAAGCGGCGCCTGTTTTCGGTAGGTGTTCGGCGGAACGATTTCGCTTTTTCCCGTGTGTTTCGCGTAATTTGGTACAGAGCAGCAAAAAAATTATTGAGATGATCGCAAATGTAGTAGACGTGGGGATGGTTCAGAAATTTAAAACGCGATTGGTCGAGAGAATAGCGGTCGGCGATGTCTTCTACCTTGTATTGCCAACCCTCAATTTCAAATTTCGTCCCCTGCTGGAACACTTCGCATAAGAGCGAAAAATAAGGATGTATGTCGCAACTCGCGAAATTAATTCCGATAGATAAGACTCTATCGCGGGTAGATGTTGTAAAAAATTCCAATATTGAGGTGCCTGGAAATTTTACGTCTAGATATCGATCGCCATTTTCAGTAATGGATACGAGAAAAAAACCGGGTTGCCAGCGTTGTATGCGCGCAAGCTTCTCGAAGCACTGCACGATTACGCGCACAGAGATTAGTAGATCGAATCGATCCGCACCGTAGCGGCGAGCGATCTCGGTGGGCAGATGTATCAAGTCGCCCCACACCTTTTCTTCGACACTAGATGCCGGCCGGCCCGCCAAAAGTTGGTGGGCGGGGTCAAGCGGCATCTGCCGTTTGCGTTTGGTCGGGTGTAGGACATCCCGTTTCGAATTGATGTCGGCAACAGTCATGAGCTTGAAAGTGATGGGTCGAGAGCATCTTAGCGCTTCGATGGGCCACCGACAAGAATGTTCCCCAATGGTGATAAGTTGCTTCCCTTTGGCTTTAATACGGCCATTACAGCGCTCCAGCGGAGACGCGGGCCGGCGGAGCGAGGCGCCTGCTCGGTGAGGGCTTCGATGTGTGATGAATAGTGGTGCTTGAATGATGATCGAGGGTGCGCCGCGCTACTTCGCCAAGGACAAGCTAACCACCGCGACTCAAGCCGGCGTTATCACGTTTGCAAACATTGACGAGAAGGACGCGCAGGAAGCGGGTGCGTACCGCTGGCCGGCGTCGCAGGGCGGCCAGCCGTGGCCTGAGTGGCGGGCTTGCAGTCAGTTGCAGATAGTTTCGTTACACTTCAAAATGCTGCACTGGATTGCTAACTGATTCGCCACTATGCCGAAAGCATCACTGTTGGAAGCGCTGCGGGATCTTGAGCTCGGAGAGGAGCCAGGAAGCGCGGCTGCACAGCTCCGAGGGCTTGAGGTTGAAATAAACGCCTTGCTAGTGCAAGGCTATACCCAACGCCAGATATGGGCCGCGTTGGCTGGACGCGGGCTGAAGCTGTCGTTTAGTGGTTTCAAGACATCCCTACATCGGATGCAGAAGGAAGCCATAGGGTTGCAAAAAGCTTCAAACCGCCCCGAAACATGCCCGCACTGTGGCGGCTTACTGGTGGATGCTGAGGCGGGTTGTAAGGAAGGAAAAGCCGGCGTGGGGACGACGGTGGATTCACAACTGGCAGTCGCGACAAAAAATGACGCTCCCGACATAAGTGCGCCCGACGGGAGAATGGGGGAAAGCTTTGCCCGTCGGCTGCAGACGGGCGAGCTCCAAGGAGGTCTGTCGCGACAGCCGACGGTGCAAGCTGAGACGGTACCAGTGCCGGGAGTAGCCGATAAGCCGCGATGAAGAGCGGTAGCGGGGTTGTAGAAGGCTACCGAAAGGAATTCCTCGCGCATAGCGCGAAAGGCTCCCTGATGATCTTCGATCCCCGAAAGGCCCGTCTTTACGGGCCCTTTCGTCACTCAGAGCCCAAAATCATCGCGGGGGGGCGCTCTCATCGCCTGCGTGTTGGCGACGGCGAAGAATGCGTGCGATACCAATTCCGGAATGGTTTCGAATGTGCGCCTGAGCATCGGCGTTACGTCTAGGCCGTCGAGTTTGTAGTCGTCCGTAACGTGCGCGAGTCTCTGCCCTGCAAAATCGCACGTCACAATCCACGCGCGCTCTACATTCGAGCTGTCAGCGAAGTAGTCCACGCATGACGGATCTAGCTTGCTCAGCGCGGAGTCATCGTCCCGAACATAATGCTCGATTCCGATGTCACCATTTTTTCGGCCCTGAATTGTCACCAGGGCCGAAGGTTTGCCTGTGCTTTTGAGCCCGAGGAACTCGAGTAGCAGGCGCGAATAGAGTGCGGCAATCGATGACGCGGTTTGCGTGTGAGCCGTCAAGATTGTGCTATAGACAGGAGCCTCGACACCATCGAGATGGAGCTCCAAGGGCGTGAGCGGGTCGTGCTTTGCGCTCAGATCTAACGCAGAGATTCCCGCCCGGACCCCCTGGACGTAGTAAGGGATGACGGCATATCGCAAATGGTTCAAACGGTCGGCATCAGGGGCTCGCGCGGTCATACCAATTTCCTTCTGTAGCTTACGCGGTGTACCGATTGTATAGATCGAATACCACCGACTGCACGACACTGCTTAGCCTAAAGCGCAATCTCGTGTCGATCCGCGCATTTCTCGGATGCACGCAATCAGAGGTGGGCCGGCTGAACCGCTTGTACATCGTGCGGTTCGGCGAGGGCACGTAACTTTACAGACGTGCCAATTTTGGGACAAATCGTCGAAGAAAATATCGGCTATATTGATTTTGTCCGAATATGACCCTTCTAAGCGGTTCGTGACTATCGGGTAAAGCCAACTGCGTCGGATGCACGGAACGGCGCTCCGGGCCGTTAGGTGCGTTGCGTGCCGACTGCCGGCGCGCCCCACGCGTTCTTTTTGAGGGATGTGCGCGCTTCTGAATGGCGCATCGCTCGCAGTGTCGTTGTGCGAGCAACATTCGAACAACGTGTGTGATTTTCCTCTCAGGAGAAAAACATAACACACAACGAATTCTTTCTGTCCAGACGATAGGGCGCTCACGCCTGATAGTCTGTACAGAAGGAATTCGTGTTTCTAAATAAATTTTATCGCTTTCGATACTTATCATATAGGCCCGGGTGATGCAGTCGCATCACCTTTTCTCTCACGCAAATTGCGTGAGGGGAACCTACGGAGGGGTTTGTGTGATAGTGAGCGAGCGAAGCGAAGCGATCTATTAAAGAGATTATAGTAGCCGTGAGGCGAATATAATCTCTTCCTCTTTAACTGGTGAGGGGCATTTACAACCCCTCACCAGCACTATTAAGAGTTTATAGCAACCGCAGGCTTCTGCCGGAGGTGAATATAAACTCGATCTACCGGGACTTGGCTGGAGGCCAATCCCGGGATACTTTCCTTAGAGAAGTACAATACAAACTGTTCCTGATAGGCATCAAAGCCTGGCAGGGACGGTCCGCCTGGACAGTCATTCATGCCGGTAGTCATGATAATAAAATACGGTGAATGTCTATCTTGGGTGCGCAGTATAGTACGCTTGCCACAGGCTAATCGGGCTCAGAACGGTCTGGTCGCCGGGTATTGAATGGCGGTACTCGGTACTAAATGGCAGGAAAGCCGACACACTTCGCGAAACTCCATACTGGGGAGGGACGCGGTGTCCATCAATGTACGCTGTACAGAAGGCTATGCGGAGCGAGCACATTTCCTCATCGAGCGATGGCAAAACGTGGCCTGTCGCGGGACATCCTGATTACGCGGCGTTCGGCTTTTGTGCGGCGATTGGCATAGGAACACGAAGCCGTTGGTATAACACTCTCGGCCACTATCAAACGCAATTGAATGGGTCAGCCGCTGGGGGGCTTTTTTCAGACGTCGTCAACAGCCGGCAAGGTGAGGAAAGTCCTACGGGTTTCGCCGCAGTGCGGCTGAACAGTTCTCGATTTGCTGCAACTCGGGCCATTGCGCCAGGATTTCGCTGCGAACGGCTTCGACGAGGTCTTCCTTCCCCGAAAAGGGTTCAATCGTCATCGCGAGCATTTCCATAAACTTGTCGAAGTTGAGCTTGTCCTTCGGTGGTGAGGTAACGCCGTACAGCTTAAGAAGGAGCAAAGGAGTGATGGCGATAGTCGGGACGTCCTTTGCCACCCGAGATGCCCACTTCTCAACCCTGCTGCCGAATCCACGATTCGAGCCCTTGGGGACAGGCAGCAGCATCACCCAGCCGTTGATGCGGTGATTGCCGAGACGATGTCGAGCGATGACGTGGTCGGCATCGAAATGTTTGGCGGCGGCTTCCAAAACCGCTTCGTTTGAAACCTGACGATCCTTCGAAAGCTGCTTACCGCGATGATCTTTTTTCGAGAGATAGAATCGCCGAAGGTACTTCTTCATCACGTTGCGGTATTCACGAAAGTCCACGCGGACCCAGAGAGCTTCGTATTCCGGTTGGCTGCCTAGCTTGCGCAATAGGACTGTCTTGTCAGAAGACGCGTTAGGGAACGGCTGAACATTGATGCCGTTCCCCTGGGCCCAACTTTCGAGGGCGGCCCGCGAGTGAAACATTGCAGGCGGTAGTTCCTGTTTCATTTCAAACCAGTCGGACACGTTGCGCCTGGCAGTCACGAGAAACATCCCTGATCCGGACGGCACGCGATCGTGTAGCAAGCGACTCGTAGTAGTCGTGTTTCCCGTGTCGAGCGGAGCGCGGGTGGTGGTCTTCATTCGTCTTGAAAATATCCGAATAGATGGGTGATCTTACAGAACTGTACGCTGCAGCGGCGTGAAATAGTCGCATACGGCATGCTACAGATGGCGCTGATCCCCGACATCGATCAGGTTGTTGTCAACGACCTTGATCGTCTTCATCGTGGCACTTGCTGGTATGCGCTGCCGATGGGCAGCAGAAGACCCCGCAGCCGGTGCAAGTCGAGATCGCGGAACAGACCTGTGAGAGCCTCGGAGCCTGGATCGAAACCCGCGGAGTGAAGGCGACGGATTTTCTGTTCCCGTGCCGGGGCCATACGCACCGAACCTGTCGACGCTCAATAT
Organism: Trinickia dinghuensis; assembly: GCF_003367175.1. Classification (GTDB taxonomy): domain Bacteria; phylum Pseudomonadota; class Gammaproteobacteria; order Burkholderiales; family Burkholderiaceae; genus Trinickia; species Trinickia dinghuensis. Next base: position 58,349 of record NZ_QRGA01000008.1, on the reverse strand, counting down.
GCCCGGCTGCTACACCGCTGGGTCGCAGCGATTGGCCTCGATGATATGACCCGGAAACAGACCGCCAGCGCGTCGGCGAGCTCTGTGAGCTCGCCGTCCAGATGCGCGGCGCACTCGGCCCCGACATCGGCATCCTCGTCGAGCAGTGCGCGTTTGACCATTTCAGGGTCGGACAGATCAATTATCGGTGGCGCCATGGGCGCCTCCTTTGCGACTTGACATCTATTCAGTGACACCACCAAAAGCCGAGGCGCTTGGAGTCTTTGTCCGCAGCGTTTCCCCTACCTCGTAGGCGATCTGCCTGATGCTTGCCAACACAGGATTGCCCATCGCGTACGCAGTTCCAGGGCCGGTACTGAAGAATACCAGCAGCGAGTTTTCGCGCGTCAGGCGCCTATACGCTTCGTCGATCGTAGGGTCGATGTGTGCGCCACCATCTTGGTTCGACACGGCAAGGACCAAGTCCCGGCGGCAGAACGTGTTTCCGCGTTGATCCTTGATAACAGGGGTATTCCACCAATCAGAAAACACTCTCTTGGATGGCCGTACACTCCCAACTCGCGAGGTCAGAAGCGGGACGTATTTTGCACCGGACATTGAATCGAGGAGAACGGAGGTCAGCGCGAAATCAGAGCCACGATTCTCCGGTCTCAAGCGATGGGCCGTATTGACGAAATACCCATTCCTCACCCCGAGTTGCTCGAGCAAGGCATGCGATTGCTTCGTTTGGTGTAGGAGGACTCTGAGGCGAACTGCTATGTTTTTGGCTTCAATCTCGTTGCCCGAGTCGAAGTTCCGGCACCCGAGTTTCAACAATTCGATTTGCTCGGAGAGGGCTACCAGCAGGTCCTCTTTGCTGCGAGCACTTTTCTTTATTCCGTCCGTTGCCATGGGCTTTCCAATCGTTAGCGCTCGTGTGCCGGCGTCACTCTGGTCGGCTGCTCTTGTTCCAGGGGCCGGATGAATAGTACGTCAGCGCCGTTGCGCGGGCGATACCGTGCGTGATACGAGAAACATTCGTCCTCGAGTTCGCCAAAAAACTCGATCAAGTCTGGGCGTCGTCCGGTTTCGGCTCCAATGAGGTCGATGTCGTCGGGCGTGCCATCCTGGTTGTTCGCTTGAACGTACACGGTCAGGTTAGACTCGCGCCCAATCCGGTCCAAGACTTCGAGCATGCAAATGCCAGATAGCAGGACGACTCCGGACTTCGCGCGCGCTTGCTCAATCGCGGCTGTCAGTTCTTGAAGCCGCAGGGCTTCGACAAACACGCCCTGCTGACGCTCGACGAAATCATCGAGGTCGAGCCCTTGCACCCCGAGGCGACGCGCGATCTCGCGCATCAGTTCCGTCTTGCCGGCTTGCATGCACCCGTCAAACGTGATTAGGCCGTGCCTAATTTCGCGCACACGGCGCTCGAAGGCCTCGACGTCTGCCGTTTCGATGCGGGTTATTCCCATGCTTGCTCCGCGGTGAGAGTGGCTGCAGTCTCCGGCGACGCCTGCCGCAGTCGGCCGATTGTAGCGCGGCCACACCCGAGCAACTTGGCCAGCGATCGTTCGCTCTCGCCCTTCGTAAGTCGGGTGAGGTCATCGGCACAGGAAAGACTCTCACCCGATGGCGGATTGGAGCGGTAGAAAGTCAGGACGAGATCCAATCGGCTTTCCCGAAGCCGCAAAAATCAGTCACGGGCAACGATTTGCCAGCCGACTCGGATGTGGGAATGGCCGTTAAACACATCAAAGCAGCCGTAGATGAGGCCGAGTTCAAGGTCCGGAGAGGGGCGACGGCATCTGTCGTCGTCGCGTTTTCCAACGGTGCGGTGCGCACCTCATCGTCGGGCCGGATTCAGCCCAAGTTCGGCCGCCGGCTTGCTAGTCTCATTGGACATTCAAGCGTCTGCTGTGCCCCGCAAGCGGTCCCCTACCGCCTAGATCTTTGTGAACGCCGATCTCAGTGATCGCGTTGTCGGTCCGGCTCATCACATCCGCTGGAATCCGCAAGGTGCATCCCCACAACTTGACATCGCGCTGCCGGGGCTTTGGTTTCTCGATCAAGATAGAGGACACGCCCCGCCACTAGCGCAGTTAAAGGGGCCACTCTGAGGACAAACTTTTCTGGCAGCCCACACCGGTTGTCCATAGCCACACGTACGCACCGTTGATCGTTCGACATCAATCGGCAAATCACCGACAATCCATCATGACTTGCCGACGACAAGGACGACGATGAGAGAGCTGGATGACGAAGACAGGTCTGCGCTTGCTGCGCTCGAAGCAGAGTGGAATGCGAACCACCTTGAGATAAAAGCGATGCTGCCCCGGCTCGCTGAAGTTAGGCGGAGTTTCGCCCAAAATCCGTCCGACGAGACCGAACGCGCCATGCGACAGGTCGAAGAGGATACACTTGCCATCCATGAGCGCAGCGCTGAGATCCTCCAGAGGATGCAAGTACTTCTCGAAGTAACGGATGCGGACCTTGAGTCCATGGGAAGGTCCGGTGAGGAAATGCCGCGCTACCATCGCGAGCAGTTGACCGCAGACCAGGTGCCGGCGAACGATCGTGTGGATCTTCTGCTTGAGCGAACGTACGAGCAGCTTCTGAAGCTGCTACCAGGGACCAAGCTGCGTGAATATCGCGAACTGGAATTGGATTTGCCCTGGGGTGCGGGAACGAACGGCATACTCTCAATCGTCAAGGGGGTTGTCCCAGAAATCGAGAATCCGCGGATACATCGTTTCGCTCAGTGCATTCGTACCTGCGATACCTTCCTTTCGGGAAGCCAAACGTACGACATGTTTGCCGGCGCAAGCTTGATACCTCAAATTGCACGGCTTGCTCACCGGATCGACGTGCTGTCGGAGATTCCGGGCGCCCGAAAGCGCATCCGTTCGCTCTGGAACGGAGCGCCGAACGAGGTGGACTCGACCATGTTCGAACTTCTGGTGGCTGCGGGCTGCTCCGTAATGGGGCGCTCTATTGAGTTCCTCGACCCGAAGGGCGGAAAAACGCCAGACCTGCGATGCCACGATCCCTATCCGCTGGTCATTGAATGCAAGCGCAAGCGGGCGCTTACGAGTTATGAGATCAAAGAAGAGCTCATTATGCGTGAGCTCTTCGTCAAGCTCGACGCTGGCGCGCGAAGTGCAGGTATGTGGGGCACGTTTTCGCTGAACCTTTCCGTCGAGGCGCAAGCGGCACCGATTGATGAAATAGTTGAATATTTGTTGAGATGCCGGCATCTACTAGGCTCTCAGCCGCCCGAGACTCAGCCTTGGGGAACGTGGGACTATTCGGAGCTACCTCATTTCAAGCCCATTGGCGTCCGTACACGCATGTATTCGCCGATCATGCTTGATGAGGTCTTCGATTGGAATTCCGATCTCGCAGAATGGGATGGTCTCGTGTGTCGCGTCGAAAATCACGAGGAGTCGACGACCGATGCTGCTGAGAAGCCAGTCGGCCTTCGGTGGGTGAACACCAACGAACAGGCAGTCAAGAAGCGCTCATGGGGACCGATGTCTGTGCTGGGTGAGGCTATCGAACAAATTCCCCCTGGCGAATTTGGAGCTGTCTTTATCGCGAATCAAGAAGGAGCGCGAAGCGCGATTGCAGACATGCGGACGTTCAATTTTGCCAAATGGATAAAGGAGGATGCGTCACATTCTGCAAATATCCGCGTCCCTTTTGGACGACTCTTCAGGATGTATCCACGGCCGCTCGAACATGGTAGACCCGACTTCATCGAGAGTTCGATTAGCTTCATCGCAGACTACGGCGACGACGAACTCCCGAAAATGTTCCCGGGTAACGTGATCGTGCGCTGATGTACCTATACTAGCGCCGCCGACGCTGTGTCAGAGCCAACTGCAGTTTCAGCGGTACCTGACTGAGAAACATCGTCTCCGTGCAACCGTAGACTGGCGACTGGCTCCCTGTGCGTTCTACCGGCTGTGTCCTGAGATCCGCAACGGTGTCTGGACTTTTTCGGATGCTGCGCTCGTAGATTGACTAAGCCAGTGAATTGAAGCCAATTTCGTTAGGCGAACGGGAACTAACGGCCGTTGAACTTCGGCAGCGGTTCTTGCGGTCGCCGAAATTTGGGCGGCGGCTCCGGGGCGGCAGCGAGCGAACGTAATCATCCGTGCCGACAACAAGCCGGCTGTCGCCGCAGACATCTGCACGGTAGCCTTGCAGTCGGCGGCAGTTGTTGGCTATTCGAGAACTGCTGGTCTCGAAGCGGCGAAGGCCGCGGCGGTACAGGCGGCCCGTTGTTTGGCCGCCACGCGCCAGTAAAACGTCTCCGGTCCCTTAGAATTTCCGTTTTTCCATCGTCGAAAGAGGAGCGGCATGGCTATACGGCTTCTGGTTGATACCTGCGTCTGGCTCGACCTCGCGAAGGACTATCGCGAGCAGCCAGTCATCAGTGCGCTCGAAGACCTTATCGAGAACGACCATGTCGAACTGGTCGTGCCGCAGCAGGTGCTGGACGAATTCGACAGAAACACGGCCCGTATCATCGACGAGGCCCGGCGCGGTCTGCAGTCGCATTTCCGGTTGATCAGGCAGGCCGTGAATCAGTTTGGCGAGGACGGCCGCAAAGCCGAACTGCTGGCAGGACTGAACGAGGTCGACCACCGGATCGGTGTTGACGGCGACGCGGTAGGCGGTTCGATCGAACGCATCGACAGGCTTCTACGCAGCACACCCGCGCTCGCGATCAGCGACACGATCAAGCAGCGCGTCACCGAACGCGCTCTCGCGAAGCACGCTCCCTATCACCGCGCGAAGAACAATGTGGGAGACGCCATCCTCGTCGAGATGTACGTCGATGTGGTTACTGGCGCGACCGAGGACGCACCATGCGCGTTCGTCACTCACAACACGAAAGACTTCAGCGATGCAAACGGCGATTTTCGAAAAGCGCACGCCGACCTCGTGCACCTGTTCGATGAACCGAAGTCATCCTACTGGATATCGATGGTTGAATTCCTGAAGGACTACTGCCCCAATCTGCTTGGCGAACACGACTTCGAGTTCAATTACTCACAGGAAGCGCGGCGGCTACCGGAGATCCTCGAAGCCGAACACCTGTTGTTCCGGCAGGTCTGGTACAACCGCCACCGGAACCTTCGCCACGGGATTGAGACTGGCAATCATCATGTCGTCTCGGAGAAGGACTACAGCCGGAACCCGTACCGGGCAGACCAGACGCTCGATACCGTATGGGAAGGCGCACTCGCTGCCGCAAAGAGGACTGAGGACGAGGTCGGCATTCAGAACCTCGGCCCATGGGACGACTTTGAGTGGGGAATGATCAACGGCAAGCTCTCGGCGTTGCGATGGATTCTCGGGGACGAATGGGACATGCTGGACACGTAGGTGTCTCAATCAAGCGTCCAAGCAGCACACACACTAGCATCGTTGAGGGTTGTTCGGCGCCTGCCGATATCGGTATGACTGTGCACATGCTGCGGCGCGTGCCGGCATGCGTTGAACAAGCCTTGCTGGAGGAAACCGCGGAGTGCGCCGATGCGGCCGGAGTGTCGCACGGCTATGGGGATTGATGGGTAGGGACGGTCAGCGGTGGCGGAGAATGGCCGGTCGAATCACACACCGGATGAGCGCCGGTGCGGTGGTGATGTTGCACGAAGCCGCCGTGGCGAGGATCACTCGGCGATGCATGGTGCGGCGTGACGCGGCAGGCACAAACGTCCGCTCGTGGGTCGCGTTGCCGCGAAGCCGACGTTGGGTATGCCGGAACCGTTGCTGCACTGTAATCCAGCCTTTTCCAACGCGATCCAACAAAAAAAGAAAGTGCGCCGCGGATGAGGCACACCTTACGGCGCGCCTCAGTATGCGGGCTTTCTGCCAAGGTGGGTGCTCCGCGAGCTTTCGAGGCGTGAGGCTTCAGCGATCCTCTTGCCAGCCGTTGTCCGTTTTCGTCATCGCTATTTTGCCGCTGAACGTTTCTTCCAGCCCATCGTCGTACTGCTCGACGGATTCGTTTCCGTTGAAGAAATTGTCGAGCAGTGTTGTACTGACGTTCGGACACGTTTGCCGCATGGCGCGCTCCATCGCCGCCTTGGCTGTCCGCGGAGCATTGTTCACGAGCTGGTCGCCGCTGAGAAGCAGCGGCATGACCTTTTGGTATTCTGCCCAGCCGTCCTGGTGGGCAACTTCGTACGCTGCTGCATCCTGGCCCGGATTCGCTTGTATCCAAGCCTGCTCATCGGCTTTCCACGCGTTCTCGACTTCATGCGCATGCGCGAGCTGCGTCTTCAGGTTGTCAACCTCCTTAACGTATTTCCCGCTGGCATAGGCCTTGATTTCGGGCGTCGGCTTCATAGAGACCGTGTACTTCACGTCGATGAGGTAGTGATCGTCACCCTGGGGCGTACCATTCACCTTCTTGAAGTCTTCAAGCTGGAAGTACTTGCAGTCGCCCAGCGCATTGACGATCGCTTGTTTCGCGTCGTTTTCAGAAGGGGCGCTGTGCCCGCAGGCTGAAAGCATGGCGGTCGTTGCGATACATATGGCGAGCAGTGCGAATCTTGTGCTGCGCGTGCTTTTCATGATTTTGTTTCCCGTTGTCGTGAGTGAAGTAGGAAGCATGGAGTCCGGCGCTGGTCGGAGAGCAGGTATAAAAAAGCCGACCGATGGGCTGGTCGGCAAAGACGCTCCGGCTTGATCCGAGGGCTATGCCGGAGCATGAGAGCGCTTTGGGTTAAGCGAGCCGACGTTGCGTCGGCCACTAAGACGATGCAGTCCGGTAAGCCTAATGGGAGCCAGCCGGACCGTCCGCGTTAATAACCAGCGCGACGTACAACGAACCGATGCGATCAGTTCTTGTACTGCCAGGTGTTGACGTAGAAGTCGCCGTCGACCTGTTCGAGTAGCGCGATCAGACGACGCGAATCGGATGGCAACGGATTTTCCGTGAGCAGATTCGTATCCGTCGCCGAATAGTTCGTGCCGCTTTGACCGATAGCTGGGCTGCTGTAGTAGTCAAAACCGAGCGTCGCAACGGAATTCGGCGCTTGAGTCACCTCGCCCGTCAAGATTGACGTCGGCGTGATCGGATTGAGAGCTGATTCTGTCCAATCGAGCGAGAGACTTGAGACGCCCGCGCCTGTGGCCGATCCGCCGGTCGTCAGGAAGTTGCTGATGACATCGGTTCCCAGCGTTTGCCAAGCCACCTGAGCCCCAGCTTGCGGAGCTTGAATCGCAGCGATGTTGACCACGGTCTGAGGCGTGCCGATCTGTTGCTGACTCGGGTTATACAGCGTCACCGCATACGCTCCGAACTGTTGGATGGTGCTCGGATCGCTAGACTGCGATGCATAGTCCGACGTGCTCGGTACCGTCACGCCGCTACCCGAGATCGGCGACCATGCCCACTTATATTCGGAACTCGTGCCCTCGGACATTGTGCACGTCGTGCTTACCGGGAGGCCGGGGCAATACATCGGAACCGTGCGCGCCGTTGCCGGGAATGTCAGATAGGCACCGTGGCCGCTGAGCACCAGCCAAACCCCGTTCGCCGGCAAGCCGGGGCCCGTCACCAGTGCGGAGCCAACGACCGTCGAGTTGCCATTTACTGTCACGGTAGTCGGGATCAGGAAACGCAGCCCCGATTCGTAGCGGTTATTCGCTGCGTCCGCCTGATCGACATATTGCAAACGACCCACGAACGAAGCGATGTAAAGGTCGTATTGCTCCTGATTGCCGATCAACTGCCAACCGTTCGCCGTCTGCTGCACGAAGTCTGAAACAAAGCCGGGCTGACCCGAAGCGTTCGTGTACAGCATGTAGATGAGCGCGACAGGCCCCGTGGTGTTCGGGATCGTGCCCGCGGGCAGCATCGCCAACGTCTTGATGCCCGTTAGCTTAACTCCCGCAACATACGGTTGGGGGTGCCGCGCTTGCGGCGTCGAGAAGCCTTGGTTCAGATAGTTGGCGTCGATCGCCTGCGTACACGCGGCGGCGCTCGTGATGCTCGCTCCACCTTGCACATCGGTCATGCACTGGCTGATCGAGGCTTGGAAGCTCGCCAGGTAGTTGGCCGGTTGCGAGGGCGCAGATAAGGTAGTCGATACCGACGTCGAGCTATTGAGCTGGATGGCCGTGTTCGGATCGGCGAGGCTCGTAATCTGAAGACCCGTTCCCTTGGTCGAGGCCGTCACCGAAACGGAATCGATAACGGCGTCAAGGCCAGTTTGGTTCGCCGTGAAGGCTGTCGCGATCGGATCGAGGGTACTTGCCACGTTGTTCGCACTGAGGATCGGACCCAATGCTTGGTCGAGTACCTTCTCCGCGTTCGAGACATTAGCCGGCGTAACGGTTGAAGGACTTGTCAGGAGATCCGCCGGATTGCCCGAGGCCATCATCAGCGCCGCGACCGCCGTGGTGAGTGGGGTGACGTTTGCGGTCAGCGAGGTACTGCTCGAGGTGAGTGTCGGCACGACCGAATAGAGGAGACTGGATGCTCCCGACGGGTCTTGCGCTTCCAGTACGAGCGGAGCGGTCAATCCTTGCACTGAGACGGTGTAGCTGCCGTCCGCGTTCGACGTTCCCGTGGCCGTCTTGCCATTGGCGTCGATGACCGTGACGGTCGCGCCGGCAAGCGCCGTCCCGATCGCAACGGTGCCGCCGATGGAGGTTGCTGCTTGTTGGCTGGGTTGAGAACCCGTGGAGGACGTGCCGCCGCCGCATGCGGCAAGTAGGGTAAGAGAACTGAGGGACGCGCCGAGCGCGATTCGAATTCCTCGGGTGGGACGCTTGTTGTTCATTTCTTCCGATTTCCTTTCAAAAATAATTGTCGTGTTTACTCGACAAAATAGGGCGCGAGTCAACCCTGGGGGGTACGCCCTCAGAGCGCTATATCGGCTCGTGTCGGCAAAAAATGAAGAGTAAACACTACGTTATTTGAAGTGTATACAGCGTCGAGAATTAGTCGACAGATGGGCATCCTGCTCGGCATGACTGCCAAGCGCTCTTCCTCATCCCGTGTCCCGCCGGCGCCGATCTCCGTTGCCCTCGGCAAACGCGTCAAGCAATGCCGGCACGAAGCAGAGAAATCGCAGGAAACGCTCGCGTTCGAGGCGCACATCGACCGCACCTACATCTCGACAATCGAGCGCGGGATTGCCAATCCGACCATCGAGGCGCTCGCGAATATCTGCTACTCGCTGAACATCACGCTCGCCGAGCTTTTCGCGCCGTTGGACGGCGTATCGCTGAAACCTACTGGAGAGCGCCGTGCCAATGCTGCGACTCCTCCTGAGATCAAGCGCAACCGCCTGAGATAACGGCGGGCGGCGGCTTGGCGATCACCCGGATCGAGACAGCGGTATCGAGCGTAACCGGATAGGCTTCAGTCTCAGTCACGTACGTTGGACGCTTACGATCGAAGAGCAAGCGCGCGTTGCACGCCGCGAGCCTTGGTTCAGCCGCGGCCGGATCGAGCAGTAGCAGAGCGTGGGGCTCAAAGGTTCGCTTGTGTTGCCGCCCCTCGATGCCGACAACCAGCGCTGCGTGCACATCGCGAACGCGGCGGCGACGCCAGCCGACGATGGCGGGCCTTCCCCACTGCAGTTCACGTTCACTAAAGTGAAGAATTGAGCCTCGGCCGTCGGGTAACGCAACCGGCCGCACGCCCAGATTCAATTCCCAGACGAAGCTTTCAAATTCCGAGAGCGTGAGACCGTGCAGGTAGTACGACCATGCCCGATCCCAAAAAGCCGCTTCCGGACCGGTGTCGCTTCGAGAAAGCGCGACCGGATCGGTCAGCTTGCCCAGCAGCGCAAGCGCCATCGCCACGCAATGCAGCGCACTGCCGCTGTCCCAATGACCCTGGCGGCTAAAGAGCGGGACGCCGGAGTGGGCGAGGACCAACTGCTGGCCGGGCCGTAGCGCCGGATGAAATTTCTGGATCAGCATGTTAGTACTCGCCTGGCAGCAGGAACGTCGTCGCGTAGCGGTCTGCTTCGGTAATGAGCAAGACAGTGCGGCCACCGGCCAGAACATAGCCCGATACGATGCGCTGTCCGGCAACGATCGCTTGTTCGTTCTGTTGACGATCGGAATCGGACAGCTCACCCCAGTCGCCGCGCAGGTGCCTAATCAGCAGGTCGACAATCGAAATGCGCGCCTCGGCGATGACTTCCAGCGCGCCGGGCGTGGCAAGGATGCGGCCGAGCTTGAAACGCGGACCGGTGTGATGAATCGAAGGAAGATTCAAGATAAATTTCTCCTGGAAACGGTCGAGCACTAGCCTCCGGTCCTGCCGGATGCGTGAGCGTTGAAATCAATCGGAAAAGGGTGATACGGGATGCGCGTGTGCTGGCAGCGTACGCAGCGTCAGAAGCCAGCGAGCTACCGCGTTTCGGCGGCGAGTGCGTTCGGGTAGTGTTTCGCGAGGATGCGGTTCATGCGCTCAACCAGATCGGCCCGTGCGAACGTCAGATGCCCGTTGCCGTTCTTGAACCAACGTAGGTTGAAATAGGTGTGTTCGGCTTCGGCGAGTCTTGCTTGCCGAGCGTCCGAGACGAGGGCATAAGCCCCGAGCCGGTGATCCGGCTCGGGCTTGCCGTCGAGTATGCAGAACGCGCGCACGAGGTCGTCCAGTTCGTCGGTGACGCGATGATTCGTGCAGCCGTCCGACAGCAGGCGTTTCACGATGATTCGCTTGCCGAACTTGAACGGCCGATTGGTCTTGTAATCCCAGGACAGTCGCCTGAAACATTGGATAACGCCGCGCTCGAACATATCGCTGCGCGCGCCGTACAGTTGTGCGAACGTCGCTTCGATATTGGCCGTCGTGAGTTCGGGCACATCGCCTTCGGAAAGCTGTCGATCCCATTGCTCTCGGGCTTGGGCATCCATGAAGGTGCGCAAACCCGACTCGGACAGCAGATAGCTCCAGCCGCGCACGTCGATCACGCGGACGATGGCGCCCTCAGCCTCGTCGCGCTTTGCATACTCACCGGTAACGGACGGCCTGCCGCGACAGGCGTACGCATCGTCGAGTACCAGTCGTGGAAAACCGAGGTGAGCCGCCCCTGCGATCTGTTCGGCCTCGGCGAGCAGATCGAGCGCGGCGTGTACGCGCTCGACGACTGCGACGCGCTGGTTGGCGAGATTGGCAATGCTGACGCTTTTGACGAGGTCGGTGGTTGTATCCATGACTTTCCATATGGCAGACGGTTAAAGAGAAAACGCCGGGCGCAAGGCCCGGCGTCTATGCCGCCGTGTGGCGTGCGACGAGTTGGCGGCGCAGTGCAGTAGCTTTTGCCTGCGAACATCCAAGACGGCGTCGAATCTCCGCGACGGTGGGGCGCAGACGACCCGCAGCAATGTCCTGGGCAAGCTGAGTCACGTCGTCACCGGGGGAGCCGACGTCCGGTGGCGGCGTAAGCGGATCATCACGCGGGGTGCGACTAGGAGTCATGCTGTTTTGACTGCGCGATCCGCTTTCGTGACTCGCAGTCTCGTCGATGTGACTTGCCGCAGCGTCCGCTACTACGGGTTCGGTTACGGCAGTCACGGCGGGTACCGGCTCGACTGCTGTTAGCGTCGACTCGCTCACGACTGGTGCCGGGACCGGTAACGGCGACGCCCCTAGTGCGAGCACCCAAAGTAGGCAAGCGACCCCCTCCACGACTGCGGCGAACATCAGTCCCGACAGCAGATCGACGCGCGAGGCAGTCGTGCCGAGTAACGCCGCAAGTCGCGATGCGACCGGATCGGCGAGTAGTGCGTCACGTTGGGTCGTGACTCGGTCCTCCTGAGCTTCACGACGCCGAATGTCGCCGGCTTCGGCGTCCAGCGCATCGCGTCGCGCAGCGAGCGACGCGCGACGTGCACGCAGGCTCGGGCAGTAGCCCGCACAACGCCGAACGTTGGCGGAAGCGAGCTGTGTCTCTACGACCGCGCGCTCCGCCACGACGACCGTAAGACTGCGACCGGCCGGCAACACTCGCACTGAGACCGACGCAGCACGCCGTTCACCAGCGTGCATCTGCGCCAAGAGAAAAAACGTCGCGTGACCGAACACGGTTGCCCCCATACAGCCCAGCCACAATCCGGTGGCGACGACCCGAAGCCGTGGGGCAGTTGCGTGCGCGAGCGCCGGTAACAGATGGGCGGTCACGACGAGGACGACTCCAATCGCGACCCACACTAGTCGCTCCGGCAAAGTGCCGCCGCGCTGCCATCCCGACAGGATGGACAGCGTGACGGCCGTGCCTGTGGCCGTGACTGCTAGGGCCAAGGCCCAGCGCTGCGTCGTCATGCCGCCGCTCCGCCGAGCAGCACCGCCTGCCGCTCGAGCTTTTCGCGCAGCGTTGGTCGAGCGGCCGATCCGGTCTCGGTGGGCGAAGGTTCGCTGCTCGATTTCGTCGGTTCCGCTGACGGATAGAATTCTTCCGCCACCGCCGCCTGCTCCTCAGCGCTGTCCTCGAACGCTCCGCTGGCAAATCCGAGACGCGCAACTGCATCGAGCGCAGCCTGGTCGAACCCTGCGGATTTACGTCTAGCATCGAGTTCGCGCGCCTGCGTTAGCGCTTCCTCAAGCGTGCTGCCAGCACGGACCGACAGATCGACGTAGTAGATCGGCGTCCTATAGCTTTGTGCTGTACTTTTTCCGCGCAGCTTTAGTTCGAGTGGCAGGCAGGCGAGAAGGTTGCTGGACACCGCAGCGAAGTAATGCAAGCGCGCTGCGAGCGTGCGGATGCTGTTAAAGCCGCTAGTCCTGAACAGAAAGCTGTCCATTTCATCCTCGTCGCCGATCAGCACGTTCAGCCGCGCATACGGCTTGCAGCCGCCTTGTTGGCCGAACGTGCAGCCGTCGGGCGAAACGCAGGGTAGCGTCTCGATACCCTTGTCGGTCGCGCGCTTGCAAGTTTGGCCGTCGCCGACGCACACGGGCCGGCCGGTGTCGCGATCGAACAGGCTGTAGTCGGCCCGCAGGTTCAGATCCGGATCGTTGAAGAGCACCCGAACTGGAATCGCGCGCAGCTTGCCCGGAGTCGCTTTGCGCAGTTGCTCATTGAGTGGGTGGAGCAGCCACTCGCCGCGTTGTTGAACTTGGGTAGTGAGGGTGAACTGATCGTCTTTCTCGGGCAGTCGCTTGCCGGCCCTCTCGACAATGCGTCCGATTGAAATCCGCCCGACGACGGGCGGGGTAATAGCCAGACCCTTGAGCATGGTGGTCCTCAGAAAAGGAAGAAAGTTGGGAGAAGTGGGAGTCAAGCGGAGATGAGAAAGCGCCGAGAACCGGGTTTCGAATCGGCGTATTGCTGTTCCAACTCGGGGTGTTCAGCGAGCAGCCGTTTCAGGTCGACTGTGGACGAATCGCGGCTGCGCTTGAACGAGACCGCACCGGTCTCGAACACGGCACGTGTTGCTTCGCCCATCGCTTGTTGGATGGTCTGCTTTAACTGTGCTTCGATTGCTTGGTGCGCTTCGATCTGCTCGCGTACAGCAACGAGGTCAGCGAATACCGACGAGAGTTGCCGGTCGTCTGTGAAATCGACCGTGTCTCCATTACCCGGATAGAGATGGCGTAGTGCTCGGTCCGCAGATTCGGACCCGTCCGCAGGCGGTGGCGTATCCGATTCGACGTAACGCCAAAAGCGCGCTTCGAGTTCGACGAGCCGGCCGATCAATGCGTCGTCGCGTTCGATTCGATAAACCTCCAGCGCCTGGCCGCAAAGCAAGACGGCGACATGCGCCGCTGTTTTACCGGTGACGGCCAGTTGGTGCTGCACTTGGATCTGCACGTACTCCGGGACACCTTCTCGCCAGAGCCGCGTACCGAACTCCCCCGCCGTTTTGCATTCCAAAATGGAGACATCGCGGCACCCCACTACTTCACGATCGAGATTCGCGAGCATGAAAGGGATCGTGGGGTGCCGCAGCACGGCGTTGATGCGTCGAACCCGGTTGCCGGTTTGCTTGGTGTAGGACGCGGCAACGATTGGCTCGAGCAGCGTCCCCCAATAAGTGGGCGATGTCGTGTCGTCTGGAGCCGGGCGGGGCATGCTTTCGGCTCGTCCCGTTTTGTCGAGCCATAGCTCCAATGTGCTCATGTACGGATTAAGTCCTACTGCCGCGGCGGCATCTGATCCGCCGATGCCGGTGCGACGAACGGCGAGCCAGTCGTCCCGGCTCAATTCCTGCGTTTTGACGAGTTTGAGCGCCGGTCGGCGCATACGTGGCCCGTCGGGTTGGCCTGCACTCATAGTGCCTCTCAAAACAAAGCGGCCCGGCAGGAGAACCTGACCAGGCCGAGGGTGAAGGGGAACGGGAGGTCGCAGGCTCACACGACGAGCTTGAGCGCTTCATCCCACGCACGTTGCTTGATGTTTGCACCTTGCCCGAACCACGCCGCGTCGCGACGGTGATCGTCGCTTCGCGCGCGGCGGTGGTGATCGACGTACTCTGTCACTGCGTTGAGCAACCCCCACGCCGTGCCACTCGCCGAAGAAAGTTCGGCTCCCTTGCCGCGCCCGGCGTAAAGCTGCCCGACCGCCTTGATGGCGCGCTCATTCACGGAGAGGACTTCACGATCCGCGACGTTGGCGGTCGAGTAGGTGAGCACGCGTCGAAGGAACGCTTCGGCGGCCGTGTCCGATACCTTGTGTTCGGCCAGTGCTTTCGTTCTCGCGATGAACCTGTCCCACGAGGAGATCGCAATGCCGAGCTGGCGTTTGACGGCTTGAGCGTCGAACTGCGAACGATGCGGGACCTTGACCGTGCCGACGTTGTCTCCCCCCAAGGCAATTTGCAACGTGTTGTTGCAGACAACGCGAACCGAGGTGAACTGAGCGGTGGTGGCGAGGGTTCCGTCGCACGCGGTCGCCAACAGAAGGTAACCGTTGACCTGATCTTTTCCCTTGAGCGTCGCACTCTGCCCGGTTCGGGCTAACGCCCAGAGCTTGCGGCCTTCCTTCAGCACGCCCGCGGTTTCGAGCTGAAAGCCACCCACTTCTGTGAGATCGCGGTAGAACTCCAATATCTCGGACGGCTGTACGACTTGGTAGCGGGCAGAGACAACGGATAGGGGGGCCTTGGTGTCCGAGCGATAGAGCACTTTCTGTTCGGGGAAGGCATGGATTGAGCCGAGATTGTGGTTGCCGGCGGCGACGAAACGCACTTCGGCTTCTTCGATGCTCCAGTCCATCCCCGCAGCACGTGCCCAAACTTCGAGCGGTTGTTTCGGGGCGAGCTGATGGCCGAGGCCGTGCCAGGGAGTTGAGCCTACATAGGCCATGTTCTGTACAAGGTGCACTTTGGGGACTCCTGTGAAATAGGTGCATAAAGCCCGGCGCGGGCCGGGCTATGTGAAAGGAATGAATCGGAAGGAAGGGATGAAGCGTCAGCCAGGACGGGTGGAGAAGACGAATCCGCAGGCGAGACACCGCAAACCGTTGAAGACGCGCTGATCGAGCGCGTCGCCGAAGGCCGCGCCGGTCGCGCAGCCTGCCGCGCCGGCGACGAGGCCCGCGAGAACCGCGCCAGCGATGCCACCGCATATCGTGCCGATCGGCCCTCCGAGCGTGCCAACGACAGCGCCGGTTTCCGCGCCGGACAGCATGGCGGCAGCGCCGCTCGTGGCGCCCGCCGCTGCGCCGACAGCACTACAGATACGTCGTGCGAGGTGGCGTGGCTCGGTGTGGAACGATGCGCAGGACGGGCACGGCCACACCGGGCTCCCTTGATCGGGACGGTAGCGTGGCGATTCGCCATCGTCGTGTTCCGGCGGTCGATGTCCGTGGCGAAGCCGATCGAGTGCGGATTGCCACGCCGGGTCTTCATCGTAGTCACCGTCGTCGTAGGGGCGGAACGGGCTACGATCATGCATGGACCGGTGTCTCGGATGCACGGGCATAAGCTTCGCGCCTGACCTTGCAGACATGGCGGCAATGACACGCGGCCACCATCGCGCCACAGAGGAAGGCGATCGCAAAAGAGATTAGAAAATCGAGAGGGGAGAGCATCACCGGACTCCTGAGGCAGGTTCGTCGGTGCGGAGGTGCACAGACGGAGTGGCCATTACTGGCCGTGCTCTCGGAGGTGATATAGGGCTCAAATATTCTTGAATAGTCGGGCGCAGGCAGCGTTCGAAAAGGTGGGCCTACCTGGGTCTTGAACTTCGATACGGCTGCGGCTCGGCTCCAGTTGCGCGGATGGTGAGTGTCGTCAGGTGCTGGCGGCGCGCAAATGTAGTACCAATTGCGAGACAGATGCTACAGTCGGTTTATCAGCTATGTTTACGAAAACGCTTTGTCGAAACGGGGTGTGGGGCGTATGAAACTACAGAGCATCCGGCTGTCCGGTTTTCTGTCATTCGGACCAGACGCAACTGAACTGACCTTCAACGACATTACATACTTGATCGGGCCCAACGGCTCGTGCAAGACGGCGGCACTTCAGGCTCTATGCCGTCTGTTCGCCTTCGATCCCTCATTGAGACGGATTCAGCGCTCGGATTTTCACGTTCCATACGACGAGGATGCTGTTCCGGACGAAAGACAACTCTGGATCGAAGCTGATTTTGTCTTCCCTGAACTCGATGAAGATGGCGAAAATTCGACGGTGGCACCGCACTTCAGCCACATGCGCTTGGACACCGCTGATGGCTTACCGCGAGTTCGGTATCGGCTGAGTGCCACAATGGGAGTGGATGGCGATATCGAGGAAACCTTGGTCTATGTGCTGGATCTGAATGGTGACGGGTCTCCCCTGACGACTGCCCAGGTTCCACGAGCCGAAAGAAATCACGTGCAGGTTCACTACCTGCCTGCGCGCCGCGATCCTGCGGAACACATTGCGTACAGTACAAGTGCGTTGCTTGGGCGGATGCTGAGAGCAGTTAACTGGGAAAACGAGCGCGAGGAAGTCAAAGGCTTCACGGACCAGATTAGTGAAAGTCTCGCCGCAAACCCCTCCATTGCGGCTTTGAGCGAGAGCTTGAAGACGACCTGGGGTACATTGCACAAAGGCAGTTTCTTTGCCGATCCCCATATCACCTTTGTCGCATCCGAAATTGAGGCCCTTCTACGACATTTGTCTGTCTCCTTCTCGCCCGGACACGACGAAGAACTAGTCGATTTCTCTAGACTGAGCGATGGTCAGAAGTCCATGCTCTACTTGTCTCTGGTGCTCTCAGCCCAGTCCATTGGGCGCGCCGTCCTCGCCGGCGAGGACGATTCATTCGACCCGGATAAGCTGCGTCCGCCCGTATTTACGATCGTTGCGCTCGAGGAGCCCGAAAACAGCCTGTCGCCGCATTACCTGGGAAGGATCGTGAATGCGTTGGTGGCCATGACGGGAAACGAGGACGCGCAGGCCCTCATCGCCACGCACGCGCCCTCCATGCTGAGGCGAGTCGACCCGCAGCACATTCGCTACCTGCGACTCACGGATGAACGTACGACAAAGATCACGCGCATTCGAATGCCCAAGAAAACGGACGAGGCACACAAGTTCGTTCGGGAGGCTGTACAAGCGTACCCTGAAATCTACTTTTCCCGGTTGGTCATCCTGGGAGAAGGTGACAGCGAAGAAATCGTCTTGCCCCGAATCCTGCGTGCCAAGGGCGTCCCGGTGGACGAGTCCGCAGTGACTGTCGCGCCACTCGGAGGCCGGCATGTCAACCACTTCTGGCGCCTGCTCTCCGCGCTCGAAATCCCGCATCTCACCTTGCTCGATTTGGATGTCGCCCGGTATCAAGGTGGATGGGGACGATTCAAATATGCCAACGATCAGTTATCGGAGTACCGAGCCAAAGACGTCCTTCCTGAAAATTACGGAATTCCCAAGTGGAATTCAGACAAAAATAAGGTCCGAAAGTACCCGTGGTACATCGAGGCGCTTGAAGCACGCGGAGTCTTTTTCTCTTTTCCGATGGACCTCGACTTCGCGATGCTTCTTTCCTATCCGGATGAGTATGGCGTTGAATCGAATCCACCGAGTGAGCCCACCATCAAGGCCGTCCTCGGCGACAGCCACCACGATGCCAGCCAATACAATGCGAACGAGCTCGGCCTGTTCGGCACCTATCACAAGCGCTTCAAGCTAGGTAGCAAGCCGGCAGCCCACATCGACGCATTGGCCCAACTGAGCGACGAAGAACTCCTCGCTGACATGCCTGAGTCTCTGAGTCGCCTGGCGGACGCGGTGATCGCCAAGCTGGAGGAGTTGCCAGAGTGATCGCAGCGGACACCTGGCATCCAGCAGATGGGCTGACGCTCGAACCCAACGCCTGGCGCGCGGCGATGGAAGCGGAACGCTGCCTTGCCCTGACAGCGGGGCCGGGGGCGGGCAAGACAGAAATGCTGGCACAGCGCGCCGACTTCCTGTTGCGTACCGGAACCTGCCCCTATCCAAAGCGGATACTGGCTATCTCGTTCAAAGTTGACGCCAGTAAAAACCTGAAGGAGCGTGTGAAGTGCCGGTGCGGTTCAGATATGGCCGCGCGGTTCGACAGCTACACCTTCCATGCCTTTGCGAAGCGGATAATTGATCGGTTTCGTCCGGTGCTAACCGGGCAAGATGCCCTTGATGTCGATTACCGGATTGGTGGCCAGCGAGTCGCGCGACGCCAGATCGAATTCACGGATCTGGTGCCTCTGGCTACCCAGATTTTGAGAATCTCGGCCGTTGCCCGTCGTGCTGTCCGTCAGACCTACAGCGACGTCTTCTTGGACGAGTTTCAGGACTGCACTAACCACCAGTACGAGTTGGTGAAGATTGCCTTTCAAAGAACGGCCATCCGCCTTACGGCGGTCGGAGACACGAAACAGAAGATTATGGGATGGGCGGGCGCTCTAGACGGTATCTTCCAGACCTTTGCAACAGACTTTGGTGCGGTGCCGCTCAACATGTACCGCAACTTCCGTTCGAAGCCCCGCCTGTTGCGCATGCAGAACGAGATCATCCGTGTGATGGACCCATCTTCTGTTATGCCCGATGAGCAACTTGGAGGTGAGGAGGGGCTCATCTTCGCGTGGCGTTTTCCGGACAGCCAGCAGGAAGCTGAGTTTGTGGCTAACGCAATTGACGGCTGGATCAATCATGACAAGCTTGTACCGTCGGAAATCGCAATTCTGGTCGCCCGACAACCCGACCTGTATGCCGACCATCTGATGGCAGCGATGGAGCGGCGAAATATCCCATTCCGAAATGAGCAGCAGATCCAGGACATTTCGGTAGAGCCAGCCGCAAGACTCATCGTTGACTACCTGTCCTGTCTGTACGGGCAGCGCGCGCCCAAGGCTTGGATTCGTCTAATGGACCAGTTGATTCCTTTCGGTGATGAAGACGTCCAGGCCAACATGCGGCGAAACACCCAGCGCTTCATAGCGGAGCAGCGGAAAAAGGCTGTTCTTGTCGAATCGTTGGGCGAGCCTGCAACGGATTGGTGGGAGTCCGTACGTGAATTCTTGCGCCATGTGGGGATCGAGACCCTGTCAGCACTTTCGCCGGACTACGAGTCCACGGCTCGATTGAAGGAGGTCATTGCTGACACCAAGGTTCGGATCGAAGAACTGCTGAAGATCGAGCCTGACTTGCCGAAGGCACTAGAGCGTTTTTCCGACGATCAGGCAGTACGAATCCTCACCATACACAAGAGCAAAGGGCTCGAATTCGATTCGGTGGTCATTCTCGGTGTCGAAAACCAAACGTTCTGGGGCAACGCAGATGCAGAGCGATGTGCTTTTTTTGTGGCGGTCTCTCGGGCGAAGAGTCGTCTTGTCTTGACCGTAAGCGATCGCCGACAAATGCCTCCGTCGAATCCCTACCGATGGCAGGAAAATAGAACGACTCACAACGAATTCATGGCCTATGCCACGCCGTTTCTCAGCCTCCCATAAGCGATGAATCGGTGGGGGCATTCAACGAAAGCGACGATTGACAGGTGAATGTAGCGATGAACGTTTTCAAGTTGCGGCAGGGAGAGCACGAATACCAGAAGCTTACGGAGACGGGCTTCCATTTTGCGACAGGCAAGCAATATCCTTGGTATCAGAGCCGTGCCGGCAAGACGATGCACTATGCGGTCTGTCCGGAGTGCGAGAACCCGGTGCACATCGTCAACTTAGACGTTGACCGCAAGGTAGACGCCGGCGGAAAGAGCTTGCCGTTGTACGCCAAGCACGCTGTTGGGAACATTGAGGGCATCGGCAAGTTCGATAAGGATGCATACGACGAGTGCTCTCTCGCGGACCCCAAATCGTTTAACGGCCGAAACAAAACCCGACGACCCGGAGCGATTACGGCCGGCATCATCGACATACTCGTGAATCATGCCGATGCGGTTCACTACATGGTCGAACGATTTCTCGGCGCGTCGGTGTCAGACTGGCTGTTCGCGTCGATGCTCGAACAATTCCACGAGCAGGAAGGCTATCTCTATCGGGAAGTAAGCACTTCCAACGTGCCCTATGCCTTGTTGTACATGGCCGGAAATCAGCAAGTCACCGGCTGCGGGCCGAAAGACGATTCGGTGCTTGCCCGCGCTGTTAAGAAAAGCCAGAACTTCGAGCTGTCTCGGCAGCGAATCAGGAGGAAAGGCGATTCAACAGCACAGCTTCATTTTTTCGTGACAAACCACCTCATCAAAAAATCCGATTCTGGGAGCGAGCAGACGATGACCGTCGCGATAGAGGAGGAAATTTCCGGAGAACGGCATCTTCTCTACCAAGAGGCTGTGGCGCTTGAGATCGACTACTTTCGCAATATATTGGCAAAGCGAAATCGTCTTCGCGACATTGCACAAAAAGAATTTAATGGCCTTCCAGGAGCGGACTGAGGCACGTCTTGCAATAGTACAAGTCAGCATCGAGGGATGCGCGCTACTCTGTGGGCGCCATCGGATGCGGGAACAAGCCATACCGCCCATGGTGCGGATTCTTACCGAACATCAGCGATTGCTCGAGCTTCATAATTGCGTCGGGCGGATCAGTGTTCTCGATCACGATGACCTGCGTATCGGCGGACAATGTCTCTAGGTACGAATAGAACTGCTCCTGAAGGTCGGTGCCAGCTAAATCGTCTTCCGTACCATCGGGTTCCCGATAGGCGAGCAGCGGCGAATCGAGGACGACGAATCTCGTGTGTGGTGTTTGGCGCTCGCGGCAGAAAGCTAGCAACCCAAGTGTGAATGCCGCGTGTGTGATGGCACGAAGCCCCTTGCCGAAAGCACTGCGTGACTTCCCGGCGATAACGATGTCGCGTGTCTTGGAGTCGAAGTAAACATCGCCGGTTTCCGGGAAGTGCCAACCGGCGAGGATGCCCTCCACGGTCTTGGCAAAACTGTGGGCAACGGTAGTGGGGATGTCGGCGCTGGCAAGGGCGCCAGCTTTCTCCTCCTCGGCGCCGCTTTCGAGGTCAATGCGGCGGCGCTCGATGTCTTGTACTGTGGCGTAGAGTCCCAGTGCCTCACGCACCTCGGCGCGTTTGTCGGCAAATTCAGAATAGGACTTACGGAGGTTCGAAAGCTTGGGTGCGATAAGCTCTTCAACCGACTCGGAGATTGACGCGAGCTCGCGAACAGCAGCGGGCATTTTGCTGTCAAAGCTGGCGGCTTCGCGCTCAAGACTATGCACGGTCACCGAGAGTTCACCGCGCAAGATCTCAATCTTGGCGATTTCCGTGCGCGCCGCCTGTACTACGGCGTTAATGTTTCCGTCGCATTCGGCGTCAGCGCGGTGATGCGCCGGCGATGCTCCGCATAGAGGGCAATGCCCGGAGCCCAGGACATTAAACAGCGTCCCGCCCTCCTCGACAGCGCGCAGCCGCTCAATGTCGGATGCATAGTGCCTGTCGAGAAGGCTGAACCGCTCGAGCATCGCGCCGACCTCTGTTCTGCGCTCGCGGCTCTCCTCCAGCTTCTTGCGCAGTTCACGTCGTTTCCCGGCGGCATGCTGAAACTCCGCTTCAGTGGTGTTAACCTGAGCGGCTTGCTGGCGCAGCGATGTGTCGATCTTCTCAAGCTGCTCTTCCAACTCCTTGGGGCTCCTCGTCAACTCTTTGAGTCGGTCCCGGTAATCGCCAAGAAGTTGGTCAAGAAGCTGCAACTGGGCTTCACGGGATAGATCCTCAGGCTCGCGCTTATTGCTGGCGACCAGCGCCGAGTCGTCCGTACCTGTTAGCAGTAGCTTGAACGTTGCGAGGTTCGGCGTGTTGGCGATGGGATTACCATCAAAGAGCGGAGAACTTTGCTGTGTGATCTCAGTCTCGTTGACGATCATCAAGCGCGCAATGTTGCGAAAGCTCAGACTGTTGGTTTCGTTGCGGGAGTTCTTGCGTACTCGTTTGCCTCCGAGGCCGCAAAGACTCAGCAGGAAGGAAGAAAGATTCGCGTCGTTCCTGTCGCTATGTTGTTCGTCGAGCTGCTTGTATGGGGCGTCGGTCGCAGGTGGCGTCTGATGCAGCCCTTCGTAGAGTCGAAAACCGCCGCCGTCCATGCTGCGCCAAAGCGTAAATGACTGGCCATCGAGCGTCTCAAGGCCCAACAGGACGAGGTCGTAGCCGACCCGTTCGGGGATGTCACGCAAAGGCGGCTTGCCACCAAGCATGAAATCGATGGCCTCGACGATGAACGATTTTCCGGTGTTCGACGCGCCGTAGATGACATTCAAGCCTGCGCCGAAGGTCACCGTCGCTGGTTGCTTCTGCGGACCAAAGAATCCGAGGAAGCGTAAGCGGAAGCCAGGCGTCGCTGCCGTCATGCGTTGCCTCCAAGGCTTTGCTCGACCTGTTGGAACTCCTCGACCCATCTGTCAAAGAAGCGACGCATTACCGCTTGGAAGTCGTTATCCGTGTGCTCGCCAAGTACCTCGACCAGCCACGACGCGCGATCTTTAAGGGCGAGTAGATAGTGCGACGAGACGGACGAAAGGAACGTGGCGGCGTTCTCGCCTGCCACGTACTTGATTCCGTCCGGTGTGACTTCGCGCTCGACAAGGTCTCGGGTCATCATTAGAAGTAGTGCCTGCTCGACGAGCTTGCGGCGTACCAGAAGCTCGGCAGAGTGCATAGGCGTCGATGGATGGAGATTGTCCGGTCCGCCAACGTCAGCCGTATGTACCAGAAGATAGTCAAATGCGACAAGCCGCTGGAGATCGTAGGACTGCGGATAAGCAGCACCGAGGAGGGCGACAGCGCGGATTCCGGCTTCAAGGGGGCCGTTGAAAGTGACGGGTTTCCGTCTTTGACTCATGAGCGTGCCCACTGCAGGCGCTCCTCATTCACGAGCTGGTGGCAGATGCCGTCCCGATCCTTGGGGTTCGTGCAGGAGATCAAGGCGTTAGCTGTGATCTGCATTTCGCGCGCAGCCTTCGTGACGGCGCATACCTTCTGAAAGCCATCAACATGGTCGGCATCGTGCGTATCAATCACACCGTCGTAGATATCGTCCTGCAACGATTCGAACGTACCTGATGGAACCGTGTCGCGTGCGAAGACGCGCAAAGACTCCGCCTCATAAAACGCTTCACGTTGGCGACGAAAGTGTTCCTTGAGTTTGGGCTGCGCGAGCCCGGACGGATCGGCTATGGGCGTTCCGGTGTGCTCGCCGTATGCACTGAGCAACTGCGTGACATAACGGCTCTCAGCAGACGCAACGTCGGCAGGAGGTTTCCCTGCTATAGGCCGTGGCGGTAGCCCCCCACCGAACCGCGCGGCATGTACCGGCGTCGTGCGGTGATCGTCGACAAGCTGGAGTGAGGTCTTCGCGGCGAAGATCGAAAAGTCGAAAGTATCGACGTAGGCGCGCAGCGCTGAATCAAGCGAGATTTCCTGCGTACTTGTAATCGCGCCCTTTACGTTCTTGTCCCAGTTCGCGATCAGTTCCTCGCGGAGCTTCGCGGCGTCACTCAACAGACGGCTCAGCTTGGTGCCGGCGCCCCACGGTGACACAAAGAAGTAGTGCCGCGGGATCGCATACTCGCCCTTGAAGGAATACCAGATGATCTTGCCAAACTCGGGCCAGACATCTCCTGGCGTCAGGCCATGGTCGTAGTGCTTGCACTGGTAGTTGTCCCACACACCTTTGAGGCGCTGATCGTCCACGAAGCCGACAACGTCGATGCCCATGTCGCCGGAGCCGGAAAAGCGCTGCACCTGCGTGTACGACTGCTTGAGGCAGTAGTGGACCCACTCATGCACGAAGTCTTCCCATTGATCCGGCGAGTAGGTGAGAAGCCGCTGTTGTGGTGGTATGGATGGCCCGTGAATCACCTGGGACGCAGTTACTTTGCCAACAGGTCCACCGGGCGCGGCGATGTCCTTCCAACTGGTTGTCATGTCGTGCCTCCCGCCCGGACATCAAGGGGCTGGAAGTACGGATTCTTGTGTATCTGAGCGGCTTGGACTTTCTTCGCTAGCAACTCCGCGAGGTCTTGCTGCTGCTCGAGTAGGCGCACGATCTCTTGGAGGGTAGCGAGCACCAGAACCTTATGCTGCAGAAACTCACGTACCGTGTGAATCGCGGGTTCCGTGTAGTCGCTGGCAGAGATGAAGATGCCCCGGACCTCGGCACGCGATATGAGGCGGACAAGGTGCTCTAAAATCTCGGGCTTGCCGACCGGATTGCGGTACCACTTCATTTCAACGAAGTACAGAACGCCAGCAAGTTCGATCACGCCGTCAATCTGCTCGACGATCCCTTCCCCGGCTTCGCCGACCAGATGGAAGGCTTTATGAACGAGAACGCCGTAAGCCTGGAAGAGATTATTGAGCGCCGTCTCCAGCTTCTTGCCTCGCTCCTGTGCAGTGATCGCGGCGCCGAAGAGCGAGTAGAGCTCCTGCTTGGCAGTCTCGATCTTCGAGCTTCGTTCGCGCTTCTCGGCGGCAACTCTTTGCGTCTCGGCGAGACGCGCTTGACGTTCTTCCTCACGAGCATTGTTCATGCGCGTAAAGGCGTCCTTTTGGTTGACGACCTCTCGAATACTGGCAACGAGTCCCTTAGCCTTGAGCTGATCGTCTGGCCAGCATGTATCGAAGTTGGTGAAATCCACGACACGTCGCAGCACTTCACGGCGCTCGCGGAGGGCTGACTCACCCTTTGCGTTGAGGCGCTCGAGCACTGTTCGAACCATGTCGTATTTATTGACGTCCTTCGGGGTAGCTCGCAGACGAGCGGCAATGTCTGCGGTCCTGCTGTCAGGCACACCCGCACCACGAAAGAACACCAGCACATCGCGCTTAGAGCGGTTGAGAAGTGGTAAAACGTCCACTAACAGGTTGAATAGCTCTGGTGGATAGTGGAACGTGATGTCCGCCGGGGCGCCAGTCATGCGACTGCCTCCTCGAAAGCGCGCTCAGCGTCGATTTTGACACGGCAAAAGGCTTTGCTCGTCCCTGTCATTGGTCCTTCTCTACGCGCCCTGCACGTGTTTGTTGGTCTTGTGACGGCGAGCACTTGGGCCCGTGGGAAGCGCCCTTATGGCTTGCCCTGACTCAGCTTCAGCGAGATTTAGATCGTACCGCGCTTGCAAGTCCATCCAGAAGTGAGGCTCGTTGCCGAACCAGTGGGCAAGCCGCAGTGCCGAGTCACCCGTGATTCCGCGCTTGCCCTTAACAATCTGAGTAATCCGATTGGCGGGGACGTCGAGTTGGCGCGCTAGCTCAGTCGGCGACACGCCGACTGCTTCAAGCTGTTGGGCCAGGACCTCGCCCGGATGATGGGCCACTGTGGCCATATTTTGCCTCGAAGTCGATCAGCCATCGCCGTTCGCAGCCATTGCTTCGGCGGTGCGACGGTAGATGGACGATGTACGTCAATCGTACATCGCTTTGAGCTACTCGTCGACGGATCGTGAACTGGAAGCTGGAATCCTGAGTCTAGGCCGTGGTGCGGCGGCAGGGCGAGGAAGCGGCCAAAGCCGTTGCCGCGAAGATCGTCGTGGAGCGGAGGGTGGCCCACGCGGTGTCGTTGATGTTGCGCAGCGATTACGATGACGGCGGGAGCTTTGGCGTCTTATGCAACTCGACCCAGTATCCGCTCAGTTCGTCGTCTGGCACGTTGAAGCGCCGCAACCATGTCTCGCTTGCCACGGTCGTATTGAGCAAGGGCGCTGTACTGTTGGCGAGGGCATGTGCGCTATCGCCAGCGTTGGCGGCAAGCAAGGCTCGCCCCGTCGGAAGGTGACAGCACCATCGAGCAAGGGCGAGGTCAATCAGGGGATCATGCCGTTCCAACAGCGCCTGTTCGAATTGCTCGTCAGCCGTATCGCTGAACGGCTGCTTTGCGACCTGCGCGCCGCGGTCTTCAAGATACCTGACCACCGTCTCGGCCGGATTGACGACCAGCCGTGCTTCGGCCACTACACTGTTGAAACTTCGCACGTTGATCCCCCGTTGCTTTGTCGGGGAATGTAGCACGCCGGTCAGGATGAGGGACCCGTCACCGCCATGTGTCGGGTCGACGGGCAGGTACTGCTTCGTGTCGCTTGGTCGCCTACGGCGCAGCAGGAACGACCGCAGCCGCGGCGCTCTTGGCCTTCCATTCGCCAATGAACTTGTCCATCACTTCGAAGCACAGACATTCGTCGTGTCCGACGCCCATGTAAGCGCCGCGTTGGGCCATCCCGGCGACGCGCAATCGGTCGTCCGTAAACGGTCCGCCGCTGTTGCCTGGGCGGATGCTGCCTGAGTTTGCGATGGTGAAACTGACCATGCCGGCGTTCGGCTCAGTGCGGTTGAGTACTTTCTGTGGGTTGATGTCCGGCAAGTTCCAGTTCTTGTAGGCGGGAAAGCCGATGAGAACGCCGTCCGCATGAGGCGCAATCGGCGCCTCCATGGCCGAGAAAAACCGATGATGAGGTGGCGGCTCGTCGAACTGAAGAATCGCAAAATCGAACTGCTTGTTACGATAGACGACACGAGCGGCCCATGATTCGTGGGTTTCGGGGCGCACGACCGTCAGCATTTTGTTCACGACCTCGGGCGCGTCGAAATCCGCGGGGACTTCCATGCCTGCAAACTCGGCCTTTCCCACCAGCACGTGGTCGCACGTGACGAGCAAGTTGAGTTCTCGATACGCAAAGGCGGTCCCTTGCGCTTCGATGGGGCACTCATGATGACCGGGCGAACTATGGTAGTCCGCCAGCCACTCAACGACGAACACAGCCTCGCGCGCCGTCTTGTAGTCGCGGACAACCGGCTGTACCGGCAGTTCTCGCGCTGAGAACGGACCCGCCGCCATCTCCTTGAGAACGGCCGCGTTGTAGCGCTCTGCCAACCTGGTGTAGATCAGATCGTCGTCCCCTCGAACCATCTTCAAGTACAACAGCTTGCCCCACAGGACGTTTTTGAGTTTTGGAGCACTGCCACTGCGAGTTTGGCGCTTCCAGGGTTTTTTCTCGTACGGGCCGGTTGCTGATTTCACGATGCGCTCTTGCCATCCCTTTTCGGCCGCGTCGTACCCGTTGCGCTCCCAGGCGTTCAACGCGCCGCGGATACGGTCGATGAAAATCCGAGGTACGTTGGGAAACTTGTTGATCGTTAGCCCCGTGACTTCCATACGACGTCCGCGATCGCTCAACCGGGTTTTGGCAGCATTGATCGCGAAATGGTGCTTGTTGGTGATCAGGTCGTGCAGTTCGGCCCCAAGCGTGATTCCTCCGTCTTCGTCGATGACGCACACGGCGGCCGGCAGGTTCGACGTTTTTTTCAACGGAAATGAGAACGTCAGATCGTCGGCGTAGCGCGTGTAACGTGCAAGATTGCGACGGGCGAGATCGGTCAGATCGCGATCCATCGACCGGCACACAAGATTGGAAAGGAACGGTGATGTTGGCGCGCCTTGCGGCAGCGCGCCATCCAGTGTGCAGATCTGCGCGATGACCGTTGCGACGTGATGGGACAGATTGAACGGATGCTTGCGCAATACGCCACGCACCCGATAGAACGTGATGCTCGGGAAGAACTCTTGCAGATCGAGGTTCAGGATGTGGTGGTTCTTTGGCGAACAGTGCACCCGTGCGTTGGTGAGGATGCTTCGCTTTGGTACGAACCCGTGCACGGCGGGCTTTAACGGACCCGACCGGGGTTCGAGAAAGGCCAGGATGCGCTCCTGGATGATTTTCAGGCGCTTGCGTGGTTCCGAAATGACCCGAGGGCTGCCGTTGCGCTTCGTGATCGTGAAGTGCTTATACGGCGGCCGCGGGTAAATCATCCGCTTCAGGTTTTCATAATCGACGCCCAGCGCATTGCGGGAGAACCATGTCACATGGTTGCGCAGCATGGCTTCTGCGAGTTCGTCGGCACTCGGAATGGCGACCATGTTTCCCCGTTAGTGAGTGCCGCCCCTTATCCGTCTTTCTCCTGTAAACACACATCGCCGCAAATCGGACGAGCGATCATGTACGGTACGCTCGGGGATGCCTCGTGGAAAGTCTGCGTTAAACGCGGACCTGGTTAAGCTCCGTTCAGGGGCGGCATCCGATTGTAAGCTGTAGTTTCAGTTCACGGCAATGCGCTGTCGACTGCGTGGGGCGGATTATGCGGGTGGACAGTGGTCCAACGTTTTCTGAGTCGACGAGCGCTGGAAGTACCGTCGCCTCGCGAGGTCAAGCCGAAGGCCAAGGAGTGGGGACTGGCCAACGAGCAGAAGGCGCCGGTACGGACGGTGCCCAAGCGATCGGCGCGGGTATTTCGGCTCTGTCCTCAGCACTGGCCGTACAGCTTCTCTTCGATGGCCGCGTTGAGCCAAGCGACGAAGCGCTCCACGGTGTTGATCGTGGCTTCGAGCGAGGCTTGGCTAACGTGCACGGTGGGCGGCGCCAACCAGGTCTGCGCGTCCGGGTCCATGCGATCGAGCAGCTCCACCTCGCGGGCGTCCAGGAACACCGAGCGCGCGGTGCCCGGTTTCCGGTCGGCGTGCTTGGGCCTGTTGGTGGTGATCTCAAGGTCGTGCTGGATGCTGTTGCGCGTTAGCACGACGTCTTCCAGGACGGCGATGGGCACTGGGCCGTCGGCGAACGGGATCTTGAACGCCTCGGTGAAGATCAGGTCGTAGCCCCGGACCCAGCCTTTCCGGAACACGCGTTTGCGGTCCTCGGCGCTCAGCTCCTCGCAGTGGAGCCTGACGCGCGTTTGCAGATATGCCTGCAACGCCGACGCGAGCATGCACAGACACGCATGGCCTAGGACGTCGATCGAATCGTTGGCCTCCTGCCATTCGAGCATGAACGCGGGCTCCGGGTCCTCCGAGTACGGAGGCACAAAGGGCTCTTCCTCGTTCTCGATCTTGGTCCGACGATCGACGAAGGGCGCCGACGACCGGGCGTAAAGCTGCCGGATGAAATCCAGGCGGCGGTTCAGAAACCAGGCCACGTCCATGGCGTTCCCCGTACCGTTGTGATCGGCGAACAGTAGCACGTCACCGCGCCGTCGGAAGCCCCTCCCACTCGGTGGTGTAGCCCATCACCTCGTTGTATGCTGGTGCCCCCTCAACGGCCAGGCATCGCAACATGTCTCACCAGAAGGTCACCATCGGCGGCAAGGACGTCTACATCGTCGAATCGCACCATCACGTCTTGCTGGGCTGGGCGGAGGTGCGGCGCAGCCAGGGCAGCGCACTGGCGCTGCTCACGCTCGACCACCACATCGACACGAAGGCACCCTTCTTCAACCATCGCTTTTGGGCGACCCACAAGGGGGTGGGCAACGACAACCAGGCGGCGATGCAAACGATGCTACCCGGGATGATCGCGGCGATCGACTGGAACGACGAGGACACCGTGGTGGCTGCGATCGCCAACCTTAAGCACGACGAGCACATCCGGACTGCGATCCAGGCGGGGATCGTGTCCCGCGCGTTCGTGGTGAACCTGTCCGGCGAGAACCGCGCGGACGCGCAGGTCTACGAGACGTGCTCGGGCTGCGACGCGATTGGCTGCACGAAGCCCATCCACGACCACCGTTGTGTGCGGACGCGCGTCGATCAGGTGCTCGAATCGACCTACCTCGAACACGAACTGGGCAAGCTCAACACCATGGCGCAGGCGCGCGAAGTGCCGGGCGTCGAAGCGGCACCCTACATCCTCGACATCGACCTCGATTACTTTCACTCGGAGAAGGCGATCGACCCGAACGACGCGGCGACGTTCTACCGGCTCGTGCAAGGCGCGCTCGCGATCACGATCGCGATCGCGATCGAAGTGGGATGCGTGAAATCTCTGCGGTGCTCCGGCTCGAAGATCACGGGGCAATCGCTGCTGACGCGGATGCAGCAGCACATGCAGACCGCCTTGACCTGAGCGGTACCGGCGACCTGCTCATCGCTCGGTGGGCAACCCCTCCCACTCGGTGGTGTAGGTGGGCGCCTGTGCGTTCTGGCTCATGTGCCACGCCTGGCGACCCTCGACGTTCCCGACCCGCAGGGTCCCGTGTCCGAAGCGGTCGTTCACGGCGTCCAGCGCGGCCATCAGGCGCTCACGTCGTGGCGCGGGCCGGGTGAACAGGTCACGGTGCTTGCGCAGGCGAAGGTGGGCCTCCCGTTCGACCGCGCGTGCGTCGGGCACGTGTGTCGCGCGTTCCGGTGGTGAAGCAGACCTTGACCAGGCCGGGCATCGCCTTGTTCGACATCACGTAGGCGTAGCCTTCCGCAGCTTCCTCCGCAGGGCGTGGTTCAGTGCAGGTTGTCCGCAGTTTGCCAGATGGAGGCGAGCTGCGCGTGGCCATGGGCCTTGGCCTGCGCGGCTGCCGCGAACGCGTTGTGCAGTGGGGGCAGCACCGCCTTATACGCAGCGACGGCACGAGCGAGGCCCTTGCACGGCCCCATGTCTGGGATCACGTCGCCGGCCTTCACGGTGTTTCCGTCGAGGCAGGTGCCATGCCACTGGGCGATGCGGGCGTTGAGGGCGTTCTCCGCCGTCGCTTCGTCGTTCTGGGCCCGGTCGAACGAATCGTCCGCGATCGAGATCTGGGACTTGTCGACGCCCATCTGACCGACGATGACCCCGGCCTGGCCCTGCGCCACACCGTTGCCGATGGCTTCGAGGCGCTGCGCGCGATCGAGCTTCGCCTGCTCGACGGTCACGGCGTGCTGGTAGTAGGCTTGGGCACGGGGCAGGCGTTCGAGGTGCTGGTGCGCGCTGGCGACGAAGCGGTTCAGGCTGTCGGTCAGGGCGTTCAACTGTCGGTTGAGCTGTTCAACCCGCTGGCCCCGCTGGCGCGCGGCGATGATCGGCTGGCCAGCCTGGTTGAGCTGGGCGACCACCGTGTCGAAATCGGAGGGCTGGCCCGTGGCGAAGTGCTCGACACCGGTCTGGGCACCGTTGCCCACCGTGAGGTCGATCCCGCTTCCGGTCACGGTCCCGCTGAAGTTCTGCCTAATGGGCAGGGGCGTTTCCAAGACGGTGAGAGTGATGCTGTTCCCGTCGACCGACCCCGACACGTTGGCGCTGTTCGACGACAAGGTGCCGTCGTTCTTCAGCCCGGCATGGCGGAGCGTGCCGGTAAAGCGGTGGTCGGGCGTTTCGGTGATTTGGAGGAGGTCCACTTGGTTGCCGAAGTGGGACACGTACGACCCGGAGACGGAGCGGTCACCGCACCCGGCGAGGAGCAGGGTGCTCATCATGAACGCCGTCAGGCATGTCGCCAGGTCCAGGTACTTGCGTTGTTGGTCCTCCATCCCTGCTCCCGTTCTCAATGGTCTTTCTTTGTTGTCTACAGAGTATAGCGACCGCGTACGGCAACCGGCCAGGCGGGAGGACGAGCGACGTAGTGCAACTGACGCACCACCAGACCAGCCTGTGCTCAGATGGCAGGTTCCGAGCGGGCAACACGTAAACGACAACGGAGTCTCGCGGTCCCGTTTTTGCGATGAACTGAACGTCTGTTAGCCCGGCGAGCCACCGTCGTATCCGAACCCGTTCGACGGCACGGGCTCGGGCAGTCCCATGGCCTTTCGAAGCCGCAAGAGGTTGGTGGCGACCGCCGCCTTGCTGCTACCGACCGTCGGTGTTTTGTGCAGCTCGCGCCATTGTTCGGTCACCTGGTCGGGCGGCAGGTCGAAGCGCTTCAGCCAGGCTTCGGTCGCTACCGAGGTGTTCAGTAGCGGGGCGGTACTGTCGAGCGTTCCGCGCTGGAGAATGTCCATGTCCTCGGCGATGATCGGGCGCAGCGCTGCGTTGAGCAGGACGTACGCGGGCGGCGGCAGCGGCGACTTGCCAGGTCCGTCCGAAACGCCGGATTGGGGCGCGGCACCTGCTTGGATGATCAAACCATCAGTGCCCAACGGTTGACGAACGAACCAGTCGGGAGGCAACGTCCATGAGGCCGGTCCTCCGGCCGCGCGCACGAGGTCTGCATTCAGGGCAACGATCCAATCCACGGTTTTGATCTTGCCGGCCAATCTCACCGTGCTATAACCCATCGGATCGCCAACGTCGATTCCGGGGCCGTACCGACGAGCGAAGAAATACTCCGTCGCCTCGTTTGCTTCTTGCTCCATCGGCGGCAGGTTCACCGCAAAGCCGGCGTGCCCGTGAACCGTCGGCAGGACTTCACAGAACGCAGCAAACAACGCCTGGAATACCCCCGGCCGGTGCTCGAGGAAAGCACGGGGGAAAGTGAAATCAAGCACGTCCAGATTGCCGGAGAGAGTAGCTTTCCAATCGGCTACCGTGAACACGCCGAAATCGTAGAAACCCGTCGCAAGCTTGTGGTCGGCGCTCGTCATTTGCACGACCAACGCCTCGTCCGCGGGCACTGTCGTCGTCAGGATGTCCAGTCTTGGAGCCTTGTCGATCGGCATCGGCTGCTCGCCTTCCGAATAGAACCAGCGCAGCGGGCCGTCCTTCTGCGGCTTTTCCTCGAGCGCACGGGCCAGCGCTTGGGTGTATTCGGTGATCGTCCCGTTGTACTGCTCGAAGCACTTCACGAGTGCGGCGCGCACGGCACGCGTGTGACCGTTGCGAAAGTAGACAACGCCGCGCACCACGAGCGCCGCGCCGGTGATTCCCTTGCGATAGGCCGGCTCGTAGAAGCCAAACGGCAGTGTGTCTGCGCGATTCGGATCGGCGACCCAGGCTTTCATCTGCTCTTCATTCATGTCTCATCGTTCCATCACGCCGTCAAGGCAATATGCCAGGAGGAAGCCTTCCCGGTGGCGGCAGCGGAAGACTGCCGCCACCTGGGAGCGAGCTGCCGCCGCTTCCGCCGCTTTGGCCGCTTTGGCCGGCAAGGTCGTCTAGGTCGGACGTCGATGACTTCGACTGACGTTGGGTCGATTCCTGACCGTTCTGGTCGTCGTCACCGCATCCGCACTCTGCAGGACCAAGTCTCATGAACTTCGATTCTGAGCCCGCTATTTCGATGTAGTCCTGCCGCTGATCGCGAGAGAAATCGTCCGGTGGGAACTTATATTCGACCACCATTTTAATGTTTGACTGGACAGGCGGCTGCGTGGGGTCGTTGACGACCACAACATCCGGCCGGCGAAGATTGCCTTGCCCCGCTTTGTACTTCTTGCTGCCGCCCGGCCAGTAGTCGTTGATCCACTGGCGGATGTCAGAATGCGGAAGCAGCGGATCATCCGGGTCCGTCACCGGCTCCGGAGGTACCGCTTTCATGTTGTAGGTCTGTTCAGGCTTGTACTCGGTCGGTGCGCCGGTTTCCATCTGCGAAGTCTCGTTCGCGAAGTCCAACCGCTGCTGAACGCATCGTTGGCGCTGGATTCGGCCGTTACGCGTCGCAACGCCGATCTGTTTGCACTGGCAAAGCACCTGGCAAAGAACCATGCGATCTTTCTTCGACAAACGACCGCTGACGCCTACCGGGGTCGTTTGACCGTCGGGCGAGACCCCACCGGTCATGGAGCCCGGACCGTAGTCGCTCATGCTCCCTCGCTCCCGGGATGGCTGAACATCAGCGACGAAGCGTCATGTCCCTCAAGCCATTCTGTGAACCCGTTCCCGTCCGTCTTGCCTTGGATCACGCGACCGTCCGACGACCTGACCGTGTACGGGTGTCCCGTGACGGGCTTGCGCGTGATGTCATCGAGCACCTGAAAGCGCCCGCGATAAGGCGTTTGCGGGTTCGTCTCGGATAGAACGCTTTTCCCGCCGCCGATTGATCCACCGCCAGTCGAACCACCGCCAGTCGAACCACCGCTAGTTGGTTCGGCCGTTGTATTGTTTTGCGATGCGATGAGCGTGGCCCCACATGCGGTTATATCGCCTTCGGAGGCGACGGGCCGACCATCGAACGTCACGCCGAGATTCTTGACCCCGACGATCGGATAGACCCCACCGCACTTGGGGCACGACACCTTGTCGCCCAAGAGCGCGAGGGGGACGCCGTCCGACTTATTCTCCGGCGAACACGCAAGCACGCGACCGCCGTGCGAGGTCGTGTCGCCCTCGCGAATGAATGCAAAATCCATATTGCATGCCCTCTCTGTTTTTTGTCGGAGGAATGTAGCACAGCGGGTTTTCCCGGGGCCACCCTGTCAACATTGGCAGTTTTCGCATGCTGCCTCTGCGGTCGCTACACGTTCAGCGAGATTCTGGGGAGGGATGGAAGGCGCTGGAACGGTATGACGCCCGGCGTCAAGGAAGGGATGGGCGGCAGATACAACCTCGAGGCGATGGCCGCTACCGACGGA
Organism: Trinickia dinghuensis; assembly: GCF_003367175.1. Classification (GTDB taxonomy): domain Bacteria; phylum Pseudomonadota; class Gammaproteobacteria; order Burkholderiales; family Burkholderiaceae; genus Trinickia; species Trinickia dinghuensis. Next base: position 23,722 of record NZ_QRGA01000008.1, on the reverse strand, counting down.
CTACCACGGCAAACGCGCTCGATGAAGCGTCGCCGCGTTGTTCAGTTGATCAAGCAGCGGTTGTGGAAGATGCGCCCCCGTAGCTAGCGAGGCGGCTCTGAGCAGTTGTCCAAGTTGCTGAGGGGCGTTCCCGTCTTCGCGAACGGCTTCTTGCAGCAATGGGACCGAGAGGCTTGGCGATCGCAGCAACGCCGGAGTGCGCGCGTGCTCTCGCCACATGCTCGAGAACACTTTGGCGAGAGGTTTGAACGCCGAGTCGAGAAAAACTTTGCTCGGCAACGTTGATAGCCAATTCAGAGTTCGAATTTGGCACCTTGCCGTTGTCTCAGGGCTGCGTTGGCTTTCCATGAGGAGGCGGAAAACAGCGCCCAATCTGTCGATCTGCTTTGCGTCGGTGGTCATGACTAGCTTCGTCGCGTCGACTGGGTCGACGGAGATCGCTCGCAGCGCCTCGCGCGCTTCGCCGAGAAGCGCCGCGCCATGGGGTAGACCACCGAGGTCGGCGATCCAGGCAGCGGCGAGCTCCTCGACGGAGCCGCCCGAAAGGGCTCGGATGAACAGGGCGAGGCAGAACACCGATTCCATGCCCATGGGCGCGGACCGATCAACATCTAGCACTTCGCCCTCAAATGGCGCGAGAGCGTCCGTCAATGAGGCGATTTCGTTCCTCTGTTGCGCTCGATGCCGCCAAAAGTATTCGCTCAGGCCGTAGAGTCCGTCTGACAACTGTTCGAATTGGCCGCGGTCGAATAGCTCATTGCAGCGGAGGTTCCAATACTGGAATCCGGCTGCCAACACCCTCGACTGGGACAGCGTGGAGCGAAGTGCATTGACGCCGTCGCTTTCGACGCGCAGCAACGATGCAATTTCGATCACAAACGCCGCCGCCATATCTGACGGCAGTTTGGGCAGTTCAGCGATGGATTTGTTGCGGTGCGGGTTGCTGCACTGGCCGATCTGAGGTTCGGAAATCGGTTCAGATTCGAACTTGCCGCGAAGCTGTTCCACAATCCAGCGGAGCACGTGGCCGCCGAGCTTTTTGGCGGCAAACAGGTCGAATTGTTTGGCTGGGTCAAAGTCTCGCTCGAACGCTGACAGCCCCGCGACGATAAGCGCAACCACTCGAGAGCGTGCCCCGTCTTTGAACGCGCAATATGCAGCGTCGAAGAGCGCGCCTCCCGTCATCGCTGGCATTGAGCTTTCGCTCGCGCTTCGCGACGCGATCTCGAACCACTCCGATGCTGCGCCAAAGTCCCCCAAGGTTCCCGCAGCGTAGCCCGCTTTGCGTAAAACATGGGGGTCGCGTTCGAGATCGGCATTCGAGGACGAGGGGCGCCATAGCGACCCTTTCCACAAATTCAATGCTTGTTTGAAATCCTTTCTCCCAAAGTAGACGGACGCTTCCTGCGCTATCAAGACGGGAGCGTCGCCAAAGCTCTCGATGGCCGTTCGGAGGCATGCGAGGGCGTCTGCGCCGCGAGACAAGTGGTCTTCGTAAAGGACCGACAGCAATCTGGCGGCGGAAACCCCCATCGCCTTCGCGTTCCATTGTCCCGCAAGCGAAAGCATTCTGAGCAGCGTCTCTTCGGCGAGCAGCCAGCGAGGCGCCTCTCGATTTGCCTCGTTTTTCCATGGCCCCTGCACGAACAAATGGTTTCTGCTGAACATGGGGATGGTGAACGCTTTCAGCATCCGATCTCGAGCCGCGGGAGTTGTTGCTTCAAGCGCGTCAATAAATTCTCGCAACTGGTCCACATCTTTGCAGCGGGCGAAATTGAAGCCAAATAAGGAGGCGATCAAATCGGCGTCTTTCGTTATCCCACCAGGGCATAGCTCGGCGGTCAACCCTTCACCGATCGGCGCGTCGGGAATGGCGGACTCCAACCGATTGATCTCTTCAAGCGCATGAACAACGGTTCTCGCCCCGAATGACTGATCCGGCGAATCGGCCACCGACATGGCCCACATGAACTGGTTTGCCCCTCGCTGCTTAGAATCTTCTATGCGCGCTATGGAGTTTTCCCATTCCGTGGCAAGGCGAGGAAGTTCGGTTGTGGCCCACTGCTTTGCGATTCGAAATTGTGTCAGCCTCAAGAGAGCGATCGTCTGCGCGTCGAACACCCCCGTATTCGCGCTATCTCCACGCGCCACAAAGACAATCGGGGTTATAAAATCCGCGGCGGCACCGCGTAGCACCCACTTCTCGTCGATCAGGGAGGACAAAAACGACGAAAGGCGTCTGTCGTCTCCGCTTTCCCACGCGTGCATGAAGAGCGCGAAAGCCTTGTCCATCGAAACAGACCTACGGGCCACGAGCGCATCGAAGATGCATTCGTGCGCTTGTGCGACCTTCTTGGGGGACCACACCGACTTGGCCTGTTGAGTGAGGAGCGCTGTGATTTTGTATTCATGAGATGACTGCGTTTCGACCCATCGGCCGACCAGGCGATCAAGCGCATCTCCTGGCGAGCGCAGGCCGACGAACTCCTCTCCAATGAACAAGACCGCCTCGCGGTCTAAAGAGCTGAGAGCGAGACTGAGCGAGTAAAGAAGGTCAAGGTCTGTGTCGGGAAGCGTGCTCGCTGCCTCGCGTCGAGCGAACGCACGCGCCTGTTCAATGCTTGCTGGCGGGTTTTCCATCACTGTGGCGGGTGTATTGTGCCAATCAGCGTCCTGCAATTCGAGACCCAGCAGATGCACGAGTTTCGGATGCCCGCCGCCGCTTCGCGCAAGAATTGCCGCAGCAAATTGTGAGCTCTGGTCGCTAGGGCAGCCGAGCGCAGACACGAACTCGCGGATCTCTTCCCGTGAAAGGTCGGGCAGTGCATGAATATGGATGCCAGCCGTCCGCAGCCGAGGATCGACTGCCTCAGGATGAACCCCTTTCGCCGTGAGAATCAAAAATTGTTCGCGTCGCGCGCACTGCTCGGCCACCGCGCTGAATCGCGTCCACACCGCTTGCGTAATGGTGGTTGCGACCGGAAAATCGTCCACAACAACCACTGCTCGGGAGGGCAGGTCGCGAATCGCCAGAAGCAAACGGTCGAATGCCGAAGGCAGCACCGACGTGTCAAATGCCGACAAATCGACCCAGCAATCGACGCCGCCAAGTTCTTTTGCGACCAAGCTCGCCGCGGTGGTCTTTCCTCGCCCTTCGGAGCCGACAATAAGCGCGGGGCCGCCTCGTTGCGCGATTGCATCGACCAGCGATCGACGAGGCAAGCAGAACCGCGGAAGTGGCGGTTCGACGCCCAACATGGCGGGGGACGAGAAAGAGACCGAGGGCAGTTGCCCTGGCATCGCGCCTTGCTCGGCTGCCAGTGCTCGCCCCATTAGAGAGACGAGGTCTCGCGTCAAGGGGAGCATCATGCTCGTCTTGGCCTCAAATACCCTGAGCAGATCTGCTCTGGTCAGGGAGCGTAGGTTGACGTCGCGATGCTTGATCGTTTCGACGCAATGGGCGAGAAGTCCGTCGACAGCTTTCAGCGACTCGTTGTGGTCGATGTCCCGCTCGTCGCCCAAATCGATTGCCGCCCGCTCCACGGCGAGCTGAACCGAGTCCGTCGAGGGTTCCTTTGTCGCCCAATCGATGCGCTCGAAGAGCTTTGAACGCAACTCGGTCGCGGCGGCGGAGTCAAGAAAGCGTCGTAAGGTTGGGGGCTGCAAGGTTGAACTCAGATGGCGAGCAACGCGTGACGCGGCATCGTCGTCGCCCTCGGCCGCCATTCGCCAAAGATCTATTCCCTTCACGCCTTGGAACGGATCGCCTTTCTCCGAGCCAACGTCACCTCGCGTGACGAAGCGCATTCTGATCGGCCGGCTTGGGTTGCGCTCGACGTGCGCCCAGAAATTCTCGATGGCTTCGCGGACGTCGTTGGACCCGAGCGAGATGTTCTTGCCGGAGTTTTTGATCTGAGATGTGCTGGTCTCGCCGTTTTCGTCTACGACGTCAAAGTCTTCCGCACCTTCCAGGTAAAGCAATTGACCGGCGCCGAGTTTCGTCCAAGCCTCGACTGACCGCCAAATTTGGTAGTCGTAGCCCCGTAACGAATCGATCGCCTGTCGGCGGGTGTCGGCCGTGAGTGGAGCGGAGCTCGTATCGGAGGTCACTGAACGGTCTTTCCTTCGAAAGGCTCTTCTCGTTCACGAATCCAGGGGGCGAGCGTCGCCGCATGGGCGCACGAGGTCGCAAGCGCAATGTCTTGGGCACGAGGTATGGCGACGAATCGTGTCGCTTGGTCAGCCTCAGAGTGTGGCATCGGTCTTGTTGTTGACTCGGAATCTGCCTCGCATTTTACGGGCAAGGGCGCGCGGTTTGCTGTATTTGGCTTTGAGCCGTCCAAGAAAACGTTCGATGGATCTAGGTGGGCAAGGGAGGACGGGAAGCGGAAGTGGATCAGCGGGGCAGTCGAAATTTATTAGGCTAGAAAGTCGCACGCCGAGAATGCGGCAGTCCATCAAAGAGAGGACGGTCATGGAGAAATGAAATTGTAATATTGGTGGCCCGAGCCGGCCTTCATTCCAGGCCGGTAGGCATCATCAGCCCAGGCGGGCGATTTGGGAGAATGCCATCTCCATCAGTTTTGCCATTTTAGCGCTATCTGCCGACCCAGATGAACAGGGGAATGGCCGCAGCTTGCGAGGCGACGCAAAAGAGGACGGCCTCGCCGACGGAGCGGTCATAAATCCAGCCGATGAGGGCGCTGCCAATGAACCAGCACGCGCCGTAGGCTGCGGTGAAAGTCCCGAACGCCGACGCGCGCTTCGCCGTGGCGACCATCGGCGCGACGGCGGCGGGGATGATCGATTCGTGCACGCCCATCCCCATTCCCCAGAGCACTGCGCCCGCCAGCGCCCATCGCGGATCATGTCCCAGGAAGACGAGCGGTGCGAAGAACATCGTTGCTATCGTCAGGAAAATGAGCAGGCGGAAGCCAAAGCGGTCGAATAGCCGTCCGAGTGCGAGCGACGCGGTCCCGCTCGTCGCCATGGCTATCGCGTAGAAGACGGGAATCCAGTTCGTCGAGAGCACATGGGTGCGAGCCCAGTGGTATGCGATCAGCGAATAATCCGCAAAGCCCGCAGCAACGAGGCCCGCGCCGACGAGATAGACCCAGTACCGCGATGAAAACCCTTCCCGAGAGTTCGTCTCCTCATGGTCGTGTCCCATGTCTTGCGGCCGCGGAAAGACGAAGCGGGCGATCGCGAGCAAGCAGAGATTGGCGGCGGCCGGAATGGCGAGCATCGCGAATGCCATCCCGTACTGGCCGCCTCGGGCGATCACGGCCGCGACGACGAGCGGTCCGATCATCGCCCCCATCTGGTCGAAGGCCTCGTGGATGCCGAACGCCCAGCCATACCCTCCGATGCGTTGCGCCGCGTACGACAGCATGACGTCGCGTGGCGGATTGCGTATCGCTTTGCCGATGCGCTCGAGGATGATCAGGAGCGCGGCGGCCTGCCAACTATGCACGAGCGTCAAGGTTGGCACCGCCGTCATCTGCACGATATAGCCGACGATCGCGATGGGCCAGAAGCGTCGCGTCGCGTCGGCTGCGGTACCCGACACGACGCGCAGCCCGTAGCCCGCCAGCTCGCCGAACCCAGCCACGATCCCGATGATCGTAGCCGATGCGCCAACCGAGCCTAGAAACGGCCCCAGTACGCTGCGCGCGCCCTCGTAGGTGAAGTCAGCGAAGAAGCTCAACGCACCCACCAGCAGCACGAAATGCATGGCCTGCCGTCCTCGGTGGTCTGCCATGTGATTCATCCGTCGTCACCTCGCCGACAAGGACCTGCTTCGCGGCGATTCATGGAGCCTGGTGGTATCGGCATGATCCATCTTTTGCTAGATGAGCGTGAGCGCGAGGATCGCGACGAGCAGCCCACCGATCAGGGCGAGGTAGAAATTGAGGTTGCCTGACTGCAGTGCACGGAGTTTCCCGGCACACGAGGTGACGGACCGGACGATGGGCTGGAACAGATGCCGTTCGAACAGATCCGTGACGCCGTGCGAAAAGACGAGCCGCTTGATGAAGTACTCGCGCTGCTCGTGCTCACGCTCGGTGCTCGTCACCGGCAGATAGACGAAGCTGTAGAACGTGCGCATCGCATTGGAGAAGGTCAGCGGCGTTGTCATCGCGTCGTGGTCTGTGTCTGCTGTTCCGCCGAACCACACGGGTGCGCGCCGTACCGGGTAGCGCTTCGCGAGTGCCAGCATCGCGAGCGGCACTAGCGCGAGGAGCGGCATCGCGATCACGAGCTTCGACGGGGAGATGAACGCGAACTTGTCGGTGAGCGGCACAAGCAGCCATCCGGATACCATCGCCTGCGGGCTGTTTGCGTGAAAGAGCGCTTGCGCGCCGCCCGCGAGCGCATCGAGCCAGAGCGGCGCGCCCACCGCGACGGCAAGCACGCCAAGGCCCAATGTGCCGGCAGCCACGGCGAAGCGGCGCGGGATGGGCTGCACGTAGCCCACGTCGGGGATGCCGAGGAGTCCGAGCCCCAGGAGCTTGACGAACGTCGCGAGCGCGACGGCGGCGGCGAGCGCCAGCCCGGCGCCGGCCAGCACGAGCACGAGCCGACCGGTGAACGACGGCAGATGAAAACCCTGAAACACCGACTGGAACACGTACCACTCGCTGACGAAGCCGGCCTGAGGCGGTACCGACGCGAGGCTCATTGCGGCGAACACCGCGCCGAGCCCGAGCATGAAGCCGCTCGTGCGCAGCCAACCGCGCGGAATGATGTCGTAGCGGGCCGTCGATGCACGAACACCGTCCGCGACGAGGAAGAGCGCACCCTTTGCGAGCGAATGGCCGGCGAGATGCAGCAGCGCGACGGTCCAGGCGAGCCCGGCCAGGTCGTCCAGGCCGCTGCTACGAAAAAGCTGTGTGGCGCCGAGCATCGCGACCGAGACCGACGCATTTTCAGCGGATGAGTAGCTGAGCAGTGTGCGCCAGTCATCCTGTTGGAACGCATAGAGTATCGCGAGCACAGCGCTCGAGACGCCCGTCGCGAGCGCCAGGATTCCGAGTCCGAAGGCGGCATTGCCGTGCATTCCGATGCCGAGCCACGCGTTCCAGCTATGGCTCAACGCGTAGTAGGCGGCGTTGAGCACAACCCCGGAGAACACCGCGCCGCTCGCGCCGCTGCCGCTCGAATAGGCGCGGGGGAACCACTCATAGAACGGAACGAGGCCGAGCTTCGCTCCGAAGCCGACGAGCAGTGCGACGCCCGCTAGCCAGATGGCGGCGGTCGACGCGTGCGGCGCACGCGCTGCGAAGACGTCGAAGCCGACCCCGCCCGTGACGCGGTCGAGCAGCACGATCGCGAAGACGAGTGCGACCGCGCCGACTTCGAGCAACGACAGCATCAGGAGCACGGACCGGCCGCCGGTCGATTGCGCATCTTCCCCGGCCAGCATGAGCGCGCCTCCGAGGCTCATGGCTTCCCAGGCGACAAGCAGCGACATGCCGTCTTGCAGGCCGAATACGCCGAGCGCGCCGAGAAGGCTCAGCGCCGCGCCGGCCTGCCATTTGCCCGACCGCTGGGCAAGCGGAGAACCGAGCCAGCAGGCGAATGCCGCGGGCGCCAGCCCGAATCCCATCAGCCATAGGCCAGACGGTTCGATCTGGAACGTTACGGGCTGCGAAGCGAGGGCGACGGGCAGCGCGACATGTGCTGTCGCGTTCGGCAACGCCGCGAGGCAGGCTGCCACCGCAAGCACGCAGCCGGCGGCGAGCAGCCATCGGCCGACCGCGTGCGCTACCTGCATGGGCGAAAGAACGAATGCGGCGACCCAGGCGATCGCGGTCGCGAGGATGAGGTCAGCGCTCAATTCGTCCTCCTTGCATGCGCTCGCGCGAGCGTCCCGCAATCAACTGCAGTGCGTGGATGATGGCCGCGGGATTGGGCGGGCATCCGGGGAGGTACACGTCGACGGGTAGAACACCGTCGAGCCCCTCGCCGCACGCGTAGTTTCCGGCCGTCACACCGCCCGATACGGCACAGGTGCCGGTCGCGACAACCCATTTGGGCTCAGGCATGGCCTTGTAAGTCGTGAGCAACACTTCGCGCATCGCGTGGGTGACCGAACCGGTGACGAGCAGGACGTCGGCAAAGCGCGGCGAAGCCGTGAAGAAGATGCCGAGCCGGTGCAGGTTGTAAAAGGGGTTGTTGAGAGCCTGGAGCTCAGACTCGCAGCCATTGCACGAACCGGCATCGACGTGGCGAACGTGGATGCTGCGTCTGAACGGCGCGGCCGCGTGGCGTGACGATTCGGCCGGTACTTCGTGCGCCGGGGCTGGATTCCAGACGAGCTCGGCACGGTGCGTGACTGCGACCGCCCAGTCGTTCGACGGCATGAACGCGCCGGTTGGACACACTTCCGTACAGCGCTGGCAGACAATGCAGCGCCCCCAGTCCACTCGGGGCCGCGCCTTTTCAACGCCGCTGCCGGCTTCGAGCGCGATCGCCTGCGTCATGCAGGCATCCGCGCACGCGCTGCAATCGTCTCGGCATCGGGCGGGCTCGTATCGCGGCATGCCGAGCACGCCGTCTTGGCCATGCGCGTCGCCGCGCAGCGGCCAGTCAGTGCTGGCGCTGCCTTCTTTCAAGCCGAACCAGGTCCATAGCGGCATGGCAGTCGTCCTATCGGGCACAGCCCGAAATCGTCAATCCGAAACTCGCTTCGTTGATCGCGTAGTCCATCATGTTGCTGTCATGCACCGTGAACGGAAAGACGCGCCAGTTCGAGAACGACGGCTCCTTGATCTTCGCGCGCGCGATGCGCGATCGCCCGTCCAGGTGCAGTGCATACATCGCCGTGCCGCGCGACGACTCCGCCCACCCGAGTCCATCGGCATGTGCGTTGCCGACGCAGCGCACCGATAGCGGGCCGTCCGGAGCCTTGCTGCCAAGCGCGTCGTCGATCAGCGCCATGCTCACTCGCAGTTCCGCGATTCGCACTTTCATGCGCGCGTGCGCATCACCGCCCGGCTCGACCGCGACTGACGGCCGAAGCGCGTCGTAGGCTGCGTAAGGGTGGTCGCGGCGCAGATCGCGATCGATGCCCGAGGCCCGCTCCACCGGCCCCGTCGCGCCCTGGTCGAATGCCAGGGTGCGGCTGAGGAGCCCGGTCGAGAGCAGCCGGTCGAGATGACTCGGCGTCTGTTCGAGCAGCTCTGCGTACCGTTCGAGATCCGGTTTCAGCGCGTCGAGGCCCTTTGCGATCACGAAGAGATCGAGATCACGCCGTACGCCGCCGGGCTTCACGACGTTGCGCAGCAGGCGGCTTCCGCAAGCCTGGGCGGCGATCTGCTTCGCGCGTTCCTCGAGCAGCTTGCCTTGCGCTTCGCCGACCTTGAGCGTCGTCGTGTGGCAAAGATGGCCAAGGTAATGCAGGTGGTTGTAGATCCGCTCGAGCTCGGCGGCGATCACGCGCAGCCAGCGCGCGCGGGGCGGCACGTCGCAATCCGTCGCGTCTTCGACCGCATGAGCGTAGGCGAGCGCATGCGCGACTGTGTCGATACCCGACACACGTTCCGCCAGCAGCGCGCCCTCGTCGCAACTCGCGCCTTCGAACTGTTTCTCCATGCCCCGGTGCTTGAAGAAGAGATTCGGGTGATAGTGGAGAATGCCTTCGCCGACGTAGTAGAAGATGAACTGCGCAGACTCGAGCACGTCGGCCCGCACGGGACCGAACGGCAGCAACTGGACGTGTTTGCCCGAGACCTGCGGAAGGCGCGGCGCGGCAAGTGTACCGGCTACACCTGGCCGCGTCGCATCGGGAGGTTCAAGCGGTCCGCGCCCAGCGGGCGGCAAATGCGCCGTCACGAGGCGCTCGGGTTCGGGGTGCCCGGAGAAGGCGATGCCACTCATCTCCATGATTTCGCGTTCGTACCAACCCGCGAGCGGGCATTGTCCGGCGAGACTTGGTATCGCGTCGATCCCGACGTCGAGCTGCCATCCTGTGAACTCGCGTCGACCCGGTGTGCTTGCGATGTATCGCAACTGTGCCGCGTCCGGATCGCGAAACCACGCATAGGCCATTTGTAGCCGCCCGCCACTCGCGAGCAGGCGGGTGATTGCTCCGTCGACCTCCCGGACGGACATTTGAGCGATTGCGCAGTTTCTCATTTCCCGGCCCCCCCGAGATCTGCCGCGACCTTCGTGAAGAAGTGCCAGAGGCCTGCGGGCCACCAAACGCCGAGCACGAAGATAGGGATCAGCGCGAACCACATCGGTGCGGTCATCCACATGCTCGCGTGAATGGCAGGGTGAGGTGCCTGCACCTGGGGCACGGGCCGGTCGTCCATGAACATCGCCCGAAAATGATTCAGAAAGCCGACGAAGATCACGATCAGCAGCAGCATAAGCACGACGACGGCCCAGGCATTGGGCGTGGCGAAACCGGCGCGCATTAGCGTGAGCTCGCTAAGGAACAATCCGAACGGTGGCGCGCCCGTTATCGCCACGGCGCCCGCGAGCCAGAGCATACCCGTCGTGGGGAAGCGCTGCCATACGCCGCGGATTTCGTCGATGCGCTTGGTGCCGAACACCCGCATCACGTTGCCTGCACCGAAGAACATCAGGGACTTGGCAAGCGAGTGATTGAGCATGTGGTAAAGAACGGCGGCGATGGCGAGCGGTCCTCCGAAGCCCAACCCGAGTGCAAGCACGCCCATGTGCTCGACGCTTGAATAGGCCATCAGACGTTTGATGCCCTGTTGCTTGACGATGAAAAGTGCCGCGACCAATAGCGAGAACGCTCCGATGGCAACGAGGACAGTACGTGGAATGCCGGGCAGGCCGGCTGCATCCGTGATCGTCAGATACCGTGCGATGCCGAGCATCGCCGTGTTTAGCAACGCGCCCGACAGCATCGCGGAGACGGGTGCGGGGCCTTCACTGTGCGCGTCGGGCAACCACGTGTGCATCGGCGCGAGGCCTGCCTTGGTTCCGTAGCCGACGAGCACGAGGAGGAACGCCATGCGAGTGAGCGCGGGATTCATCTGCGGGGCGGCGTGACGCAAAGTCGCCCAGGTAGCGTCGTAGGTCGGACCGATCACGAGACTGCCCGCCCAATAGAACAATACGGTGCCAAGCAGAGCAAGGCTGATACCGGCTGAGACCACGATGATGTACTTCCAAGCAGCCTCGATGGCTTCTTCGTCTCGCTCGAAACCGACAAGAAAAGTGCTGACGAGCGTCGTCAGTTCGATCGCGATCCAGTAGACGCCAATGTTGTTCATCAACGGACCCGCAATCATCGTGGCGGCGAAGAGTGCAAAGAGTGCGTAGAACTTGGGCAGCCGATCGTGGTGTTCCGTGAGAAGCCGCATGTAGCCGATCGCGTAGATCGATGCGAAGCAATAGACGAGCGCGGTACACACGAGCGTCCAGGTGCCGAACGCGTCGACGAGCACATAGTCCGACATCATCGTCGTGGGTTCACCTACGCCATATGCGAGCAAGATTGCTGCAATGAGACAAACGATAGATGCTGCGAGATTCGCATATTCGGCCACGCGGGGACCCGCACCCAAGGCGCAAACACCGGCCGCGGCGATGGGTGCGATGACGATCGTGTAGGTCGGCGTTTCGAGCATGGTTACCCCACGAGACGCCTGAGTTGCCGGCTGCTTGTGCTGCCCACGTGTACAAGGAGATAGCGCACGAGCACGCCGAAGCTGACGACGATGACAAGCAAGTCGAATAGCAGTACGAGTTCGATGAGCATCGGCATGCCTGGCACAAGGATTTGGGAGCCAAGAAATATCCCGTTCTCCAGAAGCAACAGGCCCAACACTTGGCTAACGGCCTCGTGCCGCACGGCTAGCATCAGGAAGCCAATCAGCTTCATCGAAAGCATCACGGTCAGCGCCAGTACGACAATGGTGCCGCCGAGGCCGAGCGTGTCGCCAAGGTGGTCGGAGACGACAAATGCGAAGAGCACGAGCAGAGCACCTAACACCATGCACGAGCTGGGTTGTAGCACGACGTGTAGCTCTCGCTCCACATTGAGGCGAATAATGATCCGCCAGATCAGGTACGGGAGAATCAGCCCGCGAAAGAACGCAGTGAGGGCCGCAATCAGATAGAGTTCGGGGTAGCCACCGTAGTAGCCAACCGCGGCCGAGAGCAGGGCGATGAGCCACGATTCAGCGGTGAAAGCGAGCAGGTAGTTTTTGAGCCAATGCGACCCGAGCATGACGAATGCGAGCAGCAGGCTGCCAATTGCCAACAGGCTGAAGAGCGAGGCGGCGAGCGGACTCAAGTGAGCGAGCAGCATGACGGATCACCGTAGCTGATTGGCGGCGATTGCGAGCACCGCAAGCATGAACGAGGCCGCGAGCGGCTCTTGGTACCTAAAGAATCGCAATCTCGATTGCGCGGTCTCGATCCCGACGACGACAAGGGCGACCGCGAGCATCTTCAGGAAGAGCGCGATCGCTGCCGCCAAGGCGCCGATCGCCACTCCGTGATGCGAGAGCCCCCACGGGAGCGTCAGCACGTTGCAGAAGATCACGTACAGAATGAACTGCTTCATCATCGACGCCCATTTGAGCAAGGCGAGGAGCGGGCCGGAATATTCGAGAATGCGGGCTTCCTCGATCATGTACACCTCGATGTGCGTGCTTGAATGGATCGGCAGTCGGTCTGTCTCGACAAGGATGAGCACGAAGAAGGCGAGGACGAGGAACAGATGCGCTGGGCTCCAATAGACGGACGGCTGGGCGACGAGCAGGTGGTTGACGACGAACGGCAGCATCGATTTCGCGAGTAGCGTAATGCCGACGAGCACAAGGATCAGTGTGGGTTCAGCGAGAATGCTGAGCATCACAGCGCGGCTCGAGCCGATGCCCCCATAGGCGCTTCCCGAATCGAGGCCGGCAAGCGTGATGACGAATGACCCTAGCGTGAGAATCAGTCCGCCGCCGAGGATGTCGCCCATGTTGGATAGCGGCAGTGGAAAGTCTGTAAGCACCGGGATGAGGATCGGCACCGTCAACATGCACGTAAACGCGATGACGGGCGCGCTCCAATAGATCCACGATGCGGTTTGGGGAACGACGAGTTGTTTGTGGAAAAGCTTCCACAGGTCACGGTAGGGTTGAACGACGCCAGGACCGCGTGCCCGTTGCACGCGCTCTTCCCACTGGGCGATAACGCCGGATAGGAGCGGCGACAGTATGACGACAGTTAGAACCTGGGCGACCTGGAGAGCCACCTCGCGCATGCTTCCCATGTTCTCTCGTTCTTCTGGGCAACGATATGCCCGGGAAGCTCGTCAAATCGAGCCGGCAAAAAATGTCTACCGGCCCCGAAGCACCCGGGGACCTAGTAGGCATCATCAGCCGCTCAGTCGCTAGCGGCGGTTAGGGAGGAATGCCATCTCCACAAAGCCAGACTGGAGTATAGGAAACGCGGCCGCGTAAGCAAAGTCCGCGAATTTCCTAATGCGCAGAGCGCCCGAACAGCGAAAAATGCTTCGATTGCTTCGTGGGCTGCTCCTCGCCGATCACGCCAAATTCAATCGGGAAGCGTGTGTAAAACACATGCACCTTCTCTGCGCGCACCGTCGTCAGAATCCGCTCGGCTTCGTCTTCGGTGAGCGCGAGGATGATTTGGATGGGCTGGTCCGCAATGCTCAACATGTGGGCAGCATGATGAGCGCCCGCATGGCCGATACCCTCCGAGGCACTCAAGACGGTCGCACCGCGGATGCCAAGCTTGCGCACTTCATGGAGCAACCAATCGCAGACGGTTTGATTGCCGTGCCGGCGGTTCTGCTCTGTATAAAACGTCAACTGATAGCCATTCATTGCTCACCTCCGCCGTACCGTACCGGCTCGCGTGGAGCGTTATTGGCTTCGCCCCTGTGACATGCCCGTGTCAATTGCCCGCCCCGACGGGGTATACGGGAAGTTTAGTGCATGGAATTCAAATAATTATTCATGTTGCGTTGCAATAGCCCGTTCTCATGTGACCTGCGCCACGGTGCTGAACAGGCCGATCGCGCCGAGGTATTGCTTAGAGCGTGCCGGCAGGGGGCCGCTCTTCCTGTCGGAGATGTCCGAACGCCTCCCGGCCGGCATATATCGCCTGATCGCCGAGCATACGTTCGATCGCAAGTAGCCGGTTGTACTTGGCGACCCTCTCCCCGCGTGCAGGGGCGCCCGACTTGATCTGACCGCAATTGAGCGCGACGGCGAGATCGGCGATGCTGGTGTCTTCCGTTTCCCCGGACCGGTGGGAAACCAGGCAGGCGTATGCAGAAGACAGCGCGAGCCTCGCCGTATCGAGCGTCTCCGTGACAGTGCCGATCTGATTGAGCTTGATCAGGATGCTGTTGCAGCATCCTTCTCGGATTCCGCGCCGCAAGAACTCGCGATTGGTCACGAACAAGTCGTCACCTACCACCTGCACGCGCTTGCCTAGCCGGGTGGTCAGTGCGGCAAAGCCGCTCCAGTCGCTGTCGGCGAGCGGATCTTCCAGAGAGATGATCGGATAACGCGAGAGCCAGTCCTCCCAGTAGGCGATCATATCTGGCGTCGACAGCACTTTGCCGTCTCGTTCCAGGCGGTAGTGTTCGCCGTCATAGAAGGAGCTAGCCGCCGGGTCCAGGCCGATAGCGATGTCCTCGCCAGGCCGATAGCCGGCTCTTTCGATTGCTCGCATGATCGCGTCCATCGCCGCCGCATTGGACGGTAGTTTCGGGACGAATCCGCCTTCGTCGCCGACATTGGCGGGTGCAGCCTGTTCGGCGAGGACAGTCGCGAGCGCGTGATACGTTTCCGAGCCGTAGCGCAGTGCTTCGCGGAAAGTTGGCGCGCCGAGGGGCACCAGCTTGAATTCCTGCATGTCTGGTCCGCCGTGCGCGTGTTTGCCGCCGTTGAACATTGGTACGGGAAGTACATGCGCGTTGGTTCCACCCAAATAGCGAAACAGCGGCAAGCCGCACGTGAGTGCGGCAGCCTTTGCGCAGACGAGCGACGCGCCGAGAATTGCGTTGGCACCGAGTCGGCTCTTCGAGCCCGTGCCATCGAGATTTATCAGCGTTCGATCGATATACCGCTGATCGTCGACTGACAGTCCAACAAGTGCTTCTGCAATCGGTCCATTGACGTTGCTCAAGGCCCCAAGTACTCCTTTGCCGCCGTAGCGCGCAACGTCGCCGTCACGTAGCTCGACCGCCTCGAACTCTCCGGTGGACGCACCGGAGGGCACCGCGGCGCTAGCGCAGGTGCCGTCCGCGAGTGTGACCGTGACCTCGACTGTTGGATTGCCGCGGGAGTCGAGTATTTCATCCGCGAAGATGCTGTCGATTGCAGTGGCGTTGCTCATCGTCATGCTCCTTTGCACGGGGCCGGATGATCGGTTACGCGACAGGCGCTGTTGCCATCGTCCGTTGTCACTCGTGGGTACAGAATGCCCTCATGGCCGTGAGGATCGCGCTACTCGCCTCTTCGACGTCCCCCCAGCCTTCGAACTTCACCCACTTGCCTGGCTCGAGGACCTTATAGTGTTCAAAAAAGAATCTAAGCTGGTCGAGCACATAGTCGCCGACGTCGGCCAATCGCCGAATGGACTTTGTCGCCGGGCAGACGGAATCGATCGGGACCGCGATCACTTTTTCGTCGGGACCCGCTTGGTCGGTCATGTCGAGTAGACCCACTGGTCGGCAGGCAATCAACGACAGGCGTTCGAGCGCGAATGGCGCGAGCACGATAATGTCGAGTGGATCGCCGTCGCGCGCGAGCGTGCGAGGGATGAATCCGTAGTTCTGTGGATAGCGCATCCCGGCGCTCATGATGCGATCGACACGCAGCAGCCCCAGCTTCTTGTCGGCCTCGTATTTCACGGGTTCGCTTTGCGCCGGAATTTCGACGATTGCGTTGACCTCGTGCGGAGGATCGTCGCCGGCCGGAATCTCAAGGAAATTCATGGCATGTCCTCAGTGCTTCCGATCGTTTCGTACTCAATGGGACAGCGTGTGTAGAAGAGCCGCACGCCGCCCGCGCGAAGCCTTGCGAGGAGCGCGTCCGCCTTTTCGTCCTCGGTGGCGACGGTCACTGCCACCGGCTGGTCGACGAGATCGAAGAAGCGCGCTGCATGATACCGGCCGTGCGAGTCGATGCCTTGTGTAGCCTCCATCACAGTCGCTCCTTGAATTCCGGCCTGTCTTGCTTCATCGAGAATCCATTCGACGACAGTCATGTGCGCTTTACGGTGACTCTGGTTCGCTGCGTATACGGTCAGTTGACTTCCTTTCATTCGGCACTCCGTACGCGGTTGAGAATGAAGCTCGGGTATGCGGGCCGTGCAGTGACGAGCGACCGCCGCGCCGCATGTGCGAGCTTGGTGAGCTTCTGAAAGTGAAGTTGCAGAAACCCGATTCGAACAATGTCAAATCCGGGCAGCAGGGCGCTTAGACAGCCTACGACCTCCCGACCGGGAACTCGTAGGCATCATCAGCCGGCGTGGCCGGCGGTTGAAAGGAGGAATGCCATCTCCTGAATAAAGTCTAACACGGCCTGAACGGTATTCCTGCACTGTTTGTTCCCCGGTACGGGCCATCGGGTCGCCGGCTGTAGCCGGGCGCGAAGGCAGCGACCGGCAACAGCTGGAGGGGAGTTTGGTGCTAGTCTCGTGCAAGTTCGCACGGCAAAAAGATCGCTCTCACGTCGTGCAGATCGTTACGATGTGCCTGCCAGAAATCCTGTAGCTTGTTCTCAAGGTCGATGAGTTCGATGCAGTGTGGGAAGCGGTGATGGCCATTCTCCACGTGTTCGTGATGCAGTCGATCGCCGGCAAGGTACCCGGCATGCACTCGATGAAGCACCGCCTGCTCAATGCCGGCTCGCTTCGCGTGGCCCAATAGGTGGTGTGCAAGACTCTGCCGCGCGATCCGATGCCAAAGGCGAGTCGGACGCGCCTTGGCGGACTGATGGAAATAGAGACGAAGTGCTGTAAGTTTGGTCATTTTGAATTGTTCAGAAATCGGTGTTACGAATCACATCGAAAATGGCTAAGTGCGTTCCGGCAGACGGCGCCGCAAGGCCGCTAAGTCGGAAAGACGCATGCCGTTGGGTAGCAAGGGGTGTTTCGCATGTCCGACACGCTGTGCGCGATAGATGCCCGTATGCCCCGAGAAGAGATAGGCGACCACGCAGGCAATCGCGGCATAGACGCCGATGTCCGCACCGAAAAGTTCGATCGCCATGATCGTTGAAGCGATCGGCGTATTCGCCGCGCCGGCAAATACCGCAACGAAGCCCAGCCCTGCAAGCACGGGAATGGGAAGTGCAAGCACGTGGCCGAGTGCGTTACCGAGTGTCGCCCCGATATAAAACAATGGCGTTACCTCTCCACCCTTGAATCCCGAGGCCAGCGTGACCGCGGTGAAGCCGAACTTACCGAGGAAGTCGTAGACCGGAAGTGGGTCGTGAAAGGCTGCTTCGATCGTTGGGATGCCTAGTCCCAGGTACTGGGGCACGTTGAGCACCGTTGCCGCGACAGCGACAATGACGCCCCCCGTGAAAGCGCGCATCGGTCCGTAGCTGATCGTCCGCTTCAGAAATGCCGCAAGCGCGTGCGTCGAGTCGGCGAACAGCATGCCGACGACGCCGAAGGCGATTCCGGCAAGCAACACCGAGCCGAGCCCCGTCATCGAGACGGCGGGGACTGACGGAACGAAATAAACGGTGTGATGGATGCCCCAGAGACGACACACTTGGTCAGCTGCGACTGCGGACATGACGCAGGTCAGCAGGGCATCGTAGCGAATGCGACCGATCGCGAGCACCTCAAGTCCGAAGACGGCGCCTGCGAGTGGCGTTCCGAATACCGACGAGAAACCAGCGGCGATTCCGCCCATCAACAAGATTCGCCGATCCTCGCGGTCTAGCCCGCACGCGTGCGTGATTCGATCGGCGATCGCGCCGCCCATTTGTACGGCCGTACCTTCTCGACCCGCCGAGCCCCCGAACAGATGCGTAATGACGGTGGCCACGAGGACGAGCGGTGCCATGCGCTTCGGCACGATTTTCTGCGGATCATGGATTTCGTCGATCAGCAGGTTGTTTCCGCCCTCTACGGATTTGCCCACACGGTGGTACACCCAGCCTGTCGCGAAGCCCGCGATCGGAAGTAGCGCGAGCAGCCACGGATTGTGAGAGCGAGTTTCCGTTGCTAGATCTAGTGAGGCGAGAAAGAGGGCAGACGCGGAACCCGCAAGCGCGCCCAAGCCGCACGAAAGTACGAGCCATCGGCAAAGGTACGACACCATTGCCACTTGCTCGAGGGAGCTAATTTTCTTCATATTGTTCAGATTTGACAGAACATCAAACCTGGGCGGCAGAACGCCGCTCTACGGACGGCCTACGACCTCCTGCACCCAGGAATTCGTAGGCATCATCAGCTGGAAGCCCAGCGGTTATAGGGAGGAATGCCATCTCCAGCGGCGGATTCTACGCGAAAACGTTTCTGCGCCGCAACATTCTCTTGCAGACAGCGCCACTGCATCCCAGCGGCGCCCTGCTGGCTAAACGGTCGGTGATCGTGGTTGAACGGTCCGCGCCCGTGGCATAAACTGATCGGAACACAGGAGATGGCATTCCTCCCATAACCGCCCCTCAAGGGGGCTAATGATGCCTGCGAGCCCGGGATCGGGCGCCGTAGGCGTATGCCAGCTAGTTCCGCCGTCTTCGTAAGCGGGCGCCATCGTCAAACGTGCACTCCTTCTCGACTTCGCTTAACAGCTCGAAGTGAAGAGGGAGTTCGCATGACCTTTCACAGCATCCTGTTCGAGACCCCCGAAGATAGGCCGAGTGGAAACCAAGCTGGCGAGCCTGACTTTTTCGGCGACCTAAATCTAGACCAGATGGTGGCCGAGGCGACGCGGGGCTACGCGGAATATGACTTGGCGTCGTTCTTTTATACGCCGCTTTCGCGCGTAGGCGCCATCGTCTACCGCCACGAGATCATGCGTGATCTCGAGAACCCGGTTGTGCACGATTCCGTCAAGTTACTGACCGACGGAATGCGCAAGATGCGCGCTTTGCGGGCAGAGGGTGAAAAGCTCTATTACAGCCTGCAAAAGCAATGGTGGTTCCTCGAATCCACAATCGCGTACAGCATGACGCTAGGCACCTTCGCCAGAGAGTTGCATGCGTGCGAGCCTCGATCAAAAGGCTTTCGCGAGTTTCTCCAGCATCTGACGAGTTATCTCGCCTCTGAAGCGTTTCAGGCGCTTGTGCGCGATGCGGACGACGTCAAACGCGAACTCGCCTCAATCCAATATTGCACGCTGGTCAAAGGCAGCACGGTCACAGTGCGCCGGTACGACAGCGAAAGCGACTACAGCGCCAAGGTGCTCGGCATCTTCGACAGATTCAAGCTGGGGGCTACCAAGGAGCGCTGTGAAGCAGTTCGTGAGCAACCTCAAATGAACCACGTGGAAGCGCAGGTGCTCCAATTTGTTGCCAGGCTCTCTCCGCAGCCCTTCTCAAAACTCGCGGCTTTTCACGAACAGCATGCCGACTATCTGGATGCAACGATCGCAACGTTTGATCGCGAAATTCAGTTCTATCTCGCCTACGGCGCTTATGTTGGTCCGTGCCGCGAGCAGGGTCTCGAATTCTCCTATCCGCTGGTTACTGACACGAGCAAAGCCGCACATTGCGACGAGACCTACGATCTCGTTCTAGCGCACAAGCTGGCTACGGATAACGCGCGCGTGGTCTGCAACGGGCTGCACTTGAACGAAGGCGAGCACCTTCTGATCGTGTCTGGGCCAAACAACGGAGGCAAGACGACCTTCGCTCGGATGTTCGGTCAGCTTCACTACCTGACTCGGCTTGGCTGTCCCGTACCCGGGCACAATGCTCGGCTCTTTCTGTGTAATGCACTCTTTACGCACTTCGAGCGAGAAGAGAGCACGAAGGACATGCGGGGCAAACTGCGTGATGATCTTTACCGCATGCACGGAATTTTGACGCAGGCGACGTCCGACAGCGTCATCATCATGAACGAGATCTTCAGCTCGACGACGCTGGCAGACGCCCTGTTTCTCAGCAAACGCATCATCGGCCAAATTATCGAGCTCGGTGCCTTGTGCGTTTGCGTGACATTTATAGAGGAACTCGCGCGGCTGTCCGGCGAAGCAGTCAGTATGGTGAGCGAGATCGATCCCGCGGCACCGGAAATCCGAACGTACCGAATTCGGCGACGTGACGCGGGTTCCGAGGCGTACGCGATGTCGATCGCACGGCACTACGGTCTTACCTACGACCGGCTCAAGGAGAGGCTCGGACTATGAAGGCGCATCTGCTCCATTGCAGCCGCGACTTTGACCTGCGGCGCGCTCGGCTCTGGAATGAGACCGCACTGACACAGGATCTTTCCCTCGAGATCGTCTACCGAGCCATGTCGCAGGGGGATGCATACCTGTACGAGATCGCGAAGCAAGTCGTCCCGGCGAGTTTGACCGACCTCGGGGAAATTCGCCACCGCCAAGAGGTGCTAGCCGACTGCATCGAACACGAAGACGTTGCACGAAGTCTCTACGGGATTGCGGTGGAAGCGCTCGAGACAGAGCGGCACACATTTCACAGCATTTTTGCGTCGTCGCCGGGGATGGTACTGCATGGCGCGCGTGATCTCGTGCAGGCCTTCCTCGTCGTGCTTCACAAGTTGCGTGAGGTTGCCGACTTCCATACAGGCAGTTTCCGCTCCAATGGCTTCGAGCAATTCTTCGCGATGATCAGCCGCGAGCTGTCGGACGACTATTTTAGGGAAATCGAGCACTGCCTGAAAGAGCTCAAGCTTCGAAACGGCACGCTTATCAGTGCGCACCTGGGACACGGAAACAAAGGAATCCTTCACGTCTTGCGCAAGCCTCACGAGCCGGACCCAAATCTACTCAGGCGGCTGTTCGCCAGGCGTGCGCCGGCGTTGACGTTTCGAATCGCCGATCGCGACGAGGCTGGCGCAAGAGCACTGTCCGAGCTCGAGGCACGCGGCGTTCGCCTGGTCGCTAACGCGCTTTCACAGTCGGCCGACCATATCCTGAGCTTCTTCTCGATGCTGCGCGAGGAAACTGCGTTCTATATTGGTTGCCTGAATCTGCGTCACGAGCTTGAGCGGCGTGGCGTTTTCGTGTGCTTTCCTGCGCCACACCCGGCAAATTCTAGAACGTATGTGGCTGAGGAGCTTTGCGATGTCAGCTTGGCATTGCATCTATCTACTGCGCCGGTCGGTAACGACGCAAAGGCAGATGGAAAGGCGCTGGTCGTCGTTACTGGCGCGAACGAGGGCGGCAAGTCAACGTTCCTGCGCGGCGTTGGCCTTGCCCAACTCATGATGCAAGCGGGCATGTTTGTCGCAGCCAGGTCATTTGCCGCGAACGTCTGCGACGGGATATTCACCCATTACAAGCGTGAAGAGGATTCGACGATGCAGGGCGGTAAGCTAGACGAGGAACTCGGGCGCATGAGTGAGATCGTCGACCACATGCGCGAGAACGCTCTTTTTCTCTCAAACGAGTCGTTTGCCGCGACGAATGAGCGCGAAGGCGCCAAGATCGCTTTGCAAATCATTGCTGCGTTGCTGCAAAAGCGCGTGAAGATCGTGCTTGTGACGCACCTCTATGCGCTCGCGGATGAATTGCACGGGCAACGCGATCCGGCCGCTCTCTTTCTACGGGCCGACCGACGCACTGACGGCACACGAACGTTTAAATTGATCGAGGCCGCGCCGCTGCAAACTAGCTACGGCGAAGACCTCTATAGGCGGATATTCGTAGAGCGCGAAGTCGAACCGGCCGTGAGCACATCGGCCGCCCTCGAAGCTGGGCGTGCAAGTGTCGAATAACGCGCCCGATTGTTCCTTTGGAGGTGTCGTGATTACAATCGATATTCCCGGGTTCGGCGACCTTACGCTCGACCATCTCGTAGCGGACTATAACG
This sequence comes from Trinickia dinghuensis, assembly GCF_003367175.1. Taxonomy (GTDB): domain Bacteria; phylum Pseudomonadota; class Gammaproteobacteria; order Burkholderiales; family Burkholderiaceae; genus Trinickia; species Trinickia dinghuensis. The sequence continues at coordinate 1,748 of NZ_QRGA01000008.1, read as the reverse complement.
GCAGCCTTGCCATTGACGGAAAGCCGCTCGACGGGGTGAAGGAGCGGCTCTCCGCTCTCGCGCCGCAACTCAGGCTCCATATCGTCACGGGCAATACTTACGGTGACGCTCACGACCATCTCGCCGGTTGGCCGGTTGAGCTTGTATGTTTGCCCGACGGTGCGCAGCAACGCGCGGCAAAGCGCCGGTACGTTGAGATCCTTGGCGCGGATCGAGTGGTCGTGATTGGCAACGGCCGCAACGACGCAGCAATGCTCAAGCTGGCTGCCCTTGGAATCGCTATCCTCGGGTCCGAAGGTGCAGCTATCGACGCGATTGAGAGCGCGGACATCGTAGTCCATCACGGGGTGGACGCACTCGGACTGCTCTTGAAGCCGAAGCGGCTCGTCGCTTCGCTGAGGGGTTAATCGGCGACTGTCATGCAAAACCGCGAAATAGCAGACAGCAAACGAGGGCCGGAGCTTTCAGATGGGGAAGTCGACTTCCTGTGGTGGTTCATTCAGGGCAGTATCATGGACCCCGACGTTCGGCAGCGGTTGAACGCACATTGGGGGCTTTGTGCTCGTCACAGTCTGGCATTTTTCGTCGTCGAAGCGGCGTTCCGGCCGCACCTCATTCATGGTTGCTCGATCCTTTACCGCGCGCTGATACAGCGCGCCACAAAAGTGCTCGATGATCGTGGGGTCCACAGTCTCATGCCGGCGAATGCTTGCCGCTTTATGCTGCGTGAGACAGGACCGTGCCACATGTGCGATCTTCAGTACGATGAGCATTCTGCCGCAAGCGCTCCGCTCGAGCGGCTTGCACAGGGGCGAGATTCAAGCAACGCAAGGCGCTTTGCCGTTGAGAACCGCAGCGGCTGGCTCCCCTTCGTTTGCGGGCGATGCACGGGAAATGCTGGCCCCGTGCTGTGCCGTGCCCATCTGATCGATGCCCTGGGACAGCCGCACGCGGGCGAAGTCCAATCACAGCATGCCTACGTTGAGGCAATCGGGGCACATTTGGCGAACTTCGAGAATGCGTTTCGATGGGACTGCCGCGACACCGATACCCCCGAAGACCGAGGTGCCCTGATAGCTGCAATCGGCTGGTGCGCCGGGTGGGGACAGCTACAAGCAAGTCTACTCGATGGATTGATTTGAAGAGCCCTTTCGAGAACGTCGGAACGACGTTCTCGGCTCGATGCATCGGTGTGCATTTCAGAGGGGAGCTCCGGTCAATTCTGAATAAGAAATTATCAACATATGAACTGCTCTATCAGCAACCACACCAAACCCGTGTGCGGCGCCCTACATATTCGTGCGATCTGATCGCCCGCGAACTCGCTTAACCGTGCATGCTGATTACGCAGGATTGCGAATAGCGCACGACCCCCTTCGTCCTATTCGCCCCGTGCCATCAAACGTGAGAATGCCTCCCGGGACGTTCCCCCCGAACATCCAGGCGGGCCGTTGCATCCCCAAAACCCTGTTCGCCGCTCAGACCGCATGCGGATGAGCACAAGGAGCCGGCTATGCCTGTTCGCGACATTACCTCTCGTCATCGCCAATTCGCCCCATTGGCAATCGCAGCGCTGTTAACGATTTCGCTTTCCAGCGGCTTCGCGTCGAGCGCGGCCAACGCGCAAAGCACGAGCAATAACGGCAAGAACTCAAACCCCACCAAGAGTTTCAAGGTCCCGGCATTGCCGACGGGTTCCGGGAATGTGCAAATACAACCGGGCATGTCGAAAAAGGATTGGGCGGACG
>NZ_QRGA01000007.1:171059-500376 GCF_003367175.1 Trinickia dinghuensis | reverse complement strand
GCGCAGGTGCTCGCCCTTGTGCAGGCGTGCGTTGTACAGGCTCCACAGTTCCGGGCGCTGGGCCTTCGGATCCCATTGGCCGAACTCGTCGCGGAACGAGAAGATGCGCTCCTTGGCGCGGGCCTTCTCTTCGTCGCGGCGCGCACCGCCGATCAGCGCCGTGTAGCCGTGCGCCTCGATCGTCTCGAGCAGCGTCACCGCTTGCGCCGCGTTGCGCGAATCGGTCTCGCGGCGCAGGCGCACCGTGCCGCGCTTGATCGAATCCTCGACGTGGCCCACGACCAGCTGCGCGCCGATCTGCTCGGCGCGGCGATCGCGGAAATCGATCACCTCGGAATAGTTGTGGCCCGTGTCGATATGCACGAGGGGGAACGGCAGCGACGTGGCGCGCTTGGCGCCCAGGCCGAATGCCTTCAGCGCCAGATGCAGCACCACGACCGAATCCTTGCCGCCCGAGAACAGCAGCGCCGGCTTACTGCACTCGGCCACGAGCTCGCGCAGGATGTGGATCGATTCGGCCTCGAGCCAGTCGAGGTGGTCCATGCGCGAAGCGGTTATCGGTGCGACATCCGCTTCGGCGGATTCAAGAAGGGTACACATGATTGATCTCTTCGATGTTCGGTAATGCGCTTTCGATAAAGGGGCGTTGAAACGAGCGTGGATAGGTATGTCGGGCAATTCGGGGCGGCTAGACGATGCTTCGATAGGCGATGTAAGCGGCAATGACGAGCAGCAAGGTCGCGAAGACGCGTTTGAGCGCGGTGCCTTTGACGGCCATGGCTTTGGCGGCGCGCATTCCGGCGTTACCGCCCACGACACCGCCGGCCACGAGCGCCAGCGCCAGCGGCAGGCTCACCTTGCCGGCCGCCGCGTAGTTGGCTGCCGTCGTCGCGCCGAACACGACGACCGACAGGAGCGAGGTCGCCACCGCTTCGAGCATCGGCACGCGTGCAATGAAGTGCAGCGCCGGCACCGACAGGAATCCGCCGCTGATGCCGAAGAAGCCGGCCACGCCGCCGACGGCGGCGCCCGCCCCTGCTGTCGCAAAGCCTCGGCCCGGGGCGACCTGGGCATGGATGAGCGCCGGCTCTTGTGCCGCTTGCGCGCCGGCCAGCATCAGCAAGCCGACCACTGCCACGATCGCCGCGAGGATCAGCATCACGGCGCCGCCGTCGACATGCAGGGACCAGCGCGAGCCGGCGAACGCGCCGCCCACGCCCGCGCAAGCGAAGACGACGCTCGTGCGCCAACGCACGAGGCCCGCTCTCGCATACGAGATGAGGTTCACAAGCGCAGTCGCCGCGATGGCGGCGGCCGTCGTCCCGATGGCGACATGGGGGTCGTCGACCTTGACGACATAGAGCAGCAGCGGCACCGACAGCATGCCGGCGCCGCCGCCGACGAGCCCGAGCGCAAAACCGATCGACAGGCCCGATAAAGACGCGAGCACGAGCTGCGTCTGCAATGTCAATGCAATTGACATGATGCTGGTTTCTCTCAGGTTGCACGGCCTTCCGTCATCTAGCATGCGCATGCGTTGCGCGCAGCGGCCGACGCGGTTGGTCTCGTTGCTTGGTTGTTTGGCTTGCTTGGGAAGCTTGATTGCCTTCGATCGCCTTCGATCGCTTTCGAATGCTTTTTATCGAGCCGTGAGCGGTCAATCCGTCACTTCGAATGCTTCCGTCAACTCATCGAGCTTGACGATTTCGGGCGGCGCACCGTTGCCACGCGCCGCGCGCGCATTCGCGCATTGCTCCATGCGCGCGCGCACCGAGGCCAAATATTCGGAGCGGTGGCGCCGCAGCGCGAAGTCGCGGAAATTGCTGTGCTCGAGCCCTTGCCAGGCCTGCGTTCGCCCCAGATCGGAAGCGCCGCGCGCCGTATCGAACGCCGATTGCGCGATCGGCGCCGACGCTTCGCTCAACCGCTCGTAGCCGTATCGCCGCATGTAGTCGTTCGTCAGCGTTTCGATCAACGCGATCTCGTCCATCGACAGCACTTTCTTGTACTTGTCGGCATTGGCCGTGATCGGCGCAAAGCAATTCGACGACCAGAGCGCGGACATGCGCGAGAACTGCTTGGCTTCCTCCGAACGGGAAACGTCGAGCATGCACGGCATGAACTCGATGCCGAAGAACGCGCAGATCTCTTGGAGCACGGCCTCTTCATCGGCGAGGAAATCCTCGTAGCGGATCGTGAGCGTGCGGTCCGGATACTCGGCAAGGACCGCATCGGCCGCCCGATGCGCCTCGAGCCAGGTATGCGTGTTCAGCAGCGTGTCGAAGTCGTGAATGATCGCCTTGTTCATCGACGCGATCTGCGCGCGCGGATCGCGCACGACGTTCAGAAACAGCATGTCGGGGAAAAGCCGCATCAGTTCGTCGGCGTAATGGACGCTGTCGAGCGACTTGTCCATCACGACGCGGGCCCCGCGCTGTTCGCCGGCGCGCAGCAACAGCTCCCAGACGACGCGATGCACGCTGCGCGGCTCGTGGCGAATCGCTTCGAAGACGTCGACGGGGTCGAAAACGATCCCGGGCCACTTCACCATGCTCGCTGCCTGCAGCCCGATCACGTCGCTGACCAGACGGAAATACGCGCGATCGTCTTCGAGATTTCCGTACAGCGGCACGATCGGCATGAAATCGACGACGTGCAGCGGATAAGGCGAATAGAAATCGGGATTGAAATTCAATCGCAGCCGCAGCGCGTGACTGCCGCAGCGGCGCAGGGGAATCATCAATACAGGGCGTGGCCGCTTATCGGCCAAAACGGGATTTTGCTTCGTATTCATCGTTCGTACTCTTGTGCTCTTGTACTCTTGCTTCTTGCTTCGGACTATTGAGTGACTACTTCGAATTGCCCGCGCACCGCACGCGCTCGGCGTGCGCGGGCGCGATCTTGAAATAGGTGGAAAATGCATCGACGAACCGGTCGAGGTCCGCGGCCGGCAGCGCGTTGACGCCGGCGGCGCCGCGCCGGCCGCCGCCGCCGTCGAAGCGCTCGCAAAGAACGTTGGCCGGACAGGCATCGGGCTTGGCGGAACGGACGCTGACGCAATGCGATCCATCCCCGCGTTCGCTTAGGACTGCGAACGATTTTTCGCGGCACTCGGCAGCCAGCCGGTTGGCGAACGTGCCTGAAATGCGCCGGGCCCACGGCTCGTCCGGCAGCACATAAACGGCGCCGTCGTCGCATGTGCGATAGGGCGCCAGCGCGTCGACACGAGCGAGGTCCTCTCGATACCCCTCGTCGAGTTGCCTGTAGCAAGGCGATATCGCGACGAACTCGAGCGGATCGACGAACTCATGCAGCGTTCGATAAAGCATATCGGGCCGGATATGCAGATCGTCGATCGTCTCGCCATACGCGTTGTAGTTCAGCAATTGCCCGAGCGTGCGCAGCCAGGCGACCTCGCGCTCGGCCAGACCCTGCACCATGGCAAGCCTGTGGGCGGTCGCATCGAGGTTGTCGCCGAATGCGCCGACGATCGCCCATGGCCGATAGCGTCCCCCGAGGGTGCGATCGACGATGACGCTCGTGCAGACATCGGGCGAGTCGTCCCATTCGAGTTGCAGCCGCGGGTGCAGAAACATGCGGCGTGCGCTGTGATGGTCGAAGTAGGCTACGTGCGCGCCGGCGTCGAGCAAGCGCGCGAGCGGATCGATGTTCGCATCGAGCGAAACGTCGAGCACCGTGACGTCGACGCCCGCTTCGCACGGCACGCGGGACAACAGCGCGACGTCGCGCTTGACGCCCGTGACCCAGTGCGCCTCCCTCGGCCGAGCCAGGCGCAGTTGATGCAGCGCGCAGAGTCCGTCGGCATCGCCGTTGAACACGTCGTAAGCGCCGGGTGCGCTCGATTTTGGGGCTTCAGCTGACACGGCCGTCTCCCTTTACCGAATCGTGACTCGTCAAGTAGGCATAGAGCAGCGCCGCGGCGCCGCCGTGTTTCATATCCGAAGTGTCGACGGCCAAAGCCGGCGCGAGCGGCGGCTCGTAGGGCGCGCTCACGCCCGTGAAGTCCGTCAGCTCGCCGCGCCGCGCCTTCCGATAGAGCCCCTTCGGGTCGCGCGATTCGCAAACCTGCAGCGACGTGCTGACGTACACCTCCGCGAACCGCGCCTCGCCGATGATCGCGCGCGCCACGGCTCGATCGTCGCGAAACGGCGAGACGAGGGACGTAATGACCACGAGACCGACCTCGTTCATCATGCGCGCGACTTCCGCCGTGCGGCGAATGTTTTCGCGCCGGTCGCCTTCGGAAAAGCCGAGATCTCGGCTCAAGCCGCATCGAAGGTTATCGCCGTCGAGCACGACACAGGGACGCATCTCGCGCCGCAGACGTTGCTCCAATTCAAAGGCGATCGTCGATTTACCCGCGCCGCTCAAGCCCGTCAGCCAAAACGTCAGCGGCGGCCGTCCGAATTGCAGCGCGCGCGCGTCGTCGGACATCGCGCCGATGTGCCGGAAGATGTTGGCACCCGCCTCGGGAGCGTGCACGTACCGGGCACGTTCTCCCTGCGCGTTCAACACGGGCGCACCGTGCTGCGTGCCGCAAACCGGCCCTTGATCGTCCATGGGATACACCTGCTTTTTGCTAGGTTCATCGACCACTGTAGCCGTCGTGCATCTTTTATACAGACGGTTCTACTTTGAAGCGCGTGGCGACTTTCAGTAACTGCGAATCGACGCTGCACCGGCAAACATTCGATTGAAACGTTTGCGTCGCAGGCCGATTCGATCGCTCGGGAATCAGGCCGCCTCATACGCCAGCATAGGGCTGGCCGCCGTTCTGGCAACGCGGCGCGATACCGGGCGCTCGTGCGCCGTCGCGCCGCTTTGCCCCCCCTCGCGCAGCTTGAACACGCTGACGGCCTCGACGAGCGCGCCGGCCTGCTCGCGCATCGATTCCGCGGCGGCCGCCGCTTCCTCGACGAGCGCGGCGTTTTGTTGCGTCACTTGATCCATTTGCGTAAGCGCCAGGTTGATCTGTTCGATGCCCGTCGCCTGCTCTTCGCTCGCACTCATGATCTCGCCCATGATCAGCGTCACGCGCTTGACGCCGTCGAGCACCTCCTTCATCGTCGTGCCCGCCTCGTCCACCAAGCGGTTGCCCACTTCGACTTGTTCGACCGAGCCGCCGATCAACGCCTTGATCTCCTTGGCGGCCGTGGCCGAGCGCTGGGCGAGGCTGCGCACCTCGGACGCAACGACCGCGAAGCCGCGGCCTTGCTCGCCGGCGCGCGCCGCCTCGACGGCCGCGTTCAACGCGAGAATGTTCGTCTGGAAGGCGATGCCGTCGATCACGGCGATGATCTCGACGATCTTCTGCGACGCCTGGTTGATCGCCCCCATCGTCTGCACGACTTCGGAGACGACGCTGCCGGCCCGCTCCGACACGTGCGACGCCGCCGTGGCGAGTTCGTTCGCTTGCCGTGCGTGTTCGGAGTTGCGCTTGACCGTCGCGGTCAGCTCTTCCATGGACGCGGCCGTCTGCTCGAGCGAGGCGGCCTGCTCTTCGGTACGCGACGAGAGATCGAGGTTGCCGCTCGCGATCTGGCCCGCGGCGGAGGCAATCGCTCCCGTGCTGACGTGCACCTGGCTCACGATGCCGACGAGGCTCGTGCGCATCGTCTTCATCGAATGCATGAGGCTCGTGCTGTCACCGGGTTTGACATAGACGTCGTTCGTCAAGTCGCCCGTCGCGACGCGATCGGCGGCGTCGGCCGCGTCGGCGGGCTCGCCGCCGAGCTGCTGGATGACGCCCCGCGTGATCAGCAAAGCCGACACGACGCTGACGAGAAGCGCGGCGAGCGCAAGCCCGACGATGCCCAGGCGGCTCGACGCATACGATGCCTTGGCGTCGGCGGTCAGCTCGTCGTTCTGCTTGTGCTCGAGATCGCGCAGTTGGCGCACGTCGTGCCACCACTTCGCCTGGATCGGACGCAAGTCGAAACGCAGCAGGTGATAAGCCGCATCTCGCTGGCCCGACAGCGCGAGCGTTCTTGCCTTCTGCATGAGCGGCAACGCCAACTCGCCCTGTCGACCGATCTGCTGCAGCAGATCGGTCTCTTCCGAAGTCGTACCCGGCAGGGCGAACATCTTGGCGAGCTTGTCGCGGCTCTCGTCGTAGGCCGCCGTTTCCGCGTCGAAGCGGCCGGTCTCGATCTGAAGTTGGTCTTGCTGGTCCGCCTGCAGCAGGACCAGATTGCGCAACGCGAGGGCTCGATTGGAGATGCTTTCGTCGAGGCGATTGGCCAAACTGGCCTCGACCGCGTTCACGTCGGTGATGTCGATCATCGACGATTCGAGTTCGGACATGCGCAACAGCGCGAACGCCGTGACCAGAACGAGCAGGATCGAAACCAGCGCAAATCCAATTCCAAGGCGGCTCGCCACCTTCATATGGGCAAAGTTCATTGTCTTCACTACCTTTGATAAAAGGACGTCTCTCGCCGTCCACCGGTACTAACCCCATGAGCACCGGTCACAAGGCCCGTGAACGGCATATCCGTACAAGGCCTTAAGTGATTTATCGGATGAAAACGTTTTTAATGACCAGATTATTGGAAGTTGATCGAGACCGAATTCTTTTAAGTATGACTAATATTCGGACCGAACCGCGCAAGGTAAAACGACATGGCCGGCGCGAATTTGACCGATATCAATTTCCCTCTTTTTTGCGCGGCTAGGTGTAAACCCCTTCGCCCTCACTCCCGCGCGGTGGGAATGATGTTTTTCTTTCTTGGGAATAGTCAGGCATCCTAAGCATCGTTATGTTTCTGAACGGACCCATCTGTCATGTCCGATGCACCCGGGGCCGGAGCCGAACGAATCCTGCTCGTCCTCTCCTCGCTCGCCCATCACGGCAAAGCCATGTCGGTGCGCGAGCTCGTCGGCAAGACGGGGCTCGCGCAAAGCACGCTTTACCGGCAAATCGCGCTGCTCAAGCGATGGGGCTTCGTCTCCGAGGACGGCGGGCGGTACGCGCCCGGTCCCGTCAGTTTGCAGCTCGCGCTCTCGTTCGATTTGGGGTCGCATCTCATTGAAGCGAGCCGCGGCGCGATGCAGCGGCTCGCTCACACATCGGGCGAAAGCGTCGGGCTCCTCGTCGCCGTCAAGGAGCAAGTCGTCTGCCTCGAAATGATCGAAAGCCTGCACTCGCTGCGCTGCTCGTTCGAGAAGGGCCGCGCCGTACCGCTCAAGGCGGGGGCGTCGGCCAAATCGCTGCTCGCGTTCATGAACGAGCGCCGCTGCGCGGAAATCGTCGATGCGGTGTTCGCCGACGACGAAGCGGCGCGCATGGCATTGAAGAACCAGATCGCGACGATCCGCGCCGAGGGGTTCGTCGTCAGCGACAGCGAAGTCGACCCGGGCGTCTGGGGCGTGAGCGCGCCGATCTTCGCGCGCGCCGGCCGCACGAGCCCGAGCGTTGCATCGATCACGCTGATGGCGCCCGTCACGCGCGTGCCGGGCCGCGAAGCCATGTTGATCGACGCGACACGCAGCACCGCGCGCGAGATTTCGCGCCGGCTGCAGGCCGATTGAACCCCGATTGCACCCGATTGAACGACCCGAACCCGCCGCCCACCGAACCGAACGCACTGAACCGTACCCGCCGGTACCTCAAAGGAGACCCTCGATGAAACCGATCCGCTTGCTCGCCGCCCTATTCCTGTCCGCGGCCTTCGCCGTTGCCGCCGCCCCGAGCTCGGCCCTCGCCGCCGATGCCGATTCCGGCGCGCTGAAGGTGGCCACCGATGCGACGTTCCCGCCGATGGAGTACACCGAGAACAACGCGCGCACGGGCTTCGACGTCGACCTCATGAACGCGCTCGCCAAGGCAATGGGCAAACAAGTGCAATGGACGGACATCGACTTCAAGGGGCTCGTGCCGGGCCTCGTCGCCCACCGCTTCGACGTCGCCATCTCGGCCATCTACATCACGCCGGAGCGCGCGCAAGTCGTCGACTTCACCGAGCCGTACTACGCGGGCGGCCTCGTCGCGCTCGTGAAGGCCAATTCGCCGATCAAGACGCTCGCCGATCTGAACGGCAAGAAAGTCAGCGTTCAGGTGGGCACGAAGTCGGTGAACTTTCTCGCGCAAAACTATCCGCAGGTGCACCGCGTCGAGGTGGAGAAGAACGAGGAGATGTTCGACCTCGTCGGCATCGGACGTGCCGACGCGGCCGTGACGGGCAAGCCCGCGGCCTACCAGTTCGTGCGGACGCGTCCGGGCTTCCGCGTCCTCGACGAGCAGTTGACGACGGAGAAGTACGGCATCGCCGTGCGCAAGGACGAGCCGCAACTGCGCGACGCGCTCAACGGCGCCCTCCAGAAGATCAAAGCCGACGGCACCTACGCGGCGCTCGTCAAGAAGTGGTTCAGCAGCAAGTAATGCGGATGGAAATGGGGACGCGGATATCGAAGTCGACGCCGACGCCGAAGCCGCCCCCGCGCGAGGCCGCGCTGAGTGACACTCGGTTGCGGCCGCCGTCCTGAGTTTCACGTTTAGGAATCGATTGGTATGGAACTCGATTTTTCTCCCGTATTCGCGGGCTGGGCTGAAATCCTGCATGGCGCGGCCGTGACGATCGAAGTCACGGCGGCGTCGCTCGTCGTGAGCTGCGTGCTCGGCCTGCTGATCGGCATCGGCCGCCTCGGGCACCGCCGCGGCCCCGTCTACGCCATTTGCTCCACTTACGTGACGTTCTTTCGCGGCACGCCGTTGCTCGTGCAGCTGTTCCTGCTGTTCTTCGGACTGCCGCAGTTCAACATCATGCTGCCGGCGTTCTTTTGCGGCGTGATCGGCCTCGGGCTCTATTCGGCCTCCTACGTGTCGGAAATCGTGCGAGGCGCGATTCAGTCGATCGACCGCGGGCAGATGGAAGCGGCACGCTCGATCGGCATGTCGTCGTCGCTCGCGATGCGCACCGTGATCCTGCCGCAAGCGATCGTGCGCATGATCCCGCCGCTCGGCAACGAATTCATCGCGTTGATCAAGAACTCGGCGCTGGTCTCGCTGCTGACGATCGACGATCTCATGCACGAGGGCCAGAAGATCATCAGCGTGTCGTACCGCTCGCTCGAAGTCTATCTGGTCATCGCGCTCGTCTATCTCGTGCTGACGAGTTCGACGAACTACCTGCTGCAACGCGCGGAGCGACGGCTGCGCGCCGGAGGAATGGTCCAATGAACGCCGTGCCGAAAGCCGCCGCTCCGAAGAGCGACGAACCCATCGTCCGCATCCGCGGCCTCAAGAAGTCGTTCGGAGAGCATATCGTCCTGAACGGGATCGATTTCGACGTCGCCCCCTCGCAGGTCGTCGTCGTCATCGGGCCCAGCGGGTCCGGCAAGAGCACGTTCCTGCGCTGCTGCAACGGCCTCGAACAGCCCGAGGGCGGCACGGTCGACATCTGCGGCCATCGGCTCGTCGACCACGGCGTCATGCTCAAGGAGCGTCCGCTGAACGCGCTGCGCACCGAAGTGGGCATGGTGTTCCAGTCGTTCAATCTGTTTCCGCATTTGTCCGTGCTCGATAACATCACGCTCGGTCCGCGCAAGCTGCGCGGCGCGTCGAAGGACGAGGCCGCGGCCGCCGCGATGGCGCTGCTCGAGAAGGTAGGCCTCGCGCAGAAGGCGCACGCGATGCCGGCCAGCCTGTCCGGCGGGCAGAAGCAACGCGTCGCGATCGCGCGCTCGCTCGCGATGCGCCCGCGGGTGATGCTGTTCGACGAGCCGACGTCGGCCCTCGATCCCGAGCTGGTAGGCGAGGTGCTGCAAGTCATGAAGATGCTCGCCGGCGACGGCATGACGATGGTGGTCGTCACGCACGAGATGGGCTTCGCCAAAGAGGTGGCCGACGTGGTTGTCGTCATGGACGGCGGGGCGATCGTCGAAGCGGGGCCGCCGCAGACGATCTTCTCGGCGCCGACGCAGCCGCGCACGCGCGCGTTCTTGCAAGCCGTACTGTCACGCGCATGAGTACCGCATTCGATTCGTCCGTTTGGACCGGCCGCCGCGACGCCGGCGAGCACGGCGATACCGCGCGGCTATTCGAGCGCGTTCGGCCGTACGATGCCGGCTCGAACGTTAAGGGTGCGCCCGTGCTGATTGGATTTGCCTGCGACGAAGGCGTCAGGCGCAATCAGGGACGCGTCGGCGCGGCACACGCGCCACGCGCATTGCGGCGGGCGCTGGCCGGTCTGCCCGCGCATCGGCTGGGCGAATGCTTCGATGCGGGCGATATCGTCTGCGCCGGCGAGGACCTCGAAGGCGCGCAAGCCGCACTGAGCGAGCAAGTGCATCGCGTGTTGGCGGCCGGGGCACGCCCGATCGTCCTTGGCGGCGGACACGAAGTCGCCTGGGGGACCTACGGCGGCCTGCGCGGCTGGCTCGACGAGCAGGCTGGGTCATCGTCGCGCGCCGCGAACAGCGATGCCGCGGACGCAAGAAAGCTGCTCGTCGTGAATTTCGATGCGCACTTCGACTTGCGCACGGCGCGCCCCGGCAATTCGGGCACGCCGTTCGATCAGATCGCGCGCGACTGCGAAGCACGCGGCGTTGCACTGACTTACGCCTGCTTCGGCGTCAGCGAGTTGGCCAACACGGCGGCGCTGTTTGCGCGGGCAAACGAAATCGGCGCGCACTATGTGATCGACCTGGACATGCAGGAGCGCCATCTCGGCGAGCGGCTGGCCGAGCTCGATGGCCTGATCGCGCAGGCCGACGACATTTATCTGACGATCGATCTGGATGTGCTGCCAGCGAGCGTCGTACCCGGCGTATCGGCGCCCGCGGCGTTCGGCGTGCCGCTCGCCGTGGTCGAAGCAATGGTCATGCGCATTCGTGCGTCGCCGAAATTGCGCGCGGCGGACATCGCCGAGTACAACCCGGAATACGATCAGGACACTCGAAGCGCACGTGCCGCGGCGAGGCTCGTCTATCGTCTGCTTTAACCGGGCGACGAGATGGGGTGGCCGGGCGAAGGCCGGCTAGTGGCGATGCAGGAGGCTGCGCAGCGGGTGGCGCCAGTCGACGCGGCGCGGTTGCGGGTCGCGCGCCTGGCGCACATGGTCTTGCCAGAGTTCGTCGGAGAAAAGAAACGCGACGATCAACAGCGGCAGCACGAGGAACGCGCCCAAAATCACTCGCTCGATCACGATGAGCCTCCCGCGCCAATTCAAGGCATAAGCGAAGAACGTGAGAGTCATTCTAGGCGCATGTCGTCCGACTCGCGCGATAGGTCGTGACGCTTGCGTGGGCGCGCGCGCGTTCCGTGGAGCATTTCAGGAAGCGGCCTTCTTCCATGCGACCGCCAGCACCCCCGCGCACATCAGCAGCGATCCGCCCGTGCGGTTGACCGCGCGCTGCACCGATGGATTACGGATAGCACGTCGCGCGCCAGACGCGAGCATCGCGTAGCCGAACGCGTTCAGCGTCCCCAGCGCGACGAACGTCGCCTCGAGTACGGCGGCCTGTGACCATGCCGGCGCGTGCGGATCCATGAACTGCGGCACGAACGCGACGAAGAACACGATGCTTTTCGGATTAAGCGCGGTGACGGCATAGGCATGCGCGACGACGCGGCTCGTGCGCGTTTCCGACACGTCGGGCGTCTCGCCGGCGGTGACGGGGGCGCGCCAGAGCTTCACGCCGAGATAGACGAGGTATAGCGCGCCGCCCCACTTGAGGACGGTGAACCACTCGGCGGATGCGGCCAACAGAGCGCCGAGGCCGAACATCGCGGCCGTCATCGACGTCAAATCGCCGAGCGCCACGCCGGCCGTCGTCGCCAGCGCGTAGCGCCGGCCGTGCCCAAGGGCATACGACACGACGAGCAGCACGGTCGGCCCCGGAATGAGGATGAGGATGGCCGAAGCGAGTGCGAACGACAGCCAGTGAACGAGACTCATGGGGTTCTCCTAGGTGGGGATGGTCGGATTTATCCACCGCGCCGGCGACAATGCAAGCCAAACCGCATCGGCCATCCGCATTGGGCGTTGCCGAGTCTTGCGTCCGACGAAGAAGCGGGCGCATCGCACCCTGGCATTCTTTTTGTCCTGTAGCTAAACCGTTATTCCCGGTATTCGGCATTTGCTTTAAAACGTCTTTATGTGCGGCGCGGCAAAATGCTTTGCGAATTATTAATCAGCTTAATTCGTTCGTGATTCCAAGCTGATCGCTCCCCGCAGAGCCTTACGCCACGCCGGTTTCGACGCTTACGGGTCGCCTGCGCGCCCGCCGGGCAAGGCCCTCGCGCGACCCGGATTGCATGCTCGGAGGGGCTTCCGGGCGGTGCGACAATCCGCCGCTTTTGCAAGCGCACACAAGATGTGCTTGAGCTTTTACACGTATGATCTACGCTCAAACACGCGGGTTTTGGATTGCCTTTAAATACATAGCTAACCTACGTAAAAACCCGCATGGAGGCATATATGAAAAAGCAAGCCGGCATGCTTTTGATGCTCGTGGGGCTGACCGCCACGGCCACGATCGCGCAAGCGCAGGACAATGTCCTGAAGCCTCAACAGACGTTCCAATTCAAAGCCAACGCGTATGGCTGCCTGTCGAAGGATAAGCTCGACTCGGCTTATCAGCACGCGCAAGCGGGTGAACAGCAGCAGATGCAGGAGTTCTTCTCCGGATTCCAATGCTTGTCCGCGCCCGAGCACGCCGATTTCCGCGTCGTGCGCGTCGTGGGCCGAGATGTCGAATTCGTGAATGCCGGCAACGACGATACGCAGGGCCTTTGGACCCACGCCGAATTCATCAAGCAATAGCGACAGCGATCACGCTTCAGTAGGGATAGCGCTTCGTGATCTTCGCGCCGGACGCGCCAAACGTTTCGGCGCGAAGGATGTCGCCGCTGTAGCGATCCCTGGCGCTGCGCCGGCGAGTTCGCCACCGATAATTTCTCGTCGATTCGTCGGACGACGGCCCGGTCTATCCGGGCCGTTTGTATTTGCGCGGCCGTTTTTCGTTATCATCACGCGCCGAAGGCTGCCGCGCATCGCGCGCAGCCCCGCCCCGATACGCGACCGTTTCGCGCAACGACACGCCTCTCCGACGCCGCATGGCCCTCAAATCGACGATCTACAAAGCCGAACTCCAAATCGCAGACATGGATCGGCATTACTACGGCGACCACTCGCTGACCATCGCACGGCATCCCTCCGAGACCGACGAGCGGATGATGGTGCGCTTGGCCGCGTTCGCGTTCTTCGCGGGCGAGCGGCTCGAACTGGCCAAAGGGCTGTCCGATACGGACGAGCCGGATCTTTGGGAGAAGGACCTGACCGGTGCGATTCAGACTTGGATCGAGGTCGGACAGCCCGACGAACGGCGGCTCGCCAAAGCGAGCGGGCGCGCCGAGCGCGTGATCGTCATCGCTTACGGCGGACGCACGTCGCAGATCTGGTGGGACGGGTTGCGCACGAAGGTCGAGCGGCTGCGCAACGTCGAGGTGTGGTCGCTCGCGGAAGGCGTCGGCGATGCCTTGGCCAGCTTGGCCGAGCGCACGATGCGATTGCAGTTCACCTTGCAGGACGGCGCCGCCTGGCTCACCAACGCGATCGCGGATCCCGTCGAATTGCAGTGGACCGTGCTGAAAGCGCGCGCCTGAGCCTGATCAAAGCGCGGTTGCGCGCGCCGATTCCGGCGGCCCCTTCAGTTCGACCATGTTTCCTTCGGGGTCGAATAGATAAATCGACTGCCCGTATCCGTCGGCACCGTACCGTCTTCCCTCGGTCCCGAGCCGCGCGCCGTGCGCGGTCAGATGAGCGATGAGCTGCGCCGGATCGTACAGCTCGACGCGCAGACACAAATGATCCATGTTGCGGCCGCCGCCCGGCGTGCCGCTATCGGCGCGGTCGATCGAGGAGCCCACGGCCAGCAGATCGATCATCGAGCGCCCCGCGCGCAATTGCGTGAGCCCGATCTCGGGCTGCTCCTTTTCGACCCTGCATCCGAGCGCCTCGCAGTAGAAACGCGTCATGCCCGCGGGATCGGCGGTGCGGATGACGACGTGGTCGATTTCACGAATCGTCGGCTTCATCGAGGCTTTCCTCCTTGTCGGGCGGCTGCGGGCGGACATACCGCCGGCCTGTGCGCGGGGATGTAAGCAGTGTACGGCAGCGCGTCTCACCGCGCGTGCGGCGATGCGGCCAAGGCGGCAAGACGGAATGGGGAAAACGCGGGCAAAAAAAAGCCCGCCTAAGAGGCGGGCTGAATCCATATCAGGAGGAGACATGGAGGAGACAGTTCCAACTATACACACGTCGATGGTGCAATGCAATATCTTTTTTATGACGGAAAATGACGGATGTGACAAACGATTTCTGAAAGAGGGGAAAGAGGGTGCGGCAGGTGCCCCAATTCGGCCAGCGAGCCAAGCCTGGCCGCGCCGAGCGCGCAGGCTGATCCGCCTTAGCCGTCATGGGGTCGGATGGTATTTTGACGTCAGGCATCGCTGGAATTAGACCGCAACATTCGGCGCGCGGCACGCAGCGAGGACGCATACAGTTGGCATCGTTCACCGAGCCAATGTCGAGGAAAATCATGGACACCGCCTATCAAACGGATACGGAGCGCTGGGACGCCGTCGTCGGCCGCGACGCGCAGGCGGACGGCGCCTTCTTTTATGCCGTCGCCACGACGGGCGTGTTTTGCCGGCCCTCGTGCGCTTCGCGTCTGCCGCGGCGCGAGAACGTGTCGTTCTTCGGCACGACCGGCGAAGCCCGCGCGGCCGGCTTCCGCCCGTGCAAACGCTGCCAGCCGGAGGGGCTGCCGCGCGACATGGCCATCGTCGAACGCGCCTGCGCCGCGCTCGATGCCGATCCCCACGCCCGTCTGACGCTCGCGCAGCTCAGCGAGGCCGTGCACGTGAGCCCGTTCCATCTCCAGCGTCTGTTCAAGCGCATCGTGGGCGTCTCGCCGCGCGAATATCAGGCCGCCCGGCGCGGCGCTGCGCTGCGCGCCGCGCTGCAGCGCGGCGAGGGCGTGACGCGCGCGGCGCTCGATGCCGGCTTCAATTCGCCGTCGCGGCTCTACGATAGCGTCGCCGGCGAACTCGGCATGGCGCCGTCCGCGTACCGGAAAAAAGGCGAGGGGCGGCGTCTCTATTACGCCTACGCCGCCACGGCGCTCGGCCATGTGCTCGTCGCGGCGACCGACAAGGGCATTTGCCGGATCGCATTCGGTGACGACGGAACCGAACTCGTCCAAGCGCTGCGGCATGCGTTCGTCAAAGCCGACCTGGTCGAAGACCGCGAGCGGATCGCGCCGTTCATCGAGCAGATCGATGCCTATTTGTGCGGCCGGCGCGAGATCTTCGACCTGCCGCTCGATGTCAGCACGACGGCGTTCCGCCAGCGGGTATGGGACGCGCTGCGAAACATCCCCTACGGCGAGACGCGCAGCTATACGCAGATCGCCGAATTGCTCGGCGCGCCCCGCGCGGTGCGCGCGGTGGCGAGCGCGTGCGCGTCGAACGAGGTCGCATTGGCCATTCCGTGCCACCGCGTGTTGCAAAAGGGCGGTGCGCTCGCCGGCTACCGCTGGGGCCTCGCCCGCAAGGCCGCCTTGCTCGATGCCGAAGCGCGGCATGCAAGCGTTTCGGCAGCGGCCGGCGACGCACGCGCCGGCGCCGAGATCCGCCGCGACCTGGACGACGCAGCTTGAGCACCGCACCCGCCGTTATCTTCGAGCTGCCGTTCAAAGCGCCCTACGACTGGGCCCGCGTGCTGCGGTTCTTCGCCGGGCGCGCGACGCCCGGCGTCGAGGCGGTGGAGAACGGCACCTACCGGCGCGCGATCGAGTGGGACGGCGCGAGCGGCACGCTCTGCGTCGCCCGCCATGCGCGCAAGCATCGGCTCGTCGTCACAGTGGAAGGCGATGCCGGCTGCCATGCCGAAGCGCTCATGCCGCATGTCGCGACGATGTTCGACGTCGACGCGAACCCCGCCGCCATCGGCGCTCATCTCGCGCGCGATCCATGGCTCGCGCCGCTCCTCGATGCCGCACCGGGCTTGCGCCTGCCGGGCGCGTGGTCGGCGTTCGAGCTCGTCGTCCGCGCGATCGTCGGGCAGCAGGTCAGCGTCAAAGCCGCAACGACGATCATCGGCCGGCTCGTCATGCGGGCGGGCGAGCCCATCGCCGATCATCCTCATCCGGGCACGGCCTGGCGCTTCCCGACTCCGGCCGCGCTCGCCGATGCCGACCTGGTGCAGATCGGCATGCCCGGGAAACGCGTCGCCGCGTTGCAGGGGCTCGCGCGTGCCGTAGCCTCGGGCGAGATGCCGATCGACGACATTCATGCCGCCCGGATTCCGGCCGCCTCATTGGCGCAGGCGCGCGCGGCATTGCTCGCGCTGCCGGGCATCGGCCCTTGGACGGTCGAATACATCGCCATGCGCGCGTGGCGAGACGTCGACGCATTCCCCGCCACCGACCTCGTCCTGATGCAGGCGATCGCCGAGCGCGACCCTACCCTCGTCCGCGCTCCGGCTCAGCGCGCGCGGACCGAGGCATGGCGCCCGTTCCGCGCCTATGCCGCCATGCATTTGTGGAACGAAATCGCCGATCGCGCCGGCGGTCAGCGCGGCGGATAGCGCCGCGCGTTTCCTGCCTTATCCCCGTCGCGCCGAGAGTGCTCGCCGCACTTACGCACGCTGGGCGCACACGTTCCGCCACCATGCGCTAGGGCCGCTTTCCCAAGCCCATATTGGCTTCAAGCGAGGTTCTCGGCACGGTGTTAGAGTGCCCGCTACTCAACAATAATTGCACCGAGGTGCCCGCGCATGACGGCGTGGCGCCCGCATGGCTTCGATGTCAGATATCCAAATACCATCCAGGTCGGAAGCGTTCGCGCAGCGTTTGTCGGTGTTGACCTCACCGGCGGCGCGGGGCGTGCTCGCCCATGGCTTGCGCGGCATCGAGAAGGAGAGCCTGCGCATCGAGCGCGACGGCGCGCTGGCGATGACCCCGCACCCGCGCGCGCTCGGCTCGGCACTGACGCACCCGTCGCTGACGACCGATTATTCCGAGGCGCTGCTCGAGCTGATCACGCCGGCCGAGGCGACACCCGAGCAAGTGATCGAGCGGCTCGACGAGCTGCATCGCCTGGTCTATTCGCAGCTCGGCGACGAACTGCTCTGGACCGACTCGATGCCGGGCCGGCTGCCGGCCGACAACGAAATCCCGATTGCTGAATATGGGACGTCGAACATCGGCCGTCTCAAGCACGTCTACCGTCACGGGCTCGCGCTGCGGTACGGCCGGACGATGCAATGCATCGCGGGCATCCACTACAACTTTTCGCTGAGCGAGGAGGCGTGGCGTCTGCTGCACGCGCAGCGCCCGACGAACGCCACCGCCGTCGATTTCCAATCGGCGTGCTACTTCGCGCTGATTCGCAACTTCCGCCGAACGAACTGGCTGCTGATGTATCTGTTCGGCGCATCGCCGGCACTCGACGAAGCCTTCTTGCGAGGACGCCCGCACGGGCTGGAAAGGTTCGACGACAGCACGCTCTATCGCCCCTATGCAACTAGCCTGCGCATGAGCGACCTCGGCTACTCGAATACGACCGCGCAAGCGGCGCTGCAACCGAACTACGACACGCTGTCCGGTTATCTGGACGCGCTCGCGCGCGCCGTGAGCGAACCTTATCCGCCGTACGAGACGATCGGCACGCATCGCAACGGCGGCTGGGTGCAGATCAACACGAACGTGCTGCAAATCGAGAACGAGTTCTACTCGACGATCCGGCCGAAACGCGTGACCTACTCGGGCGAGCGGCCCTTGCACGCACTCGCGTCGCGCGGCGTGCAGTACGTCGAGGTGCGCTGCCTCGACATCGATCCGTTCGAGCCGAGCGGCATCAGCGTGGAGACGGCGCGCTTCCTCGACGCCTATCTGCTCGTGTGCGCGCTCGCGGATAGCCCGTCGCTGCCGCCGACGGCCTACGCCGAGGCGAACGCCAATTTCGGCCGCATCACGCTCGAAGGGCGCAAGCCCGGCTTGACGCTGTCGCGCGACGGCCAAGAGGTCTCGATGCGCGACTGGGCCGACGAACTCATGGGGCATATCGAAGCCGCCGCGCAGGCACTCGATGCGGTCAAGGGTGGTGACGCCCATGTGCACGCCGTCGCCGCGCAACGCGCGAAGCTGGCCGATCCCGACGCGACGCCCGCCGCGCGCGTGCTGCGCACGATGCGTGAACGCGGCCAGAGTTTCCTCGCGTTCGGCTTGGCCCAAAGCGAAGCACATGCGGCTTACTTCCGCGGCCAACCGCCCAAGGCCGATGTGTTGGAGGCGGCCCGCTTGCTGGCCGAGCGCTCGCTGGCCGAACAGGTGGAACTGGAACGCCGCGACGCCCCGGGCTCGTTCGACGATTTCGTCAACGACTATCGCGGTTACACGCTCGATCGCTTCAGCGTATAGGCCGGCAGTCCGAGCCGCGGCGGCCGGGCAAGGGCGGCCGAACGGCATGCGCCGTGCTTCATGCGAACGTCTGCTCGACAATCACGTCGAACCTTTCAGAACAAGATGGAAGGAGGGCGCTCGCCATGAAAACGATCGCATCGGTGCTCGCTTGCATGCTCGTCGCGGGATGCGCCGCGACGAACCAGGTCAATCCGGAAACGATGCAGGCCGCGACGAAGCCGCTCGTGTGCCGCGCCGACCAATGCTCGCTCTGGTGGCAGCGCGCCAGGCAATGGATCATCGGGCACACCCACTACCCGTTGCAGATCGATACGAGCCAAGCGATCGAAACGGCGGGCCCCGCGGGCGGCAGCGGCACGCCCGCTTTCCAAGTCACGCTCGCGCGCAACCCCGACGGCTCGTCGACGATCGGCTTCGCCGCGCACTGCGACCGTCCGCTCGAAGGCTGCCGTCCCAATCCGTGGCAAGCGGCCGCCGATTTCAAGCAATTCGTTCAAACCGGCGCCGAGCATGCGCAGCCTTGAGCTTTGAACCTTAAACTTTAAGCCTCGCGCCCAGCCCCTGGGGCGAGGCCGCGCGGCGTGCGGCCCATCCGCGTCAATGCCCCATGGCGGCACCGGCGCCGCGTTTGGGCTTGGTGATCCAAACGAGCCCGGCCAGCAGCACGAACGCCGCGCAGGAAATCCGGAAGAAGTCGTTCGTCGCCATCATGTAGCCCTGCTGCGTGACGAGCGAGTTCAACTGCGCGGTGATGCTGTCGCCGGTCATTCCGAGCGTGCCGAGCGCATGCTGATAGGCCGTCGTGTTCTGCGAGTAAGCGCTGACCGACTCGGAGAGAACGGCGTGGTGATAGATCGCATCGTTCTCCCAAAACGTGGTGCTGATCGCCGTGCCGATCGCGCCGGCAAGCGTTCGCAGGAAGTTCGACAAGCCCGAGGCGCTCGCGAGCCGTTCGTCGGGAATGCTCGACAGCGTGATCGTCGTCATCGGCACGAAGAAGCAGGCAACGCCGATACCCTGCACGATCCGCGGCATGATGACGTGGCCGAACGGCACGTCGAGCGTGAACGTGCCGTTCCAGATCGAGACGATCGCGAACACCGCGAACGCGAAGCTCGCCACCATGCGCAGATCGAGCCGATGCATGTTGCGGCCGATGAGCGGAGAGAGCACGAGCGCGAGCAGGCCGACGGGCGCCGTCGCGAGGCCGGCGAGGCCCGCCGTGTAGCCCATCACCGTCTGCAGCCAAAGCGGAAAGATGACGACCGATCCGAAGAACGTCATGTAGCCGAGAAAGATGATCAGCGCGCCAAGGGCAAAGTTGCGGTCCTTGAACAGCGTCAGATCGATGACCGGCGTTTTCTCGGTGATCTCCCAGGCGAGCAGAAAGGCCAGCGCCACGGCCGCGATCAACGCGAGCGCGACGATGAACGGCGAGCTGAACCAATCGCGGTCTTTGCCGTTGTCGAGCATCATCTGCAGGCACGAGATACCCACGACGAGCAGCCCCAGGCCAACTCCGTCGATCCGCTGCTTGGCCGTCGGCGTTTCGCGCCCGCGCAGCAGGAAGTACGCAGACGCGGCCGAGATGAGGCCGATCGGCAAATTGATATAGAAGATCCAGGGCCAGGAGTAGTTGTCGGTGATCCAGCCGCCCATCACGGGCCCGAAGATGGGCGCGACGATCACCGTCATCGCCCAAAGCCCGAGCGCCAAACCGCGCTTGGCCGGCGGGTAGCTGCGCATCAGGATCGTCTGCGAGAGCGGCACCATCGGTCCCGACACGAGCCCCTGCAGCAACCGGAATGCGATCAGCGACGGGAAGTTCACCGCCAGACCGCACAACGCCGAAGCCATCGTGAAGGCCAGCACCGAGATCGTGAACAGACGCACCTCGCCTACGCGCCGCGCGAGCCATCCGGTAAGCGGCACGGCGATCGCCGCCGCCACCGAATACGATGAGATGACCCACGTACCGTCGCTCGTGGCGACGCCGAGGCTACCCGATATCGTCGGCACCGCGACGTTGGCAATCGAGGTGTCGAGCACCTCCATGAACGTGCCGAAGGCGAGACCGACCGTCAGCAGCGCCAACGTGCCGCCGGTCAGCTGCACGGGAGCCGGCGGCGGCGCGGCCGCGGCGGAAGCCGCATTTGCCATGCGCATTCTCCTTGTTCTTTGATCCTGCGAACCCACGCGCGGTGGCCCACCGGGGTTCGGTTCCATTCGGCGCCAATATCTCGAAATTTGATTGCCCTGTCAATATTTTTCTATGCAATGATGGTTCAGTCCTGTAACTCGGAGGCATTTGAAGGATTGCATCGTGCGGTAACTTGCCGTAACCCCCGCTGCCGGCCGGCTGCGTTACCATCGGGCGAATTCCATCGAACACACGCAGGCATGCCGCTTCGTCCCCTTCCTTCCCTCGCCGCCGCGCTAGCGTGCGCCACCGCGGCAGCCGCGCTGAGCGGGTGCGCCGTCGGCCCCGATTACCATCGCCCAAGCACGCCGAGCGCTGCGTCGTACAAGGAAACGCCGGCCGGATGGAAGGTGGCCGAACCCGCGGACCACGCCGATCGCGGCGACTGGTGGTCGATCTACCACGACGCGCGGCTTTCGGCGTTGATGGACCAACTCGATACGTCGAACCAAACGATCGCCCAGTACGAGGCAGCTTACCGGCAGGCGCGCGCGCTCGTTGCCGAAGCGCGCGCGGCGTATTTCCCGACGCTCGGGCTGACGGCCAGCGCGTCGCGCGCGGGGCAGCAGTTTTCTTCGCGCAGCGGCTCGCTCGGTTCGGCAGGCTCAGGGTCCAGTGGCATCAGCAATTCGTTCAGCGCGGGACTGGATGCGTCGTGGGAGCCCGATCTTTGGGGCAAAGTGAGCCGCACCGTCTCCGCTCAAAAGGCCGGGCAGCAAGGTGCCGCGGCCGACCTGGCGAACGCGCGGCTGTCGGCGCAGGCCACGCTCGCGCAGACTTACTTCCAGCTGCGCGCGCTCGATGCGACGCAAAAGCTGCTGGACGACACGGTGAGCGCCTATACGCAAGCGCTCAAACTGACGCAGAACCAGTATGGGCAGGGTGTCGTCGCGCGTTCGGATGTCATTCAGGCACAAACGCAGCTGCAGTCGGCGCAGGCAGCCGCGATCGACAACGGTGTCACGCGCGCGCAAGACGAGCACGCCATTGCCGTACTCGTCGGCCAGAGTGCGTCGACGTTTTCGATTCCGCCGATCCCGCTCGCCGCCGAACCGCCGTCCGTGCCGGTCGGCGTGCCCTCGGCACTGCTCGAGCGGCGGCCCGACATCGCGGCGGCCGAGCGTAAAACCGCGGCAGCCAACGAGCAGATCGGCGTCGCGATCGCGGCCTACTTCCCCACGCTGACGCTCTCCGCGCAAGGCGGCTACCAAAACTCGGTGCTGTCCAAGCTGTTCACGCTGCCGTCGCGGTTCTGGAGCGTCGGCCCCCAACTCGCCGCAACGCTGTTCGATGCGGGCTTGCGCCACGCGCAGACCGAAGCCGCGCGCGCTGCCTACGACCAGCAAGTCGCCGTCTACCGGCAGACAGTGCTCGGCGCGTTCCAGGAAGTCGAGGACGACCTCGCATCGCAACGGATCCTCGCTCAAGAGATCGTCGTTCAGCGCCAGGCCGTCGACTCCGCCAAGCAAGCGCTCGCCATCGTCACGAACGAATACAAGGCCGGCACCGTCGCCTACGTCAGCGTGCTGACCGCGCAGACGACGGCCTTCTCCGCCGAGCAAAAGCTCGCGAGTCTGGCCGGCCAACGGATGGTTTCGTCGGTCGGCCTAGTCAAAGCGCTCGGGGGAGGATGGAACATCGCGCAGATGGATCGTGAAGAGGTGGGCAGCGCCCGCTAGCCTAACGCTAATGCGTGTAGTCGAGCGCGACCGTTCCCTCCTGGCCGGTCGGGCGTCCTAGCAGGTTGAGCAGGCCCGCCAGATTTTCGCTGGCCTGCCCGGTCGAACTCGCTTGCCCATGAAACGAACTCGCGTTCGCCGAGATCGTGCCGTGCCCGCTCAGCAGCAGCGAGGAGCCGTTCACCGTCGACAGGTCGATCGTGGACGAATCGCCTTGCGATTGCAGCGCCACGCGATAGGAACCGAGCGGCTTGACGGGCGACACGCGCGAACTCATGTCGTTCAACGTCACGACGAGCTGGCCGTACGAGCGCGTACCGAGCAGCCGCCAAGGCGTCCAGGCCAGCCGCACCGCGCCCTGCAGATCCAGCGTGTTGAACGGCGCCCCCAATCCCGCAAGCAGCGCCGCCGGCACGGCGATTTCGCCCGACGAAACCGTGGCGTTGCGCGGCGCCGCGTCGACCTCGATCGGGTCGGGCATCGCCGGTGTTTGCCGCATGCGCATGCTCAAGCGTCCCGTGAACAACGGCCAGAAAGCCGTATCCCATTGCACGCGCCCGGGCAGCAGCGTACCGGCGCCCGAATCCCTGCCTGCCGCCAGCACGAGCGTGGCCGAGCCGTGCCAAAGCGAACCCGACGGCTCGATGAGATTGACGTGGCCCTGCGTCGCCTTGGCGAACTGCGGCGTGATCCACGCGGCGGGCGCCATCGCGACGAACGTCACGCCGCACGACACGACGGCAATCACGAGCCACGGCAGCGCGGCGAGCAAACGCCGCCCCATCCCGCTCATGCGCAACCTCGCACCGTATGCCGCATCGACGCGCAACTCGACGCGCAATCCCAGCTCCGTTTCGCGGCCAAGGTAAAGACGCTCGTCATTGCTCGGTCCTCGCCGGGGCCGTGGCGGGCTGCAGCGCGACCGTGAGGTCGACTTGGCCGTCGTCCTTCAGCGCCGTGGCGTGCAGTTCGATGACGCGCACCTTGAACTGCTTGCGCGCACCGTCGAGCCACATCGTCCAAGCCGGAAACGACGCGTTCTTCGCTTCGAGCTGCACCGCCTCGCCGGTCAAGCGTGCCTGCGTCGTCGCGAGGCCCGCTTGCGTCAGCGATGCGGACAGCGCGTCGCGCAACGCGCCGCCCGTGGGCGCGAGCCCCTGCGCGGCCGACGCGAGCGCACGCGCCTCGTCGGCCTGCGCCGTCATCTGCGCGATCTGACGCTGCATCGCCGGCAGCGTTTGGTGCAGATGCGAGCGGCCTTGCTGCGCCGGTGCCCACAGCACCGAGTAAGCGACGACTACCGCGACGGCGACGCCGCCCCAAGTCAGCAGCAGCTTCTCCCGCGCGGTGCGCGGCTCCCAGAAGCTGGCCCAAACATCACCGAGTGTGCCCAGATTCATTGACCGCTCCCGTTTCGAATGACCCACTTGCCGGTGTTCGTATCGATTTCGCCCGCGAGCCCGTTCTGCGCGAGCCGCTGCCCGAATGCGGGATCGGGTTTGACGGCGGGTTTGAACGTCACGTCGAGACGGCGATCGTGATAATCGAGCGCGGCGATGCCGTTCACGGGTATGCCGCCGAGCGAACGGTCAAGCCGCGCCGCCAACGAGAGGTAATCGTCGGGGGACAGTTCGCCGGCGGCGAGGCGCAGATGCTCGAGCTGCGTCGTCATCTGCGATGCGGGATCGAGCACCACGGTCGTCTTCGGGAACGCATTCAACAGCAGCTCCGTCATTTGCGCTGTGAGTGCGTCGCGCTCGTGCGCGAGCATCATCCACTGCACGTTCGCGCCGATCACGGCCGCGACGAGTGCCGCGCACGCGAGCGCGACCGGCAGGCGCAGCCGGCGCAGCGTCGCGCGATCGAGCCGCCACGGCCGCGATTCGAACTCGAACTGGCAGAGGTCGAAACGGCTGTCGAGCGCGTTGCGAGCGAGCGTCTCGAACGGCAGCGGTGCGACCCCCACGTGCACGCCGTGTGCCGGCATCGCCTCGCCGGCCAGCGTCGGTTCGCCGCCGGGCAATCCCGTCAGCTCGTACGCCGTCACGCTCGCTTCGCCGGCCAGCGCCGCAAGCGTCGTGCCGAGCGCGGAAAGCGGCACCGCGAGCCCTTCGCCGTGCTCGCCCCGAGCCAGAGCGAGTTCGACGCGCGGCTCGGTGTTGTCGATGAAGGTCGGCTCGGGCGTGGCCGCGAGCGCAGCGTCGGCCAGAATCGCGGGCGCCGTCTGCGCCACCGTGCCGAGCACGGCCGCGACCAGCGGCACGGCCCCGGCCGGCACCGCTTCGGCACCCGGCTCGCTCGCCGACGCGGCCACCGCCGCGACGTCGGCAAGCGCCGGCTCCTCGGCCATCGTGGGTGCGGCGACCGGCGCCGGCAGACAGCGCGTGACCGGCACCGCGCGCAGGCTGCGGTGGCCGGCCGAGTTGAAGGCTTCGACGATGAAGCGGAACCAGCCGCGGTCGATGACGGCCATCATGCGCTTGCCGTCGGCAAGCGGCCGCGGGTCGAGCGCGATGTGGCAGGTTTGCGCGTCCTGGATCAGATAGTCCTCGACCACGTTCGGCAAGGCTTGCTTGAGCCGAGGCCCCTTCACCGGCGGCAGCGTCGCCGCGAGCATCAGCATGTCGCGCGCCGCGACGATCAGCACCGTCGTGGACGCGCGCGGCAGGAACGCAAGCGCCGCGCGGCCCGCGCGCTCCTTGCGCCCGCTCTTGTCGAGGAGCATGAACGGCATCTCCGGGATCTGCCATTCTTGCGACGGCACCGCCGGATCTCGCGGCGGCAGTAAGACGATCAACGTGCTCAAGGCCCGCCCTCTCTTGGTTTTGAATCCGGTTCAAAGCTGATCGCGCACGCGCACGACTCGTGTCGTATGCGTAAGCGGATCGCGATAGATGAGTGTCGTACGGTCGACCTCGGCCCGCTCGTATTGCACGTGCCCATGCACGAAAAAATAGCTCGTCGTGACGTCCATGGGAATCTGCGTGATGTCGAAATTAGGAGGTAGCGCACCCGTGCCCTGCAAGGCGAGCTGCACGTCGCTCGTATTCCGGAAGAACGCGCTCTGACGCCGAGACACCAGCGCCTGCGCGCTCCCGAGCGACATGCCCGGCACCAGCGCGGCGATCACCTCGGCCGGCGCGGTATTCATGTTGACGGCCGTCGATGTCGGCAGCACGGTCACGAACGGCCGCAGCCGCGCGACCATTTCGGGCGTGAAGCCCGGCACGTTCAGCAGCGAATCCACGCTCGTGAATTGCAGCGGAGCGCCCTCGGAGCCGTCGCTAAAGCCGTCTTGCAGGCCCGGCGTGTTCGTGGAGCTGTCGCCCCCCACCGTGCCACCGGTCTGCGGTTGCGGCTGCACGGTTTGTCCCGCCGAGCCGAGCCGGCTGCTGAGCGGGTTCTGAAAGCGCGTGGCCGATCGCATCAACGACGCGCGTTCGCGCAGCGCCGCGGTTTTCGCGAGGCTGCCGTCGAGCCCCACGAGCGTGAGCAGCCGGGCAAATACGGCCATTTCGTTGACGTCGACCTGCAGCCTGCCTGGCGCCGGGACCGAGACGAGATTGCGCAAGTTGAACTTCGCCTGCGCATCTTCGATCGAGCCCGATAGGTAGGTTTGCTCGCTTTCCGCAGCATCGCCCACGCCGACCTTGCCGAGAAAATCCGAGAGCCGCGTCTTGGCGATCGGCACGGCCCAAATACCGCCCAAATAGGTGACCGTGGGCGCGGTATCGGCTTCCGAGCGCAGTATCAGACGCGTCCAATCGACCGCGCCGCGCGACACCCACAGCGCTTGCGACATCAGGCGCTGATTCTGAATGCGCCGGATCTGCACTTGCTGACGCCAGAGCACGCCGGCGACGAGAATCGCCGAGAGCGTCACGACGAGCAGCGCGCTGATGATGGCCGCGCCACGCTGGCGCCGCGGCCCCATCGGCCGCTTGCGAAGCGAATGCTTGAACGAGGGGATTTGCGCGCGCATCGTCATTCTCCGACGAGGAACACGCGGCGGATCGGCACGTGCAGAGACGGCGCGCCGATCGACACTTCGAGCCCCATCACCGCACGGGCCAGCGGCGTGGAACCGAACTGCGGCACCTTCACGTTATTGGCGTTGCGTGCGATTTCGTTGGTGACGTCACCCATCTTCGTCGTCCAGCCGACGTTCGGCACGTACATGCGCGCGGTGATCTTGCCGACCCCGGAAATGAGCGGCACCGCACTCCAAGCGCCGCTCGTGCTCGACGCCGCCAGCGCGCGCTGCAACTGGCCGAGCGTCGCAACCGGCGGCGATGCATAGCGCGTCACCCGCCCGTCCTGCACTTGATAGCGCACGACCTGCAGGCGCGGCGCCTCGCCCGGAGACCCGAACGAGCGCACGATCTGCAGCCCGTTGCTGGTGGCGGACACAGCCGGCTGGCCCACTTCGTCGTCGGTCGCCGCCTGGCGCGCATCGACGCTCAGCTGATCGAACAGCTGGACGAACACGCGTTCGTCTTCCATCGCGTTCTGGATGGTCTGCCGCCCGCGCATGATCTGGTCGAGGCCTCGCCACGACAGGATGGCGACGACGGCCAGGATCGCGATCGCGACCATCAGCTCGATCAGCGTGAACCCGCGCTGGCGCCGCCCGGCGCGTCGGCGTTCAGAGCGCACGGTTCGTCTCATTGGCGACCACCGTGACGAGTTGAGCCAGGTTGCCGGCGCGCCCGGGCGTCGTCACCGACACCTCGACGCGGCGGAAAATCGGATTCGGCGTGCCGCTTACGCGCTCGGTGCACGTGAGCGGCAGATTGCCTTGAGAGCAGTCGAACGTCTGCGTCCCGAGCTCGGGCCACTCGCGCGCCAGATGCAGCTCGGCCAACGCATTGTCGGCGCTCCATCCGGCCAACAGGCGCCTGTGCAGTTCGGCCTCGTCGCCCGCGAGCATGCCGACCGCGCGCAGCGACGCGGCGAGGGCGATGGCGATGATCGCGAGCGCGACGAGCACCTCGATCATCGTGAAGCCTTGCTCCCGAGCGGAAGCAGAAGCAGGAGCCGGGGCACGAGCAGGCGGGCGAGGGGAACGCATCTCAACGCACCTCATAGCGGCCGTTGCCGGTGCCGACGATCGTCGCGCGTCCGACCGACGAATAGAGCGTGACGGTCACCGCCTGCCCGATGCTTTCGACCCCGAACACGAGACGATCGGGATGCAGATCCGAGCCCGGATAGTCGATCGTCACGTCGGTCACGCCGGCCTCCCAATTGCGCTGGCGAAAGAGATCGTCGCGCAGCAGCGGGCGCCAGCCGTCCTCGGTGCGGATGTCGAAACGATAGCCGCCTCCGACGGGTTGCCAAGCGATCGGCCGCGAGCGCACCTGCGCTTCGTCGGAGGCCGATTCGAACAGCAGCGCGAGACGCTGCGCCTGCTCGTTCAGATCGGTGCGCGGATTGCGCTTGAGCGAAACCGACGCGAGCGAGACGAGCAACCCCGCGATGACGAGCACGACCATCATCTCGAGCAGCGTGAAGCCGCGCGCGCGCGCCGGGCCTGACGCCGCCCGACCGAGCCGTTGACGCGACGAGCCGATGCCGCCGTCGATGGACATGTTCGCGGGGAGTGCTAGAGGGCTAGGGCTTAAGGCAAGCCACGCGTCGTGCGCGGTATGCGCCGCGTCACTGCCACGAGCCGATGTCGGCATCGTTGCCTTCGCCGCCCGGCTTGCCGGTCGGGCCATAGCTGAAGACATCGATCTCGCCGTGCACGCCCGGATTGAGATACTGATAGGCATTGCCCCACGGATCGTTCGGCAGGCGCTCGAGATAGCCGCCGTCTTTCCAGTTGTTCGGGATCGGATCCGTCGAGGGCTTTTCGATGAGCGAGCGCAGACCTTGTTCCTGCGTGGGATAGCGTCCGTTGTCGAGCCGGTACAGTTTCATCGCCTGCATGATCGTCCCAATATCCTGCTTCGCCGCGACGCGACGCGCCTCATCGGGGCGGCTCATGATCTTGGGCACGATCAGCGCGGCCAGAATGCCGAGAATCGCGATCACGACCATGATCTCGATCAGCGTAAAGCCGCGTTGGCGGCGCGCGCGCAGGGCCGCGTCTTGGTTACGACGTTGGTTCCACAGTTGCATCATTCACTACCTCTTTCGATGAATTGTCGACGAAGCGCAACCCGCGCACTTCGCTTTGCGCCGCCGATTGTAATGGGGCTGCGCGTCAGGGTTCGCAAAACTCGCAAAGACCAGAATAGCCCTTACAATGACACGCATGAATACACTCCAAATCCGCCTACTGTCGTTCGCGCTGTTCGCGGTTTTCTGCGCGACGCTCACCTATTGGATCGTCGTGCTGACCGCGCACCCCGCGCCGGCGCCGCAAGCGGCCGCCGTCACGCCGAGCGCATCGGCCGAAGATGCCGCCGCGCTGTTCGGCGGCAAGCTCACGCACGAAGTCAATCGCAACATCAAGCTCGTCGGCATTCTCGCGCTGCGCGAAGGTGCCGCGGCGATCGTCGGCGTGGGCGATGAACCGGCCCGCGCAATCGCCCTCGGCAGCAAGATCACCGACGGCACGACGCTCGCCGAAGTGCGCGCTCGCTCGATCGTCATCGATCACAACGGCGTGCGCTCGGAAGTCCCGCTGGCACCCAACGCGGGCGGCCCGACCATCTACGTCCGCTGAACCGCTCGCCCGCCCGTCTTCCAAGGGGCCGCTCGGCCCCATCCATGTTCGCTACTGCACCATGTTGTTCAGATCGATGATCGGCAGCATGACGGCTAGCACGATCACCAGGACGACACCGCCCATCGCCAGAATCAGAAGCGGCTCGAGCAAGCTGGTCAGAAACATCGTCCGACGCTCGAGTTCGCTCGCTTCGCCTTCCGATGCACGATCGAGCATGGTCGTCACATCGCCCGTCGCCTCGCCCGAGCGAATCAAGTGCACGAGCACGGGCGGAAACGTCTTCGTATTGCCGAGCGCCCGAGACAGCGATGTGCCCTCGCGCACGCGCACGATCGCATCGTCGACGTTGCCGCGCATCGCACGGTTGTTCAGCGTCTCGCCGGCCGCTTGCAGTGCGCGCAGAATCGGCACGCCCGCCGCGGTCAGGATCGCGAGCGTACTCGCAAAGCGCACGGTGTTATAGCCGCGCACGAGCTTGCCGAGCAGCGGTGCCGTGAGCAGCCATCGGTCGAACGAAAGCCGCGGGCCCGTCTGCGACAAAATCGCCCGCGCAGCATAGACGACGAAAATGACGCCAAGGAGCACCGCCCACCACCAATGGCGCACGAACCCCGACAGCGCCATCATCATGACCGTGATGACCGGCAGATGCTGCTTCGTGGTGGCGAACACGTTGACCACCTGCGGCACGACGTAGCTGAGCAGGAACGTAACGATGCCGAACGCGATCAGCGTGACGATGGCCGGGTAGGTGAACGCCAGCACGATCTTTTGAGAGAGCGCGTTGCGCTGCTCGATGTAATCGGCCAGACGCGAGAGCACCAGGCCGAGCTTGCCCGTATGTTCGCCGGCCGCGACGAGCGCACGGTAGATGTCGGGAAAATCGCGCGGATGCTGGGCGAGCGCGTTTGCGAGCGAATGGCCGCCGAGCACTTCGGCGCGGATCGCCGCAACGAGCTCCCGAATGTAGTCGCGCTCCGCTTGATCGGTCAGCACGGCCAGCCCCTCGTCGAGCGGCAGCCCGGCCGTCAGCAAGCTCGCGAGCTGGCGCGTGAGGATCGCTTGCTCGCGCGAGGACAGCTTGCGGCCGAGCGCGAGGCGGCGCGTGCGTTCGCCGCGCGCCGCGCTGCCCGCGAGTTCGACCACGAGCGGCGTGAGCCCCTGCGTGCGCAATTGCGCGCGGGCCGAACGCGCGCTGTCCGCGTCGAGCACGCCTTTTTGCGGGTGTCCCGCCGCATCGATCGCTTCAAAGCGAAAGGCCGGCATGCGCTAGACCCCGCCCGTCACGCGAATCACCTCTTCGAGCGAGGTGAGGCCCGAAGTCAGCCAGCGCTCGGCATCCTCGCGCAGCGTTCGCATGCCTTGGGCACGCCCCGCCGTCAGGATTTCGGCGTCAGCCGCGTTATGGTGGATCATCGTTCGGATCGAATCGTCGATGGTGAGCAGCTCATACACACCGCGGCGCCCCGAATAGCCCGATCGCGCGCACTTGTCGCAGCCGACTGGATGCCATTGCGCATGGCCTTCCTCGACGCGCTCTTCCTTGCACACCGGGCACAGACGCCGCACGAGCCGCTGCGCGAGCACGCCCAGCAGCGACGACGCGAGCAGGTACGGCTCGACGCCCATGTCGGTCAACCGCGTCACAGCGGACGCCGCGTCGTTCGTATGCAGCGTCGCCAGCACCAAGTGACCCGTGAGCGAGGCCTGCACCGCGATTTGCGCCGTTTCCAAGTCGCGGATTTCACCGATCATGATGATGTCCGGGTCTTGCCGCAAGATCGAGCGCAGCGCCCTTGCGAACGACATCCCGATCCGCTCGTTGACCTGCGTCTGACCGATGCCGGGCAGGTCGTATTCGATCGGGTCTTCAACGGTCATGATGTTCGTCGTCGCCGTTTCGAGACGCGAGAGCGACGCGTACAAGGTCGTCGTCTTACCGGAGCCCGTCGGCCCCG
This sequence comes from Trinickia dinghuensis, assembly GCF_003367175.1. Lineage (GTDB taxonomy): Bacteria > Pseudomonadota > Gammaproteobacteria > Burkholderiales > Burkholderiaceae > Trinickia > Trinickia dinghuensis. Next base: position 469,413 of record NZ_QRGA01000007.1, on the reverse strand, counting down.
TCACGAGCACGATGCCGTGCGGCCGCGAAATCAATTTGTCGAACTTCGCGAGCGTATCGGGCCCCATGCCGAGCGCCTCGAGATTCAAATGCTGCGCGTCCTTTTCGAGCAGACGCAGCACCGCGCGTTCGCCGTGCCCCGTCGGCAGCGTCGACACGCGCACATCCACCGCGCGGCCGCCCACGCGCAGCGTGATCCGGCCATCCTGAGGCAAGCGCTTTTCGGCGATGTCGAGCTGCGCCATGATCTTGATCCGCGAGATCAGGGCGCCGTGCAGCGCTTTCTTCGGGCGGACGACGTCGCGCAGCGTGCCGTCCACGCGGAAACGCACGACCGACGCGTTCTCGAACGGTTCGATGTGGATGTCCGACGCATGCTCGCGCGCCGCTTGCGTGAGCAGCGCGTTGATCATGCGGATGATCGGCGCATCGTCCTCCGACTCGAGCAAGTCCTCGACTTCGGGGATGTCTTGCATGAGCCGCGACAGATCGACTTCGCCTTCCACTTCGCCGACGACCTGGGCGGCGCTGCCGTCGTTGCGTTCGTAGGCTTGATTGATCGCTTGAGCGAGCTCTTCGGCCGGCAGGCGCACGGCCGTCAGCGCGCCGAAGTTGCGCGCGACCTCGGCCAGCGCCGCCTGGTTCGTGCGATCGCTGATCCAGACTTCGATGCCCTCGGCGCGCTGATGAGCGACGAGGATCTGACCATTGCGCGCGAACACATAGGGCACGAGCCGTGCCGCGAACGGCGAAGGCGCCTGGCGTCCACCCGGCATGCCTTCGTTGGCTGAACCCAGTACGCTGCTCACTGCGATGCTCCCGGCGCGGCCGTCTGGGGCTGCGGCGTGGGCTGCTGCTGAGGCTGTAGCGGCACCGACTGCGGCTGCCCCGGCTGCAGCGGCACGGCCTGCGGCTGCGCGACCGGTTGCTGCGGTGCCGGAAGCTGAGGCGCAGGTGCAGGCGTCGGCTGGTGAGTCATCTGCCTGAGGTCGAACAAATTCGCTGCCGGCGACGCGCCCTGGTTCGGACCAGCCGGCATCGGCGGGACGACCGGGAAGTTCTTGTCGCGCATCACGTTGTTGTCGGAGCGATAGCTGTTCGTCACGTCCTGCACGTAGTCGTAACGGTTCTGAGTGATCTGCTGCGCGGTCTCGCTGTCGTTGATGATCACCGGGCGCAGAAATACCATCAGATTGGTTTTCTGGCGCTGCTTGGTTTCCGAACGGAACAGCTGGCCGATCCATGGGATATCGCCGAGCAACGGCACCTTGCTGTTCGATACCTGATAGTTGTCCTGCATCAGACCGCCAAGCACGATGATCTCGCCATTGTCCGCGAGAACCGTCGACTGGATCGAACGCAAGTTGAAGATCGGACCCGAGGGATTCGTCACCGCGTTCGTCGTGCCGCTGACGATCGACGAGTCTTCGGTATAGAGCTGAAGCTTCAGGATCCCGCCATCGGTGATTTGCGGCTTCACATGCAGCGTAAGACCGACGTCGCGGCGGTCGTACGAATTCAACACCGAGCCCGCCGAGGTGCTGTTCAGGTTCCCGAGCTGGCCCGAAATGTACGGCACGCTCTGGCCTACGACGATCTTCGCTTCCTCGTTGTCGAGCGTGATCAGGTTCGGCGTCGACAGCACGTTTGCGTCGCTCGTGCCGGCGAAGTATTGAAGCAATCCACCGAGGCCTTGGACGCCGAACATGTTGTGCAGCCAGCCGACGTTCAGGCCCTGGGTGAGCGTGTTGGGCAGCGTTGCCGCCCCGGCCGCACCGCCGGCGGCCAGGCCCGCGGCCACACTGAGGATGTTGGAGCTGGTCGAGTTGCCCGCGCTGCTCGAGAGATTGGTGCCGGCGAGAAGGTTGCCGCTCGCAACCTGCCACTGAATCCCGAGGTTGCCGGCCGTCGCCGAGTTCAACTCGACGACCAACGCTTCGATATAGACTTGCGCGCGACGCGCATCGAGCTGGTCGATCACCGCGCGCAGATTGCGGTAGACGGGATCCGATGCGGTGATGACGAGCGAGTTGGTGGCCGCATCGGCCTGAATCATGCCGCCCGGTTGATTGTCGTCGCTGTTCTGGCCTTGCTTTTCGCCGAGGAAGTCGCTATTGCCGTTGCTGTTGCCGCCAAGCCCGCCGCTCGAGCCGGAGCTGCTGCCGCCGAGCATGCTGCTGCCGCTGCTGCCGTAAGACGAAGGTAGCGGCGGGGTGCCGGAGGTGCCGGTCGAACTCGAACTTCCGGAAGCGTTATTTTGGCTGAACGAACTGGCGTTGCTGGTTTCCGCACTATTGCCGGAACTGCCGCCCTTGCCGAGCATCCCGCGCAGCGTCTTGGCGAGCGCCACCGCATTGGCGTTGCGCAAGTGAACCACATGCATGTTGCCGGGCTGCGAACTCGGCGCGTCGAGCTGCGCGACGAGCTGCTTGGCCATATCGAGGCGCGATTTGTTCGATGCGCGCAGCATCAGCGAATTCGTGCGCGGATCGGCCATGACCGTGACCTTCAGCGTCGCGTCGGTGCTGCCGATCGAGCCCGGATCGAGCAGCTTCGAGAGCTGGGGCTCGAGATCGAGCGCATTCGCGTTTTTCAACGGCACGACGACGATCTGCTGTCCGGCGGCGTTGTCCACCCCCGCGATGATCGCCGCGATGCGCCGCACGTTGTCGGCGTAGTCGGTCACGACGAGCGTGTTGTTGGCCGGGTAGGCGGCGATCGTATTGTTCGGCGAGATCAGCGGCCGCAGCACGGGCAGCAGGTTGTTGGCCGATTCGTGATGCAGCTCGAACACCTGCGTGATGACCTGGTCTCCGCGCGCCTGCGGGTTGTTGCCCACGTAGGTCGGCGCGCCTTGCAGCTTCGCGTCGGCTTCGGGCACCACCTTGAGGACGCCGTGATCCTGGACGAGCGAGAACCCTTGCATGCGCAGCGCCGCTTCGAGCGTCTTGAGCGCCTGCTCCTCGGGAACCGGATTTTCCGATACCAGGTTCAGCTGCCCCTTGACGCGCGGGTCGACGATGATCGTCTTGTTCGTCGCGGCGCCGATCGCTTTGGCTACCTGGTCGATGTCCGCATTCACGAAGTTCAGCGTTACATCGGCGTGCGCGGCTTGTGCGGTCATGAGCCCGGCCATCAGGAGCGCGGTAGCGATGCGACGCAGTGCCATACGATTTCTTGTCATGGAAGATAGGTTCAATGCGAAAGTGCCTGGCTCTCGGCGGTAGCGCCTCGCAAACACCGATCTGGCCGGTCGGTATAAGTGTCGGATGTTCGCCCCGCCTCTCAAGAAGACGAACATTAGCAGTTTTTTGTGTCTGAATAATCACGAAGCGCCGAGCAAGGCTTCGCTTTTACGTCAGAAAATTCTCGATTGCCACAGTCGCGACGGTCACTGTCCGATAATCTGCACGCCGTATCCCCCATGCCGTACCCCCTGCTGAGCGCCAATGGCTCGGTTATGTCGGACGGCGTGCTATGGCAGTCGGTCGGCACCCGGTATCATACGGTCGAATATTTCGACTGAATCGAACGGCGGCTTCGGGTTTTCCCCAACCTGCCCGTGCGACGCTCGTCCTGGCCGGGGCAAGCTGCGCGCCGCGAATAAAAACGTAGTTCTGTCGAAGAAGGCACTCGAACCATGAAACGGACAGTTCTGATCTTGGCAGTGTTGCTCGCGTCTTTCGCGTGCGCGAACGCACGCGCGGACTGTTTCGACGAAGCGGCACGCTACCAGAAGGTCAACCCGCTGATTTTGCGTGCGATCGCCTGGCAGGAATCGCACAATCATCCCGACGCCTTGCACAAGAACGCGAACGGGTCGACCGACTACGGCCTCATGCAGATCAATTCGATTCATCTGCCCACGCTGGCCCATTACGGCATTTCGACCGGCACGCTAATGGAGCCTTGCAAGAACGTCTACATCGCGGCGTGGCATCTGCGGCAGAAGATGAACAAGTACGGCAACACTTGGGCCGCCGTCGGCGCGTATCACTCCGAAACACCCTCGCTGCGCGACCATTACGCGCACCAGATCATCGGCATTCTTTCGCAGTGGAAGCTGCTGCAGGCGCAGCGCTAAGGCCCAGAAGGGATTCGCACGGAGCCGCGGCCGGCGGCTGCCGCGAGGATGGGGCTCCGGCGTTTGGTGCACAATGCTCCCTACGCCCTCCATGCGGCGGCGCTTCGCGCCATCGCCCCATCCGATGTCGACCGTAATGAACCATTCGCCTGTGCCCGTCACCGTGCTCTCCGGCTTTCTCGGAGCGGGCAAAACCACGCTGCTCAATCACATTCTCGCGAACCGCGCCGGCCTGCGCGTCGCCGTCATCGTCAACGACCTCGCGGCCGTGAACATCGATGCGGCGCTCGTCAAGGACGCCGCATCGCTCTCGCGCGTCGAGGAACGCCTCGTCGAGCTTTCGAACGGCTGCATCTGCTGCACGCTGCGCGACGACCTGCTCGCCGAAATCCGGCGCCTTTCCGACGAAGGCCGCTTCGACGCGATCTTGATCGAGTCGACCGGTATCGCCGAGCCGATGCCGATCGCCGAAACGTTCACCTTCACCGACGACGACGGCCGCACGCTGGCCGACGTCGCGCGGCTCGACACGATGGTCACCGTCGTCGACGCGTTCAACTTCCTGCGCGATTACGCGTCGGCCGAGGCGCTTGCCGAGCGCGGCCTCGCCGCGAGCGAAGAGGACGATCGCACCATCGTCGAGTTGCTGATCGAGCAAATCGAGTTTTGCGACGTGCTCGTCGTCAACAAAGCGGACCTCGTCGATGCCGACGCGCTCGTGCGGCTCGAGCGAATCTTGGCGCGGCTCAATCCGCGCGCGGTTCAGGTCTCGAGCCGCTTTGGCAACGTGCCGCTTTCGGAAATCGTCGATACGAAGCGGTTCGACTTCGAGGCAGCGGCGGGTGCGCCGGGCTGGCTCGCGTCGCTCGAGCACGGGCATGACCACGACCACGACCATGGTCACGATCATGAACACGGTCATTCCCACGTCAGCGAAGCCGATCAATACGGGATCGGCAGCTTCGTTTTCCGCGCGCGCCGGCCGTTCCACCCCGAACGGCTGTGGGCGCTGCTGCACGAGCAATGGCAAGGCGTGCTGCGCAGCAAGGGCTTTTTCTGGCTCGCCACGCGCAACGAGGTGGCCGGTTCGCTCTCTCAGGCGGGCGGCGTTTGCCGTCATGGGCCGGCCGGCATGTGGTGGGCCGCGCAGCCGCGCGACGAATGGCCCGAAGACGACGAGCTCGCCGGTGAGATCGCAGCCGATTGGTACGGCGCGGCGGACGATGCGACGATCGGCGACCGCCGTCAGGAGCTCGTGTTGATCGGTGTCGCGCTCGATGCCGAGCGCTGGCGCGCCAAGTTCGACGCGTGTCTGTTGACCGACGAGGAGTACGCGCTCGGCCCGCAAGGCTGGGCGCGGATGCCCGACCCTTTCCCGGCGTGGGATCTCGACGCCGACGATCACGAAGGCGACGACGAAGGACAAATCGTCCATTGATCGCTTGCTGAAGGCGAAGCCCCGGGGTCTTCAACTTCGAGCCCGGGGCGGTTCCTGCCTCCATCGTCTTCGCGCGCTTTGCCGCCGGCGTGCGATTAACTAGGCGAAAAAAAACCCGCCGTTGGCGGGTGTCGACAAAACGTCAAGCCGGGCCTCATTGGGCCGACACGGGCTTAGCGCTTATTGACGGCATCCTTGAACGCCTTGCCAGCCGTGAACTTGACCGTCTTGGCTGCCGGGATCTTGATAGTCTCGCCCGTCTTGGGGTTGCGGCCCGTGCGCGCTGCGCGCTTGCCGGAGCCGAAGCTGCCGAAGCCGATGAGCTGCACCGCGTCGCCCTTGGACACTGCCTTCTTGATCACTTCGAGCAGCGTGTCGAGCGTTTCGCCGGTTTGAGCTTTGCTGGCGCCGGTCTGGCCTGCGACGGCGTCGATCAGTTCCTGTTTGTTCATTAACGTTCCTCTTTTTCAGATTGAAGTGACACGGACAGCGCAAACGCGCCGAATTATACGTACGCAAGCTGTGCCGTCGAGTAGCAGTGGCGAAGCGTGCGCCGCTCGGTCGCGCTGAACCCCTGGCGCTACGGCCTTGCGGCGCTTGCTATGATAGCTCAGCGCAAACCCAATAACGGCAAGGCTCTCAAAGAATTTAACGCTGGCGAGCCTTGTCGGCGCTGGGTTTGAGCATTGTCGTACTCGCGAACCCCTGCTGCCAAGGGCTTCTCAACGTTGCGTCCGTATGTCGTTGGATTTTGCCAACGCCCGCAAAGCCTTGTCCAGCATGGGTTTTCGGGCGATCGGCAACACCTCGGATGTCGCGATTAGGGTTGCCCCTTACGTCCAAACTTGCGCTCTTCCCACAGTTTTCGCTTTGCCGATGACTTCAACGCTGACTCCCGCCATCTTGGCCTTTCGCGACGACGGCACGCCGTTTTCCCCCGCGTACGACGACATCTACCATAGCGCCGCGGGCGCTTTCGCCCAGGCCGAGCATGTCTTTCTGAGCGGAAACGGCCTGCCCGGACGCTGGCGCGGACGGCGCCTTTTCACCGTCGTCGAGACCGGCTTCGGCATCGGCGGCAACTTCCTCTCGACCTGGGCAGCCTGGCGCGCCGATCCCAACCGGTGCGAGCGCCTGGCATTCGTCTCGATCGAAAAGCATCCTTTCAGGGCCGAGGATCTGCGCGCACTGCACGCCCGCATGGTTGCGGACACAACGGTCGGGGCGCTTTCCGAGCAGTTGACGCAGGCTTGGCCGATGCTGACGCCCGGATTGCATCGCCTGGAGTTCGAGGGCGGGCGCGTGACGCTGACGATCGCTTTCGGCGACGCACTCGAATTGCTGCCCAAGCTCTGGCTGCGCGCGGACGCGTTCTATCTCGACGGCTTTTCCCCCGCCAAGAACCCGGACATGTGGTCGCCGTTCGCCTTCAAGGCCTTGGCTCGGCTGGCGGGCGAGGGCGCGACGCTCGCCACCTACACCTGTGCCGGCGACGTGCTGCGGGGGCTGGCTCAATCCGGGTTCGAATGCACGAAGACGGAAGGTTTCGCGGGAAAGCACGCGATGCTCGTCGGCCGCTTCTCGCCGCGCTGGCGCGTGCGGCGCCACGAGCCGCCGCTGCCGTTCGCCGCGAGCGAGCGCCATGCGATCGTCGTCGGTGCCGGTTTGGCCGGCTGTGCGTTGGCCGATCGGCTCGCCGCCCGCGGCTGGCGGGTCACGATCGTCGAGCGCCACGCTCGGCCGGGACGCGAGGCATCGGGCAATCCGGCCGGCGTGTTTCACCCTTTGCTCTCTCGTGACGACAGCGTCGCGTCGAAAATCACGCGCGCCGGCTTCGAGTACGCGCTGGCGCGATGGCAAACGCTCGAGCGCGCGGGCTACGACTTCGCGCGCACCCGGGAGGGCCTGCTGCAAATCGCCTGCGACGAAGACGAATTGCACGCGCTCACCCGAGCGATCGAATCGCTCGGATATCCGCGCGAACTCGTTCGGCCGATGTCGGCGGCCGAAGCCCACGCGGCGGCCGGCGTGAGCGTCGCGCGCGGCGGATGCTTTTACCCGCAAGGCGGATCGCTCGATCCGGCCGCACTGTGCGCGGCGTTATGTGCGAGTGCGGGCGATGCGATCGTTTGGCGCACGGGCACCGAAGCCGGCCGCATCGCACGCGACGGCGATGCTTGGAACGTCCTCGGAGCCGACGGCGAGGTCATCGCGCGCGCAAGCGTCGTCATGTTCGCCAACGCGCGCGATGCGGCGCGCCTCGCAGGCCTCGCGCACGCGCCGACGCGTATCGTGCGCGGTCAGCTGACGCGCTTGCCGCACGCTTGCGCACCTGCTCTGCGCCTGCCGGCGATCGGTGACGGCTACGCGATTCCGCTCACGGACGGCTTGCTGACGGGTGCAACCTACGATATCGACGACGCGGGCAACGATCTGCGTGTCGAGAGCCACGCCGACAATCTCGCCAGGCTGGCAAGGCTGCTTCCGGCTTTCGGCGAAACGCAGGAGAGCGCCAGCCTCGACCCGGCGACGCTGAGCGGGCGCGTGGCCTTCCGATGCGTGACGAGCGACCGCCTGCCGATGATCGGCGCGCTTGCCGACGAAACCGCCAGCGAGCAGCAGGCCGCTTCGCTGTGCGGCGCGTGGCCGCTCGATCTGCCTCGCGCGCCCGGCCTTTACGGCAGCTTCGCATTCGGCTCGCGCGGGCTCGTCTGGGCCTCGCTCGGCGCCGAACTGGCCGCCTCCCAGCTCGAGGGCGAACCTTGGCCGCTCGAGCGCGATCTGGCCGAGGCACTCGATCCGGCGCGCTATCTGCTGCGCGCGTTGCGCCAGGGCACCTTCGATCGAGGATAACTCCCCTTTGCACGCCGCCCGATTCCCGGCCTAATACGCCATGTTATCCACCGCAACGTGTGGATAAGCGAGTGAAACGGCGGTGAAATGGGTGTGAGGTCGATGTGGATGCTTTCGGGACAACTTGCCTTCGGCGCCGGACGAGGCAAAAGTTATGCCTCGAAACCCCTGCGCCCCGCACATGCTGCACATGCGGTTATGCGTTCGGCAAGATCTTGATCCGTTTGAGTAAACAAGGGTTTTGCACAGATTTGGCCCACCCTTGTTAACTTCTACTACGTATACATACGTAAACAGTAAACCCTAACCCGGCACGCACGCCTCGCCGCCGGAACTGTCCAAGCACGGCGAACCCGAACACGCTATTTTTCGTCTACACCCATTCGGTGGTTGTGCCAAACGCAGACGAAATCGGCCATTTTTTCTCCGCAATACGAAATTTGACGTCGTTTGTACCGATATCGATGCTAATCGATGAACAATCGTGCGTTTTGGAGTCAAGCTATGGCACAATCGGTGTTCCTCTTGCACAAGTTGCATGGCGGCGCATCACGGATCCGCTGCGCCAATGGAGGCGATGTCGATAGCCGGGCCGGCGTGAGCCGGAGGTCGGTGCCGCCACACCTTGGTTCCTCTTGCCGGGCATGCGCCACGCTCCGCCTGAGCGCCCGGCCGCACGCATCGAATCGAGCGTGCCCAATCGCCACGTCCGGCAGCCGCCGCGCCGTCGGCAATCACCCTTTCCGTCCGCGCCGCGGCACGTCGCCGTAAGACCGGACCCGCAACCCACGAGAACGCGCCCAAAAGCGGGCAAGATGCCTTGCAGGGCCCTTCCGTAAAGGAGCAGCTATCAGATGAAATCGGCGTTTTCCTTTCTTCCTCACTGGCCGTTCGTGCCGGACGCGGTTTTCTGGGCCGGGCTCGCCTTGCTCGTTGCCGGCCTGTTGGGCGAGCTGTGCTATCGCACGTGGCGGCTGCCGCGGGTCTCGGGCTACGCCGTGATCGGATTGATCGCGGGGGCGGCGGGATTCGGCGCGATCGACGCCAGCTCGGGCGGGACGCTGCGCCTGCTGCTCGACGTCGCACTCGGCCTGCTGCTGTTCGAACTCGGCAGCCGGCTCGATTTGCGCTGGATTCGTCGCAATCCGTGGCTGGTGGCTTCGAGTCTGGCGGAGGCGACGCTGACCTTCGTGCTCGTCCTCGCCGCGCTGCTGTTCACGCATATCAGCGCCGCAGTGGCAACGGTGATCGCGGCCATCGCGATGTCGACCTCGCCGGCGATGGTGATTCAGCTCAAGACCGAGCTGCGCGCGGAAGGACAAGTCACGCAGCGTCTGCTGACGCTCACGGCGCTCAACAGCATGTACGCGGTCGTGATCGAGAAGATCGCCTCGGGCTGGCTGCATCAGGAGGTCTACGGCAACGTCTTTGCGACGATCGCTCAGCCGCTCTACCTGCTCGTCGGTTCGCTCATACTCGCCTACCTGCTCGCCAAGGCCTGCACGTTCTTCTATCGTTCGATGCAAGTGCAGGACGAGCATTCGTTCGTCGCGCTGTTCGGCCTCGTGCTGCTGGCGATCGCGATCGCCCACCTGTTCAATCTGTCGACGATCCTTAGCCTGCTCGCGGCCGGCATCATCGTGAAGAACGTCGAAGCCAAGCCGCAACTGTGGCCGGAGCATTTCGGCACGGCAGGCTGGCTGCTCACCGTCATCTTGTTCGTCCTCACGATGACGGCCTTCCAATGGCACGACATCGCGCTGGGCGGCGTCGCGGCGGTGCTGCTGATCGTGGCGCGCTTCATCGGCAAGCTCGTCGGCGTGCTCGCGTTCGCGAAGCCGAGCGGCATCGGCTGGAAGCAAGGGGTGGCGCTCGGTTTGTCGCTCTCGCCGATGTCGGCGCTCGCCTATCTGCTCGTCGACGATACCTATGCGCTGTATCCGAACTTCGACCCCACGCTGCGCGCCGTCGTGATGTGCTCCATCGCCGTCCTGCAGCTCGTCGGACCCTGGCTCGTCTACCGCTCGCTCGCGCTCGTCGGCGAACGGCGCGCTTGAAAGCTGCCCGCAAGCCCGAATGGGGCCAGCCCTAATGGGCCGGCCCGAAGGAAAACATCATGGCACTTGAACCGTTCATCAATTCCAAGCCGTTCACGTTCGGCGTCGAGCTCGAGATCCAGGTCGTCAACACGCACGACTACGATCTGACGAAAGCCGCATCCGATCTCATGCGGCTCGTCAAGGATCAGAAGATCACGGGCAACATCACGCCCGAAATCACCGAGAGCATGATCGAGCTGTCGACGGGCATCTGCAATTCGCACGAGGAGGCGCTCTCCCAGCTGCGCGCGCTGCGCGATACGCTCGTGTCCGCGGCCGATCATCTGAACGTCGGCCTGGCCGGCGGCGGCACGCATGCGTTCCAGCAATGGAGCGAGCGGCAGATCTTCGATGCGCCGCGCTTTCAGTACCTGTCCGAACTTTACGGCTATCTGGCCAAGCAGTTCACCGTCTTCGGCCAGCACGTGCACATCGGCTGTCCCGATCCCGATAGCGCACTGTTCCTGCTGCATGCGATGTCGCGATTCATTCCGCATTTCATCGCACTGTCGGCATCGTCGCCTTATGTGCAGGGCGTGGACACCGGCTTCCATTCGGCGCGGCTCAATTCCGTGTTCGCGTTTCCGCTGTCGGGGCGCGCGCCGTTCGTGCTGACCTGGTCAGGCTTCGAGGAATATTTTTCGAAGATGGTCGCCACCGGTGTCGTCAACAGCATGAAAGATTTCTACTGGGATATTCGACCGAAGCCCGGCTTCGGCACGATCGAAGTACGCGTGATGGATACGCCGCTATCGGTGGACCGGGCCGCAGCCATTGCTTGCTATATCCAGACGCTTGCGCGGCACCTGCTCATCGATCGGCCGTTCGTGCCCAAGGAAGACGACTACCTCGTCTATACGTTCAACCGGTTCGAGGCTTGCCGTTTCGGACTCGGCGGCACTTGCATCAATCCGCAGACGGGCGAGCGCCGCCCGATATTCGAGGACATCCTCGAAACCCTGCGCGTGATCGAGCCACATGCCGACGCGCTGCAGTCTTCGGCGGCATTACGGGAAATCGGCAACATCGCGCAAGCGCAAGTCAACGATGCTGCCTGGCTGCGCGGTGTCGTCGCAAAAGAGAAGTCGCTGCACGAAGCGGTTCGTCAGCAGTGCCTGCGATGGCGTGGGGTTTAGGTTTTCTAAGTTAACAACGTATACATACGTAGTAGTAGTTAACAAAGGGTGGGGGCGTCTGTGGAAAACTCGAATTTTCTTCGATGCCTCAAACACCTGCGTAAACGATAACCGCATGGTTCGCGCGTGCGGAACTGACATGAGCCCTGAACAACTCAAGTCGCGTTTCAAATCGATCTGATGTTATTCAGAAATGCCCCACAATCGGCTCGACGCGTTATACACGACTTGTCCACAGCGGCCCCTGAATAACTTAGCTGTACTATTTTTCCTCGTCGCTTAAAATGGCGCGTCTGTCGGGCCGAAAGTCACCTCGATGCCGTAACATCGGTGCAAAAGAGGTGCGTTGGTGTCGGCCCGAAGCCGCCGGCGCCGCGACGATCGAATTGAACTCGGGCGGCCGGAGCGCTTCTGAAATAGTAAAATCGGCACGCTCGACGAGAAAGCGAGCCGTCCCACGGGGCTGCCGGGGCGCAGCGAGGCAAGGCGCGGGCAACCGAATCAGCAGAGGCATGCTGTCAATTGGCGAAATAGCGAACGAAGACTATGAGCGAAGGTGTATACGGAGAGCTGGCGACCGGGCGCGTGACCCATAGCTTGCTACGCTTGAGCACGGCGATGCGCAGCCAAGCGTGGGAGTGGGCTGAAAGCGCGGGGCTCACCCCCACGCAGGGCGAGATCCTCGTGTTGCTGATGCAGCGCAAGAATCCGTTGCGGCTCGGCGAGATCGCTCGCGAGACGGCTCTCACGGCGGCCACGACGAGCGACGCCGTCAGCACGCTCGAAGCGAAAGGGTTGATCGAGAAGCGGCGTACGACGGAAGACGGCCGCGCACTGGCCGTCAAGCTCACGTCGCGCGGCCGTACGGCTGCCAAGCGCGCGCAGCAGTGGCCCGATTTTCTGACCGAAGCGATCGGCACGTTGCGCAACGAGGAGCAAGCGATCTTCTATCGCACGATGATCAAGATGATTCGCCAGCTCGAAGTGCAAGGCGACATCCCCGCGCATCGCATGTGCGTCACGTGCAAGCATTTCGAAGTCAGCAAGACGCCGAAAAAATCGGCTCATCGTTGCTCGGCCCTGAATCTGGCGATCGGCGACGCCGAGTTGCGGCTCGATTGCCCGGTCCATGAAGAAGCCGACTCGCTGACGCAAAAGAAGGTCTGGAAGATCTTCGCCCAAAGCGCCGCCTAATCGGCGCGGCGGGCGAATCGACGAATCGCGAAACGCTCGCTCATCCCGATATCCGCTGCGATCGTCTCGAGCGCCCGCTGCTAGTTCATGCGAACGAGACGTTGAACGAAGCGGCCCTCCGCGTGTACGATTGGCGCTTTGCGACGTTGACCACGTCATTGCCTCTTGCGGCGCCCAATGGGCGCCGCGTTTCCATCCCGCGATCGAAAACGCAATGCCGCTCGCCGGCGGCACCAAGGCTTTTCTGAGGATTTATCGATGAGTTCACGCAAGTTGGTCGTGCGCCAGTCCGGCGTGCATGGCAAGGGCGTATTTGCTGCCGTGCCGTTGAAGGCGGGCGAGCGTCTAGTGGAATACAAGGGTGAGCGCATCTCGTGGAAGGAAGCGTTGCGGCGGCATCCGCACAATCCCAAGGAACCGAATCACACGTTCTACTTCGCCCTCGAGGACGGCCGCGTGATCGACGGAAAAGTCGACGGCAACAGCGCCCGGTGGATCAACCATTCGTGCGCGCCCAATTGCGAAGCGGAAGAGGTCGACGGCCACGTGTTCATTCAAGCGCTGCGCGATATCGGCGCCGAGGAAGAGCTGTTTTACGACTACGGCCTCGTGATCGACGCCCGCCAGACGAAAAAGCTCAAGGACGAATACGCGTGCCGGTGCGGCGCCCGCAAATGCCGCGGCACGATGCTCGCGCCGAAGGAGTCCAAGGCGCCCAAGCAGAGCAAAAAGAAGAACGGTAAGGCTTAATGCCCGCCTAGCGGCATACGCGCGGGGATGGACAGTATCTGCCCCGCATCCAGGCCGCCTGGCGCGGCAGTTGCCAGCGGCACGCGCAACACGAATCGAGCGCCGCCGCCGGCCGCATCTTCATAGCGCACGCTGCCGCCGTGCAGGTTCATGATGTCGTGCACGATCGCGAGACCGAGACCCGCGCCGGACTCGATGCCCGGATCGGCCGCGTCTTGACGGTCGCCGCGGAAGAATCGTTTGAACAAATCGGCTTGCAAGGCGGGCGGCACGCCCGAGCCGTTGTCTTCGACGGCAATGTCCGCAAAGCGTGCGCCGTTTTCGTCGGTCGTCTCGGATACGGTCACGGTCACGTTTGCTCCGTGCGGCCTTGCCGACGGCAGGTACTTGAGCGCGTTGTCGAGCAGATTTGCGATGACCTCGCGCAGCAGGACGGGGTTGCCGCGCACGACGAGCGGCTTGTCGTTCGAAGGCCCGTCCAAGCGCTGAAAACCGAGATCGACGTGCGCGACGAGTGCGCGCGGCACCCATTCGGCACCCGTCTCGAACGCGAGCGCGGCGATATCGAGTTCCGCGAAGCGCGCGGTTTGGGCGCCCGGCTCGGCCCGGGCCAGCGACAGCAACTGATTCGAAAGCCGCACGGCGCGATCGGCCGCGGCTCGCAGCTCGCGGACGGCGACGAGCGTCTGGTTCGCGTCGCGAGCGTTCGCCGCTTGCTCGGCGTGCAGCTTCACGGCGGTGAGCGGCGTGCGCAGTTGATGAGCCGCGTCGGCGATGAATTTGCGCTGGGCGTCGAGGGCCGACTTCAGCCGCACGAGCAACGCGTTCATCGCGCTCGTCAGCGGCTTGATCTCCATGGGCACGAACGTTTCGTCCACTGGCTCGAGCGACATGTGCGTCTGCCGGTTCAAGGAATCGGCCAGGACGGTCAACGGGTTCAGCTGCTGATTGACGACGCGCCAGACGATGCCCCAGCCCGCCAGCAGCAGGATCAGCAACGGCATCATGATGGCGACGAGAAACTCGGCCGCGATCCGATAGCGATGCCGCAACGGCTGCGCGACTTCGACGATGATCGGATTGCCGACGGCTTGCAGCACGCGTACCTGCGCGACACGCACGTGCATCCCCTCGAACTGCGCCTCGAATACGTTCGCCTCGCGCCGTTCGCGCACACGCGTGCCGAACAGCGGCAGTTGGCTTTCTCCCGCGATCTCGTGCACGCCGTCGCTGATGCGGTAGATCAGCTGGTCGTTCGGATCGGAGAACATCGCCTTGGCGAGCGGCGGCACTGTCGAACGCACGTCAGGCCCGGCGATTTGGATCTGCTTCGAAATCGCGGTGGCCAAGTCGGACAGCGAACGGTCGACGACGTGCTGCGTGTATTGCCAGGCGAGCCAATAAGCGACGAGGCCGCTCATCAGAGCGAGGAGAGACAGCGGCCCGGCGAGCCGTCGCAGAAGCGAGCGGCGTAAGCTGGTCGCGGCGACGTGCTGCATGGCGATGAACGTCTCGGACGGGAAAGGGAAGGGACCGCCGCGCCCGCGTGGGGCGCAGTGAGGCACGGGCCCGGCCGGCGCACGCCGGCGGCCCGCACCCGCCACGGATTACGACGCTTGGCGAATTTCCTGCAGCAGATACCCGAAGCCTCGCACCGTGACGATTTCTACGCGGCAGTTTTCGAGCTTTTTGCGGACCCGGTGCACGTACACTTCGATGGCCGTATCGCCGAGATCGCCGCCGAAGTGGGTCAGATGGTCCTGCAATTGCGCTTTGCTGACGACGCGGCCGTGGCGCAGCAGCAGCATTTCGAGCACCGCGAACTCGCGCGGCGACAGCTCGAGCGGTTTGTCGTCGTTGAAGATGCGGCGATCGACACCGGACAGGCGCACGCCCCCGAGCGACACTTCCGGGCGCGGAATGTCGCTATGCGGGCCGCTGCGGCGCATCACGGCGCGAATGCGCGCTTCGAGTTCGGCGGGCTCGAACGGCTTGAGCATGTAGTCGTCCGCGCCGGCGTTGAGCCCCTGCACGCGATCGTTCAGTTCGTCGCGCGCCGTGAGCACGATCACCGGCGTGTGACGGTTCGACTGCCGGAAGCGCGAGAGCAGCGTCATGCCGTCGATGCCTGGCAGGCCCAGATCCAAAATGACGAGTTCGTGACGGTTTTGCGTGAGGGCCTGTTCAGCAAAGATGCCGTCATGAACCATGTCGACGGTGAAGCCGGCTTGTTCGAGGCTGCTTTGGATGCCGCGCGCGATTGGGCGGTCGTCTTCGATCAGAAGGAGTCGCATGGAATTCGCTCAAGTACAATGAATTACGCATTTCTAGCACGCCGACCGGCGATGCCTTCGCCACACGGCAAAAGCGTGCCGCCGCAAGAAAAGCTTCGGCGGGCGCCCCAACGGTCACGAACATGTCCGAGATCACGATCAACGAACTTGAAGCCGCGATCAACTTCTGGCGCGCTCGCTCGCCTTCGAGCGGCGATGAGCTGAGCTTGTGTAAGGAGGCTAGCGCACTCTCCAAGCCGTATGCGCTGATGATTGTACAGCGTCAGGCGACTCTATCGTCAGACGGGCTCGAACGAGGCGCGCGCGATGCATGGGAAGCATACGTGCGAGCCTTGCGCGGCTAGGGTTGCAGCCGTTTAGGCCGCGCGCATGCTCTTCGCCGCGTCTTCGATGAAATGCGCGAGTTCGATGTCGCGCTCGGTCACGCCCTGGGCATCGTGGGTGGTCAGCGTGATGTCCACCGTGTGATAGACGTTGAACCACTCGGGGTGATGGTTCATCTCCTGGGCCTTGATGGCCACGCGCGTCATGAAGCCGAAAGCCTCGTTGAAATCGGCGAACTTGAATTGACGATGGATCGCATCGCGGCCCGCAACGGCTTGCCAGCCGCTCAACTGCGAAAGCTGCGTCGCGCGCTCTTCCGAAGTCAGCTTGTGGATCATTGCATCATCTCCTTTCATTGAGCCCTGGGCGGGGGATCGACCCGATCCGTTCGATCCGGCGCGCGCAAGGGTGCGCGTGCGACCCATGCCTTGCGTCGGTTTGGCCATTTTTTCACAACTGGGACAACGACGCTTGGGCGGGCGGCCGGGCCGTTCGGCACCCACGCCCTCATCTTTGGACATCGCCCTCCCTGGCCCACCCATCGCCGCTTCCGCGCGTGATGATCGTATCGGTCCAGCGGTAACGCAAGTCTATTGCGTGTGATGCGGGGAGAGGGCGAGAATTGCGTGTTGTTTTATATGGATATGCGATAATTACGCATAGATTTATATTTTTGTGCGGGAAATTTTCATGTTAGAGCTCGACCACTTCGATTTGGCCTTGCTCGAGGTGCTGCAGCGTTTCGGGCGGGCGACGCACCAGCAGCTCGGCGAGCGGGTGCCGCTGTCTCCCTCGCAAATCGGCCGGCGCCTGCAGCGGCTCGAGTCGATCGGAATCATCGACGGCTACCGGGTCGTGCTGCGGCCCGAGAAACTCGGGCTCGGCGTGACGGCCTTCACGAGCCTGAAGCTCAAACATCACGGCGATTCGATCGTCGAGCAATTTCAGCAGCAGATCGACGTCCTGCCCGAGGTGCTCGAATGTCACGCGGTGGTGGGCGATGCCGACTATCTGCTGCGCATCGTCGCCCCCGATCTCAATGCGCTGTCTTCGTTCGTCATGAAAAAGCTGATGCGGGTGCCGGGCGTCGACAGCGTGCGCTCGAACATCGTGCTCACGACGTTCAAGCGCAACGGGCCGCTGCCGCTCGATCATCTTTCGCCCGGAACGGCGCCCGCGTGAGCTTGGTCGAGCGGGCTCGAATCCGCTCGAATCGGTTTGTGCCGTCTTGACGGCGTCAGGCGGCGCGGCCTCCGAGGCTGTCGTTGAGCAGGTCGACATAAGCGACGGCCACGAGATCGGCTTGCGAAACGCCGAGCTTCGAGAACACCGCATGCGCTTCGGCTTCGCCCGCGTCTTCGTCGTCATCGGGGGCGAGGACGACCTCGAGTTCGACAAAATCACCGAGCCCGTCGACGCGGTCGAGATGGATGCGCGTGCGCCCCGCGAGGTAGACATGGCGCTCCTTCGAGACGATGCCGCGGGTCGTGAGCGCCGTCGCCAGCAGCGCATGCATGGCATCGGGGTTCGTCACCGGGCTGCGCGTGTAGTACGACGCCTTCGGCCCGTCGCGATCGTCGCGTTGATAGAAGATCAGTTCGGCGGGCGTGCCGTCGTCGAATTGGCGCAGCTTCAGGCGGCCGCGCGGCACGTCGTAGAAGAAATCCTGTTGCCGAAAGATGAGGGGTGCGTCGTCCGAGAGCGCGGCTGCCCGCTCGCGTAGATCGTCGAATGCGCGGGCGCGCGCTTTGATTTCGATGTTGCGTGCCATGTCGAGCTCCTGTCGAAACGTGTGATGAGGGGGCGGCCTGCCAGCGGGGAGGGCAACCGGCCGAGCGTGGCCGACCCTACGAGCGGATTGATCGCGTCAAGCAGCGTGCAGCAAGAGGTAACGGAAAAACGCAAACGGGGAAAAAACGCGCCCGGGTGGAAGCGGGCGCGTAAGGACGAATCTAACAAAAACCGAAGCCGCGCGTTTGTTCGCAATGCACCCGATCAAATCAAATGGCCCACTGCGCTTCGATCAGTTTGAACGCCGCGGCAATCGCGGGTTCGTCCATGCGCGCGGCCAGTGCGACGAACGTGAGCTCGGTGGGCACGACCACGTCTTCGGCGATCGTCAGCGCGTGCGTGTGCGCCTCGGCGATGGCGATTGCATCGCGGGCGAGCGAAAGTCCGACGCCCGACTTGACGAGATCGAGCATCGAGATCTCTTGATCGACTTCGGCTACCTTCACCGGATCGGCTCCGGCCTGTGCGAACAGCCGCGACAGCAGACGATTATGCGCGGAGGCGGGCGGGGTCCAGATCCACGGCAGCGCGGCGAGCGAGCGCCAATCGGGCGAACGGCCGACGCGCTCCTTCCAGCCGGCCGGCGCGAGCACGCGGTATTGAAAGCGCGTGAGCGTCGCTGCATGGAAGAGGCCGTCCGGCATCCCGTCGTCGGCGGGCTGGCCGATGTAGTAGCCGACATCGAGTTCCTGGGCGCGTACCTGCTGCGCCACCCACCCGGACATGCCATGGCGCAAAGCCGTTTCGATCTGAGGGTAGGTCTCGACAAGCTGCTTCAGGAATCCGCCTAGACGCAGGAACTGCGGATCGAGGATGGTGCCGATGCGCAATCGCCCACGGACTTCCTGGCGCAATGCGGCCGCCGCGCGCTCGACGTCGCCCGCCGCGACGAGCGCTCGCTCGGCGTGCGGCAGCAGGGCCCGGCCGTCGCGAGTCAGCGCGAGCCCATGCGAGCCGCGTACGAACAGCGCCATGCCGAGCGTTTCCTGCAGGTTCTTGATCTGCAGGCTGACGGCCGGCTGCGTCAGATGAAGCTGGGCGGCCGCGCGCGTGAGGTTGCCGACGCGCGCCACCGTGACGAACGCCCGGAGCAAAGTAAGGTCCATGCCGGTGATATTAGCGCGCCTTATATCGCAATTGAGGAGAACTCATTGGATTTCGGGCCGCATGGGCGGTTAGGCTTTGGTGGGAACCCGGGCCCGCGCGTCTTCAGTCTTCATATGGGCCTGCCTAATTATTCTCGATCGATGCGAGGCGGTGCGCGACATGATGAGCGAAACGATTCTCGAAGGCGAATTCGACTATGTCATTGTCGGCGCGGGCACGGCGGGCTGCGTGCTCGCGAACCGGCTCAGCGAAGACGCGGATGTCAGCGTCCTGCTGATCGAGGCGGGCGGCAAGGACGACTACCGCTGGATTCACGTTCCCGTCGGATATCTCTACTGCATCGGCAACCCGCGCACCGATTGGCTCTATCGCACGGGCGAGGAGGCCGGGCTGAACGGGCGCTCGCTGTCCTATCCGCGCGGGCGAGTGCTCGGCGGCAGTTCGTCGATCAACGGCATGATCTACATGCGAGGCCAGCGCGAGGACTACGACGAATGGGCCCGTGCGACGGGCGATTCGTCGTGGTCTTGGGACGCGGTGCTGCCCGTGTTCAAGCGCAGCGAGGATCATCATGGCGGCGCCGATGCCTGGCATGGCGCGGGCGGTCAATGGCGCGTCGAACGGCAGCGGCTCAAATGGCAGGTGCTCGAGGCGTTTCGAGAAGCCGCGCAGCAGGCGGGCATTCCGGCGACCGACGATTTCAATCGCGGCGACAACAGCGGCGTCGGCTACTTCGAGGTCAATCAAAAGCGCGGCGTCCGCTGGAATGCATCGAAGGCGTTTCTGCGTCCCGCGCTGGAACGTCCAAACCTCACCGTCGTGACCGGCGCGCAAGTGCGGCGGCTGACATTCGACGGAAAACGCTGCACGGGCGCGGTCTACCGCCGAGGCGATCGCTCGGGCTCGCGCGAATTCTTCGCGCGTGCGCGGGGCGAAGTCGTGCTGGCTTCGGGCGCGGTCAATTCGCCGCAATTGCTCGAGCTATCGGGTGTCGGCGATGGGGCCCGGCTGCAGCGGTTCGGAATCGAAGTCGTGCACGATTTGCGCGGGGTCGGCGAAAATCTGCAAGACCATCTTCAGCTGCGAATGGCCTATCGCGTCCGCGGCGTGCGCACGCTCAACACCATGACGGCGCATTGGTGGGGCAAGGCGCTCATCGCCATGCAATACGCATTGTGGCGCAGCGGGCCGATGTCGATGTCGCCCTCGCAGTTGGGTGCCTTCGCGAAGTCGTCGCAGGACGATGCCTCGATCACACGCCCCGATATCGAATATCACGTGCAGCCGCTCTCGCTCGATCGCTTCGGCGAGCCACTGCATCGCTTCAACGCGTTCACCGCATCGGCCTGCCATCTGCGGCCGACCTCGCGCGGCAGCATTCATATCGAATCGCCCGATCCGCTCGCGGCGCCTTTCATCGCGCCTAACTATCTGTCGACCGACTACGATCGCCATATCGCCGCCAATGCGTTGCGGCTCACGCGCCGCATCGTGCAGACGCCGGCGCTCGCGCGCTATGCGCCCGAGGAAATCCTGCCCGGGCCGCAGTACCAGACCGAAGAAGAACTCGTGCAGGCGGCGGGTGCCGTCGGCACCACGATCTTCCATCCCGTGGGAACATGCCGCATGGGTACGGCCGACGATCCTGGCGCCGTGGTCGATGCGCGGCTACGTGTTTTCGGCGTGACGGGATTGCGTGTCGTCGACGCTTCGGTGATGCCGACGATCACATCGGGCAATACGAATTCGCCAACGCTGATGATCGCGGAGCGCGCAAGCGACATGATTCGTGCCGATCGCCGTGCACGGGCTTCGTCGACGCAAGCGGTGGGGACGGCGCCTACCGTGAACGCTGTGTGACGTTCGCCCGTACTAAGTACCGATAAGCTAGCAGCGGCGTTTTACATATCGAAAGGAGTGCACTAGTTACTTGCCGACGCAATTAAGCACTAGTGCAAATCCCAATGATTGCGCTGCATCATTGGGGAGACAATGCGCGATGCCGCATGGGGCGGGGCCGACCTCTCCGCATTGATGCACCATGCCATAAACGATGGGCGTCTCGTTACCGAGAGGCGTACCGTTCGGGAAATCGGATGCGCTCGACAAGCGCATGCCAATGCAGTGCTTCGCCTGACTTCGCATGGAAGGGGACATGATTCTCGGCGACACGATTCTTGAAACGCGCGGGCTGACCAAAGAGTTCAAGGGCTTCACGGCCGTGAACGGCGTGAACCTGCGCGTGCGCCGCGGCTCGATCCACGCGTTGATCGGCCCGAACGGCGCGGGCAAGACGACCTGCTTCAACTTGCTCACGAAATTTCTCGAGCCCAGTGCTGGGCAGATCGTCTTCAACAACGTTGATATCACACGCGAGCGTCCGGCCCAGATCGCGCGGCGCGGCATCATCCGCTCGTTCCAGATATCAGCGGTCTTTCCGCATCTGACCGTCTTGCAGAACGTGCGCGTCGGATTGCAGCGCGCGCTCGGCACGGCCTACCACTTCTGGCGCAGCGAGCGCACGCTGCATCGTCTCGACGATCGCGCGCGCGAACTGCTCGATCAGGTGGGCCTGGCCGATTTCGCCGATACGCTCACGGTCGAGCTTTCCTACGGACGCAAGCGTGCGCTCGAGATCGCGACGACACTCGCGATGGAGCCCGAACTCATGCTGCTCGACGAGCCGACGCAAGGCATGGGTCACGAAGACGTCGACCGCGTGACCGCGCTGATCAAGAAGGTATCGGCGGGCCGCACGATCCTCATGGTCGAGCACAACATGAACGTCATCGCGGGCATCTCCGACACGATCACCGTCCTGCAGCGCGGCGAAGTGCTCGCGGAAGGCAGCTATGCCGAAGTGTCGAAGAATCCACTCGTGATGCAAGCCTATATGGGCAGCGCCGACGCGGCGTTGACGGGGACGCACTGATGAATCACACGGAGCGGGAAAGCATCGCGGTGAGCGACACGAGCGGGGCGCTGGCCGGCGCTCCGGCTGCATTGACGATCTCGGGCCTGCAGGCGTGGTACGGCGAATCGCACATTCTGCACGGCGTCGATCTGACGGTCGCGCGCGGCGAGGTCGTGACCTTGCTCGGCCGCAACGGCGCGGGGCGCACGACGACGATGCGCGCGATCATGGGCCTGACGGGCCGGCGCACGGGCTCGGTGCGCATCGGCGAGAAAGAAACGATCCTAATGTCGACGCACAAGATTGCGCACTGCGGCGTCGGCTACTGCCCCGAGGAGCGCGCGATCTTCTCGAGCTTGTCGTGCGAGGAGAATCTGCTGCTGCCGCCGATGGTGGGCGAGAGCCGCTATGCGATGTCGCTCGACGAAATCTACGAGATGTTCCCGAACTTGAAAGAGCGCCGCATGAGCCAGGGCACGCGGCTCTCGGGCGGCGAGCAGCAAATGCTCGCCGTCGCGCGCATCTTGCGTACGGGAGCGAACCTGCTGCTGCTCGACGAAATTTCCGAAGGCCTCGCACCCGTCATCGTGCAGGCGCTCGCGCGCATGATCCTTGCGCTCAAGTCGCGCGGCTACACGGTCGTGATGGTCGAGCAGAACTTCCGTTTTGCGGCGCCGCTGGCCGATCGCTTCTATGTGATGGAGCACGGCCGTATCGTCGAGCATTTCGTCGCGCGCGAACTCGAAAGCAAGATGCCGGTGCTGCACGATCTGCTGGGCGTCTGACGCTCGGACGCCATGGTTTTTCAGGCGCTCGTCTCGTGTTTCGCGGGCGCGTCGCATCTCATGCATGAAAATAGTTGTATGCACAACCATAAGCGAAGAAGGAGATACCCGATGAGGACCAAGTTGCTCGCAAGTGCTGTTCGCACTCTCGCAGTTACCGGCACCGCACTCGCCGCCGCTTTCGCCGCACAGCACGCGGTCGCGGCCGAGAGCCAAGTCACGATCGGCTTCATTACCGACATGTCGGGCCTGTACGCCGATATCGACGGCAAGGGCGGCGCCACGGCGATCCAGATGGCCATCGACGATTTCGGCGGCAAGGTCAATGGGCTGCCGATCAAGCTGATCACGCAGGACCACCAGAACAAGGCCGACATCGCCGCATCCACGGCCCGCAAGTGGATCGACACGGAAGGCCTCGACATGCTGATCGGCGGCACGAACTCGGCCACCGGTCTTGCGATGAACGACGTCATCAAGGAAAAGAAGCGTCCGTACTTCTCGATCGGCGCCGGCACCGATGCGCTGACGAACAAGCAGTGCACGCCCTATACCATTCACTACGCTTACGACACGACGGCGCTGGCGCGCGGTACCGGTTCCGCGATCGTCAAGAGCGGGGAAAAGAGCTGGTACTTCCTGACTGCCGATTACGCGTTCGGCAAGTCGCTGGAAAGCAACACGGCGAAGGTGGTCGAGGCGAACGGCGGCAAGGTGCTCGGCAACGCGCTGCATCCGCTGTCCGCATCGGACTTCTCCTCGTTCCTGCTGCAGGCGCAAGCGTCGAAGGCGCAAGTGCTCGGCTTGGCCAACGCAGGCGGCGATACGGTGAACTCGCTGAAGGCGGCGAAGGAATTCGGCATTACGAAGACGATGAAGATCGCCGCGCTGCTGATGTTCCTCGACGACGTGCACAGCGTCGGGCTGCCGACGGCGCAGGGCTTGTTGCTGACCGACAGCTGGTACTGGGATCAGAACGCCAAGTCGCGCGCATGGGCCGAGAAGTACTTCAAGAAAACGGGCAAGATGCCCTCGAGCCTGCAAGCGGCCGACTACTCGGCGACGACGGACTACCTGAACGCCGTGAAGGCGGTCGGCTCGACGGACCCGGACAAGGTGATGGCGCAGCTGCACAAGCAGCCGGTCGACGATTTCTATGCGAAGGGCACGGTGCGCCCCGACGGCGTGATGCTGCACGACATGTATCTGTTCCAGGTCAAGACGCCGGCCGAATCGAAGAAGCCGTGGGACTACTACACGCTGAAGGCGACGATTCCGGGCGATCAAGCGTTCGGCACGAAGGCCGAGACGCAGTGCGATCTTTGGAAGTGATGGTGACGGTGATGTAAAGGGCCGCTTGCCGTTTGCATTAGTACGCGGTCATGACGCGCGCGCCCGCAACGCGCGCGTCTTCTTCTCTTGGATGGCAGTTCAATGGATATCTTCGGCATTCCGTTGCAGGCCATGCTGGGCCAGCTCTTGCTCGGGCTCGTCAACGGATCGTTCTACGCGATCCTGAGCCTCGGGCTGGCCGTGATCTTCGGCATGCTCAACGTCATCAACTTCGCGCACGGCGCATTGTTCATGCTCGGCGCCATGCTCGCGTGGATGGGCCTCGACTACTTCGGCCTGCCGTACTGGGCGATGCTCGTGCTCTCGCCGCTCGTCGTCGGCCTGTTCGGCGTGCTCATCGAGCGCTCGATGCTGCGGTGGCTCTATCGCCTCGACCATCTTTACGGGCTCTTGCTGACGTTCGGGCTCACGCTCGTCGTCGAAGGCGTGTTCCGCTCGATCTACGGCTCCTCGGGGCAGCCGTACGACGTCCCCGATCTGCTTTCGGGTGCGACGAACGTCGGCTTCATGTATCTGCCCAACTACCGGGCGTGGGTGGTCGTGGCCTCGCTCGTCGTGTGCTTCGCCACCTGGTTCGTCATCGAGAAGACGCGGCTCGGCGCCTACCTGCGCGCGGGCACCGAGAACCCGAAGATCGTCGAGGCGTTCGGCGTGAACGTGCCGCTGATGATCACGCTGACGTACGGTTTCGGCGTGGCGCTGGCTGCGTTTGCCGGCGTGCTCGCCGCGCCCGTCATTCAAGTGTCGCCGCTGATGGGCCAGCCGATGATCATCACCGTGTTCGCCGTCGTCGTGATCGGCGGCATGGGCTCGATCATGGGCTCGATCCTCACCGGCCTGCTGCTCGGCATCGTGGAGGGCTTCACGCGCGTGTTCTATCCCCAGGCGTCGGCCACCGTCGTCTTCGTCATCATGGCGCTCGTTCTGCTCGTGCGCCCCGCGGGTCTCTTCGGCAAGGAACGGTGATGCAAAGAAAAGCGCTTTACACCCTCTTGCTCGTCGGGCTCATCGTGGCGCCGTGGGCAGGCGCGTATCCCGTGTTCGTGATGAAGGTGCTCAGCTTCGCGCTGTTCGCGGCCGCCTTCAATTTGCTGATCGGCTATACGGGGCTGCTCTCGTTCGGCCATGCAATGTTCCTCGCCTCGGCCGGGTACATGACCGGCTACACGATCGAGACGCTCGGCCTCACACCGGAACTCGGTTTGCTTGCCGGGACCGCGGCGGCGACGCTGCTCGGGCTGATCGTCGGTTTCTTCGCGATTCGGCGCCAGGGCATCTACTTCGCGATGGTCACGCTCGCGCTCGCGCAGCTCGTCTATTTCATCTATCTGCAAGCGCCGTTCACGGGCGGCGAGGACGGCTTGCAAGGCGTGCCCCGCGGTAAATTGTTCGGACTCCTGAGCTTATCGTCGGACTTGACGCTCTATTACGTCGTGCTCGTCTTGGTCGTATTGGCCTTCCTGCTGATCGTGCGCGTCGTGCATTCCCCGTTCGGGCAAGTGTTGACGGCGATCCGCGAGAACGAACCGCGCGCGATCTCGCTCGGCTACGACACCGACCGCTTCAAGCTTCTTGCATTCGTGCTCTCGGCCGGGCTGGCCGGGCTTGCCGGTTCGCTGAAGGTGCTCGTGCTGGGCTTCGAGACGCTCGGCGACGCGTACTGGACGATGTCGGGCCTCGTGATCCTGATGACGCTCGTGGGCGGCATGGGCACGCTCTTCGGGCCGCTGGTGGGCGCCGCGCTGGTCGTGACGCTCGAAGAGCGCCTCGGCGATATCGGCGCCGCGCTCGCCTCGCTCACGCACATCGACTGGTTCAATTCGCTCGGCGATTCGACGACGATCGTGATCGGCATCGTCTTCATTGCTTGCGTGCTCGCATTCCGGCGCGGGATCGTCGGCGAAATCGTCGCGCGTGTGCGGCCGCTGCGCGGGTGAGCAGGCTCGATGTCGGGCTGTTGCGCTGCGGCGCGCCATGCGGGCGGCGTGCACGCTTTGCACGAGGGCGGAGCAGGGCAAACCCTCGTGCGGCGCGGGTGGGCGGGCATGCCCTGTCGTGCGGCGCGAGTACGCGGCTTCAAACGATGCGTGCCTGCATGAATTGTGTGCTGCTGTGCACCACTAGGGAAAGTGCTAGGTTGTGGGACAAGACGGGGTTGTTTAATCTTCGTCTCAGTTCTGATGCACCGAATTTACAGGTGGAGAACGAGGAGACAATCGAGGCACTCAGTGCCCGGACGAAAGCGCTGTTGGATAGGATCCAACAGCGCTTTTTATTTGTGCGTTCGATTCATGCAATCGGAGAATCGCCTTTCTTCGAGCATGCCCTTCGGCAACGCGACTCCGATTCCATACGCGCGCGTGCCGCGCTCAAGCAGCGCCTTCCCTTCGCGTGTTTGAACGTGAGCGCGAGGTTTGAAATATTCAAACGCTGTTTGTCCCACCTCCTTGGGGGAAACCCGTGGCCGGGAAATGCTTCCTTGACGGGAAATAATGGCGAGCGAAATAATACTAATATGTAAGTGAATGAGCGAGACAGATACTGATGCGCCCACCCATCGATCATCGATTCATTCGCAGGACACACCGGCCGCGCGTGACATGAAGTGCTCCGACGAGCGGCATCGTGTATCGTTTTTTCTTTGACCCGAGCGCGCCTTGCGAAACAGGCTCGCAAAAATAATCGTTTTCAGCCGGCCTATGCCCCGGCAATGACAACGCGCTTTCTCGCGTAAAGCCTCTGGAGATCAATAATGACGATGAAGCAATGGGTACATGGCGCCGTGGCGGCGGCAACGATGTGCATGGCCGGCGTCACCTTCGCGCAAGTGAAGATCGGCGTCGTTCTGTCGACGACGGGACCGGCCGCCTCGCTCGGCATTCCCGAGAAGAACACCGTGGCGCTGCTGCCCAAGGAGATCGGCGGCAAGACCGTGCAATACATCGTGCTCGACGATGGTTCCGATACGGGCAAAGCGGTGCAGGACGTGCACAAGCTCATCGACGAAGATCACGTCGATGCGATCGTCGGTTCGTCGGTGACGCCGAACTCGCTCGCGATGCTCGATCCCATCTCGGCCGCCAAGACGCCGATGATTTCGCTGGCCGCCTCGGCGAAGATCGTCGAGCCGGTGGACGACAAGCGCAAGTGGGCGTTCAAGACGCCGCAAAACGACAGCCTCATGGCTACCGCCATCGCCGATTACATGGCCAAGCACGGCGTGAAGACTGTTGGCTTCATCGGCTTTGCCGATGCGTACGGCGAGAGCTGGAACGCCGAATTCGCGAAGGCTGCGGGGGCCGATCACATCAAGGTCGTCGCGAACGAGAAGTACAACCGCGCCGACACCTCCGTCACGGGCCAGGTGCTGCGGTTGATGAGCGCGCATCCCGACGCCGTGCTGATCGCGGGCTCGGGGACGCCGGCGGCGCTGCCCGCCAAGGAGCTGAAGGAGCGCGGCTACAACGGGAAGGTCTATCAAACGCACGGTGTGGCGAACAACGACTTCCTGCGCGTGTGCGGCAAGGATTGCGACGGCGAGATCCTGCCTTCGGGCCCGGTGCTCGTGGCGGATCAGCTGCCGGACAGCAACCCGGTGAAGCAGTCGGCGCTCGCGTATCAGCATGCCTACGAGAAGGCTTACGGCGTCGGCACCGTGGTGACGTTCGGCGGTCATGCTTGGGACGCGGGGCAGATGCTGCAGAAGGCGATCCCCGTGGCGCTCGGCAAGGCTCAGCCCGGCACCGAAGCGTTCCGCTCGGCGCTGCGCGATGCATTGGAAAACATCAAGGAATTGCCGATCTCGCAAGGGATCATGACGACGACGCCGACGAACCATAACGGGCTCGACAAGCGCGCGCGCGTCATGGTGGAGGTGGTCGACGGCAAGTGGAAGCTGCTGAACGAGTAATGCAGTCGGGTGGGCTTTGAGATAGGCCGTGCCGCCCGCCTGGGCGGCATTTCGTTTGGTTTCCGTCGATTCGGATTCGTCATTCGTCGCTTAGTAGGTACAGGACTCGAACAAGCATGGATTTATCGATTGCCGCGATCCTCGCGCAGGACGGCATCACGACCGGGGCGATCTATGCGCTACTCGCGCTTGCGCTCGTCCTGGTCTTCTCCGTCACGCGCGTCATCTTCATTCCCCAAGGGGAGTTCGTTTCGTACGGGGCGCTGACGCTTGCGATGCTGCAGGCGCAGAAGCTTCCGGCCACCGCCATCTTGCTGCCCGTGCTCGGTGCGGCGTGTTTCGTCGTCGAAGTGGCCGGGCTCGTGCGGCATGCCGAGCGCCGGCGGCATGCGCCGCGCGTGCTGACGTCGCTCGCGAGCCGCTATCTGCTCGGCCCGATCGCCGTCTACGCGATCACGCAGCATGTGTACGCGATGACGCTGCCGATGGCCGTGCAGATCGCGCTGACGCTCGCGATCGTCGTGCCGATGGGGCCCTTCATCTACCGTTTGGCCTACGAGCCGCTGGCCGAGGCGACGACGCTGCTGCTGCTGATCGTGGCCGTGGCCGTGCATTTCGCGATGGTCGGGGTGGGGCTGCTGATGTTCGGCGCCGAGGGTTCGCGCACGACGTCGTTCTCCGACGCCTCTTTGAGCATCGGCGGTCTGTCGATCTCGGGGCAGAGCATCTGGGTCGTGGTCACGGCGCTCGTGCTCATCGTCGCGCTTTACTTGTTCTTCGATCGTTCGATCTCGGGGAAGGCGCTGCGAGCCACCTCGGTCAACCGGCTCGGCGCGCGGCTCGTCGGCATCGGGACGACGCAAGCAGGGCGGCTCGCTTTTACGCTGGCTGCGGGGCTCGGTGTGCTCTGCGGCATCCTCGTCGCGCCGCTCACGACGATCTATTACGACTCGGGGTTCCTGATCGGCTTGAAGGGGTTCGTGGGCGCGATCATCGGCGGGCTCGTCAGCTATCCGCTCGCGGCGGCCGGCTCGATCCTCGTCGGGCTGCTCGAATCGTATTCGTCGTTCTGGGCGAGCGGCTACAAGGAGGTGATCGTCTTCACGCTCATCATTCCGGTGCTGCTGTGGCGCAGCTTGGTCACCGGGCACGTCGAAGAAGAGGAGGAGTGAGCGATGAAGCGCTTATTTTCGGGAGCGAGGCCGATCTGGATCTTTCTCGTGATTCTCTTCGCCTTGCCCGTGCTGCCGCATCCGCTGCATGTGCCCGAGTATTGGATCACGCTGCTGAACTACATCGGCCTGTATTCGATCGTCGCGCTCGGGCTCGTGCTGCTCACGGGCGTCGGCGGCATGACGAGTTTCGGGCAGGCCGCGTTCGTCGGCGTGGGCGCCTATGCGACGGCCTATCTGACGACGCAGTTCGGCGTCTCGCCATGGATCGCGCTCGTCGTCGGCATCGTGATGACGGCCTTCGTCGCGCTCGTCATCGGTGCCGTCACGATGCGCTTGTCAGGGCACTTCCTGCCGCTCGGCACGATCGCTTGGGGGTTGTCGCTGTATTACCTCTTCGGCAACCTCGATGCGCTCGGCAAGTACGACGGTATCAACGGCATTCCGGCGTTGAGTGTCGTCGGCCTTTCGCTCGCGTCCGGCCGCAGCATCTACTACCTGATTTGGGTCGTGGTGCTCGTGTCCGTCGTTTCGATTCAGAATCTGCTTAATAGCCGGCCGGGGCGGGCGATCCGGGCGCTGCGCGGCGCGGGCGTGATGGCCGAGGCCATGGGCGTGCATACGGCTTGGATGCGCGTCATCATTTTCGTCTATGCAGCGATCCTTGCCGCGATCTCGGGGTTCCTCTACGCGCACTTGCAGGGCGCCGTGAATCCCACGCCGTTCGGACTCAATCACGGCATCGAATATTTGTTCATGGCCGTCGTCGGCGGCGTCGCGCATGTTTGGGGTGCGATTCTCGGCGCCGCGATCCTCACCATTCTGCAGGACTATCTGCAATCACTGCTGCCGCGGCTGCTAGGGGAAAGCGGCAACTTCGAGATCATCGTGTTCGGTGTGCTGATGGTTGCGCTGCTGCAGTATGCGCGGCAGGGTGTCTGGCCGTTCGTCGCCCGCTGGTTTCCGCGCGGCCCGCGAGCGCGTGCGCCCGAGCACGCCGAGGCTTTACCGCGGCAGACGAAGCCGGCACCGGGCGAGCCGTTGCTTGTCGTCGACCGCGCACGGAAGGAGTTCGGCGGGCTCGTCGCCGTCAACGATGTCAGCTTCGAAGTCGAGGCCGGGCAAATCATCGCCCTCATCGGTCCGAACGGCGCCGGCAAATCGACGACGTTCAACCTCGTCACCGGTGTGCTGCAGGCGACGCGCGGCGAGATCCATTTCCGCGGCGAACGCATCGATGCGCTCAGTTCACGTGAAATCGCCAAGCGCGGTATCGGTCGTACGTTCCAGCACGTCAAGCTGCTGCCGACGATGACGGTGCTCGAGAACGTGGCGATCGGCGCGCATCTGCGCGGCTCCAGCGGTGTCTGGCGCAGCCTGGCGCGGCTCAATGCGCAAGAGGAAGGGCGGCTGCTGTTCGAGGCGGCCGAGCAAATTCGGCGCGTCGGCCTCGAGCAGCACATGTACGACGAAGCCGGCAGTCTGCC
Organism: Trinickia dinghuensis; assembly: GCF_003367175.1. GTDB lineage: Bacteria > Pseudomonadota > Gammaproteobacteria > Burkholderiales > Burkholderiaceae > Trinickia > Trinickia dinghuensis. Next base: position 438,723 of record NZ_QRGA01000007.1, on the reverse strand, counting down.
GCTCGGCCAGCAGCGCATCTTGGAGATTGCGCGGGCGCTGTGCTGCGATCCGACATTGCTGCTGCTCGACGAGCCCGCTGCCGGTCTGCGTTATCGGGAAAAGCAGCAGCTTGGCGAGCTGCTGCGCAGGCTGAAGGGAGAGGGGATGAGCATTCTGCTCGTCGAGCACGACATGGATTTTGTGATGAATCTTGCCGATCGCCTGGTCGTCATGGAGTTCGGCACGCGTATCGCGCATGGCCTGCCGGAAGACGTGCAGAACGATCCGGCCGTGGTCGAAGCCTATCTCGGCGGGGTGGAATGACATGAGCGAAAACGAAAACGAAAAGAAAAACAAGTCGGCGGCCGAGCCGATCCTCTCGGTGTCCGGGCTGTCCGTTCGCTACGGGAAGGTGGAGGCGCTCCATAACGTGTCGATCGACGTTCGGCCTGGGCAGATCGTCAGCGTGATCGGACCGAACGGTGCCGGCAAGTCGACGCTGCTCAACGCGGTCATGGGCGCGCTTCCGACGTCGGGGCATGCAGCCGGCCCCGTGCGTTACCGTGGCGAGGATATCGGCGGGCTGCCCGTCGAAAAGCGTGTCGAGCAGGGAATGTGTCTCGTCCCGGAAAAGCGGGAGTTGTTTTCGACGATGACGGTCGAGGACAATCTCGTACTCGGTGCCTATCGGCGCAAGCGGGCAGGAGAGCGCGACTTTCTCGATCAACTCAATCCGGTGTTCGAGCGGTTTCCGCGGCTCAAGGAGCGGCGCAAGCAGGCGGCCGGTACGCTGTCGGGCGGCGAGCGGCAGATGCTCGCGCTCGGGCGGGCGCTGATGGGCAAGCCTGACTTGCTCATGCTCGACGAACCGAGCCTCGGGCTCGCGCCGCTCATCGTCAGGGAGATCTTCCATATCATCAGCGCGTTGCGCAGCACGGGCGTGGCGACGCTGTTGATCGAGCAGAATGCGCGCGCGGCGCTTCAGATCTCGGACTACGGTTATGTGCTCGAAACGGGAGAACTGGCGCTCGAAGGGGCGGCGGATTCGCTAGCGCAGAATCCTCGGGTCATCGAGACGTATCTCGGGCTCGCTAAGAAAACCGCCTGAGTATCTGGATATCTGAGCAGTTGGGCATCCGACTGCCAGGATGCTTGGATGGGGCGCGCGCGATGCCTGTCCCTCAACGGCCGTTTCGGCACCTTAGACCGTCAGTATTCCTATAGAAGCCGAGGGGTAGTGACCTCGGTTTCACGCTCCCACCTCCATGATGTTTCACGTGAAACACCAGGGGATTCGCAGCGTTGTGGTCGTTGCGAGCGGCCCATCTCCCAACGACTTATGTGAATTTCGCGCACAAACGGAATCTGGCGCCATTTAGCAAGGCCGCCTCTTCCGCGAACCCCGCTATAATTTCGCGCATACATTTTCCCGACAGGCCTACGCACTTCACGCTGCGTGGGATCGCCATGCTTTATCCCACAGAATTTGACGTAATCGTCGTCGGCGGTGGTCACGCCGGCACCGAAGCCGCTTTGGCATCGGCTCGCATGGGCGCGAAGACGCTCCTGCTGACCCACAACATCGAAACGCTCGGCCAGATGAGCTGCAATCCGTCGATCGGCGGCATCGGCAAGGGCCACCTCGTGAAAGAGGTGGACGCGCTCGGCGGTGCGATGGCGGCCGCGACCGACGAGGGTGGCATCCAATTTCGGATTCTCAACTCGTCCAAAGGGCCAGCAGTCCGCGCGACGCGGGCTCAGGCCGACCGCATTCTCTACAAGGCGGCGATTCGCCGGCGGCTCGAGAATCAGCCAAACCTCATGCTGTTCCAGCAAGCCGTGGAGGACCTGATCGTCGAAGGCGATCGCGTCGTAGGCGCGGTCACGCAGGTCGGCGTGCGGTTCCGCGCGCGGGCCGTTGTGCTGACGGCGGGGACCTTCCTCGACGGGAAGATCCACGTCGGGCTCAACAATTACACGGGTGGCCGCGCGGGGGATCCTGCCGCAGTGTCGCTGTCGGCTCGGCTCAAGGAGTTGAAGCTGCCGCAAGGGCGCTTGAAGACGGGCACACCGCCGCGGATCGACGGTCGTACGATCGATTTCTCGAAGCTCGAAGAGCAGCCTGGCGATCTCGATCCGGTTCCGGTGTTCTCGTTCCTTGGCCGCGCGGAGCAGCATCCGCAGCAGGTGCCTTGCTGGGTGACGCATACGAACGAGCGCACGCACGACATCATCCGCGGTGGCCTCGACCGCTCGCCGATGTACACGGGCGTGATCGAAGGCGTGGGGCCGCGGTATTGCCCGTCGATCGAGGACAAGATTCACCGTTTCGCGTCGAAGGACTCGCACCAGATCTTTCTCGAACCGGAAGGGCTGACGACCAACGAGTTCTATCCGAACGGGATCTCGACGAGCCTTCCGTTCGACGTGCAACTCGACCTCGTGCATTCGATGCGGGGGCTCGAGAACGCGCACATCCTCCGGCCTGGATATGCGATCGAGTACGACTACTTCGATCCGCGAGGGCTGAAGGCGTCGCTCGAAACCAAGGTGATCCGTGGGCTGTTCTTCGCGGGCCAAATCAACGGCACGACAGGTTACGAAGAAGCGGCGGCGCAAGGACTGCTTGCCGGCATCAACGCCGGGCGATTCGTCCAGGAGAACGACGCGTGGTGTCCGCGGCGCGATCAAGCTTATCTCGGTGTGCTCGTCGACGATCTCGTCACGCGCGGCGTCTCCGAGCCGTACCGGATGTTCACGAGCCGCGCCGAATATCGGCTCAGTCTTCGCGAAGACAACGCCGACATGCGCTTGACTGAAATGGGACGCGAACTCGGCGTGGTGGATGACGTCCGCTGGGATGCGTTCTGCCGAAAGCGCGATGCTGTTTCACGTGAAACAGAACGGCTGCGTACGACGTGGGTGAATCCAAAGACGCTTTCGGCCGAGGAAGCGACTGCCCTGCTCGGCAAGCCGATCGATCACGAATACAACCTGGCCGACTTGTTGCGGCGGCCGGGGATTACATACGACGGAATCTGCGGTCTGCGCGCCGGCACGTGCGGCCCTGAAACGCCGCTCGCCGACGATCCCGTGCTGCTCGACCAGATCAAGGAGCAGATCGAGATCGGCGTCAAATACCAGGGCTATATCGAGCGGCAAGCTGACGAGATCGAGCGCAACGAAGCGAACGAAAGCACGCGGCTGCCCGACGGGATCGACTATGCCTCGGTCCGCGGATTGTCCTTCGAAGCGCGCCAAAAGCTCAGTCAATTCCGGCCCGAAACGATCGGCCAGGCTTCGCGTATCTCGGGCATCACGCCCGCGACGATCTCGCTGCTGATGGTGCATCTGAAAAAGGGCTTGGGCCGGCGCGCGACGACGGCGGTAGCCGAATCGAATGCCGGCGACGGAAACGGGGCCGACACGGCTCCCGGTGCCCGATGACGGGGTCGCGCGCCAAAGGGGCGCAGTCGAGCGACCGAGCTTCGTGGTTGGATCTTTTGCACGCCGGGGCGGACGAGATCGGCGTCGCGCTTTCGGATGATCAGTTCGGCCGGCTGGCCGACTACGTTGCGCTGCTGGCGAAGTGGAACGCGGTCTATAACCTGACGGCGATTCGCGATCCGCGCCAAATGCTCATTCAGCACATTCTCGATTCGCTCTCGATCGTGCCGCATCTGGCGGCACGGGAAGGGCAATCGATTCTCGATGTCGGCTCGGGCGGCGGATTGCCCGGCATCGTGCTCGCCATCGTGTTCCCCGAACGCAAGGTGACGTTGAACGACATCGTGCAGAAGAAGACGGCTTTCCAAGCGCAAGCGAAGGCCGAACTCAAGCTTGACAACTTGTCGGTCGTCACAGGGCGCGTCGAGAATCTTCGTCCGGGCATCGAAGTCCCAGGAAAATTCGACGCAATCGTCTCGCGCGCATTCGCAGAGCTCGCCGATTTCGTTACACTTGCCCGTCATTTGGTCAGCGAGCAGGGCGCGATCTGGGCGATGAAGGGCGTGAGGCCCGATGCCGAGATCGAGCGGCTGCCTCTCGGTGCGCACGCCGCCGCGATCGCGCAGCTTCGCGTGCCGTTTCTCGACGCCGAGCGGCATCTCGTCGAAGTCGTGCTCGATCGGGCAGCTCCCGCGCCGGCGTCCGAAATGCAGCAGCAGTAGTCAATAGACCCCAGGATCTCCGAACGATGGCAAAAATCTTCTGCGTGGCGAACCAAAAGGGCGGTGTCGGCAAGACAACGACGACGGTCAATCTCGCCGCGAGTCTCGCCTCGCAGGGACAGCGCGTCCTGCTGATCGATCTCGACCCGCAGGGCAATGCGACGATGGGCAGCGGGATCAACAAGGCGGAGTGCGAGAACACCGTCTACGAAGTCCTCGTCGACGGTGTCTCCGTCTCCGATGCGCGCATCAAGCCTGAAGCCGTGCCGTATGACGTGCTGCCGGCCAATCGCGAACTCGCGGGTGCCGAGATCGAACTCGTCAGTGTGGATAATCGCGAAAGGCAATTGAAAGCTGCGCTCGCGGCGGTTGCCGACGATTACGACTTCGTTCTCATCGATTGTCCGCCGGCGTTGTCGCTGCTGACGCTGAACGGCCTGTGCGCCGCGCACGGCGTCGTCATTCCGATGCAGTGCGAATACTTCGCGCTCGAAGGCTTGTCCGATCTCGTCAACACGATCAAGCAGGTTCACGCGAACCTGAATCGCGATTTGAAGGTCATCGGCCTGCTGCGCGTGATGTTCGACCCGCGAATCACGTTGCAGCAGCAAGTATCGGATCAACTCAAGGAGCATTTCGGCGACAAGGTGTTCGACGCGGTCATCCCGCGCAACGTTCGCTTGGCCGAGGCGCCGAGCTATGGGTTGCCGGGTGTCGTGTTCGATCGCGCGTCGCGCGGCGCGCAAGCGTATGTCCAGTTCGGGACCGAAATGATTGAACGCGTGCGCGCGCTGTGAGCGCTGCGCGGCGCGATGGAAAAGCGGATCGAGGATAGACGATGAATGCCGTAGCGAAGAAGAAGGGATTGGGACGCGGGCTCGAGGCGCTGCTGGGCGGCAGCCCCGACATCACGACGGCCGTGCGCGGCGAAGGGCAGCCGAACGTGCTGCCGCTCGGTAAGCTGCAGGCGGGCAAGTATCAGCCGCGTACGCGCATGGACGAGGGCAGCCTGCAGGAGCTTGCCGCGAGCATTCGCGCGCAGGGCGTCATGCAGCCCATCCTCGTGCGGCCCGTCTCCGAGGAGAAGTACGAGATCATCGCAGGCGAGCGCCGTTTCCGCGCTGCTCACATCGCGGGGCTCGCCGAGGTGCCGGTGCTCGTCAAGGACGTGCCCGACCAGGCCGCGGCGGCGATGGCCCTCATCGAGAACATCCAGCGCGAAGATCTCAATCCGCTCGAAGAAGCGCAAGGCATCCAGCGCCTGCTCGATGAATTCGACTTCACGCACGAGCAGGCCGCCGAGTCGGTAGGGCGCTCGCGCAGTGCCGTGTCGAATCTGCTGCGGCTGCTCAATCTCGCGCACCCCGTGCAGACGATGCTGCTCGCGGGCGATCTCGACATGGGCCATGCGCGCGCGCTGCTGGCCGTCGATTCGGCCACTCAGATCACGCTCGCCAACCAAGTCGTGAACAAGCGCATGTCGGTGCGTGAGACGGAGCGGCTCGTCACGAGTACGACGAAGGCCGAGCCCGCGGTGAAAGCGCGTGTGAATCACGATGGCGGCCGCGATACGCGCCGTCTCGAGGAAGAACTGTCGGATCTGCTGGCGTCGGCCGTCAAGATCAAGCTCGGCCGGCGCGGGCGAGGGCACCTGCAGATCGAATTCGGCGATCTGGACGCGCTCGACGGCATTCTCGCGCGATTGCGCGGAGGCCCCGCGGCCTGAACGGAATGGAACCGAGCTGTACGGCGGTGAACGCGGCGCGATTCTCACGCGTCTCGTGCTGACGTTTCATTCCCGCTTCCGCTTCCGTTCTCGCTCGACCGATCACTGCTTATGCCGACTGCCGACGATGTGCGCGTGAACCCTGCCAGCCTGCCTCGCAGAATCGTTTCGTACGCATTCAAAGAGCCCGTCCTCGCGATTCTCGTCGTTGTCCTAGCCGTGCTTCAAGGCACACGGCCGCAGCCTTGGCTCGTGCTGCCAAGGCTCGTCGATTGGCCGACGGTGCTTACGCTGGCCGGCCTTCTGATGCTCACCAAGGCGATCGAGCTTTCCGGCTTGCTGATGTGGCTCGCTCACCGCGTCGTCCATCACGTGCGCACCGAGCGCGCGCTGGCCGGCTTGCTGATCGGCCTCGCGGCGGTGCTGTCGATGTTCGTCACGAACGACGTCGCGCTGTTCGTCGTCGTGCCGCTCGTGCTGTCGCTGCATGCGCTGACGCCGCTGCCCGTCAAACGGCTGACGATTTTCTTGGCGCTGGCCGTCAATGCCGGCTCTATCCTGACGCCGCTCGGCAATCCGCAGAATCTGTTTCTCTGGCAGGTCGGCGGCGTGTCGTTCGGGCACTTCGTCTGGGCGCTGGCGCCGCTCACCGCCGTGCTGATGGCGATGTTGTATCTGCTGACTTTCCTCGCGTTCAAGGGCAAATCGCTGGACCTGTCGAAGGACGCGGCCAAAGAGCACGTCGATCGCGCCTATGCCGGCGTGGCGGCCGTGCTGTTCGCCGCGTTCGTGCTGCTGGCCGATTCGCACCACCCGGGCATCGGTCTCGTTGGCGTCGCCGGGGGCTTTTTGTTGTGGCGACGCGACGCCGTGCTCAAAATCGACTGGGCTTTGCTGCTGATTTTCGTGCTGATGTTCATCGTGCTGCGCAGCGTAGCCGCGCTGCCGTGGGTGCACGACACCGTCGCGCGATTGGGTCTTCAATCCCCCCTGCGCGCTTATGTCGCAGGTGCCGTGTTGTCGCAGGGCATCAGCAACGTGCCGGCCGCGATCATGCTGGCCGAGTTTACAAAAGACTGGCGCGCATTGGCCTACGGTGTAAGCGTTGGCGGCTTCGGCGTGGCTATCGGCTCGCTGGCCAATCTGATCGCCGTGCGGCTCTCGAAAACGCGCGGCATCTGGCTGCCGTTCCACCTCGTCTCGATTCCGTTTTGGTTCGTCGCCGTCGCGCTCGGCGGATGGTTGCTCACACATCCATGAACCCTGGCGGCGCCGATGCGGCAAGCGTTCGCCGCGCCTTTCGGTTTAGTCAGATCAGCGAGCCGCGCAGCCGCCTTAGGCGTCGCTTCCAAGCTGTTTTTTGTCGCGGCTAAAGTCTTGAATCGCCTGCAACTATCGCTTACAATCGCCCGGATTTATTAGCTAGGCGTCCCCGTAAGCACGGCGAAAGCTGCGGGTTGGAAAATGGGTTTTGCAGGATAGGGCGATGGCGGATCGAGAGCCGAGCACAAGGCACGACGAACGCGCGCGACACGATCCTTCTTCAGCTCGCGCGGCCGGTCGTTCGGAAACGTTCGACGATGCGTGGGATGCCGAGCAGCAAGACAAGAATTTCGCTCCGCTCACGCGTGCCGAGGCCGAAAAGCTCTTTGGTTCGGACGTGAGCCGCCCGTCGCGCGTCACGCCGTTCAAGGTGGTGATAGCGCAGTTGGTTTTGTCCCTGGTCGTCACGGTGGTTTGGTGGCTGTTTTCTAAGCCGCCGGGTCCTGCTGCGCTGTCGGCCTTGTTGGGGGGAGCAATTTGCTGGGTGCCGAGCGCGTTGTTCGCGGCACGTCTGAAAGGAGCGGGCGGCGCCGGATCGATCCTGACATGGATGGTCGGCGAGATGCTCAAGATGGGGGTGACGGTCGCGATGTTCGTCGCGGTGGCCGTCTGGTATCACGACGTGCGGTGGTTGCCGCTGCTCGTGACCTTCCTCGTCACGCTGCAGACGTACTGGCTGGCGTTGGGCTTGCGGTGAGCGGGTGAGAATGAATGGGATGACGGTGGGGGCCGGCGGCGCGCGACGATGATCGCAGCGAGCCGGCGCTCGCCGCGTCCGCGCGGCGTGTTAGCGGCACGCGTGCGGGCACCGAAAGTTTTTCGATAATTTAGGTGGCAATAAACGATATGGCAGCTACAGAAAGCACGCACTTGGATCCGTCCGAGTACATCGCGCACCACTTGCAACACTTCGCCACTGCGCACCAGACGTCGATCATCGACATGCACATCCTGAACATCGACACGCTGTTCTGGTCGCTCGTGTGCGGTTTCGTGACGATCGCCATCCTGCTGGTGGCCGCTCGCGGCGCGACCCCGGGTGTGCCGGGCCGCTTCCAATGCGCGATCGAGATGCTCGTCGAGATGGTCGAAGACCAATCGAAGGCGATCATCCACGGCAACCGCACGTTCATCGCGCCGCTCGCCCTGTTCGTCTTCATTTGGGTCGCGCTGATGAACTCGCTCGATTTCATCCCCGTCGATCTCCCCGGCCGCGTGATCGGCTGGCTCGGCCTGTCGAGCGTCATCTCGCACCACCGCATCGTCCCGACGGCCGATCTGAACGGCACGTTCGGCATCGCGCTCGGCGTGTTCGTGCTGATGATCTACTACAACCTGAAGATCAAGGGCCCCGGCGGCTTCTTTCACGAGCTGATCTCGGCCCCGTTCGGTGCGCATCCGCTGCTGTGGATCCCGAACCTTGCACTGAACATCATCGAGTTCGTCGCCAAGACGGTTTCGCTCGCGTTGCGGCTGTTCGGCAACATGTATGCGGGCGAGCTGCTGTTCCTGCTCATCGCATTGCTCGGCAGCCTTTGGACCTTCGGCGCGGACACGACGGTGCTCGGCTTCGTGGGCCATGTGATCGCAGGCACCGTGTGGTCGATCTTCCACATCCTGATCGTTTTGTTGCAAGCGTTCATCTTCATGATGCTGACGCTCGTGTACATCGGCCAGGCGCACGAATCGCACTAACCCAAGGGCGCGTCGCTGCGCGAGCAGATTCGTTTTTCGTTTCTTTAAATCCAGTTCTAAAAAGTCTTTTACAAAGGAGTGATCATGCAAGCTTTCATCGCCAACATCCAAGGTCTGACCGCCATCGGTATCGGCATCATCATCGGCCTGGGTGCTATCGGCGCCTGTATCGGTATCGGCCTGATGGGCGGCAAGTACATCGAAGCTTGCGCGCGTCAGCCGGAACTGATGAACCCGCTGCAAACCAAGATGTTCCTCTTGGCTGGCCTGATCGACGCGGCGTTCCTGATCGGCGTTGGTGTGGCAATGCTGTTTGCGTTCGCGAACCCGCTGCTCTCGAAGCTGGCAGGCTGAGGTTCCTCGGGAACTGTGCGCCGCGGCCTTTAGGGCGGCGCAGGGGAGAAACGGAGGCTTCAAGCCAGGCGCTGATCGAACGTAACGTCGATGAGCGCCTTACCGTTTCACTTTCCGAATTAGCAACGTTTAAGGAAACACCGTGAATCTCAACGCAACCCTGCTTGCGCAAATGGTCGTGTTCCTGATCCTCGCGTGGTTCGTGATGAAGTTCGTGTGGCCGCCGATGGTCCACGCACTCGACGAGCGCGCGAAGAAGATCGCCGACGGCCTCGCCGCCGCGGAAAAGGGCAAGACCGAACTCGAGGCGGCGCACAAGCGCGTCGATCAGGAACTCGCGCAAGCGCGCAACGACGGTCAGCAGCGTATTGCCGACGCCGAAAAGCGCGCGCTTTCCGTGGCCGAGGAAATCAAGGCCAACGCACAAGCGGAAGCCGCGCGCATCATCGCTCAGGCGAAAGCCGAAGCCGACAACCAAGTCGTGAAGGCGCGCGAAACGCTGCGTGCCGAGGTGGCGACGCTGGCGGTCAAGGGCGCTGAGCAGATCCTGAAGCGCGAAGTCGATCAGGCGGCGCACGCCCAACTGCTCAATCAACTGAAAGCCGAGCTCTGATCATGGCCGAACTTGCAACCATCGCCCGTCCGTACGCAGAAGCGCTGTTCAGTGTCGCTGAAGGCGGCGACCTCGCCGCATGGTCCGCTCTCGTGCAGGAGCTGGGCCAGGTTGCGCGTCTGCCCGAGCTCATGTCGGTCGTCTCGAGCCCGAAGGTGAGCCGCGCACAGGTCGTCGACCTGCTGCTCGCCGCAGCGAAGTCGCCGCTTACGGACTCGCCGCAAGCCAAGAACTTCGTGCAGATGCTGGTCGACAATCACCGTCTCTCGCTGCTGCCCGAAATCGCCGTCCAGTTCGACGAACTGAAAAACGCTCGCGAAGGCGCGGCCGACGCGCAGATCGTCAGCGCGTTCCCGCTGCAAGACGCCCAGCTCGCCGATCTCGTCGCGAGCCTCGAGCGCAAGTTTGGGCGCAAGCTCAAGCCGACGGTCGACGTCGATGCTTCGCTGATCGGGGGCGTGCGCGTCACCGTCGGCGACGAAGTGCTCGACACCTCGGTTCGCGCACGGCTCGCCGACATGCGCTCGGCGCTGACCGCGTAAAGCGGCACGCACGCGCACGGCACGCAACAGAATTGAACATCAGGAGCGAATAATGCAACTCAATCCCTCTGAGATCAGCGAGCTGATCAAGAGCCGGATCCAGGGCCTTGAAGCGAGCACGGACGTTCGCAACCAGGGCACCGTGATCTCCGTGACCGACGGTATCGTGCGCATCCACGGCCTGTCGGACGTGATGCAAGGCGAAATGCTCGAATTCCCGGGCAACACGTTCGGCCTCGCGCTGAACCTCGAGCGCGACTCGGTCGGCGCCGTGATTCTCGGTGAATACGAACACATCTCGGAAGGCGACATCGTCAAGACGACGGGCCGCATTCTCGAGGTGCCGGTCGGCCCCGAACTCGTCGGCCGCGTGGTCGATGCGCTCGGCAACCCGATCGACGGCAAGGGCCCGATCAACGCGAAGCTGACGGACGCGGTCGAAAAGATCGCACCGGGCGTGATTTGGCGTAAGTCGGTGTCGCAGCCGGTGCAAACGGGTCTGAAGTCGATCGACTCGATGGTGCCGATCGGCCGCGGCCAGCGCGAGCTGATCATCGGCGACCGCCAATGCGGCAAGACGGCCGTGGCCGTCGACGCGATCATCAATCAGAAGGGCAAAGACCTCGTCTGTATTTATGTCGCGATCGGCCAGAAGGCTTCGTCGATCATGAACGTCGTGCGCAAGCTCGAGGAATCGGGCGCGATGGAGTACACGATCGTCGTGGCGGCATCGGCTTCGGAATCGGCTGCGATGCAATACCTCGCGCCGTACTCGGGCTGCACGATGGGCGAATACTTCCGCGACCGCGGCCAAGACGCCCTGATCATCTATGACGATTTGACCAAGCAAGCTTGGGCGTATCGCCAAATCTCGCTGCTGCTGCGCCGCCCGCCGGGCCGTGAAGCGTATCCGGGCGACGTGTTCTATCTGCACTCGCGTCTGCTCGAGCGTGCAGCTCGCGTCTCGGAAGAGTACGTCGAGAAGTTCACGAACGGCGAAGTGAAGGGCAAGAGCGGTTCGCTGACGGCGCTGCCCGTCATCGAGACGCAAGCAGGCGACGTGACGGCGTTCGTTCCGACGAACGTGATCTCGATCACCGACGGCCAGATCTTCCTCGAAACCGACCTGTTCAACGCCGGTATCCGCCCCGCAATCAACGCGGGTGTGTCCGTGTCGCGCGTCGGCGGCGCCGCTCAAACGAAGGTCGTCAAGAAGCTCTCGGGCGGTATCCGTACCGACTTGGCGCAGTATCGTGAACTGGCTGCGTTCGCGCAGTTCGCATCGGATCTCGACGAAGCCACCCGCAAGCAGCTCGAGCGCGGCCGCCGCGTGACCGAGCTCCTGAAGCAGCCGCAGTATCAGCCGCTGCAGGTGTGGGAGCTGGCCATGTCGCTGTTCGCGGCGAACAACGGCTACCTCGACGATCTCGAAGTCAAGGATGTGCTGTCGTTCGAAAAGGGCGCGCGCGAATTCCTGAAGACGAGCCATGCCGACCTCATCAAGCGCATCGAAGACACGAAGGACTTGTCGAAGGACGACGAAGCAGCGCTCCACGCCGCTCTGAAGGACTTCAAGAAGTCGGGTGCTTATTGATCGAGGCATAGGGACCTTGAAGCGGTGAGCGCGGCGTTCTAACGAAGAGAAGCCGTTTTAACGACGCGAGCGCTGCTTCGATCAGCTATGCATGGCGCCTGAGTAAGCGCTGAAGCGCTAACACAGGCGGGCAAAGGAGCAAGCAATGGCTGGAATGAAGGAAATCCGCGGCAAGATCAAGAGCGTGCAAAACACGCGAAAGATCACCAAGGCGATGGAGATGGTGGCCGCATCGAAGATGCGCCGCGCTCAGGAGCGCATGCGCGCTGCTCGTCCGTATGCCGACAAGGTCCGCGACATCGCCGCGCACATGAGCCGCGCGAACCCCGAGTATCGTCACCCGTTCATGGTGTCGAACGAAGGCGCGAAAGCGGCCGGCATCATCCTCGTCACGACCGATAAAGGTCTGTGCGGCGGCATGAACACGAACGTGCTGCGCGCGACCGTGGGCAAGTTCAAGGAGCTCGAGCAGAAAGGCCAAACCCTCGAAGCCACGGCAATCGGCGGCAAGGGTCTCGGCTTCTTGAATCGCGTCCGCGCGAAGGTCGTCTCGCACGTCGTGCAGCTCGGCGATACGCCGCACCTCGAAAAGCTGATCGGCGCGGTGAAGGTGCAGCTCGATCTGTACTCGGAAGGCAAGGTTTCGGCGGTGTATCTCGCATACACGCGCTTCGTCAACACGATGAAGCAAGAGCCCGTGATCGAGCAGCTGCTGCCGCTGTCGGCGGAGCACTTCGAGACGGATGAGACGACGCCGAAGTCGGCATGGGACTACATCTACGAACCCGACGCGCAAGCCGTCGTCGACGAGCTGCTCGTTCGCTACGTCGAGGCGCTCGTGTATCAGGCCGTCGCGGAAAACATGGCGTCCGAGCAATCGGCGCGCATGGTCGCGATGAAGGCCGCGTCGGACAACGCGAAGACGGTGATCAGCGAGTTGCAGCTCGTCTACAACAAGAGCCGCCAGGCCGCGATTACGAAGGAACTGTCGGAAATCGTGGGCGGTGCCGCCGCGGTGTAACGCGAGTCGGAACGAACCGTCCTCAGCGCCCGTTGCGCGAGTGAAGAATTGAGTATCTAAAGGAAAAGCGATGAGTACTACTGCTTTGGTAGAAGGCAAGATCGTACAGTGCATCGGCGCGGTGATCGACGTGGAATTCCCGCGTGAACACATGCCGAAGGTCTACGATGCCCTCGTGCTCGAAGGCACGGAACTGACGCTCGAAGTTCAGCAGCAGCTGGGCGACGGCGTCGTGCGCACGATTTGTCTCGGCGCGTCCGACGGCCTGCGCCGCGGCATCATGGTGAAGAACACGGGCTTGCCCATCAGCGTGCCCGTCGGCAAGCCGACGCTCGGCCGCATCATGGACGTGCTCGGCCGTCCGATCGACGAAGCCGGTCCGATCGAAAGCGAAACCAAGCGCTCGATCCACCAGAAGGCTCCGGCGTTCGACGAACTGTCGCCGTCGACGGAACTGCTGGAAACGGGCATCAAGGTTATCGATTTGATCTGCCCGTTCGCGAAGGGCGGCAAGGTGGGCCTGTTCGGTGGCGCCGGCGTCGGCAAGACCGTGAACATGATGGAGCTCATCAATAACATCGCGAAGGAGCACGGCGGCTACTCCGTGTTCGCGGGCGTGGGCGAGCGTACCCGTGAAGGGAACGACTTCTACCACGAAATGAAGGACTCGAACGTGCTCGACAAGGTCGCGCTCGTGTACGGCCAGATGAACGAGCCGCCGGGCAACCGTCTGCGCGTGGCGCTGACGGGCCTGACGATGGCCGAGCACTTCCGTGACGAAGGCCTCGACGTGCTGTTCTTCGTCGACAACATCTACCGTTTCACGCTGGCCGGTACCGAAGTGTCGGCACTGCTCGGCCGGATGCCGTCGGCCGTGGGCTATCAGCCGACGCTGGCCGAAGAAATGGGCAAGCTGCAAGAGCGGATCACGTCCACGAAGAAGGGTTCGATTACGTCGGTGCAAGCCGTGTACGTCCCTGCGGATGACTTGACCGACCCGTCGCCCGCTACGACGTTCGGCCACTTGGACGCAACGGTCGTGCTTTCGCGTGACATCGCTTCGCTCGGTATCTACCCCGCGGTGGACCCGCTCGATTCGACTTCCCGTCAGATCGATCCTAACGTCATCGGCGAAGAGCACTACTCGATCACGCGCGGCGTGCAGCAAACGCTGCAGCGCTACAAGGAATTGCGCGACATCATCGCGATTCTGGGCATGGACGAACTGTCGCCGGAAGACAAGCTGTCGGTGGCGCGCGCACGTAAGATCCAGCGTTTCCTGTCGCAGCCGTTCCACGTCGCTGAAGTGTTCACGGGTTCGCCGGGCAAGTACGTGCCGCTGAAGGAAACGATCCGCGGCTTCAAGATGATCGTCGAAGGCGAGTGCGATCATCTGCCCGAGCAAGCGTTCTACATGGTCGGCACGATCGACGAAGCCTTCGAAAAGGCCAAGAAGATCCAGTAACGGTCGGGTGTTACGCAGCGGGCGCCGGCCACGCGTCTTGTCTTTGTCGATACGTGCGATGTATCGATATCGACGAGCCGCATCGGCGCCCTCTAATGCGCTCAACCAGCCTTGCATGGGACGAAAGACATGGCAACCATCAAAGTAGACGTCGTCAGCGCGGAAGAGCAGATCTTCTCGGGCATGGCGAAATTCGTCGCGCTGCCGGGCGAGGCCGGCGAACTCGGCATCTTGCCGGGTCACACGCCGCTCATCACGCGGATTCGTCCCGGTGCCGTGCGCATCGAGGCCGAAAACGGCGAAGAAGAGTTCGTGTTTGTTGCCGGCGGCATTCTCGAAGTGCAGCCGGGTGCCGTGACCGTGCTCGCCGATACGGCGATTCGCGGTCAGGATCTCGACGAAGCGAAGGCCGATCAGGCGCGCAAGCGCGCCGAGGAAGCCATGCAAAACTCGGGCTCGAACATCGAGTACGCGACGGCGCAAGCCGAGTTGGCCTACGCCACAGCGCAGCTCGCCGCGATTGCCCGTTTGCGCAAGCTGCGCTCGGAACGCCGCTAACGAACGCGCTCGAACGCGCCCGCCTGTCGCGCCGCGATCGGCGCGTGTTCGAAACAATGCGAATAGTAGGATCTTTAACGCCGCTCGGTGATCGCCCAGCGGCGTTTTCTTTTGCGTGGAGGGGAGCGCGCGTACAGTGAAGAAGCACCGGCGCCGGTCGCTCCTGGCATCCATCGAAAGCGGGCTGCGGGTAAGACTTGATGCGAGAGAGTCGCGCTCGGTGGCACAATCTTTCGGCAAAATTTTCTAAGAACACGGAGACATCGAGATGGCGACGCAGCTTCCTGAGGAAGGCGCTCTCATTGCGCCGATCAATGGTCTCTCGTACGTGCGCGGCGCGACCGACATCGCGCTCAGTGAAGCGACGATCGGCCAGCTCTTGCAGAGCACGGCGGCACGCTTTCCGGACCGCCCGGCCGTCGTGTTCCGGGATCAGGGCATTCGATGGACGTGGCGCGAGTTCGCCGACGAAGTCGACGTGCTCGCGGCCGGTTTGGCGTCGAACGGCATCAAGCGCGGCGATCGCGTCGGCATCTGGTCGCCGAATCGGGTCGAGTGGCTGCTGACGCAATTTGCGACCGCTCGCATCGGCGCGATTCTCGTCAACGTCAATCCGGCCTATCGGCTGGCCGAACTCGAGTACGCGCTGAACAAATCGGGCTGCTGCGCACTCATCACGGCCGAATGCTTCAAGAGTTCGAAGTATGTCGAGATGCTGCAGGCGCTTGCGCCGGAACTCGACCAGTGCGAGCCGGGGCAGCTGCGCGCGGCGCGCTTGCCGGCGCTTCGCCTCGTCGTGCGCATGTGCGATACGTCGACGCCGGGCATGACGACGTTTTCCGATCTGATCGAGGCCGGGCGCGTGGCGCGCGAGACGGTCGATCTCGATGCGATCGACGCGGCGCTGTCGGCACTCGACGCGATCAACATCCAATTCACGAGCGGCACCACGGGCAACCCGAAGGGCGCGACGCTCACGCATCGCAATGTCGTCAACAACGCCCGCTATATCGCGATGGCGATGCGTTTTACCGAGGCTGACGCTCTGTGCATTCCGGTGCCGCTCTATCATTGCTTCGGCATGGTGCTCGCCGTGCTCGCGAGCGTGTCGACGGGCGCGAAGATGGTGTTTCCGGGCGAGGCGTTCGAGCCGGCGTCGACGCTGGCCGCCGTGGCCGACGAGCGCTGCACGGCCCTGCATGGCGTGCCGACGATGTTCATCGCCGAGCTCGATCACCCCGACTTCGCGAAATTCGATCTCTCGACGCTGCGCACCGGCATCATGGCCGGCTCGCCGTGCCCGATCGAGACGATGAAGCGCGTCGTCGCGCGCATGCATTTGTCGGAGATCACGATCGCCTACGGCATGACGGAGACGAGCCCCGTCTCGTTCCAGAGCGCGACCGACGATCCGCTCGAACAAAGAACGTCGACGGTAGGGCGCATCGCGCCTCACTTGGAAGCGAAAGTCGTCGATGCGATGGGCAACACGGTGCCCGTGGGCGAAACGGGCGAGTTGTGGACGCGCGGCTATTCGGTCATGCGCGGATACTGGGACGACGAGCCGCGGACGCGAGAGGCGATCGTCGACGGCTGGATGCGCACGGGCGATCTGGCGACGATCGATGCGCAAGGTTATTGCAACATCGTCGGCCGCTTGAAGGACATGCTCATTCGCGGCGGCGAGAACGTCTACCCGCGTGAAGTGGAAGAGTTTCTATTTAGGCATCCTAAGGTTCAGAGCGTGCAGGTGTTCGGCGTGCCCGACGAGAAGTACGGCGAGGAGGTGTGTGCGTGGATCGTCACGCGTCCCGGCGAGCAGCTGACCGAGGAGGAAGTCAGGGCCTATTGCCAAGGGCAGATTGCACACTATAAGGTGCCGCGCTACATCCGTTTCGTCGAGGAGATGCCGATGACGGTGACCGGCAAGGTGCAGAAGTTCGTCATGCGCGAGCGGATGATCGAGGAACTCAAGGGCGAGCGCTAATGTGCGTTGGCGCTTCGTACCGGATCGGAGGTGGAACTCTGCGTGGTGCTGCAGTAAGTACTGCAGCACCGACTCCGGATGAGCTTTGCACAGGACCGAAGTCAGCACTAAACCGCCAACTCCGGATTACGGAAAAAAAAAGCGGGCTTGATAGCCCGCTAAAAACCACACGCTACGGGGTTAGCGCGAGGAGACCAACGAAGGAGCCGGTGCACATCACGACAAACGAACTGACGCGCATCGACAACGACTCCAACAGAGATGCCCGAAATGACTCGGTAACCTATCGGCTCGGGCATTGCTACGATCTATTCGACCAGCCCAAGCGAAGACACATCCGTGTTGAAACCGTTGAGGGCATTGTGGGCGAATTGCCAAAAGGACGCGGTAACAAAGTGTTTCAGGTTGTAACGCCCGCCCAATAAGGCGTTGCGGGATTTTTTACACGATCTTGGGATCAATTAAGTCACTATTTCCGATTAACGGCAAGAAGTGAAATGCCGCGTGAATAGTGTCTCAGTAATTTATCGAGAAAATAGCATGAATGGGTTTCGTCTAGGGAATTGCGGGCTTAAGATGCCCCTTCCCGCTCGCACGCCGCGCGTGTATCTGACCGAGTCTTGCGCGTGCCGACAATTTTTACCCATCGACGTGGCAACACAATGAACGAGTCCGAGACCCTCAAACGCATCCTCGGCCGCGACCGCGTGATCGCCGTGGTCGGTTTGTCCACGCATGCGTACCGCCCGAGCCACTCGGTGGCCGCCTACATGCAGTCGCACGGCTATCGCATCGTGCCCGTGAATCCGGCGTATGCCAACGACACCGTCGGCGTGCTCGGCCAGCGTTGCTACGCTTCGCTGGCCGATGCCGCGCAGGCGCTCGCGCAGGAAGGCGCCGCCATCGAGATGGTCGACGTGTTTCGTCGGCCCGCGCAGGCGGCGGACATCGCGGACCAAGCGATCGCGATCGGCGCGAAATCGCTGTGGCTGCAAGTGGGCGTCGTCAACGACGAGGCGGTCGCGCGTGCGAACGCCGCGGGCCTCGATGTCGCGATGAACGTCTGCGTGAAGGTCGAGCATGAGCGGCTGTTCGGCACGACGCATCGCGCCAATGCGCCGGCACCGCGCGTGCCCGACTGAGCCGCCCTCGCGCCGGGCCGATTTCGATCGGCTCGGCGCATCGCTCGCTCCAGTTTTAGCTTTATTACCGTTGTCACATCACTTGAGCCATTTGTCCGAAATCGACTGAAATTCGCCTGTTGCACGCGCGAGGTGCAGCCACTGATCGACGTATTGCTGGAACGTCACGTCCCCCGGCGGCAGCATGTAGGCCTTTTCTCCGTACTGGAAGGGCTTGTCGGGATGCACCGAGCAGAGGCCCGGATTGAGCTTTTGCTGCAGCAGCGTCTCCGACGCGTCGGTCACCATGACGTCGGCCTTCCCGTCGAGGATCTGCTTGAAGATCGTGACGTTGTCGGGGTAGACCGTGACCTTCGCATGCGTGAGGTACTGCTTCGCGAAGCGATCGTTCGTGCCGCCGGGATTGACGATCACGCGCGTCGACGGCTGGTCGATCTGCGCGAGCGTCTGGTACTTGCCGACGTCGGCGCAGCGCGTGATCGGCGTTTTGCCGTCGATCATGTACGGCTGTGTGAAATACACGTGCTTCTGGCGCTCGAGGGAGGTCGAGACGCCGCCCACGGCGATGTCGCATTTCGCGAGGAAGTCGTCCATCAAGTGCGACCACGTCGTCTTCACGTACTCGGCCTTCACGCCCAGCGACTTCGCCAACGATTCGGCCATGTCGATGTCGATCCCTTCGAACGTGCCGTCGCTCTTGAGGAACGAGTAGGGCTTGTAGTCGCCCGTCGTGCACACGCGCAGCGTGCCGCGCGCGATGACGGCGTCCAGCCTCGAACTCGACGCCGCGGCCGGCGCGGCGCCGCTCGTTTGCCCGAACGCTGTGCCAAGGCAGGAGGCCGTTAGCGCAATCGCACCGATCGCCTTGCGCGCTAGCCGGTTCTTTTTCATGAGATCCCCTTTGTGCTTTGACGTTGTATTTCGAGAGCGGACCGGTCAGCCGAGGCCGGCCGGATGCCGCAACGCGTTCGATAATAGCTGCGCCAAAATGGCGCAGGCCTTTCCCGGCGCACTCTGAAGGCCGGTATGCGACGCGTTGGAGACGCGAGCGTCCGGTAAAATAGCGTTCTTCTTCGCCTTGCCTTCAAGTCCGACGTGCCTTCGACCCTGCTCAACGATACGTTCCTGCGCGCGCTGCTGCGCGAGCCGACCGATTACACCCCGATTTGGCTCATGCGCCAGGCGGGCCGTTATCTGCCCGAATACAACGCCACGCGCGGCCGTGCCGGCAGTTTCCTCGGCTTGGCCAAGAACCCCGATTACGCGACCGAGGTCACGCTGCAGCCGCTGGAGCGTTTCCCGCTCGATGCCGCTATTCTGTTTTCGGACATCCTCACCGTGCCTGACGCGATGGGCCTGGGATTGTCGTTCGCCGCCGGCGAGGGCCCCCGGTTCGCGCATCCCGTGCGGACGGAGCAAGACGTCGCCCGTCTGCGGGTGCCCGATATCGAGTCCACCCTCGGCTATGTGCTCGACGCCGTGAAATCGATACGCCGCGCCCTGACCGACGCCGAGGGGCGCCAGCGCGTGCCGCTGATCGGTTTTTCGGGCAGCCCGTGGACGCTCGCGTGCTACATGATCGAGGGCGCCGGGTCGGACGACTTCCGCACGGTGAAATCGATGCTGTATGCGCGCCCCGATCTCATGCACCGGATTCTGGAGATCAACGCCGAAGCCGTTGCCGCGTATCTGAACGCGCAGATCGCGGCGGGCGCCCAGGCCGTGATGATTTTCGATACCTGGGGCGGCGCGCTGGCCGACGGCATATTTCAGCGTTTTTCATTGCATTACATCGACGCCGTCGTGCGCCGGCTCGTGCGCGAGCACGACGGGGCCCGCGTGCCGGTCATCACGTTCACGAAGGGCGGCGGCCTTTGGCTCGAGGAGATCGCAGCGTGCGGCGTCGATGCGGTCGGCCTCGACTGGACCGTCAACCTCGGGCGCGCGCGCGAACGCGTCGGCGCGCGCGTGGCGCTGCAGGGCAATCTCGATCCCACGGTACTGTTCGCGCCACCCGAGGCCGTCCGTGCGCAAGCGCGGGCCGTCCTCGACAGCTACGGCAATCATCCGGGGCACGTCTTCAACCTGGGCCACGGCATCTCGCAATTCACGCCGCCGGAGCAGGTCGCCGAACTCGTCGATGAAGTGCACCGGCACAGCCGGGCGATCCGGGCCGGTTCCGCCTCGGGCGCGTAATCAGACGATGAAGAGACGATGAGTTTTGCTGCAGCGCAGCGAGCTGGGCTCTCGATCTAGGGACCGAGTCGCCCGCAAGATGGCATCGCCGGGTCGTCTTGTGATTGTCAAGACTTGACTTATACACATTCTTCTCGTTGCGGCGCGGTAGAGCGTGCGGTGGTTGACTCCACCCCGCAAACGATGTACCTCCCGGGACGCGGCCTTGACCGGCAAGGGTTTGCGCCCGACCCGCGAAGTGTGCGGTTTCCCACAGAATGTCAGCGCGACGGCCTCTTTTGGGTTCCGCCGGCGCACTTTTCAACAAAGTTATCCACAGGCGGTCTCGCTCGCGCGGCAAAGTTCAGCGAGATCCATAGGTTAGCGACGAATCTCATGTTTCACTTTAAGTTCATGTCGTTCGGTCTGCGCTGCCTGCGTGCACAACCGGGTGGGCGCCGCAGCGATGCCCCGCGGGGCTGTCCGCCATGAGCGGGGCGTTCGTTCGCGTCGCGCTCGACTCTCCGCTGCCGACCCTTTTCGATTACCGCTGCGATAGCCCGCCGCCGTCCCCGGGCACCCTGGTTGCTGTACCGTTCGGCAAGCGCACGATCGTGGGGCTAATCGTGGAAGTGAGTGCTCACAGTGACGTCCCGGCCGAGCGCGTGCGCAGCGTCGAGGCGGTATGCAGCGCTTGCGCCCCGTTGTCTTCCGAGTGGCTCGAACTCGTTTCGTTCGCCGCCGACTACTACCAGCGCTCGCTCGGCGAAGTGGCGCTGCCGGCGCTGCCGCAGGCGCTGCGCGACCCGGATCGGTGGCCGCGACTGTTCGCCGTCGAGCCGCGCTATCGATTGACGGACGCCGGCCGCGCCGCCTTGCCCGACGCGTTGCCGGCGCGAGCCGCGGCGCTGCGCCGGCTGGCCGATGCATTGGCGGGCGGCCAAGTGCTCGGCGCCTCGGACGCCCGCGCTTTGCATCCCAAAGCCGGCGCCACGTTGGCCGCTTGGCAGGCACAGGGGTGGATCGAAGCCGAGCCGGCTGCCGGGCCGGACGGTGCGCTCGATGGTGCGGCACGCTCCAACGGGGAGACGAGCGCCGCAGGCGACGAGCGCGTTGCCGCCGTTCGTCCCGCACTGACCGACGAACAGACACAAGCCGTCGATGCGATCGCCGGTGCGCAAGGCTTTGCACCGTTCCTGCTGCACGGCGTCACGGGCAGCGGCAAAACCGAGGTGTACCTGCGCGCACTCGAACGGCTGTTCGCGGCTCGGCCCGATGCACAGGCGCTCGTGCTCGTTCCGGAAATCAATCTGACGCCGCAGTTCGAAGCGGCTTTTCGCGCGCGCTTCGCGGGGCTCGCCGGTGCCGAGGCGATCGTCACCTTGCACAGCGCGATGGCCGACGGCGAGCGCGCGCGCAGCTGGCTTGCGGCGCATACGGGGCGCGCGCGCATCGTGCTCGGCACGCGTCTGGCCGCGCTGGCTTCGCTGCCCGCGCTCGCCATGATCGTCGTCGACGAAGAACACGAGCCGGCTTACAAGCAGCAGGAAGGGCTGCGCTATTCCGCGCGCGATTTGGCGATCTGGCGGGCCAAGCAGCGCGGGATCGCCGTCGTGCTCGGATCGGCCACACCCTCGCTCGAAAGCTGGTGGCAGGCCGAGCAGGGCCGCTACCGGCGGCTGTCGCTGTCGCGGCGCGCGGTGGCCGACGCCGTGTTGCCGTCCGTCCGCATGATCGACCTCGAGGAGGAACGCCGCCGCGGGCGGGGCAGCGTCGACGGCATCTCGGGGCCGCTCGTCGCGGCACTGAAAGCGCGGCTCGAGCGCGGCGAGCAAAGCCTCGTCTTTCTCAATCGCCGCGGCTATGCGCCCGTGCTTGCCTGCGACGCCTGCGGGTGGGTGGCGGGCTGTCCGCGCTGCAGCGCCTACGTCGTGCTGCACAAAAACGAGCACGCGCTGCGCTGCCACCATTGCGGCTGGGAATCACGCGTGCCGCGCGCCTGCCCGGAGTGCGGCAACGTCGACATCGCACCGCTCGGCCGCGGGACGCAGCGCGTCGAGGAGACGCTTGCGGCGCTCGTTCCGGGCGCGCGAGTGCTGCGCATCGACGCCGACAGCACGCGCCGCAAGGGCAGTGCGCAGACGCTGTTTTCGAACGTGCATGCGGGCGAAGTCGACATCCTTGTCGGCACTCAAATGATTGCCAAGGGGCACGATTTTCAGCGTGTTTCCCTGGTTGGCGTGCTCAATGCCGACGCAGCGCTGTTTTCGCACGACTTTCGCGCGAGCGAGCGGCTGTTCGCGCAGCTGATGCAGGTGAGCGGGCGCGCGGGCCGGAGCGGCTTGGCCGGCGAAGTGCTCGTGCAGACGCGCTATCCCCGGCACGCGCTCTATCACGCGCTGGGTCGCCACGATTACGTCGGCTTCGCGAATGCGACGCTCTCGGAGCGGCGCGACGCGCAATTGCCGCCGTTCGTCTATCAAGCGCTGCTGCGCGCCGAAGCGCGTACGCTGGACGCCGCCTTCGCCTTTCTCAAGGCGGCCGGCGCGGCGTTGTCCGACCTGCCTTTCGCGGAGCGTGTGACCGTCTACGACGCCGTGCCGATGACGATCGTCAAGGTCGCCAATGTGCACCGCGCGCAATTGCTCATCGAAAGCGCATCACGCGCGTCGCTGCTGGCGACGCTGCGCGCCTGGCAGCCGATGCTACGGACATTGAAAGGCGTGTTGCGCTGGAGCGTCGAGGTCGATCCGCTCGACATCTGAGCGCGTGGAGGGGCTGGGGCGGGAGAAGTTCGGGGGCGCCGAGCCGGCGCACCGCGCTTGGACGATGCGTCGGCTCTGCCGCCGACCGGGACCGGCTTAGTGGCGCAGGCGGCTGCGCGCGTTGCGGGCGCGCGTCCGGACACGGTTCGTGTAGCTCGGCGCGGGCGAGACGAGGGGCCGCGCGCAGGCGGCGAAAGGAGAGCGCCGGCGCTGCCCCGCCTGCCGATTACGGGCAGAGGACCGGCTTTCGTTCGAGCAAATCATGATGCGCCTCGAGGTGGGTGCGATCTGTAATTCATGTAATTGCGTTGGGCGCGGCCGGTGCAACCCGTGCTTGGCGCCCCCTGTCGCTCGGTCTGGTCTCAGCACCGAGGCAGTCGCTCCCTAGTTTTTGCGAACACGTCGTTCGCCCTTCAGCTGCGCTCGGTCAGAAGCGCGTCGTTGGCCGCCTTGGCCCTGACCCGAGCTTGACGCACGCGCGCCAGCGCCACGGCACGGCTGTGTGCCGGCGATGCTCCGCGAACGAACAGCGCTAGGCACACCACGGCCATCGTCCAGATACCGCCGATTACGATCCACTTTTCCATTTCGCCTCTCCTTTCGTGGCGCTTACCGTGCGCTAGAACGCTTTCCTGCGTTAACGGCATTCCTCAGCCCTCGCGTAGGGCGGCGGGAACGATTTCACGTCAGGGAAAACACTGAGCGCAATCGGCGAGGTCGAACCGGTGCCGATTCCGCGCCAACGCTTGCCCGTAAAGGGTTTCATCGGGGTGCAACCAGATCGGGATTTTGGTTGCACCTTTTTATTGTGAGGCGTACGATTCGGCCAACTTTTTAGTGATCGGGCCGGCTCAATCACCGGCTATCGAAGGAACCATGGCCAGCACTACTCTCGGCGTCAAAGTCGACGACCTCCTCCGCACCCGCCTCAAAGAGGCCGCCGCCCGCCTCGAGCGCACTCCCCATTGGCTCATCAAGCAGGCGATCTTCGCGTATCTCGAGAAGATCGAACATGGGCAATTGCCCCCTGAGCTCTCAGGCGTGTCGAACTTGGGCGAGCTCGGCGACGGCCCCGCCGCCGAGCACGAGGAAGACGGCGCACCGCACCCGTTCCTCGACTTCGCGCAGAACGTGCAGCCGCAGTCGGTGTTGCGCGCGGCGATCACGGCCGCGTACCGCCGTCCCGAGCAAGAGTGCGTGCCGTTTCTGATCGGCGAGGCCCGCCTGCCCGAGCAGCTGTCGGCGGACGTCGGCAAGATGGCGACGAAGCTCGTCGAAACGCTGCGCGCGAAGCGCACGGGCGGCGGCGTCGAGGGCCTGATTCACGAGTTCTCGCTGTCGAGCCAGGAAGGCGTCGCGCTGATGTGTCTGGCCGAAGCGCTGCTGCGCATTCCCGATCGCGCCACGCGCGACGCGCTCATTCGCGACAAGATCAGCAAGGGCGATTGGAAGTCGCACATGGGCCACGCGCCGTCGATGTTCGTCAATGCGGCGACCTGGGGCCTCATGATCACGGGCAAGCTCGTGACGACCAACAGCGAAGCCGGCTTGTCGTCGGCGCTCACGCGTTTGATCGGCAAGGGCGGCGAGCCGCTGATCCGCAAGGGCGTCGACATGGCGATGCGCTTGATGGGCGAGCAGTTCGTGACGGGCGAGACGATTTCGGAAGCGCTCGCGAACAGCCGCAAGTTCGAAGCGCGGGGCTTTCGCTACTCGTACGACATGCTCGGCGAAGCGGCCACGACCGAAGAGGACGCACTGCGCTACTACGCGTCGTACGAACAAGCGATCCATGCGATCGGCAAAGCGGCCGGCGGGCGCGGCATCTATGAAGGCCCCGGCATCTCGATCAAGCTTTCGGCGCTGCATGCGCGCTATTCGCGCGCTCAGCAAGAACGCACGATGAACGAGCTGCTGCCGCGCGTGCGGGCGCTCGCCATCCTCGCGCGCCGCTACGACATCGGCTTGAACATCGACGCCGAGGAAGCCGATCGTTTGGAGCTCTCGCTCGATCTGCTCGAAGCGTTGTGCTTCGATGCCGAACTGGCCGGCTGGAACGGCATCGGCTTCGTCGTGCAGGCCTATCAAAAGCGCTGCCCGTTCGTGATCGACTACGTGGTCGACCTCGCGCGCCGCAGCCGCCACCGCATCATGGTCCGCCTCGTGAAGGGCGCGTATTGGGACAGCGAAATCAAGCGCGCGCAGCTCGACGGGCTCGAAGGCTATCCCGTCTACACGCGCAAGATCTACACCGACGTCTCGTATCTCGCCTGCGCGAAGAAGCTGCTCGGCGCGCCCGATGCCGTCTACCCGCAGTTCGCGACGCACAACGCCTACACGCTGGCGGCGATCTATCATCTGGCCGGGCAGAACTACTACCCGGGCCAGTACGAGTTCCAATGCCTGCACGGCATGGGCGAGCCGCTGTACGAAGAAGTCACGGGCCGCGAGAAATTGAATCGCCCGTGCCGGATCTACGCGCCGGTCGGCACGCACGAAACGCTGCTCGCGTACCTCGTGCGCCGCCTGCTCGAGAACGGCGCGAACACCTCGTTCGTCAATCGCATCGCCGACGAAACCGTGCCCGTTTCCTCGCTCGTGGCCGATCCCGTCGACGAAGCTTCGAGGATCGTCCCGCTCGGCGCGCCGCACGCGAAGATCCCGCTGCCGCGCGACTTGTTCGGCAGCGAGCGTCTCAATTCGATGGGCCTCGATCTGTCGAACGAGCATCGCCTCGCTTCGCTGTCGTCGGCGCTGCTCGCGAGTGCGCACCATCCGTGGCGTGCCGCGCCGATGCTCGAAAACGGCGAGTTGGCCGCATCGAGCGCCGAGGGCCGCAGCGAACACGTCGTGCGCAATCCGTCCGACCACCGCGATCTCGTCGGCACCGTCGTCGAAGCGACGCGCGACGATGTGAACGCCGCGCTGGCCGCGGCCGTCGCCAGCGCCCCGATCTGGCAGGCGACGCCCGTCTACGCCCGCGCCGATTGCCTCGCGCGTGCAGCCGATCTGCTCGAAGCGCAGATGCATACGCTGATGGGTCTCATCGTGCGCGAAGCGGGCAAGTCGCTCGCGAACGCGATCGCCGAGATCCGCGAAGCCGTCGATTTCCTGCGCTATTACTCGGCGCAAATCCGGGAGGAATTCTCGAACGATACGCATCGCCCGCTCGGCCCGGTGGTCTGCATCAGCCCGTGGAACTTCCCGCTCGCGATCTTCATGGGGCAAGTGGCCGCCGCGCTCGCGGCCGGCAACACCGTGCTCGCCAAGCCCGCCGAGCAAACGCCGTTGATCGCCGCGCAGGCCGTGCGCCTACTGCGTGAAGCCGGCGTGCCCGCGGGTGCCGTGCAACTGCTGCCCGGCGACGGCGAGACCGTCGGCGCCGCGCTCGTGGCCGATTCGCGTACGCGTGCCGTCATGTTCACGGGCTCGACCGAAGTCGCGCGCCTCATCAACAAGACGCTCGCCGATCGTCTCGATCCGGACGGCAAGCCGATTCCGCTGATCGCCGAAACGGGCGGACAGAACTCGATGATCGTCGACTCGTCGGCGCTCGCGGAGCAAGTCGTCGCCGACGTCATGCAGTCGGCCTTCGATTCGGCCGGCCAGCGCTGCTCGGCGCTGCGCGTGCTGTGTTTGCAAGACGACGTCGCCGATCGCACGCTGACGATGCTCAAGGGCGCAATGCACGAGCTCGCGCTCGGCAACCCCGATCGTTTGTCCACGGACGTCGGCCCCGTCATCGATGCCGAAGCGAAGCGCACGATCGATACGCACGTGGCCGCGCTTCGCGAGAAGGGTCGCTCGGTCACGCAATTGCCGCTGCCCGAAGGCTGCGCGCACGGCACGTTCGTGCCGCCGACGCTGATCGAACTCGACGGCATCGACGAGCTGAAACGCGAAGTGTTCGGCCCGGTGCTGCACGTGATCCGCTATCGCCGCAGCGGCCTCGACAAGCTGCTCGAGCAGATCCGCGCGACGGGCTACGGCCTCACGCTCGGGATCCATACGCGGATCGACGAAACGATCGCGCATGTGATTTCCAACGCGCACGTCGGCAACATCTACGTCAATCGCAACGTGATCGGCGCGGTGGTCGGGGTGCAGCCGTTCGGCGGAGAAGGGCTGTCGGGCACGGGTCCGAAGGCCGGCGGCGCGCTCTATCTGCAGCGCCTGTTGGCCAAGCGCCCGTCGGGCTTGCCGAAGTCGCTGGCGGCTTCGCTCGTCGCAGACGGCGCGGCCGAACCCGAGAAAAGCGCCGAGAAGAGCGGCGCGACAACCTCGCCCCGTGCCGCGCTGACGGCGCTGCGCGACTGGCTCATCGCCGATCGGCAGCCCGTACTCGCGGCGCGCTGCGACGGCTATCTCGCAAACATGCCGGCCGGCGCCACGGCGGTCTTGCCGGGCCCAACGGGCGAGCGCAACACCTATACGCTCGGCGCCCGCGGTACGGTATCGTGCGTGCCCTCGACGGCAAGCGGCGCGCGTGCGCAGTTCGCGGCGGTGCTGGCCACGGGCAACCGCGCGGCCTTTTCGGGCGCGGCCGGCGAGTCGCTTGTCGCCGCGCTGCCGGCTCAGCTCAAGCCGTTCGCCGAGGCGCGCAAGGGGGCCGATGCCCCGTTCGACGCCGTGCTGTTCGAGGGCGACAGCGACGAGCTGCTCACGCTCGTGAGGGAAGTGGCCAAGCGCCCGGGGCCGATCGTGTCGGTGCAAGGCGTCTCGACACACGCGCTGGAGAACGGCGATGAAGATTACGCGCTCGAGCGGCTGCTGACCGAACGCTCGGTGAGCGTGAACACGGCAGCCGCCGGCGGCAATGCGAATTTGATGACGATCGGCTGAGCAATCCTTGTCGATGGAATCAAAACCGGGAGCGGCGCGGAGACCCCGAAGCCGCTTCCAACTACCTTGGTATCTAGGAGAAGAGAAAGCTATGCAGCACAAAATGAAAACGCTGGCAGGCGCGACGCTCGTTGCCGCAATGTCGCTGGTGGGGACCGCACACGCACAACAGGCCGATCAAGTGAAGATCGGCTTTGCCGGCCCGATGACGGGCCCGCAAGCGCACTACGGCACTGACTTTCAAAACGGCGTGAAGCTCGCGATCGCCGACATGAACGCGACGAAGCCCGTGATCGGCGGCAAGCAAGTCGAGTTCGTGCTCGATTCGGCCGACGACCAAGCTGACCCGCGCACGGGTACGACGGTTGCGCAAAAGCTCGTCGACGACGGCATCAAGGGCATGATCGGCCACTTCAACTCGGGCACGACGATCCCGGCTTCGCGCATCTACGCGAACGCGGGCATCCCCGAAGTTGCGATGGCGACGGCGCCTGAGTACACGCAGCAAGGCTTCAAGACGACGTTCCGCATGATGACCTCGGACACGCAGCAAGGTTCGGTGGCGGGCACGTTCGCGGTGAAGAACCTGCACATGATGAAGATCGCGATCGTCGACGACCGTACGGCTTATGGCCAAGGTCTGGCCGATCAATTCGCGAAGGCGGCCAAGGCTTCGGGCGCGACGATCGTCGACCGTGAGTTCACGAACGACAAGGCTGTCGACTTCAAGGGCATCTTGACGAAGCTGAAGGCCGCCAAGCCCGACCTGATCTACTTCGGCGGCGCCGACGCGCAAGCCGCGCCGATGGCCAAGCAAATGAAGTCGCTGGCGATCACGGCACCGTTGATGGGCGGCGAAATGCTGCACACGCCCGACTTCCTGAAGATCGCCGGCCCGGCCGCCGACGGCACCTACGCCTCGCTGGCAGGCCTGCCGCTTTCCGACATGCCTGGCGGCGCCCAATACGTTGCGAAGTACAAGAAGATGTTCGGCACGGACGTCGAAACGTACTCGCCGTATGCCTATGACGGCACGATCGCGCTGCTGACGGCGATGAAGAAGGCCAACTCGACGGATCCGGCGAAGTACCTGCCGGTGCTCGCGAAGACCAACATGGCCGGCGTGACGACGACGCACCTCGCATACGACGACCACGGCGATCTGAAGAACGGCGGCATCACGATCTACAAGGCTGAAAACGGCCAGTGGAAGCCGCTGCAAAGCGTCGGCGCGAAGTAATCCTATCGCGAATCGCTGAGCGCGCCGCCTCCTGGGGGGCGCGCTGAAAGCCCCGCGGGCCCATACGTCCCGCGGGGCTTTTTTCGTTTATGAGCGCGTGCAACGGGCGCGTGCAGCACGCGCGATCCGGACGCTGATGAAGCGACCCGTCACCTCCGCCGGATTGCACGTCATTCGCCGTTCGGCGCTCAGCCGACGTGCGTCCGCTTGGCCGGCGCCGGCAGCGTTTCCATTGTGGAGAGGCCGTGGACGATGCCGCAGTCGTCCACGGTTCCTTCCCCCTTGCATTGCTCGCGCAGTTCGATCAACTGCGCTTTGAGATGTTCCAGTTCGGCCAGCCGTGTATCGACATGGACGATGTGCTCGTCGAGCAGGGCGTCGATCGATTCGCAGCGGTCCGAGTGGCGGTCCGTAAAGCGCAACAACATGCGGATCTCGTCGTGCGTCATGTCCAGCGCGCGACAGTTGCGGATGAAGCGCAGCCGCTCGATGTGCTCGGGCCCGTAGCTGCGATAGTTCGCTTCGGTTCGCTGAGCGCCTGATATCAGACCCTCTTTCTCGTAGAAGCGGATGGTTTCAGTCGTGCAATGGGCGGCTTTCGCCAATTCGCCGATTTTCATGGGAACCTCGCAACGGTCGTGGGTTGACCTTGGAGTGGCTATAAGGTGTTTACTGTAATCCAACGGTTTCCCGAGGACATATCCATGACGCGATCGCATCGCGCAGATTCCATACATTACGCCGAGCGGCAGCAAAATGTCGTGACGGCCGACGGTGGGCACGCGCATCGCCACGACGACAATGGAGCATCCCAGCATCATCGTCATTCACATGAATGCGGGCATGCTCATGAGCACGTCCATAGCCACGCGCACGAGCAGCAGGCGCGGCACGAGCACGAGCACGCCGGCCATGGCCATGCCGATCATGACGGATGCTGCTCCCACGAAGCGGCGGTGCTGACCCCGTTGCCCGCTGCGTCGAAGCGCGCCGACGGCATCGAGACGACGATCCGCATCATGCAGATGGATTGTCCGACCGAGGAGGCGCTGATCCGCGGCAAGCTCGACGGCATGGCGGCGGTCACCGGCCTCGCCTTCAACCTGATGCAGCGCACGCTCACGGTCGTGCATGCACCGGGTGCCGAGCCGGCCGTTCTCGATGCCATCCGTTCTCTCGGTTTCGTGCCGGAGTTGCCCGATCCCGCCTCGCGCGCGCAGTCGATCGCGGAACCCGCGCGCCCGTGGTGGCCGCTCGCATTGGCCGCGCTTGCGGCGATCGTCTCCGAAGCGGCGACTTGGTTCGGCGTCTCGCCGTGGCTCGCGGGCGGTTTCGCCGGTTTCGCGCTCGCGCTGAGCGGGATCGGGACCTATCGCAAGGGATGGATCGCCGTCCGAAACGGCAATCTCAACATCAACGCGTTGATGAGCATTGCCGTGACGGGCGCGATGGCGCTGCGCCAGTGGCCCGAAGCGGCGATGGTCATGGTGCTGTTCGCGCTTGCGGAGCGGATCGAGGCGATGTCGCTCGATCGCGCGCGCAACGCCATTCACGCGCTCATGCAACTGGCGCCCGAGAAAGCGACTGTCCAGCAGAGCGACGGCGCCTGGCTCAGCGTCGAAGCGAAGACCGTACCGATCGGGGCGCGCGTGCGCGTGGCGCCCGGCGAGCGGGTCGCGCTCGACGGCGAGATCGTTCTCGGCGAATCGAGCGTGAACCAGGCGCCGATCACGGGCGAGAGCCTACCCGTCGACAAGGGGCCGGGCGACGCCGTGTTCGCGGGCACGATCAACGAGGCCGGCTCGTTCGAATATCGCGTCACCGCCTCCGCCGACGGCACGACGCTCGCGCGGATCATCCACGCCGTCGAGCAGGCGCAGGGCAACCGTGCGCCGACGCAGCGTTTCGTCGACCGCTTCGCGCGCGTCTACACGCCGATCGTCTTCGCTTGCGCGCTGCTCGTCGCGGTCGTGCCGCCGCTCGTCGCCGGCGGGATGTGGCGGGAATGGATCTACCGCGCGCTCGTCATGCTCGTCATCGCGTGTCCCTGCGCGCTCGTCATTTCGACACCGGTTGCGATCGTGAGCGGACTCGCGGCTGCGGCCCGGCGCGGCATTCTCGTCAAGGGCGGCGTCTACCTCGAAGAGGGACGCAAGCTCGCATGGCTGGCGCTCGACAAGACGGGTACGATCACGACGGGCGCGCCCGCGCAAACCGATTTCGAGCCGCAACCCGACGTGTCGGCCATCGATTGTCGACGGATCGCGGCGGCGCTCGCGGGGCGCTCCGATCACCCGGTATCGCGCGCGATCGCGAAGGCGGCCGCGCAGGCGAGCGAACTTGAAGGGGGCCGCGCGACGGTGTCCGTCGACAGTTTCGAAGCGCTGCCTGGACGCGGCGTGGCGGGCTCGATCGAAAGCACGCGTTATTGGCTCGGCAACGCGCGTCTCGCGCGCGAACGAGGGCTTCTGCTTACTACTGTCGAAGCGCGCGCCGACGAACTCGAGCGGCTGGGCCGATCGGTCGTCTTGTTGATGGACGAGGCACGCGTGCTCGCATTGTTTGCCGTGGCCGACACGGTCAAGCAGACGAGCCGCGCCGCGCTGGCCCAATTGCATGCGCTCGGCATTCGCACGGCGATGCTGACGGGCGACAACGCGCACACGGCGCGTGCGATCGCGGCCGAAGTCGGAATCGACGATGTGCGCGGCGACCAGCTGCCCGACGACAAACTGCGTGCGATCGAGTCGCTTTCGGCCGACGGCGGCGCGGTGGGCATGGTCGGCGACGGCATCAACGATGCACCTGCGCTCGCGCGAGCGCGGATCGGCTTTGCGATGGGCGCGATGGGCAGCGACGCAGCGATCGAGACGGCCGATGTCGCGCTGATGGACGACGACTTGCGCAAGATCCCGGCGTTCGTGCGCTTGTCGCGCTCGACCTATGCGGTGCTCGTGCAGAACATCGTGTTCGCGCTCGCGATCAAAGTGATTTTTCTGGCATTGACACTCATGGGGCTCGGGACGATGTGGATGGCCGTGTTCGCCGATGCGGGGGCGAGCCTGATCGTGGTCGCGAACGGGCTGCGGCTGCTGCGTCGATAACCGAATACGCAAACAGGCGGAGCAACGAGAACGATGAAAACGAATCGCATCGTCGCAAACATCGCAGTGTCCCAAGATGAAATCGATAGGGCTGCATCGTTTTATCGAGACGTATTGGGCCTCGAAATGCTGATGGATCACGGCTGGATCGTGACCCTGGGGAACGGCGAACGCATGCAAGTCCAACTGAGCATCGCTGCCGAAGGTGGTTCGGGCGCGCCGGTGCCGGATTTGTCGATCGAAGTCGACGATGTCGACGAAGCATTCGCTCGTGCGCGGGCGGGTGGCTTCGCGATTGACTACGGCGTCGCCGATGAGCCGTGGGGCGTGCGCCGCTTTTACGTGCGCGATCCATTCGGCAAACTCGTCAACGTGCTGTCGCACATCTAGCCCTGCCGGGGCTCACTTCGGGGCCGGCTCGGCCGGCGTGACGCTTAGCGTGAGCTTTTGCGTCAGGCGCAGTACGACGATCTCGACGGTACGATCGATCCTCGATGCATCGAGCACGCGCTGCAGCGCATCGATGCCATCCACGGCCAGGCCGTCGATCGCGATGACCGTATCGTCGACGCGCAGCCCGCCGAGCGCGGCCGGGCTGCCTTTGGCAACCTCCATCACGCGCACGCCGCTTGTCGTGCCGAGCGCGAAGTAGCGCTGCACCTTGCGTGCGATCGGCACGGTGGTGCCGGCCACGCCGATATAGGCGCGGCGCACGCGGCCGTGCGCGAACAATTGCATGATGACCCACTTGGCCGTATCGATCGCGGTGGCGAAGCAGATCGCCTGCGCGCCGGGAATGATGGCCGTGTTGACGCCGATGACCTGTCCGGCGGAATTGACGAGCGGGCCGCCGGAGTTGCCGGGGTTGAGGGCCGCGTCGGTTTGGATGACGTCGTAGATCATGCGGCCCGAGGCCGAGCGCAGCGAGCGGCCGAGTGCCGAGACGACGCCGGTCGTCACCGTTTGCGCGAGACCGAGCGGATTGCCGACGGCGATGGCGATCTGACCGACGCGCAGCTTCGACGATTCGCCGAGCTCGGCGTGCGGCAGCGGCTCGGCCGAGCCGATGCGGAGCACGGCGAGATCGGTGCTCGGATCTTCGCCGACTAGACTGGCGTCGTGAGTCGATCCGTCGGCGAGCGTGACGCGAATCGCCGTGGCGCCATGGACGACGTGGCTGTTGGTCAGCAGATAGCCGTCGGGCGTGAAGAGAAACCCGGAGCCGGTGCCGCCGCGCGGGTGCTGCTCGCCCGGGACCGTGCGCTCGACCGAGACGAAAACGACTGCTTGCTGAACGCGTTCGAGCGCGTTGATGACGGTGCGCGAGTAGGCATCGAGCAGGGTGTCGTCTCGATCGAGCACGACATCGTTCGCGGATGGACCGCCGTGCGGCGACGGCGCACGCGCGAGGTCATCGATAAAGGCAGGGCGGCTTCCCATGATCGTCGTTCTCCGAAATGGAGGAGGAACTCAGATGCGGGGTGGGGTGGGGGTTTTTCAAGGGGGGCAGTGGCTGGTGCGGCCCCTCAATACAGGAGTCTCGCATCGGATGTGGCCGGTGGGGGAGGCCGAACGTGACCGCGTGCTCGCGCCCGCGCATTACGCGGCTCTTTTGCCTGCGGCTGGATTTCGACTGCTTGCTTGTTCGGCCGAGGTTCTGCCGAAACCCCGGAATTACTTGCCGATACAAAACCGGCTAAAAATCACGCCCAGCAAATCATCCGAAGTGAACTCCCCGGTAATCGAGTTCAACGCTTCCTGGGCCAGCCGCAATTCTTCCGCAAACAAATCGAGCGACTGCGCACGCTCTTGCGCGTGGTCCGTCGCGAGCGACACATGATCCTGGGCCGCGCGCAGCGCGATCAAATGCCGCTCGCGCGCGAGATAGACGCTTTCCGTCCCCGCTTGCCAACCCGCAATGCGCAGCAATTCCGCGCGCAACAGATCGATGCCCAGGCTTTTCTTGGCCGACAACCGGATTTCGCAAACTTCTGTCTCTCCGCCGCCCACCGCCTGTCGATTTACCGACGCACCGACTTCCGTCAAATCGGTCTTGTTCAGCACTCGCACGACCGGTATGCCGCTCGGAAACCGCTCGTCGATCACGACATCCTCGTCGGTCACCCCCGAGCGGGCATCGAGCAAGTGCAAGACGACATCGGCGCGCTCGATCTCGCTCCACGTCCGCGCAATGCCGATTCGCTCGACTTCGTCTTCCGTCTCGCGCAATCCGGCTGTATCGATCACATGCAGCGGAATGCCTTCGATCTGAATCGTCTGCGTGACCTTGTCGCGCGTCGTCCCCGCGATCGGCGTCACGATCGCCAGTTCGGCCCCGGCCAACGCGTTAAGCAGTGAAGACTTACCCACGTTCGGTTGCCCTGCCAGCACCACCGACAACCCTTCCCGCAGCAACGCACCTTGGCGTGCTTCGCCGAGGATGTGATCGAGCCGGGTCCGAATGTGCGCGAGCTTGCCACGGGCATCCGCCGCTTCGAGGAAGTCGATTTCTTCCTCCGGAAAATCGAGCGTGGCCTCGACGAGCATCCGCAACGTAATCACTTCGTCGACGAGCGCGTGAATATCGCGCGAGAACGCCCCGTCGAGCGAACGCCCCGCCGAACGCGCCGCGGCTTCCGTGCTCGCTTCGATGAGGTCGGCGACGGCCTCCGCTTGCGCGAGGTCGAGCTTGTCGTTCAAAAATGCGCGCCGCGTGAACTCGCCCGGCTCGGCTAGCCGAAGACCGAATGCCTGTCCCGCCTCGAGGCACCGCTGCAGGACGAGTTGCAGCACGACCGGGCCGCCATGGCCCTGCAGTTCGACTACGTATTCGCCCGTGTACGAATGCGGCGCCGGGAAGTAAAGCGCGATTCCGCGGTCGAGCACGTTCCCTCCCGCGTCGACGAACGGCACGTAGCTCGCGTGGCGCGGCGTCAGCGCTTGGCCGCAAAGCGCGCCCATCAAGGCCAGCGCAGCGGTTTCCCCAACCCGCCCGCACGAAATGCGCACGACACCAATGCCGCCGCGTCCGGGGGCAGTGGCGATGGCGACGATTGGATCGGAATCGAGAGGCAGCATGGTCGAACGGGAGCGAGAGGTGCAAGGGGGCGAGGCGGCGCGTATGCCCGGCATTGTAGCGTGGCGATGTCCGAGGCCCTTCGATCTCCGATCAGGCTCGGCCGCGCCGATACCATAGTTAAGCTTTATCTCAATCGAGATAGCGTAAAATTAGGACGAAATGAAGCTTGTGCGTCCACTGATCTCCCCGCAAAGCTAGCTGGCATGTGAGTTTCTGCCGAAACGCCACTATGTGCGCACGGCCCCCTGCCCGCCCGAAATCAGCGCAATTCGCACCCGATCAAGCTAAAGCTGACCCAGCCGGTTGTCTCCTCGACATGGACCGGATTGCACAATTTGCCGATGCCGACCGCCGAAGAAAAAGCCGCGTTCTCCGAGCGCCTCAAGTTCGCGTTGCAGCGTAGCCCTGAAAAGGTGCTGGGCGGGACGCAGCTCGCGCTGCATTTCAACTTGCGGCATCACGGCGATCAGCCGATTTCCCCGCAAACGGCCCACAAGTGGCTGACGGGCCGGACGATCCCGACCTCCGACAAGCTCGAGACGTTGTCGCACTGGCTGCGCGTCGATCCGCACTGGCTCCATTACGGCCCGCCGCCGAACGCGCAAGCACGCGTTACCCCCAAGCCGCTTCCGCGCGACGAAAAGTATCCGCTTACGCCCGAGACGATCGAGTTGGCGTCGAAAATCGAATCACTGTCGGCGCACCATCGCTATCTCGTGCAGGAATTGATCGAGCAGTTCTACGGGGACCGCAGCGAGCGATAGCGCTGCAGGGTTCTTCGAGGAACGGCCAAACCGCCAAACAAAAAAAATCGCCCGGCGTGCATGAACTGCACCGGGCGATTTTCTTTACGAATCCCGAACGTCGAATCCCGAACGTCGAATCTCGATCGAACCGCGATTCGCGCCGGCCGCGCAGCCTGTACTGCGCGCCGGCGATCGAAGACGATCAAGCCGCCTTCTTCTTGTCCGCACCCATCACGCGCGTGATGTAGTACTGCTGCGTGATCGACAGCACGTTGTTCACGACGTAGTACAGCACGAGGCCGGCCGGGAAGAAGAAGAACATGAACGAGAACGCGATCGGCATGAACATCATCATCTTGGCCTGGACCGGATCCGGCGGCGTCGGGTTCAGGCGCGTCTGCAGGAACATCGACACGGCCATCAGCACGGGCAGGATGTAGAAGGGATCCTGCTGCGAAAGGTCGTGAATCCAGAGAATCCACGGCGCACCGCGCATTTCCACCGACGAGAGCAGCACCCAGTACAGCGAGATGAACACCGGAATCTGAATGACGATCGGCAGGCAGCCGCCGAACGGATTCACCTTCTCGGTCTTGTACAGCTCCATGAGCGCCGCGTTCATCTTCTGCGGATCGCCCTTGAACCGCTCGCGCAGCGCCTGCATACGCGGCGTGATCGCCTTCATGCGCGCCATCGACTTGTAGCTGGCCGCCGACAGCGGGAAGAACACGGCCTTGATCAGCACCGTGAGCAGCACGATCGCCCAGCCCCAGTTGCCCACCACCGCATGGATCTTTTCGAGCAGCCAGAACAACGGCTTGGCGATGATCGTCACATAGCCATAATCCTTCACGAGTTCGAGCCCCGGCGCGATGCCTTCGAGCACGCGCTCTTCCTCGGGGCCGGCGAACAAGCGCGCCGAGACATCGGTCGACTTGCCCGGCTCGATCGTCGACAGCGGCTGCTGCACGCCGATGCGGTATAGCGTCGGATCGATCTTCTCGACGTAGATGTTACGCGGCGCGCCTTGCTGCGGAATCCAGGCCGTCGCGAAGTAGTGCTGAACCATCCCGATCCAGCCGTTGTCGGCCGAGGTCGCGACGTCGACCTTGTTCTTGTCGATGTCGCTGAACGTGATCTTTTGGAAGTGGTGCTCGTTCGTGTAGAGCGCCGGGCCAAGGAAGGTATGCGAGAAGCGCGGCGTATCGACCGGCTGGCTGTCGCGCACGATTTCCATGTACAGGCTCGGCTTGACCGGCGCCGTGCCGACGTTCTCGATCTTCGTGTCGACGCCGATCACATAGCTGCCGCGCGTGAACGTGTAGGTCTTGACGACCTTCAAGCCGCCCTTGACCGGCGATTCGAGCGACACCGTCAGCGTCTTCTGGTCGGGGCTCAGCGTGAGCGGGCCCGGAACCGGCGTGAAGACGTCGGTGTGGTTCGGGAAGTCGCCGCCGATCAGGCCCGTGCGCGCCAGATAGGTGTGCTTCGCGGTGTGATCGAACAGCGTTTCGTTCAGCGGCGCGCCCTTCGGATCGGCGTTCCCAGTCAGAACGAGCTTCTCGAGCGTGCCGCCGCGCGTATCGATGTCGCCGTTATAGACATCGGTGCTGAAATGAACCAGCTGCGCGGCCGCCTGCGGCTGGCTCGGTGCGGTGCCGGCGACAGGCGCGATGGCGTTGGACGGAGCCGAGGCCGAGGCCAAGGCTGCGGCTTCCGAGCCGGGCGTGCCCGATGCCGGCGTGCCGGTGCTCGTCTGCGTGTGCGTCGCGTTCGGGAAGAACATCGACGGGCGTCCGTGATCGCGTTGCCAGTTGTCGAACAGCATGATCGCTGACACGAAGAAGATCGCCCATAGGATGGTGCGTTTGATATCCATGCGTGGTCTCAGAGTCGATGGAGCGGCGTTTCAGCGCTTTTTCGGGGGTGCGGGCGGAACGAGATCGATCCCGCCCTCGGAAAACGGATGGCAGCGACATAAGCGCTTCACCGCGAGGTAACTCCCGCGCGCGGCGCCATGATACTGGATTGCCTCGCGCGCGTAATCCGAACAAGAAGGATAAAAACGGCATCGGCTGCCGAGCAGAGGGCTTACGGCAACCTTATACAGACGCAGCAGCGCGATCAGTACCGTTTGCATAGCATCGGGGCGCGAGGCTCCCGTCGAGCGGCGGCGCGCTTGAACCGGATGCGGGCGGGGCATCGGCGCATGCGCGCGCACGTCAAATCAAATCAATCCTGCGCCGAATCGGACGGCGGCGTGGCCTGGCGCCGCGCAATCTCGCGCGCCACCTTGCCGAGCAGCATCTCGATCTCGGTTCGGCACAGCGTTCTCAAGGGCGGCGAAACGGCGCTCGGCAACGCGGCTTTGTCGAAGCGCGTGGACAAGCGCAGCAACACGTCCCAGCCATCGAACTCGGTGCGGCGCAGGCGAAAGCTTTCGCGCGCGATCCGTTTCACGAGATTGCGCGTCGCGGCTCGCGCCGCGAACTTCTTGCCGACGACGAGCCCGAGACGAGCCGCTTGGCCGGTTGGCCGCGCATAGACGACAAAGTGCGTCGAGCGGCGCCACGGGCGCAAACGAAAAACGGATGAAAATTCATCCGTTTTGAGTAGCCTCGCGGCTTT
Source organism: Trinickia dinghuensis (assembly GCF_003367175.1). Taxonomy (GTDB): domain Bacteria; phylum Pseudomonadota; class Gammaproteobacteria; order Burkholderiales; family Burkholderiaceae; genus Trinickia; species Trinickia dinghuensis. The sequence continues at coordinate 399,975 of NZ_QRGA01000007.1, read as the reverse complement.
GGGGAAGGCTGCTGGCGCTCGCAACGGACCGGGCCCTATAAAGAAGTGCAGCCGGTGCCGCCCGCCCCCGCATGACGCGGACGACGGCCACGGCGTGCGCCGCCTTCGACCTTAGATGGCCAGACGCTTGCGGCCCTTGGCGCGGCGAGCGTTGATCACCTTACGGCCGCCGGCCGTCTTCATGCGGACGCGAAAGCCGTGGGTGCGCTTGCGGCGGGTAACGGACGGTTGGTAAGTACGTTTCATGTCGATCTCACTTGAGAATGGACCGCGTACTCATCGGCACTAGGCGGGCGCGGTTGAACGCGATGAACGCTAGGCAAGCAATGGGCCGGGGTCGAAAAAAGGGTGTTCGCTTTCGCGGGAACCCGCTATTTAAACCGCTTTTCTCTTGGCCGTCAATACTTTACGTGTATCAAAGCGATCCGCCCGTTCGGCCGGATGGCAAAACCAAACGTATCCGATGCACGATCCGGCCCTGTGGATAACTTCCTGGGCCCGGGCGTTTGGCGGTAGAATCTCGCCTTACTTCAAGAATCCAGCACGCCGCTCCGCACGCGCCGGTTCGCCGCAAACCCTTGTGGCGACGGGCCGCGGGGCTCGCTCGCTTTGCCGCATCGGGTCCGTCCCCCGCACCACGTCCGGGGGCGGAGGCGGCGAGCGTGAGTGCCTCAAAAAAGATATCGCCTTGATGAACGAATTCTGGCAACACTGTTCCGCACTGTTGGAGCGTGAGCTGACGCCTCAGCAGTACGTGACGTGGATCAAACCGTTGGCCCCGGTCGCCTTCGACGCTGCCGCGAATACGCTGTCCATCGCCGCGCCGAACCGCTTCAAGCTCGACTGGGTCAAGAGCCAGTTTTCGGGCCGCATTTCCGATCTCGCCCGCGATTTTTGGCAGGCGCCCATCGAAGTGCAATTCGTCCTCGATCCGAAGGCAGGCCTGCGCCCGAACGTCGGCGCGCCGTCTTCGGTGCCGCTGCCGCGCGTGCCGGTGTCGGCGGCCGCCGCCATGAATGCGGCCGGGCTGCCGCACGAAGGCGCGGGCGCCGGCATGGCCGTGCCCGGGCCCAAAGCCGTGGGCGGCTTCAGCGGCGGGCTGGGGCAGGGACAAGGACCGGCGGTGAGCGGCGCACTCGACGACGCGGCCGATCTCGATCTGCCGAGCGTCGACGCGCACGAAGCCGCGGCCGCGCGCCGCACCTGGCGTCCGGGTTCGGGCGCCGCGCTGGGCAGCGCCGAATCGGAATCGATGTACGAGCGCTCGAAGCTCAATCCGGTGCTCACGTTCGACAATTTCGTCACGGGTAAAGCCAATCAGCTGGCCCGCGCGGCGGCCATCCAAGTGGCCGACAACCCCGGCATCTCGTACAACCCGCTGTTCCTGTACGGCGGCGTGGGCCTCGGCAAGACGCACCTGATTCACGCGATCGGCAACCAGCTCCTGCAGGACAAGGCCGGCGCGCGCATCCGCTACATCCACGCGGAGCAATACGTCTCGGACGTCGTGAAGGCGTATCAGCGCAAGGCATTCGACGACTTCAAGCGCTACTACCACTCGCTCGACCTGCTGCTCATCGACGATATTCAATTCTTCTCCGGCAAATCGCGGACGCAGGAAGAGTTCTTCTATGCCTTCGAGGCGCTCGTCGCGAACAAGGCGCAGGTCATCATCACGAGCGATACGTATCCGAAAGAGATTTCGGGCATCGACGACCGCCTGATCTCGCGCTTCGATTCGGGTTTGACGGTGGCGATCGAGCCGCCCGAGCTCGAAATGCGCGTGGCGATCTTGATGCGCAAGGCCCAATCGGAAGGCGTGAGCTTGTCGGAGGACGTCGCGTTCTTCGTCGCCAAGCATCTGCGCTCGAACGTGCGCGAACTCGAAGGCGCGCTGCGCAAGATCCTCGCGTACTCGAAGTTCCACGGGCGCGAGATCACGATCGAGCTGACGAAGGAAGCGCTCAAGGATCTGCTGACGGTGCAGAACCGCCAGATCTCGGTCGAGAACATCCAGAAGACCGTGGCCGACTTCTACAACATCAAAGTCGCCGATATGTATTCGAAGAAGCGTCCGGCGAACATCGCGCGGCCGCGGCAAATCGCCATGTATCTCGCCAAGGAGCTCACGCAAAAGAGCCTGCCCGAGATCGGCGAACTGTTCGGCGGGCGCGATCACACCACGGTATTGCACGCTGTGCGCAAGATTGCCGACGAGCGCAGCAAGGACGCGCAGCTGAACCACGAACTGCACGTGCTCGAGCAGACGTTGAAGGGCTGAGCCGGCGGCTTGCAAGGCCGTGCCGAGCGCATCCTCCATGCGCCCCCGGTTTTGGCGGGATCGGGTGGTTTTTCAGGCACAATATAGGTTTAGCCCCCCGTGCTTCGCGGCGCGAGCGAGGCGGGGATGAAAGCGCGGGAACAACGCGCGGGCAGAGTGGCGAAGGCGCGCAGGAAATGCGGGGTAACGGCGCTTTCGTCGAACGAACTGCCGGGTGAGGCGGAGTTTGCCGTCATATCAACGAAGGAACCCTATGCAACTGGTCAAGACCGAACGAGATAACCTCCTAAGGCCGCTGCAAACCGTGAGCGGCATCGTCGAACGCCGCCACACGTTGCCGATCCTCGCAAACTTGCTGATCACCAAGAACGGCCCGGATGTGTCGTTTCTGTCGACTGACCTCGAGTTGCAAATCACGACGCGCGCCGATTTCGGCGTGGGCGGCGAATCGGTCGCCACCACCGTGGCGGCGCGCAAGCTGCTCGATATCTTGCGTGCGATGCCGGACGGTCAAGTCAGCCTGACGCTGGCCGACAAGCGCTTGACCGTGCAGTCGGGCAAGAGCCGCTTCGCGTTGCAGACGCTCGCGGCCGACGAATTCCCGACCGTCGCCCAGGCCAAAGATTACGGCGCGAGCCTGAGCGTCCCGCAAAAGACGTTCCGCCAGCTGCTCGGCATGGTTTATTTCGCGATGGCGCAGCAGGACATCCGCTATTACCTGAACGGGATGCTGCTCGTCGTGGACGGCGGACAGCTGATGGCCGTGGCCACGGACGGCCACCGTCTCGCGTTCTCGTCGATGAAGATCGAGGGCGATTTCCCGCGTCAGGAAGTGATCATCCCGCGCAAGACGATTCTCGAGCTGCAGCGTCTGCTCGAGGACATCGACGATGTCTTGAAGATCGACATCGCATCGACGCAGGTGAAGTTCACGTTCGGCCAGGTCGAACTCGTCTCGAAGCTTGTCGAAGGCAAGTTCCCCGACTTCCAGCGCGTGATTCCGAAGGGCCACAAGAACACGTTCGTGATCGGCCGCGACGAGTTGCAGCGTTCGCTGCAGCGGGCGGCGATTCTGACGTCGGACAAGTTCAAGGGCGTGCGCTGCGTGATCGAGCCGGGTCAACTGAAGATCATGTCGACGAACGCCGATCAGGAAGAGGCGCAGGAAGAACTCGAGATTGCCTACCAAGGCGACACGATCGACATGGGCTTCAACGTCACGTATCTGCTCGACGCGCTCGCGAATCTGAAGGTGGACATGCTGCAGGTGAGCGTCGGCGACGCCAGCTCGAGCGCGTTGATCACGATTCCCGAGAACGACGAGTTCAAATACGTCGTCATGCCGATGCGCATCTGATGATTCGCGCTCACCGATAACGAGACGAGACCAAGGGGCGCAGCGCCCCTTTGGCGTTTCTTATAGGGCGTGTGAAATGCATGGCCCAACGCCGGCCCCGATCGCGGGGTGCAAGAAAACCAGAGCCGCTGCCTGGTTTTTCTGAGGCGTTCGACGTATCGCGCGGCACAACCGCAGTGAATGCAGAACCGGAACATATCCATGAGTGAACAGCACAATACGCAACCCGACAACAGCTACGGCGCCTCGTCGATCCAGATCCTCGAGGGTCTGGAGGCGGTGCGCAAGCGCCCCGGGATGTACATCGGCGACACGTCGGACGGCACCGGTTTGCATCACCTCGTTTTCGAGGTGCTCGACAATTCGATCGACGAAGCCCTGGCCGGATATTGCAACGACATCCACGTGATCATCCACGCGGACAACTCGATTTCCGTGACCGACAACGGCCGCGGCATTCCGACGGGTATCAAGCGCGACGACAAGCACGATCCGAAGCGCAGCGCCGCCGAAATCGTGATGACCGAGCTGCACGCGGGCGGCAAGTTCGACCAGAACAGCTACAAGGTGTCGGGCGGCCTGCACGGCGTGGGCGTGTCGTGCGTGAATGCGCTGTCGAGCTGGCTGCGCTTGACCGTGCGCCGCGACGGCAAGAAGCACTTCATGGAGTTTCACCGTGGGGTGCCGCAAAACCGCGTGATCGAGGAAATGGACGGCGAGCAAGTGTCGCCGATGCAGTTCGTCGGCGAGACCGAAAATCGCGGTACCGAAGTGCACTTCATGGCCGACGAGACGATCTTCGGTTCGGTCGAGTATCACTACGATATTTTGGCTAAGCGTATCCGCGAGCTGTCGTTCCTGAACAATGGCGTGCGCATTCGCTTGACCGATCAGCGTTCGGGCAAGGAAGACGATTTCGCGCTCGGCGGCGGCGTGAAGGGCTTCGTCGAATTCATCAACAAGACGAAGCAAGTGTTGCATCCGACGATCTTCCATATCAGCGGCGAGAAGGACAACGTCGGCGTGGAAGTCGCAATGCAGTGGAACGACAGCTACAACGAAAGCGTGCTCTGCTTCACGAACAACATTCCGCAGCGCGATGGCGGCACGCACCTGACTGGATTGCGCGCGGCTATGACGCGCGTGATCAACAAGTACATTGCCGATCACGAGATCGCCAAGAAGGCGAAGGTCGAGACGTCGGGCGACGACATGCGCGAAGGCTTGTCGTGCGTGCTGTCCGTGAAGGTGCCTGAGCCGAAGTTCAGCTCGCAGACGAAGGACAAGCTCGTTTCGTCGGAAGTGCGGGCTCCGGTGGAAGATGTCGTGGCCAAGGCGCTCGAGGAATTCCTGCTCGAGACGCCGAACGACGCGAAGATCATCTGCGGCAAGATCGTCGACGCGGCGCGTGCGCGCGATGCGGCGCGTAAGGCGCGCGAGATGACGCGGCGCAAGGGCGTGCTCGATGGCGTCGGGTTGCCCGGCAAGCTCGCCGATTGCCAGGAGAAGGATCCGGCGAAGTCGGAGATCTATATCGTCGAGGGCGATTCGGCGGGCGGCTCGGCGAAGCAAGGGCGCGATCGGAAGTTTCAGGCAATTCTGCCGCTGCGCGGCAAGGTGCTGAACGTCGAGAAGGCGCGCTATGACAAGCTGCTGTCGTCGGAGCAGATCGTTACGCTGATCACGGCGCTTGGCTGCGGGATCGGCAAGGAAGACTACAACCTCGACAAGCTCCGCTATCACCGGATCATCATCATGACCGACGCGGACGTCGACGGCGCGCACATTCGTACGCTGCTGCTGACGTTCTTCTATCGTCAGATGCCGGAGATGATCGAGCGCGGATATATCTATATCGCGCAGCCGCCGCTTTATAAGGTGAAGGCCGGCAAGGACGAACGGTATTTGAAGGACGCCGCGGAGTTGAATGCGCATATGCTGCGGTTGGCGCTGCAAGGGTCCGAGTTGGTGTCGTCGGAAGGGGCTGCGCCGATCGCGGGGGATGCGCTTGGTGAGCTGGCCCGGTCGTATTTGTTGGCGCAGGCGGTGGTCGAGCGGTTGAGCCGGCTTTATGACTCGCAGGCGTTAGAGGCGGTGATGGATGGTGTCGTCATCGATTTGACGAGCGAGGCCGCGGCGGAGGCTTCGGCTAAGGCGCTGGAAGTGGCCTTGCAAAGCGATCCGCTGAAGCCCGAGGTTACCGTGCATGCGATGTATGACGCGGTGCGCGAGCTGCGGTCGATTTGTGTCGAGCGCCGGCATCATGGGAACGTTAAGAAGTCGGTGATCGATGCTGATTTCGTGGTGACCGCTGACTATCAGCAGCTCGTGAATACGGCGAATACGTTCAAGGGGTTGATTGGGGCCGGTGCCTTGATCAAGCGTGGCGAGCGCAGCATGGCCGTGTCGAACTTCAAGAGCGCGATGCGGTGGTTGATCGCCGATGCCGAGCGGAATATTTCGAAGCAGCGCTACAAAGGCCTCGGCGAGATGAACCCCGAGCAGCTCTGGGAAACGACGATGGATCCGAACGTGCGGCGGTTGCTGCGCGTGCAGATCGAGGATGCGATTGCGGCCGATGGGATCTTTACGACGCTCATGGGGGATGAGGTTGAGCCTCGGAGAGCGTTTATCGAGAGCAATGCCCTGCGGGCGGGGAATATTGATGTTTGAGGGGGTGTGTAGATAACCTCAATATCTTAGAAAAATGGACCCATAAATTGAGAAACTTATGGGTCTTTTCGATTGGCAGCTTGGATTTATCGAGAGTTCGTCTGCGCGTACCTGTGCTCTGCGAAGATATCCAAGAACATGGTCCTTAACGTCTTGCAGCTCGGTGTAGACAAAACGTGAAGTCCGAAGGTCAGTGACGGTGGAGCAAGAGAGGTGGTAGCGACGGCAGATTGTGTTCGCACCAAATGGAAAGAGACACCTACTGGACGGGAGGATTACCGGACTACCTGCTGGGCCACGAAGCTAGCGGCGACGTCGTCGCGGTGGAGCCTCATTCCGCCAAGGATGGCCAGGTCAGTACCGTCGTGAAGAAGCAAGGCGCCGCACGAAACCATCTAAGGGATCACTTGCGTGACGGCGTGAAGATTCGAAAATGGCTTCGGGTGTCCGCTGGAAAAGTGCATTTCGCCGATACCGAGAAGACGAAACTGCTGCTGCTCCAGAGCGGCAATTTGATGCAGTGAGATGGCCCGCCTTGTGCGGGCCATTTCTTTCGTGCTGACCTCGGCTTCGCAGGAGAGGCAGACCCGACCACCCTACACCGCAACCCGCCGCTCAATCCCCACATGCTTCACCCGGCTAACCGAAGCCAGCGCGGCGAGACTAATGATCGCCGTCACCATCAGATAAAAACTCGGCGCACTCCGATTCGCCGTCACGCTAATGAGCCAGGTCACAACCGCCGGCGTGAATCCCCCAAACACCGTAACCCCGACGTTGTAAGCCACGGACATCCCAGTTGAGCGCGTCGCCGGCGGAAAGATCTCCGACATCAGCGCAGGTAGCGCGCCGAAGTAGATCGACTTCAACAACGCGAGCCAAGCAACCAGCCCGAACAGTGTTATCGCCGACAAATGGTCGATCGTGTACGAGAACGCCGGATAAACCGAAACGACGAACAGCAACCCCACGGTAGTCATCTGCGCAAGCCGGCCGATTCGATCCGACAGATACCCGGCAAATGGCGTCACGCAAGTCAGAATCACTCCGGCCAAAATGGTCGCCCCAAAGCTAGTCGACGCCGGAAAATGCAGCTGGCGCATCGCATACGTAGGCAGGTACTGAATTAGATAGTTGACCGACGTCGACACGGCCAGCGCACCGGTCGCAACCAACATCATCCGCTTCTGCGCAAGAAACACATCGCGCACCGGTGTCTTCGTATGTACCGCCTGGGTGAATTCCGGCGCGTCTTCGAGGCAGCGTCGCAGATACAACCCCACCGGCCCGATCAGCAAGCCGAAGAAAAACGGCACGCGCCAACCCCAAGCCATCAGCGCATCGTGCGACAGCAACTTCGCGAGCGCGAACCCACACGTCGCCGCCATCAACGTCGACAAGCCCTGACTCGCAAACTGCCAACTCGCGAGAAAGCCACGCCGATGCGGTGCATGTTCGATCAACATGGCAGTCGACGCACCGAATTCACCGCCCGCCGAGAACCCCTGAATCAACCGCGCCGCAAACACTCCGATCGGCGCGGCGATCCCGATACTCTGATACGTCGGAATCACCGCCACGATCGCGGTACCCAACATCATCAAGCTGACCGACACCACCAAAGCCGCTTTCCGTCCGCGCTTATCGGCATAAGCGCCGAGTATGACCCCGCCGATCGGCCGCACGAGATACGACGCCCCAAACGTCCCGAACGTCATCAACAACGACGCCGTTTGATTCGACGACGGAAAGAAATGCTTGCCGATGTAGATTGCGAAGAAGCCGTAGATCAGGATGTCGAACCACTCGAGCGCGTTGCCGGCCGAGGTCGCGATGACGATACGCGTAAGACTCAAAGGCTTGCGCGCGGGCGAGCCGGAAGAAAGACGGTGATTCATCGCGACCTCGATGGGTTGGCTAACGATGACGAAGACGAAAAGGGCGCTTGATGCGCCCGAGCGTTCCTACTGAACGAGCGCGGCCACGGCAAATTGCGTTGCCGCGGACAAACGGCCCGTCGACGAATGGCTGCGAGCGGTGCGAATGCCGGTGATCGTGCGAGCCTCCTCGCCGAGGTCCCACCAAATCCCGGCCATCACGCCAAGCGCTTCGCGCGCGACGGAGCCGAGCAGATGCTCGTTCGGCGCATGCTGAGAGCACGCGGGATAGGAATGCGGGACCCAGAGCGTGGGCAGTCCGAGCGTATCGGCGAAGACATCGTTAGGCACCGTGCCGCCCAGGTTCGGCAGCAACGCCGGCTTCTTGCCCGTCGTCATCTTCATCGACGAAAGCACCCAATCGACCCACGGATCTTCGGGATCGAGGCGCGTCGCCGTTGCGCTGCGCGTGACCGATACCTCGACCTCGGTGAAGCCATGGTGCGCAAAGTGGGCGGTCAGATGTTCGGCTGCATGCTCGCTGTCCGTGCCGACCACGAAGCGCAATTGGCAAGTCGCACGCGCGATCGGTGGGATCGCGTTGACGGGGGCATCGGGATTGCCGGCTTTGAAGGCCAGCACTTCAAGCGTGTTCCAAGCGATGACGCGCTCGGTAGGCGTAAGCCCCGGCTCGCCCCACTCGGGGTCGATGGCGGGCGCGTTGTCGTCGCCGCCGAGTTCGATGTCTGCCAGTGCCTGACGGACCGCATCGGAAATCGGCGGCGGACGCAATCCGTCGACGACGATCGTCCCTCTCCGATCGACGAGGCTCGCAATCGCATGCGCAAGCACGATGGCGGGATTGCGCAGAACGCCGCCCCAGTTGCCCGAATGATGCGCGCCCTCGCGCAGATCGACGGTCAAGTCGAAGTTCACGCCGCCACGCGAGCCGAGGAATACGGTCGGACGTTCGGCATTCACGCGCGGGCCATCGGATGCGATGAATACGTCCGACGAGAGCGCATCGCTTTCTTGCGCGCAGATTTCATCGAGACCGGGCGAGCCGATTTCCTCCCCCATCTCGAAGATGACCTTTACGTTGTAGCCGAGCTTGCCGCCTCGCGCCTCGATCACGGCGCCGAGCGCGGCGAAGTTGACCGAGTGCTGGCCCTTGTTGTCGGCGCTGCCGCGTCCATACCAGCGGTCGCCGTCGACGCTCACTTGCCAAGGTGCGAGCCCCGTTCGCCATTGCTCGTCGTAGCCGCGCACGACGTCGCCATGACCGTAAGTCAATACGGTGGGCAGCGCCGGATCCTCGATTCGCTCGGCGATCAGAAACGGCACGCGTTCGGCGATTGGGTTCGCCGCAATGCGGCAGGTGAAGCCGAGTTGCGTCAGCGTCGACGTGATCTCGTCGGCGAGATAAGCGTGCAACGCATCGGCTTGCGCGGGGTTTTGGCTCTCGGTCTTGTACTCGATTCGCCGCTTCAGATCGTCGAGGAACCGCCCCGAGTCGTAAATGGCGAATGCGCGATCGATCGCTTGCTGACGCGCGTCTGTCGATAGCGGGCTGGCGGTCATGGCGTCTCCGGATTCTCTCTGGTTCACTGTTGGAGCTAGAGTAGGAACGCCAAAAATTCGCAACAATTTCAATTTTGTCGATTACGCTTGCCGAAAAGGCAACGCGACTGGGGATCGATCCATGCTGCACGGAATTGCTCTGCGTTACTTTGTCGAGGTCGCCCGCACGGGGTCGCTCGCGGCTGCGTCTGAGAACCTGCATGTCGCGGTGTCGGCGGTAAGCAGACAAATCAGCAAGCTCGAAGAAGATGTCGGCGCGCCGCTGTTCGAGCGAATGCCGCGCGGCATGGTGCTGACGGAATCGGGTGAATTGCTGGCAGAGCACGCGCGCCGCACGCTGCTCGAAGCCGATGCGGTGCTAGGCGAAATCTCGGCGAACGAGGCGCGCGGCGGCAAGCTCGTGCGGATCGGTTGCACCGAGGGCTTCACGCGTTCGTTCTTGCCTGCCGTGCTCGCGCGTCATCACGAAGTGGCACCCAATGCGCGCTACGCGCTGCGCTCGGGTACGCCCGCGCAGGTCGAGCATTGGGTGGCGCTAGGCGAAGCCGATATTGGCATCGCTTTCTCGAGCGGCAATACGTCGGCGCTGAATGTCGTCTACTCGACCGAGATGCCCGTGCGGGCGCTGCTCGCTTCGAAGCATCCGCTCGCCGCGCATACGTCGCTGACGCTCGCCGATTTGCAGGCCTATCCGGTTGCGCTGCTCGAACGCGGTACGACGGTACGGCAGTTGTTCGATCTCTGTTGTTCGACGCGTGGCGTCAGAATCGAGCCCGTGCTGAGCAGCAATAATTCGGCGGCGCTGCATGCGTTCGCCGCGCTTGCCGGGGCGATCACGCTCGGTAGTTCGGTGGCCCTCAAAGGGCTGATGAACGAGATCTCGATGGTGTGGCGGCCGATCGATGAACCGGTTCTCAGCCAAAGAGTGCTGCAAGTGACGACGATGCGCGACAGGCGGTTGCCGGTTGTCGTGAAGGGCGTGCTCGAGACGATCGTCGGGATGATTGTGGATGGGTGAGTGTCTCGTGTCGATTCGCATCGCCCTGTCCTGCTTTGCTTGGATCGCCGTCCTCAATACAAATCGTTGCGGATAGATCGAAGATAGCCCTCGTCTATCGCTTTTGCGCTAGCCGGATCCTGACCGCTTATCGCGGCCTTCATCTGTCCCGGCGACGGCACGTTCGCTCGATCGATTCGCGCCTCTTCGCTCCAAAGCTTCGCGCGGTTGATGGCCTTGCCGCAATGGAACAACACCTCGTCGATTGCCACGACGATGGCCGTCTTCGGCGTCTTACCGCCTTCGACGAACCGTTCGCGCAATGCGGCGTCCGTGGAAATCGCCCCGTGCCCGTTGATCCGCATGAATATTTCCAACCCGGGAAATAAAAACAACATGCCGACGCGGTCGTCGTCCGTGAGATTGCGCAGCGATGCGATCCGGTTGTTGCCGTGCCAATCGGGGAAGGCGACCGTTTTGTCGTCGAGCGCATGAACGAAGCCCGGCGGGCCTCCGCGCGGCGAAGCATCGAGCCCGGCGCTGCTGCCCGTCGCGAAGCAGAAGAATGTCGCCACCCGCAGATAGGCAAGATGAAACGGCAGCAGGTGCGGCAACACGCCCTTCACGATCATGTCCGAAGGCGGGTCGTAAAGCTGATCCAAATCGGTTGCGGTCAGTGACGCTGTGCTCATCGTGTGCTCCGGCAGAGTCGAACTATGACAGTGCCATCGAGGATAGTCTGCAACCTCATGGCGCTGATAGACTATCGATGCCATTCGATACCTCAACGGCGCCATGCTCTCAGCCGATCGCCTTCAACAGAAAATTGCACGCGTTCACGCGATGGGCGATGCGGATCCGCCGCTGATCGCCGTCGCGGGGCGCCAAAGCAGCCCTCGCGAGTCGGGCCCGCATCGGCATGAGGCGGGGCAGTTGCTCGGGATGTTTTCCGGTTTGCTGACGGTGCGCACCGATCGCGGGGCCTGGGTTTTGCCGACCACGCGTGCCGTTTGGATTCCGCCGTCTCACGTGCATTCGGCGCGTTCGCATGGGCCGTTCGCGGGCTGGGCCGCCTATATTTCGCCGAAAGCCTGTGCGGCGCTGCCTGAACAGCCGCGCGTCATCGAAGTGACAGGGTTGTTGCGCGAAGCGGTACTCAACGCAGCCGAGTGGGATCTCGAGCCGTTTCAGCCGCGCCAGCGTAATGTATTCGCGGTGATCGTCGACGAGATCGCCGGCAGTTGCGCCGATGCGTTTCGTCTGCCGATGCCGAGCGATGCTCGCTTGTTGCGCATCGCGAGCGTGCTGGCCGATCAGCCTGCCGATCCCCGTACACTCGATGAGTGGGCCGAATGGGCGCATGCGGCGCCGCGGACGTTGAGCCGCCGCTTCGTCGCGGAGACCGGTTTGACGTTCACGGCTTGGAGGCAGCGCGCGCGATTGATGCGGGCGCTGGAGCTGCTGGCCGCCGGCGAGCCTGTGACGGCGGTTGCGCTCGAGCTCGGCTACGATAATGCGAGCGCATTCATTGCGCTGTTCAAACGGACTTTCGGAGCGACGCCCGGCCGTTACCTAGCCGCGGATGTCCCGCAGATTGGGCGCGCGTGATCTGGGTGTTCTCGCGCGATGGTCGTCTGCGTGGCCCGAGTTGCCGCCACCCGTTCACCCGTTCTTCAGGAAGACCAAGATGCTTTCTCACGTTTGTGTCGGTGTGAACGAGTTCGATCGGGCCTTTGAGTTTTATTCGACGCTTATGAACCTGTTGGACCACGAGCTGAAGTTCTGCGAGCGGGAGCAAGAACAGCCGTGGGCCGGTTGGAGGGCGAAGGGCCAACCCCGGCCGCTCTTCATCGTCGGCAGACCCTACGACGGCAATGCCGCGCAGGTAGGCAACGGTCAGATGGTGGCCTTCTTGGCGTCCGATCGGAGCGTTGTCGACGCCGCATACGCAACCGCGTTAGCGAACGGCGGTGCCGACGAAGGCGCACCGGGACTTAGACCTCACTATCACGCCAACTACTATGGGGCGTACTTCCGCGACCCGGAGGGCAACAAGATCTGCGTTTGTTGCCACGACCCGGTGTCGGAGTAAGTGCGGCCGATAGGAAGCGGATGCGTCTTTAACCGCTGTGCCCTCGCTACACCAAGCGTCCGCCGCCGTCGACATGCAGCACTTCGCCCGTGATGAACCCTCCGGCGAGCAGCAGGCCGATCGCCTGCGCGATATCGTCGGGGCGTCCGATGCGCCCCGTTGGCAATGCCGCCGCGGCCGATGCCAACGCGTCGCGCTTGGCGTCGCCGAAGAAGCTGTCGAGCAGCGGCGTATCGACGAGTCCCGGCGACACCGCATTCACACGGATCGGTGCGGGTTCGAGCACGCGCCAGCTTCGGCAGTTCGCGTTCCTTGAGTACGGTCGCGGGGCCCGCCCAGTCGCGATTGAGCGAGGCCATGTCGACATGGTGCGTGACGCCGAGTTTTCGGCTGAAGCTAAGAAGCGTGAAGCTAGATCAATCCACGCGCAGCCAGATTCCGATACAACGCCCGCACCCCGAACTGCCAGGGCGCGATCTCGGTCGACAGCCGCACCGTATTGACGAGTGCCCCGAGCGCCGGCGTCGAGATCGTCACGACATCGCCGAGATGGTGGGTGAAGCCGCCGCCGGCCGCGTCGCGGTCCTTGATCGGCGAGAACATCGTGCCGAGAAACAGCATGAAGCCGTCGGGGTATTGATGATGTGGGCCGCGCGTCTGCGCGACGAGATCGAGCGGGTCGCGGCTGATCTCGCGCATGTGGCTCACGCCTTCGAGCACGAAGCCGTCCTCGCCGGCGATCAGCAGCGAGACACTGGCCTCGCGTATCGTGTCGAGCGTGAAGCGATCGTCGAACAGGCGGACGAACGGGCCGATCGCGCACGAGCCGTTGTTGTCCTTCGCCTTGCCGAGCAAGAGCGCCGAGCGGCCTTCGATGTCTCGTAGGTTGACGTCGTTGCCGAGCGTCGCGCCGACGACGTTGCCCGCCGCGTTTACGGCCAACACGATCTCGGGTTCGGGGTTGTTCCAAGCTGACGTTGGATAGAGGCCGACGTCGGCACCGAAACCCACGGCCGACATCGCCTGCGACTTCGTAAATACTTCGGCATCCTCGCCAATGCCGACTTCCATGTATTGCGACCACGCGCCGCGGCGTTTGAGTTCCTCCTTCAGGCGCATCGCGGCCGGCGAGCCCGGTTGAATCTTGGCGAGGTCGGTGCCGATCAGGGCATGCAGCGAGGCGCGGATCTCGGCCGCGCGGCCTGGATCACCGCCGGCTTGCTCTTCGATCACGCGTTCTAGCAGGCTGACGGCGAACGTCACGCCGCAGGCCTTGATGGCTTGCACGTCGCAGGGAGCGAGCAGGCGAGGAGCGCCTTCGACGCTTACCTGCGCACCCGCGATCGCACCGCCGTTCGCGCTCGCTTTCAATAGCTCATGGACGGCGCCGAGCGGCTCGCCCGGCGCCGATCGCGCGAAAGCCGCGACATCCTCGCGATCGAACAGGTCGCTCGTGGTCGGCGCGCTCGCCGTGATGTCGAACGCTTCTCCATGACGGACGACGACGACCGACGGGCCGTCGACGGGCGCACCGCGCCAGATGCGGCCGACGAGCAGCGCGCGGTCGAGGTCGGAGGGCAGACTTGCGGCGGGATCGATGGGCATGTCGGTCAGGTCTCGGCGGAGTGAAGTCAATGATTGGAGCGATTGGATCGGGTCAATGCGAATGGCGCGGATCGCCGCGCGTTTCGATGACTTTCAGATAGAGCGTGGCGGGCTCGAGGCATCCGCCGGTCGAAAGCTGTCCGACGAACTGCCGGTAGATTTCCTGCCACGGCGTTTGCGAGGCCGGCACGCTCGGGGCGGTTTCTTCTTCGCGCCGGCGAGCCAGCTCGGTTTCGTCGACGAGCAGTTCCACGCGCCGCGCGTTCAGATCGACTCGCACGCGATCGTCCGTGCGCATCAGCGAAAGCCCGCCGCCGGCCGCCGATTCGGGCGACATGTTCAGAATCGAAGGGCTTGCCGACGTCCCGCTTTGCCGCCCGTCGCCCATGCACGGCAGCGACGTCACGCCGCGCTTCACGAGTTCGGCCGGCGGCGCCATGTTGACGACTTCGGCACTGCCCGGGTAGCCGAGCGTGCCGCAGCCGCGCATGACCAGGAGGCAGCGCTCGTCGATTCCGAGCGCTGGATCGTCGATGCGCGCTCGGTAGTCCTCGGGGCCGTCGAAGACGACGGCGCGCGCTTCGAAGGCGTTCTCCGAGCCCGGCTCGCTGAGATAAGCCCGGCGAAATGCCTCGCCGACCACCGACATTTTCATGATCGCGCTGTCGAAGAAATTGCCCGACAGCACGATGAACCCGGCGCCGTGCTTCAACGGTTCGGCGTGCGAACGAATGACGTCGCCGTCGGCATCGGGCGCTTGGCGGACGATCTCGGCAATCGTGCTGCCTGACACGGTCGAACATTCGCCGTGCAGCAGGCCCGCTTGGGCAAGCTGCCGCAACACGGCGGGCACCCCGCCCGCGCGATGAAAGCCCTCGCCGAGGTACTCGCCGGCCGGCATGCAGTTGGCGAGCAGCGGGACGTCGGCACCGAGGCGCTGCCAATCGTCGAGCGAAAGTTCGACGCCGATGTGGCGCGCGATCGCGATCAGATGCGGCGGGCAGTTCGTCGATGCGCCAAGCGCCGAGGCCACGACGATCGCATTTTCGAATGCCTCGCGCGTGAGGATATGAGAAGGGCGAATGTCCTCGCGCACGAGATCGACGATGCGCTTGCCCGTCGCATAGGCCATCTGTCCGCGCTCGCGATAGGCAGCCGGTATCGATGCGCATCCGGGCAGCGACATGCCGAGCGCCTCCGCCAGGCTATTCATCGACAGCGCCGTGCCCATCGTGTTGCAGTGCCCGATCGACGGCGACGCCGCCGCCGTGAGCCGCATGAAGCCCTCGTAGTCGATCTCGCCGGTCGCAAGCAGGTTGCGGGCATGCCAGATGACCGTGCCCGAGCCCACGCGCTTGCCCTCGAACCAGCCGTCGAGCATCGGGCCGCCCGACAGCACGATGGCCGGCAGATCGACCGTGGCCGCGGCCATCAGGCAGGCGGGCGTCGTCTTGTCGCAGCCCGTCGTCAGCACGACGCCGTCGAGCGGATAGCCGTGCAGAATTTCGACGAGGCCGAGATAGGCGAGATTGCGGTCGAGCGCCGCCGTCGGCCGCCGGCTTTGCTCGGCCAGCGGATGGACCGGAAACTCCATCGGAATGCCGCCGGCGTCGCGGATGCCGGCCTTCGTGCGGGCGGCCAACTCAATGTGATGGCGGTTGCAGGGCGCGAGATCGCTGCCCGTCTGCGCGATGCCGATGATCGGCCGGCCCGATTGCAACTCCTCGCGCGTGAGGCCGTAGTTCATGAAGCGTTCGACGTACAGTGCCGTCATATCGGCGTGAGTCGGATCGTCGAACCAGTTTTGGCTGCGCAGCCTGCGCGGGGGCGTCGGTGACATGGGTGTTTCGTGCTCCTAACTATGACTCATGACCTGCATGAACAGCGTGATTCGCATGACCGGCGTGATAGTCGGTGCCGGTTAGCGCGCGCGCACGAGGCCGCGCGTCAGCACGTTCTGCGGCAAGCCCGGAACGGGCGAGCGAAACGTGAACAAGCCGCCCGCCAGCGTTTCGCGTTCGCGCTTGGCTTCGCTCAATCCTTTCTGTGCCGTCGTGACATAGGCGGTACGCAGGTCGTCGCCGCCGAACACGAGCTTCGTGATGTTCGAGCAGGGGAACGCGACGGTGTCGATCTGCTTGCCGTCCGGCGAGTAGCGTTCGATGCATCCGCCGGTGTAAAGCGCGACCCAGACGCAGCCTTCGGCATCGACGGCCATCCCGTCGGGGTACGCCGAGCCTTGCACTTTGACGAAGACGCGCTTGTTCGACAGCGCGCCGTGTTCGCCGACGTCGGAGGCGTAGATCGTCTGCCCGCGCGTGTCGGTGTGGTACAGCGTGCGCCGGTCGGGGCTCATCGCCGGGCCGTTTGCAATGTCGTAGCCGTCGTCGCGCAGTGCCACTTTGCCGTCGTCGCCGACGCGATAGAGGGCGCCGGTCGGCTCGGTTTCGCCGTCGTCCATCGTGCCGAACCACAGATAGCCCTGTGGGTCGGCAAAGCCATCGTTCAGGCGATTGCCGGCGCGATCGTGCTCGACGTCCACGAGTTTGTCGAAGCTTCCGGTGCGTGCATCGAACCGATACAGCCCCTTGCGCAGCCCGCAAATGAACGTTTCGTCGGAGGCTGGGACGATGAAGCCGGGCTCGCTCGGCGCGGGCCAGGTCATCGTCTCGCGCGTTTCGGTTTCATAGCGGTGGATGTGCTTGCGCTTGATGTCGACGAAATAGACGGCTTTATCGGCTTTGCTCCATACGGGCCCTTCACCGAGTTCGGTACCTAGAGGCCAAATGCATTCGGGTGAAATCATGAGGATGCTCCATACCATCCCGCATCGACGAAGTACTCGCGTCCCGAGCAGCGCGAGCCGTCGTCCGATGCGAGAAACAAGACCATGCGCGCGACGTGCTCAGGCTCGACCCGCTCGGGCAGACATTGATCGGCGATAAGCTTCGCTTCGCTTTCGGGCGATTGCCACAGCTTCATCTGCCTCGGCGTGCGCACGGCGCCCGGGACGATCGCGTTGACGCGGATGCCGAAGACGCCGAGTTCGCGGGCGAGCCCGCGCGTGAGCCCTTCGATGCCGGCTTTAGCCGTCATATAGATGGAAAGGTTCGGCAGCGCGGTGTGCCACGAGATCGAGCCGAGGTTCAGAATTACCCCTTTGCCCGCACTCTTCATGCCGGAAGCTGCGTATTGCGCGCAGAAAAATTGGTGCCGCAAGTTCACGGCGATGCGCTCGTCCCAGTAGGCCGGGGTGATCGAGCCGAAGGGATGGCGATCGTCGTTGGCCGCATTGTTGACGAGGACGTCGATCATGCCCGCTTCGGCGCAGATCGCCGTAAATACGCGCTCGATCGCCGCGATATCGCGCAAGTCGCACTGGTGGAAGACGGGCCGGTGCTTGCACTCGCTAAGCCGCTCGGCCAGCGCTTTCGAATCGGTCTCGGCAATATCGAGGAAAAAGACGCGCGCGCCCTGCGTGGCGAACGCTTCGACGATCGCGGCGCCGATGCCGCTCCCGCCGCCCGTGATGACGACGGTCTGGTCGACCAAGCTCGGATAAATGGCGTACGACATTGCAAAATTCCACGTTTGAAGAAAATGCCGCCCACCTGCGGGGCGGTTCTCGGTGCTTCGTGCTGCACCGCAGCGAGCCGGGCTTGCGTTTTATGACGCAGAATCAGCGCCGACTCAACGTCGGCTCAACGCCGATTCAGGGCCGCTTTTGTGTCGATTAGCGTCGATTAGCGCCGATTCGTGCGCGACACCACGTCGATCCAAACGGCAACGACTAGGATCGCGCCTTTTGCGATCATCTGCCAGTAGGCATCGACGTCGAGCATCGACATGCCGTTGTCGAGGCTGGCCATCACGAGCGCGCCGATCAGCGCGCCGTAGACCGTGCCCGATCCGCCGCGCATCGAGGTGCCGCCGATGAAGCAGGCCGCGATCGCGTCGAGTTCGCCCATGTTCCCCGCAGACGGCGAGCCGGCCGCGAGCCGCGCCGTATTGACGATGCCGGCGAACGCGCACATGAGGCCCATCAGCGCGAAGATCGCGAGCTTGACGCGGTTCGTGTCGACGCCCGAGAGCCGCGTGGCTTCGAGGTTCGACCCGACCGAGTAGATGCGGCGCCCGAACACGGTCTGCGTCGCCACCCACGTGAAGATGCCGAGCATGAGCAGCACGAGCAATACCGGGACGGGGATGCCGCCGTAGTCGTCGAGCGTGGCGACGAACGCGAAGATGACGGCGCCCGCCCCGACGATCTTCGTGGCGTCTTGCCAAAGCGGCGGCACGGGAAGTTCGTAGCGGCGGCGGTTGCTCCGGGCGCGCACCGTGACGAAGGCGAGCACGGCGAACAGCAGCAGCGCGAGCGCGTTGCCCGCGAGACGCGGCAGATAGCCTTGGCCGAGGAAGACAAAGCGATCCGATACCGGCGCGATCGTCGAGCCGCCCGTAATGCCGAGCAGGATGCCGCGATAGGCGAGCATGCCGCCGAGGCCGACGATGAACGACGGCACGCGCCGGTAGGTCGAGAGCCAGCCGTTGACGAGGCCCGCTACGACGCCGAGCGCCAGCACCACGGGAATCGTCGCTTCGATCGGCCAGTTGCGATTCGCGTCGAGGATCGCGGCGACGCCGCCGAGCAGCCCCAGCAGCGAGCCGACCGACAAGTCGATTTCGCCGGCGATGATGACGAACACCATGCCGCAGGCGAGCATCCCGCTGATCGCCATCTGCCGCAACAGATTCGACAAGTTGCGCGGCGTGGCGAACGCGCCGTGCGTGAGGACGCCGAAGAACAGCCAAATCAGCGCCACGGCGATCAGCAGCGCGAGGATCTTGTAGCGCGCGAACCATTGGCGGATGCGGTCGGCGCCGGCCGGGGAGGCGGCGGTTGCCGGGCGGGCGGAGGAAAGGTCCGGTGTCATGCGGGTGCGGTCTCGTTGGGATGGGCCACGGCCGCGGCCCGGCGAGCGGGCTCGATGGCGGCCGTGAGAATGGCCTCTTGCGTGAGGCCGTCGTTGGCGAAGTTGCCGCGCAGTTCGCCCTCGCCCATGACGAGGACGCGATCGGAGAGACCGAGGACTTCGGGCAGCTCCGACGAGACAACGATGATCGCCATGCCTTGTTTGGCGAGCGCGAAGATGAGCTTGTAGATCTCGAACTTCGCGCCGACGTCGACGCCGCGCGTGGGCTCGTCGAGGATCAGGACTTTCGGCTCGGTCAACAGCACGCGCGTGAGCACGGCCTTTTGCTGATTGCCGCCCGATAGATTGGCGATTGGCAGGAACGGATGGGCCGCGCGCACCGAGAGCTGCTTCATCGACTTGTGAATCGTGTCGAGTTCCGCGGCGGCATCGATTGCGCCGTGCTTGACGAAGCGCCGCAGCACCGCGAGCGTGATGTTGTGGCCGACACCGAGGTCGGGCACGATGCCGTGTGCCTTGCGGTCCTCCGGCACCATGCCGATGCCGGCGCGGATGGCGTCGCCGGGCGAGCGCACGGCGATGGGCCGGCCGTCGACGGCAACCGACGCGCGGCACGTGCCGGGGTAGGCGCCGAAGACGGCCTGCATGAGTTCGGTCCGTCCCGAACCGACGAGCCCGGCCACGCCGAGAATCTCGCCGCGGCGGATGTGGAACGAGAGATCGTCGACGCGCTTGCGGCGCGGGTTCGTCACGTCGAAGCAGGTGACGTTGCGTGCCTCCAGCACGATCTCGCCGATCTCGTGCGGCTCGCGCGGAAACAGGTTCGTGATCTCGCGGCCGACCATCAGCGCGACGATGCGCGACGGCGGCATCGCGGCGAGCGAGGCAGTCTCGACGTGCCGGCCGTCGCGGATCACGGTGACCGTATCGCAGACGGCCTCGACTTCTTCGAGCTTGTGCGAGATGTAGATGCAGGCGACGCCGCGCCGTTTGAGATCGCGCACGATGTCGAGCAGGATGCGCGTTTCGGCCGCGGTCAACGACGACGACGGCTCGTCGAGAATCAAGAGCCGCGCCTGCTTGTTCAATGCCTTGGCGATTTCGATCAACTGCCGATGCCCGCCGCCGAAATTCATGACCGGCTGCGCGACGTTGATGCCTTCGATGCCCAGTTCGCGCAGCAGCGCGTCGGCGCGCTGATGCATCGCCGCGTAGTTCATGCGTCCGCCGGGCAGCGTGATCTCGTTGCCGAGAAAAATGTTTTCGGCCACCGACAACTCGGGCACGAGCATCAATTCCTGGTGGATGATGACGATGCCCGCGCGCTCGGTATCGCGTACGCTCGACGCGTGGAGCGGCGCGCCGTCCCAGCGAATTTCGCCGTCCCAGGTGCCGTGCGGATAAACGGCCGAGACGATCTTCATCAGCGTCGATTTGCCGGCGCCGTTCTCGCCGCATAGGCCGAGGCACTCCCCGGGGCGGACCGACAGATCGATGCCGTCGAGCGCCTTGACGCCCGAGAACGTTTTGACGATGCCGTGAAGCGACAGCAAGGGTTCGTTTTGCGCCATGCGTCTCGTTCCTTGTTCGGTGCGTCTTCTCGAGCGCGCGGCGGCCCCATCGGGGATGGGCGCCGCGCGCGCTTGCGAAGCGTTCGCGCGTTCGGTCCTTATTGGCTCGAGATCTGCGCTTGCGTGTAGAAGCCGTCCTTGACCACGACGTCGACGTTCTTCTTGGTCAGCACGATCGGCTGCAGCAGGACCGTGTCGACCTTCTTCTTGCCGTTGTCGTATTGCGCGTTGTAGGCGGGCTTGCGGCCTTGCGCGAGATCGACGGCGAGCTGGGCCGCGTTGGTCGCGATGAGCTTGATCGGCTTGTAGACGGTCATCGTCTGCGTGCCCGCGATCACGCGCTTCACGGCGGCGAGATCGGCGTCCTGGCCCGAGACGGGCACCTTGCCGGCAAGCTTTTGCGCGGCCAGCGCTTGAATCGCGCCGCCGGCCGTGCCGTCGTTCGAGGCAACGATCGCGTCGATCTTGTTGTTGTTGGCCGTCAGCGCATCCTCGACGATGCGCAGCGCCGTCGATGCGTTCCATTCGGGCACCCACTGCTGGCCGACGATCTTGATGTCGCCGCGGTCGATCGCGGGCTTGAGGACCTTGAGCTGGCCTTCGCGCAGCATCTTGGCGTTGTTGTCCGTCGGCGAGCCGCCGAGCAGGAAGTAGTTGCCCTTCGGCTGCGCGTCGTAGACGCCCTTGGCCTGCAGTTCGCCGACCTTCTCGTTGTCGAACGAGATATAAGCGTCGACGTCGGCATCGAGAATCAGGCGGTCGTAGGAGATGACTTTGATGCCGGCCTTCTTCGCTTCGGCGACGACATTGCCGAGCGTCTTCGAGTTGAACGGCACGATGACGATCACGTCCACGCCGCGCGAGATCAAGTTTTCGATCTGCGAGATCTGACGCTCTTCGCTGGCGTCGGCCGATTGCACCGAGACCGTCGCGCCTAGCTTCTGCGCCGCGGCGACGAAGTAGTCGCGATCGCGCGCCCAGCGCTCGACGCGCAAGTCGTCGATGCAAAAGCCGATGACGGGGTGTGCCTTGCTGGCATGCGCGAGCGGTGCCGCGAGCGAGATGCCGGCGAGAACCGCGCCCGCGATGAACGAGCCTAAAATGGAACGACGCTTTGCAGATGCCATGTCTCCACTCCTGTCTTATATATTGGGATGTCGCCTGTTGTGCCGCTTAGACCGGCGCCTGAGCGCGGCGACTCGCACGCAAGCAAAGCGGTGTTTCTTGCGAGGACGCCGGATGCGAAGGTCGGGCGGCGGGTCTCGAAGTGCGGCCATGGTGCAGCGGCGCCGCATCGGCCACAATTGCGAAATTGCGCAGCGCGATTAACGTTTCTTGCCGGAGCGCATCGAAGTGCACGGCGGCCGTGCCATTCGCGCCTAAAATCGCGGAACGCGACGAATGCCGTCGATGCCGGCGCCGCAAGCGCGCGTACGACCAACGACGAAGAAGCAACGAAGAAGCAACGAAGAAGCGACATCGAAAGAACGACGATCGACGAGCAACGATCAATGGGAGACGACACCATGCGCGAAGCCCTATCGGGAGTGGGCGAGCGAGCCGGCGAGGGGCCGCTTTGAAGACGAGTGCGAGCGCCCCCGCGCCGCAAAAGGCGCATCGCATCGCGCTGCTGTTCAACGCGAACAAGGTCTACGACCGCGAGATCATCGCGGGCGTGGGGCAGTATTTGCTCTCGACGCGTGTGAGCTGGAATCTGTTTCTCGAAGAGGATTTCCGCTGCCGCCTCGGCGGCATCGAGCGCTTCGACGGCGACGGCATCATCGCCGACTTCGACGATCCGGCCGTCAGCGAAGCGCTGGCCGACTGCCGTTTGCCGGTGGTGGCCGTGGGCTCGTCGTTCGAGGAGTCGTCCCACTATCCGGACAATGTGCCGTACATCGCGACCGACAACGTCAAGCTCGTCTCGCTCGCCTATACGCATTTGATCGGCGCGGGACTGCGGCATTTCGCGCTGTTCAGCTTGCCGCTCTCGAACGAGCATCGCTGGGCGCGTCAGCGCGAGCTTGCCTTTTCGCGCCTGCGGGAAGCGGACGGACGCACCCACGAGCAAATCGACGCTGAGATCTATCGCGGGCTATCGACGAGCGCGCCGACCTGGAATCAAGCGATCGAGCAATTGACACAGTGGCTCGATGCGCTGCCCAAGCCGGTCGGCATCATCGCGGTCACCGACGCGCGGGCGCGGCAACTGCTGCAGGCCTGCTTGATCGCCGGCATCCCGGTGCCCGAGGATGTCGCGATCATCGGCATCGACAACGATCCGCTCACGCGCACGCTGACGCGCATTCCGCTCTCGTCGGTCATTCAAGGCACGGAGGAGATGGGGCGAACGGCCGCGCACATGCTCCATCAAATGCTGCACGGAGCGCGCTTTCCGGGGCGCAGGATTCTCGTGCCGCCCGTCGGCATCAACGTGCTCGATTCGACGAAGCATCAGCCGCTGGCCAGTCCTTACGTCGCGCGGGCGCGCCATTTCATTCGGCAGTATGCGTGTCAGGGAATCCGGACGGAGCAAGTCGCCGATTACGTCGGCGTCTCGCGCTCGTCGCTCGAGGAGCACTTCCGGCGCGAACTCGGCTGCACCGTGCATCAAGAGATACTTCGGCAAAAGCTCGATCAGGCAAAGGCGCTGCTCGTCAAACGCGATCTATCGAGCGCCGACGTGGCCGTCCGCTGCGGCTTCAAGTCGGTCCAATATTTGCACGCGGTATTTCGCCGCGAACTCGGCTGCACGCCGCGCGAGTATCAGGCTCGCGAAAGCGCGCGAGAAGCGGTATAAACCCAGCGGTTAAAGCAGCTTCTAAGGTTTGACGGCTTCTCCCAATATTTGAGCACTTTCACGACGACATGATCAGCACTGCTAAGTTATCGCACGAACCTTGGGGCGCGCTGCCCGACGGACGAACCGTTCATCAATACACGCTGCGCAACGCGCATGGCATGCGCGTGTCCGTGAGCGAGCTCGGCGCGACGCTCGTTTCCTGGCACGCGCCCGATCGCGCGGGGCGGCTCGGCGATATTCTGCTCGGGCACGACACGCCGGCCGATTACTGGGAAGCGAAGACCTACATGGGGGCGCTCGTCGGCCGCTGGGCGAATCGCATCGCCGGCGGGCGCTTCACGCTCGACGGCGTCGCCTATCAGGCCGATCGCAACGAGGGCGACAATTCGCTGCACGGCGGCAGAGCCGGTTTCAATCGCGCGATCTGGCAGGCGCGTGAAGAGGGCGGCACGCTCGTGCTGACGCTCGATTCGAAAGACGGCGATGCGGGCTTTCCGGGCAACGTGCATGCCGAGGTGCGCTATGCGCTCGACGACGACGGCGAACTGACGATCGACTATCGCGCGAGCACGGATGCGCCGACGCCGCTCAATCTGACGAGTCACGGCTATTTCAATCTGTCGGGCCAGAGCGGCACCGACATCAAGGGCCATGTCCTCTCGATCGATGCCGATGCGTTCTTCGAAGTCGATCCGACGTTGATCCCGATCCGTGAATCGGCCGTCGCCGGCAATGCATTCGATTTTCGCGAGCCGGCTCCGATCGGCGCGCGGCTCGAGTGGCCGCACGAGCAGCTTTCGCTTGCTCGCGGCTTCGATCATTGCTACGTGTTGCGCGAGACGAACGCGGCCGCCCGGAGCAGCGGCGAGCGGCCCGTATGCGAGGTCGCGCGGCTCTACGATCCGGCGAGCGGACGGTTCATGACCGTGTCGACCGATCAGCGCGGCCTGCAGTTTTATACCGGCAACTACCTCGACGGCGTGCGTGGGCGGCAAGGGACGACCTACGCGCGCCACGCGGGGCTGTGCCTCGAAGCGGGCGGGTTTCCGAACCAGATCAACATGGCCGATCGCGAGGACGTGATCTCGCGTCCCGAGAAACCCTATCGCCAAGTGACGAAGTACCGCGTCGGCGTGCGGGATTAAGCGGGCGCCGCTACGACACGGGTTCGTACCGGCAGACCTCGTGATCGGCCCGGATGCCGGGATGCTCGCGCGTGACGCGCCACAGCGGCGAGGCGCCGATGCTGTCGTGCTGCCCGTAATGGCCGCGCGCGAGTGCTTCGCGATGGGCGTCGGCGCTGGTCCAGCGTGCGAAGTTCAGCACGGAGGCCTCGTCGTGCGTCGCGAAGAAATTCGCCGAGATCAGGCCGTCGGGCGGCTCGGCGTCGCCGTTGAGCGCCAGCAGGACTTTGTCGATCCAGCTGGTCTGTATGATCGCGTTCGGTTTTTCGAGCGGCTGGCGCACGAGCACGAGACACTCGCCCGGCCCGCTGCGTCCCGAGGTCCAAGCGCCCCCGGGCACGGCCACGTCGATCCAGGCGGGCGAGGCGTCCGCGCGCACCGGCTCGATGGCGTGGGCAATGGCATCGACGACGGTGCGCTCGGCCGCCTCGAAGCGGACCACGCGCCAAGCCGCGACGAACAGCAGCGCGTCGGCATCGACGTCGCGGTAGACATCGGCGAGGGTGCCCGTCGGGACGGCGTGGGCATGTTCGATCAGCGAGGGCAGCGCGCGCTCGAGCGCGGCGGGCGAGGCGAACGTAACGCGGCCCGCGGCGAGCAGGCGAATATCGTGGTCAGCGGGGTTGAAGCGATTCGACATGGGCGACATGAGCTTTCCTCCTCCATTGCTGCTACGTTACCGCGTCTTGGCCATGCCTGCCGTACGCATCCACGCTCAATTTGAGCGTCCCTCATTTGACAACCCCGGGACGCTCGCGTAAATTTCGCGCACGCGTCGGGAGAGAGCGTCGGCGGTAAGGTTTTCAGCCTACCGGCCGCGCCGCCGAAGGGGCACACCCAGAAACTCTCAGGCAAAAGGACCGACCGCGTCGAAAGGCCTACAACCCGGCTTTTCGCACTCTGGAGAGTGGTGGTAGTTCGTAGCGGCGCGCCAGGCAAGACCGGCTGCGTGCGCGAGCAAGCCGCCCACCGAAGGGGCGCGCGCATCGATCGGTGGAAACGATATTCGTTCCCCGTCGGCGCAATCTCTCAGGTACCGAGGACAGAGGGGTCATGCATCGCATTCGCAACAGGCAAAGGAAGTAGCGCCTCGCGGGTGTCGGCCGGCATGGCCCTTTTTTGTTTTCGCGAAACCTTTGCGCGCTTAAGGCTCCCATGACCGAACTGAAACTGACTCCCCTGAACGCCGCTCACCGTGCCCTCAATGCGCGCATGGTCGATTTCGGCGGCTGGGACATGCCTGTCAACTACGGCTCGCAAATCGACGAACACCATGCCGTGCGCACCGACGCGGGCATGTTCGACGTGTCGCACATGTGCGCCGTCGATTTTGCCGGTGCGCAGGCCCGCGCCTTCTTCCAATACGCGATCGCCAACAACGCCGGCAAGCTGCAGACGCCGGGCCGTGCCCTGTATTCGTGCATGCTGAACGAGGACGGCGGCGTCATCGACGATCTCATCGTCTACTTTTTCTCCGACGATTTCTTTCGCGTCGTCGTCAACGCCGGCACGGCCGAGAAGGACATCGCCTGGTTCAACCGGTTGAATGCCGAGCGCGGCTTCGGCCTCGCCATCACGCCGCGGCGCGACCTGGCCATCGTTGCCGCGCAGGGTCCGAACGCGCGTGCGAAGGTCTGGCAAGTGCTGCCCGAGGCGCGCGAGGCCACCGAGGGGCTCAAGCCGTTCAACGCCGCGCGCGCGACCGTCGCGCCTTACGGTGAGCTGACGATTGCGCGCACCGGCTACACGGGTGAGGACGGCTTCGAAATCATCGTGCCGGCCGCCCAAGTCGCCGCGTTCTGGAATGCGCTTGCCGCCGCCGGCGTGCGCCCGTGCGGGCTCGGCGCGCGCGATACGCTGCGCCTCGAAGCGGGCATGAACTTGTACGGCCAGGACATGGACGAACACGTGTCGCCGCTCGACGCCGGCCTCGCCTGGACGGTCGATCTGGCCGTCGCGCGCGATTTCGTGGGCCGCGCCGCGCTCGAGCGCGACGGCTCGCGCCAGGATTTCGTCGGCCTGATCCTGCAAAAGGAAAACGGCAAGGCAGGCGGCGTGCTGCGCGCGCATCAGAAGGTCGTGACGCCCCACGGCGAGGGCGAAATCACGAGCGGCACGTTCTCGCCGACGATGCAAGAATCGATCGCGTTCGCGCGCGTGCCGAAAGGCGTGCGCGCAGGCGACGTCGTGCAGGTGCTCATTCGCGACAAGGCACTGCCCGCAAGCGTGGTAAAACTGCCGTTCGTGCGGGGCGGCAAGGTGCTCGTCGCCTAACCTGACGCCAACGGGCGGCCCTCGCGCGCGAGACGTCGAACCTTACGCTTTCAATTCAACGCATTTCCTATTTCACCAGGAGCAACACATGAGCAACGTCCCGGCCGATCTGAAATACACCGAAGAACATGAGTGGGTCAGAACCGAAGCCGACGGCACGGTGTCGGTGGGCATCACCGACCACGCGCAAGAGACGCTCGGCGATATCGTCTTCCTCGAGCTGCCCGCCGTCGGCAAGACGATCGCGGCCGGCGATTCGATCGGCGTCGTCGAATCGGTGAAGGCGGCTTCCGATATTTACTCGCCCGTCTCGGGCGAAGTCGTCGCGATCAACGAAGAACTCGTCGATACGCCCGACGCCGTCAATCAGGACGCCTACGCGAGCTGGCTGTTCAAGGTGAAGCTCGCGGACACCGCCTCGGTCGACAAGCTGCTCGACGCCGCCGGCTACGAAAAGCTCATCGGCTGATCCTTCCCTCTCGTTTTTTGCCGCGCGGCGCGTTTCGCACGCTTTTGCTCGTTGAACGGAACTCGCCGCGCACACAAGCCGCCCTACTATGAAGCTCGAACACCCGGATCGTCTGATGAACCGCTCCCCTCTCTCGCTCGCCGCGCTCGAAGTGCATGACGCCTTTGCCGAGCGGCACATCGGCCCGGACGGCACCGACCAGCACAAGATGCTCGAGGTGCTCGGCTTCGAGTCGCGCGCCGCGCTGATCGACGCGGTGATCCCGCGCGCGATCCGCCGCACCGATCCGCTGCCGCTCGGCTCGTTTGCCGAGCCCCGCAGCGAGGCCGAGGCGATCGCGTGCCTGCGCGAGTTGGCGGATAAAAACGAGGTGTTCCGCTCCTATATCGGGCAGGGCTACTACAACACGCACACGCCGGCCGTCATTTTGCGCAACGTGTTGGAAAATCCGGCCTGGTACACGGCCTACACGCCGTACCAGCCCGAAATCTCGCAAGGCCGGCTCGAGGCGCTGCTGAACTTCCAGCAGATGATCGGCGATTTGACCGGGCTCGAGATCTCGAACGCATCGCTGCTCGACGAAGCGACCGCCGCGGCCGAAGCGATGACGCTGCTGCAGCGCGCCGGCAAGTCGAAGTCGAACGTCTTCTACGTGGCCGACGACGTGCTGCCGCAGACGATCGAAGTCGTGCGCACGCGTGCCGAGCCGATCGGCATCGACGTGCAGGTCGGTCCGGCCGATGCCGCCGCCGGCGCCAACGCGTTCGGCGTGCTGCTCCAATACCCGGGCGCGGGCGGCGACGTGCGCGACTACCGCGCGCTGACCGAAGCCGTGCATGCGGCCGGCGGCCATGTGGTCGTCGCGGCCGATCTGCTCGCGCTCACGCTGCTCACGCCCCCGGGCGAGTGGGGCGCCGACGTCGCCGTCGGCACCTCGCAGCGCTTCGGCGTGCCGGTCGGCTTCGGCGGCCCGCACGCGGCCTACATGGCCGTGCGCGACGAATTCAAGCGCCAGATGCCGGGCCGGCTCGTCGGCGTGACCGTCGACGCGCAAGGCAAGAGCGCATTGCGCCTCGCGCTGCAAACGCGCGAGCAGCATATCCGCCGCGAGAAGGCCACCTCGAACGTCTGCACGGCGCAGGCGCTGCTCGCGATCATGGCGAGCATGTACGCCGTCTATCACGGGCCGCACGGCTTGAAGACGATCGCCCAGCGCGTGCACCGCGTCGCCGCGCTGCTCGGCGCCGGCGTGAAGCAGCTCGGCTATACGCTCGTCAACGAGACGTTCTTCGATACGCTGACGATCGAAACGGGCTCGCGCACGGCCGCCGTCCATGAGGCCGCCAAGCGCCTGCGCGTCAATCTGCGCCGCGTGAGCGACACGCGCGTCGGCATCTCCGTCGACGAAACCACGAAGCGCGCCGATCTGGCCGATTTGCTGTCGCTGTTCGCGAGCGCGGCCGGCGCGATCGACGTGCCGCATGTCGATACGCTCGACACGGCGCTCACGCGTGGGCAGGAGCAGGGCCAAGGCGGCGACATGGCCGCCGTGCCCGCGGCGCTCGTGCGGACCAGCGCTTATCTCACGCACCACGTTTTCAATCGCCACCACTCCGAGACGGAGATGCTGCGCTACCTGCGCGGCCTCGCCGACAAGGATCTCGCGCTCGACCGCTCGATGATTCCGCTCGGCTCGTGCACGATGAAGCTGAACGCGACCTCGGAGATGCTGCCGGTCACGTGGCCCGAGTTCTCGCAGATTCACCCGTTCGCGCCGGCCGAGCAGACGGTCGGCTATCGCGAGATGATCGACCAGCTCGAGCAGATGCTCGTCGCGGCCACCGGCTACGCGGCCGTTTCGCTGCAGCCGAACGCCGGCTCGCAGGGCGAGTACGCCGGCCTGCTCATCATTCACGCTTATCACGCGTCGCGCGGCGAAGGCCATCGCGACGTTTGCCTGATCCCGGCCTCGGCGCACGGCACGAATCCCGCTTCGGCGCACATGGCCGGCATGAAGGTCGTCGTCGTGGCGTGCGACGATCAAGGCAACGTCGACATCGCCGATTTGAAGGCGAAGGCGGCCGAGCACGCGGCCAAGCTGGCCGCGATCATGATCACGTACCCGTCGACGCACGGCGTGTTCGAGCAGAACGTGCGCGAAATCTGCGAGATCGTGCATGCGCACGGCGGCCAGGTGTACGTCGACGGCGCCAACATGAACGCGATGGTCGGGCTTACGGCGCCGGGACAGTTCGGCGGCGACGTCTCGCACCTGAATCTGCACAAGACGTTCTGCATTCCGCACGGCGGCGGTGGCCCCGGCGTCGGCCCCGTGGCGGTCGGCCCGCATCTTGCCCAGTTTTTGCCGAATCAGACGTCGTCGGGCTATCGCCGTGCCGAGAGCGGCATCGGCGCCGTCTCGGCCGCGCCGTACGGCTCGGCCTCGATCCTGCCGATTTCGTGGATGTACGTCGCGATGATGGGCGCGAAGAATCTGACGGCGGCCACCGAGGTGGCGATCCTGAACGCGAACTACGTCGCCAAGCGTCTGGCGCCGCACTTTCCGGTGCTCTACGCGGGCCCCGGCGGGCTCGTCGCGCACGAGTGCATTCTCGATCTGCGCCCGATCAAGGACGCGAGCGGGATTACCGTCGACGACGTCGCCAAGCGCCTGGCCGACTACGGCTTCCACGCGCCGACGATGAGCTTCCCGGTGCCGGGCACGCTGATGGTCGAGCCGACCGAATCGGAATCGAAAGAGGAACTCGATCGTTTCATCGAGGCGATGATCGCGATTCGCGACGAGATCCGGGCCGTCGAGGAAGGCCGCGCCGATCGCGAGGACAACCCGCTCAAGCACGCGCCGCATACGGCGGCGGTCGTGACGGCGAACGAGTGGCCGCATGCGTACTCGCGCGAGGCGGCCGCGTATCCGCTGCCCTCGCTCGTCGTACGCAAGTACTGGCCCCCTGTCGGCCGGGCCGACAACGCCTATGGCGACCGCAATCTGTTCTGCTCCTGCGTGCCGATCTCGGATTACGCTTGAGCAAGGGATGCGCGTGGCAGGCGTAGCCGCGCGCGCTCGCGTCATCGTCATTCACCGCTAATACGGGCTACCATCTCAGGCCGGGATGAAGCCAACGAAGGAGCGATCGATGGGGCGAGAGATGGCGTGCTTGCAACAGGTGCGACGACGCGTAGCGATGAACTCGCGGTTGGGCGAATGGGCGGGCCTCGCGGCCTGGCTGATCGCCTGCGCGGGCTTGCTCGCGCAGGCGAGCGAGGCGCGCGCGGCGATGAATTTCTGCGCGGCGCCTGCCATGCAGACGAGCGAGCGCACGAGTTCCGCGCCGGCCGTGCAGGCGCTCGTCAAGCGCGTGGCGGCGCGGCTGAACGATCAGCCGAAGCCGCTCGCCCATCTGCATACCGAAGGCACGCTGCCGCACGAAGGCATCTACGACCAGAGCGTCGAGGCCGAACAGGATCTCGAGCTGATGCGTGACGCGGCACTCGTCTGGCGCGCGACGGGCGACGAGCGCTACCTGAAGCTCGTCGACCGTTTCCTGCTGGCTTGGGCCACGACTTATCAGCCGAGCTTCGATCCGATCGACGAGACCCACCTCGATTCGATGATCCTCGCCTACGACCTGACCGCGAGCGCGTTGCCCGTGAAGACGCGCAACGCGACGGCCGCGTTCATCGCGAAGCTGGCAAACGGCTACGTCGCGCGCGTGGACGCGCAGCCGCGGCCCTTGACCGGCACCTATCGCAACAACTGGGAGAGCCATCGCGTCAAACTGATTGCGATGGCCGCCTTCACGCTCGACGATCGAAAGCTCATCAACGCGGCGCAGCGGCTGTTCGTCGAGCAGATCGGAACGAACGTCGCGCCGGACGGCGCAACGGTCGATTTCTCCGAGCGCGATGCGCTGCATTACGTGACCTACGACTTGCAGCCGCTCGTCGTGGCGGCGCTGTCGGCCCGACGGCACAATCGTAATTGGCTCACGCAGCGTGCCCCGAACGGCGCGACGCTCGCTCGCGCGCTCGACTGGCTCGCGCCCTATGCGCTTGGCGATAAGACGCACGAGGAATTCGTCCATTCGAGCGTCGCTTTCGATGCGAAGCGGCGCGAGGCCGGCCTGCCGGGTTACTCGGGCCAGTGGGACCCGAAAAGCTCGGCCGAATTGTTTCATCTTGCCGCGCGGCTGTCGGGCCGCTACGCGAGCGTGGCGCAGCGTTTGGCGTCGATGCCGCCTTCCTGGCTTTCGGTCTGTTTGCCGCTGCCGGCGAGATAGCGCAACGACGCGCGTTTGCGCGGAGACTCATCAACCCGAGGCGGCCGCACCGCCCCGATCAGCATTTGGAGCAGCAATGGCAGTCAGCGTTTTCGACCTCTTCAAAATCGGCATCGGTCCCTCGAGTTCGCATACGGTCGGGCCGATGCGCGCGGCTCTGCTGTTCGTGCAGGGCCTCGAGCGCGACGGCTTGCTGACGCAGACAGCGTCGGTCAAGGTCGAGCTCTACGGCTCGCTCGGGGCGACGGGCAAAGGGCACGGCACCGACCGCGGCGTCATGCTGGGCCTGATGGGCGACGCACCCGATACCGTCGATCCGTCGACGATCGCCGCGCGGCTCGAAACGGTCGCCAAATCGCGCCGGCTCGTGCTCGGCGGTACGCATGAGATCGGCTTCTCGCCGAAGGAGCAGATCGCCTTCTATCGCCAGGCGCTGCCCGAGCATCCGAACGGCTTGAAGCTGCGGGCGCATGACGCGGGCGGCGCGGTGCTGAGGGAGGCGACTTACCTGTCGGTCGGCGGCGGCTTCGTCGTGACGGCCGGCGCGCCCAATACGAAGGTGCTGCAGGCGGCCGATCAACGCGCGCACCCGTTCAGCACCGGCAACGAACTGCTCGAGATGTGCGCGCAGACGGGCAAATCCATCGCGCAATTGATGTGGGACAACGAGCGCGTCTGGCATACCGAGGAAGAAACGCGCGCCGGCTTGCTGAAGATCTGGGACGTGATGCAGTCGTGCGTGGCGCGCGGCTGCGGCATCGGCAATCCCGATGCGGACGGCAATCTGCCCGGGCCGTTCCAGGTCAAGCGCCGCGCGCCGCAGCTCTATCGCGCGCTGTCGGGCAACCCCGAACAGGCGTTGCGCGATCCGCTGTCGATGGTCGATTGGATCAACCTCTATGCCATCGCCGTCAATGAAGAGAACGCCGCGGGCGGGCGCGTCGTCACGGCGCCGACGAACGGCGCGGCCGGCATCGTGCCCGCCGTGCTTCACTATTACACGCGTTTCGTGCCCGGCGCGAACGAGCAGGGCATCATCGATTACCTGATGACGGCCGCCGCGATCGGCATCCTCTACAAGCTGAACGCATCGATTTCGGGCGCCGAAGTGGGCTGCCAGGGCGAAGTCGGCGTGGCCTGTTCGATGGCGGCCGGCGCGTTGGCCGCGGTGCTGGGCGGCACGCCGAAGCAAGTCGAGAACGCCGCCGAGATCGGGATGGAGCACAACCTCGGGCTCACCTGCGATCCGGTTGGCGGCATGGTGCAGATCCCCTGCATCGAGCGCAACGCGATGGCGTCCGTCAAGGCCGTCAATGCCGCGCGCATGGCGCTGCGCGGCGACGGCAGCCATTACGTGTCGCTCGATTCCGTCATCAAGACGATGCGCGAGACGGGCGCCGATATGAAGACGAAGTACAAGGAAACGTCGCGCGGCGGGCTGGCCGTGAACATCGTCGAGTGCTGACGGCGGTGCCTGACGGCTAGGCCGGCCCGGGTGAGCCGGCCGGGATAGGCCGACTGAGTAGCGATGCGGCGAATTTCCCGCCGTGACAGTCTGCGCGCCGCAGGCGTAAGCTGTCGGCGCCGTCTCTCGCGATTCGCCTTTCAGTCGTTCCTCTTCGAACAAATAGCCAGCCAGGAGGTTGTAGCATGACGTCGAATGTCGCCGATACCGCCCACGTGACCGGAGCCCGCCTGCTCGTCGACGCGCTCGTCACGCACGGCGTCGACCGTGTTTTCAGCGTGCCGGGCGAGAGCTTTCTCGCCGTGCTCGACGCGCTTCACGACGAAACCGAGCGCATTCGTACGATCGTCTGCCGGCACGAGGCCGGCGCGGCCAACATGGCCGAGGCGACGGGCAAGCTCACGGGCCGCCCCGGCGTCGCGATCGTCACGCGCGGGCCGGGTGCGACGCATGCGTCGATCGGCGTGCACACGGCATTTCAAGACTCGACGCCGATGATTCTGCTCATCGGCCAATGCGCGCGCGACCATCTCGATCGGGAAGCGTTTCAAGAGATCGACTACCGGCGCATGTTCGGCCAGATGGCGAAATGGGTCGCGCAAATCGACGACGCCCGCCGCATCCCCGAATACCTGAGCCATGCGTTCCATACGGCTTGCTCGGGCCGGCCGGGCCCGGTCGTCCTGGCGCTGCCCGAGGACATGCTCACCGATACGTTCCCGCGCGTGCCGGGGGCGCCGCGATTCCAACGCGTGGCGGCGTCTCCCTCGGCCGCGCAGATCGACCAATTGCGCGAGTTGCTCGAGCGCGCGCAGCGGCCCATGGTGATCGCGGGCGGCAGCGGCTGGAGCGTGCAAGCGTGCGCCGATCTGCGCCGCTTCGTCGAGGCCTGGCAACTGCCGATAGGCTGCGCGTTCCGCTACCAAGACACGATCGACAACGATCATCCGAATTACGCGGGCGACGTCGGCCTTGGCATCAATCCCGCGCTGGCGCAGCGCGTGCGCGAAGCGGATCTGCTGCTCGTCGTCGGGCCGCGCCTGGGCGAAGCGACGACGGGCGGCTATACGCTGCTCGACATTCCGAAAACTCGGCAAACGCTCGTGCACGTGCATCAAGGGGCGGAGGAACTGGGCCGTGTCTATGCGGCCGATCTGCCGATCGTTTCGGGCATGCCCGAAATCGCCGCGGCGCTCGCGGCGCTCCAGCCGCGGCAGACGCCGGCCTGGGCCGGCAGCGCGGAGCAGGCGCATCGCGCGTATTCGGACTGGAGCGCGGCGCGCCCGATGCTCGGCGACGTTCAACTCGGCGAAATCATGAAGCAACTGCGCGCGCGGCTGCCTGACGATGCAATCGTGACGAACGGCGCGGGCAACTACGCGATCTGGCTGCATCGGCATTTCGCCTATCGGCAATGGCGGACCCAGCTTGCACCGACCAGCGGCGCGATGGGTTACGGCGTGCCGGCCGCCATCGCGGCAAAGTCGATTTACCCGGAGCGGACGGTCGTTGCGTTCGCCGGCGACGGGTGCTTCATGATGTCGTCGCAAGAACTCGCCACCGCCGTGCAGTACGGCTTGAACGTGGTGTTCATCGTCGTCAACAACGCGCACTACGGCACGATCCGCATGCATCAGGAGCGGAACTACCCCGGGCGCACCCACGGCACTGGACTGACGAATCCGGACTTTGCGGCTTTCGCGCGCTCGTTCGGCGCGCATGGGGAGACGGTCGAGCACACGGCCGATTTTCTGCCGGCGTTCGACCGATGCGTCGCAAGCGGCCGGCCCGCGCTGATTGAAATTCGCGTGCCGCAGGAGGTCAGTACGCCGTCCGCCACGCTCGACGATATCGCCGAGCAAGGGCGGCGCGCGCGCGCCGCGGCGGCGAAGTAAGCGGCCGTCGCACCGGTTTTCGGGGCAGCGCGGCAAGGTCAGTGGCCCCGGAACAGCTCGCGTTGATTGTCGGACAAATCGAATGACGCCGCCGGCGGGCGCGGGGTGGCCGGCGTCCGCAACGGTTCGGTCAAGAAACGTGGCAGCGTGAAGAAAATGTTGGGCGCTCGCGTGATGGTGATGTGAGACGGGTGCCGCCGACGCTTCGGGCCGGCATGACGAACGGTGCGGCCGTGCGCATGCATGTGCTTGGCGGCCGCTGGCGGCTTCGGGGTGGCAATCGCCTTCGTCTCCGCGGGGACGTTTGCATTTGTCGCCTCGCCGGCGCTCGCCGCCGAACCCGACGGCTCCGTGTCGGCACTCGTGCGAGGCTGCGTGGATGCGGAGATATCCGGCGCGGTTGGTGCGGAGGGCTTCGACTCCGTCCGGCTTGGCGCGGTTACGGCGGGCGGCTGCGACTCCGTCCGGCTGGGCGCGGTTACGGTGGGCGGCTTCGATTCCGTCTGGCCTAGCGCGGCTACGGCGGGCGGCTTCGATTCCATCTGGCCTGGCGCGGCCGCGTTGGCGGGCTTCGATTCGATCTGATCTGGCGCCGCGGCGGTGGATGTCGATTCGATCTGGCTTGCCGCCGGGCGAGCACGCCGGCGAATGGGATGTTCCGCGCCGGCGGACGGGGGCTTCGCTGCTGCCTCCGGCCCGGCGGACGCCGCGGGGTGCCGCTCGCGCAAGGCCCGTCGCGATGGCGGTGCCCGGTGCAATCGGGCCGCATCGGCCTCGTCGTCCGCGTTCGCGCTCGCAAGTTGCTCGGTCAGCAGCGCAACGAGATTGGCTGACGACGACGCGAGCGCGGCGGCCGCGTCACTTGCCGGGGCAGACAGCCGGTGCATGCGGTCGACGTCCGGCCGGTTCCAAGCGTCGTCCGCTTGTAGTGCGTCGATCGCCATATAGACGCCGAACGCGCCGACGATCGCGAAGAGCAGCAGGCCCGCGCCAAAGCCCAGGCCCCAACGGCGCGCACCGTTGGCGTCGGCCGGCGTCCAGTGCCTCGGCAAGGCATCGCTCAGGTGTAGAAAGATCGTTCGAGGCCGCATGATGTCCCATCGACAGCGCGCCGGATGCTGCGCGATCGGGCCAACGCGCCTATGCTGGGCACTATGTGGTGTCGCGCGCACGCCGGCAATCGGCGGCGGCGCACGGGCGTGCGCCAGCCAACATACGGCCGCGTCTCGACCGTTCTTCATGTGAGTGATCGACAGCCACTTGCCACGAGAAGACGAGCATGAGCAATCGGCGCGCGCATCGATGGCTGGCAGGCCTCGCGATGGCGCAGGCCTTGACGGCGGTGGCCGCGTCGCCCTCGCCGCAGCCGCCCTGCGCGCCGTCGCTTTCCGTCGCCGATGTCGAAAGCCGCTTCCATTTCGAGCGCGATTGCGGCATCGAGGCCGCGCAACTTCAACGGTTTGCCGCCGATGCCGGGCGCGCGGCACGCCGCGCCCGCCTGACGGGCAGCCAGCGTGTGGCCTTCGCGAAAGCGGCCGACTTGATGTTCGAGACGACGTCCGCCGCGCCGTTCGACGCCGTCGCGCCGATCGTGCTGGCGTTCGCCGAGCATTACGCGGGCGACGAGGACGCCGATTTCGTCGCCCTTGCGCGCGACTGGAGCGATCGATACGGCTTGCTGCAGCTGCGCACGCGCGTGCTGCGTACCGACGATCCGCTCGAACCGCAGGTCGATGCCGCCCTTGCCGCACTCGATCTCGACGGCGCCGCGAAGCTGCTCGCCGCCGAATTGGCCGAGGCGGGTGCGCCGGACGATCTGATCGCCGCCCGCAGCTTCGAAGCGGGCATCGTCGAATGGCTGCGGTTTTCTCCGAAGCGAGCGCTTGGATTCGTTCGAGTCGCCCACGTGCTGCGGCCGGACGACCTCGGCGTGACCGATCTTTACGGCGATTTGCTGACGGAGGCCCATTTGTTCGAGCAGGCGCAGCCGGTCTACGAGTCGCTCGTGCTGCACTATCAAGTGCTCGCTCATGACAAGCCCGATCTGTGGCAGCCGCAGTTTGCCGGTTCGCTGGCCAAGCTCGGAGGCTTGTACAAGGCACTGGCGTTGCCGGCGGACGCCGAAATGGCCGACTTGCATGCGCTTGGGATGTACTGGGGCTTGGCGCGGGAGCAACCCGCGCGCTTCGGCCCAGCCGTCGCCGATTTGCTTCAGGATCTCGCCGCGCTTTACCGCGATGCCGACCGCCCGGACGACGCGATCGACGCCTACCGCGAGGCGCTGAAGCTCGAGCGTGCGCTGGCGCAGCACGACGCGCCGAACTACACGCCTGATTTGGCAACGACGCTCAATAACCTCGGCGTGCTCTACGCGACGGCGCACCGTGCCGGCGAGGCACAGGGCGCCTATGCCGAGGCGCTTGCCCTGCAGCGGACGCTGGTGCAGGAGAATGCGCTCGCTTACCAGCCGGCTCTGGCCCGTACGCTGAACAATCTCGGGAATTTTTATAGCGATGCGGGCCAGTTCGCAGAAGCGGAGCAAGCCTACGACGAGGCGCTTGCGATTCGCCGCAAGCTCGCGCACGAGAACCCGGCGCACGACGCACCGGACATGGCCCGCACGCTGACGAACCTCGGCGTGCTGTATCGGAAAGAGGGACGGCCCGCGCGGGCCGAGCATGC
The DNA here is from genome assembly GCF_003367175.1 of Trinickia dinghuensis. Taxonomy (GTDB): domain Bacteria; phylum Pseudomonadota; class Gammaproteobacteria; order Burkholderiales; family Burkholderiaceae; genus Trinickia; species Trinickia dinghuensis. The sequence goes on along the minus strand of NZ_QRGA01000007.1, from coordinate 361,937 downwards.
GTACCGCCAAGCCCTGCGGACGTTGGCGCCGTTCGAGCGCGCCGCGCCCGAGGCCTTCGGCGCCGACCAAGCCCGCACGTTGAACAATCTCGGCGTGCTGCTGACCAAGATGCATCGCCGGCCCGAGGCGGAAGATGCCTATCGGCACGCGATCGCGCTGTACGACACGCTCACGAAAAAGGAACCCGCGACGTACCGCGGCGATTACGCGCGCGTGCTCGACAATCTCGCGAAACTGTACGGCGAGATGGGGCGCAAGCGCGAGGCTCAGGCGGTACTGCAGACAGCGGCCAAGCTGCAGCACGATGCCGCTCAATCGCAGTGACGCGCACCCAGCCGCCCGTGCCGAGGGCGTGGGACGCCACGATGTGACGACGTGGGGACATTCACGGCGTCATCGCCGTGCGTGAGGGCGCGGCGGCACGTAGCGCCAGGTCAAGAGAACCGCGAGCGCGAACAGCACATAGGCGAGCGTAAAAAACCACATCGGCAGATCGTAGTAAAGCAGCCGCCCGACCCAATGCTGGACGAACCCTTCGGGGCCGACGCCGCCCGCGCGCAGCCGATCCTCGAGCACGGTCAGCGGGCAGGGGATGTCGAGTGCCGCGAGCAGCGCCACGATGCCGATGGCGACCAGATGCGTGAACCGGAAGCGCCGCTCGCGCACCCACGCCCAGCCCAGCGCGACGCCGAGCCAAATCGCGGCGAATCCGCCGACGATGAACAGCACGACGAGCGCGTGCAGGACGAGGACCACATCGGCCAGAGCGGTCATGGCGGGGTGCCGGTCGGCATTGGGGATGCCGGCCAGTATCGCACCGTCTGTACCCGCGCGCATCGTGCGCCCGCGCCGACAGCCGTTGCGCGATCGAACGGTCGCGGGTAGTCTGTCGAACTGTCGGCCGCTTCGAAAACTGAAAACAGCCGGCACAATGTGGCCGCTTCGCCTTGCTGAACGTCATCGTGTAAACGTGCAAGCCAGTAAGCGCATGAACGGCCGATCTTTTTCACCGATTCGACATCGATGACGAATTCCATGCGCCCCCGCGGCTCCGTAACCGGCATCTCCGACGCAAACGTCGGCGCTGGGCGCATTGTGGTCTCGACTGTCGTCGTGCTCGTGCACGCCGGCTCGCCTCCCCCGCCGAGGCAGGCCGTCGTCGGCATCGCCGCGCCCCCGGTGGCGCGCGCCTAAGCGCCGACTTCCCGGTTCGCCCGCGCAATCGCGTTTCGCTTCGCGTTCCCTCGAACGCGTAGCGCGTTCATACGCACATACACGCGCGGGTCCCATGCACACTTGCACAGGTGATACTCAGATGAATTCCCTTCGAGCCGCGATGGCGGCTTACGGTACGACTTCGCTTTTCGTTTTGCTTTGGAGCAGCGGCGCGATCTTTGCCGAACTCGGCGTCGAGCATGCGCCGGCTTTCGCGTTCTTGCTGCTGCGTTTCGTGCTCGCCTCGGCCGCTCTGGGCGTGTTCGGCCTCTGGCGCGGGCGCTGGTGGCCCGCGCGCGGCACGCGCCTGCGCGTCGCGCTGACCGGCGCGCTGCTCACGGGCGGCTACTCGATCTGCTATTTGTTGTCGCTCTCCCACGGGCTGACGCCGGGCCTGCTCGCGACGATCCTGGGCGCGCAGCCGATCCTGACGATGCTGGCGACGCAGCGGCGCCATTCGCCGCGTCGTCTCGCGGGGTTGGCGGTCGCCCTGTTCGGGTTGGCGCTCGTCGTGCATCCGGGCGGCAGCGGGGCGGCGACGTCGGCGGGCGGCGCGTTGTTCGGACTCGCGGCGCTCGCTTGCATGACCGTCGGCGCCATCTTGCAGAAGCGCATCGCGCAGGCGCCGATCGACGTGCTGCCGCTGCAGAACGCCGTCAGCCTTGTGCTGTGCGCGGCGATCGCGCCCACGATGCCGCTTGCGTTCAAGTTCGATACAACACTCGTCGTCTCGCTGCTCTGGCTCGGTCTCGTCATCTCCGTGTTCGCGCAGCTGCTGTTCTATCGACTGGTGCAGCGAGGCGACCTCGTCAACGTCACGAGCCTGTTCTACCTGGTGCCGATCGTGACGGCGCTGATGGACTACGCGTTCCTCGGCAATCGCTTGCATGCGCAGGAGCTCGCCGGCATGGCGGCGATATTGGGCGGCCTTGCGCTCGTCATGAGAGCGGACCCGAAACCTAGGGCTTCAGCGAGCGCGTAGGCACCGCGAATTGGGAGAGGGGACGCACGAGTGCGTCCGGCTACAATTGCGGACCGCGACGTGCGTCCATCCCTTTCTATTCGATTCATGTCCAACGCTGCCCGTGCCGACCTGCTCGGCCCCCTGCTCAAGAGCGTCTCGCGCTCGTTCTATTTGACGTTGGCCGTCTTGCCGGCGCCGATGCGCGATCCAGTCGGCCTGGCGTATTTGCTGGCGCGCGCGGCCGACACGATCGCCGACACCGCGCTGATCGAGCCCCAGCGCCGCTTGTCGCTGCTGCTGGCGCTGCGTGCGGCGGTCGGGGGCGAGACGGGCGAGCAAACGACGCAGGCGATTCGGCAGATGGCCGATGAAGTGGCGGGCCGGCAGGCGCTTCCCGACGAGCAGCGCTTGCTTCAATCGCTGGATTCGGCGCTCGCGATACTCGGCGAACTCGATGCAGCCGATCGCGCGGCCGTCCGCGACATCGTCGCGACGCTCACGACGGGCATGGAGTTCGACTTGCGCACGTTCCCGGCGGAAGATTCGGGGCAAATCGCGGCGCTGCATGACGCGGCCGAACTCGACCGCTACACGTACCTCGTGGCCGGGTGCGTCGGCGAGTTTTGGACGAAGATGACCTGCGCGCATCTGCCTCGCACGTTCGCCGAGCCGCAAGAGACGGTGATCGCGCGCGGGGTGCGCTTCGGCAAGGCGCTGCAGCTGACGAATATCCTGCGAGACTGCTCCAAGGATCTGCGGATCGGCCGCTGCTATCTGCCCACCAGCCTGCTCGAGCGGCACGGTCTCACGCCCGGCGCGCTGCTCGCTCCGGATGCCTCGTTGCGCGCTCGTCCCGTGCTCGTCGAATTGATGGCGACGGCGCTCGCGCACTATCGCGCCGCGGCAGACTACACGTTCTCGATTCCCCGCCTGTCGATCCGTCTGCGTCTGGCTTGCTTGTGGCCGATCCTGATCGGGCTCGAAACGCTGCGGCTGCTGGCGGCCAACGACGCCTGGCTTGACCCCGAGAAGATTTCGAAGGTGCGCCGCAACGACGTTTATCGCTTCATCGCCGGCTCGACGGCCGTCGTCTGTTTCGATGGCGTGCTGCGAGGCTGGATGGAGCGGATGATCCGCGACATCGAAGCGAGGCTGGGACTGGCCGCTTCCTCGGCGGTTGTTGCGTAATCGCGAGCATCGCGCGCGGTTGGCAGCGGATTCCTGCGAAGCGTGAAATAATCGATCGGTCCGCGCAACTGGCGCCGTGAGATGGAGTTCACCATCGGGAAGCGCGGGACGGGGCGAGCGTGACCGCTTTTTCTCGCGGTATTGCATCGTGCGTGCCCTTGTCGACCGATTCGCCGCGCGCCTGGGCATGCAAGACCATCCGTCCGTCTGTCCTTCGTCGATCGAGGAGATGCAATGCCCACGTCCAGTTCACTACTCGCTTTCGGCCTCGTCGCGCTCGGCATCGCGCTGACGCCCGGCCCCAACATGATCTACCTGGTTTCGCGCTCGCTCTGCCAAGGGCGGGCCGCGGGCATGATCTCGCTGGGCGGCGTCGCGCTCGGCTTTGTCTTCTATATGGTCAGCACGGCGTGCGGCATCACCGCGCTGCTGATGGCGGTGCCGTTCGCCTACGACGTGCTGCGGCTCGGCGGCGCGCTGTATCTGATTTATCTGGCCTGGCAGGCGCTGAAGCCGGGCGGCCGCTCGCCGTTCGAAGTGCGCGATCTGCCGGCCGACAGCCCCCGCAAGTTGTTCGTCATGGGGCTCGTGACGAACCTGCTCAATCCGAAGATCGCCGTGCTCTATTTGTCGCTGCTGCCGCAATTCATCGATCCGCACCGCGGCAGCGTGCTCACTCAATCGCTGACGCTCGGCAGCCTGCAGATCGCGGCCAGTCTTGTTGTGAACACCGTCGTCGCGATCATGGCCGGCTCGATCGCGGCGTTTCTCGCGCGGCGGCCGAGCTGGGTCATGGTGCAGCGCTGGTTGATGGGAACCGTGCTCGCGGGCCTTGCCGTACGTATGGCGGTGCAAGGGCGGCGTTGAAGCTCAAAGACAAAACGCGGCGGGCCTTCCGGCTCCGCCGCGTTTTGTTTTGCCGGCGCGCACTCGCGCCGGGCGCGGAACGTTAGTTGCCGATCGCCCGCGCGGCGCTGTCCAACTCTTGGTTGATCACGCGCTGTTCGTCGCCCGACAGCCCGCCGCCATGCTGTGCGGCCATGTCGCTCGTTTCCTGGCGGATTACGTCGAGCCGATGATGCAGGCCGCCACCGGTCGGCGGCGGGTAATAGCCTTGGCTGACGCGCTCGTCGATCCGGCGGCTGAGATTGTCGATGCGCTCGTCCACTTGCGCGCGCCGAGCCAGCTCGGCCTCATGCGGATTCGGCCGGACCACCGGCGGGGGCGGCGGTGGCGGCGGGGCACGGCGGTGCGGCGGCGGCGGGCTCACGACGCAGGCCGCGAGCGCGGAAACCAGCGCGCAATAAACGAGTGCGCGAATCGAGCGTTGCATCCCATATCTCCTTATGGTTTTCATGGGTCCTATCTAGTGTGGTGGATGGACCGTACCGGCCCTGTTGTAACAAACGGCTCGCGCACGGTCTCCGATGACAGACGAACAACGAATCTGTAACGAAATCTTCTGAACAATGCTCAGGCGGGCACGCGGACGAACGGCAGCCGCTTGCCTTCGGCCGCGCTTTCGTTCGCGAGTTCGATGATCGTCATGACGTCGACGGCGTCTTGCGCGGAGACCGGGAACGGCGTTCCGCGCGCGATCGCATCGGCGACCGCGCGGTAGAACTCGACATAGGCCCCGTCGCGCGTCGGCACGGCACGCTCGACTTCTCGTTCGCCCTCAAGAGCACGTAGCGTGCCTGCGGCGTTGCCGCCGCCGAAGCCGGCCTGGCCGGGCCGCAGTCCCGCCTTCAACTGATCTTCCTGCGTGTCGAGTCCTGCCTTTACGTAGCTGCCGCGGGTGCCGTGGACGATGAAGCGCGGCGGCTCGATCGCCGTGAGCGCGCTCGCGTGGAGCACCACTTCCTTGTCGGCATAGCCGAGCAGCAGATGGACGTAATCGGGCGCGCTCGCTTGGTCGCGGTGCTGCTTCACCGTCGCGAAGACCGATTCGGGTGCGCCGAATAGCGTGAGCGCCTGGTCGATGAGGTGCGGCCCCAGGTCGAACAGCAGGCCGCCGCCGCGCAAGGCTTCTTCGCGCCAACGCTGGCGCACCTGCGGCCGAAAGCGATCGAAGTGCGATTCGAAGTGGACGACGCGCCCGAGCGTGCCGCTTTCGATCAATTCGCGCAACGTCATGAAATCGCCATCCCAGCGGCGATTGTGAAACGGCGCGAACAGGACGCCGTGCTCCCACGCGAGGCGGGCGAGGGTGCGCGACTCCTCCGACGTCAGCGTGACGGGCTTGTCCACGACAACATGCTTGCCCGCCGCCAACACCTTGGCCGCGAGCGCGTAGTGGGTGTCGTTCGGCGTGGCGATGACGATGCACTCGACGTTGCGCGAGGCGATGAGGCCGTCCAGATCCGCGACGATCTGGGCATTGGGGTAGTCGGCGAGCGCATGGTCGGGCTGGCTCGTGGCGATGGCCGCGACGCGCGCGTAGGGCGTATCCGGCGCACCGGCGGGCGCGCCGCAATGATCGATGACGGGCGCGTGAAACGTCGCGCCCGCGAATCCGTAGCCCATCAAACCGATTTTCAACGTGCTAGCCATGCGTGCATTCCTCCGCCTTACGACAAATGGACGAGCCAGACGCGCCGGCCGCGCCTTTCAAAAAAGGTGCGGATCGGCCGCGCGGCAAGAGAGTCGAGCATTGTGGCACGCCTCGCTCTGACGAGGAACCGATTCCATTTGGCAAGGCCGAGCGGGCCGCGCATCCGTGTTAACATCGCGCACTTGCCTCCTCGGCTTCGCGCGCCGCATCCGCTACAGCATCGATGCGTGCATGGGCGAGCCGCCAACCTCGTTACACCCATCCACAGACGATGTCCGCAGGATTAAATCCCGCCCAGAGCGAAGCGGTGCGCTACCTCGACGGCCCGTGCCTCGTGCTTGCCGGTGCCGGCAGCGGCAAGACGCGCGTGATCACGCAGAAAATTGCCCACCTGATCGAGAACAAGGGTTTCGAGCCGCGCCATATCGCGGCCGTGACCTTCACGAACAAGGCCGCCGCCGAAATGCGCGAGCGCGTCGGCAAGCTGCTCGAAGGCAAAACGCTGACGACGCCCGGCAAAGAGGGCCGCAAGGTTCCCGTCAACCAGCTCACGGTTTGTACGTTTCACTCGCTCGGCGTGCAGATTCTGCGACAGGAAGCCGAGCACCTCGGGCTGAAGCCGCAGTTCTCGATCATGGATTCCGACGACTGCTTCGGCATGATCCAAGAGCAGGTCGGCTCGACCGACAAAGGCTTCATCCGCAAGATCCAATCGATCATCTCGCTGTGGAAGAACGGCCTGATCGATCCGCAAACGGCGGCGGCCAGCGCCTCCAACGAGGACGAGCATCAGGCGGCCATCGTCTTCCGCAACTATGTGGCGACGCTGCACGCGTACCAGGCCGTCGATTTCGACGACTTGATCCGCCTGCCTGCCGAACTGTTCGCGCAGAACGAAGCCGTGCGCGACCGGTGGCAGAACAAGCTGCGGTACTTGCTGATCGACGAGTACCAGGACACGAACGCGTGCCAGTACGAATTGGTGAAGCTGCTCGCGGGGCCGCGCGCGGCATTCACGGCCGTGGGCGACGACGACCAGGCGATCTACGGCTGGCGCGGCGCCACGCTCGAGAACCTCGGTCAGCTCGGCAAGGATTTCCCGAAGCTGCATCTGATCAAGCTCGAGCAGAACTACCGCTCGACGGTGCGGATTCTGACGGCGGCGAACAACGTCATCGCGAACAACCCGAAGCTGTTCGAGAAGAAGCTGTGGTCGGAGCATGGCATGGGCGACACGATTACGGTGACGCAGTGCAATGATGAAGAGCACGAGGCCGAATCGGTCGTGTTCCGGCTGTCGGCGCACAAGTTCGAGCGGCGGACGCAGTTTCGCGACTATGCGATTCTTTACCGCGGCAATTTCCAGGCACGCATTTTCGAACAGGTGCTGCGCCGCGAGCGCATTCCCTACGTGATTTCAGGCGGCCAGTCGTTCTTCGACAAAGCCGAAATCAAGGACATCTGCGCGTATTTGCGCTTGATCGCGAATCCCGACGACGATCCCGCCTTCATCCGCGCGATCACGACGCCGCGGCGCGGGATCGGCAACACGACGCTCGAAGCGCTCGGGTCGTTTGCGGGACAGGCGAAGGTGTCGTTGTTCGAGGCCGTCTACATGGGCGGCATCGAAGCGCGCCTATCTGTGCGGCAGGTCGAGCCGCTGCGTGTGTTCTGCGACTTCATGCAGCGCATTGCCGATCGGGCGACGAAGGATGCGGCGACGACGCTCCTCGACGATCTGATGGAGGCGATCCATTACGAGGCTTATCTCTACGACACGTTCGACGAACGCCAGGCGCAGTCGCGCTGGCAGAACGTGTTGGAGTTTCTCGAATGGCTCAAGCGCAAGGGAACGAAGCCCGAACCCGAGCAGGCCGAGGACGGCGAAGCAACCGGCTTCGACAACGCGGACGGTTTGGGCGATACGGGCAAGAACCTGCTCGGCCTGATCCAGACGGTGGCGTTGATGTCGATGCTCGAAGGCAAGGAGGAGGACCCCGACGCCGTGCGGTTGTCGACCGTGCACGCATCGAAGGGGCTCGAATATCCGCACGTGTTTCTCGTGGGCGTCGAGGAAGGGATCATGCCGCACCGCGGCGGCGCGGACGACGAGCCGATCGACGACGCGCGGATCGAGGAAGAGCGACGCTTGATGTATGTCGCGATCACGCGCGCGCAGCGCAGCCTGCATTTGAATTGGTGCAAGAAGCGCAAGCGGGCGCGCGAGACCGTGGTGTGCGAGCCGTCGCGCTTCATCCCCGAAATGGGACTCGACGAAGCGCCGCCGCCGACGCCCGAGGAAGCGCCGATGACCCCGAAGGATCGGCTGGCAAGCCTAAAGGCTTTGCTGCAGAAGCCTTGAGTGAGTCGAAACGTCGACCGTCGACTATTGACCCTCGATAGTCGATCGATTGCTTAGGATCGCTTAGGCCCCGAGTCGCTGCCGCCGCTCGGGGCCTAAGTTTTTGCGCGGGCCTTACTTGGCCGCGCTGACCATGTAATCGACGGCGGCTTTGACGTCGTCGTCCGATGCCTGCGAGCCGCCCTTGGGAGGCATGTTGCCTTTTCCGTGCAGCGCGTAGTTGTAGATGACGTTCATCGGATCCTTGAGGCGCGGCGCCCAATCGGCCTTGTTGCCGAACTTCGGTGCGCCCATGACGCCGGCGGCGTGGCAGGCCTGACAGACTTGCGTGTACAGGGCCTTGCCTGCCTGGGCGTTATCGGCGCTCGAAGAGGTAGGCGCCGGTGCGCTAGGCAGGGCGGCGATCGCGGCTGCTGCGGCGGCCTGATCGCTTGCGCCGCTGCTGGCGCTGGCGCTTTGCTCCGACGCCGGCGAAGCAGCCGAAGCGGCGGTTTGGGTTGCTGCTGCGCCGGAGGCCGGTGCGGCAGGCTCGGGGAAGTTCGCGCCGGAATGATCGGCCATGTAGACGACGGCGCGGGCGATTTCGAAATCGCTGTAGTCGTCGGGGCTCGTGCCGCCGCGCGGGGGCATGGCGCCCTTGCCGTGCAGCGCCGTTTGTACGAGCGTGTCGTAGCCCTGCGCGATGCGCGGCGCCCAGTCGGCGTTGTTGCCGAACTTGGGTGCGCCGGCGGCGCCGGGCGTATGGCAGGTGGTGCAGACGGCCTTGAAGACTTCTTCGCCGGTTTTGAAGACATGCGGGGCGTTGGCGTCGTGGACGTCGACTTTCGCGATCGGCGCGATGCGTTGTGCGACGGTGCTGTCGGCGAGACCCTCGGTGCCGGCGCCAGTGCGTATCGACTGATTGACGTAGTACGCCAACAGGATGATGACGACGATCGGGATGGCGAACGCCGCGATAACGGCGGCGATCAACTGGCCGGGCGTCTTGATCGGGGCTTCGTGTGGTGCTTCGCTCATGCTTGTCTCGTCTCCCGGGAATATTGTTGGTGAGCGGTACAGCGCAACGGCAACAGCAACAGCTAAAACCTTGAACCTGAAACCTGCAACGGCTAAGTCGGCAACGACTTAATTAATTCGATCAAACACGGGTCGATTATAGACTCAACGTTTTGGCGTGGGCGAGCGGGGCGGATGGGGCGAGGGGGCGGCGTTTACCCGGGTTTGCCCTGGCGGATGCGGTTTATTGGGGGCGGTTGGGGGGCGGGGCGGAACGGTTATTGAGTGGGTAGGGGGTGCGCTGGCTCGGAAAGTGCATGGCCTATGCCCGTGACGGCCGGGGCTCGGTGGACGCGATAGGCGAAACCAGGTATCCTCTCGGTCTCGCTTGGCTCCGAGCATCTCCCCGCTCGCACCGCCTACGCGCTGAAGCGCCCGTAGCTCAATGGATAGAGTACTGCCCTCCGAAGGCAGGGGTTGCTGGTTCGATCCCAGCCGGGCGCGCCATCTGATGTTCTGAAGAATTCCCGCGAAATCCTGAAAAACCCCGCCAGATAAGGCGTTGCGGGATTTTTGCGTCCGGGGAAAGCCCGGGAATTCCGGCGAAATCCGGCGTTTGCATATGCCCGGAGGTGTACCCCAAAATGGTTTTTCCTCGATTTTGATTCTGGGGTACACCATGGGACAGCTCACCGAGTTGCAGATCAAGCATGCGGAGCCTCGCGAGAAGGAATATTTCCTGGCAGATAACCTTGCAGAATCTGTCGGGTAAAACGCTGGATGCAGTGGCGCCGAACCGCGATCACGGCGACTGGCGCGTTGCACGCAGGCTAACGACGCTATGCGCCGCCAACGATAGAACAACGATTCCCCCGCCGGCCACAGCATACTTTGTAGGTGTCTCACCGAGAACGGCCCATATCCAAAGCGGTCCCAATATAGTTTCGAGCAATAGAAACAACCCAACCTGCGGGGCGGGCAAGTGGCGCGCCGCGGCCGCGATCAGTCCAAGCGCCAAGGGAACGAGCAGCGTTCCTTCTCCCAGCATCAAAATCAACTTGTAAGTGCTGGAAAAATGGAATGCCGGTACTACGGGGGCGAGCGTGACCGCGACCAGTAACCCTCCCCACGCGGGGGCAAGTGCGAGATTGGCACGTGAGCGGCGTGACAACAGAAAAGCGGCTGACATCGATAATGCCGTCACCAAAGCGAGACAGTCGCCCGGTCCGACGTGCGCGTCTGCAGATAACGTCGGCCATACAACAATGACGATTCCCGCCAACGCGACCGTGCAACCCAACCATGTTCTCAGTGGCGGCCAGTCTCGGTAGAACAGTCCCGCCCCGATTGCCGCCCAAAGCGGCGCGGTTGCGATAATGGTCAGCATGTTCGAAATGCTAGTCATCATCGCACTGACGACGAACGTCACGGACGACAACCCGTAACACGCGGCAACAGCCAGTTCAATCCGACCCAGGGCGATATCGGCGGAAGGCGACCGGCGGCGCAGGAGAAGCGCGCCGCTTGCGCCAGCGGCGAACATGAGCGCGCCGCGCCAGAACGCCACTTGAAGCGGTTCGCTGTTTATCAAGCGCAGCAGCAATGTATCGAAACTCAGCAACGTCGCGCCAAGCAGAGCCAAATAGAGTCCTTTCCGCGATTCTGCCGCGTTCATCGGCTTTCCTTCACGAGAATTGACAGTGCTCGCTTCAGCATTCGCGAGCAGTCGATTGGCGCACTGTCGATCGCTCCGCGAATTGCGCCCGAGATCCGGACGATGTTCTGCACGCGAAAAAATTTCGCTTGCAGTCCGACGCTACTGCAGGCGCTCGCGGCGCGTGCAGGATCGACACCGCGCAAACAAATAAAAGGCAGCCTTGCGCCAACGGGCGTCAATACGCCGACCCCCTTTGCTTCGAGCGCAGCACGGATGTCTTCGTCGACTTCAAGGGACATTAAATTCACGAGACGGCCTTCGACCGCCCGGATGTGCTCGACTGCATGTTCGAGCAAGGTTCGAGAGGAAGCCCCAGCCTCCGCGACCTCGGCATACATGTGCAGGCCGTGTAGGTTCAAGTTTTTACGAATTGCCAGCAGGCCAAGGCCGGCGCTGATGCCGGCATGCTTATGCAGCGGGCACAGAAAGATATCGGCCGTCAGGCTCTCCCGGTGATGGCCGATGGTGGCAAAGGAGTGCGCCGCATCGAGAACGGAAGGGGTCGTCTCCGTCGAAGACACAATCGAGACGTTTCCGGAAAGCGGATCGACATGCGTCTGCAGCGACACTTCCGACATATTTGCGGCGTGAGGCCATGCCGGCAAAGTTGCATATGGCGGATAGGCATCCGCGCTCATGCGAAGCGCGATGCCGTCGGACGCAAGCCCTGCCATTGCGGTCATCAACCCCTGCGTGGTGTTGGACAATAAAAACAGGTCATGGTCGATCACCAGGTGCATTGCCAGGAGAGCCTTCAATTCGCTTCGCAGTACCGAGCAGGCGCGGTAGTAGCCTCGCTCATGTTGGCCCTGCAAATCCGGATGAATTGCAGCCGCGTCTTCCCTCGGCTCCGCCTCACCGCGGCGCGTTGACTTAGGCATCGAGGCGACCCAAGCGGATTAGTTCAGGCATGACGCATTCCGCGAACACCGAGCCAACCGCATGTGTGTCGCCCCCGCGTATCCATCTCAGCTCCTCGATTTCCGAGTTGGGAGTGCATGTGCCCGAAACGGTGACATTCCAAGTGTGGACCCGGATCATGGAATCCTCGTCCGCGGCAGCCCGTTCGTGCGTGCCGAAGGGCTCGGCATCGACTAATTCCACGCAGAGTTCTTCGCGCAATTCACGGCGTAAGCAATCGATCGGTGCTTCGCCCTCGGAAATCTTTCCTCCCGGGGAAATGAACACCGATGCGCCGCGCTTACGCACGACAAGAAGGCGGCGCTGGCAGAGGATGATCGCGGCACACTTTTCGATCATGCGAGTTGACTCAAAGAATGAGCAGCGACCGCTTCCTGGGTGGCCGAGCCGTTCATCGTCGTCGCGCCGATCGTCCGTCGATTTTCCCTTGCCTGACCGATAAGCAATTCGATAATGTCTCGACAGATCCCCTCTTTCCTTGCGAGGTATGAGAGGATCGTTTCATCCGATGGCGTCGAGAAACTGTCGGCAAAAATCGAGATGCCCTCGAGAGATTTAGTCGAAACACCAAGCTGCAAAAGACGGTACTTCACGTCGTCAACTGATTGAGCAAATTCATAAATGGGGCTGTGATACGTAATGCCATACTCCTTCATGAATTCAACGAAATATTCCTTCGCAACCATGCGTTGCTCGGGAAATTCATTTTGATAGGACGCAATTCCGTCGTTTATGATCTTGATGTCGCTTCTTTTGCAGTAGTTGATGACATGCGCGTGGATGGCAATTTTTTCGCCAAGAAGAACCAGATTCTTCTTGTCTCGGACGATGTCGTCCTCCAGGGAGGCGATGGCAATGCTGCGGAATGCACCGCTAATGTCTTCCACAACATGAGTTACGACCAATTCACCGAAGCGGCGCTTCAATTCATCGACGCGATAAGAAAGGATGCCGCGATGGATCGAACACCCGCTGTTCGCGCTGAAAAGATGGACAGGGATTCCCTGCAACATCAACAAGCAGGCAGCGAGCGTGCTATCGCGGCCACCGGTAAACATGACCAGTTGAGGTGCCGAAGTCGTCATCGAAATACACTCCGTTTTATCGATTTGTAAAAGCAAATGTCTTCTCTCTCCAGAAGGGTCCGGCCGTGATCGATGCCGATGCGCTAACCGCCTAACCGTTCGGCGAGAAATGACACGACGTCGTCGGCACTGTTGCAGATTCCGATCGAATCCACTTCATCCGCGCATATCAAACCGGATGAAACTGGGTGCGCTCGAAGCCATTGCAACAATCCGTACCAAAAATCGGAGCCGACTAGCGCGACTGGCCGTGATTCCAATTTTCCTGTTTGCATGAGCGTCAGAATTTCGAACAATTCGTCGAGCGTCCCCATTCCGCCGGGCATGACGACGAAGGCGTCGGAGCATCGGCAGAAAGCGAATTTGCGCGTAAAAAAATGCTCGAACGTTAGCGAAATATCCTGTTGCTCCACGTCGAGAGGCTCGAAAGGCAGCTTGATATTGAAACCGACGGCGGGCGATCCGCCGGCGCGTGCGCCTTCCAGAGCCGCACGCATGATTCCGGGGCCGCCGCCTGAAATCACGGCGTATCCTCGAATGGCCAGCTTATGCGCAACCTGCCGGGCCAATTCAAACTCTGGAGAAGCCGTAGTCACGCGTGCGCTGCCAAATATGCTAACAGCGGCCCCCAATCTTTTTGAGACTTCGTGCACGCCTTGGAGCTCCTGCACGATATCCGAATACATCCTTCCTCCGCAAAGAACGCATAAATTCAAGAGAGGCCTGAATGTTAAGATAAGCGTGCATTCAAATACGAGCGAATTTTCTCAACATGAGCCGTGAAGAAAATTAACAACCCGATGAAGCGACTGCCTGTCGTCCGCACTCTGTTGAGTTTCGAGGCGGTCGCCGAGTATTCGAGCTTTTCTAGTGCTGCGGCGTCGATCGGAATGACCCATGGAGCGATCAGTCATCAGATGCGGACGCTGGAGGAGTGGCTCGGGCAGCCCGTGTTCGAGCGGCACAGCGGCGGCGTGCGTCTTACGCGAAACGGCGAACGGCTTCGTCAGGCCTGCAAACATGCCTTTTCCATCTTGGAACAAGAGTGTCAGCAGATTCGATCCGACGCCGCCACGCAGGCCCTGACGATTGCGTGTTCGACCACCTTCCTAGCCCAATGGCTGCTACCGCGTATCGAGGGATTTGCGCAGGAACATCCGGATTTGCTGCTGCATTTTCAGACCCGCACAACGGTGGACGCGCTATTGGCCGGCAAGGTCGACGTGCTGATTTTAAGTGGGCACTCGTCTTCACCAGTTGAGGGTGCCGACGTCACTCGCCTGGTAACCGACCGGATCGGTCCTGTCTGCTCGCCGAGCTGGCCGACTCCGCCCACTGGGCTCGAGCAGATTCGCGACGTGCCGCTCCTGCACGCGACATCGAGATTGAATGCGTGGAGCGAATGGATCGATGCCGTGGGGCTCAAACTCGATCTTCCCGGCGGCACGGTGTTCGAGTCGCTATCGTTATCGATCGAGGCAGCAAAGGGCGGGCTGGGATTTGCAATCGCGCCCGAATTTCTCGTTCGCCACGAGATTCTCAACGGCACGCTGATCGCCCCGCTCGGTTTCTCGGCGGTCGATCGTGGGACGTGGATATACACGCGCAGCGAAGAAGGGCAGAGGTCGAAAAGTGCCTCCTTCGTCGATTGGCTTCTTGGGGCCGGGCTGGAACTCGCACCGGCTAGTCGATAATGCCTTGCTGATTGCCCTGCACGAAGGCTAATGGGTTTCTCTCTCTATTGTCCGAGCCGACCCCGCCTGAAGCCGGGCCACCGAACGTCACTCGCAACGGCATCTTACGCCGCTTCCCCTTGACGCCTCTGCCCCGCCTCACCCTCCACCGCCGACAGGTGCCGCAGCAGCTTCGTGACCATCACGACAACCGTGCACGCAAGAATCACGAAGAAGATCGAAAGCGGCAGCAGCACGTGCACTGACACGAAGCCGGCCAGCGCCATCATCGCCGACGAAACGAGCAGCAGCGCGCAGCCCAGAATCGAACTCGTCAAGCCCGCGATATGCGGGAACAGCGAATTGCCCTTGGCCATCATGGTGGGATACATCGCGCCGGCGCACAGCCCCATGACCAGCACCGGCACGGCGAGCGTCCAGACACGCAGCCCGACCGTCAACGCCAGCACGAGCATCGCCACCGACGCCACAACCATCACCCGCGCCCCGATGCGCAGCCGCGCTTCGGCGCTGGGCAGCCCCGGGCCATGGATACGATTCGAAAGACCGCCGAGAAAGTACATCATCCCGATGCCGAGCGCGAGATAGCCGAAGTAGGTCGGCGGCTTATGCAGCGTGCTCTGAACCATGAACGGCCCGACGATATTGAACACGAGCAGAATGCTGTAGCAAATCCCTTGCGCAAGAAAGCAGCTTTGGAATACGGGGCTAGACAGCACCATCCCCGTATTTTTCACGAGCGTGCGCAGCTCCAAATGCACGGGCGCCGGCAGCGTCTCGTGATAGCGCCACAGCGTGCCCCACATGAGCAGCGAATAGACGAGCAGAAACACCAGGCACGCGTGCCAGTTGAACCAGGTCTGCAGATGCGCGCCGATGACCGGAGCGACGATCGGCGCGAGCCCCCATGCGATCGCCATGTAGGTGAACGCATGCATCAAGGTCTGTCCCGAAAACGAATCGGTGATGATCGCCTTGGCGAGCAAGTTCGTGGCCGCGATACCGAAGCCTTGCAGGCAGCGCGCGAGGATGAACGTCTCGAGATTCGGCGCGGAGAGCGAGAGCAGACAGCCGATCGTGTACACGATCAGCCCGAAGGCGAGCACACGCTTGCGGCCGTACGCGTCCGCGATCGGGCCGAAGATGAGCTGGCCGAGCGCGTAGGCGGCCAGGTAGCCGGACACGCTCGACTGGATTGCCTGCGGCGAGGTCCCGAAGTAATGCGCCATCGCGGGCAGGGCCGGAACATAAATGTCGATGGCCAACTGCCCCGCAGACGAGAACAGGCAGATCAGGAACAGCAGAAAACGCGGAGAATTCGCTGCTCGCACGGGCGTGGCGAGGCGGTCGGTGGTATTTAGGGTCATCACAGCTAGGGGGAAGGCTGGTGCCGAGGCGGCTCTTTCATTCGGCAACCAGCGTGGAACCGATCCCGCTATTGTAGTGAGTCCTCGAGAGGCTTGCTTGCGGCACAGGCAATCACGCCCAGTGCATGTCCGATGAAGGCTAGGTCGTCGCCCCCTTGGGCTACGCAGGCGTCGAAGTACTCAACGATGCCGTCTTCCATCTTCCGTTTTCAGATCACACAAGACTAATCTGTCTATGTTGCGCAATCGATTGCGCCGCAATTTTCAATCTTCATGGGTGTGCGATCGATTGGTGTTATTCGACTCGCACGTCACGAATATTAACGAGATTCGATAGTGATCAGGTAGATCGATTTCCGAGATTTCGGTCAACCGTAATCGAGGCAGATGGTCAAAATGTAAGGTGTCGTGGCCGCGCGAAAAACGCTGAATCCCTATCATCGGTAAATCGTTTGCACCCGAACATCTCAACAATTTTTAACAATATATTTTGAGAGATTTAACGATTGTTTGTACGGTCGCCCCTCGGAATTTCAGAGAATTCGTTTCCGGCGCGATTGCGCGGCATCGTTGTCCAAGGCCCATTCACGGGCATCGGATCGATCGCCGCCAACGTAAGCCGAACAATACGACCAGTCGGACGTCGGCGCCTCCGCCGCTTGTAGCAACGCGTTAGCAAGCGAGCCAGGCGCGAAACGGCCGAATAAAAGAAATTCACCGGGGAAGTCACACGATGGCATTGAAGATTCTGTCCGTTTTCGGCACGCGTCCCGAGGCGATTAAGATGGCGCCCGTCGTCAAGGCACTCGAAGAAGCGCCCGGCCTCGAGTCGATCGTTTGCGTGAGCGGCCAACACCGGTCGATGCTCGAACAAGTCCTGGAATTATTCGATATCCGTCCGCGATACGACCTCGCGCTGATGACGGCCAATCAAACGCTGAACGGTCTTGCCTCACGGCTGATCTTTTCTTTCGACGACGTCCTCGCGCAAGAGCGCCCCGACTACGTGCTCGTTCACGGCGATACGACGACGGCTTGCGCCGCGGCGTTGGCCGCTTTCCATCGCCGTATCCCTGTCGGCCACGTCGAAGCCGGTTTGCGCACGGGCGATCTGTCGAGCCCGTGGCCCGAGGAAATGAATCGCCGCATCATCGATGCGATCAGCGACCTCATGTTCGCCCCCACGCACAGTGCGAAGGCCAATCTGATGGCCGAGGCGCTGCAGGGCCGCATCGTCGTGACCGGAAATACCGTCATCGACGCGCTGTACGCGACGACGGCGCGCATCGATGCCGACGCGTCGCTGCGCGCCAAGCTCGACGCACAGCTGCCCGAACTCGACGATGCCAAACCGATCGTGCTCGTGACGGGCCACCGGCGGGAAAGCTTCGGCGAAGGCTTCGCGGCGATCTGCACGGCGCTTGACGAACTCGCCCGCAGCGGCGACGTGCAAATCGTCTATCCCGTCCACCTGAACCCCAACGTCCGCGCACCGGCGCGTGCCCGCATCGGCGATACGCCCGGCGTGCACTTGATCGAACCGCTCGACTATCTCGGCTTCGTGCGCCTCATGCAGCGTGCGGCCATCGTATTGACCGATTCGGGCGGCGTCCAGGAAGAAGCGCCCGCGCTGGGCAAACCCGTGCTCGTCATGCGCGACGTCACTGAACGTCCGGAAGCGCTCGAGGCCGGCGCGGTTCGGCTCGTCGGGACGCGCACCGAGTCGATCGTCGAAGGCGTGCGCGCGCTGCTCGACGAGCGGCGTGCAGGCGTGGCGCCGCGCGAGCCGATCAGCCCCTATGGGGACGGTCTCGCGGCGCAGCGCATCGTCGCCGCGCTCGCGGGGCAGCCGCTCACCGAGTTCTCCAGCACGGTGCGGCGGCAGGAGATCGACACATCGATTTATACGGCCGCTCCTCGTCGCGCGGACTTGGCCATCGGCCGCGTCGGACTCGCGCTCTAGCTCTAGTGCCGTGCGGGCATCCCATCGGGGTGCCCTCAGTCCTTTCACAACTCGCTCACCTCATTCCGATAGACCGTGATGTCCGATTCCTCCACGCGCGCCGTCGCGCGCCTGCGGCTCGCCCTGTGCGCCGCGCCGGTTCTGCTGTTCGCCCACGCCGCGTTGGCGGTGGCGCCGGCGGCCACGGATGCCGCCTCGACCGGCCTGACCGATACCTTTGCCCACCTCGGCGAGCATCGTGTCGTCGCGCGCAGCGTCTCGCTCGCCGATCTCGGTTTGCACGATCCGCTCGTGCTATCCGCGCCCGACACGCGCCACGAGCTGTATTTGCCGGTGCCCGCGGGACTGCCGATCGACAACGCAACGCTGCAGATCGACGGCGGGTATCTGCATGCCGACGGCGGCCGCGAGACGATGCTCGTCTCGCTCGACGGTTCGCCCGTGCTGGCGCGCGGCTTCGTGCCGCCGCAGGGCGATGCGCAGGCGAGCGTCGGCGTGGACGGCTCGCCGCGCGCGAGCGGCTTCGTGCGCGTGGGGCTGCAATGGTCGTCGATTCTCGACGATCGGCTGTGTACCGACCAGACGGCCATCGGCAACGTGCTGCGCGTGGCGCCGAGTTCGCGTTTGACGTACAGCTTCGATCCGGGCGCCATCGCGGACGTACGCACCGCATGGAGCGCACTGCCGGCGGCGCCCGTCATCGCGATCTCGGGCGCGCATATCAGCGATGCAGCGTTCGACACCGCTTGGCGTGTCGACACGCTGATGGAGCGCGAGGGCCGGCGGCCCGTCGTGCGTGCTTGGCCGAAGGTGGGCGACACGGTCGAGGTCGATGCGGCCGGCGTGCCCGCCGCGCTGCGTGCGGTGCCCGCGTTCGCGGCGCTCGCCGGCGGCGGCAGCGTCAAGCTTGCCGATGCGGCGCAAGTCGGCGCGGCGTTGGTACTCGCTTCGCCCACTGCGTTTGCGCCGGACATCATCGTCGCGGACGACGCGTTGCGCCAGCAAGCGAATGCGGCGCTCGATGCGTTGCGTCAGCAGATCGCCGCAGCTTCGCCCGACGGCGCGGCCGCCTTCGATGCGTGGCGCACGCGCGCGTTCGCGCCGATCACCACCCCGCTCGCGGCGGGCGAAATCCGCATCGCCCATTTGCCGGGGCAAACGACGATCGTCGTCGGCGACCGCGTTGCCGCGCAAGCGCTCGTGCACGACTGGCGACCCATCGGCGTGGCGGACCGCTACGTCGTGCACCGGCTCGACGATACGCCGAGCCCCGACGTCAAGCGGATCGCGTTGTCGGCGCTCGGCGGGGAGCCGCGTACGCTCGACGTGCTCGGCCGCGCGATGTGGGACGCCAGCTTCGATCTGGCTGCCGTCGCCGCGAACGGCAAGCTGCCCGACCAGCTCGCGCTCGACGTGGCTGCCGCTCCGACGCCGCGCCACGACGGCAACATCGCTTCCGTCTACCTCAACGGCGTGCTGATCGCTTCGAAGATGCTCGACGGCGACGGCAAGCCGCAGCGGATTACCGCGCACGTGCCGCGCTACGCGCTCGCGCCGACCAATACGCTGCGCGTCGTGTTTCAGCGTCGCCCCGACGGCGACTGCGAGGCGCGCTCGCAGGGATATCCGGTCGCGATCCTCCCGACCAGTCACCTGACGCTCGCGCGCGCCTCCACCGACGACGACTTCATCGGCATGCTCGCGCGTTTCGCGACGGCGGCGAACGTGATCGTGCCCGCCGCGTATCTCGACGATGCGACGCAAGCGGTATCCCGCGTGGCCCGGTTGGCCGACGTGGCGGGCATCGCGCCGACGAGGGCGACGTTCTCGGTTGTGGCGAGCGGCGCGGCGGCGGCGCCGAGCGGGCCGTTCCTCGCGATGGACGTTGCGCTGCAAGACGAAAAAGCGGCGCTCGCGCAACTGTCGAACAACCGTCTTACGCTCGTCGACCAATCGGGGCGCGTCTATGCCGACGTCTCGGGTCTCTCGAACCTCGCCGTCCTCGATGTGACGCATGCGAACGGGACGACAGGGATCGCCTATCGCACGCTCGGCGGCGCGGCGCCGAAGGTGCCGTCCACGCTGCGTCTCGCACGCGGGGACGTGGCACTCGTCGCTAAAGATGGCGTCGTGCGGCTGTTCGATTCGCGCCATCCGGGCGAAGTCGTCACCGACCACGCGGCCGACGATGCATTCTCGCGCCGCCTGCCGTGGCTGATCGCCACGGGCATCGTCGCACTGCTGCTCGCGCTGTTCGTGGTTGCCGGCGTCGAACGCCGTCGTCACCGGGCGAAGGGCGACGCGCAATGAGCCTCGCGGCATGGACTTGGTACGGCGGCTACGCCATGGGCCGCTACTTCACGGCGCTCGAGCTCGTCGCCGCCGTGGTCGCCGTTGCCATCTTCGTCTCGAGCCTCGACGATTTGTTCGTCGATCTCTGGTATTGGTCACGCGAGACCTATCGGCAATTCACCGTGAAGCGGCGCTTCCGTCCGCTCACGGCCGCCGAGCTGCAGGCGCGCGAGGAACAGCCGATCGCGATCATGGTGCCCGCTTGGCTCGAGTACGACGTCATCGCGGCGATGCTCGAGGATCTGGTGCGCGTACTCGACTACCGCCAATACGTCGTGTTCGTCGGGACCTACCGCAACGATGCGCGCACGATCGAGGAAGTCGAGCGCATGCGCCGCCGCTACCGGCAGCTACGCCGCGTCGAGGTGCCGCACGACGGGCCGACCTGCAAGGCCGATTGCCTGAACTGGGTCATCCAAGCGATCTTCAAGTACGAGCGCGAAGCGGACATCGAGTTCGCGGGTGTCGTGCTTCATGACAGCGAAGACGTATTGCATCCGCTCGAATTGAAGTTCTTCAATTACCTGCTGCCGCGCAAGGACATGATCCAGTTGCCCGTCGCCTCGCTCGAGCGGCATTGGTTCGAACTCGTGGCCGGCACCTATATGGACGAGTTCGCGGAGTGGCACGCGAAGGACCTCGTCGTGCGCGAGAGCTTGGCCGGCGCGGTGCCTTCGGCCGGCGTGGGGACCTGCTTTTCTCGGCGCGCGCTGCTTGCGCTGATCGACGAGACCGACAATCAGCCGTTCAACACCGAAAGTCTGACCGAGGACTACGACGTCGGCGCGCGGCTGGCCAAGCTCGGCATGCAGTCGATCTTCGCGCGCTTTCCCGTCACGTTCGCGGCGCGCCGCAAGACATGGTTCGGCCTCGGCCCCGTGCGCGAGTTCACGTTGACGATGCCGCTTTGCGTGCGCGAATTTTTCCCCGACACGCTGCGCACGGCCTATCGGCAGCGCGCGCGCTGGACGCTCGGAATCGGGTTGCAGGGCTGGCGGCAAACGGGTTTTTCGGGCTCGCTCGCCAATCGCTATCTGCTGCTGCGCGATCGCAAGGGCACGGTCACGGCGATCGTCGGCATGCTCGCGTACGTGCTCGTCGCGCAGTTTCTGCTGTTCGCGCTGGCCGACGCACTCGGCATCGCGCCGCCTTTCGCTGCTTCGCCGCTCGCCGACGCGAGTTGGTTCCGCGCACTGCTCTGGATCAATGCCGTGGCGTTGATGCTGCGCACCGTGCAGCGGATCTACTTCGTCACGCGCCTGTACGGTTGGGAGCACGGGTTGCTCTCGGCGCCGCGCATGGTCGTTGCCAACTACATCAACTTCTTGGCCGTGGCGCGTGCGTGGCGGCTCTTTCTCGTGCACGTCTTTACGGGCAAGCGGCTCGCCTGGGACAAGACGATGCACGATTTTCCGTCGGCCGATGGACTGCTCGACCGGCGTCAGCGGCTCGGCGAACTCCTGATCTCGTGGCAGGCGATCGACGCCGAGCAGCTTCAAAGCGCGCTCGACGAAGCGCATGCCCGCGAGGCGCCGCTCGGACGGGTGCTGATGGCCAAGGGCTGGCTCGACGACGAGACGCTCGCCGAAGCGATCGCCTTTCAAAGCGATATCGGCCGCGGCGCGCTCGATGCGGCCTCGCTCGAGCGTCATCGAGACTTGCTGCCGCTGGATACGATCGTCCGCTATCGAATTTTGCCGCAGGGTTACAACGCCGAAGGCTTTGCTGTCGTACTGACCGCGAGCCCGCTTGGCGACGCATGGGTCGCGCAGTTCGAAGCGCAGTTGGGCTGCGGTATCGAGCAACGCATCGTACGAGAAGGCGAGATCGCTTTCGGGCTGCGGCGGCTGCGCGGCGTCACGCCGGCGAAAACCGAAGAGCGGGCGCACGTCGACGGAGAGGGCGGATTGGGACGCGCGGCGAGCGTGCCGCTGCTCGGCGATCTGCTCATCGAGCGCGGCTATGTGCGCCGGCAAGCGTTCGAAGCGGCGCTGACCGAATACCTCCCCGATCGGCATGGCCGCATCGGCGATTTCATGGTGGCGCGCGGCGTCGTATCGCGCGAGGCGATCGAACGCGTCGTCCAAGAACAGCGTCGCGCAAGCGGACCGACGGGAGTCATGGCATGAGCGGCCGTCTGAATTCGAATGCGCGGTTTTCTCCCGGCACGATATCCACGCCGCCGGTGTCGTTGAAGCGGCAGCTTCGGTTAGTGGCGCAGGCCTGTGCGGCGTGCTTCGCGTTCGCGCAAGCGCCCGTGCATGCGAGCGAGGACAGGGGTGCGCAGCCGCCTCCGCCGCTCGCCGGTGCGGCTTATCGCGTCGCCGAGCAGGCCTATGCCGACTACGGACAGCACGACTACGCGCAAGCCGCCGCACTCGCGCGCGAGGCGATTCGGCAGCGGCCCGACGTGCCCGAGTTGCGCCTATTGCTGGCCAACTCGCTCGCCGCACAACATCGTTATGCCGCGGCGAGCCAAGCGCTCGGCGACGCCATCAAAGTGCTAGGACCGCGACGTCCGCTCGTGAAGCGGCGCGGGCAAATCGATGCCGTGGCGAAAGCTGCGACGAAGATCGCGCGGAGCGCGCCTGCCCAACCGGTACCCAGCGATGCATTGACGGGCGAGGCGTTCGACGCGGCACACAGCGCCTATCTAGCCTACGCTGCGAAGCACTTCGCCAACGCCGCGCAAAACGCCCAGCGCGCGATCGCGCTGCGGCCCGACGTGCTGCGATTGCGTCTGTTGCTGATCGATTCGGCAAGCGCGGCCGGCAACGACACGCTCGCTTGGCAGGCCGACGTCGATGCGGTTCGACAATTCGGCGACAGCGACGATCTCAGATTACGCCGCACGTTCATCGGCAACGGCCTCGCGCCGCAGGCATCGAAGCGGGCGTTCGCGGCGCGGAAAGCGGGGGATCTGTCCGCTGCTATCGCGGCGGGCAAAGAGGCCGTCGCCTACGCACCGGACAACACCGACTATCGCGTCGCATTGTTCGACAAGCTGATCTCGGCCGGCGATTGGCCTGGGCTCGAGGCCGCGGCAAGCGATGCGATCGCCTACGACGACACCGAGGTCATGCCCTATGTGTTTCGCGCTTACGCGCGGGTGGCCCAGGGGCGCATCGAGCAAGCCGACGCCGACCTGGAGATCGTCTTCCACGATCATGACGAGACGCGTGCCACGTTGAACAGCGCGCGTGCGATCGCCGCCGATATCTGGATGACGCAAGGCAGGGCGAAGCAGGCCGCGGACCGGCTCGCCGCGCTGAAGCCGACGGGAGACGACTCCGATGCGTTCATCACGGAGCGCTTGGCCCGGGCGCGCCGGCAACTCGCGGCGGAGGCGCGCAAAGCGCCGGGGCTCGCCTCGGCCCGGTCTGATTCGGCCCGACCTGACACGACCCGGCCTGACGTGGCGCGGCCTGACGCGGCCCGCCCCATCGTCGATTGCCAGAACGACCCCGACTTCGGCGAAAGCTGCGATGTCTGGCCGGCCGATCCGGGCTATGCCGCGGCGAGCGAGCTCGAACGCGCGAGCGAGCGCGGCGACAAGCAAGCGGCCGTGCGCTATGCGCGCGAAGCCGTGGCGGCGGCGCCCGACAGTGCGCAGCATCGCGTCGAACTGATCGATGCGCTCGACGATGCCGGGCTGACGCGCGAATCGGCGGACGAAGCGCGCAAGTTGATTGCCGACGGTTTGTTCGATTCGCTGCCGCCGCTGGACGCGGGCTACGTCGCGCTGCGGGCAGGCGACAACGCCCGCGCACTGGCAGCCTTCAAGCAGGCCGACGCGCAAGGCAAGCTGCCGGCCTCGACGTTGGCCGATGTGGGCTACGCCGCCGAGTCCGCCAATCGCGATGCCGTTTCGGCGCGCTATTTCGAGCGGGCGATCGACAAGCTCGCCGCCGAGAGCCGGCGTCACGTGCGCGGCCCCGTCAAAGGCGCGGAGGCTCAGCAGCTCGAGGACCTGCGCGCGGCGCACTCCGAGGCGACGCGCCGCTGGGGCTTCGACGTCACGCTCGACTATCGCGGCGCCGGTCTGCAATCGGGCTACCTATCGGCGCCAAGACCGGTAACGAGCAACAGCTGGCAGGCCGGCACCGAGGTGTATTGGCGCCCGTTCGGCAGCCTCGGCGATCGGATGCTCGAACTCTATGCGCGCGGCTACGAGAGCTTCGGCGTGGCCGGCGGCGGCGCGAGCGGCGCCGATTCGCTCGAAGCCGCGTTCGGTGTGCGCGGCAAGCCGTTCGCGAATCTCGACGCCATCGCGGCCTTCGAACGCATCGTCCCGATCGGCTCGCAGGCGCAGGGCGATTGGCTCGCGCGGCTCGCGTACTCGGGCGGCATCGGCACTGAACGGCGTGTCGACGTGCCGTCCTGGTGGACGCTGTCGGCGTATGCCGAGGGCGGCCACTACTTCGTGCATCAGTCCAATTACGCGACTGCCGTGCTCGAGGCGGGGCGGACTTACCGGGTCGATCGCGTCAGTCCGCGCTTCACGCTGTTTCCGTATGCCGTCGTCGGCGCCGATTACGACTCGACCATCGACAGCAGCATTCCGGTCGGGGCCGGCGTGGGCGTGACCGGACGCTACGCGTTCCGCGACGGCCGCTACGACACGCTGCGCTCGTCGATCGAGTTGTCGGTCCAGTACCGATGGAAGATCGTGGGCGACGACCGCGCGCGCGGCGTGTTTTGCAGCGCGGTGTTTTCTTACTGACGACGATAGACGGCCTCATTCGACCTTATTGAGCAGTCCTAACAAGATCATAACGACGATGAAAGTAACCTCACGCTCAGACCAAACCCTTCGCGCGACGGCGTGCCGCGCACTTG
This sequence comes from Trinickia dinghuensis, assembly GCF_003367175.1. Classification (GTDB taxonomy): domain Bacteria; phylum Pseudomonadota; class Gammaproteobacteria; order Burkholderiales; family Burkholderiaceae; genus Trinickia; species Trinickia dinghuensis. Next base: position 336,719 of record NZ_QRGA01000007.1, on the reverse strand, counting down.
CCCTTGCAGGCGCTATGGCGATTGCCCTTGCCGCCGCGGCCGGGTCGCCGACGGCCCATGCCGCTGCCGCCGATGACGTCGCAAGCCTGTACGGGCCGCAGCCGCCGGCCGATGCCACCTTTCTGCGCGTCGTCAACTTGTCCGAGCAAACGGCGAAGGTTGCATTGCCGAGCGGCGGCCATCTCGTCGATCTGGCGCCGGGCACGGCCAGCCGCCTCGACGTCGTGCGGCCGGGCACGCCGCTGCGCGTGACAGTCGATGCGGGGGAGCCGAAGGGAGAAGCGGGCGGTGCGAAGGTGGCGGGCGCCGATACGGTCGGCGAGACGCTCACGGTGGCGCTCGAGCGCGACGAAGCCGGCAGCTGGCACGCGCGGCCGATCGCGGCACCGGTGTCGAGCACCGATGCATTGCGCGCCCAACTTCGCCTGTTCAATTTCGTGGAGGGATGCGACGGCAAGGTCGCGCTCGAGCGCAACCCCGCATCGGCGATCTTCTCGGATGTCGCGGCGGGCCACGCGGCATCGCGTTCGATCAATCCCGTGACGGCCACGCTCGTGGCCGTCTGCGGCGCCGCCGTGTCGCCGCCGTTCGCGCTGCCTCGGCTCGCCGCGGGGCAGAGCTTCAGCTTGTTCCTATCGGGTTCGCCCGCGCGGCCGGTGCTGAGCGGCGCGCTCGACACGCTCGAATGGCCGGGACGCAAGCCGTGATTGGACAACGCTGGTTTGGCTGCTTCGGCTACGGCTGCGACTAAACCCAAGCCCAAGCCCAACCGCGCAAGACCGCACTGTGACTCTCTCTTACCGAACGACATTTGCGATGAAACCGATTCATTTTCTCGATGCGGGCACCGTCCCCGTTCCGCGCCGCCGCCGCTTGCTGCTCGCCTTGGCGGCGGCACCGTTCGTGGCCGGCCTGTCCTTCGTGCCCCGCGCGGCGCGCGCCGCACAGCAGGCCGTGATCGAAGGCCGCGACCGATGGCTCTTTCCGGCTTGGGAAAGCTATGTCGACGACGACACCCCCGCATGCCTGAAAGTCGTCGATCTGATCGGCGCCGCGGTCGGCAAGCTCACCGCCCACGGCATCCATTGCACGATCGTGGTGGCGCCGCTGAAGGCGCGGGCCGCCGCTGACAAACTGCCCGAGGGCGCGGCGCTGTCGCCGTCCGTCGCGCAGCGCTACGCGGCGATCCTCGCCCACGGCAAGCAGGCCGGTCTTGATTTCGTCGATGCGGTTTCGGCGCTGGCGAACGTCGATACGAGCCAAGACAGCACCTACATCCGCGCCGACTATCACTGGTCGGGCCATACGGCCGAGGCCGTTGCCGACGCGACGGCCGATCGCCTCTCGGCCGCCGGCCCGTTGCGCGGCGAGCTGTCCGACCCGCCGGCGCTCGGCGATTGGACCGAGTCGATGGATTTCGGCGATCTCGCCACCTTGCTGCCGCCCGAACGCCGCCGCGTGATCGGAAAGGACCGCTTCATCGTGCGCGATGAACCCGACGGCGGCGGCCTGCTGGCCGATGCCGTGCCCGTCGTGCAGGTGGTCGGCAACAGCATGGTGCAGCCTTACCTCGGTTTTCCGCAGCGGCTGGCGCATACGCTCGCGCGTCCGGTTGGATTGACTTGGACGTTCGGCGATACCGGGCCGTGGAAGACGCTGCTCAACTACTTGGAATCTCCCGCGTTCGCCAAGCAGAAGCCGCAGGCCCTCGTATGGCAGTTCAACGAAGGGCAGATGGCCTTCGGCCCCAACGCTTCGGGGCAATGGGACGCGCCGTCGATCATGGCCGAGAGCGCTTGGCTCGACCGTGTCGAGAAGGCGCTCGCGCAATGACCGAGGCCGCCGTTCGACACGACGCCGCAACCGGTGCCGGAGACCGGCGCGGCGAGGGCTCGCCGAGAAGATCGGGCGAGGGCGGGCACGGCGCGATGGCGGCGTGTCTCGCCGCGTTGCTCGTCGCCGCGTTCGCGCTCGCGGTGGTATCGCTCGTGACGCACGCGAAGGCCGATCCGACGTTCTCGCTCGACGACACGAAGGCGTGGCGCAGCGGCGAGGCGATGCATGCCGTCGATCGCGCCATCGACGTCCCCTATGCGGCCGCGGTTCGCCGCGCGAGCGCAGCGGTGCGCTACCGCGTGCTCGGCGACCTCGGGCCGCAGGTCCGCGAAGGTTGCCCAGGCTGGCTCTTCTACGAGGATGGCTTGCGCCCGCGGCCGTCGCCGCTCACGCAGCTTCCTGTCGACACCGCGATGCAAGAACAAGTCGCGGCAATGCGCCGCTACGCAGCGGCGCTGCGTAGCGAGGGCATCACGCTCGTCGTCGCGACCGTACCCGATAAGGCGCGCGTCGAAACCGAGTCGCTCTGCGGTCTGCACCAGGACGCGCGGATGACGGCGACCTGGGACGCATGGCACAGTGCGCTTGCGCGTGAGGGCGTTGTGCAGGTCGACTTGCTGGGCCCTTTGACGAACGCTCGCCCGTCCTTCTATCGCACCGACGTGCATTGGAACGCACGGGGCGCGCAAGCGGCGGCCGATGCGGTGGCCGCTGCCGTGTTGCCGCATGTCGGCGGCCACGGCGACGTGCGGTTCACGGTGGAGCACGAAACCGGCGTGCAGCCGCGCGTGGGCGATCTGCTGCACCTCGCCGGACTCGCCAACGTTCCCGACGGCTGGCGCCCACCGGTCGATGTCGAGATGCCCGAGACGATCCGCCCGGAACAATCGGGCGGCTTGCTCGACGACACGCCGCCCGCGCAGGTGCTGCTGGCGGGCAGCTCGTTTTCCCGGCGCAGCGGCTTCGCCGATCGTTTGGGTCGGGCGCTGGGCCGCGAGGTCTGGAATGTCAGCGTCGACGATGGACGATTCGATCGCGCGTTCGCCTCGATCTGGGCCAAGCGGGCGACGTGGCCACGCTCGCTGCGCGTCGTGATCTGGGAGATGTCGGAGGATGCGCTCTCCGAGTTGCCGACCGATGCATCGGGGCCGGTGACGGCCGGTGCCGATGCGAAAGCGCGAGACTGAGGGAAAGACACCGATGCTGTTCAACTCGTTCGTCTTTCTGACGCTGTTTCTGCCGATCGCGCTGGCCGTCTACTACGCGGCGGGCGCGTACGCTCCGCGCCTCGCCGCCGCATGGCTATGCGTGGCGTCATTCATCTTCTACGGCGCTTGGGCGCCGGCATTCGTCGGCTTGCTCCTGGCCTCGATCGCATTCAACTACGGCATGAGCCGCGCGATCCTCGCCGGCAAGCCCGGCTCGCGCGGCCGGCGCATGTGGCTCGCGGCCGCGATCTGCGTCGATATCGGCGTGCTCGTGCGCTACAAGTATTGGTCGGCGATGGCCTGCGCGCTCGTCGAGTGGCTTGGCCTATCGGCGCACGGCTGGCTCGCGCAGACGTCGGGCAGCGTCATCCTGCCGCTAGGCGTGTCCTTCTTCACGTTCACGCAGATCGGCTACTTGCTCGATTGCCATGCGGGCATCGTCAAGCGCTCCGACGCGCTCGGTTTCGTCCAATTCGTGACGTTCTTTCCGCATCTGATCGCGGGGCCGATCTTGCATCACAAGGAGATGATGACGCAGTTCGCCCAGCCCGAAACTTACCGGCTGCGTGCCGAAAACATTTCGATCGGGGCCAGCGTCTTCGCGATCGGGCTGGCCAAGAAGCTGCTGCTGGCTGACCCGATCGCGCCCTACGCCGATGCGGGTTTTGCCGCGCCCGCCGCGTTGGGCGCTTGGGGGGCTTGGGGCACGGCGCTTGCCTACGCGCTGCAGTTGTACTTCGACTTCTCCGGCTACTCGGATATGGCCGTGGGCTTGGCCAAGATGTTCGGCGTGCGTTTCCCCCTGAACTTCAACTCGCCGTTCAGGGCCACGAGCATCATCGATTTCTGGCAGCGCTGGCACATCACGCTCACGCGCTACCTCACGGCGTATCTCTACTACCCGCTGTCGATGCGGATCAATCGGCGGCGCGCCGCGCGCGGTTTGCCGATCGGCCGCGCGGCGCAACGCTCGCCGACGGGCTTCGCCATGACCGTCGCGGTGCCGACGCTGTACACGATGGGATTGGCGGGGATTTGGCACGGCGCGGGCCTCCAGTACCTGATCTACGGTTTGCTGCACGCGGGCTATCTGACGATCAATCACGCGTGGCGCAATTGGCGCGCAACGGTGCAAGGCACCGCGGCGCCTCCGGGTATTGGGGCGCAGAAGCTGCGCCATGTCGCCAGCGTGCTGGTGACGTTCGTTGCCGCGCTTGTCGCGTTCGTGTTCTTTCGTGCGCACGGCATCGGCGATGCGCTCGCCATGCTCGAGGGGATGGCGGGCGTACGCGGCTTCGGCGCGAGCGCTTGGCCGCCGCTCGACGCAGGCGCACACGGCCTAGCTTGGCTGCGGCTCGCGATGGGCCGCGCGATGCCGGCACCCCAAGTGGCAGTGCTGCTCGCGATTGCCTGGTTCGCACCGAATTCGCACGAGTGGATGGGGCGGTTCTCGCCGGCGCTCGAGCGTGCATCGAATGCGGTGCCGGCAGGCCTCGCATGGTCGCCTTCGTTTCGCTGGACGGCGACGGTGATGCTCGTGCTGCTCGTGTGCGCTTCGCAGTTGCACGGCGAAGTGCGCTTCCTCTATTTCCAGTTTTGATCGTTTTGTTTCGAAGGAGATCCCGATGACGTCAAGCCAAGACAAAGACACTTCGTCCCAAGCCGAATTGCTCGAGCAAACCCGGGCACTCGTGGAGTCGGTCGTGATGAGGCGGGTCGATGCCGACACCGCGCTGATCGAATCGGGGCTGGTCGATTCGGTCCTCGCCGTGGAGATCGTGCTGCATGTCGAGACGGTGTTCGGCGTGCGGCTTCCGCCGACCGAGATCGCCGAGCATCTGGCGAGCGTGGCGACGCTCGCCGAATACATCGCCGACAACACGGCGAATCGATAGGCGGCCGCGATGCGTTTCGATCTTGCCGAGAGTCGTTTTGTCGATGCCCATCTGCGTCCCGAGGCGCCGGCCGTCATTGCCGCGGATGCAACGCTGAGCTGGCGCGAGCTGGCCGCGAGCGCCGCTGTCTGGTGCGATGCCGCGCGAGCCGAGGGGTTCGGGCGCGACGTGCCCGTGATCGTGCGCGGACACAAGGAAGCCGGGTTCTTCGTCGCGATGGCCGGCGCGCTGATGCTTGGCGCGCCGTTCGTGCCGGTCGACACCGTCTATCCCGACGAGCGCATGCGCCGTATCGCGCGGACGCTTGCGGCATCGGCCTACTTCGATGCGCGAACGGGGCGCTTCGAGCGATTGGACGGTGACGCGGAGCCGGCCGAGGGCCACACGCGCGCGCCGGCGCTTCGCGAAACGAATCTGGCGTACGTGCAGTTCACCTCGGGGACGACCGGCGACCCGAAAGGCGTCCAGATCGGGCGTGAGGGCGTCGCATCGCTCGCCGAGTGGATGAACCTCGACTTCGCGCTGGGCCCGTCGCCCGTCTTTTTGAATCAGGCGCCGTTCAGCTTCGACTTGTCGATGTACGAGGTATTCGGCACGCTCGCGCTCGGCGGCACGATCGTCATGATGTCGCGTGCGGCGTGCATGCCCGGGGCTGCCTTCATCGAAGCGCTGGCGCAAGCGCGCGTGACTAGCTGGGTTTCGACACCGTCGTTTGCGCAGCAGCAGTTGCTCGATCCGCGTTTCGAGCAGGCATCGCTGCCGTCGCTGTCCACGTTTCTGTTCTGCGGCGAGACACTGCCAGTTTCGCTCGCGCGCCGATTGCGCCAGCGTTTTCCGGGCGCTCGGATCATCAATACCTACGGGCCGACCGAGGCGACGGTCGCGGCGACGTGGATCGTCGTGGACGATGCCGTGCTCGAAGCGCATCCCGTGCGTTTGCCGATCGGGTTCTCCCGGCGCGGCGGCGAGGTGTTCATCGATCAGAACGAACTCTGCATCGCAGGACCCTATGTGATGCGAGGCTATTTGAATCGAGCCGACCTCAATGCGACGAAGATGTTCGAGCGCGACGGCGGGCGAGCGTTTCGTGCGGGCGATGTAGGCGATGTCGATGCCGATGGTTTGCTGTTTTGCCACGGCCGCATGGACGATCAGGTGAAGCTGAACGGCTATCGGATCGAACTCGCGGAGATCGATTCGGCGCTGGCCGCGATGCCGGGTGGGGCGCATGCGGCGGCCGTGCCGCTGCGGCGTGCGGACGGTTCGGTGGCCCGTATCGTTGCCTTCGTCGAAACGGGGGCGAACGATGAACGCGGGGCGCAGCTTGCGCTGCCGTCGGATTGGCGGGTGCGGCTTGGCGAACGTTTGCCGCCGTACATGATTCCGTCGGAACTGATCGCTTGCCGGATGCTGCCGCTGACGGTCAACGCGAAGATCGACCGCGCGCGTCTTGCCGAGGATTACCGCAACGCGATGATGGCGTCGCAGAGCAATGGCAATGGGCGATAGCGCGGTGGGGCGGGTGATGCGCTTGACGCGCGTGATGCGATCGGTGCGAGGTTGGCGGCGGATTGCAGTCGTCGCCCTTGGTGCGATTGTCGTGTCGGCAGCGGGGGCCGTCGAAGCCGCACCGCCTGCGCACATGGAACCGGTGATCGCGCGGCCGGAACTCGCGCAAGGCATCGTCTGGCAGCCCGATAATGCGCATGCGAACCCGCACGGGGATTGGGATGCGCTGGGTGTCAGCGATTTGCTCGTGCAGTGGACGGCCGTGGATGATGAAGCGCTCGTGCCGGCGCAGGGATTGCAAATTGCGTCGCGGCTGCCCGATTGGAAGCGTATCGGCAGGGAGCCGTGGGCGCGCGAGGTGATCGTCGGTTTGGCGGGTCGCTTCGACGAGACCCAGGCACGTACGCATCTGCCGCGATTGGCGGCGCAGTCGCGCGCGCTTGCTTCGGCGCGCTGGCCGATGCACGTTTCCGGTTGGTACTTCCCGGTCGAGGTCGATCCGACTTGGAAGAATGCGCGCGCGCTCGCGCCGCTGCTGGAGCGATTGCCGAAGCCGCTTTGGATCAGCGTCTACGACAACTCGAATATCGGCGGGGCGGCGCTGGCTGCTTGGTTGGACAGCTGGCTGCCGCGCGATGTCGGTGTGTTCTTCCAGGACGGGTGCGGCGATTACGTGCGAGATCCTGCCGTCGCGCGCGGCTATGCCGATGCGCTCGCCAAGCGCTTGGGACCCGAACGTGTACGGATCATCGCGGAGGCGTTTCGAGGGTTGCCGGGCGGAGGGTTTCGCGCGGCGAACGCGGCGGAACTGACGCCGCAGCTCGAGGCGTATCGCGGGTATCGCGTTTATCTCTTCGATGGCCCGCATTACGTGTCGCCATCGCTCGTGCGGCAGGTAGTCGAGCGGGCGGGTGGGTGAGGGGCAGTGCGCTTTATGCCAGCATGGTGTCGAGCAGCAACACTTATCGATGTACGCGCGGAATCAGAGGAAAAGTCAACAAAGTGGCGTACTGCTCATCGTGAGCGCAAAGGCTTCCTGGACAATTTTGCGGCTGCGGCTTTGCTATCTTGGTCCGCCCCACGGAACATCTCCTCCAAATACCCCGCCATCATCCGCTCCAACTCGTCGATGACCGCCGCACGGTGCGCGAACGACGTCTCACCGTGGATCGCGATAGCCGCCTTCATCAGTTGCTGAACCACGGCCGCGCGGACCTGCGCTTCCGCCGTTTTCATGCCCGGCGCTTTCGCACACAGCACGGCGGCAATCTCTCCGCGTAGACGCTGCCTTACGCCGACCGCCGCCGGCAGCGAGCGGCCCGGTGTCTCGACGAGCGGCGCAAACGCCGGATGCGCCGTCCGGAACGCGATCAAAGCAGGTGCAAGGCGATGCGCCAAACCGGCGGCGTCGAGCGTAGGCGCCTCTTCGCGCAATTGCTGCAGATCGCCGATCAACGTCGCCAAGTACGCCTCGAGCAAAGCATCGGCAAGCACATCCTTCGTCGGAAAGAACTGATAGAGCGAGCCGATCGACGCCCCCGCGCGCGCCGCGATCGCCGTCATCGTCGCGGCGTCGAACCCCTTTTCGGCGAACTCGGCGCCCGCCGCGTCGAGCAGCGCCGCCACCCGCGCGCGTCCCCGCTCCCGTCGAGGGGTTTTGGCATCGGCCCGCGCGTCGTCGTCCGCACGACTTGCATTTTGTGAGGACATCCTCATATACTCCGTTTTGTGAGGATACCCTCGTATGAGGGCACCTTCGCCATTAGACCCGTTTTGTCGGCCATGCTCAATCGCCGGCTGCGGGCGCTTGCAAGCCGACTCGTTCGGTCCGACCCGAGCGCGACTCGACTGGATTCGGAGCGGCTCGACTTGATCAACCCCGCATCAACTGAACATAAGGGATCCACCATGAACGCTATCGATCCACGTACCACCGCGCTGGTCCTCATCGATTTGCAAGAAGGCATCCTGCCTTTCGCGAAAGGCCCGCGCACGAGCGATGCCGTGCTCGAAGCGAGCGTGCGGCTCACGAAGCGGTTTCGTGAAGTAGGCGCGCCCGTGGTGCTCGTGCGCGTCGGGCCGAGCCCCGATCACGGCGATGTGCTGCGGCAAAGCGTCGATCAAGCCGCGCCGATGCCGGCCGCGCTGCCTGAGAACTGGTGGACCTTCCCCGCGGTATTGGAAGCGAGCGAGCGCGACATCCTGATCACGAAGCGGCAATGGAACGCGTTCTACGGCACCGAACTCGACTTGCAATTGCGCCGGCGCGGCATCCAAACGATCGTGCTCGGTGGCATCTCGACGAACATCGGCGTCGAATCGACCGCGCGGGCCGCATTCGAGGCCAACTATGCCATCGTATTCGCCGAAGATGCCATGGGCTGCGCCTCCACCGAACAACATGAAGCGTCAGTCCGCTACATCTTCCCGCGGCTCGGTCACGTGCGCACAACCGATGAAGTGCTCGCGGCCATCAAGGCATAACGCTCGCTTGAGTCATCGCTTACGATTATTTTTCATATAGGCGTTGTAAGGTTCAAGCCGCGTCTAGCGATGACGAGTGGTGAGGCTCGAGCGAAACGGAGCAGCTAACGATTAACACGAATGCCGCCGCTCGGCCTTGACTCAAATCAAACGAAGCGCGCGATCGGTCATAAATGCTGATCGCGCGCAAAGAAAATTCAACGGCCCCGTTTTTAAATTACTGTCAACCCTTTAGCTATCGACTCTTTCAGCCGTTAGCCAGGCATGAACGAATACGAGGCCGCGGCGCCGCCCTCGTCGCGATCGGTCGCACAGCACGGGCTCTATCGAGCCGCCTCCCGCTCAAAAAACCGATAGGACTACGAACTAACCGTTCGTCGCGGCTTCGCGCGCGCCATGCAGGTATGCGGGTACGTAGGTACCATGCACGGCCGCAGCTTTTGGAGAGAGATTTATGTTTGTCGCTATCGGATGGCTCATGGTGCTCGGCGCCGTGATCGGCAGTTTTGTCGGCGAGGGCGGGCATCTGTTCGCCTTGCTTCAGCCGTTCGAGCTGATCTGCATTTTCGGCGCGGCGTTCGGCGCCTTTGTCGTCGCGAACCCGGTCACCACGCTGAAGAAGACGATCAAGAGCCTGCCGGCCTGCTTCAAGGGGCCGCGCTACGACAAGGCCAAGTATCTAGAGTTGATCGCGCTGCTCTATGAACTCATGCAGAAGGCCCGCAAGGAAGGGATGATGGCGCTCGAAGCCGACGTCGACGCACCCGACCAAAGCCCGCTCTTTCAAAAGTATTCGACGATCGCCGGCGACCATCATTTGCTGGACTTCATCACCGACTATTTGCGCATGATGTCGACGGGCAACATCAACGTTCTCGAAATGCAGGACTTGATGGACGAAGAGCTGACCACGCATCACGCCGAAGAGTCGGTCGTCGCCAACGCGCTGCAGAAGATGGCCGACGGCCTGCCGGCATTCGGTATCGTCGCGGCCGTCATGGGCGTCGTGCATACGATGGCGTCCGTCGGCGAGCCGCCCGCGATTCTCGGCAAGATGATCGCCGCCGCGCTCGTCGGCACGTTCCTCGGCATTTTGCTCTCTTACGGTTTCATCGGGCCCATGGCCGATCTGCTGCACGCGAAAGGCCGCGCGGCTTCGAAGCCGTTCCAGTGCGTGAAGGCCGTGCTGCTCGCGTCGTTGAGCGGCTATGCGCCGTCCGTCGCAGTCGAATTCGGCCGCAAGGTGCTGTTCACGACCGATCGCCCGACGTTCCAAGAACTTGACGACACCGTGCGCGCGACGAAGGTCTCGAAGCCGGCCGCTTCTTCCTAAAGCGGGCGGTCGATCATGGGTGATAGACTTTCCAAAGACGCCGCCGACAAGCGGCCGATGAGCATCGTCGTCCGGCGCAAGAGGGGCGGCGACCACGAAGGCCATCACGGTGGTGCATGGAAGATCGCATACGCCGACTTCGTCACGGCGATGATGGCGTTCTTCCTGCTCATGTGGTTGCTCGGCTCCACGTCGAAGTACGACAAGGAAGGGATCGAGAAGTACTTCAACACGCCGCTGTCCGCGCTGTTCAAGGGTTCGGAGTCCAGCCCCGCGACGCCTTCGAGCATCGTGCAGGGCGGCGGACGCAACATCGCCGATACGCGTCCCGGCGTCGGTTCGATGATGCAGCCCAATCCGCCGACGCAGACGGCGACGCCGCAACTGGCCGCCGACGAGCTTCAGCGGCTGCAACAGTTGAAGCAGAAACTCACTGCGCTGATCGAACACGTGCCCGCGCTCAATGCGTACAAGGACCAGATTCGGATTTCGATCACGAGCGAGGGGTTGCGCATCGAGATCGTCGATTCGCAGAAGCGGCCGATGTTCGCATCCGGAAGCGCGAAGATGCAGCCGTATGCCGTCACGATCCTGACGCAGATCGGCTCGGCGCTGAACGACGTCGAGAACCACATTTCGATTGCGGGGCACACCGACGACGTCCAATACCAAGGCAGCGAGCAAGGCTATACGAACTGGGAGCTGTCGTCGGACCGCGCGAACGCCGCGCGCCGGGAGCTCGTGGCGGGCGGCATGCGGCTCGACAAGCTGTTGCAGGTGCGGGGGCTAGCCGATGTGCAGCCGCTGCAGGGCAACGATCCGAATGCGCCGACGAACCGCCGCATCAGCATTCTCGTCATGAATCACGCGGCCGAAATGGCGTTCTATCGTGATGGCGGACGCACGACGACGATCAACGACTCGCTGCCTGCCGTGCCGTCTCTCCAAAACGCGGTGAAGCCGATCGCGATGCGGCCGCCGGTGGTCGCGGCGAACGCGTCTTGAACTGATCGTTACGCCACCCGCGGCGATTGCGCCGCGAACCACTCCAAACCGGCCTGCAAGATCGCCTCCACGGGTGCGGACCAGTTGCCCTCCCGCGGTTGGCGAAAGACCCGCATCGCGCACGGGTACCACGGCGAATCGCTGCGTCCATGCAGCCAGCGCCAGTCGGGATCGTGATACGGCAGCAGCACGCAGCACGGCTTGCCGAGTGTGGCGGCGAGGTGCGCCGTCGACGTGTCCACGCAGACGACGAGATCGAGCTGATCAATCAATGCGGCCGTATCGGCAAAGTCCGTCAGCTCGTGGCCCAGCGCGAGCAGCGGCTGGAACGCCTGCGGCCTTTGCGCTTCATCCTCGTCTTGCCCCTTCTGCAGGCTCACGAACGACACGCCGGGAATACTCCACAGCGGCAGCAGCGACGACAGCGAGTTGAGCGAACGATGCGCGTCGTTGTGATGGCGCGGATTGCCTTTCCAAACCAAACCGATACGCGGCCCAGGCGGCAGTGCGGCAGCAAGCCGTTCTCGCCAATGCGCCGCTCGTGCCTCATCGGCTTGCAAGTAGTTTGCCGGAGGGATCGTGTCGATCGTCGTGCCGAGATGCACGGGCGCGCTGAGCAGGCTGGTCCAGCAATCGTAATCGCCGTACTGCGCCTTCGCGGCATCGTGTGTGAGCAACGCATCGACGCCTTCGACGTTTGCGAACAGCCGATGCAGCGACGACGCGCAAACCATGTCGACACGCTTCGCACCGGCCGCTTTGAGCAGCGGCAGATAGCGCCCGAACTGGATCACGTCGCCTAAACCGTCTTCCTGCCAAACGAGCAGTGAGCGGCCTTCGAGCGATTCGCCTTGCCACTGCGGCAGCGGCAGCATCGCTTTCGTCTTGTAGTGGAGAAAGCGCGGCAGCGCATAGCGCGATTCGAACAGGCGCCAGCCTTCCTCGAATCGGCCAAGACTCAGCAGCAGCGTTCCGAGGCCGAACTGCGCGTCGAAATAGTCGGGCTTTAGCGCGAGCGCGCTGCGGTAATGCGGCTCGGCTTCGTGGGGAAGATCGAGCGCGCGCAGCGCGGTGGCGAGGTTGTAATGGCTCGGTGCGGCACTCGGGTTCAGCGCCAGCGCCTGCCGGTAGACTTCGGCGGCTTCCAGCGGGCGGCCCGATTGCTGGAGCACATTGCCGAGGTTGTTGTATCCGGCGACCGCGTCGGGCCGCAGCTTCAGCGCCTCGCGATAGGACCCTTCGGCTTCGGAGAAGCGTGCTGCTTTTTCGAGCACGATTCCCAGGTTGAAATGGGCATCGGCATATTCGGGGCATTTCGCGATTGCGGTACGCAGAGTCGCTTCGGCTTCGGGTAGCCGGCCGAGATCTCGCAGCACGCAGGCAACGTCGACCTGCGCTTCCACATAGTCGGGACGAAGCGTGACGGCAAGATGCGAGGCGAGCGCGGCCTCCGACAGACGCTGCTGGGCGTAGAGCGACCGACCGAGATTGCCAAGTGCGTCGGCATCTTGCGCGTTCAGCGCCAAAGCCTGCTTATAGGCTTGCTCGGCGTCGGCGAAGCGCTCCTGCTGCATGAGCAAATTGCCTAGGCGCTTGTGGGCCTCCGCGTGGTCGGGCCGCAGCGCGAGCGAGGCACGATAAGCGGCTTCGGCATCCGGTAGGCGGCCTTGGTCGTGCAGCAGTAGCGCGAGAGCCAAATGGGCCTCGGCGTCGCCGGGCTGCAGCGAGAGCAGCGAGCGCAGTGCTTCGGCCGCCTCTTGCGAGCGGCCCGCGCCGTGCAAATGCTTCGCGAGCGCCAGCATGGCGCGCGGGGCGACGTCGGCCGCGGATCGGGGTGTCGGAGTATCGGACATTGACGCAGCTTACGGCGGGCCGCCTGCGTTCAAAGGGCGGAAAAGCGCGCATCGGTCCGGCTTATTCCGGGGATTGATCGAGGGGCGGATGTCGGCCCGATTGGGAGCGGCCGCTCGAAGTAGAAATTGGAGAGACTGTTTTGCGCTGGAGATTGTGTGGAAAGCATCACATATGCGCCGATTTGCTTTACTATTACGCCGATTTAGGGTTCGACGCCCTATAAATTAAGCCAAACAATAGTACGTCGAGTTCGAAGACGCGGGCGCTGCAGGGCAGTGCTGCTTAGATGCGGCTCGGACGATAAATCTAAAAAGGACCGGGGAATGCGGATCAGCGGGCGCGGCCGCTTGCGCAACATATTGTGCGTTAGGCAAGGGCGGGGCGGTAGACAGCGGGGATTCACTCTTCTTGAATTGCTCGTGGTGCTGGTCATCATCGGCATGCTGGCAGCGATCGTGGGGCCACGCTACTTTGCCCAACTCGGCAAATCGCAAGTGACGATTGCACGGGCGCAGATCGATGTGCTCACCAAAGCGCTAGACAACTACAGGCTCGATGTGGGCCGCTATCCGACGGCTCAAGAGGGACTTGCCGCGCTCGTAGGCAAGCCGGCCGGCGTGGATAAATGGGCAGGTCCTTACCTCAAGAAAGACGTCCCGCTCGATCCATGGGGGCACCCATACGTCTATAAGGTTCCCGGTACCAAAGGGGAATATGCCGTGATTTCCTACGGCCGCGACGGCCAGCCCGGCGGTACCGGCGAAGATGCCGATATCAGCAGCGAATGACGTTGCGGCGCTGACAAGTCGATGTGTCTCTGCTCCCAACTGTAAGGCACTGGAAGGTGCGGCGTCATGCAATTTGAAGTAAGAGCGCTTTCCCCCGAGAACCGGGTCGTTTCGATCTTGGTCGACGCGCTGGATGAAGACCATGCGCGCCGCCAAGTCGAAGCGCGCGGGATGCACGCTACACGACTCGCGCCGAGACGCAAGCTGCGGCGACCGGCCGCGTCCAGAGGCGGATTCTCACTCGTGCTTTTCAGCCAAGAACTGCTTGCGTTGCTGACTGCCGGCCTTTCCGTGGTCGAGGGGATGGAAGCGCTGCTCGAGCGCGAACGCGGTGCGAGGCTGCGCGGGGTGTTGGAACGTTTGCTGACCGGATTGAGGGAGGGCAAGCGCTTGTCCAATCTCCTGGCCGAGCAGCCGGACGTGTTTTCGCCGCTATACGTAGGCATCGTGCGCGCCGCCGAGGGCACAAGCGATTTGCCCCGCTCGCTGCAGCGATTTGTCGACTATCAATCGCGCGTCGATATGGTGCGAAACAAACTGATCAGCGCGGCGATTTACCCAAGCATTTTGCTCGTCGCGGGTGGCGGCGTGACATCCTTTCTCATTGCTTACGTCGTTCCGCGTTTTGCGACAATCTATGAGGGCACAGGTCGATCGTTACCTTGGATGTCTCAAGCGCTGCTCGACTGGGGCAAGTTTGCCTCTGCGCATGGCCTGTTGCTATTTGCGGCGATCGTCCTCGGCCTGACAAGTGGCGCCTTTACATTGCGCGCTGCGATCTCCAAAGTCGGTCTCGTTAGCCTGTTGGCGCGCATTCCGCTGCTAGGCGCGCATTTGCGCATCTATCAACTATCGCGGCTCTATCTGACGCTCGGTATGCTGCTGGAAGGCGGCATCCCTGTCGTCCCCGCCATGGCGACGGCCGGCGGCACGATCTCGCCCGCCTTGAACGAGCGACTCGTCCGGGCTCGTGCCGCAGTGCAGGCGGGTGCCACGTTGTCGAGCGCATTCGAGGCTGAAGACCTTACGACGCCGATCTCGCTGCGCATGTTGCGCGTTGGCGAGCGCTCGGGCGAACTCGGCAACATGCTCACACAGTCGGCCGCGTTCTACGACGGCGAGATCAGTCGCTGGATCGACCGCTTTACGAGGCTGTTCGAGCCGCTCTTGATGTCGGTGATCGGCCTGGTGGTCGGCGCGATCGTCGTGTTGCTCTATCTCCCGATTTTCGATCTTGCGGACGCATTGTCGTGAACCTGCAAGCGACGACGCCTCTGGTACTTGACGCAGCCTTGCTCTCTCGGGCGCGTGCCGCCGCATCGGCATCGCAGCGTCACATATTTGCCGAGTTGGAGGTGCTGACCGGTGTGGAACCTCGCGAGCTTCTAAGGGCGCTGGCACAGCGGCTCGCGATGGATGTAATCGAGACGCCTGAGATGCTGCGGCTACAGCCAGTATTCGATCGCGTGTCGCTCGCGCGTGCAATGCAGCGGCGGTGCGCTTTACTGCGTGACCCGAGCGGAAACTTGATCGGTGTGTCGACCGATCCGTTCGACCTCGATCTCCGCACTTGGCTTGCCACTCGGGCGAACGCGGCTGTCGACCTGAGGCTTGCACTGGCTTCGGACCTTCAGGCGTACCACACGCGCATGGAGGAGTCCGCGCGTGCAGTGGACAGTGTCGTCACGTCGGCAGACGAGGGACAGGGCGAAGGGCGTACCGCGCAAGTGCTGTCCTTCGAGACAGTGAGCGAGGCGGCCAGCCCTGCGGTCAAACTCGTGAATTCAACGCTCTATGACGCGCTCAAGGCCGGGGCTTCGGACATTCACCTGGAAAGTACGGCGACCGGGCTGGCCTTGAAATATCGCGTGGATGGCGTACTCGACGCGGCGGCTACGATCCAGGGCGTCGAGATCGCGGAGCAGGTGATATCGCGCCTGAAGGTGCTCGCGGAACTCGATATTGCGGAACGCCGCGTTCCTCAAGACGGCAGCTTTCGAGTGGCCGCAGGAGGGCGTGACATCGACTTGCGCGTCTCGATCATGCCGAGCATTCATGGAGAAGACGCGGTAATCCGCATTCTCGACAAGCGCGCGATGATTGAGGCCTATGGCGCCTTGACGCTCGAAGCGCTCGGCTACGACGGCGAGTCGCTGGCGGCGCTGCGTCGCCTCGCAGAAGAGCCTTACGGCATGTTGCTCGTGACCGGACCCACCGGCTCGGGCAAAACGACCACGCTCTATGCTGCTTTGACGGAAATCCACAACGGGCGGGACAAGATCATCACGATCGAGGACCCGGTGGAGTATCAGCTACCTGGTATCTTGCAAATCCCCGTCAACGAAAAGAAGGGACTTACTTTCGCGCGTGGTCTTCGGTCCATCTTGCGGCATGATCCGGACAAGATCATGGTGGGCGAAATTCGCGATCGGGAAACAGCGGAGATCGCTGTTCAATCGGCATTGACGGGGCACCTTGTGCTCACGACGGTGCATGCCAACAACGTGTTCGACGTGTTCGGCCGCTTCAATCACATGGGCATCGACCCATACGCGTTCGTATCGGCGCTCAACGGTATTTGGGCG
The DNA here is from genome assembly GCF_003367175.1 of Trinickia dinghuensis. Lineage (GTDB taxonomy): Bacteria > Pseudomonadota > Gammaproteobacteria > Burkholderiales > Burkholderiaceae > Trinickia > Trinickia dinghuensis. The sequence goes on along the minus strand of NZ_QRGA01000007.1, from coordinate 320,222 downwards.
CAGCGTCTACTGCGCGTCAATTGCAAGCATTGTGCGGCGCCATACGTTCCTAGCGATATTGAGCTTGGCCGCCTCGGACTTACGCGCGCCGATGTTGCCGACTTCGCTTTCCGGCAGGGGACGGGTTGCGGCGATTGCCGCGGCACGGGATACAGAGGGCGGCGTGCGATTGCGGAGATCTTGATTCTCGACGACGAGATTCGCGACATGGTGGTGGAAAAGCAGCCGATTCGTCACATAAAGGAAGCGGCTCGCAGGAACGGTACGCGACAGTTGCGCGAGGTAGCGCTGACGATGGTGAGGTGCGGCGAGACGACTCTGGCCGAGGTGAAACGGGTGACTCTCAATGCTTGAGCGGCTGACGCGAATGATGAGGCCTGAACATTGCCGGATCGATCTCGGGCGTACTGCGGTTCGTGTGACACGGGTAGGTGCGACGCGGGAGTCCACACCGCGAACCGTCGACCGGACGTTACCGGACTGCTTGACCGTAGAACCGGACGCGCTCGAGGATTCGATCTCGGCCGTGCTCGCATCGGTAGGCGGCAGGCTGTCCGCGCATGTGACTCTGAATGACGACATCGTTCGCTACTTCATGGTCACGCCGCCGGCGAACGGCTTGCGCATGCAGGATCTGCGAGGCGCGGCCGACATGCGCTTTCAGACGCTTTATGGTGAATCGGTTGCGCCGTGGCAATTGGTTGCCGATTGGCAAGCCGACGGGTCGTTTCTGGCTTGCGCTGTTCCTCGACGTGTCCTCGATGCGCTCCGGGCCGCCGCAACGGCTCAACGCGCAAGCCTCGTCTCGGTCACGCCGGCTTTCGTCGTCGCGTGGAACGGCATGCGGCGCGACCTCTCGGCCAACGCATGGCTCGCTACGTTGAACGGCGGTGTGCTGACGCTAGGGGTGATCGCGGGATCTGCGCCTTTTAAACTCGCGGCCGTGCGCACGCTTGTACTGCGAGGCGATGATTGGTCGACGGCTTCCCTCCGCGAAGAAGTTGAGCGCACTGCTTTGCTCGAGGATGTGCCGCTCCCCACGTTGCTGCATGTTCGCGGGCCGTCAAGCGCAGCTTTGCAGTCCGAGTCAGCAAGGCCCGTAGAAGGAATAGACGTGCGATGGCATTCAGCCGATGTCGATGGGCCGGCAGGCCCGAGCGACGGCTCGGCAGTGCCGGCCGACTTCGTACAGAGCGGGGCGATGACATGAAGCCGATCAGCATCGATTTCGCGCCATTCAGCGTGCAGCGAGAATGGCATCGAGTGCACCCGGTCGCTCGATGGCTGGCGGTCGCCGGGCTGCTGTTGTGCCTGCTCGCGGGCGTTCGCGTCCAAAAGCTTTTCCACCGCCTCGACTCGCTCGATAGCGAAGCCGCGCGCCTAGCGGCAAGAGCGGCAAGGCTCGATCGACGCTCGGCTGCCGTCACGAGTGCGCCGATCGACGCAAAACGGGGCGAGGCCGTCAATTCGGCGGTGGCACGACTGAACTTGCCCTGGTCAGACATCCTCGACACACTCGAAGCCGCGACGCCTCAGCAAGTGTCCCTGTTGTCAGTCACCCCGGATACAAGCGGCGCGCAACTCAAGATAGAAGCGGAGAGTGTCAGCGCCGAAGCGATGATCGGCTATATCAAGGCGCTCGAACTGCAGCCTCGCATTTCGAGCGTCTATTTGATGAAGCATGAAAGGGTTCACGACGGCTTCGTGGATGTCATACGTTTCCAGATCGAAGCGCAGTGGCGGAGGGCCGAGTCTTGACGCTGGAGTCCCTTGCACGGGCAGTGCTTCGGCTTCGTTTGTTCTTTGGACGCTTCGGCGGCGGCGCGATGTTGGCCGCGGTGCTGTTGGCTTCAAGCGCATTCATGTGGCTCGCGTTGATACCGGGCATCTCGGCGCGCGTCGATCGCGAGGCGCTCGCCGTAGCGCAAACGCGCTCGGCCCCATTGCCGAAGCAGGTGATATCTCCCCGAGCGCTAGCGGCTGAGCGACTCGCAGCCTTTTACTCGGCGCTAGGCGATGCCGGGCACACGGAGCGGATCATAACAGGCCTGTTCCAAGCGGCTTCCGATGCGGGCGTGACGTTGGATAAGGGCGAGTACACGCCGGCTCACGAAACGGTCGGTCGTTTCGATACCTACTCGATTACGCTGCCCGTGAAGGGCGGCTATCCCAGCATTCGACGTTTCTGTGAGAGCGTATTGCTGGCGACACCCTATGCGGCGCTCGACGATATCCAATTCAAGCGCAGCTCGGCGGGCGAGCCGGACGTCAAAGCCAAGTTGCGCTTCACGATGTTTCTTCGTCCTGGGGCGGCTGTACTCGCTCGCGCTGTGACAGGCGAGGCGAAGCAATGAAGCGCCTCCACATCGCACTTGCGTTGACCTTCGTCTCCTGCGCCGTGTCGCTCGTCTTCTCCAACAGGAATTCGGGCGATGAATTGGTCGAGGCCGTACCGCGCCGTCATTCGACCGTGACCGAAGAAACGACCGGAGATGCGTCTGCGCCTCTCGTCCGCATCGAAGCTCTGCGTCCGCGAAAAGACCTGTTCGGTTCTCCTAGCGAAGGGCACCATGATCTTTTTGGAGGACAGGCTGCGGTGCCGCAGTTGCCTTCCGTGGCACCTCCACAAGCGGACATACCGCCATTGCCGCCGCCGACCCCCGTGATGCCATTCACCTACATCGGAAAGGAGGCGGCCGACGGCGCTTGGGAGGTCTATCTTGCGCGCGGAAGCGAGACGCTTATCGTGCGCGAGAAGTCCGTCATCGATTCAACGTACCGCGTCGTATCGATCAAGCCCCCCACGCTATCGCTGGTCTATCTACCCCAGAACGTCGTTCAGACGTTGGATATCGGCAGTGCCAACTAAGAAAGATGCAAACGAAGGAAACGAACTTGCGTAACCCCTCCGCCGTGCAACGCAAATTCCGAACGGCTTACCGCCGGGCGACCGATTTCATGCGTCTTTCGCTTTTGGTCGCGCTACCGGTGCTGCTGGTCGGTTGTGCCGCGCAGCTCGCCTATCGTGACGGGCAGAATTTGGTTGCCCAGGGCAAGATCGACGAAGGTCTTTCGAAACTAGGCGAAGCCGTTGCCCGCGATCCGCAGGATGCTCGATATCGCCAGACGTGGCTCGCGGTGCGCGAAAGCACCGTCGCACGCTACGACGAAGAGGGCGATCGGTTGGCCGCGAGCGGGGCTCCCGCCGACGCGCGAAAGAGCTATCAGCAGGCGCTTGCCGTCGACCCGCGGAACGAGCGCGCGTTGGAAGGCTTGGCGGGACTCGAGAAGGCTGCGCGTCGAGACGCGCTCATGGATCGAGCTGAAGCGGCGGCGGCGAAGCACGATATCGATGATGCGCGGCGCTTGCTCGACGAAGTGCTGACCGAGGCGCCGGCACAGCCGCGCGCCCTTGCGTTGCAACGCAAGCTGCGCGCGGCCGAGGGGGTGTCGAATGTCGAGGCGACGCTAGCGCGCACCTATCAAAAACGCATTCAGATCGACTTCAGCGATGCCACACTCAAGCAAGTGTTCGACGTCATTTCCCGAACGGCTGGCCTCAACTTTATGTTCGACAAGGACGTAAGGACAGACCAGCACGTTTCGATTTTCCTCAGGAACAGCACGATCGAAGCGGCGGTGCGCTACCTGCTGGCGACGAACGAACTCGCTCAGCAAGTGGTGGACGAGAACACGGTGCTGATCTATCCGAACACCCCGGCCAAGCAGAAGGAATACCAGGAGCTGGCGGTGCGGACGTTCTTTCTCTCGAACGCCGACGCGAAAACGGTCGCCAATACGCTCAAGACGATTCTGAACGTACGCGACATCGTCTTCGACGAGAAGCTCAATATGGTGATCGTGCGCGATACGCCGGACGTCATCAAGATGGCCGAAAAACTCGTCCGACTCGAGGACGTTGCGGAGCCGGAGGTCATGCTCGAGGTCGAGGTGCTCGAGGTTCAGCGCGACAGCTTGCAGAATCTCGGTATCGCATGGCCTGGGTCGGTTACCGTTACTCCGCTGCCGCTCGGCAGTGCCGTGGGATCCGCGGGGGCGGCGTTTGGTAGTACGTCGTCGACTGCCGGTTCGCCGGCGTTGTCTTTGAGCGACTTGCTGCACCAAACCACGCGTTCGCTCGGCGTGTCGACGTTGCAGGCGACGGCAAATGCGAACTTGCAGGACTCCAATGCGAAGCTGCTGACGAACCCGCGTATTCGTGTGAGCAACCACGAAAAGGCAAAGATCCTGATCGGCGAGCGCGTGCCCAACATCACCTCTACGGCGACATCGACCGGCTTCGTATCGCAGTCGATCAACTATCTTGATGTCGGCCTGACGCTTGAGGTCGAGCCGACGATTCATCTCGACGATACGGTGGGGATCAAGGTGTCGTTGGAGGTCAGCAGTTTGCTCAACCAGATTACCGAATCGTCCGGCACCACGGCCTACGAGATCGGTACGCGCACGGCCAGCACGGTACTTCAATTGAAGAACGGAGAAACCGACGTCCTCGCGGGGTTGATCGACAGCGAGGAACGCACGTCCGGCAACAAGGTGCCGGGATTCGGTCAAGTGCCGGTCTTGGGACGATTGTTCGGCGCTAGCTCCGACGATGACAAGAACACAGAGATCGTCCTTGCGATCACGCCCCACCTCGTCAGGAATATCCGTCGCCCGGATTCTGCACTGGCGTATTTTTCGTCCGGGACGGAAACAGGTATGCAGAGCTTGATCCGCTCGAACGGACTGGCGGGCGTGCCGGCTGTTGCTTCGCCCTCGTCCTCGCCGAATGTGACGGTCGCGATACCTGCGGCCGAGGTGCGGGCGACGCCCGTTTCGGCGCCTGCGGCTGCGTCGATTCCTGAGCCGAAAGTGCAGCACAAGGGCACGGCCCAGGGGAAGGAATCGACGAGTCTCCCGGTTGCACGCGCCGAGCAGCCGCGCGCAGCCAGAAGTACCCCCGCGAATGTGAACGGCACTTCTGCAACGATGGCAATCGAGGGCGCTCAACAGGTCAAGGTTGGCGATACAGTCACGTTGACGTTGGCTGCGCAAGCACACGAGCCGATCGCGAGCATGTCGACGATGGTGAGCTACGACAAGAGCAAATTGCAGTTCATCGATGCCGTTGAAGGAGACTTCCTGAGGCACGGGGGGGCGCCGACGCGATTTTCGACGGGCCTCGATCCCAGCGGCAACGTGATTTTGGCCGATTCGGTTACCGGAGGCGTGGGTTCGTCGTCGAAGGGCGCGTTCGCGGTTTTGCACTTCCGAGCAATTTCGAGTGCGCCGCAGACGGTGCTTCGGATGCATTCGGGGCAAGCGACCGGCATCGAGGGACGGCCTGTTGCACTGGTGCCGGCACCTGCCTACGACATCGCGGTGCATTAGCCATGGGCGGCCGGGTCATCAAATGCGAATACCGTCGCCGTGCCGGGGCGCCGGGTTTTACGCTGATCGAACTGCTGGTGACGCTCGCTGTTCTCGGCGTGCTGGCGACCCTCGTGATTCCGCCGGCGCAGGTCATGCGGCAGAGGGAGCGCGAGCAGGAACTGCGGCGAGCGTTGCATCAGATCCGTAGTGCAATCGACGCCTATCAGACTGCGAGCAAAGCAGGGCAGGTCGCGATGGAGGCGGGTGCGAGCGGCTATCCCCCGAGTCTTGATGTGCTCGTGGACGGCGTGCCTGATCAAACGGATCCGAAGCAGCATAAGCTTTATTTCCTGCGCCGGATTCCTCGCGATCCGATGAGCAACGACACTGAACTCGACAATGCTGCCACTTGGGGCAAGCGCAGCTATGCGAGTCCGCCGGACGATCCGCAAGAGGGCGACGACGTCTATGACGTCTATTCGACGTCGAAGGGTATCGGGTTGAACGGCGTTCCTTATCGACTATGGTGATGCCTGTGAAACGTCGTCGGCGTGCGAAAGCAGGTTTCACCTTGATCGAGCTATTGATCGTGCTTTCGATCATTGCGCTGATGTTGACACTCGCGTTGCCTGAATATTTTCATTCAATCGATGCGTCGAAGGAGAGGGTGCTCGCCGAGAACCTGCGCGTGACACGCGATGCCATCGATAAGTTTTATGGCGACGTAGGGCGGTATCCCGAGTCGTTACAGGAGCTTGTGGACAAACATTATCTGCGGTCGCTGCCGGTCGACCCGGTCACGGGGAGCGCAAAGACCTGGCATATCGTGCATCCGGCCGAAGAGGCTCAGGGCGACGTTTACGACATCAAGAGCGGTGCGCTGGGTAAAGGGCGCGACGGAAAGTCCTACGGAGACTTATAGGCATGCGTAGGGACAAGTGTCGTCGGCCCAGACCGCAGGGAGGATTTGCATATCTCGCGCTGATGATTTCTATTGCCATCATCGGAGTGGCTGCTGCTGGGGCCGTTGAGCTTGGTGCGATTTATCAGAGGCGCATGGCTGAGAAGGAGCTTCTCTTTATCGGCGACGAATTTCAGCGGGCGTTGGTGAGTTATGCGCAGGCGACGCCGCTTCTCCAGGCGACGCAGCCACGAACGCTCGATGACCTATTGCGCGATCCGCGTTATCCAAACGTCGTGCGGCATCTGCGCAAGATCTATGTGGATCCGATGACGGGGAAAGCGGACTGGGTCCTCATCATGTCGCCCGATGGGCAGACGATCGTGGGCATACATAGTGCATCGAAGGAGCATCCGATCCAAATCGCCAATTTTCCGCCGGAATTTCAGGGGTTCGAGGGCAAGCGGAGTTATGAGGAGTGGGTGTTTATGGCGTATCAGCCCGGTATGGCTCGGCCCAGCGGTGGATTAGCGGCGTATCCGGCGGGAGCGGCCAAGTAGGCATCTGAGGTCTAAACAAATTGTGGGTGCCCGATTTGTCGAAGTTTCATTGCAAAACGATTGCGCCCTATTTGTTGTCAATGGTAGGATGAAATCTTCTTAACTCAGCACTAAATGCAATGATGAAAAAATTAATAACGAAATTTCTGGCCATTGCTGCTATCGGTTTCTTTGGGGCGTCATCGGTAGCGATGGCGGCAGATCCCGTGCCCATGGGAAGCTTTAACTTCAATTCGTCGAATTTCGCGTCGAACACATTGATTCAGATCGTTGCGCCCAGCACAAACGTTCATGGGGTCTATCTGCGGACGTGTGCTGTGACAGTATTTGGCTCCACTGCCGGTGCGAACACGATTGTTATCTCGGCCCCTTCGGCACCAACTCCGTTTCAATCGGGGAACATTATTCTCTTCTCGGTTCTGTCGCCCCCGTGGTCGTTTAACGATCTCAAATATCCTATTCTGGTGCCGGCGGGGAATGGGGTGTGGGCTTACACGAGCTTGAATGGCTCGGTTTTCTGCAATTATGACGTGTTGAATTGATCTGAAAACCACGCCTGACTCGCGTCGCAAACTATGTTTTAGACGCATTCAGGCAAACCTCATCTCGGCGGCCGCCGCTTTGAAGGTGCGGCGGCCGTTTGAGTGACGCAGAACACATTGTTCGTATCGTCAACGCTCAGTGCTAGTTGAGGAAATCATAGTTGCAATAGATCGAGCCGCTGCCAGTGGTGTACCCCCACAGCCCATTGCCGGCCGGAATGTAAACCGGATGACTGAGCGTCGCCGACGAAATCGGCGGCACGAGGACCGAGAAAAGCACAATGTTTCCGGTCACGAAGGGGGTTGGCTGCGTGGGCGAGGCGATGACGAGTGTGTTTAGACCCCAGGTGGTGCCCCAGATGGTTTCTGAACAGCTTTGTACGATCGCGCCGTTCGTATTGGCACTCGCCGCAAAAATCGACACGACGGTGTTCGTTTGCATCGTGCCATTCGTACCGTTGTTGTAGGAATGGGTGCCCATGGGCGACAACTGAGCGGTAGCTGACGTCGAAACAAGGACGGTTGCAGCGGTCAATGCCAGTCCCAGAGCTTTTAACTTGTTTTTCTTCATGATGATCCTATTGAACGTAGAAACGCACCCGCAATGCGGATGGCCCCGGATTTCTCGTTTCATTGCGAAGGCTGTCATGCTCACGTCGGGTGACGCGCGTCACTGATTGCCTCGGCTCACAATAGAAATAGCGCCGGTCGACGTTATTTTTATTGGGGTCAGAGTTTAATTTATTGCCCCCACCTTAACAAGCACATTTCCTGTTGTCGGACACCACACTCGTCCAGGCCTCGGCGCTGCCGCGAAGCCGTTCCAATGCGTGAAGGCCGTGCTGCTCGCGTCGTTGAGCGGCTATGTGCCCTCGGTCCGGCTTATTCCGGGGATTGAGCGGGGTGGCGGCGCGTTTGCCCGTACAAGTCCGAACCGGCGGGCATCGCCGTAACTGGGGCACTATTCGCGCTCTTTTCCGTCGATTGTCTTTTGAGGCGGCCCGCTATGCTGATAGCCCCGAAAAGATCGCCCGACAAGAATTCCCGCCGCCATGAATGCACCCCTACCCCAACTCGCCGGGTGGCTCGACCGAGCCGCGCCCGACTCCATCTCCGGCTGGGCGGTTTTCGTCGGATGGCCCGATGTGGCGGTGACGCTCGCGTTCTACATCAATGGCCAGAAGGTGGCCGTCGCGACCTGCGACAAGCCGCGTCCCGATGCGGCCGCTGCCGGATTTGCCGGCGCGCGCGCGTTCGCCGTCAACCCGCAGTCTTGGCTCAAGGACGGAGCGAACGCGCTCGAAGTGCGTGCGGAGGCTTCGGGGGCGATGTTGCCGAACGGGCAGCAATCCATCAGCGTCGGAGGCTCGAACGAGATCGGAGACTATTGGTCCGCGCAGTACAGCAAGCAACGTACGCTGACCACTCGCTGGTGGGAGAGCGACTACATCGTCAAGCGCATCAACCGTAAAGTGTGCGGCGAGTCGTTGCCCGGGATGTCCTCGGGACTGCATCGCGTCGCCGCTGAGCGTTTCGCGGATCGGCTTCCGTTCGCGCGGGGCGTGTCGATCGGATGCGGTACCGGATCGAAGGAGCGCAACGTCATTCGCAGCGGGCTCGTTCAGCACTTCACGCTGTTCGAGCTCTCTTCGGTGGCGGTGGAGCAGGGGCGTGCGCAGGCTGCACGGGAGGGGCTCGAGGCGAACATGACGTTCCGCATGGAAGACGGAATGGCGGCCGAGACGGGCGAGGGTGTCTACGACGTCGTCTACTGGAACAATGCGCTGCATCACATGTTCGACGTTAAGGCGGCGCTCGAATGGAGCCGGCGTGTGCTGCGCAAGGGCGGGGTGATGCTGATGGACGACTTCGTCGGCCCGACGCGCATGCAGTGGTCGGATCAGTTGCTCGAAATCAACAATGCGGTCCGCCGGGCGATTCCACCGCAATACCTGCGCTACCCGGGCCGCCCCGATCTAATGCTGCAGCCTCGGGTCGAGCGAACGCCCGTGGCGGCGATCATGGCTATGGATCCCTCCGAATGTGCGGATTCGGTCAACATCCTGCCCGAACTCACGCGGGTTTTTCCGGACGCATGGGTGCACAAGACCGGTGGCGGGATCTATCACTTGGCGCTGAACGACATCTTGCACAACATCATCGCCGCGCAGGACTACGACTTGCTGGAGCGGCTGCTGGAAGTCGACGATGAGTGCGCGAAGATCGGGGAAACGCACTACGCCGTGGCCATCGCGGTGAAGTGAGCGGGATGGACGTTTCCTCGCGCCCGCGATCACTTGAAAGGGGGCCTTCCCCATCAACTCGGGGCCTTGCCGCCGCCACAGACAATTGAGCAAACATCGCCGTGGACCGGTCTCGAGTTCTGCTGCGGCACCTCTTCACGCAGTTTTCGCAGGAAGCGGATGAACGCATTTTCGTTACGCGGCCGCACCGGGTTCGCCGGGCGAGTTCATTCCCTATTTGGAAAAGATCTGGGAAAGCAAGGCGCTGACGAGCCGGGGGCCGTTCCATCGGTAATTTGAGCAGGCGCTTCGTGATTACCGCGCCGCAGAATATCTCGCGTCGTTCGCCAACGGCACGTAACAAGTGACGTCGCCCGCTATGATGAACCGTCTCGAAGCGACCGGCTTGACCGCGTATCGCCCCGACGCTACCCCGCCAGCAAATGGGAAATAAGCGCCCAATTCCCAGTCTGTTCCGTCGATTGAGTCTGCACCCTTGCCGCTAATCTTTCAACATCGCAAAGACCGCGCAAGCTGCTGCGGCTGTCCGGGTTTATCCAGACCCATCAGGCCGCGCGGTGTGTCGCCACATCCGGAAGGACCACCCCAATGCCCACTGTCAGCATTCTGATTCCCGCGTATAAAGTCGAGTTTCTCGGACGCGCCATCCTCAGCGCGCAGCGCCAGACGTACCAGGATATCGAAATTCTCGTGGGTGACGACACCCCAGACGGCGCATTGCGGGAAATCGTCGAACGATTCGACGATCCGCGCGTTGGGTACTTTCACCATGGCTTTCAAAAGGGAACGCGCAACTCGCGCGCGCTGTGGGAAAAGGCGAGTGGCAAATACATTAAATGGTTGTTCGATGACGACGTTCTGATGCCGACTTCGGTCGAGACGCTCGTTAGCGCGCTAGAGGCGAACCCGGGCGTCGTGCTCGCTTTCCACGAGCGTTTCATGATCGACGAGTCGGATAGGGCTATCACGACACCAGCGCCGCTGCTCGCCGCTGGCCAGGCGGCGCTGATCTCGCGCTCGTCGGTCGTTGAGAGCTTACTCGGACGCATCCACAATTTCGTCGGCGAACCGAGCAACATCATGCTCGTCCGCGACCGCGTCGATATTTCACGAGCATTCGACTACCGTACATGGGTGTTGGACTTCCTGGGCGACGTCGCGCTGTATCTGAACTGCGCTGAGCAGGCACCGCTGCTCGCCGTCGGTGGATACTTGAGTGCGTTCCGGCAACACTCGGGGCAAGCGTCGGCTCCTCGCGGCTCGAATTTCGCCGCGGGTTTGTACGAATGGGAACTGATGGTGCGTGGCGAGGCGGCTGCGGGATATCTATCGGGCGCCGCCCTGCAGGGCGCGGAGCGAGTAATCCGTCAACTCTATTCGCAATGGGCGCCGTCGATGCCCGAGATCGCACGCCTACTGGCCAACCTCGATGAATTGACGCGCGTACCGGCCCATCAACTATACGCGTCCGAGCGCTTTATCGCTGATCTCACGCATGCTCGTTCGGTTGTCGCGGAGCGTGTCGCGCAGCGTAAGCAGCGCGTCGTGCAGCCGCCCCCGTCTCCGCCGCAAAAGCGTTGTGTCGTTTGCGAGCAACCGGTAACGGGGTGGCTGCCGCACCCCGAAGTGAACAGCGCCAACCGGGCTTTCATGAAGCAAGTGGAGTCGATCGGCTCGACCCTTGAACATCATCAATGCCCTAAGTGTGGCTGCAACGATCGCGAGCGGCACCTATGGTTATACCTCGCGTTCTCGCGCATTCTCGAAGACGTGAGCCAAAAGCGTGTATTGCACGTTGCACCTGAGGCTGGTATCGAACAGCGTATCCGCAGGCTCTCCCCCGGCGAGTACGTCGCGGGGGAATTGTCGCCGCGATTGCCGCACCATCGCCGGCTCAACGTCGAGCAACTCGATTTTCCTGATGGCTACTTCGACATCATCATTTGCAACCACGTGCTCGAGCATGTCGACAATCCGGACGCAGCGCTGGCCGAATTCAATCGATGCCTTGCCCCAGGTGGGCATCTGGTCGCACAAACGCCATATTCGCCACTGTTGCGCAATACGTTCGAGCTGAACAAACCCGTGACGCCGGCTTTCGCCGCGCAGTACTTCGGACAGAGCGACCACGTGCGACTGTTTGGTGCGGACATTGTCGATCGATTCCGTTCGGCTGGCCTTGCTGGCGACCTCTACGCCCACGAAACGGTCCTCGGCGAAGTGGATCCCGACACGTATGGTTGCAACGGGCGCGAGCCGTTCTTCTTCTTTACGAAGGGTGAGCACCAACCGCAGTTCGGCGGTTGATGCGTAATTGAGGTGCCGCGCGAGTCCGACTCGCTGACAGCATCTCAACGCGGAAAATGCGAACGATTTGAGGATAGAGATCTTGTTGACCCACGCTCAACCGCAACGATTCGATTTGAACGGCGAGGAGCCGAGCGCTGCCGCGGCGTCCGGCTCCTCGCACGAACTGCCGCCCGCGATCAATACGCGCGTTAGTGCGCTAGCAGATCCCAAGCAAGGCTTCATTCCTGTCACACAACCGTACTTGCCGCCGCTGGCCGAATTTACGCCCTACCTGGAGGAGATTTGGCGCCGAAAGTGGGTGACGAATAACGGCGTATTTCATCAGCAACTGGAAGAGGCACTATGCGACTACCTCGGTGTCGAGCATCTGTCGCTGTTCTCTAACGGCACGCTCGCGCTGATCACGGCATTGCAGGCGCTGAAGATTACCGGGGAGGTAATCACGACGCCATTCAGCTTCGTGGCGACGACGCACGCGTTGCATTGGAACGGTATCAAGCCCGTCTTTGTCGACATTGATCAAACGTCGATGAACCTCGATGTAACCAAGATCGAAGCTGCAATCACGCCCCAAACGACAGCGATCCTGCCCGTGCACGTCTACGCGAATCCGTGCGACGTAGGGGCGATCGACACCCTAGCCGATACGTATGGATTGCGCGTCATCTACGATGCGGCGCATGCATTCGGTGTGCGCGTTCGGGAGCGTTCAGTGCTCGAGTTCGGAGATATGTCGGTGCTGAGCTTTCACGGCACGAAGGTGTTCAATACGTTCGAGGGCGGTGCAATCGTTTGTCGCGATGCAAAAACCAAGCGCCGCATCGATAACTTGAAGAACTTCGGCTTCATCGACGAGACGACCGTCGTAGCGCCGGGGATAAACGGGAAGATGAACGAAGTGCAAGCTGCGTTCGGCCTGTTACAGCTTCAGCATATGGAACATGTGATCGCGCAGCGTGCGCGAATCGATGCGTGCTATCGAGAGGCGTTTGCCAATGTGCCTGGCATCGTGCTGCATGAGGTGGCGCCCGATTGCTCGCGCAACTTCGCATATTTTCCCGTGCGTATTACGCGCGAATTCCCGGTCGATCGCGACTCGCTCTATGAGAAGCTGAGAAAGCATCAAGTTGCCGCGCGCCGCTACTTTTTCCCGCTCATTAGCGAATTTCCGACTTATCGCGGACTGCCGTCGTCGGCGCCGAGCAACCTTCCTGTAGCCACGGAGGCGTCGCGGCAAGTGTTGTGTTTGCCGATCTATCCGGGGCTCGAGGCGCACGATCAGCAACGAATCATCGATGTCGTTCTTTCTTGCGTCGACGAGGATCGCGCTCATTGAGTAGGCTTTTTGCCTTCTCCGTTACCGGATCACCAACATGTCAAACGCTACTGCCTCGTCCGATCGCAACTATCCGACCGTAGACTACGACGCGCATGCGCGTACGTGCGCGCCTGACGCCTTCTGGGCGCAGGTCAAACGGACCGTGCACGGAAAGCCGGTGTCGGAGGAGCAGATCGAATGGATCGTCGGCGAAATCAAGCGCAAATTGGCGCTTGTGCCTGAGGATGTCCTGCTCGATCTTGCTTGCGGTAACGGCGCGCTTTCGCATCGACTTGTCGAGGATTGCTCGGCGCTCGTCGGCGTGGATATTTCCGAGTATTTGATCGAAGTCGCCAACCGTCATTTCGCCGAACCGCCGCGTGTGACGTTCGCGGCCGAGGGCGCCGCGCAGTTCGTATCAGCCCACGCCGATCCACAGCGATTTACGAAAGTTCTTTGCTACGGTAGCTTCGCTTATTTCTCGGAGGAAGATGCACGTACGACGTTACGCATCCTCAACGAGCGCTTCGTCAACGTGAACTCGATTTTCATTGGCAACCTGCCGGACCGAGACCGCGCCGCTGCGTTCTATGCGCTGCGCGAGCCGCAGCCCGGTGAGCTCGACGACCCACGTGCCCAAATCGGAATCTGGCGTACCCGTGAGGCCTTCGCCGAGATGGCTGCGGCTTGCGGGTGGGATGCGCAATTCTCCGCGATGCCCGGCGAATTCTTTTCGGTGCATTACCGCTATGACGTGCTCCTGCGCCGTAGCAAGGAAGGAGCTTAGCGATGGATGTGCGCCCAACCCGGCGCTCGGTTAGTGAGCTTGCGCTGTTCGGCGGTTCGAAGTGGTTTGACGTGCCGAAGTCGACCTCGAATCTCGTTGGCCCGGATTTCGATCGTTTCCTTGATTATTCGCAATCGATCTTCGACGCGGCGGGGCGACCACCGGGCACAGTGACAGCTCGATTCGAGGCGCGGCTCGCGGCATTCCACGAAACCGGGTACTGCGTTGCTTTTTGCAGCGGTTTTTGGGCACTCGCTACGGCGATCGTCGCGCTCGCTCGTCCAGGACGGCGTGAAGTTGTGATCCCCTCGCTGACCTATCGCCGTATGGCGGATGTCATTGCGTGGACGGGCTTGTTGCCGCGCTTTTGCGAGGTCGACGCCGATACGCTGGCAATCAGCGCTGCGACCGCCGCTCCATGGATTTGCGATGACACCGCGCTGCTGCTAGCCGTGCATCCGATCGTCAATTGCTGCGATGCGCAGGCGCTGGCTGATTTGGCCGACGAGACACATGTGCCGATCTTGTTCGATGGGGTTGAATCCGTCTATGAACGGTGCATCGACGGACAAGGCCGATCTCGAAAGGTCGGCGCATTTGGGCATGCGGAATGCTTTTCGCTGCACGCAAGCAAGCTCATCAACGGCTTCGAAGGCGGTTATGTTACGACGAACGACGCTGCATTGGCCCGACGGCTTGTCGATCTGCGAAATGGTTCGATGGTGCTGCCAGGTGCGATCGACGCGCGCCTGGCGGACATGCATGCGGCCATGGCGCTCGCGAACTTGGATGAGCTAGACGCTCAGGTCGCGCGCAATCGAGCGCGCTATGAGCGCTACAGGGTCGCGCTTGCTGCAATCCAGGGCGTGCGCCTCCTGACATTCGATGAATCACAGCCAACGAGCTACAAGAATATCGTCGTCGAACTGACAGCCGAATGGCCGCTCACGCGTTCATTGACGCTCGAGATGCTCAACGCCGAAAACATCCTCGCGCGAGCTTATTACGCACCGCCGCTGCATAGTAAGCCGATGGCCTATCCGCATATCGCGGCAGAACTGCCTGTCACTGATCAGCTCTCGCAGCGATTCATGCTGTTACCGTGCGGAGAGTTCGTGACGCTCGACGATATTGATGAGGTTGCCAAGTTGCTGTCATTCGCCTGTGCGCACGCTGATGCCGTCAGGGCTTGCCGCGCAAGCCAGGAGCAGAAGCCATGACGCTGCACGTTGGGCAATTCAACCTGCCGTCGCGGGATCGCTATGAAGCGGCCATGCGCGGGATCTTCGAACGCCGTTATTACACTAACCAAGGGCCGCTTGCACGTGCTTTCGAGGACCGATTGCAGGCATTCCTCCAAGTCAAACATGCCGTCTGTGTCACCAATGCAACCATCGGGCTGATGATGGCGAGCGAAGCGCTGGGTATCAGCGGGCGCGTCATAGTACCGGCGGTCTGCAATGCAACGCTCGCGCAAGCATTGTGGTGGTGTCGTGTACAAGCAATCTTTGCGGACGTGGACACGCTCGATGGTCAGCTTGATGTCGATGCACTCGCGGGTGACATTGCGGAGCGCGGGCCAGTTAACGCGGTCATCGGAGCAAACCTGTGGGGAAACGCTTGCGATGCGTCGGCACTCGTGGCATTGGCGCGCAAATATGACTTGCCAGTGATGTTCGACTCGTCGCATGCATTCGGATGCGAGGTGGCGCAGCGGAGCATCGGAAGCTTCGGTGATGCTGAGGTGTTTTCGTTCGACGCGGCCGATATTGTCAATGCCGGGGGGGCGGCATGCGTTACCACCGACGATGACGAACTTGCCGCGCGTCTGCGCAATATCCGTAGCAGCTATGGCGCAGGCCGACCAGTGGCGGTAGTCAAAACATCCAACGGGCGCATGTCGGAGGCACAGGCAGCGCTTGGTTTATTGAGCTTGGACGATTACGAGGCGAATCGCGCACACAATCGGGCGCTGGTTGACGCTTACCGCACAGGTCTGGGGGCAATAATGGGCGTCCGCGTCGTCGAAGCTCGCCGCGTCGATGCTTCGAACCATCAGGCGCTGGTGTGCGTGGTCGACGAAAACGTGGTTGGTGTGTCGCGCGATGCATTGGGTGCACACCTCGCCGAGCATGGGGTCGAAGCCGTCGCCGTCCGCGCGCTCGATTCGAATGAGCGAATCGGTGCGCAGATCGATCGATCATGGTTGCGCTTGCCGCTCGGCGCGCATGTCGGTGAGGATGACGTCGAGCGCGTGTGTGACCTTATCGGAGAAGTTGCTGCCCGTCGCGGCTCGTCAAGGAGCTTGGTATGAAGCTAGGCATTATGCAGCCTTACTTCTTTCCATACTTCGGCCACTTTGCCCTAATCGCGGCCGTCGATGAGTGGATCGTTTTCGACGTCACGCAGTACACGCCGAAGACTTGGATGAACCGCAATCGGATTCTGCATCCGAAAGAAAGTTGGCAGTACGTCAGCGTGCCGTTGGCGAACGGCTCGATATCGATCCGCACGCATGAAGCAAAGCTATTGGATCCGGCCGCCGCAGAGGCAGCGCTGATCGGCAAGTTGTCGGCATTTCGCAGGCAAGCGCCGTTCCATGCGCGCGTTGTCGATTTGATTCGTCAAGCGTATGCCGGGCGCAAGGACGATACGCTTTGCTCGCTGAATGTCAGTGCGTTGCGTGCGGTCTGTGCATATCTAGGCGTGCGTTTCGCTTATCGGATCTGCTCGGAGCTTGAATTGGCGTTCCCCGAACAAATGGGCGCTGGCGACTGGGCCCCATTCATTTGCGAGGCGCTTGGTGCAACAGGTTACGTCAATCCTGCGGGTGGACGTGAGCTGTTCGATCCGTTGCAGTTCCAGCGCATTGGCGTGGACTTGTCGTTCGCCGAGGTGGCCGAGTTTGCCTATGAGCCGACGCCTTATCGATACGAGGCGCACCTGTCGATTCTCGACGTGCTGCTTTGGAACGAACCCGAATTAGTTGCTGCAGCGCTGCGCGAAAACTTGACACTCGTAGCGGCTTGAACGCCCTGTGAATTTTCGAAGACATTGCCCCTATGAAGCCTATCCGTCTCGTATGCGGTACGCGTTACGACGAAGGACGATTCGCCACCGATTCCGCGCTCGGGCGCTCGCTCAAGCTGTACCACTATGTGTCGAACCTACAGCTGCAACTGTTCGATGAGAATCGGACCGGCCTTTCGACGATCTATAATCGTGCGATCGACCAAGCCAAGACACACCCGGCGATCCTCGTCTTCATTCACGATGACATTTCGATCTGCGATTTCCATTGGATCGAGCGTATTCGCGAGGGGCTGCAAGCTTTTGACATCATCGGCCTCGCCGGCAACACGCGCAGGATGCCGCGTCAGCCGTCGTGGGCATTCACGCCCGAGATGAAGTGGGATCAACGCGAGTTCTTGAGCGGAACGGTCGGGCACGGCGATGGGTTTCCGTCCAATGTCGTGTCGTATTTCGGGCCGGCCGGCCAGGCTTGCAAGCTGCTCGATGGCCTCTTGCTTGCAGCCGACAGCGAACGTCTCATGGCAAGCGGCCTGCGCTTCGATGAGCAGTTCGACTTTCATTTCTACGATCTCGATTTTTGCCGTCAAGCCGAACGGAAGGGCTTGACGATGGGCACCTGGCCGATCAGCGTGGTGCACCAAAGCGGCGGCGCCTACGGCAAGCCCGACTGGCGAGCCGCATACGAGCGCTATTTGAGCAAGTACGGCGAGAGCGCGGTAATGCCAAGCGCGACTCAGCATGCCGTTCCTCCGATCGAGACGGGCCAGGCGCTCTTGCAAGCCGGGCGATTGACTGAAGCGGCCGCAGTATTTCGACAGATTCTGGCCGTGCGGCCTAATCACGCCGACGCGCTGCACTTGCTCGGCCTAGTCGCGTATTACGAGGGCCGTTACGGCGAGTCGGCCGAGCTCATCATGGCCGCGCTGGGCCACCAGACGAGTGAAATCTTTTACGGCAACCTCGGCAATGCCTTTGCGGGGCAGGGCAAGCGCGCGGCCGCGATCGAATGTTTCCGGCAAGCGATTGCGCTGAAGCCCGACTACGTGCAAGCGCACAACAATCTCGGCAATCTACTGCGCGAGCAGGACGATTTTCATGGGGCCGTGCGATGTTTTCGCACGGTCATCGCGCTGCAGCCCGACTACGCGGATGCCCACAACAACCTCGCCAACGCGCTTGTCGACCTAGGCGAACTCGATGCTGCGATCGAGGCTTATCGCCGCGCGATCGTACTCAAGCCCGGCTTGTTGGAGGCGCGCAGCAATCTGCTGTTCATCCTCAGCTACCGAGAGGATTTGGACCAGCCTGCTTATCTTGCCGAAGCCGTCGAATTCGGCCGAATCGCAACGGCTGGCGCCAAGCCGTGGCGCAACTGGCTCGCATCGACCGAGCCGCAACGCAGAACACCGCTGCGCGTCGGCCTAGTCTCGGGGGATCTGAAGACTCACCCCACGGGCCATTTCCTCGAGAGCATCCTCGCGCATATCGACCGCAGCCGGATCGAACTCGTCGCCTATCCGACGCGCCGTTCCGAGGACGCGCTGACTACTCGCATCAAGCCGCATTTCTCCGCTTGGACGCCGCTCGCCTCGCTCAGCGACGAACAAGCGGCGGCGCGCATTCGCGACGATCGCATCGATCTGCTACTCGATCTATCGGGGCACATGAATTTCAATCGCTTACCGCTGTTCGCCTGGCGCCCCGCGCCGGTGCAGGCGAGCTGGCTCGGCTACTTCGCGAGCACCGGTTTGCCGGCGATGGACTATCTGCTCGGCGATTCCCATGTGCTGCCGCGCGATGCGCAACCGCACTACACCGAACGGCTCCGCCACCTGCCCGACAGCTATCTGTGCTTCACGCCGCCGGCGGAACGCGTCGATGTCGGCCCGTTGCCGCTGTCAAAGCAGGGCCACGTCACGTTCGGCTGCTTCAATCATCTGATGAAGATGAACGACAGCGTTGTCGACATCTGGACGCGCATCTTGCACGCGGTGCCCGGCTCGCGTCTGTTCCTCAAAGCGAAGCAACTCGACGACGCGCCCACGCGCGAAACGACGCTCGCACGGTTCGCCGCGCGCGGCATCGACGCATCGCGCTTGATCCTCGAAGGCCGTTCGCCGCGAGCCGAATACTTCGCGGCCTACAACCGCATCGACATCGCCTTGAGTCCATTCCCCTATCCGGGCGGCACGACGAGCGTCGAGGGCTTGTGGATGGGTGTGCCGGTGCTGTGCCGGCACGGCGATCGGTTCTTGTCGAACATTTGCACGAGCATGCTGCATTCGGCCGGCTTGCCCGAGTGGATTGCTCAGGACAACGAGGAATACGTCGCCAAGGCCGTCGCGTTCGCGGCCGACGTCCAACGCCTTACCGCGCTGCGGATGAACATGCGCGCATCGTTGCTCGCGTCGCCGTTATGCGACGCGGCTCGCTACGCGGGGCACCTCGAAGCGGCGCTCGAATCGATGTGGCGAGACGGCGTTGCGCGATTGAACGCCACACCGCGGGCCACGATGGCGTGAAGGCTCGCGAAAAGCGGCGCCGCCCTTTCCTATGACCGGATCGACCATGCAAGACACCGCCCAGCTGCTGAATGCAGCGCTGGAACACCATCAGGCAGGGCGTCTTGCCGACGCGAAGGCGCTCTACTCGCGCATTCTCGCCAAGCAGCCGAAGCATCCCGATGCGCTGCATTTCATGGGCTTGCTAGCCTGCCAGATCGGCCAGAGCGAAGCGGGCATCACGCTGATGCGCGAGTCGATCGCCGCCCACGCGAGCCCGATCTACTACAACAACCTCGGCAATGCGCTGCGCGACGCGCGCAAGCTCGACGATGCCGTCATCGCCTATCGCCGCGCCGTCGAACTCAAGCCCGATTATGCGGATGCGCACAACAACCTCGGCAACGCGTTGCGTGAGACCGGCGAGGCCGCCGCGGCGGTCACGAGTTGCGCGCGCGCCCTCGAACTGAAGCCCGGCTATGCGGAGGCCTACAACAACCTCGGCAATGCGCTGAAGGACATGGGCGAACTCGATGCCGCCATTCTTTCCTACGGCAAGGCGATCGCTGCGAAGCCCGCGTTCGCCGAAGCGCATCTGAACCTGGGCATCGCCATGCAGGCGAAGGGCCACGGCGATGCGGCGCTCGAATGCCTGCGCGATTGCGTGGCGCTCGCGCCGCAATTGGCCGTCGCCCATGACAAGCTCGCGGGCATCCTCATGCATCGCGGCGACATCGCCGGGGCGATCGAATCGTATCGGCGCGCCGTCGAACTCATGCCCGATTCCGCGCAGAGCCACAACACGCTCGGCAACGCGTTGAACGGCGCCGGACGCGTGCCCGAAGCGGTGCCGTGCTACGAGCGCGCGATTGCGCTCGACCCTATCTTGGCCGACGCCCACCATAACCTTGCCAATGCGCTGCGGCGCCTGGGTGCGCCCGAGCGAGCGCTCGGCCATGCGCGCCGAGCCATCGAGCTGCGCGGCGGCGATTCGCCCTCGTTTCACAACAATCTCGGGACGATTCTGGCCGATCTTGGCGAGCCCGACGCGGCGCTCGTCTGCTATCGCGACGCCCTGGCGCTGAACCCGGATTTCGGCGAATCGCACACCTGCGTGCTGTTCGGGCAATCGTACGTGTCGGACTGGTCCGCGAGCACGCATCTGGCCGACGCGCGCTACTTCGGCGAAAAGATGACGGCGCGCGCGACGCCCTATACGCAATGGCCTGCGCTGACCGATGCCGGGCGTGCCGGCCGTCCCTTGCGCGTGGGTTTCGTTTCGGCCGATTTGCGCAAGCATCCCGTCGGCTACTTCTTCGAGTCGGTGCTGGCACAACTCGATCGCGCCCGCATCGAGCCGATCGCCTACTCGAATGCAGTGCACAGCGATGAGCTGACGGCGCGGATCAAGCCGCGCTTCGCCCTTTGGCGCCACGTGGCCGAGCTGGACGATGCCGCGCTCGCCGAGCGCATCCATGAAGACCGCATCGACGTGCTGGTCGATCTGTCGGGGCACACGGGACGCAACCGCTTGCCGATGTTCGCGTGGCGACCCGCGCCGGTCCAGGTGAGCTGGCTCGGCTACTTCGCGACGACAGGCCTGGCCGAGATCGACTATCTGCTCGCCGATCCGCATGTGGTGCCGCCGGGCGAGGAAGGCCAATACACGGAGCGCATCTGGCGTTTGCCCGATAGCTACCTGTGTTTCACGCTGCCGACGGAGCGTGCGGCAGTCGCGCCGCTGCCCGCGCTCACGAACGGTTATTTCACGTTCGGCTGCTTGAATAACCACAAGAAGCTGAACGACGGCGTGCTCGCGGTGTGGTCGCGCATTTTGCACGCAGTGCCGCGCTCGCGGTTGTTGCTGAAGAATCATCAGCTCGGCGAGCCGTCGATCCTGCGCGAAACGGTTGCGCGCTTCGCAACGCACGGTATCGACGAGACGCGCCTGCTGCTCGAAGGGCCGTCCGGGCGCGAGCAATACTTCGCCACCTACGGGCGCGTGGATCTCGCACTCGATCCGTTCCCCTACCCGGGCGGAACGACGAGCGTCGAGGGGCTGTGGATGGGCGTGCCCGTGCTGACGCGTCATGGCGATCGCTTCCTTTCGCATCTGGGCGAACTCGTCGTAAAGACGGTGGGACTGCATGAATGGATCGCAGCGGACACCGAAGACTATGTCGCGCGCGCGATCGCGGCCGCATCCGATTTGCCGGCCCTGGCTGTGCTGCGTGCGGGGCTGCGTGAGCGGGTCGAGCGTTCGCCGCTCGCCGATGCGTCGCGCTACGCCGGTCATTGGATGACGGCAATCGAGCAAATGTGGCAAACGAAGATCAAGGAGATCACGCAATGACGGTGGGCGATCAGGGCGTGTTCGCGCTCGTGGAGGACGGTCTCGTCCATCATCGCGGCGGCCGGCTGCAAGAGGCGCGTGCCCGTTATGAAGCCGCGCTCGCGCGCATGCCCCGTCATGCCGATGCGTTGCACTTGCTCGGTGTCGTCGCGATGCAGGAGCAGCGTCATGCCGATGCGCTCGATCTGATCGGGCGCGCGATCGAAATCAGTCCGCAGGCCACGTACTTCGACAATCTCGGCTGCGCGCTGCGGAACTGGGGCAAGCTCGAGGCCGCCGTCGAAAGCCATGAACAAGCGCTGGCACTCGACCCGAATCATTTCCGCGCCCACAACAACCTCGGCATGATCCTGCTGCAGATGCGTCTGCCGGCTGCCGCAGCGGTGAGCTTCCGCAAGGCGATTGCGATCAATCCTCAGTTCGCCGAAGCGCACAGCAATCTCGGCAACGTGCTGCGCGAACTCGGCGAGGCCGAGACGGCGGAGGCGCATTGCCGCAAGGCGATCGCGCTGCATCCGACGTTCGGCGAGGCGCACAACAACCTCGGCAATGCACTGAAAACGCAGCGCAGGCTGGCCGAGGCAGCCGCCTGCTACGAGCAGGCGCAGCGGTTTTTGCCGCAAGAGCCGCAGGTCGCGCTGAACCTCGGCATCGTGCTGCGCGAGACCGGCGAGCACGATGCGGCGATCTCGGCCTTTCGCCGCGCGATCGCATTGCGGCCGGCATGGGGCGAGGCTTGGAGCAATTTGTTGTTCACGCTGAGCTTCGCGCAGCACGTCGCGCCGGGCGAGTATTTGACCGAAGCGCTTGCCTTCGGCCGCGTAGCGGACCAGCTTGCCCGGCCGTTCACGAATTGGCTCGTCAATCGCATGCCCGGTGCGCCGCTACGCATCGGTTTCGTCTCGGGCGACTTCCGCACGCACCCGGTCGGCTTCTTCCTCGAAAGCGTGTTGGCGCATCTGGACCCGGCACGCGTGCAACTCGTCGCGTATTCGACACGTCCCTACGAAGATGCGTTGACGCAGCGCTTGAAGCCGCGCTTTGCCGTGTGGCGCAGCCTGGTGGGCGTGACCGATGAAGCCGCTGCAACGACGATCCGCAACGACGGCGTGCATATTCTGTTCGACATGTCCGGGCACACCGACGCCAATCGCTTGCCGGTCTTCGCATGGAAACCGGCACCGGTGCAGGTGAGCTGGATCGGCTACTTCGCGTCGACGGGCTTGCCCGCGATCGACTACGTGCTCGGCGACGAATGGGTGTTGCCGCCCGAGGAAGCGGAACACTTCATCGAACGGCCGTGGCGGCTGCCGCACGGGTATCTGTGCTTCACGCCGCCCGAGCCGGATGTCGCGACCGACGCAGCCGCGCTTGCCGATACGACCCGTGCTTTGACGTTCGGCTGCTTCAGCGATCTCGTGAAGGTCAACGATCGCGTGGTGGCGGTATGGTCGCGCATTCTGCATGCGGTTCCCGGTGCACGGTTGTTCCTGAAGGCGCAGCAGTTGGCCGACGAAGCGCAGCGTGCGACGACGGCCGCGCGCTTCGCCGCGCACGGCATTGCACCCGATCGGCTCTTGATGGAAGGCCCCTCGCCACGTGAGGAATATCTTGCGGCTTATCACCGCGTCGATATTTCGTTGAGCCCGTTCCCGTATCCGGGCGGCACGACGACGGCGGAGAGTCTCTGGATGGGCGCGCCGGTTCTATGCCGGCACGGCGACCGCTTCCTCGGGCACTTGTGCGAGAGCGTGGTGCAGAGTGTGGACCTTGGCGATTGGATTGCCGCCGATGACGACGACTATGTCGCGAAGGCGGTCGCGTTCGCGAGCGATCGGCCGGCGTTGGCGGCGTTGCGCTCAGGGCTGCGTTCGCGCGTGTCGAACTCCTCGCTCTGCAACCCCGGCCGCTTCGCACGTACGCTCGAAACTCAATTCGACGCGATGTGGCGCGCTCACCTAAACGGCGCCACACCCCCCAAAGCACTAGCGCCTAACGCATAGAGGCGTCGAAGCGCTAACGCATCACTGCATGCCCTTCGCGCGACGCGCCGTTTCAAGCAGCGTGTTGCGCACTTGCTGGAACATCGTCAGATAGTTGGGATTGCCGTGTTCGATCGCGGCGGTCTTCAACGCGTCGAGCACGAGCAGATCGGCGGGGTAGGGGCTCGCGATCGATCCCGACATCGGCAGGCGCAGCGGATCGAAATGCCGCACGCGCCAGTGCCGCTCGCCGAGCAGCAGCAGCGAGACGACGCGCTCCTGCACGAACACCTTGCCCGGTACGAAGCCGTTCGCGTAGGGAACGTTGCCGTTGAGCAGTTGCGCGAGGGCGCTCGTGCCTGCTTCCGCCACCGAGAACAGCACCTCGTTGACAGCAAGCCAGCGTCGCCAGAACGCGGGCGTTGCCACGAAGTAGTTGCAAAAGATGGCGTGGCGCGAATCCATCACGGCATTGCGCGGATCGATGCCCGGCGCGACGAAGGCGACAGCCTGCTCGAACACGGGCCAGCTGTTCGCATGATTCGTGGCTGCCTGCTCGAAAGTGTTCAGAAAGATCGCGCCTTGATCGAAGAACGGCGAAAAACCGATGACGTCGACGTCGCGCGGCACCGAGGCGATGAACTCGTTGACGGCGGCCGAGTTGAGCGACGTTTTTTGACCGAACTTCGGCGAGAAAAACCCGTAAAGCGTGTTCTCGTCGAGCGTGTGCTTTTGCAGGAACGAGCGCATCGGCCAATACTCCCGCCAATCGGGCCGCTGACCGCAGTTGTCGAGCGCGATGAAGCCGGGATCGAGTTGCCGGCGCGTCTCCTCCGAGTAGAAGATCTGGCGGATTTCGACACGGCGGGGGCCCGCAGGATTGCTCGACTGTGCGTGCATGGATGAGTCTCGAATCTCAATCGATTGGAATGGTGCGTGACCGGGGCCCGCGCGGGCGTACGGCGGCGAGTAGACAGTGTGCCAGCCGGCCCGTGTGCCGCATTGCTCGAACAACGAGGCAATTGGCGCCTATTTTGACGGCTGCTCAGGGCGCGATATTGGGCTGCTTGCGTGGAAAAAGTAAGGCCGCGGCAAAAAATAAAGCCGCATCGCTGCGGCTTCGAACGTGACACACCGCATCGGCTTCATGCGGTTGTTGTTGGTTATCCCGTACTGCGCTTCGCGCCAGCGAATGCTGGCGCAAGCGCTTAACGCATCTGCCCGGCCGCGAGGTACTGACGTGCGGCCGACACGCGTTCGCGCGCGTTGGTGTGGGTCGCCGCGACGGCGTCGCGTGCAGCCGACGCCCTGTCCACGATCGATGCGTTCATCGCCATGATCTCGCGAATCGTCGCAAGGTCTTCGTCGGTCTGATCGCGCTGGAGCGACATCAAGAGCGGTGAGCGCTCTTCGGCGAGATCGGCGGCAAACGCGAAATCGCCTGCGTCCAGTGCGGCGACGAGCGTGCGCGTCAACTCGTAGGCGCGCGCGAGTGATTCGTTCGACATGGCGGCGAACTCCCTTTTCGATGCTTAAGAATTACGACGACTTGTTCATCGTGCCGGCAGCGCCGTTGCCGCCGAACAATTGATTCAGATAGTTTGTGTTGTTCTGCGTCTGCGACATGATCGTGTTCAACTGCGTGAACTCGGCCTGATATTGCGACGTCAGCGTCGCCTGATACGCCGACAGATTCGTTTCCGCCGTCTGCTGCGCCGTCAGGTCGGTCTGCAGCGTGGAATCGCGCTGAGCGATCTGGCCGGTTACCGAGTCGGTGTACGAACTGATGAACGAGCTGAGTTGCTCGCCGATGCCGTTTGTGCCGTTGAACACATTCTGCGCCATCGCGGGCGTTGCCGCGAGCGTCGATTGCAGCGTCGACGACGTGAACGTCAGCGTGCCGTCGTCGTTCAGGTTTACGCCGAGCTGCGCAAGGCTGTACGTCGTACCGCCGACCTGGATGCCGCTCGCCATGATCGAGGCGATGCCGTTCACGGCCGAGTTCAACATCGCGTCACCGAGCAGCGGGCCGGACGTATTGGTGGTCGAGTCGTACGACGACAGCGATTGCACCGTCGAAATCCACGAGTTGTAGGCCGTGGTGAAGTTTTGCACGGCGCTCACGATGGACGACGAATTGGTCGCGACCGAGAGGCTCTGCGTCGTGCCGACGGCGGCCGACGTGAGGCTTAGCGTCACGCCCGAGAGCGCCGTCGTCACGTTGTTGCTCGCGCTGTCGATCGGGGTGCCGCTGACGGTCAGCTTGGCGTCTTGGCCGGCCGTGACTTGCGTAAAGTTGGCCGTAGCCATGCCTGCGTCGACGGTCGGATCGGCCGAGACCGTCACGGCGTTGGCCGCGCCCGTTTGCGTCGACGTGAGCACGAGGTGCTGGCCGTCCGTGCCCGTGACGACGGCGGCCGTCACGCCGGGGTTGTTCGATGCGCTGTTGATCGCCGAGGCGATGCCGGAGAGCGTGTTGTTCGCCGACGTCAGCGCGACCGTCATCGAGGTGGTGCCGACGCTGATGTTCAGGTTGCCCGTGCCGAGCGTGGCGTTTGCCGCGTAGGCCTTGGACGAAATCTGGTTGGCCGTGGCGATCTGCGTCACGTTGACGGAGTACGAGCCCGCTGCGGCGCCCGTCGTCGTCGTGGCCGTGATGCCCGAGCCGCTCATGGTGGCGGCTAGGTTCGTGAAGATGCTGCCGTCGTCGAGGCCGGTCAGCGAGCTGAGCAGGCTGGACATCGACGATTGCATTGTGCCGAGTGCCGACAACTGCGTTTGGTCGCTCGTCATCGCCGTGGCGATCGTCTGCGATTGCGCGGCGGATGCGCCCGTGACGAGCGCGGAGACCAGCGAGTTCACGTCGAGCTGCGAGTTCGTGACGCCGCTCAGAATCGACTGTGCCGCTTGCTGAAGAATTGAACTGGTGCTGCTGCTCGAAGATACGGTACTCATGCCTGGCTCCGTCAGATGCCGCGGAAGGGTAATTCGAAACTGGGCCGCTCATCGATGGGATCGGCCGACTACCAATGCGCAACGGGAGGCATGCCTCCCGCTACGTTTAATTCGGTTTGCCGGACCCGTGCGATGCTTGAGGCCTCGAATGAGCCCGGCCGCGCAGCGAAGTCTAACCGACCTTCGCTGTGCGTCGCTCAAACCGATTACTGCAGGAGCTTGAGCACTTGCTGCGGTTGCGAGTTCGCTTGTGCGAGCACCGAGATACCGGCTTGCTGCAGCACTTGCGCCTTCGACAGGTTGGCCGTTTCTTGCGCGAAGTCGGCGTCTTGCAGCTGCGATTGAGCAGCCGACAGGTTCGTCGATTCCGTTTGCGTGTTCGTGATAGCGGCCGTGAACGTGTTCTGCGTTGCACCGAGCGTTGCTTGGAAGTTGTTCACGCTGGCCAGCGCTGCGTCGATTGCCGTGATCGCGTTTTGCGCGCCCGACGTCGTCGAGATGTCGACGCCCGACACGCCCAGACCCGTCGTCGTCCACGACGTCGTGCCGAAGTTGGCCGTCAGCGTTTGGTTGGCGCTCGCGCCGATCTGGAAGTTCACGCTGCCCAGGCCGCCCAGAACGGTTTGGCCGTTGAACGTCGTTTGCGATTCAACGCGGTTAATTTCCGTCAGACGCGTCGTAACTTCCGTTTGCAGGTTCGCTTGAGCGGCCGTGCCGAGCGAGCCGTCGCCCGATTCCACTGCCAGCTGGCGGATACGCTGCAAGTTGGCAACCGTCGACGAGATCGCGCCGGCGGCGGTTTGCACCATCGAGATGCCGTCGTTGGCGTTCATCACGCCTTGGTTCAGGGCGTTGATCGACGCTTGTTGCGTCGTCACGATCGCCATACCTGCTGCGTCGTCGGCCGCGCTGTTGATACGCTTGCCCGACGAGAGGCGGTTGATGGCTTGGGACAGTGCGCTCTGCGAGCTGTTCAGGTTCGTCTGCGTTTCGAGCGACAGAATGTTGGTGTTGATGTTCAGCATTTTGCTTCCTCGTTTGGGAATACGATCCAGGGACTAGGCTGGTGTTGGGGTTCGGCGTCGCGCTTTCGCGAGTGGCGCTGCCCGCCTGTCCTGGTTGTCGGCGAGGCCGAGAAAAAACTTTAGGGAGCAAACGACGAATTCATGTGTTTTAACAATGCGGTCGGATTCCGAGCCTTGCTGCGTAAGGATTGGAAAGAAACTAAACGTTTGCGAATCGCCTACCGGCAAGCGCGTGGCGCTTATCCAACGAAAGGTCGATGTAGGGTTGTAAGTAGATCAAGAGTGGCCCACGGCGCGTTTACCTGATATCATCGCGGGTCGAATTGAGATCGCTGCCGTTTCATTTGAGATCTGCCGCCCTTTCGTCGCATCGCCTCGGCTGAGCCGAGTCATCCCGCGGCGGGCTCGCGGTGCTTCGCGAGTGGCATAGGCAAGTAGGCAAGTTCAGCTTCGGCAGCCAAACGCGGCGTCGGCAATGTGCCGGCCGGCGTGCGCGGTGAACTCTCCGCTCTCTCTTTTCAGGCCTGTCCGGCCGTGCTGTTGCCCGTACCCCGCACATCGACGATATGCGCGGCATGGTGGCGATGCCCTCCGGGCCGGCGCGTGCGCGAAAGCGCGCCACGCATTTGAACGTAACTTTGGGACATCCATGACGACCATTCTTCTGAAGGAAAACGAGCCGTTCGAAGTGGCCATTCGCCGCTTTCGTCGTGCCATCGAAAAGAACGGCTTGATCGCCGAACTGCGCGAGCGCCAATCCTACGAAAAGCCGACGGCTGTGCGTAAGCGCAAGAAGGCTGCTGCCGTGAAGCGCCTGCACAAGCGCCTGCGCAGCCAAATGCTGCCGAAGAAGCTGCACTAAAAGCGGCGCTGCGCTGCCCTCGAGCGGCAGCGCAGCCTGGAAGAACGAACGGCGGTGGGCTTCGAAAGAAGCCGCACCGCCGTTTGCTTTGGGCGTTTTACGGGCGCACAGCGTTTGCCCAACGCACCGGGCGCTCGAAGCGCGCAATGCCTAAATGCCGATTGCGTCCAAGGGCACACGTGCCCAAGTTCGCCACGAGCTTCACAACGAGTGTGAGTGGGCCCGAGCGCCCACGCGGATAGCGAGTCTCGAGAAAGGCGGCCTAAGCCGCGTGCTTTTCGAGCCGAGCCACCGACAAGCCGAATTGCCGCGCGATCGACGCCAATCGCTCGTGCCATTCCCATACCCCGAAGGCGTCGTGCACGTTCTGCAGGCAACTGAGCAAGTCCACCGTTTTCGGGTCGTAGATGTTCACCCGCGCTTTGAGCAGCGCCTTCCTCAAAGCCGCGACGCCCGCGTCCATGTAGGCCGGGACGGCCGTCGCCGGCTTATCGACGTAGCGCACGGGCACGCCTTCCATCGACGTCATGTAGTCGCGCGGGTGAATGAGGCGGCCAATCGGGCAGCCGCCGCGAAAACCGTGGTAAGCGCCGCCGCCTCGCGGCAGCAGCGCTGCCTGCCGTTGCGAGAACAAATGATCGACGGCGTGATCGAACAGTTCCTGATGCGTCAGGAAGTGCAGGGTCTTCATAATCTTGATCGGCTGCGGTTAAGCAGCACTGTTGTCGTTGCTTGTGACTGCTATAACGGCCGTGGTGAGCGGAGTTACAGGTCTTTTTTGCGATATTCCCTATCGCGCATCGCACGATCAAGCATTTTTTGCCGAGTGTTGCGTGAGCGTCACGCTTCAGCCGCGCCCTTGGCTTTCGTTTTGGTCTTGGTGCCGGTCTTGGTGTTCGATTTGCGCTCGGCCAGGGCGGCGCAATGCG
This sequence comes from Trinickia dinghuensis, assembly GCF_003367175.1. Classification (GTDB taxonomy): domain Bacteria; phylum Pseudomonadota; class Gammaproteobacteria; order Burkholderiales; family Burkholderiaceae; genus Trinickia; species Trinickia dinghuensis. Next base: position 290,524 of record NZ_QRGA01000007.1, on the reverse strand, counting down.
CTCGCGAGTCGCAGTTGGTTTGATGGTCGTTGACCATGCCGACCGCCTGCATGAACGCGTAGCAGATCGTCGAGCCGACGAATTTGCAGCCATAGCCCTTTAGCGCTTTGCTCAGGGCATCGGAAGCGGGCGTGGAGGCGGGCGCGTGCTGCTTGTAAAGTGCCCAGTCGTTTTGCACGGGCTCGCCGCCCACGAACGACCAGACGAATTCGGCCAAGGAGCCGTGTTCTTCGCGGATGCGCAGGACGGCGCGCGCATTGACGACGGCCGATTCGACCTTGGCGCGATTGCGCACGATGCCCGGGTCTTGCAACAGCGCGTCGATCTTCGCCGGCGTAAAGCGGGCGACGGTTTCGGCATCGAAGTTCTCGAACGCGCGGCGATAGTTTTCGCGTTTGTTGAGGATCGTGGACCACGACAGGCCGGCTTGAGCGCCCTCGAGCACGAGCATCTCGAACAGATGCCGCTCGTCGCGGGACGGCACGCCCCATTCGGTGTCGTGATAATGCTCGTCGGCAGGGGTTCTCACCCAGTTGCAGCGCTCGGTCATGAATGCCTCTCGTGGCTCGGATCTCGGGTCTCGGATTTGACGGCAAGCATAGCGGATCGGCAGGCAAGAGCAATTCGGCCGTTCGGGAGATTGGCGGCGTGGGGCGAAGCCGATAATCTTTCGGCTCGGTGATTCGATCGGTTAGTTTGATTTGATGGATTGGCAAGGCGGCTCGGTGCCGCGGGTGGCAAGCATGGAAGCAACGCATTATTGGATTGGCGCCGACGGCGGCGGCACCGGCACGCGGGTCGTGTTGGCCGATGCGCACGGCGTCGAACTCGCACACGCCGCGGGCGGCGCCTCGGGGCTCGGGCTCGGCGTGACGCGCGCGTGGCAGGCGATCGAGGCGGCCTGCGAGCAGGCGTTCGCATCGGCCGGGTTGCAGCTCGATTGGGCAGCTTGCGCGCTCGGCTGCGGGCTGGCCGGCGTCAACAATCGCGACTGGCTGGCCGAGTTCATCGCCCGCGCGCCGAAGCTCGCGGCGCTCGACGTGCAAAGCGATGCCTATACGACGGTGCTCGGCGCGCATGGCGGCGAAGCCGGCGTGATCGTGGCGGTGGGCACGGGCAGCATCGCGGCGGTTCTCGATCGCGACGGCGCATGCCGCACGGCGGGCGGGTACGGATTTCCGTCGGGCGACGAAGCAAGCGGCGCATGGCTCGGCCTGCATGCCGTCGTTCACGCGCAGCAAGCGCTCGACGGTCGCGCGCGCCCCGATGCGTTTTCCGATGCGCTGCTCGCGCGAATGAAGGTGGACGATCGCGATGCCTTTGTCGTCTGGCTTTGCGAAGCGAACCAGACGGCCTATGCGGAACTCGCGCCCGTGGTGCTTGCCCATCGGGAGCATGCTGCTGCGGCGGCGCTGCTCGCACAGGCGGGAGCGGACATTGCGAAGCTCGTCGACGCCCTCGATCCGAGCGCCCAACTGCCTGTTGCGCTATGCGGCGGCTTGGCGGCGCCGCTCGCCGAGTATGTGCCGGCCTTGCACCACGCCCGGCTGCGGCAGCCGCTGGCCGATTCGGCGCACGGCGCGCTCGCCCTTGCCCAGCGTGCGAGCGCGGGCTCGGTGCGCAGTCGCGGCGCAGGGGCTTAAAATAGCAACGCAATCGTAATCTTTTTTCTTTTTTGCACTCACATCGCCTTATTGCCTGCCATGTATAAGCTTGTCGCCACCGATCTCGATGGAACGCTACTGAACAGCAATCACCAGCTGGACCCGTTCACGGTAGCGACCGTCCGGCGGCTCGAGCAAGCCGGCATTCAATTCGTGATCGCAACGGGCCGGCATTACTGCGACGTCGCCGGAATTCGCGATGTGCTCGGCATTCGTCCGTACCTCGTGACTTCGAACGGCGCGCGCGTCCATGCGCCCGACGACACTTTGATTCATTCGCGCAATCTATCGAGCGAAGCCGCGCGCCGGCTCGTGCATCCGGACATCGTCGGCACGCATGGCCGCGTCATCGTGAACTTGTTCGCCGACGATGCCTGGCTCATCGATCGCGATGCCCCGCAGCTGCTCGCGCTCCATCAGGAATCGGGCTTTCACTACGAAGTGATCGACATGCGTGCGCACGGTGGCGACGATATCGCCAAGGTGCTCTATATCGGCGATCCGGCGGATTTGGCTCAAGTTTCGGAGCGCTTGGAGCGCGAATTCGGCGATGCCCTTTACGTCACCTATTCGCTGCCTCACTGTCTCGAAGTGATGACCTCGGACGTGTCGAAAGGGCGCGCGCTGCGTGTCGTGCTCGATCGTCTTCAAATCCAGACGTCGCATTGCGTCGCATTCGGCGACAACATGAACGACATCGATCTGCTCGAGACGGCCGGCCATCCGTTCATGATGAACAACGCCAATCCGGATTTGATGGCCCGCTTGCCGGGCGTGCCGCGCATCGGCAATAACTTCGAGGCTGGCGTCGCGCATCAATTGCGCAAGCTGTTCTCGATCGCGGACGAGCTCGCCGCTTCGTAACGGTGCCTTGTTGCGGCGGCGGCGTTCGCTCGCTCGCCTTCCGGCTTATTTCGCCGCCGGCGCATCGGGCAGCGCGGCGCATGGGCAATCCTTGGGCCGTCCGTCGAGGCCTTCGTGATCATGCACGAACGTGGCACGCGGTGCCTGGCCTTGCGCGTCCCAATCGAGCTTGACGACATACACGCTGTCGAAATCGCTGCTGTGCCAATAAGGCACATTCGACGCTGCCGATGATCCACCGCCATACTTGCTCACGATGTCGCGCACGAGATCTTCGATTTCGCGATGTTCCCAAGCCGTGACGATCAGCTTGCCCGCTTGCCCGGGCTGGATCAGTGCTTGTTCGAGCTTGTCGATTTCCGAATATCCGTAGTCGGTATTCACCGGTAAGGTGAATTGAATGGCGGTCGGCTCGATCGTCGCCAGTGGGCGCACATAGTCGTATCGCACGCCGTTGTCCTTTTTTTGCGCTGACGGATTGGGCGCATAGATCGCATCCGGCTTTCCGAATTTCGCCGCAATGACGGCCGGCAAGGCCATTGCGCGGTTCAGCCCTTGGCAGTCGAGCTGTCCATAGCCTTTGGCGGGTTTTTCTCCGTGGCGAACGAAGACGAGCGTTTCGGTTCGCGCCGATGCAGGCTGCGCGATCCCTAGGCCCGAAAGGCCGAGGGCGAGGACGACGGCAAACATGCGTCCCTTCGGGGGCGAGCGGCGACCGCGGTGACGAGCATGCGAATCAAGTGGCAGGCGGCCTAGCCGATCGATACGCGATTCGGCATCGTGCTTGGCATTCGAGCGAATCATGACGCGTCCTTTCGCTGAGTTTGCTGGGGGTGCTGGTTTTGCCGATAGGCGGCGAACCCGGAATGGGCCTCTCGGTCGCGCGCCGATTCTAGCAGCGGCGCATGCGCTCGGGGTGTGCGTGCTTCTTGCTGCGATATCAGGATTGCATTATTTCGGAATGCTAACGACCGGCCTTGGCGCAGTCGATGCCCCTAAGCCGTGGGGCGAATGGCCATTGCATCGATCGCATACGGTTCATTCGCACGCGTTCGGAACGAGCGGGCATTGGTTCGGATTCGCTCGATTGCCTCGCGTTGGACGACCCGCAATTGGGCCAGTAATGAGGTATTACGCACGGTGGGAGGCTTTTTAAGAATTATCATACGATTTCATGGCATATCGGGTAAATTCGGCATTGCCAGTGGCGTTCGTTCCGACTAATCTCGGAACAACCAGTTTTTCAATCAAGGGAGACCACGATGTCCCAATACGCGGAACTGAAGGCGCAGATCGCGAAATTGCAGGCTCAGGCGGACGATGCGCGTCGTGCCGAAGTCGAGAACGTAATCGCAGAGATCAAACAGAAGATCGTGGAGTTCGGGCTCAGCGCGCATGACCTCGGCTATGCCGAAGGCGCGCGGCGCGGCCGTCCGCCGAAGAAAGCGCCGCTGCCGCCGAAGTACCAGGATCCGAAGTCGGGCGCCACGTGGAGCGGCCGCGGCAAACCGCCGAACTGGATCGCGGGCGTCAAGAATCGCGATCGTTATCTGATCGCGCAATAGTACCGAGCGAGTACCGAGCGTCCTTAAACGGCTCGGGCCGGTCTTCATTCGAAGGCCAGCCCGAGCAATGCGAGAGGCAGCTTTTTTACGAATTATTTCATCGGCGACGCCACCGTTTCATTCCCGCCTTTATCTAGATAGCATGGCGGCTTCATTTTTTCCCTATCCGGGTTACCCCGCGGCGACGCTGCGCAGTATCGGCCGGCCCGCACGTTGTTCGAGCAGCGCTTCGTAGCATTTCACGTAGTTGCTCGCCATGGTTCGAGAGGTAAAGCGGCGTTCGAACTGCGCGCGAATTTCGTCGCGCGAGAGTTCGTCGAGATGCTGTAGCGCCGCCACCGCGCCTTGTATGTCTTCCACGATATATCCGGTCACCGCATGGTCGATCACCTCGGGTACCGAACCCCGGTTGAAGGCGATCACCGGCGTGCCGCAGGCCATCGCTTCGATCATGACGAGACCGAACGGCTCGCTCCAGTCGATCGGGAACAGCAGTGCCTTGGCGCGCGAGAGGAATTCGGGCTTTTGCGTCTCGTCGATCTCGCCGACGAATTCGACATGCGCCTGCGACAGCAGCGGCTCGATCTCCTGCTTGAAATAGTCGCGGTCGACTTTGTCGACCTTGGCGGCGATCTTCAGCGGCAGGCCGCTCATCGCCGCGATCTTGATTGCCGTGTCGACACGCTTTTCCGGGCAGATTCGCCCAAGGAATGCCAAATATTCCGGCTCGCAGTGCGGCTGGGGCGTGAGCAGCCGCTCGGGCAAGCCGTGATAGACCGTCTCGTTCCACCGCGCCTGCGGCAGCGGCACGCGCTGCGATTGCGAAATCGAAACGACATTGGATTTCGAGAACGTATCGAATACGGGCTGCAGCTCAGGCAGATCGAGCCGGCCATGCAGCGTCGTCACCGACGGCGTGCTCACGTCCGAGAACAGCGAGAACGGCAAATAATCGAGGTGGAAGTGGAGCACGTCGAATTCGGACGCGACCCGGCGCACCTTCTCGAGCAGCAGCATATGCGGCGCGAGGGCGTCGCGGATCGTCGGATCGAGCCGCAGCGCGCGCGGCCATGCGGCATCGAGCGTGGCGGACGTCATCGAATCGCCGCTGGCGAACAGCGTGACATCGTGTCCGAGCTCAACGAGCGCCTCGGTCAAATACGACACGACGCGTTCGGTGCCTCCGTAGAACTTCGGGGGTACGGCTTCGTAAAGCGGCGCGATTTGAGCGATTCGCATGCGTCAATCTCCTTTCCTAGAGGCGGCTCGCACGTGGCTTCGCCGCCGATCACTTTCGTTAATGCCCTGCCATTATCAGGAGCGGGCCTCGTCGAGATGAGCGGGTTTTCAAACCCTTAATCCTTGTTACAGCCCGAAACAGCAGGCGCTCGCCGGTTTTCCGCATTGCGGTAAAAAAGCACCCTGCGATTTTCGGTAGTCGGCATTTGTTGCGGGATGATGACCCGGCTTCCTATAATTTGAACGCGCTTCGCGTCCGGATGCCGCCGCCTCGAGTAGCTTTTTTCGTGCCTGACCCGACGAACTGCATCGCGCCCCGCAAACCCGCGCGGGCGCTCAATGTCAGAAAAATTCCTACAGACTTTTCGGCCATTTTTCCGGCATCGCTCGCCGGTGCTCTTCCTATTTCCACCCTTTTTACAATTCGACACAATTTGCCGGAGACCAGGAACGGGCAGGATCGTGCGTCGGTGAAGCGCGCGGCCGGGCAAACGTTTCCGAAACCACTGAGCTTTGGTATTGGGATCGGGGCGAACGCGCGCAAGCGCGCTCCGGTCGACACTTTCGATTGACCGGGGGAATCATGAGCGCCACAAGCGAAATGCTCAGCGAGATCAAAGAAGTCAATCTGTCGTATCTGTTGCTTGCGCAGCGTTTGTTGCGGGAAGACAAGGCCATGGGCATGTTCCGCATGGGCATCGGCGATCAGCTGGCCGATGTACTGGCGAACCTTTCGTTTGCCCAGACCGTGAAGCTGGCCGCGTCCAGCCAGCTGTTGTGCCGTTTCCGCTTCGACGACCACGCCGTCCTTTCATCGCTGGCCGACAAGGGCAAGTCCGCGTCGCTCGCCGGTGCGCATAGCGCCATCCTGATGGCGAGCCAACCGGTCGAATCGGTCAACTAATCGACTGACGACGTGACGACGCTTGCGCGCATCAGCCGGCTCGGGAGCGAGCGCGGCCATGGACTCGGTATCTGTTAAGCGGGGCACACGGCCGATATGGCAACCAAGAGCGTCGTGCTCGAAGTCAAGGAAATCACCCTGGCGATCGAGCTGATTGAATTAGGCGCACGTCTGCAATTGCTCGAAGCGGAAACGAGCTTGTCGCGCGACCGGCTCATCAAGCTGTACAAGGAATTGAAAGGTGTGTCGCCGCCGAAGGGCATGCTGCCGTTCTCGACGGACTGGTTCATGACCTGGCAGCCGAACATCCATTCGTCGCTTTTTTACAATATCTACCGGTTCATGGCGGAGCACGGCGGCTGCGAAAGCATCCAGTCGATCGTGAAGAGCTATCGCCTGTACCTCGAGCACACGCTGCTGCACGGCGACGAGGCCATGCTGAGCCTGACCCGCGCCTGGACGTTAGTGCGCTTCTTCGAATCGGGGATGCTGCAGCTCACGTCCTGCACGCGCTGCGGCGGGCAGTTCGTCGCGCATGCCCACGATCCGCAGCACGCCTTCGTCTGCGGGCTTTGCCAGCCGCCGTCGCGCGCCGGCAAAACCAAGAAATCCGCGGCGGCCAAGGCCGGGCAAGGCTCGGCGGGCGCGGTACCCGACATCGCCGAACTGGCGGCCTAGCCGGCCGGCCAGGCATGAGGCCCCTCGGGCAGCCCGAGAACGGGCCTGCCGGCCCCCGCCGCGCGTGCCCCATTCGCCCCTTTCGCCGTCCTGGTTTACACGGCGTCATCGCCCCCCTTTTCCCCCCAAAGTTTTCGGCACGCCTGCCGTAAACCAGATTAACGACGGTCTCCCCGTTGCTTTTGTGAGGATCCGGCAGTGCTGATTTTCGTTGGAACACTCGTAACCGTATTGTCCGTCTTCGGCGGCTATGCGCTCGCGGGCGGCCATCTAGGCGCGCTAGTGCAGCCCGAGGAAGGGCTCATGATTGCCGGCGCCGGCCTGGGTGCGTTCATTCTCGGAAACGGCCTCAACACGATCAAAGCGACGATCAGACTCCTGCCCACGCTCTTCAAGGGCTCGAAGTACACGAAGGACGTGTACATGGAGCTGATGGCACTACTTTACGTTTTGCTTGCAAAGGCGCGCAAGGAAGGCACGCTCACGCTCGAAGCCGACATCGACGATCCCGAGAAGAGCCCGATTTTCACCCAATATCCGAAGATCCTCGCCGATCACCATACCGTCGAGTTTCTGACCGACTACCTGCGGCTCATGGTGGGCGGGAACATGAACGCGTTCGAGATCGAAAGCCTCATGGACGAGGAGATCGAGACGCACCACGCCGAGGGCGAGGGCCCGGCGCACGCGCTGAGCCGCGTCGGCGACGCGATGCCCGCGTTCGGGATCGTCGCCGCCGTGATGGGCGTGGTCCACACGATGGCGTCGGCGGACAAGCCGCCCGCGGTGCTCGGCGCGATGATCGCGCAGGCGCTCGTCGGCACGTTCCTCGGCATCTTGCTTTCGTACGGCCTGATCGGGCCGCTCGCGAGCCTGGCGGAACAGCGCGTGGCGGAATCGACGAAGATGTTCCAGTGCATCAAGGTCACGATTCTCGCGAGCCTGAACGGCTATGCGCCGGCGATCGCCGTGGAGTTCGGCCGCAAGGTGCTGTTCTCGCCCGAGCGTCCGTCGTTCGCCGAGCTCGAAGAGCACGTGCGCCGCGTGAAGGCGAAATAAGCGGCCGAGCCAACCAGGACAGCGCGTCATGACCAAAGGCAAGGACCGGGCGATCATCGTCAAGCGCGTGGCGCCCTCCAAGAAGGGGCACCACGGCGGTGCGTGGAAGCTCGCCTATGCGGACTTCATGACCGCGATGATGGCGTTCTTCCTGCTGATGTGGCTGCTCAGCGCCGTGACGCCCGTGCAGCTGAAGGGCATCGCCGAATACTTCAACCAGCCGCTCCGGGCGGCGCTGCTCGGCGGCGGACAGCGCAGCGCCCAGGAGTCGAGCATCATCGACGGCGGCGGCCGCGACATCTCGACCGACCAGGACGGTATCACGCGCCGCTCGGACGGGACGACGTCGATGGCGACGCACACGGCGGTCAAGGCCGACGATCAGGCGCTGGACCAGCTCAAGGGGGCGCTCGAGCGCCGCGAGCAGGCGCGCTTGCACGATCTGCAGGTCAAGCTGATGGCCGCGATCGAGGCGAACCCGGTGCTGCGTCAGTACAAGCAGCAGATCCGAATCGATTCGACGCTGCAGGGGCTGCGCATCGAAATCGTCGATACGCAAAAGCGCCCGATGTTCGCCACCGCCAGCGACAACGTCGAGCCGTACATGCGCGACATTCTGCGCGCGATCGGCCAGACGCTGAACGACGTGCCGAACCGCATCGTCGTGCAGGGACATACGGACGCCGTGCCCTATGCGGGCGGCGGCAAAGGTTACAGCAATTGGGAGTTGTCGGCCGACCGGGCGAATGCGTCGCGGCGCGAGCTGATCGCCGGCGGGATGGACGACGGCAAGGTGATGCGAGTACTGGGGCTCGCCTCGACGCAGAACCTGGACAAGGCCGATCCGCTCGATCCGGAGAATAGACGCATAAGCATCATCGTTCTCAACAAAAAGTCCGAGGACGCCTTGATGCATGATGACTCGACGACGACGACGCTGTCGGACAACGCGGCGAGCGCGACGCCGATCGTCGGCAAGATCGCGCCGGGCGCGGCGAAGGAGACGGTTACGCCCCCGCCTACGCCGTCGGTGGCGGTGGCCCCGCCGGTGGCTGGTGTCGCGGGTGTAGCGAAGTGAGGCATTCATGATCAGAAACATTTTGGCGATCGACGATTCGGCCGCGATGCGTGAAATCCTCGCGGCGACCCTGCGCACGGCCGGCTACGAGGTGACCGTGGCGGCCGACGGGGACGAAGGGTTGGAGAGCGCATTGGCGCACCCCTTCGATCTCGTGCTGACGGATCAGTACATGCCCAAGCGCAGCGGGCTCGACGTCATCGCGGCGCTGCGTTCGCAGCCGGCTTACGCGGTCACGCCGATTTTCGTGCTGACGACGGAGGACGGCGTCGCGTTCAAGGACGCGGCTCGCGCCGCCGGGGCGACGGGCTGGATCGAGAAGCCGCTCGATCCCGATACGTTGACCGAGCTCGTCGACGCGCTCAATGCGTGAGGCGGGAGCGAAGACGCGGGCTCGACGCGAAATAGAGATAGAGACACGGACCGGCAACGGTTGAACGGTTAGGACATATGCGGCGCACCGCGCGCGCATGGAAACGGATAGACAACGCGCTACCTGCGAAGCACGACTCTTAGCGGTGATTGAAGCATGACACTCGACATTACCCAGTTTTACCAGACGTTCTTCGACGAAGCGGACGAGCTGCTCGCGCAAATGGAGCAGCTGCTGCTGAACTTGGACGTCGGCACGCCCGATCCGGAAGATCTCGCGGCCATTTTCCGCGCGGCTCACTCGATCAAGGGCGGGGCGGCCACATTCGGCTTCACGGCGCTGACTGAAACGACGCACATCCTCGAATCGCTGCTCGACCGGGCGCGCAACAACGAGTTGAAGCTGCGCAAGGACATGATCGACACGTTCCTCGAAACGAAGGACGTGCTGGCCGACCAGCTTGCCGCGTACCGCTCGAGCGCGGAACCCGATGCCGCCGCGGCGGCCGCGATCTGCGCGAAGCTCGAGCGGCTGCACGTCGAGGGCAACGGCGCCCCCGCGGCCGAGACGGCTCCGGCCGTCGAACCCGCGGCCGCGCCAAGCGTGCCGGCGGCGAGCGAGACGACGGGCGGCGCACCCGAGCACGTGGTCGAGCAGGCCGTCGAGGCCACGCACGGCACGGCCGGCGCATCGGGCTCGGCCGGTGCCGCGCAAGGCGAATCGAACAATGCAGGGCCTCACCTGAAAGTTACGCTACGGGGGGTGGGGGAGAAGGACCAGGAACTCCTGATCGAAGAATTGGGGAACCTGGGCAACATCGTCGGACAGGTGAAGAGCGGCGGCGACTTGGTCGTCTATCTAGAGACCGACGTGCCGTCCGACGACATTACCGCCGTGTGCTGCTTCGTGATCGACGAAAGTCAGATCGCGATCGGCCGCGGCACCGCGCCCGCGGAAGCGGGCGAGGAACCGTCCGCTGCCGAGAGCGAGCCGAGCATGGCCGCTCCGGCCAGCGCGCCGGCCGCACCGGCGGCAAGCGCACCGGCGGCGGCTCCGGCGCCCGCGTACGAGCCGAAGGCCGAGCCGGCCAAGAGCGTCGCGCCGAGCGCATCGGCTTCGGCATCCGGCGGCGAGGACAAGAAGGCCCGTCCGGCCGCCGCGGCGGCCGGCGCCGAAGGCAGCTCGATTCGCGTGGGCGTCGAAAAGGTCGATCAGCTGATCAACCTCGTCGGCGAACTCGTCATCACGCAGGCGATGCTCGCGGAAACGACGAGCACGTTCGACCCGGCACTGCACGATCGGCTGTTCAACGGGATGGCGCAGCTCGAGCGCAACGCGCGCGATCTGCAAGAAACCGTGATGTCGATCCGCATGATGCCGATGGATTACGTCTTCAGCCGCTTCCCGCGCCTCGTGCGCGATCTCGCGGCGAAGCTCGGCAAGGAAGTGGAGCTTGTCACCTTCGGTCAGGCGACCGAGCTCGACAAGAGTCTGATCGAGCGGATCATCGATCCGCTGACGCACCTCGTGCGCAACAGTCTCGACCACGGCATCGAAACGGTCGAGGCGCGGCGCGCGGCGGGCAAGGACGGCGCGGGCCAGCTCGTGCTGTCGGCCGCTCACCACGGCGGCAACATCGTGATCGAAGTGTCCGACGACGGCGCGGGCCTGCGGCGCGACAAGATTCTCGCCAAGGCCATGAAGCAAGGCATGCAGGTGAGCGAGTCGATGTCCGACGAGGAAGTCTGGAACCTCATCTTCATGCCGGGCTTCTCGACGGCGGAGCAGGTGACGGACGTGTCGGGCCGCGGCGTGGGCATGGACGTCGTCAAGCGCAACATCCAATCGATGGGCGGCCACGTCGAGATCACCTCGCACGCGGGCAAGGGCACGACGACGCGCATCATCCTGCCGCTCACGCTGGCGATTCTCGACGGCATGTCGGTGAAGGTCGGCAACGAAATCTTCATCTTGCCGCTGAACTTCGTCATGGAATCGCTGCAGCCCGTGGCCTCGGACATCTACACGGTGGCCAACGGCGAGCGTGTGGTGCGCGTGCGCGGGGAATACCTGCCGCTCGTCGCGCTGCACGAAGTGTTCGTGGTCGAGGGCGCGCGCACGGAGCCGACCCAAGGCATCGTCACGATCATGCAGACCGAGGGCCGCCGCTTCGCGATGCTGATCGACGAACTCGTCGGCCAGCAGCAGGTGGTCGTGAAGAACCTCGAAACGAACTACCGCAAGGTGCGCGGGATCTCCGCGGCGACGATTCTCGGCGACGGCAGCGTCGCGCTGATCGTCGACGTGGCGGCGCTGAACCGTGAAAGCCGTGCGTCGCACGGCGCAATGAACTTTTCGTAATTCCCAACCGCTGGGGGCTAACGTGGCAGAAGTCCAAACTCACAACGCGAACGGCTTGACCGTCGCAGGCCGTCGCGATGCGCTGCAAGCCGACGCGGCCGGCCAAGAATTCCTGATCTTCACGCTCGGTGCGGAAGAGTACGGCATCGACATCCTGAAGGTGCAGGAAATTCGCGGCTACGACAGCGTGACGCGCATCGCCAACGCGCCTGAATTCATCAAGGGCGTCATCAACCTGCGCGGCATCATCGTCCCGATCGTCGACATGCGGATCAAGTTCCACTTGGGCCGCGTGGAGTACGACCACCAAACCGTCGTCATCATCCTGAACGTCGCGCATCGCGTCGTCGGCATGGTGGTGGACGGCGTGTCGGACGTGCTGACGCTGACGGCCGACCAGATCATGCCCGCGCCCGAATTCGGCGCGACGCTGACCGCCGAATACCTGACGGGTCTCGGTACCGTGGAAGGCCGCATGCTGATCCTGATGGACATCGAAAAACTGATGGTCAGCAAGGAAATGGCGCTGATCGAAACGTTCGCGCAGTAACAGTAAGCAACACGCTAGTGCCCTGAGCGCTTTAAACCGGAGATTTACGATGCTGCAGAATTGGTCGATCCGCACGACGTTGACGGCCATCGGAGCCGTGCTCGTGACGCTGACCATCGCGGTCGGCGTGCTCGGGCTCACCGCGCTTTCGAGCGCGAACCACTCGCTCGATACGCTCGCGCACGGCGACTTGCCGACGATCCACTCGCTCGACGATGCGAGCAGCTACCTGTTGCGATCGCGCATCGCGCTCGATCGCTTCCGCGCGCTCTCGGAGGCGAACAACGCCGACGAAGCGAAGAAGGTGCTGAGCCGTGCACAGGAACTGCTGGCCATCTCCAATCAGGCGTGGCAGTCGTTCTCGAGCACGCCGCGCGAAGGCATCGACCCGGCCCTCGTCGACGAACTCAATAGCCGTCACGAAACGCTCCTGCACGACGGTGTCGAGCCCGAATTCACGGCCGCGGAAGCGGGCGATCTGGCCGCCTATCACGCCATCGCCGATACGAAGATCAGCCCGATGTTCGTCGCGTTCGACAATGCGGCGGCGAAAGTGCTCAAGGCGCGTCAGGAGCATGCCGAGTCGCAGCGCACCGAATCGGCGGCGAACATCACGCTGATGAGCTCGCTGATCGTCGCCGTGACGCTGCTGGCAATCGTGATGGTCGTGTTCATCCGCTTTGCGCTGCGCGGCCTCATCGTGCAACCGATCAACGATGCGATCACGCAGTTCGAGCGCATCGCCGACGGCGATCTGACGCGCACGATGAACGCGCAGGGCACGAACGAGATCGGCCGCCTCTACGCCGGCATGATGCGCATGCAGCAGGCCATGACGTCGATGGTCAAGGCCGTGCACAACGGCACCGAATCGATCGACGTCGGCGCCCGCGAAATCTCGATCGGCAACACCGATCTGTCGCAGCGCACCGAAGAGCAAGCCGCTTCGCTGCAGCAAACGGCGACGAGCATGGGGCAGCTCACGGGCACCGTGCGCCAGAACACCGAAAACGCGCGCCAGGCGAGCCAGCTCGCGATCAACGCGTCGGACATCGCCGTGCGCGGCGGCGACGTGGTGAGCCAAGTCGTCACGACGATGCAGGACATCGCGACGAGCTCGAACAAGGTCGTCGACATCATCGGTGTGATCGAAGGCATCGCGTTCCAGACCAACATCCTGGCACTGAACGCGGCCGTCGAGGCGGCGCGCGCGGGCGAGCAGGGCCGCGGCTTCGCGGTGGTTGCCGGCGAGGTGCGTAGCTTGGCCCAACGCAGCGCCGCGGCGGCCAAGGAAATCAAGGGATTGATCGGCGATTCGGCCGACAAGGTGGCGAGCGGTTCGGAACTCGTCGGCCGCGCCGGCACGACGATGGACGAAATCGTTCAAGCCGTGCGCCGCGTGACCGACATCATGGGTGAGATCAGCGCGGCCTCGGAAGAGCAGTCGACGGGCATCGAAGGTGTGAATCGCGCGCTGACGCAGATGGACGACGTGACGCAGCAAAACGCGGCGCTCGTCGAGCAGGCGGCCGCTGCCGCGGCATCGCTCGAAGAGCAGACGCGCCAATTGAAGACGGTCGTCGGCCAATGGCGTATCGACGGCGCGTACTCGTCCGGTGCCTCGCTCGCGCGTCCCGCGGCGAAGCCGGCGGCTGCGCACAAGAGCGCCGCGCCGGTGCACAAGAGCGCCGTGCATACGACGAAGGCGGCGAAGGCAACGAGCCCGGCACCGCGCGCGGCACACGCCGCCGCGCCGCGACTCGCGCGTCAAGCGGCCGCCTCGCAAACCGCCGCGGCCACGCAGAGCACATCGTCCGAGCCGGCCGCTACCGCCGCTCAGGCTGCACCCGCGTCTAGCGTGAAGAGCGCGCCGGCCGTTCAAGCTGCGCCTAGCGCGTCGGCTGCGTCCGCCGCTTCCGCCTCTAGCGTGAAGAGCAGCGCCCCGGCCGCGAGAAGCACCTCGTTCGCGGCCAAGAGCACGACCCCGGCACCGGCCGTCGCGGCATCGAGCAGCAAGTCGGACGACGACTGGGAAACGTTTTAACCGGCGGCGCGTGTCGAACGCGCACCGTCAGCTGGAAGGGCAGTGAGAGAAGCACCATGACGACAGCGCGCGCATTTTTTCGGTCCGAACGGGCCGAGCCCGGCGGCCTCGGCGATCGCGCCGACGACCGGCCCGGCCTCGCCGATCGCTCCGGCTTTGCCGAGCGCGATTTCGAGTTCACGTCCGCGGATTTCGCCCGCATCCGTGAGCTCATTCATCGGCGCGCCGGCATTTCGCTGTCCGAGCACAAGCGCGACATGGCTTACAGCCGCCTCGCGCGGCGCCTGCGCGCGCGCGGGCTCGACAGCTTCCGCCGCTATCTCGACCTGCTCGAATCGGAGAACAGCGCCGAGGAGTGGGAAGCTTTCACGAACGCGCTGACGACGAACCTCACCGCATTTTTCCGTGAATCGCATCACTTCCCGATCCTCGCCGAATTCGTGAAGCGCCGCCAGGCACCGGTGTCGATCTGGTGTTCGGCCGCGTCCACGGGTGAAGAGCCGTACACGATCGCGATGACGCTGGTCGAGGCGCTCGGCGAATCGCAGGCGCGCCAAACGACGATTCTCGCGACCGATCTCGATACGCAAGTGCTCGCCAAAGGCGAGGCGGGCGTCTACTCGTTCGATCAGGTCAAGGCGCTGAGTCCCGAGCGGTTGAAGCGCTTCTTCCTGAAAGGAACGGGGCCGCACGCCGGTCTCGTGAAGGTGCGCCCCGAGCTGCGCTCGATGATCCGCTTCGCGCAGTTGAATTTGACCGATGCCGACTATGGACTGCGTCAGCCGTTCGACGCGATCTTTTGTCGCAATGTGATGATCTACTTCGACAAGCCGACGCAGTCGCAAGTGCTCTCGCGTTTCGCGCCGCTCGTGAAGCCGGGCGGGCTGCTGTTCGCGGGCCATTCGGAGAACTTCACCTACGTCACGCAGGAATTCCGTCTGCGCGGGCAGACCGTGTATGAGCTGACGCGCGACGCGCAGGCCGGCGGCCGTATCCACGGCGCCTCACGCTCGTCCGGCGCCGGTGCACCCGCTCGCCAGGAGGCCACGATATGATGAGCCCCCACGCTCGCATTTGTTCGCCGTCGAGCGGAGTTGGCGCTTCAGCGCTTACTCCGGTCCCGTGCAAAGCTCCCCCCGAGGGGGCGTCTGCCTCCCTTGGGGCGGCCCGGCGGGAGGCAGTATGAGCGCCTTACCTATCGCGACGAATTTATACTTCGACAACCACTTCGGCCGCCGCGGCGTGAAGCTGTTGCCGAACGAGTTCTATACGACGCGCGAGGACATGGTGCTCGTCACCGTGCTCGGCTCGTGCGTGGCGGCGTGCATTCACGACCGGACGGCTGGCATCGGCGGCATGAATCACTTCATGCTCCCCGACGACGGCGACCAGCCGGCGCAGGCCACGTCCGATTCGATGCGCTACGGCGCCTACGCGATGGAAGTGCTCATCAACGAGTTGATCAAGATGGGCGGCCGCCGCGAGCGCTTCGAAGCCAAGGTATTCGGCGGCGCGGCTGTGCTTGCCGGGATGACGACGATCAACATCGGCGATCGCAATTCCGAATTCGTCCGCCGCTATCTGGGGCTCGAAAAGATCCGTATCGTCGCCGAGGATTTGCAAGGCTCGCATCCGCGCAAGGTTGCGTTCATGCCCGATACGGGCCAGGCGATGGTCAAGAAGCTGCGTTTGCAGCAAGAACCGACCGTGGCCGAGCGCGAACAAGAACTCGCCAAGCAAGTCGCCGAAGCGAGAGCGGCCCGTCACGCCCGCGCCGCACGCGAGCGCGGCCACGTCGAATTGTTCGCTGCGGGTGGTCAAACACAAGCGGCCGCGCAAAAGCCGCGCATCGAGTTGTTCGGTGCGCCGGCGGCGAAACCGCGCGTCGAATTGTTCGGGGCAAGCGCACGCGGCGTGAGTCAGTCCAACAACGCCAAGACAGTAGAGGAGGCGTAGTTTCTGTGCAGAAAATCAAAGTATTGTGTGTCGACGATTCGGCGCTGATCCGCAGCCTGATGACGGAAATCATCAATGGGCAGCCCGACATGGCGGTCTGCGCGACGGCGCCGGACCCGCTCGTCGCACGCGAGCTGATCAAGCAGCATAACCCCGACGTACTGACGCTCGACGTCGAAATGCCGCGCATGGACGGGCTCGACTTCCTCGAGAAGCTGATGCGCCTGCGCCCGATGCCGGTCGTGATGGTGTCGTCGCTGACCGAGCGCGGCTCGGAAATCACGCTGCGCGCGCTGGAACTGGGCGCCGTCGATTTCGTCACGAAGCCGAAGGTCGGTATCCGCGAGGGCATGCTCGACTACGCCGAGAAGCTGGCCGACAAGATCCGCGCCGCCGCCCGCGCCCGCGTGCGGGCTCGGGCGGCCGCCCCGGCGCCGGCCGCGGGCGCCGCCGGTGCCCCGGCGGCTGCCGTGCATGCGCCGCTGTTCAACAACCCGCTCGTCAGTACGGAAAAGCTGATCATCGTCGGCGCGTCGACGGGCGGCACCGAAGCGATCCGCGAAGTGCTCGTGCCGCTGCCGCCCGATGCGCCGGCTGTCATGATTGCGCAACATATGCCGCCGGGCTTCACCAAGTCGTTCGCGCAGCGCCTGAACGGCCTGTGCCGGATCACCGTCAAGGAAGCCGAGCACGGCGAGCGCGTGCTGCCGGGCCATGCCTACATCGCGCCGGGCCACGCACATCTATTGCTAGCGCGTAGCGGTGCGAACTACATCGCGCATCTGTCGGACGATCCGCCCGTGAACCGGCACCGGCCTTCGGTCGACGTGCTGTTCCGCTCGGCCGCCCAGCACGCCGGCAAGAACGCAGTCGGGGTGATTCTGACGGGCATGGGCCGGGACGGCGCGGCGGGACTGTTAGACATGAGAAATGCAGGCGCATACACTCTCGCGCAGGATGAGGCGAGCTGCGTCGTTTTCGGCATGCCGCGCGAGGCCATCGCGCTCGGCGGCGCCGACGAGGTCGCGCCTTTATCGGAAATGAGCCGCAAAGTGATGGCAAGGCTGGCGGCGATGGGCGATCGAGTGCAGCGCGTATGACCGGACGACAATCCGGATACGTGCGCGGACCAAATTAGGGTTAAAGGGAAGAAAGATGGACAAAAGCATGAAAATCTTGGTGGTGGACGACTTTCCGACGATGCGCCGGATCGTCCGCAACCTGTTGAAGGAGCTCGGCTACGCGAACGTCGACGAAGCCGAAGACGGCGCGGCGGGCCTATCGCGCCTGCAAGGCGGCGGGTTCGACTTCGTGATCTCCGACTGGAACATGCCGAACATGGACGGCCTGGAGATGCTCAAGCGCATCCGCGCCGACGCGGCGCTCACGCATTTGCCGGTGCTGATGGTCACGGCCGAGTCGAAGAAAGAGAACATCATCGCGGCGGCGCAGGCCGGCGCGAGCGGCTACGTGGTGAAGCCGTTTACCGCCGCCACGCTCGACGAAAAGCTCACGAAGATTCTCGAGAAGATGGCCAAGACGGGGAGCTGAAGTGGATCAGGTCACCAATACGCATTCGGACGGCGCTGACGGCCCCGATCTGACGACCGACCGCATTCTCGCGCGCATCGGTCAATTGACGAAGACGCTGCGCGATTCCATGCGCGAGCTCGGTCTGGACAAGCACGTCGAGCTGGCCGCCGAGGCGGTGCCCGACGCGCGCGACCGCCTCAAGTACGTCGCGAACATGACCGAGCAGGCGGCCGAGCGCGTGCTGACGGCGATCGATATCGCCAAGCCGCTGCAGGAACAGCTGCAAGCCGATGCGGCGGAACTCGACAGCCGCTGGGAGCGCTGGTTCGCGGCGCCGATCGAGCGCGAAGAGGTTCGCACGCTGATGGGCGACACGCGCGCCTTCCTGGCGAGCGTGCCGGACGCGACGGCGGTCACGAACCAGAAGCTGCTCGACATCATGATGGCGCAGGACTTCCAGGATCTGACCGGGCAGGTCATCAAGAAGGTCATGGACGTCGTGTATGTCATAGAGCAGCAGCTGCTCGGCGTGCTGATCGAGAACATCGCCCCCGAGCGGCGCGAGCAGTTCGCGCAGACGGCGGCGGCGCTCGCGGCCGATCCGGCTGTGACGGCGACGCCCGAGCACTTGCTCAACGGGCCGCAGATCAACCCGGAAGGGCGCACCGACGTGGTGCAGGATCAGGCGGATGTAGACGATCTGCTCGCAAGTCTGGGTTTCTGACGGCTTTCCGTATCGTTTCAGCGTTTCACCGTAGTTGTAGTGCCGAGAAAGGCGGCCCGCCTCGTGCGAGCGGCCTTTCTTCGTATGTAGGGCCCGCGTCGAGGGACGCGATAAAACTAATCAAAATGGGGTTCTTTCTAGATGTCGAATCGGATCATGCGTGCCGCGCTTAGCGCGGCACTGACTTGTGGCGCGCTGGCCATGGCCGTGCCTGCCGTTGCCGCGCTCGGCGGCGTGCCTACGCCGCCGCCTGCCGGGGCCGTCTCGAGTCCCGGCAACGCCGTCGTCCACGCAGCGTCGGGCGTAGCCGGCGCCACCTCGTTCACGGTGACGCAGACGACCTACGCCAACGGCACCGTCGTGCGCGAGTACGTCTCTGCGGCCGGAGCCGTGTTCGGCATTGCTTGGAACGGCCCGTTCATGCCGAATCTGTCCGTGCTGCTCGGCACGTACTTCACGCAATACGACAGCGCGCGTGTCGCGCAGCGCGCGGCCGCCCCGGGCCGCGGCCCGCTCAATGTCGAGCTGCCGGGGCTAGTCGTCCATTCGGGCGGCCACATGGGTGCGTTCTCGGGGCAGGCCTACCTGCCTCAATCGTTGCCGATCGGCGTGACCGCCGACGACATCCAATAACGAACGAGAACGAGGAAAACCATGTTGCGTATCGATAGCAAGCTGGCCCGAATGCTCGGCGCCCTCGGTCTGGCCGCGGCCGTCGCACTCGTCGCGGGTTGCGGCGGCGGTGGCGGATCGAGCAGCTCGTCGGCGAGCAGCACAGGCAGTACCGGCAGTACCGGCAGCACGGGAAGTACCGGCGGCACGACCCTCGCCGCGGGCGTTCCCGTATCGAGCCTGCCCGCTTCGCTGGCGGGCAATCAAACCGCCGTCGTCGTGGCGACGGGCGTCAAAGGCTCGCCGAACATCCCGACGGTCAGCGTGACGGTCTGCATCCACGGCACGAGCACCTGCCAGACGATCAACAACATTCAGCTCGATACCGGATCGTGGGGCTTGCGGCTTACGCAGGACGCGCTGAACACCACGATGGCCAACGGATTGCCGGTCGAGACGGTCGGCGGCAAGACGGTTGCCGACTGCGCCGGCTTCGCCGACGGCAATTCGTGGGGAACGGTTCGCACGGCCGACGTGACGATCGGCGGCGAAACCGCATCGAGCGTTCCCATTCAGGTGATCGGCGACCTGCCTCAATCGGCTGCCGGCGGGTCCAGCAACAACTGCGCAGTCGGTACGCTCAACGATACGTCGTCGGCGATCGCCGCACACGGCATTCTCGGCATCGGTACGGCGAAGTACGATTGCGGCTCCGGCTGCGCTGCCGTCGGTGTTCCGAACGGTGTCTATTACGGATGCACGGGGACGGGGAACTCGGCGAACTGCACGGACCAAGCCGTGCTGGAGCCGCAGCAAGTGACCAACCCGATCCGGCTGTTCGCAAGCGACAACAACGGTGTGATCTTGAACATGCCGGCCGTCACGTCGACCGGATCGACCAGCGCGACCGGGTTCTTGACGTTCGGCATCGGTACGGAATCGAACAACGTGCTGCCGAGTTCAGGCGTTCAGCAGCTCACTACCGACCATTACGGGAATGTGATGAGCGCATCGCTGACCGGTACGGCTGTGTCGGGGGCATTTTTCGATACGGGCTCGAACGGGCTGTTCTTCCCCGATAACTTCATGGCACAGTGCCTGCGCGCCTTCGGTTTCTACTGTCCTGTGCCCGCCACGACAGTGACGCCTTCCGTGACGGGGTTCAACGGAGCCAACGCTTCGATTGCGCTTAGCATTGCCAACGCGGAAACCCTGATTGCCGATGGCGGCATGGCCTACAGCAACCTAGGCGGAACATCGTCGGGGACGAGCTTCGATTTCGGCTTCCCGTTCTTCTACGGACGCACGGTGTATCTGAACTACGATCCGAACGCCGACGGCAATCCCGGCACCGCTTCGTCGGCGTACATCGCGTTTTAAACCGTCGATTCGTATTTGCTCTACGTCCGCGCGCGGCCTGGCCGGCGCTCGCGGATGACTGGCGACGCGATGCGCTGACCGTTCGAAGGTCGTCCGCGTCGCGTCGCCGACGCATCGCCATCTTCGCTTTCCTTCCCCGCTCCTCTGTTCCGTCGCAACGCTGAAAGCCTGAAGCGACAGGTGCCCACGACGCGCCTTCCTTGCTCCGCTTGGCGCCTACAGCAAATCGTAGGTATTCGTCCGGCATATGCCTTGCACAACGCAAGCACTTCTCCGTCCGCGTCCCCATGTACTAGATTGAGAAGACAACATCGAAGCCTGCGGCATTGCCCGCACGCCGGCCACGGCCACACGCGTTCGAGGATCCAACCAGGGAGGACCGATCCGATGTGGAATTGTCCTTTACGCGCTGCGGCCCCCGCGGCGCTCGTTGCGTGCGCGCTCGCGGCCGTTGCGTCGCCCGCCCGCGCCGCCTTGGGCGGGGCTCCCATGCCCACGCCCTCCGATGCGACCACCACCATCGTTTCGCCGACCGCCCGCGTGGCATCCGCGGCAACGAGCGCGGCGACGTCCGGCACCGTGGCGGCCCCTCAGTACTCGGTCCACTCGACGGTCTTTTCGAGCGGCACGAACGTGCGCGAATACGTCGGCGCGGACGGCACCGTCTTCGGCATCGCGTGGAACGGCCCACGCATGCCCGATTTGCAGACCTTGCTCGGTAACTATTTCCCGCAGTACGCAAGCGGCGTCCAGGCGCTGCATGCGGCGCGCCGCGGCCGAGGGCCGGTCGCCGTCGAGCAGTCGACCCTCGTCGTGCATTCCGGCGGCCATATGGGCTCGTTCTTCGGCCAGGCGTGGCTCCCTAGCGCATTGCCCGCCGGTATGACCGGCGCCGACATCAAATAACCGAGCGAGGGAGAACCATGTTGCGTACTCACAGCAGACTCGTTCGGGCGTTCGGTGCGTTCGGTATCGCTTGCGCGGCGGTGCTCGTCGCCGCCTGCGGCGGTGGGGGCGGTGGAGGGGGCGGCGGCGCCGGGTCCGGCAGCGGCGGGGGCACGGGCGGCGGCGGTTCGGTCGCGGCGAATCAGGTTGCCGTGACGGTGGGTCCGGGCGTGGAAAACGTCGCGAACATTCCGACCGTCAGCGTGACGGTTTGCGCGCCCGGTACGAGCACATGCCAAACCATCCCCAACGTGCAAGTCGATACCGAATCGTTCGGGTTGCGGCTCGCCAGTTCGGCCATGAGCCAGGTATTGGGCGCGTTGCCGCGGCAAACGGTGGCCGGCGCCTCGATCGCCGAATGCACGGCCTTCGCCGACGGCTATACCTGGGGCTCGGTTCGTACCGCGGACGTCAAGATCGGCGGAGAAACGGCCGCAAGCCTGCCGATACAGATCATCGGCGACATGCCGCAGAGCGCGGTCGCAACCGGTGCATGCTCGACGGGTTCGCTCGAGCTGACACCGGCGGATCTCAGCGCCAACGGGATCCTCGGGATCGGCGTCGCGCCGAACGACTGCGGCACGCTATGCGCGAATCCGCCCGCCGGCAACAGCAACTACTACGCGTGTCCGGGCAACACGAACTGCGTGCAATCGGTTCTGCCGGTCGCGCAGCAGGTCGCCAATCCGGTCTCGAAGTTCGCAGGCGACAACAACGGCGTCATGCTCTCGATGCCCGGCATCGGCCCGAGCGGG
Organism: Trinickia dinghuensis; assembly: GCF_003367175.1. Taxonomy (GTDB): domain Bacteria; phylum Pseudomonadota; class Gammaproteobacteria; order Burkholderiales; family Burkholderiaceae; genus Trinickia; species Trinickia dinghuensis. The sequence goes on along the minus strand of NZ_QRGA01000007.1, from coordinate 268,240 downwards.
CAGTCCACCGTCAATGGGACACTGACGTTCGGGATCGGGACGCAATCGGACAACGCGTTGCCGGGCAACGTGACCAAGCTGACGACGAATCCATTCGGCGACGTCAACGCGACCTTCGCCGGCAGTTCGATCACGGCTTTCTTCGATTCGGGCTCGAACGCCTATTTCTTCGCCGACAGCACGCTGGCGAACTGCGCGGGAAATGCCTCGTCGTTCTACTGTCCGCCGTCGACCGTCACCCGCCCGGTGGCCGTCTCGAGCTATAACGCGGCTTCGCAGGGGGCCCCGTCGGGATTGGTGCTGTCGATGGCGGTCGGCAACGCCGGCCAACTGCTTGCCAACGGCAATTTCGGGCTCGACGATCTGGCCGGCAGTCTCGGCGGCGCCAACACGTTCGTCGACATCGGGATGCCGTTCTTCTATGGCCAGAACGTCTACTACGGCTTCGACCAGACTGCTTCGGGCGGCGCCGGCCCCTTTGTCGCTTTCTGATGCATAGAATCCGGCCCCGGTAATTTCGGGGCTGGATCGTCCTTTTTCTTCTCCCTCCGGCGGCGCGTCCGATCGCGGCGCGCCCGCGCACGCGAGCGGGGCCGGGTGCCGATCACTCGAAATGCACCCGTTTCCCCCGCCTTATCCGCCGATCATCGATTGACTCGTCCGGGAATAATCGCTCTCACTGGATAACGGCATGTCGCCGTATTTCTTGCGGAGAAATTCCCTGTGGCTGAGGACAGCGACCTCGACAAAACCGAAGCAGCGACCCCCAGGCGCCTGGAAAAGGCGCGCTCGGAAGGGCAGGTCGCGCGCTCGCGGGAACTGGCGACGTTCGCGTTGCTGGGCGCGGGCTTCTTCGGCGTCTGGGGGCTGTCGGGTCCGATCGGCATGCATTTGCAGCATCTGATGCGCGGTGCGTTCATGTTCAACCATGCAACGCTCGTCGACACGAACCGCATGCTGATCGGCGCCGGCAACGCCGGCCGGGAAGGCTTGATGGCGGTCGTGCCGATCCTCGCCCTGACGGGCCTGGCCGCGCTGATCGCCCCGATGGCGCTCGGCGGCTGGCTGCTTTCGCCGAACGTGTTTCAGTTCAAGCCGGAGCGCCTCAATCCGGTGGCCGGCGTGGGCCGCATCTTCTCGGTCAACGGCGTGATCCAGCTCGGGATGTCGCTGCTCAAGACGCTCGTCGTCGGCGGCATCGGCGGCGCGGCCGTCTGGCACCGCAAGGACCAAATTCTCGGGCTCGCGACCGAGCCGCTGCACATGGCGCTCGGCCACGGCATGTCGATCGTCGCGGCCTGCTGTGCGACGACGGTGGCCGGCATGTTCGTGATCGCGGCGTTCGACGTCCCCTACCAACTTTGGCAATTCCACAAGAAGCTGCGGATGACGAAGGAAGAAGTAAAGCGCGAACACCGCGAGAACGAAGGCGATCCGCACGTGAAGGGCAAGATTCGCCAGCAGCAGCGCGCCATCGCGCGCCGCCGCATGATGGCCGCGGTGCCCCAGGCCGACGTCGTCGTGACGAACCCGACGCACTACGCGGTCGCGCTCCAATACTCGGACGGCGACATGCGCGCCCCGAAGGTGGTGGCCAAGGGCGTGAACCTCGTCGCGGCCCGCATCCGCGAAATCGCGAACGAGAACAACGTCGCGATCCTCGAAGCGCCGCCGCTCGCCCGCGCGCTCTATCACAACGTCGAGCTGAACCGGGAAATCCCGGGCACGCTCTACAACGCCGTGGCCGAAGTGCTCGCCTGGGTGTACCAGCTGCGCAAGTTCCGCGCGGAAGGCGGCGACGTGCCGGCCGCACCGACCGAGATCGACGTGCCGGCCGACATGGACACGAAGGGCCCGATTTCCGAGGCCGACGAACAGGAAGAAGCCGACGAAGCGCTCGGCGACGCGAATGAAGGAGCATCGGCATGAACGCACGCGTCGGAACCCTCTTCGGTAAGGGGCAGATGCTGAGCGGCACGAACCTGCGCGCACTCGCGGGTCCGATCCTGATCTGCATGATCCTCGGCATGATGATTCTGCCGTTGCCGCCGTTTCTGCTCGATCTGCTGTTCACGTTCAACATCGCGCTGTCGGTGATGGTGCTGCTCGTCAGCATGTACACGCAAAAGCCGCTCGATTTCGCGGCGTTCCCGGCGGTGCTGCTGTTCTCGACGCTGCTGCGTCTGTCGCTGAACGTGGCCTCGACCCGCGTGGTGCTGCTCGAAGGCCATACGGGCCCGGGCGCGGCCGGTCAGGTCATCGAATCGTTCGGCCACTTCCTGGTCGGCGGCAATTTCGCCGTCGGTATCGTGGTGTTCGTCATCCTCATGGTCATCAACTTCATGGTGATCACCAAGGGTGCGGGCCGTATCGCCGAAGTGGCCGCCCGCTTCACCTTGGACGCGATGCCCGGCAAGCAGATGGCGATCGACGCCGACTTGAACGCGGGCCTCATCAACGAAGACGGCGCGCGCAAGCGCCGCCAGTCCGTGGCGCAGGAAGCCGAGTTCTACGGCGCGATGGACGGTGCGTCGAAGTTCGTGCGCGGCGATGCGATCGCGGGCCTCATCATCATGGTCGTCAACGTGCTCGGCGGCCTCATCGTCGGCGTCGTGCAGCACGGCATGGACTTCGCCTCGGCCGGCAAGACCTATACGCTGCTGACGATCGGCGATGGCCTCGTCGCGCAGATTCCGTCGCTCGTCATCTCGACGGCGGCCGGCGTGATCGTCTCGCGTGTCGCCACCGACGAAGACATCGGCACGCAACTTACGGGGCAGCTGTTCACGAACCCGCGGGTGCTGATCATCACGGGCACGATCATCGTCATGCTCGGCCTGATCCCGAACATGCCGCACTTCGCGTTCCTGCTGCTCGGCGGCGGTGCGCTCCAGCTCGGCCGCACGATGAAAAAGCGCGCCGAAGCCGCCAAGACCGGGGCCTCGCTCGTCGACGTCGCACCCGCCGTCATGGCGCCCGCGGAGAACAACGAAGCGAGCTGGGACGACGTCACGCTCATCGACACGCTCGGCCTCGAAGTGGGCTACCGCCTGATTCCGCTGGTCGACAAGAACACCGACGGCGAGCTGCTCAAGCGCATCAAGAGCATCCGCAAGAAGTTCGCGCAAGAAATCGGTTTCCTGCCGCCCGTGATCCACATCCGCGACAACCTTGAGCTGCGTCCGAACGGTTACCGCATCGCGCTCAAGGGCGTCGAAGTGGGCGTGGGCGAGGCTTATCCGGGCCAGTGGCTCGCGATCAACCCGGGCCAGGTCTCGGCCGCGCTGCCGGGCCAGCCGACGCAAGACCCGGCCTTCGGCCTGCCCGCGATCTGGATCGACACGAACTTGCGCGAGCAAGCCCAGGTGTACGGCTACACCGTCGTCGATGCGAGCACGGTCGTCGCCACGCACCTGAACCACCTCGTCGTGCAGCATGCGGCCGAACTGCTCGGCCGCCAGGAAGTGCAATCGCTCATCACGCGCACCGGCAAGGATGCGCCCACGCTTGTCGAAGACCTCGTGCCGAAGACCCTGTCGCTCACGGCGCTGCAAAAGGTCCTGCAAAACCTGCTCGAGGAAGGCGTGCCGATCCGCGACATGCGCACGATCCTCGAAGCGCTCTCGGAACATGCGCCCAAGCTGACCGACGCGCACGATCTGACCGCCTGCGTTCGTCTGGCGCTGGGCCGCGCGATCACGCAGCAGTGGTATCCGGGCGCGAACGACATGCAGGTCATGGGACTCGATTCGAACCTCGAGCGCGTGCTCTCGCAAGCGCTCTCGACGGGTGCGAACCCTGGGCTCGAGCCCGGCCTCGCGCACACGCTTCTGACGGCGACGCAAAAGGCGATCAACCGTCAACAACATGCCGGGCTGCCTCCGGTGCTGCTCGTGCAGCACGCGCTTCGCGCGATGCTCGCTCGATTCCTGCGCCGCAGCCTGCCTCAATTGAAAGTGCTCTCGTATGCCGAAGTGCCCGAGACCCGCACGATCAAAGTCGTTAACCTCATTGGGGGTCAAGCTTGAACATTCGTAAATTCATCGGCGCGACGAGCCGTGACGCGCTTCGTCTCGTACGCGAAGCCCTCGGTGCGGACGCAGTCGTCTTGTCGAATCGGACCAATGACGACGGCACGGTCGAGATCGTAGCGCTCGCCGATACGGATTTCGCGCGGATCGCCCCCAATGCGGGCGAAGCCTCCTCGCATGGCATGCCCCCGGGCCTGCCCGCGCCGACGGCCAATCCCTACGCTGCCGGGTCGAACTCGACCGGCATGCAGCCGGCCGGCTCGCTCGCGAGCCCGGCTCTGGGCGCGATGCCGTCCAATCCCTACGCGAACGGCATGCCGGACGTGTTTTCGGCGGTATTCGGCGCGAGCCCCGAAGTGGGCGCCAAGGCGGCCGACGAAGGCCGTTCGTCGCTGTCCGACGCCGCGTCGATCGCCGCGCCGCGCATGAACGAGCGTGCGAGCTTCGCCGCTCGCACGGCCGCGCCGAACGCTCCGGCCGCGCACGCGGCTTCGAACGGCGGTTCGACCTTGAACTCGGGCGATGCCGAAGCGCCGCAGACGATGGCCGAGTCGAATCCCTGGCTGATCGACCATGCGCGCCGCATCGCCGCTCAAAACGAACGTGCGGCGCATACGTCGCGCGCCCATACGATGACGCCGTCCGCCGCGGCGGCCAAGGGCCTCGGCGCACCGGGCCGCGTGCTGTCCGACGAGGAACTCGCCTCGTCGCAGCTGCCCGACTGGGCGCACGAAGCCGCGCGTGTCGCGGCGCGCCGCGCGGCGCCGCCGCGTGTGGTGAAGCCGGTTTTCGAAGGACTCGACGAACAAGACACCGAAGCGATGGCCGAAGCCGTGCGCGCGCGCGTGGAAGAGATCGTCAATCAGAAAGTGATGAGCGAGCTGTCCTCGATGCGCGGCATGATGGAAGAGCAGTTCGCCGGCCTCGCATGGGGCGATCGTCAACGCCGCAGCCCCGTGAACGGCGAAGTGACGAAGGCGCTGTTCTCGGCGGGCTTCTCCGCGCAGCTCGTGCGGATGGTCGTCGAGCACATGCCGGACGTCGAGAACTTCGACGCGGGGATGGAGTGGGTGAACCAGGTGCTCGCCTCGAATCTGCCCGTGCTGGAGAACGAAGACGCGCTGATGGAGCGCGGCGGCGTGTTCGCGCTGATGGGCCCGACCGGCGTCGGCAAGACGACGACCACGGCCAAGCTCGCCGCGCGCTGCGTCATGCGCTTCGGCGCGAGCAAGGTGGCGCTGCTGACGACCGACAGCTACAGGATCGGCGGCCATGAGCAGCTGCGCATCTTCGGCAAGATTCTGGGCGTGTCCGTGCATGCCGTGAAGGACGCGGCCGATCTGCAGCTCGCCCTTGCCGAGCTCCGCAACAAGCACATCGTGCTGATCGACACGATCGGCATGAGCCAGCGCGACCGCACGGTGTCGGACCAGATCGCGATGCTCTGCGGCGCGGGGCTGCCGGTTCAACGGCTGCTGCTGCTGAACGCAACGAGCCACGGCGACACGCTCAACGAAGTCGTGCAGGCCTATCGCAGCGCGCCGGGACAGCCCGAGCTGGCCGGCTGCATCCTGACCAAGCTCGACGAGGCGACGAACCTCGGCGGCGTGCTCGATACGGTCATCCGCTACAAGCTGCCCGTGCACTATGTGTCGACGGGCCAGAAGGTGCCCGAGAACCTGTACGTCGCGGCGAAGAAATTCCTGATCAAGAGCGCGTTCTGCATTCCGCGCGACGGTTCGCCGTTCGTGCCGCACGACGACGAGATTCCCGCGTTGCTCTCGGCTTTGTCGAGCCGGTCGAGCGCCGAACTGCACGAGGTTCGCTTTGGCTAAACAAGTCACCGATCAGGCAGAAGGGCTGCGCCGGCTGCTGGCGAAGAGCGGTTCGCGCGTCGTGGCGGTCACGGGTGGCCCAATGGGCGTCGGCTGCACGTCGACGATCGTGAATCTGGCGGCGGGGCTTGCCGCGCTCGGTAAGGATGTGCTCGTCATCGACGAGCGCCTCGGCGTGAACTCCGTCTCGGCGATGCTGGGCGGCTTGCGCGGCGCGGGCTTGCTGCGTGCCGTGCTGGACGGCGAGATCGCGCTCGAGCAGGCATGCGCTCGTCACGAATTGGGATTTTCGGTGCTGGCGGCATCGCGCGAGAACTGCGCCGGTTATAGCGCGGCACAGCTCGGCGTGCTGCTCGCGGGACCGGCCGACGTCGTGCTCGTGGATGCGCGGCTCGATCGCCAGGGTGCGCTCTCGTCGCTCGCGGCGCAGGCGCACGACGTGTTGATCGTCACGCGCGTGGCGGCCAGCGCGATCACCGAGGCGTATGCCTGCATGAAGCGCTTGCACTTCGAACATGCGATCGCGCAGTTTCGCGTGCTCGTCAATCATGTATCGAGCCACGCCGATGCGCAGACAGCGTTCGACAACCTCGCCGAGGTTGCCGCGCGGTATCTGACCGTGTCGATCGAGGATGCGGGATGTGTGGCGGCCGATCCGCTGATGGAGCGGTCGCTGGAATTGGGGCGGTGCGTCGTCGACGCGTTCCCGTCGGCGCCGTCGGCGCGGGACTTTCGGCACGTTGCCGCGGAAATGCTGTATTGGCCGATGCGCCCGGCGATGTGTTCGCCGCGGCCAGAGGTTACGGTGCGCTCGGCGATGCCGGCGTCGGCGATCGCCGACACCGGTACGGCTGTGCGCCAACACGCTTGAAACGTTAGGGACAAGGAGAAGGGGGCCCTCGATGTACAACGCTCAAGGGAAAATGTCCCAGACGGATGTATTGACGCAATACGCGCCGCTCGTGCGCAGGCTTGGTTTGCAACTCGTGGCGAAGATGCCGGCGAGCGTCGATCTGGACGACCTGATTCAGGCCGGCATGATCGGCCTGCTCGACGCGGCGAGCCGCTACAAGGAAGACCAGGGCGCGCAGTTCGAAACGTACGCGAGCCAGCGTATTCGCGGTGCGATGCTCGACGAGCTGCGCAACAACGACTGGTTGCCGCGCAGCTTGCGCAAGACGTCCCGCGAAGTGGAATCGGCCGTGCACCAGGTCGAGCAGAGGCTCGGCCGCTCGGCGAGCGAAACCGAGGTGGCCGATCATCTGCAGATGCCGCTGGATAACTACCAGTCGATGCTGCAGGATCTGCATGGCAGTCAGCTCATCTATTACGAAGATTTCGACCGCTCGGCCGACGACGAACCGTTCCTCGACCGCTACTGTGTCGATCACGCGGATCCGCTCTCGGCGCTGCTCGACGAGAGCCTGCGTGGGGCGCTGGTGGAAGCGATCGAGAAGCTGCCGGAGCGCGAGAAGCTGTTGATGTCGCTGTACTACGAGCGCGGGATGAATCTGCGCGAGATCGGTGCGGTGATGGAAGTGAGCGAATCGCGCGTTTGCCAGCTGCATAGTCAAGCGGTTGCCCGCCTGCGCGCGAAGCTGCGCGAAATGGCGTGGGCCAGCGTCGAATGATTTGAAATTTCCCCGATCCGATTCGGGGAGCGAAGCAGCCGCGGCATCCTCGCACGCCGGCTGCGCACGTGTGGCTTTGAAGCGATCGACCCGCTGCGATGATCCCTATCGCGCACGTCCGATCGAGCCTCGCGTTAAGATCTCCTGCATTGCTGCCGTATTCCACTTCTGGGCGGCGCCGTTGCGGGAGCATCCCATGCCTGTCACAGGCTTTTCCCATTACAACCTACGTGCCGATCGGGCGACGCTCGATATCCTGCGCGACTTTTACGTCGACGTGGTGGGCCTGCGCGCGGGCGAGCGCCCGCCGTTCGATAACTTCGGCTATTGGCTGTATGCGGGCGAGCGGGCGGTATTGCATCTGTCCGAAGCGCGTCCGCACGAGCGGCGCGTGCCGCTCGCGAACGGCACGTTCGATCACGTGGCGTTCGAGAGCTTCGATTTGGCGGGCTTCGAGGCGCATCTGAGGGAACGTGGGATCGATTTTCGGCGCGCTCAAGTGCCGCTGCTCGATCTTTGGCAGCTGTTCTTCCGCGATCCGGCCGGCAACGGCGTCGAACTCAATTTCGCGGGCAGCGAGGGGCGGTAGGCGTTGACGCTGCCTGCATCGGGTAGAGCGATCTGCAAGCGCAGATAACGTGTCGAACGACAGAGAGCGTCTGGAGCGAAGGGGAGAGCCCCAGGAAAGGTCGGAGGACGGGGGGAATCGTCCCCCGATCCTCGGTCAGAACGGCTTAAACCGCCGCCATCCGCCCATCCGGCCCATACACGCTGGCCGCATTGCGCGAAGTGGCGCCGCGCAGGATCGCAAGCGCGCTCTGGTTGTAATTCATCCGGATGCGGATCATCAGGCCGTTCGTGGCGTTCGCGCGGCGAGCGCGCTGCACGACGGCTTGCAGCATCTGCCATTGCTTGGCCAGACGCGCATCGTCGGCGATGGCGAGTTCCATGCCCTTCCAGCCGGCAGGCATCCCCATCTGGCGCAACTGGCTGTCGCGCGTCTTCTCGAGCGACGCGAGCTTGTCCGTCAGCTCGGTCTTCTTCTCGACGATGCCGGGCAGCGTCTCCAGCGGCGATACGGCCGCGAGCGCTTTTTCCTCGTACATCAACAGCGACGCAAACGCTTCGAGCGTTGCGTGTTCTTCGGTCACGGTGGCCAGCAGGGCGTCTCTCATTTCATCCGCCAAAACTTAGATTGCGCGTGCGCGCGCTCAAACAAAGCCGACGAGGCGCGCACTAGCCAAGCGGATAACGCCGCTCAGCCGCCCGTCGCCGGACTCTTCAACAGATCGCGAGCCGTTGCGAGAATGCCATCGGCAATCTTGCCCGGATCCATGGTCAGCGTGCCGTCGGCGATCGCCTGCTTGATCGACTCGACGTGCGAGACGTCGATGTCGGCCTCGCCCGATGCAGCGAGCGAGCGCAGTTGCGAAGACAGCCCCGACAGGTTGACATCGGCGCTCTGAGCCGGTGCCGCGCTGACATTTGCAGACACGGCGCCGGCCGTGGCTTGGCTGCTGCCCTGACGGGTACCCTGCACGCCGCCCTTGGGCGACGACAGGCTTGAAGTGGAGGTGGAATCGACTTTCACGATGGCTTCCCGAACAATTTCGATTTGAGTGTGATAACGGCGACACTCCACGAAACTTTAGCGCAATCAGGAAGACCACCAGTCGACGCCGCCCGGCGATTTGGGGTCGAAACAGCCCGCGCCTCCACGCACCGGCCCTCTCAGCCCAATTCACCCAATTCGGGCATGACCTCTGACGTTACAAAACTTTACAGGCCGTTACATCTGAACCTGCACCGTCGCTCCATCGACGACAATGCCCGAGATGATCTGACCCCCGGCCATCTTGACCCGCACCTGCTGTCCCGGCGACGCATTGTTCATGACGCTGCCCTCGGACGAAATTTGGAAACCTTGGCCCTGCGCGACGACGCGCACCGTCTGGCCGATCGTGACGGCGCTCGCGCTTTTGAGCAGATCCTGGCGCAGCGGCATTCCGGCGCTGATTCGGACCAGCGCCGTCGAGCCGACCGCCTGCGACGGATCGGTGATGATCGCGCGCGGCAGATTCGACAAATCGCCGTCGCGGGCCAGCAGATCCTGCGCCGTCAACATTGTGCCGGGCTCGATTTGGCGGGCGGCCAAGTAATAGGTCGAATCGATGGCGACGCGCGCCCGCAGATAGAGCGTCCACGGCTTGGCGCCGGCGCAGCGCACGCCGACCGTGGTCATACCCCAAAGCCGGGCGCCCGTCGGCATGAACGGCTCGAGCGTCGTGCAGGTGGCGAGGCCGCGCGGGAAGGTCGGCGCGACCGTGATCTTGATCTTGCCCGGCAAGCCGAGCGTCTGCTGCTGCAGATAGGCGAGCGCCGCGTTGCGGATCGTCTCGCCGTCCTCGTCGCCGGCCGGCGCGTTCGAAGCCGGGGCCAGCGCAGCGGCGGCCGCCGGTGCCGGCATTTGCGCGGCTTGCACCGCCGGGTGTGACGGCACATTGACCGAGGCGACGTTGAAGCGGCCGTTCGCCGGCTGTTCGGCGGCGATCGGCGGCGCGGCGCGAACCACGCGCTGCGGCGCCGTGACGACGACGGGCATGGTGCGGCTGGCTGCCGCTTCCGTGGCGATAGAAGGGCGGGGCGCCTGCGGTGCGTAAGTCGTATAGGCGGTATGAGCGACGGCGGCGGCACCCGCGCCCGCTCGAGTCTCGCCGGGCCCGGGAATGACGATCATGCCGTTCGACGACGAAGCGCCGGCATCCGCGGCCGCTTGCGATTCGCCGCGGCCGGGGATCGTGATCATCGTGCTCGCGGGCTGGGCGGCGTGCGCCTCGCCCGGGCCGGGAATATAGATCTGCCCGTTCGCGCCCACCGTTTGAGCGTGGGCCGCGCCAAACGGCAGCAGCGTGCAAGCCAACAGTAAGCCGGCCGCGGCGCGCACGACGCGCACATGCCGCCGGCCGAGGGCGCGCAAAGCCTTGCGGCGCGCGGGATCGGAAGCGGCGGACACGGACATCGGTTTCTCCATTGAGACGATCAGGACGACGAACCGAATTCTAGGGCTCGCGCGAGGCACGCAAACGTTGAATAGAGGGCGGCTTCCCCGGTTATTCGTCCGATTGGCTCTTGCCAGCCGACCCTAAGATGCACGTCATGCAAAAAAGCCTTCGCGGCGCACCTTGTCCCGAACCAGGGTGAGGCCGAGAAGCGGCTACCCAAGCGGCCGACGCTTGAGACGATTGAGTGACGGAGTAACACCGATGCTGGACAAACTCGATGCCGAATTCGCCTTCGGCCGTGAGGCGCTCGATGTGCGCGCTTATCGGCAGGAGCTGCTGTCGTCGAATATCGCCAACGCCGACACGCCCGGCTACAAAGCGCGCGATGTGAACTTCGGCTCGTCGCTCGCCGTCGCGCTGAAGCGCAGCGGCGCCGCGCAGAGCACGAGCGCGGTGGCCAGCTCGGGTGCGGCGCAGCTGCCGATGGCCCAGCCGGCCGGTGTCACGACCGGCATGACGATGGCCTCGACGGAATCCGGCCATATGACGGGCCGCCTGCAGTTGACGCCGACCGGCGGCGAAACCCAGGACTACGGCACGCTGGCCTACCGGATCCCGACGCAGCCGTCGCTTGACGGCAACACCGTCGATCTCGACTCGGAACGCGTCCAATTCGCCGACAACACGCTGCATTACGAATCGGGCATGACCGAGGTCACGAACCAGATGAAGCAATTGCTTTCGGCGATCACCTCGGGCGGCTAAGCCGTCGCTCACCGGTTTTACGAGTTTACGAATCATCCAAGCGTCAATCGAAAGAGGCACCTGAGCCATGGCATTGATGAACATCTTCACCGTCGCGGGTTCGGCGCTGTCCGCCGAATCCGAGCGGCTCAACGTCACCGCGTCGAATCTCGCGAACGCGGACAGCACGACGGGCCCCGACGGTCAGCCGTACCGCGCCAAGCAAGTCGTGTTTGGGGTCAAGCCGATCGGCGGCGCGGAAACGGCGAGCGGCCAGCAAGTCGGCGGCGTGCAGGTCACGAACGTGATCGACGATCCGACGCCGATGAAAACCACTTATGACCCGACCAACCCCGCGGCGGATTCGAACGGCTACGTCACGATGCCGAACGTCGATCCGGTGCAGGAAATGGTGAACATGATCTCGGCCTCGCGCTCGTACCAGGCCAACGTCGAGACCTTGAACACCGCCAAGAACCTGATGCTGAAGACCCTGACGATCGGCACCTGAGGAGAAACTTTGTGACTTCATCCAATACCACGATCGACGGCGGCGGCACCGTTTCGCAGAACTTGCTCAACGCGGTCAACGGCACGTCGTCGTCCAGCTCGAGCAGCTCGTCGTCGACGAGTTCCACGTCCGGCAGCTCGCTGCAGCAAACCTTCCTGCAGCTGCTGGTGGCGCAGCTGCAGAACCAAGACCCGACCAACCCGATGGACAGCTCGCAAATGACGGCGCAGCTGGCCCAGATCAACACGGTGACGGGCATCAGCCAACTAAATACGACGCTGACCTCGCTGGCCTCCCAGCTCTCGGCCGGCACGAACTCGCAGGCGTCGCTGCTGATCGGCCAGAACGTGCTCGTTCCGGGCTCGACGACAACGGTGGCGAGCGGCGCCTCATCCGGCTTCGGCGTGACGCTGTCGTCGGCCGTCTCGGATGTGAAGGTCACGATCAAGGACAAGTCGGGCAACATCGTCAACACGGTCGACCTCGGCGCGCAGTCCGCCGGCACGGTTCCGGTTTCGTGGAAGCCCACCGACTCGTCGGGCAACACGCTGGCGGACGGCACCTACTCTATCTCCGCGACCGCCACGAGCAGCACCGGTGCGACGGCGTCCGTCACGACGCTCTCCGGCGCCCAAGTGGAAAGCGTCGTTCAGCAAAGCGACGGCAGCACCGGGCTCTTGCTCAACAACGGCAGCACGGTCGGCATGTCCAGCGTGTCCGCCATTCTGTAACAACCAACGAATTGAATCGAAGGGAGACCGCTAAATGGGCTACCAACAAGGCTTGAGCGGCTTGTCCGCGTCGTCGAACGATCTCGACGTCATCGGCAACAACATTGCGAACGCGAACACGGACGGCTTCAAGCAAAGCACGGCGCAGTTCGCCGACTTGTACGCGAACACGATCGCGACGTCGGTGAACAATCAGATCGGTATCGGCACGCAGCTCGCCGGCGTGCAGCAAGACTTCACGCAAGGCACGTTCACGACGACCGGCCAAGCGCTGAACGTCGCGATCAACGGCACGGGCTTCTATCAGATGTCGAACAACGGCGCGCTGACGTATTCGCGCAACGGCGTGTTCCAACTGGACAAGAACGGCTTCATCACGAACGCGCAGGGCCTGCAGCTGATGGGCTACGCGGCGAACGCAAACGGCGTGATCAACTCGGCGCAAACGGTGCCGATCCAGGTCCCGACGACGAACATCGCACCGGTCGCGACGCAGAGCATCACGGCGCAGCTGAACCTGAATTCGCAGGACACGACGCCGACCGTTACGCCGTTCTCGTCGACGAACTCGCAGACGTACAACTACTCGACCTCGATCCAGACCTACGACTCGCTCGGCGGTTCGCAGCAGATCAACATGTACTTCGTGAAGACGGCCGCGAACTCGTGGAACGTCTATGCCGGTCCGGCCTCGGGCACGATCAGCCAAGTCGGCACGGTCGGCTTCAGCACGGCTGGCGCGCTGAGCTCGACGACGGCCACGGCGCCCGCGACGACGCCGACCACGGGCGAGCTTGCGTTCCAGGTGCCCAACAGCGACGGCAGCGGTAGCCCGCAAACGCTCACGCTGAACATGAACGGCACGACGCAGTACGGCGGCGCGGACGGCGTGAACAACCTGAACCAAGACGGCTACCCCACGGGCGAACTGTCGAACTTCTCGATCGGCGCGGACGGCACGATTTCGGGCACGTATTCGAACGGCAAGACGCAAGCGCTCGGCCAGATCGTGCTCGCGAACTTCAACAACCCGAACGGCCTGCAGGACCTCGGCGGCAACGAGTACTCCGAAACCTCGGCTTCGGGCGTGCCGCAGATCTCGGCGCCGGGCAGCACGAACCACGGCACGCTGACGGGCGGCGCGGTCGAAAACTCGAACGTCGATCTGACGAGCCAGCTCGTCGATCTGATCACGGCGCAGCGCAACTACCAGGCGAACGCCCAGACGATCAAGACGCAGCAGACCGTCGACGAAACGCTGATCAACCTGTAAGCGCGGCAAGCAAGAGGGCAAGGCGAGACATGGACCGACTGATCTACACCGCGATGACGGGTGCCTCCGAGTCGCTCGAGCAGCAGGCCGTCGTGGCCAACAACCTGGCGAACGCGTCGACGACGGGCTTTCGCGCGCAGCTCGCGAACTTCCGCGACGCGCCGCTCAGCTTCGGCGACGGCACGACGGTGAACAACGACACGACGCGCACGTTCGCGCTGACGGCAACGCCCGGATCGGACTTTGCGCCGGGCGCGGTCTCGCAGACGGGCAACCCGCTCGACGTGGCGATCACCGGTCCCGGTTGGCTGTCCGTGCAGACGGCGGACGGCGACGAAGCCTACACGCGTGCCGGCAATTTGCACACCGACGAAAACGGCCAGCTCGTGACGGCCTCGAACCTGCCCGTGCTCGGCACCGGCGGCCCGATTTCGGTGCCGCCCGGCGCGACGGTCACGATCGGCAAGGACGGCACCGTATCGGCGCTCGGCGCGGGCGATCAGCCTTCGCAGATCGTCGTGCTCGACCAGCTCAAGCTCGTCAACCCGGACCCGGCCACGATGACGCGCGGCGACGACGGACTCTTTCGGACCACCGACGGCCAGCCGGCCGACGCCGATCCGACCGTCACCGTCGCGCAGGGTGCGCTCGAAGGCAGCAACGTGAATCCCGTCGCGGCGATGGTCTCGATGATCACGAACGCGCGCCAGTTCCAGATGCAAACGAAGATGCTGCAGGCGGCGGACCAGAACGACCAGACCGCCAACCAGCTGCTGTCGTTCACCTGACCGGTTCTAGGCAAAAACCTAGCCCCGGATTGCAAGTACCAGGAGATTTACCATGAATCGCTCGCTTTACATCGCCGCTACCGGCATGAACGCGCAGCAGTCGCAGATGGACGTCATCTCGAACAACCTCGCCAACGTCAGCACGAACGGCTTCAAGGGCTCGCGCGCGGTGTTCCAGGATCTCATCTATCAAACGCTGCGTCAGCCCGGCGCGAACTCGACGCAGCAAACGGAGCTTCCGTCCGGCCTGCAGGTCGGCACGGGCGTGCAGCAGGTCGCGACCGAGCGTCTGTACACGCAAGGCAACTTGCAGCAGACCGGCAACTCGAAGGACGTCGCCATCAACGGCAACGGCTTCTTCCAAGTGCAGATGCCCGACGGCTCGACGGCCTACACGCGCGACGGCTCGTTCCAGACGAACGCGCAAGGCCAGCTCGTGACCTCGAGCGGCTATCCTGTCATGCCGCAGATCACGGTGCCGCAGAACGCGACCTCGCTCACGATCGGCAGCGACGGTACCGTCAGCATCACGGTGCCGAATTCGACCAACAACCAGACGATCGGCACGATCCAGCTCGCGACGTTCATCAACCCGGCCGGCCTCGAGTCGAAGGGCGAGAACCTGCTGCAGGAAACGACTTCGTCGGGCACGCCGAACGTGACGACGCCGGGCCTGAACGGCGCCGGCACGCTCAACCAGGGCTATGTCGAAGCGTCGAACGTGAACGTCGTGCAAGAGCTGGTCAACATGATCGAGACGCAGCGCGCGTACGAAATCAACAGCAAGGCGGTCCAGACTTCGGACCAGATGTTGCAAACCTTGAGCCAGATGTCGGTTTAATAGTGCCCCCAGACCTGTCGCTGCGCGACAGGCCCCCCGAGGGGGTCAAGAAAACTTGGGGCGGCCCGGCGTTTTCTTGAGGACAGTAGGATTTTGAATAGCAGGCGGTAGACGAAGATGTTGCAGACGAGCCGAATCCCCTTTCGCGTGCGCGGGTTGCGCGCGGCAGCTACGCTGACCTATGCGAGTGTTCTCGCCGTGGCGGTCGTGGGCCCTTTCGCCGGT
The DNA here is from genome assembly GCF_003367175.1 of Trinickia dinghuensis. Classification (GTDB taxonomy): domain Bacteria; phylum Pseudomonadota; class Gammaproteobacteria; order Burkholderiales; family Burkholderiaceae; genus Trinickia; species Trinickia dinghuensis. The sequence goes on along the minus strand of NZ_QRGA01000007.1, from coordinate 252,628 downwards.
TGCGCGCAGATCGAACACCGCCAGCCGATCACGCAGCAGCCGATGACGGCCACGCCGCCGGTGCCGCCGCAACTGCAGCCGCCGGGCTCGATCTACAATCCGGGCTATGCGGGCCATCCGCTGTTCGAGGATCAGCGTCCGCGCAACGTCGGCGACATTCTCACGATCGTCATCCAAGAGAACATCAACGCGACGAAATCCTCCGGGGCCAACGCCGGCCGCAACGGCAGCTCGAGCATCTCGGTGCCGACGGCGGGCTTCCTCTCGGCCTTGTTCAATCACGTCAACTTGAACGCAACGGGCGCGAACTCGTTCAGCGGCTCGGGCGGCGCGAACGCATCGAACACGTTCAGCGGCACGATCACGGTGACGGTCACGAACGTGCTGCCCAACGGCAATCTCGTCGTGAGCGGCGAGAAGCAGATGCTGATCAACCAGGGCAACGAATTCGTGCGTTTCTCGGGCGTGGTCAATCCGAACACGGTCTCGGGCGAGAACACGGTGCTGTCGACGCAGGTGGCGGACGCACGCATCGAGTACTCGGCCAAGGGCTACATCAACGAAGCGGAAACGATGGGATGGCTCCAGCGGTTCTTCCTCAACATAGCGCCATGGTGATCGCGATGAGTGCTTCCCTCCAACGCATCCCACGGATCCAACGCGCTTTGCGCGGCGTGCGCCGTTCGCTGGCTCTCGCGCTCGTCGGCTTGCCCGTCATGCTGGCCTGCGCCGGCACGGCTCACGCCGAGCGCCTGAAGGATCTCGTGCAGATCCAAGGCGTGCGCGACAACCCGCTGATCGGCTATGGCCTCGTCGTCGGTCTCGACGGCACGGGCGACCAGACGACGCAAACGCCGTTCACGACGCAGACGCTCACGAACATGCTGGCCAACCTCGGCATTTCGCTGAACAACGGCCAGTCGGGCGGTGGATCGTCGTCGAACATGCAGCTCAAGAACGTGGCGGCCGTCATGGTGACGGCGACGCTGCCGCCGTTCGAGCGGCCGGGCGAGGCGATCGACATCACGGTTTCGTCGCTCGGCAACGCCAAGAGCCTGCGCGGCGGCACGCTGCTGCTCACGCCGCTCAAGGGCGCCGACGGGCAAGTCTATGCGCTGGCTCAGGGCAACGTCGCCGTGGGCGGCGCGGGCGCGAGCGCCAACGGCAGCAAAGTGCAGGTCAATTCGCTCGCGGCCGGCCGCATTCCGTCCGGCGCGATCGTGGAGCGCGCGGTGCCGACGCAAGTCGCGCAAGCGGGCGGCACGATGCAGATGGAGCTGAACGACATGGACTACGACACGACGCAGCGCATCGTGGCGGCGGTCAACAACGCATTCGGCGAAGGCACGGCGACGCCGCTCGACGGACGCACGATTCAGCTGCGCGCCCCGATCGATCCGAGCCAGCAGGTTGCGTTCATGGCGCAGCTCGAGAACCTCGACGTGCGCCCGGCTCAGGCGGCCGCGAAGGTCATCCTGAACTCGCGCACGGGTTCGATCGTCATGAACCAGATGGTGACGCTGCAAAGCTGCGCGGTCGCGCACGGCAATCTGTCGGTCGTCGTCAACACGCAGACGGCCGTGAGCCAGCCCGGCGCGTTCTCGAACGGTACGACGGTCGCGACGCGGCAATCGCAGATTCAGCTGAAGCAGGACAACGGTTCGCTCAAGCTCGTGACGGCAGGCGCGAATCTGGCCGAAGTGGTGAAGGCGCTCAACGCGCTCGGCGCGACCCCGGCCGATCTGATGTCGATCCTGCAAGCCATGAAAGCCGCGGGCGCGTTGCGCGCGGATCTTGAGATCATCTAAGAAAAAGGCGCGGCGATGAATCCGAACACCACCTACTCCGGCAAAGTCGACAGCGGCACCGGCACCGGCACGGACATCTCGCAGCGCTTCGCGCTCGACGTGCAAGGTTTCGACGCGCTGCGCGCCCAAGCGGGTGCCGATCCGAAGCAGGCGCTGAAATCCACCGCCCACCAGTTCGATGCCGTGTTCATGCAGATGATGCTCAAGAGCATGCGCGAGGCCACGCCGCAAGACGGCATCCTCGATTCGCACGAGAGCGCGCAGTACACCTCGATGCTCGACCAGCAGCTCTCGCAGCAGCTTTCGTCGAAGGGGGTCGGGCTGGCCAACCAGCTCATCACGCAGCTGTCGCGCAACCTGGGCGAAACCGAGGCCGGCGGCGCGGGCGGTGCAGGCGGCGCGGGTGCGGCAGGCATGATCGCCGGCGGCAATGGCATCGGCGGCATGCTCGGCGGTGGCGGAGCGAGCGACCCGGGCAGTGCCGCGATGCTGAGTGCACTGGCGCGTGCTTACTCGAACGCGCAGTCGAACGGTTCGCTGGCGGACGGCAAGGGCTACTCGGCGCAAAGCGCGCTGACGCCGCCGCTGCGCGGCAACGGCGAATCGGCGAAGGTCGATGCGTTCGTCGACAAGCTGGCGGCGCCGGCGCAGGCCGCGAGCGCGGCGACGGGCATCCCGGCGCGCTTCATCGTCGGCCAGGCCGCGCTCGAATCGGGCTGGGGCAAGGGCGAGATCAAGAATGCCGACGGCTCGCCGAGTCACAACGTGTTCGGCATCAAGGCGACGCCGGACTGGACCGGCAAGACGGTGGCGGCGGTCACGACCGAATACGTGAACGGCAAGGCGCACCGGGTCGTCCAGAAATTCCGCGCGTACGGTTCGTACGCCGATGCGATGACGGACTACGCGAGCATGCTGCGCGACAATCCGCGCTACGCGTCGGTGCTGTCGACGTCGCACGATGCGGTCAGCTTCGCGCACGGCATGCAAAAGGCCGGATACGCGACGGACCCGCACTATGCGAAGAAATTGATTTCGATCATGAAGCACATGGTTTGAAGCAGCTACGCTAGAACTGAAACTGGGCCGAGATTTACTGAGTTTTGCCTGGATTTGACCGGTGTTTATACCGGTATCGAGAATATTTCACGGGGAGCGCTTTCGAGCGCGACGGGGCCAAGCAGCGAAAAGACGGCATCGAGGCCGGCAGCCGAAAGGCTGCCGGCCAAGCCGCTTCCTGCACACCGCGATGGACAGAGCCGTGTCGGACGCACCATAATGGCGCCGATCATCGGCAACGAGGTAGCGAACGGCGGATGCCGGCATAAGCCGGAAAAGCCGAATGTTTGCTCGAAAACTAAAAAAATATTTCGAGAATACCTCTAAACTTTGCACGTCCGATGCCGCTAATTCAGACGAGACCCTGTTCGGTTCGCCGTAAGGCAACCGAAAGCTATGGCGTCGGCGAGAGGTCGTGCGCCGCGCAAGTTTGTATACCGAGCCCATGGATACCAATCAGTCGAATGGCCCGACGGAGGATACAGCCGAGAACGATCATGATTTCGGCCGGCGAAATCCGCTCGAAATCGGCGTTCAACTCCGCAATTTGGCCAATCGCGGCGATTTTCTGACCGTTCAGTACAAGGGCGGGCAGCTCGTCACGAAGATCCTCGACGTCGACGTTCGCGGCCGCACCTTTTCCTTCGACTGGGGCGCGCTGCCCGAGCAGAACAAAGGCATGCTGGCCTCGCCGAGCTGTACGTTCCGCGCGTCGCCCGACGGCGTGCGCGTCGAGTTTTCCACCGTCACCCCGCTGGAAACGAAGTTCGAAGGGCTGCCCGCGTTCGAAGCGCCGTTCCCCGAAGTGTTGTTCTACGTGCAGCGCCGCGAATACTTCCGCGTCGATGCGCCCGTGCTCGATCCGTACTTCTGTCGCGGCCGGTTGCCCGAGGGCGATACGTTCCGCTTCGAGGTGCACGACATTTCGCTGGGCGGGATCGGGCTGCGCACGACGGACGAGCGCGTCGCCGAATTGCCGATGGGCGCGATGCTGCCCGACGTCGAAGTGCACCTGAACGGCCATGGCATGCTGTCGCTCGATCTCGAGCTCGTCTCGATGCGGGCGACCGACCTGCCGAACGGCGGCCGCCGCTTCCAGCTCGGCATGCGCTTCGTCGCGCTGCCCGGCAGCGCCGAGAACACGCTGCAGCGCCTGATCACCCAACTCGAAATGCGCCGGCGCTCGCTCGTCAAAGCGTAAAAAAATTGGGGGCCAGCGCGTGCGGCCCCCTTAAATTTCCTCGCGCGCGGCCGTTATACATGTGTTCCCTCAACGCGGCCGACAGCCCTTTGGCGTCTGCCCTTCAGGAAGACGCATGTCCAACGATATTTTCAACGTCGGCTTGTCCGGGCTCAATGCAGCCCAATGGGGCTTGCAGACGACCAGCCAGAACATCAGCAACGCTTCGACGCCCGGCTATACGGTCGAGAACCCCGTTTATGCGGAGGCCAGCGGCCAATACACCGGTTCGGGTTATCTCGGCGGCGGCGTCGATACGGTCACGGTTCAGCGCAACTACAGCCAGTACCTGAGCACGCAGCTGAACACCGCGACGTCGACGAGCAGCGCCCTGTCGGCCAACTACGCGATGGCGTCGCAACTGAGCAATCTCGTCGGCAGCCCGACGGCCGGCATCTCCGCGGCGATCACGTCGTACTTCACCGGGATGCAGGACGTCGCGAACACGCCGAACAGCACGGCAATGCGCCAAACGGCCATCAGCGATGCGCAAACGTTGGCTTCGCAGCTGAATGCCGCCGGCGCGCAATACGATCAGCTGCGCACGAGCGTGAATCAGCAGTTGCAGACGGCCGTCGCCTCGATCAATACGTACTCGTCGCAGATCGCGAGCTTGAACAACCAGATCGCCGCCGCATCTTCGCAGGGCCAGCCGCCGAACCAGCTGCTCGATCAGCGCGACCAAGCGGTGGCCAGCCTGTCGCAGCTCGTCGGCGTCTCCGTCGTGCAAAATTCGAGCGGCTACAGCGTGTTCATCGGCAACGGGCAGCCGCTCGTGGTCGGCAACAACAACTTCCAGCTCGGCACCGCCACGTCGCAGAGCGACCCGAGCGAGCTTTCCGTGACCTACACGGGGCTCAAGGGCGCGACGCCGACGCCGCCCGTCGAATATCTGCCGTCCTCGGCCGTGTCGGGCGGGACGATCGGCGGGCTGCTGCAGTTCCGCACGCAGACGCTCGACCCGGCCGAGTCGCAACTGGGCGCGATCGCGTCGAGCTTCGCCTCGCAAGTGAACGCGCAAAACGCGCTGGGCCTCGATCTGAACGGCAACAAGGGCGGCAACTTGTTCACGGTCGGCTCCCCGACCGTCTACTCGAACCTCGCCAATACGGGCAACGCGGCGCTGTCGGTCAGCTTCGCGAACAGCTCGCAGCCGACGAGCGACGACTATGCGCTCTCGTTTTCGGGCGGCACCTACACGCTGACCGACACGACGACGTCCACCGTCGTCGGCACCTCGACCACGCCGCCGAACGGCTCGACGTCGATGGGCGGCCTGGTGCTGAACATCACCTCGGGTGCGATGGCATCGGGCGATTCGTTCACGATTCAACCGACGCGCGGCGCGCTCGATTCGTTTGCGCTGGCTACGTCGAACACCTCCGCGATCGCGTCATCGGGGCCGGTCCTCGCTTCGGCGTCGAGCTCGAACACGGGCTCGGGCTCGATCACGCAAGGCACGGTGGCGGCGGGCTATCAGGTTTCCGGCACAACGACGCTGACCTACAACGCGTCGACGAAAACGCTGAGCGGCTTCCAAGTCGGCACGACGGTCACGGTGGCCGGCACGCCGCCGACCACGATTCCGATCACTTCGGCGACGACGACGGTGCCGTACAATCCGTCGCAAGGTGCGACGATGACGATCAACAGCACGACGTCGCCTCCGCCGGCCGGCATCACGAACGGCGTGACGGTGTCGCTCACCGGCACCCCCGCCAACGGCGACACGTTCACGATCGGCCCGAACACGGGCACGTTCGACGGCCGCAACGCATTGGCCATGTCCCAGCTCGTGTCGACCGCGGCGCTGAACGGCGGGACGTCGACGTTGACGGCCTCCTACGCTTCCTACGTCAACAACATCGGCAATGCCGCGAGCCAGCTCAACGCGGCCAGCACGTCGCAATCGGCGCTCGTGACGCAGATCACGTCGGCGCAGCAGGCCGTGTCCGGCGTGAACCTCGACGAAGAAGCGTCGAACTTGTTGCAATATCAGCAGGCTTATCAGGCGAACAGTAAGGTCATCCAGACGGCCGAAACGATGTTCTCGACCCTGATGGGCATCTTCCAATAAGGTGGTGACGAGCGATGATGCGCATCTCGACTTCGCAGTTCTATAACCAGAACATCCAGACGATGGATAACCAGGAGGCCCAGCTGGGGACGTACTACCAGCAGCTCTCCAGCGGCACGGCACTCACCACGCCGGCCGACAATCCGCTGGGCGCCGCGCAAGCCGTTCAGCTGACGATGGTGTCCGCCACCTACACGCAGTACCAGACGAACCAGAACAGCGCGCTTTCGTCGCTGCAGCTCGAAGACAAGACGCTGTCGAGCGTCACGAGCACGATGCAGGCGATCACGTCGGAGATCACGCGCGCCGGCGACGGCACGTTGAACGACTCCGACCGCGCGTCGATCGCTCAGGCGCTCGAAGGCTATCGCAGCCAGCTCATGAATCTCGCGAACACGAGCGACGGCGCCGGCAACTATCTGTTCTCGGGCTTCCAAGCGACGACGCCGCCGTTCACGAACAACCCGGCCGGCGGCGTGAACTATCAAGGCGACAACGGCATTCGGGAATCGCAGGTCGCCGACACGCGCCAGATCGCGACGAACGACAGCGGCTCGAGCGTCTTCCTGAGCGTGCCGGCTACGGGCACCTCGCCGGTCGCGGCCAGCGGGGCCTCGAACACAGGCACGGGCACGATCTCGGCTCCGTCGATCACGAATCCGGCCGTGGCGACGAACGGCGACAGCTACACGATCACGTTCGGCGGCACGTCCGCCGCGCCCACCTACACCGTGACCGACAATACGGCGGTCCCGCCGACGACGACGGCCGCCACCGCGTTCAGCGCGAACACGCCGATCTCGCTCGGCGCCGGCATGCAGGTGCAGATCAAGGGCGCGCCCGCTCCGGGCGACACGTTCACGGCGACGCCCTCGACGGCACCGGGCAACACCAGCGTGTTCCAGACACTCGATTCGATCATCTCGGCATTGCAGCAGCCGGCGCAGAACAATCCGACGGCCACCGCGTCGCTCGAGAACGCGTTGACGACGGGCACGACGCGTTTCCAAAACTCGCTGACGAACGTGACGGTCGTTCAGGCCTCCGTGGGCGGCCGCGAGCAGGAACTGCAAGCGCTGCAAACGACGACGCAGACGAACTCGCTGCAAACGCAGAGCGATCTGTCGAACCTCACCGGTGTAGACATGGTCTCGGCGATCAGCAAATTCGAAGAGACGCAGAACGCGCTGCAGGCTGCTCAGCAGACGTTCGTGAAGATGCAGGGCATGTCGCTCTTCCAGTACCTCGGCAGCTGAGCCGCAAGAGCAACAGCAACGATAGCAACAGCAGCGATAGCAACAGTTGACGAAGCCCCACGCCCGCAAGGGCGTGCGATAGGCCGAAGCCCCCTCTCCTCGGGACTTCGGCCATTTTTTTATCCGAGCGGTGGAAATGCGGGGAAACCCGGACGGCGTGGAGGGGCTAAGCGGAGCGGGAGCCCGGAATGCTCGGGCGCTGGCGGTACGGCTAATGCAGCGCCGCAGCGACCCGCCCCATCTGGTCGATGCCGGTCTCGACGAGGTGCGCGAAGAACGGAATCATGTTCGGCAGCATCAGCATCAAGAGCAGCATGCCGACCAGCAGCGTGACTGAAAAGCCGATTTGGAACACGCCGATTTGCGGTGCGGCGCGATTGAGAATGCCGAGCGAGAGGTTCGCGACGAGCAGGGCGATCACGACAGGCAGCGACAGCAAAAGACCGGCCGTGAAGATCGCGCCGCCCCATTGCACGAGCGTGTTCAGCCCCGGCGGCCCGACGATGGCCGATGTGATCGGCACGGATTGGAACGATTCGATCAACGCGGCCATGACCTGCAGGTGACCGTTATAGGCCAGGAACGCCAGCGTCGCGATCATGTTCAGAAAGCTCGAGATGACTTGCGACGACGCGTTCGAGCTCGGATCGAAGAACGTCGCGAAGCCGAGCCCCATCTGCAGGCCGATGACCATCCCGGCCATTTCGACGGCGGTGAACACGAGCTGCATCGTGAAGCCGAGCGCCGCGCCGATCAAGAACTGCGTGATCATGATCCAGACGCCGTTCGCGGAAAATACCGTCGCCTGCGGCATCGCCGGAAGCGCCGGCGCGACGGTGAGCGCGATGAACGCAGCCAGGCCGATCTTCACGCGTGCGGGAATCGACGTATGGCCGAGCACCGGCGCCGTCGCGATGAGGGCGGCGATGCGCGTGAACGGCCAGAGGAACGCCGTGAGCCAGACGTTCAGCTGCGCGTAGGTGACGGTGAACATCGTTCGATCGAGGCTCCGTGCGCGGCTGCGCTACCCGCTATCCCGCGAACGAGGGAATGCTGGTGAGCATCTGCCGCATGTAATCGAGGATGATCGACATCATCCACGGTCCCGCAATCACGAGCGTGATCATCACGGCCATCAGCTTCGGAATGAACGACAGCGTCGCTTCGTTGATCTGCGTGGCGGCCTGGAAGAAGCTCACGAGCAAGCCCACGACCAGCGAGACGATCAGCGGCGGCGCCGTGAGCAGCAGGGCGACGTACATCGCGCGGTGCGCGAGCGTCAGGACGGATTCGGGCGTCATGATGGGAGCGAGTCCTCGTTAGCTTGGCTCAGGAGAAGCTCTGCGCCAGCGAGCCGATCAAGAGCTGCCAGCCGTCCACGAGCACGAACAGCATGAGCTTGAAGGGCAGTGAAATGGTGACGGGCGACACCATCATCATCCCCATCGACATCAGCACGCTGGCAACGACCATGTCGATGATCAGGAACGGAATGAAGATCGTGAAACCGATCTGAAAGGCGGTTTTCAGCTCGCTGGTGACGAATGCGGGCACGAGCAGCGAGAGCGGGACGTCTTCAGGCCCCTGCAGCGGCGGCGAGTGCGAGATCTTCGCGAAGAGGGCGAGATCGGATTCGCGCGTCTGTTTCAGCATGAACGTCTTGAACGGCGCCACGCCGCGCGTCACGGCGGTTTCCATCGGGATCGTGCCGTCGGCGAACGGCTTGTAGCCGTCGGTGTAGGCCTTGTTGATGACGGGCGACATCACGAACAGCGTCAAGAATAGCGCCAGCCCGACGAGCACCTGATTCGGCGGCGTCGTCGTGGTGCCCAGCGCCTGGCGCAGCAGCGACAGCACGATGATGATGCGCGTGAAGCTCGTCATCATCAGCACCATCGCGGGCAGGAACGACAGCATCGTGAGCAGCAGCATCGTCTGCACGCTCAGCGAGTAGGTCGTGCCGCCGCCCGGGCCGGCGCTCGTCGTGAAGGCCGGCAGCCCGGCCGGCGCCGTCTGCGCATGCGAGAGCGTGGGCAGCAGCGTGAAAATCAAAAAGGGCAGTGCGGGCGCCGCGGCGCGCGCGAGCCGCACGATGGACCTGGACGACATTTACTTGCCTCCGCCCGAAGGCCGGGAGAACCGCTTCTTCGCCTCGCTGCCGAGCGCCGCGCGAAAGCGCGAGCCGAACGTGCCGGGCAGGGGGCCCGCGCCTGATTCGGCCTCATCGCCGGGCATGCCGGATGCGCCGGGCGTGCCGGATTCCGGTGCCGGCATCGTATGCAGCAGCCGCACGCTGCCGGGGGACGCGCCGACGACGAGCCAGGTATCGCCGATTTCGAGGACGGCCACGCGCTCCTTACCGCCGAGCGAAACGCCGCCGACGGTGCGTATGAGCTGGCCGCGGGCCGAGGGCTGCAGGCCCAGGCGCCGGGCGAGCCAGGCGCAGGCGAACACGAGCGCGACGACGACGGCCAGGCCGACGAGCGTTTGCAGCACGGCGCCCACGCCGATCGACGGCACGGCCGTGCCGGCGCCCACGCTCGAGGCGATTTTCGCGGCGTTGTTGATTGCGTTGATATCGGCGGCCGCTGCCGCGGGCGCGAGTGCCGCCGATGCGATGGCGGCGGCCAGTGCCGCCGCGAGAGTTGCTGCCACGCGCCGGCGGGCCGGCGTACGGTGCAAGCGTGATTTCATCGATTTAATTTTCGAATGCGTTCGGCCGGCGTGATGATGTCGGTCAACCGGATGCCGAACTTGTCGTTGACCACCACGACTTCGCCTTGGGCAATCAAACAGCCGTTCACGAGCACGTCCATCGGCTCGCCGGCCATCCCGTCGAGTTCGACGACGGAACCTTGCGCAAGTTGCAACAAATTGCGGATCGCAATTTTCGTGCGCCCGAGCTCGACCGTCATCTGGACCGGAATGTCCAGAATCATATCGATGTCGTTGCGTGTCGAGGTGGGCTCGACCTTCGACAGCGGCTGGAACACGCCGGCCGCGGCGGGCGCGGGTGCCGGGTTCGTGTTTTGCTCGGCGAGGGCGGCGGCCCAATCGTCGAGGCTCGTTTCGTCGTCGACGGGGGAGGGAGCGCTGCTTTTTCCAGCCTCGGCGGCCATGGCGGCCATTTGCGCGTCGACTTGAGCCGAGCCTTCGCCCGGCGTAGCGTTCAGGTCACTCATAATCCGATTCCTTAATCGTGTTTTCCGCTGCGCTGATCATTTTTTGCACGCGCAACGCATATTGACCATTGAAAATTCCGTAGCCGCATTCCATGACGGGCACGCCGTCGACCTTGGCGACGATGTTCTCGGGAATGTTGATCGGCAGCACGTCGCCCGCGCGCATGTTCAGGATGTCTTCGAACGTGACCGGGATTTGCGCCAGATCGGCCGTCAGCTCGACCTCCGCCGCCTGCACCTGCCTCGAGAGCACGCGGACCCAGCGGCGGTCGACTTCGAGCGCCTCGCCTTGGATCGGCGAGGTCAGCACGTCGCGGATCGGTTCGATCATCGAATACGGCATGCAGATGTGCAGCGTGCCGCCGGTCGGGCCGAACTCGATCGAGAACTGCGTGACGATGACGATTTCGTTCGGCGTGGCGACGTTGGCGAACTGCGTGTGCATCTCCGAGCGCATGAACTCGAACTGCAGCGGCCGCACGCTCTTCCAGGCCGTCGTGTAGTGATCGAACACGAGGTTCAGCAGCTTGGAGATGATCCGCTGCTCGGTGGCCGTGAAGTCGCGCCCTTCGACGCGCGTATGGAAACGCCCGTCGCCGCCGAACAGATTATCGACGACGAAGAAAACGAGGTTCGGATCGAACACGAACAGCGACGTGCCGCGCAGCGGCTTGACGTGCACGAGGTTCAAGTTCGTCGGAATCGGCAGATTGCGCGTGAACTCGCTGTACTTGAGCACTTTGACCGGACCGACCGAAATTTCGGCGGTGCGGCGCATGAAATTGAATATACCGAGACGCAAGAGGCGCGCGAAGCGCTCGTTGATGATTTCGAGGCCGGGCATCCGGCCGCGAACGATCCGCTCTTGCGTCGCGATGTTGTACGGGCGAACGCTTGCCTTGTCACCGTGGTCGGTGTCGGTATCGGTATCGCCGGTTACGCCCTTGAGGAGTGCATCGACTTCCTCTTGGGACATGAACTCTTCGTGGCCCATCGCTTTGCTCGTCCCTGTATTGCGGTTGATGAGAACGCCTGAAGTGGCAGCTCGGCCCGGTCACGAAGCACCGGGCGCGCCGCGCACTACTGGACCACGAATTCCGTGAAGAGCACTTCTTCGACGTGCACCGGCGGCTCGCTTGCGTCCGTCGGCTTTTCGATCAACGCCTTCAATTCCTTGGACAGCGCGCGCTTGCCGTCGAGCGTCTCGAGATCCTCGGGATGCTTGTTCGACAGATCGAGCAGGATGCGGCTGCGAATTTCCGGCATGTGCTGCTGCAGCGCTTCCTGGATCTTGCCGTCGGCGAGCTTCAGCGACAGGCCGACGCGCAGATAGTGCTGGCCGTCGTCGGACAGCAGATTGACCGTCATCGGGTCGAGCGCGAAGAACACCGGCGGCGGCGGGGGCGGCGGCGGAGCCGGCTTGCCGTTGCCCATCCCGTGCTTGATCAGGAAGAAGTACATGCCGCCCGCGGCGCCGCCCGCGGCGATCAGCGCGATCAAAACGATCAGCACGATGCGCTTGAGTTTTCCCTTCTTCTTGGGAGCGTCGACGGTCTGCTGAGCTGCGGTCGTGGTTGCCATGACAATGCTTTGCGTTAATTCGGTAGGGTGAATTGTTGGCTATTGCGGGCTCGAGCGATAAGCCGAAAAGAAGGGACATTCGACGCCATCTCGTGCGTTTAAGGCAATGGCGCCCGGACCGCGAGCGGTAAATGGGGTCGCAAAGGGGGGTAGAGCCGGTGTAAAGGCGGCGTGAAGGCCACGGAAAGGCGACGCAAAATAGTCCTAGGGTCCGCGGACTATCCCGCCGGGCCCGGATCGTAGGGCTTGCGCACGCTAGCGCCGGCTGCCCGGCGAGTGCCGGGCGGACCCACGCGCGCGTGGGCTTGCGCCGGGTTCAGGCGAAGGTATCGACGAGGCCGACCGTGCGGCGCGTGCCGATCGTCGCGGCGGAGACCACGGCATCGTCGGCGCTGCCGCCGCCCGAACCGTTGCTGCCGCGCCGGCCGCTGCCGCTGCCGCTGCTTTGATTGCCCGCTTGCTGCTGGCTCGCCTGGCGCGCGAAGCCGTCGCTGACGCTCGCGCTGCCGAGCCCGAGGCCGCCGGCTTGCAGCGCATCGCGCAGCGTGGGCAGCGCGGCCTCGACCGCTTCGCGCACCTGCTGATGCTGCGAGACGAACAGCGCATGGGCGTGGTTGTCGGCCACTTGGAGGACGACTTGCAGCGGGCCGAGATCGGGCGGATTGAGCGTCAACTCGGCGCTTTGCTGATGCGCGTTCGACATGAAGACGACCTTTTGGCTCAGCGCGTCTTCCCAATCGGGCGTGCCGACCTCCGGAGCGAGCGAAGCCGCGACGGCGGCCGCGGCCGCGTTCGGGGTGGCTGCCGCCGCCTGGGCGGTCGCGCTGGCCGCGCCCGATGCCGAGGCGGCCTGGGTGGCGGCCAGTGCCGCGCGCGCGGCTTCCGCGTTGTCTTTCAGCGTGGCGATCGCCGCCGTGGCATCGCCGCCGCCCGCCAGGGCCTGTGCCGTGGCGACCGCCGCGCTGCCGGACGAGGCCGTGGCGTCCGGCGCTGCCTTCGCGGCCTGCTCGGCTGCATTGGAGATCGCCTGAGCGTTGGCGTTCTTGCCGTCGCCCGTGAGCGTGCCGACGACTTTCGAGCTCAAAGGCAGCGAGCCCATGCCGTTGCCGAGGGCGCCCGAGCTTTGCGTCGTCCCGGAATTGCCGAGCACCTGCGCGCCCGAGGTCGCACCGGCCGCGCTCGCCGCGGCGCCTTGCATGCCCATCTGCGCGGCCAATGCGGCCTCGAGTGCGGCGCGCACGGTCTTCGGCTCGGTCGAGTCTTTCGATTTGCCTGCGGCGCCGGCGGCCGTGCCGTCCGTGCTCGTCGCGTCGCCGGCGACGGTTGTGCCGCCTGCCGTCGCACCGTTCGCGGCGGCCAGCGCCTGCTGTGCCGCGGCTTGGGCGGCGGCTTGCGCTTGTGCCGCTGCGTTGGCGGCATTGGCGGCCACGCTTTGAGCTTGGTTCGCTTGCTGCTGCTGTTGCGTGCTCGAGGACGAGCCGGTGTGCTTCGCGCCCGTACTCGCTTGCGAGGAGGCGGTGCCGCCACCGCTCGTCGCGTTTGCGCTGGTGCTAGTGCTGGTACTGGTGCTGGTGCTGGACGAGTTCGAGGCCGACGTCGATCCGTTCGACGCCTGGCCGCCGTTCGCGGCATTGGCTCCGTTCGACGCCGATTGCTGCGGCGCGCCGGTGTTTTGCGCGGCGTTCGAGGACGATGCGTTGGCGCTCGATTGCGCCGATTGCGCGGCCTGCTGCTGGGCGTTCACGCTTTGCTGGAGCGTCTGCGAGAACGGCGTCGCGGCCTGCGTGTTCGAGCCCGAGCCGTTGCTGCCGGGCGAGACGCCCGGCGTGCCGGAGAGGGACCCGAGGATGGAAATGGGCGACATGGCTATGCCTTTCGTATAGTCGGCGGCGGCGTTGTTGCGCCGGCCGATTCGATTCCGGTTCAGTTCAAGTTTTCGTGCCGCATGCGCAGCATCTTGGCGGCGTGCTCGTCGGCGTCGCGCTGCTCGCGTCGTGCGGCGAGGCGTGCCTCGGCCGCGTCGCCGCGCGCTTGCAGGACTTCGTACGAGCCCAGCTTCTGCTTTTGACGCTGCCACTCGGGCTTGGCCGCCTCGACGCGCGAGGTGGCTGCCACGAGCAGGCGCCGCTGTTGTTCGATCGCCGCGTCGAGCGTATCGATGAACGCCTGAAAATTGCGCCAGCTGCCGGCGGGCATGCCGGCCTGGGCCGAAGCCGAGAAGTTCGCGTGATACTCGTCGCGATAGCGGATCAGCGCATCGAGTTGCGCCTCGACGTCGGCGCGTTCGCGCTGCACGCGGCCGAGCTGCTTGGCCGCCGCGTCGACGTCGTTCTGCGCGAGGTCGATCAGCGTTTTGATCGGAAAGTGCTTCGCCATCGCTTAGGACTCCTCATTGGAACAGCGCGTCAAGCATAGTGAGGCTTGGTTCGAACGGTGCACATTCGCGAAAGCCCTGTTGCAGAAATGCTTCGATGCGCGGATACAGCGCGATTGCCCGGTCGAGCAGCGCATCGCGTCCGCTCGAATAGGCCCCGACGTTGATCAAGTCGCGATTACGCTGATAACGGGACAACATCTGCTTGAAGATCCGCACGCGGTCCAGATGTTTCTCGTCGATGAGCGCCGTCATCGCCCGGCTGATCGAGGCTTCGATGTCGATCGCCGGATAGTGGCCGGCTTCGGCGAGCGCTCGCGACAGCACGATATGGCCGTCGAGAATCGCGCGCGCCGAGTCGGCGATAGGGTCTTGCTGATCGTCGCCTTCGGTCAGCACGGTATAGAACGCCGTGATCGAGCCGCCGCCGGCCGGGCCGTTGCCCGTGCGCTCGACGAGCGCCGGCAGCTTGGCGAAGACGGACGGCGGATAGCCTTTCGTCGCCGGCGGCTCGCCGATGGCGAGTGCGATCTCGCGCTGCGCCATCGCGTAGCGCGTCAGCGAATCCATGAGCAGCAGCACGTGCTTGCCCTGGTCGCGGAAGTATTCGGCGAGCGAGGTGGCGTAGGTGGCGCCCTGCATCCGCATGAGCGGGGAGACGTCGGCCGGCGCCGCCACGACGACGGAGCGGGCGAGCCCGTCCTCGCCGAGGATCTGCTCGATGAATTCCTTCACTTCGCGGCCGCGTTCGCCGATGAGCCCGATCACGATGACTTCGGCGCTCGTGTAGCGCGCCATCGTGCCGAGCAGCACCGATTTACCGACGCCGGAGCCCGCGAAGAGCCCCATGCGCTGGCCGCGCCCGACCGTGAGCAGCGCGTTGATCGCGCGCACGCCGACGTCGAGCACCTTGTGGATCGGCTCGCGCTTGAGCGGGTTGATCGACGGGGCCGTGAGCGGCGCATCGACGTTGGTCGCGAGCGGCCCGAGGCCGTCCAGCGGGCGGCCCGACGAATCGACGACGCGCCCGAGCATGCCCCAGCCGACCGGCAGGCGCTTGGCGCCCGCGAGCGGATCGGCGAGCGGGGCGGCCTCGCGCGGATAGACGCGCGCGCCGGGCAACAGGCCGGCGACTTCGGTCGTCGGCATCAGAAACAGGCGATCGCCGGCGAAGCCGACCACTTCGGCCTCGGCCATCGGCAGCGTGCTGCCGGGCGGCATTTCGATCAGGCATTCGGCGCCCACCGCCATGCGCATGCCGATCGCCTCGAGCACGAGTCCCGCCGCGCGCGTGAGGCGCCCGCAGGCCGACAGCGGCCGCGCGAGCGCGCTGCGTTCGCGCAGGCCGTTCAGGCGCGTGCGCCAAGCGGCCAGGTGCGCGTTGTTCGCTAGCGCGGGATCGGGCGTGAAAACCGGGTGCGGCGCGGCCGCGCGCGAGGCGCTGGCGGGCGCATGGGGGGCCGGCGTTGCATGAGGACCGGACTCCCGTTGAGCGGGAGCGGTCGCCTGTGCTTGTGCCGGTGCCGTCTCGCCCGCCGCTGCCTTGGCGATCGCGTCGATGGCGTCGATCGCGGCCCGCTGGTCTTGCGGGTCGATCTCGTCGAAGGCCGGCTTCGCTTCGTTCCCATCCGGATCGAGCGCGCGGCGTGCGTCGGGCATGGCTTCGGGGCTGAACGACGCGAGCGCCAGTTCGACCTCGAGCGGCGACAACCCGCTTGCGCGCAGCGAGGCGACGGTGGTTTCGTTCACCATTGGCTTACCTTGCCGAGGGCGGCTGCGACGCGATGCCAGCGCGTGCCGATGGTGGCGTCGATTTCGCCGGTGGCGGCCTGCGCGCGGCAGCCGCCGCGCTCGACGGCCACGTCGGTCCGCACGTTCCAGCCGAGCGTGTCGAGTTCGTCCTTCAAATAGGCTTCGACGATCGGCAGATCGGCCGGATTGACGATCAGCTGCGGCGAGCCGACCAGTGCCGGCTCGGCCGCGAGCACTTCGCGGGCGGCGGCGATGACGGCGGCCGGATCGTGCGTCACATGCTGGCGCACGACCTGATGGGCGATGTCGATCGCCAGCGCGACGAGCGACTCCGACATTTCCGTCTGGGCGCCGTCGAGGGCGGCCTTGAACGCATCGGCGAGGCCGGCGAGCCGCGCGGCTTCGGCGTGCGCTTCCTGGCGGCCTTTTTCCAGCCCTTGGGCATGGCCCTGGTCGAAGCCGGCTTGATAGCCGATCGCCTGACCGGCGACGTGACCCGAGGCGAGCCCCTGCTGGTGAGCGGCCGCGCGAATACGCTGGATCTCATGCGCGAGCTTGTTCTCGCGGACGGGATCGGGAGGGGGAGGCGGGTCGAACGAAGCCATCTCCCAGCGCTGGTACGCTGAGACGGGCTTCTTGTCCGAGCGGCCTGAATCAGACATAGGCATCTTCCGCCTTTCCACCGATTACGATTTGGCCGCTCTCGGCCAGGTTGCGCACGATCTGCAGGATGCGGCGCTGTTGCGTTTCCACTTCCGAGACCCGCACCGGACCGCGTGCGTCGAGATCTTCGGCGAGCAGTTCGGCCGCGCGCTGCGACATGTTCGAGAGGAACTTCTGACGCAGCGCGGGCGGGGCGCCCTTGAGCGAGATGATGAGCGCTTCGGACTCCACTTCCTTGAGCAGCAGCTGGATCGCCCGGTCTTCGAGGTCGAGCAGGTTCTCGAACACGAACATCTGGTCGATGATCTTCTGCGCGAGGTCGGCGTCGTACTGGCGCACGTTCTCGAGAATCGACTCCTCGTGCATGGTCGGCATGAAGTTCAGGATTTCGGCCGCGGTGCGGATGCCGCCCATCGGGCTGCGCTTGAGGTTGTCGCTGCCCGAGAGCAGGCTAGTCAAGACGTCGTCGAGTTCGCGCAGCGCGGCCGGCTGAATCCCGTCGAGCGTGGCGATGCGCAGCAGCACGTCGTTGCGCAGCCGGTCCGTGAAGCAGGCAGCGATTTCCGAGGCCTGGTCGCGGTCCAAGTGCACGAGAATCGTCGCGATGATCTGCGGGTGCTCGTTCTTGATGAGCTCGGCCACGGCGGGCGAGTCCATCCACTTGAGCCCTTCGATGCCGCTCGTGTCGCTGCCTTGCAGAATCCGGTCGATCAGCACGCCGGCCTTGTCTTCGCCGAGCGCCTTCGTCAGCACCGAACGGATGTAGTCGTTCGAATCGAGCGACATCGCCGTATGCTGCTCGGCTTCCTTGACGAAGTCCTGCAGGACGTTCTCGACTTCCTCGCGCGTCACGTTCTTGAGCGCGGCCATGGCGGCGCCGATCTTCTGCACCTCGCGCGGCGCGAGAAACTTGAATACTTCAGCGGCTTCTTCCTCGCCGATCGACATCAGCAGAAGCGCGCTCTTCGTGACCCCTTCAGCGCTCATCGGACACCCAATTCTTGACAACCGTCGCTACGATCTTCGGATCCTTGCGCGCGATGGTCCGCGCGTAATCGAGGTTCCGTTCGAACTTGTGCTTCTCGCTCTCGAACGCAAGCAGGTTTTGCTCCATGTCGTTGTCGAGCTCCATCGCGGTCGTGACCGGCGACGGCGAGCCGCCATCGAGCAGCACGGGCTCGCCGGGGCCGTCCAGCATGCCGCCCATGCCCGAGCCGTCGGCCGCGTGGCCTTCGACCGGCGGCGGGAACGCGCGCTTCATCGCGGGCTTGACCATCGTCAGATAGAGGATCAGCGCGACGAGGCCGATGCCGAGCCACTTCGCCGCCTGGATCGCGAGCGAGATGATCTCGGGCTGCTTCCACCACGGCAGGTTCACGAGCGGGTCGGCTTCGGTCGTGAACGTCGCGTTGACGATGTTGACCGTGTCGCCGCGCTTGGCGTCGTAGCCCATCGCGTCCTTCACGAGCTGCGTGATCTGCGCGAGCTTTTCGGGCGTGAGCGGCTGCATCGTCGCGTGGCCCTTGGCGTCGACGACGCGCTGGTAGTTGATGACGACCGCCGCCGACAGGCGCTTCACGCCGCCCTTGGCCTGCTCCATGTGGCTCACGCGCTTGTCGAGCTCGTAGTTCGTCGTGGCGTCCTTGCGCTCGCTGATCGGCGTCCCCGCCGGGCCCGTGGCGGCCGCGCCGCTGGCGGCGACGATCGGCGCCGAGGCCGGCTGCGGCGGCGTGTTCGACAGCGCGCCGGGCACGCCGCCCGCGCCGCTTTGCGACATATCGCTCGACTCGCTCGTTTGCTGGCTGCGGATCGACGCCTGCTGCTGGCTGCCGTTCGGGCCGTAAGTTTCGGCCGTTTGTTCCAATTGCGAGAAGTCGATGTCGGCGCTGACCTGCGAGTGCGCGTTGCCGGCGCCGAACAGCGGGGCCAGGATCGCGTCGATCCGCTGCTGCGTGTTGTGCTCGACTTGCTGCACGTACTTGAGCTGCGAGGCGTCGAGGCCGGTGCCCGAGGAGGGCTGCGTGAGCAGCGTGCCGTCCTGGTCGACGATCGTGACGTTCTTGACGGGCAGGTCGGTGACGCTCGAGGCCACCATGTGCGTGATGGCCGAAACTTGGCCCTCGTCGAGCATCCGGCCCGGATACAGATTGACGAGCACCGATGCCGTCGGCGCTTCGCGATCGCGCACGAATACGGAAGGCTTCGGAATGGCCAGATGCACGCGGGCTTGGCGCACGACCGAGATCGACTCGATCGTGCGTTCGAGTTCGCCTTCGAGCGCACGCTGATAGTTCACCTGCTCGGCGAATTGGCTGATGCCGAATTTCTCGTTGTCCATCAGTTCCATGCCGACCGAGCCGCTCTTGGGCAGCCCCTGCGAGGCGAGCTTCAGGCGCACTTCGTTGACTTGGTCCGACGGCACGAGAATGGCGGAGCCGCCTTCCGAGAACTTGTAGGGGACGTTCGCCTGCTGCAGCGCAGCAATGATGGCGCCGCCGTCCTGATCCGACAGGCTGCTGTACAGGACGCGATAGTCCGGCGTGCGGCTCCAGAGCACGAGCGCGGTGACGACGGCGATCAGCACGGCCATGGCGACGATGAGCGGCGCGCGCGGATTGCCTCGCATTTGCGAGAGGGAGGACAGCCGGCCGGCGAAGCCGCCGAAATCGGCTGCACCGCCCGCCGCGCCTACGCCCCCGCCTTGCAACGAGCCGGCCGCGGCGGCACCGGGCTGCGCGCTGGCGAGGCCCATGCGGGCGTCGGGGTTGATCAAAGAGTTAGCCTGCGAATCCATGCGTCGGGGTTCTCCGGAATGCGGGGGTGTCCGGGCGGCGGGTCCGAGGGGCTAAGCCCACATATCGAGACCGGCGGGGGACACTTTCACGATGGGGATTATCCATACCGGTACGCAACTGAATCAGTCGAATAGAACCGGGTTTTCCCCCTAGTTTCACGGGTTTGCGAAGAGGGCCGCTGCTATGCTCACTCTCCGTGATGGGTCAGTGCGCCGCGTGTCCGGATTGGCGCTCAGCCTCTCGCCCCTTTTTTTGGAGAAACCGATGACCGTCCCAGTCAATCCGCTCACCTCGGCCCTGCAGCAGATGCAGTCCATGGCGGCCGAAGCGGCCGGCGAGTCGAAGGCCGCCTCGCTCGGCGAGCAGTCGGGCGCGGCGACGGCCGGCAGCTTCGCCACCGCCCTGAAAAGCTCGATCGACAAGATCAGCGACGATCAGAACAAGGCGGTCGGCGAATCGCAGGCGTTCGAGATGGGTTCGCCGAACGTGTCGCTCAGCGACGTGATGGTGGACATGCAGAAGGCCAATCTCGGCCTGCAGTTCGGCTTACAAGTTCGTAACAAGCTGGTGGCCGCCTACAACGACATCATGCAGATGTCGATTTGAGGCAGGCAGGCCGGCCGGCCTGTGCGGCCGGGTCGCTCGGACGGCTAAAGCTTTCCCCGGGGCGATCCGATAACCGCGTTATAGCTTGCGCGCTTTGATTGGAAGATTGGAAGCGCGCTCGGCAGCGGCGGGTGGGGCGTGTAGACCGCGCCTTGATCAGAAGCCGCCGCGCCGGTTGGACTCACCCAGATTCACGATCACAAGGAGAAGCGCCGATGTTTTCCCAAGGACACGCTGGAGCGAGTGCGTATGCACGCGTCGGCGTCGAGACAGGGGTGATGGGCGCAAATCCGCATCGACTGATCCTCATGCTGTATCAGGGCGCGCGCAAGGCCATCGCGCAGGCGCGCATGCATTTGCAGCAAGGCAACATCGGCCCGCGCGGCGAGGCGATCACCAAGGCCCTCGGGATCATCGGCAGCGGCTTGCAGGCATCGCTGAACAAGGAAGTCGGCGGCGATATCGCTGCTCGGCTCGATGCACTTTACAGTTACATGACACGCCGTCTGATCGAGGCGAACGTTTCGCAAAGCGACGAGATGCTGGTCGAAGTGGACCGTCTGCTCGCGACGCTCGAGGAAGCATGGATCGGTATTGGCGTGGAAGCGGCGCGCATCATGGCGCAGCAGGGGCAGGTGGACGCGCAGCGATGAATTCGAAAACAGACTATTTTGAACGCTACGAAGCGATTGCCGTCGTTTCGTCGCGGATGCTGTCGGCGGCTCGAGATGCGCTCTGGAACGAATTGATGGAGCTGCAGGAAGAGTACCGCTCGCTCGTCGACACCTTACGCGAAGTCGATTCGAGCGTGTCGCTGAACGAGCAGGACCGGCTGCGCAAGTATGACCTGATTCGCCAGATCCTGGCCGACGATGCCGCGATTCGCGACCTGGTCAATCCGAGCGTGGCGCGCTTGTCCGCGTTTTTTTCGGCACGGCGCCCCGCGCACGTGCTCAAGGAACTGTTCGGCGCGCGCTGACGCGCGCGGCGCATTCAGCCCAACCCATTTTCCCGGCCTGCGGCGCAAGTAAGTGTAGGTCCCAACGACGGCGCAAGGACGCGGCATGACAGGAATCGACTCTGCCCTCGCCTCGATGCTGGTCAGCCGCATCGACAGTGTGCTCGAGAGCGTCGGCGCGGGCTCGCGCACGAGCCCGGCGCAATCGGGCGCGACGGGGCTGACCGTCGACACGCCGGCGCCGGCCGATGCCGCGGCCGCGCTGCTCGATACGCCGCCTCCGGCGTCCGCCCAAGCCATTCTTTCCGAAGTTGCCCTGACGCTCGACGCGATTTCGCGCTTCGGCGGCGAGGCGACGCCCGCCGTCATCGGCGAGGCGCCGATCTGGCCCGCGCCGCCCGCGATCGATACGCCGGCAGCCGCGGGTGGGCTGTTCGCGGCCGGTGCGGGCGGCGCCGCCGCTTCCGCCGCGGGTTCGGCCGCCGCTGCGGCTTCGGCTTCGGCTTCGGCTTCGGCCGATTCGGCTGCGCAAGCGGACTCGGCGCAAGCCGGCTCGACGACGAGTGCCGCTGCCGTCGGCGCGGCGGCCACGGCAATGCCGGTCGCAGCGCTGGCCGAGGCGCTCGAGCAGACCGTCAACGAATCGGGATTGTTTTACGAATCGCATCTCGCGCAGTGGCTCGGCGGCACTTATCCCGCCGAAGCGATCGCGAGCGAGCCGCAAACGCGGCTGGCGGCCGAGTCGCTGCAGCTGCCCCTCGATTGGAGCAATCCGGGCGCGGGTGCCGATATGGCCGGAATGCCCGGCTGGCAGGCGTCCAGCGCGTCGGTTCCCGCGGGCGGCGGCTGGCTGCCGCATGAACTGCCGCCGCAACTGTCGATGCCGACGTTCGGCGCGGGAATGCACGCCGGCACGGCTTCCTACCCGGGTGCGGCCACCGACGGCGCGGCCTGGCGCGGCGCACAGACCACGCTGCTCGAAGATGCGGCCTTCGGCGGATCGAATGCGGGCCATACGGCGGGCCTTTCACCCGACGTGCGCGCGTCGATCGCCGCCTCGATTCATCCCGCGACGATCCCGCTCGTGCGCCAGCAACTCGACGTGCTGGCCACGCAGCAGTTCCGCTGGACGGGCGAGGTATGGCCGGGCGCCAAGCTCGATTGGACGATCGAGCCGGAGCGCGAGCGGCGCGGCCGTTCGGGAGACGCCGAGGACGATGGGCAGCAGGGCTGGCGCACGCGGGTGACGCTGGCGTTGCCGACGCTCGGCACCGTCGACGCCGAACTCGTGCTCAACGGCACGCAGCTCGTGGTGCGCATGCAGGCGAGCCCCGGCGGCGCCGCGCGGCTGAACGCGGGCGGCGCGGCATTCGGACGCCGGCTGGAGGCCGCGGGGATCGAGCTGGCCGGGCTGCAGATCCGCGAGATCGGCGGCACGGCGCCTGCCGCGGCGGGCGCGGCCGCTTCGGCCGCGACCTCGGCCTATGCGCGCGCGGCGGCTGCCGCCCAGGCGCAGGCGCAAGCAGAGAGCGAGGCGCGCGATGCGCAGTCGCAAGACGTGTCGGATGTCGAAGTCCGGGACGGCCCGCTGGATCCGGCCCGCGGATTCGGCGCGCAAGCCTTCGATGCGGAGGCACAATCCAAGCGCGGCCCCGTGCCTTCGCCGATCGACCGCTTGTTCGACGATCCCTTCGAATGGAGCGGATCATGAGCCGGCGCGAACGGCGCAAGAGTGCGGCGGCGCTGGCTTACGACGAGAAGAGCGGCGACAAATCCCCGCGCGTCGTGGCGAAGGGCTACGGGCTCGTGGCCGAGATGATCATCCAGCGTGCGCAGGAAGCCGGACTCTACGTCCATCGGGCGCCCGAAATGGTGTCGCTGCTGATGCAGGTCGACCTCGATTCGCGGATTCCCCCCGAGCTTTATCAGGCGGTGGCGGAGTTGCTCGCTTGGCTCTATCGCCTAGAAAGCGGGGTGGCGGATGAAGAGGTGGATGCTGCAGCGGCGGGTTCCAACGCAGCCTCGCCGGACACCGCCGTGGCCGACGTCGTGATGCCGGCCGTCTTGGACGTCCCGCTGCTGCCGCGTTAGCGGGCCTCGAGCCCGGCCGCTGCCCCCAAAACCTCACACCCGCACGCGGCTTGCTCGCGCGCAGCCTTGGCCCCTTCGACTCGCAGCATGGTCGGTAGCGACACGCCGTTTTTCGCGGCCGTCACCTCGGCGAGGATCGAAATCGCGATTTCAGGCGGGGTGCGGCTGCCGATGTAAATGCCGACGGGCCCATGCAGCCGCGCAAGCTCTGCTTCGCTCAGATCGAACTCGCGCAGCCGGTCGCGCCGCGCGGCGTTGTTGCGCCGCGAACCGAGCGCGCCGACATAGAACGCGCTCGTCTTGAGCGCCTCCATCAGCGCGAGATCGTCGAGCTTCGGATCATGTGTGAGCGCGATCACGGCCGAGCGCCGGTCGAGCTTCATCTCCAGCACGGCGTCGTCGGGCATCGTGCGAACGATCTCGGTGCCCGGGACACGCCACTCGTTGGTGTACTCCTCGCGCGGATCGCAGACGGTCACGCGATAGTCGAGCCCCACCGCCATCGACGCCAAGTAGCTCGACAACTGCCCGGCGCCGATGACGAGCATCCGGTAGCGCGGCCCGTGAACGGTCACGAGCCGCTCGCCGTCGAACCGGATGCCGTCGTTGGCCGCGGCCGGCGCGAGGCGGGTGCCGCCGGTCGTCATCTCGAGCGTGCGCGCCACCAAGGCGCCGTTTTCGAGCGCGGTGCACAGCGTATCGATACCGCTTTCTTTCGTCAGCGGCTCGAGCACGAGTTCGAGCGTGCCCCCGCAGGGCAGCCCGAACCGGTGCGCCTCCTCGGCCTCGACGCCGTAGTGGGCGACGCTCGGCCGCGCGAGGTCGATGTCTCCGCGCCGCAGGCGCTCGATCAAGTCGTCCTCGATACATCCCCCGGATACCGAACCGACGACGAGGCCGTCCCCGCGAATCGCGAGCATTGCGCCCTCGGGCCGCGGCGACGAGCCCCAAGTCCGCACGACGGTGGCGAGCAGCACCTGCCTGCCGTCGGCGAGCCAGCGTGCGCTGGAATTCAGGACCTCGAGGTCCATGCTTTCCACGATTTCCCTCCCTTGCCCGCCGGCGCCGATTCGAGCACGGCCGCGTGTTGGCCCGACGGCCCGGCCGCCTGCGGCGCGTCGCTCGGCAGCGGCTTGTCGTAGGCGCTCAAATGCGCGGCGAAGCGCTTGAAGAATTCATCGGCAACCTTGCGTACGACATCATCGGCCGGGCTTGTCCCATCGGCATGCAACGTCTGCGCGTAAGCCGTGTAGAGCAGGGTGCTCGATGCATCGCCATCGGCTTCGAGCCGCAGCCGTGCGCCATGGGGCCCGTTGCCGTTGACCGCGCCGGACGCCGGTGGATCGAGTTGGAACAGCAACGTGCGCGCGCCGGGGGTATCCGCTTCCGTCAGCCGTACGCGCCCTCTGAACCGGGAACCGACCCCGTCAGCGCCTGGATTCACGGCCACCGCGAAGCCGTTTTCCCCGTCGGCCTGGATGTCTTCGCAGCCGGGAATCGACGCGCGCAGGATAGCGGCATCGGTCAGTGCTTCCCATGTCCGTTGCGGCGGCACAGGCAGCGTATAGCTTTCCGTCAATTCCATTGCGTTGCTCCTCCTTCGAGAGAGAAAGGCCGGCGCCCGTCAGTTCGAACGTCGGACGTTGTCATCAAGGCTTAATCATTATGGACCGCGCAGCGCGAGCGAGTTCACCCGAGTGCACGCGCGGGAACGGGGAGCAAACCGTGTGCAACGAAAAACGGCATCGTGGCGAAAGCCGGCGATGCCGTCGAAAGCAGGCGCCGCGGACATTCGAATGCCCAGGCTCCGCGATGTGCAGTAGCGAGTGCTTACTGCCGCTTACTTGCCGCACTTACTGAACTGACTGCCCTTCACTGCTGCTTGCTGTGGCTTGCCGCGCTGTACTCCTCGCCGCGAGCCAGCAGGGAATTCCTGCGCGAATAGCCGAAGTAGACGGTCAGACCGATCGCCAGCCAGACGAGGAAGGCGACCCACGTGATCCATTGCAGGTTGACCATCAGAAACACGCAGGCGGCGACGGCGAGCAGCGGCAGGACCGGCACGCCGGGGCAGCGGAACGAGCGCGGCAGGTGCGGGTGCGTGCGGCGCAAGATGAGCACGGCGATCGAGACCATCGAAAACGCGGCCAGCGTGCCGATGTTGATCAGTTCGGCCAGCACGTTCAGTGGCACGAGCGCGCCGATGAGCCCGAAGAACAGGCCGACGAGCCAGGTCGTCAGGAACGGCGTGGCGAAGCGCGGATGCACGCGCGAGAGGGCTTTCGGCAGCAGGCCGTCGCGCGACATCGCGAAGATGATCCGCGTTTGGCCGTAGCTCATCACGAGAATGACGGTGAGCATGCCGAGCACGGCGCCCAGATCGATGAAGCCGGCCACCCAGTTCTGCCCCGCCACTTGCAGCGCGTACGAGACCGGATGCGAGACACCGGCGAAGCGCGGCGACGGGACGATGCCCGTGACGACGGCGGCCACCGCCACGTAGAGCACGGCGCAGACGGCGAGCGAAGCAATGATGCCGATCGGCAGATCGCGCTTCGGATTTTTGACTTCCTCGGCCGCGGACGACACGGAATCGAAGCCGATGAACGCGAAGAACATGACGGCCGCCGCGCCGAACACGCCGTGCCAGCCGTTCGGCATGAACGGATGCCAGTTCGCCGGCTGCACGTGGAACGCGCCGACCGCGATAACGGCAAGCACGACCGTCACCTTGATCGCGACCATGAGGTTGTTGATCCGCGTCGATTCGCGCACGCCGACGGACAGCAGCGTCGTGATGGCCATCATGACGAGGAACGCGGGCAGGTTGAACAGTGTCGTCGCGCCGGGCACGGCCCCCGGCGCGGCCGACAGCGCCACCGGCAGCTTCAGGCCGAAGCCCGCGATGAGCGATTGCAGATAGCCGGACCAGCCGACCGAGACGGCCGAGGTGGCCAATCCGTACTCGAGCATCAGATCCCAGCCGATGATCCAGGCCACGATTTCGCCGAGCGTGGCGTACGAGTAGGTGTAGATGGAGCCGGCGACGGGAATCGTCGAGGCGAATTCCGCGTACGCGAGACCGGACAGCGCGCAAGCGAACGCGGCGATCAAGAAGGCGACCATCAGCGCGGGGCCGGCTTGGACGGCGCCCGTGCCCGTCAGCACGAAAATGCCGGTGCCGATGATCGCGCCGATACCGAGGAAGGTGAGATCGAGCGCGCCGAGCGCTTTCTTCAGGCTCGAGCGTTCTGCGCCGGCGATCATCTGCTCGACGTCTTTCTTGCGGAAAAGGGACATGGAACGAGGGTCTCTTAATGGTTGCACCGGCGGGTGCAACTCAATACGGAAAAACCCTGGATTCTAGCTCAACCCGTCGGCAAAAATGGGTTGCAACCGAGTAAGTCGGAAAAGTCTTAGCGTGGCCCGAGCGGTTTCAAAGACAACCGGGCGATGCCCGTTTTCAGCCCGTCATCGCCGGGTTGAGGTCGACGAGCCGGTTGCTCATCACGTAGAAGGTCAGCTCGGCGTTGTTGCGCAGCTTCATCTTTTCCAGCAGCCGGGCGCGGTAGACGCTGACCGTCTTGACCGAAAGCGAGAGTGCGTGGGCGATGTCGGTGAGCCGCTTGCCCGAGGCGAGCATGCATAGCGTCTGGTACTCGCGGTCGGAGAGCTTCTCGTGCGGCAGTTGATCGCTGTCGAACGAGACGTAGTCGGCGAGCGCTTCCGCCAGCGCGGGGCTCACGTATTTGCGGCCCGCCGCGACCTGGCGGATCGCGTCGATCATCTGCGACGCCGTCACCGTCTTCGACAGATAGCCGGCCGCGCCGGCCTTGAGCGAGCGCACGGCGTACTGATCCTCCCGGTACATCGAGAACATCATGACGGGCGCGCGCGGGGCGCGGCGCTTCACGCGCTTGAGCACTTCGACGCCGTTCATGTCCGGCAGCGAGATGTCGAGCAAGACGATGTCGAACGGCTCGCCGTCGAGGCTGGCGAGCGCCTGGGCGCCGGTATCGGCTTCGACGACATCCCGCGCGACGCCATGGTTCAGCAATAGCTGGCGAACGCCTTGGCGCACGATGGCGTGGTCGTCGACGAGCAGGATTCTGAGCGTCATTGCCTTACCTCGCGCGCGTGACGCGAGTGGAGGCCGACCGAAGCCCGGCCGTGGCGCCGCGCTCGTGCGCCATCGCGGCCCAGAGGAAGTGCGCGCGCACGGTCGTGCCCGAGCGGCCGGCCGGCGCGGTGGTGTCGGCCGGCCAGGCTCCGTACGGGCCGGAGGCGTCGTCGCGCAGCCGCGAGGCGATGCGCACGGCGCCGCCGAACCCTTCGCAGCGGGCGCGCATGCCGGGCAGACCGAAGCCGCGCGCATTGATCGACTCCGGCGCGCCGGCGTGCCGCGCACGGGGCGGCATACCGCGGCCGTCGTCCTCGATGACGAGCATCAGGCGCTTCGCGTCGGTTTGGATGCGGATGTCGGCGCGGGAGGCGTCGGCATGCTTGGCCACATTGTTCAGCGCTTCCTGGGCCACGCGCATCACGGCGAGCGCCGCTTCGGGCGGCAGCTGTGTGAGGCGCACGTCGGCCGCGCAGACGAAGCTCGTGGCCAGGCCCGTGCGCTCGGAGAACGCACGCGTCCACTCGGCGAGCGCGGAGACGATGCCGCCTTCGACATTGGGCTCATGCAGATCCTGAATCAGGCGGCGTCCCGCTTCGCAAGCCGCCTCGAGCGACTGCTGGGCCAGCGCGAGCGCGGCCGTCGCGGCAGCCGCCACGTCGCCGCCCGCGCTCAGCGCATGCTCGACGTTGGCGAGCGCGAACCGTGTCGCCGTCAACTCGGCGCCGAGGCCGTCATGCAGTTCGCGGGCGACGTGCCGCTTGATTTCCTCGCGTGCTTCGTCCAATTCGGCGGCGTGCTCGCGCAACTGCCGCTCGCCCTTATGCTCCTCCGAGAACCCTGCCGGCGCCGCGGGGGAGCCGGGAAAACGCACGCCGCCGCGGCGGCGCGGGCGGTCGGCAGCGGGAATCGCGCCCGCAACCAGTGGGACGACCGTTGAGAAATCCAAGTTCTCTTGTTGCCGAGCGGAATTAGCCAGACGTTCACTCATCGGGAAGACCACTATCTCGAATTTTTACGTCTCGACGCCGGAAAAGCTGACGCCTCTGCGTAACGCTATTTACATCTGGTAACAACAAGTCCTACAGATCAAATCGTTTCCATTCGACCCTTCTTCGGGGCGGATAATATCTCAAAATTGGCCGAAATGCTGCCATGGCAAGCATTAAAACGCCTTGACAAGCCCTGATTGACAGCTCGAATTTCCTAAGAATGTAGGAAAAATTCCTACGAGGAAAGGGTGGAAGCGCGTCGGTAAATGTAACTTGGAAGTGTACCCGGTAGGTGGCGGATAAAGCAGGTCCGCTGTGGCGATATGCCGCATCGGTGCCGCATCGGTGCCGCATCGGTGCGGCAAAAGTCGGGGCAAAAAAAAACCGAAGCGCGAGGGCTTCGGTTTTTCTCGTTCGATCCGGCCAGGGCTTTAGCCGACGAACGCTTTTTCCACGACGTAGTGGCCCGGCTCGTTGTTGCTGCCTTCCTTGAAGCCGAGCCCGTCGAGCAGCTCACGCGTGTCGCGCAGCATGTGCGGGCTGCCGCAGAGCATGACGCGGTCGTTCTCGAGCGAGAACGGGGGCACGTTCAAGTCTTCGAACAGCTTCTGCGTGTCGATGAGTTCGGTGATCCGGCCGCGATTGTGGAACGTCTCGCGCGTGACGGTCGGATAGTAGACGAGCTTCTCGCGGACGATTTCGCCGATATCCTCGTGAGCCGGCAAGTGCTCGGTGATGTAATCCTTGTAGGCCAGTTCGTCGACGAAGCGGCACGTATGCGTCAGCACGACCTTCTCATAGCGGTCGTAGACGGTCGGATCCTTGATGATCGACATGAACGGCGCGAGGCCCGTGCCCGTCGAAAGCAGCCAGAGCGTCTTGCCCGGCAGGAGGTTGTCGGCCATGAGCGTGCCCGTCGGCTTCTTGCCGATGAGAACTTGGTCGCCGACCTTCAAGTGCTGCAGGCGCGACGTGAGCGGGCCGTCTTGCACCTTGATGCTCAGGAATTCGAGGTTTTCCTCGTAGTTCGCGCTGGCCATGCTGTAGGCGCGGATGAGCGGCTTGCCGTCGACTTCGAGTCCGACCATCGTGAATTGCCCGTTTTCGAAGCGAAACGACGCATCGCGGGTGCAGGTGAAGCTGAACAGGGTGTCGGTCCAGTGATGGACGGAGAGGACGGTTTGCGGGTTCAGATTGCTCATGGCTACTAACTAGAAAGTGCGAAGGGATGGGCACCAAAGCGCTCGGCACACGAACGCTCCGGCCGGCGGGGCTGGGGCGAAGGGCTGTCGCAGGGCAGCATCTCACGACGCTGCAAACCCGCTATTTTAGCGCGCTTGGAACATCACCGCCTTCCGTGGGGTCTTTACGACGCGCATAAGCTGCAATCGAGCTTCGAACGGGCATTGATCTGGGCCGGTGCGGCGGCTTCCGGCGAAGCGCTCGGGACGCCCCCTCGCCGCGTATTTGAAGCGGTGCCGCGCCTGCCGTTCCGCCGCGTTCTACCGTTCGGCGACGAGTTTCGCGCCGAGCCCGACGAGCGCCGCGCCGCAAAACGCGTCGATCGGCCGGCGCAGCTTGCGGTAGCCGCGCTGAGTGCGCTCGGCGGCGAACATGAACGCCATGCTGGTGTACCACCCCGCCGACAGCGAACCGACCGTCGCGAACACGGCGCCGTAGAACCAAAGCGGCGCATGCGCGGGGAACATCGTCGCGAACACGCTCGTCCAGAACGCCAGCGATTTCGGGTTCGTCGCGCAGGTGATGAAGCCCGACCGATAGGCGCGCCGCCAGGCGGCCGCGTCGTGCGCGATCGGCTCTACGGCGGCCGCGGGGGCTTGCGGTGCCGAGTCGCGGCGCGTGCTCGAGCGCAGCAGCTTCAGGCCGAAGTAGACGAGATAGACCGCGCCGGCAATGCGTATGCCCGCGTAGAGCCATTCGAGCTTTTGCAGCACGGCCGCCATGCCGAGCATGGCGAGCGTGACCCAGAGCATCGACGCCGTGCAGACGCCGAGCGCGGAAGCCGCGCCGAGGCTGCGCCTGCCGGCTAGCGAAAGCTGCGTGATCATGAAGAAGTTCGGCCCCGGGCTGGCCGCCGCGATCAGATAGATGACGGCAATTTGAAGAAGAATCGGCAGGTAATGCATCGCGGTGGGTGCTCGGGTTCGAAAGACGAAGACAACGGTGTTTCGGCTGCTATCGGGCTCGGGTTTGTCACCGACGAAGCCGAACGAAAGCAAAAGTCCGTCTAATCTAACCCAACCAGGCCGATCGGTCCCGTTCAGTCTGTCAACTCGAGACGCGCGATGTAAGGAAGGTGGTCGGAGAGCCACGCCGTTTCCTGCGTGGGCTGCACGCAGGCGACCGGCCGCATGCCGCGCACGAACATCTTGTCGAGCGCGAGCGCCGGCGAAAACGCGGGGAACGTGCGCACCGGCTGCCCGAGCAGCGTCGCCACTTCGACGAGCCCATACTCGCCGAAAATCCCGACCGAATCGTTGCGCCAGTCGTTGAAGTCGCCTGCGAGCACGAGCGGGCCCTCCGGCGCCTCGCGGGCAATCCAATGCGCGATCCAATTCATTTGCCGCACGCGGGCCGCGCGCGTGAGCGCGAGATGCGCGCACAGCAGCGTCACGGAGTGCCCCGCGAATGCCGCGCGCGCGACGAGCAGCCCGCGCCGCTCGAACCGGTGCGCCGAAATATCCCAACGCCCGCCGAGATCGAGCGGATGCGGCGAGAGAATCGCGTTGCCGTGGCGCCACGAAGGCTTGAAGACGTTCGGCCCGAGCGCGATGTCGAGATCGAGCGCATGCGCGATCTCGGTGGCCTGGCATTCCCAGACGTCCGCAAGCGGCTCGTGCACGGGCGCGCCGAAGCTCGTGGCCAGCACCGGCCCGGGCATGCGCCGCGCCATCGCCTCCTGCAGAAAGTAGACGTCGGCATGCGTCGATTCGACCCAGCGCTGCATCGCCTTCCACGCGGTGAAGCCGAGCGGCGTGCGGCCCTTGTGCAGGTTCCAGCTGACCGCGACGAATTCCTTTTTCTGCGGGCTGACTGCAGGCGGTTGGGTGAGTTCTTCGGGGTTTCGCATGCCGCGTCGCTTCCGCTTCCGTTTCAGCCGTTAAAGAGTGGATGGGTCGATGGATCGATGGGCCGATGAGTCATTCGGTTTGTCGACGAATCGATCAATGCGCCGTAACGCTTGCGTGCACGCGATAGACGAGCGTCGGATTCTTGTCGATCAGCGTCCAGTCGGCCGCTTCTCCGATGGGCACGAACAGGCCCGGATGGCTCGCATTCAAGCGCCGGGGCTGCGGCGGCAGCGAGCAGCCTTCGGGCGTGGTCGGGGCCGCGTCGTCCTCGATCGTCTCGTCGGCATCGATGGCGAGCGTGACGCCGCCGACATCGGCCGCGACCGGCGAGACCGATACCGTACGCGCAAGATCGATGCCGCCCGCGGGGTTGTCCTTGCAGCCGACGCGGTGGGTGGTCTGGTGATGGTGGGTGGCGCTGAACGCTTGACCGACCATCGTCGTGGCTTCGAACGTGTCGATCGTTTTCCCGTCGCGCACGACGTCGAGCTGCCACGCCACGGCCGTGGGGGCGTCGTCGGGAGGGGAGGCTTGGGGGGCGTTGGGCGCCGGAGCGCTTGCGCTTGCATCGCCTGCGGCGACCGCGTTGTTCGCGGCCAGCGCGCTGGCCAGCGCGAGCACGGCAAAAGCGCCGATCACGCCGGCGACGGCGCCGCCGAATCCGGCGGCGGAGCGGGTAACACGCCTCATCGAACCCTTCTCCTTCACGCAGACGAATACCGCCGCGCGAGACAACAAGCGTCCATCTTACGCCTAACGCCGCGGCCGGCGCAGAAGCGGGGGTGGTGTGTTATTAGCAGCACGCGCGCGGCGCTGCTGGCTTTTCGCATGGAACTTGCTTGATTACACTGAAAACGCAAAGTAGCGAACGATGCGCCGCCCCGTGGCCGGACGCATGGCAAGACCAAGGATGGACGGGGGCGCTCAGCGATGCATGCGCTTGGCAACGGCATGAGAGGTGGAGCGATGACGACAGCCGTGGTGAAACAGGAAATCGCAGTGGCGTCGCTCAGCAAGGTGTACGACCTCGAGCGGGTCGAGACGGCGCTGAACGAACTCGGCGAGGGAGCGAACGAGGCGCTGCGCACGACCTACGAAAAAATGCTGAAGGTCGGCAACCTGCGGTTCTGCGTGAAGCCGAAC
Source organism: Trinickia dinghuensis (assembly GCF_003367175.1). Lineage (GTDB taxonomy): Bacteria > Pseudomonadota > Gammaproteobacteria > Burkholderiales > Burkholderiaceae > Trinickia > Trinickia dinghuensis. The sequence goes on along the minus strand of NZ_QRGA01000007.1, from coordinate 219,839 downwards.
CGCATGCCGGCGATCGACGCGCTCATCGACGCGCTGCCGAACTTCGCCGATCCGCTCGAAGACGTCCGCCGGCAAGTCGCCCTCTGCGTCGAAACGGAAGACCGGCTCGAGCTGATGCCGATCCTTTTGCTCGGCGATCCGGGCATCGGCAAGACCCACTTTGCCAAAGCGCTCGCGCGCCTGCTCGGCACCACGCATCAATATGTCGCGATGAGTTCGCTGACGGCCGGCTGGATTCTTTCCGGCGCGTCTTCGCAGTGGAAGAACGCTAAGCCCGGCAAGGTTTTCGAGACGCTCGTGAACGGCAGCTATGCGAATCCGGTGATGGTCGTCGACGAAATCGACAAAGCGGGCGGCGATGCGCAATACGATCCGCTCGGCGCGCTCTATGCCCTGCTCGAATATGAGACCGCGCAGACGTTCATCGACGAATTCGCCGAAGTCCCGATCAATGCCGGCCAGGTCATCTGGATCGCGACGGCCAACGACGAACGATCGATTCCCGCGCCGATCCTGAGCCGCATGAGCATTTACGAGATAGCACCGCCCGACCGCGACGGCGCGCGCCGCATCGCGCAGACGATCTACGACGAAGTGCGCACGGCGCACACGTGGGGCCGGCGCTTTCCCGAGCGGCTCGGAGACGATGCGCTGGAAGCGCTTTCGCGGGCCTCTCCGCGCGACATGCGCCGCGCGATCCTGCATGCGTTCGGCGAGGCCCGCATCGACGGCCGCGATGCCGTGCGCGCCGGCGACATTCGCCCCGAACGCGGCGCGCGCCGACGGCCGATCGGCTTTTAACACCCCCTTAACGCCCGTGAAACCCGTTCCTTTCGGCCTTAAGGACGGTGTTTCGCTCGCGCCTCGGGGGGGCCGTGGCGGATCGCGTCGTACAATGGGCTTACGCATCGCCGCCGCCACGCGCCGCGCCGATGCGAAAAAGGACGTAAAGGACGTTCCAGGCGCATGCAGCGCGCTCGCGAAGAGGTCCCACCGAAGTTGCAAGCGGACGGAGAAGCGCGGCCAAGCGGGCCGCGACGACAAAACATGGATGAGATCGAATGTGTGGTGATCGGCGCGGGCGCGGTCGGTCTGGCGATCGCGCGCTCGCTCGCCGAGCGCGGCCGCGAAGTGATCGTGCTCGAGGCAAGCGAGGCGATCGGCACCGGCACGAGTTCGCGTAACAGCGAGGTCATACATGCCGGCTTGTACTATCCGCGCGGCTCGCTGAAGGCGACGCTGTGCGTGCGCGGCCGCGAAATGCTCTATGAATATTGCGCCGCGCGCGGCGTGCCGCATCAGCGTTGCGGCAAGCTGCTCGTCGCGACGGCGCGCAATCAGCTGCCGCAGCTCACCGCCATCGAAGCGCGCGGCAAGGAAAACGGCGTGCTCGACCTGATTCGTCTGTCGGGCGCCGACGCACGCGAACTCGAACCGGCGCTGCATTGTGAGGCGGCGGTGTTCTCGCCGCACACCGGTATCGTCGACAGTCACCAGTTGCTGCTCGCCTTGCAAGGCGATGCCGAGCACGGCGGCGCCGTCTGCGCGTTTCATTCGCCGGTGGAAGGGATCGAGGCAAGAGCCGGACGCTTCATCGTCAAGGTCGGCGGGCAGTCGCCCACCACGCTTTCGGCCGCTTGCGTGGTCAACAGCGCCGGACTGTATGCGAACGCGCTGGCGCGCAAGATTCGCGGCCTCGACGCACGGCACGTCCCGCCGCTTTATCTCGCGCGCGGCAACTACTTCAGCGTGTCGGGCCGCGCGCCGTTTTCGCGGCTCATCTACCCGATGCCGAACGAAGCCGGCCTCGGCGTGCATTTGACGATCGATCTCGGCGGCCAGACGCGCTTCGGTCCCGATGTCGAGTGGGTCGATACGATCAATTACGACGTCGATCCGCGCCGCGCGGATGCGTTCTACTCGGCGATTCGCGAGTATTGGCCCGAGTTGCCCGACGCGGCGCTGCAGCCCGCCTACGCCGGAATCCGGCCGAAGCTGTCGGGCCCCGGCGAGCCGGCGGCCGATTTCGTCATCCAGGGGCCGGCCGCGCATGGCGTGCGCGGGCTCGTCAATTTGTTCGGCATCGAATCGCCGGGCTTGACCGCTTCGCTGGCGATCGCTCAACGCGTTTGCGAGATCACGGGCCGCGCGTGACGGGGCAATGACGACGCAGTGACCGAGCCGTGACGGAGCAACGACGCTTTCGTCGTACCCGTCATACCGATGCGGCGCCGATTCCGTGGGGCGCCTTCATTCAGTGCTACGACTTATCCGCGACATTTGGCCGCGTGGCTGCGCGCGGCCCACTTCGTTGCTATGCTTGCCCACTGCTGCCGTAGAGCAGCGGTAGTAGGACATACAAAGGAGATTCCCCCATGAAATCGTCCCGTCGCACGTTTTTGATCACGAGTATCGGCGCTGTTTCCGCGCTTGCACTGGCTTCGCGCGAAGCGCTGGCCGACGCGCCGAAAGTTACGGAAAGCGATCCGACCGCCGTTGCGCTCGGCTACAAGATGGATGCGACCAAGGTCGACAAGGCCAAGTATCCGAAGTACGCCGCCGGCCAGAAATGCGGTAATTGCCAATTCTTCCAAGGCAAGGCGGCCGACCCGTTCGGCCCATGCCCGATGTTCGGCGGCAAGCAAGTGGCCAATGGCGGCTGGTGCAGCGCCTACTCGAAGAAGGCCTGACCGAAACCCGAGCGGGTCTCGAGATAAGAGAAAAGCGAAAGAATCGGCCCGGCTCGTACCCGCCGGGCCGATTCGTTTTCGCGTTTACAGATTCGACGACAGAAACTCGAGCGTGCGCCCGTGCGCGAGCGCCGAGGCATGCTGATCGTAGGCGGAACGGTCCGAGCAGTTGAAACCGTGCTGGACGCCCGGATAGTCGAAGAACAGCGCATTCGGGTGGGCCGCGAAGCGCTTCTTCACTTCGCTGACGGCCGTCTGCGGAATCGACGAATCGTGCTCCGCGTAATGGAACATGATCGGCGCGCGGATCTTGTCCGCTTCGTCGAGCTTGTTCTGAATTCCGCCGCCATAGTAGGCAACGGCCGCATCGGCGGTGCCGCGCGCCGCCATCAAGTAAGCGAGCTGTCCGCCGAAGCAAAATCCGACCGCCCCGATCTTGCCCGTCGTTTCGGGTTGCGCGCGCAGCGTCTTCGCGGCTGCGCCGAGATCGGCCACCGTCTTCTCGACGTCTAGCCCCTTGAGCAGCGCGAGCGCCTTGTCGCGGTCAGCGCCTTCATAGCCGAGTTCCACGCGCCGCTCGCCGCGCCAGAAGATGTCCGGTGCGAAGGCCACATAGCCTGCCAGCGCATATTGCTCGGCCACCGACCGAATGTGCGCGTTCACGCCGAAGATTTCCTGCACGATGACGACGCCCGGGCCCTTGCCGGCACGCGGCAGGGCCAGGTAGCCGTCGTAGTGCTCGCCGCCGCCGGCGTCGATTTCGATCCATCGAGTCGTCAGGCTCATTTACCACCTCCGATTTCATGAGTCACAGGGGACAAGGGCTGCCAGTTTGGCATCGAATCGTGGCGCGCGCTGGCGGTGCAGCCGCGGTGCGTTTTTCGTCTATCTGGCGGTGCTTGAATGGGCCTAGACCGTTCAGGCCGGTCATTGCGCTCGCTTAGCTCGCTGAGTCTTAGTTCATCAAACGCGAACGAAACGATCTCGATAATTCATTTTTCGCGTTGGTAGCCCCAGCGTAGAGTGAGCCCATCGCCACGCACCCTCGCGCACGCCCGAATCGAGCCAGGAGAATCGAGATGAACACCGGAACCACGCGCCGCTACCCCACCCCGTTCGCCGAACGATTCGATTTGCGTTTGCCGCTCGTGCAGGCGCCGATGCTGGGGGCGACGACGACGGGGCTCGTGATCGCGGCGAGCAACGCCGGTGCGCTCGGCTCCCTCGGGGCGGGCGGGTTGACGCCCGAGAAGCTCACGGAGCAAGTCGCCGAGATTCGGGCGGGGACGTCGCGTGCGTTCGGCGTCAACCTGTTCGTGCAGGACCCCGCCGCGCCCGACGACGCGACGGTGCGCCGCGCGCTCGAGGCGATCGATCCGCTGCGCGCTGAACTCGGCTTGCCGCCGGGGCGCGCGCTCGACCGCTATGCTCCGGCGTTTCACGCGCAGCTCGACCGGATCATCGAACTGAAAGTGCCGGTCGTCAGCTTCACGTTCGGCGTGCTCGGCGCGGCCGACGTCGCCCGGCTCAAGGCGGCGGGCGCGTATGTGATCGGCACGGCCACGCACGTGGCGGAGGGCATCGCCTGGCGCGATGCGGGCGCGGATGCCGTCTGCGCGCAAGGGGCGGAGGCGGGCGGACACCGCGGCACCTTCATCGATGCCGAGAAAAACCCGCTCGTCGGCACGATGGCACTCGTGCCGCAGCTCGTCGACGCACTCGGCATCCCAGTGCTGGCGGCCGGCGGCATCATGGACGGCCGTGGAATCGCGGCGGCCCTCGCACTGGGCGCTCAGGCCGCGCAACTCGGCACGGCATTCCTGCCGTGTATGGAAAGCTCGATCGCGCAGGATTGGCGCAAGCGGCTCGCGGCCAGCAGCGACACGTCGACTTCGGTCACGCGCGCGATCACGGGCCGCTACGCGCGTGGTATCCGCAACACGCTGATGAACCGGCTCGAGGGTGAGCCTGAGCGCATCGCGCCGTATCCCGTGCAAAACGCGCTGACGCAGGAGTTGCGGCAAGCGGCCGCGCGCGCCGATCGCGGCGATTACCTCTCGCTGTGGTCCGGGCAGGGCGCGCCGCTGTTGCGTGGCCGCCGGGCCGGCTGCGGCACGGCCGAGTTGATCGACGCGCTCGACGCCGAATGGCGGGCCGCATCGAAAGCCGTTTCAGGCTTTGTGACAGTCGAATAAACCTTCTACGGAACATCGTATAAGCGGGCCGACTGCCGAGCCATTGAATGGAATTTGTATGTCCGGTTTAGTGTTTTTTTGAATCCGCTCAATGCCTTAGCCTACCGCCTTCGCAATTGAAACCCATCCTGTTGCGCCGCCGCCGCCACCCCCTGCCGCTCGAAAACCCGCATGCATAGTGGGTTTCCGGGCGGTAGTCGCGTTTTCCTCAGGCTATTTTCGCGGCCGGCGCTATTAGTAGTCTTCCCACTTTCTGAAAAAAAACCACAACTTTAATTTGTTGTCCTACACTTGCGCGCAGCACGAAGGCGCGGCCTGTCACGAACTCGCCGGCTCACGTGCACCACCAAGTGCATGACGATGCATCCGACGGTATTGCCCCTTCGACACAGACAAGAGGAAGGCGGGGATTCGGGCGATCACGTCGTTTTTGGGACCGAAACCGGAGACTTACATGAATATCAAGATGCAAAAGCTGTTGCCGATCACCGCGGCTGCAATGTTGTTCGCGACGATGGCAACGGGCGCTGTGGCGGACGAAGTCGTCAAGATTGGTCACGTCGCACCGCTTACGGGGCAAATCGCTCACCTCGGTAAGGACAACGAAAACGGCGCGCGACTTGCCGTCGAGGAAATCAATAAGAAGGGTCTCGTGATCGGTGGCCAAAAGGTCACGCTGCAACTGGATGCGCAAGACGACGCGGCTGACCCGCGTACGGCTACGCAGGTTGCCCAGAAGCTGGTGGACGACAAGGTCGTCGCCGTGGTGGGCCACTTGAACTCCGGTACGACGATCCCGGCATCGAAGATCTACAGCGATGCAGGCATCGTGCAGATCTCGCCGTCGGCCACGAACCCGCAATACACGCTGCAAGGCTTCAAGACGACGTTCCGCGTCGTGGCGACGGACGCGCAGCAAGGCCCGGCTCTCGCAAACTACGCAGCTAAGGAATTGAAGCTGAAGAAGGTCGCGATCGTCGACGACGCCACGGCTTACGGCCAAGGCTTGGCGAACGAATTCGAAAAGACGGCGAAGTCCCTCGGCATGACGGTTCTGTCGCATGACGCGACGAACGACAAGGCTGTCGACTTCCGTGCGATTCTGACGAAGATCAAGGGCGAACACCCTGACGCGATCATGTACGGCGGCATGGACGCCACGGGCGGCCCGTTCGCGAAGCAAGCGAAGCAGCTCGGCATCAGCGCGAAGATCCTCGCGGGTGACGGCGTGTGTACCGACCAGCTCTCGACGCTGGCAGGCGACGCGACGGACAACGTAGTTTGCTCGGAAGCCGGCCGCTCGCTCGAGAAGATGGGTGCGAAGGGTTCGGAGTTCGAAGCCAAGTACCAGAAGCGTTTCGGCGTGCCGATCCAGATCTACGCTCCGTTCACGTATGACGCCGTGTACATCATCGTCGACGCGATGAAGCGCGCGAACTCGACCGATCCGGCGAAGATCCTCGCGGCCATGCCGTCGACGAACTACAACGGCGTGATCGGCAACGTTCAGTTCGACGAGCACGGCGACCTGAAGCACGGCGTGATCTCGCTGTACGACTACAAGGGCGGCAAGAAGACGCTGCTGAGCGAAGTGAACATGTAAAACGGCGCAAGCCGGACCGATCGGAGAGGGGGCCGCCTACTGGGCGGCTGCCGCGAAGAAAGGATTCGAGAGCGCGTACGCTACGGCGTGCGCGCTTTTTTTATGGGCGCGCGTTATTTGCGCTCTTGGCTTGGCGCTGGATCCGGGCGCCTAGTGCGGGCGCTAAGGCTGGCCCGCGCCGGGCCGGTTCAAACGCCGAGCCGTTTGAGCACGCGCGGCCCGATGAACGCGACCAGCGCCGCGCACAGCGCCACGACCGACAATCCGACCGAAAGATTCGTCGCCTGCGCCACGCCGCCGATCAGCACGGGCCCGAACAGCAGCCCGACATACGCGATGCTCGCCACGTGGGCGAGCCCTTCCGCGGCATGGATGCCTTTCACGCGCATGGCGGCGGCGAAGATCACCGGCATCATGTTCGCGAGCCCGAGGCCCATCATGGCGAAGCCGACCAGCGCAGTGACGGAGAACGGCAGCACGAGCGCCCCGATCATCCCGACGCACGCCAGCGACGCACTGACGAACACGAGCTGCACGGCGCCGAAGCGAGCACGCACGGCGTCGCCGGCGAAGCGGCCGGCCGCCATCGCGCCCGTGAACGCCGCATAGCCGGCACTGGCGAAGGCCGGCGTCGAGCGCACGACGTCGCGCATATAGACGGCTGCCCAGTCGTACATCGCCCCTTCCGCGATCAGCGCGATGAGCGCCACGGCGCCCAATGCCCAGAGCACGGGCGAGCGCCAGCGGCTCGCCTTCGAACTCTCATGGTGACTCTCTGTGTGCGGCACGTGCGGCAGCACGGACGGGCAGGCCAGCACGAGCACGCCGGCGCACACGAGCGCGGCCAGCAGCATATGGATCAGGCTGGACATGCCGTGGGCGAGCGCGATGCCGCCCGCTCCCGCACCGATCATGCCGCCGATACTGAACATGCCGTGCAGCGAAGACATAATGGGCCGCCCGAGCGCTTGTTCGACCGCGCTGGCCTCGGCGTTCATGGCGACGTCCATCGTGGCCATGCCCGCGCCGAAGGCGGCGAGCACCGGCAACAGCACCCAATACGTGGGCGCCACCAGAATCAGCGCCATGCTGCCGGCCAATACGAGCCCGCCGACGAGGCAGGCCCGGCGCGTGCCGACGCGTGTGATCCATTTCGCATTGGTGACGGTGGCGGCGATCGAGCCTCCGGTCAGCACGAACAGCGCGACCGAGAGCGCGGCGGGATCGAGGTGGAATTTGTCGCGAACGGTCGGAACGTGCACGCCCCATGTGGCGTAGGCCATCCCCGCGATGAAGAACAAGGCCATCGTGGCGTACCGCGCGCGCTCACGGGCGGCCGGAGCGAGATTGCGATGGGCGGCGGGAACGTGCGATGAAGTGGTTTGCGACACTTGGACGAAGCCTTGAACGAAGCGTAAAAAGGGTGCGACGCGCAAAATCCGAGCAGCGGATGAGCGCGCAAACGCTACGATGAATGGGATCCGCCGATTCTAACGGACAGCTTTCCCTCGCGCAGGGAGAACCGGGCGGCTCAATACCGGGGACACGACACATGAACATTTCAGCACACGCACCGCTGCATTTACTGCATCGCAAGCCTACAGGTGCGCTGGCGACGCACGCGCGCGAGCCGCTGGGCTACCCGTATCCGACGGCACTGCCGTTCGCGACGGACGCGCGCCATCGTCCCGTCGTCCTGATCAGCCGCCTGGCCGAACACGCTCGCAATCTCGAGGCCGATCAGCGCGCGGGCTTCCTTATCGTCGATTCGCCGACGAACGACGACGTGCTCAGCGGCGAGAGGCTGACGCTGCTGGGCCGATTCGTTTCGGGCGGGCTCGAACCGTCGCTTGTGCGGCGTTATTTGCGCTATCACCCCGATGCCGAGCGTTATCTGGCACTCGGCGATTTTTCTTTTCGCGTGCTTGAAATCGAACGGATGCGATACATCGGCGGATTCGGCGCAATGGGCTGGCTCGATGCCGACGAACTCGATCCGCTCGAACCTTTGACGGACGAAGATGAAACCGCACTGATCGAATACTTCGACCGGCACGTGAGCCGGCCGGCGCTCGTGCGATTGGCGGGCGTCGATCGATACGGCGCGGATTTGAAAGTGGATGGGCAGCGCCGGCGCTGCGCGTTCGATTCGGCGAAAACCGATATGCCCGCGCTCGAGCAGGCGCTCGCGCAGTGCATCTCAGATCACAGCGATTAGTACCTTCGTATATAGCGAGATAAGGGAAATTGCCGATGCTCGAATGACGAAAAATCCGCGCGCACCGTCGCGAAACCCGCGCTGGTGCGGCATCCTCTCATGAAATGAAAGCTTTTGTCCGAATATGACGAATTAGTTTCACAAACTGAAAGTTGTCGAACCTTTCAATTCTCGGAACGTTGGAAATATGAGACGCCAGTTGCATTGGGTAAATTGAGATGGGCGGACCGATGACGAATGAGTGAAACAAAACAATCAAAGTTATTTTCCTTTCGCGAGCTTTCTGGGCTTTTCGTTCGCCAACCTTTTGTGCTAATCTCGCTTCCGAAATATCCGAGGCAAACGCATTGTTGTGGCAAAACCGGCTGGAGATCGGCGCCATTTACCGAAACCACAAGGGAACATATGTCTTCTTACAAGGAACTTCTCGCCCAACGAGAGAAGCTGGAGAAGCAGATCGAAGAGGCGAAGGCGAAGGAATACGCTGAAGTGCTGAACGAGATCAAACAGAAAATGGCTGACTACGGCATTACGCTCGCCGAACTCGGCGGTGGCCGTGGCAAGGGTGCGAAAGCGGGCCGTCCGCGCGCCGGCGTTGCGCCGAAATACCGTGATCCGATGAGCGGCAATACGTGGTCGGGCCGTGGCAAGCCGCCGCGGTGGATCGCCGGTCAGGATCGCGATCAGTTCCTGATTCAGAAGTAATAGGCGGAACGGATAGCCGTCGGCACACCACCGGCGCTATTTCGGTCAGCAGCCTAAATGAGAGCCGCGTAACCCATTGGGGTGCGCGGTTTTTGTTCGTCTCATCAAAGCTTTAAACCGCTGCCCCGGTGGGGATTGCAGTGGCTTGCGCCATGGGCATGCGAGTGCGGACGAGACGCGTAATAAGAATACGTTGCGTTCTCATAACCCGCTGATTCGAAAAGAAAAAATGGCATCGCTGTCACAGCGCCGCCGCGTTTCGCTTGATACAATCGAACGGTACCCAATCCGCGGTCTACCGTTTTCGATGCATTCTCATTCACACGCCCACCCCGCCGTCGAACTCCACTCCGGCGAAAAGCAAGCTGTCGCGCGCAAAAGCACCTTTGCGAGCGTCGGGGTCAACATCGTCCTGATGAGCTTGCAGGTCACGATCGGGTTCTTCGCGCATTCTCAGGCATTGATCGCGGACGGCGTCCATTCGCTGGCCGACCTGATTTCCGATTTCATCGTGCTGATCGCCAATCGCGCGAGCGCCGAGAAACCCGACGCGGACCACAACTACGGGCACGCCAGATATGAGACGGTGGCGTCTCTTTTTCTCGGCGCGCTGCTCGTGGCCGTCGGCGTCGGCATGCTGTGGCGTGCCGGCACGCGTCTCGCGGATATGGGAAACATCCCGGCTGTTCATGTCAGCGCGCTCGTGGTGGCGGTGCTGGTCCTCGTCTCGAAAGAAGCGCTGTTCTGCTTCATGCTGCGGCAAGCCGAGCGCGTTCGTTCGGCGATGCTGATCGCGAACGCGTGGCATGCGCGTTCGGATGCGGCCTCGTCGCTCGTCGTTGCGGTGGGTATCGTCGGCAGCTTGTTCGGTGTGCGCTTGCTGGACCCGATCGCCGCCGCGATCGTCGGCTTTCTCGTCGCGCGCATGGGCTGGGTATTCGGCTGGGATGCGCTGCAAGACCTGTCCGACCGTGCGCTCGACGAAACGGCCACGGCAGACATCCGCAAGCTATTGCTGGCTCAGCCCGGCGTGCGCGACGTGCATGAACTGCGCACGCGCAAGACGGGCGACCTTGCGCTCGTCGATGCCCACATCCTCGTCGATCCATTCATCTCCGTCTCGGAGGGGCACTACATTGCGGAGTCGGCCCGGTTGCGGGTGATGACCGACAAGCGGGTGCTCGACGCACTGATTCACGTCGATCCGGAGAACGACGCCATCGCGCATCCGCCGGCCCGTTTGCCGACGCGAGCGTCGGTGGCCGCGATCGTCGATGCGGAACTGGCGCAGTACGGCGTGCGTGCGGCGGCGTTGAATGTGCATTATTTGAGCACGGGGCTGGACCTCGACATCACGCTTGCGGCCGATGGGCTGGCCGACCGCGAACACGACGCCGAACTCGTCGACCGCATCGACCTCACCGCGTTGAAAGCGAAATTGGGCGCGCGCAGCGTGACGCTGCAGCGTCAGATCGTGGCGGCCAAGGTAGGCGCGCCGGGGCACGCTTGAGGGCGGACGGTCACCGCGGGTCGGAAGATCAGAAGGCCAGAGTCAGCGTCGGTGCCGGAGTTGGCATCGACATCGACATCGACATCAAAGCGGCAGTTGCGTATCGAACTTGATTTCGCGCAGCACGACGCTCGTGCGCACTTGTGCGACAGCCGGGATTTTGAAGATGCGATCGTGCAGGAACGCGTCGTAGGCTTTGATGTCGGGCGCGACGATCTTGAGGATGTAGTCCGCTTCGCCCGTCGTGCTGTAGCACTCGGTCACTTCGGGGCAGGTGGAGATCTCGCGCTCGAACTGCTCGACGCCGCCTTCCGTGTGCCGCGTCAAATGGATGTGGGCGAGGGCGCAGACATGCAGGCCGAGTTTTTCGCGATCGAGCAGCGCCGTGTAGCGCTGGATGATGCCCGATTGCTCCATGTCCTTGATGCGCCGCCAGCAAGGCGTGCTCGACAGTCCGACTTGATCGGAAATTTCCTGCACCGAACGTCGAGCATCGAGCTGCAACAGGCGCAGGATCTTTTGAGAAAACGTGTCGAGCGCCATCCGCGCCTCCATTACGACAGCCACTGAAACCGATATTAGTGGCGGGAGAAACAAAAGGCAATCGGATGGCCTAAGAGCGAGGGATTTTCCCTAATTTGACGGGCTCTCGGCGTCGTTTTGACCTGTGCCGTTTGCCGCGGCCTCGGCGGCCCGCGCTCTTGCCTCGGCCGTCACCGGCGAAGTCTTCTGCCAAACGCGCAAGTCCTTGAGCATGTTGCAGAAAAGGGCGCCTTGTTCGATGGCGTCGTCGAGCGCGACGTGCGTATGCGGATGCTCGTCGAACCAGTGCTTCGGCATGCGCGGTTTGATGCTTTTGCGATAGGGCAGGCCCGTCATCGCGAAGGCGAGCGTCTTGATATCGAGCGCCGACCAAGAAAACGGACAGCGCCCCGCGAAGCGCATCATGTACCAAAACATGAACGTGAAATCGAAGCCGGCGGGCATGCCGACGAACACCGGCTTGCCCGGCAGCCCTTCGACCCACTCGACATAAGCCACGAGCGCTTCCTCGGGCTTGCGCAGATCGGCGCGGCACGCGGCCCACGCGTCGGGCTGCGTTTTCCACCAGGCTTCCTGCACCGGATGCGCTTGCGCGCCGGGCAGTGTTTCGAGATTGGCCGAGAACGTGCCGATCATCTGCTTGTCCTCGGTGAAGGCTGCGGAGGCGAAGCTCAGCATCGAATGCGGCCCCGGGATCGGGCCGTCGGCCTCGATATCGGTGCTGACGTAGATTTCGGAACTCACGCGCTCACCCCGTCGGCGACATAAGGATTCGTGCGCCGCTCCTCGCCGAACGTCGACGTCGGACCGTGACCGGGGACGAACGTGATGTCGTCGCCGAGCGGCCAAAGCTGCGTGCGGATCGCGCGGATCAGATCGGCATGATTGCCGCGCGGGAAATCGGTGCGGCCGATCGAGCCCGCGAAGAGGACATCGCCGACGAACGCCACGCGATGCCGCGCGCTGACGAACACCACGTGGCCGGGCGTATGCCCTGGACAGTGATAGACGTCGAGCGTTTCCTCGCCGAACTGAACCGATTCGCCGCCGTCGAGCCAGCGATCGGGCTCGAACGCCTGCGCCGCGGGGAAGCCGAAGCGCACGCTTTGATCGGGAAGCTGATCGATCCAGAATTTTTCGTCGCGATGCGGGCCTTCGATCGGCACGCCGTAATGTGTGGCGAGCGTCTTTGCGCCTGCGCAGTGATCGACGTGACCGTGCGTGAGCAGAATCTTTTCGACCGTGGCGCCGTTCTCGGCGACGGCCCGCTGAATCAGTTCGAGATCGCCGCCCGGATCGACGATGGCCGCGCGCTGCGTGGCCTCGCAGATGGCGAGGGAACAGTTCTGCTGAAACGGCGTGACGGGAATGACGAAGACCTTCATCTGGATGCTCTGGATGCGTGCGAACGGCAAAAAGAAAGATGGTACCAGCCGCGTCAGGCCCGTGCTGCGGGGCCGAAAGGGTGCTACGCAATGCGGATTATTACAGCCATAGGGAGAATCAATAGGGGGGCGAACCGCCGTCGCCAGATTGCTTCATCTTTCTGCTATAATGCGACAGCTTTTGCGCGGGGAGCACCCGCGTAGCTCTACCGGTGATCTGGCCCTTGCGCGAACTTGCGCACGCTGATTGCTGTCAATTGAAGTAGGAAGTCGCGGGTTCCGCGGCTTCTGTTCCGTGTCGACGAAGTTCGATGCACACGTCTTGCTCAGCCAGGCGCCACGCGCCTGACGCGGCCATCGGCCGTACTGCTGGGCAGGCCTACGCCGCCATTCCTTGTGCCTTCGGGCGCGCAAGAATGTGGATGCCATGTTCGTTGGCGGCGTGTGGGGTCTGGTCAAGCTGCGGGGACAGTCGCACCAGACGTGAACACCAACCGGGCTGAACGCGGCCGAGATGGGCCGCAGCCGAGTGCCGTACCGCAACACACGCTCGAAAGAGGCGTGGGTGGCGTGTCGTGCTCGATCGCCCGAGCCGCTTCCGCAGCGAAACGCTGCTTGCCGCGGCTCGACAGATTGGCAAAACGTCATATGAATCAACGATTTGGTCGATCGCTGGGGATTCTTTGTCTCTTCGGCGCCTTCACGGGCTGCGCCATGCAGCCCACGACAACCCAAACTGGGAACGCAGGCACCGTGCCCGCCGTGGCACAGGGTGCGAACGCGCCTGTCGCATTCGGTAGCCCGTCGGCGCAGCCGGCAACCGCCGGCAAGTCGCTGGCCGATGCCAAGCCGCTGGACGACGGTCCGGACATCGCCGATTTCAAGCAAGTGGGCCGCGCCTCGTGGTACGGCCGTCACTTCGCCGGGCGTAAGACGGCCAGCGGCGAGCGGTACAACATGAACGCGATGACGGCCGCGCATAAGACGCTGCCGCTGGCTTCGTACGTTCGTGTGACGAATATGACGAACCACAAGGTGGTGGTCGTGAAGATCAACGATCGCGGTCCTTATGTGCGTGGGCGCGTGATCGATCTGTCGTATGCGGCGGCGAAGCTGCTTGGGTTGGCTCACTCGGGCACGGCTCGGGTGCAGATCGAAGGGCTGACGCAAGCGGAAGCGAAGGTCGAGCGGGATGAAATGCTGGCTAGCAATGGTAGTAGCCAGTGACGTTGGGTTTAGGTCTTACGCCTTAGGTCTTGCGTCGATGGATGGAGTCGCTAAGCCGATGGCTTAGGGTTGGCTTCTCGGGTCCTACGATTGAACATGAACAGCGCCTCTTGGGGCGCTGTTTTTGTTTAGGTGAGGATATTCAGGAATACTAATTAATGTAGGTGTCGGGGGCTTGTGCGGCTGGGCTTCCCACGTCGCGGTAGCCGTTCGATGCTGATCTAAGGTGAGCTTTATCAGGAGTCCTAACTAGATAGGGGAGATGCTTCATAAAATCGTCACCGATCAGACTGTTCCGAAATGCAGGTCAAGGCGACGCATTTCATTGCTCCCGCGTGGGCCGCGCTGATACTTTTGGCCTTCCATTCGTAAGGTTCGAACGCCCGCATCCGGTAGTCAAAACGCGTATCCACATCGAGTGGAATGCGCGTTGGGCGGATCTATGGTCTATCAGCGAGAGAACACGTCATGAGCTATTCAGCCTCGTCCCGTGCGTCGTTCGGGCCGCTCCCGTCACAAAAGAATCGCGCCATCCGCCTCAAATGGGGCGATCGCGAGAGCGAGAGCGAACTTGAGGACCTCTTGTTGCCGCAGCGTATCGAGATCCGGGAGAGTCTTTTCGGCGGCATCGATGGCTGTGTTTCATGCGTTTCGACGAGCTCGCGTATTCCGCTCAACACGTTTATCGGTTTGCCGGTGCAGGTTCAGTTCGTCACTGATTTAGGTGGGCTGCATCCGATATGCGGAATCATCGTCGACGCACGAGAGGGGGAGTCGGATGGGGCGCTCGCCGTCTATCAGCTATACGTACGAGATGCGCTGTCGATATTGGAGCGCCGAGTCAACACGCGGATCTTTCGCCGACAGAGCGCGTTGGACGTCATTCAGACGCTCGTCGGCGAGTGGCGAAGCAAGAGCGCAGTGCTTGCCGGGGCGTTCTACCTCGATGCTTCCAACGTTGACCGGGCCAAGCTTCCGGAGAGAGAACAGACGATCCAGTTCGATGAATCCGACGCTGCATTCATTCGAAGGTTGTGTCGGCGGGAAGGTATCGGCTGGTTCGTTCGCGCGGGGAAGCCCGGCAATAAGGACGCCGGTGTTTCCGGCGATACGGCACACACGCTGGTGCTGTACGACAACGCAATCAAGCTGAAGCAATCGGCGATCGGCTCTGTCGCCTACCGGTTCGAGGCCACGATCGGCAAGCGGGATGCCGTGACGTTGTTGTGTGCTGCCCGGCAACTCGTGCCGGGAGCGATACGGCGTTTCAGTTGGGACTATAAGCCTGGACGGATGGACCGAGTCCAAGGGCCGACACGCGTCGATCAAGGCAAGGCTGGTAACGATCTCGCTCGGTTACTGATGGACTCGCGGATCGATGCGCCGCATATCGCTGATTCATGGGGCGACTACGACAGGCTGGGTTTGGCCCGAGTGCTGTCGCATGGCGCGCGTGCGGTACGCGTCGACGGGGCTAGCGGGATTCGCGATCTCGCCATCGGTGAATGGGTCGAGGTGACAGGGTATGGCGAGTTCGATGGTTCGTCGAAGAACAATCGGCGCATCGCGATCACGAGCCTGCATCATCGGGCGGAAAACAACTTGCCGAAAGATCTGAACGAGCGCGCGCAGGCGCTGTTCACGGCAAGCCGATGGTCGTTCGATTCGCCGTCTGTTTCAGTGGATACGCCGGCCAGGCCGACCGTCTACGGCGATTCGAGTCAGAGCCGGTACGAGAACACATTCAGCGGTGTGCCTCGCGGGACGCCGCTAACGCCGGCATTCGATCCGCATGTCGATCGTCCTCGGGTTTATCCGATCGTTGGCGTCGTCGTTACGCCTGAGGGGGAAGAGGTCTTTTGCGATCAGTACGGACGGATCAACGTCCAACTGCAAGGGCTCGATCCAGCGGATCACGAACATGCGCATGGCATGGGCACGAGTGGGACGTCGTGCGACAGCGCATGGGTGAGGGTTGCGACAGGACTGGCAGGGGACAACTTCGGGGAGAACTGGCTGCCGCGTAAGGGGATGGAAGTGCTGTTGGATTTTCTTGGGGGCGATCCCGACAAGATGTATGTGGCTGGAGTGTTCCACAACGGCCCGAATATGCCGGCGACGTTTAGCAATACGGGCTCGCTGCCGGGTAATCGGTATGTGTCGGGGACCAAGACACGAGAGGTGAAGGGGCGGCGGTACAACCAACTGCGGTTCGACGATACGCCGTCGCAGATCAGCGTTCAGTTGGCCAGTGAGCATCGCGCGAGTGAGATCAACCTTGGGTATCTGACGCATCCGAGGACTAACGGTATCGGGGACGATCGGGGCGAAGGCGCCGAGTTGCGGACGGATGCGGCTGCGGCGCTGCGTGCGGCGAAAGGCATTCTGTTGACGACCTATGCGCGGAATAAAGCGCAAGGGCACCAACTCGATCGCGACGAGCTGAGTCAATTGCTGACTGAGTGCTTGGCGTTGTTTAAGTCGCTTGGAGACTATGCGGGGAAGCATCGCGGGTCAGTGCCCGATGCGGCAGGACAGAAGGCGGTTGCCGACGCGCTCGAGAATTGGCAGGCATCGGGGGCCGGCAACGCGAAGGGTGTCATGGCATTCGGCGCGGAGGCCGGGGCGGTGCATGTAACGCCGAAGACGCATGTGACGTACGCAGGCGAGAACATCGATCAAATCGCACAGCAATCGGTTCAGGTCGCGAGCGGGCAGCGGATCAATCTGCAGGCGGGGCATGGCGTGGCCATGTTTGCGCATAGGGATGGCGTTTCGGCGATCGCGAATCACGGCAAGCTGACGCTGCAAAGCCAAGCCGACGATACGCAGATCGATTCGGCGAAGAACATTCAGATGATCGCGGCAGGCGGGAAGCTCGCGGGGGCGGCGAGTGAGGAAGTCGTTCTTGTTACGTCCGGTGGGGCGTATTTGAAGTTGCGCGGTGGGGATATCGAACTCGGGTGTCCTGGAAGCTTCACCGTCAAAGCGGCCAGCCATACGTGGGGTGGGGCCGCGAGTATGCGCGTCGATATGCCGAAGTTTGATCACGCGCCGCTCGGGCGCGTGCCGAAGCTCGTGCGAGCAACGGACGGACAAGCTGCGGCAGGCTTCGACGCCGAAATCAAAACAGCTGCGGGAGACCTCCTCAATCAAAAGACCGACGGCGCCGGCAGGCTTCCGCTGGTCAACAGCGATCAATTCGAGCGGCTGGTCGTGCAGTTCTTCAAGAAAAAAATCTAAATCTTCCGAGGGAGCTATTCGAGCATGAGTGACTCGACTCCGAATCCAACGGCATTCGATGCTGATCAGGTGGAGCCGGCTGATTCCGATGCCGACGTAATTTCCACTGTGAGCGACCAGGGGTTGCCGCCGCGCATCGTCATCGGCGAAGGCCGGGGCGTCACACTATTCGACGCTCAGAGCGAACTGATATGTATCAAGCAGCAGCCGCTGCCGGGCATCGTTATCTTCGTGCACGGGGTGAACTCCGAAGGGGAGTGGTTCGAAGCCGCGGAGCAGGGGTTGTGCAAGGGGCTCAACAGACGGCTTGGTCGGCTTGATGATCAGATGACATACAAGGGCGTTGTCGGAGGGCAGCTTACGCCTGCGCTGTACACGGGCAGTTTGACGCCGGAGGGGTTTCTTAACGCACAGTTGTGGGCCGGCACGTACATCAAACCCGATCCGTCGTTTTCTCCCGTCATTCATTTCCGCTGGGGTTACAAGGCCAACGGCGACGAGTTGAAGGAGTACGGCGACAAGATCTTCTTGAACGAGCAGAACTACTGGGGCGGCGGGCCGTTTGCCAATGGCTGCTCGAGCTTGCCCGATCTATGGCACGAAGGCGTCGACGACCGCATCTTCGGCTTCATTTCGGTGCAGGCGTTGAATCCGACACAACGCCCCTTGTACCGTACGCCGCCGCGGAGCTATGGCGTACTCGCTGCGTTGCGGCTCGCCAAGCTGGTTCAATCGATCAGGATGAAGCAGGCAAACGTGCCGATCACGATCGTTTGCCATAGCCAGGGCAACATCGTGGGCCTCGCTGCTGCATTCTTCGGCGATGCATTGCCACCGGTCTCGGACCCATGGGGCAACAGTGGACGCTGCGTTGCCGATGCCTACGTTCTGGCGAATTCTCCCTACAGCGTGGCGAATACGGACACCGGACTCGAGAACTGGTCGCAGCGTGAAACGTGCAACCGCGAGAAGCAGTGCGGTCGGGAAACCTATAAGGCGCGTACCGAAACGTTGCGCAACTTTCTCAACATCGTCCGAGAGCGTGCGGCACTCGAAATGCCGGAGGACGAGGTCGATGCGGAAATGGCAAGCACACGATCCTCGGCGATGGGCGGCAAACCCTATCGCGCCGCAGATGATCGCACCAACCATGGACTCGACGGCCATACGTACGGCCGAGTCACGATGTATTGCTGCCCGCACGATCAGGTCATCTCCGCAGCGACGGTTCAGGGCATTGGCTGGCGGGGGCTAGGGCATGTCGTTGACGAGAAATATGCATGGCTAAGCCCGGAGGCTCAAAGGACGCAGAGTGAACTCGCGGACCTCGATGCGCAGGGGGTATTGACCCAACGCGTGTTCGCGACGGGATTCCCCGTCGGCGAGTTCGCCGACTATCGCTACTGGGAAGACGACTGGCGCTACGGCAAGGGAAAGACGCCGGGATTTTGGTACCCGCGTTCGCCGCCCGCGAAGTATGGCTTCATTCGCGCGCTGAGTGGCAACGAAAACGTTGTCGCTCAGCTTGCCACAACAGCGTTGGCACCCGTGCTCGGGATCGTGAGGTTGGCGACTTCACCGTTCAACCTGTTTCCGGTCAACGCAGATCCGCCTAAAGGCTGGACCGTGAAGGCCGATGCGCCGCAGCTCGATGAGCCCTTTGTGCCGGAGGCGTTGCGTTATGGCTGTCCCGTAAGCGTCAGCGACGGCGATAAGGCTCACAGCAATTTCAACGAAGGGAACGACCCGCCTGCCGCCGCACGAGCAGAAGACAAGGCGGACAAGCGTGACGGCGATCCGTACGACAACTACGAGATCAAGCAAGCCGATCAGAAGGCGGCCGGGACGACCGATAGCGAAGCGGCCCAGCGGTATGAGGATCGCGCGATCCTGCGTATGCGTGCGCGAAGAGCCAACGAGTCGGCATGGGTCGACAGCAACGGCAACGTGATCGGTGAGGACGGTAAGAGCGAAGCGCCGAAAGGGTACACGGAGTGGCGTAACAGTCAGATCAAGGAAATCTTGGACGACGGTAAGACGAACAACCCCACGAACCACTCGACCATCATGACCAATCCTATGCATGCAGAGAAGGCGCTTGCTTACGACGTGGCGATTGGATTGTGCTACCTGACGCCCAAGCAATTGGCCGAGTTGCGAATCGAGGCGGATTGGCGGTTTGGGAAAGGAATGACTGACGATAACCCGAACAAGAAGTACTGGAATTACTTCCAGAAGGGAACTCTTGGCGGTGATTGGTTACATGAGTGGGTGAGAAACGACAGCGAGGCTCGTCGACCCGAAAGGATCGTTGACGAGCGCGAGGGGCAGCTCTACCTGAAGCTTGGAGCCGTTGTATGAGGACTCTGATTTCGACGCGGCCGCGCAGAACCGCTGCCGCCGCTCTCGCCATGGCGATAACTGCATTCTTAACGTTCGTTTTTAGTACCTGGGGCGGTGACACGCCCATCGACAATTGGGATTTGGGAGGCTGGATGAAGCGATTAGTTCTTTTGCCTGGATTGCTGGCCTTTTTGACATTTTTGATTGCAACAGTCGCGACGCAGACGCCTGCACAAGCCGCAACGCATCAGGCGACGACCGACGCGCTTGTTGCTGCGGGGGAGTCGAACAAGGCATTTATGGCGCAGGTTGTCGGTCTTGAGTGGTTGAACCCCGTACAGCGGCGTGACTACCCAACTGAATGGCAGACGCTGTGGACGATGGGGTTGGTCAAACCCAACAAAAACGATGACATGGTGCGAACAGATCCTAAGTCGTTCACCACGATCCAGGCTGTGGCTGGAATTGCCTATGGCAATCAAGGCACCGAGACCTTCAAAGGCTTCTACCACAAGTATGTGGATGAGCTGACAGGGCTGTTCGCCGACCGTTACGTGATGAATCCGAAGTACTTCTACACGGTCAAGTCCGATAACAAGAACGATTGGCGAGAGCTGGCCGGAATCCACGTGGAGTTTGCGATTCCCGAGCGACTGGATCCGGTTGAAGCGCAAACTTATCTCAAGCAGGAGATCATCGCATCGTTCTACATTGGAAACCGATCATTCCCTCGGCTATGGAGCCGCAATACGCCGCCGGAGGTAGCCGTGACCCCCGGTGGAGCAAACGCAGGCTTCAAATCTCTCAACGCAGCGCTCGACTATCTGCAGGCGAACCCGGACAAGAGCGTTTGGGTAATGAACTGGGACGCCCCGAGCTTTCCGCCGAAGGACGCCCAGATCAACGAGAACATGGTTCTCCTGTTCCTTGTCGGCCCGAGCTTTAAGACGGAGCGAGCCCCGCTCGCATGGATCGGCAAGGCCGCAACTGGCAACGCCCAAGAATTCGAAACGAAAGTTGGAACGACGCGAGCAGTCGAAGCGTGGAAGTCAACGATCGCGGCGGCAGCGCACAACGCGAACGTGTCGCCGACCGACATTCATTTTGTGATCCACGACGCAGGCAAGGGTAGCGACGCTGCGTCTTTGCGGATGGGGACACTCGGCCGCACATTGACCGAGACCCTACCGGAGTTCGACTACCAGAAGCAAACCTTCAATACGCCGAGTCTGCTGGGCGAGATGGGCGCAGGCACTGCACTAACCGACGTCGTGCTCGCGATTGGCCGAGCGAATCATCTCGGAGAAAAGGTGCTGGTGGCTGGAACGAGCGACGCTGAGCACCCGGTCGCTGTCGTAGTGACGCCGCCGGAGAAGGTCGTGCCGATCGATCCGGATACGGACTGGTTTAGAGCGAGAGGTGAAAACAACGCCTATCTGCCGTGGTGGGGCCGTCGCTATGACACGGACTATGGTCGTCAGCAAGGCTGGTCTTGGTAACGAAGGAGTGACGCAATGAGAGGCATCATTCGAGTAGGCGATGCGACGACTCACGGCGGCAAAGTCGTAGCAGGCAGTGCGATGAGCAAAGTCATGAACCGCAACGTCGCCCGCCAGGGCGACCCATGCATCTGTCCCATGCAGGGACATCAAAACTGCGTCATCGCTGAAGGCGACCCGAACTTCATCGTCGACGGCAAACCCGCAGCGTTCGACGGCCACAAAACCTCCTGCGGCGCGACGTTGATTTCGAGCGTGTCCACATCAGGGCGAGTATGACCGCTGCGGACGATGACCTACTGCGCGAGTACGAACGCGAACTCGCCATCTTGCGTCGCTCGCTCGGCGAATTCGCTAAACGCCATCCGGAAGCAGCGGCGCGGCTGTCCATCTCCGGCGAACACTCGGACGACCCGCACGTCGAGCGAATCATCCAGTCCATCGCGCTGCTCAATGCGAGGGCGAGCGTACGCATCAACGACAACTACCCAGAACTACCGACCTCGCTACTAGAGATTCTCTATCCCGAATATCTACGACCGTTTCCCTCCTGTTCCATTGCGCATTTCGATGGCGACGCCGTGATCGAAAAGCTGACGGAGCCGTTCACCGTCGCACGGGGTGCCGAACTCAAGACGCGCAAGGGCGGGTACCCATTTCGCACGCTCTACGATGTCGTCGTCGCTCCGTTGCGGATAACAGCCGCACGTTATGCCCCGACCACATCCGCCCCACCTAAAGTCCGTCTGCATGAGGAAACGAGCGGCATCTTTTCGATCACACTCTCATCACTTCCGGAAAGGACGTTACCCCGCAAGGGCATGCCGAAGCGCATGCGTTTATTCGTGGACGGCGACCGCCGCACCGTTGCGGCAACGATGGATACTTTGCTGCTGCGCACGTCGACAGCATTTCTCGAAGTCGACAACAGCGAGACGTGGATCTCCCTGGACGCGGTACCCCTCACCATCGCCGGCTTCGACGACAGCGAATCCTCAATCCAACGTCACGACAAAGGCCAGTCGCAGTTTCGATTCCTCCTCGAATACTTCTCGTTTCCAGAGAAGTTCGATTTCATCGATATCGACTTAACCGAGCTACTGCGGATCGCTGCTCCGTGCACGAACGTGACCGTGCATCTACCGATCAAGGGTCTGCACCGCGACTCCACGCCGGCGCAACTCCTGCGAGGTGTTTCGACATCGAACTTCAAGCAGTTCTGCACGCCCGTCATCAATTTGTTTTCCGCGTCCTCGGAGCCGCTCTCGCTGGAACGCATGGCGTTCCCCATTTATCCGATCGTCCCGAGCACGACGAAAGTCTCGGATACGTCGGTTTACCGGGTCGACACAGTTCGCTTGACCGAGGAAACGCCCCAAGGGACAGTGAGTAAGCAAATCGAGCCGTATCAATCCCTCCGTCACATGTCGCAGCTGGATTCAGAAATCTTCTGGCAAGCCGAGTGCGACGGCCGGCTTGCCGAGTTCGTGCCGGGCCAAGATATGCTGCTGTCGCTCGTCGATTGGGACGGCGAGATGACGAACGTAGCGGGCGAACAGATCGATATCGACCTCACCTGTACGAGCGGCAATCTACCCGCGACCTTGCAAGCCGGTGATCCGCAGGGCGATTTCGTCCACGCGAACGAACCATTGACCGGGCGCGTATCGATGCTGCGCCCGGCGACGCAAAGCGCCGAGCGATCGAAGGACCATGACCACCTTTGGGACCTCGTGGCCATGCTTTCCGCAGGTGCGCTGAACCTGTGCCAAGCGGGTTTGCCGGCTTTCAAGCGCCTGCTGACAGCTCATCTGCCTTCGCACTCGACGAATGCGAACGCGTCCCGGCATATCGAAAGCCTGGTGCATCTCGCACGCGAAGCGGCCATCGATTGGGTCATCATGGAGCCGCAACCGGCATTGGTGCGCGGGATTCGAGTGCGAATGGCTGTCGACGAGACGCGGCTTGCCGACTGTGCGGTAAGCGTATTCGCGCGAGTGCTGGAGACCGTCTTCGTGCATTACGCACCGGCTAACAGCTTCATCCAGCTGCAGCTGATATCGGCCCAGAACGGAGCCGAACTATTCCAAGGGCAACCGATGCCCGGCGCCATCGAGCTTCTCTAACTTCTAGATGACGACGCAAGCCATCTGTAATCGGGCTAACGCTCAGCTATCGCGTTTCGACAGTTCCAACGCCCGCGAATAAAGCGAATTCCGAGACGCACCCGTAATTGAAGCCGCGAGCCGAGCCGCGGTGCTGACCGAGACCTCTTCGAGCAGCAACGACAACAGCGCATCATGCGCCGTCTCATCCTGTTCCTCCCGCACCGGCGCCCCTTCCACAACCAGCACGAACTCCCCGCGCTGCCGATTCGGATCGGCGGCGAGCCACGTTGGCCCTTCGGCCAAGGTGCAGCGGTGAATGGCCTCATGTAGTTTCGTCAATTCGCGTGCAATCAGCAGTTGCCGGTCGCCGCCGAGCGTATCGGCCAGCGCTTGCACGGTTTCGACGATGCGATGGGGCGCTTCATAGAAGGCCATCGCATGAGGATGCGCAACGAGCGTTTGCAAATGGGAGGCGCGCTGCTTGGCCTTCGTCGGCAGGAAGCCGAGGAACGAGAACGAGCCGACAAAATCGCCGGCGGCGGAAACGGCAGTGGTCACCGCGCTCGCGCCGGGCAGCGGCACGACGGCGAAGCCCGCTTCGCGAACGGCGTCGACGAGCTTGGCGCCCGGGTCCGACACGCCGGGCGTGCCGGCATCGGAGACATAGGCGACGCGTTCGCCGGCGCGCAGGCAATCGACGATGCGCCCGGCGGCCTCTCGTTCGTTGTGCTCGTGCACGGCCAGCAGCGGCTTCGAGATGCCGTAGAGGCCGAGCAGCTGCCCCGTATTGCGCGTGTCCTCGGCTGCGACGCGATCGACGAGACCGAGCACGTGCAGCGCGCGCAGGGTGATGTCGGCGGCATTGCCGATCGGCGTCGCAATGACGTACAGCGTGGCGGACGGATATTGCTGCCGCTGCGCGAGATCGAGGAGGTCGGACATGAAGCGAGAGACGCGAACGAGCGAGGGAAGGCCGTCATTGTGCCACGTGCCACGGATGACAACGGCGCAGGGCAGGGCGTCGCGGCCGCCGGGAGGGAGCGGTTTCGATTGGTGTGACAACTTTTCCGGGCGGGGAGAGTCGAAACGCATAGGAACCGCGTTCGAGGCGCAGGCGCTCGAATTCCTGCAGCGGCAGCGCATGCACTTGGTGGCGCGCAACGCGACATGCCGCGGCGGGGAGATCGATCTCGTCATGCGCGACCGGGACGGCGCGCTGGTTTTCGTCGAAGTGCGCGCGCGGGCCGGTGGCCGTTACGGCGGGGCGGCGGCGAGCATCGGCGCCCATAAGCAGCGGCGATTGCTGTTGGCGGCGCGGTACTTTTTGGCGACTCGGGGCGGGGACGCGAGCCCGTGCCGGTTCGACGCCGTCGTGTTCGAGGGGAAGCGGCTCGTGTGGCTGCGCGACGCCTTTCGGGAAGACTGCAACTGAAAGTAAAACGTGCGGGCGTGCAAGGCGATTGCGCTAAACTTGCGCGCTGATGATACGGCTGCGCATCGGCGGGGCCGTCAGAGCAGAGAAACGATGTCAGTCGAACGAATTCAACAGCATTTTCGCGAAAGCGCGGCATTGAAACTCGAGGCGCTCGACGCGCTTTCGATGCCGATCGCCGCCGCCATCGACACGATGTTCGGCGCGCTGGCGAACGGCAACCGGATTTTCGCGTGCGGCAACGGCGCGGGCGCGGCCGACGCGCAGCGCTTCGCCGCGCAGCTCACCGCGGGCTTCGAGCGCGAGCGTCCGAGCTTGCCGGCGATCGCGTTGACGGCCGATTCCACGGTGCTGACCGCGCTGGGCGCGGGTGGGGCGTTCGATTCCGTGTACGCCAAGCAGCTTCGTGCGCTGGGGCATGCGGGGGATGTGCTGCTCGTGGTGGCCGCGCAGGGGGATGCGGCCAACTTGCTCGAGGTGATCGTCGAGGCGCACGAGCGCGAGATGTTCGTGATCGCGTTGACGGGCTACGGCGGCGGCAAGGTGGGCGAATCGCTGGCCGATACCGATATTCAGATTTGCGTGCCGTCGCAGCGGGCGGCGCGTGTTCACGAAGTACACCTGCTGGCGATCCACTGCTTGTGCGACGGCATCGATGCCATGTTGCTCGGGGAAGATTGACTTCGATTCGAAGGGGAGTTCGTTGATGAGAGCAAATCGCGTCGTGAAGACGCTTGTTCGGGGAACGCTGGCGGCGGCTACGGCGGCGGCTTTGATTACTTCGTTGCAAGGGTGTGTGCTGGCGCTGGGCGCCGCGGCGGGCGGCGGGGCGCTGATGGCGACCGATCGACGCACGCTCGGGACGCAGACGGCGGATCGGGAGATTCAGGTCAAGGCGTATTCCCAGATTGCTAATCAGCTTGGGGATACGTCGCATGTGGATGTGACGGTTTTTAATCGTCGAGTGCTGCTGACGGGGGAAGTGCCGTCGGATGCCGCTAAGCAGCAGGCGGAGCAGATTGCGCGCGGCGTCGGGGACGTCGAGGCGATCGTTAATGAGCTCAAGGTTGGGCCGATTAACGATTTTTCTGGGCGGGCGAATGATTCTTACCTCGTGACGCGCGTGAAGACGATGCTCGTTGCGGAGAAGGGGATTTCGGCGAACGACTTCAAGGTTGTGGGCGAGAACGGGAATATCTATTTGATGGGGCTGGTCACGGAGCAAGAGGGGAACCTCGGGGCTGCGGTGGCGGCGAATGTTCCTGGGGTGATGAGCGTCGTGAAGGTGTTCCAGTACGTGCAGCCGGAGCAAGCGCAGGCTGTGGCCGCTACGGCGTCGCAGGCGGCGCAAGCGCCTAGCTCGGCTCAGACTACGGAACCCCAGCCGACGGTGGGGGCGGTGCCGATGGGCGGCGGGGTGACGGAGCAGCCGCTGGATTCGTCGACGCCGGCGCCGGTCAGTAATTCGACGCAGGTTCATCCTGGAAGCAACGGGACGGTGCAGTGATGGGGCTGCTGGGTTTTAGGTTGCGGGTTGCCGTGGTGGCGGGCTCGGTTGCTGTGCTCGTGGCGGGCTGGTCGGGGGCGGTTTTGGCTGCCTCCGCGCCCGCCGGGTATGAAATCGCCAAGCAGAACGCCTGCTTGGGATGCCATACCCTCGATCGGAAGCTCGTCGGGCCTGGGTTTCGGGAGATTTCCGCGAAGTACAAGGGCGATGGCGGGGCGCAGGCGACGCTCGAGAAGAAGGTGCGGGATGGCGGCTCCGGCGTCTGGGGCGTGATCCCCATGCCCTCCCACCCCCGCATGAGCGACGCCGATATTCATACCGTCGTCGCCTGGGTTCTGGCCGGAGCGCCCACCACCGCTAAGTAGTTGCCCTCGAAGGGGTTTTTATGGGACGGGGCTTGTCAAACCCCATAGCCCCGTGCCAGAATTACAGCTTCGTTGGGGCGGTAGCTCAGCTGGGAGAGCGTCGCGTTCGCAATGCGAAGGTCGTGAGTTCGATCCTCATCCGCTCCACCAAGAAAATCAAAGGGTTACAGGTGATTTTCCTGTAACCCTTTTCAGTTTCTGCGGTCCGTGTAACCGCCATGTAACCGGATTTGGTCCACCCGAATCCATATAGATCCTTCTGCCGTGCAAAGCTGCGGGACCGCTTACGGTTCGCACGGATCAGGTGCGTTCTTGTCACGATTGCTGTCGTTGTCCGGCGATGCAAGGCCGGCTTCTGCTATTGCGTCGTTGATTTGCCGAATGCTCAATCGAGTACCGTTTGTGCTGGCCTTCACGATGATGCATGTAGATCGAGGACAGAGGTCTCCATGCTTGCGGCCCTCAACTTCTCGGTGCGGCCATTCGCCAGCGGCTGCAGCTCCATGTTGCCGCCAGTCTCGACGCCCAAGTACTGCCAATCCCCCTTTCGTAAAACACCCCTGCCCCCAGGACAGTCGACGTGTTTATGGCATCGTCTTCATTGATCGCCGTCGCAGGTCGCGCGAAAATTCGCCCGCCTGGAACCTTTCTCGACCGCTTGGGCCTTGTATCCAACCGCTTTAAGCTGATCCATGTAGGGTCCGGGTAGTCTGCCCAAGACTGCATCATTGCGACCCGGTCGCCGACAAAGCGGGTGCGGTTGTACGCGCTACCAAGCACATCGGTATCCGGCGGGCCAGTTGATGCTCGATGACGTCGGCAGGGAAGCGGACACGCTCATGGGGAATAGTGCGCGTCATTGCGCGAACCCCATAGCCGGTGATATCCGTTTTGATGTCGTAGCCGAGCCGCTGCAACGCTGCATTGGTCGCGCCCCCTCATCGGCGTTCTTCCGTTACGTTCCGGGAACAACGTAGCGCCACTGGCTGGTGAGCGCATGCATTTCCACAACGTCTCGACTGCCTGCGCAACAAGCGGCATCAGATGCTCGGGCTTCGTCTTGGAAACGGTATGGCGCCATTGGCCCCTCCGAGGTCAACCTTCGTCCATTCTGCGAGCCTCAATGCGCGGGGCAGCACGAATAACAACGGCGCCAACCGCGGTGCAGTGCGCACGACAAAAGCGCCCGAAAAACCTTCAAAGACACGGAGCGACACGCCGATCCTTGCGGGATCAGTGACCGACGCGAAATGAGTACGCCAATTCGGTCGCCGGCGCCCTGCATAAATCGGCGTTGACATCACGGGCGGCGTGCAGGGTGGCAACTGCGTAGTGGAAGGCCTGACCGCAGTGATGGAGCCGATGCGCGACGACCCGCACTTTTCGAGGAGATATCGTTCCGCGCTCGTTACCGGCCAGTTCTTAGCGAAGCGGCAAACAGTAGGTCTGCCCTTTTCAATCGATCGAAAAGGTCCACAACGGAGATTCTCAATTCTTTGATTTCCGGATGATCATGATTAAATGGAAGAAAATCTTCGACGATACTAAGAGCGAGCGTGCCCATGGATAACAATACCCGAGGTTCGGCATCGATGCCTAGAAGAATGGCATGATAGCGGCCGTTCTCCGTTTTACATAGATGAAACTTGTAGGAATCGCCCAGGGATCCGTGCACGAATCGTGGCATCTCCGCCAGTGAGAGGCGAAATTCCTCTTTAAGCTCAATCGCCATCGCCCTCTGTAATGAACTAAGGTCGCCCCAATCTCCTGGAGTTGAGAGCATATCCTGTACAGAGTACCTTACATACTTGTCAATCAGATCGGCATTGAACTCCTTGATGAGATATTTGATATCGGCAATAGTCTCGATTGCCATGCTGCCAATCAATGTGATCATGCCAGGCGTCTGTGAAGCGGCTACCATGTAGAGAGTGCTCAGCAGTTTCGTCAGTCTAACGATTGCCCCCACAACGATAGCGCGCGCACGATCCCATCCTTCAGAACGGATACATACCCGTCTAAGGTGCTGAACGACCTCCATGAGGAGTTCACGAGCGATGTCATTCAGCTGTGAAGGGTCGGTAAGTTTATTGATTATATTTTCATTAACTCGAACTTTTCTTATAAACGGTACATGTCCTTCGTCGAATCGCTCTGTCGGTGCGCCAGTGTTATGGTTTTGGTGAATCTTCTTGCACACACGTCTCAGCTGACGAGCTAATGATTCTCGCTTTATCGTGCGCTCTTCTTTATCGTGGATGTAATGTAGGTCCGCACCATGAGAGTAGCTATAGCCTTTTCCGAAGTAAACTCCCGATATCTTATTTTCCTCAATCATCGCAGCAAGCAAAGTAAGGACTGCGTCGGGATCTGTCGAAGCCCCGCCAGTGCTGGTACTTTGATTCCACGCATCTTCGACAAACCTACCGAGTTTGTGTTTAGGCATGAGCAGTGGCTTCTTGCCCGCTTGTGCCTCCAGTTGATTGAGGATGTCTCTCGGAATGTCCGTAAGTGCGTAGGGTTCAATGACTTGGAACTGATTCGCAAACGCATTGAGCCATCGCGACTCGGGCAACCAGACATAGTTCTCACGGCTCATGTGCAGCAGGAGCGCCACATAGTCCTTCGGAGCCGTACCGACAAGATGGGTATGGCCGGCCGCACAGATCTGATCCCAAAGCACCAGCACATTGTGCGCATTGTCAAAGCGCTGCGATTGCGGAAAAACCATTTCGTCGTCGAGGCCGCCCTCCGGCGCGCTCATTGAGGCGCGGAGTTCGTCGAAAACGTCGGAGTAGGAAATCGGTTTTAAGCCATTTCGTCTCGAGATCATGGGCGGCTTCCATCGTGCGGATGGAAGAATGCCGGAGAGCAGCAAAGCGGCTTCCATAGGGCTCCAAGTTGTCTTGACTAGGTAGGCCCTGGCGCGCGCTCTGGTCCGAATGTTGAGGTCGAGCAGCTTCTCGGCCGGCGTCCCGTATTTCTTTCTCATGCTCCTCTTCCAATGTAGGTTGTGCCGGACAAATGCGGACAAATTGTGGCAGAGGACGGGGACGCGTGGCGAAATTCGCCCCAACCGCTGATTTATACGGATCCAAGAGGTTCGGTGAGGAGGCGGGATGAAGAAGCGGTGCCGCTTGGCCGCGGCACGCCATTTTCGGACCTAGGAGTCAAGGAATGAAACAAACTGCACTGACACGAGCGATTACTTCGGATAGCGAACGCAGCGTGGAGCAACACTTCGGCACCCACCACGCGACTTTCCGCCCCACACACGTCGGCACCGAAGTCGCCGCTTCTATGTTAATGGTCGAGCCGGCGACTCTGTTGAAGTCGCGCAGCATCTATGGCCACTATGCGGGCATCCGCCCCGTTCGCCTCCCAAACCGTAAGCTGGCTTGGCCGATCGCCGAAATCGATAGACTTTTCGCGGTGCCGGTCGATGGCCCCGAGGTGAAGGAGATCGCATGAGTACAACGTCCACGTGTAATGACGCTGCGCCCGAATTTGATAGCTTCATTGAGGCGTTTGGAGACATCTTCGGCGACATCTTCAATAAGCCGGGGACCCCTCGCGCAGAGGAGGATTCGCGCGCAGCGGGCGATTCTCAACAAGGCAAAGACGACCGTGTAAGTATCGATGACATCGTGCGGAAAATCGTCACCTCCTCAGTTCAAGACATGGTCGACGAAATCGTGGGACTGCTTCTCGATCAGCAGGAGTTGGCCGAGCTTCACAACGCCGAGCAGGTTCAGTTGCTGGCCGACATTAAGCGCGAAGTGTCCGTGCGCCGAATGAGCGCGGACGAGATGCATATGAGCCAGGTTTCCGGTCGCGATCGTCGCAAGTGGCTTGCGCGTAAGCGTCGCATCGGCGTGGCATCCTAGGAGGCGAATATGGCGAGAAACTCCAATCTCGAAATCGCGAAGCCGGACGTCGCCGGTGCGATGCTGGCCGTTCGTGGAAAGAAGTCGCGCGCACAGATCAAGGCGGAACGCTTTGGACCCTTTGTTGATGTGGTTGACATAGCTCTTGCGGAAAACTGGTCGTGGTCCGCGATCGTGACACTGATCCGTAAGCACGACGGTCCGTCGGTGACGAAAAAGGAAGCGGAGGAATTGTATGCGCTGCTGAAGATTCAGCGCATGCGCGGCGTGGCCGCAGACCCGGCCGTGAGGAACGTGGCCTCCGATAAACCCGCGAACACGTCGCATGCCGACGCGAAGGATACGGTGAGCACATGATGAATTACCCCGCCTACCCACCGGGCGGGGGCTTTATGCCCTCGCCCAATTTCGGCTTGCAGTCGCAGCCCGCGAACCACCTGCAGCCTGGTTATGTCGCACCTTCGTTGCAGCAAGCGATCAGCGCACTGACGCCCCGCATGTACCGTGCAGCACACGAATGTCGCGCCATTTACGGCGCTGGCTACGGCGCGGCTCTAGCCAATCTGCTCGGCAAGGTTTCGTTCGCGGTTTCGGGCAATTTCCGCATCCGCAGCCATAACGGAAAATCGACGTCGCTCAGCCTGCATATTCGGTTCGCTGGCGCCCGTCTGAGCGGAAAGACGGAAGCGCATGACCGGTTCATCGCTCCCATTCGCAAAGCGATGAAAGGCTGGAAGAAGCCCTGGTTGTTCAATAACGTGCGGCCACCGACGTTGCTGCGCAAGATTCGCGCAGGTGCGGTGTGGTCAATGCTCAGTATGTCGGAAGGGCGTGGCCATCTCGCGGACCCTCTCAGCCGTGCATTCGACGAATTGAACGAGCTGAACGACAGTAATATGCCGCCGTTCGATCGCGCGGATGATGACGATGAGGATCTTGTCGAGAACGCCCCGGACAGCGCGATTTTCGTCACGTGCGTGAACGTGCACGATGACAAGAATCGCGAGTGGCTCGACGAATACGGAAAAATCGCAATCGAATCGGGTTACGTGTTTCGCCTTCTGATGATGGAGAGCGACGAGCTTGCCATTGAGGGGGCCGGCGAGCAGCAACCGGAGTTCGCCCTGCTTGATTATGACGACCGCATTGCTGAACTCATCGCGAGCGGCCAGATCAAGCTTAGGGATACGCCGGCGAACCGTCTTCCGGAGATTAAGGTTGAGCCGGATGCCGAGGAGGTCCTGCGGCAAGCTCAGGAGCGCTTCAAGTTCATGGCGAGTGCAATGCTGTCGGCGCGTGACACGATCGTGTTTGCCGTGCGCCTGGCGGCGAACGCGCGCCGGATTGCGGGCTGCATGCACGTGTTCGAGGGGTATAAAGGTGCTGTGTCGCCCGATACGATGGCGCGTGCCGTGACGATCGCGGAGTTTTTTGGTGAACGCTGGCTCGCGGCGGTCTTTCCGCCTAAGCCGGTGCCGGAAGCTGAGCAGCGTGGGCTGCGCCTCTTGGATTACCTGTATAGCCACGCATGCCACGCAGGGATGCATGCACCAAGCTGCCGGGAATCTGATATCAAAGCGCTGGCGCCCAACTTTGGGTGGAGCAAGGCCGAAATGGCCAAGGCGATTACTCGGGTGTGTGGGCGGGGCTTCGCCCAAGTCGTGCCGCGCATCGAAAACGGCCGGCGAGTCCTCAAATTCGAGCTGCTCGTTTCTCCCTCGGGATTCATGTCGGGTCATCCGGGCTATCCGCCCCAAGATGAGCAGGACGCGGGTGTGCTGCTGCCGCTGGTACATGCGGAACTGCGTCGGCGCGGCGTGAACGGTATCCGCGAAACGGAAATCGTTACGCTGGCGAAGAACATGAAGTGGGTGCCGTCGCGCACGAAATCGGCGCTAAGAGTGTTGTACAACGCCGGCCATTTTCACCTCGTGCCGACGGCGATCAACGGTCGCGTGGTCGAAATGGTCGAGTTGCCTACTTACCCGCCGCAGCTCGTCTGATCACTTCGTCATGCCCCGTCCGCCGTCAGGTGGGCGGGGCCCTTTGTATGCTGCGCATTAACGACCCGCTGCGCTAGTACACAACACCTCTAAGAACCCGATGATGCCAACTACGCACTTCCAGAACCGTGCGGGGCTTTTTGCTCTCGGGCGCAATTTGACATTCCGCATTCACCAGGCTGGCCCTGGTTCTCCCTTGCTATGCGGCCTTGAGCGTCTCGAAATTCCGCTTCTGACTCAGCTTGATGACTTTGTTTGGCAGTCGGTTCAGACCCACATGCCGCCTTTTTATACCGTTCGCGCGAAACGTGCAGGGTGGGCGCAGGAAATCGATTCGTACGGCTCGCCCCGTAACGTACCTAGGCGCAGGGATGTTGTAGTGGCTGAACCGAACTCCCGGTTCCGAGCCGCCGGGAAGCTCGCCGATCATTACGGTCGCATCCGCCGAATCTCAGATGCGTTCGGCCCTAACACGCCCGCAGCAGGGCAATTGGCTTTAGCGCCGCACCTGGCGCTCCTAATGGACCTCTATTTCGAGCATTCGGTCAGCCTTTGCGACGGGCATGATGATGAAGTCGACGATGGTAGCCGGCGCATAGGCGCTCAGGTTTATAACGATTTCGTGGCCGATTTCCGCGCGGCCATGTTCGCCAAGAAACTGCTGCGGCGCGAACTGCATAACTGGGGATGGAGCAGCCAAGAAAATGTGGCGAACCTGCATATCTACCTCGATGACTTGTTCGCCAAACACGAGAGCTTGACCATACTTCATTTGCGCCTGTCGCATACCCGCGAGCAGGCGGACGCGTTGCCTGCGCCGATCGAAGACCAGCTTCGCGATCTCCAAGCACTTCGGATGGCCCGGACCACCTTTTTCGATCGCATGCGACGCAAGCCGGCATTGTTCACCGATCAGCCAAGGTATATATGGTCGATTTTGCCCTCGCTTGACGGCCGGTACGATTTGCACCTCACACTGCTATTCGACACCGCCGCTTTGCAGAAGGTACTCGACGATCGAAAGGTCGAAGCCGCGCAAGCCGACGTGTGCCTCAAGGACCATGCGGACCAGGTCGGCGCGTGCTGGGTGCAAGTGGCGACGGGCGGCCGGGGGAGCTACCTTCGCGGCGACAGCGATGCTTGGCTTTACGGCTCGCATTGGGTACATGGCGAGGTTTGCGATGACGACACCGAGAGACGTGAAAAGCTCAAGGAAACGCTCAGCTATCTGGCCATGAGGCGAGCTTTGTTGCGGCTGAAAAATGAGCCGCCGGGAGAGTATTTCGGCATGTCGCGGCGTAAGCCACGACGCTCAGGCGCGTCAGGCTATGGCGGCGCCCAGGTGGGGTAGGGTGCCCGGATGCATGGCGACTGCCTGCAAAAATCAGTATCCGAAACGCCTAACCCATTGAATATATTGGGCCGCTGATTTTGAGGGTTCAGAGGCTTGTCGGAGCCTAAGCGCCGTCTGGCGGTCCGCTGACGCGCCGGGCGGTGCAGCAGCTACCGTGAGCTTCCGGTGAACTTGCGCGCGAAATTTCGTTGCGGAGCTTGGCACTCTGGTAGCGCGTTCCCTTCAACTTCTGCAGAAAAATCTTGCGCATTTCTCGCAAAATTCTCGCGGCAATTGTCACAGCACTGCTGCAATCTGAGCACGGTCTTCGTACCGGTATTCGTCAGTGCAGAGGTGTGATCGTTACTTTTCCCGGTGCCTCGCGGAATGGCCGGCCGCCATTGTTCCGTTCTGTCTAGCGTTTCTGTGCCCTTGGCCACAGTGTCGATCGCTGTTTTGCAACGCACCCGACGAAAAATTACTGCGGGCGTATGTATGTATATGAGGAGCGGGGGTACTCGCTCGTTTCTCGATAGGTTTTCGATCGATTTCCGGATTGTTCTTATGCCTTGCATACGTCGTCACTTTTGCTTCCTATGGAATACGAAGTGTTGATCAAAGTTATTCATGGATTTCATGTACGAAAGCACGAGAGAAAGCGACGGCACGGGCATGTCGGAGAGGGTGATCCACATCCTCGTCGACATGCGTCAAGGGTTGGTCGAGAAACAAAAAAAAGAGGTCTCAGCGACATGTGAGATGACCTAGGTCAGATCACTCGACGTCACAGAGACCGAACATCATGAACCACGTCGCCGACAGTGCGACGACATAGCATTCCTCACCATGGAAAATAATGACGAGATCCTGCATGTGCGGGAGGTGTTCGATCGTCTGGACGATCGTATCAACATCGAAGAAGCCGAAATCGACGGTAAGAAGAAGGTCCTTCTTCATCACGGATACAAACATCTGTTCGAGATCGAGAAGTTCGTGAACACAATCGAGAAAGGATGGCTAGGGGGATTCGTGGACGAAACAAGCTTTTATGGAGGGCGAAGACGGTTACGTGTCCTTCACCTGGCAAACGAGTATTACCGCAGGCTGAACACATGGCTTGGGCGGTATTCCGACATTCCTCGTTACTCTGAAAGAGTCACGGCCTTCTACGATGTCTGCCGAGACCTGGGTTTCATCGGTCGACGATTCGAATTCGGCAAGCCAGATGAGTACGATTCCTTCGAGGGCGTGCGTTACGCGGACTCGTTCAACGAGCTGATCAAGCGGGTCTCCGAGCGCATCAAATCGCGTGACTTTAAGGAACGAGAGCGTTGGCGCAGGAAGAACGCGGAGCGTAACGAACAGAACGTGCTGGCGATGAACGACGAGATGTATGAGGCACGGTCACGCTGGACGATCTTGGTACTGACGTTGAACTACAAGCAGCAGTACTGGCGATCGATCACGCTTGAAGAGCTACAGGAGCATCGTGCCAGGTTCTTCGCCGCTCGAAGGTTCAACAAGCTGTTGGGCGGTATGGAAAACTACATCTGGACCATCGAGCAGGGCGAGAAGACGGGGTTCCACTTGCACCTGGTCTTGTATTGCTCGGCCAGGCATCAACGTGACGTATGGCTTGCTCAGCAGATTGGTGAGTACTGGGCCAACGTGGTGACGGGAGGAAAGGGTGCGTACTGGAACAGTAACGCTAGGAAGTCGTTTCATGCATCGCGTGGGCATGGTGTCGGGACGGGGCAGATTGACCGCAAAGATACGGCGAAGCGTGAGTCATTGAGGAAGAATCTGCTCTATTTGGCGAAGGCATCGCAGTACCTCAT
Organism: Trinickia dinghuensis; assembly: GCF_003367175.1. Lineage (GTDB taxonomy): Bacteria > Pseudomonadota > Gammaproteobacteria > Burkholderiales > Burkholderiaceae > Trinickia > Trinickia dinghuensis. The sequence continues at coordinate 184,205 of NZ_QRGA01000007.1, read as the reverse complement.
GATCAAAGGTGCAGAGCGCGTGCGCACGTTCGACATGGGTCGAGTGCCCGAAAGGTTGAAGGACGGACGCCCTCGCATTGATCGTAGCGAGCATGCAGAAATCGATGTGGAGATCGAGCAACGGATCGGCGACGTCAACGCGAATAGTTCCGATGACATTCCTTGGGACTATAGCGTCGTATAGGAGTGGATGGCTTGGCTCCTGTCGTGGTGCCTTGCGGAGGGTAGAACGCTCTGCGAGGCATTCGGGAGGGCGAGCATATCTCCCCATGCCCGAAAAGGGCATTGGCTTCGTCGGGTGATGACGTTGATTGGCGTACCGAGGCTGCGACCGACGTAATTTTCTACTGTGTGCCGTAATGCCATGAGCGCGACAGTGCTGCCGCGGCTCTGTGCGAAACGTTGAGGAGGATTACGGTGACGCCCAATGTAGAAGAAGTGACGTTTTTGCCGGAGGATGCTGCGTCCGGCGAAGTGCATGCCCAGTTCGATTTGGCGATAAGGTATAGCGCGGGAGATGGAGTGCCGAAGTCTTGGAGAAAGGCAGCAATGTGGTATCAGAAGGCCGCTGTGCAAGGCTATGCTTTGGCGCAGAGCAATTTGGGTATGTGCTACGCGCACGGACTCGGTGTGGCGCAGTCCTGGCCGATTGCATTGCACTGGTTTCAAGCGGCGGCTGACCAGGGATTGGCGACGGCTCAGCACAACCTGGCCACATGTTACGAAGCAGCATTTGGCGTCGAACGCTCAGACAAGGACGCTGCCGCGTGGTATCGCTTAGCTGCGCGGCAAGGACACAGCGGCGCGCAGTTCAAGCTCGGTTGCTTCTACGCGCAAGGCAAAGGCGTCCTTAAATCGACCGAGCAAGCGGCGCATTGGCTATTCGCAGCAGCTCGCCAAGGCGCTCCGGGAGCATTAGAAACGCTGCACATTGTCTTTCGCCAACATTAACCTTATTATTCTACGCGGTGATGCACCGATGCGCGACCATCACCGCCTTGCATAGCCCATCATTACGCAGGTTACTCCATGGAGGCCCGGGTGTGCAGCCAGCCCTACTTCTCCATGCGAAAAGCGCCGGTTAAAATACTTGCAGTAGCCACCCCGAAATTACCGCATTTGAAGCGATGGTCAGTCTTCACCAAACATGAACAACAATTCGTGTAACATTAAAGGGATCTTGTGCGGCAACATTTAATGCAAAGTTCGCGACCCGTGATTAATTCCATTCAGATGGCTTGTCGACATGAAGCAGGTCACTACTTGGTCGCAATGAAACTAGGATTTTCAGGAGTCGGGATTTCTATAGAAGTCGGGCTAGACGGGTCGCATCAGGGGGGCGCGGAAATATTGCCTGCCCGGCCGGTGGTGGGAGTGGAAGAAGTTAAAAAGTACCTTAAAGACCGAATTGCTGTGCTTTACGCTGGTGCGATCGCTCAGTGCACGACGCAAGGTTTCGTCGACAGTTCAGGTTTGGAAGAGAGTTTGAAGACCAATGCCGCCGGTGACCACGCCAAGATCCGTGAATTGCTTCCCTTGCTTCGAAACTTGATGCATCCGGGGTCAACGTGCACCAGCATTCAAAAACAAGAACTCACCGAGTTGGATACGGAATTGCGAACTCTTTCGTCGAACACGATCGACGAAGTCGAGGACGCATTGGATGAACTTCAAGCTGCTCTCGCTAGTCGCTTCACGCCCGGCGTCCAACAGGTGTCAATAACGCATGCAGACGTGCTTGCCTTGCCCGGCGTACAGCAGCTATTGTCGCGAGCCTGCTGAGCATACTCAAGTGTGAAGGGACTTCGATTCATCCGCGCGGGACTTTGGGCTTATGCTTATATCACACCGCCACATGTACTCTGACACCCTATGCACTTGGGACCCGGTGTACGATACCAGGGTGGCAGTGACTGGCCGCTTCTTTCCGGCACCAGGAAGGAGCGACTGGTGCTAATTCTGCTGCGAGGGGATGGCTCATTTTTTATCAGGGCTCGCGGCGTTTTCGAATGGATCTAGGAGCTTGATATGTCGGGAGCGGGTGGCGGCGGCGGATTCGGTGCACCAACAGGAACCTGCGAAACACTGGTAATCGATACCCAGTTGAGCTCGCCAAAACCGGACGTTGTGGCCACTATCGAGGTAGGCGAACTTCTTGGCGTGCGGATAGAGACCGCTGGCCCGACGATTACCGTAGTCGTCACCAAGGACGGGCAGATCGCCGGGGGGCTTGCTGTTCCGCTGCTCCAGCGTCTGCGTCAGTGTATTGAAGACGGCACCCAGTACACAGCCAGGGTCACCGCGAAGAAGGATGGGCTGGTGCGCGTTCGTGTATCTGCGATCCGGCTGTGAAAGAGCCTGCCATCCACGTTGTCGGCGGTGCTTATGAAGAGCAGTGCCTGAAGCCGCAATGGCACGAGGTGTTCGGATCGGCCGGTCGGGCGACCTCCGCAATCGCTGCATTTGGCGGCCCTGGGCTCGTTGCGCTCCATTGCTACACCAACGCCTGGACCGAAGAAATTCTCGCGGCGCGGTGCTCGTTCGAGGGCTCCACTCTTTGTTCGACACGCGTCGCGCAATTTTGTAGCTTTTCCTATTACCATGGATTGGCTACTCCCCGCATCGACGCGCCACTTATGAAGCACGCCCCCATAGTCATACATGCCGAAAGCATTGTGCGTTTTGGCATGCTCGAGGGTGATGCCATCGTTCATGCGAACCAAGCCGTTTACGATCCGCAGAGTGCAGCCGCACCGGTGGTTTTTCAGGCTAACGGCTCAACAGCCCGGCATCTTGCCGTTGTGCTCAACGACCGGGAAGCTGCTGCAATGACTGGGCTCACCGGTGCTGGGCCTGAGGAGCTTGCGCAAGCGGTGCGCACACTGAATGGTGCGAAAACCGTGGTCATCAAGCTCGGACCGCTTGGGGCTCTTGTGCTGGATGAGTCGGGAGTCGCGCGTATTCCCGCCTATATATCCGACAGTGTCTGGAAGATCGGCTCGGGAGACATCTTCGTCGCACACTTCAGCTTACGCTGGATGTACGAGGGGCGATCTCCTCAGGAAAGCGCCATGCTGGCGTCCCTCGCGACGTCCCAGTTCTGCGACAGCAGCGGCTTTCCCACCCCAGGCAATTACAACCGCTTGGCCGCTTCGCCTGTGGTGCCCACAGCGCGCTTCCTGACAAGCCACCGGCCCATGGTCTATCTTGCCGGACCATTTTTCACCCTTGCGCAGCTATGGCTCATCGAACAGGTGAGAGCGAACCTGCTGAGCTTTGGTCTTTCCGTTTTTTCTCCCTATCACGATGTCGGTCATGGCAGCGCGGACGACGTGGTTGAGCTGGATCTAAAGGGGATCCGAGACTGCGATATCCTCTTTGCCATCGGCGACGGACTTGACCCTGGTACTATTTACGAGATCGGCTATGCTAGAGCGCGCGACATTCCCGCCATCGTGTATTGTGAAAACGAGTCGCGCGAAAATCAGAAGATGATGGAGGGCTCCGGCTGCATTATGTGTGCTGACTACGTGACAGCCATCTATAAGACGCTTTGGGCTGCGATCTCGGTATGAAGAGAGCCCTGCTGCTATCCGGTGGAATGGATTCGCTGTGCATTGCATGGTGGAAGCGCCCCGATGTGGCGATCACGATCGACTATGGTCAGCTGCCAGCTGAGGCGGAGATTGTTGCGTCGATGGCCGTGTGCAGGGCTCTCCAGATCGACCATCACATCGTACGCGTCGACTGCAGGGCACTGGGTTCAGGAGATATGGCAGGCACCCGGGCCGATACAAATGCACCAGCAAGCGACTGGTGGCCTTATCGAAACCAACTGCTAGCTACGCTTGCTGCGATGAAAGCGATCAGCCTGGGCGTCACACATCTAATGCTGGGAACAGTGCGCTCAGACGGCAGCCATCGGGACGGTACGCCTGAATTTGTCGCGGCGCTGGACCTGCTACTCTCGATGCAAGAAGGCGGTATGCATGTAGAGTGTCCAGCTATCCATCTGAGTACAGCCGAGCTCGCGCGAGTTTCGGGGGTCCCATCGGAACTGCTCGCCTGGGCGCACAGCTGCCACAAGGCAAACGTGGCCTGCGGCGATTGCCGAGGCTGTAACAAGTACTTTCAGACGCTTCAGGAGTTGCAAGGTGACTTGGACGAGCCTGGGCAATCCGAGACTACGCGCTGAGCCTCGGCAGTACACGCCCGTCTCATGGGAGGAAGGCCCTCTTCTCGCATTCTCGACCGGCAGTGGATCGCCTGTACCGCGCCCTGACGGACAGCAGGATCAAGAGCATCGGCAGGCCGGGCTAGTCGACGAAAAGCCGCCCTTTGACACGCTCATCGGCACGCGCCGTACGCGTTACGGATTTCAGTCAGTCAGTCTTGGTGCTCTGGATGAGCTGTTTTCGCTGACCTGCCGGGTCGCGCTGTGTGGCCCGTCGACACTCGGCTTCGCGTTATCGCAACGGCCCGCCCCGTCGGCCGGTGCTATCCATCCCGTCCACGTGGTGGTCCATCTGCCCGGACACGCGCAACTGCACCGCTATGATCCATACGGACACGGCCTGCGCGCGCTCACCTGTTCAGTCGACCCGGAGCAACTGCGCAGAGCAATGAATGATGTCGTTGGCGCTCTCGGTGCGGTGTTGCTGATGTTCGTTGCGGAGCCAGCAAAGACGATGGCCAAATACGAAGCCGGAAGCAGTCTAGTGTGGCGCGATGCGGGCGTTCTTCAGGGCTACTTCTCCCTCGCAGCGGAGGCCCTTTCCCTGAACTTTGTTCCACTGGGGGTAACCGGCGACCCGTGGGCTGCGCGCCTAGTCGATCAGCCGGGATTGGTTGGGGTTGGCGCTGCGTTTGTTGGTGCGCGTGTGTAGCCGCACGCCCGATCGCTGCGTCTCTTCGCGCTTCATCAATTTGCGCGTAGCCGCGGGCGAAGACATCATCTCGAGCCACATGACTGCGTCAAGTTCTGACGCACGTACGCCAATGGCCTGACTGAATTGCAGGAACTGCGCTTCGAGCTCCAGATAGTCATGCTCAACCGTAAGCCCATGCCCGAAGAATCCGGCGATCGCGCCGGCACGGAGGATGTGAATGTCGAGGATGGCAACATCGTCTGCATCCAGCCAGTTACGCACAATCCATGATGCCGTCTTTGGGCCAATGCCTGGCAATGCGAGCAGCCAGTCGCGTAATTCCCGGGCCGAGCTGGTCGGTGCAACCCCGTTCGCAAGCCTGGCGAGCGCGCCAGCAAGATAGCGGGATTTTTGCCGGGCAAACCGGTACCGGCATGCCCGCCCGTCGATATCCATCGGCTTTGAGAGTTCGCTATTGAGTAATTCCTCGCTGGGTGTTCCGGTGAGGAGGCCCGCCGACTTGAGTCTGTAGAACGCGGCGACGCCGACGTTCGCTGGAATACCGTGGCCACCCAGCAGGCACGCTGCCACCTCTTCAGCGAATGTTTCGCCAAGCCGGTACCGCACGCTCTGGCCGCTCACGCGCCGGGCAAGCACTTGGTAGGCCCAGTAAGCAGGCGTCGGAAACGCTTCGACTGCTCCCCATGGCACACCCGGAAGTGCTTCATCGGATGCGGCGGGCAGCTCGAACTGCACGACGGTCCGATCGAGAAATACCGCGGCGTGTTGCGTCATAACGTGCAAGGCACAAAACCAAATTGATCGTTGAGCATGCGTAACAGATCGTTCCGTTCTATCGGATCCATCTGTTCGAACCGCGCCATTAGACGGGAGTGGCGTCGTTTGATAGTCTCGCGTTCGCGAAAGGTACGGCCAAGATACGTTGCATCATGAAGGTATGCTGGCGGCTCAAAATTCATCCACACACATTCCTCGCGCATCCCGGTGTGTGTCTTCGCAGAAAAGCTGACCTTGCGCCACGCTGGCAGCAGACGCGCGTAGAGCTCGCTGTCGTAGCCCGAAAGCAGGACCTTGCACGGCACCTGACCCAGCGTTTGCAGCAACCGCACATGGTCTTCAGTCGAATACTCATGGCGATACACCCTCGTCCGGCGTCGTGTTGACGCCACGTACGGCGGGTCCGAGTAGATCAGTTCGTCACCGCAGTAGTCATAGTCGGCCAGAAAACGCACGGCGTCCGAATGCACCAGGTCGCAATGTGGTACGGCTTGTTTACGCCAATCGTTGATCACCCGCGCATCGATGTCAATGCCAATTGATCGATCGGCAGGACGCTTGTGCCGCATCACCGCGCCACCGCCGAGATGTGACTCGATATAAACGCGGTGTGGCGGCATGAGATTGATCAGCCGCTGGTAGCATTTTCCTTTTCCGCCCGGGTATCGCATGCGCAATCATCGCCAAAAATGACGATGATGTCAATGAGCGAGCGCAACAGGCGACGACCTGAAAGGCCACGATAGGAATATCGAAACACGAAAATGTCGGGGCGTAGCTCGCACACCGCGCTTTTGCGCGCTCAGATCTTTTTCCGGCGTCGCATGAGGGGCGACCAATCGGATCCGTCGACCTTTCCCGGCATCCAGACTGCGGTGAGTGACTGGGTCGGCACGTTGACGAGGGTTGCCAGCAGCATGGCGCGGTTGCCATAACCGAGCTCGCGGTCGCTGGCCGTCTTGGCATCCAGCGGTTTGGTTCGCACCTGCGAGGCCACCAGCTCTCGCCCAATCTCGCGGCAGCGCTTGAGGAATCCGTCAACCTTAGCTGGGTCGTGCTTTGCTTTCAGCAGACATTCTTTCGCGAAAGGTAGATCGCTCTCTGTCAGATAGCAGTGCACTTGAGCGTCGACCCCGAGCTCTTTTGTGATCTTGCGTACGGCGTCGATCCCGTTGTTCCAGCCGGCAACGAAGACGAACGCAATCTTGGTGCGACGAAGAAGTTCGATCGTTTGCGGCGCAAGTGCCTCGCGCTTCTCATGGAGCTCCTGCTTGCGTAGATCTTCCCGGCCAAACCAGGCAGCAAGGACATCCGTCGCCTGATTGCCGGATGCGATGAAGTTGTCGAGGAATATCAGCGGCCGGCTCGTGTCGAGAGCGGCGTACTCCTCGATTGTGTGGACGCCGTCGATGAAAGGTCGTCCCACGTCTGGCGCGAAATACGCATCCATTACGCTGCTGTCTTTCATGCTACCAAACGGGATGACGCAAGCGCCCTCGAACTCAGTTGAAATACTGATGAAACTGCGCACCGCTGCAACGGTGTCGTCCCGCGTGAGGAGCTTGAAGCTGCGAAGCACAGTCAACGCGCAGTCGACGTGGTCCGATGTTTCGAACTGCCGCAACCACGCGCTCGTTCTTCTGTTTTTCGGAATCTGTCCGGAAGCCTGATCTTGCGACGGATCGGCTTCGGGCTCCTGGAAGCTCTGACGCAGTTCGTCAAATTTGACGATTGTCCTGCTCGCGTCGAGCCTATCCATGCGCTCCGGCTTTGGATGGATGTCGTAGGGCGTCCCCTTCCAGTAGTCCAGGGGCTGTAGCGCTCGTTTAAGGTCACGCACCACCTTCCCTTCGCGCTTGCTCGCCTCGATAAACAGACCCGGCAGCTTTGCATCCAGTTCGACGCGAACGAGCTTTTCGGCTGCGACATAGACCATGTCGGCTATCTTCGGCGGACAGAAAATATACGCTCGTGGCTGCTCCGACATGTACTGCTCTGCCCAATTGCCGCGGGTTGCCATGCTTTGCGAAAGCGGTACAGGTTCACCCGATTTCTGAATGAGAAAGGCGCGTCCTGTTTGGGTTTCACCCGCGATCTGGCCGGGTACGTGAATCATCACCATCGAGTCAAACGCGGCATCCGTGAACGCACTCTTGTTTCCGAGCAGCACGGTCATGGTGCGGACTTCGTCGCGTAAACGCTGCGCGAAGTGCTCGCGTTTCTCGGGGTGCATGAGCAGTTCCAGGAATTGGTCAAGGTTTCTCGCTCTCGGATCCTCGTCGTCTCTTGCGAGATAGGAGCCCGGATACTGGAATGCTTGTACCCAGAGCGACCGCTCACGGATGGCACGCAAGATGGCTTCTGCACGCCGGAGCTGCTCCTCTTGATCACTTCTCAGCTGGATGGCGCCGAGGCCTAGCGCCTCGGCAAGCGCAGCACGGCTGAAACTAACGATCGCATCATCAGCCTCCGAATACAGAAACATTAGCAGTTGACGCGGGGTTACCAGTTTCGAGGCAGCCTCGATGAAGCTTCGCACCATCTGTTCAATCGCAACGACCTTGGGGTGACGATAGATCTTCGTATAGGCCAGAACCTGGGCAAGCTGCAACTCATCGAGTACCGAAGCGCCAGACCGTTTGACACCAAAAAGCCATGTGTCCTCCCCCGGGGAAACAGAGATCTGCCCGGCAATATCCTGAGGCAGCTCGTCCGCGCGCATGCAGCGCACCGATAGCTTCTGAATCAGTCGTGGAATGTCCAGCAGCGAAGGTGTCCCGGCGAATCGGGCGTCGCGAACCAACTGGTCGAGCCGCTCCGCGCTATAAGGCCCCGAGACGAGCTCGTGCAGAAGTGGTAGGTGATCGTCAATCTTGCGGCCAATAAAGGTGCGGGCGATTCTCTTGAGTACCTCACTGGCATTGGCCGCGTCATCATCATCGCGATTAAAGCGCACTTCAGGCGCGAAACGGCGCAGGAGTGTACCGAAAAGGCTTCGCATCGCCGACGATCGCACGATGTGATAGGCGAAGATTTCCGAAAATTGTCGGTCTTCTCCGTGTTCATCGTCGAGCAACTCTTTTGTGAAATCGCTCGAGAGCGTCGTAAAGCCGGCAAGATTCTCAAGCGCGCCTTCCGATGCCTGGGAGAATGCAACCTGTCCAACGTCTCGCAGAAGTGCACAGAGGCGCAGTAGTTGCGCTGATCGACCGTCGATGAGCGGAGATACTTGCGTCCCCTCGGTCTGCTGCAGCTTCCATGCCGTATTAAGTGCAGTAATGAGCTGCTGTACCTGAAACAGCATCCCGAGGCCGTGTTCAAAACGGGTGTGGACAGCGCCCGGGTAGACCCAGTGCACCACCCCAAGCTGCCGGATCGATCGCAGTCGCTGAAGGAGCGGCGAATCGAGTACGGCTACCTCAATGGGCGTGAGGACGATCGTGCCCCACAGCGAATCGTTCACTTCCTTGCGACTGAACTGTCGTTCCTCTACTACCGCCAGGTAGGGCTCCAGATATCGCGAGGCAAGTGCTTCCGCGATCTTTCCGATTTCATCGGGACTGATTTCAGCGCTCACCGAGCTGTTGCAACGTCAGAGGGTAGTTTGAAATTGTCCCGGATCAGATCATCAAGGGTGGCCCGATTCAGGGGGGAGTTCTCCAGGTAGGCATGGGCTCGTTTATCACTCATCGTGAGCTCATAACCTGGCGCTGGGCCGGGGGTCGCGGTGACCAGCCCGTTTTCCCTCGCCGCCAAAAGCGCGTTGCGCAGCCTCGTGGAATTACCATGGAGGGGATTGCGGTAGAACGTAAAATTCGGCCTGACACCCAGCTCCTTTTCGCGCGCCACCAGCAGCTCATAAATACGCTCGAAGCGCTGATCGAGAGAGCCGTCCTCCATCACCTTTGTGACGCCATGGACTTTCAGCAGTGCCAGGATGCCGATGAGAAGCTGGTCAGCAGTCAGGATATTTGGCATGTATGAGGCGGTCTGTCGATATGGCCGTCGGCGAGCACTGAAGCACTATCTGAAAACGAAGGTAAGTCTGCTCGATTATACCTTCTACGCGCGTCGACGCCAGAACGAGGAAGGCATCATTGGGGGGATTTGCCGTTTCGGGCCGCCTTCCCGACCCCGCTGAAATGCAGGCGGAAGCCCCGCTCCGGGGAGTCCTGAAGCTATTGACGACAAAAAAAGAAGGGGGCGCCCTTCGCAACTTCCCGCAGAGGTTCAACGGGCGGATGTGTTTGGGGTGCGCGCGCCTCCCCGATCTTCTTGCCACACGTTGCTCATTTTTGCCATGGTAATGGTCCCGCCGGAGGCCGGGGCGTCTTCACCGTCGAACGCTACGTCGCCTTGGAAAATTTGTTCGGTAGAGCACGTTGCGCCCCTGCATTCCTGCTCACACATCCTACCCTCAACGATACAGGTTGGCATTCCCCGTGCAACCAGAAACAGACGTCTGCCAAGGTCGGGATGCATAGGCAAGTCGCTTTCAACAATAGGTTGGGAAGCCGGTTTGCAGGGAGGCGTCATGCTGAACGTGGATACGTGGTCACGAAGCCGATTCCAGAAATGCAACGTGTGGGCAGCAATTGCGCTATTTTGTTTGGGAATGGCGTTGAGCGAAGCCGCGTTCGCCCTGCATGTGCATCTACGTGTTCGGCTTCCGCTTCATCCGCCGGTTAGAATTCCGGACCCGAAAAGCATCGTTCATGCGATCGTTAAAGAGGATCACGCTATAGATCAAACCCTGAAGGGTGTAGTTACTGTTCCCGACGAGACAGTCGTGACCACGGGCAAACGCGTCGCGGTTGTCGGCAAGGACGTGGTTGTGGACGGGGTCAAGGTGACCTCGGTCGCGGGAAAAGATGTGGCAAAGGTCGCGGTCGCGGTTGCACGCAAATCATTGTTGGGGCTCGATATTGAGGGTAAAACGCTGACTGCGGCGGCCGAATCTGCGAGATCTTCCGCTTCTCAGACGCTGTTGGATGTTCGTAACGGAAATTTTGGACAGGCGATAAAGGACGCAGAAAATACCGTTGTCAGCGCCTGTGCAGTCGCATCTCCCGATGACGTTCAGGATTCCAGTCAATTGATTGCGGACGCCCGTGAAGCGTTGGGTGATTCGCTGTCCGCAGTACAGAGCTTTCGGGGCGGCCGGCTAGAGGCGGCGGCGCTCGCAATGGCAGATGGACTGAAGCACTCAGGTAACCTCATTTCGGCGGTGCCCGGAGAGGAGTACGTGGGCACGGCAGTCTCACGGGCGGGTGATGCTCTGCGGCTTCAGGCTCCCTACGCGAAGGAAATTGTCGCCGATGCCAAAGCCCGGAATGTGAGGGCTATTGTCGATGACACAGCTGCTGAGTATGTCGAGCCGGCTAAAGCTGCGATAACACTCGCGCGAGATTCAACTGCCAGCGCAGCAATGGGGCGCTTTGGGGAGGCGGCTCTGCAGGCCGTGGCCGCTGTCTCCCTTGTCGCGGGACAGGGAAGCACGGGTGGCACCTCGACGATCGATGACGCGATTACGGAGGCTCAGTCAGCCCTTGCCTCACTCAAGTCAGGTGACCTTGTGATGGCGAGCCAGCATGCTGCCGACGCACTTAGTGCGGCAGGCAATGGGTTGGACGGTTCAGACGATGGTGAAAGCCAATCTCTTCTAGCGGCCGCTGGCGTGATCAAACAGTCGACGGTTACCGTGAAGCAGGACACCGTGGAACTCAGTACAAGATGATGTGGGGAGCACGCGCCTGTCGGCTCATGACCTATGCTGGCCACCCGGTGCGCCTACAGAAAGACATAACGAAAATGACCGTTCGCCAGCTTTGGGTGCCGATAGTTGGTTTCCAATCCATTTCATTGGCCAGTTCGTGGCGCCGTCGATTCCAACGCAGTTCCATACAGGTGCACCGTTGGCATCCCTGCCGACAAATCGAGCCGGCTGGAGTCCATCTTCCCAGGCGTTATATGCCGTAGGCGCCGGCTCGGGAACAACCCAATAGTACTTACCGACGACAAGGCGGTTTCTAGCAACCATATGCCCTCCAGATCGAATTTGTGCACGCGAAGGATAGGCGCAGTTTGCAGACCACGGGGGAGTTCCGCTATGACAACGCGTATCGATCGCCCAGTATCTGGTGCGTCGAGCAATTTCCACGTCGATCGACTTACGCTGGGGCTTGTCGGCCTGCGCCAAAGCGCAAGGGATGAAGGCTCGGACTGGCAACGCCATTACGCTGCTTGGGACACAAAGCTTGGGACACAAAAAAAGAGGAGTCGCGAGAAACGCGACTCCGCGCAGAGGTTGAACGTGCGAGCATGCTTCTGCCGCACGTCTCATCAACGATCGGCCTGCCAGCCGTTGTCCGTCTTAACCATGGCGATGGTCCCGCTGTAGTCGACGGTGTTCTTGCCGTCGAACGCCACGTCATCCGTTTTGCTGACGAGATCGCCCAGAACTGACGAAGAGAAGTTCGGACATGCATGGCCGAGTTCCTGAACGAATGTTGCTGGCCCATAGGTCGTCGTCAACTGCCGATACAGCGTTTGTTGTTTCTGATCGAGATCCTTCCACGTCGCGTCATTGTTGGCATCGCTGCCGCGCCCCTGGTTCATGAAGCTTACGCGGATCTGTTCCTCCTCCTTAATGAGCTTGTTGCGCTCCTTCATGCGGTCAAGATGCGTCTCGAGTTTGTCTCGCTGATCGCTGTCGGCTTCTAGCGTCAGTTTGTATTTGATCTGCACTTCATAGTGGTTTTCGTCGTCGCCTTGCTGGCCGTTCACCTTTTCGAAGTCCGACATTGACACGTACTTGCAGTCTCCAAGACTCGCCTTTACGGCTTGCTTTGCATCGGATTCGCTCGGGGTGGAGTGACCGCAAGCGGCCAACGCAATGATGATGGACGAGCACAGCGTAAGCCGCGTGGCTCGCGTCACGAGGTAGTTCATGTTGATTTCCTGAATTGATGCCGTGAGGCGTGGGGAAGAGACGTATGCGGAGGCCGAGTTACGACCCCCGCGTGCTAATTAGTGCTGGAACTGCCAGGTGTTGGTGTAATACCCGGCAGCGGTTTGCCATCCAAGCTGAACGTAAGCAGTCGAATCGGGATTCGTACCACGGGAGATTTCGTCGACAATGCCCGACAGCGTTTCCGTGTAGTTCGTCCCGCTTACGGACGGCGCGGCTGTGCTGACAGCCGAATTGGGTTGAGCGCGATAGCTCTCGACACCGCTCGCGAACTGTTCCGCAGACAACGTACGAAGTGCGAGCGACGGATTCGGGTAGCTGGCGGCTTGCGGCACCGTCCAATCAACCTTCGCCGTTACGAGACTCGTCACCGCAGTGTCCAGCCCACCCGACGTCAGAAAATCCGCAATGATGTCGCTGCCAAGCGTCTGCCATGGAACGTTTGTGCCGGATGCCGCGGCTGCGATCGGCGCGGTGTTCAGTACGGTCAACGGCGCGCCGAATTGGGTG
>NZ_QRGA01000007.1:31041-171049 GCF_003367175.1 Trinickia dinghuensis | reverse complement strand
CCGCCATCAAGCGCCCACACTTATCGGCTGTAAATTTTTAAAGATCGCGTCGCTTAACCGCCAGCAGCACCAGAACACCTTCTCCTCTAGAACCGCCCGTCTTGCGTTGCTGCGTCAGCAGCAGAGAAACGAGATTATGCAGAACTTCTTGCATCGCGTCAACAGTTTTTTTAGCTTCGTTTTAACTTCACTCGCTAACAAACCGTTGCCGCCGGCGCCGCTTCAACGCCGCTCCTCAAAGGAGGAGGCGAATCATAGGTCAAACACACCGCCCGTGACAAGGGTGTGACGCACATTTTTTTTCGTTACCGGTGCGCCGCCGTCGCAATCGCCTGGAGCGGCACCGCGGCAGCCATCGCCGCGTAGCCTTCGTCGTTCGGGTGAATATGATCGCCGCTGTCGAGACGGCGCTGCAGCCGGTCCGGGTGTGCGGGGTCACGCAACGCGGCATCGAAATCGACCACGCCGTCGAAGGCACGGCTCGTCCGGATCCACTCGTTCACCGCGGTGCGAATCGCCTCGCGCGCCGGCGGCAGCGACGCCGGCGTCAGCGTCGCACCGTAGATGCGCACGCCGTCGCGGTGTGCACGCTCGATCAGGCGCCGGTAGCCGTCGGTCAGATCGCGCGCCGTCACCGAGGTATGCGGGAAATCGCAGTCGAGGCCTGTGCGCGGCGGCATCGAAGCGAAGTTGATGTCGTTGATTCCGATGAGCAAGATCACGGCGCCGACGCCCGCGTGACCGAGCGCGTCGCGGTCGAACCGCCGATCGAGCGCCTCCCCGTAGCAGGGCGAATCGCTGAGCAAGCGGTTGCCGCTGATGCCCAGATTGAGCACCGCCGTCTGCGTGGAGCCGGCTTGCGCGAGCCGGCGTGCGAACGCGTCGGGCCAGCGATGGTTCCGGTTCAAGCTCGAGCGCAAGCCGTCCGTGATCGAATCGCCGATTGCCGCGACCGCGGCCGCATTCGGCGCGCGAACGTCAATCCCGCTCACCCATGCCGATTCGGTGAACTTGCGCAAGAAGGCATTCGAGGTCGTATCCGCGGCATGATCCCCCTCCGTCGACACGTAATTGACCTGGTTCGCGACACGGTGCCATGCGGTCATCGTTTGGCGCGGCCCCGCCGTGAGGCTGATCGCATAGGGCTCGCCGGCCGTCAGATCGGCCTGAACCCAATCGCTGTCCACTTCGGCGCCAGGCTTCAGCGTGACCGAAGGCTTGCCGCCGAAGGTCATCCGCACCGCCGTGCCCGGCCGCGTCGCGGCGCCGCCGGCAGACTGAGCCAGCGCGACGTCGATCAGCGTCAGCGGCCCACGTCCATAGACGTTGCTGACACGAATGCGCACGCCGCGTCCGGAGACCGTCGGATAAACGATTTGCCTCACGGTGCGACCCGCGACATCGGGTGTCCGGTACAACGGCGGCGGATTCGCCATGTCGGGGATCGATTGTAGGGCGGTCGCCCACGCGGTCACCGAGCCGCTTGCGCTGCGCGCCGGAACGGCGGCTTGCGCCGGCCCGGCAACCGAGATCGAGGCGAGCAACGCCGCCGCCAGCGCGCCTAGCGCGCACGAAGTGAATCGAGGGTGCATGAGTGCGGGGATCGAACGAACTGAAGAAGCGGCGATTGTGCCTGACGAGCGCCCCGCCGATAAGAGCTGGATCCCGGACCCGACCGGGTGGCATCCGGGTCCAATCCGCCGGGCCTCGGTCATTTCTATCGGGCCCCAATTGGAATTTATCTGGAGCGCTTAATCACCGCGCCGGCGCGGTGGAATTTCTCGAGATCGTCCGTCCGCCCCGAACCGGCCGTCCAGAGGCCCTCCGCCCCGATCCGCGCCACGCGTTTTCCTGCAATTTGCTTTCGTCGGTTTTAATCATCGAGCCCTCACTGCCGATAACGCACTTCCTAGTGTTGGAGATCACAGTGAAAGCGCTCACCTGTCTTCTTATCGTCGCCGCCCTGTCCGGGTGCGCGCAAATGCAAGCCATGCGATCGAACGACGACCCGCAAAAGGCTGCGGCCGCGCAGGGGCCGGCCAAGCTCGTCGACATTGCGATCCCCGCCGACGCGCTCGGCGCACGCGATCCGCATTTGACCGAAGTGCTCGTGAAAGTCGGAGCAGTCGCTTCCCGGCAGCCGCAGCCGACGCGGATCGTCATCGCGGCCCTCGCGCAAGACTTTCCTTATCTGAATCAGTCGGTCAAACGCGGCATTGCGCCCGCGCGTGCAAGCTCGGTCCGGATCGAGAACGTCACGGCCGGCAGCTGCCAACCCTACAGCGTGCAAGTCCTGCCCATCGAATAGCATCCGGAGACGTTCATGATTTCCCGTTCCGTTCTCGCGCTGATCGGCGCACTAGGACTCGGCTTGGCGGCCATACCGGCGGCTCATGCCGAAACGAGCGCGCTCGGCAATGCCGCCGCCCTGTCCGCAAAGACGGCGGCGGAAGGCGCAGGCCCCAACGAGCTTTTCCCGCCCCTGCCGTCGCTCGCTTCGCTGCCGCCGTCGGCCGCCGAGCAAGTCGAAGAAGCGGCGCCTGTTGTAAGCGGGCGCCGGCCCGGCAAGAAAGGGCGCCGCGTCGTCTGGCATCGGGCAGCGGCCGAGCCGAGCGTTCGGATGATCGTCAGCGATGAATCTCAGGCGTATTTGAACGAGGTCGATCGCAAACTCGACGACGCGCTGCGCAATACAGGGCACGAAGCCGGCACCGTCTCGGTCGCCCTGACCCGATAGCGCCCGCAACGCGCGCCACCCGTTGGAGCCTCTTGTCATGACCCCGTTCTTTTCTTTCTTCGGGCTTCGCTCGAGCGCCGCCTCGCTCGGCGTCGCCATGCTCGCCGCCGTTTGTCTCCTGGGCGCGGCCCGCGCCGCGCATGCCGCCGACGACAACTGCTTCGCCCGTGCGGGCGCCTATCAAGGCGTCAACCCAACGATCCTGCGGGCGATCGCCTGGTTCGAATCGAAAGGCAATCCCGACGCCGTTCACCGCAACGCGGACGGCAGCATCGACGTTGGCCAGGCCCAGATCAACTCCGTGCATTTCGCGGAACTGCGCCGGTACGGTGTGCCGCCCGGCGCGCTGAAGGACGCGTGTGTGAATACGTACGTGGCGGCCTGGATGCTCAAGCAGAAGATGATCCGCTACGGCAATACGTGGCACGCGATCGGCGCCTATCACTCGGAGACACCTTCACTACGCGACCAGTACGCACGCAGTATTCACAGCGTGCTCGTGTCATGGGGCGTGGCCCAATAGCGCCTAGCGGGCGGCCACGCCCGCCTCACCCGCGATGCTGCGTGATGATCTGGTACCCGGGTTCGGCATTCGCGCGCGCAGCACTCTCGGCTTCCTCATAGGAAAGGAAGTGCTCGGCTTCCTCGAACGACGGCGTCATACCGACGTCGCCGTCCTCGCCCGGGCAGAGATACTGCTCGCCGGTCTTCACGAAATAGACGGTCGACATGATCGTAATGCGGGAGATGGACGACCCGCGGGACAAAAGACGATGTCTTCAGTCTAGCAGCCGGTAGCCATGCCGCTACCCGCCCTTTTATCTCCCGTGCCCGCCTTCCCTCCTTCTTCATCTTGTCCTAAAAAAATTTATTGACCGACCGGTCGGTTGGCTTATACTCGCGTCAACATACCACTCCGCAACGAGATTGTCCCTATGTATACGCAATCCCTCGACATTCCGGGCAACGTCGCCGCGCTAGATTCGGGTGCGGCCGCACCCGAGCAAGACCGCTTCGATGCCGTCATGGCCGCCGACGGCAAAATCGAGCCGCAAGACTGGATGCCCGATGCCTACCGCAAGACGCTCGTGCGGCAAATCTCGCAGCACGCGCATTCGGAAATCGTCGGCATGCTGCCCGAAGGCAACTGGATCTCGCGCGCCCCGAGCCTCAAGCGCAAGGCCATCTTGCTTGCGAAGGTGCAGGACGAGGGCGGCCACGGGCTCTATCTCTACAGCGCCGCCGAAACGCTCGGCGTCTCGCGCGACGATCTCGTCGATGCCCTGCACAGCGGCCGCGCCAAGTATTCGAGCATCTTCAATTACCCGACGCCGACCTGGGCCGACGTCGGCGTGATCGGCTGGCTCGTCGACGGCGCCGCGATCATGAACCAAATTCCCCTTTGCCGCTGCACCTATGGCCCCTATGCGCGCGCCATGATTCGCGTCTGCAAGGAAGAGTCGTTCCATCAGCGCCAGGGCTTCGACGCGCTGGTCTCGATGATGAAAGGGACCGACGCGCAACGCGAACTCGTCCAGCAAGCCGTCGACCGCTGGTGGTGGCCCGTGCTGATGATGTTCGGCCCGAGCGACAAGGATTCGGTTCATAGCAGCCAGTCGGCGAAGTGGGGCATCAAGCGGATCTCGAACGACGATCTGCGCCAGAAGTTCGTCGATGCGACTGTCGAGCAGGCGAAGGTGCTCGGCGTGACGCTGCCCGACCCCGACCTCAAATGGAACGAAGCGCGCGGCCACAACGATTACGGCGCGATCGACTGGGAAGAATTCTGGCGCGTCGTGAACGGCGACGGCCCCTGCAACAAGGAGCGCCTCGCCACACGCGTGAAGGCCCACGAGGACGGCGCCTGGGTACGCGAGGCGGCCCTCGCCCATGCCGAGAAAGTCCGCGCCCGCGCGCAGCAAGCAGCGGCCTGATCGGCCAGCTTGCATCGCCCGCGGCGAATCGAGCAACCGGGCGCTCGTCAACTCGCCAATTTCAACTATTCGTCAGCATTGCCAAGCATTCAGGAGTGATTCATGAACAAGGAATGGCCGATCTGGGAAGTGTTCGTGCGCAGCAAGCAAGGCCTCGACCATAAGCACTGCGGCAGCTTGCATGCCGCCGATGCGTCGATGGCGCTGCGCATGGCCCGCGACGTCTACACGCGGCGCCAGGAAGGCGTCAGCATTTGGGTCGTGCCCGCCGCCGCGATCACGGCTTCCGATCCGAACGACAAGGCGGACCTGTTCGAGCCGGCCGGCGACAAGATCTATCGCCATCCGACGTTCTATACGCTGCCCGACGCAGTCAACCACATGTAAGAGTGTCATGACGACCACGCCCGAACATCTCTCCTTTGTGCTGCGTCTCGCGGACACCGCGCTGATCCTCGGTCAGCGCAATGCCGAGTGGTGCGGCCACGGTCCGGTGCTGGAAGAGGACATCGCGCTCGCGAACATGAGCCTCGACCTCATCGGCCAGGCCCGCCTGCTCTACTCGCACGCCGCGACGCTCGAACAAGCGTTGACCGGTGCGAGCAAGACCGAGGACGACTACGCCTACTTCCGCGCCGAGCGCGAGTTCGCGAACTACACGCTCGTGGAACTGCCGCACGCGGGGCCGCTTTCCGGGACCGCACGCGGCGATCGCGACTACGCAGTCACGATCGTGCGCAACTATCTCTACACGGCGTTGATGGCGCACATCTGGACGGCGCTGGAAGGCTCGAAGGACGCTCAGCTCGCGGCGATCGCATCGAAATCGATCAAGGAAACGCGCTACCAGCTGGAGCACGCGCGCGATTGGTTCGTCCGGCTGGGCGACGGCACCGACGAATCGCATCGGCGGGCACAAGCCGCCCTCGATTTCCTGATGCCCTATACGCGCGAGTGCTTCGCGCCCGATCCGCTCGAAGATGCGGTCGCGGCGTCGGGCATCGGCGTGCGCGCCGCCGATTTCGAATCGGCTTGGCTGCACGAGGTACAAGCCGCGGCCGATGAGGCCACGCTGGCGCTGCCCGCGCCGGTTGCGCACGTGACGACGGGCAAGCACGGCGAGCACTCCGAACATATGGGTTTCTTGCTCGCGGAAATGCAAAGCCTCGCCCGCCAGCATCCGGGCGCGACTTGGTGATACGGCGATTCGATCAGCACTCGCTTCCGACAACCGCCGACGCCGTCGGCCTCAGGTCCGCGACATGTTAAGCACACCTCACCTTGCGCAAAGCGGCACCGCGCCCATGGCAGCGAACGACGACGCGCTCGAGCGCGCGTGGTCGGTGCTCGAGTCGGTGCCCGACCCGGAGATCCCGGTCGTATCGATTCGAGAACTCGGCATCTTGCGCGGCGTCGAGCGAGCCGCGGACGGCGCGCTCGAAGTCGTGATCACGCCGACCTACTCGGGGTGCCCGGCGATGGGGCACATCGCGGAGGACATCGCGCACGCGCTTGAACAAGCAGGCTTGACGCCGCATCGGATCAAAACGGTACTGGCGCCGGCGTGGACCACCGATTGGATCACGGCCGAGGCGCGCGAAAAGCTGCGCGCCTACGGCATCGCGCCGCCCGGCGGCAATTGTGCGAGTGCAGGCACGTCCGCTCGTGCGGGCGAGCAAACGATCCGCTTCGCGCCGCGCCCTAGCGCGCCGCCGGCCTGCCCGAACTGCGGCTCGGCGCACACGGAGCGTTTGTCCCAATTCGGATCCACGGCCTGCAAAGCGCTTTATCGCTGCCTCGACTGCCGCGAACCGTTCGACTACTTCAAACCTTACTGAAGACCCTGAAGAATATGGCGACCCCGCAATTTCATTCGCTGCGCATCCGCGAGGTGCGGCCCGAAACCGCCGACTCGGTTTCCGTTTCGTTCGAAGTGCCGCCCGAACTGCGCGATGAATATCGCTTCACGCAAGGGCAATTCGTTACGTTGAAGGCGCACGTCGACGGCGAGGAGACGAGACGATCCTATTCGATCTGCGTCGGCGTGACCGACTACGATCGCGACGGCGAGCTGCGCATCGGCATCAAGCGCGTGCGCGGCGGCCGCTTCTCGAACTTCGCGTTCGACACGCTGCAAGCCGGCCACTCGGTCGAGGTCATGACGCCCGACGGCCGCTTCTTCACGCATCTGAACGCGGAGCAAGGCAAGCGCTACGTCGCCTTCTCCGGCGGCTCGGGCATCACGCCCGTCCTCGCCATCATCAAGACGACGCTCGACATCGAGCCGCGCAGCAGTTTCACGCTGATCTACGGCAATCGCAGCGTCGACGCGATCATGTTCGCCGAGGAACTCGAGGATCTGAAGAACCGCTACATGAACCGCTTCGTCCTGTACAACGTGCTGTCCGACGACATGCAGGACGTCGATCTGTTCAACGGCGTCCTCGATCAAGCGAAGTGCGCCGCGTTCCTCGAAACCTTGATTCCGGCCGATTCGATCGACGAAGCCTTCATCTGCGGCCCGGGCCCGATGATGGATGCGGCGGAGGCGGCGCTCAAAACGGCCGGCGTGGCCGATGCGAACGTCCACGTCGAACGCTTCGGCACGCCGCTGCCGCAAGCGGGCGCCCCCGTCGTCGAGATCACCGAGCAAACGCCGTCCGCCGAACTCGAAATCGTCATCGACGGCAATCGCCGCAAGATGCGGCTGCCGTACGAAGGCGCGAGCCTGCTCGATGTCGGCCTGCATGCGGGCTTGGCGCTGCCGTACGCCTGCAAGGGCGGCGTGTGCTGCACGTGCCGGGCGAAAGTGCTCGAAGGCGAGGTGAAGATGGACAAGAACTACACGCTGGAAGAACAGGAGATCCGCGACGGCTTCGTGTTGACGTGCCAATGCCACCCCGTCAGCGAGCGAGTGGTCGTGAGCTACGACGAACGCTGATCGGTGCCGCGTTTCGCTTAAACTAGCGCCGCAGCGGCCAATGCGCGCGGCGCGCCGGACAAGCGAAGTTTTCCCTTGTCCGGCGCGCGAAAGCGACGATCACGACTCCAACGATTGCTCGCGCCCCGGCCGGCCGATAACGACGAAGACATCATGGCCCGTACCCGAGCACCCGACCACGACACCCAGCGCGAGCAGATTCTCGAACTCGCCGCCACCTCCTTCGCGCAATCCAGCTATCCGAGCACGTCGATGGCCGATCTCGCCGCGGCCAGCGGGACCTCGAAAGCCCGCCTCTATCACTACTACGAAAGCAAGGAAGCGATCCTGTTCGATCTGCTCGACCGCTACACGAAGCGGCTCATGCTGATCATCGCCGAGGTCGAAGGCTCGAGCCAACGGCGCGGACTGAGCGAGCGCGACACGTTCGCCGAGCTCGTGCGCGCGTTTCTGGCGGAGTACGAAACCTCGCACAGCCGGCACGTGGCGCTGCTCAACGACGTGAAGTATTTGGTCGAAACGCAGCGCGAGGTGATTCTCGATCGCCAGCGCGACATCGTCGCCGCGTTCGCGCGTCAACTGGCGCGCGCCTATCCCGATCGCGTGTCGAAAGAGAACCAGACGGCCGTGACGATGATGGTGTTCGGGATGATCAACTGGACCTTCACCTGGCTCAAGCCCGGCGGCAAGCTCGGCTATCGCGAATTCGCCGATCAGGTCATCGGCGTCTTGGAGAACGGGCTGACGACCTAGCGGCCGCGCAGCTCACCGATGGGTGACTTGAACGCTGCATTGCAACATGCGGCATTTCGTCATTTCATCGGTCGATTTGACGTGATGCGCATCTACAACAGCGGCATTCCCGCAGATAATCAGTAAGTTAGGCCGGATTCAGGCCGTAATAGAGGCTCCCCTCACATTTCGATACGGGTTTTCCCTAAATGGAGAATGCGGATCGGGTAAAATTCGTATTGCGCCGCACCACGGGCGCATGACGAAAAGGAGGAACCCACGATGAACCAGCAACAATCCACTCGCGCCCGCGCATCGATCGAGCAGCACGAGCGCGCCTCGCAGGCGGCCCATCGTGCCCCCGTACTCGTGCGCGAACTGACGGCCGGCGACCGCGAGCAACTGCTCGCCCACTTTCTCGCGCTCGGCGAGGACGATCGCCTGCTGCGCTTTGGCCAAGCTGCGCCCAACCATGTGATCGAGAACTACGTCCGGTCGATCGACTTCGCGCGCGACACCGTGTTCGGCGTCTACGATCATCGGCTCGACCTCGTCGGGGTCGGTCATCTAGCCTATCTGCCGGCCGACGGCGACCTGCGTACGGCCGAGTTCGGCGTGTCGGTGCTCGAAAGTTCGCGCGGCATCGGCGTCGGCTCGCAGCTGTTCGAGCGTGCCGCCATTCGCAGCCGCAACACGCGCGTCACCACGCTCTATATGTACTGTCTTTCGCGCAACACGACGATGATGCACATCGCCAAGAAGGCCGGCATGAGGATCGAGTACGCGTACGGCAGCGCCGATGCGTACCTGACGCTGCAGCCCGCCGATCAAGCGAGCATCCTCACCGAAATGCTGCAGGACCAAGCCGCGGCTTTCGACTATGCGATCAAGCGTCAGGCGCGCAACACAGCGCGCATCATCGAAGCGATGATGCCGGCCGAAGACGAGGCCGAGGCCGACGCGCTCGCCTGAACCGTTTCCTTTTCCCCCTCGCGCGCCGTTCTCCCCTGTACGGCGCGCGCGACGAGGCGGCTCCAAGCCGCCTCGTCTCTTTTGTGCGGTCCGAATCGCGAACGGGCCGGCTTGCCCGATCGGAGAATCAGAGAATCGGCAATGCCGTCGTCTCCTTGAACGATTCGAGCGCAAAGCTCGTTTTGACGTCGACGACGGACGGGTGGTGCAGCAGCTGATCCTGCACGAAGCGCGAAAAGTGGACCATGTCCTTCACCTGCACACGCAGCAGGTAATCCATCTCCCCCGTCATCGCATGGCAGGCGACGACCTCCGGCCACGCTTGCACCGCGGCACGAAACAGCTCGGCATGGGTCGTCCCCGCGTGGCCGGTGGCGCCGCCGCGCTTTTCCAAGCGCACGTTGACGTAGGCAAGCAGCCCGAGGCCCAGCTTTTGCGGATCGAGCAGCGCCACGTAGCCGCGGATGACACCGGCCTCCTCGAGCCGCCGGATGCGCCGTAGACAGGGGCTCGGCGAGAGATTCACGCGCTCGGCGATGTCCTGGTTCGACGCACGTCCGTTCTCCTGAAGAAACGCGAGGATACGTCTGTCGACTGCATCGAGTTCGATATCGGCCATTTTCTCACTCCCCTCGATTCGCATGAGACATAAAATTGCGCAATCGTAGTGCCTGGCGATGAACATCGCAAATATTTGCCTAAACACCGGCTATACACTTGCGTCTATCGATCTAGGAGACAGGTATGCAAGTTCAAACGTGGGACAACCCCGTCGGCACCGACGGCTTCGAATTCATCGAGTACACGGCCCCCGATCCCAAGGCGCTCGGCAAGCTGTTCGAGCAGATGGGCTTCACGGCAATCGCCCGCCACCGTCATAAGGACGTGACGCTCTACCGTCAGGGCGACATCAACTTCATCGTCAACGGCGAACCCGATTCGTTCGCGCAGCGCTTCACGCGGCTGCACGGCCCGTCGATCTGCGCGATCGCCTTCCGCGTGCAAGATGCCGCGAAGGCCTACAAGCACGCACTCGAACTCGGGGCCTGGGGCTTCGACAACAAGACGGGGCCGATGGAGCTGAACATCCCGGCCATCAAGGGTATCGGCGATTCGCTGATCTATTTCGTCGACCGTTGGCGCGGCAAGAACGGCGCGCAGCCGGGAAGCGTCGGCGACATCGACATCTACGACGTCGACTTCGAACCCATCCCCGGCGCCGATCCGCATCCGGTCGGCAACGGCCTCACCTACATCGACCATCTGACGCACAACGTCCACCGCGGCCGCATGCAGGAATGGGCGGCGTTCTACGAGCGGCTGTTCAATTTCCGCGAGATCCGCTACTTCGACATCGAAGGCAAGGTGACGGGCGTGAAGTCGAAGGCGATGACCTCGCCCTGCGGCAAGATCCGCATTCCGATCAACGAGGAAGGCTCAGAAACAGCCGGTCAGATTCAGGAATATCTCGACGCCTATCACGGCGAAGGGATCCAGCACATCGCGCTGGGCTCGGGCGACATCTATCACACCGTGGATGGCTTGCGCACGTCGGGCATCAAGCTGCTCGACACGATCGACACCTACTACGAACTCGTCGACCGCCGCATTCCGGGACACACGGAGCCGCTCGATGAACTGAAGAAGCGCAAGATTCTGATCGACGGCGAGAAAGACGATCTGCTGCTGCAGATCTTCACCGAGAACCAGATCGGGCCGATCTTCTTCGAGATCATCCAGCGCAAGGGCAACCAGGGTTTCGGGGAGGGCAACTTCAAGGCGCTGTTCGAATCGATCGAACTCGATCAGATCCGACGCGGGGTGGTGCAGGACAAGGCTTGAACAAGGCTTGAACTAGAGGCGGAATCGGCAAGCGGCCCGATGGGCCGCCTTGGACTGATTCGCTACGATGCGCGCGTTGAAGGTGCGCTGAAGGCCGAGCGCGCGCAGCGCCGATTACATCAACGAGAACGGTTCGACGCTCGCTTCGTCGAACCCGTCCTGATGCTTCTTGGCCGACGACGCTTCGATCGTCGACGCGTGCTTGCGGCTAGCCTTGGCGATCGAAGTGCGCCGTGCCGGGGCGTCGCCCATCGACAAGGCCCAGAGTTCGGCCGGTGCGGCGCCGATGCCTGCCTTGGCGATCGTGCGGGAGACCGCCGCCGAGACCACGCCGGCTTGTGCTTGGCGCACGGGCAGGCTCATCGCGAAAAATGCGGCGGAAACCATCAAAAAGGTTTGAACGTGTCGCTTTTCCATCTGTACTCCTTTTATTCATGGCGCGCGAACGCGCCTCACGCTCCCGGAAACACCGGCGTGGTGCCGGGCAGCGCGCCCGCCGTTTCGAGCAGGTCGACAAATTAGACCAAATCGATCCCGTCCATTCCAGACTTAAAACAAGACGTTACGGCGGTTACAGACGGATACCTCCGTATTACCGGCTCCGTTTCAGGCTTGCCACTGCTTTATCGCGCGAATTTTCCGAGATCACCCCTGCCGGGAAAGTCTTACTGGATAAGCGATGGCACCATTTTTGACGGCTGCGGAGGGTTTCCACCAGTGCTAACATCGGCGAAAAACCGTCAATATGGCGGCCCGGCCGAAGCATCCACAAGATGCCGACGCTGAGACGTTTTGGTGATCCCAAACAGGGTTGAGGAGTCAATACAATGAATGCCCCGCTGGACGCAGGTCAGCGAGTCTCGCTCGAAGCTGCGCTATCTCAAGTCACGCTCGACGACAAATACACGCTCGAACGCGGCCGCGCTTACATGAGCGGTATTCAGGCGCTGGTGCGCCTGCCCATGCTGCAGCATGCGCGCGATCAAGCCGCCGGGCTCAATACGGCCGGGTTCATCTCCGGCTATCGCGGCTCCCCCCTCGGCGGCCTCGATCTCGCCCTCTGGAAAGCGAAAAAGCATCTCGCCTCGAATCAAGTCGTGTTTCAACCCGGGATCAATGAAGATCTCGCCGCGACGGCCGTTTGGGGCACGCAGCAAGTCAATCTCTATCCGGGCGCCAAGTACGACGGCGTCTTCTCGATGTGGTACGGCAAGGGCCCCGGCGTCGACCGCTCGGGCGATGTGCTCAAGCACGGCAATTCGGCCGGCTCGTCGCAGCACGGCGGCGTGCTCGTGCTCGCCGGCGACGACCACGCCTGCAAGTCCTCCACGCTCGCGCACCAGTCCGAACACATCTTCAAGGCCTGCGGCCTGCCCGTGCTGTTTCCGTCGAACGTCCAGGAATACCTCGACTTCGGCCTGCACGGCTGGGCGATGAGCCGCTACTCGGGCCTGTGGGTCGCGATGAAGTGCGTGACCGACGTCGTCGAATCGTCGGCCTCCGTCGACATCGATCCGCATCGCACGGAAATCATCCTGCCGGGCGATTTCACCATGCCCGACGGCGGCTTGAACATCCGCTGGCCCGATCCGCCGCTCGTTCAAGAAGCGCGCTTGCTCGACTACAAGTGGTACGCGGCGCTCGCTTACGTGCGCGCGAATAAGCTCGACCGCGTCGAGATCGATTCGCCCCATGCGCGCTTCGGCATCATGACGGGCGGCAAGGCGTACTTGGACGTGCGTCAGGCGCTGGTCGACCTGGGCCTCGACGACGAAACCTGCTCGCGCATCGGCATCCGCCTTTATAAGGTCGGCTGCGTCTGGCCGCTCGAAGCGCAAGGCGCGCAAGCGTTCGCCCGTGGGCTCGACGAGATTCTCGTGGTCGAGGAGAAGCGCCAGATTCTCGAATACGCGATCAAGGAAGAGCTGTACAACTGGCCCGACGCACAGCGGCCGCGCGTGTTCGGCAAGTTCGACGAGAAGGACGGCGCCGGCGGCGAATGGTCGGTACCAATGGGCAACTGGCTGCTGCCCGCGCATTACGAACTCTCGCCGGCGCTGATCGCGAAGGCGATCGCGACGCGGCTCGAAAAATTCGAGCTGCCGTCCGACGTGCGGGAGCGCATCGCGGCCCGCCTCGCCGTCATCGACGCGAAGGAAAAAGCGCTGGCGATGCCGCGCGTCACCGCCGAGCGCAAGCCATGGTTCTGCTCGGGCTGTCCGCACAATACCTCGACGAACGTGCCCGACGGCTCGCGCGCGATGGCCGGCATCGGCTGTCACTACATGACGGTCTGGATGGACCGCAGCACGAGCACGTTCAGCCAGATGGGCGGCGAAGGCGTCGCCTGGACGGGCCAGGCGCCGTTCACGAACGAAAAGCACGTGTTCGCGAACCTCGGCGACGGCACCTATTTCCACTCGGGCCTGCTCGCGATTCGCGCGGCCATCGCGGCCAAGGCGAACATCACCTACAAGATCCTCTACAACGACGCGGTCGCCATGACGGGCGGCCAGCCCGTCGACGGTGTGCTGACCGTGCCGCAGATCACGCATCAGCTCGCCGCCGAAGGCGCGAAGAAGCTCGTCATCGTCACCGACGAGCCGCAGAAATACAGCGGCACGACGCTGCTCGCCCCGGGCGTGACGATCCATCATCGCGACGAGCTCGACGCCGTGCAGCGCGACCTGCGGGAGATCGAGGGCACGACGATCCTCATCTACGACCAGACCTGCGCGACCGAGAAACGGCGCCGCCGCAAGAAGGGCGAGTTCCCCGATCCGGCGCGTCGTGTCGTGATCAACGAGGCCGTCTGCGAAGGCTGCGGCGATTGCTCGGTGCAGTCGAACTGCCTGTCCGTGGAGCCGCTCGAAACCGAGCTGGGCACCAAGCGCCAGATCAATCAATCGAGCTGCAACAAGGATTTCTCGTGCCTGAAGGGCTTTTGCCCGAGCTTCGTGACCGTCGAAGGCGGCCAGCTGCGTAAGCCGAAGCCAGCCGGCGCGAAGGCGAGCGGCGATCTGCCGACGGTGCCCGAACCGACGCTGCCCGACATCGCCCGCCCCTACGGCGTGCTCGTCACGGGCGTGGGCGGCACCGGCGTCGTGACGATCGGCGCGCTGCTCGGCATGGCCGCGCACCTCGAGCAAAAGGGCGTGACCGTGCTCGACGTGACGGGCCTCGCGCAGAAGGGCGGCGCCGTGATGAGCCACGTGCAGATCGCCAACGCGCCGACCGACATCCATGCGACGCGCATTGCAATGGGCGAAGCGAATCTCGTGATCGGCTGCGACGCGATCGTCACGGCTGGCGACGAATGCACGTCGCGGATGAAGTTCGGCCAGACGCGCGTCGTCGTCAACAGTTCGAAGACGCCGACCGCCGAGTTCATCAAGAACCCGAACTGGACGTTCCCGGGCACGAGCACGGAGCAAGACGTGCGCGCCGCGGCCGGCGAGCATGTCGATATCGTCGACGCAAACCGCTTTGCTTTGGCGCTGCTCGGCGACGCGATCTTCACGAACCCGTTCGTGCTCGGTTATGCATGGCAACACGGATGGCTGCCGCTTCAATATCGCTCGCTCGTACGCGCGATCGAACTGAACGGCGTGCAAGTCGAGAAGAACCTCGCGGCGTTCGAATGGGGCCGCCGCGCCGCGCACGATCTCGCCAGCGTCGAACGTGCGGCCAAGCCCGCCGCCGCGGCGCACGATGCGGGCGCGACCGTCATCTCGCTGCATACGAAGAAGTCGGTCGATTCACTGATCGCCAAGCGCGTCGAGATGTTGACGGCCTATCAGGATGCGGCTTACGCCAAGCGCTATGAAACACTCGTCGCGCAGGTGCGGGCGGCCGAGCGCGCACTCGTCGAAGGTACGGCTGTCAGCGAACCGCTCACGGAAGCCGTCGCACGCAACTTGTACAAGCTGATGGCGTACAAGGACGAGTACGAAGTGGCGCGCCTGCAAACGGATCCGGCGTTCCTCGCGAAGCTGCGCGACCAGTTCGAAGGCGACTGGAAGCTGAAGTACCATCTCGCGCCGCCGCTGTTGGCGAAGAAGGATGCGAACGGCCATCTCGTGAAGAAGCAGTACGGTCCGTGGATGCTGTCCGCGTTCAAGCTGCTGGCGAAGATGAAGTTCCTGCGCGGCTCCGCGCTCGACCTGTTCGGCAAGACCGAGGAGCGCCGCACGGAGCGCGCGCTGATCGGCGAGTACGAAGGGCTCGTGCGCGAATTGGTGGCGGGCGTGAAGGCCGACAACCTGCCGCTCGCGGTCGAACTCGCGAACCTGCCGGACGGCATTCGCGGCTACGGCCACGTGAAGGAAAACAACCTGAAGGGCGTGCGCGTGAAGTGGAGCGATCTGCTGGCGAAGTGGCGCGCGGGAAGCGGCGCGACGCGGCACGCGGCGTAAGCGCCGGCGTCGAGTCCGAGCGGCGCTGCTTAAGCGCCGTGCTGCTCGGGCGCTCAAGCTAATGCGTTAAAAAAGGCGGCTGCCCCGTAAGGACAGCCGCCTTTTTATATGGCGTTCGCCGCAGGCCGGCGCTGATGCGACGCGTGTTGCACACGCGCCGCCTTCCGCTTCGGCCCGCTGCCTGGACGCGCTTACTCCACGCGTGCGTTCGCCGCGGCCACGGCCGTCATGTTGATGATGCGTCGCACCGTCGCGGCCGGCGTCAAGATGTGCACGGGCTTGTCGGCGCCCAGCAGGAACGGCCCCACCGTCACGCCTTCGCCGCCGACCATCTTCAGCAGGTTGTACGTGATGTTCGCCGCCTCGACGTTCGGCATCAACAGCAGGTTCGCCTCGCCCGTGAGCGTCGTGCCCGGGAACGCCTGCTTGCGAATGACTTCCGACAGCGCGGCGTCGCCGTGCATTTCACCGTCGACTTCCAACTGAGGCGCACGCTCGGCGATCATCTTGCGCGCCGCGGCCATCCGCTGCGACGACGCCGACGGCGCACTGCCGAAGTTCGAGTTCGACAGCAGCGCGATCTTCGGCGTGATGCCGAAACGCTCGATCTCGCGCGCAGCCAGAATCGCCATGTCGGCCAGCTGTTCGGCGCTCGGCACTTCGTTCACGTACGTATCGCAGATGAACAGGTTGCGGCCCGGCAGCATCAAGAGGTTCATCGCCGCGTAATGCTCGGCCTGCGGCGCGCGGCCGAGCACCTGCTCGACGAATTTCAAATGGCTGTGGTACGTGTCGATCATGCCGCAGATCATGCCGTCGGCATGGCCCAGGCGAATCAGGATCGCGCCGATCAGCGTGTTGAACTTGCGCATCGCCGCCTTCGCGATCTCGGGCGTCACGCCGTCGCGCGCACCGATCTCCTGGTAAAGCTGCCAGCTCTGCGTGAAGCGCGGATCGTCCTCGGGATCGACGATGTCGAAATCGGTGCCCACCTTCAGCTTCGAGCCCATTTTCTTCAGACGCATCTCGACGACGGCCGGACGCCCGACGATGATCGGCTTGGCGATCTTCTCCATCAGCACGAACTGCGCGGCACGCAGCACGCGCTCGTCCTCGCCCTCGGCGAACACGATGCGCGCGGCCTTTTGCTTCGCAGCCGCGAACACGGGACGCATGACCATGCCCGTGCGGTAGACCGTGGTGCCAAGTTGTTCGCGATAGGCGTCCATGTCTTGGATCGGACGCGTCGCGACGCCCGAATCCATCGCCGCTTGGGCGACGGCCGGCGCGATCTTGATGATCAGGCGCGGATCGAAAGGCTTCGGAATCAGATACTCGGGACCGAATTCGAGCGAGTGGCCTTCATAGGCCTTCGCCACTTCGTCGCCCTGATCGGTTTCCTCGGCCAGTTCGGCGATCGCGCGCACGCAGGCGAGCTTCATCTCTTCCGTGATCGTCGTCGCGCCGACGTCGAGTGCGCCGCGGAAGATGAACGGGAAGCACAGGACGTTGTTGACCTGGTTCGGATAGTCGGAGCGGCCCGTCGCGATGATCGCGTCCGGCCGCGCGGCCTTCGCGTCTTCAGGGCGAATCTCGGGTTCCGGATTGGCCAGCGCGAGGATCAGCGGGTTGTCGCCCATGGTCTTGACCATCTCGGGCTTGAGCACGCCGGCGCTCGAGCAGCCGAGGAAGACGTCGGCCGACTTGATTGCGTCGGCGAGCGTGCGTGCCTCGGTGGAGGCGGCATAGCGCGCCTTCGACGGATCGAGATTGCCGCGGCCTTCGTAGATGACGCCCTTCGAATCGGCCACGAGCACGTTCTGCTTCGACAGGCCGAGCTTGACGAGCAAATCGAGGCAGGCAATGGCGGCCGCACCGGCGCCCGAACACACGAGCTTGACCTTCGACAGATCCTTGCCGACAACCTTCAGGCCGTTCAGGATGGCGGCCGAGGCGATGATCGCGGTGCCGTGCTGATCGTCGTGGAAAACGGGGATCTTCATGCGCTCGCGCAGCTTCTGCTCGATGTAGAAGCACTCGGGCGCCTTGATGTCCTCGAGGTTGATGCCGCCGAGCGTCGGCTCGAGCATGGCGATCGCCTCGACGAGCTTGTCGGGATCGGATTCCGACAGTTCGATGTCGAAGACGTCGATGCCGGCGAACTTCTTGAAGAGGCAGCCCTTGCCTTCCATGACCGGCTTGGCGGCGAGCGGGCCGATGTTGCCGAGGCCCAGCACCGCGGTGCCGTTCGTCACGACGCCGACGAGATTGCCGCGCGACGTGTACTTCTGCGCGTCGAGCGGATCGGCGTGGATCGCTTCGCATGCGGCGGCAACGCCCGGGGAGTAGGCCAGCGAGAGGTCGAGCTGGTTCGACAGCGGCTTCGTGGGCGTGACCGAAATCTTGCCGGGCCTGGGATTCTGATGGTATGCGAGGGCGCTTTGCTTCAGTTGTTCGTCCATGATTTTGCCTGCGAGACGTAATTGAATTTGGGCCGGCACGCTCGCGCCGGGACGGCACCGGGAAGTCGACGAGGTAGCGACTGCGGCAACCGCATGCGCCGTGTGGGCGCGGCGCCGGCCTACGGGGGTAGCGTAGACGGCGCGAGAGCGTTTCGCGGGGCGCCTAGTGTACACCCCCTAATGCTTGTTTCCAGGGGCCGCGGTTCGGAAGTCGGGTAAAATGCCCGCCTACGCGCGCAGGAAACACGCCTGCGCCCTCGGGCGAACCCGCCCGCCGCCTCACGCTTTTCATCCAAGGATTCGCCCATGACAGGCTTCGATCGTCAAACGATCTCCGATACGACCGCCAAGATTCTGCTCGAAGTGCAGGCGGTGCACTTCAACGCCGAGAAGCCGTTCATCTTCACGTCCGGCTGGGCGAGCCCCGTCTACATCGACTGCCGCAAGCTCATTTCCTACCCGCGCGTGCGCCGCGCCCTCATGGAAATGGCGGAAACGACGATCCTGCGCGACGTCGGCTACGAGCAGATCGATGCCGTCGCCGGCGGCGAAACGGCCGGCATCCCGTTCGCGGCATGGATCGCCGACCGCATGATGCTGCCGATGCAATACGTGCGGAAGAAGCCGAAGGGTTTCGGCCGCAACGCACAAATCGAAGGTCATCTGGTGGAAGGCTCGCGTGTGCTGCTCGTCGAGGATCTGACGACGGACAGCCGCAGCAAGATCAACTTCGTCAACGCGCTGCGCACGGCCGGTGCGAAGGTCAACGACTGCTTCGTGCTGTTCCACTACAACATCTTCAAGGAAAGCGTTTCGGTCCTGAAAGACATCGACGTCGATCTGCACGCGCTCGCAACTTGGTGGGACGTGCTGCGCGTGGCGAAGGCATCGGGCTACTTCGATACGAAAACGCTCGACGAAGTCGAGAAGTTCCTGAACGCGCCGGCCGAGTGGTCGGCCGCGCACGGCGGCGCGACGGCGACGCCGCAGTAAGTACCTGCGTTGGAGGTAGGCAGCCGATCTGATCTGTCTTGGCAGTCAGCCTCCGCCTCGGCTTTAGGCGCCTATCTTTGATATAGACGCCGCTATTGGATGCAACGCGCGCGGGCGACATACCCGCGCGCGCCTCTGTTCCGAGCGTAACCCGCCAGTCTTCCCCTGCTAGGCGGCCCCGTGGTGGGTCCCCGTCCTAGGCGGCCCCGTCCTAGGCGGCCCCGTCGTAAGTCATTTCCCGATAGGCCAACCCCGGATGGGCCAGCCCATTCGCGCGCGCATATTCGATCAGTTCGGCGTCGCAAGCGACACCGAGCTTGCGCAACGCCGATACCTTGTGCGAACTGACGGTCTTGACGCTGCGATTGAGCCGCAAGCCGATTTCGCTGACGCTCATTCCCGCCGCGAACAGCCGCACCACTTCGAGCTCGCGCGGCGATAGCGCGAGCGAGCCGGCTGCCCGGCCGTTTCGCGCGCCGGCGCAATCGAGCGCGGCGCGCAGCGAGGGGCTGACATAGCGCCTGCCGCGCATCGCGTGACGCACGGCAAGCCCGATATGCGCGAGATCGTCACCCTTGCCTACAACGCCCGAGGCACCCGCTTCGAACAGGCGCCGCAGCAGCGCAGCGTTGCCGAGCATCGTCAGAATAACGATACGCAGCATCGGAAAATGCCGCCGTAGATAGCCGATCAGCGCCAAACCGTCGCCGTAGCGGCCGCCGGGCATCGACAGATCGGTGACGACGACGTCGGCCGGCGCTTGCCGCAGCGTCTCGACGAGCTCGGTCGACTGCCGCGCTTGAGCCAAGAGCGCGAGGTCGTCGAAAGGCTCGAGCGCATGGCGCACGCCGAGCAGGATGACGGGGTGGTCGTCGGCGACGACGACTCGAGTGCGGCGCATGACAGGCGCACCGCAAACAGGGGAAGGCGAGGCGGAGGGGTTCATAAGACCGATATCGATGAGGGAGGGCGATGTTAGACTGGCTGGCACGTTGCGGCGCAATGCCGGCAAATAATCAGCCGCAACGAAGTCTCTCCGGGAGAAATCGGCTCATGCGTCCCTATCGCGAAGTCGTCGGATCGGTGTTCCTCAGGCGGTGGTTCAAGGGCACGGCGGCCGGCATCGCCTCCCCTTTCATCGCCTCCGTCCTCGCCGCATGCCTGGCCACGAACGCCGGTTCGGCCGCCGCGCAGGGCGCATTTTCGGTCACGAGCAGCGATCTGCGCGACGGCGGATCCTTCGGCAACGCCCAGGTGTACGACCAAAACGACTGCAAGGGGGCGAACGCCTCGCCGCAGCTGTCATGGCGCAATGCCCCCGCGGGCACGAAGAGCTTCGCCGTCACGATCTTCGATACGGACGCACCCGGCCCGGGCTGGTGGCACTGGGCCGTCGCTCAGATTCCGCCCAGCGTGAAAACGCTGCCGTCGAACGCCAGCGCGTCCGGGTATCTGAAAAAGATCGGCGCAATCGAGGCCCGCAACGACTGGGGCGACGTCGGCTATGGCGGCCCCTGCCCGCCCCCGGGCAAGCCGCACCGCTACATCGTGACGGTCTTCGCCCTGAACACGATGGACTTGCGGCTCGGTCCGGCCCGCCACGCGCAGATGTTCGACCACGAAATCAACACGAGCGTGCTCGCGAAGGCGGAACTCACCGCCACGTACGGGCGCTGAGCCGGCCCGAGACCGGTCCGAGCAGCGCCGCTCCGAGCGATGTCGATCCGAACGCCCTGACGCGCACGGACACGATTTCTCCGCCCTCCCTTGAGCCGGCGTGCGCCGGCAACGTGCCGCGTTGCACCGAATATTCACAGCAATTCCGGTGAACAACCCTTAAAATCGTGTTTTTGGCGCCGCAGCAAAAGGCACGGCGCTCTCACCGGCCACATAGCGAGATCGAAATGAGCACGAAAGTATTTGTCGACGGACAGGAAGGCACGACGGGCCTGAAGATTTTCGAATACCTGTCGGGCCGGGCCGACGTCGAAGTGCTCCGTATCGAGGAAGCGAAGCGCAAGGATCTCGACGAGCGCCGCCGGCTCATCAACGCGTCCGACGTGACGTTCCTGTGCTTGCCCGATGTCGCCTCGCGCGAATCGGCCGGCCTCGTCGACAACGGCAAGACGGTGCTGATCGACGCGAGCACCGCGTTTCGCACGCACGCCGATTGGGCTTACGGCCTGCCCGAACTCGCGCGCGGCCAGCGCGAGCGGCTACGCACGGCCAAGCGCATCGCCGTGCCGGGCTGCCACGCTTCGGCCTTCGTGCTCGCGATGCGGCCGCTCGTCGATGCCGGCATCGTCGCGCCCGATTTCTCCGCGCACAGCCACTCGATCACCGGGTACAGCGGCGGCGGCAAGAAAATGATCGCCGATTACGAAGCCGGCGAGCCGAACCCGAAGCTGCTCAGCCCACGCGCCTATGCGCTCGCGCTCGGTCACAAGCACCTGCCCGAAATGGCCGCGCATACGGGCCTCGCCTCCGCGCCGATCTTCACGCCGATCGTCGGGCCGTTCTACAAGGGGCTGGCCGTCACGACCTACTTCACGCCCGGCCAGCTCGCCAAGCGCGTCGGTCCGCGCGACGTGCAGGCGGTGTTCGCCGAGTACTATGCCGGTGAAGCATTCGTGCGCGTGGCGCCGTTCGATGCCGAGGACAACCTCGATGCGGGCTTCTTCGATGTCCAAGCGAACAACGACACGAACCGCGTCGACTTGTTCGTCTTCGGCAACGAGGAGCGCTTCGTCACGGTGGCGCGGCTCGACAATCTCGGCAAGGGCGCATCGGGCGCGGCCATTCAATGTATGAATCTCGCCGTCGGGGCCGACGAGCAAGCGGGACTGCAGCGTTGATAAGCACTGCCCTCTAAAGCGAATGCAAGATGAAAGCCGGCTGCGTGCCGGCTTTCTCTTTGGCACATGTGGAGTTGACTGTTGATCGATGGGACAGGGCTGCGTCCTCCCTTGCCGGCATGCGCGAGGTCAATTTCGGCAAGGAAGAGATACGAGATTCGGCCGGCCATACGTCTGATTTTTTGGTTCCTAAAAGCAGCCCATCTTCTAACCAGGGCAGAATCGAACGATTCTCAATCGTTTGACGCGCGTATCGCATCGCGCTACACTTCATCCATGATAGTCAGCTTTCGTCACAAGGGACTGGAAGCCCTGTACCGTACCGGGTCATTACGCGGTGTGCAGGCAGCACACGTGTCCAAACTGAACCGCATCTTGGCCGCGCTTGACGCGGCCGCTGCGCCAGAAGAACTAAACCACCCCGGCTACAAGCTTCACCCGCTCAAGGGCGAGTTGAAGGGCTATTGGTCAATATGGGTCAATGGCAACTGGCGCGTGACGTTCCGATTCATCGGTACCGACACGGAACTGGTTGACTACCAGGACTACCATTAAGGAAGACGTCATGATGAAGCACCATCCGCATCCCGGTGAGATCTTGCGCGAGGATGTGCTTGTTCCGCTCGGTATCGAAGTTACCGATGCCGCCCAACGACTCGGGATGTCTCGCACGTCGCTCTCGCGCGTCATCAATGGACATGCCGGCATTAGCCCAGACCTTGCCGTTCGGTTGGAACGCGCCGGTGTCAGCACGGCTCGGTTTTGGATGACGTTGCAGGCGAATTTCGAGCTTAGCTTGGCAGAGCAACGCGATCAGCCCAAGGTTATGCCGCTTCAAAACGTTGCTGCCCACGGCTGACAGTACGCCAAAGAACCTCGTCCGGCGAGGCAAACATGGCGTAATGCCCAGATCAACGAGAGATAGACAAGCAACTGCTTGCTAAGTGCGTAACGGCGAACGCATGCGTAGCATTTAATACGTGGCAGAAATACTGAGCACCGCTAAACTTCGCCTCTCGCAGCCGAGGTCCTACATTTTTTCTGCGCTCCGGATCACAGCAGCAAAATCCAGTGAAAAACCCGACGCAGCGCGAGATGAATACACTTGAGCTTCACGAATTGAGGCGATAAGAGTAAATTCTTTCTCTGTTCGGTGCCAACGGAGCACCGCGTTACGCCCCGAGCGCAGGAGCTCGCTCAAAGTCGGTCTCGTCTCGATCGCAAGCCGATCAATGTCATTACGAGCAACGACGGTGGCGGGCGCCGAATTGGTACTGAAAATTTCAGCAGTCACCAAGCTCGCCGCTCTGCATACGCCGTTGCACTGCGTCTCCTTCGCAGCGATAGCTATGCGAGCCCCTCTAGCCGACGACGACGGCACATTGCGACGGTGGATCGACGCAGCGACGGTCGACCCGTTACCCGAGGTGCGGTATGCACTAGTCGACCGTGACGAGTAACGCGATGCGTTGCCATAGGGGCGAGCGCCGTAGCCGCGAGGGTCACATCGACCGCCCAAATTCAGACGGGCACTCGTTTCTGACCGACTGAATGCTCACCGCGGGGATCTATGTCGCTTCTTCGCACGACTTCCTCGCGTATCAACCTCATGCCCTTCTCATTATCGTTGAGCCAACCGGCCAAATACGGGCAACAGCTACCTTAATCATACTATCAATAGCCGTACATCCCATCACTATTGACCGAGCCGACGCGTCGCAAGCCGCGTGCAGGCTCGCGCCAAACACCGCTTTGCGTGCGCCCGCTTGAAACGCTCTTTTTGTTTCAATATCGCGCCAATCCCCTTTTCCCATCTTGTTTTCATCGCAATACCGTTTGTTTGAATCGAGCTTTTTAGACGGCTTTGTCAATTGACATCGATAAATTGCGCGACGAAATTATCCAGCATAACTAGATGGATCAGGGAGAAGAACGGCACGCTCGATGCCGTTCCGGCGAACGCGGCACAAAGGCCGCCGACGCTCGATGGCCGGTCACACGCCGGCATGGTGCCGCATGTCCGCGCGCCGCCTTCTGCCTCCCGATCGATCGTTTCGAATGCCGTGCGCGTGCTTCACGCTTTGTCCGTAGCAAGTCAGGCCAGGCAAGTTCGCGCGCAACGGAAATGGAGATGGACAGGAGGTGGACGATCGCCCGTAATCAGTTAGTACACCGAACTAAATGAAGCGGCAGCCGACAGGGAGCTGGCTGCCCGATAACGATAAAGCCAATGGAGGAACTCATGATCCGGAACGCCCTTTTAACGCTGGCGCTCGTTGCGCCTTTTCTGGCCGCGTGCGGCGGCGGCGGCGGTGGTAGCGGCAGCGGCGGAGCAGGAAGCAGCAGCGCTGCCGGCGGTAGCTCGACCGCGAGCGCCGATCGGCTTTGCCCCGCTTCGCTCGACTACGGCACGGTATTCACCGGGGGCGGCGGCGACGGCGAACTCGCCAAGATGCAGATCGACACGACGAAGATGACGTGGCAGGTGACCTACGTCGAATCGGCCATCCCGGCTGCGACGGGCACCGTGACGCCCTCTCGCGCCGGCACGACGCAAAGCGGAACGCTCGCGCCCGAGACGCTGCTGCCGACGCAGAAACAGAACGAATGCGCGTTCTATCTGCAAGGCGCGAGCCTCGATCCCAGCAAGCCCGCCCGCATCTTCGTCGGCGAGGGCGTGCTCGGCGGGACGATCCCCGGCAAGGAAATCCAATACAGCGGCGTCCTCGGTTTCGGCGCGGTCCCCGACAAGACGTTCCCGTACTTCCCGTTCATCGGCTTCTCGTCGCTCGAGACGAACCTCGCCAACGTCGCGGGCACCTACAACCAGATCGGCTATCACATCATCCCCTCGCAGAACTACGCGACCGTGCCGGTGGACGCGACGATCGCGATCAATGCGGACGGCACCTGGAGCGAGACCGACAACGTCGGCCAGAACGCGGGCAAGACCCAGCAGGCGGGGACCAACTGGGTCCAGTCGAGCGACGGTAGCGGCGCGTTCGAGAGCGAGAACTTCCAAAGCCAAGCGAAAGCGACGAACGCGGTCACGCCGGCCGGCAAGGGATTCATGATCGTGGGCAAGCTGCGCAATCAGCTCGTACCGATCCTGATCCGCACGGGATACGCGAACCCCTCGACGCTCCAAGCCGACGACGAATCGGGCATTTCGATCCTCGCGCCGCAAACGCCGATCGCCGTCGACACGCAAGACGGCCAATACATCGGCGTGGACAGCGAGTTCAACTATCGCGCGACCGCGCTCGAAGGGACCGAAGCCACGATGCTCGATCCGTACCAGGCGTCCAATGCCTCGCTCGCGACGCCGCTCAACCTGAGCTTCGCGAACGCGGTGCCGGGCGTGGTGACGTCCGCGGTGGCAGGCGCGTCGTCGACGGCGGCCACCGGCAAGCTGGTCTTCACGGGCGGCGTGTTCGGCTACCTCTACAACGAGAATTCGTCGCCGTATTTCACGATCAACGCATTCGTCCAGTAGCCGCGACGCACCGCATGACATCAACCGCGGGCCGCCCCTTCGCTTCGACGCTTTCGAAGACGAGGGGGCGCGCCGGCCGCAAATAAAACGAGAGGACAGGGAGGAAACATGAACAAGAGAATCGGGACAGCCGCATGCGCGGCATTGCTGGGCGTGCTCGCCGGCGCGGCGCACGCTCAGCAGGCGGGCGACAACGTCGTCACGCTCGGGTGGTTTCACATCATGCCGCAGCAATCGAGCACGCCGATGACGACTTACGTCACGCCGCAGCCGATCGATACGCCGCTGCGGCTGCCCAGTTCGTTCACGTCGTCGGGCACCGGGCTTTCGACGACGAACGCCGATACGGCCGGGCTCATCATCAGCCACTTCTTCACCGACCACATCGCGCTGACGACCGTGGCCGGCGTGCCCCCGACGTTTCAACTCAAGGGCCGCGGCGCGATCGTGCCGCCCGGCCCGGCCGGTGCGCTCGGCACCGAAAATCTCGACGATCCCGCCAACGAACCGATCGTCAAGAGCGTGCGCCAATGGAGCCCGGCGATGATGGTTCAGTATTACTTCAACAAGGCGAGCGCCAAGTTCCGGCCATTCGTCGGCGTCGGCATTTCCTACAACTTCTTCACCGACATCCAGCTCAATCCGAACTTCACGACGTCGACCGAGAACAATCTCGGCGCGGTGCTCGCGGCCGGCGCGGCGAAGCCCGGTCCGACGAGCGTGTCGGCGAAAGCGTCGCCGTCGTGGGCGCCCGTGTTCAATGCGGGGGCCTCGTACAACATCACGAAGCACTGGGGCGTGAGCGCATCGCTCACCTACATTCCGCTGAAGACGAGATCGACGGTGTACGTGCGCGCCGCCGACGGCACGCTGCTCGGCACGACTCAGGCGCAGTTGACGGCCGATCCGCTCATCACCTATGTCGCGGTGTCGTACACGTTCTAGTCTTGGGCCGCGAAGCCCGCGAGGCCCATGGGATACATGGGACGCGCAAAACGCACGGAGCACATGGGCAAAAAAAGGGCGAAAAAAAAGCCCGCCGATTCGGCGGGCTGAATCCATATCAGAGGAGACATGGAGGAGACAATTTCACTGTAGCAAACCGGTTGATGCGTTGCAACAGACCCCCTTTGAAGCACCCGCTACTCGTTGCCGCCGCGCAACACGCGCTGCCGATTTGGCCCCTTCACACCAGCGTCATCGAGAGCAAAAAACCGAGCTGATCGACGCCGACCGGTTTGACCAAATGCACGTCGTAGCCGGCCGCGAGCGCCATGTCGCGGTACTGCGGCTGGCCCCATCCTGTCAGCGCAATCAGCAGCAATGCGGATTGCCCTGCCATTTCCCGCATGCGATGTGCCGCGGGCAGCCCGTCGAGCATCGGAGCGCCGATATCGATCAGGGCGGCATCGGGCGGCGCGCGCCGCGCAATATCGAGGGCCTCCTCGGTGCTGTGCGCCGCGACGGCCTCATAACCGAGACTCTCGACCAGATTGACCAACATGCGGCGCGCGGTGTCGTCCCGATCGGCAATGAGCACACGCTTGCGATGCTCGCCGTTCGATTCACCCGGCTCGTCCCCTCCTACGTTCGCGACCGTTCCTTGCGCGCCGTACCCATCGGATTTCATTGCTTCATCCTCGTTGCACAGAGCTCGTTGCGACCCGCCGCAATAAAGGCGCGGCGGTATTTCGTGTGATGAATCTCGTTGTCACGGATATCTTGGCGCCTAATCAAACGATCGTTTGGAGAAAAAGCTCAGTGTTCGATTAAAAATAAGGGTTTCTGCTCACATACGCAAAATTATTTTCAATACGGTGGCGACAAAGCACTTCATTCGCACGATTCAAACATAGCCGCCCCTCAAAATCGAGCGCCCGCCCGCTTCGCACCGGCCTCGCTCGTCTCCGCGAAAAACACCTCCGCTCGCACGGCTGCCGGCCCTATCGCGCCCCGCCGTCGCCGGGTCCGCCATAAAAATCGAGGCTCCTACCTAAAGTTCGGCGCCGCCCGTCCGTTCAACGCACTGGTTACAACATCGACCGCGCCATGCCGGATCACGAACCCGTCATGCGGTACGCGCCCTCGGCGCGCGCAGGTCGGCGTTCCTGCCGGCTAGCCGGCGCATCGAAGCCAAGGAAACGCAGTGAAATCGCATGTTTATTCGGGCGCAATCGCAGTGGCGCTCGCCGCGGCAAGCTTCATCGCCGCCCCCGGCGCACAGGCCGCGCTCGGCCAGCACGTCGACAGCGTCGCGACCGACGCGACACACCTCTCGGCTATCGCACACGCAAGCATCGTGCAAGGCGCCTATACCGTTCATACCATTACGCTGCCGTCCGGCACGGTGGTACGCGAATACGTCGCATCGGACGGCATCGTGTTCGGCGTCGCGTGGGAGGGTCCGACGCTGCCCGATCTGAAGACCACGCTCGGCACCGCATTCGACCGATTCGTTTCGGCCAGCCCGACACGCGGCGGCGGGCCGCTCGCGGTCTCGGCGAACGACCTCGTCGTCTATTCGAGCGGACATTTGCGCGCGTTTTCGGGTCACGCCTACCTGCCGCAAGCGCTGCCGGCCGGCGTCGATGCCGGCGTCGTTCATTGAGGAGTAGGAACGATGCTCAGATTATCCGGCTCGAAAGGCTCGAAGGTCGTCATGTTGGCGGCCATGTTGTTGGCGGCGTGTTTGACTGCGGCATGCGGCGGCGGTGGTGGAGGCGGCGGTGGAGGGTCGGGCGGCGGCGCCAGCTCGGTCAGCAATACGTCCCAGGCACCGGTTGTCAGCGCACAGCCCAACGTCGCGCCGATCAGTGTCGATCACGGCGTGTCGGGCGTGCCGAACATGCCGTTCGTCAGCGTCACGATCTGCGCGCCCGGCGGTACGAACTGCCAAACGATCGACCACGTGCTCGTCGATACAGGATCGTGGGGCCTGCGCGTGTTCGCATCGCAACTGCCCGCGTCAGTCGCCCTGCCGCAAGAAACGATCGGCAACGGCAACGCACTCGCCGAATGCATGCAGTTCTTCGACGGCTATACCTGGGGTTCGGTGCGGACCGCCGACGTGCGCATCGGCGGCGAGCTCGCCAGTTCGCTCCCGATTCAAGTGATCGATCCGAACTATGCCGCCGTGCCGGCCAGCTGCTCCAATACGGGCGCCTCGCGCAACACGCCGAGCGCCTTGGCCGCCAACGGGATTCTCGGCATCGGCGTGTTCAAGCACGATTGCGGCGCGGCCTGCGTGAGCCAGGCCGTCTCCGGCACCTATTACGCGTGCACGGGTACGAGCTGCGCGCCGACCGCGGTGGCCGAATCGTCGCAGGTCGCCAACCCGGTGCCGTATTTCGGCACCGACGGCAACGGCGTCATCGTCAGCTTGCCGGCCGTGCCGAGCGGTGCCGCGGCGAGCGTCAGCGGATCGCTGATTTTCGGCATCGGAACGCAGAGCAACAACGGCCTCGGTTCGGCGCAGGCGATCGGCGTCGACCCTACGCGCGGCGTATTCACGACGACGCAAAACGGGACGACG
Organism: Trinickia dinghuensis; assembly: GCF_003367175.1. GTDB lineage: Bacteria > Pseudomonadota > Gammaproteobacteria > Burkholderiales > Burkholderiaceae > Trinickia > Trinickia dinghuensis. Next base: position 142,138 of record NZ_QRGA01000007.1, on the reverse strand, counting down.
TATTCGGGCAGCATCATCGATAGCGGGTCGACCGGGCTCTTCTTCTCGACCAATCAGATGTCCGCCTGCGCCAGCCCCAATCAGGCCTACTACTGCCCGAGCACGACCGAGCAATTCAGCGCGGTCAATACCGGCAGCAACGGCACGACCAGCGCGGTCACGTTCAGCGTCGGCAATGCCGCGCAGCTCTGGCAGTCCTCGGGCGGTGCGGCGGCAATGCCGCTGTTCGCGGGCCCCGCATTCGTCGGCTCGCAAGTGTTCGACTGGGGGCTGCCGTTCTTCTACGGCCGCAACGTCTACGTCGCCGTCGAACAGCAGCCGACACCGGCGGGCACCGGGCCGTATTTCGCGTATTGATCTCGGATCTCGGATCTCGGATCTCGGATCTCGGATCTCGGATCTCGGATCTCGGATCTCGGATCTCGGATCTCGGATCTCGGATCTCGGATCGCTGATCCCCGATCTCGCATGCGAAAAAAACGGGACGACGCATTGGCTGCGTCGCCCCGTTTTTGTTTGCAATGTATCGACGACAAGACGATACGGCGTTGCGACGATCAGTGCCGCACGAGCGCCATCATCGCGCCGAAGCCGACGAACACGCCGCCCGTCAGCCGGTTGAACGCCCGGGCGACGCGTCCGCTCTTGAGCGTGGTGCCGATCCTCGCGCCGCAGAGCGCATAGACGAGATACCAGCTCACCTCGATCACCGCGAACGTGGCAACGAGAACACCGAATTGCGGCAGCGTCGCCTTCGAGGCGTCGATAAATTGGGGCAGCAGGGCGGCGGCGAATAGGATCGCCTTCGGGTTGCTGCTCGCCACGAGAAAGCCGTTGCGGTAGAGCGCGCCGAGCGAGCGCGCCGGCTTCGCCGAAGCCTCGTCGGCCGGCAACGCCTCGACGCTTGCGGGATCGTCGACCTTCGCGCGCCAGGACTTCACGCCGAGATAGATCAAATAGGCGGCGCCGATCAGCCGCAGCGCATCGAACATCGTCGGCCATGCCTTGAGGAACACGCCGAGACCGGCGGCCGAAACCGACAGCATCAGAACGAGAGCCGAGAGGCAGCCGGCCATCGTGGCCGTGGCGCGGCGGACCGTGTACTGGGCGCTGTTCGTCATCACGACGAGCATATTCGGGCCGGGAATAGCGGAGATGACGAAGACGGTAGCGACGAACAGCCACCAGGTATGCAGACTCATGATGCAACGCCTTAACTTAGAACTTAGGTAACGGGCACGGGCCGGCGATTATGCGCTCGAAAGCCGACGCACGGTTGCGCGGCGCGCTCAGCGTCCCGCACGCCGCGCGGCCACTTCGCCGAGCACGGCGAAATCCTTTTCGCCTTCGCCGCGCGCCATCACCTCGAGCAAGTTGTCGCGCAACAGGCTGCCGAGCGGCATCGGCGTCGAGCTCGCCTCGGCCGCGGCCAACGCCAGGCGAACGTCCTTCAGGCCAAGGCGCGCCTTGAACATCGCCGGCTCGTAGCGCCGCTCGGCGATCAGCTTGCCGTAGCCGGCATAAACGGGGCCGGGAAAAACGCTCGCCGTGATCACGTCGAGGTAGTCGGTCATCGCCACGCCATGTCCGGCCAGCAGCGATGCCGCCTCACCCAGTGTTTCGATCGCCGAGGCCAGCGCAAAGTTGGCGGCGAGCTTGATCACGCTCGCGTGCTGCGGCAGCGAGCCGATGCGGCAAGTCTTTTGTCCGATGACATCGAAAATCGGCTGCACGCGATTGACAGCCTCCGCGGGGCCAGCGGTGATGATCGTCAGTTTGCCCGCCGCCGCCACGTCGGGCCGGCCCATCACCGGCGCGGCGACGTAGTGGATCCCGCGCGCGGCGTGCTCGCGCGCCATGGCTTCGGCCAGCGCGACCGAAACGGTCGCCATGTTGACGTGGACGAGATCGCGCGGCGCCTGCTCGAGCAGCGCCGCATCGATGACATCGGCGACGGCGGCGTCGTCGGCCAGCATCGAGAACACGGCTTCGCCGGCGAACGCGGCGGCCGGCGTATCGACGATTTCGGCACCGAGCGAGACGAGCGGCTGCGCGCGCTCGCTCGTGCGATTCCAGACGCGCACGCGATGGCCCGCCTTCAGCATGTTTTCGACGATTGCGTGACCCATGCTGCCGAGGCCGATAAAACCGATGTCCATCGCTGGCTCCTTCGCTCAAAGCTGGCAGTAAAGCACGATTACCGCGAACGTGCCGACAGGACGCGCACGCGTTCGCGCCGCCGGTGCGATACTCGTGCGATGCCGACCGTTACCGCCACGTTCCGGTTTTATGAAGAGCTGAACGACTTCCTCGCCCGGCCGCTGCGCGGACGCGCCTTCGGCTGCGCCTGCGCGCGCGACGCCACGACCAAACATATGATCGAAGCGCTCGGCGTGCCGCACACCGAAGTCGAGCTGATCCTCGTGAACGGCGAATCGGTCGGGTTCGACCGCGTGCTCGCGGACGGCGATCGCGTGTCCGTCTACCCGAAATTCGAGGCGCTCGACATCTCGCCGCTGCTGCGCGTGCGCGAGCGGCCGCTGCGCACGATCCGGCTCATCGCCGACGCGCACCTCGGCGGCCTCGCGCAACTGCTGCGTCTGGCCGGCTTCGACACGCTCTACGACAACCACTTCGCGGACGACGAAATCGAGGCGCTGGCCAGTTCGGAAAACCGCATCGTGCTCACGCGCGATCGGGAGCTGCTCAAGCGCCGCACGATCACGCACGGCTGCTACGTCAGGGCACTCAAGCCGCAGGTGCAGTTGCGGGAGGTGATCGATCGGCTCGATTTGGCCGGCAGCGTCCACGCGTTCCGTCTCTGCCTGTCATGCAATGCCCCGCTGCGGCGCATCGACAAGACGCAGGCGGTCGGCCGCGCCCCCGAGGGCGTGCTCGAACGCCATTCCCAGTTCGTCACCTGCGACGTTTGCCGGCGCGTCTTCTGGGAAGGCTCGCATTGGCAGCGCATGCGCACACTCATCGATTCGCTCGTGCCCGAGCAGGCCACGCAGCTCGATCAGGTCGATCAGGTCGATCAGGTCATCAAAACGTCAAAACCGTCCTAACCCCGGCGACCGCTTCGTTGCCGATGCGCGCGCCGCCCGCGCTCGGGTTCGGCACGCCGCCGCCCGGGCGGAAGAAGTATTGGAAATCGGCCTGCAGGAGCCACCACGGCGCGACTTGATATTGGTAGGTCGCCTCGACCATGGTCTCGGCCGTCCGCACGGGATAGCCCGGCGTCGTATTGGCCCCGACATCGCGGTCGAAAGCGCTCGCATGCGAGCCGATGTCGGCATAGCCGAGCGCCAGGCCGACGGAATCGTTGTCGCGGCCCGCGAACGGCGCCTTCAGGACGACGCCGGCATTCGCGGCGAAGTCCACGACGTTGCGATCGCCGGGCGCGCCCATCACGCGGGCGAACACGCCGATCGAGCGCGCGGCATCGGGGCTCGGCCGCCACACCATTTGATCCGCCACGGCATAGACGCTGAAATCGCCATGCCGCATGCGCGCCTGCGCGCCTGCGCCCGGGGCGGCCAGCGACAAACCGTCCGTGCCGTCGCGCTGATCGGCAAAGCGCGTGTTGTCGTACCAGAAGCCGAGCTTGTACGTGCCCGGCAATACGCTCGACGTCTGCGGCGCGCCGGCGGCCGGCGCTTGCCCGATCGCGTATTGCACTTCGCCGATGAACAACGCGCCGTCATGCAGATTGAAGCGCGAGACGCGCAGGAAACGTTCGACGTGCATAACAACTCCCCATGGGTCCGGCCGCGAGCCGGACGCGATGCATGAACGACACGCCGCGCGCGCTCGTGCGAGCGCGGCAGGCGGTCGTGAAAATGGGAGCGGGCTACAACACGGGCCGTCGTGGAGACGGTCCGGTAAAGAAGCGCGCTGACCCTGCGCAATGCGGGTCAGCGGCTGAGGGAAGGCTCAGTGTCGCTGATTCGCGATTGCAAATGAATGGCCGGCACCGGCCGGCGAACAAGATCGACTACTAGAGCCTGCGTCCACGAAGGACTCTCCTCTGAACTAAAACAGCGCGGATTCTATGCGTACCCATTTTCGCGACGCAAGCGCAATTTCGCACTTCTGAGCAAATTCGTCGCGAACGGCCGCCGCGTCGCGGCCTATGCGAGGTCGAACCGACAACGCTCTACCCCTTGCTCGTTCAGAACGTTCATCGTGCGCCATCGTTGTTGCGCGCATCTGACACTCCAAGCGAGGACGAGACACCGTGCATCAAAGGTCTCGACGCGAATGCGCACGTCAACGCACGGATAACGCCAAATTTTTTAAGTGCCACAGAAATCTTGGGTTGACGCATGTTCGATGCGGCAACTAAAATTCGGTCAATTTCACAAATGGGGCATATGCCTTGGACAGTTGCAGTAGTCGACCTTCGAACAGTGTTTTTGCCTGATCGGCACGACGCCAGCTGAATTCTTCTTTTAGCCGCCGTCATGCCAACTGGCAGACGGTGCGCATCGCAGTCTCTTCCTAGCTTTCTCCCGCGCATCGATTTCGAATGGCCACCGTGCCGTTCGGTGCCGCCTTGCGTTCATCCACGCTTGGCGTGCGCCCGACGGCTCGTTGCCGCGAGCGGCTTTTGCTCGCGGCCGAAACGTACGCGCCGGCAATGCGCATGGTTTAGAGCCTAGAGCCTCGGAGCACGTCGAGCTCGCCGCCTAAAGCATCGTTGCCGCCGTGCCGATGAACACGTTCATACGCGCCTCGCGTCTGAACCTTGCGCGAAAGGAGTCTTCCATGACCGACCCCGACCCTAGTCGATCTTCGACGCGGCGTTCGCCCTTGTCGCACGCCGCCTGCATCGCCTGAATCGAGGCCGCATGCGTTCCTTCCCGTTCGATCCGCGATAGCGGCCCGGGCGAGCAGAAACCGAACGGGCCTTTGAAATCAGGCCTCCGTCATCCGGTTTCACCATTGCCTATCGAAGGAATCGCCATGCACTTCGCCCTTCTCGTCTCGCAACTGCCGCATCTGGCCGACGCACGCGGCCACTATCCGAACCCGCTCGCGCAAGCAACGCGCACGGACCGCGCACGCCAGGCCGCTTCGCGCTGCCTCGCCGGCCTCGCGCGTCTCGCCGCACGACGCAAGCTCGTCGGCTGACCGACGGGCGCGGGCTTGCCGCACCGGCGGCCCGCGCCGAATCACGAATACAAGATAAAAGCATCACTAGGGAAAACGACACAATGTCCACGCCAGCCAACGTCTCGTCCGCACGCAGCGCCGTGCTAGACGACGCCCACATCGGCGATATCAAAGGGGCCTTCGGAACGATCGCCCACCACGACACCGCGCCGCGACGCAATTGGGCCGCGCGCTTGCGAACGCTGCTCGCCATCCTGGGCCCGGGGCTCATCGTCATGGTCGGCGACAACGACGCCGGCGCGTTCGGCACCTATACGCAAGCCGGCCAGAACTACGGCACGACGCTGCTCTGGACGCTCGCGTTGCTGATCCCCGTGCTCTACGTCAACCAGGAAATGGTGCTGCGCCTGGGCGCCGTCACCGGGGTCGGCCACGCGCGGCTGATCTTCCAGCGCTTCGGCAAATTCTGGGGCGCCTTCAGCGTCATCGATCTGTTCCTGCTCAATGCGCTGACGATCGTCACCGAGTTCATCGGCATCACGTTCGCCCTCGATTTTCTCGGCGTATCGAAAGTCCTCGGCGTCTGCATCGCCGCGGTATTGACGATGGCCGCCGTCAGCACGGGCGATTTCCGGCGCTTCGAACGATTCGCGATCGTGCTCTGCCTGCTGAGCCTGTTGCTCGTGCCCGTGCTCGTCTCGATCCACCCGCCGGTCGGCGTCATCGCGCGTGACTTCGTCGTGCCGACCTGGCCCAAGGATTCGAAACTGTCCGACGTCATGCTGCTCGTGATCGGCATCGTCGGCACCACGGTGGCGCCGTGGCAGCTGTTCTTCCAGCAGAGCTACGTTATCGACAAGCGCATCACGCCGCGCTTCATGAAGTACGAGAAGATCGACCTGTGGATCGGCATCGGCTTCGTGATCGTCGGCGCCGTCGCGATGATGGCCTTCACGGCCGCGCTGTTCGGCGGCCGCCCCGAATTCGGTCAATTCACCGATGCCAGCGGCGTGATCGCGGGGCTGCACAAGTACGTCGGTCAAACGTCGGCCACGATCTTCGCAGTCGCGCTGCTCGACGCATCGATCATCGGCGCGGCGGCCGTCTCGCTGTCGACAGCCTATGCGATCGGCGATGTCTTCGGGATCCGCCACTCGCTGCACCGCAGCGTGCTCGATGCGAAGGGCTTCTACCTCGTCTACTTCGGCATCGTCGCGCTCGCGGCCGCGCTCGTGCTGATGCCGGGCAGCCCGCTGGGCCTGCTCACCGAGGCGGTGCAAACGCTCGCCGGCGTGCTCCTGCCGAGCGCCACGGTGTTCCTGCTACTCCTGTGCAACGACAAGGCCGTGCTCGGTCCGTGGGTCAATTCGAAGCGTCTGAACCTCTTCACGGGCGCGGTCATCGCGATACTCGTCGTCCTCTCGATCATCCTGACGGCCGCGACGGCCTTCCCCGACATCTCGGGTACGGCGATCGTCTGGATTCTCGTCGGCGGCATCGGGCTCTTCGCGCTCGGGTATCTCGGCGTGGAATTCGTGCGGAGCCGCGACGGCTCGGCGGCTTCGGCCAAGCTCGAAGCGGGGGCTACGCGCAAGGCGGACCGCGCGCTGCGCGATACGTGGCGCATGCCGCCGCTCGACGAACTGCCGGCGCCTAAGCTCACGTTCGCGACGCGCTTGTGGATGGGCTCGCTGCGCGGCTACCTCGTGATTGCCGTCGGGCTCGTGATCGTCAAAGTCGTGCAGATGGCCATGCATTGAGCGGTATCGGCGAGGCTGCGTGCTAGGGGCTTACGCCTTCGCCTCTTCCTTCGCGTCGTAGCATCCGCGCGCAGCGGCGCCGTTTAGCCGTGCGCGCTCGAGCAGCGCCTGCTGCGCCGCTTCGACGTTTTCAGGCTTGCCCCGCCAAGCCGCGAGCGGCGGCTCCTGCAACGCGCGGCCATACGAGAAACTCAGAGGCCACGGGCGCCTTCCCGTCCGGTTGATCGCGTCGAGGTTCGCGCTCGCCTCTTGCGGCGTCTGCCCGCCCGAAAGGAAGTAGATGCCGGCGACGGCCGGCGGCACCGTGCGGCCGAGAATGCAGACGGTACGCTCGGCAACCTCGCTCACGCCGGCCTGCCGCGCGTGCGACTTGCCCGCGACGACCATGCTGGGCTTGAGCAGCATATGCTCGAGCACGACCGCATGCCGGTGCAGCGCATGAAAGACCTCGTGCAAAACCGCTTCGGTCACGTCGAAACACCGCTCGATCGAATGGCCGCCGTCCATCAGCACCTCGGGTTCGACGATCGGGACAATGCCCGCTTCCTGGCAAATGGCCGCATAGCGCGCGAGCGATTCGGCGTTCGCCTCGACGGCGAGCCGGCTCGGGAGCGCGTCCGAAACGTTGTAGACGGCGCGCCACTTGGCGAAACGCGCACCCTGCGCCTTGTACTTTTCGAGGCGCCCGGCGAGACCGTCCAGGCCTTGCGTGATTTCATCGCCACTCGCGTGCGCAAGCGCGATCTTGCCCGCGTCGACCTTGATGCCCGGCACGATGCCCTGGCGCGCGGCCAAGCTCGGCAGCGGCTCGCCGTCGTCGGCCTGCTGGCCCAGCGTTTCCTCGTACAGGATCACGCCGCTCACGTATTGGCCGAGGCCCGGTGTCGACAGCAGCAGCGTGCGCCATGCGCGGCGGTTTTCCTCGGTCGACGCCACCTCGATCGTCTTGAACCGCTTGGCGATCGTGGGGCCGCTTTCGTCCGCGGCCAGCAAACCCTTGCCGTCCTGCACGATGGCGTCGATGGTGGATTGCAATGCGCTGTCGTTTTGCATCGTCTGCTCCTTTCGCAAAAGGCTTCGCGCGCCGCGGCGAACTTTCGCGCGCGCGACGGTCGTCCCTAGTGTGCGTTGCGGTCGCCGTTAGTGTGCGCGGTGCGGCGTACGTGCGCCAGCCGTCGCATGTGCGTTCGACCGCGTAGGACGTTAGGCCAGGCGAGCAATTCCAGTGCCCACCGTCGTGGCGTTGCCGCGTTGCCTCGTTGCAGAGCAATCGGCCTGCACGCGCTTGGCACATGCACGGTTTGACGCTTTTAGCCCGCGCTAGTCGCGGCCGATGCGCGCGCACAGGGTCAGAAAACCCTCGATTTGCGCGGCGCTCGCCTCGATGCCGAGCCAGCGTATCCGCTGCTGCAACCGCACGCAGGCATTGCGCGCTCGCGCTTCACCGAGCATGGAGAGTGCGCCGTGAAGCCGATGGAGACGCCCGAGCAGGGCCTCGGCATCGAGCGATGCGAGCGCGGTACGCAGCGCCCTCTCGTCGTCGGACCACGCGAGCGCGAAGGCCGCATGCAATGCGCGGCGCGGCGATGCGGGCGCCGGGATACGACGCCGGCCGAAGCGCGAGCCGTCGATGTGCGCATGCAACAAGCGGCGCAATTGCGTCATGGCGAAGGGCTTGCGCAGCACAGCGGCAAACCCGTGGGGCGGCGCTTCGCCGGACACCGCTCCACGCGACGACACGCCGCTCGCGCGCGCCGACGGCGGCTCGCGCCACGCGGTGCCGGCGACGACCGGCACGGCCAGACCGTGCGTGCGCAACGCGGCCAGCAGCGCTTGGCCGCCCATCTTCGGCATGCACAGATCGGTGATGACGAGATCGTAGGAACAATCGAGCGCTAGGCGCAGCGCCTCGATGCCGTCCGCCGCGGTGTCGACGCGGCGGCAGCCGAGCGCCTCGAGTTGATCGGCGACGATGAAGCGGGCGAGCGCATCGTCGTCGACGACGAGAATGCGCACGTCGTAGCGCGCACCGGTTTCGGTCGAATCTTGAATATCGAGCATGGCGGGCCTCCCGGCACGTGTGCGCCGCACCATGATCGGTACGTGCACCGCGAAAGATCGAGGAAGGTAACGCTCGATCCGCGCCGCTTGCCGCCATCGCCGAAAAAAAGGACCGCGGGCCGGCCGCCTCGGCACCCAAGCCGACCGCGACCGCGACCGGCCCGGCTCGCGATCCGGACCGGACCTACCTCAGCGCCCGCCCGTGCGCCCGCAAAAACGGCAACCGTCGAAACACGTTGAACGCGATCAGATTGCCGAGTACCACGAGCGCCAAGCCCACCGCCGCCGACACCGACCACCGATAGCCTTCGAAGACGGTCGACACCGCGAGCGCCACGAACGGAAACAGGACCGTGCAGTACGCCGCGCGCTCGGGACCGATGCGCCCGACCAGCGTGAGGTAGGCCGTGAAGCCGATCACGGAGCCCGGCACGGCCAAATAGGCCAGCGCGCCCAAGTACCGCGGCGTCCATTCGGGCTGGAACGAAAACCCGGCCGCGAGGCTGCCGAGCGTCAGCACGGTCGCGCCGATCAGCATCGCCCAGCCGTTCGTCACGGTCGGATGCAGCCCCATCGACTGCATGCGGCTCGACAGCAGGTTGCCCGCTGAAAAGCACATCGTGCCGACGAGCGTGATGGCCAAGCCGAACCACATCGTGCGATCGCCGGCGTGGCTCGCCACCTGCGGCGCGAACAGGAACAGGATGCCGACGAGTCCGAGCACGGCGCCGACGATCGCGCTGGGCTGCAGCGTACGGCCCATGAACACCCGCCCGTTGACGGCGTTGAACAGCGGCGCCGTGGAAAAGACGACGGCCACGAGCCCGCTCGGCACGATCTGCTCGGCGTAGTAGAAGCACAGGAAGTTGCAGCAGAACAGCGCGAGCCCTTGGGCGAAGAGCAGCGGCCAAGCGGCGCGCGGCGGCCGCATCGGGCGGCGCATGATGCGCACGATCGCGAGCATGACGATGGACGCGAGAATGAAACGGAACGCGATCGAGACGGGCGGCGCGACGACGCCCGTCTGCCACTTGATGGCGATCCAGGTCGTGCCCCAAATGAGCACGGTGGTCAGATAAAGCAGCAAGTTCATCGAAAAACTCGAATGACGTTGGCGGGCCGACATGGCCCACCGGTCCCCCCACTATGCGACGGAGCCCCCTCCGTATCGTTGTCTATCCTTGCGGTTTTATTCGCACGCCCCGGCAGGCCGACCCCGCTTTCTCTATACTCGGTGCTCATCCCCTGATTGATTCGATTCGATTCGATTCGCATTGCCGACGCCGTGAACGCGAGCCCTTTCGCCCCTACCGCAACCGACGCCTCCCGGACCGACGCGCCGCCGTTCGGCATGCACTCGGTCGGCGTGACGCTCGCCAATGCGAATGCGACGCTCGAGCGCTTCGCGTGGCTGGGCGACCGGCTTGCCGCCGCCGTGTGGCGGCGCGACATCGTCGAAGACGAAACGGCCTACGACAACCCAGGCCATCACACGCTGTCGTGCTACCTGAACGGCGGCTATCGGACCGAGCGCCAGAAGCTGCCGGGCCAGTATGGTGCGCCGCAGCGGCTGTGCGCCCTGCCCGGCGATCACGAGTCGCGCTGGTGGGTGCGGGGTCACATGCACTTCATGCACCTGTACTTCCTGCCCGAGCACTTCACGCGGCGCGCAGTGCACGAGCTCGATCGCGAGCCGCGCGAACTGACGCTCGCGGATCGCACGTATTTCGAAGACGCCAACATGGCCGCCCTGTGCCGCTCGCTCGCCGCGCAGCCGTGGGAGACGAGCGACGATCGCCTGCGCGCGAACGAAACCGCGCATGAGATCCTGAGCCAGCTGCTGCGCAGCCAAGGCGTGCGCCGCGACGACGCGCCCGTCAAGGGCGGTCTCGCGCCGGCGGTCAGACGCCGGTTGCGCGATTACATCGAGGCGCATGTGGCCGAGGCGGTCACGCTCGGCGATCTGTCCGACGTTGCATGTCTGTCCGAATTCCATCTGTCGCGCATGTTCCGGGCCTCGTTCGGCATGCCGCCGAATGCATGGATCGCCGAGCGCCGTGCCGATCTGGCTCGGCAGCTATTGCGCACGACGTCGCTCTCGGCCGAAGAGATCGCCGCCCGCACGGGCTATGCCAACGCGAGCCATTTCGGCCATCGCTTCCGCGCGGCGGTCGGTGTCTCGCCGCTGGCCTACCGCCGCGCGATGGCCCGCGGCTGATCGATACGCGTCAAATACGTCCGCAATGCCTCGATGACCGCCGCCACCTTCGGCGACGGCTGGCTCGTCGACGGATAGACGGCCTGAATGGCGGCCGGCTCGCCGGCCCATTGCGGCAGCAGGCGCACGAGCCGCCCCGCGGCCAAGTCCTCGCCGATCGAGAAATTCGTTAGGAGTCCGAATCCGGCACCGGCCAGCGTAGCGGCACTGCACGCACTGGCCGTGTTCGCGAGGAACGCGCGCTTGCAGCGCACCCGCTCTCGCTCCCCGCTCGTCGCGCGCAGCGACAGCGTGTACGGATGCGTCAACGTCGATAAAGCGACGAACGGCAGCTCGGCCAACTCGCTCGGCAACACCGGCCGTTGCCTGCCCGCGAGAAATGCGGGACTCGCGACGAGCCACCGCAAGTATTGACCGAGCGGCGCGGACCGGTAGCTCGAATCCTTCAAATTTCCCAAGCGGACGGCCACGTCGATGCGCTCGGCGACGAGATCGACATAGCCGTCCGAGCAGACGAGTTCGACTTCGAGCGCGGGATGCATGCGCCGCAGCTCCGCCAGCGCCGGCGCCACCACCAGTACGCCGTAATCGATCGGCGACGCCACGCGCACGGCGCCGCGCAGCGGCCCCGATGCGGCCGAGATGGCGGCGAGCGCGTCGCTTGCGACACGCACGCACTCGCGGCTCGCTTCATAGAGCGTGCGCCCCGCCTCGGTCAGATTCGAGCGGCGCGTCGTGCGCACGATCAGCGTGGCGCCCACTTCGGCTTCGAGCCGTTGGATGTGGGCGCTCACCATCGTTTTCGCGAGGCCGAGCCGCTCGGCGGCCGCGCTCAGCGACCCGGCCTCCACCACGGCAGCAAAGACGACGAGACGATTGAAGTTGAGATCGCGCAGTTCTGCCATGGGAGTCGTTCGTATGGATTGTCCACTCAGGGTGGATTGTGATTCGCCAATTATCCATCTTATGCGTCCAATCGTGCTGCGATAGGCTACACATCGAAAGCTTTGCATTTGCCCATTCGCATCCATTCGCATCCATTCGCATCCATTCGATACCCTCGCAACAAGGATTCAGTCATGCCGCTCGCCCGCCCCGCACAGCCGATTCGTCTACACGCAGCACGTTTGTCGGGCCATGCCCATCGGGCGAAGCTGTTTCTCAGCCTGCTCGGCTTGCCGTTCGAGACGATCGAGGTGGACCTGCGGGCGGGCGAGCAAAAAAGCTCGGCATTCCTAACGATGAATCCGTTCGGACTCGTGCCGGTCATCGAAGACGGCGACGTCGTGCTCTTCGATTCGAATGCCATCCTCGTTTATCTCGCCAAGCGCTACGGCGATCCCGCTTGGCTGCCGGTGGATCCCGTCGGCGCCGCCCGCGTCGAGCAATGGCTCTCGATCGCAGCAGGCCCGATCGCGTACGGCCCCTGCGCCGCCCGTCTCGTCAAAGTCTTCGGCGCCCCGCACCACTACGACACGGCCGTGCGCATCGCGCTCGAGCTGTTCGACGTCATCGAGCCCGAACTGGGCAAGCGTCCCTTCGCGATCGGCACGCATCCGACGATCGCCGACGTCGCCGCTTATACCTATATCGCGCACGCACCCGAGGGCGGCATTTCGCTCACGCGCTATCCGAACATTCGCGCATGGCTGGCGCGCGTCGAAGCGCTGCCCGGCTTCGTCCCCATGCCCACGTTCGAACTCGCCGCGACTGCCGCATAAGGTCCCATCGCCCGGAAGACCCGAAGGAGCACACCATGAACACCGTCATGCCCGCACGCACCGCGCCCGCCCCGTTGCCGGGTTGGGATCTCGACGAAGCGCCGTTCCATACCGGGGAAACGGCCGTGCAGACGCGGGCGGGGGTCCGCGAGAAAGCCGAGATCGGCGGGCGGCGAGGCATCCGGCGGTACTTGCCCGATCAACACCGGCAGTTTTTCGGGCAGTTGCCGTTCATGGTGCTCGGTGGAATCGATGCGCACGGGCAACCGTGGGCGACGCTGCGCGTCGGCGCACCGGGTTTTGTTTCCACGCCCGACGCGACGACGCTGCGCATCGCCGGCGAGGCGTTGGCCGGCGATCCGCTCGATGGGTCCTGGCACGCGGGTGCGGCGCTCGGCGGGCTCGGGATCGAGCCGCCCACGCGCCGGCGCAATCGCGTCAACGGTGTGGTGACCGCGATCGACGGCGACGGGCTGACCGTCGAGGTGCGCCAAAGCTTCGGCAACTGCGCGAAGTACATTCAGAGCCGCACGCCGACACGCATCGAGGCATTCGACGCAGCCGCGGCGCGAGCGGGCACGCGTTTGAGCACGACGCTTGACGCGTCCGATCGTGGGCTCATCGAGCGAAGCGACACCTACTTCATCGCTACGCGCGGTAGCTTGGCGGACGACGGCCCGTCTCAGGGCGTCGACGTCTCGCACCGCGGCGGCTTGCCCGGGTTCGTTCGCGTCGAAGACGAAAACACGTTCGTCGCCCCCGACTATCGCGGCAATCAGTTCTTCAACACGCTGGGCAACCTGGCCGTCGACCCGCGCGCGGGCCTCGTCTTCATCGATTTCGAGCACGGCGATCTGCTTTACGTGGCCGCTCATGCCGAAATCGTCTGGGAGGGGGCCCTGCTCGAAGCGTTCGCGAGTGCCGAGCGGCTCGTCCGGTTCAAGGTCGACGAGGTCCGGAGCAGTCCGGGTGCGCTGCCATTTCGGTGGTCCGACGTCGAGTACGCACCGCAGTGGCGGACGGCAGCCGTCGGCTGACCCGGTTTGAGCCGTTGCCGCCCGGCGAAATGAAATGAGCAGGCGTTCGCGCCGAGTAGGAGCGTGCGTGCGCGTGCAAACGTCGCCATGTAGGTAGCACCCGGCGTTGCCGAGCCGGTTTGGTGTGGTATGGCATCGATTGATAAATGCAATTGTATTTAAACAATTGATAGCTTTTATCATAAACACCAACGGTAAGGCTAACGAGGTACGCCATGACGACTGCGCGGATGCAACTGGGAATGAGCGAACGGACGACGCTCGCGATCGGCGATGCCCTCGCCGGCCGCGGCATGCGCAGCCCGATCGCGCGAGTACGTTCGGCGCTGCTGTTCGCGGGGCCCGCCGTCGTCGCCTCTATTGCCTACGTCGATCCCGGCAATTTCGCGACGAACCTCCAGGCCGGCGCGAAGTACGGCTATTCGCTGCTGTGGGTCGTGCTGGCTGCCAACGTGATCGCGATGCTGTTCCAGGGGCTGTCGGCCAAACTCGGGATCGTCACGAACCGCAATCTCGCCGAAATCAGTAGAGAACAGTTTCCGATGCCCGTCGTCTACGGCATGTGGGGCATCAGCGAGATCGCCGCGATGGCGACCGATCTCGCCGAATTTCTCGGCGGCGCGCTCGGCTTGTCGCTGCTGCTTCACGTGCCGCTCATCGTCGGCATGGGTTTGACGGGCATCGTCACCTACGCGATTCTCGCGGCCGGGGGCCAGGGGTTCCGCCAGTTGGAGATCGTCATCGGCGCCCTGATCGGCACGGTGGCGTTGGCCTACGTGGTCGAGCTGACGCTCGTGGACGTGAACTGGAGCGCGGCGGCCTACGGTACGTTCGTGCCGCAATTGCGCGGCCCCGGCGCGCTGTCCGTCGCCGTCGGCATCCTCGGCGCGACGGTCATGCCGCATGCCATTTATCTGCACTCCGGCCTCACGCAAAACCGCGCCCCGGCGAAGAACGCTATCGCGCGCCGCAAGCTGCTGAGCTTTTCGAATCGGGAAGTCGTCGTCGCCTTATCGGTCGCGGGGCTCGTCAATATGGCGATGGTGATCATGGCGTCCGGCGCGTTTCACGCCGGCCACTCCGACATCGCCGAGATCGAAACCGCGTATCGCAGCTTGACGCCGCTGCTGGGAGCCGGCGCGGCAGCCGTCTTTCTGGTGTCGCTGCTGGCGTCGGGGATTTCGAGCTCAGTCGTCGGGACGATGGCGGGACAGATGGTGATGCAAGGCTTCGTCGGCTTTCACATTCCGGTCGGCGTGCGGCGGCTTCTGACGATGGCGCCGGCGTTCGTCGTCGCGGCGCTCGGCGTGAACGCGACCGACGCGCTCGTCTACAGCCAAGTGGTGCTCAGCTTCGCATTGCCCGTCCCGATGATCGCGCTCGTGATCGTGACGAGCCGGCGCGAAGTCATGGGTGCATTCGTCAACAGCCGGCGCATGACGATCGCGGCCATTGCAGCGACCGTCGTCATTCTCGCGCTCAACGCCGTGCTTTTGCTGCAGACGTTCGGCGTCATCGGTTGAAGCGATTCGGTAAGCGATTCGGTGACGGTCGGCCCTCGATCGGTTTGCCGATTCGAACGCCGCTCTTTCATCAGCCGTAGGAGGAATCCGCGCGCGGCCGTTCGGCACGCCGGCGAGGCAGGGCCGTCGCTTTCCACCAGACCCACGCCGCGACGATCGCCATCGCCGCGGCGCCGTACAGCACCCCGCGCATCGCTGCCGTGAACGGCATGCTTGCGCCGATGACCGAACCGAATACGGCCACGCCGAGCGCCGATCCCGACTGGCGCGCCGAATTGAGTACGCCCGCCGCGACCCCGGCATGCCGGTGCTCGACCGTCGAGAGCGCGGGCGCCGTCGCGGCCGGCGTCACGTAGCCGGCCGCGAGCCCGATAGCAAGAAGCGGCGCGACGGCCGCCCAATTCGGCGCGCCCGCCACCAGCGCCATGAGCGCGAGCGCACCGGCCGCATAGAGACCGAACGCCGCGCACATCGACACCCGAGACCCGCCGACCCTCGCCAATCGATTCGACAACACCCCGCCGGCGGCCACCATCGTCGTCATCGGCAGTAGCGCCAAGCCGGTCGAGAGCGGGGAGTAGGCCCGCACGCGCTGATAGTAAAGACTGGCGACGAACAGCAACCCGTAGAAGACGAAGGCCGAAGCCATCGAGACGAACGCGGAGCCGGAGAACACGCCGCTGCGAAACAGCGACAAGGGCAGCATCGCGTCGGGGCTGCGCGATTCGATTGTGAAGAACGCTGCCCAGGCGCACACCGTCGCGGCCAAGCCCGCCAAGACGATCGGCGAGCGCCAGCCGAGCGGCCCGCCCTCGATGAGTACGCCGATCAGCGTCGCAAGCGCGACGATGGCGGCGAGTTGCCCAAGCGGATCGAATCGGCGCGCCGAGCCCGCCGGGATGTCGCGGGCAACGCGGCACGTCATGGCGACGCCGCACATGCCGACGGGAACGTTGACGAAGAAGATGCTGCGCCAATCCAACAGATGGATCAGCATGCCGCCGAAGATCGGCCCCGCCGCCATCGCCACGCCGCCGCAGCCGACCCAGAGCCCGATCGCGCGAGCGCGCGCATCGGGGCTCGGGCAAGCCTGGTTGATGAGCTTGAGCGAGCACGGCACGAGCATCGCCGCGCCGATGCCCTGCACCGCGCGGGCGACGACGAGCATCGGTAAATTCGCCGCGACACCGCAGAGCGCCGACGCCAGCGTGAACAACGTCAGGCCCGCCAAATAAACGTTCCGTGCGCCCAGGCGGTCTCCGAGCGTCCCGCCCGTCAGCAGCAGCGCGGCGAAGACGAGCGTGTAGGCGTTCGTCACCCATTGCAGGCCGGCGATCGGCATCGCGAGCGCCGTCGATATCCGCTCGAGCGCGACGTTCACGATCGACGTATCGAGGATGACGATGAAATAGCTGACGCTCGTCGCGGCCAGAATGCGCCGGGTCTGCGGCGAGAGATCCGCGATCATCGGCCGATCCCCGCCGCCGGCTCGTTGCGGCTGAGATCGCTGCTTCGATTGCTTGTTCGATTGTTCATCGCTTGCCCCCATGATCGATGTCATGGCGGCGAGTCTATGCGGCGCGCACTGCCTCATGCTTCGATGCGCATCGAATCGTGCGCACGCGATTGCTGCTATCGTGATTGCGTATCT
Organism: Trinickia dinghuensis; assembly: GCF_003367175.1. GTDB lineage: Bacteria > Pseudomonadota > Gammaproteobacteria > Burkholderiales > Burkholderiaceae > Trinickia > Trinickia dinghuensis. The sequence continues at coordinate 125,049 of NZ_QRGA01000007.1, read as the reverse complement.
GTACGTGTTCGATGAATTCGATGAATTCGATGAATTCGATGCATTCGGTACATTCGTTGGAGAGATCGACATGCCCCTGCAACCGAACGTCGCGTCAGCCGCTTTCCTCATCGCCGATCCGGCGCGCGCCGCCATGCTGACGACGCTCGTCGACGGGCGTGCCCGCCCCGCGAGTGAACTCGCGTTCGCCGCCGGCATCACCGCGCAAACGGCCAGCTCGCACCTCGCGAAGCTGCTGGCCGGCGGCTTGCTGACGGTCGAAACCGAGGGCCGGCATCGCTACTACCGATTGGCCGGCTCGCATGTGGCCGTCGCACTCGAGACGCTGGCGTCGATCGGTCCCGAGGTCCGGCCTCGGCAGCGGCCCTTGAGCGCCGACGCGCAGCGGCTGCAGTTCGCGCGCTGCTGCTATGACCATCTCGCGGGACGTCTCGGCGTGGCCATGACGCAAGCGCTCGTGGCACACGGCTACCTCGCCGAAGCGGGCGACAAGCAATTCGAAGTGACCGCCGCCGGCGCCGACTGGTTCGCGCGCATGGGGCTCGACATCGCGTCGATCAAACCCGCGCGCCGGGGCCTCGCGAGGCAATGCCTCGATTGGACGGAGCGCGAGCACCATGTCGCCGGCCCGCTCGGCGCCCGCTTGCTGGAGCGACTCTGCGAGAACGGCTGGCTCATGCGGTCGAAGGCCTCGCGCGCCGTGCAGGTGACGCCGAAAGGCGCGGCATCGTTCAGGGAAGAACTCGGCGTCGACGTCGCCTCCGTCATGCGAGCGGCGTGCGCCGAGCATCGGCACGGAGCCGATCATGGCGGCGCGGCCGGCGAAGCCCGCGCATCGTGAAACGATCGGCGCCGCGGCGGACAGCCGGCGGCGCGCATCGCCCGCGCCGAAGCGGCCTCAGCCTTCGAGCGCCGCGCCGAAGTGGTCGTTGAAGCCGTGGAACTGCGCCATGTACTTCTCGTATCCCTGCTCGGCCGCGAACCGCAGCGGATAGACACGCTTGACCAGCACCTCGCGCACGTTCGGCTGCGTCTCGAGAATGCTCATGACTTCGTCGATGAATTCGGCAAGCGGCATCGCTTGCGGATCGTTCGCTTGCCGCTCGCCCATCAACTCGGTCTGCACGTAAGGCGGTGCGATCTCGACGACGCCGACGTTCGTCTCGCGCAATTGATAGCGCAGCGCGTCGCTGAACGCATGGACGGCGGCCTTGGTCGCGCTATAGGTAGGGGTGTGCGCGAGCGTCAGAAATGCCAACCCCGAGGTGACGGTCATGATCGTCGACTGCGCTTGACGCTTCAATTGCGGCAACAGGGCCGCCGCCAAGCGAATCGGCGCGAGCAAATTCGTCGTGATCGTCGCTTCCGCCGTCGATAAATCGACCTTTTCGGCACGCCAGTTTTCGAGTTGCATGATGCCGGCGTTGTTGACGACGACGTTCAGTGTCGGAAATTCCTCGGCCATGCGCGCGGCGAATCGCTCGATCCCTTGCGGATCGCCCACGTCGAGCACGGCCGTCTTCATTCCGGGATTCGCGTCGGCCACCTTGCGCAGCGTATCCTCGCGCCGGCCCGCGATGATGACTTCGTTGCCGCGGCGATGAAATGCCTCGGCCAGCGCACGTCCGATGCCGGAGCCCCCGCCCGTGATGAGAATGGTGTTTCCAGTCACTTGCATGATGCTTCTCCTTGAGTTGACGATTGACTGGCGCCAGAATAGACCCAATACTCTCGTTTAGGAAGTAGGCACCAAAGTGTGCTGTACGAACACATCGGTAAGTAAAGGATCAGGTACCCGTCATGCCCGAGCAGAAACCCAAGCAACCACCCGCGGGACGCGCCGTCGTCTTCGAATCGCCAACGGGCGAGACTTCGACGCCGGAACTCGACGATGTCGTCATGGACGTCATCGGACGCATCGCCGACAAATGGACGATGTGCGTGCTCGAAGTGCTCGCCCAAAACGGCGTGCTGAGATTCACGCGGATCGGAGACCTCGTCGGCTCGATCAGCCAGCGCATGCTGACCAAAACGCTGAGGCAATTGGAGGAGGACGGGTTCGTCATCCGCACGGTCTATCCGGAAGTGCCGCCGCGCGTCGAGTACCAATTGACCGAACTCGGACACAGCCTGTGCGCCGCGTTTTGCGGCGTGTGGCTGTGGGCCGAAAAGCATTACGACCAACTGCAATCGCTGCCGAAGAAAGCGCGCTCGGCGTAACGACGAACGCGGATGCGCATCGGTTCATCGCGTTTCGTATCGAAGACGCGCCAAGGCTCGCCGAGCACTTCAAAGCGTCCTGCTTTTTCGCAAATCGAGAGCGCCTGCCCCCGCTCGGATGAAGATCGACTCGCCCGCCTTCGGTGGGCCATCGCACCTCAACCTCGATCCATCCCAAAGGGGCAAACCATGAATCGATCATTCACGATTCGACCATCGTCGTGCGCATCCGTCGCGGCATCGGCCTTATCGCTGCTCTGCTCATTCCCCGTCGGCGCCTCCGCACTACCTGTCATGACATCGCCGCAAGTGCGGCTCGCCGAGGGCATCGTCGCCGGCGATCGCGCGATGACGGGCATCCATCAGCTCAACGTCTTTCGCGGCATCCCCTACGCCGCACCGCCGATCGGCGAGAGCCGCTGGCGCGAGCCGCAACGTCTCGCGCCCTGGATAGGCGTGCGGGAGGCCAAGCAGTTCGGGCCGCGCTGCATGCAGATGGACGGGCCCAGCATGACGTTCCGCTCGCCAAGCATGAGCGAAGACTGCCTTTATCTGAATGTATGGGCACCGGCGAAAAGTTCGGAGGGGACGCTTCCGGTGCTCGTCTATTTTCACGGCGGCGGCTTCGCGTTCGGCGACGGATCGGAGCCGCGCTACGACGGCGCGCACCTTGCCGGACGCGGCATGATCGTCGTCACGGTCAACTACCGGCTCGGCGTGTTCGGCTTCTTGATGCACCCCGAGGCGGAGCGCGACAGCGAGGCGCGCGCGGCGGGCAACTACGGCTTGCTCGATCAGCAAGCGGCGCTGCGCTGGGTGCGCGAGAACATCGCGCGTTTCGGGGGCGACTCGGCGCAAGTGACGATCGGCGGAGAAACCACCGGCGCCATGTCCGTGAGCGCGCACATGGCGTCGACGTCGTCGCGGGGCCTGTTCGCACGGGCGATCGGCGAAAGCGGCGGCGCCTTCGCGCCCAACGCATTCTGGACACGCAAAAAGGCGGAGCGGGCCGCGCAGGCGTTCGCCACGCGTCTCGGGGCCAACTCGCTCGATGACCTTCGGGAGATGTCGGCGGAAAAAGTACAGCAAGCGATGGGAACCTATAAGGACCCTCAACCGTTTCTCTGGCCGAGCATCGACGGTCATTTTCTGACCGACACGCCGGCCGCGATTTTCGAGGCCGGACGCCAAGCAGCGGTCCCGCTGCTCGTCGGCTCGAATTCGCAAGAGAATCACTTCAAGACGATTTTCGGCCCGCACGAACCGACGCCCGAAAACTGGGCGCTCGCGCTCGGCACAATCTTCCGCAACGAATTGCCTGAAGCGCATCGGCTCTACCCCGGGAACAGCGCCGACGAAATCCTACGGTCGGCGGCCGTGCTGGCGAACGATCTCACGATGGGCCATAGCACGTGGCGTTGGATGGACCTGCACCGGCAAACGGGCCGCGCCCCGGTCTATTTCTATCTCTTCGCGCATCGCCGCCCGCCTGCCGTGGCCGCCGGGGGCAAGGCGATCGAGAACGAGGACTCGACACCTGTCACCGGCGCCGCGCGCCGCTCGGAGATCGTCTATGTCTTCGGCAACCTCGACCAGGACCCGCGCTTTCGATGGACGACAGACGACTACGCCGTCTCGCGGATCTTCTCCGGATATATCGAGCAATTCGTCAAGAGCGGGACGCCGAATGGCGCGAGCGTTGCCACGGCCCAGATCTTTTCCGAGCACGTCGATCGCCTTGTGGAGGCCGGCGCACCAGGCGGCGCGGGCGGCGCACGAACGAACCCGCAAACGATCGGTCGCTCGCCCGCCGATCTCACCCCTCCGCAGTGGCCGGCCGTGCACCCTGTGCGCGACGGTCTCGCGCGGCAAGTGATCGATACGGACACGCGCACGACGTTCGATACGGGCGCAGAACGCCACGCACTGGTCCAACGGATGATGCAAGCGCGGACGCGGAATTAATCGAATCGATCGGGAGCCCGATCCATCCCCGCGGTGTGCTCACGATTCGCACCACCGGCACACCGCGGGTCCATCATCCATCATTCGCGCGGCGCGTCGGCGGCAACCTCCTTGCCGGCGACGGATGCCGCCTTGCGCGCCGGGCGCCGCACCACCCTCACCTTCGCGCTGTTCCCACCACCGCAGAAGAACCGGTCGCCGCCGTCCGATTCGAGCCCCGACACGATGACGCTCGCGGGCATCTCCAGCGCCTCGACCACCTCTCCCGAACCCGCATCGACGTGTCGAATCTCGCTGCGCTCGTCTTCCCATGTGCCGTGCCACAGTTCGCCGTCCACCCAAGTTACGCCGGTGACGAAACGATTCGATTCGATCGTGCGAAGCACCTTGCCCGTGACGGGATCGAGTTGATGGATCTTGCGTTCGCGGTAGCAGCCGATCCAAAGCGAGCCCTCGGCCCATGCGAGCCCCGAACAGCCGCTGCTGGGCGGCGTGGGGATCGTGGCGAGCACCTGTCCGGTCGCGGCGTCGATCTTGCGAATGATGTCGCCGGCGATTTGAAAGAAATGCTTGCCGTCGAAGGCGGTGCCGGCATCGGCGGGCACGGCCATGGTCTGCACGGTCTGCCCGCTTTCCGGGTCGAGCGCGCACAGCTTGTCGCCGGCGGCGAACCAAACTCGCGTACCGTCATAGGTGACGCCTGCAACGGAGTTGATCCCCGACAAGGGGCCATATTCGCGGACAATTTCGGCATTCGATCGATTCATGGCTGCCATCCTATTCGGTCGACCACGGCGTGGGGAGTAACAACGTTGTCGCGAATCCGACGACGGGCGGCGTCATCCAGCGCCGCGCCCGCCCATCGCCTACCGCTTGAACCTTGTCCTCGGAGGCAAGTGCGTCAAGAGCGCGCTGCACCGAGCGCTGGCTGGCGCCTGAAGCGACGGCCAGCGCGGAACTCGACCATGACTCGCCGTCGGCAAGCAGCGCGAGCACGGCCGCATGTTTCTCGTCGAACAGGCGCCCCAAGACGGCGACCTCGTGGGCACTCGCCGGCATCAGTGCAAAACCGCCCTTCGTCGCCGTCACATCGGCGATCGGTTTCATCAACGCGCGCAGCCGGCCGATCTCGACGCGCAGGCGGGCGCGATGCGTTTCGTCGATGAGCTTGGCCCGGAACGCCTTGGCGATGAGTGTCTGCCTCGGCACATCCTCGGGCCACGCCTCGGCCAGCATGCAAACTAGCGCGAACAGAACCGGTCGCGAAGCGAGCGAAATCGTGACATTCGATTCGCGAACCACATAGCGGCAGGCGTCGACGATGAGCCGCTTCGCCGACGACAAAGCCTGCACCTGTTCCAGCGTGACGTTTCGCGACCGGCCGCGCTCGATCAGGCGCGCAGCCGGCGCCGCCAGGGCAAGCGCCGCATGCTCGACCTCGGCCGTCAACGAGGCGATGCCCGACTCGCGCGCGGCTTGCGCAGCTATGGCAAGCGCATCGCGCGCCGTGGTCGCTTGCAGCCGGCGCAGCGCGATGCCTGCGGCGAGCAACGCTCGGGAAGCGCGCAGCGCCGCGGGCAGAGGACCGGACGGATCCTTCCCGAGCGCGCGCTCCGCGTCGTCGGGGCGCCCCATCAGCAAAAGACGCCTGGCCTCGAGACACCGTGCGTGGACGGCATTGAGCCGATCGCCGCAGGCTTCGAGCGTAGCCCAGGCCGCCTCGAACGACGGATCGGCAGCGCGCAGATCGCGGGACGCCAGCGCGACTTCCGCTTCGGCCACGACGCATCGGGCGCGCGCCAGCGGCTGCTTCGGCCCGAACGCACGTGCCGCGCTGCGCAATAGCGTCCTCGCTCGGGGCAGATCGCCGAGCTGGGCCATGGCGATGCCGCGCAGCGCGAGCGCGTGCGCGTCGTCGCGCAACGCGACGCAGTTCAGCGCGCCGAGCGCGTCACCGGCCGCGAGCGCGCGCGCCGCGACGGCAATCAGCGAGTCCATGCGAATCCCGACACGAATCCCGACACGAATCCCGACACACTTGTCACTCCCCCCGGATGGATGCCGGTCACTAATCTAGCACTGACATGTCACGACATGGGGATGCGCGGGCGGCACGCACCGGCGGCGCGGCGTAAGTCCAACCCGCTCGACGGAGGATACGATGAACACACACTGCTGCGGAATCGGCATGGAGCCGAAGCGCTTGCGGGCGTCGCCTGTCTCACCGGCTGCTCGCGCCTCTTTCGCCTGCCTCTTCGGACTCGCCTTCGTAGCGAGTGCGGCTGCGACCGTCTGGTCTTGCCGATCGATGTCCGCGATGGGCGAGACGCCGATGCCCGGCGGTTGGTCGATATCGACGATCTGGATGCCGGTTTGCGGTCAAACGTGGCTCGGCGCCGCGGCCTCGTTCGTCCGCATGTGGATGCTGATGATGGCGGCGATGATGCTGCCGTCGTCGGCGCCTGAACTTCGCCGGCTTTGGGAACGCGCGTGCACGGCACGCCCGATCTCAGCGGTGGGGCCTGCGCTGCTGACGGCTGCGTGCTACTTGTCGTGGTGGGCGGCCGCCGGCACGATCGTATTCGCCGTCGGCAATGCGCTTGCCACGCACTTGCCGCACGCGGCCTCGCTCGCGCGCCTCGCTCCGCTCTCATCGGCTATCCTGGCCGTCACCGCCGGCGTCGTGCAATTCACGTCGTGGAAGAGGCGCCGCATCGCCTGCTGCGGCCGCGCGCTTTCTCATGACCCAACCCATGCGCTCGGTGCGGGTGCTGCCTGCCGGCTCGGATTTCGGCTAGCACTTCACGGCGGCTGTTGCTGTGTCAATTTAATGGCCGTCCTTCTCGTCATCGGCATCATGAATCTGCCCGCGATGGCTGCGCTGACGGCGGCGATGACCGTCGAGCGCCTCGCGCCGGCGAGGTGGCATGCGGATCGAGGCATTGGGATTGCCGTCGTCGCGACAGGGCTATGCATGATCGGAAATATTCCGTAATTGCGCGGGGGACATAAGCGCCGGCGCGAGTCCCCCGCCGGCACAAGCCTGAGCCGCCCGTGGCTCCGTTACACGTTTAACAAACCGTATCCACTGTTGCTGTTAATCTCGATGGCGTAAGCGCGCCCTGTGCGGGCGGCCGCTGACCTACCTCGCGTCTTGCCGCCACTCGAGATACGAACATGAATAAACCGGCGCGTTCGATGCGCTTCTCACGATGGGTGTTGCTGGCAGGCAGCATTGCCGTGTGCCAAAGCATCCATGCTCAAGAAATCTCGGCGCTCGGCGGATGGCTGCGCGCAAACGTTCCGGGCGAGTCGACCTACACGTGGGGATTCACGTATTTGCAGCCGCTCGATGCGCACAACGCGCTCAGCTATTCGTGGATCAACGAAGGGCACGTGCGGGACAATCATCGCGACGGCTTCGCCTTGCAATATTGGCTGCGCGGGACTTTCGCGGATCCGAGGCTCACGCTCGGCGCAGGCTTCGGCGGCGACTATTACTTCGATACCGAAGCAAGCGCCAATGGCAGGCGCTACGTCGATGCACACGGCTTGAGCCCGATCGTCAGCTTGGCTGCGACCTGGCACGCCAGCGATCATCTTTTCTATCAGTTGCGCCTGAATGAGATCTTAGGGTCGCACAGCTACAACACGTTCGGCGCCCTATTCGGCATCGGCTATGCATTCGATTCGCCGAAGCGATCGGCACCGTCGCCGGGTACCCGCGGCGCGGGAGATGACGTATCGAGCGGCGATCAGATCACGGCGATGGCAGGGTGGACCGAGGTCAATAGCCTGACGTCGCCCGGCGCGGCCGCATACGGCTTCGAGTATCGGCACGGGTTTGGACCCTACGTGGACGGCACCGTCAGTTGGATCAACGAGGGCCATACGGCGCTCAACACGCGCTCGGGCGCAGCCGCGCAGATTTGGCTGCGCCGCGCCTTCTTCGACGATCGCCTGAGCCTCGGGGTCGGCGCGGGACCGTACTACGCGATCGATACCCATCGCGTCAAAGGCGGCACCGACACGGGTGGGAAAGTCTCCGTGTTGCTAACGATGTCGGCCGCGTACAACGTCACGCGGCACTGGTTCGTGCGCGCCTCGTGGAATCGCGTGATGACGAGTTACGACAAGGACAGCGATATCTATCTGGGCGGAATCGGGTATCGCTTTTAGGTCTTGGATTTTAGAGCGCGCGCCCGGTCGCGGCTCGGCTCGCCGCCTGCTCCAAATCGGCGCGCATCTCGATCAGCGGTACCGTCCAGTCCCGGTAACCGCGCTGGCGATAGAGCTTCACCGTTGGATACCACGGGCTGTCTCGCCGCTCGGTCATCCACACCCAATGCGGATTGACGTCGAGCAGCAGCCAAGTCGGACGTCCCAAAGCCGCGGCCAAATGCGCAACCGAGGTACAAACCGTCACGACCACATCGAGACTGCGGATGAGTGCGGCCGTATCGTCGAAGCTCGTCAATTCGCGCGTTCGATCGTTGACGGGCAAGCCCGCCCGCACCATTCGCGCGACGTCCTCCTGCGCCCCCATCTGCAAGCTATGCCAATCGATGCCGGATAGCCCGGAGAACGCTTCGGCATACCGTTCGGGATCGATCGCGCGGACCGGGTTGCGCTGATGAGTCCGGCTGCCGGTCCAGACGAGGCCCGCCTGGAACTTGGCGCCGCCGCGCATTTCATCGCGCCGGCGTGCGGCGCGAGCCGAATCGGCGATCAAGTACGACGGCGGAGCGGAAAGCGACTCGAGCGTGACACCGAGCATGAGCGGTAAGCTGGCGAGCGGAATTTGATAGTCGAACGACGGCAGTTGCGGCAAATCGCTGGGCAACACTTCGACGTCATATGCGGCCAAGCTTCGCTTGAAGAGTTCGTAAAGCGGGGGAAAGCAGCAGCAGATAGCCTTGCCTCCTTCATCGCGCGCTCGGGCAACGATCGACGGCAAGAAGCGAATGAATTGGATGGCGTCGCCATACCCTTGCTCGGCCCAGACGAGCAGCGTCTTTCCCGCTAGCGCTTCGCCGCGCCAACGACGCTCGGGATAGAAGCCCTCTACGCCTTCCAGTTCCGTCGAACCGTTCCAGCGCGCTTCGAAATTGATCCAGCCGTTCTGGAAATCGCCGTGCATCAATTGCAGCATCGCCGCCGAGAACTGAATCTTCGGGTCGTCGTTCGACACTTTCGCCGCTTGCACGACGGCGTCGAACGCTTCGCCCCACTGCTGCGATTCGCGGGCCGCGTTGCACAATGCCAGTTGCGCCAAACCAAAATTGGGCGCCAGCGCCGCCGCACGCCGCGCGGCGATCAACGCTTTTTCCGGCTCGAACAGTTTGAGCAGGACATTGGCCTGATTCGTCCACGCAAGATGATGATTCGGCTCCGCGCGAATCGCCTCCCGGGTCAATCGCAACGCCGCATCGTGTTGGTCTCGGCTGTAATGCAGGGCCGCCAGATTGTTGCGGAGCATCGCCAGATCGGCATCGAGCGACATGGCACGCTCGTATGCCCGCAGCGCTGCATCGAGGGAGCCGGCCTGCTGCGCTAGCAGGCCCAGCGTGAACCAGGCCACCGCGGAGCCGGGCGCCAGCTCGCACCAGCGCGCGGCAACGGCCGTGCCGACCTCCGAGCGCCGCATCGAATGAGCAAGCAATGCCCACTCTTCGAGCCAATCGGTCGCATCGGGCAGCGCGCGATGCGCGCGCTCGAAGCCCATGAGCGCGTGCTCCGGCGCGCCGGTTTGCGCGGCTAGACGCGCGGCCTCAACAAAGGCGAGGGCGTGGGCGGGATCGATGATGAACGCGCGATCGAGCCAAACACGCGCATCCGCGTAGCGCCCGCACAGCCGCAACAATTGCGCTTGTGCGGTGACCGCGTCGACGTCGTCGGGCGCATGCGCCAGCCAGTCGGAGACGAGCGCCGATGCCTCGATCAGCTCTCCGGCCTGCACATGCCGGTGGATCTCCGATAAGCGCGCATTCGAATCGATCATCGCTGATAGGTCATCGCACGGGTCTCTCGGCTTTGCTTCACGTTGAGATCTTTCAAGATTTTTGGTGTCCCAACACGCGCAGCTTATTCACTCCATGAAAGGCAACGGCGCATCGTCGTCTTCGCGCATGGCAAAGACATTCAATGTCATGGAAACCAGCGCGTAGTAGCCGAGCAGGCCGACGAGATTGACGGTCGTTGCATGACCGAAACGCTGCACGGCCTTGGCGAACGTCATATCGGAGACGCGCTTCGCGTCGTACAGTTCGATCGCGAAATTGTAGATCAGTGCCTCGTCCGCATCGGCGAAATCGGGGCGCCGCCCCCGGAGCAGCGCCTCGGCCGCCGACTCGGTCACCCCCGCCTCGATCGCGATCGGATAGTGAATCTGCCACTCCGCCTGCGCACGCCATTGCGCCGCGGTCACCAGAATCGCCAGTTCGGACAGCCGCAGCGGCAAGCCCGTCCGATACCGGCAGAACGCGCCGAGCTGCTGCGCGTGCTGCGCGAGTTCGGGACTCGCGATCCAAGCGAGGAAGGGACCGGCCAGATTGCCGCGCGGCCCCGTCAAGATTTCATCCAGCACGGCCAGTTGCTCGGGGCTGGCTGCCGCCCGATCGAATTCGGGCAGGCGTGCGCCGGTGGGTCCTTTCATCGTCATTTCACTTCCGTCCTTCTTTGCGCGGTACCCCGGCAGTATCGCTCACCTGCCCGCTTGCGTCGATGCTCAGGTGCCGGCAAGTGCGGCATCCACCGCATCGCACAACCGCTCGGCGATGCAATCGACGTCGTTAGGAGTGCAGATGAACGGCGGCGCGAGCAGAACGTGGTCGCCTTGTCTGCCGTCGATCGTACCGCCCATCGGATAGACCATGAGCCCGCGCGCCATCGCTTCCTGCTTGATGCCCGCGTTCAGTTTGCGTCGCGGATCGAACGGCACCTTGCTAGCGCGATCGAGTACGAGTTCGACGCCGACGAAGAGTCCGCGCCCGCGGATGTCGCCGACGTGCGGATGATCGCCGAGCCGTTCGCGCAGCGTGGCGCGCAGTTGCTCGCCGCGCGCCTTCACGTTGTCGAGCAGGTCATCTTCTTCGATCACGCGCTGCACCGCGAGCGCGGCGGCGCACGCCGTCGCATGGCCGATATAGGTATGGCCGTGCTGAAAAAAGCCCGACCCGCCCACGATCGCCTCGTAGATCCGATCGCTCACGAGCGTGGCGCCGATCGGCTGATAGCCGGCGCCGAGGCCCTTGGCGATGGTCAGCAGATCGGGCGAGACGCCCTCCTCCTCGCACGCATAAAGGTGGCCCGTGCGCCCCATGCCGCACATGACTTCGTCGAGAATCAACAGCACGCCGTACTTGTCGCAGACCTCGCGGATCTTGCGGAAGTAGCCACGCACCGGCGGCACGGCGCCCGCCGTCGCGCCGACCACCGTTTCCGCAACAAAGGCCGCCACCGTGTCCGGGCCGAGGCCGAGGATCTTGTGTTCGAGTTCGTCGGCGAGCCGCTGCGCGTATGCCTCTTCCGTTTCACTGGGCAGTTGATCCCGGTAGGCGTAGCAGGGGCTGACGTGATGCGCTTCGATGAGCAGCGGCAGGAACGGTTCGCGCCGCCAAGCATTGCCGCCGATCGCAAGCGCGCCGAGCGTATTGCCGTGATAGCTCTGGCGGCGCGCGATGAAATGCTTGCGCGCGGGCTGCCCGATCTCGACGAAGTACTGACGTGCGAGCTTGAGCGCGGCCTCGATGGCCTCCGACCCACCCGAAACGAAATACGCGTGGCCGATGCCGGCCGGTGCCGTCACGACGAGCCGCTCGGCCAGCGCCTCGGCCGCCTCGGTCGTGAAGAACGACGTATGCGCGTAGGCAAGCTGGCGCGCCTGCTGCTCGATCGCGTCGACGACGCGCCGATGGCTGTGGCCGAGACACGACACGGCAGCGCCGCCGCTCGCGTCGATGTAGCGCTTGCCGGCGGAATCGACGATCTCGATGCCGTCGCCCGCCACCGCCACGGGCAGCGTCTTCTTCGGCATCCGATGGAATACATAAGACATGCGATACCTCCAAATCCAAGGTGAGTCGGAGGCCGTGCTCAGCGCAGCGGCCGCATCGAACAAACAACACATGGTGTGTATTTATAATTCTACACAACATATGTTGTCAACCATGGCGCGACAACGCGAGGCTCAGATAAGAGCGCCAACAATCAGATCAATAAGACGAAAAGCATTGGGTGGCGCTTGCGGCCCAGCACTTCAAGGCACGTACGCACCCTTCGCGTGCAACGATCGCTCGGCCAACTCGAGTTGCTCGACGGCATCGGCTCCCTCTAGCGCCAGCAATTGCGCGACGAGCGATTCGGCAAGCGCGGTGGCGGCAACGAGCGACGGAAAGAACGACGGGCTTTCGTGAGAGAAGATCAGCACGCTGTCGGCATTCAGCGCGAGCGGCGACACGGCGCTATCGGTGATCGCGACGAGACGGCTGCCCTTTTCCAACGCGGCTTCGGCGACGCGAGCGGCTTCGACCGAATACGGTGCGAAGCTGATCACGACGGTCGCGCTATCGCGCGTGATGCCGCGCAACTGCATTTCGAGCGTGCCCGCTTCGCCCGTCAGCAGCGACACCGATGGACGAAAGAGTCCGTAGCCATAGACGAAACCGAACGCGACCGCATAGCACGAACGAAAACCCGCGACATGCACATGCCGCGCCTTGCGCAGGACGCGGGCGGCTTGCAAAACGCTGCGTTCGTTGTGGGTTGCCGTCGTTTCGAGGTTTTGCTGCTGGGCAATGAGCAAGTCCTGCGTGAACGTGTCCTTCTTCGTTCCGGCGACGAGCGAGCGTGCACGCACCGTCAACGGTTCGGGGCGCGTTCGCACGCGTGCCACGCACAAATCGCGCAGTTCGTTCCAACCAGGGAAGCCCAGCAGTTGCGACAAGCGCACGAGCGAGGCCGGCTGAATCCGGGCACGCTCCGCAACCTTGCGCATCGACAGCACGGCGACTTCGTCGGGCTGATCGAGCACGAAGGCGGCACCGGCCTGAAATTGCGGACTCAGCTCCGCGAAGCGTGCGCGGATCGACGCGGCAAGCTGGTCGAAAGTTTCGGGCATGAGGCGATGCGGGTAGAGGTGGCGGCGACAACAAATGTTACCATCGCCGCAACAGCTACGAAGTAGCCCTCCGTAGCGAAATGCCGGCTTCGTTCACAACAAGCGGCGCTGCTTAGCAACGAAGCCTGCCGGCTTTTTCGCCTTCTCTACGGCTCCTTCATCAACCAACCGCTGCAGCCATGCCTTCGCTTGCGGGGTCGATACTTGCAGCGCTGCGGCGACATCGACTTCCTTCATCGGCGTGTTCAGGAGTCGCTGAATGGATTCGCGCACGGCCGCAAATAGGACATCGGCTGGACTGATGTCAGCTTCAGTCGAACTTTGGATCTGGCCGGTTGCAGCCGCAGGAACCGTCGTCACACTCGCTCGCTCTTCCTCCGCAGCCTCCGTCCGCTCTTGACCCGCGCCAGCCACGGCGGCCGATGTAGCGCTGCCAATCTGGGAATCCTGCACCGTCTCCGAAGACGTAGGCTTCGCAGCATGCTCCGCACTGGGTGCATCCGTTGAACCATGCTGCGGCATGGACGATCGATCAAACAGGCTCTCAAACGATTCCACGTCTTGCGGATTGGGCCACGGAATCGCTCCTTTCTGACGTAGTGCATCGAGCCCGACCGACGGATAGCCAGTCGATCGAATGTAGACCGGAACAAACTTGAGCTTGTCCAATTGTTCAACCGCGCCGGCCCAAGTGCCTCCTCTGTTCATGTCGGAGTTCACTACGAGGGACGCTTCCCCGAGCGCGTAGATAAGCTTATTGCGCTGCATTGCGCGGCCGACGTTGAAGCCGACGCTTGGATCATAGGGAGAGATTAACGCCAGACAACCTTCGACCAGCGAATTGCGTTGCTCGCGAGTCATTGCTATCTTTTCCAGGCTGTCGGCCAGCACACCAACAACGTTGCCGCCGGCTGCCAAAGCCCCGCGCATTGCAGCTTGATCGACACCCCTCGCGCCGCCGGACACTAAGGTTTTGTGCGCATATGCGGCGAGTCGCCCAACATCCAATGTGTAGTCGATCAAGGAGTCGTCCACATGGCGCGAACCGACCACCGCCAGTCCTCCCGTGTCCAAAAGGCTAATTTCACCACAACCGTACAGAACGGGAGGCGCGTCCTCACGCAGCCTCACTTTCAAGCGCCTCGGATATTCCGCATCTGCGCGACTAACCACCCAAATCGCGCGCGTCTGCCATCGCTCGATGACCTGGCTCAGCAGAAAACCGCGCCCAAGCAATCGCCGTAGCCGTCCCTCGTCTACAATGGAGCCGCATGCGTGGAGAAGCTCCGCGGCATTCGGCGACAGCAGGTCAGCGGGTTGGCACTTCACTTCGCGCAGGTGCCGCGCGAGACGCTTGTATTCTCCGGGCGACAGGAGATCATCGGATACTAGTTCGCTCCGCCCTGCGATCAGCGGTGCTATCAGCAACAAAATTGCCCGTGTGTTGGGCGACAACGTAGGCATCATTCGTCATGTCCTGTCTGCGCAAGGGCGATCGGCCATACTTCTCCGCTGCCTTTCATACGAAGCAGCCATGTCGCCACCGTCAGCGTCCATCGTGAGTCGACCATGTCATCGACCAATAGCACCGGCCCCTCAGGAATCGACTGATCCTTTAGTGCCAGCGATCCATCGACGTTGCGAGCTTGTTGCGTGCTGTTTGCCATCGTCTTCTGCTCCGGGCGGTCGTCCGTCTTTTCGATTACATCAAGAAACGGCAGAGCCAGTAAGGCGGCCAAGCGCCGGGCGAAGTCCGGCACAAGTTCCGGATGCCGCAGCGATGGAACGCAGGTCACCCATGCCGGCGCAGGCTGCGGATTCCACTTGTGGATCATCTCCGTACAAGCGGACACAAGATCGTCAGAGAACCGGCCCATATGGGATTTTCCCTGTCGGACAAGGCCGCCCCAACCGGCATCGCCCCATATACATAGTGCTCTGCCGGGCTGCGCATGGTGGGCCTGCGGAATGTGCCCCTTGACGCCGTATTGAGGCAAGCCGCCATCGGGCCATTTCTTTCGAGGCTCGAAGGGCAAGTTGGTTCTGCGAAGAAATGCAATTGCGTCCCGCACCCGGTCAGGGTCCACCGCTGCCGACAGTTCAGGCAACACTGGAGGCTGCACTGCGCTAGAGTCGCCATCGAGCGCTCTGATCAAGAAGCTCATATGCTCACCAAATTGAAGATTGACGTAGCTCTGCATCTGGTCATGTTCAGATCTCCTCAGCATGGTGAGCCGCTCTGCTCTCTCCCAAAAGGCTTCGCCCAGCCTTGCGGCCGTAAGCTGCCACTTTGTACCCTGCTTGGCAATGGGTGCGGGAGCTTCAAGCGACAGCAAAGCGATCGCCTTTTCTACGCGCCCCTTACTTAGGTTGAGTCGGCCCAATAGCTCGGGAACAGATAACCCATCGGGCTCCTGCTCCAGTTCGCCCAGTAAAGCTGCGGCCTCCTGTCGGCTCGGAAAAGCGCTGCGGATAAACCAATCCGTAATGCTGCCTTCTTCCTGCCCGCTGAGAAGCACGCCATACGCGGAATCCAGTGCACGTCCCGCCCGCCCAACCTGTTGATAGTAGGCAACGACAGACCCTGGAGTCTGATAATGAATCACGAACGCCAGATCCGGCTTGTCATAGCCCATTCCCAGTGCCATCGTTGCGACGAGCGCTTTTACCCGGTTGCTCAGCAGCGCCTGTTCCAGCTCTTCTCGACGATCGCCGGTCTCGCCAGTGTAAGCGTCGACGTTGAAACCTTGTGTCTTCAACCACTCAGTCACTTGATAGGCATCACGCACAGTGAGCGTGTAAATGATTCCGTGGCCCTTCAAGGTAGACAGTTGCTCCGCCAGCCACGCAAGACGTTCCGCCTGACTGGGTAAGCGGATGGTTTGCAGCGTCAGCGACGCTCTATTGAGGTCGCCGCGAAATACCGTAAGGTCGGGCCCCAGCACTGAATTCAAGTCCGCCATCACTCGATCGTTTGCGGTAGCCGTAGTTGCCAACAGTCTCAGGTTGGGCGGCAGTGTCCTGACGATCCGCTCCAGCAAGCGGTAATGAGGGCGAAAATCGTGCCCCCAATCGGAAATGCAATGTGCCTCGTCAATGACCATCAGCGAAATTTGGGCCGCAATTCCTGCCAGGACCTGAGTGCTGAATCGCTCATTGGCCAATCTCTCGGGCGAAATCAGAAGAATGTCGATTTCACCTCGTGCGAGCCTAGCCTCGACATCGGCCCATTCGGCCACGTTGTCGGAGTTGATCGTCGCTGCCCTAACTCCCATACGCTCGGCCGCCGCAACTTGGTTTCTCATCAGCGCTAACAGGGGCGAGATCAAAAGAGCGGGACCACCCCCCGCATTACGCAGCAACTTGGTCGCGATGAAGTAGACGAAACTCTTTCCCCATCCGGTCTTTTGCACCACCAACAAACGCCCCTTGTTTTCGACGAGGTGTCGAATAGCTTCCTCTTGATCCTCGCGAAACGCGGCATCGGCTCGCCCGGATCCCAATCGCAGCAACCGCCGGGCTTGTTCTTGATAGTAGGTCACGTCGATACTCCTGCCGTTTGTCGAGCAATCGATAGTCCGATGGGGCGCCAAGATTTGTAACTCTTGGCTCCGGCCCTATCGGGATGTCCGTGCAACGTATCAAGAAAGCGTTGGAAACCGGCAGCCCAGCCGACATGTTCGGACCGAAAGCAGGCATTATTATCGCCCGACTCCGGCTGGGCCCTTGTACTCAACCGTCATTGCCGAGCCTGAGGTTCGTTGTCGCCCCACCTATTTACCCCGATCCCCCAACCGAACCGTTTTCGCTAAACTGCGCGCTCCCGGCGGCAACCCGCTCGCCTGACGCGCTTCCGAATGAACCCACTCCGGCAGCGTGCGCCTTCGCCGCGCCCGCTGCGTTGGCCCACGCGCATCGCCTCGCACCTCCCGAGCACCTCGCAGACGGCGAAGGCGCTCGCGTTCGCCGCGCTCGTCGCCGTCGGCGCATGGGCGGCCTATCGCTATGCCGAGCGCGCCGAAATCAGCGCGATCATCGAGCGCGCCGCGCACCGGCTCGACGTCGACGAAAGCACGCTCAAGGGCGAGATCACGCGCTACGACTATCTGCCGGCGCTGCTGAGCCTGAACCCGGACATCGCGAACCTGCTGCGGCACCCCACGAATCCGGCACTGATCTCGCGCGTCAACGATTACCTGGCCGACGTCACCACCGACTCGCAAGCCGCGGCCATCTATGTGCTCGACCTGAACGGGACGACCCTCGCCGCCAGCAATTGGAATCAAGCGGTCAGCTTCGTCGGGCAGAACTTCTCCTACCGCCCCTACTTCATCGACGCGCGGCACAGCGGCACCGGGCGCTTCTACGGCCTCGGCTCGACGAGCCACCTGCCCGGCTACTTCTATGCCGCCCGCATCGACGCGGGCGGACACGAACTCGGCGTCGTCGCCACCAAGATCAGCCTCGATCCGATCGAAGCACTCTGGATGCGCGGCGACGAAACGGTGCTCGTCGCCGACGCGAACGGCGTCGTCTTCCTCACGTCGTACCCCGGCTGGAAATACCGCACGCTGCACCCGCTTTCGGCCGCATCGCGCGCGCGCATCGAAACGAAGCGCCAATACGAAGGCCCCGGCGCGCTCGAGGAAGTCGGGCTCGTCCGGCGCCGCAGCCTCGGACCGAATGCCGAGATCGATGCCGTGTCGCCGCCGAACCCGTTCGCCCCCGGCCCGGGAGGAAAGCGCCGAACCGACTTCGTCGTCGTGAGCCGAACCGTGGCCGGCACCGATTGGCGCATCATGTCGCTGACCGATATCGCCGCCGCCCGCAAGAGTGCGCGCTACGCGGCGCTCGTCGCGGCGTTGGGCCTGTCGCTGGCGACCATCGGCACGCTGTACGTCCTGCAACGCCGCAAGGTCATCGCGCAGCGTCTGGCCATGCGCGAAACGCTCGAACGCATGAACGACGAACTCGAGCGCAAAGTCACCCGCCGCACCGGGGCGCTCGCGCGCGCCAACAAAAGCTTGCGCAACGAGATCACAGAGCACAAGCGTACCGAGGCGACGCTCAAAGCCACGCTCGAAGAACTCGTGCAAGCGGGCAAGATGGCGCTCATCGGCCAGATGTCGGCCGGCATCACGCACGAACTCAATCAACCGCTCGCCGCGCTGCGCACGCTCTCGGACAACGCGCTGCTGTTTCTGCAACGCGGACGCCCCGACGAAACCGAGAACAATCTGCGCGTGATCGCCGGGCTCATCGAACGGATGGGCAAGATCACCGCCCAGTTGCGCCGTTTCTCGCACAAGGGCTCGGCCGAGCTGACGCCCGTGCCCGTCGAACGCGCGCTCGCAAATGCGCTCTTTCTCGTCGAGCTGCGGCTGCGCAAGGAAGCGGTCGAAGTCGTCCGCGATTTGCCCGATGCCGATTCGCCGCGCGGCGAGCTGCTCGTGCTCGCCGATGCGAACCGGCTCGAGCAGGTGCTCGTCAATCTCTTCGCCAACGCGCTCGACGCCATGCTCGAGCGCCCCGCGCGGCAGCTTTCGATCGCCGTTCGAGACGATGCAGCCGACGATGCCTTCGTCGAAATCGTCGTGGCCGACACCGGGCCGGGCATCCCGGAGCCGGTGCGAGTCCGGCTGTTCGAGCCGTTTTTCACGACGAAGCCGCCTGGCGCCGGCCTCGGGCTCGGCCTTGCCATTTCCGCCGGCATCGTGCGAGAACTCGGCGGCACGCTGAAAGCCGACGACGTCGCGGCGGACGGCGGCGCTTCGTTCACCTTGCGCTTGCGCCGCGCGCGCGGGCAAGATCTCGCCGGCGAAGCCGCCCGGCAAACGCAGACCGAAACACACCGCGCGGCCGCCGACGACACCGACGCCGACGGCGGAGCGAACGAGGAATCATGATGGAAGCGCACAAGGTGCACGAGGGGCTCAAGGTACTGCTGGTCGAAGACGAACCCGCCGTGCGGCTGGGCGGCGTCCAGGCGCTGCAGCTGCGCGGCATCGAAGTGCAAGCGTTCGAGCGGGCCGAGCAGGCCGTGCGGCACCTCCGCCTCGGCTTTCCGGGCATCGTCGTGACCGACGTGCGCCTACCGGGCATCGACGGCTTCGCCCTGCTCGAGCAAGTGCGCGAGATCGACGCGCAGTTGCCGGTCATCCTCGTCACGGGCCACGGCGATATCGCCATGGCCGTCGAAGCCATGAAGCGCGGCGCCTACGACTTCATCGAAAAACCGTTCTCGTCCGAGCATCTCGCCGACGTCGCGCAGCGCGCGCTCGACAAGCGCCATCTGACACTCGAACTCGACACGCTGCGGCGTCAGGTGAGCGGCCGCGACCGGATCGAAGCGAAGATCCTCGGCCAATCGCCGGCGATCGAGCGCCTGCGCCGCGTCATTCTCGATCTGGCGGATACCGATACCAACGTTCTCGTCATCGGCGAAACGGGTGCGGGCAAGGAGGTGGTCGCACGCTCCCTGCACGAGGCGGGCCGCCGCCGCGATGCGAACTTCGCCGCGATCAATTGCGCCGGCATCCCCGAGATGCTGTTCGAGAGCGAAGTGTTCGGCCACGAGGCCGGCTCGTTCACGGGGGCGCTCAAGCGCCGCATCGGCAAGGTCGAATATGCCGACGGCGGCACGCTCTTTCTCGACGAGATCGAGACGATGCAAATGTCGCTGCAGGCGAAATTTCTGCGCGTATTGCAGGAGCGCATGTTCGAGCGCGTGGGATCGAACGAGCTGCTGCCGATGAATTGCCGGATCGTGGCCGGCACGAAGGCCGATTTGTTGGCGCTCGCACGCGAACAGCGGTTTCGCGACGATCTCTATTACCGCCTCGGCGTCGTCGTGCTCGAAGTGCCGCCGCTGCGCGAGCGGCGCGAGGATATTCCGCTGCTGTTCGAGCATTTCGTCCTGCAGGCATCGGCGCGCTATGGACGTCCCGTTCCCGAGGCCCCAAGCGCCGAGCAGATGCACACGCTGATGTCGCGCAGCTGGCCCGGCAATGTGCGCGAATTGCGCAATGTTGCGGAGCGCTTCACGCTCGGGCTGCTTGCCGATGTCGGCGACGTCGACGAATCGGTCGGCGCGGCACCGCGCACGCTCGAGGAACAGGTGAACCGGTTCGAGCGGCATTTGATCGAAGAAGCGCTGCGCGCCTGCCAAGGACGCGCGGCGCTCGCCTGCGAACGCTTGGGACTGCCGAAGAAGACGCTCTACGACAAGATGCGGCGGCTCGCGATCACGTCGGACGATTTTCGTTGAAGGGCGGCGAAGCGAGGGCCGTCACTGTCGCCATCATCATCGCTTTCTCCCTCGTTCCGCTCGCCCTCGCTCTAGGGTTTACGCTTCCCTTACTCATCACGATTTCCGCCCTGCGATCGAGCCTCGCTGGGCGGATTTCCGCGCGAGCCTCTTTCTCAGGTCCATTGTTAGCCTCATTAAATCAAGGTGTTAGCTTGATATAAGCATTGGCATGTCTCCTGCGTTATTGGGCGCCACGGCGAAAGGCGCAATGCCTCGCCAAGACCACCCACGACGATCATTCGACAGGAGACAGATTCATGGTTTGGACCAAGCAGCAACGCAGCGTCGCCCTCGCCAGCTATCTAGGCTGGACACTCGACGCATTCGACTTCTTTCTCATGGTGTTCGTCCTCAAGGACATCGCCAAAGCCTTCGGCACCGAAATCACGAGCGTGACGATCGCGCTCACACTCACGCTCGCGCTGCGTCCGCTCGGCGCGCTGATCTTCGGCCGCATGGCGGATCGCTTCGGGCGCCGCCCCGTGTTGATGCTCAACATCGTGCTCTTTTCGCTGCTCGATCTGGCCTCGGGTTTCGCAACGAGCCTGACGATGCTGCTCGTGCTGCGCAGCCTGTTCGGCGTCGCGATGGGCGGCGAATGGGGCGTCGGCTCGGCGCTGACGATGGAGTCGATTCCGGCGAAGTCGCGCGGCGTGATGTCGGGCATTCTGCAAGCCGGCTATCCGTCGGGCTATCTGCTCGCCTCGGTCGTGTTCGGCCTCCTGCACGACTCGATCGGCTGGCGCGGCATGTTCATGATCGGCATCGTGCCGGCGCTGCTCGTGCTGTTCATCCGCCGCAACGTGCCCGAATCGCCCTCGTGGGAGCGCGGCCAGCGCGCCGGCGCGCGTCCGAGCATCCTTGCCGTGCTGGCCCGCGAATGGAAGCTGGCTGTCTACATGATCGTGCTGATGACGGCATTCAACTTCTTCAGCCACGGCACGCAGGATATGTATCCGACGTTCCTGCTCGTGCAGCATAAGCTCTCGACGCATACGGTCAGCGCGATCGCGATTACCTACAACATCGGCGCGATCATCGGCGGCATTGTGTTCGGCGCGCTATCGGAGAAGATCGGGCGCCGCAAGGCGATTGCTTTTGCCGCGCTGATTGCCCTGCCCGTGCTGCCGTTGTGGGCCTTTGCCAGCGGCAGCATTCCGCTCGCGATCGGTGCCTTCCTGATGCAGATTTCGGTGCAAGGCGCCTGGGGTGTGATTCCTGCGCACTTGAACGAAATGTCGCCGCCGGAAGTGCGGGCGACGTTTCCCGGGCTCGTTTATCAGCTCGGCAATCTGCTCGCTTCGGGCAACGCGACGATCCAGGCCACAATCGCGCATCGTAACGGCGACAACTACGGGATGGCGATGGCCATCGTGGCCGGGATTGTGGCCGTGGTGATCTCGGTGCTCATCGGGCTTGGGGGCGAACATCGCGGGCAGCCGATGGATGCGGGAGAAGGCGCGGCGCCGGACGCGGACGTCGGCGAAGCGAGCCTCGCCGGAGCCGCACGGTAGCAAGGCCCAAGCTCGCGGCCTCATGCCGCGAGCATCAACTCCAGGTTCTGCACGGCCGCCCCCGAGGCGCCCTTGCCGAGGTTGTCGAACACCGCCGACAGCAGAACCTGCCCCCGCTCGGCATTCACGAACACGCCCAACCGCAGGTCATTCGTTCCGTTCAACACCTGCGGATCGAGATGTGCCATCGCGCGGGCATCGGCGAGCGGCATCACGTCGACATGACGCGCACCCTCGTAGTGACGCGCAAGACATCCATGCAACCGCTCTCCGTCCACGCCCGGCGCAAGCAGCCGCAATTCGATCGGCACGGTCAGCACGATCCCTTGTCGATAAGCCCCATAGGCCGGCACGAAGAACGGACGATGCGTGAGCCCCGCATACCGTTCAATCTCCGGCGTGTGCTTATGCTCGAGTGCGAGACCATAGACCTTGAAGGGTGCGGCGATCGTTACGTCGTTCGATTCGTATTCGTCGATCGCCGAACGCCCGCCTCCCGAATAGCCCGAGATCGCGTGAGCGGTCACCGGGTAGTCGCGCGGCAATAAACCCGCCTCCACGAGCGGCCGCAACAACGCAATCGCCCCGGTCGGATAGCAGCCCGGATTCGTGACCCGCCGAGCGCGCGCGATTTCCCGCGCCTGCCGCTCAGCCATCTCCGGGAATCCATAAACCCATTCCGCCTGCGTCCGATGCGCCGAACTGGCATCGATCACGCGCACCTCCGGATTGCGAATGAAGCTGACCGCTTCGCGCGCAGCCGCATCGGGCAAACACAAGATCGCGATATCGCACTCGTTGATCGCTTCCGCTCGACGCCGCGCATCCTTCCGAGCATCGGCCGGCAGCGTCACCAGCCGGAAATCGGTCCGACCGCGCAGACGTTCGTGGATCTGCAGGCCCGTCGTGCCTTGGTCGCCGTCGATGAAAACCGTTTGTAACCGCATGGTGGCCGCCCCCTCGCATTCGATAGCCGGATAAGAAGACCGTATCGTGCGCCCACGCCCTACAATAGGAAAAGTTGAATTTCATGATCGATAAATTCAGCTTTCCTGAACCTGAAAGAACGTGAGAACCGGAGAGTCCCGATGCGAGAGATCAGCCTCGACCGCCTGCGCACGCTCGTCGCCATCGCCGACTACGGCTCGTTCGCGGCCGCGGCGCAGTTGCTCCATCTCGCACCGCCCACGGTGAGCCTTCATATCGCCGAACTCGAGAGCCGGATCGGCGCGCCGCTGCTGTCGCGCAAGCGCGGCAACGTGCGGCCGTCGCCGATCGGAGAAGCATTGGTCGCGCGTGCGCGGCGGCTGCTCGTCGAGGTCGAGGCGACGCTCGACGACGTCAGCCGGCAGGTGCAGGGGCTGGCGGGCCGCGTGCG
Source organism: Trinickia dinghuensis (assembly GCF_003367175.1). GTDB lineage: Bacteria > Pseudomonadota > Gammaproteobacteria > Burkholderiales > Burkholderiaceae > Trinickia > Trinickia dinghuensis. Next base: position 101,545 of record NZ_QRGA01000007.1, on the reverse strand, counting down.
CCTAGGAGCATCGACCGGCGCGATCGCGCATCTATTACCGCAGGCCATCGCGCAACTGCGCGACAGTCACCCTGAAATCGACGTTCAGATCGCCGTGCTCACGTCGCAGGAGACGCTCGCCCGGCTTGCGCAAGGCACGCTCGACGTGGGGCTCGTGGCACTGCCGCAATCGGCCGCTGCCGGGCTTTCCATCCGGCCGTGGCGCAAAGATCCCGTCATGGCGTTCCTGCCCGCCGATTGGAAATTACCGGCACGCATCACGCCGTCATGGCTGGCCACGCAGCCGCTCATTCTCAACGATGCGAACACGCGGCTCTCGCGGCTCACGTCGGAGTGGTTCGCACAAGGCGGTTATCGGCCCACGGCGCGAATCGAACTGAACTACAACGACGCGATCAAGAGCCTGGTCGCCGCCGGCTATGGCGCGACGCTGCTGCCGCATGAAGCGGGTGCGCCGCAATCGGATGCCCGCATCGCGATGCGCCCGCTGCGTCCTGCCCTATGGCGCGAACTCGGCATCACCCATCGCGCGGGGCAAGTCGAGCGCGCAACGCAGCACGTGCTCGATGCCTTGTGGAAACTGAAGGCACGCTAGCTCAAAGCGCTAACGCGCCGCACGTGCGGATCGACTTTCAAAGCCGCACGATTTCCTGCGCGATCATGCCGAGCGGAATCGTCCGCGCCGCGCCGCCGCGGCGGATCGCCTCCTTAGGCATGCCGAACACGACGCAGCTTTGCTCGTCCTGAGCGGCCGTTTGCGCGCCAGCCGTACGCATTTCCAGCAAGCCGGCCGCGCCGTCGTCGCCCATGCCGGTCATGATAACGCCGAGCGCGTTCGCGCCGGCCGCCTTCGCCACCGAGCGGAACAATACGTCCACCGACGGACGATGCCGATTCACGAGCGGCCCGTCGACGATATCGACGTAATAGAACGCCCCGTTGCGCCTCATCACCATATGCCGGCCGCCCGGCGCGATCAGCACCTGGCCCGGCAGCACGCGGTCGTTCCGCTCCGCCTCCTTCACCGTCACGGCGCAGATCGAATCAAGCCGCGCGGCAAACGCGGCCGTGAACTTCTCGGGCATGTGCTGCACGACCACGATGCCCGGCGAGACGCGCGGCAACGCGGTCAACACTTCTTCGAGCGCCTGCGTGCCCCCCGTCGACGTGCCCAGCGCCACGACGCGTTCGGTCGTGCGCGCCATCGGCGCCGGTGCACCGCCTGGGGAGAGCATCACGTCGGCGTTCAGCTTCGGCTGCATCGCCGCAGCGGGCGCCGCCGCGCGCACGGCGATCCGCTTGACGTTCGCACGCGCCGCCGACTTCACGGTGGCCACGAGGTCGTCCGCCGCATCCTGCAGGAACTGCTTGATACCGAGTTTCGGCTTCGTCACGATCGCCACCGCGCCGGCGGCCATCGCATCGAGCGTCGTCTTCGCGCCGGATTCCGTCAGTGTCGAACAGATCACCACCGGCGTCGGGCGTTCCTGCATCACCTTGCGCAGGAATGTGATGCCGTCCATGCGCGGCATCTCGACGTCGAGCACGATCACATCGGGCCATTGCCGCCGCATGCGTTCGATCGCAAGCAGCGGATCGGCAACGGCCGCCATCACCGCGATGCCGGGCGTCGCCGCGAGCAACCCCGCGACGACTTGGCGAACCACGGCCGAATCGTCGACGATCAGGACGTTGACCGGCTTCATCTCGAACCGTCCGGCGGCGGTTTTCTATAGATCGACGGCGCGATCTGCTCAAGGGTGTCGTCGATATCGTTGAGACTTTCCGAATGCCCGATGCAGAAATAGCCACCGTTCTTCAGGCGCGTAAGCACGCGCGAGACGACGTCGCGCTTCGTCGCCGGATCGAAATAGATCAAGACATTGCGCAGGAAGATGATGTCGAAGCTGCCGATCTGCGGCAGATCCCGGTTCAAGTTCACTTGCGCGAAGTTGACGCGGGTGCGCAGCGATCGCTCGACGAGCATCGTCCCGTCGTGCTCGCCGGTGCCGCGCAAACAAAACCGCTTCAGATAGGCCGGCGGAATCAGCTTCGCGCGCGAGAGCGGATAGTGCGCGGTACGCGCACGCCGCAGCACGCGGTAGCTGATGTCCGTGCCGAACACGTCCCAGCCTGTGTGGCCGAGCCGGTCCGCGAGCACCATCGCGATGCTGTAGGGTTCCTCGCCGCTGGAGCACGCGGCGCTCCACACCCGCATCGACTGTGACGCCGATGCTGCGTTCGCGGCCAGCGAGCGCAGCAATTCGAAGTGCTTCGGTTCGCGAAAAAAATACGTCTCGTTGGTCGTCAGCAGATCGATCGCCGTCTGCACCTCTTCGCGATCGGCGCCGCTTTCGAGCAGCCGCGAGTACGCCGCGAAGCTGTCGAGGCCGAGCACTTGCAAGCGTCGCGTCAACCGGCCCACGACCATCGCCTTCTTCCCCACCGACAAGTTGATGCCGGCCGCCGCATAGATGAAGCGCTGGAAGCTGGCGAACTCGGCATTCGTCAAATTGTTCACTGCGACAACGTCCCCAAGCTGCCGAGTTCGTCGATCGCCAGAACGCGATCCGCGTCGAGCAAGATGACGAACTTGCCGCGCACCTTGCCCATGCCGGCGATGTACTCGATGCGCAGCCGCGCCCCGAACGAGGGCGGCGGCTCGATATCGCCCGGCGCGATTTCGAGCACTTCGTTGACGGCATCGACGACTGCGCCGATTACGTGCCGCTCGCCGCCGACGTCGGTTTCGACGATGACGATGCAAGTGCGCTTCGTCACGGGGCTCGGCGTACGGCCGAACCGGGCAAGCAAGTCGACGACCGGCACCACCGAACCGCGCAGGTTGATCACGCCGCGCACGCAGGCCGGCATCATCGGTACCTCCGTCAATCCCGCGTATTCGATGATTTCCTTGATCGCCAGGATGCCGATCGCAAACGTCTCGCCCGACAGCATGAACGTCAGGTACTGCGCCGGCTCGCCGAGTGCCAATGCGGCACCCGGTGCGGCCGCTTGAGCTTCGGCCAATGCACTCATGTCCGAACCTCTCAGAAGCGGGCGAATTGCGACTCGTCCGGCGCGCCGTCGTCGGCGACCGCCATCGCACCGGCAAACGCGGGCTTCAGCATCCCCATCGACATGCCGCCGGCGGAGCGTTTCGCGCTGGGCTTACGACGCGGCGCCGAGGTACCGGTCGCGACCGAGCGGTCCGAGCGCGTCACGGTGAAGAACGACATCGCCTGCTGCAGCTGCTCGGCTTGCGCGCTCATCTCTTCCGCGGTCGCGGCAAGCTCCTCCGAACTCGCCGCGTTGTGCTGCGTCGTCTGGCTCATCTGCGTGACCGCTGCATTGATCTGCGACACGCCAGACGATTGCTCCTCGGAAGCCGCCGTGATTTCCTGCACCAGGTCCGACGTACGCTTGATGTTAGGCACCATCGCATCGAGCAGCGAACCCGCGCGTTCGGCAAGGCCAACGCTCGTGCTCGCCACGGTGCTGATTTCCTGCGCGGCGACTTGGCTGCGCTCGGCCAGCTTGCGCACTTCGGCGGCCACCACCGCGAAGCCCTTGCCGTGCTCGCCCGCGCGCGCCGCCTCGATCGCCGCATTGAGCGCGAGCAGGTTCGTCTGGTAGGCGATGTCGTCGACGATGCCGATCTTCTCGGCGATCTGCTTCATCGCCGTGACCGTGGCCTTCACCGCTTCACCGCCCTCGGTCGCCTCGCCGGCCGATTTTGCCGCCATGCCGTCCGTGACGCGCGCGTTCTCGGTGTTCTGCGCGATCGACGCCGTCATCTCTTCCATCGAAGCGCTGGTCTCTTCGACGTTCGCCGCCTGCTCGCTCGAGGCCTGCGACAGCGATTGGGCCGTCGCGCTGACTTCTTCCGACGCACCGGCCAACGCTTCGGCGCTGCTGTTGACCTCGGTGACGACCTGCAACAGCTTCGCGACCATGGACTTCATCGCAAAGAGCACGCTCGTCGTGTCGTGCGCGCGCACGTCGACGGCGATCGTCAGGTCGCCGCTGGCGACGCTGTTCGCGATCTTCACGACGTAGCCGGGCTCGCCGCCGAGCTGGCGCGTCAACGCACGGGTCACGAGGAACGCCATCCCCAATGCCAGCACGACGCAGCCGACGAGGATGCCGATCGTCCACACGCGCGCGCCTGCGTAGACGACGTCCGCATAGGCCGCGTTGCTGTCGGCCTCTTGCATGGCCGCGTCGGCCAATCGATCCGACGTCGTGCGCAGTCCGTCGTATTCCTTCTGGAGATCGCCGTTCGCATAGTCGGCCGCCTGCTGAGTCTTACCCTGCGAAACGAGGCTGAAGAGCGTCGCTTGATCGGAAAGGAACGCGTCGAGCGCAGCCTTCAGATTGTCGTTTTCGTGTTTTGCTTCCGCGGTCACCAGCAGCTTGCCGAGCTCGTCCTGCAGCTTTTGCGTTTCGCTGGCGCGCTGGGCGAGTTCCTTGTCCGCCGAGGCGGCTTCAGCCGCGTCGTTCGTCGACATGCGGCGGAATTGCAGCACGCGCATCCGGTTGACGCCGGCCTTGATTTGCGTCACGTCGCGCACGGCGGGCACGGCCTGCTGCGCAAGGCGCGTCGCCTGGTCGTTCACGTTCGACAACTGCACGAGCGCGTAGACGCCGAGCCCGCTCATTAAGACGAGCAGAATGGCGAACGAGCCGAACAGCTTCGTCGCGAGCTTCATGTTCTTGAACATACGATTTCCTTCTCGATCGGGAGCGCTTTGTTGGTACGGTCTATGATTGGCGACAAGCGCGGGTCAAAGATCGCCCGCGGGGACAGGGGCCGCCGTGGACTGTTGGATTTGGATTTGCTGCAGCAACATAGGAACGTCGAGGATCAAAGCGACCTCGCCGCTGCCGAGAATCGTCGAGCCGCTGATCCCGCGCGCCTGCGCGAAGATCTTCGAGAGCGGCTTGATGACGGTTTGCGTTTCGCCCATCAAACTGTCGACAACGATGCCGAACTTCTGGCTCGCGTGTTTGACGACGACGATGTTTTGACGCGCCGGCGGCTCGCCGGCGACTTCGAACAACGTGCGCAGCCGAATGAACGGCAGGACGGCGCTGCGCAGATCGGTGTAGTCGTGCTCGCCCGTGGCCGTGAACTCGACGCATTCGTCCACCATTTCGAGCGGTACGACGAAGACCGAGCGGCCGATGCCGACTTGGAAGCCGTTGATGATCGCGAGCGTCAGCGGGACCCGCACGGCGACCGTCGTGCCTTCGCCGAGCCGGCTCTTGATGTCGACGCTGCCGCGCAGCTCTTCGATATTGCGTTTGACGACGTCCATGCCGACACCGCGGCCCGACAGCTTCGTGACCTGGTCGGCCGTGGAAAAGCCGGGCTCGAAGATCAACGCGTGAATCTCGCTGTCGGTCATCTGGCGGTCCGATTCCACGAGGCCCCTTTCGATGGCCTTGGCGAGAATTCGGTCGCGGTCCAAGCCGCCGCCGTCGTCGCTCACTTCGATGACGATGCTGCCGGAGTCGTGATACGCATTGAGCGAGAGCGTGCCGTGCGCGCGCTTGCCGCATGTGGCGCGCGCCTCGCGCGATTCGATGCCGTGATCCATCGCGTTGCGCACGAGATGCATGAGCGGATCGCCGATGCGCTCGACGACCGTCTTGTCGAGTTCGGTGTCCTCTCCGCTCACGCGCAGCTCGATATCCTTGCCCAGTTCGCGCGCGACGTCGTGCACCACGCGATGGAAACGGCTGAACGTGCCGCCGATTTTCACCATACGCAGTTGCAGCGCGCTGTCGCGCACGCCTTCCACGAGCTGGGAGAGCGTGGCGGTCGACTCTTGCAGTTCGACGTTGTGCGTGCGTTTCGCCAGCATGCTCGCGCTTGCCGCAGCGGTGATCAGCTCGCCGACGAGGTCGATCAGGTGATCGATCTTGTCGGCGTCCACGCGCATGGATTGGCGCTCGGCGGGCGCCGGGCCGGCCGGGGATTTAGCGGAGGGCCTTTGTGCGGGCGATGCGGTCGCGGCGGTTGAGCCGGTCGAAGCCGTCAAAGCGGCCGATACTTCAGACGCTGCGGATGCGATCGCCGTCGTTAGCTGCTCCGTGGCGGAAGCGCCCGCAAACTCGACGTCGGGGGTTGCATCCGATACGCCCTGATCCGCCTCTGATCCGGCACAACGTCGATCGTCGATACGCGCGATGTCGAGCACGCAATCGTCCGCCACGAATTCGAACGCGCCTTCGATCGCGGCTCGATCGGCTTGCGTCGCGTAGTCGATTTCGAAGGCCAAGTAGCAGGTTTCGGCGTCGATCTCGTCGAGCACCGGCACTTGATCGGCGATCGTGACGACTCGCTCGATCTCGCCGAGGGTGCCAAGGTACCGAATGAACGACAACGGATCCATGCCGTTGCGGAAAACGTCCGCGCCAAAGCGAACGGCGATGCGCCAGCGAGCGATGCTGGCCTCGGCCTCACGGGCGCACGACGCAGCGTCGCAGCCATGCACCCCATCGCGTTCAGCCTCGTTGCGCCGCGACGTGTTCGATGCCTCGCCGGCCTCGCCGCCGGACGCAGCCCGAGCCTGCGATTCCAAATAGCGCTCGAGCTTTGCGCTCAGGTCCGCCCCGACAGACACGACTTCATCGTCGACTTGCGGCGTGGCCGTCTCGACGGCGCCGACAAGCCGTGCGATGTAGTCTCCGCTCGCCAACAGCGTACCGATCAGCGCATCGTCGAGCACGATCTGCCCGGCGCGTACCCGATCGAGTACGCCTTCCGCACGATGCGTGAATGCGACGATGTCGTCGAGACCGAACAGTCCCGCCGAACCTTTGATCGTATGCGCTGCGCGAAACACCGCGTTGATCGATTCCGCGTCGCCGCTCTGCTCGCTCAAACGCAGAAGCGCCGCTTCCATCTCTGTGAGCAGCTCATGCGCTTCCTCGAAGAAGATCTGCAGCGCGTCATCCATGTTCATGGCCATATCGGTGTCTCCTGCGCACGGGTCAGCAATGCGCGGACGACGCTCGCGCCGTCTCGGTATCGGCACCGGTATCGGCGCCGGTACTCACACCGGTATCCGCAAGGCCCGCATAAAGGCCCAAGGTGTCCAACACTTCACGAACCGCATCGCTCGATGCGGCGATGCGCCACTCGCCACCGGCGGCGAGTACGGACCGCCGCGCCGCCAGCAGCAACTGCACGCCGGCGCTGTCAAACTCCGTGACAGCCGAGAGATCGAGAAAAAAGGAACCGGTACCAATTACGGCCCGCTGAAACTCGGCGTGGAGTTCGGCGGCGCGATAGATGGTCAGCTCGCCTTCGATGGCGAACACTGAGGGGGACGCGTTCAAGATGGGGGCCTTCAATGAGGGGACGTACGGGCTCGTGTCGTTGTGCTGGCCAAGTTCAAGGCAGCACGAGCTTCTGAACCACCGCGAGCAATTGAGGCGGATTGAACGGCTTGACCACCCAGGCTTTTGCGCCGGCCGCTTGGCCTTCGCGCTTGCGCTCTTCTTGAGACTCCGTCGTCAGCATCACGATCGGCGTGAACTTGTAGGCCGGCATCTCCTTCACCTTCTTGACCAGCGAGATGCCGTCCATGTTCGGCATGTTCACGTCGCTGACGATGAGGTGGACCTTCTGTCCCGTCAGCTTCTTCAATGCATCGACCCCGTCGCTGCCTTCGATGACGTCATAGCCCGCGCCGCGCAGCGCGATGCCGACAACCTGACGCAGCGAAGCGGAATCGTCGACGATCATGATGGTCTTGGCCAAAGTGTTTCCCCGTAGCGTTTTATATCGATTGATCAAAAGAAGGTCACGTCGTCCGTGGCCTCAGTCGCAGTCGCGGCGGCCGGCGCTGCGCTGCCGCCATGCGTGATGCGCTCGTCGTCCATTGCATAGCTGCGTTGCAGTGCGGCGAGCAGCGCGCACGCATCGGCGGCGTGCAATACACCCGATTCTTCGAACTGCCGGCGGCTGTCGGTCAGGAGCGGCGGCAATTGATCCATGCTGTCGCGCACGTGCGCCATGCGTTGACTGACGCGATCCTGAAACTGCAACTGAACCAGCATGTCGCAGATCTCCGTTTGAATGCCGGCGCTCTCTTCTTTAAGCGTGTTTGCCGATGTCTCGAGCCGATCGGTGACGGTGCGTAGTTGTCCGAGTACGCCGGTGATAACCGACTCGGCCACCACGGACGAATCCGAGCCGCGGCGCTCGGACGCTTGAGCGGCATCCGATGCAGTGGCGATGGCTTCGGCGATCGTCTCGACCTTGGCCGTCATGCGCCGGCCCGTTTCGCCGGACATCGTCGAGAGCTTGCGCACCTCGTTGGCGAGCACGGCGAAACCTCTACCCTGCTCGCCCGCATGGGCAGCTTCGATGGCCGCGTTCACGGCGAGCAAGTTCGTTTGCGAGGCGATGCTGGCCACTTCCGTTGCCATGCTTTGCAGCTCGGCGATGAAGCCGTTCAACGCCTTCACTTCGTCGTGCATCGTCTGATTGCTAGCCATGGCGTCGCGCAATGCGCCGAGCACGCTCGCGAGCTGTTCGCTGCTTTGCGCGAACAGGCGCGCGATGGCATCGTCGCCGTCTTGCGAGGAAGCTTTCAGCGTTTGATCGAGACGTTGAACGATCGCGGCGAAGCGCGTCGTCAATGCGGAGACGGCGACCTCCATCTGCGAGCGCGAGCTTTCCAGATGCGCGCTCCAGACGGGGAGAAGGTCTTCACCAATCTGTGCGGTGCCTTCGACGAAGGCTTGCAGTTGAACGTTGTCGCTCGCGAAACGTTTGCTTCGACGACCGTCGAATAGGGGCCCGACAATCAACAGCACAACGCTGGCAACAGCGGCCGCCGTGCTCCATTGCCATCCGGCAACGAACCACAAGGACAACGCGCCGATCGTGCTCAAAGCTGAACATGCAAAGCGGTCGAGTACAGCACTCCCTGACACGGCACCATCGGAAACCATTACTCAACACCTGCGCAGTTAGCTATCAATTACGTAAAACATTCCTTTCCCGTACCTTTAACGACGGGTACGACGAATACTTGAGGAGAAAAAATGTCGCCGCATCGATGGCTTCGTTTGTCGCAGATCAATGCGAACGAACGTGCTGCATGGCATGGGTAATTGGTTGCTTGTGCAACAATTTACGTTGCATGCACAACGAATTGTCGGTTGGACAGCGGGGTGCGATAGTGCTTGTGCGCGAGTGCCCGCTCATTCAGCGGGCCGGGCTTGAATCGGCGTGGAGCGGGCTGCTACGTTCCCGTCACCGCGAATGCCGCTTCGCGGCGGCGGGACAGTCGCCGCACCCGCACCAAGAGCGTCAGCGCGATGCCCATGTTGAGCAGATTCCAGGCGACGCCGTTCAGAAATGCGGCGTGATAGCTGCCGGTGAGATCGAACATCTTGCCGGCGAGCCAGCCTCCGAGCGCCATGCCGAGCAGCGTGCACATCAGCACGGTGCCGACTCGGGCACCGGCTTCCCGAACCGGAAAATGCTCGCGCACGATGATCGCGTACGACGGGACGATGCCGCCCTGAAACAAGCCGAACAGCGCCGACACCACGAACAAGGGCACGAGCCCATTGAACGGCAAGAAGAGCAGCAGCGCGACGCATTGCAACACCGAGCCCAGCAGCAGCGTACGCACTCCGCCAATGCGATCGCAAATCAAGCCCGAGATCAACCGGCTTGCAATGCCGAAGCCCAGCATGACCGACAGCATCTGCGCACCGCGCGCCGCGCCATATCCGAGGTCGCCGCAATAGGCGACGATGTGGACCTGTGGCGTGGCCATGGCAACGCAGCAAGCCACACCCGCTACGCACAACAGACCCTGAGCCGTGCCGAACGAAAAGCCGAAGGGTCGTATCGCGGCCGCCGCTTCCGGCGCGCCATCCGCATGCTGCCGCGCCGCCGGCTCCATTGCGGGAGGCCGCTCTCGAAGCAGCAGCGCCAGCGCCGCCATCGAGAGACTGCAAAAAAGTGCCATCCCCATATAGGTCGAGCGCCATCCCGCGATGCCGACGAAATGCTGGACCACCGGCGGCCAGATGGCACCGGCCAGATAATTGCCGCTCGCGCAGATGGCCACGGCCAAGCCCCGCCGCTTGACGAACCAGAGCGAGGTGTCGGCAACGAGCGGAGCAAACACGACGCTGCTGCCCAACAGTCCGACCAGCGCGCCCTGCGCAAGCGCGAACATCATGACGCTGCCGGACATCGCGCTGGCCAGATACCCTAAGCCCAAGCCTACCGCGCCGAGCAGCAACGGCCACATCACACCGAAGCGATCGGCCAAGCGGCCCATCACCACACCGCCGACACCGAAGCCGACCATCAGCAGCGTGTACGACAGCGAGACATCGGAACGGCTGCTGCCGAAATCGGCCTGCACGGCAGGCAACATGACGGACAGCACATACATACTGCTGCTGCCGATGGTCATCAGCGCGAGCGTGACGCCTAGACGCATCACGGCATATCCCGAATCGGCAACATGCCGGTGCGGTCTGGAAATCATGTCAGGCTCCGGCAAAGCTCACGTGATAGATAGGCGGCAGATGCGCCGAGATTTCGTGCCAGCGCTCTCCAGAATCGTCGGAGGCCCATAGCCCGCCCGTCGTCGAGCCCATTGCAAGCCGGGTGCCTGTCGCATCGATGGTGAGCCCGTGGCGATAGACCAGATCATAAGCAGGTGGCGTCGGCAGGCCCTGCGAGAAGCGCTCGAATGTACGGCCCCCGTCGCGAGTGCGCGTGACGACGAAGTCGCCATCCACGGGAATACGGCACGCATCCTTCACCGCGGGCACGAACCACGCAATGTCGGGGTCGTGCGGATGAACGGCTACCGCAAAACCGAAGTTCGACGGCTGCGCCTCGATGCGCGTCCATTGCTCGCCGCCGTCGGTCGAGCGAAAGATCGCGCAATGATGCTGCGTCCAAAGCCGCTCCGGAACGGCCAGACATTGAACGACGCGATGCGGGTCCTGGACGTTCTCTTCGAACCGGCGCTCGGGCGGCATGTAATCGGCTTCCATGCCCTTCGATGTCGGACGCCAGGTATCGCCGCCATCGAACGTTTGCCAAACGCCGCCGGACGAAACGCCGATCGTCACGTGGCGGCTATCGCGCGGATCGACCAGCACCGAATGAATGCCCGCGTGGTCGTAGCCGCCACCGCCCCACTCGCGCCGTTCGGGCCGATCCCATAGCGAGCGGATCAAGGTCCAGGTATCGCCGCGGTCGTCCGAACGAAACAACCCGCCTGGGATCGTGCCGGCCCAGAGCGTGCCGGGTTCGTCGGCGCCGCCCGGCTCGAGCGTCCAAATCTGTTCGAGCGACCAAAGGGGTTCTTGCTCATCGGAGCGGCTGTCCTCGCGCGCCGGTTGCGCGGCAGCAGCGGCGGATCCGTCGGCAGGATCGGCAAACGCCGCCGCATCCACTACCGCTTCGGCCGCAGGCTGCGGCGGATAGACCGGCGCCGTGCACGGCTCCCATTGGGTTGCACCGGCAGGCAGACGGTGCAGCTTGACGCCGAAGTGACCGAGATTGAGCGCGGCGTAAAGCGTGCCGTCGCGCGGATCGGCCAGCGCCGAGGTAACGGGCTCGCCGATGAAGTGAAGCGCGACCTGCTTCCAGCGACGCGCGCTCGCATCGTCCCGTTCGAAAACGAACAACCCTTTGCGGGTGCCAACGATCAAGCGGTCGTCGTTCACGGTCGTGTCTCCGATGTAATTGGTGTGTTTGCGATACCTTCGTGCGATGACTTCGTGCGATGCATTCCTGCGATATCAGCCGCCGGAAAGCGCTTGCACGACGTAAATACGACTGTCTGTTTCGACCGGATCCGACAAACGGTGGCGATCGCGCAGCGGCCTGCCATCCACGAAGACGGACAAATGTTTGCGCAAGCCGCCTTGATCGTCGAGGATATAGCCGCGCAGACGGGGCTCGTCGGCGAAGACCGCGGACAATGCCTCGTCGACCGAGCGCGCGGTGACGTCGCGTTCGGGCATCGCGATGTGCCGCTGGATCGAAGCGGCGAAAAAGAGGTGCGCCATGGGAGGGCGGACGGTTCGGCTGGGGGTGCTTAAGTGTAGTCGAACGCGGTGGGATGGCACTACTCGCCAGCCACCGAATATCAGTAGCCGGCGCAAAGCTTCACGGGCGGGTTCACGCCACGCCGACGATCACGCTCGACGCCTTGAAGATCGCCGATGCCTTGCTGCCGGCGGCAAGGCCGAGGCGATCGACGCTGTCGTTCGTGATAATGGAAACGATCTGCGCTCCGCCAGCCGCTTTGATCACGACTTCGGCGTTGACCGCGCCCTTTTCGACCGAGGCCACCGTGCCCTCGACGCAATTGCGGGCCGAGACCTTGCTCGGGTCCGCCCCCACCATCACCACTACCGACGACGCCTTGATCAGCGCAAACGCATCCGAACCTTGTTTGAGCCCCAACGACGCGGCGCTTCCGTGCGTAATGATGGCGACGAGTTCGACACCGTCCGCATTCAGGGTGATTTCGTCATTGACGGCCCCCGCCTTGACTGCGGTGACTTTGCCGTTGAAATGGTTGCGCGCGCTGGTTCGCATGTCGATCTCCGAGGTATCGGCCGTTGTTCGGCGGAAAGCAAATGGTTAGGTTTTAGCAACGCCTAGTGTACTTCCGATGAAACCTAGCCCATAGTGCCGGGCGCCAATACCGGAAATTCGGAGAAACCCCCAACCGCGTCAATGATTTGCCCTCGACCAGGCGTAATATACGATCCTCTATAACGAACAAGAGAGACCTGTATGTTTCGTAAGATTGTCGTCGGTGTGGCGTTGCTCGCGGGCGTCGTATCCGCTCAAAACTGCTTCGCGGACGAAGGCACCGTCAAAGTGCTCTACGCCGGCTCGCTCGTGAATTTGATGGAACACGGTGTCGGCCCCGCCTTCGAAAAGCAGACGGGCTTGCACTTTGAAGGCTATGCCGCCGGCTCGAAGAAGATCGCCAACGAACTCAAGGGCAAGCTGCGCCAGGGCGACGTGTTCATCAGCGCGAGCCCCAAGGTCAACGATGCCCTGATGGGCGCCGCCAACGGCAATCAAGTGACCTGGTACGTGACGTTCGCCAAGTCGCCGCTGATGATCGGCTATAACCCGCAGAGCCGCTTCGCTCACGACTTCCAAACCAAGCGCTGGGATGAAGTGCTGGAAGAACCCGGCATCCATATCGGCCGCACCGATCCGAAGCTCGACCCGAAGGGGATGTTCACGCTCGAGTTGATGAAGAAGGCCGCTACGTTGTACGGCAAGCCCGACTTGGTCCAGAAGACGCTCGGCGACGAAGAGAACCCCGCACAAGTATTGCCTGAGGAAACGCTGGTCGGCCGTCTGCAATCGGGCCAGCTCGACGCCGGGTTCTTCTATTCGACGGAAACGTCCGATCTGAAGATTCCCGCCGTGGCCCCCGCGCCGGAACTCAAGGCTCAGGCCAATTACACGCTGACGGTGCTCTCCGACGCTCCGAATGCCGCGGGCGCGGCGAAGTTCGTCGACTTCCTGCTCAGCGCGCAGGGGCGCGACCTGCTGAAGGCTCACGGTGTCGACGTGGTCAAAACCACGGTCAGCGGCGATGCGCAAGCCGTCCCGACCGTACTGAAGACGGCGGTTGAATCGAAGCAATGAAGCGAAGTGTTGCACGGCCCCTGTTGCCGCTCGCCGTCCTGCTCGCGATCTATTTATGCCTGCCGTTCATCGCGAGCGTGCCGCAAATCTCGCACGTGAACTGGGCGAACGTCGATTGGCGTTCGACTTGGTCGGCGGTAGGCGTTTCCGTCGCGAGCGCGAGCACGGCTGCGCTGATCATCTTGATCGCGGGGGTACCGCTCGGCTATTGGCTCGCACGTTCGTCGTCGCGAGCCATGGCCGTGCTCGGTTTCGTCGTGCAATTGCCGCTCGCCTTACCCCCGCTGACCAGCGGGATATTGCTATTGTTTCTGGTCGGTCCGTATAGCGCGATCGGGCACGCCTTGAACGGCGCGCTGACGGACTCGTTCGCCGGCATCGTCGTGGCCGAGACGTTCGTTGCCGCGCCATTCCTGATCGTTGCGGCCCGATCTGCATTCTCGGCCGTCGATCCCGTCTTCGAAGACGTGGCCGCGACGCTCGGCCATCATGCGATGAGCCGGTTCATGCGCGTCGTGCTGCCGGCGGCATGGCCGGGGATTCGCGCCGGGCTCGCGCTCACTTGGCTTCGGGCGTTCGGCGAATTTGGCGCCACGGTGATGGTTGCCTATCACCCGTATTCGCTGCCGGTCTATACGTACGTCCTTTTCGGCGGGCAGGGCCTGCCCGCCATGATGCCGCTGCTGCTGCCCACACTGGCCATTGCGATTGCCTGCGCGGTGTTCTCGGCCTATAGCCCGCGCGCACGATACCGCGGCGCCGACGAGCGCATCGAAAATGGCGCGGAACCCGTGCTCGCGCCGGTGCCGCTTGGAAAGCAGGCGAAGGACAATCCGCGTCTTTCCGTCGATTTGAAGAAGCAGCTCGGGACATTCCACCTGGACGTACAGTGGGCGCCGTCAACGCGGCGGCTCGCGATCATCGGCCCTTCGGGGTCCGGCAAATCGCTGGCGTTAAAGCTGATCGCAGGACTCGAACATAACGATGCCGGTAGCGTGACACTCGGCCAACGAGACCTCGGCAGCTTAGAGCCCGAGCATCGGCAAATCGGATACATGCCGCAGGACTACGGGCTGTTTCCCCATATGACCGTGTCGCAGCAACTCGCGTTTCCGATCGATGCCGATGCCGCGAGCGCGCGGTATTGGACCGATCATCTGGGGCTCGGCGCATTGCTCAATCGCTTGCCGCATCAACTCTCCTTCGGTCAACGGCAGCGTGTCGCGCTCGCTCGTGCGCTGACGCGGCACAGTCATTTGCTGCTGTTCGACGAGCCGTTTTCCGCGCTCGATACGCCGCGCCGCCGTCAGCTTCGCCAATCGCTGCGTGAACTGCAACGCGAGATTTCCGCCGTGACGATTCTAGTCACGCACGATCCGGACGAAGCGGCGCTGCTGGCCGACGAACTGCTCGTCATCGATCAAGGCCGCGTGCTTCAGGCGGGGCCGACCGAGCGGGTGTTCGCTCAGCCCGCGAGCCTGCGCGTGTCCGAGTTGCTTGGCCTTCGCAATATCGGAGCGGGGACGATGCATGCCTCCGGCTTGGTCGAGGTGTATGACGGCTTGATGCTCGAGACAGCGAATCGAACGATCGATGCGGGCGCGAATGTGATGTGGCGAATCGCTTCGCGAGCGATTCGGCCCGGCGCCGGACCCAACTCGTTCAAAGCCAAGGTCCACTCGATCGAATTGCGCAACGGCGAGCGTTATGCCTGCATCAAAACGGCGGACGGACAATTCGACGTGTCGATCGGTGAGATGCCGCTGCGCGAGGACCAAGTCGAAACGTTTATCGTCGATCCTGCGGGGGTGTCGGTGTGGAGTTGCGAGCCCAAACAGGGCGAGGATCGAGCGCCGGCTGTAGCCACTCAGTGCGGATCCTATTCGCCTTCTTGAGCAGGCCACCGAATCCCGGCGGCGGCCTCCCGACCGCACAACAAAAAAACCGCCCGAAGGCGGTTTTTTTGAAAGCTCTTTGTTTCCACAGTAAAGCTGAGGAGCCGAAGCCGCGTCAGCGCCGCAGGGACCGGTACTGCTCCAGCACTCCCTACCAGCTACGGTATTAGCCGATCGCCAGGGATGATCAACATGACTCGCCGGACAGCTCCACCGCTGCGACTTCGGCATTGAACTCCATGCGATCGTTCCAATCCGGCAGACCCGGGTCAGCCATGGGCAACGCCTACTGGCGGGCGCGAGCGAGCGACGCGGAGCACGGGTACGCTCGCAAGGACATCGAGAACGTGAATCGAGATGGCTACGACGAACTGCCTTCACGAGGTTTCCGCTATTGCGACTCGCGCGGCATGGCCGCAGTTGAGATCAATTTGAGCGGTGCGTTCTATCAGCACGAACCGCCGTGTCGCGCCATGAAACAATGGATCGTCACATTCTGAAGCAACCTCAACGACGTCGCGGTTGCGCGCCGCCCGCACAGACCTAGCGCCCACGCACGTCCAGCCTGATTCCGCTCGCTTGGCATACAAGTTGCGTTTGTCGCGCCGCATTGATTTAGAACGATATCAGCGGAGAGACATCTGTGACCTCGATGGAATTGCCCCCTCAGAAGCAGCGAAGCTTCGAACCGACGGCCGAAGCACAAAGCGGCGCGAACATCTCCGGCATGGCGGCTTATCGTGAGTTGGCCTCGCAGGCCGAACGCGATTACGAAGGCTTCTGGGCCGGGCTCGCACGCGAAGCGCTCGAATGGCGCAAGCCGTTCGGCAAGGTGCTCGACGAGTCCAACGCACCGTTCTATAAGTGGTTCGAAGACGGCGAGCTGAACGCGTCGTACAACTGCCTCGATCGCCATGTCGCCGCCGGCCATGGCGATCGCGTAGCCATTGTCTTCGAAGCTGACGACGGCACGGTCACACGCGTCACCTACGCACAGATGCTCTCGCGCGTTTCGCGCCTGGCCAACGCGCTCAAGCGGCGCGGCATCCAGCGCGGCGATCGCGTCGTCATCTACATGCCCATGTCGATCGAAGGCATCGCAGCCATGCAAGCCTGCGCGCGCATCGGCGCCACGCATTCGGTCGTCTTCGGCGGGTTCTCGGCGAAGTCGCTTCATGAGCGCATCGTCGACGTCGGCGCCGTGGCCGTCATCACCGCGGACGAACAAGTGCGCGGCGGCAAAACGCTACCGCTCAAACAGATCGCCGATGACGCCCTCGCCATGGGCGGCTGCGACGCCGTCAAGACGACGATCGTCTACCGCCGCACGGGCGGCTACGTCGCATGGCGCGAAAGCCGCGATTGCTGGCTGCACGAAATCGTCGAAAACGAGCCCGACGTTTGCGAGCCCGAATGGGTCGGCGCCGAGCATCCGCTGTTCATCCTTTACACATCCGGCTCCACCGGCAAACCCAAGGGCGTTCAGCACAGCACCGCCGGCTATCTGCTCTGGGCCGCGCAGACGATGAAGTGGACGTTCGACTGGAAGCGCGAGGACGTCTTCTGGTGCACGGCCGACATCGGCTGGATCACGGGCCACACGTATATCGCCTACGGCCCGCTCGCATTGGGCGCGACCCAGGTCGTGTTCGAGGGCGTGCCCACCTATCCGAACGCCGGACGCTTCTGGAAGATGATCGGCGATCATCGGGTGTCGTTGTTCTATACGGCCCCGACCGCGATCCGGTCGCTGATCAAAGCCGCCGAAGCCGACGCGAACGTGCATCCCGCGCGCCACGATCTCTCGAGCCTGCGCATCATCGGCACCGTCGGCGAGCCGATCAATCCCGAAGCTTGGATGTGGTATCACCGGCACGTCGGCGGCGAGCGCTGCCCCGTCGTCGACACCTGGTGGCAAACCGAGACCGGCGGCCACATGATCGCACCGATGCCGGGCGCCACGCCGACCGTGCCCGGATCGTGCACGTTGCCGTTGCCCGGCATCATGGCGGCCGTCGTCGACGAAACGGGACAGGACGTGCCCGACGGACAAGGCGGCATCCTCGTCGTGAAGCGCCCGTGGCCCTCGATGATACGCACGGTCTGGGGCGACCCGGAACGCTTCGTGAAAAGCTACTACCCGCAAGAGCTCGGCGGTGCGCTGTACCTCGCCGGCGACGGCGCGGTGCGCGACAAGGACACGGCCTACTTCACGATCACAGGCCGGATCGACGACGTACTCAACGTGTCGGGCCACCGGCTCGGGACGATGGAGATCGAATCGGCCCTCGTCGCGCACGAACTTGTAGCGGAGGCCGCGGTGGTCGGACGGCCCGACGAGACGACGGGCGAAGCCGTCGTGGCGTTCGTCGTGCTCAAGCGCGCGCGACCGCAAGGGGAAGAAGCCGAGCAGCTCGCCAAGGCGCTGCGAGACTGGGTCGGCAAGGAGATCGGGCCGATCGCGAAGCCGAAGGAAATCCGGTTCGGCGACAACCTGCCGAAGACACGCTCGGGCAAGATCATGCGGCGCTTGCTGCGCTCGCTCGCGAAGGGCGAGGCGATCACGCAGGACACCTCCACGCTCGAAAACCCCGACATCCTCAACCAATTGGGTCAAGCGCGATAACGCCGCGCCACCGACGCTGCCGGCGCGCCTAGCGCGTCGGTGCGCGCCCCATGCCGTCATACGGCACGGCCTCCCTCGTGCCGGAAATGGTCGGATTCGTCCGATTAATTAGCACTCCTATCCAATCAATAGGATTAGTCGTTCATTAAAGCCAAATCAACACCCACGGAGGTAGACGATGAGTAGCAAAAAAATGGTCTTGTCAGTAGCCTTGCTCGGCGCGGTTGCGAGCGCCCCGAGCTTCGCCCAGAGCAGCGTCACGCTCTATGGCGATCTCGACGCCGGGCTGCTGTACACGAACCGCACACCGGGTGCGAATGCCGGACAGAACGCGGGGCATCAGTTCTCGTTCATGGATACGGGCTTGACCCCGACGGTGTTCGGGCTGAAGGGCAGCGAGGATCTGGGCGGCGGCTTGAAGGCCAATTTCCAGCTCGAGAGCGGCATTAGCATCGCGAACGGCGCACTGAGCCATTCGAACGGCAACTACTTCGGCCGGCAAGCCTGGGTCGCGCTCGATGGCGGCTTCGGCGAAGCGAAGCTCGGCTTGCAGTTCTCGCCTTTCTTCCTGGCAATCGACGGCTCCGATCCGCGCAATCTGGCCCACTTCGGCAGCGGCATCGTCAGCTACGTCGATAACGTGCTCGCCACGGGCCTGTTCAATTCGAACGCGATCTCGTACACGAGCCCGACCATCGCCGGGCTCACCGGCAGCGCCATGCTCGCGCTCGGCGGCCAGGCGGGCAATTTCCAAGCGGGACGTCAGTACTCGGGCAGCCTGACCTATCAGAACGGCGGCCTGATGATCAACGCGGCGCTCTACGACGGCAACAGCGGCGGCACGGCCATCACGCCGCTGTCTAGCACCGTCGCGTTCGTGGGCCGCACGGTCGGGGTCGGTTATACGTTCGGCGCGCTGACGGGCAAGGCTTCGTTCACGAGCTACAAAGTGGCGGGATCGTTCAGCAACAACGTCTATAGCGGCGGGCTGGACTATCAGTTGAATCCGGCGCTCGATCTGAACGGCGGCGTCTGGTTCACCAGTGATCGGAACAACACGGCGAACCATTCGGTGATGGGCGCGGTCGGCACCGTCTACAGCCTCTCGAAGCGGACCCAGCTCTACGGGCAGGTGGCCATGGTCAACAATCATGGCGCGATGAACTCGGGCTTCGGTCTCAGCGACAACACGGTGTTCGGGCTGCCTGGCACGACCGTCGGCGTCGATGTCGGCGTGCGGCACGCGTTTTAAAGCGTCCTGACCGGACCAAGCTCCGTCAATGCAGTAGACGCAAAAAAGCTCGAGCACCGATTGCTTCCGCGGTGCTCGAGCAAATGCCGCCGATAAGGCGGCAACGAGTCGATCGAAATCGGTATCAGAAGAACCCAAGCGCCTCGGCTTGATAGCTGACGAGCAGACACTTCGTTTGCTGATAGTTCTCGAGTGCCTTCTTATGCGTTTCCCGGCCGATGCCCGACTGCTTGTAGCCGCCGAACGCGGCGTGCGCGGGATACAGGTGATAGCAGTTCGTCCAGACACGGCCCGCCTCGATCTCGCGGCCCATGCGATAAGCGCGCGTACCGTTGCGCGTCCAAACGCCGGCGCCGAGGCCATAGAACGTGTCGTTGGCCAATTCGATCGCTTCCGCTTCGTCCTTGAACGTCATCACCGACGCCACGGGCCCGAAGATTTCCTCTTGGAACACGCGCATCTTGTTGTTGCCGAGCAGCATCGTCGGCTGAACGTAGAAGCCGTCGCCGAGATCGGACAGCGGCGCCGTGCGCGCACCGCCGGTCAGGCACTGCGCGCCTTCGCCGCGGCCGATATCGATGTACGAGAGGATCTTGTCGAGCTGCTGCTGCGAAGCCTGCGCGCCGATCATCGTCTGCAGATCGAGCGGATGGCCGGCCTTGATCTTGCCGACGCGTTCGATCGCCTTCTCGATGAAGCGCCCATAGATCGATTCCTGAATCAGAATGCGCGACGGACACGTACACACTTCGCCCTGATTCAGCGCAAACATCGCCAAGCCTTCGAGCGCCTTGTCGAAGTAGGCATCGTCGTGGTCCATCACATCGGCGAAGAAGATGTTCGGGCTCTTGCCGCCCAGCTCGACCGTGCTCGGAATCAGGTTGTCGGCCGCCGCGTGCAGAATGCGCTTGCCGATCGGCGTCGACCCCGTGAAGGCGATCTTCGCGATCCGCTTGCTCGTGGCAAGGGCCTCGCCGGCTTCCTTGCCGAAACCGCTGACGATGTTGATGACGCCGGCGGGGAACAGATCGCCGATGATTTCCATGAGGACCATCACGGAAGCAGGCGTCTGCTCGGCCGGCTTCATGACGACGCAGCAGCCGGCCGCGAGCGCGGGGGCAAGCTTCCAGGCGGCCATCAGGAGGGGGAAATTCCACGGGATGATCTGGCCGACGACACCCATCGGCTCGTGGAAATGGTAAGCCACCGTGTTGTCGTCGATCTCCGAAATCGCGCCTTCCTGCGCGCGGATGCAGCCGGCGAAATAACGGAAGTGATCGATGGCGAGCGGCAGGTCGGCGGCCATCGTCTCGCGCAGCGGCTTGCCGTTGTCGATCGTCTCGGCGACGGCGAGCAGCTTCAGGTTCTTCTCCATGCGGTCAGCCACGGCCAGGAGCAGATTGCCGCGCTCGGTGGTCGAGGTCTTGCCCCACTTGCGGCGCGCCGCATGCGCGGCATCGATCGCCAGTTCGATGTCTTCCGAACTCGAGCGCGGAACGCGGCAGAACGGCTTGCCGTTGATCGGCGAGACGTTCTCGAAATAATTCCCGCTGACCGGCGGCACCCATTTGCCGCCGATATAGTTGTCGTACTGCTTGCGGTACGGGAATTCAATGTCCAGGCCGAGTTGTTTCAGGTCAAACAGGTCCATCGCACGTCTCCTTTAGATTTCGATCGCGTTTTCTGAAAAACACATCACAGCGCCAAACGGCTGTCGGCTGCATTAGGCAACAAGCATGCCAAATTGAAATCGTTGAAATCCGGTGAACAGCGATATTTCCGCGGAATTTTAAGTGTTTCATTCCGGTACAACTATGATATGCAGTGCGTCCGGTGTTTCAATTTAAAACACCCCGCTTATTCACATTAGCTTTAACGCAGCGTGTACTCACTCCGCTTTGAAGACGAGCGGCACATGTACCCAGCCGTCAATCGCCTCCCCCGCGCGCCGTGCCGGAATGAAGCGCCATGCCGTCACCGCTTGCACGGCCGCATCGTCGAGCGATGCGTGTCCGCTCGATGTGATCACAGTGACTTGCTCCGCGCGGCCGTCGGCAAGGACACGCACTTTCAGCAGCACCGTTCCCTCCCACCTTCGTTGAAGCGCCATCGGCGGATAGTCCGGTGCGGGGTTATGCAGATAGGCGGCGTTGAAGATGGGTTCGGTCTGCGCTTCGGAGGCTACAACCGCCGATGCTTGATGCTCCGGGATAGCCGATGACGACGCCGATGCGCTCGGCGGCTGTTTCGCCACGGACGAACTCGAGTGCGAGGACGCCGCGCTTTGCGATGGGGGCTCCGCGAGCGAAGCGGATGAAGCCGGCGAAAGCGCATTGCTTACACGCGGCAACGACTCCTTGTGGACCGATTCGGGTTGCCTCGGCCTTGGCCTCGATGTGCGCGCAACGTCGGCATCGGAGCGGCTAACCTCGTGCGCCGCGCCTTCTCGACGATGAGCCGGTCGCTCATTGCTTTTGCTTGGCGGCGTCTTCGGCGCTGGGGTTGCAGCCGCTGCGGGGCGAACCGTTGCCGCCGCGGAAGGCGCGGCTCGAATCGCGGCCACGAAGCGGATCGACACGGGCGCGGCCGATGACACGGCAACCGCATGCGATTCGACACCTTGCCGATAGAGATGCAAAGCCGCGAAGCCGTGGAGGGCGAGCACGACCGCGGCGATCGCGCCGAGCCGTCGGCGCTCACCTCGATCGAATGCACGATGCGTTTGCGTCATCATTGCGCGAATCCCATTCACCGCCAACGCCCATCGGTCCCCGCCTCAACCCGCCCTTCCCGCGTCAATGCCCGTTCACACTGACGTAATCCTTCAGGCCCGCGAAGCCGGGCGCACCGCGAAGCCGCTCGATCGCCATCACTTCGATCTGGCGCACGCGCTCGGCCGATAGATTCAGTTGCTTGCCGACTTCGCGCAGCGAATATTCGTCCGCGACGCCGATCCCGAAGCGCAGCCGCAGCACGTTCGCTTCGCGCGTCGGCAATTGGTCGATGGCGGCCAGCACCGCGCGCCGCATATGCCGCGCCATCGTGACTTCCTCGGGCGTCGGCATGTCGTCGTCGGCGACGAACTCGCCAACCGTCACGTCGCTTCCCGGCGCCGCGAGCGTTTCCATGGAAACGGGATCGCGGACGATGTTCGTCAAGTCGCGAAGCTTATCGAGCGGCATGCCCATCTTTTTCGCGAGCATCGCATGCGTGGGCCGGCCGCCCGAGCGATGCACATGATCGAGCGTGATGCGGCTGAGCTTGCTCAGAGAATCGGCCGTATGCACGGGCACCCGTATCATCCGTCCTTGATCGCCGAGCGCATGCAGCACCGCCTGGCGTATCCACCAGGTCGCATAGGTGGCGAACTTGAAGCCGCGCCGGTGATCGTATCGCTCGATGGCCTTTACCAGGCCGATGTTGCCTTCCTGCACGAGATCGGCAAGCGGCAGCCCGCGCTCGGTATAGCGCCTGGCGATCGAAACGACGAGGCGCAGGTTGCCCTTGAGCAAACGCACCCGCGCACCCGCCGCGCCGCGATCGATGACTTGAAGGCGGACAAGGAGACGACGGGCGAGCGCCGGCGGCAGCGCGAACGCATAGCCGCCGCCATCGTGCGGCCGCTCGGCGTCCTGCGCGTGCGTGCCGCCTCGCCGCAAAGCGAGCGACTGCGTCAAGCGCTCGATCGTGCGCGCGGTGAAACGGAGCGTCGCCAGTCTCGCGCGCAGTTTGCGACGCGCCCGGCGATACGACGCGCAGCCGTAGCCCTCGTGCCGCATCGCTTCGCGTAGCGCCGAAGCGGCTTCGTCGATGCGAGTCAGTTGCGCGACGATTGCCGCCTGCCGCTCGGGCGAGTCCTCCTGCTCGATGACGCTGCCCGATGCCATCCCGTCACGCAGCCCCGCGTCGCCTTCCTCTTGACTGAGGCCGACGACATAGCTGCCTATCGCCGCCTTGCCCTCGACGATCTCCTGCTTGATCGACGCGAGCTCATCCAGCGCCGCCGGATATGCCGCGAACTGCATCATGCTCGCGACGCGCGCCGCGTCGATCCGTCGCGCGAAGTCGAGCTCCTCCTCGCGCGTGAGAAGCGGCGTCGCGGCCATGTCCCGCAGATAGAGCGAGACCGAATCGTTCGGCGCCGAGCGACGGGTTCGCGGCTCGTTTGCCAAGATGCTCATCGATCACGCGCTCACTTCGCCGCGTGGGCCACGCCGAGCGGGCCGGCGTTGAGCAACGTCGTCGAGCCGCGCGCGCTGTCGGCCGTCATTTTGGCTTTGCCGGGGCCGTAGCCGTTCGCGCTCAGCAGATACGCCATGATGTCGGCGTACTCGTCGTCCTTGAGCTTGCCGGGGCGATCGGCCGGCATGTTGGTCGACATGTAGGTGTAGATGCCGCCGATCGTCAGGTGCGAGCCGCTTGCGGGCGCGAACGCCGGTCCGCTCAGCGCGGGGGCCGTGATGCCCTGCATGTTCGCGCCATGACACTTCGCGCAGTTGCTGCCGTACAGGCTCTTGCCGTGCGCGATTTGCGCGTTGTCGAACGACGGAGCGCCCGCAGCGGGCGCCGCGGCGTCCGAGATCTTGACGATGTGCCCTGCGTTTCGCGCCGAGTACGCTGCATCGCGCAACATGCCGCGGCTCGCCGCGGCGACGGGGCCGTCCATATAGGCGAATCGAGCTGGCGCGGCCTGCGCGGCCTGCGCGGCTTGGATTGACGCCGGCAATGCCCACGCGTGCGTGAGCGTGTCGAGTCGTCCATCGGCCACCATGGCGCCCAGTGCCCGGTCGACCTTTTTCTGCAACGCCTTTGCATCCTGGCTGAAAGCAAAGGAGAGCTGCCAGTTGGAATAAGGCGAGCGCGTCTTGCGGACATCGAACTGCTGTCCCTCATGCGCTTGCTGGTAGGCGACCACGGCCGGATACCAGACGATCGCGCGTGTCGCACGGCCGCTTGCGACGGCCTGGATGGTGAGATCGGGCGTATTCTCGAGATCGAAGCGCACATGCTGTTCTTGCACTGCGATCAATTGCGAAGGGCTGCCGTAAGTCGCGGCGACGACGTCCGGCCCGGCACCCTCGTGCGTTTTCGTGCTTGCCTCGACGCTGACATAGTCCGTGCGCAGATAGCCGCGGGAAAACCGCATCGCGCCGCTCGCGGCATCGGCAACGGACGAACGCGGAAAGCCTGCGAGGACGTCGCAGCCGTGGCCGAGCGTCCGGCGCAACGCCTTCAACGAGACGCCGTCGTCATCGTCGCCGCCGGGGATGCCATCCGCGACGAACGTCGCGGCGATACCGGCCGTCTTGAACGCTTCCTGGGCGACGACCTTGTCGAGCGCGGCCGAGGGGCTGCCGGGAAACGTGCAGATGTGGATCGGCTCGGCGGCCAAGGCCGACGACGCAGTGGCCAGACCGGCGACGGTCGCCGCGACCGCCGCAAACTGATGAAGGTGCGTTTTCATAATCGTGCTTTCGATGAGTGCCGCGTCGTGTCACGGCCGCCGCGCCGCGCGGGCGGCCGTGACACAGGCTCGGAGATGAGGCTACCGAATGAAGCTAACTAACTAAGGGTGCAACTAAGGCTGCGTGAATCAGCCGTGATGCAGCGCGAACACATAGAGCGTGCCGCCGCGCGGTACCTTGTCGGCGATCTTCGCCATCGGGCCGCCCCAGATCGGGTTCGCGCCGCCGTAGCCGGCCAGCACCGCGACGTACTCTTGCCCGTTCGCTTCGAACACGGAAGGCTGCGCGACGATGCCGCTCGCCAGCTTCGGGCTCTGCCAGAGCACCTTGCCCGTCTCTTCGTCGAACGCGTAGAGGTGACCGTCGAGCGAGCCGCTGAACGCCAGGCCGCCGGCCGTGCTCGCGACGCCGCCGTTCCACGGCATCTTGGTCCAGTGGCTCCAGACCTTCTTGCCCGTGTTCACGTCGATCGCCTGCAACTCGCCATAGCCCTTGCTGCCGGGTTCGGGCTGGATCTCGAAGCCTTCGCCGAGGTACGGCAGACCTTCCATGTAGCTCACCGACTTGCCCGAGAGGCTCATGCACGCATGCAGCGTCGGCACGAATGCCAGATGCTTGGCCGCGTCGTACGAGATGGACCACCAGTTCTTGCCGCCGAGGAAGCTCGGGCACGTGTTGATCGTCGTGCCCGCGTTGGGATACTTCGATTGATCCTCGATCGGATCGCCTTCGGCCGTATAACCGGTGACGGACATCGCCTTCACGAACGGATGCGCGTAGATGAGCTTGCCCGTCGTGCGGTCGATCGCGTGGAAGAAGCCATTGCGGTCGGCGTGGATGATCGCGTCGTAGTCCTTGCCGTCGTATTTGACGTTCGCGAGGATCGGCGTATTCACGCCGTCGTAGTCCCACGTGTCGTTACGCGTGTACTGGTAGTGCCACTTGATGTCGCCCGTCTTCGGGTCGAGCGCGAGCAGCGAATCCGAATAGAGGTTGCTGCCCGGACGCAGCTTCGCGAGCCACGGCCCCGGGTTGCCGACACCCCAGAAGAGCGTCTTCGTGGCCGGATCGAACGTGCCCGTCAGCCACGATGCGCCGCCGCCATGTTCCTGCATCCCATCGGGCCAGGTGTCGCCGCCCTTCTCCTTGGGGCCCGGAATCGTCGTGCGCTTCCACAGCACATTGCCGTTGTCGGGATCGAGTGCCGCGATGAAGCCGCGTGCACCGTACTCGCCGCCCGAGTTGCCGACGACGATCGCGCCGTCGATCGCGAGCGGGGCGAGCGAGAACGCATAGCCCAAGCCCGGATCGAACATCCGCTTCTTCCACGCGACGTTCCCCGATTGCGCATCGAGCGCGACGATCTCACCGTCGAGCATCGCGATATAGGCGTTCTTGCCGTAAAGCGCCACGCCGCGATTCACGACGTCGCAGCATGCGGTCTTGAACGCCTCCGGGCCGAGGTTCGGCTCGTACTTCCAGAGCGACTTGCCCGTGGTCGCATCGAATGCGTAGACGTTGTCCTTCGGCGTGCTGACGAACAGATAGTTGCCGTTGACGATCGGCGTTGCTTCGAAGCCCTGCTGCAGATCGGCCGGGAACTTGTAGCTCCAGGCGAGCGAGAGGTCCTTCACGTTCGACGTATCGATCTGCTTCGCCGGGGAATGCGACTGCCCGTCGTAGGTGCGGTAGTAGGTGAGCCAGCCCGGATCGCTCTTCGCGTTCGCGAGCCGGTCGAAGGTGACCGCGGGGTAGTCGCCGGCGGCGTTCGAGAATTGCGGGGCGAAGCCGATGGCTGCGAGCGCGCATGCTGCGAGCGCCTTCTGCCAATTGGCCGAAGCGGAACTGCTATTCATGTGTGTCTCCTATATCGACCGGCTCTGGTGCCTTCGCGCCTGACGCCGGTCCCCTGCCAAGTGATCCAAAGGAGCGGGTGCCTTGGCGTCCACTCCGCTCTCGTGCAAAACACTCGATCAAGGTGGGCGCGTCGGAACCCGCTACGGTCCGATGCAAAGCTTGGTTCGTCGATTTATCGCGGCGCGGCTCGGTCGAGTGTGAGGACTCGACGATCGAGCCATGGCCGCGGTCGACGCTGAATGCAAAGGGTGTGCCATCGCAAGCGCGATACGGCGCGAAGCGCGCATGGCCGTCTTCCGATGATTTCCGCCGATGCCCCGCGACAATCGGTCTCGATTTGCCCTTCGAGACAGGTCGTCCAAAACTGAAACACGTTCGACAGTGCAGATGTCGCGAAACGAAACACTGTGTTCGCCGAGAGACCTCCGCATCGAGCCCAATCCCGCATCAAGCCGTATTCCTATGGGTAACCGGAAATGCGAGCGCCTTGAAGGACAAGCATTGGCATGGATCTCGCACTAAGGAGCGCAAAGCCAAAACGACGAGATCAAGGAACGGAGGAGGCTATGAGGCGGCTCAGGATGATGGTTGAGAAATGGCTGGCACCCACGCCCGCCACACCGGTGCGCGTCACCCGGATCACAAGCAGGGACGACAGCCGACAAGGCGTACGTGTGGAGGTCGATGGCCCCCGAGGCCCGATTTCACTGCACTTCTTCCGCCATAGCGACGGTGCCTGGCAGGTGTTCCCCCCGGAGCACGTCGGCTTGACGATGGGCGCTCATACGGCGGTCATCCGATGATGAGGCCGATCGATCAGCTTCACCGCAATCCGATGATTAGGAGTACCGATCATGTTCATCCGGGGCAACGACATAACCCACGCCCGCCGAGCCGGCGTACGCGCCTTGCGGGTTGCTTCGCCGCGAGCGCGCTTGCGGGGCTCGCGCCCTTCGCATCCGCGCAGACCGGTCCCGCGCGAGCGCTGCCTGTTGCTGCAGCCCCGAGCCCCGCGGCGTCGGATGGCGCAACCTATAGCGCGACGCTGCAGCCGGTCGTCGTAGTCGGCACGACGCCGCTCGTCGGCATCGGCTTGCCGCTCTCACAGGTGGCGGCCAACGTGCAGGTCGTCCATGGGCACGAACTCAGCGAGCAGCATCGCGAGACGCTGACCGACTACTTCGAGAAGAACCTGCCGAGTGTCGACGTCAACGACGCGCAAGGCAACCCGTACCAAATGAACATCAACTATCGAGGCTTCTCGGCCTCGCCGTTGCTCGGTACGCCCGAAGGGCTGTCGGTGTTCATGGATGGTGTGCGGATCAACGAGCCGTTCGGCGACGCCGTGAACTGGGACTTGATCCCGCAACAGGCCATCGACACGATCGAACTCGTCCCCGGCTCCAGCCCGACCTTCGGCTTGAACACGCTCGGCGGCGCGATTGCGATTTCGACGAAGAACGGCAAGGACGATCCGGGCGGAGACGTCGAAGTGACCGGCGGCTCGTGGGGCCGCAAGACCGTCGAAGTCGAGCAAGGCGGGACCATCGGGCACAACCTCGACTACTACGTGACCGGCAACGTGGCGAACGACAACGGCTGGGGCGAGAGCAATTCCAGCCGCGTGCGCCAAGGCTTCGGCAAGCTGCGTTATAGCGACGCCGATACGACGATCGCGTTGTCCGCGGGCGGCGCCGATAACGACCTGCAAGGCACGCAGACGATCCCGCGCTCGTTCCTCGACGATTTCCGGCAGGCGTACACGTTCCCGGATCAGAACTTGAACAGCGTCGGCTACACGACGCTCTCCGGCGAGCACTTCTTCAACGACCGCACGGAGTTGAGCGGCAACGTCTACTTCCGCCGCCTCGTCAGCAAAAACATCAGCAGCAACAACAACAACGACTACGGTTCCGTGCAGTCCGACGGCTCGATCGATACACTCCAAGGCAGCAATGTGGAATCGATGGTCGGCACCGATAGCTACGGCGCCAGCCTTCAATTGACCTTGCTCGGCCAGCTCGGCGGCATGAAAAACCAATTCGTGGCGGGCGTGGCGGTCGATTTCGCGAACTCGCACTACACCGAATCGGAGCAGGACGCCTATTTCCTGCCCTCGCGCGCGACCGTGGGCATCGGCGGCTACACCCAGCAGGTGAACGCCAAAACGCGCGATGCCAACCTCGCAGCCTATCTGCAAGACACGCTCTCGCTCACCAAGCAATGGACGTTGACGCTTTCGGGCCGCTACAACTGGGCGAAGTCTCAGATTGGAGACGAAAGCGGCACGCAGCCGCAACTCGACGGCAGCCACGTGTTCTCGCGCTTGAATCCGGCGATCGGCTTGAACTGGAACCCGACGCCTGGCTTCACGGCTTACGCGACCTACAACGAAGGCATGCGCACCCCGACGGCCATCGAACTGGAGTGCGCCGACCCTACCGCGCCGTGTTCGCTGCCGAACGACTTCGTAGCCGACCCAGCGCTGTCCCCAGTCATCTCCAAGACGATCGAAGCCGGCGCGCGCGGCCGGATCGGGAGCGCAACCACGTGGAGCGCCGCCGTCTACCGCACGACGCTCGATAACGACATCGAGTTCATCAGCTCGCCCACGGCGACGCAAGGGTTCTTCCAAAACGTCGGCAACACGCGCCGCCAAGGCTTCGAACTCTCGGGCCATACGCAACTCGGCAAACTCGGCGTGACGGCGAACTACAGCTACATCGACGCGACCTACCGGTCGAGCTGGACCGAAAGCAGCCCGAGCAACTCGAGCGCCGATGCCAACGGCAACATCACCGTTCAGCCCGGCAATCACCTCCCGGGGATTCCGGCGAACACCGTCAAGCTGCGGCTCGACTACGCGGCCACGCCGAAGTGGACGATCGGCACGAACGTGACCTACCGCGGCGACATCTATGCGCAGGGCGACGAAAACAATCAGGACGTGAACGGCAAGATCGCAGGCTACGTCCTGGTGGACTTCGATACCGCCTATCAGGTGACCAAGCGCTTGCGGGTGTTCGCCACCGTGACGAACGTGTTCGACAAGCGCTACGCGAGCTTCGGCGTGCTCGGCCAGAACTTCTTCAACGGTCCAGGCCATACGTTCGACGGTTCCGCCCCCGTCAGCGAACAATTCGTGGGACCGGGCGCGCCGAGAGGCGCATGGGTAGGCGTTCGATATGCGTGGAATTAGTCTGCCGAATCGGGTCTGCGGACGAATATCGGGGGTATCCCCTGATACTCGCTCGCGCGCTCGGGCGTCATCGTATTAGATCGATGCCTTCGAGACCACACATGGAATTTGACCGGAGGGTATCGCACTGCGGTTGCTAGCTGGCGCAATTTTTGCTCTTGTCGGAGTCAAAAGCGTGTGGGCTGCGTGCCGACGCACGATCAGGAGGAGACAATGCGCAACGTCGTTCATCGCCCCGCGCAACCCGTGGCCGGAGGCGAATCGGGCTGGCCCACGCCGTGCATTCAAAAGGCACACGAGCGTTCGGAGGGCTTCGGCCTCGTCACGAGCGTGCGCCCCGATTACGACGTCCTGCCCGCCTCCGAACTCGCACTGAAAGTCGAGCAGAACCGCATCCTCTGCGCGCACGCCATGCCGGTGATGGAGACGCTGCGCGAGCAGATCGTCAACACCGAAAGCATGGTCGTGCTGACGGACTCGCAAGGGCTCATCCTGCATTCGATCGGCGACGACGATTTCCTGGCCCG
This sequence comes from Trinickia dinghuensis, assembly GCF_003367175.1. Taxonomy (GTDB): domain Bacteria; phylum Pseudomonadota; class Gammaproteobacteria; order Burkholderiales; family Burkholderiaceae; genus Trinickia; species Trinickia dinghuensis. The sequence continues at coordinate 71,037 of NZ_QRGA01000007.1, read as the reverse complement.
AGCCGAGAAGGTCGCGCTGCGCCCCGGCGCGCAATGGTCCGAGGACCGGCAAGGCACGAACGCGATCGGCACGGCGCTGGCCGAGCGCAGCCCCACCGTCGTCCATGGCGACCAGCATTTTCTGGCGGCGAATCACTTCCTCACTTGCTCGAGCGTGCCGATCCTCGACCCGTACGGCGACCTGATCGGGGTGCTCGACGTGACGGGCGACTACCGCAGCTACCATCAGCACACGATGGCGCTCGCGAAGATGTCCGTGCAGATGATCGAGAATCACCTGTTCGCCTCGACGTTCCGCGACACGCTGCAGATCGCCTTTCACAGCCGCCCCGAGTTTCTCGGCACGCTGATGGAAGGCATCGCCGCCTTCACCGGCGACGGACGCTTTCTATCGGCGAACCGCAGCGCCCAGTTCCAGCTCGGCATGCCGCTCGCCGCGCTGCGCGCACATACGCTCTCTTCGCTGTTCGGGATGACGAGCGCCGAACTTGTCGACCGCCTGCGCGCGAGCCGCGACTCGATTCTCTCGCTGAACCTGCACAACGGCGCCGTCGTCTGCGCGAGCATCACGTTCCGGCGCGCCCTGCTCGGGTCCGGCGGCTGGCAGACCGAAGCGCGCCGCGAAACGAGCACGCAAGGTCAGCCGTGCCCGGGACAGGCGGCGCGCAACAGCTTGCGCATGCTGCGCCTCGAGCAGCTCGATACGGGCGACCCGCAGGTCACGGCCGTGATTGCGAAGGTGCGCAAGGTGATTGGCAAGGACATCCCGCTCTTGATCACCGGCGAAACGGGCACGGGCAAAGAGCTGCTCGCGCAGGCCATCCACAACGAATCGCCGCGGCGCTCGGGGCCGTTCGTCGCCGTCAACTGCGCCTCGATTCCCGAGACGCTGATCGAATCGGAGCTGTTCGGCTACGAAGAAGGCGCCTTCACCGGCGCCCGGCGCAAGGGGGCCGTCGGCAAGATCGTGCAGGCCCACGGCGGCACGCTCTTTCTCGATGAAATCGGCGATATGCCCTACCCTCTGCAGGTGCGGCTGCTGCGCGTGCTGCAAGAGCGTGTCGTCAACCCGCTCGGATCGACGAAGACGATTCCCGTCGACATCGCCATCGTCTGCGCGACACACCGCGATCTGCGCGAGATGATCGCGCAGAACCGCTTCCGCGAGGATCTGTATTACCGCCTCAACGGGCTCATCGTGAAGCTGCCGCCGCTGCGCGAACGCAAGGATCTCGCGGTGGTCATCGGCAAGATGCTCGAACGCGAAGCACTGACGGGTGGCGACGGCCAATGTCTGACCGTCGCACCCGAAGTCATGGCGCTGTTCGAGCATTGCATGTGGCCCGGCAACTTCCGGCAACTCGGTAACTTGCTGCGCACCGCGGCCGCCATGGTCGACGAAGACGGCGAGATTCGCTGCGACCACCTGCCCGACGACTTCTTCGACGATCTGCGGAAAGGCGAATTGCAAGCGCAATCGGGGGGCGCTGCGGCCACGGCTACCGCCAACGGCGCAGGCGCTGAACCGCCCTCTTCTTCGACTTTGCCTCCGCCTTCGTCATCATCTTCGCAACAAGGCACGCGGCTGCAGGACGTCGCCGCGCAAGCGATCGCGGCAACGCTCGCGCAGTACGGCGGCAACGTCTCCGCCGCAGCGCGGGCGCTCGGCGTTTCGCGGGCTACGCTTTATCGCAAGATGCCTCATCTCGCGCCCGCGAAGCGCGACGAGCAGGACTGAGCTTCCCGCAGACCTCTACGATATTTTGCGCCCACCCCAAACGTGTTCGTGTCTCACTCGCTAGTGTCGCAAGTTGAGACAGGGTGTCGCCGATTGAAACACCCACTGTGACATGATTGCGACCGCAACGAGTCGCGCCGGGCCGCTTTGCCCCCACCGGCGGCCCATGTCAACCCGCACTCGCGACGCCCGCGACGTCACTCGCTCATCTTTTCGATGATGCAGCCCTTCGAAACCGGCCGCGTCGTCTCCGTCCGTCGCACCTCCCTGCATTGAACCGAAGCGCGCATCGCCACCGGCATAGCCTTTGCTTTAACGAAGCGGCCGCACACTAAACACCCGCGGTTACGCAGCTTCATCAACGTTCAATCAATCAAGGAGACAGCCATGCAATGGACCACGCCCGCCTATACCGATCTGCGCTTCGGTTTCGAAATCACGATGTATATCGCCAACCGCTAACGCGTAGGTGAGCGCGCCGCGCGTGAGGTTGACTCCCTTCACGCGCGGACGCCTCCGAGGGCATTGCCATGCTGATCAAGGTTCTCGGCTCCGGCGCAGGCGGTGGACTGCCGCAATGGAACTGCAATTGCGTGAACTGCTCGAGGGCACGCGCATTCACGGACGGACTCAAGCCTCGCACGCAATCGTCGATTGCGGTCAGCGAGGACGGCGAAGACTGGGTGCTCATCAACGCCTCCCCGGACTTGCTTGCACAGCTTCGCGCGCACCCCGAACTCCAGCCGGCCCGCTCGCTGCGCGACAGCGGCATCGCGGCCGTCATGCTTTGCGATGCACAGATCGATCACGTGACCGGGCTCCTGATGCTGCGCGAGCGCACGAGCCGGCTGCCGCTCTATGCCACGCAGCCGGTGCTCGACGATTTGTCGAGCGCCTTCCCGCTCATTCCGCTGCTCGGCCACTACTGCGGCGTCGAGCAACATCCGATCGCACCCGGCGCGTCGTTTCGCATCGATCCGTTGGCCCGGGTTCGCTTCACGCCGATCGCCATCGAAAGCGCTGCGCCGCCCTACTCGCCGCATCGCAACGCGCCCGTCCCCGGCGACAACATCGCGCTCCTGATCGAAAACGTCGAGACCGGAAAGCGTGTCTTCTACGCACCGGGGCTCGTGCATGCGTCGGACACGGTGATGGCGGCGATGCAGTCGGCTCAGCTCGTCCTCGTCGACGGGACGTTCTGGACCGACACCGAGATGATCGATCTCGGCCTGTCGACCAAACACGCGACCGACATGGGGCATCTCGCCCAATGCCCGGCGAACGACCGGCCCGGCATGCTCGCGCTGCTGGATACGCTGCCGAGCACCACCCGCAAAGTACTCATTCATATCAACAACACGAACCCGATTCTGGATCCGGCCTCCGACGCCCACGCAATTGTGTGCGGACACGGCATCGAGATCGCGGAAGACGGGATGGAACTACAGGTGAAGCCGTGAACGCCACGCCGACCATCGCCGCGCGCACCGGGGCTGCGCAATCGAACGAACCGCCTTGGACACCCGAGCAGTTCGAAGCGAATTTGCGCTCGCTCGGCAGGCGCTACCACATCCATCATCCGTTCAACGTGCGGTTGAATAGTGGCCAATGCACGCCCGACGAGATTCGCGGCTGGGTGGCGAACCGCTTCTACTATCAAATCAATATTCCGTTGAAGGACGCGGCGATTCTGTCCAACTGCGACGATCGAGAGACGCGGCGCCTTTGGGTTCAGCGCATCCTCGACCACGACGGATACGACGAAGATGCCGGCGGCATCGAATCGTGGGCGTGCCTTGCCGATGCGGTGGGGCTGCCGCGCGACGCGCTTTGGTCGCTCGAACATGTGGTGCCGGGTGTGCGATTCGCCGTCGACGCCTATGTGAATTTTGCGCGGCGGGTGCCGTGGCAGGAAGCCGTCTGTTCCTCGCTCACCGAGATGTTCGCGCCGCAAATTCACAAGGATCGGCTCTCGGGGTGGCCGTCTCTCTATCCTTGGATCGATCAGAATGGGCTGCACTATTTCCGCAGCCGCATTCCGCTCGCCTCGCGCGACGTGGAACATGGGCTCGCCGTCACGCTCGATTATTTCCGGACGCGCGAGGCGCAGCAGCGCGCGCTCGATATCCTCCAGTTCAAGCTCGACATCCTGTGGTCGATGCTCGACTCCGTCGAAAAGGCGTACGCGCAATGAACTACGACAACGCCGCCGGCGGCGCGCCGTTGCGCCCGCGTCTACGAACAATCTATCGGCTACAGTGGGAAGCGCAGCAGGACGCTTATGTGCTGCTTTATCCCGAGGGGATGGTGAAGCTCAATCCTAGCGCGGGGCAGATACTCGTCCGCTGCGACGGGACGCGCGAACTCGATGAGATCATCACCGAGCTGGAGGATCTGTTCCACGCGCAGGATCTCGCGGCCGATGTCTACCGGTTTCTCGATCATGCGCGGCAGCGTGGGTGGGTGGATTGAGATGACCGCGACCGCTCCGACCACTCCGACCGCACCAACCACCCCGACGGCTTCCGCTTCAGCGGCCGCGCCGCTTTGGCTTCTCGCCGAGCTAACCTACCGATGTCCGCTTCACTGCGCGTTTTGCTACAACCCGGTCGACTTCGCGAGTCACGGGCCCGAACTCGATACCGAGGCATGGTTGCGCGTAATCTCGGAGGCGCGGGCGTTGGGCGCCGTGCAGATCGGGTTTTCCGGCGGTGAGCCGCTCGTGCGCGACGATCTGGAAGCGCTCGTGGCCCATGCGCGCGGGCTCGGGTTCTATACGAATCTGATTACGTCCGGCGTTGGCCTCACCGAGGCCCGCATCGCAGCGTTGAAAGAGGCGGGGCTCGATCACATTCAACTCTCGTTTCAGGACTCGTCGCGCGAGCTGAACGATTTTCTGTCAAGCACGCGGACGTTCGACCTCAAACGCAAGGTCGCGCAGTTGATCAAGGCGTATGGGTATCCGATGGTGCTCAACTGCGTGCTGCATCGATACAACCTGCCGCATGTCGCGCAGATCATCGAGATGGCGCTCGATATCGGCGCCGAATATCTGGAGCTGGCCAACACGCAGTACTACGGCTGGGCGATGCTCAATCGCGAGCAGTTGATGCCGACGCAAGAAGCGCTGCGCGAGGCCGAGGAGACCGTGAATCGATATCGCGCCCTCGTGGGAGCGCGGTGTCGGATTTTGTTCGTCGTGCCGGATTACTTCGAGAAGCGGCCCAAGGCGTGCATGAACGGATGGGGTTCTGTGTTCCTCGGCGTGGCGCCCGATGGGGCAGCCTTGCCGTGCCATGCGGCTCGATCGTTGCCGGGACTTAAGTTGCCGAACGTGCGTGAGACGTCGCTGTCGTCGATTTGGTACGAGAGTACGGCGTTCAACGCCTTCCGCGGCGAGCATTGGATGCGTGAGCCTTGCCAAAGCTGCGACGAGCGTACGACGGATCATGGCGGGTGCAGGTGCCAGGCCTACATGCTGACCGGCGATACGCGCGCAGCCGATCCCGTGTGTGCGAAGTCGCCGCATCACGGTGAGGTCGAACGGGTTGTCGCATTTGCGCGGCGGCAGACCGGCAGCAATGGCCATGAACAACCGCTCGTCTTTCGCAGCATGACGCCGCCACGGCGCGCGTCGAATCGGGAGTAAGACCATGTCGCCGATCGCCATTCATCTCATCGTCGATGCAGCATTGAGTCTGCTTGGGGTTGCTTCGGCGATTACATGGATCGTCATTCTGCAGAAGGGATGCGGGTGTTGGCGCCTGGCGATTCAGAATCGGCGATTCGATAGAACCTGGGGCGAAGCGCTCGAACAGGCCTCGTTTGCATCGATGCCTATCGGGCTTGCCGATGCGAAAGGTCCGAAGGCGCGAGTCACGCGCGCCGCGGTGGCGGCGTTGAGCGTCGGCGCGCCCTTCGATGCAGCCGATCGCTCGCTTTCCCCTGATACGGTTCGGCAGATACTCCGAGCCCAACTCGAACGCGCACTCGCGCAGCAAATTCAACGCGAACGCCGGATGCAAGAATCCGGGCTGACGCTGCTTGCATCGGTCGCGAATGTTGCGCCGTTTATCGGTCTGTTCGGGACGGTGTTCGGCATCATCTATGCGTTGCATGGCGTGGCAGCCGACGGCGGCGGCAGTATCGGCGATATCGCCGGGCCCGTCGGTGATGCGCTCATTGCGACGGGGCTGGGTATCGCTGTCGCGATTCCGGCGGTGCTCGGCTATAACGCGTTCGTGCACCACACTCGCACGAGCATCGATGAATTGGAGGCGTTCGGGGCTGTGCTTGTCGACGTTGCCGAGCGCAGCGGATTCCGGATTCGCTGTGGTGAAGGCATATCGCGCCATGCGATCGGGCCGATGAATGCGTTCTCGGAACGCGAGGTGGCCGCGTGATCTCGGGAACGAAAGGCGGTCGGCATCAAGCGCCGCTTGCCGAGATCAACGTGACACCGCTCGTCGACGTCATGCTGGTGATGCTCGCGATCTTTCTTGTCGTGGCGCCGGTGATGACGAAGGCGATCAAGGTCGAGTTGCCGAGCGTTTCAGCGCAAGGGACGGTACCGCGGAGTCATGCAGTGACGGTGAACCTCGATGCCGCGAATCGAATCTTTGTCGACGGGCGGCCAGTGGAGGCTGCTCGATTGCAGCCAATGCTCGCTCGGATAGTCGCGCACGACGCCAAGACGAGCGTGAGCCTGCGCGCCGATCGTCGGGAATCGTTCGAAGAAGTGGCGAAGATACTTGCGGTGGTAGGGCGTGCGGGAGTCACGCAGGTGTCGGTCGTAACGGCGGCCTGCGATCAGGAATGCGCACCGCCCAATTCATCCGGTACCGGACATCCGCCAACCCTTCCACGCCAATGAAGGGGCGCTGAGCGGCCGAGCCGCACGACGCATTCCCGCCGCGAATAGCCCGACCGCGATCCGCCGCCCCGTGCACCCTGCACAGCACGCTTACGGATGCGCAAAGAGCGACTGCGTATCGCTCAACGCTACCGGCGAGCCGGCCTGCGAGGCGCTCGCCATCGGCACGCCGCCCACCGCATTCATCTCAGCCGCTTGCCCCTGCGCCGCGATCTTCGCTTCGGCCGCCTGAATATCGTCGGGATAGTTCGGGTCGCTAGCATCGGGATGATAGCCGGCCTGTTCCACGCGGATCAGATCCGCACGAACCTGAGCGCGCGTCAGCGGCGCATTGGTCGCTTGCGCGAACGCAAACACAGGCGCACTCAGCGTGCAAGCAATCAGGACGGCCTTGATCAGTGCTTTCATGATGGTTTCCCTTCGAGAGCGTTTCGGCCGCATTCACCATGAACGAGGCCTTGAACCTCTCCATCGGTTTCGATGAAGAGTTGCGTTCATTATCGAAAAGCACCTCTGTCCCAAAGCTGACCCGTTCATTACAAGTTCGTTATCTTTCCCCGCCCTGCTGTGCCCGCCCCTTGGCGCCAGATAGCAGACTTGTAATCCGACGGTCAGAAGCAGGTAAATACCCGCCGGCCACACTCCCCGCCACATGAAGCCACCCACGAGACATTGCCATGTGGATCGTCAGACTCGCCCTGCGCCGCCCCTATACCTTCATCGTTCTTGCCCTCCTGCTGTTCATCCTCGGGCCGGTCGCGATCATGCGCACGCCGACGGATATCTTTCCGAACATCAATATCCCGGTCGTCAGCATCGTATGGACGTACAACGGATTTTCGGCGCAGGACATGGCCAACCGCATCACGTCGCCCTATGAGCGCGCGCTCACGTCCGACGTCGACGATATCGAGCACATCGAATCACAATCGCTGAACGGCGTCTCGGTCATCAAGATCTTCTTTCACCCTGGTGCCGACATCAATCGCGCGATCGCGGAAGCGGCATCGAACTCCGCGTCCATCCTGCGCGTGCTGCCGCCCGGCACCTTGCCGCCGAACATCATCACGTACAACGCTTCGACGGTGCCGGTGCTGCAGCTCGGCCTGTCGAGCGACACGCTGCCGGAGCAATCGCTCTACGACCTCGGCAACAACTTCATCCGCACGCAGCTCGCATCCGTGCAAGGCGCCGCCGTGCCGCTGCCCTACGGCGGCAAGGTCCGTCAGATCATGGTTCAGATCGATCCGCGCGCGCTGCAAGCGAAGGGGCTGGCGCCGATCGACGTCGTCAACGCGATCAACGCGCAGAACCTGATTCTTCCCGGCGGCACCGCCAAAATCGGCACGCGCGAATACAACGTCGAAATGAACGGCAGCACGCGCACGGTGGCGGCGCTCAACAATCTGCCGATCAAGACCGTGAACGGCACGGTCATTTATGTCCGCGACGTCGCGCACGTGATCGACGGCTACGCACCGCAGACGAACATCGTCCGCAGCGACGGCAAGCGCGCCGCATTGCTGCAAGTCGAAAAAACCGGCAGCGCATCGACGCTGACGATCATTCAGCAGGTCAAGTCGATGCTGCCGAAAATCGCCGCGGGCTTGCCGAAGGCGCTGAAAATCACCCCGCTGTCCGATCAATCGGTGTTCGTGAAATCGGCGATTTCGGGCGTCGTGCGCGAGGCGCTGATCGCAGCCGGTCTGACGGCCGCGATGATCCTGCTCTTTCTCGGCAGTTGGCGTGCGACGCTGATCATCGCGGTCTCGATTCCACTTTCCGTGCTGACCTCGCTGATCGCGCTTTCCGTGCTCGGCCAGACGATCAACATCATGACGCTCGGCGGCCTCGCGCTGGCGGTCGGGATACTCGTCGACGACGCTACCGTCGCGATCGAAAACATCACGCATCACCTCGAAAACGGCGAATCGCTGCACGACGCGATCCTCACCGGCTCGGGCGAAATCGCCGTGCCGACGTTCGTCTCGACGCTGGCGATCTGCATCGTGTTCGTGCCGATGTTTCTGCTCTCGGGCGTCGCGCGCTATCTGTTCGTGCCGATGGCCGAGGCCGTGGTGTTCGCGATGTGCGCGTCGTACTTCTTCTCGCGCACGCTGATTCCGACGCTTGCCATGTACTTGATGCGCGCGCGGTCCGCCCAATCGGAAACACAACCCGCAAGCGGGGGACGCTTCGCTGCGCTGATCCGCTTTCAAGCATCGTTCGAACATCGTTTCGAAGCACTGCGCAATGGCTACCGCGCCGCGCTTCAACGTGCGATCGCCAGCCGGCGCCGCTTCATTCCGATCTATCTGACGCTCTGCGTCGCCTCGCTCGCGCTGATTCCGTTCGCCGGCCGCAACTTCTTCCCTGCTGTCGACACCGGCGAAATCCGCCTGCATCTGCGCGCGCCGACCGGCACCCGCATCGAACAAACCGCGCGCATCACCGACGAAGTCGAAGCAAAGATCCGCACCGTGATTCCGAAATCCGAGCAGGCCTCCGTGCTCGACAACATCGGCTTGCCGATCAGCGGCATCAATCTGACCTACGATTCGTCCGCGCCGATCGGGCCCGAAGATGCCGACATCCTCATCACGCTCAAGCCGGACCACCGCCCCACCGCCGAGTACGTCGCCAAGCTGCGCAACGTGCTGAACGCGTCGTTTCCCGGCGTCACGTTCGCGTTCCTGCCCGCCGACATCGTCAGTCAGATCCTGAATTTTGGGCTACCCGCGCCGATCGACATCCAGATCATCGGCAATCAACTGGCCGCCAACCGCGTCGTGGCCGATCATCTCCTCACTCAGTTGCGCAGCGTGCGCGGCCTCGTCGACGCGCGCATCCAGCAGCCGGGCGACGCGCCGACCCTCGATGTGAACGTCGATCGGACCAAGGCGATGCAAGCGGGACTCACGCAGCACGACGTCGCGCAAAACCTGCTGATCTCGCTGTCCGGCAGTTCGCAGACGACGCCGAATTTTTGGCTCGATCCGAAAAACGGCGTCAGCTATCCGCTGATGACCATCGTGCCGCAGTACGACATTCACTCGCTGCAAACGCTGGCGAACATTCCGGTGACGACGAACCCGCCTACGGGCGGTACCGGCGGCACGGGCAGCACCGGCAGCTCGGCCGATTCGCAAAATCACCCGCAGAACCAACTGGGCACGCTCGGCACGGTGTCGCGCAGCTCGCAGCAGGCGGTGGTCTCGCACTACAACGTGCAGCCGGTCCTCGATATCTTCGCGTCCGCGCAAGGGCGCGATCTGGGCAGCGTCGCATCGGACGTGACACGCCTCGTCAACACGGCTCGCGCGCAACTGCCGCCCGGCTCGTCGATCGTGATCCGCGGCCAGGTGCAATCGATGAACCAATCGTTCGAAGGCCTCGGCGCCGGGCTCGTGTTCGCGATTGCCCTCGTCTACTTGTTGATGGTCGTGAACTTCCAGTCGTGGATCGATCCGCTCGTCATCATCTGCGGCCTACCCGGCTCGCTGGCCGGCATCGCATGGATGCTGTTCTCCACGCATACGACATTGAGCGTGCCGGCGCTCACGGGAACGATCCTGTGTATCGGCATCGCGACGGCGAACAGCATCCTCGTCATCAACACCGCGCGGGAGTTGCTCAACCGCGGCGTCGAACCGCTCGCCGCCGCGCTCGAAGCCGGCTTCAGCCGCTTCCGCCCGGTGCTGATGACCGCGCTCGCGATGCTGATCGGGATGCTGCCGATGGCGATCGGCCTCGGCGACGGCGGCCAGCAGAACGCCCCGCTCGGCCGCGCCGTCATCGGCGGGCTGGCGCTCGGCACGGTCTCCACGCTGCTGTTCGTGCCGGTGGTGTTCGGCCTCGTGCACACATGGCTCGCCCGCCGCAAAAGCCAGGGAAGCCAGGAAGATCAAAAAGACCAGACCACCGTTGAAGCGGCCGACGAACACGCTCAATAAATCGAAAGCTCTCGCTCTCAAGGATTCCTCATGACTACGTCCGATACTCCGTCGCGCCACCGTTTGAAGTTGCCGATCGCATTGGCCTGCATCGCCGCGGCGCTGCTCGCGATCGGCATCGTGCCGCGCCTTGCCGCTAGCGCGGCACTCACGAAGCAAGTCGACGCACAGCGCGAACCAACCGTCGAAGTGGTGGCGCCTCGCCGCGCGCCGACCTCCCAGGAACTGCTGCTGCCGGGCTCGGTGACGCCCTATGCCGACGCCTCGATCTATGCGCGTACGAGCGGCTATATCCGGCATTGGTACACGGATATCGGCGCGAAGGTCAAAGCCGGCCAGACGCTGGCCGACATCGAAACGCCCGAGCTCGATGCGCAACTGAAGCAGGCGCGAGCCGACGAAGCGGCGGCGCAAGCGAACTACGACTATGCGGCGAGTACGGCAAAGCGGTGGCAGACGATGCTGCAAACGCAATCCGTCTCGCAGCAGGATGCGGAGACGAAGACGAGCGACATGCAAGCGAAGCGCGCCGCCCTCGAAGCTGCCCAGGCGAATGTCGCCCGGCTTAGCGAACTCGTGTCGTACGAGAAGGTGACCGCGCCGTTCGACGGCGTCGTCACGGCGCGCAATGTCGACGTCGGCGCGCTCGTCACCGCGGGTGGATCACCGGGCCTCGCGGGCAACCCGGGCGAACTCTTTCATATCGAGCAGACCGACAAGCTGCGGATTTTTGTGAACGTGCCGCAGGACGATGCGGCCTATGTCACGCCGGGCACTCAGGTTTATCTGACGACACAGCAATACCCGGGGCGCCAGTTTTCAGCCACGGTGGCGCGCAGCGCGGGCGCGATCGACCCCGTCAGCCGCACGTTGCGCGTTGAAATCGACGTCGACAACGGCGACAACGCGCTGATGCCGGGTGCCTACGCGCAGGTGCATCTTGCGCTGCAAACGACGCATCCTGAACTCGAGTTGCCCGTGAGTGCGCTGTTGTTCCGACCGGACGGCGTGACTGTGGCGATGGTCGGCAGCGACAACAAGGTGCGGCTCGGACGCGTCACGATCGGCCGCGATTTCGGAACGTTCGTCGAAATCGCAACCGGGGTGAGCGGCGGCGAACGCGTCATCGACAACCCAGGGGACGCGATCGTCGACGGCGAAGCGGTGCGTGTCGCTGCTACGCCGGCGCCCGCGTCGGCTCAGGCTCAGGCCCCCGCCCCGGCCCCGGCCCCGGCGGGCAAGCAAGGCTGATCGCAGATCGAAGGAGATGGTATGAAGCTCACCCGTGTATCCGTCATCGGACTCGCATGCGTCCTAACCGCATGCTCGACGCTGCCGCCCTATACAAAGCCGTCGATGGCCGTGCCCGATCACTATGCGACCGTGCCGCAAGCGTCGGCGGGCTGGTCGGTCGCCTCGCCCGCCGACACCAACCCACGGGGCCCGTGGTGGACGCTGTTCAACGATCCAGCACTGAATCGCCTTGAAGCGCGCATCGACGTGTCGAACCAGTCGGTTAAAAAAGCCGTCGCGCAGCTACAAGCGGCGCGCGCGATGGTCGACTACCAGAGCGCCGGCTACACCCCCACGGTGACGGCCGGCCTCGCGCAATCGCGCACACGCTTGTCGCAGAACGTACTCGGGCACTCGCTGGCCGGACAGACCGTGCCAGACTATTCCGCGGGTGTTGCCGCAAGCTGGGAGCCGGATCTGTTCGGCCGCGTCAAGGATGCGACCGTCGACGCGCGCGACACCGCGCAGGCCAGCGAGGCAGACCTGCAATCCGTGCGGCTGTCGACGGCGAGCGATTTGGCGACCGACTACTTCGATCTGCGCGCGCTCGACATCCAGAAGAAGCTGCTCGACGACACCGTCGCCGCCTACGCCGCATCGCTCAAGATCGTGCAACAGCAGCTCGCCGACGGCGCAATCGATGCATCGGCGGTTGCCCAAGCGCAGACGCAGCTCGACAGCACGCGCACGCAGGACACCGACCTTAACGTCGAGCGCGCGAAGCTGCAGCACGCGATCGCCACGCTGATTGGTGTGCCGGCGTCGTCGTTCTCGCTGCCTTCCGCCACGACAGCCGTTGCATTGCCGCAAATTCCAGTCGGCGTGCCTTCGCAATTGCTCGAACGCCGCCCGGACATTGCCGCGGCCGAGCGGCGCGTGGCGGCTGCCAACGCGAAGATCGGCGAAGCGCGCGCAGCGTTCTATCCGAATCTGACGCTGTCGGCGACAGCCGGCCTCGAAAGCACCTTCTTCTCGCCATGGCTGACGGCACCGAGCCTGTTCTGGTCGATCGGCTCGCAATTGGCGGGGACGCTGTTCGATGGCGGCCGCCGCGACGCAACGCTGAAAGGCGCGACGGCCCAATACGACGGAACGGTCGCCGACTATCGTCAGACGGTGCTCGTCGCGTTTCAGCAAGTCGAGGACGACCTGTCGTCGCTGCAAACACTTTCTAGCGAAGCCGATACCCAGCTGCGCGCCACCGCCACTGCGCAGCAGTCGCTGCAGCTCACGACGAACCGCTACCAAGCAGGCGCCGTCAGCTATCTCGACGTGGTCGCCTCGCAGACGATCGCGCTCGGCAACGAGCGCACCCTCGATCAGATTCAAGCGCGCCGCATCGATGCGAGCGTCGCGCTGCTGAAGGCGCTGGGCGGCGATTGGGATCGCGCGTCGCTTACGGACGGGACGACGGCGAGTGCGAAGACGTCGGGAACGACTTCGGGAACGTCAGAATGAAGCGCGTGCTGACAGTATCGCTTTCGGCATGCGCCTGGCCACCGTGCAGATCCATGATGGTCCGCACGATTGCGAGGCCGAGACCCGTCGAACCGGCCGTACCGGTTTCCGTTCCGCGCTTACGCGACGGGTCGACGCGGTAAAAGCGGTCGAACACCCGCTCGAGCAGTTCGGGCGGGATCGGCGTGCCCTGATTGGCGACGGTCACACGCACCGAGTCGGGCGATTCTTCAGCGATGAGATTGATCTCGCCGCCGCGCGGCGTGTAGCGCAATGCATTGGCCAGCAAATTGTTGACCGCCCGCCGAAACAGTTCGGCATCGGCGCGCAGCTGCGCGTGACCGGTCGTACGCAGATGCACGCCCGCATCTTCGGCTAGCCCCTCGAAGTAGTCGGCGATCAGTTCGAGTTCTTTCTCGGCTTCAAGATCGCGCAGCCGCGTTTCGAACTGCGGATGCTCCGCGCGCGCGAGGAACAGCACGCTTTCGATCATGCGCGAGATGCGGTCGCACTCCTCGAGGTTCGAGGCCAGCGCAGCCTGATATTCATCAGGGGACCGAGGACGCGAGAGCACGACCTCCGTCGCGCCGCGCAGATTGCTCAGCGGCGTGCGCATGTCGTGGGCAAGATCGGCGGTGTATTGCGACAGGCGCTGAAAGCCGCCGTGCAGCCGATCGAGCATTCGATTCAGCGAGGCGACGAGCGCGGTGAGTTCGCTCGGCACGTTGTCCGCTTCGATGGGGGCGCCGAGCCGGTCGACGGTCACCGCGCCCGCCTTTTGCGCAATCTCCCGCAACGGCCGCAGCGATTCGCGCACCAGCAGCCAACTCATCAGGAACGCGAGCAGCACGCCGGCCAGGCCGGTCACGTACAAGCGTTCGCGGTAGTAATCGAGCAAATGCAGGCGGTCGGTCATGTTCCGCGCGATGATCAGCGTGACGGATGTGCCGTCGCGGAGCACGGCATCGGTGGCCAGGCCGCGTACCGGCACGTTACGCGACGTGTGCCATTCGGCGATGTCGCTTTGCACGATCCGCTGCGTGGCGCCGATGCGCTGTGACAGCACGGGCAACGGTGCGCCGGGATCCTCGATGTCATCGGGATCGTGATCGACGAGGACTTGCTGGCCGGTATCGCGCACCTCCATCGACAGCGCGGAGATGCCGAGCACCTGACTTGTCAGACGGTCGGCGTGACGGCGGAGGTCGTCGATCGAGGCGAGTTCCTGCGCGAGCCGCCGCGTATGGCGCGCGATGAGGACGATGTCGAGATCGTCGGATTGCTTGACCTGACGATCGAGCGCGAAGTACAGCACGCTGCCCACTAGCGCGAACACGGCCAGCGTCGTGCCGGCGAAGGCCAGTGCGAGCGTGGCGGTCAGCGAACGCGATGCCATCAATCGGCCTCGGCCTCGTTGGCCGCGATGACGTAGCCGACGCCGCGCACCGTCTGGATCAGCTTGACCGGAAAATCGTCGTCGATTTTGGCGCGCAGGCGACGGATCGCAACCTCGACCACGTTCGTGTCGCTGTCGAAATTCATATCCCAGACATAGGAGGCGATCTGCGTGCGGCTCAGTACCTCGCCCTGGCGGCGCACGAGCAGTTGCAGCAGCGCGAATTCGCGCGGCGTCAGATCGATGCGCGTGGAGCCTCGGCGCACGCGGCGCCGCATGACGTCGATTTCTAGATCGCCGACCTTCAGCATTTCGCTTTCGCGGGGCGGACCGCGACGCGCGAGCGTGCGCACGCGGGCGAGCAATTCGACGAAGGCGAACGGCTTGACGAGATAGTCATCGGCGCCGAGTTCCAGACCATGGACGCGATCGGCAACGTCGTCGCGGGCCGTGAGGAACAGCACCGGTGTGGTGCGGGTGGCGCGCAGCGTCTTGACGATGGCCCAGCCGTCCATCGTCGGCAGCATGACGTCGAGGACGATGACGTCGTAATGCTCCTCCTGCGCGAGGATCAGGCCGTCGGCGCCGTCGTTCGCCACGTCGACGCTATAGCCCGACTCTTCCAGCCCCTTCTTGACGTAGGCGGCGGTTTTGGACTCGTCTTCGATGACCAGGATGCGCATGGAGAAGTCCGCGTTCGGGGGGCGATGGGGAGATTTTAAGGCGAGTGGGGGGATTGCGGTCGTGCTCGCACCTTCCCGCGTTTCATAACTGAAACATATTCTTGAGCGGCGAACGGTGTGGCGATTACGCTAAGTACGGCGCTTCGTTCAAATGCCGCTTCTTGAAGCCCCTGCTTGTTCCCTCGGGTGGAGCGAGGCTTCCACCATGCCTGTTATCTCACGAAAAGTTTTCTCCCCTGCAACAAAACCTATGCATTCCGCCGGGAAATACAGCCTCCGCTGACCTGCGGCGTTCCACTCCCCCAATCGCCACCGGACTTGGCATGTTGCTCGCATTAGCCGCTCCGGTTTGAGCCCCGTCAAGCCGTACTCGCTGGGAAGTCAACAGCCCCTGAGTCGTACTCGAAAATCGCTCGTGGAGCAGATCGCCGCGAAGGCGCCTGAAGACGGGTTACCCCAGAGCCTCACGATCAAGGAGCTAACAAATGACTGCTCGCTCACGCCTTGCGGTTCGCTTCGACTTGTTTGCTGCAATCGGAAATGGCCTCTCCGATACTTCCACGACTTCGATTACTTCCGCTACGAAAACGCCACCTCGCCAATCCGCAAGGCACTACATTGCCCGCGCGCTTTCCGTTTTCGGCGTGTTGGCCGCCGCCGCGTCACAATCGGCCATCGCGCAAAATCTGACGATCAATGATCTCGGGACGCTGCCCGGCGGGCTCAATAGCTACGCTACCGGCATCAATAGCCGCGGACAGGTAGTCGGGTATTCGAACTTCTCCGCCCTCGCCCCTGCAAGCGGGATCATCCCGTTCAGCCCTCCGCACAGGTTGTTTCACGCGTTCCTGTACGACAAGGGCGCGATGACCGATCTCGGCGCGCTGCCTGGAGGCAACGATAGTCAGGCGATGGCGATCAACGAGCGCGGCCAAATCGTTGGACTTTCGACAATCCATGGCAACACCGGAGCAGACCGCGCTTTCATCTATGACAAGGGCACAATGACCGACCTCGGCTCGCTTTCGGGCAACCTCAGCAGCGAAGCGACAGGGATCAATAATCGCGGCCAGATCGTAGGCTACGGTTACGCCGCGGATGGGAATCCGCACGGCTTTCTGTTCGACAACGGAGTGATGAACGATCTCGGCACGCTGCCTGGCGGCGACACCAGCCAGGCGATGGGGATCAACAATCGCGGGCAAGTGGTGGGCTTCTCGAGCATCGTGACCGGGCCGCCGTTCACCACGCACGCGTTTTCAGATCAGAACGGTGTGATGACCGATTTGGGCACGCTTCCCGGCGGGACGTTCAGCCAGGCAACGGCGACGAATAACAACGGACAGATCGTTGGGTATGCGGATAACGCTAGCGGGGCCCAGCACGCGTTTCTGTATCAGAACGGGCAGATGATCGATCTTGGGACGCTGCCTGGAGGGACTTACAGCGTCGCGAATGCGATTAATTCAAGAGGGGATATCGTCGGCGTGTCGGACGATGCAGGGGCGGTTGAACACGCCTTCTTGTATTCGGGCGGTGTGATGAATGATCTCGGTACGCTTCCCGGTGGGGATTTTAGCGAGGCACTCGGGATCAGCGATAACGGGCAGGTGGTGGGAGACGCGCTTAACGCGACTGGGGCGTTCCACGCGGTGCTTTGGACGAAGTAGAAACCAGGATGGGCCGGCGCGCTAGAGAAACACGCGCCGACCCGCTGCGAGTTCCTGCTGGGGAGAGCCTAGCCACCAACTACGAGACGTGGACATTTCGCGCCTTGATGTACAGATATTTGTTTGGACCGGCGCGCGAGATCATCACGCGCCGACACGGCTTTTAGCGTGAAACGTACGCGCCGTCTTGAGCGGACCACTGAAACGTTTTACGCCACTTGCCACCATGCTGACGCAGTTGCCAATCGCGGAAACCATTCGTAGCGGTGGGCAGGACCGACAGCGTATTGCTGCCGTCCTCGATGTCATGGTCGCGCGTGCCGTCCTTGTGCCAATCGCCGGCGATATTGCGGTAGTACATCATCGGCTGAGCGAAAACCAAGCGGATCGCGGCGCCGTCGATTCGGTACAGGTAGAGCGCTTCGAAGTCGCCGCCACCGCCGGAGTACGAGACAGACCAGCCGGCGCGAACACCGAAAGCGTAGTCACCCGCGCGCAACTGATAGGGCGCAAGATCGAAACGCAACCATTGCTCGGGGAGTGACCCGCCTTTGCCTGAGTCCGCAGGGAGGTTGTCCGGGGCTTGGAGGTTCGTTGCGTCCCAGTCGACCCCGTGATCGAGGGGCTGCTCGGTGCGAGCGATCAATTTCGGCGCGCCGTCCGTACCGCGCTCGAATACGCCTAGCCAGACGAGATCTTGTGAGGCAGTTGGGTTGTCGCTAGTCGAGTCGACACCGTCACATTGTTGAGCCGGTCGGAATTCCGTTTCTTCCTTGGCGATCTTGTCGGTCGTGGCGACGCAGACAATCGCGACGTACGCGTTAGCGCGTTGCGGCCACGGTTTGACACCGACTAGGACGGCACGGGCGGCGTCTTGCCCCGGAGCGACTTGGGCGATGACGGCTTGCTTTGTGAAACCTGCCGGCAAGTGCGTGCCGAAGCCGTCAGGCTCGGGCGTGTTGCCCATGTCCTGGTTGAAAGCTGCGCGGGCCTCAGGGGTTTTGAGTTTCGAGGCGGCCTGGTCCAGAGAGTGGGCAGTGCCGGCGGCTTGGGCGGTGGCGGTGAGTAACGTCGTCGCGAGAGCAACGAGTAGCGGGGCGAATTGGCGGTTCATATTCTTACGGTTGGATTAACGATATCCGCAATCAGTTTGAGCGCCTCTTCACAATTGGCGTCATGGAGGCACGCCGGCGAGCATATGCGAATTGATGGTCATGTTCAACTTAATGCCGAAGCGGTTCTCCGCTGGAGCGAGCTCAGTCAGCGTTTACAAGACGTGGAAAATCCGTGCGTTGACGCGCCGATATATGCTTGGATGTCTCGTTCCTGCCTCCCGTCCGATGCATGATCGTGCTGAGACCGAGATCAACTTGAACCGGCGTCTGCCCGCCAAATTGTCGTTTCTTATGCAGCGATAGATAAGTAACGTTGAGCGTTTTCACATCGTCGTACCTGAGCACGAAGACATCGCCCCCAATTGGATAGAAGCGTGTCTTATCGTCCTGGTACATTTGGGCAGCCGCGTCGTACTCCCGATCGTGCTCAAATCTTCGACGTTGAGCCTTCAGCAACAGAAGACGATCCAATTGCCCTTGCTCGTTGACCTCGTAACCGTCGAGCAGACCGGTGTAGAGATAGGAACCCTCCTTATATTCGACTACGGCCGCCACCGTCGCGCCATCGGCAGCTTGATTCTTTGGCTGGTCGAGCCCAGCAAACAAGTAGTACCAGGGCGCATCGCCTCGCGCGGCGCGCGCAAATGGGCTTCCCACTCGATCAAGTTCCCAGCGCCGGACCAACCATCGGAGAAGAAGTGCTGAAACGAGCGCCAAACCATTGGTGAGGGCGAAATAGCCAAGACCGGTAACCGGATGAAGATCTAGCCAGATCAGCCTGTCCTCAATATGGTTGAGCGGCGCGGCACCGCCGACGAGCAGATGAATGACATCGCGAAGTTTGATCTCATAACCCGCCAGGCATACCGCGCTCGCGACGAGTGCATTGAACAACGCCGCGCAAAGAAGCGCTTTGAGCGCGACTGCGCCAAACGGCGCGTGATTTGCCGTGCGCACCTCGTTGCGCTGGAAGAACTGGCGGAAGAGGAAACCAGGCAGGGCAACGAGGAAGAGGAATAGAGCTGGAAATGCTACGTTCATGCGTTCCATCCGCCTACACGGACGAGCCTCGGCAGATAACAGACCGTGTTTCCGTTTGAGTCCTTCACCGTGATTTCGACGCTGCTCGGTTGGATGAGCGACGCCGAAGCTAGAAATAGCCGAAGCTGCTCAGAGGCCTTCGGATCCTTGAGTACATCATCGAGACGCTTGCTGCGAAAGGCCTTCACAGGACCCCCATTATTCCTAAATGGATCACACGCGCGCAGTTGAAAGGCCCACGCCGACCGGTACGCCGTGTTCGATCACCACAACACGACGCAGTAGGCCAGCTTGCCATCAACGCTCCCCCGCAGTTCAGTCCCCCCAAAAAATCAGACGATGTCCGAGTAACAAACCACACCAACCTCACAAAAGCACCTTAGACGCGAACCACGCTCCCACTACGAGGCTCATGCCCATCGCCGCCACCCAGCTAGCTAGCTACGCGCAGCGCCCAGCGCGCGCAGTTCGCCGACGACGGGCGGTTTGACGCTCAACTGCACGATCGGAACGCGACGAAGGGCCATCGTGTATCGGCGACCGACACCGCGCCCACGTAGGCAAAATTAGCTGACGGCTAGCCACTGCGCGTTCGCCAGGCCAGGGCCACTGCCGGTGGCCCAGGAGTGAGACAGCGTCCGCACGACGCTGCGGGTGTCACTCCCGGTATCGCGATGCGCAGACATGCGTGTTAATGAACCGCCTGTTGAAGAGCGTTCGTTCAGGGAAACGCAAGGCGAGAAGCAAGGAGCGCACCCGTGCTTCGCGGATAAGCGGCTGCGGCCCGTCCGCATCGGCGGATCGAGCACACGAGAAAGTTTTTACAGCATCTTAGAATTTCGTCGTCACACCAAAAATCAACACAACCTGGCTAGGCGTGCTCGAACTGGACGCCAAGTCGCCTACGGTGCCTCCGGCCGGCACGATGCTCTCTCCATCTTGGCTGAAGGTCGTTCCACTTGCATGCGAGTAGGCAGCGACCGTATAGAGCGTGGTGCGCTTGGACAGGAGGTATTGGAACCCCGCGGCGACGTTGTTGTAGGTCGCCGAGGATGCCCCGCTCGATTTCGTGAACGTGTAGCCGACGTTGACCTCAGTGGCTGGCGTAATGAAATAGCCGAGTGAAGCCGCGGCTGTATTGAACGTTTCGGTTCGATTGAAAGCGGCGTAAGTCCCATACGGCTTCCACTGCGCATTGCTGTAGCGGATATTAGCCGTGAGGCCGCCACGTTCGTACTGAGCCGCGGCGTGAACGATCATCCGCGATCCGACGAAAGCCGTGCTCCCGTATAACGGCGTCACGGCGCTATTTTGTGTTTCGTCGGCGGTGGACGCCCCGCCTGGGCCATCGTTTCGAGCGAACACATATCCGGCCGCCACGCTGAATCCTCCTTGCTTATAGCTCAACGCCGCGGAAGAAGAACTCTGCGATGCGAGGCTGCCGGCCACGCCCCCAAGCCCGTACATCACCTCGAATTGAAAGCCGGCCAAGAGCGGACTCTCGTACTTGACCGCGTTCTGCAGCCGGAAGCTGTTGTCGTTGTTGTCGGCATCCCCCGGCGTCGTGAACGCCGGACCGTAGACGTCGGCGGTCAGCGGCTGAACGAGGTCCACCGTCGAATCGAGTTGCCGCCCGAGCGTGATTGTCCCGAGCCGGGAATTAGCGAGACCGACGAAGGCCTTCTTCCCGAACTCCCGCCCGCCTTGGCTCAGCTTCCCGTTGTTGATGTTGAATCCATTTTCCAAGGTGAAGATCGCCTTGTTTCCACCGCCCAGATCCTCATTACCCTTGAGCCCCCACTTGTTGGCCGTCAGGTCAGCACCCTGCATTTCCACCAGCGAATGCTGTCCGACATTGTTGTAGTAGGCAATCCCATCGTCGAGCTCGCCGTACAGCGTCACGCTGTTTTGCGCTTGAGCGAGCGATGCCAAAGGCAGCGTGGCGAGCACGACAGCAATAGATCGGAATTTGATTGGCGTCTCCATAACATCTCCTATTCCTTAGTATTCCTAAATATATGATTCGGACGATTCGAATTCGGGAACAACATGGAAATGCGTCAGACCGGTTCGAACACGTCTACCTTGTTGCTCTCGTTCAGGTAGACGAAGATTCGATGCGTGCGTGGGTCGACGGCCAGGGTATGGACGTTCTTTTCGGTATGCAGATGGTCGACAACCTGATGCGTGTCGAGATCGATGACATCCACTTCACCCGACTTGTCACCCAGGAAAATCCGCCGCGCGCCGACATCGATCGCAGTCTGGTCGATGTTGCCGCCTTCGAAGGGAACGGTCGCGACGAGCTTGCCGTCGGGGTCGACGATCAGGACCTTCTCGTCGCGGCTGCCGATGATCAGATGCTTGCCTTGGCTGTCGTAGACCATCGGCTTGGCATCCTTCTTGAGGTGAAACTTCCACACCGCGACCACCTTCTGCGCGGCTGGGTCGATCACATCGACGACATTGTCCACCGGCTGGTAAATGCGCCCGAGCGAGGGCTCATAGAGATTGACGTCGGGGCCGTGCTTGGCCGGTTGCGGCGTCAGCGCGATGGTCCCCACTCGTGTGAACGGCGGCTGGTCCATGAAGACGCTCTCGGTGTCGCTGTCGTCGTTGGCCACGTACACGCGCGAGTTCTTCGTATCGAGCGCCACGCCGTCCGGGGCCTTGCCCGCGGTATCGACAGCAGCGACTTGCTTGAACGTTCGCTTGTCGATCACGACGAGCTTGTTGGCCTTGGCGTCCGCCACGAATGCGAACTTGTCGTTCAGCGCGATACCGTTTCCGTCTTGGATGCCCAGGATCGTCGCTTTGACCGCGAGCGTATCCGCATCGAGCACCACGACGGCATGGTCAGGCGATTGCACAACCCAGATTTCGTGAGTGGCCGGATCGAACACCACCCAGTCGCCGTGACCGCCCTTCCCGGGCAGATCGATGGTTTTGACGAGCTTGTAGTGCGTCGACGCGGTCGCATCCGTATCCGGGTTCGTGCTTGCGTTCGCCTGTATCGGTCCGGCGATGACGCATGCTGCCGCAATGGCCAGGCACGCTGTTTTGAAGAGAGGCTGCATGGTGTCTCCTATCGTTTTCATTGATCTCATCCTTGGCGCGATTTGTATCTGTGCTTTTTGTTAGTACTACTAATAAATTGAGAGGCTAGCGTCGAATCAACCTATCGGCCCCTTCCCACTCCGTGAGCGAGGCCTCCTTCTTGTTGTGCCTTACGTGCTTCCCACCCCACCACCTCGAGCTACATCGACCGACGTCTAGTTCTTCGCAAGACCGAGTTCGCCCAGCAAAGGCGTCAAGCGCCCCCGCTCGTTTTGCAGAAAGGTTCTCGTTTCCTTGCTGTCCTGATAGTCGGCGGTCCACAAGTTGCGTTTGACCGCCGCGGCCCACTGGGGAGACGACGTCGCTTTTTGCAAAACGTTGTCCCACCAGGCGATCTGGGCGGGCGTCATGCCCTTCGGCCCCACCAGCACGCGCCATGTCGTGAAATCGACATCGACGCCCTGCTCCTTCCACGTCGGCACGTTCGCAAGCGCGCCCTGTTCGCGCTTACCGCCCGAGATGGCAATGAGGCGAATGCGCTTCGCTTGGCTCGGCCCCAGTACAACGCCCGCGGGGGTCGCCGCCACCGTGACGTGCCCACCCATCAGCGACGTCACCGCTTCGCCGCCCGAATCGAAGAACACCATCTTCAGCTTCGTCGGATTCGCGCCGGCAGCCTTGACGACGAGCGCCGCCGCGTCGTGACTCTGACCGCCCGGCGAACTCGAAACCGCGAAGCTGACCGACGCCGGATTCTTCTTCAGCATTTGCAGCAAATCCTGGCCGGTCTTCACCGGCGAATCCTCGGGCGCGGAGAACACGACTTGTTCGGTGACGAGCACCGCGAGCGGCGTCACGTCGTCGAGACCGATCGTGCTTTGTCCGGTGATTCGATTGGTAATCAACGGCAGCGCCTGCACGCTTACGTAATCGCCATCGCCCGGATGGGAGTTGATGTAGGCCAGCCCCACCGTTCCCCCGCCGCCGGGACGGTTCGCCACCGTGATCGGTTTGCTGGCAAGGTGCTCCTGCTGGATGACGCTTTGTAATGTCCGGCCCACGAGATCAAGGCCGCCGCCGGGTGCGCTCGGGACGACGATCTCGACGGGCCGACGCGGCGCCCAACTGTCCGCCGCGCGCGCAACGGTGACTTGCCCTCCCAATAGCGCAATGCATGTCGCCACGATCGCGCGGTACGTTAGCTTCTTCCCTGCCATGAGTTGTCTCCTCCAAATGAATCCATCATTCGCGGCGCAGGCCGCCTTACCAATACCCGATGACCACGTTGAGCAAACCAGCGCCGAACAGGACGATGAGCGCATGACACCGTGGCTTCGTTAAGAAAACCAGCAATGCGATTCCGGCGAGTCCGGATGAAATCCATGTCGACGGCGAGGCCCGCAGCACCGTCAACGCGCTCGCGAGCATGAGCCCCGTTGCGACGGGCGCAAGGCCGCGTTCGATCACGCCGTGCCACGGATGCCGATCGTGTCGCGTCCAGGCCGCCGTGGCGGCGTAGGCCAAGATGGACGACGGCACGAACAAAGCCACCGAAGCGACGATGGCACCGATCACCCCCGCGGCTCTCAATCCAATGAGCGTCGTCAGCAGCGCGCCGGGCCCCGGTGCTGCGCGCGACAGAGCAAAGAGTTCGACGAAATCCGTCTGCGTCACCCAGTGATGCAACGTGACCGCCTGCATGTTGATGTCCGCGACGATGCTCTGTCCGCCGCCGATCGATAGCAACGAGAGCGGCGCGAACACGGCAACGAGCTGCAAGTAGACGTTATCGCGCACGACGTTCACCTCCGTACGCGAGCGTCAAACCGGCCGCGCCAACGACGAGCGCAACGGGCACCAGCGGCCAACGCAGGATCCCGATCGCAATCAATACCGCGACGATCGGCACGAGCATCACGCGCTGCCGGGAAAGAATCTTCTTGGCGCTCCGAACGCCCACCGACGCCGTCATACCGACGGCCGCAGCCGCGACGCCTTCAAGAAACCGGTGCAGCCAGACGAGTTCACTGAGTTCGCGATACATCAATGCGAAGACGACAATGACAACCATCGGCGGCAAGAGCAGCGAAGCGGCGGCCAAGACACTGCCGAGGGCGCCGCGCAGCCGGTAGCCGATGTAGATCGACAGGTTGACCACGTTCGAGCCGGGCACGATCTGCCCGAGCGTCAGCGCACCGAGAAATTCGTCGTTGCTGAGCCAGCCTCGCTCGGTGACGGCCTCCCGGTAGATCCATGCCGACAACCCGCCGCCGAAACTGGTCAAGCCCACGCGCGCAAACACCGAAACGATGTCTCGTAGCGATACTTTTGCCGCGCCCGCTTCCAATGCCGTGTCCATGTCGATTCGCCTTGTCCGAAACCGCCACGCTCAACGCGGCTCGTCCGCCAACTGATGATCGGGAACCCGATCGCGCAGCTCGTTCGACAGCGCGACCATCTCCTTGCGTCGGCTCCAGAGCGACGCCGCAATGCTCACCGCAGCACACCCGAGCAAGGTCGCGGCGATCGGGCTGCGCAGGAACGTCGTCGGATCGCCGTTCGAAATCGTCAGCGCCTGGCGAAACGATTGTTCGAGCGTGTGACCGAGAATCAACCCGAACAACAGCGGCGCCTTGGGAATGTCGAACTTGCGAAACACATAGCCCACCACGCCGAAAAAGAGCGCGAGGAACAGATCGAACGTGTCGTTGTTGAACGAATACACGCCCGTCGACGCAATCACGAGAATCACGCACAACAGCACGCGCGGCGGGATATAGAGGATGCGCGACAGGATGCCGACGAGGGGAAGGTTCAGCACGAGCAGCATGATGTTGCCGATATACATGCTCGCAATGAGGCCCCAGACCAGATCGGGCTGCGTATGAAAGAGCATCGGGCCCGGTTGCATGCCATACATGATGAACGCGCCCATGATGACCGCCGTCGCGCCCGAACCGGGCACGCCGAGCGCCAGCAGATGCACGAATGCCCCACAGGTGTCGGCATTGGTCGCTGCTTCCGGCGCGGCGACGCCTTCGATCGCGCCATGCCCGAATTCCTCGGGGTGCTTCGACAGCTTCTTCTCGAGCACGTAAGAGAGCATCGCGGAAAGCGTGCCGCCGAGCCCGGGGGCGGCACCGCAGAGAAATCCGACGAACGAGCCGCGAAAGATCGCCGGCCGTGCGCGCCGCCATTCGGCGCGCGTGAACCAAAGCTTGCCGTCCACCTTCACCGTATGCAGCGTGCCGCCGAGCGCGCCCTCCACCATTCGGCTCACCTCCGCGATGGCGAACAGCCCCACGACCACCACCAGAAAATTCACCCGATCCTGCAACTGGACGAAGCCGAGCGTGAAACGCGCCACCCCGCTTTGCAGGTCGATGCCGACCGTGGCCAACCCGAGCCCGAGGAATACCGCCAACATCCCTTTCGCCAGCGACTTGCCGGTCAGCGCACTCACCGTGGAGAGCGCGAAGCAGATCAGCGCGAAGTATTCGGCCGGCCCGAAATGCAGCGCGAAGGCCGCGAGCGGTGCCGCGACGAACGAGAGTGCCGTCACGCCGATCATGCCGGCGATGAACGAACTGACCGCGGCGATCGCCAGCGTAGCCGCCGCTCTGCCCTTCCTTGCTAACGGATAGCCATCCAATACCGTCATCACCGCTGCCGCGTCGCCCGGCGTGTTGAGCAGAATCGCCGTGACCGCGCCGCCATACATGCACCCGTAGTAGATACCGGTCAGCATCATCAAGGCCGTGGTCGGATCCATGCCGAACGTGACCGGAATCAGCAAGGCGATACCCGCCGAGGGGCCGATGCCCGGCAAGTGGCTGATCAACGTGCCGATGAACACGCCGATCAGCGTATAGAGCAAGTGCGTTGGCGTAGCGGCGATCGCTAGCCCATGCACGATTCCATCCAAGCTATTCATGTCCCGCCTACCTCAAAAAGGAAGAAGACCCGTCGGCATCGGAACACCGAGAAGCTGAGCAAACAGCAGATCAAGAACGACCGTCACGCCCAGCGCGATCGCAAGATTCGTTTTGAGGCGTTTGCGGTTGAAATAGGCGAGTAGACCGAACAGGAATCCCGTGGTCGAGACCAGGTAGCCGAGGCGCTCAAAGCACGCGTAGTAGGCGCCAGTCCATACCAGCATGCCGACGAGAACGAACGCGTGGTGCTTCGATTGCTCGGCTTGTTCGTTTTGCTCGGTTTGAGAATAGTCCGGGACGGCGGGCGCATCGGATGATTTTGCGGCCGGTGGTTCGGCAACGCGTGGCGAGCGTTCGTGGCGGTTGGCCGCGGTCTCCCGCAGCAACAACAGCGCCGACACGATGAGACCGATGCCCACCAACGCGGGAAAGACCTTGGGGCCCAACGGATCGCTCAAGCGAACCTCGGGCAAGCGCATATCCATGATCAGGTAGGCGCCGGCAAGCGCAATGACGCCGAGCGCGAGCCATACATCTTTGTTGATGCTCTTCATGTCTCCTCCAGCATTCGACGCCGGCAACGCCATCGCGAGGATGGCCTTGCCTGACGATCGATTCGGGGCGAACCACCTCACGCGGTCACTGCTCGTTATAGCGCCCCGGCTTTACGACTTCGGCGATCGTGCCGTCCGGTGCGCGGAACTTCAGCGCGCCTTCGCCCTTCGCCGAAAGGATCTCGCCGCCGTACTGGCGAATCTTTTCCGCGGCGGTCTCTTGATCGTCCACCGTCACGCCCCAGTGATGCAGCCTCGGACCGGGACCGGCCAACTGCGCTTCGTGGGAATCTTCGCTGTCGTACTTCATGAGGGTGAAGTCGATGTGGCCGTCCGTCATGTGACGCGAAATGTGCTCGCGGTTACGGCCGGTCTTCACCTCCTTGAAGCCGAATACCTCAGTGTAAAAAAGGGTGGCTGCCTCGAGGTCATCGACTTTGACAGCAAGGTGAACAATGCGCGACATGTGACTCTCCATCAGAAGTAAGGTGTTGCCGGTTAAAGAAATCGCCGTTGTTGTTGAAGGTCCGCTCGACTAAAAATTAAAGGCCTCGGAAGTGCTCGGTGCAAATAGGTCATCGATCGGTACGGGCCGCTCGATCAAACCGTCGCTCAGCGCGTAGCGCTGCAACGTATCGAGTTCGTCGCGGCACTCTTTCACGCCGTAACGCCAGAAGTCATGCCCCATCAGTGCCCTCACCTGGTCAAGCTCCTCGGTGATCCACGGATGCATGACGCGCAAGGTGTCGGTCATTTGCAGCTCGGTCAGCGCGAGATCGCGCGCCTTCTTGAACGCGGCGTACACATTGACCGGAAGCCACGGATGCTTTTCGACGAGGGAGCGGCGGATGCCCAGCGTGTGCATCGGCGGAAAGATTCCCGTCTTGCGAAACCAGGTTTGCTCGACTTCGCGAGGCACGGGGAACAGCCGACGCACGTGTTCGTTTCGCCCGAAACACGACGGCGGCTTAGGGGCGATCACCGCATCGATCTCGCCGGCATCGAGCAGACGGGACAAGGTTTGGTCGGGCGCGATCGGCTCGACTTGGATATCGGAGGGCAGCGTGTACGGAACGCGTGCGGCTCGGCCTGTCTGTTCGAGACCACCGATCACCCATCGCACATCGCGATTGCCGATGCCGTATTCGTCGGCAAGCATGCCGCGCACCCAAATGCCGGCCGTTTGCTGGAAATCCGGGACACCGATGCGACGCCCCTTCAGCGCATCGGCCGAATCAATTCCTCTATCGCCGCGGATGTAGACCGCCGAGTGCCGGAACGCTCGCGAGAGGAACACCGGCACGCCGATGTAATGGCTTGCCGCGCGCGCCGTCGTCAGCAAATGCGTGCCCAGCGACAACTCGGAGATATCGAACTCCGCATGTCGAAACGCACGCTGAAACAATTCTTCGGCGGGACCGGTCACGAAGTGGATTTTCACTCCGTCGATGGTGACCCGGTTCTCGAGCAACGCTCGGGTGCGGTCCGTGTTCTGGCAAGCCAGCGATAGTTCGAGCATAGCGGTCTAGTACGATGTTTTGATTGGGGATCCAGCCTGCACGCTCGTCACGTCGGCGAGCCAAACGAAATCGAATCAATTCAAATTAATCAGTAGTACTAACGAAATCATTCGCACCGCGAAGCCGCGTTGCGCCTTTCGAGACCGGCCGGCGCGCCGCGGTCTTCAATCAGGCTATTTTGTCGCCTGCGTCGCGTGAGCCTGCTTTCGCCATGTTGTCCAATGCGATGAGCATCCGCTCCTTGCCCTTCGACACGTGGGTGAAACTGTTCTCGTAACCGAGGCGGGAATCGTGCGACTTCAACGCGCTCACGATCTGCCGATGCTCCTCGTTCGACTCGAGCAGCGCGCCACGCTGCACCATGCCGTGGACGCGGAACAGATGAAACTCTTTGACGAAGCCGCGATAGAGCTTGATCAACCGGGAGTTGCCCGTTGAACGCACGATGTAATCGTGGAACTCGAGGTTCAGCGGATCGAAGCGGGAAAAGTCGCCTTTTTCGGCGGCGTCTTGCATCTGGTCTACGTAGCTGTCGAGTTGCTGGGCCATCTCGGGCGTCAGGATCGGGGCGAGTAGCGAGGACGCCAGTGCGGTTAAACCCGCCCGGAGGTCGTAGACCTCGATTGCGTCGTCGCGTGTGACTTCCTGAATAAAGACGCCGCGCTGAGGGATCTGGTAGACGAGACCCAGCTCGGCCAGCGCTCGGCACGCTTCCCGCACCGGGCCACGGCTCACGGAGAGCTTATCCGCGACCGCCTTTTCGTTTAGGCGCTCGCCCGGCTTCAGCTCGCCGCTCAAAATCATGCGCTCAATCTCGCGCTGAACGACATTGGTCAGCGTGTTCGCCCGGAAGTCAGCCAGGGAAACGGGGGTGGAGGTGTGATCGGTGTCCATGGAAGCGAAGTCTAGGAGTCGGATTGTGAAATGTCAACATTTTACTTTTTGACGATTTCGGGAGTCGGGGAGTGAGCTTCGGGATCGTTAGTGGCCTGCCTTTGATGCGACAGTCCCCAAGTCATGACACAGCGCGCCCATACCAGGCGGGCAAGATGAGGTGGCCAGCGAGGAAATCTTGGTGAGGTCGACCGTATCGAGCGTCGAGTCGATGTGACGGAGAACGAATGCCTTCAGCCGTGGATTGCGTCGAATCAGCACGCCGAGCTGAGGCAGCGTTTCCCAGTGATCGACCAACAGCCGAGCAATGCCCTCGGAGTTGCCCTCGGCGATCTCGCCATCATCGCAGTGCCCATACTTGGTGAACGTAACGTTCACCTGCGACCAACTGTCGAGGTGATCGACCATCGCATCTGCGGCTGTGGCGTCGCGCTCCGAGCACACCTTGGCTTGCGCCATCGGCACCGTGGTCAGACACGCTGAGGCCAACGCGGCAACGATTCCCGTTGAGAGCCAATTGCGCTTGCGCTTATCCACGAGGGCGCCCCTGAAGACTGTGATTCCGGTTTCGGTGAGATGCTGCGTGAGCCAGGGGCGCGCTGTTGTTGGTCACTTCGACGGCCGTGAGGGCGTCCCGCGCCATCAATCCGCTGATCGCGCTCATCGCGTCGTCGGATGTGCTGATTCCTGGACCGTGTGGCTTCCGTTCGCGACGTGACGGATCGTCGCGTGGCTGTCGACGTTGTTGTAAGCCGCCCACGTCCCGACGGTGTTGCCCGACGAGTCAACGAGCGAGATTTGATGCGCGACGCCATCGAACTTGAGTTTCGACACTGAGGCCCTCTCTTAGTTATTCTTCCCACGAATTAGGGAGGGTACCGTGGGCGCCGCACAATTTCCAGTACGGCGGTAGGCCTTGGTAAATGTTTGGGAAGACCCCTCTGTCTGCCGTTGCAACGCTGCGATGGCGAGCTTCTTTGGGACGCCGAAGTCCGAGTTTTACTCTGTCAAATCGTCCAACTCTAAGGGGTCACTCCAGTTTGGAGCAGCAGATGGCCCTAACCCTTCCTCAACGTTTGTCCGACATTCGAGAGCCTGCATTAGCACCGCCATCGAAGTAGCCCAGTCGAGGCGCTCCTGTTCGAGGCGGACGCGCGGCCCCCAGCAATCAGCACGCAGGTTGTCGTATACACGGCGCTCTTCGACCGTCAGTTCAGCAAACGCGGCGTTAGCACACAGCGAGGGTTCCTGCACCCAAAGCGGCTGATGCGCAACCAGTGTCGCTTCGTCCATAAGCACCGACCGGAGCTGTGGCAGGACCCTCCGCGCGCGGTCTAGGATTGCGAAACCGTGGGTGTCGATGTCGCCCCAGTAGACAACCTGCGACCCTTGCAGCCATCCTAGGACATGCAACGCGCTCACCGCGTTACCGAGGCGCATGATTACCACCGTACCCGAAACGTCAGGGAGTGCCACACCCGTCTCCAGATTCTCGACGATAACCACTGCCTTGGGCTTAATGGGCAGCGCCGCAAGTTCACCTATAGGTGCCTCGATGTCACAGAGGCCGCCGACGCGTTCGCGCAATGCCGGACACAAAAGTCGGATTCGGACCCTGTGCGCAGGCTTCCTCAGGCCGAACAGCGCATGGAAGTCGCTTTCATCCACACTGACTTCGCGCAACGACCGAAGAAGCCCTGCCACTAAGCCCGCTCGCTTCTCCAACCATTTTGTGTCGAGCCCCTTCACGGGAAGCTGCCGAAGGTAGAGTCCGGAATCGGGATTCGCTTGTAGCCATGTCAAGAGGGTCACCAATCGCTCGAAGTCTTCTGGCAAGTAGTCGGCTAACACATCGAACTTCGACGCCAAGACTTTGCTTTGTGCGAGCGTGGGCCAGCGACTTAGCATCTGCTGGTAGCGCCCCGTTGCCGTTTCCCAACGTCTGGTCTGACCGACTGCAGTCGCAACGGCAGTCGCATCCGCGAAGCTCAGTCTGACAGGAAAGCGGTGCCTGCCAAACCGAGCGAATTGGCGCTCCTCAAAGATAACCTCGCCCGGACCGCTTCTCGACTGCCAAGCAAAGGCCCACGTTCTAACCGCCGAAGCATCCTCGGCGATGTCCGTGTCAGTAGGTGCACCCAGCGCGACGACCAGCGGCCAAGCTCCCTCCCCTGCGAGCCAGTTCTGGTGCTGGTTATTGAAGCGACGAGCAAGGAAGTCGTGTGCCGATTCAGGAGACAGTAGTTTCTTCGGCATTGCGCACGTCCTGAGTCAATTTTAAGCGATGAGACTCACTGTCGTACTCGATGGGTATGACTGCAGACTTCTTGCGGTCCTTTATATGCACAAAGCATGCTCCCCCGATGAAGGGTTCCAGTGCCATCACGGATTTCAAAGGGGTGGCCACTACCATCTGGAATCCGAACGCCTTAAAGATGTTCATCGCAATCGCAGTAAACTCCGCATCTGCTTTATCAAAAGCTTCATCGAGCACCACGGTGGAGTAGCTCGGAAGCGCTCGGTCCTGACCGCCAAGCTGATAGCGCAGCGCCGCAGCCAGACAGGTAGCGGCCAGCTTCTGGCGCTGCCCACCCGACTTGCCGGCACCACTGCGGTAGACATCCACTTCGACGTCGCCCTCGTCAAGCTCGCGAGCAACGAATTCCACGTGCTGCCTGACGTCCAGCACCAGATTTCGCCAGTTCTTGTCAACAGTTTCTTGGCTGGCGAGGCGCTTGACCAACGCAGCCAACGTTTTGAAGCGCTCTTCGGCTAGATCCCGGTCGGTCGAGAACGAGTGGCTGAGCGACTCCTTCAAGCTTGCGCGGAAGAGCCGCACCTCCTCGAGAGACTTGTCGGTTGTTTCGATGACAAGGTGCGTACCTGGGTTGAACGGCGCCGTCTCCAGGCTCTCATTAACCAGCTCCATGCGCGAGCGAATCGCCGAGCGCTCCTCGTCGAGCTTGGTGGCCAGCAGAGTGAGGTTTTGGTCACTCTGCTCGCGTAGCAACCCAAAGAATCGGTCCTCGAACGCTGGAAGGTTGTCGTCTTCCAGACGCTTGAGCTTTGCAAAATAGTCGTCAGCGCTGGCCAGCGTAGCGTCCAGACCACCGGCAACCGCAGGCCATAAGCGATTGAAGTCCACGAAGCGCTGGACGATGGCATTGCGCAACTCGCCCAAGCGAGTTTCAATCGCGCGCAATTCGTTGCTGAGGCCCCGATCCACTTGCCCGGTCACATGGTCAAGACTGTCGAGATTAACCTCCTTGCCGGTGGCCGCATACCTAGCTGCAATTTGGGTAGCGAACGCCGGTTGTCTGCCAGAAGTCGGCCACAAACGAGCCAGTTCGACCAGCTTGACATTTAGCTTGTCGATTTCGGATTTGATGGAGCGACCGTTGGCATCCTCTTCGCTCTTCGTGCCAGCAGCCTTAGAGTGAACACCCTCCTGTGTCTTGATACGGTCATCTAGGATAGCAAGGTCCGGCCTAGCGTCCCGCTCCGCCTTCAGGCGTGTCGTCAAGTCGTCGATGCGGACGAGAAGCGCTCCGACATCGACCTCACTCCAGGTCAGGTTCGACAGGTTCTGGCAGTGCAAGAGCTGCTCTTGCTGGAGGAGCTCTTCATCTCCAATCTTGTCTAGAGCCAGTTGCAGTTCAGTGATGCGTCCGCCAAGCTCCGCTGCCTTGCTTCTGTACAGAGCGAGCTTGTCCTTGTTGTCAAAGCCCAGCACCCACTGGCTGCGGTCGCCGACCGAGTGGCGGTCGTTCTTCTCGTGCCGCACCGTGTTGTGCTTGACCAAGCCCTCACGAGTAAAGGCGCGAGCGGCATTACGGAAGGCCGGCAAGGTGTCGGTACACTCAAGGTCGTACGAGCGCTTCAGTTCTTCGCGCACCCATTCACCAAAATCCCCCTGCGCGAAGTTGAGCTTGCGCACCAGAGAGTCGGGACCGGGCGTGCGTCCGGATGTCTGCGGGACTGTCCGAAAGTACACCAGTCGTTCGCCAATGTTGCGCTCGTTCAGGTAAGCAGAGACCGCGGGGTAGAGCTTGTCGTCAACGAGGATGGAGCGCGCGAAACCACCGAGAACGCGCTCAATGGCGCCCCGCCACTCGGTAGAATCAGAACGTACCTCCACGAGTTCACCCGCGAACGGAAGCTTCGTCTCAGGTATCGAAAGGTCGCGGGCCATGCGCTCACGCAAATCGACAAGCCGTGCCGGGAGGTTGGACCTCTGACGCTCCAAAGCTTTGACCTCTGCTACCGCCATGGTGAATTCTTCGCTAGCCTGCCGATAGTCCGCCTTGAGCTGGTCCTTACGCTCCTCTACCTCCTTCTTGAGGTCATGAGCCTTGAGAACACGCTGCTTGGCAGCCTCGACTCGCTGGACAAACCAGACCACGCTGTCGGGCACCGACCATCCCATGACGTTGCATGCGGCTGCGGCTTGGTCTCGTCTACTCAGCCTGACGAGTTTCTCCGCCTCAGTCGCCTTGATATTGTCTTCGAGACGGAGCAGGACATCGGACCCCATGTTTAGCTTTTGACGTTGTAGGTCCGTCAGCTTGGCGAGCTCGTCATCGGCGATCTGCGAGAGCCGTTGGATTTCCTGCCGCGATGCTTCCCTTTCGACCTCCAGCTCTGCAATCCGCTCGTCTACCAGAACCTTGCGACGGTACTCTCGGTACTGGTCAATGGCGGTCTGGACTGCCTGCAGCCCGTTGCAGTCGTTGTTTCCACGCTCAAGCTCGAGGTGATCTTCCCGCGCCGGCTTTAGCACTTGGATTTGCTTACGGGCAGCCACCACCTCCTGGTGCGCCTCGTTCAGTTCCCCGAACTCGTTGATTAGGCTAGTGGCGATGCTGAACGCCTCCGGGTCATCCAGCATAAAGTCCCGCAGGAACACGTTGAGGTCACCGAGATTCTTCGCAGACTGCGTCTTATGCAGAAGACGGAGGGCGCGCTCGCTGTCGATGTCCAGCAGACGGCGAAAGCGTTCCTGATACGCGCTGAATTCGGTGTGCACCTTTGCATCGATCAAGTCGCGCTTGAAACGACGAGTGTCGAACTCATTCTTAGCGAAGAACTCTAGCTCCTGAATCTCGAACTCACGTTCGAGGGTGAGGTACAGCCGTTTGGCATCGCCTGACGCCGTAGAGTTACCCTTGACCCACAGGACTAGGGCGAGCACGACTACCCGGCCCTGCCCATCGCGATAGGTCTCGGCGATGGCGGACCAGGTCGTGCCGCCACGCAAGTATTGTGAAACGTACTCGCCGCCGTCTCCTGTTTGCTGCGCCCACGCGCCCCTCAGGTAGGTCATGCCGTTGCGGTCACGCCCATGCCGCTCACCTTCACGCGCGGCAACGTTGAAGTCCAACCACTTTGGCGGCGTTAACAGCGCCGCGTGAGCGTCCAGCACCGTGGACTTCCCTGAACCAGACGGTCCCACGAAGAGATAGCCCTCCTTCGGGATGGAGAAATCGAATACGTTGGAGAAGGTTCCCCAGTTGAACGTCTGTATCCGAGTAAGACGGAACTGGTCACCGCTGCCATCTAACAACACGGGCTGGTCAAAGTTCACAGCGAGTCCTCCTCGTTTTCGGCATTGTTGGCCGATGTATCGTCGTCGGTGGTATTGCTATCGTCCGCGTTCATCTTGTGATGCGAGGACGCCAGAGCTGCGTAGGTTCGCGTCAGGTCTTGAATTTCTTCGGCAGAGAAGAGCAGCTTGAGCGTCGGTGAGACTTCGTACCTTTCACCGGAGCCGCGAATGAACTGCAGCAGGCTGAGCTTCTTTGCCTTGTCGATGGCGTTGACAATTTGCCTTTCGAATTTTGCGTGATCGAGGTTGCTCACCCGTTCGAACACGGACAAGTGTTCTTGCATGTCATCACGCGACACAACAGCCCGTTCACCTTGAGCATCGGCCTGCGTTAACCGCTGTCGTAAGAAGAGCAGCAACGCCGTATCCAAGAAGGCGAGCGACGCCTTGCGAAGAAGGATGGGGACCTCGATGCCCTCAGAGACGACCTGTCGCGTGAACGCGACTCTCTGCTCGTGGTCAATAACGACCTCAAGAAAGAGGTCATGCATGCGAGAACGGATGACGGCTTCATCGCGAAGCAGCACTGGCCAGAGTTTTGATTGACGCCGAGCGTCCACGGAAGGACCCAGAAGCAGCTGCACCAGTACCCGCCTGGTATCAATTGGAAGCGCTCCGGTGTCGCCTTGGAACGTCGCAGTCTCAGCAACAGAAGTATCGAGCGTGGGTTCATCACCGATGTTTTCATTGGTAGAGTCAGTCAAGGAGTTCAAGATAGCGCTCCCTCATGAAGTAGATGGTCGGAATCTTGGCGCGACGCTGGGTCGCGTCGCCGCCCTCCCATGAGACGACCTCGGTGCCGTCAGTGACCTCGCCGTGCTTGGCACCCAAGGCGATATAGCCAACGACGCTCCCGAGGCCTTGTTCCGACGGAAACTCAGTGAGTGTTTGACCAATGGTGACTTGCGACTGGAGTTCGAGAATGGTCCGCAAGTGGGCTTTGAGAGTTCGAAAGTCGATTTCAGACAGCCGCACTAGCTCGCTCACCGTTTCCAGGTCCAGCTCAGAGGGCTCTGCAATCGGCATCGACGAATCGGTCACTCGTTGCGCGGGGTCATAGAGCGCCCACTGCGATACTGACCGGATGCGACCGCTGGACTGCATGAGCTCGAAACCAATCAGCTCATTGGGGCGCACCGCATTCTTAGCGTGGAGTGCTGCTTGCGTCGCTTCTTTCAGTAGACCGTGCAGGCGCCGATGCTCAAGAAACTCGCGGCTCTGCACGAAGCTCTTGAGGCTTCGTGCAAAGTGCTGCAACACATCGTGCACCCCTCGGCCTTCGTTCAACAAAGCGCCCGTCAGCCCATGCAAGAATTTGCGTTCGTGCGATTCCAACTGCCGCGCAAAGGGGCGGCTCGTCACTTCGTCCAACGACTCTCGAAGGATGGCTGCTTGCTCGCTGTCGGTCAGTAAACGCCAAAATGCGTTGAAAGTGCGACCTGCATCGCTCTCGCCAATAAGGTCAACGCCAGCAAAGAGCTGTTCAAGTACATCGCCGCGGCTACCTTCGTTCTCCATCAAGCTCTGCCGCAGCCCCCGGTTCAATCGCTCGAACTCGTCACGAACGCTCCGGAAGTCGGCCGCAAGCTCTTGAGCCAAAGCGATGATCTCGCGTGCACTCTCGATTGCGCGGTCAGGTGGCAGAATCCTGACGCCGCCGCGCTCGACATCAGCGATCGCCTTGTCGAGCCGCTCGCGTTCAGCGCGCAGGGCTGCCAAGCGTGCTTCAGGGTTGGTATTTGTCTCTTCAGCCAGTCGCGACAGTTGGTGAATGACCACTGAAAGCCGACTTTCAGTGGCGGTCGTTCTTGGCTTCAAAAGTCCCGTGACAAAACGCACCGAGGTAAGTGCTTCCGCCGACAATTCGTACTCTTCTTCGGGAGCCCCGATGGGAAACCGGCGCGTCAACCAGCCTTGATTGAGCCACTCGGAGACATACGCTTGAGGAGTCTGGGGGAGGTCTTCGCCAGTTGAGCGAAGCGATTCGATGTCACGACCCAGGCGCTCATGCAGCACCGAACTCGGTAACGCCTTGTCGGTGTCCGTGAAAAGCGACTGGAGCAAAGCAATTACCACCGGTGCCTTCGTGGCCGCCAGCAGGCGCCAAAGGGGTTGGTCGCGCAGATTGCGCAGGGCTGCCACGCCCCGAAGCGCCTTCACGCCCATCTCCCGATGAAACGATAACCAGTAACGCTATCCATCCGGACCTCCAAGGCTAGCTGCTGGATCCACTATACGACTACTTTTTATATGCGTCTAGTTTTTATTCTCACGTTTTTTCCTACTCATGAGAGAATCCCGACATGCCTGAAAGCTTGCCCACCACGTCGGCCCCAACAGGGTCATCCAGTAGCCGCGCCCCTGGTCGTTGGAGCCAGGACCGCCGCCTGGAATTCATTGACTTTCGACTTCAGTGGGATGGCCGTCTCAACCGCAGTGACCTTACCGACTTCTTTGGCATTTCAGTGCCTCAAGCGTCGCTCGACATCGCTAAATATACGGAGCTGGCGTCGACTAACTTGAATTACGACCGCAGCTCCCGGGTCTACATCGCGTCTGCCGACTTCAAGCCGCTGTATCCTTCAAGCGACTCCAGTCGCTATCTCAACGAGTTGTTGTCGCACGCGTCCGGACTGGACTCCGACCAAAGCAGTTTCATTACTTGGGCTCCTCCGGTCGCAACAGTGCCACATCCAGGTCGAACATTCCGCATCGATGTATTAATCGCGCTTCTTCGAGCCATTCGCGAACGCTGTGCGATACGCGTGTTGTACCAGTCGATGACGCGACCACAACCGATCCCGCGTACGATTTCTCCGCATGCCCTTGCTCACGATGGCTTTCGCTGGCACGCGCGCGCCTTCTGTCACACGCGCAATCAATTTCTTGATTTCGTTGTTGCGCGTATGCTGGAGGTTGATGGCTTTGAGCCGGCTGCCGCAAGCCGGGACGACGATGTGAAGTGGCGGACGATAGTGCCGCTGGTATTGATTCCGCATCCCGAACTGAGCAAGTCGCACAGGCTTGCCATTGAACTTGACTTTGGAATGAAGAGCGGGCAAGTCGAGTTCTATTGCAGACAAGCGTTCCTCTTCTACGCTCTGCGACACCTGCGCCTAGACCTCGAAGGCATAGCCAAACCGGAAGTTCAGCAGATCGTTCTAAAGAACCGGGCGGAGGTCGAGAAGTACATGTTGAGCTAAGCCTAAATGATGTGAGTCTCTTTGCAGAAACCGGATGGACTTCTTCATCGGTAGAGGCGGCGAAGCTGGACGCCAGTCCTCTGCGGTAGCTTTGCCTGCGACGCGCTGTTCCTCATTCGCACGCATAACTGGCACTACGGGGCCGGCCTCTCCTCTGGTGCACGACCACGATAAGCCTCCGCGACATCGGCTAGCCGACGAACGACGTAAGCACCCTGAATCGCCCCGAGAATCGTGGAGGCTAGTTGATTTAGGTTGATGCCGGCATTGCAACCGTATTGCAGAGTTGCCGGTCGTAGTTTGCTTCAGCTTCAGCGGGTGAGGTGTAGCCGAGCGATTCCATTAGCCGACGATGATTAAACCAGGCGACCCATTCGAGCGCTGCCAGTACGGAGGACCCACGCGGTCTCCACGGCGCTCGGCGATGAATCAGTTCCGCTTTGTACAAACCGCTGATCATTTCGGCCAGCGCGCTATCGTAGCTGTCGCCTCGGCTGCCGACCGACGGCTCGATGCCGGCGTCGGCCAGCCGCTCGCCGCAGCGAATGCTGCCGTATTTGCGCACTCCGGTGAACGTGACCTCCAATTCCGGCATCCTGACCGCGGATTTCGGAAAGCTCCGGAAATCGATTGCGCTCGCCCGGAATGACTGGTCACGACCAATCGGAATGCTCGGTCACGTTGGAGCGGAATACCCACTTAAGTGTCTTGCGCAGGTGGCTCACGGATCGCCTCGGTCCCGGCGTCCGGCCGCTACGCAATGCTTTCATGCAACGCCTCGACTTCCTGCTCCGCCTGCGAGAACAGCAGATACAGCCAGACGGTCGTACCGAGCACGGCGAGCGACGTATCGGGAAAGTCTTTGGACCACTCGAGATGCGGCACGAGCGATCGGAACGCGACGAAGTTCCACGGTGTATCGGTGAACTACATCACGCCCACTTGGGCAAATAAGCCCGACGGCTCGCCCAAGGCGAGCGACTCGACTCACCCACTCGACGAAAGGAGTCTTCGGTAACACGACGATCACGATCGGCTGGATGCACGCAAGCAGAGCACTAACATGCTGGGGGGAAACCTTTTATCAACTTCGCCCTATCACGAGGCACTCATGACCCTTACGGAATCCAAAATAAAATTTTTACGCCACTGCGGACTAGCGATCAATTTGTCCGAAAACACTCTACGAGCGTACGGTGGCGACATAGATGACATGCTAGGTTATCTCGGCCAACGAAGGGGAATGAAGAGCATCAAGACCGATCACCTGCGGGGCTACCTAGCGGAGATGCGCGAGCATCGAAACTTGAAAGAAACAACGATCAAGCGCCGCCTCGCAAGCCTCAAGCTATTCTTCAAATGGGCCAACCGAGAACACTTGCTCGCCAATGACCCATTCGAATCGCTAAACGAGCGCATACGCCTGCCGCGGCGACTTCCGCGAGCGCTCGACCGAAGCGATAGCCAGGCGCTTCGTCGACAGTTAGCCATAGGTCCTACGTCCGACTTCGACGAATGTCGCACTAAGACGATGACCCACCTCCTGCTTGACACAGGCATTCGAGTCGGAGAACTCGTCGCAATCTCGCTCAAAGACGTCTCCCTGTCTAGCTCATCCATACTCATCCATGGCAAGGGAAATCGGCAGCGTCTCGTTTATCTCTTAGAAAAGCCGCTGTACCGGAAATTGCAAAAGTATTTGGCCTATCGGCATCGTGTGGCGTCAACGAACGACCGCCTCTTTGTTTCGGGCTCCGGTGCGCCTCTCAGCACAGCGACGGTACGTAAAGAGCTGAACGCGCTGAGCCACACGGCTGGCATCGCTCGCCACGTAACACCTCATATGCTCAGACACACGTGTGCGACCCAATGGCTCGAGGCGGGGCTGGATATTCGATACGTGCAGAAGCTCCTTGGCCATCAGAGCATCTCTACGACTGAGATCTACACGCACGTTTCCGATCAGGGGCTGCGGGAGGCTTTGCTAAGGGCCTCGGGCCGCGGGGGG
>NZ_QRGA01000007.1:2927-31031 GCF_003367175.1 Trinickia dinghuensis | reverse complement strand
AGTGGGAACCGTAACGCTGTTGCCGGTCAGCCCGGTCCAATCCCACTTGAACTCCGATGTGATGCCGCCATTCGGCGCGACTGTGCCGCTCGAGATCCCCGCACCGTTCAAGGCACAGGGTGCCGACGAACAGTCGTAGATGGGTTCAGCTGCAGCCTGCGAGGTGAAGAGCAGGCTGTTGCCAATAGTGCCGGTGAGTCCGCTCGTCAGAATCGCGCCCGAGGCGGGCAGGCCAGGCCCCTTTACCAACGCCGAAACGACGTAGTTGCTGCCACTCGTGATGCCATGCGGGATCTGGATGTTGAGGCCCGATTCGTAGCGGTTGTTCGCTGCGTCCGCTGAATCGGTGTACTGCAGGCGGCCAACGAACGACGCGATCGAGATGGCATACTGTTCCTGATCGCCGATGATGTCCCAACCGCTAGCGGTCTTTTGCACGACATCTGCTACGAAGTTTTGATTGCCGCTTGCGTCGGTATAGATGAGATCGACCAACGCTGCCGGATTAGTGACGGCGGGCAGCGTGCCAGCAGGCAAGAAGGCGAGCGTCTTGATACCGGTAAGCAAGGCGCCCGTCGCAAACAAGCTGGGATGGCTCGTTTGCATAGTGGTGTTGCCGTTATCCAGATAGCTCGCGTCAACCGCGGTCGAGCAGGCGCCTGTCGTACCTCCCATGCAGGAGCTCAACGACGATTGCAGGCTCGCCAGATAGTTCGCCGGTTGGCTCGGCGCTACAAGTGGTGTTGAAACGGTCGTGGTGCTATTGAGCGAGATAGGCGCGCCGGAATTCGCGAGGCTGGTGAGTTGCAGCCCCGTTCCGCTGGTAGACGGATTGACGGCGATGGAGTCGATGACCGCGTCGGCGCCCGTCTGATTAGGTATGAACGCCGTTCCAATCGGATCGAAGCTCGTCGTCACGCCGTTTGCCGACAAGATCGGCGCAAGCGCTGTGTCGAGCATTGCTTCTGCTGCCGAAATAGCCGCCGACGTGATGGCCGAGGTGCTGCTCGAAAGTTCGGCGGGATTGCCCGAAGCGGTCATGAGAGCGGCGACGGCGGTGGTCAAGGGCGTGACGTTGGCGGTTACGGGCGCACCGTTCGAGGTATTCGCGCTTGCTACCACCGAATACAGTGTGGCCGACGCACCGGACGGATCGGTCGCGGTGATTAGGAAGGGTGCGGTGAGGCCCGAGAGGGAAACACTGTAAGAGCCATTGCTACCTGACGTTGCGGTGGCCGTCTTGCCGTTGACGTCGATGACCGTGATGGCCGCGTTCGTAAGCGCCGTGCCCACAGCTACAGTTCCAGCCATCGAGCTGGCTGCCGCTGTTGTCGGCTGGCTCGATGATGCTGTGCTTGAACCGCTCCCGCCACCACATGCAGCGAGTACCGCAAGCGATCCGAGGGACGCACAGGTTGCAAGCTTGAATCCCCGGGTAGGACATTTGTTCTTCATTCTTTCCGATTCCTTTCAGGTTGTTGTGTCTACTCTACAAAGCGGGTGGCAGGGCGGCCTGGACTTAGCGCCCACGAATGCCTATATCGGCCTGAATCGCCGGAACTGAAGAGTAAACACTACACCTATTGTCGCGTATACAGCGTCGTTAATTAGTCGACAGGCGGGCATTCTGCACGCCATGACTGCTAAGCGCTCAACCCCTCCGTCTGCTCGGCCGGCGCCAATCTCCGTTGCTCTTGGTAAAAGGGTCAAGCAGTGTCGGCATGAAGCCGAGAAATCCCAGGAAACGCTGGCTTTCGAAGCCCACGTCGATCGCACGTACATCTCGGCTATCGAGCGCGGCATTGCGAATCCATCGATCGAGACCTTGGCGAACGTTTGCTATGCGTTAAACGTGACGCTTGCTGAACTCTTCGCGCCGTTGGATGGGGTGTCGCTCAAGCCCACGGGCGAGCGTCGGGTGAATACAGCGACGCCGCCTCACATCAAGCGCACACATCTGCGGTGACGAACTAGCGCATTGACACCGCTCCCGCGAGCTTAATGACTCGTGTCTCCGTCGGTGCTTGATACCGTGTTTGGTTGCCTTTGTGTCGGTCGACACGGGCATTGCAGCCCGCGAGTCCCGGTGCGTCGCCGGCAGGGTCAAGCAAGAGCAGGGCGTGCGGTGCGAAGGAACGATTATTTTGTCGTCCCTCTATACCGACCACGAGTGCTGCGTGCCACTTGACCGGATGCCGTTGGCGCCAGCCGATGATGACCGGGTGACCGGCTCGCAGCTCGAGGGCAGTGAAGGAAACAATCTCGTTTGCGGCGCCCACACGAAGGATGGGCTTCACGTCGAGGTCCAGCTCGGAGATGAAGCTGGCTAGCTCCGAAAGGGTTAGGCCGTGGAGGTAGTGCTGCCACGCGTGGCTCCACAACACGTGCTCGTTGCCCGCTACGCGGTAGGGCGAATAGACGGGATCCTCAAGTTTCCCGAGCATCGCAAGCGCCATCGCGACGCAATGTAAGGAGCTGCCCCCGTCCCAGTGTCCCTGGCGGCTAAAAAGAGGATTACCAGTGGCGGCCAGAGCCAAATGCGGACCAAGCCGCAAAGCAGGGTGATATTGCTGTATGAGCATGTCAGTAATCGCCTGGCAAAAGAAAGGTCGTTGTGGATCGATCCGCTTCCGTGATGAGCCACACGGTTTGTTCGTTGGCGAGCACGTAGGTGGACAGAATTCGCTGTCCGGTCAAAATCGCCTGTTCGTTCTGCTGACAGTCAGATTCGGAGAGGGTGCCGAAGTCGCCTCGAATGTGACGGATGAGTAGATCAACGATGGAAACGTGTGCGTCCGCGATTGCTTCCAGCGCGGCGGGGGTAGCGCAGATCCGTCCGAGCTTGAAGCGCGGGCCGACGCGTTGAGGTATGGGCAAATTCATAACAAACCTTCCTGGAGATGGATGAGCGCGCTGCTCCGGCAAAATCTGATGCAGGCGGTCGGATTGAGGAAACGCCGGCCAGCAGAACCGGCGCATGGGGCGAGTGTTGCGGCGTCTCGTGGACGACGTCACGGCCAAGTGAGGTCTCAGGCACACGCCTTGGCGGCGCTTCCTGCAGCGCATGACGACAATCAGGCTGATCGCCGTGATCCCAGCTACGGCGCCGGACTGGTAGAGCAGCGAGGCGCGCCGTGGGGGGAGCGACGAAAGGGATTTGGGGCATGGGGTCTCTTAAAGAAGAAGGGCGAGCACGAGCCTCCGGCGGGGCTGGATAACCGTTGCTGAGAACAGAAATGAGAAAGGCGGGACCGGCTCGAGGGCTCTACCGCGCTTCTGACGCGAGCGCGTTCGGGTAGTGTTTGGCGAGAATGCGGTTCATCTGTTCGACCAAGTCTGCCCGCTTGAATGTCAGGTGCGCGTTGCCGTTTTTAAACCAACGTAGATGGAAGTAGCCATTCTCGGCCTCCGTTAGTCGGTTCTGGCGGTCCTGCGCGACGAGCGCATGTGCGCCGTGTCGATGATCCGGCTCGGGCTTGCCGTCCAGCACGTAGAAGACGCGAATCAAGTCGTCCAGCTTGTCCGTGGCCCGATGGTTGAGAAAGCCTCCATTGAACAGGTACTTCACGATGATCTTTCTACCGAACTTGAACGGCTCGTTTGTCTTGTAGTTCCACGATAGCTGCCGAAAACATTCGAGCACGCCGCGTTCGAACATGTCGCCTCGCGCGCTGTAAAGCTGAGTGAATGTGGCTTCGATGTTGGCGGCTGTGAGCTCGGGCACGTCGCCTTCGGCAATCTGGCTATTCCATTGCTCGCGGGCTTTCGCGTCCATGAACGTTCGCAAGCCCGACTCCGCCAGCAAGTAGTCCCAGCCACGTATGTCGATGATGCGCACCATGGCGCTTTCAGCTTCGTCGCGTTTTGCGTACTCGCCCGTAATGGTTGGTCGACCGCGACAACCGTAGCTTTCGTCGAGCACGAGCCGAGGAAATCCGAGATGGGCCGCCTTGGCAAGCTGTTGGGCTTCGCCGAGCAGATCCAGCGCGGCGCGTACGCGTTCGACGACGGCGACGCGCTGATTGGCGAGGTTGGTGATGCTGATGCTCTTAACAAGATCGGTGGTGTCCATAGGTCCATGTGAATGAAGCTCGCGGGAGCGGGCGCAGAATCCTTGGGGTCAATGAGCTCGCGGCAGGTTGCCCGTACCGAGGGCCGCCCGGTCGCCGATGCGGTAGCCGATGGTGAGCGCGCAGCGCCTCGACTGGACAGGCTGCACGGACGTCGAACGATCGGTCCAGGACGGTTTGCCGCAGCCGCCCAGTAGGTAAGGCAAGGAGCGAATTGGGAAAGCATTCACAGTGGTTCTCCAGTAACAGGCATGCGATGACCTCCGGATGAGCCGGATGAGCGACGCATGAAGGGAAAGTAGAGTCGCCGGGCGTGGGCCCGGGCTTATGCCGTCGAAACGAGTGCGACGACCTGGCGGCGCAGCGCAGATGCCTTTGCTTGAGAACAGGCAAGATGACGGCGAATATCGGCCACGGTCGGGCGTACGCGACCAGCCGCGATGTCGCGCATCAGTTCCGTCACGTCGTCATCAGTCGGCGACAACTCCGGTAACGGCGTAACAGGCGCATTACGGGGAGCATGACTGCCGTCTATTTCGCCACGACGATCAGTCACGTTGCTGCGGTTGGCGATTGCCGCTTCGTGACCGGCCGTGACTGGCGTTGCTGCGCGGCGAGTCACGGTTGCCACCTCTCCCGCAGGGGGGATCGGCGGTGGCGCCGGCACCGTCACGGCTGCGACTGCGGCGGGTAAAGCGGACGGGCGAAGCGAGACGGACCAGAGGAGGCATGCGACACCTTCCAGTACCGCCGCGAACATTAGGCTCGACAGCAGATCCACTCGCGCCGGGGAGACTGCGAGTAACGTCGCTAGTCGTGACGTGACCGGATCGGCAAGTAACGCATCACGC
This sequence comes from Trinickia dinghuensis, assembly GCF_003367175.1. Lineage (GTDB taxonomy): Bacteria > Pseudomonadota > Gammaproteobacteria > Burkholderiales > Burkholderiaceae > Trinickia > Trinickia dinghuensis. The sequence continues at coordinate 26,110 of NZ_QRGA01000007.1, read as the reverse complement.
TGCGCGGCGACCCGGTCGTGCTGCGCATCGATGCGTCGAACGTCGTCGGCCTCCGCGTTCAGCGCGTCGAGCTTGGCCGCAAGCCTCGTACGACGCACGCGCAGGCCCGGGCAGTCACGTATGCAACGACGAACCTCGGCAGCGGTCAGTTCTGCCGTCACGATGGCGCGCTCGTTCATGACCGCCGTGAGTCCGCGGCCAGAAGACGATATGGTCGGCGACGGCACCGACGCCGCGCGTCGTTCCCCTGCGTGCGCTTGGGCGAGGAGAAAGAACGTCGAATGCCCATAGACAGCCGCTGCCATGCATCCGAGCCATAACCCTGCTGCGACGCATCGCACAGTCAAGCTGCCCGAGTGCACGAGTGCGGGCAGCAGGTGCGCGCTCGTGACCAGCACGATTCCTATCGCGACCCAGACGAGTCGTTCCGGCAGCGTGCCGCCGCGTTGCCACCCCGACAGAATTGATAGGGTAATCGCCGTGCCGGTCGCTGAGACTGCGAGGGCAAACGCCCAGCGCCGGGTCGTCATGCGGCCGTCCCTCCCAAGAGTGCCGCTTGGCGGTCCAGCTTTTCACGTAGCGTGGACTTGGCCGGTGACGCAGGATCGCTATGCGTCGGATCGCTGTTCGACTGCGAGGTTTCCGCCGCCGGGTAGAATTCCTCAGCTACGGCTGCCCGCTCGTCGGGGCTGTCCTCAAACGCTCCGTTGGCGAAGCCTAGACGCGCGGCAGCGTCGAGTGCGGCCTGATCGAACCCGGCCAACTTACGCCGCACATTGCGCTCCTGCGCCTGCGTCAACGCTTCCTCGAGTGTGCTGCCCGACCGCACGGTGAGGTCGACGTAATAGATTGGCGCCCTGTAACTTTGCGTTGTGCTTTTGCCTCGTAGCTTCAGTTCAAGAGGCAAACAGGCGAGAAGATTGCCGGATATGGCTCGGAAGTAATGCAGGCGAGCGGCTAAGGTACGTATCGAATTGAAAGACGTGGTGCGCAGAATGAAGGATCCCATCTCGTCATCGTCGCCGATGAGGACGTTCAGACGCGCATAGGGCTTGCAGCCGCCTTGCTTGCCGAATCCGCAACCGTCCGGGGAGGGGCAGGGCAAGGTCTCGATGCCGTTGCCGTCCTTGCCGGTGCGTCGGCAGGTCTCGCCGTTACCGACACATACGGGGCGGCCGGTATCGCGATCGAACAACGAGAAATCTGCGCGCAGATTCAAGTCAGGGTCGGCAAAGAGCATTCGCACCGGGATAGAACGAAGCTTCCCGGGCGTTGCTTTGCGTAACGCCTCGTGCATGGGGTGCAGTAGCCATTCCCCGCGCTGCTGTACCTGGGTGGTGATCGTGAAAGCGTCGTCCTTCTCAGGCAAACGTTTGCCGTTGCGTTCGACGATTCTGCCAATCGCGATCCGCCCAACGACGGGCGGAGTGATCGCTAAGCCTTTGAGCATGTGAATCTCCCATTTGGATTGAAAAACGAGATCAGTTAGAAACGAGAAAACGCCGAGAGCCGGATTTCTGAATGGCGTACTGGGCTTCGAGCTCGGGGTGGTCGGCGAGCAGCCGTTGCAGATCGACGGCGGATGAATCGCGGCTACGCTTGAACGAGACCGTCCCGGTCTCGAACACGGCACGTGTCGCCTCGCCCATCGCCTGCTGAATCGTTTGCTTGAGTTTCGCTTCGAGCGCTTGGTGCGTTTCGATCTGCTCGCGCACAGCAACGAGGTCAGCGAATACCGACGAGAGCCGCCGATCATCCGCAAAATCCACCGTGCCGCCGCGTCCGGGATACAGATGACGTAGCGCTCGATCGGCTGACTCGGAACCGTCGGCTGGTGGTGGGGTATCGGTTGCTACGTAATGCCAGAACCGCTCCTCGAGTTCGATTAGTCGGCTAATGAGCAAGTCATCGCGGTCGACACGAAATACCTCTAGTGCCTGCCCGCAAAGCAAGACTGCAACATGAGCCGCTGCTTTACCGGTCACGGCCAGTTGGTGCTGCACTTGGATATGCACATACTCCGGGGCACCTTCTCGCCAGAGTCGCGCGCCGAACTCCCCCGCTGTTTTGCATTCCAAGATGGAAACATCGCGTGCACCAACGATTTCCCGATCGATGTTCGCGAGCATCCACGGGATGGTCGGATGACGCAGAACGGCGTTGATACGTCGAACACGATTTCCGGTTTGCTTCGTGTACGACGCCGCCACAATGGGCTCAAGTAGCGTCCCCCAGTACGTCGGGGACGTCGTATCGTCGGGAGCAGGGCGGGGCATGCCTTCTGCTCGCGACGTTTTGTCGAGCCACAGCTCCAGTGGGCTCATGTACGGGTTGAGTCCTACGGCCGCTGCGGCGTCTGATCCTCCAATACCGGTGCGGCGCACCTCCAGCCAGTCGTCTCGGGACAGGTCTTTCGTTTCCACGAGCCGCAAAGCCGGACGCTTCCTGTCACGTCCAGCCGTTTCGGGTTGAGACATGATGAACACCTCCAGAAAGAAAAATGCCCGGCGGGAAAACCCCGGCCGGGCGTCTATGCTGCAATGGTGATTGCGTCATGCAACGAGCTTAATGGCTTCGTCCCAGGCGCGTGTTTTCAGCGTGGCGCCCGCACCGAACCACGCGGCGTCACGCCGGTGATCGTCGCTGCGCGCTCGCCTGTAGTGATCCACGTGTTCAGTTACTGCATTCAGCAAGCCCCATGCGGTTCCCGACGCTGAGGCCAGATCCGCGCCTTTGCCGCGTCCGGCATAGAGCTGGCCCACGGCCTTGATCGCACGCTCGTTGACGGCCAGCGCATCGCGATCCGCCGGATTCGTGTTTGGATAGGTGAACACTCGCCGCAGGAATTTCTCGGCCACAGCGTCGGAAACCTTGCGCTCGGATAGCGCGTTCATGCGAACCATAAACGCGTCCCACGAGGACACGGCGATGCCAAGCTGGCGCTTCACGGCCTGGGCATCGAACTGCGAGCGGTGGCCGACCTTCACGGCACCCTCCGAGTCGCCAAGCGCAATCTGAAGCGTGTTGTTGCAGACCACGCGAACCGAGGTGTGCTGCGCGGTCGTTGCGAGCGTGCCGTCGCAGGCAGTCGCGAGCAGCAGATAGCCGTTGACGGTGTCGCGGCCTTTGAGTGCAACAGATTGACCAGTGCGGGCAAGTGCCCAGAGCTTCTTGCCTTCCTTCAGCACGCCCGCGGCCTCCAGCTCAAAACCCGAGAACTCGGTGAGGTCGCGATAGAATTCGAGGATTTCCTGAGGCTGAACGACTTGATAGCGTGCAGAGACGACGGACAGCGGTGCTTTGGTGTCCGAGCGATAGAGGACCTTCTGTTCGGGAAATGCGTGGATTGAGCCGAGCGCCTTGTCGCGAGCGTCGACATACCGCACTTCGGCTTCTTCGATACTCCAGTCCATGCCTGCGGCACGAGCCCAGACTTGGAGCGGCTGTTTCGGCGCGAGCTTGTTGCCGAGACCATGCCATGGCTCCTGGCCAACGTAAGCCATGGATTGAACGAGATGCATAGAAACTCCTTTGGAAAGATGAGCGCATAAAGCCCGGCGCGAGGCCGAGCAGGTTTTCGAAAAGCGGAAAAAGAGAGAGAGGCGAGTCAGTCGGGGCGAACCGTGAAGGTGCATCCGCAGGCAAGGCAGCGCCAGTTGTTGAGCACTTTCACGTCGAGTGCTTCGCCGAACGCGGCACCTGTGGCGCAGCCAGCGGCGCCGGCGACGAGCCCGGCGAGGATCGCGCCGGCAAAGCCGCCGCATGCCGCGCCGAGGGGACCGGCGATGATCCCGACAGCCGCTCCCACTTCTGCGCCGGAGAGTGCAGCTGCGATTGCGCCGCTAGCGCCGGCCGCGGCGCCCATTGCACCAAAGATTCGTCGTGCGATGTGCCGTTGTGCGGTTCGCGGAGAGTCGCATGCTGGACAGGGGGGAACTGTATCGTTTGCGTCCGAATGAACGTACGAGTCGTGGTTGTCCCGAGCACGTAGATGTCGCAGCCGGTTTGCGTCTGGCGACCAGTCGTCTTCTTCGTCGTCGAACGGAACGAATCGGGGACGGTCATGCATGGACGACGACCCCGTGCCGAATCTTGTCTACATACTTGCAGTGGCATACGGCAACGACGACACCGCCCACAAACGCTAGCGAAAATGAGATCAGGTAATCGAGAGGGGAGAGGGATAGCATCGTTTGACTCCTGACAAAGAGAACGACGCCAACACGAAGTTATGCTGGCGAAGCCGCTAAGAGGTATGCGGCTCGCGACGGTGATATATGGCTCAGTTTCTTTTGAATCGACGTAAGGCGTTGCAGATCGTCAACTGCTTTGATCGCGTTTTTCTCCCTCGTCCATGAGCGTGCGCAGCGCCACGCATTCATCCCCGACGACCTGGACTCCCTTCATTCCTACCCGTTTACGCGACTCCCCAAAACACTGTGCATTTACACAGGTTTCAGCCGAGATTGCCATGCCACATCGCGCCCCACTTACCGCTGCGCGCCTCGCCGAGATCTACGACGAACATCCGACAGACTTTGTTCTGGAGTTGGAGTGGGAGATCCATCGACTGCGCGCCACGATCCTGCTTGCAAATCAGGTCCTGCGTTCGATTGGCTCGCGGCCTGCCGACGTGCCACTGGTCGTGTGGGAAATGTTCGTCCGGACTATCGATGCCGAACCTTGTTTGCACGATTCGCGAACGCCACGCCAGCGGCGCACCCTAGACCGGCTGCGCGATGCGGCCCTTCGTCGAGCCTAGCCCAAGTCGGTCGATGCCGAGGCAGGGCCGCGGCCAGCTCGCTATCATGGTTGTGTTCGCGAGGAGGCAACCCATGTGCTATTCGGCTCAAATCAAGGCGGACTATCTGCGGTTCGTCAGGACTTTTGGCGCACGCCTTGATCTCCAGGAATTCATCCGAATCTACTGGGAGCGCGAGCAAGGGCAAGCAACCAAGATCCCGAAGGCCGTCGACGCGTTTTTCTCCGAGCCACAATCCGACGATGAGCAGCGTATCAAAGCGATGATCGATCGGTTCAATCAAGTGCAGTCATCCAAACTTGAGAAAGAACTGTTTGTGCAGCGCAAACGTCTGGCGGATGCGGAGCGGGCGTTGCAAGTGAAGGCGACGAAGGCCGCAGCCGAAAGCAAACGCATCGCCACAGACAAGATCGAAGCGGCCATGCGACGCTTAGATGATCTTCGTCGCACCGAATCGAAGCCGCGGGATGCGCGAATCTTTCCGGGCCATTACGCACCAGTGCTTATCGAGCAAGACGGTCAACGCGTCGTCAAACCAATGCGATATCAATGCCGGCCTGCGGGCCAGCCAGCCATGTACGACCGGAAATATCCCGGCACCTACAACGCGAGACGCGATAACTTGGAAGGCTTCTGGAAGCAGCTTTTTGGGTACTCGCACGGCATCATGGTCGCCAATGCGTTCTACGAGAACGTCAGTGCAGCGCGCCTCGAGGGGCACACGCTGGCCAAGGGGGAGAAGGACGCGAACGTCGTGCTCGAATTCAAGCCAAATCCGCCGATCGACATGCTCGTGGCTTGCTTGTGGTCCCGATGGCAAGGCAAAGACGAGCCCGACCTTCTGTCGTTTGCGGCAATCACGGATGAGCCGCCTCCTGAGATCGCGGCCGCCGGCCACGATCGCTGCATCATTCCGATTCAATGGGCACAAGTCGACGCGTGGTTGAGTCCGGACACCGGCGAGCTCGCCGCGCAGTACGCAATTCTCGATGCGCGTGAGCGGCCGTACTATGAGCATCAGTTGGCGGCATGAGAAACATCGGCGATATAAACGCGCGGAAAACACGTGAAGCGGCCAGCAGTGGTGTATCGGTTATGATCGCCTCTGTGGCGACAGGCCGGTCGCCACAATCCCGGTAAATCAAAGCATGGAATAACAATGCCGATCACCTGCTATTACTCGCTGAATAAGAAGCAAACCTCGTTACTACAATGCCCGGGTCTGGGCAGCATTCCGGCGTTTTCCGGAAAGGACCAATACGTCAACGACCCCGCCGCGACAGCAGTTGCGAAGAAGGGCCCAATCCCGGCTGGCACCTACTACATCATCGATCGCCAGACCGGCGGACGTCACCCCGAGATCGAGGACGCGATTCACGACATCATCACAAACACGCATCGGCGGGAGTGGTTTTCGCTTTACAGTACAACTCCGCCGATCGGTGATTACACGAGCGTGAAGGGTGTCGTTCGAGGGAACTTCCGCATTCATCCGGTCGGTCGACTTGGAGAAAGTGACGGCTGCATTACACTCACGCATCCGACGCAGTTCGAACAATTGCGGACGTTCCTGCACTCACAGAAGACCGAGAAAATTCCTGGCACCGAGCTTTTCTATTACGGAAAGGTGATCGTCCAATGAAGCGATTTTTCGTCTCACTGTTCGCGGCGCTCGTTCTCGCATTTCCGATAGCCATCGCGATTGGCCGCAGTTCGTGGTTCGGGCATTGGATGGCGAACGGTCACGGATGGGACGCGTTTGATCCACTGCTCAACTTCTTTGGCGTGATCGGCGTCGAGGGCGAAGGTGACGTCGTCGTCAATACGTTGTTGGTCGCGTCGTTCGCTCTGTCGTTTGCGCTCGCATGGTTCGTATTCGGCGCCTTCGCGCGAGCTCGGCAGCAAAAAGCGAAGTGATTGTAATGTTCTCGGCCTGCCTCTGCGCAGATGAAGCCGTTCAGGTCCGAGGGCAACGCGTTTGTCCGCTCATACGCGATAGACCTATCCCGCAAGCGGAATACGGAAGACACCGCCAGCGGTGGGCATACAACGCGAACACGAGGGTACTTGAGGAGGGATACTTGAAGTCTCCGTTGCCCGACGTGAACCGGCAGCAGGATGAGAAGCGCCCGACAGGCGAAAGGTTGCTTCGGCTAGAATACAGGGCTGATAACGGCAAGCCGTAAGCAGCTGGCAGAGCAGAACCTCGAAACGTTCCTGGACTGGGTCCGAGCTAAGTCTTTCGTTCGATGAGGAGCCGTGGGGCGTGATCGCGCAAGGAAATCGCTATCGAGTGCGGGTTTGCGAAGTCGGCGCTCGACCAGAGCCCGCGCATCAAGGCCTCGCACGACACATGAGCGGAACGTCGGACCTCACACTGGCGAGCTTATAAGTGGCTGCAGTACATCCCAACGGACACAAAACATAGCGACCAGCCACCTGCATTGCCTTCCGACTCATAGCCAACGCACGTTCCTCCCCCATGCTTTCATCCAAGTCCACCTACGATCTGCCGTCCGGAGTACCGAGGCCCGTCGTCAAAGAAGAGCACATCGAATACGGCTTCCTTGGCAAGCTTCAGGACTTGAAGTACGAATACCGCGACGACATTCGCGATCGCGCCGCGCTGGAAAAGAACTTCCGGGAGAAGTTCGAGGCCCTCAACCGCGTCAAGCTGACCGAAGCCGAGTTCGCCAGGCTCCTGGATGAAATAGTTACCCCGGATGTCTACACCGCTGCCAAGACCCTGCGCGGCATCAATGCCTTCACCCGCGACGACGGCACGCCGTTGAACTACACGCTGGTGAACATCAAGGACTGGTGCAAAAACCACTTCGAGATCGTTCACCAGCTGCGAATCAATACCGACAACAGCCACCATCGCTACGACGTAATCCTGCTCATCAACGGCGTGCCCTGTGTGCAGATCGAGCTGAAAACCCTGGGCGTCAATCCGCGCCGAGCCATGGAGCAGATCGTCGAATACAAGCACGACCCCGGCAACGGCTACACCAAGACGCTGCTCTGCTTCATGCAGCTCTTCATCGTCAGCAACCGCGACCGCACCTACTACTTCGCCAACAACAACGCCCGCCACTTCGCTTTTAATGCCGACGAGCGCTTTCTGCCCATCTATGAGTTTGCAGATGAAGACAACCGCAAGATCACTCAACTCGACGAGTTTGCAGAGCACTTCCTGAAAAAGTGTGATCTCGGCCGCACCATCAGCCGTTATATGGTGCTGCTCGCAGGTGAGCAGAAGCTCATGATCATGCGGCCCTATCAGGTCTATGCCGTGCAGCACATCATCAAGTGCATCGACGAAGACAATGGCAACGGCTACATCTGGCATACCACGGGCAGCGGCAAGACGCTCACCTCCTTCAAGGCCTCAACGTTGCTGAAGGAAAACGAGCACATTCACAAGTGTGTGTTCGTCGTGGACCGGAAGGACCTCGACCGCCAGACGCGGGAGGAATTCAACAGGTTCCAGGAAGGTTGCGTCGAAGAAAACACAAACACCGCCGCCCTTGTGCGCCGCCTACTTTCAGAGGACTACGCCGACAAGGTCATCGTCACCACCATCCAGAAGCTCGGCCTGGCGCTGGACGAAAACAGCAAGCGCAACAAGCAGCGCAGCAAGAACGGCCTGGCCACCTTCAAGGAACAGCTCGAAGCACTGCAGGACAAGCGCATTGTCTTCATCTTCGACGAATGTCACCGTTCGCAGTTTGGCGACAATCACAAGGCCATCAAAGCATTTTTCCCGAAGGCGCAGCTCTTCGGTTTCACCGGCACGCCGATATTTGGTGGACCCAACGGCAACGCCAGCCGCATAAAAATCGACGGTGAGGTGGCCTCGTATCGAACCACCGAGGAGCTCTTCCACAAGCAGCTCCACGCCTACACCATCACCCATGCCATCGAAGATGGCAACGTCCTGCGCTTCCACGTCGACTACTTCAAGCCCGAGGGTAAGAACCCGCCAAAGCCCGGCGAAGCCATTGCCAAGAAGGCCATCATCGAGGCCATTCTTGCCAAGCACGATGCCGCCACCGGCGGGCGCCGCTTCAACGCGATCCTCGCCACCGCGTCCATCAACGACGCCATCGAATACCACGCTCTGTTCAAGACCATGCAGGCGGAAAAGCAGGCCACCGATCCAGATTTCAAGCCGCTGAACATTGCCTGCGTCTTCTCCCCGCCTGCCGAGGGCAACCCGGATGTCAAGCAGATCCAGGAAGACCTGCCGCAGGAGCAGGCGGACAACGAAGAAGACCCCGAGGGCAAGAAAGCCGCGCTCAAGGCCATCCTGGGCGACTACAACACCCGCTATGGCACCAACCACCGCTTGAGCGAGTTCGACCTCTACTACCAGGATGTGCAGAAGCGCATCAAGGACCAGCAGTGGCCCAATGCCGATTACCCGGCCGCGCAGAAGATCGACATCACCATCGTGGTGGACATGCTGCTCACCGGCTTTGATTCCAAGTTCTTGAACACGCTCTACGTGGACAAGAACCTCAAGCACCACGGCTTGATCCAGGCCTTTTCCCGCACCAACCGCGTGCTGACCAGTATTCAGGCACCTGACAAGAAGCCCAATGGTACAAAGCCATTCGGCAACATCCTCGATTTCCGCCAGCAGCAAGATTCCGTCGACGCCGCCATCTCCCTCTTCTCCGGCGAGAAAAGCGGTGAGCAGGCACGGGAAATCTGGCTTGTGGACAAGGCGCCTGTGGTCATCCAGAAGCTGCAGACCGCAGTGCAGAAGTTGGACGACTTCATGACGTCCCAGGGCCTTGCCTGCACGCCCTCCGCCGTGGCCAACCTGAAGGGCGACGAGGCTCGCGCCGCCTTCATCAGCCACTTCAAGGAAGTCCAGCGACTCAAAACCCAGCTGGACCAATACACCGACCTCAGCGAAGACAACAAAGCCTCCATCGAGCAGGTGCTGCCCGATGAAAGCCTGCGCGGCTTCAAAGGCCAGTATCTGCAAACTGCCAAAGAGCTCAGAGCGCAGCAGGGCAAAGACGTCAAGGAAGGTGATGGCCCCGGCAACGATGACCCCGTGGACCAGCTCGACTTCGAGTTTGTCCTCTTCGCTTCCGCCGTCATCGACTACGACTACATCATGGGCCTCATCGCCAAGTTTTCCGCCAAGGGGCCCGGCAAGGCCGCGATGACCCGCGAGGAACTCATCGGCCTCATCAGCGCCGACGCCAAGTTCATGAACGAGCGCGACGACATCGCCGAATACATCGCCACGCTCCAGGCGGGTGAGGGCCTCTCTGAGGCCGCCATCCGCGACGGCTATGCCCGCTTCAAGGCCGAGAAGAGCGCCAAGGAAGTCGCCGACATCGCCGCGAAGCACGGCCTCACCACCGTCGCCCTTCAAAGCTTCGTGGACGGCATCCTCGACCGCATGATCTTCGATGGCGAGCAACTCAATGACCTCATGGCCCCGCTCGACCTCGGCTGGAAGGCTCGAACCCAGGCCGAACTCGCCCTGATGGAAGACCTCCACCCCCTCCTCACTAAACGCGCCGGTGGCCGCGACATTTCAGGACTCAGTGCGTATGAGCAATAAGAACAAAGCCGCTACAAAAAGGGAAGGGGCAAAGCCTGCGCTGGTACCGAAGCTGCGATTTCCTGAATTTCAAAATGCTGGCGACTGGACGACCGAAGTGCTCCGGGCGGTTGCGACAATCCGTACAGAAAAAGTTGGCAATAACGTTTGCGTGCCGATGAGCATCACATCGGGCGTGGGGCTTGTAAGCCAAGAAGACAAGTTTGGTCGCGTGATCGCGGGCGACTCATACAAAAATTACTTGCTCTTGAAGCCAAACGAATTTGCCTACAACAAGAGCGCCACCAAAGAGTATCCCGAGGGCTTTCTCACCTTGTACTCGGGCACTGAGCTGGCAGCGGTCCCGAACAGCATATTTACTTGTTTTCGCATCAACGGGGATTCACCAGATGTACGGTTTCTGAATTGTCAATTCTCAGACAACCTACACGGGCGCTGGCTGCGCAAATTCATTCAGGTGGGCGCTAGGGCTCATGGCTCGTTAAGCATCAACGACAACGATTTGATGGCACTACCTGTCCCCGTCCCGACGGGCACGACATCTGTCGCCGAGCAACAAAAAATCGCTGAGTGCTTGAGTTCGGTTGACGAGCTGATCGCCGCACAAGCGGCGAAAGTGGATGCGTTCAAGACCCATAAAAAAGGGCTGATGCAGCAGCTTTTCCCCAGCGAAGGCAAAACATTTCCGAGCCTTCGGCTTCCGGAGTTTCAAGGGGAAGAGGGTTGGAAAATTTTACCACTCGCCGCTTTGGCCGACAAGATTATGGTCGGAATCGCTAGTGCAGCCACTCATGCATATCGTGAAACTGGTGTGCCCATGCTAAGAAATCAAAATATTAAGGAGGGTGGAATTGATGATTCTAGCCTTCTATTTATCGATCCGATTTATGAAGCGGCTCACAAAAATAAACGATTGAAAACAGGTGATGTCATAACGGTAAGAACTGGCTACCCTGGTTTGTCTGCGGTAGTTACCAAGTCTTATGAGAATGCACAGTGTTTTACATCCCTAATAACTCGCCCCAAAGCTGATATTTTGGATTCAAATTATCTCTGTCTATATATAAACTCTCCTATTGGGAAAAAGTTCATGTTGGGAGCAGAGGCTGGCGGGGCGCAAAAAAACGTCAATGCCGGGACATTAGAAACACTCAAGGTTCATTTCCCACAACTTGAAGAGCAACGAAAAATAGCCTCGAGTCTCAATAATTTGGACGCCCTGATCAGCGCCGAAACCCAAAAGCTCGAAGCCCTCGCGATCCATAAAAAAGGGCTGACACAGCAGCTTTTCCCATCCGCGGAAGGCATTGACGCATGAGCACCAAGCCGAAGATCAACAAGTACACCAACCTCAGGACACTCGCGAGGAAGCTGCGTGACGATCTGGGCGGTGTCGATCTCATCCTTCTGTATGCCTACAACCGCACGGGCAAGACGCGGCTGTCGATGGAGTTCAAGGACCAGGGGAAGCGCAAGAACGATGGCGCTCCCGACACCCTCTACTTCAATGCGTTTACCGAAGACTTGTTCACTTGGGACAACGATCTTAACGGTGATGCTGTCCGGCGGCTTCAGCTCAATCCCAACTCCACCTTCTTCAATGGCCTGAAAGACCTCGCACTGGACGAAACGATTGCGGGCTACCTCGACCGCTACGCGGACTTCGATTTCGACATTGACTACGAGACATGGAAGGTCTCTTTCCGCAAAGGTGAAGCCGAGAACATCAAGATCTCCCGTGGCGAGCAGAATATCTTCATCTGGTGCCTCTTCATGGCCATTTGCGAGCGGATGCTCGACGGTCACGTGTCCTATCAATTGAACAAATATCTCTACATTGATGACCCCATCTCTTCACTGGACGACAACAACGCCATCGCCGTGGCTTGCGACCTCGCCCAACTCCTGCGCCGGGCTGTGAGCCGCAAGAGCCAAGACGGCACTCCTGCGCCCATCAAGGTTGTTTTCTCGTCCCATCACGCCCTTTTCTTCAACGTGATGTGCAACGAGATTGGCAGAGCAAAAGAGGGCGAGTCGAGGGTGACCCACAAGCGCTACTTTCTGCACCGCCCGAACGGAGACGGCGTATATACCCTGCGAGCCACCGAAGACACGCCCTTTTTCCACCACGTCGCGTCACTCGCTGAGCTCCAACTTGCCGCTGCCGGGGGCACCGGCAAGCTATACACCTTCCATTTCAACGCCCTGCGCAGCATCATGGAAAAAACGGCGTCGTTCTTCGGCCACGCTGACATCTCCTTCTGCCTCAAGGCGCTGAGCATCGAGGAAGACCGTGCACTCTACAACCGCGCTCTGAACCTCCTCAGTCATGGCAAATACGCCATCCACGAGCCGACCGAAATGGGGGAGGACAACAAAGAGCTGTTCCGGCGCATTCTGGAAGACTTCACCACCAAATTCCGATTCGACCTGCCTGACATTCTTGAGACGGTGCCGACACCGACACCAGCCGCAGCACCCGCCGCCGCACCTGCCACGACCCCATGAACGAATTCAAACAAAAGCAACTCAACCAGACCCTCTGGAGCATCGCGGACCAACTGCGCGGCGCCATGGATGCGGACGACTTCCGCGACTACATGCTGTCCTTCCTTTTCCTGCGCTACCTTTCGGACAATTACGAAACGGCGGCGAAGAAGGAGTTGGGGCGGGACTACCCGGATGTGGGAAGCGACATCCGCAACGTGCCGCTGGCGCTCTGGTATGCGAACAACGTTGACGACATCCCGGCGTTCGAGAAACAGATGCGCCGCAAGGTACATTACGTCATTCAGCCCGCGCATCTCTGGAACAGCATCGCCAACCTGGCCCGCACCCAAGACGCAGAGCTGCTGAACACGCTGCAAGCGGGCTTCAAGTACATCGAGACGGAATCCTTTGAGAGCACCTTCCAAGGTCTGTTCTCCGAGATCGATCTGAGTTCCCCGAAGCTCGGTAAAACTTACGCCGACCGGAACGCTAAGCTCTGCGCCATCATCCAGAAAATCGCCGAAGGACTGGCGAAGTTCTCCACCGACATCGACGCGCTGGGCGATGCCTATGAATACCTGATAGGCCAGTTTGCCGCGGGGTCCGGCAAGAAGGCAGGCGAGTTCTACACCCCGCAACAGATTTCCGACATCCTCTCCACCATCATCACGCTGGACAGTCAGGAACCGAAAACCGGAACCAAGAAGCGGCTGGAAAGCGTGCTGGACTTTGCGTGTGGCTCTGGCTCGCTGTTGCTCAACGTGCGCAAGAAAGTGGCCAAGGCGAACGGCGCCGTCGGCAAAATATTCGGCCAGGAAAAGAACATCACGACCTACAACCTTGCGCGCATGAACATGCTGTTGCACGGGGTGAAAGACACTGAGTTCGAGATCTTCCACGGAGATACCCTGCTTAACGAGTGGGACATGATGCGGGAGCAGAACCCGGCGAAGAAGCCCAGCTTTGACGCCATCGTTGCCAACCCGCCCTTCAGCTACCGTTGGGAACCGACCGACGCGCTGGCCGACGACATGCGCTTCAAGAGCCACGGCCTCGCGCCCAAGTCCGCTGCCGACTTCGCTTTCCTGCTGCACGGCTTTCACTACCTCAAAGACGAAGGCGTGATGGCCATCATCCTGCCGCACGGCGTGCTGTTCCGAGGTGGGGCGGAAGAACGCATTCGCACCAAGCTGCTAAAGGACGGGCACGTCGACACGGTGATCGGCCTGCCCGCCAATCTGTTTTATTCCACCGGCATCCCCGTCTGCATCCTGGTGTTGAAGAAGTGCAAGAAGCCGGACGATGTCCTGTTCATTAACGCAAGCGGGCCGGAGCACTTCGAGAAAGGCAAACGCCAGAACCAGCTCAAGCCCGAGCACATCGCCAAGATCATCAAGACCTACCAGTTCCGCGAAGAAGAGGCGCGCTACTCGCGCAGGGTAGAGATGGCCGAGATCGAGAAGAACGATTTCAACCTGAACATCTCGCGCTATATCAGCACGGCGGTGAACGAAACGGAGATCGTTCTGGATGAGGCTCACCAAGCGCTGGTGGAGATTGAAAAGGCGATTGCGGCTGCGAAGGACAAGCACAACGCTTTCCTGCGAGAACTGGATTTGAAGCCGTTGCCATAGGCGCTCACACTGACTTGTCCGTGCAGGCCGCTCCTCACCCTCGGCCTGCGCGAAGATGGTCTCGGCATGCTGCTGCGCCAGACGGTCCAATGTAGTCTGCTCCGAGCGGCGGCGCTCGTGGTGAACAAGTGCGCCGTCCGGCGCCCGGCGGGGCTGCCGGTCAATGGCTTGCACGCAGGGTTCCAGGAAGATTGTGAACCGGCATGGTCTCGAGCCATATGCCGCGTCTCAACCGCTCCGAACGTCGCCTAACCGCACCGCACAAGCGGACTTCATGACGACGTAGTTGGTTAGTGCACATGCAGGGCGGCACAGGCGAGCCGCAGCAACTGCCCGACTCGCGATCGCGATGTAGTTTTGAAATTTGTTGAATCGTCGCGGCAGCGTGCGCACAGACGAGGCGCACCGAATAGCGAAGGAAGTGCTCCAAGGGATGATAAGGAGGGCGTTCTGCTTTGGCGTGTCTGGCTTATAATATCGCGGGGGTGATCAGTCGATTACCTTTAACAGCGGATAGGCGCGTGGAGAACCGCCGCCTTCGTATGCCGAGAAGATAACGCTATCACCAATCGCAGGCTTAGGCGACGGTCCAAAGACGCTGTCCATGTGGAAAAAAACATCACCTTGCTCGGCTGCTATAAAGCCATAGCTACCGTAGTCGACTCGTCTGACCACTCCTTCTTCGCGGAGCGAGACCGTGTAACAAAGGCGCCCGCAGCGTCGGACAAGTTCATCTGCTTGCGGCCTCGATTTAGGATCTTTCTGCAAGCAGGCAAATGAAATTTCTAAAAGCTCGCTGGCGAGCGGCGCAAACTGTGGATTGCTCAGCACGAACGCAGGAACGCCAGGTTTCGCTGCTTCTAGTATTTTCTGCACAGCCCTCAGGCCGGAACCAAACGGCTGCTGTCCTGTGAGCAAGTGGAAGATCATTGCGCCCAGGGACCACACGTCTGCCGCCCGTGTAACTTCTTTGGGCGTGTCGATGGCTTCTGGCGCCATGTAGGGAAGCGCGCCGACTGCGGTCTGCGACGTCGTGAGCGTTTGATCCCCACCCTCTGCCGCCTCTACAAGCTCCTCTTCTGCCATCTTGGCAATGCCAAAGTCGGTAATCTTGATTTCACTCAGCGAATAGTTTCCTATGACCATCACGTTGGTTGGTTTGAGGTCACGGTGGATTACACCGGCGTGATGCGCGGCTGCCAATCCCTTCGCCATATGGTGGAGAACTTTCGCTACGAGGTACGGATCAAGGAACGACGCTCTACGCAGCAGCGCCTTGCTCAGGTCAGTGCCAGCAATGAATTCTTCGATCAGGTAGCGGCTATCGTCCATTCTTACGTAGTCGAGTGTTTTCGCTACGTTAGGGTGGTTGACCTTGGCGGCCACGACAGCGCTGCGGCGGAATCGTTTTGTAGCAGACTTATTCTTCGGCGTTTTTAAGGCGACGATCCGACTGGAAAGTAGGTCCGTGGCCGCGTATACGTATTGCATACCGCCCTCATCGACATAGCGCAGTATCTTGTATCGTTCGCCGACGATATCCCCAGCTGACAGTGGACCGCTCATAGCACGATTTCCGGATGCGAAATATCAAAGGTGATAAAGCGCCGTTCAACGCTCCGCCGATGCGATCCGCCTAATGCAACGACGCATGCCCCTGGAAGGGGCGAGCCAGCGGTGACCAACAGATTATTAATCTGCACTTCGCCGGAGACACCGTCGACAACGAACGAGAGTCCGTCATAGCGGATCGCGATCTTCCCGATGTCTCCGAAGCTTAGGCTCACCGCTCTGTTCTTGGCATCCAGGACAGATGCTTTGCCCTGGTAGACAACAAGGGCCCTGTGCCTATCAAAAAGGATGTGTCGCGCCAGCGCGTTGCGTACGTCGCGCATGGACGGCCGCTTCGTTGGGTTACCTGAAAGGCATGAATTGAGAAGGCGTGCGATTTCGTCCCCTATATTCAGGGCGAGCAACCCGAAGTAGCCCTTTGGGCTGACCTCCGGGGGCTGCTTCATCATTCCGTTGGGAAGACTCCCTGTTGCTAGGTATAGAGCTGTCGCACCGAATGCATAGGTATCCACCGCCTTGGTGAAGCTGAAGGGGCTCTTGTAAAGTTCCGGGGCAGCGAAGCCGCGCGTGCCAACAAAGCTTTTAGTTTTTGCGCTCGCTCCATCATCGCGCGCCAGACCGAAATCGAAGATCTTGATGACTCCCTCGGGGTCGGTCTTCATGTTGTTCGGTTTGATGTCCCGGTGAATAACCCCCAACTCGTGGATGTCCGCTATTCCCGAAGCGATCTGCCACAACTGCTTGTAATAAGCATCCGCAGCTGTGGGAACCACATGCGACTGAAACAGATCCTGGCCATCGATGAATTCCTGAACGATTCCAATCTCGTCCGGGTCGGCAGCGAGGACGTCGTAAACCTGCACCACGTGCTTCGAACGCAGCTTGAGCAGAGCAGCAACCTCATCGTCCATTCGACGCTTGTGCGCAGCGCTGCTAATGAACTTGATCGCGACGGGGCGCTCTAGGATTGCGTCCCGGCAGACAATGACGCTGCCCATTCCACCCGACATTGCATTGCCGGACGAAGCGTAGCGAGCGGGGATCTGGCGCATGGCTAGGATTTCTTGTTCGGAAATTCGATCGACAACTGGGGCGCTACTCCCTCAGCGCCTGGCTCGCGGTCGCTGTTCGGGGCCTTCGCTTTGGCCTTACGGCTTCCTCCGCTCTTACGCTTGACCGCTTTTTCCTTGCCAACTGCATTTGCTGGTGCGGATGCGCCGGACGCCTCCTTTCCTAGGTCTTGCGGCGCTCCCGTTGGTGCGGCTGCCTGTTTGGTCGATGCCGTTGATCCAGCGACAGCTGCGGCACTCTCGAGTGCAGGCGAGGGCACATGAGTTGGGTAGCGGTAAGCGTGCTCGAATAACATGCACAGCTCGCCAAATGGATCCCACACCTCAAACGCGGAGTCAATCTGGGTGTAGGTAGCGCCGGAAAGGGCATCTAAGCTGAGAGCTGCGACTGACGCGTTGTCAGGTCCGCCCAGCATTTTGGCGAGGTCGATGAAGCGGCGGGCGCACACGCCAAGATCCTGTGCAAAAGACGCTATCTTGCCGAGATAGGCGGCGTCAATGAAATGCACGCCGTCAGTTGTTAGCAATAACGTGCCGGACAAAGTACGGGGAACCGCCTCAATATGTGGCTCGAGCGATTCCCCGAAGCCGATGAACTGTAGAAGTTCTGATCTCCTCCCGCCTTCGATTGGCTTGCCGAGCTGCCCTTCAAGGGTGTCGTCTTTGGAGAGCTGAAGCATTTTGCCTTCAGCAACGTGGTAGACACGACTGTCACCGACGCTGAGCCAAACGGCTTGATGTCCATGAGCTAGAACGACTGCAACAAGCGTCGAGCCGCCATTTCCGCCGTACGTCACTTGTACGGCGCGGTTCGCTTGCTCCGCGGCTCTCTGCAGCCACTCATTCGGATCGCCAGTGTGCTTTGACTCTCGAGCCACAGTGTCAATGACGGTCGCCAGAGTGAGCGAAGCGCATTCTGCTCCTTGCTTCATGCCACCGATGCCGTCGGCAACGGCAGCAAGGATAAACGGCGCCCCATTGCGGTCGCTGCCCCGGACGAGCGCCACTCTGTCTTGGTTCTCGGCACGTGTCAGGCCAACGTCACTGGCGACGGCCGCACTCAGCGGCGCGACACGACGCACGGCGCCTGCGGCGGTGCGCCGCATGAACCATGTCATCAATTTGGTGGCGGGCGTCAGGGGAGGTGCAGGCATGCGATCGGAATCTTCTATCTAGTTTCGTGAGCGGTAGCGCGCAATAGCGGTCATGATAATAGCTTGTCACCATACTTGGTACTAGGCCGTTGAGCCCAGGAGTCGGCGTTTGACGGCCCCTAGCCGTCGGCGAACGACTGATTGTACGGCGTGCTCATGCGAGGATTGCCCGCCACGCCGTCCGACTTATTCTCCGGGGAACATGCAAGCACTCGACCGCCGTGCGAGGTCGTGTCACCCATCGCGAAGGAACGCAAAACCCATAACGCATGCCCTCTCTTTTTTGGGGTCGGAGGAATGTAGCGCAGCGGGTGTTTCCAGAACCACGCTGCCAATGTTGGTAGTTTTCGAGAGAGGGATTCAAGATCATTGACGATCGCGTTGGACCGTGCGTGCAAAGCGACGGATGCGTCGAGTGCGATGTGCGGCCGTCAGCGTACGAGCGAAAAGGTGCAGCACTTTTGCCATCAACAAATACGAATTTGATGGCAGTTCGCCGCGGGCCAAATCATCCCTCAAGTTTGTGCTCCTGATAAACGGGGAAAGCATGCGTCGGTTCTCGGTCCATCGAGCGTGATGATGTACTCTGCGACCGTCGGGGATGTGATCGCGTGTGGCATTCGTCGCCACTCCTTCCCTTAACCGATCCAGGTAGTCCGCCCACGATTGCATCATGACGACACGGTCATCAAGGAATTTAGTCCGGTTGTAGGTAGTCCCCAGGTTGTCGGGAACCCTGTGTGCCAGTTGAAGCTCGATGACTTCGGCTGGAAACCGTAGGCGTTCATGCAAAATCGTTCGTGCCATAGCGCGGAACCCATGGCCGGTGATCTCGGTCTTCGTATCAAAGCCGAGCCGCTTCAACGCTGCATTTATCGCTGCTCCGCTCATCGGCTTTCTGCGGTCGCGCCCGGGAAATACAAACCGCCAACGTCCAGTAAGGGCATGCAGTTCCTTCAGTATTTCGATCGCCTGATCGGCCAACGGAACAAGGTGATCGGTCTTCGTCTTTGAAACGGTGTACCGCCATTCTCTGCGGTCGAAGTCGACCTGCGACCATTCTGCCTGTCGTAGCTCGCCCGGGCGAACGAACAGCATCGGTGCGAGCCGCAGTGCCGCGCGCACGACGAACGTGCCTGCGAAACGGTCTAAAGCACGCAGCATTTCTCCAACTTTGCTTGGGTCCGTCAGCGATGCAAAGTGCGTATGCCTATTAGGCCGCAACGCGCCGCGCAAATCTGCGGTAACGTCACGCAGGGCGTGTCCAGTTGCTACCGCGTAGCGGAAGACTTGCCCGCACGTTTGATGGAGTCGGTGCGCCGTGTCATTTGCGCCGCGGGCCTCGGCCCGGCGCAACACGTCGAGCACTTCAGGTGCGGATATTTCCGAAATTGGACGCGCGCCCAACACCGGGAATGCGTCTTTCTTGAGCCGCCCGATGATTTTGTCTCGGTGGCTCGCAGACCATACGGGGGTTTGCCGCTCCAACCACTCTAACGCAACGACCCTGAACGTATTCGCGGCGCTAAGTTTTGAGAGTCGCTTCTTTTCTTTCTTGGCCTGGCTTGGATCGATGCCGTCCGCAAGCATGGCGCGCGCTTCGTCCCGCTTCCTACGGGCATGTGCTAGCGTGACGTCAGGATAGACGCCAAGCGCGAGTCGCTTCTCCCGGGCGTTGAACCGATATTTGAGCCTCCAGTATTTTCCGCCCGACGGCGAAATCTCGAGATACATTCCGCGACCATCCGAGATTCGGTATGTCTTTTCTCGCGGTGTCGCCCGGCGAACTTCCAAGTCGGTAAGAGGCATGACGTTACCTCCGTCTATGCTGGACACCACCGAACTGCGCGATGGTGCCTGGCGCGATGTGGTCGGGGCATTGCCTTCCCCCGATCATTGCATCACTGTTCAAACTTGATCTTCGCTTGCTCAAGCATCCAAGCTTCAATTTTGTCGTGCCACATGCGTAAGAGGTCGAGAGGGCGACGCCGGTAGTGTTTCTCTGCAATTGCGGATGGCTTATGTCCTTGGATCTGCGCGACGACGCCTACAGGCACCTCGACCCACTCGGACAACGTCCCGAACGACCGCCGCAGACCATGCAGCGAAATGTGTGGCAACCCCGTCGGTGTCAGCGCTCGATTGTGCGCGTGACGTGGCTCGGCAATTTTCCCGTCTGCTGCGGTCTTGCTGGCGAAGACCCACTCGGACGGCTCCCACTGTTCGCCCCTTTCAGAGAGGCGGGCAGTTTGGCGCTTATTTGGGGGCATCTCGTTGAGACGCTGTAAATTCCGCAATAGGCTCGCCAAGTATGGGGTGAGTGGAATGGTACGGCCGCCAGTGCCTTCAACCTTGTCGTTCATGGTCAAGCTGCGCCAGCGAAAGTCGACGTCGTCCCAACGCAGCGCGGCTAGTTCTTCTCGACGGGCGCCGGTAATCAAGAGGCCTTGGAGGTATGCGCTAATCACTGGATTGACGATGCCACGTACTGCACTGAACCAAACGGATAGTTGCTCTCGCTGCAGGCAGTCATCCTTCGCGGCGCTGCGAGGGAGAATTCCCTTCACCTTTGGTGAGGCATAGGCCTCGTGTGGGATGATGCTTGCATAGGTCTCGTGAGTGTCGCACCACCGAATGAACGCCTTGAACAGGCCGAACGCATGGCCGGCATTCGTTGGCCCCCGAGGTATTTCGGCCTCGAGCCATTCGGACATGGATGCCGCGGTTATCTCGGTCAACCTGCGCGGCATGAGCGGAGCTAATGGCCCACGCACTTTTTCTTTGCCACCGCGTTTGGCAATGCCTCCTCCGGGCGACGAGAGGTTGATATGGTCGAGGATGTATCGCTCTGACCGAGGCTTTTTCGTTTTCGGGGAAATCTTCGTGCGAAGGTGTTCGAGGTACTGTTCCCATGCTTCGCCGACTGTCACGTCCTGGCGTTTCTTGGCGGCCTGCCGGGCTTCGTGCGCCGCCTTCTGTTCGGCCTCATGCTCGCGTGGATCGATGCCGCCGTCGATGAGCGTCTGAAGACTTCTCGCTCGCTCCTGCGCCTGATCGATGGTCCAGCTTCGCGGATCGCCGATGGTGATCCGCACTGTAGTGCCGTGTATTTTTCCTTGGAAGACGTACGCCTTGGCGCCTCCAGTCGTGGCGCGCAAACCCAGCCCCGGGGTCTTGCTATCCCATAGGAACGACTGTGACTTACCTTCGGCGCAGCGATGCGCTTCTACGCGAGCCGCCGTGAAATTTACCTTGGCCATCCAACCACCTTGTTTTCGGGTCCGCGATTCCGTGTAACCGCTGTGTAACCCGATTATGCGGCAGTGGAGGTATTTGGATCAACATCGATCATCCGGTAGACTCACAATAATCGTTTAAATACAATGGTTTATCGGGGTTGATCAAAGCCGATCTATCTCAAGGAATGTCGACTTGTTCGTATTCGCAATGCGAAGGTCGTGAGTTCGATCCTCATCCGCACCGCGGACGACACCCACGCTGCCCTGCTGACGTAGAACCTCGTTGCCCCCGGCTGATCGAAGTGCGGCGGAGGCAGGGGCGAAACCCGTTGGCTTCCCCCTTTGCGTGCTGCGCGCTCAGGCTGGCGTAATTATCAGTCGCTGTTGGTGGACTTCAATCTTGAGGCGCTGGCGGGGCATGAAGCCGGCTTCCTCGAGCCAACGGCCGGACAGCTTGAACCACGGCACGAGAAGCGGGGCAGCTCGTCGTTTCGGCGAATACGGACGCCAGCGCGGTGATTCCTGAATCGTGACACTGCGAACGGGATGGGCGTCAAATGCTTTATGATCGGCGTTAGCCATATCAACTCCTGTATTGAGTTGGTGGTGGTTAGCGGGTCGTATGGGTTGCCGCCCATGCGGCCCGCGCTTCCTTGTTACAGCGGTGGCAGAGCTCCTGATAACGGTGATGTGCGATCTTCAACTGTATAAAAGAACGAGGCGGCTAACCATTGGCCGTTTGGCATAGGGCGTTCAGGGATGTTCAATTTACCCTATTGACCTGCTCCCGCGGTTAGTACGGTAACGGTGTAGAGTCCGTTCCAAAGAGGAGCGGCAATGAAGAAGCGATTCACGGAAGAACAGATTATTGGGGTACTGAAGGAGGCCGAGACGGGCGTGAAGCCGGCCGAGCTGTGCCGAAAGTACGGTATCTCGGAAGCGACGTACTACACTGGAAGGCGAAGCACGGCGGTGGATTTGCCCCTGCATGACCGGACACGCGGTCACGCTTTATCGTTTTGACGAAGCTTTCGGCCATCCCGTTCTTCTGAGGATCGTGCGGCGGGCACGCGTCGATCTTGAAGCCGTATCCCTCGGCCAACTCGGCGTATGAGCGCTTTACCTCTGGGGCGTACATGCAGGCTCGCGCGATGACGCACTTCGCGTTGTCGATGATCAGCCGTGCGGAAATGCCGCCCCATCAGTTAAAGGTCCGACGGTGGCAGGCGAGCCCCGTCTGCCGCGCGCCAATCAAGATGAGAACAGCGCGTCAATCAGGATGAGAATGCGGACGCAGCAGCGGCGGTGACGGGCGTAGCATCACGAAGCGGCGCGTCGATGAGCCTATCGATGGTACGAAGCGACTCGTCGGACCCTGCGCTCAAGTCCAAGCGCGATTTGCCGATAACTATTGATAGTGCACGTTCCCTTGTGAATACAAGGGTTTTGCACGCTGCTGTTTCAAGGGACCCGGCGCGCTCGCTCGTGCGATACGCGGTACTTTGGCTATCCGCGACGAGGGAAGCGTCCCCCTGCAGCGAGAGAAGCAAGTGGCGGTTGAACGGTAGACCCGGGGTCGCGGTGGCCTGACGGTATCGCGCCGAATGCTTGTTTGCACCGACGTGCAAAAGGTCGTTTGTGGTCGTTACGAAGACGATTTTTCAGCACTAAA
>NZ_QRGA01000007.1:0-2917 GCF_003367175.1 Trinickia dinghuensis | reverse complement strand
CGAATGCTTGTTTGCACCGACGTGCAAAAGGTCGTTTGTGGTCGTTACGAAGACGATTTTTCAGCACTAAACGATAACTAGGAATTATCAAATAGCTACCTATCAAGACTTTTTGCAAACAAGGCAATACAGTTTCCAGCAACTGGAACTGGCTGAGTCCGAGTACGAAGTGCGTCATGGCATCGCGCCGTACAACGTATCCCTGTGGGATGCGGACCCTGCCTTTGTTAGCGGACTTGGCATTCAACCGTCCTTGCGTGTCCCGAGTTCGCCTTTCGAGTACGTGTTTTCCTATCGAGTGTCTTCGGAGCTCAAGCGGGATATTGCGGGGAAGCTCGGATACACTGGTCATCGCGCGGTGCTGCTAACGCCGAGCGGAACGGCCGCCAACCTTGTGGTGCTGAATCTCCTGCGACACCTCGGCAAGACGCGCCTTTGGATCGTCCTACCCTCCTACTTCCAGGTCCCGATTGCGGCACAAGAAATCGGCTTTGAGGTTTTTTGCGACCACGCAAAGCAAGATGGATTGGGCTGGTCAGCTCCCGACTTGTCGGCACTTGATGTTCAGACGGACGTGGTGTGGGTCACCCATCCAATCTACGGCATCGGTGAAACGTTCACTCCTGCCACGATAGAAACACTGCGGCGCTACATGGCCGCGGGAGGCCTAGTGGTAGGCGACGAGTGCCAGTGCATGGTGGGAACAGAATTGGGTCGGCATGTGGAGCAGTCCTCCGGGTTCATTGGAACCTACTCGCCACATAAATCTGTCTGTATGAATGGCGTTAAATTAGGGGCCGTGATCGCTGACTTGCAGCATGTGGAAACATTGGAGTACTTGTCTGATATCTGGGCCGGTCCGCTAACCCGGATGTCGATCTCCGACGCTGAGCATTTTCTATCGCGGAATTTTGATGAGATGCTGCTAGCTGTCCACGGCAAGCTTGCCGAGTCGGAGGTTGCGGTTCGATCCATCTGCGAGCAATTCGGCTGCACCTTGCTAGGCTCTACGGGGCCGTACCGAGCAGTTCACGTGAACGGTATTTCGCGCGACCTCGAATTATCGCTTCCCTATGTGTCTCAGCTGATTCACGAGACGGGTACATCGTTTCTCCCGTCATACGTAAACCTCGGCCCGACAGACGCGCCCTTTAGCTTCCGCGTAAATCTAGCACGTCGAGGCATTGCTATGGAGGGCGCGCTTGGCCGACTGCTCGGGGCGATCCGGGATAGTTGTCCCATTTGATCGCTCATTTAACAACGCTTTCAGGCGCGATCTTTGGCCGATTTATCGAGTTCGACGGAGATGCATTCGAGCTTATCTAGTCCTCCAGCTACAAGCTGATGCACCGCGCCACTACCGGTCGATCTCTTCGTCATATCTGACAACGTGGCAAGAGCAGAGCGCGCTAGCCGGCTTTGCATAGGCTCATTGTTCCGAAGCACAGCGGTCCGGACCAGAGCCTGCACGGTACGTTTCGGAATCGGCTGGGCCAAAGCATTTGCGAGTGCGCGTGTGCGAATTATTTGAGTCAGAATGCCATTTGTAGCGGCAATAACCGCGTAGAGCGCCATAACACCCGCTGCGGTTGTCTGAACAACTTCTATCCACGAGCCAAGTCGCGCAGAAACGAGTGTTGCGTTCGGCGCCTCCGTAGACATCAACTGACCAGCCAAGCGTACGACTTCGGCTGTGCCGATCGCAGGGCGCTCGCGATAAACCACAGTGACCGACGCTTCAGCTGTCTCATCGCCGGTCGGAAGCAACCGGCCGATAGCTTCGCTATAAAGATCAACGCTCTGCTGAAGAAGCAGATAGAGTCGGTTGTGCAATTCCGTGATCGTTGCGGACACATTGGGCGCGAGGTTGGACTCGTCAAGCAGCCGCCCTGTCTCTTCTGCCGCATGCACGAGGAACCCTATTGGCAGCACATTTTGTCGAGCAAGCACCTCGGTGACTCGTGCCAGGAATCGAAACTCGTCACGCTTGACACCTATGCCGCTCGCAGCCACCGCACATAGAGCGCCCATCGCGTGGCTTAATGCGAGTAGCCGATGTTCCGGACCGTAATTGACTTCCAGCATCGCGCTGAGAAAGTACCATTTGCGATCGACATAGGAAGACTTCAACGCCGCAACAATGTCCTCGGCTGGATTGCACTGTGCATCACCCAGGTAGATCAGCGTGATGGACATCAAATCTGACTTGGATATCCCGAAGATGGTGCCGACTGCCTCAGCGTTCAACTGAATCCTATCGAAACGGCACTCCAACATCAGGGCATACAGGAAAGTACAATCGGCGATCCGCATGTCTTCGAAGCCGGTCCGGTCGAAAGTATTCTGCAAGGCACTAGCATGTTTGAACGAGCACTCTCTCAAGACTGATTGCTCGAACGCCGAGTCGTGAATGCTCGCGCGATCGAAGCTGGTCTGTGAGAAGCAGCCGCCTTGAACCGTGATATCAAGCAAGAGCGCTTGTTCGAAGCTGCATGCTTTGAACTCACAGCGGGCAAAAGAGCAGGATCGGAGGTCCGCGTCGATAAATGTGCAGCCAACGAAGGTGCAGTCTGTGAAGCGCGCTCCTTCGATATCGCAATTGTCAAAGCGCACGTTCGAGAAGGTGCATTGCTGAAACAACGCGCCGATCAATAGGGACCGACTTAAGTCGGCGGAGCTTGCTTGTACGCGGGCGTATGACCGATAGGTGAGGTCTGACCTCGGCTGGAAATCCTGTGCCGCGTCCCCGACAACCAATGGTCCCGCGCGATTTACCAAGTCGCTCATGCTCGTTCCGCCTGGCTGGGCTTCAAGTGCAAAAGACGCATGATAATTCCTAGTTATCGCCCCCCGCGGCCCGAGGCCCTTAGCAAAGCCTCCCGCAGCCCCTGATCGGAAACGTGCGTGTAGATCTCAG
>NZ_QRGA01000006.1:406782-558677 GCF_003367175.1 Trinickia dinghuensis | reverse complement strand
TTTACTGCTACGTCGCCCTCAGGAAATTCCAGCAATCTGAACCAGAGAAACCGAAAAACCGATCCCCATTGACACCGGGAGTCATATCAGCCTTTCGGGGCGACCGAAGCACCGGCAATGCCATGCCGGTTCAGTGCGTCCGCGACGAACCCGGACGCTTTCATTTCTTCGACGAAGGCGCCGAGCACCGCGGCCGCACCCGGGCCGCGGCTCTTCGGCGTGCCCATCGCTTGCCGGATCACCATGAAGCGCTCGTCGAGCAACCGGAGCCCGGCGGTCTTTCGCGCATCGGCTTCGAGTTGTTGCTTGACGCCCGCCGCCACTTCCAAGTTCTGTTCGAGGAACGTTTGAACGACCGTTGGCGACGAAGGGGCGCGGACGATCTGCGCCGCTTTCAGTTCGCGTGTGAGAAACAGGTCGTACGCGCTGCCCTTGCCAACGGAAACTCGGTTGTGCGGTTGATCGACGTCGGCGTTCGTTTTGACGGGCGAGTCGTTTCTTACGAGGTAGAAACCCTCGATCAACACGTAGGGTGCCGTGAACTCTATCTTCTCCCCGCGCAGCGGATCGATCGCGAAGAAGCCGAAATCCGCCCGCTCGTCGCTGACCGCCTCGACGGACTTGCCCGCTGTATCGAAAGCGACGAGCTCGAGTTCGACGTCGAGCCGTTTCGCGAAAGCTCGAGCCAGATCGATCGAAACGCCGAACGGCTCGCCGGTCTCGGCGTTCTTGTTCGCGAGAATCGGATTGCCGAGATTGATCGACGCTCGCAGCTTGCCGGTAGGGGTGAGCGCGGTAACGATGGACGGATCGATTTTCATGGGCGTGAGGGCAAAGTTGCGGCCGCGTGGTTCGCGCGGCGTCAAGGTTCGAGAATCTCTCTGATTTGCGACAGCGCGTCGAGCGTATGCAGCAAGTGCTCGCGCATCGCCACCGAGGCTTCTTCGTTTCGCTCGCTTTCGAGCAGCTCGAGCACGTGCAGATGCTGCTTGGCGTGTTCGGCGTACCGTTCTCGATGCTGCATCGAACGGTACGACAGCAGACGCCGCACGCGGTTCACGCGTTTGATCGTATCGATGAAAAAGCTGTTCCCCGATGCTTCGACGAGCGATTCGTGAAAGCGCACGCCGCGCTCGTGCAGCTGATCGGCCGTGTCCGTTTCGATGCCGCCCGCGAGCAGATGTTTTTCGACGTCGCGGCAACGTTCGAGCGTCTTGCGCTCGAGACGATAGCCGGGTTCCAGCAATGCCGCCGGCTCGAGCGCAAGACGCAGCCGGTACGACTTCAGCAGACTGTCGGGCGTCGTCAGCATCGGCGAAAACTGCCAGCCGTAGCCGGGCTTTCGCTCCGCCCAGCCTTCCTGGGCGATACGCCCGAGCACGGCGGTCAACTGCGCGCTCGTCAAAGCGTAGCGGTTGCGAATCAACTGCTCCGAGAACTCGTCCGGCAGTGCGTTCTTCAACCGATCATCCGCGATCTGGAAATACACGCTCGTCACGAGATCCGTTTCGGCGAGACCCAACTCGGACACGACTTCCGAAAGCGGCTCGACGACCGGCTTCGCCACGAAGAAGCCGCGGTTCTTTTCCCGCGTCAGGACGCCCTTTTCATGCAGCAGCGCCAGCGCCTCGTTCACGGGCGAACGCGAAACGCGCAGGCGGTCGGCCAGCATCTGCGCGGGCAGATGCTGGCCGATTTCGAGCCCTTCCGTCTTGATCAGTTCGACAATCTGGGTCGCAATGGATCGATCGATCATGGAGGATGCCTTCAGTGCGACGCAGCGGGTTCGTTCTACGCTTCGCGCGTCGCCAAACAATTTTGCAATATCAGCGGGATGACGCCGCCTGAACGCAAAAGATCGCATTCGAGGCGCGTTTCCACGGCCGCGGTCGCTTCGATGCGCTGCTCGTCGCCGTTCGCGCGGACGATCCGCACGGGCACGCCGCAGCGAGGCGACAGCATAGCAGCCGGCGCGTCGATTTCGAGCTTATCACCGGGGCGCAGTTGCAGCGTGTCCGGATTGGCGCCGCCCGTGAAGCGTATCGGCAAGATGCCCATTCCAATCAGGTTCGACCGATGAATGCGTTCGAAACTGACCGCCAGCACGGCGCGAATGCCGAGCAAGCGTTGCCCCTTGGCGGCCCAATCGCGCGACGACCCCGTTCCGTAGCGTTCGCCTGCGACCAATACGACCGAATCGCCGTCGTGCCGATAGCGCTCGGCCGCTTCGAAAATCGGCATCACGTCGCCACTCGGCACGTGCAGCGTATGGGCAACCGGCATGTTCGCGGCCAAGCGGTTGATCAGCGTTCTGTTGAAGAAGGCTGCTCTCACCATGACTTCCCAGTTGCCGCGCCGCGAGGCGAAGACGTTGAGATCGTTCCGGTCGTCGCCGCGCGAGACGAGGAAGTCGGCGACGAAGCTGTCCTTCGGTATCGCGCTGGCCGGTGAGATGTGATCCGTCGTGACATCGTCGCCGAGCACCAGGAGTGGATACGCAGTGTAATTGCCTAGCTGGCTGCCTTCGGAAGTGGAAGCGAACGGCGGCCGGCGCAATGCGGTCGATGCCGAGTCCCAGGGGAAGCGCGCGGTGTCGGGCGCATCGAGATCGTGCCATGCCGGGTTCTTGCTCGCGAGCGCGAACGCGCGCGGATAATCGCTCGGGTCGGCGGCCGCCGTGACGAGTTCGGCTACCTCTTCGCGGCTCGGCCACAAGTCCCGCAGATATACAGGCTTGCCGTCGGACGTGCGCTGAATAGGATCGCGGCCGAGATCGATCTCGGCGTTTCCCGCGAGCGCGAACGCAATGACGAGCGGCGGCGACATGATGAAGCCGAGATCGAGTTCCGGATGAATCCGCCCGGGGAAATTGCGATTGCCCGACAGCATGGCGACCGGATAGACGCGCTTGTTCGCGAGCGCTGAGCGAATCGGCTCGGTCAGCGGCCCCGAGTTGCCAATGCAGGTCGTGCAGCCATAGCCGACGATGTCGAAGCCGACGGCCGACAGATCGTCGATCAGATCGGCTCGTTCCAAATAGGACGCGGCGGCGGGCGAACCCGGGCCGAGCGACGTCTTGACCCACGGCGGTACCGTGAGGCTCAACGCGCGCGCTTTGCGCGCAAGCAGGCCGGCGGCGATCAGCAGTGCGGGATCCGACGTGTTCGTGCAGCTCGTGATCGCGGCGATCGCGACGGGGTGCTTCGGCATCAGCGGATCAGGCTGAGCCGGATGAAAGTCGAGCTTCGAGAGGACCGACGAGGTCTCGGTATAGCTCAGCAAGTCTTGCGGACGCCGCGGCCCGGCAATGTGCATGCCGATCGCGCCCAAGTCGATATCGATCGTGCGCGTATAGCGCGGCGTGGCATCGGGATCGAACCAGAGGCCCGTCCGTTGCATGAACGATTCGACGAGCCGGATCGATTGCTCGGAACGATTCGTCGCGCGTAGGTAATCGAGCGTCCGCCGATCGACCGGGAAGTACCCAGTCGATGCGCCGTACTCGGGCGCCATGTTGGCGACGACGGCCCGATCGCCCGCACTGAGCGTGGCCACGCCGGGGCCGAAGAACTCGACGAACTCGCCCGAGACGCCGATCGCGCGCAGCCGCTGCGTCACGGTCAGCGCGAGATCGGTGGCGAGCACGCCTGGCCACATCGCGCCCGTCAAGCGCACGCCGATCACGTCGGGAATGCGCTGCATCACCGGCATGCCGAACATGACCGTTTGCGCTTCGAGTCCCCCCACGCCCCAGCCGAGCACGCCGATGCCGTTGATCATCGGCGTATGGCTGTCGGTGCCGATCAGCGTATCGGGGACGGCCCAGAGTTCGCCCTCGCGCTCGGCGGTCGTGACCACCGTGGCCAATTGCTCGAGGTTGATCGTATGCATGATCCCGGTGCCCGGGGGATGAATACGAACGCCCTTGAGCGCCTTCGACGCCCAGCGCAGAAACCGGTAGCGCTCCGCGTTGCGGCGCAGCTCCAGCTTCAGGTTCGACGATGCGGCATCCGCCTGCGCGAAATATTCGACGGCCAGCGAGTGATCGACCGACGAATCGACCGGCAGCACCGGATTGAGCGACGCAGGGTTCGCCCCGGCTTCGGCGAGTGCGTCGCGCATGCCGGCGATGTCGACGAGCGCGGGCGTGCTCGTCGTGTCGTGCATCAGCACCCGGTTGGGCTGAAATGCAATCTCGACTTCACTGGTGGCGCGTTCGATCCATTCGAAGAGCCCGTTCACCGCTTGCTCGCGCTCGCCGCCTTCCGTATTGCGGATGACGTTTTCGAGCAACAGGCGCAGCACGACGGGCAGTTCACGCAATTTGCCGCCGAACAAACCGGGTAGATCGACGTAGCGATAGGACTTGCCGTCGACGTCGAACCGGGCTTCGCTGAGGAGATAAGTGTTTTCCATGACTGCATTGTTGCATTTTTTAACGTACAAATGCAATCTAGTGCAAACCCCAAAGATGACTTGCCTTACTAAGATTCAGATGAAGAAAGCCTTGTTTGCTTATGTCGGATCGCGTACCACCCGTGAGCGGAGTGCTCGCGGAGAGGGCATCACCGTCTATCGCGTCGACGCCGAGACGGGTGCGCTCGAATTCGTGCAGCTCGTCAAAGATCTGATCAATCCGTCGTTTCTGGCCGTGAGTGCCGATGGCGGGCACCTGTACGCCGTGCATGGCGACATGAGCGATGTCAGCGCGTTCAAGGCCGACCGGACGTCGGGCGAACTCGCGCTTCTCAATCGCCGGAGCACGCAGGGCAAAAATCCCGTGCACGTTGCGATCGATCCGTCGGGCGGCCATATCGTCGTGTCGAACCATATCGGCGCTAGCCTTGCGGTTCTGCCGATCGCGCCGGACGGCTCGCTCGAGGAGGTGACCCAGCTCGTTCGGCTTGAAGGCCCGATCGGCCCGCATCGCATCGAACAGAAGCAAGCGAAGCCTCATTTCAACCCGTTCGACCCGAGTGGCAGGTTCGTCGTCGTGCCCGACAAGGGATTGGACCGCATCTTTTCGTTCCGCTTCGAAGGCGGGCGGTTGGCTCCGTCCACGCCCGCCTATGTCGCGTCGCGCGAAGCAGCCGGCCCGCGACATATCGCGTTCCATCCGAACGGCGCGTTCGCCTATGTCGTCAACGAACTCGATTCGACCGTGACGGCCTATCGCTATTCGGCGACAAACGGTGCGCTGATTCCATTGCAGATCGTGTCCTCGCTGCCCGACACCTACACGGGCAACAGCCGCGCGTCGGAAATCGAAATCGATCGCGCGGGACGCTTCGTCTATGCATCGAATCGTGGCTGCGACAGCATTGCCGTTTTTCGTATCGAAGAGTCGACCGGTCATCTGACGTTCGTGGCCGCGGAGCCGACGCAAGGACGCACGCCGCGTTTCATGACCGGCACGCCGGACGGCCGATTCATGTACGCCTTGAACGAAGATAGCGACAGTATCGTCGCCTTTTCGATCGATGCGACGACGGGCCGGATCGCGGCAACGGGCTTTTCCGTCGAGACGGGCAGTCCCGTATGCATGGTGTTCTCGCGACACCAGGCGTAGTGCCCGTTACCGATTTCAGCGCATTTCAGAGCAACCGGAGGCCGAGCCCTTCGGTGGAGACACGCATGCAAGCTTCGACCCCTATCGACGAGCGAGCGACCGTACGCAAGATCGCTTGGCGCATCATCCCGTTCGTCTTCATTCTCTACATCATTTCGTATATCGACCGGGCCAATATCGGCTACGCCGCGCTGCAGATGAATCGTGAGTTGGCGCTGAGCAGCGAGGCGTTCGGCTTCGCATCCGGCATTTTCTTCATCGGCTACTTTCTGTTCGAAGTGCCGAGCAACGTGCTGCTGAACAAGTTCGGCGCGCGCGTTTGGATTGCCCGCATTCTGATCACTTGGGGCATCGTCTCGGTGATTTCCGCGTTCGTGCAGAACGCTACTCAGCTGTATGTGCTGCGCTTCTTGCTCGGCGTGGCCGAAGCAGGGTTCTTCCCCGGCATCATCGTCTATCTGACCTACTGGTTCCGGGCCAAGGAACTCGCGACGACGGTTGCGCTTTTTACCGCTGCGATTCCCGTGTCGTACATCATCGGTGCCCCCTTGAGCACGTGGGTCATGGATCATGTCCACTGGTTCGCCTGGAGCGGATGGCGCTGGATGCTGGTGCTCGAAGGTGTGCCCGCCTTGATCGGCGGCGTGATGTGCTTCGCGTATCTGACGAATCGCCCGGCCGACGCGAAGTGGCTCGAGCCCGAGGAGCGCGATTGGCTGCTGGGCGAACTCGCGAACGACCGGAAGGCGCGGCCGAACGCTAAGCACTTCGGCTCGCTCAAGGCGATAACCAATCCGAAAGTCCTCTACTTGTCGTTCATCTACTTCGTCTATCAATGCGGCAGTCTCGGTGTTGGGTACTGGATGCCGCAGATCATCCGGAGCTTCTCGAAGTCGCTTACCCACACGCAGGTGGGGCTGATCGCCATGATGCCGTACGTGGTCTCCACGATCGCCATGGTGTGGTGGTCGAACCGATCCGATCGGCACAACGAGCGCCGCATGCATTCGGCCATTCCGTTGGCGGTCGCCGCCGTCGCCCTGCTTGGGGCGGGGCTCACGACGAATCCCTATGTTTCGATCGCGATGATTAGTCTCAGTCTTGCTGGCCTGTATGCCTTCAAGTCACCGTTCTGGGCACTGCCGACGCTTTTTCTAACGCGTTCGACCGCCGCCGTCTCGATCGCGGTCATCAATTCCGTCGGCAATCTCGGCGGCTTCGTCGGGCCGTTTGCGATCGGCTACATCAAAGGGTCGGGGCACACCGCGACTCAAGGTTTATTGTTTCTTGCCGCATTGCTCGTGGTGTCGTTTTTGATGACGTTCTTTATTCGGATCAACGAACGGCATGGCGGTGGTGCGGGAGACGCATCAGGGGCCGTTGCCGATCAGATCCATTAACAGCGATGGCGAAGATATAACAGTACGGTAACTCGCCGAAAGTTTGCAGGCTGGGCGCGCGAAAAACCCCAATTTGTGAGGAGATCAATCGATGAGGAAGCTGGTTATTTTGTTAGTGGTGCTAAATAAAGATTGCGGAAAATCATTCGATTTCGCGCAGTTCTGCGAGTTGCTTCACGGCGCTTCCTAGAACCGAGTCGGTGCCGCCGCGTCCTGTTGCGCCGCCCGTTCCCGCGCCTTCATGCGTTTTTGCATCCAAAGCGTCCAAACCATCAGCACTCCGTAAATCCCGTAGCTGACGATCGGCAGCACGGCGAGCGATCTTTCGACGGGCCAGTGCCATGCGAGCCAGCAGCGGAGCAACGTCTCCGCTGTCAGCGCCGCGCCCCACGCAGCAGTCATCATCCGCAGGTTCGCGCGAAGGAGAGGCCGCTCGCGCCAAACCGTCTCGAAGCGGTCGCCGCCGTCTGCCTGCTGGCGTGCGAGGGTCGCGCGAGCAAGATAAAAGACGAGTGGCCGCTCGCGCAGCAGCGAGAGCAGGAACGCGACGCCGATTAGCCCTGATACGAGCGATTCGCGAACGAGCAAAATCCGTGGACTCCCGCCAACCGCCATCAACAAGATCGACAGCGCGATCCCCAGCAACACGAGGACGCTGAGCGCATCGACACGGCGCACCTTGGCGAATTCGAGGAGGCTCCACGCGAGCGGTGGCGCGGCGGAGGCATAGAGCGCGCCGAGCGAGCCGAGATGGGGCAGCGCCAGGCGATAGACCAGCCAGGGCAGAAAGAGGTTGACGACGATCTCGAGGACGGTGCCGGTCCTGATTTTCATAGCGAGCGATATTTGTGGGAAGGTAGCCGATGGCGGTCTGGCTGTTGAGCGAAGTATAAAAGACGGGCAGGTGTTAATCCTAAAGGGGGCAATTCATTTCGGCTTGCGGCCGAGCCCATTGGTAGCGGCCGCGGACGATCGGCCGAGAGACGCAGTAACATGACGCCAAGACCGCATGGGGTATCTATGACCAATGCTTTAATAGAAGGCGTCAAGCGCTACACCGAGCAGCAAACCGGCGAAAGTCCGTTCGTGACCGCCATCGACGGCGTCACGATTCTGCGCTCCGATCACGAAAGGCATCCCTCTCACCTCGTGATGAAGCCGGCGCTTTGCGTCGTTTGGCTTACGCTGGCCGCGGAAGAACCCCACGATGCTCGAACGTCAGGCTTTCGGTAACGCCGCTTTGCGGCTTCGCTTAGGCTTAGGCTCTACGCCGATTCGCGGATCGCGGGCAAGCACGAGCGAAACGACACGCTCTATGACCGATTCGAACGCCGGGTCGCTTTGCGAAACATACAGCCACTTGCCTAGCACCGGATGCGGCTGCAGTGCGGGCATCTCCGCCATCAGCGACGCGTGATGGTCTTGCGACGTGCAAACGAGCATCCCGTTCCAGGGTTCGTCGCGATCGCCTACGGTAATGCACAGGCGTCCATCGATATAGGCGGCGTCGGAGCTGAACATCCGCTTATGAACATAGGTCGGATCGCGTTCGAACGCATCTAGGATCCAGGCGAGCGAGTTGCGAATAGTCGAGGGCATGGGCGGATTTCGTGCCGATCGTCAACGCGCCTTGCGCGCAGCCTGACGTTTTTCCCACGCGGCGAGCGCCGCTTCGTACCGCTCGAGCGCTTCTTCATAGAGATCGAAGACACAAGGCGAGCAGCCGCTATGACAGCACTCGTCTTGCGTTGGACGCTCGGGCGGTGTGGGACGAGGATCGTCGTGAGAAGGATCCTGACGAGAAGCTTTGGGCACGGCGCTGTTTCGGTTCGGCTTCTGATTTGGTGAATACGAGCACTTAGCCGCTCAGTATAAGTCGCTCTCGCACCGCGCCCATTCCAACTCCTCCACGACTCGCTACGCAAGCAGATCCGCCGCGCGCACGTACGGCTGACCGAGTGCCTTTGCGACGGCTTCGTACGTGACATGTCCCTCGCACACGTTGAGGCCGGCTCGCAGATGCGGGTCGTCGGCCATGGCACGCTTCCATCCCTTGCTTGCGAGTGCGATGGCGTGTCCGAGTGTTGCATTGGTCAACGCGAACGTCGACGTGCGCGCGACGGCGCCCGGCATGTTGGCGACGCAATAATGAATGACGCCGTCGACGATATACGTCGGCTCGGCATGAGTCGTCGCATGCGAGGTCTCGAAGCACCCGCCCTGATCGATGGCGACATCCACGACGACTGCCCCTTTCTTCATCGTCGAAATCATGTCGCGCGTGACGAGCCGCGGCGCCGTTGCACCGGGAATCAGCACGGCGCCGATAACGGCATCGGCTCTTGCGACGCATCGCTCGATGGCATCCGTGCTCGAGAACATGGTCGAAATGCGATTGCCGAAAATCAGATCCAACTGACGCAGGCGTTCGACGTTCGTATCGAGAATCGTGACGCGCGCCCCCATGCCGATGGCCATTTGCAGCGCGTTCGTGCCGACCATCCCGCCGCCGATGATGACGACATGTCCGGGCGCGACGCCGGGCACGCCGGCAAGCAGCAGGCCCATTCCTCCGCGCGGTTTCTCGAGCTGCGCCGCGGCAACTTGGATTGACATCCGTCCCGCCACTTCGCTCATCGGTGCGAGCAAGGGGAGGCCGCCGCCCGCGCCGGTAATCGTCTCGTAAGCGATGCAGACGGCGCCGGAGGCAATGAGATCGTTTGCCTGTTCCGGGTCGGGGGCGAGATGGAGATACGTATAGATAATTTGGCCGTGCCGCAGCATCGCGCGCTCGACGGCCTGAGGCTCTTTGACCTTGATGATCATATCGGCGCGCGCGAAGACTTCTTGTGCGTCGCCGCATATCGTGGCGCCTGCGGCGGCATAGGCATCGTCGGGTAGGCCGACGGCTGCGCCGGCATCCTTCTGCACGAGTACTTGATGGCCTCGGCCGACCAGTTCGCGTGCGCCGGCGGGGGTAAGGCCCACGCGGTACTCCTGGTTCTTGATCTCCTTGGGAACGCCGACCAGCATGATGCACCTCCTCCGTGTACGGAATCGATCGATCGAATTCTCATCCCAGGCTTGTGGCGTGGGTGATGTCTCCTGCTGATCGACATACTACGCCGATGTATCGCCCACAGCGAAGGCCGGAGCGTTCGCTATGGGTGCTTTACATCGGATTTCGGCGCTTTGCGTTTGCCGTCCACGTAGATGCGCAAACGCCGTGGGCCGTCATTCGGAAACGGCGGGACGGGTGCGCTGAGCGGGAGAGGGCGTGATGCAAGCGCCTCGGAGAACGGGCTTCCCGCACCCGCCGCTACGCCCTGGCAGCTAGGCCAGATCTGCCTCGATGATGAGCAGCTCGCGCTTCGAAGCCCGAACGGCGAATTCCTTCGCATTCTGATATGCGGCTTCCTCGTAGCAAGCCTTCGCTGCCGCATACGACGGAAATTCCACTGCCATGACGCGCCGGGTGCCGAGCGATTCCTTCAAAGCGACGCTGGCATCGAGCAGCTTGAGCTTGGCCTGATATTTCTCGGCGATCGGCGCCCATAGCTCGACGTATTGCTTTTGCGCCACCTGATCCGTCACGTCCTGCCCTAAAACGATCCAGTATCCCTTCATGCTTGAACTCCCATTCGGTAAGCAGGGTAAGCGGCTTGGCTCGGTTCAGCTTCGGCTCTGAACGCGCGCCAAGACCCGATTCAGCGCCTCGCCGTAGTAGTCATAGGCGCATGTGGGCCCTCCCAAGTCTGAAGATGACGCTCGTACTGTGAATCCGCGGCAACGGATTCCAGGGCATTGCCTGGACCACCGCGCGCGGAGCCGGTCGGCATGCCGAAATGCGTTCGGGATTTCACCCCGAGTGAACGCTAGCGCCGAGCAAGTAGACGTCGCACAAAATCAGGCGATCTTATGCTCGAAACAAGCGACGTTGAGGCTATCCGGTAGGGCTTTCCTGATGCACTGTTCCGCCAAACCGTACCTTCTACGCGCGGTAGGTCAAGGCTAAGATTCCCGGCAGCCTTCTCCCGTCTTTGCCGTAAATCACAACGCGGAGCCATGAATCCGCGCCCGAACGGAATTTGTCGCCAACAGGAGTGGTATCCGATGAAAAACACATGCAAGGCCAGTCTGCTCATTGCCGCGCTCTGTCTCGCCGCGGGGGCCGCCGATGCTCAAACCGTGGCGACCGGCGACAGCCGAACCGTCACGCAGCCCGCTTATCCCACGGTGTGCCAAACGATCAATGCGAGATTCTCCAGCTCGCAACGGTCGTCGCCCCCGACCAGCGACGATACGACCAACATCCAGAACGCGCTGAATGCCTGCGCGGGCACCGGCAAGTCGGTGGTGCTGGCTGCGTCCGGCTCCAACGATGCTTTTTATGCCGGCAGCTTGACGATCAACGGCGAAGGCCTCGTGATCGCGTCGGGGACGACCCTTTACGGCAACAACTACTCCAGCAATGCCAACCTGCTCGCGTTTACGGGCACGAACGCATCGTTGATGGGACCGGGAACGGTCGACGGCCGGGGCGATCTCATCTCCGGCACGCCTCGGTTGGTACAAGCGAGCAACATCACCAATTTCATCGTCTATAACGTGACGCTGGCGCAGGCCGCGCATCCGAACCTGTACGTCGAAGGCGGCAACGGCTTTACTGCCTGGAGCGTATCGATACGTACCCCGGCGACGCGCAAGAACGCCGACGGTATCGACATCGACAGCCTCACGAATGCCACGGTGACGAACTCCGACATCGAGGCCGGCGACGACGGCATCGCGGTGAAGACGAACTCCGGAAACATCTCGAACGTCACCGTCTCGAACACTCGGCTGCACGGTACGCATGGGCTTTCCGTGGGAAGCATCGACCAGAACACGGTGTCGAACATTCTGTTCAAGAACAACTACGTTTATGGCAACGATCTGAGCGGCACGGCATCGACCGACGCCAACGGGATCAACGTCAAGACCGGACCGTGTTCGCTGACGGTGAAGCAGGTGAGCTATATCGACACCTGCATGACCAACGTGAAGCACTTGATCGTCATGGATACCAACTACAACACGTGCTCGACCGGCGGCAGTCCGTCGTTGTCGAACATCCTCGTCAATGGCGTCTATTCGACCGAATCGGTGTCGGGTGCGTACACGAAGATCGACGGA
Organism: Trinickia dinghuensis; assembly: GCF_003367175.1. Lineage (GTDB taxonomy): Bacteria > Pseudomonadota > Gammaproteobacteria > Burkholderiales > Burkholderiaceae > Trinickia > Trinickia dinghuensis. Next base: position 546,533 of record NZ_QRGA01000006.1, on the reverse strand, counting down.
CGCAATTCGAGCTACCCGGTCGGTGCGTGGCTTGCCAATGTCGATCTGGACGCGACTGCTCAAAGCGGCGATCAGTACGCCACCGTCGGCCTGGATAACTCGAACGACAAACCGTCCGGCACCGGCGTAACCACGTCGAGTTTCACGACGAGCGGAAGCGTACCGAGCTGTTCGTTCTGACCCAGCGATAGCGATAGCGATGCGACGGGGCGACCCGCGACCCGTCTGCATGGCGCCGGCACGACAGACATATGGTTCTTGGCGAAACCGGACAGGGCAGCTTTAGGCTGAAGATGTGCCTCGTTGCAGCGGCAGCCGTCGGCTTGTCGCTCGGAATCGCGTATGAGCGGCATGTGGCGCCGGAGCCTAATGCCGCTCGTCGATCGTCCTCTGTTGGCCAAGCCGCTTCCGCTTTCGGCGCCGGAGACCCATCCAACGCCGCATCGCACGATCGTTCTTCCGAACCGGGCCTAGCCTTGACGGAAAATCATGAATTGATCGCGAATTCCGCCTTGCTGGAGTTGATCGATTCGTTCCTATTGGAAAAGACGGACGGCGATCGGGCGGATCAATTGAAAGCCTACTTGAAGCGCAGCCTGCCGTCGCCCGCATACGGCGAAGCGATGCAGATCGTCGAACGCTATCAGGCCTACATGAAAGCCCACGACGATTTGCTCGCGGCTCAGCATTTCGGTGCTATCGATGCGTCGACTGTCGATGTCGAACGTATTGAAGTTTGGCGTCAGCAGCGCGATCGCCTGCGGCAAAGCATGCTGGGCGAGCAAGTTGCGCAAGCCTGGTATCAGAACGACGATGCTCGGTTGGATCAAGCAATCGCGGAGTGGCGTCAGCGCGCAGAGGACGCGCAATCGCCGGTCCCGTCGGCGACCGAGCCTCGATATCCGGTCCCGCATTGGCGTAGCACGAGTGACGAGGAACGTCACCGCCGGTACTTGCTGGGTGTCTTCGAAAAGGCCGTCACGAGCTATGAAACGTTGCGTCGTGCAAGGCCGCAACGCTTCATAGAAAATCCCACCCCCAGCGGCTAGTTTTGGCGCGCGTTACGTCGAGGGCTACGACGGCTTGTTACCCTTGAGCCGATACGAGCCCGGTCGTCTTGCCGGACGACAGCATGGCCTGCACCAGCTGTGCTTGTGCCGTGTGGAGCGCGGACGAAACGGCGCTCTCTTGCGCCATCAGCCCTTGCACTGTCGAATTGCTCGCGGTTGTTTGCTGGGCGTTTTGCTGCGCCGACGCGCGTGCGACCTGTTGCTGCAATTGCGTAAGCTGTTTTTGCAGCGCCTCGATCATCGACTTCAACTGATCGATGACAGACGATTGCGTGCTCGCACTCCCACTCGCGCTCGCATTCGACTGAGCAGCGCCGGATTTGGCCGACGCGTCACCCGAAACGCCGGCGGCGCTCGTTACCTTCGTCGACGTGTCGTTTCCTGAATTCGACGATGACGATTGCTTATCGGAGTTGCTCAGCGTCGGCGCGGGCGTAGTCAGTGTGATCGGGGAAACTTGCATGGCTCAGGTCTCGAGGCGTGGTTCGATGTGCGTTGGATGTAAAGGTGATTGCCGCAGCTTACTATGATTGTGCCAGTGTCGCGATTTGGTCGGCACTCATCGCGCCGTTGTATATCCGGACTTTGCCGAAAGCAACGGCTCGGCTACAGGAAGTAGCTCAGGCCCATCGCGGCTTTGACGTCGGACAGCGTTTCTCCGGCCACTTCCCGCGCGCGCATCGTGCCGCGGCGCAGGACCGAGAGCACCTCGCCGCGGTCTGCTTCGAGTTCGCGACGACGCGTGCGAATCGGTTCGATAAGCGCTTGGAGCCGCTCGTTCAACACGCCCTTGACCACGCTATCGCCGAGTCCCCCTCGACGATAGTGCGATTTGAGTTCGTCCACATTCCGTACGTCGGGTTCGAATGCGTCGAGGAAAGCGAACACGACATTGCCTTCTACCCGCCCCGGATCGCTGACGCGCAAGTGGTTCGGATCGGTGTACATGTCGTTGACCGCCTTCGTAATCTCGTCGGGAGTAGCGCCCAACGTGATGGCGTTCCCGAGGGATTTGCTCATCTTGGCTTTGCCATCGATACCGGGCAATCGCGTGACATTCGACAGCACGGCCTCGCATTCGACCAGTACGGATCGGTCGACGGTGTTGTTGAATCGGCGCACGAGTTCGTTGGTCTGTTCGATCATCGGTAGCTGGTCGTCGCCTACCGGCACGTGCGTGGCTTTGAACGCCGTGATATCGGCCGCTTGACTGACCGGATACGTCAAGAAACCGGCAGGGATGTCACGCTCGAACCCGCGCAGGCGAATTTCCTCCTTGATTGTCGGATTGCGCTCGAGGCGAGCGACCGTCACGAGGTTCAGCAGATACTGCGACAGCTCTGCCAGTTCCGGCACCTGCGACTGGATGAGGATGGTGGACTTCGTCGGGTCGATGCCGACGGCGAGATAGTCGAGCGCGACTTCGATGACATTCTCGGTGACTTTCCGATGTCTGCCGACGTTGTCGGTCAACGCTTGGGTGTCGGCGAGAAGCAGGAACTGCCGGGCTTCATGCTGAAGCTGGACTCGAGCGCGCAAGGAGCCGATATAGTGGCCGAGATGAAGCGGGCCGGTCGTCCGGTCGCCGGTCAGAATTGTGGGGCGGTTCGACTGTGTCATGGACTGGAGCCTTATGTTTGCGAGGCCGCCAGCCGTTAGCGCAGAAACGAAAATGCCGCCTAGACTGGCGGCATCACGTTTGGGATATGCGTGGAAAAACGGGCCGCCGGATTTAGGCGTGCCACCAACCGTGCAGCTTCAGCGAGATCGGTTTCGTTTCCATGGGGTGAGTATATACGACGCGGAAAACTAGATCCGCTCAGGCTTATCGGCGGTACGTATTGGTGCGCGGCTGTCCACCGCCGGTGGCACGTTCATCCTTGTGCCGGAAGTTGATCCGTCCTTTCGACAGATCGTAGACCGACAGCTCCAGCGTGACGCGATCGCCCGCGAGAATCCGGATGTGATTCTTGCGCATGCGTCCCGATGCATAGGCGCTCACCACCACGCCGTTCTCGAGCGTGACGCGGTACTTGCTGTCAGGCAGCACTTCGTCGACGACCCCGTCTAGTTCCAGTAGCTCTTCTTTTGCCAAATCGATTTCTCCAGTGAGCATAGTGCCGCGTCGATGCGGGGCGTCGGCTCATGCCGTCGCTTGCTGCCTCGCGTTCACGCGGGGTGATGTTGCACGTTGTGCCTTGTCCGGCCTGCGGGCGCAGCGGAAACAGGGGTGCAGGAAGATGGCTGGCACGCGTGGCGTACGACCGCCACGGTTCAAAGCGGGAGGATGGCGCCGCCTGAGCGGGCGGCGCCATCCGAAAGCGACAGCGTTACTGCGGGGTAATGTTCGAAGCCTGCAGACCCTTCGGGCCGCGCTTCGTTTCGTAGGTGACCTTCTGGCCTTCCGCAAGCGTCTTGAAGCCCGTGCCGCGCACTTCGGAGAAGTGTGCGAAGAGGTCCTCGCCACCCTTGTCCGGCGTGATGAAGCCAAAGCCCTTGCTATCGTTGAACCACTTGACAGTACCGGTTTCCACTAGATATTCCTTAAGCTGACGAATAAAGATGCACGCCCTCGAAGCAAGGACGGATGAAGAATCAAGAAGGATAGACCAACGAGAGCCGCGGATGGCGGCGCATGATGAGCAGTCTGGCGTTTTTGAAACTTAGGTATTTTACACTACGCGACATGTTGCATTGCGTCAAGCGATTTCTTTGCGATCACACCCCGTTGGGATACGGGGCCGTATGGGAGAGGGCGGGGCAAGTCCTTCGCATCCGCCGCCGCCGGTCCCGCCGCGCGGTGATTACATGGGATGTAATTGGCCCGATGATCGGCCGTCTCTACGCTTCGGTTGTCGCGTTGCCATTCCGGCAGCGCTCACCACCCAGGAGATACCATGTCCAGCTATCCCGTTCATACGATCGAATCCGCCCCCGCGCAATCGAAGCCCGTGCTCGAGAAAGTGCAACAGACGTTCGGCCAGATCCCGAACATCGCAGCGAAAATGGCCACCTCGCCATTGTTGATCAATGGTTTCATCGGCCTGTTCGAGCGCGTGCATGGAAGCGATTTGACCGAGCCGCAGATTCAGACGCTCTTGCTGACCAATGCTGTCACCAACGCCAGTGAATGGCCGGCCGCGTTTCATTCGATGCTCGCGTTGAAGGAGGGCGTGCATCCTGCCGACGTCGATGCGATCCGGCGCGGCGCCTTGCCTGCCGACGCTGGCCTCGCCGCCTTTTCGGCGTTGGCTCGCGCGCTGATAGAAAAGCGTGGCCGCTTGGCCGAAGCGGACCAGCGGCGCTTTCTCGAGGCAGGGTTCAGCGCCGAGCAGCTACTGGATGTGATCGCGGTGGTGGCCGCATCGACGATCACGAACTACACCAGCAGCGTCACGCGGCCGCCGCTCGAAGCGCAGTTCGAGGAGTTTGCCTGGCATGCGCCGGCGCACTGAGTCGTCCCTTTCGATCCATCGAAGTTAGGAGATCCGATGAACGCCACCCGGTCTAGTTCCGATTCCAAAGCGCCGCAGAGCGAACTCGGTGACTTGCTGCGCTATTGGCGCGACCTGCGTGGCGTGAGTCAGCTCGATCTGTCGCTCGAGGCCGGCGTCTCGCAGCGGCAGATCAGTTTTATCGAAAGCGGGCGCAGCGCGCCTGGACGCGAGACGCTGCTGATCCTTGCGCAGACACTCGATGTCCCGCTGCGCGAGCGCAATGCGCTGCTGCTTGCCGCCGGCTACGCGCCGGTGTATTCGGAGGCGCCCTGGAACGCACAGGAGATGCATAGCGTAATCCGCGCGCTCGAGCGGGTCGTTCGTCAGCATGAGCCGTTTCCCGCGATCGTGATGGATCGCCATTGGAACGTTTTGATGACCAACGATGCGGCGCCGCGCTTCTTCGGATGCTTCGTCGATATGGCCTCGCGCGAAGGTCCGCGCAACATGCTGCATCTGATTTTCGATCCGCGGGGGATGCGTCCGTTCGTGGCGGATTGGGAGATGGTTTCGCGAAGCTTGCTGCAACGCGTGTATCGAGAGTCGGTCGGTCATGTGGTCGACGCCGGCACGCGGCGTCTGCTCGACGAACTGCTTGCCTATCCGGGCGTGCCTCGCGATTGGAAGGCGCATCAGGCATCGTCCGCTGCGCCGACGATGCCTGTCATTCCGATAGGCTTCGTTAGAGATGGCGTCGTGCTTCGCTATTTCTCGATGGTCACGACCCTCGGGGCTCCGCAGAATGTTGCGGCGCAGGAGTTGCGATTGGAATGCATGTTTCCCGCGGATGACGAGACTGAAGAGCGCCATCGGGAGTTGTTGGCGGAGCTCGAGCAAAGGCGGTGAGCGGCAGAATGAATGACTCAAGCGAATCTCGCCAAACTCAATGCGACGAAACATACGCCGCGTCGGCGAACGCTTCAGGAATCGCGAAGCGCTTGCGCATACGCTTTGCCTCCGCCGCCGGCGTCAAGCCAAAGAGCCGCTTGAATTCCCGGCTGAACTGCGATGGGCTCGCGTAACCCACGGCGTGGCCGGCCGCTTCCGCGGTCAGGTCCCGGCGCACCATCAATAGGCGAGCCTGATGCAGGCGTGTCGACTTCAAGTACTGCATCGGCGACACCTGCGTGATCGCCTTGAAGTGGCTGTGAAAGCTCGGCACGCTCATCCCCGCTTCTCCCGCGAGCTGCGCCACGTCGAGCGATTGCGCGTAGCCGGCATGAATCAGGCGGAGCGATTTACCTATCCGTCCGAACTGCCCACGCATCGCCAAAGCCTCCCGCATCGAACTGCCTTGTGCCCCGGTAAGCACCCGGAAATACAGTTCTCGCAACAACCCAGGACCTAACACTGCGGCCTCCAGCGGCTGATGCATAGCCTCGAGGAAGCGCAACACGGATGTCTGCATTGCTTCGTCCATCGGCGTCGACATCATGCTTTGCGGCACCTGTGCCCGCATCCGCGTTGCTACGCTTTCCCGATCGATCTGCGCCGCTAGTTCGGCGGCCAGTGCGAAATCGAGGTGCAAATACAGTGCGAGCAGCGGGTGCTCCGGCGTCGCATCGGTTTCCATGGTGAACGGAACCGGCACGGATACGGCTAGGTAGTGACGCTCGTCGTACAGATAGAGCTGGTCGCCAAAATAGCCGCGCTTTCGGCCCTGGCAAACGATCACGATGCCGGGATCGTATAGAACCGGCGTGCGCGACAGCGCTCGATTCGAACGCAAGATACGGACGCTCGGCAGCGGTGTCAGGTTGTAGCCCTCCTCCGGCGCCAATGCGCGCAGCACGGCAACCATGCGGTTCCGGCTGCGAGAGGAGGGATCCGAGGGGTGACTAGCGGCAGCGGGGGCGTGTTTCGTATTCATAGCTTTGTGCAAGAAAAACAGCGCAACATGGCTTATTCGGCCTCGATACTAATACTAGTATGCACTCTCCAATAGATACTCAGGAGAAGCCGCCATGTCATCCAGCAAGACTCTGCTCATTACCGGCGTCAGCAGCGGCTTTGGCCGCGCGCTTGCCAAAGAGGCCCTCGCAGTGGGGCACAAAGTTGTCGGTACCGTGCGAAGCACCGAGGCGAAACGCGATTTCGAGGCGCTCTTCGCGAATGCCGCATTCGCACGTGTGCTCGACGTGACCGACTTCGATGCCATCGGCGGCATCGTGGCCGAGATCGAGGCGAGCGTGGGGCCGATCGACGTCCTAGTCAACAACGCCGGTTACGGCCACGAAGGCATCATGGAAGAATCGCCGCTGTCGGAGATGCGTCGACAGTTCGATGTGAATGTATTCGGAACGGTCGCGATGATGAAGGCTGTCTTGCCCTTCATGCGTGAGCGCCGACGCGGCCATATCCTAAACATCACGTCGATGGGTGGGCACATCACGATGCCGGGAATTGCCTATTACTGCGGAAGCAAGTTCGCATTGGAGGGGATCTCCGAGGCGCTCGGCAAGGAGGTCAAGCCTTTCGGCATCGCCGTGACAGCGGTGGCACCGGGCTCGTTCCGCACCGACTGGGCCGGCCGCTCGATGGCGCGGACGCCCCGCTCGATTGCGGATTACGACCGCATTTTCGATCCTATCCGCAAGGCGCGCGAAGAGAAAAGCGGCAAGCAATTGGGCGACCCCCAAAAGGCGGCGTGCGCGATGCTTGCCGCGATTGCCGCGGACTGCCCACCCACTCACCTCTTGCTTGGTAGCGATGCGCTCGGGCTCGTGCGAGACAAGCTATCGGCGTTGGCCGAGGAGATTCGCGCGTGGGAGGCCGTTACCGTTTCGACCGACGGCTGAAAGCGCAGGCGCGCTCGCAGCCGAACCGGCCCGCCATTACTTCGTTTCGGAGGCGATTTGCCTGATCGCTTGCTCGAAGATTTCCACCGGCTGTCCGCCGCTCACCAGATAGCGGCGGTTGAAGATGATGGCCGGCACCGACTGAATGCCCATGGCTTGATATTCCTGTTCTTCGGCGCGAACCTCGTCGGCGAATTTCCCGCTTTCGAGCACTTCGCGGGCCTGCGCAGCATCGAGTCCGACCGATTGCGCCGCCTCGATCAGCGTGCCATGGTCGCTCGGATCCTTTCCGTTGGTATGGTATGCCTGCAGCAGCGCCATCTTGAGCGGTGCCTGCTTTCCCTCGATCCCCGCCCAGTGCAGCAGACGGTGAGCGTCGAAGGTGTTGTAGACGCGTGCGCGCGAACCGAACTCGAAGCCGACCGCCGCACCGCGCTCGCGGATCATCGTCTGGGTTTCGGCGATCTGTTCCGGCGTGCGGCCGTATTTCTTCCCGAGATAATCGATGACGTCCTCGCCTCCGGGCGTCATCGTGGGATTCAGTTCGAACGGATGCATGGCGAGCCGCACATCGACCTCGCCGTCAAGGCGCGCGATGGCTTGCTGAAGCGAGGAGAGTCCGATCGCACACCATGGGCATGCGACATCGGAGACGAAATCGATTTGAATCGGTTGTGCTGTCATTGCTACCTTCCGAAGGTGACCTGTCGAATTGCTCGGTTGGCTTTGCGCCAGCCAGCGTGCTTGCAGCGTAACGCGAATCGCCGATGTCTGCAGGAGCCCGCCCCGCGCCTTAGGCCGAGCCGCGGTTGCGGCCGTGACCGCGGCTTCCTGTCCGGCTTGGCCACATTTCGTGTCGTCGACGGTTGGCTTCTAATTTGCTTCGAGGTATGCCATCATTGCCGCATGAATGTTCAGAACCTCTCTTCTAGCCGGCATCACCATCACGGTCGCTCGTCATCGCGCCGTGGTCCGCTATATCTGCATCATTGATCGGTCTCTTCATCCACCGATAAAACGACCAAGGCGCCTTCGGCGCCTTTTTTTTCGATGTCGTGTGTTGAAATCGGAAGGAATCGAGGCCGAGGCTCCCTTGGAATGCGCAGTGCAACGTTGCATTCAACATTCGGAGCGGCATCATGCAACAACCCTGGGACGCGATCTCCTTTTCGGATTTGCCTGTTCGAGAGGATCTCAAGCTACAGCGCGCGTACGGCGCGCCTCAACTCGACGTGCCCGTGCGCCTGAACGTCAATGAGAACCCGTATCCGCCGTCCGCGTCATTGTCGACGCGTATCGCCGACGCGATGTGGGACGTCGCGAGGAACGCGCATCGATATCCGGATCGCGATGCCATGGAATTGCGGGGCAGCCTGGCAGCCTATCTGACGCACGATACCGGTGTGACGCTAGATTGCAGTCAGGTATGGGCCGGTAACGGCTCGAACGAAGTGCTTCAGCAAATTCTCCAGGTGTTCGGCGGCCCAGGGCGTACGGCGTTCGCATTGACGCCGGGCTATCCCATGTATGAAGAGTATTGCCGCACGACCTTCACGCGATTGCACACGCTACCTCGGACCGGTACGTTCGATGTCGATCTCGACCTGACGATCGCTACGATCCGTGCGTTGCAGCCGGACGTGATCTTTTTGACTTCGCCGAACAACCCGACCGGAACAGCGCTTTCGATCGGGGAGATCCAGGCCATTCTCGACGTGACGCGAGGCATGGTAGTCGTGGACGAGGCGTACGCCGAATTTCGGCGTCGCGGCGTTCCGAGCGCGGTGACGCTGTTGCCGCGCAACCCTAGGCTGATCGTCTCCCGTACATTGAGCAAGGCATTCAAATTTGCGGGAGGGCGCGTAGGTTACTGTGCGTGCGCGCCGGCCGTAATCGATGCGATCAAGCTGGTTCGGTTGCCGTACCATCTATCCGCTTTTACGCAAGCCGCTGCCCGTGTCGCGCTTGCTTCCCGCGACGAATTGCTGTCGCAGGTCGGGATCCTGAAATCGGAGCGTGATGAAACGGTGTCTTGGCTTCGCGGTCAGGGCTTGGAAGTACCGGACTCGGACGCCAATTTCGTGATGTTCGGGCGGTTTGAGAACCGGCATCTGGTATGGGCCGAACTGCTGCGCAACGGGGTGCTCATTCGCGAGGCAGGGCCGCAGGGGTATCTTCGCGTGTCGATCGGTACCTCGGCGGAAATGCGGGCGTTCCGCGCTGCGTTGCTGGCCGCGATCGATTGCTATCCGTTGAAGTGATTCGCTCGGTTGGCGCGACACGCCGGCGCGGATCGGCGTGGGTCTTGTGGCCGCGATCGCGAGCCCGTCAATCCTGCTCCGGTCGATCGATGGATATCCCTAGTTCGGCCGCCATGCGTTCGACGAGTGCCCGCAGTCGGACCACTTCGGCGGCCAGGCGCGTTTGCTCGGCTCTCAGCGTCTCGAGTTCGCCGGACGAAACCGACTCTCCGGCGGATTCGCGCGCGGTGGCGAATTGCTCGATGCTCACTTCGCCGCACATCAGATGCATCCAGCGGCTTTCCCGTTCGCCGGGTGCGCAGGGCAGCTTCACCGCGAGCGCGGGCTCGCGCGCCGCGAGTTCATCGAGGAACGCTTCGACGGATGAATTGTCGGCGAAGCCGTGAAGCCGAGCTGCGTTCATCCGCAATTCGGCCGCGGTCTGTGGGCCTCGGAGCAGCATGATCGTCAGCAGCGCGGCCGCCTGGCTAGGGATGCCGAGCACGCGATTCATGTTGTGCTCGTAGCGTGTCACGCGGCTGCTGCTGGCTTCCATGACGAGGCTCAGCCGTTTGAGCCCGTCGATTGCGGTCTGGACGTCAGGCTCGATGGCGCTCATGACCGGGGAGCGTGCGGTTTTCTGGTTGCAGCCGGCGGTCAATGCGTTCAGCGAAAGCGGGTACGTATCCGGAACCGTGTGCTGCTTTTCGACCAGCACACCGAGGACGCGGGCTTCGAGGGGGGTGAGTTCGCGAATAGGTTGGGCCATGGCGCAGCGACGGACGGTCAGGGGGAATCGATATGATAGCGGGCGATGCGCGCGAAGTTGCGCACATCGTCCGATACGTGCGTTATTGCGTGTTACAGATAGCTGCAGACGTAGTCGAGCGTTTCGATCACGTCGATGTCGAAGCGGCTCTTGCCGGGCACCGAGAACGATTCGCCCGCGCCGTACGTTGCCCACTGATCGCTGCCTTCGAGGCGGATGCGGCATTGGCCGGCTTGCACTTCCATGAGTTCCGGCGCGTCGGTGCCGAAGTTGAGCGTGCCCGGCAGGATCACCCCGAGCGTCTTGCGCGAGCCGTCGGCGAAGAGAACCGTGTGCGAGACACACTTACCGTCGAAGTAGACGTTGGCTCGTTTGATAACGGAAACCTGGTCGAATTGCGCTGCTGCCGTCATGGCGGTCTTCCTCTGTGTTTTCGTGAATGAGTGATGCTGCGCCGCGTTGGCTCCGCGCGCGATTTGCGCGCGGGCGTCGAGGGCGGCGCGAACCTGCCATCATACCGGTAGTTGGTGCCGGGCGATCCGATCCCTTTGCTAGCCGAGAACCGTACACTGGAGCGGAAGAATGCCCTTGGGCACCCACCGTCCGTCGCTCACCGCGCACTCCCGCGGTTGCATCATTCCTTCCCGTGCTTTTGATCGAAAGCACGGTTGTTCGTCTCGATTGCCTTAAGCGCATCTTCCGCCCACGCTTTTAGCGAGACGACCAGCGGAAGAAGCGTGCATGCCAGCGGGCTCAACGCATACTCCACACGTAACGGCAATTCGTCGTAGACGTTTCGCACGATCAAGCGGTCGCGTTCCATCGCGCGTAGCGTTTGCGTCAACATCTTCTGCGAGACGCCTTCGAGCCGATGCCTTATCGCACCGAAGCGCATCGGTGCGTCCTGCAATGCCACCATCGCCAGTACGGTCCACTTCTGCCCGATGCGCGACAACACGGCGCGAGATGCGCAGACTTTCAGGAACGCGTCCGGCGGCAGTTCGATTTTCTTCGACATGGTTACCTTTGGGTACCTAATTGATTATGGGAACCGCGGCTGAAAGAATGATGCCGCCTAATCAACGACGAGGAACTTCATCATGAAGATCGCATTGCTTGGTGACGGAAATTTTGGGGGGAATTTGGCCGAGTTGCTGGTCTCGGCGGGGCACGATGTCCTGGTCGGGCTGCGCGATTTGGCGAGAGTGCGCTCCCACGCGCGCTACCGAGTCGCTTCTTTGGAAGAAGCCGCCACGCACGGAGATGTCGTCATCATCGGCATTCTGTATCAAGCATGCGCGGACGTATTGCCGCCACTGGCAGGGACGCTGGCCGGGAAGATCGTTGTCGATGCGACGAATGCGCTGCAGGATGATTGGTCGCCGCTGCCCCTGGGCGACGACAGATCCGCCGCTGACGAGATCGGCCTTTTGCTGCCTCGAGCACGATTGGTGAAGTGCTTCAACACAGTGTTTGCCGACGTGATGACGCTTCAGCGAATCGACCGGGTAGGGCATGCGGTGACGGCATTCATCGCGGGCGACGATGCGCAAGCCAATGCGACCGTCGCGGATATGGCGGCCAGTGCGGGGTTCGCGCCTATCGTTACCGGGCCCTTACGCAACGCGCGCTATCTCGAGGCAATGGCACACCTGAATATCCCAATTGCCGTGGTGCGAGGAGGTGGGACAAACGCCGCATTCGTGTACCATCAAGTGCGCACTTAACGATAAAAAATCAACCCCAAAGCAGATACCGCGCCGCGCTGCAGGCGACCCCTTCCAATGAACCACGCTCGCTCGTTTTTCGACGAACTTAATCAACGATATCGCCAGCTTCTCAAGACGGAGGGAGAGCTTTACTGGTCTGTCTATACCGGCCAGAGCGACGCGCACGATGCATTGGCCGAGGCAACGCTGAATCGCAAGATGTTTTCCGGCGACGCTTCGCGCCTCGTGCAGGCGCGCGAACATTTCGCGCGTGTTCTCTCGGCCGATCCTTCCGCCGAGCGCGACGCGCTCGTAACGGGCCTGCAAGGATGGATCAACGTCCTCGAAGCCAATGCAATCCCAACCGATCGAGCTGCATGCATGCTGAGCGAACTCACGGCGTTGGACGCCGATTTGTTCGCGAGAAGGCAGGCGTACAAGATGACACATATCAACGCCGAAGGCTTACGGGTGAACGCATCCCCGTCGGCCCTGAGGAACAATCTTGCGTCGAACCCGGACGAGTCCGCACGCAAGAGTGCGCACGACGCCTTGCATAGTTTGGAACATTGGGTCGCATCGAGCGGTTTCGCCGATATCGTGGGTAAGCGAAATGCACTGGCGCGCGAACTCGGTTACCGCAACTTCTTCGAATACCGGCTGAAGACGCACAGCGGCATGGCGCCCGAGCAGTTGTTCGCTGTTTTCGACGAATTCGAGCGAAGCACTCGAGATGCACATCAAGCTTCGCTGAATCGCGTGGTCGAAAAGCATGGCCGGGATGCATTGCTGCCGCAGAACCTAAGCTACGCAATGCAGGGCGGGACGACCGAGCAAGGGGATGCCTACTTTCCATTGAGCAAAGCCCCCGAGCGCTGGGCCGAATCGTTTCGGCGCATGGGCGTCTCGTACCGTGGAGCGCGGATCGAGATCGACTTGCTGGAGCGCGAAGGCAAATTCCCCACCGGCTTTTGCATCGCGCCGACGCCTGGCTATCGCGACGACAATCTCGGCCCGATAGCGGCGGACGTTCGCTTCACGTCGACGGCGCGGCCGTCGCAGCCGGGAGCAGGCTTGCGCGGGCTGACGGTGCTGTTTCACGAAGCCGGACATGCCGCGCATTTCGCGAACGTGGACATGAACTCGCCGTGTTTTTCGCAGGAGTTTCCACCCAGTTCTCCCGCATTGCTGGAAGCGCAGGCCAAATTCTTCGACGCGTTGCCATCCGATCCGTGCTGGTTGAAACGCTATGCAAAGGATGCGGCCGGAAACCCGATGCCCGACGAATTGATTCGTGCACGCGTGGAAGCTCGCCAGGCCTACCTCGCATACACGGAGCGCCGCGATCTGATACCCACGTATTTCGAATGGGCGCTGTACTGCATGGACGACTCCGAGCGAACGCCAGACTCGGTGCTTGCGCTTGCAAGGTCGGTGACGGAACGAATTCTCGGCATTCCCGGGCACACCGACTACGTTCTGGCAACACCGCACCCGATCTATCACGATATGGCGGTGTACTACCACGGCTACTTGTTGGCGAAGATAGCCGCCGCTCAAACTCGTGCTTACTTGACGCGGGCGCTGGGCTATATAGTCGACAATCCTGAGGTCGGACGGTTGCTCGCGACGCACTGCTGGGCGCCAGGAAATAGCGTGACACTCGATCAGACCTTGATTGCATTGACGGGCGAGCCGCTCAGTCCATCGTATCTTGCCGCGCAATGCAATCGGTCCCCGGACGATGCCTGGCGTCAAGCGTCGGATACGCTTCTTCGCGGTGGAAAGGATGAGGACTCGTGGGTATCGAACGATCTCGATGCCAATATCTCCCTAGTTCACGGGAGTGAACGAATCGCAGACAACGACGAATCCTTGCCGGCCATGTGCAACGCTTTCGAGCGCTGGATCGAAAGCTATTCCGAGAGATCGCTTCATGCAAACGCATCTTAGAGTCGCCAGGCCCGTTAGCGATCTGGCTCGCACCGAACGCATGTATTGCGCCGGGCTTGGCGTTGCCGTGCTCGCTCGCTTCGAGAATCACCAAGGCTTCGACGGCGTCATGCTGGGAAGCCCAGGGATGGACTACCACTTCGAGTTCACTCACTGCAGCACGCACCCGGTAGCACCGAGTCCGACGAACGAAGACCTGCTGGTGTTTTACCTGCCGGATTGGCAGGAGTGGCAATCGACCTGCGATCGCCTTGCCGAAAACGGATTCGCCCACGTGACTTCGTTCAATCCGTACTGGGACGTATCGGGGCGGACATACGCCGATCCGGACGGTTACCGAATCGTTTTGCAAAACGGTGCTTGGAACGAGCGAAAGTAGCGAGCGGGTTTAATGTTCGGCGATGGAGATTGCTATTCTCGATCGAATGAAATAATGTCGCGGCTGGATTTCCATTCGGGGGTCACATGAGATTCGTATTGACGGTATTGCTATGGTTTTCGCTTTGCCTTTCCGCGACGGTCTCACAGGCTGCGGGGATCAAGTTCGCTCAGATTCCGGCCGATGCGAACGGCCCGGCATTGAAGGTGTTGGTGTGGACACCGTGCGCAACTGCCGCTCAATCGATGACGATCGGACCTTATGTTCTCCAAGGACGGCACAACTGTCCCACGGTTGGAACCAAGCTCCCCTTGGTTGTCATCTCGCACGGGCATGGAGGATCGCTCCTCAATCACCATGATCTAGCCGAAACGTTGGCGGATTCGGGGTTCGTGGTTGCCGCGATCGATCATCCGGGCGATACCTTCTCCGATATGAGCCGCAATGCGGAATTGTCGGTATTCGTCGAGCGTCCGACCGACATCAAGCGGCTCATCGATTACATGCTTCGCGCCGCGCCCGACGCGCACCGGATCGATGCGACGAAGATCGGCTTTTTCGGCTTCTCGCGTGGCGGGTATACGGGGCTCGTCTTGGCCGGGGGCAACCCGGACTTCCTTCATGCGGATGTGCCTTGCCCCGATCAGAATATCCCGCTTTGCAAGCAGCTGCGGCGCAAGGAAGTGCCTCGAGGGCCGTTGACGCATGATCCGCGGATCAAGGCCTACATCCTCGCGGATCCGCTCGACGAGTTTCCCACCGCGAAGAGTTTGAGAGACGTCAAAGCGCCGATTCAACTGTGGGCTTCTCAGTTCGGCGGAGACGGTGTGCTTCCGGAGACGATGACTGCTCTCGACGAAGAGCTTCCGAACAAGCCGGATTTCCACACGGTACCGGACGCAGCGCATTTCGCGTTTCTTGCGCCTTGTCCCGCGCAGCTAACGAAGAATGCGCCGACGATTTGTGTCGATGCCAAGGGATTCGACCGCGTGACCTTTCACAAGGCGTTCGATCAAGAGGCGCTTGAATTTTTTGAAACGCATTTGCAATAGCAGCCGCGCAGGAGTGGATCGAACGGATCGAGCGGGGCGTTGCGGTTGAATGTTTATGCGCTGCAGCGCAACGCGTCGACGACAACCGACAGCGCTTTCGAATATTCGCGGCGGCTGGGATAAAAGATGTGCAGCCCGGGAAAGGTTGGGAACCAGTCCTCCAATACCCACTGAAGCCGCCCGGCCTCCACGTGAGGCTGCGCGAGATCTTCGGGAATGAAGGCCAGGCCCGCACCGTCGATAGCCGCGTTCAGCATCTGATATGCGCCATTGAACGTGAATTGTCCGTCGACGCGGGCCTGCATTTCCCGCTTACCTTTCTTGAGCTCCCATGCGTAGAGGCCCCCACGCGTGGGTAGCCGCAGCGTAATGCAGTTGTGTTTGAGCAAATCTTTCGGCTGCTTCGGAGCCGGATGTTTCTCCAAGTACGCCGGGGCTCCGACGATTGCGAGCCGAGCGTCGGGCCCGATGCGCACGGCGATCATGTCCTTCGCCACTTGATCGCCCCAGCGCACGCCGATGTCGTAGCGATCGGCCACGATGTCCGACAGGCCATAGTCCACGACCAATTCGACCTTGATGTCCGGATACTCCGGCAGCACCTTGGATAGGCGCGGCCACAGCACGGTATCGGCGGCATAGTCGGTCGTGGTGATCCGTATCGTGCCGGCCGGCTTGTCGCGGGTTTCCACGATCGCCGCCAGCTCGCTCTCGATTTCCTCGAAACGTGGCGCGACGGTTTGCAGCAGACGTTCTCCGGCCGCCGTTGGCGCGACGCTGCGCGTGGTCCGCACCAGCAACCGTACGCCCATGCGCGCTTCCAACGCGCGCAGCGTGTGGCTGAGCGCGCTTTGTGACACGCCGAGCTTGGCGGCGGCGCGTGTGAAACTGCCTTCGCGCGCCACCGCGATGAAGGCCAGAATGTCAGTGACGTTTTCGCGCAGCATTGATGAACTCCACTCATAAGTCTTAGCGTATTTTACGTCTAGCTCCGGCCGACGGCAGTGTGCAAAATGTTTTGAGTTGCCACTCCACCCGCGAAACCAGGAGAAGCGTATGTCGACTAAACCCACCGCGGCACGGCAGTCGTTCGGCGCGGTAGCGCCCAAGTTGGCCGAACTCAGCGACGAAATTCTTTTCGGCGATGTCTGGGAGCGCCCGCAACTGTCGAAGCGCGACCGAAGCCTCATCACCTGCGCGGCGTTGATCGCGCAAGGTAAGACGGAACAGATGACCTTCCACTTCCCGCGTGCCGTCGAAAACGGCGTGACGCACGACGAACTCGTCGAAGCGATCACCCACCTCGCGTTCTATGTCGGCTGGCCCAGTGCGATGTCGGCCGTCACGAAATTCAAAGGGCTATTCCCGGCTCCTACCTACTGAGAGAAGCATCATGCAATTGAAGAGACCCGGCTCGCAGCCGTCGATCAAAGGCCCCGCCGAATGGTTTACGGGCACCGTTCGGATCGATCCGTTGAACGCGCCGCCGCCGCCCGCGCGCGTGTCATGCGCGAGCGTGACATTCGAGCCCGGCGCCCGCTCGAACTGGCACACCCATCCGCTGGGGCAGACGTTGCTCGTGACGGCCGGCTGCGGCTGGACCCAATGCGAGGGCGAGCCGATCGTGGAGATTCGCGCCGGCGACGTGATTGGGTGTCCGCCGGGCCATAAGCACTGGCACGGCGCTTCGCCCACCACTTCGATGACGCACATCGCTATCCAGGAAGCGCTAGACGGCAAGAACGTCGAATGGCTCGATGCGGTCACTGACGAGCAATATTTGGCTGGCCCGCCGTCGAACGTTTGAACCCAGCGGCGGTGGGGCGGGGCGCCGACACGGAATCTTTTCGTGCGGCGCGACAATTTTTGCGCAGTGTTTACAGCGATGCGACTATGCTTGGTTCTAACGAAACTGGCCGCAACGGCACAAACGCTCCCCAATGGCACTGGCTCAAGTCGCTCTCAAAGCCCTCCCTGCTGATGCAATAGATCATGTTCAACAAACAGCGTCCGCGGATTCGGCCTGGATCGACGGAGGACGTAGATCACGATGAGATCATTGAACCTGAACGCCGCCGCGGAAAGCGCCCGGTCAGACTTTACGCGTCGCCAGCAGCGAGCTGGCCGCAGTACGCCGTTTGATGCACCAAATGCTGGGCCCCGATCTCGACATCTACACCGTCGCCGCAAGGTCGCGACGATCCGCCAGTTGGCGGTCGATCCGGATTGGCATCGCTGCGGCGTAGGCAAAGCGCTGCTCGCGTTTGCCGAGCACTGGGCCGCGACCCACGGCTATGACGAGCTCGCGTTCGATACGCCGTACCCGGCTACTCATCGGGTTTCTTTCTACCGCGCCAACGGCTTCCGCCTCGTCGATCGCATTCGTTTCGCCGGGAAGGTGTACGACAGCGCGATTTTCAGCAAGGCCACCGTTGTTGCACGCACGTTCGCGGCATGGACGCATAGAGCGATCGTGCCGGGTGCAGACATGTTGCGCATTGCCGCATAGCGTTCGCACTGTCTCGGCCGCCGGCTTATCTTCTGTCGCTTTTTCTAGCCCGCCTTCTCTCATTGCATTGGAAATCCGGGATCGGTCATCGCGATGATCCGGCCCGGGTTATACGCCTGTTTCCGGCCGCGCAGATTTAATTTATGATCCGCCGATGAAAAATCGAGTCATTCGACCGGTCGGGGATTTCAGGTAATGAAAAGCTTTCGTTTTCAACAGTTCGCGGCTTACGTCGCGCTTGTATCGGCTGCGCTGTATCTGCCGCAATCCGCTTTCGCCGCGCAGACGCGTTGCGGGTGGATCGAGAACGACATGCCGTCCAGCCTGACGCTGCAGGACCGGGACGGAACGTGGACGATCGCGTCCATAGGCAGGGACGCCGACGGCTTCGCCGATCACATGCCGGATACCAACAAGGGCGACTCCTGCGGTTGCCTGTCCGTCGAAACCGACAAGGCCTCGATGCTCGTCACCAAAGTGCTCGGCGGCAAGCTCAAGCCGGTGTCGGCTTGCCAGCGCGACAAGAGCTTGAAGCAGTAGCCGAATCGATCGGCGTCGGCCGATTGCCTGCCATGCGGCGCTGTCATGCCTTCTTGATAAACTCTCGCCTGGAAAAGGACAACGGGGAGAGCGCTTGAGCCTCGACGAATACTACCGGCGGCTGGAACTGCCGGCCACTGCGTCGCCGGCGGACGTCAAACGCGCGTATCGGCGGCTCAGGGCGAAGTACCATCCGGATCGGAACAAGGGGCGCGAGGCGAGCGTCGAGCCGGCGTTCAAGCGGATCCAGGAAGCATTCGAAATTCTGATCGGCGAGCGCCAGGCGCCGATATCGACTAAACCGGCGCCAGAGCCGGCGCCGGCTCCGACCCCTGAGCCTAAGCGTGGGCCCGCCCGCGGGCCCACGTGGGAGTGGGCTTGGGGGTCGGCGGCAAATTCTGAAAGCGAGCGCCCCGAGCCCCCCGAGCCGCCGCCGCGCAGTCATCGCAGCGGTCCTCCAATGCGTGGCGCCAACTGCATGACCGAGCTTTTCGTGCCGCTGGAAGCCGCGATCCATGGCGGCGAGGTCGAAGTGAGCTACGGGGTGAGAGCCTCTTGCAGCCAGTGTCACGGCCACGCGCGGGGGCGCTGTACCACGTGCTTCGGCAAGGGCTTCGTGGCCTATAACCGACATGAGAAGGTCAGCGTCGCGCCCGGTGCGTGGGATGGTCAGCGCGTGGTAGTCGACGGCGCCGGCAATCCGGGCGCCAACGGCGGCCCGGCGGGCGACGCGATTTTTTCGGTCGTGATCGTGTGTAGTTCGGCCTTTCGTCGCGATGGGTTGAACGTCGCTTGCGACATCGAGGTCGATTTCGTGACGGCGATGCTCGGTGGCAGCCATGAGGCTAAGGTGCTGGACCAGACGTTGCCGATCGTCATCGAGCCGAACTCCGGCCCCGGCACCGTAATTCGCTTGCGCGGGAGCGGCCTTTCGGGCCACAACGGCGCGCGGGGCGACTTGATGCTGCACGTGGCGCTCGTCATGCCCGCGGCGGCCGCGCACCTGACCGAAGAAGAGCGCCATCGGTTGCGCGAAATGTTTGCCGCGGCGCAGCGCCGGGCGAACGTCAACCGCTGACGCGTGCCGGCCTGAATTGGCTGGGGTTGCCCCCGGCTACCTTACGCATCAGCCGCCGCGGCGCTGTCGCATCCTGATAGCCAACTTCTGCCGCGACTTGCTCGACAGTCATCCGGCTCGACGCCAATAATGCTTTGGCGCGGCGTAGACGCACGCTTTGAATCAACGCGAGCGTGCTTCCACCCGTTGCATGACGTACCCGCCGTGCAGGTTTTGTTCGGCACGGCGGTTTGCAACGTATGCCGAAGCGCTCGGCCCGAGTTTCGTCGGTCGTATTCTTCCCGATAATGCCGCCAATCTTGACGTGCCGTCGTTTTTTTCGCGCTACATCGGGTGTCCGCACAGCGTCGTGACTGCGCATCTGATCGATGAAGCAGGACAACCTACGCTCGCTGCACGCGATGAGATTTTGACGTTCTTCGTTCGGGGTCTTAGGTCGCCCGGTTGAGCGCGGCACTATCGACTTATGGCTCGCTGCTAATAAAGCGATGTTCAATGACCTCCAATCGGCGGGCAATGGGTATGCACCCCAACGACAAGGGGCGTGAGGTTCTGCGTCACGGCTATAATGGTCGAACAACAATTGATCGGCTAGTCGCATTGAGAGAGTGCGCGCCGATCGTGCCAACGGAATAGAAAAATGGCAATGACCGACACACAGACTGCCTCGTCCGTTTCCACGGACAATGGAGTTCTTGAGGAGGCGCTCGCGGGCCTCCAGGCAACAGCGTCGCAATTCGGCGCTGTGTGCATACACGACGCGCGAACGAGGCTTCAATATGCCCGTTATCTCTGCATCGTCAAAAGAGCTCCGTGCAGCCATCGATGCGGGAAGCATCTCGGTTCGCGAAGCGACGGAACGGGCTGTAGCGATGCGAAATCAAATCATGGAATTGGCGCGTCGACGAAGCAGCCCAACCGCACGCGCGTACGCAACGCGATTGAAGCGTGAGGGCCGCAGCGTTGCGGACCTATCGGAGAAATACGCGCAGCGGCTATATCACAGCACTTTCTCCGAACTATCGGAGCAACGTCAGGTCGGCGCGTTCAAAGAGATCATTCAAGCAGCGGGGTGGCCCGACGATGCAGTCATGCGACTGGCGGAACAGTTGGAGCGAGGTGGCCGGCGGCTGTTATTGGTGTCGCTCGCGGTTGCTGTCTACGAAGTCGTTGAATTCGACAATAGACCGCGGGAACTCGCACGGCAAAGCATTCTCGTCGGTGCGGGTGTCGTTGGTGGGTGGGCGGCTGGAAGTGCCGCGGTTGCGACGGGCGTGTGCGTGGCGACTGCGCCGGTTTGCGTAGGGGCGCTCGTTTTCGTTGGCGGCGTGCTTGCGGCTTATGGTGCCGATGCTGGTTTTGACTCCCTATATTCTCCTGTGGTTAGGTGACTGCCGTGACGGAATCGCTGAACATCGAGCGCCGCGCACCCGTCTGGGAAGCACTTTCGGAATTGTTTGTCGGCAGGGAACTGCAGGACTATGATTACGCGGCAATCGTCGAAACGCTGCGTCGGTCCAGATATTCGCTTGACGAACTCGAAAAGGTACTGCGCCAGGAAGTCGCTCCCGTTTTTCGCGGCAACCTTTCGTCGCTCGGCATACCGGAAATGGAAGGGTGGGCGCGTGACACGGTCGTGAAGGATGTTCAGGCTCATCTCGGCCACGAGAAAAAGGGTTGGTCGCGCCTGTTGGCACAGTTAGTGATGTCCAAAACGTTGCCGGAATTGGCGAGCGAGCGCTGGCAGCGAATCAAGTTACTGCTTTCGTAAAGGGTGATGGAGCGAGCAGACTTCGCTCGCGGCCCCCAAGCAGTTTCGCTTGCCGGACGGCGCAATACGCGCAAAGCAAATACCACCACAACCGGGGTCGCCATGGCGTTTCACGGTACGCTATTCCCGCTGCTCGTCGAGTTCGTAACATGACCGCCGGCCGCGTGGGCGGCAAAGGCACCCAGGTATTCGTGAACGCTCCATCGGACGTCGACTGGGCGCGTCACATCGTCCACGAGTTAGCCAAGCAATGTGGCTTCAAGGAGCCGAGAGCCGTGGCGCTGGCGACGGCCGTGACTGAGATCGCACGTAACATCGTCGTGCATGCGGGAAGAGGGAAAGTATCGTTTGTCCTGATCACCGAAGGACAGCGTCAGGGTATCGTCGCCTTCGCGAGCGACAACGGCCCCGGCATCCCCGACATCGAACTCGCGATGCAAGACGGCTACTCGACCAAAGGCAGTCTCGGTCTAGGGCTTTCAGGCGCTAAACGGCTCGTCGACGAGTTCGAGATCGAGTCGGCCGCCGGCGCCGGCGTGACGATCACGCTGACGCAATGGGACGAAGCCGCGTTGGACGACGACGCGTCACTCGCGAGGTAAGTTTCGGGTGAGAATCCGGTGACATTCCGGTGCGATTCAACTTGTGTCTTTTGCCTCGATTGAAGCGAGCGGCAAGATGGCGGTCAGTGCGAATCCCGCACCGGGTTCGGTACTGATGCGGATCTCTCCGCCCAGCAGCGCGGCCCGCTCGCGCATGCCCAGCAGCCCGAACGAATGCCGTCCCTTGGGTTTGTCGGTCGGCGCGCCGCGGCCGTTGTCGACGATGCGCACGATGCAATGCGGATCGGCGCGCACGATGTCCAATACGACTTCGGTCGCGCCCGAATGCCGCGCAACGTTCGTCAACGCTTCCTGCACCATCCGAAACATACCGATTCGGCACTCGCGATTGAACGCGATCGCATCGGGATCGATATGGCGAATGACGCGGATGCGATAGCGTCCGGAAAACTCGTCGATCAGATGATCGATTGCCGGAATAAGCCCCAAATCGTCGAGCATGACCGGATGCAGGTCGGCTGCGATATGCCGTATCGATTCGACGAGATCGTCGATCATCGTGTACATGCCGTTCAGGGCGCCTTGGGGCGGCCACGGCCGATCGGCGCGTCCGCCGTGCTCCAACATCGACGTTGCCATCTTGAGCGCCGTCAGTTGCTGACCTAGATCGTCATGGAGCTCGCGGGCGATACGCGCCTTTTCTTCTTCTCTGACGCGCAGGATATGCGCCGACAAACGCCGCATCTCTTCGCGTGAAGTGCGAAGCGCTTCTTCGTCGAACTTGCGATCGTTGATGTCCAAGATCCAGCCGACCATCCGATAGGGCACGCCGGCTTCGTTCCACTGCGCTTGGCCACGAGAATGCACCCAACGCAAATCGCCCGACTTCGTGCGCACCCGATACTGGACGTCGTAGGTCTGGCGATGCTCGAGGTGAGACTTCAACAACGCTGTCACCCGCTCGAAGTCTCGCGTGTCTATCGCGTCGAAGTGCGCATGACGCTCGTTGGGCAGTTCGTTGTCCTCGTAGCCCATGATGCGCTTGAAATGCGGTGAAAAATAAATCTCGTCGGTCTGCGGGTTCCAATCCCAGAGGCCCGCCATCGCGCCGCTGACGGCAAGCTGGAATCGTTCTTCGCTTGCGCTCAGCGCGGCGCGGTAGCCTTCGATCGACAGTTCGAACGGCGCGAGCACTTCGTTGAAGAACGCCGTCGACGCTTCCATGAAGCGCGGCCGGTCGTTGGATGTGGCCGGCAGCACGAGCGTATCGAGCGCGGCGCGTTGCAAGGCCGCCATATCGAGCAAGCCGAGCCCGTCGATCATCGCGCGCCGGCCCAACTCGTACGCGTGGGCGAGCCCCGCCTCGCTTTCGTCTTCGAGGTAGGTGCGAAGACCGGAAAGGTAGTCCGCGCGCAGCGCGCCGAGCCGCATGGTCATGGTGGGGCTCCGAGATAGCGGGCGACCACGACGTGCGCATCGTCCGTGCCTTTCCCATACCTGAGCAGAATCGATTCGGCGATCTCCTGAACGCTGAATTGCGTGATGATTCCTGAAGTAAACGTGCTTCGAATGCCGTCGGTGGCCATCACGAGCAGGTCGCCTCGCGACAAGGGATGCCGCTCGGCGCGCAGCGATGGCAATCGATAACCGACTACGCCGCCGCGGGTCGAAATCGCCGCGTTCCGCGACGACGCGTTCCGGTCCGCGCGGATCAGCACACTGTCGACGTTGCCGACGCCGGTCCATGTCATCGACGCGTCGCGCGCGTCGAACCATGCCACGCTCATCACGGCGCCGCGCGTTCTACGCATGGCTTCATGGCATTGCTGCACGAGCGCGACGATCGATGCATTCGCGTGCGCTTCGATGACCGGCATCGCCGCGGACGCCGCCGCGGCTGCCTCGAAGCCGTGCCCGAGGCCGTCGAGCAGCGCAACGAGCGCGCCGTCGTCCTGTTCGACGACGGCATGCATGTCGCCCGAATATTGCTCGAGTGCACGTCCGGCCCAGCCCCACTCGATCACGGAGGTTCGAGGCGGCGGCGCGGCGGGGGCTGTCATCGCAACCACCTCTTCATGCGGATCGTGGTGCCTTTGCCCACGATGGACGTGAGCTCGAACTCGTCCATGATCCGCTTCGTGCCCGGCAGGCCCACGCCGAGGCTCTTGGCCGTGGAATAGCCGTCGCGCATGGCGAGTTCGATGTCGGGAATGCCCGGCCCTTCGTCTTCGGCAACGATTAGGATACCTACACGTATCCCGTCGTTGACTTGGCACATGATGACCACCCCGCGGTGGGCATAGCTGATGATGTTGCGCGCGATCTCGGAGATCGCCAGTGCGATGATCGTGCGGTCCGTGTTCGAAAACCCTGTCTCGGCCGCCAATTCGCGCCCCTTTTGGCGAGCGAGGACGACGTCGGTCTCGCGCTCGATGGGCACGCGAATTTCAGCCGGCATGGCCAAGGCTCCCGCTTACGGTATTGCGCAGGTAATCCATGCCTTCTTCGAGATCGAGCGCGGTCGCCACGCCGTCGAGCGTCAGACCGAGCTGCACCATGGCGAAGGCCACTTCGGGCTGAATGCCGACGACGACGGTCGTTGCCCCTCGCAGCTTGGCGACATAGGCGATGCCGCGCAGCGTCCGCGTGGCGAAGGAATCGAGCACGTCGAGCGCCGTGACGTCGATGACGACGCCCTTGGTCCTGTATCGTCCAACCTTGTCGGCGAAGTCCTCGCGTAGTTGTACGAGGTCTTGATCCGAGAGGGCCGATTGGATCGATGCGATGAGCACATCGCTTAGCTTGAGGATGGGAACGGCCACGGTCTCAATTCACTCCGTTGATGCGAGCTTCGTTCGGCTCGCCTTGCACGACGCGATAGCCGAGATTGCGCTCGGCCAGTTCGATGCCGCCTTGCAGATCGCTCACGGTATCGAGGCCGCCGAGTTCGATGCCGAGCGAAACGAGCGACTGCGCAACCGGCGCCGTAATCCCGGTCACGATGACCTTCGCGCCCATCAGGCGTGCGGCGGTGACCGTCTGCAGGATGTGGTTGGCGACGCGGGAGTCGATCGTCGCGACGCCCGTGATGTCCATCACGACCATTCTTGCCCGATTCGCTCGTATCGCTTCCAGCAGGCTTTCGGTGATGAGGCGCGCGCGGTAGGTATCGATGACGCCGATGATCGGCAACAGAAGCAGACGGTCGCGCAATTGCAGCACGGGTGTCGACAGTTCCCTGATCGATTCCTGCTGTTGCCGAATGACGCGCTCGCGCTCGAAGACGAGCACTTCGACGATCAGCCCGAGATCGAAGAACGCGACCTTCTTCAACGACATGAATGCGTCGAAGGCATCGGTCGGCGAACGATCGGCGTGCCGCATGACCTGCGTGCCGATGTGCTTGAGCAGATTGAGGAACGCGCCTAGGAAGATGCGCATGTCGAGTCCCGCGGCGGCATAGAGCAAGCCCAGCTCGATGCGCTGCTCGACGTAGTGCGTGCCGTAGTCGCCCGAGACTAGGCCGCGCAGGTGTTCGATCTTGAGGTGTCGCGCCTTTTCGGCAAGCGCACGATTTTCGACGAGCGCGCGCGCTTCGTCCAGGCTTGCCAGATGATCGAAGAAGGCATTCGCGTAATCGTCGATCCGATGCAGCACCACGTCTCTGATCGTCGCGATTCGCGTCAAGTCGGCCGGCGTTAGGCCGACAATTTGCTTACGGCGCTCGATTGCCCCGCCGTTGAGTCCCATCTGATGCATCAACGCCAGCGATTCGCGTTGCTCAAACTGCTCTGCCATGCGCGCCTCCTCGGTTGCTGTCCGGTCGACTGGACCCGACACCGGACATCGGATTCGGGAATACGACACGGCAGTCCGGCGCTGGTCAGCGTGTCGGCAGGTCACCGCGGCACCGCATCGCGGCGGCACCGTGTGCATCGCAAGTTCGTCTCGTCTTATTGCGGCAATGACTGTGGCATCTGACTATGTTCTAGCGCATCGAGCCTATTGAAGACCGATAATAGAACGGCATTTGTCTAAAGTATAAGACGCGCTCGGCGAACTGGCAAAGCCATGCGGGCAATCGAAACGTCGTGCGCGGGCTGCATGCGAGTTCAGCGCTGCCGTGAAGGCGCGGGTGCCGTCGATTCGCGCACGACGAGCTCCGGCGCGCGCACGACATAGACATCTTGCGCCGGCGTGCCGCCTTCCACCATCTCCAGCGCGAGCGCGACCGAGCGCGCGGCGATGTCCGCGGTCGGAAGCCGCACCGTTGTCAATGCCGGGCGGAATTGATGGGCAAGAGCGATATCGGTCAAACCCATCACCGACAAATCGTCGGGCACACGCTTGCCCAGGTCGGCGGCCGCTTGCATGGCGCCAATTGCCATCAAGTCGTTCGTCGCGAAGATCGACGTCATTGCAGGCTTGGCCCGCAGCAGGCCCGCCGCGGCCTCATATCCGCTTTCGATCGAATCGTGTGCTCGGACGATGAAGAGCGATTTCTCCGAATGGCCGTGGGCGGCGAGCGCCGCGGCGAAGCCGTCGAGGCGGATCGTTTGCGGTCCACCCGAACCGCCACCGAAAATCACGCCGAACTTGCGGTGGCCGAGGCCCGACAGATGCGCCGCCGCGAGCGCACCCGCTGCCGCGAAGTCGGTCGTCACGCAGGGCAGGGCGCGCGACGCCTGCACGTGTTCCCACATGCACAGCACGACTGCGACGCCCTTGCTCGCGATGCCCGCCAATTCGCCTTCGCCGAGGTCGGTATTCATCACGATGACACCCGATGCCAGCGAACCGGCAATTTGTTCGAGGTAAGCGCGCGTGATGGCGGGATCGTCGTCGGTATTGCAGACGAGCAGGAAATACCCGCGCTTGCGCGCTTCGCGCTCGGCCGCGAGCACGAACTCGGGATAGAACGGGTTCGCGATGTTCGAGAGCAGCAGTGCAAGCGTCGACGTGCGCCCCCGCGCGAGCGCGCGCGCCGTCAAGTTCGGCCGATAGCCGAGTTCGCGAATGGCCGCCATCACCCGTTCGACGGTTTCCGGCTTCACCTTCTGCGGATTGCGCAGCACGTTCGATACGGTCGCGCCCGTGACATTCGCGCGGCGCGCGACTTCGGCAAGTGTCACCACAAACGATTTCCCCTCCGACTTCCAAAGCGCGCCGACGCGGCAAGCGCATAGAACTGATGTTGATATTGTTCAAATGCTGGGATGGCTTCCCAGAAGTTGCACAACCCCGATCGGGCGCGCTAAGTTTCATCCCATCACGACATTGCATAAGACCGGAGACGACATGGTACGAGCATATCCCCTGTTTTGGCGACAGAAATTTAAGCGCTTAAATTCCGAGATGCATCGCACGATCCATGTGCAAGGGAGGGCATGATGGTGGCCATTTCGCTACGTCATGTTTCGAAGCAATACGGTCAGCACGCGCCCGTCCTGCGGGACGTGAACCTCGACATCGCCGAGCACGAGTTCTGTGTTTTCCTCGGGCCATCGGGTTGCGGCAAGTCGACCTTGCTGCGCATGATCGCCGGCCTCGAGGATTTGACCACGGGCGAACTCGATATAGGCGGCCAGCGAATGAACGAAACGCCGCCGGCGGAGCGCGGTGTCGCAATGGTGTTTCAGAGCTACGCGCTGTTTCCGCACATGTCGGTATTCGAGAACATGGGCTTCGGATTGCGCATCGCGGGCGTGCCGAAGGACGAAATACGCCGTCGCGTGACCGAGGCGGCGCGCGTGCTGCAACTCGATGCGCTGCTCGAGCGCAAGCCGCGACAGCTATCGGGCGGACAGCGTCAGCGTGTCGCGATCGGGCGCGCGATTGTGCGCGAACCGAAAGTGTTTCTGTTCGACGAGCCGCTCTCGAACCTCGATGCGGCGTTGCGCGGACAAACCCGCATCGAGATCGCTCGGCTGCACAGCCGCTTCCGTGAAGCCAGTTCGGTCTACGTGACGCACGACCAAGTCGAGGCGATGACGTTGGCCGACAAGATCGTGCTGCTGCGTTCAGGCGACGACGTCGCAAGCATGGGCAGCATTGCACAGGTCGGTGCTCCGCTCGATCTTTACCATCGGCCCGCGAGTTTGTTCGTCGCCGGGTTCATCGGCTCGCCGCGGATGAATTTTCTGCCGGCGACGATCGAATCGATCCGTGACGGCTCGATCGGATTGCGATTGACCGACAGCGGCGAGCAACTCGTCCTGCCCGGACGCTCGTTGAAACAACGTCTTCCGGCGATCGGCGAGCACGTCACGCTCGGGATTCGCCCCGAGCATCTTTCGGCCACTGCCGAAGGTGACCCAGGGAAAGCCGCATCCTCGATCGTGCGGACGGTGCAGCTCGTCGAGCAACTGGGCGAAGCCGCCTACGTTCACCTTGAACAGCCGGGCGGCGCGCCGCTTTTGGCCAAGGCACAGGGCACTTCGCCGCTGCGCCCAGGCGATCGACAGGCATTCCGTTTATCCGACGATGCGTGGCACTTGTTCGACGAGCGAGGCAACGCCGTTGCATTCGATCGAGATCGAGAAGCGGAAATATTCGTGGCGGCGTAAGCGGTCGATCGACAACCCACGCAGTAGACAGTCGGCATGCCGACAACCAAGACCAACGAAAGGAGACAGAGATGAAACTACCCGTTCGCATGCTCGCGCTGACTTGCATGACTTGTGCGACATTTGCCGCGGCGTCGCCGGCGCTGGCCGGAACGCTGAACATCACGGTATCCGCGCGCGGCAATCAGCGCGCCACGTGGCAAAACGCATTCGACGAATTCAAGAAAGCCAATCCGGACGTCGACCTAAAAATCAGCTACGTCGGGGAAGAGGCCTACAAGGTGCAGATGTCAGGCTGGCTCGCGACCGATCCACCTGACATCCTGAGCTGGCACAACGGCGAGCGCATGGCGTATTTCGCGAAGCGCGGCTTGCTCGCGGATTTGACTAGCGATTGGCAAAAGAACGGCTGGAATCAGACGTTTGCTTCGGTGAAAACGTCGTCCACCTATGCGGGCAAGCAATACAGTTTGCCGCTCGGCACCGACGCCTATGGCTTCTTCTATCGTAAGGATCTGTTTCAGAAGGTGGGGATCGCGTCGGAGCCGACGAGCTGGACGCAATTTCTCGACGACTGCAAGAAGCTGAAAGCGGCCGGCATCGCGCCGATCGCGGTTCCCGCACGCGATGCGTGGACGTTGGCGGCATGGTTCGACTATTTCGACTTGCGCATCAACGGCTATCAATTTCATCAGCAGTTGATGGCCGGTGACATCGCCTATACGGATCCGCGCGTGAAGCGCGTGTACGAAGCGTGGAAGACGCTGATCGACGATAAATACTTCGTCGACAACGCACTGTCCTACGACGTCGATTCGATCAGCCCGCTGCTCGTGAACGGGCAGGCCGCGATGATGTTGATGGGCACGTTCTTTTCGGCGGGGCTGCCGTCGGCCACGCGCAACGAAATGGGCTACTTCCGCTTCCCGATCATCGACGCTTCGATCCCGGTTGCCGAGGACGGCCCCGTCAACGTGTTGATCATGCCGGCCAAGGCCAAGAACAAGGCCGACGCGCGGCGCTTGCTCGCCTTCATGGGCACGCCGGAGATCAACGGCGAATTGGCGAAGGGCTGGGGCACGCTGCCTTCGAACAATAAGGCGGCCGAGCCGCAAGACCCGATCTCGAAGGTCGGCTTCCATACGCTTTCGAGCACGACCGGCGGGATCGCGCAGTTCTACGACCGCGACATGACCAAGGAAATGGCCGACGAGGGCATGAAGGCGATGCAGCAGTTCTACTCCGATCCGACGCAGCTCGATTCGATCCTGCAACACCTCGAAGCCACGCGTAAACGCATCTACAAGAAGTAAGCGCGTCTGATGGGCGGGGGGCTTGGCCGCTCCCCGCCGAACTATGCCGGAGTGCCAATCCATGTCGATTTCCGTTACCCAGCGATCGTTGCGGCGTGCCTCGCGGCCGGCGGCAAAGAGGCCGATGCCGCTCGGTCAACGGCGCACGCGGGCCGCGTTGCTGTTTCTGCTGCCGGGCCTTGCGCTGTTCTCTGTCTTCGTCATTTATCCGATCGTCAGCAGCATTTGGCTCAGCTTCCATCATTGGGACGGAATGACGGCAAAGACGTTTGCCGGTCTAGCCAACTATCGTGAATTGTTCGCTTCCGATACTTTTTACGTCGCGCTGAAGAACAACCTGATCTGGCTCGTGCTGTTCTTGCTCGCGCCGCCGGCCGGCCTCGCGCTCGCGTTGTATCTGAATCAGAACGTGTTCGGCATTCGGCTCGTGAAGTCGTTATTTTTTGCGCCGTTCGTACTGCCCGGTGTTGTCGTGGGGCTCGTTTTCTCGTGGTTTTACGATCCGACGTTCGGCTTGCTGAAACTCATCGTCGGCCATGGCATTCCGGTACTCGGCGATCCTCACTATGTAACGTACGGGATCATCTTCGCTGCGCTGTGGCCGCAAATTCCGTTTTGCATGATCCTGTACTTGACCGGGCTCACGGGCATCAACCCCGAGATCATCGAGGCGGCGCGCATGGAAGGCGCGCGCGGCACGAAGCTGCTCTGGCACGTGATCCTCCCGCAACTGCGCCCGGCCACCTTCATGGCCGTCGTGCTGACCGTCATCGGCGCGCTTCGCAGCTTCGATCTCATTTCGGTGATGAGCGGAGGCGGCCCGTTCGACAGCTCGACCGTGCTCGCCTATTTCATGTACGACCAAGCGATCAAGTACTACCGCGAGGGGTATTCGGCTGCGATCGCCGTGGTGCTGTTCGCGATCATGCTCGTCTACATCGCCTGGCAACTGCGCCGCCTCGTGCGCAGCGAATCATAAGGAGTGCGAAATGTATCCGATGCCCGTTCAGCGGTGGCGGCCCGTGCCGAGAGCCCTCTACCGCCTGTCTTTGCCGATCGCGCTTTTTCTTTGGCTCGTGCCGCTGCTGGCCGTGCTCGTCACGTCGGTGCGCTCGAGCGACGAGCTTGCGGCGGGAGATTATTGGGGATGGCCCAAGCACTTCGCGCTCATCGAGAACTACGGCACGGCGCTCACGCAAACGCCGATGCTCCATTATTTTTGGAACAGTTGCCTGATCACGTTGCCGGCGGTGGCGATTTCGATTTTTCTCGCGTCGATGGCAGGACATGCGCTGGCGAACTACCGGTTTCGCGGCAACGCGGTGCTGCTCGGCTTATTCGTCGCCGGCAACTTCGTGCCGATTCAGATTCTGATGATTCCCGTGCGCGAACTGATGGCGAGTCTGAATCTCTATAACACTGTCTGGGCGCTGGTCGTGTTTCATGCGGCGTTTCAAACCGGCTTCTGCACGCTGTTCCTGCGTAACTTCATCCGCGAGCTGCCTTATGAGCTTATCGAGGCGGCGCGTATCGAAGGCGCGAGCGAATGGAAAATCTACCTGCGCGTGGTGCTGCCGCTCGTCAGGCCTGCATTGGCCGCGCTGGCCATTCTCGTCTTCACGTTCGTTTGGAACGACTACTTCTGGGCATTGTGTCTCACGCAAGGCGACGATGCGGCACCGATCACGGTTGGCGTGGCGGCACTGAGAGGGCAGTGGACGACGGCTTGGAATCTCGTTGCCGCCGGCTCGGTGTTGGCGGCGCTGCCGTCCGTGGCGATGTTCT
The DNA here is from genome assembly GCF_003367175.1 of Trinickia dinghuensis. GTDB lineage: Bacteria > Pseudomonadota > Gammaproteobacteria > Burkholderiales > Burkholderiaceae > Trinickia > Trinickia dinghuensis. The sequence continues at coordinate 514,941 of NZ_QRGA01000006.1, read as the reverse complement.
TCGCCATGCAAAAGCATTTCGTCGCCGGGCTGACGTTCGGGGCAACGAAGGGCTGACCTCGAACCCGAGCGCATACGCAAACCTACAACCTTGAATCGCGCAATGTCATTTACTGAATCGAGACAATCTTCAATGCAGCTTGGCGTTTGTTATTACCCGGAGCATTGGCCCGAAAGCCAGTGGGAGAGCGATGCCCGGCGCATGGCTGAAATGGGCATCAAGCGCGTGCGCATTGCCGAATTCGCCTGGTCGCGCATCGAGCCCGAGCCGGGCCGCTACGATTGGGCTTGGCTCGACCGTGCAATCTCGACGTTGGGCCGTCACGAGCTCGAAGTCGTCCTCGGTACGCCGACGGCCTCCCCGCCGAAATGGCTCGTCGACGCGCACCCCGACATCCTCCCCGTCGCGAGAGACGGCAGTGTGATGCAGTTCGGCTCCCGCCGTCACTACGATATTTCGAGCCCGGTCTATAGAGAGCACTGTGTGCGCATCGTCGACGAGATGACACGACGATACGGGACGCATCCGGCGGTCGTGGCATGGCAGACCGACAACGAATTCGGCTGTCACAACACGTTGCCGAGCTACACGCAGGCCGCGCTGCTTCGCTTCCGGCGGTGGCTTGCCCGGCGTTATGAAACGATCGGCGTGCTCAATGCGGCGTGGGGCAATGTATTTTGGAGCATGGAGTACCGCAGTTTCGACGAGATCGAACTGCCGTATCGAACGCCGACCGACGCCAATCCGTCGCATGTCCTCGACTATCGGCGCTTTCAATCCGACGAGGTCGCGAGCTTCCATGCGTTGCAGGCCGATTCGATTCGACGGCACTCGCCGGAGCGCGACGTGCTGCACAACTTCATGGGCTTTTACGCGGCGTTCGATCATTACGCGTTCGCTCGGCATGGTCTCGACGTGGCGGCTTGGGACAGCTATCCCGTGCCGCGCACCGAAGTGCTGCCGCTGCCGGAAGCGGAAAAGCATCGCTGGGCCCGCACCGGGCATCCCGACGTGTCGGCGTTTAGCCACGATCTCTATCGCGGAGTCGGAAACGGGCGCATGTGGGTGATGGAACAGCAAGCGGGGCCGGTGAATTGGGCGCCGTGGAATCCTGTGCCGCTGCCGGGCATGGTTCGGCTCTGGACGTGGGAGGCGTTTGCGCACGGCGCCGAACTCGTTTCGTTTTTCCGTTGGCGCCAATGCCCCTATGCCCAGGAGCAAATGCATTCGGGCCTCAATACGCCCGACGACGAACTCTCGCCGGGCGGCGGCGAAGTCGTGCTGGTGGGCCGAGAGTTGCGGGCACTCGGGGCGTCCGCGAGTGCTGTGAGAAGCGAGCCCGCGTCAGTCGCGCTGTTGTTCGACTACGAGGCGGATTGGGTCATCGAAACGCAGCGGCATGGCGCGGATTTCGACTATCAGCACGTCGTATTCGAGTGGTACAGCAGTTTGCGTGAGCTTGGGCTCGAGGTCGACATCGTTAGCTCGCGAGGCGATGTCAGTGCCTATCGTCTCGTTTTGGCGCCGACCCTGCCGATCTTGCCGGATAGCCTGATCGAGCAGATCGAGCGCGGTGCGAATCATTGGGTGTTCGGCCCGCGCACCGGTTCGAAGTCGGAAACGCTTGCGATCGTGCCGCAGTTGCCGCCGGGCAAGCTCAAGACAGTGCTGCCGGCTCGTGTCGTCGAAGTCGAATCGCTGCGCCCGTCCATCCGGCCCACGCTGCGGATCGGCGAGGTCGAAGGTGCCGCACTGCGCTGGCGCGAACACGTGCAGCCGGGTGTCGAGACCGAGGTGACGGCCCGATTCGACGACGGCCTGCCGGCGCTGCTGCAGCGGGGGCGTGTGACGTACATGACGGCTTGCTTCGATCGTGCGCTGTTGCGGGCCGCGATTGCGAAGTGCGTTCGCGATGCCGGTATCGACTGCGCGCCGTTGCCCGAAGGCCTTCGGCTGAGCCGGCGCGGCGCGTTGCGATTCGCCATCAACTACGGCGATCGTTCGCAGAGCGTGCCGGCGCCGGCCGGCGCGCGATTCGTGCTGGGCGGTTCGGTGGTGGGGCCCATCGACGTCGCCGCGTGGATCGAGGAAGGCTGAACGGTGAATCCGCGCTTCGTCGGCCTCCTGAGAACGCCGCATTTCGTGCCGCTTGCGGTGACGACACTGATGTTGGGCGTCGCGCTGTCGTTCACGATGCCGTACCTGTCGTTGTTCGGGGTCGAGGAAGCGTCGATGTCGCCGTGGCGGCTCGGCGTCTTCATGACGGTCATCTCGGCGAGCGGCGTGTTCGCGAGTGCGGCCGTGGGGCGCTGGTCGGATCGGACGGGGCGTCCCAGGGCGTTTCTCGTCGCTTCGCTCGTTGTGGCCGTGCTGGGCTACGCGAGCTTGAGCTTTGTGCGGGGCTACGTCGAACTCTTGCTGGTCGGCGTGGCGTTGCTGGGCCCGGGCGGCGCATCGTTGTCGCAGATATTTACGTTCGGCCGCGCGGCGTTGCCCGCCGAAGACACCGCGCAGGCCGAATTCGCGTCGGCGACGCTGCGCACGCTGCTGTCCGCGGCTTGGGTGTTCGGTCCCGCCGTGGGGGCGTTGGTCTTGGCTCAAGCGGGGTTCAAGGGGCTGTTTGCATTTGCGGCCGTGAGCTTTGCCGCCAGCGCGGTGATTGCGCTGCTGATCTCGGATGCGAAAAAGGGTAGCCGCCATTCGACCTTGGCCGGGGGTGACTGCGAAACGTCGACGAAAGGCGGTGCCGATTCCGTGTCCGCTTCCGCTTCGGTGGTCGACCCGATGTCGATGACGGCGGCCCACAACGGCGCATCGAATACGGGCGCGACGCCGCAAGAAAGGCGTGCAATCCCGCGCATCTTGCTCGCGCTGACGTTGATCGGGCTCGCGGCCAACGCGACGATGATCCTGCTGCCGCTCTATCTCGTCCACGCGTTGCACGGCACCCGCTTGACCGTATCGGCAGCGCTCGGCGCCGGTGCGTTGCTCGAAATACCGATGATGCTTTGGCTCGGGGCGAAGTCGTCGCGGTTGCGTAAGCAGAATTGGCTGACCGCGTCGGCGGCGGTGCACGTGGTGTATTTCGTCGCGCTGGCGATGATCGAGCAGCCGTGGGCCGTCGTTCCGCTTCAAGTGCTTCCGGCCACGGTCATTGCGATTACGTCGTGCCTTGGCATGACTTACATCCAGGATCTTATGCCTGGGGAGACCGGCGCCGCAACTGCGCTCTTCTTCAACGCTTGGCGTATGGGGTCGATTCTCTCCGGTGTCTTGTCGGGCGTGATCGTGGGCGCATTCGGGTACCGCGTGGCGTTCTTGCTCTGTGCCGCGCTTGCCGCTTGCGCATTCGCGTTGCTTTCGTTCGACACGATGCGGATGCAACGAAGAGGACTGCGCGCCGCGGTGCGGCGCGCATAGATCCGCTTAACGTTGGCGGAATCCGTCGAGGAATGGCACCTGACTCGGCGATGGACGGCTCGTGATAAATTTAATCGCTTAAATTCAGACCGCCTGCGCGTGACCGTGTGCTGACAGCAGCGACGCGATGACCTCGGGCAACGTCGTCGTGCCGAAGCGGCGCTCGGTCATGCCGGCCTCTATGTCGATCTTGCCGGCGTTGTGCGCGTCATGGAGTTCGGTAATCAACCGCGCGTGGCTTTCGGTCAGTCCCGCCGCGCGCATCGCCGTGGCCCACTCGCCGCGGGGCAACTCGAATGCCTTCACGTTCTTTCCGGCGACATCGCTCAGGGCGCGAGCGACATCGAGCACAGTGACCCGCCGCGGACCTTCGACGCTGACGATGCGTGGCTGATTCGATCGTTGAGCGGCGTCGAGTAGAAGCTCAGCGGCGATCGAACCGACGTCATGCGCGGAGACCGTCGGAAACACCTTGGATAGCGGCTGATGCAAGCTCGGGAAGGCGCCGTTTTGCAAGGCGACGGGGATCACGCGTGCCCAGTTCTGCATGTGCTCCGCGGATCGAAGCAGCGTTAGGCGTCCTGCTAACGGGGCAAGCCGCGTCTCCAAGTAGTGAAAGAGCAGCGTGATTCCGGTGCCGGCTTCCAATTGGGCACCGTAGTCGGATATCGCCAGCACGTGAGCGGGCGGCGCGGCGCACAATGCGTCGGCCGCGACATCGATCATTTTTCGCATTGCCGATTCGGGATCGGGCACCCCGGTAGGTACCGGACAGAGAACCTGAACGGTATGCGCGCCCTCTATTGCCGCCCTGACCGAACCCGGATCGGTCAAATCGGCCGTCACCGTTTCGCAGCCGATTGCGGCGAGAGGCTCGGCTTGCCGTGTATTTCGTACCACTGCGCGAACGCTCTGCCCGGCTTTGCGTAGAATCGCCGCCGTTACGCCGCCTGCCTTGCCTGATGCTCCGAAAATCACGAACATGAATTGCTCCTCGTTTGAGCGAACGAGGTCATGCTATGCAGCGGCCGGCCGGACGGCGATCAGAAATGGATTGGATGCGCAGAAACGGATGATGCACCGAGCCCTGCGCTGCGCCGGCAAGTCGGCTAAATTAGACTCATTGATCGCAGCGATACGAAGCGAACCGCCAAGGATCGAACGCCATGAATGCTTCAACCGCACGTTCCGCTTTAGTCGACGGTACCCGCACCAGCCTGCTTTCGAGCAGCGGAAGGGGGTGGAACGGGTTCGGCGCCGAACTACTGGGTATTTCCGCGGGCACGCATCGGATTGCCGGCGGGGAACAACACCGCATCGGTGTTCATGTAGGCAAGCCCGTGCGGGCCAACTGCGTCTGCGACGGCAAGCGGCTCGCGCGGATTCAAGCTCATGGCGACGCCGATGTCATACCCGCGGGGATGGACGGCGTATGGGCAGACGATTCCGACTGCACCATTTTGCGGATTTGGATCGACGATGCTTTCGTCAAGACCCTCCATGAACAGTTGGAGCTGAAGCCGTCTCGTGCTCGTTTTTCGATGCATCTGCAATTGCGCGATTCGCGGCTTCAGCATCTGGCCTGGGCGTTGCATGCGGAACTGCAAGCCGAGGAAGCCTCCGATGCACTGTTTGCCGAAAGCCTCTGTACCGCGATGCTCGTTCGATTGCTTGGACGCGTGCCGTCGCTCGAGGCTAGGGCTAAAACATTTGCCCCGAAGGCCGCGGCGCGTTTGACCGACTATATCGAAGGCAGCTTGGACCAGCGGCTGACGCTTTCCGAATTGGCTGCGCTGCTCGATATCAGCGTCCCGCATTTCAAAGTGCTGTTCCGCGAGACGTTCGGGGTGCCGGTGCATCGGTATATCGTGCAGCGGCGCGTCGAGCGTGCAAAATCGCTGCTTTTGACCGGTCGCATCAGTGCCGCGCAAGTCGCGCTCGAGGCCGGTTTCGCTCATCAAAGCCATATGGCGCATTGGATGAACCGGCTTCTCGGTGTCGGTCCGAGCGAGTTGATGAAAGCGAAATAAGAAAGGATTTTGTAATATAATTAATCAAATTATTGAAACGGGGACGTATGCCCGGCATTACGCAAACGTTTTACGTCGGTAAGCCGGGCGGTCATAGTGGAAGTTGAAATAATTTGTCAATGTCGGTGTGTTGCAGGTGCGCGGTATAGCGCGATCTGGCTTGATATTGCGGCGCGGCCTGCGTTATGCTGCGGAGCCGATCGTGCCGGGGTTTGGGGTCGGCTGCTGCAACACGATTGACGACAAACGATAAACGAGAAAATCTCTCTCCATGACTCAGCACGATTATATGAAACGGGCCGCCTATATCGCCGCATTCACGGCGATATTTCAACTTTCGGCATGCGGGGGCGGAGGTGGGGGAAGCAGTGCTTCGAGCACACCCGCGCCTACTCTCAGCGCTGCTCAGCAAAACTATGAAAATGTCGTGCTATCCGGCAATGGTGGAGCGCATTACGTCTTGGGGGCGCTGTCGTTTACGACGAATAACTCTGGCGGATTCACTATCAATGCCGGCAGCTATTTTTACACTCAAGATGCCAGCCTCAGTGCGAGTCCGGCCGTGGCGGGAACGCAGCGGCTGACGACGGGCACTTCGATGCTTTCGGCTTCGTTGGCCGTGCCGACTGTGAGCCCGCAACGCTACGTCGTCAACGGAGCGATCGTGGCCGGCACGATCCCGGCGACGGTGCAGATCAGCTACAGCGGCGCGAACGTCGTGGAGACCTACCTCGCTAGCGATGGCCAAACTCCTGTGGAGACCTTCCAAGGGACGAGCTATACGAGCGTGCCGCTGGCGGGTGCGATCGCGAATTCGCCAGCCGAGTTGCTGACGGACACCGCGTTGAGCGTGATCACGAATACGATCAACGGACAGTCGCTGTACAACAAACAGTCGACATGGCAACCGAACGCCGCATACATCAAGGAGACTCGGAACTACGTCGGGGACACGGCATTTACCGGCGATTGCACAGCGCCTGCCACGACCGGAACGAGTGTAACGCCCTGCAATTCGACGGCCTCGACGCTGGAAGGCTTCTTTCCATTTGCGATGGACAACAAGACGTATAACCTGACCGATGGCCAGATCGTTACGCTCGCCGGCGCACGGGCTTGGGTTTCGAACGCGGCGCTCAGCACCGCGACGACCGAATACCGCGTTTTCTATCAGATGAACGGGCACATCAATTCAGGCGCCCTCGTTCGCAATGGGACGCCGATTGCCATCTTGCCGGCTGGCGGAACGACGCCGCAGAACTTCCAGATCTTCTTGAACGGCGCCGCGGCCCAATCGATCAAGGCGGCGGTTACGTTCTGATGCACCGCATACAGCCCTGAGGCTAGCCGAAACGCTAACCGAAACGAAGGATGCTCCGCGGCAGTAATATGGCTGACACTGCCCGTCGGCGATAATTGCCTTATATGCGACCGCAGAATTGCCGCGGTCCGCGGAGCACCTTCATCTTCAGGGAGTTTGCGATGGATAAGCAGGATCCGACGGCCGAAGCCGAGTTCTTCGCGGAACGGCAACGCCGCTTCGAGGAAGATCTCGTCGACGCGTACGACGAAGAGCTCGAAATGGAAGTGGACGATCGCATCCTCGATGGCGCCGACGCCTTCACGCCGGAAGCGCGCGAGCTGCGCCGGCAGTACTTTCGCGAGCTGTTTCGCCTGCAAGGCGAACTCGTGAAACTGCAGGACTGGATCGTGCAGACGGGCCATCGGCTCGTCGTCATCTTCGAAGGCCGCGATGCCGCGGGCAAGGGCGGCGCGATCAAGCGGATTACGCAACGGCTCAATCCGCGCGTCTGCCGTGTCGCCGCGCTGCCGGCACCGAGTAACCGCGAACGCACGCAATGGTATTTTCAGCGCTACGTCGCCCATCTTCCGGCCGGCGGCGAAATGGTGCTGTTCGATCGCAGCTGGTACAACCGGGCGGGCGTCGAGCACGTCATGGGCTTTTGTTCCGATGCCGAGTACGAGGAATTCTTCCGCTCGGTGCCCGAATTCGAAAAGATGCTCGTGAGAAGCGGCGTCCAGATCCTCAAGTACTGGTTCTCGATTACGGACGAAGAGCAGGAGATTCGCTTCCAAGCGCGCATCCACGATCCCCTCAAGCAGTGGAAGCTGAGCCCCATGGATCTCGAGAGCCGCCGCCGCTGGGAAACCTATACAGCAGCCAAGGAAGTGATGCTGCAGCGCTCGCACCACGAAGATGCACCGTGGTGGGTGGTGCAAGCGGTCGATAAGAAACGGGCACGGCTGAATTGCATCCACCACCTGCTGAGCCAGGTGCCGTACGGCGAAGTCGAACATCAGGCCATTACGTTGCCGGAGCGCGTGCACAACGAAGACTATATTCGTCAGCCCGTGCCGGCGGATATGATCATCCCCGAGATCTACTGAAGCGACCTTGGGGCGGTTCTTTGTCGGCGGACCGAATCCCCAAATGCCCGCTCGCATTCGTGACATTGAGATCGCGGACCACGCCGCCCCTACCGATGAGCGCAAAGAGCCCACGTAGGGGGTCTGCATTGCTGATCGTATGTCCCATGCCATCGAATTGGCCTGTGAATGCATACGCCTGGGTGTCCAAGTAGCCGCTGTAGCCGATGGCGGCGAGATTGCCCTGCGCGTCGATGTCTTTTCCCAATGCGTAGTTCTTTGCATAGATCGACGTATTGTCGCCTTCGATACTATTCAAGTCGTTCAGCGAGTTGAGCAGTTGATCGAAATGCACGTCAAACCTCGTCCTTCAGGGCGGGGAGGATGTCAAAGCATATTTGCTCTTTTTGCCGGCCTTTTTGGCGGCGGCCTCGGCTATCGTCGTGGCTGGAGCGGGACTGAACGCCGCAGGTCCGGGCCAAGGCAAGCGTCGCCAACCGTTTCGTCCCGATCCGAGCCAAGCGGAAAGCGCTGCTTCATCGAACGTCTTGCCGAAGGGATCGGCGCGGAATGCCCCGACCCATTGGCGGCGTCCCTCGAGGAAAGCCCGCCCGAAGTCCTCCCAACTCGCGAAGCAATCCTGGGCACGTTGCGCGTTGAGCAGCAGCACGCGCCATGCAGCCTGCGGTTCCACCCATTCCATCATCATCGCCGCCCGTACGAGGAAGGCCGTGCGCGCGCAGGCAAAAGCGAGCGCGGCGCGCGGATCGTCAGTGGGCAGCAAGTCGTGCAAGTCGGCGCGGAACCAGTGCGATTCGAGCGTACTCGCGAGGTGCGCGCGAGCTTCGTCTCCGCTCGCATCGGTGGGCAGGCCCATTTGATGGAGTAGTTGAGGGCGAAATTGGGCGCGCTTCGTATCCGACAGCCGCCAATCGGCGATGGCATAAAAAGTCCGGAGCCTGACGGCGCTCGCGAACGGGTGCGCTAAAGCAAGCGCCCAATGCTTGCGCTGCGGCAGCGACGGGGGCCGCGATTTCTTATAGACGCGATAAACCCACCGCAGAAAAAACACCGCCAAAAGGATCTTGAACCACATGTGCCGAATGTTCCTCTACGAATTACGTGGCGGATGGCGACGCGTTTGTCGTATCGAGTTCCGAGGCATCGAAGCCCGGCCATTCGACATCGTCGGTCACGAACGTGGCTTTGCTTTCGTTTTCACGCTGGGCGTCGCGCGTCCGTACGGCGTAGCGGACGGCCGATGCGCGCGGCGTGCGTTCCCGAAACGATTGCGGTTGACGCGCGGCCATCAGCCATTCGAGCATGGGGGGCGGTGCGGTGACACGCTCGAACAACCTCGGATAGCGGACGACCAGGCGAGCCTGTGTGGCTTCGTCTTCGACGTTTTCGATCCGGGTCCATCCCGCCTCGGTGCGGACGACGCCGATCGCGATGCAATCGGCCGGCATGACATCGTTCGTGCCGATGGCGTTCAAGCAAGCGACGACTTCGTCGACGTAGCGATCGACGGGCGGACGGTTCTGTTTTCCTTTGACTTGCTCGACCTCGAACGAGCCGTCCGGGCGCGCGAGCATGCTGATCGTGACGTGGGGTTGCTCGTTGATATCGCGGAAGCTGATTAGGCGCACGCGCAGTTGTTCGATGGCTTCCGCGTAGCGTTGCCCGTAGCCGCCTGTGAGTGTCCGCGGATCGGTGAATTGCCCGAGGCAGTGCCGCATCGCGTAGCTTTCATAGGCCATCTCCGTACGAAGTAGCGCACTGTCGTGCAGGAACTCGACGAAACGCCCGCTCGACGTCGTCAACAGCGTACGCAATGCATCGGGCCGGCTCTCGCGCCATCCGCGCTCGATACGCGCGGCTATCCGGGCGTGCTCTTTTTCCCAAAGCGTGAGCGCTTGCGGGCAATTGATACGATGCAGCTTGCCGACGAGCGAAGTGCCTGCGCGCGACTCGAGAAACTCGACGAGCCGCGCTTCGAGCGCCAGCAACTGCGGGTCGGTCGGATCGACCCAAACCACGGGTGCCGGCGCCGTCTTTTCTTCCTTTGTCTCGCCTTTACGCTCGAAGCGAGCAACGACCCATGCCGGCAACGGTTCCGGAGCAAGAGCCTTTTGCGCATCCTCCAGCGATTCGATCGGCCAAGCCGGAATGAAATTCGCGACGACATGGCGAAAGAAATGATTGAGCAGCCAAGCGCGGATTTCTTCGTTGTCGCCGCGTGCGCGGCTGCGCGAATCGATGCGTGCTTTCAGGTCGGCGGCATTCAGCGCGTTACGTGGCGCGTAGCCGAGTTTCGGAGCAGGAGCGTTCACTGCCAGAACCTCCACCAAGGTTTGCGGGCGGTTGCGCTTTGCGCTTGCTGTGCCGCCCGCTCTCGACACGATGCGATTTGTTCCTCGTAGTACGTCGGATCGAAGCGTTCATGTTCGGGGCGCTGCTCGTTCATTCCGAGCACGCGCTCGTACATCGCTTGGGCTTCGTCGAAACGGCCCAAGCGGTCGAACATCGTGCCGGCGTTCGCGACGACGGTCACGTCGCCGGTCGCGGTCACTTGTCCTTTGAGCCCTTCCCAAAGCGCTGTGGCTTCGGTGGGGCGCATGTTCGCTAGATTCGCCGCCACAACCATTCGAGCGTACAGGGCGTCGTCGGGTAGCTTCGACTCGTCGACTTCCGCGGTTTTGCGCTGCCATTGCACGAGCCTCTCGAGCCAAATCAGGATTTCGTCGTCACGATCGAGTTGCCAAAGTGCTTTGACGATTTGGCTGATGTAGATGTTCGGCGATTCATTGCCGAAGCCGCGCTTCATCGAGAAATGCCAAAGGTGCTCGCCGGTTTCTATCACGGCGTCATAGTCTTTCATGCCCTGGTGTGCCTCGATCATCCAGGCATAGTGCTCGCAGAAGGGGCTGGCATCGAGACCGCGTCGATGTAACTCGATGGCTTCCGGAAAGCGCTTTGCTTCGGTGTAGCAGATCGCTAGGCCCCAGCAGAGCAGCGAATACAGATGGGCGCTGCCGTCGTATGGATGGCCCTCGCCTGTTTCGAGGAAGTGCTCGGCATGGGCGACGCCCTGCTCGTAGAAGGCCGTCTTGAGTCGTTCTAGGCCAGCGATTGCTTCGCTACGCGACTCGAACGGGACATCGGCAACCAGCGCATCTTGCTCGGTTTGGAGTGTGAACGCGTGAAAGTAGCACCCTCTGCCGTTGGTCGGCTGAGGTGCGGGGAGCTTGAGTGCCTCTAGGAGGCCGACTGCTTTGCAGCGTGCGGTGAGTAATGTGTAGAGTGAACGGTTGTCGTTGATGCCGCCGCGCTCGATGGCATCGGCGAGGCGTGCCGCTTCGGTTTCGGAGTCGATCAGATTGACGCGCGCATCGTGCTCGACACTTAAGCGAGCAATCCAGGGATGTCCAGGGGCTCGCTGCTCGGCGAGGGCGCACGCCGCGGTGTAGATCGCTTCTCGAAGCTCTGTGCCCCGCAATTCATCGAGCTTGGCGAAAAGCTCGCCATGCACGGGCGAGCGCGCCTGCAGCTTCCATTGATTGGCACGGCCGAGTGCGATCAAGCGGTTCAAGACCGCGTCTTGGCGGCAGGCAAGCATGACGCAAAGTGCCCACCATGCGGAGGTGTCGCTGCTTTCGGCGAGCCGGTCGTGAATAATGCGCGCCGTGCCCTGCCACAGCTGAGATTCACGCTCGTAGAGGTCGAAGAACGCACGTTGGCCCGCGTCGTCGATTCGCCCCGCTTCGATCAGCCATGGCAGTTCGTACTCGATGAAATCGTCGCCGCCGTCTTCGGATAGGGCGTGGTGGGCGAGGTCGGATGCGGCTAGCGCGGCGCTTGCGCCTTCCCGAGCGTAGACGGCTCTTGCCGCGAGTCGAGCCACTCGAACTCCCATTTCTCGCCGCTTAGGACGCGTGAGATCCGCGGTGAGTCGTGTGATGGCACGTTCGATGTCGGGGAGACGGTCGGGCGCGATCGCGATCAAAAAGTTGCTGAGTTGCAGCCAGCTATTGGTGTCGATGGTCTGGTCGGCGGCTGCGTTTTGCAGGGCGTCGAAGGAAGCATTCGCCGCGGCGATGGCGTCTGCGTTCGCTTCAAGCCGCTTGTATGCCAGTGCCCGCCGCCTTTGGCGCTCCGCTTCGTCCCAGGCGCGAAATGCCGCGCGCTCGCGGACGGCGCAATGCAGGGCATGCCGCAATTCGATGACATCGACGGCATGGGCGGGAAGCACGCGCTCGATGGTCTCGAAGGTGTGTAGTCGGAGATACTCGTTTGCGCGGAGGGTGGGTTCTTTATCGATGACCTCCCGCATTTCGGCAATCCCGCGCTGGATGGCTTCGTCTTCTCGCAGGTTGTACGCGATTTGCAGGCGGTATTGCGCCAAACGCATTCGAATGTCGGGGCGGGCGTCCGGTTCGGCGACGGCCAGCAGGCTCGCGCCGTCGCTGTCGAGTACCGCGCGCGCCGCGGCCGGCGCGCCGGCGTTCATCCACAGTGCTTGGAGGCGGCCGATCGCTTGCAGCGAATGAGCGCGCATCGGCTGCGCGTGAAGCTGAGATAACAATTCTTTAGGATCGCTGTAATCCAGGTGCGGCCCTAGTTCTGCTTCCAGGCTATCTAGAAGTTGGTCCAATTGCTGGCCTGTGACGACATCGGCATTGGGCGTCATCCAGCTTCCCCTCGGCGATTATTTTTTGGAGATGGGTAGCTTAGCAGTGAATTGTTTCGTTACGACAACACGGGGCGGAAGAACGTGTTAGAGACCGTGTTCCTGGATCAACGTAGTTTATTTCGACGAGGACGATTTTTCGAGAGGTAGGTCTGGCTCGATCCGTGGAGTGCCAGTTGGCGCGCGGCGGCACGCATAAGGTTTAGGATCGTGTGTCTTGCCGGCAATTAGCCATGTGCAGGAGAACGGCAATCTGAACTGGGACGAGCAGTTTTTTCTGTTCGTAACCGGTAAAGCCGTCATAGCCGCAGGGGTCGAACGAGAGCTCGCGTCCAATGATGAATGGCGGCGTCGGAAGCAACTTTGGATTGCCCATTGCCGCAAGATGTTGTTCGGTCAGGCTCCAATCCGCCGCATCGATTTCTTTCGACCAACCATCGGTAATCACGACGTCGGCGGTCGAGTCCGGCTTGTCCGTAAACACAACGTGGGGCAGATCGCGATGGAATCGCGAATCGCAGACATGGACGAGTTGAAGCTTTAGCACTGCAGCCAACTCATGCCAGGATCGAAACACGTTGGTCGTTGGGCCCCACAGGCATATTCTCGCTCGCTCGATAGGCATCAGCACCGAGTCGATATAGTACGCGTCGGTTAGTACCTCGCAAGGATGCCCGTCGCTCGACATGGCATTGATGACCGGCCTGCGCGACGCTATCGCGAACTCCGCTAGCCTCGCGTGATTCGATTCCCGAATGACGTAGAAATCGTAGAGCGGATCGAGGTAGCCGGCGATATCGCATGCGCGCTCGCTAGTCTTGAGGAGGTTCGGGAGTTCGATGTACTCGAGGTTCAGCGCTCGGAAGGCTTGGAGGAAGGTGCTGCGCGTGCGAATTCCGTTACCTTCGAATGACCACGCAACGTTTCCGGACAAACGAGCCGCGGGCTTGCCGGCCAGTGTCCAGATCGAGCGGATATCGGCTGCCGATAGGTCAGTCAGGCTAATAAGCTTCATGAAGATTGGATTTCGCGCTGCTTGACGCCCCTGGTGGCATCGGCATTGGGCGTCATTCAGCTTTCACCGCGATTGTCTTTGAGAGACGAGTAGCTTAACAGTGATACTTCGCGGCCAATCGCTCAGGCGGCAAGCGCCCCAATACCGAACCACGCGGAAGCGTAATCTACTGCCTGCTCGAGGCTCCCGAGACTCATGAGACTCAGCCCGATGACCTCACCCGACGGCGGTTTCAAATCCGGCACCGTCACGACCTGTATTCCAGCGCGATGCGCGGCGAGCACGCCGTTTTCACTATCCTCAAACGCCAGGCAGTCGCTCGCTGTTTTTCCCAGGCGAGCGGCAGCAAGCGCATACACGGCCGGATCCGGCTTGCCACGGGCGACTTCATTGCCGCCAGCGATCGCATCGAAGAAATCGAGCACACCGACCCGTGAAAGCCGAGCTTCAATCTCTTCTGCGCTCGACGACGAAGCCACGGCGCACGGCACCCCAGCGTTGACCAAGGCGGTCAATAGGTCGTGCGCTCCAGGCTTCAGCGGATATACCGGCGGATTTTCCGGCGACTGTAGCCGCTGCCGGACGCGTATCAGCGCTTCCTGAAAAACGGACTCTTCACCGAGCATCTTGGCCAGCATCGCATGGCATTCGGGGAGCGATCTTCCTACGATCTCGACATAGTCGACAGGACGGATATGAACCCCGAGTTCGCGTGCGACGTCTATCCACGTGTTCATGATCGTGCGTTCCGAATCGATCAGTAACCCGTCCATGTCGAAGATTGCCGCAGAAAACATACGCCCGAATCCTTAGCGAGTATTGGGGGAGAGTCGACGCACTATAACCGCTGGCGGCCGAACTCGACATGAACGTTTCCGACATAGACGTGGTCCAGTCCCGCCAAAGAACGCCCGGAGACCGTGGTTCGTCGCCGGGCGGGACTCGCCTGGGTACGCTCGCCTACTTCGGAAACTAGGTCCGCATTGCGGCACCCATTGTCAGTGCGGCGGCGTCGGTCGTCGGAGCGTGCGCCCCGAAGTGTTGTTGCAAATAGCGCGCGGTAGGGAATGGGCCGCCAGCTGGGAGCTCAAGCTTCCTTTCGTGCGCGGCGAGCCGCGGGAGGTTCGAGGCTAGCTTGCGGCGGGCACCGCTTGCCGATACAAGGAGACGCCCAAAGCCAGCATTTTCGACAGGCTGCTGTCTTTGATCAGATGTTTGCTATCCACGACCTTCCCGTTTTTGTAGGCGAGCGGGTAGATGTCGCTGATCGTGAATATCCCCGCATTCGTCGTGGTCGTGTGCACCAGGATCAGGCCCCGATCGGTGAAAACCAAGTCCGCTTTGTCGAGTACGACCATGTCGTATCGGACGTGAACGACCGCGCGTATTTGTCCTCGCGGGATGACGTACCGCTTCACGGCTTCGTCGTTTTTATCCTTGAGATAAATCAACCCCTTGTCTGCGCCGCGCTGGGTAACGTAAGGATCGGTGTCCGGGAGCGAGCTTTCCGCTTCGGCTTCGTAATCTTTGGGAAGCGGCCCCGGTTCATAGGAAGCGACGAAGTCGACGCCGTCGACGTCACTGTGCACGCGCTCGGTTTTTGCCGCCCCCGATGCCTGTGCATAAACGGCCGTCGTGTATCCGAAAATAAAAGGCAAAGAGATCAAAAACGGGATGAATCTTTTCATCGAGCCTCCATGTGGCGTGTGGTTCGTGGGTGTCGTTCGTGATAGGGCGTGGTCAAAAACCGCCGAGCCCTAGATGCGCGAAGATCCCGAGCAGCCATCAAGCCCCTGCGCCCGTCGGCTTACCATGCCGAGCGAGGAATCGATCCAGTTGTCCAGCGAAGGTCTTGCTGTCGTTCGGCGTGTACGGCGCCGGGCCGCCGGTCGCGACGCCCGAACCGCGAAGCTGATCCATCACGTCGCGCATCGTTAGACGTTCCTGGATGTTTTCAGCGGAAAACCAGCTTCCGCGCGGATCGAGCACATAGCCGCCCTTGTTCAGCGCACCGGCGGCAAGCGGGATGTCCGCCGTGATCACGAGGTCGCCTTTCTCGACGAGTTCAACGATGCGGTTGTCGGCGGCGTCAAATCCCGCCGGCACTTGCAATGCCTTGATGAAAGGGGACGGCGGCGTACGCAAATACTGATTGGCGACGAGTGTGACGCAGATCTTGGTACGCTGCGCGGCCCGGAAAAGGATGTCCTTGACGACCACCGGACAGGCATCTGCATCGACCAGCACTTGCATTGCGGTACTTCCGAAAGAAGGAGGAAACCGTCATCTTACCGCTCAAGCTCTCGTAGCCCGAGATAGACCGATGAGTCGCATGCCAGCCTTCCTTCGATATGTCGAGATTCACATGGGTCTTTCGAATATCGATGTAGAGTATTTCGCCTCCCTCACTCGGATCAACCGGACATTCTCGTGACCCACTCGATCACGCGTCGAAATCTATTGATTGGACTGCCTTTACTGCTCGGCCTGGCCGCCTCTCCCGCGCTGAACGCCGCCGAATCCCCACTTGCCGACATCGAACGCCGGCATGGCGGCCGCCTCGGCGTGTTCGCTGTCGATACGGGCTCGGGGCGTACGCTGAGCCATCGCGCCGACGAACGCTTCCTGATGTGCAGCACATTCAAGGGGATACTCGCGGCGCAGATACTTGCGCGAACCGATAGCGGCCAAGAGCGACTCGATCGGCTCGTGCACTACACGAAGAACGATCTGATTTTCACGTCGCCCGTGACCAAGGCCAACCTCTCGCGAGGGGCGATGTCGGTCGAGGCGCTCTGCCAAGCGATTCTGGAAGAGAGCGACAATACGGCCGCCATTCTGTTGATGAGAAGCGCCGGCGGCCCCGCGGCGTTGACGCGATTCATTCGCGGGCTTGGGGACACCGTCACGCGTTCGGATCGCTACGAGCCTGACTCGAACCGCTATAGCGGCGTGCTCGACACCACGAGTCCGCGGGCCATTGTCACGGTTGCGCGCAGCCTTTTACTGGGCGATGTCTTGAGCCCCAAGTCGCGCACGCGTCTGGAGCGCGGGATGATCGCCTGCAGACCCGGGCTCAACAGAATTCGCGCCGTGTTGCCCGCGGGCTGGCAGGCGGGCGACCGGCCCGGAACGAGCGTCGAAAGCGAAACGAACGACTACGCGCTCGTGCGCCCACCCGGTCGTGCTCCGCTGCTCGTTGCCGTCTACTGCGATGCCCCGGGCGTCAGCATGGATGACCGCGAGGCCGTCTTGCGCGAAGCGGGCAAGGTATTCGTGCAATGGGCTGCGAGCGTGGCATGAGGTCCGCCGGCATGCGGAACCGGAGAATCGATCTTATTCGTGGCATTTCGATTCTCCTTGTGCTCTGTCACCACTTCAATATCGCCTACCGTCTGAACGACACATCGCTCTCGCGCGCATTCGGATGGGAGGCCGTGCGTGCAGTCGTACGGAACGGTAACTACGGGGTCACGATGTTCTTCGTCGTTTCGGGTTATCTGATCACGACGAATGCAAAGCGCCGCTGGTCCGGACTCGGCAACGTCGATGCCCGTGCGTTCTACAGCTTGCGTATTGCCCGCATCTTCCCGTGCTTGCTACTGCTGCTGGCGGCTGTCAACGCGCTTGCGATGGCGCGGATCGCGATCTTTCAAAATCACTTGCCGGCCGGCGCGCCCGATTCCTTGTGGCTCGTCGATCTAGCATCTCTGACCTTTTGGATGAACGTGCTCATCGGCAAGCACGGATGGACTAACTATTCGTTGGGCGTGTTGTGGTCGCTTTCGGTCGAGGAGGTGTTTTACTTATCGTTCCCTCTGCTGTGCCTCGTCCTTCGCCGGGAAGCCGGGCTCCTGGCTTTTTGGTTCGTGCTCATCGTCATCGGCCCCATCTACCGTTTCTCCCATCAAGGCGATGAAGGCGGTTATCTATACGCCTACTTTGCCTGCTTCGATGCGATCGCAATCGGCTGCTGCACCGCGCTGGTTGCCGGGCGGATTGCGTGGCGCGGCCGCGCGCGGACCGCATTGCCGTTGCTCGCCGCAGCAGCGATGACGTTCGTCTATCTGTATTGGCCGATCCGGGACGGCAAGGTGCTGGGCGTCACGGCGATGGCGCTAGGTACGGCGGTTCTGCTGGTGGCCGCGCATGATCGCCCCGACGGGCTATCCATTCGAGGCGCTCGCGTGGCGGCGGTGTTCGAGTGGTTCGGGAGACTGAGCTATGAACTCTACCTTTTTCACCTCATCGTGCTCGGCCTGCTGCGGACGATCTTTGCTCCATCGAACGTGACGGGCGACGCGAAGCTGGTGCTGCTGACCGGTTATTTGCTCGCTTCCGCTTGGCTAGGTGCGTCCATCGCGCGGTTCTACGCGGAGCCGTTGAATCGCTACGTTCGGCAGCGGCTGGTTCCGCGATGTTTTTCCTCAGAAGACGGACGCGAGGAACGCCATCAGCGGAATCTGGCTGGGTCGAATACGGTCGAATAGCTTCGAATCGGAGCCGCCGATGGAACTTACGAAAGCGCTCCGATCACCTCTTTAACGAGTAAATCCGCCGCGGCGCTATCAAAGTGCGGCGTCTGCGCATTCCCGAGTCTCACGATCACCAGTTGCTTCGACGGCACGACGATCACGTACTGCCCGAGATTCCCAAGCGCGTAGAAAGTATCGGCTGGCGCATCGGCCATCAGCGGCATCCCGACCCGATCGCCGTGACTCACGCGGTCCCGGCGATTGACCCACCATCCGGCGCCATAATCCGTATCGAGCGTCGGCGTAGTCGACCATCGCACCCAGCCTTCCGGCAAAATTCGCTGCCCATTCGGCGCGATGCCGTCGTTCAGATAGAGTTCGCCGAACCGAACCCAATCCCGTGTCGACGCCAGCATGTAATGCGCGCCGATCGGCGTCCCTGTCTCGTCCATTTCCACGGTCACGTGCCGCATGCCGAGCGGTGCAAACAACTCGTCGCGGGCGAAGCGCTGGACTGCCGAAGCATTGCCGCCCGCCGCGTCGCGCACCATGCGCGCGGCCAAGTGAACGCTTGCGCTGCTATACGCCCAGCGCCGGCCCGGCAGCGCGATCACCCGAGCCCGCCGCGCGGCGGCGGCCATGTCGTTCGTGCTCACATACATGATCCGGTTGGACGGATCGAATCCGCTGCCGGTCTCGTCGATGTCGAGCCCGCTCGTCATCCGCATGAAGTCTTCGAGCGGGATCGGCCGAGCGGATCCGTTCTCGAGCGGCACCGGCGCACCCACCCGCAGCTTGCCCTCACGAACCAATATGCCGACGAGCGCGTTCGTCACCGACTTGCTGATCGAGAAACCGAGTATCGGCGTGTCGGGCCCGTAGCCCGGCGCATAGCGTTCGGCTATGAGCTTGCCTCGATAGAGCACGGCAACGGCCTTCGTGCGACGAGGCCCAGACGGATCGTTTTCCGCGAATGCGTCGTCGATCGCATGCTTCATGGCGGAAGAACGATCGACTTCAATCGGCAGGGGCACGTCCGTTACCGGCAGGAGCGGCGGCCCTGCTTGGGCCGGTGCGGGAATCGCGCCGCTGACGAGCGTGCAACCCCAAGCCCCTCGATAGACCGCTCGACTCGTGAACAATCCCGCGAGACTCGCGGTAACCGTCTGCCGAGTGCGGTCGACGTCGTAGTGAATCAGCGGCGCGATCCAGTGCAAGCCGGGCCGCGACGCTTCGGTTTCGGCGAAGATCGTCGCCGGCGGTTGGCCGCTGATGAACGTTTCCGAACAGATGTCATGTGCCGTGGTGCCCGTGGCGACACGCGCCGCGTAATCGGGGCGCACCGCCGTGCAGCCGGCGAACGAGAGTGCGAGGATAGCGGGAAGCAGCAGGCGCGGACGATTCATTATGGATTCACGACATATGGACGATCGAATGACGGCTTCCTAGCGCTCGGTCACAGCGCAAGCTTCCATGGTAACTGCCATCGAATTCACTTCACGCGCCGCGTGCCCCAACTTGCTATCCTTGATGCAAGTTGCATGACTCCGCATTCGATCTCAGGAGGATGAACGATGGCAACCGCTGCGCAATGGATTCCCGAGTCGGGCGTCGGGGCCGAGCACCTCGTTTTGATGCGGGACGGGCAGTCTTTCGTCGCGGAAGCCGTAGTTGTCGGCCATCGCTTCGATACGCCCTACGGCGTACATTACCGGATCGAGATCGCACCGGATTGGACTGTCCGCCGCGTAGCCGTCGCCTTGACCGACGGCCGCAAATTGAATGTGTTCGCGAACGGCACCGGAACATGGCTCGACGAGCACCATCAACGGATTCCCGAACTCGATGGCTGCATCGACGTCGATCTTTCGGCGACGCCTTTCACCAACACCTTGCCGATCCGGCGGCTCGGCCTAGCAAAAGGTCAGCGGCAACTGATCCGCGTCGCCTATCTCGCCATCCCGGCGCTGACGATCGAGCCGGTCGATCAAGCTTACACATGCATCGAACCGAACCGACGATATCTTTACGAAGGCCTGTTTCGTCAGTTTCAGGCCGAGCTATCGGTCGATCCTGATGGTCTGGTCGAGGACTATCCGTCGCTGTTTCGGCGGGTGGTCTAAACAGATGAGCGTTGGCCGGCGGCGTGCAAGCATAACCGACGCTCCATGACACAAGCGATCGACAAGACGAAGCGTCAGCTATTCGTACCGGCATAGGCGGCTTTCAACTTCGCCACATCGAACTTCGTCATCTGCATCATGGCTTCGGCCACGCGCGCGGCTTTTACCGGATCGGGATCGGCCATCATCGGGATGAGATCGCTTGGAACGATCTGCCACGAGACGCCGAACCGGTCTCTGAGCCAGCCGCAGTTGTCGTAAGTACCCCCGCCCTCGACGAGCTTGCTCCAGTAATGGTCCAGCTCCGCCTGATCGCCGCAGCTGACCATCAGCGATATCGCGTGGTTGAACGACTCGCTGCGTGGATGGCTCATGGCGATGAAGGATTGCCCGAACAGCACGAACTGGACGACCTTCGTCGCGCCGGCGCTGGGCACCGGCGTGACCCGAACCACCCGCGACTCCGGGAAGATGCCCGCATAGAACGCAGCGGCCTCTTCGGCCTCCTCGGCGTACCAAAGAAACGGCGTGATCTTCTGAATCGACATGGCAAACTCCCTCAGTGTCAGTTAATCGAAAGGAAAACGACGAGCCTCCACTGCGACGACGAACGATGGCCATCAAAATCGACACGGTGCAAAGCGATCGGACAAAGCCTTTCGAAACGGCCGTTTAACCGGCCAAACCGCGGATCATCGTTGCAGTTGCGCTTCGATCGCGGCCTTGTCCAGGTTGGACGGCTATCTTGCTTGCGTACCTTCCCGCACATTCGTTTGTGCAGATGCTGCAATTTTTCCTAAGATATGGAAACCCCGGAGATCCGTGGGCGACGACTGACGGTTCCACAAGCCATGAACAACGATCCTCGGCCGCAGCAATTTCTTTTGCACTATCGTTCGCGATTGCTTAATCGCATTTCTTTGCGGGCTGGCGGTTTGACGATCGCGGCACTCGCGCTCGGCGCCTGTGCTCCGCTTGCGTCCCAGCAACAGACCGCGACACCGAGTTTGCCCCAGGCAGGCTCGCAGGCCCTGACCCAAACCCACTGCGCCGGCGCGATCCTACCGCCGTACGGTCTCACGCCGATCAGCGATCCGGCGTTGGTCGCCAAAGCGCAGCAGCCGCCGACGAAGGGCGGCCTATGCATGGGCGAGGCGTTCCAGACGACGCAACCGCTTACCGTCTACCGGGTTTGGGATTCGAGCAAACCCCTGGGGCAGTACGGAAGTTGGTGGAGCTTCAATCCTCCGGCGGGCCCGCGGGACGCCTACCGAGTGCAGAACGAAATCTGCCCGAGTTGGAGCAAGCTCGATCGCGTAACGCAATGCCGCCTGAAGGTGGGCTCCGAGATCGTCATCGGCCCCGGACAAAGTGCGCAGTGCGGCGCGCAAGACAACAACGCCAGCTACCCGACGTCGGCTGCGATCCAGGTGTACGTCCCGAACGACACGTCGAGCCCGAGCAAGGAGTTCGTGTCCGACTGCATTGCCGCAACCGCATGGCCCGAATGAGCACGCTCGCCGCCTCAGTCCTTGCCCCAGCGCCAGCGAGGCGGTTCTCCCTTGAACCAGCAAATCAGCACGAGGATGAAGTTCAGCAACACCGCCACGATAAAAAACATGACCAGATGTTGAGCGCGTAAAAAAACATAAGCATCCAAGGCGAGCAAAGCGGCATAGACGATCATGACGACCCACCCCTGCCAGCGTATGGGCAGGCCCCAGCCCCAGCCGTATCGTTTCGCGGGAAACCAGTACTCGTCCGTCTGCGACACCATGCGCGTCTCCCCTGGCCGTAACGACGGCCGCCCCTGAGCAGCATCGTACGCCTCCTCCGGAATCGGAATGTTGGCGTAAACTGGCGGCTTACCTTCAACTCGGTAAGCCAACCATGCTCACGGTCTATAGCAGTGATCATCGCTTGCACCATGGAGTCGAACTGAAGGACGGCGCAATCTCGGCGTCGTTCGAAAAGCCCGAGCGCGCGGAAACGGTGTTAGCGCGGGTAAAGACAGTAGGATTGGGCGACATTATCGCTCCGCGCTCCTACGAGCATTCGGACTACGTCGGCGCGCACAGCGAGCGCTATGTCGAATTCCTGGCGAACGCGTGGAGCGAATGGACGGCCACGGGCCGAACCTCCCAGGCGTTGCCGCTCGTATGGCCGATACGCGGATTGCCGAGCACCGAAGTGCCGCAATTCATCGACGGCAAGCTGGGTTTCTTCTCGATGGACGCCGGCTCGCCCATCAACGAGGGCACATGGGAGGCCGTCTGCTCGAGTGCCAACTCGGCGCTGACCGGTGTCGACCGCTTGTCGAGCGGCATGCGCGGCGTGTTTGCGCTGTGCCGCCCGCCGGGACATCACGCCGGCCGCGAATATACGGGCGGCTATTGCTACTTGAACAATGCCGCGATCGCCGCGCAGCGTTGCATCCAGCAAGGTGCCAAGCGCGTAGCAGTGCTCGACATCGATTTCCACCACGGGAACGGCACTCAGGACATCTTCTATGACCGTTCCGATGTGTTGTTCGTATCGATCCACGGCGATCCGGCAGTCTGCTACCCGTATTTCTCGGGGCATGCCGACGAGCGAGGCATGGGTCAGGGCGAGGGATTCAATCTGAATCTGCCGCTTCCGAAGGGCACGGCCATGGCGGAATTCGAGGCTGCCTTGTTCGATGCGAGTGCGACGATCGCGCGATACAAGGCCGACGCGCTGATCGTTTCGCTCGGCGTCGATACGTTCGAAGGCGATCCGATCAGTCATTTCCGGTTGCGCTCGCCCGACTATCTGCGCATCGGAGAAATGATCGAAGGGCTTGGCGTGCCGACGCTGTTCGTGATGGAAGGCGGCTACATGGTCGACGAAATCGGCCTCAACGCGGTCAACGTCCTGCTGGGCTTCGAAGGCAGGACACGCTAGTCGCAGGCTTTTGCCGCAGCCGCGCATGGCGTGCGCGAATTCAATCGTCAAAGGTGTTTGTCTAGATCGAAATCGAAACGCATTCCCGCTATTTCGCCAGGAGGCACGATGTCCCGCAACGACGACGCAACGTTTTGGCAGAACGCTAGGCAGCACCTGGTTCGCTACGGCGGGAAGTTCGAGCCGATGATCATCGAGCGGGCCCAGGGCAGTTTCGTGTACGACGCGGATGGCCGGGCGATTCTCGATTTCACCTCGGGGCAGATGAGCGCGGTGCTGGGGCACAGCCACCCGGACATCGTGTCGGTCATCAATGAATACGCGGGCAAACTCGATCATCTTTTCAGCGGGATGCTGTCGCGGCCGGTCGTGGATTTGGCGAAGCGATTGGCCGACGTCACGCCGGGCGCCCTTGAACGAGCGCTGCTGCTGAGCACGGGTGCGGAATCGAACGAGGCAGCCATTCGCATGGCGAAGCTCGTGACGGGCAAGTATGAAATCGTCGGCTTCGCGCAGTCCTGGCACGGTATGACTGGGGCGGCGGCATCGGCAACCTATAGCGCGGGACGCAAGGGCGTCGGTCCCGCCGCAGTCGGTTCGTTTGCGATACCGGCGCCGTTTCCTTATCGGCCGCGTTTCGAGCGCGATGGTCAATACGATTTCCTGGCAGAGCTTGATTACGCGTTCGACCTCATCGATCGTCAGTCGAGCGGGAACCTTGCTGCATTCATCGCCGAACCGATTCTCAGCTCGGGCGGCATCATCGAATTGCCGCTGGGCTATATGGCCGCGCTCAAGCGCAAGTGCGAGGAGCGCGGCATGTTGCTGATCCTCGACGAAGCGCAAACCGGAGTAGGGCGCACGGGAACGATGTTCGCCTGTCAGCGAGACGGCGTGACACCGGACATTCTCACGTTGTCGAAGACGCTGGGCGCGGGCTTACCGCTCGCGGCGATCGTGACCACTGCCGAGATCGAAGAACGAGCCCATGAGTTGCATTACTTGTTCTATACGACGCACGTGTCGGATCCGCTGCCTGCCGCCGTGGGCTTGCGTGTGCTCGACGTTGTCGAGCGGGACGGGCTCGTCGAACGCGCGAACGTCATGGGCGATCGGTTGAGGCGAGGCTTGTTGGGTCTGATGGAGCGCTTCGACTGCATCGGCGACGTGCGTGGACGCGGGCTGCTGCTAGGGATGGAGGTGGTCAAGGACCGCCGCACGAAGGAGCCCGCGGACGGGCTCGGCGCGAAGATCACGCGCGAGTGCATGAACCTCGGTCTCAGCATGAACATCGTGCAGTTGCCAGGGATGGGCGGTGTTTTCCGGATCGCGCCGCCCTTGACCGTCAGCGAGGAAGAAATTGACCTTGGCCTGGATCTGCTGGGGCAGGCGATAGAGCGCTCGCTCTGACTGAGGCCGTCTTCGAAAGCCCGCGTTTGGAATCAAACGCGGGAGATTTCACCCCTTCGTCGCCCCGAACGTCAACCCGGCGACGAAATGCTTCTGCATCGCGAAGAACATCGCGACCGACGGCAGCGCCGCGAGTATCGATCCCGCCGAAACGAGATTCCAGGCTGTCGTCCACTGTCCCTTGAGTGCCGCGACGCCGACGGTGATCGGCGCGGCGTCGTCGCCTTGCGTGAGACACAGCGCCCAGAAGTAGTCGTTCCAGACGAACGTGAATACGAGGATGGCCAGGGCGGCCAATGCCGGCCGAATCAACGGCAAGACGATCTTGAAGAACACCGTCCATTCGTTGGCCCCTTCAATCCGCGCGGCCTCGATCAGCTCGAACGGCAGCTGCTTGATGAAGTTCCGTAAAAACAGCGCGCAGAACCCCGTCTGGAACGAGAGGTGAAAGAGGATAAGACCTTCGACGGTGTTGTAGAGACCGAGCTTGAGCGACAAGTCCCGGACGGGAATCATCAACACTTGAATCGGCACGAAGTTGCCGGCGACGAACGCCGCGAACAACGTCGAGTTTCCGGGGAAACGGTAAACCGCGAGCGCGAAGCCGGCCATTGCCGCTAGCGCAATCGCTCCGGCCACCGCCGGCAGCGTGATCTGCACGCTGTTCCAGAAGTAGTGGAGCATGGGCGACGTCGTCAGCGCATCGCGGTAGTTGTCGATGAGCGCGAAATGCTTCGGCCACCCCCAATAGTTGCCTTCGCTGAGTTCTTCCGACGATCGCACCGAAGTCACGAGAACCGCGATCATAGGCAGCAGCCAAATCAGCAGCGCTATCGGCAGCGACAGTTTGTAGGCACGCCGCGCGGTAGGCGTCCATTTCTCGACCGGCATGGGAAACATGATGAGGACTCCTTTCCTTATTGCTCGTTCCTGAGCAACCGGCGCAACTGATAGACGATATAGATCAGCATGATCGCGAACAGCACGACGGCGATGGCCGCCGAGTAGCCGAGCCGGTAATACTTGATCGCCTGGTCGTACATGTAATACGCGAGCACGGTCGAGCTTTCGAACGGGCCGCCGCCCGTCATGACCGAAATCAAATCGAAGCTGCGCAGCGCGCCGATCACGGTGACGACGACGGCCATGAACGTCGTCGGACGCAGCTGCGGCAGGATCACGTGCCAGAGCAAGGACCAGCCCTTGGCCCCCTCCATGCGCGCGGCTTCGATTTGCTCGCTGCTGAGCGTCGTCAGCCCGGTCAAATAAAGAATCATGCAATACGCGGTTTGCGGCCAGAGCGCGGCGAAGATGATGCCGGGCGTCGCATAGCGGGGATCGCCGAGTACGGGGATGCCATGCCCGACGATCAGCGCGAGCAGGCCGAACGTCGGATCGTAGAACCAAGAGAAGATCAGGCCCACCACCACGCCGGACAGCACGAACGGTGCGAAGAACAGCGACTTGACGATGCGGATGCCGGCCACAGCTTGATTGAGGTACAGCGCGATCGCCAATCCCATCGGCGGCGCCAGCAAGAACATGACGAGCCAGATGACGTTGTTCTTGAGTGCGGTGTAGAACGTCTGCGAATGAAAGAGTTCGATGTAGTTCGCGAGGCCAACGAACGTCGCATCGGACATCCCATCCCAGCTATAAAAGCTGAGGCGGATCGTCGACAGCACCGGCCAGATCACATAGATCGCGACCATGACGCACGCGGGCGCGAGAAACAGAAACGCGGCGCGGCGCTGGCGGCGCGCGGTCGGCGATACGCGGCGGCGCGGCCGTCCGCTCGGGCGCGCCGAGGGGGCGGCCGGCGGCGTGCCGTTGCCGGGGCCTGTGGCGCCGGTGCCGGCGGCCCGGTGGGTGATGAACTGAGACACTTCAACCTCCTGAACGTACACCACTGCCGCGCGCGGCATCGATCGATCGCCGATGCCGCGCGCCGTCCCTTCGGTTACTTCTTATAGATCCGCTGCCGCACCTGCTCGAGGTGCGCGAGGATCGAGTCGAGCTGCGTCGGATCGGACACGAACTGCTGCATGCCCTTCATCCCTTCGTCGGCCATTTCCTTCGTCATGTCGCGATCGTAGAACTGCGCGATACCGCCCTTCGTATTCGACAGAATCTGGAAGCCGATCTTCGAAATGGGATCGTCGGGCTCCGCCGATTGGCTGTTCGCCGAGAGCGAGCCGAGGCCCACCGCCAGTTGCGCGCCGACCTTCGGCGTTTCCGTGAAGGCGAGGAACGCGCGTGCGTCGGCCTTGTTCTTCGCCTTGGCCGGAATATTGAGCGTTTCGACGGGGCCGTCTTCAGCCGTCGGCACGTTCGAATCGATGATCGGGAATTGGAAGTAGCCCATCTCCGATTTCACCGTCGGCGAGAATCCGCCCGTGATGAAGGTGCCCATCAGCATCATCGCGGCCTTGCCTTGGAACAGGAACGGCTGCGCGGAATCGAGATCGTACGAGAGCGAGTTCGGGATGAAGTAGCCTGCGTCGAGCAGCTGTTTCCACGTCGTGTAGACCTTCTTCACGCGCGGGTCGGTGTAGGCCACGTCGCCGGCCATCAGCTTTTGGTGGAAGGCGTTGCCGTTCAAGCGCAGGTCGAGATAGTCGAACCAGCCGGCCAGCGTCCACGCGTCGCGTCCCGCCACGGCGATCGGCGCAATGCCGGCGGCCTTGAGCTTCTTGCAGTCGTCGAGGAAGTCGTTCCACGTCTTCGGCTCGCTCGCAATGCCGACCTTCTGGAAGATGTCCTTGCGGTAGAACATGCCCCACGAGTAGTAGACGGTGGGCGCGGCGTATTGCTTGCCCTCATACGACGATGCCTCTTTCGTCGACGCATAGGTCTTGTCCCAGCCGTTCTTCGCCCAGTCGCTCGTCAAATCTTCGAACAAACCGCGCTTCGCGTAGTACGCCATGCGTTCGCCGTCGTGCCAGTTCACGATGTCGGGCGGGGCCGTCGTGAGCCATGCCGGCAATTGCACTTTGTACGCTTCCTCGTCGATGAACGCGACCTTGACGTCGGTGCCGGGATGCGCCTGCTTGAACTCGTCGACCACTTGCGTCCATACGGCGCGCTGGCTGGCGCCCTTGAACGCGATGTTGATCTCGAGCGTGCCGGCTTGCGCGGTCGTGGCGAGGGTGCCCATCGCGAGGGCCGACGCCAGCGCGACGGCGCCTAGCATGGTGCGGGGTTTGTTCGTCATGCCTGTCTCCTATGTATTACGTCGTTGTCGGTGCTGCATCGGATTCGTTACGTTGTGCCGCCTTCAAGGCGTCTTCTTGCTGCTCGTTCGATAGGCGGCGACGCCTTGCGGTTCGACGTCGTGCGAGCCGATGACGAACGCATCGCCCGGTATATCGGCCGGCAATGAATGCGCTCGCGATCCATAGTTGAAGACCCAGGTCAGGCCGCCGCGGCGGCTCGTGCGAACGGTGTCGCCGAGCGGCGCCGGCGCGAGACCCGCTTCGGCGGCGATGCGGGCGAACAGGGCCTGCGTGGACGCTTCGTCGAACAAGCTCGAGAGGTAATGCACGGCGCCGTATTTCACATAGGCGGGATGGCCGTCGGCGAACACGGCACGGATCTGCATCGATTCATGGCTGCCGCTGCCCGTGCCGACGTCGAGCAAGTCGCGCCAATGCCGCGCATAGCCTTGAGGGACGCTGCCGCTGAACGTGACGCGCGGGTTCACGTTCGGCCGCATCGATTCGACTCGCCAGACGCGCATGGGCATCAGCGAAGCCAAGGGGCCGGGCGGGAGATTCGCCGGGATTTGCAGATCGGCCGTCTTCGATCCCGTACGAGGCCCGACGACGATGTGCGCCCGCGTGTTCGAGAGCTTTCGGACGAGATCGTCCGAAACGATGGGCAACGGCGGTACGACGATGAGCTTATAGCCGTCGAGCGAGGCGTGCGGCGGGACGATGTCGACGTCGAACCCGAGCGCGCGCAGCGCCGAATAGTATTCGACGGCAAAACGCGGATAGTGGAAATCGACGCCTTGCGGCTGCACTTCGAACAGCCACTTGGCTTCGTAGTCGAACACGAGCGCCACGGGCGTGTCGACTCGACCGTCCACGTCGGCATCGGCGCCTGCGTCGGCCAATGCGCGAAGCTCCTGCGCGACGCGCTCCGCCTCGCTGCCGCCGATGTCGAGCCGATTGTCGGGCGTGTTCAAGCCCGCGTGCATTTGCTCCTGCGCGAACGGCGCCTGCCGCCACCGGAAATACGATACGCAGCCGGCTCCGTGCGCGAACGCTTCCCAGCTCCAGAGCCGCACCATGCCGGGCAGGGGCGCGGGATTCCATTTCGCCCAATTCACCGGGCCGGGCTGCTGTTCCATGACCCAGAACGGCAGCTTCGACATGCCGCGATACAGGTCGTGATTGAATGATGCGAAGTCGGGGTGGCCCGTGCGCAGATACTTCGCTTTGACTTCCGGTTCATACCACTGCTCCTCGAGTGCGCCGAGCGGATAGCTGTCCCAGGAGGCGACGTCGAGATCGTCGGCCACTTTGTAGTGGTCGAATTCGGTGAACAACTGCATGAAGTTGTGCGCGATCGGGCGGCCCGGCGAGTGCTTGCGGATGATGTCGGTTTGCATGCGGTTGTAGCGCGCGACTTCATCCGAGGCAAAGCGCCGATAGTCGAGACGATGCGACGGATGTGCTTCGGTCACGGTTCCGATCGGTGCATCGATCTCGTGAAAGCCGCGGTACTCCATGCTCCAGAACACCGTGCCCCATGCGCGATTCAATGCGTCGATGTTGCCGTAGCGCTCCTTCAACCATTCGCGAAAGCGCGTGAGCGCGGCCGCCGAGTAGCTGACCACGGTTTGATGACAGCCGTATTCGTTGTCGGTCTGCCAATAAGCGACGGCGGGATGCCGGCCGTAGCGCGATGCGACGGCTTCGCAAATGGCCTTCGATGCCTCGAAGTAGGACGGCGACGAGAAATCGTAATGGCGGCGCGATCCGAACGCGCGCGTTCTTCCGTCCGCGCCGACGGGCAGGATGTCGGGATGGCGATCGATGAGCCACTTGGGCGGTGTGGCCGTCGGCGTGCACATGACTACTTCGAGCCCTTCGGCTCCCAGGGTATCGATGGCGCGATCGAGCCAGCCCCAGTCGAATTCGCCCGGCGACGGTTCGATCCGGCTCCAAGCGAATTCGGCGATACGGACTTGTTTGATGCCGAGCGCGCGCATTCGCGCGGCGTCTTCCTTCCACATGGCCTCCGGCCAGTGCTCGGGGTAATAGCAGACTCCTAGGCGCATTCCCATGATCCTCTTGTCGTTGTCGTTCACGCGTGCATGTCTTGCTTGCGTGTCACGCGTGTTCTTCGATGGTGTCGATCGGTGCGACGGCGAAGCCGTCCTCGGCAAACAGATGGCAGGCGGAAACCGGTGCGCGAAAGCGTGCTCGGTCGCCTTGCGCAAGCCGCGCATCGCCCGGGGCCTTGGCGACGAGCACCGCGCCGCCGGGGTGATCGAGGTGGACGTAGCTGTGTTCGCCGAGTTCTTCGACGAGCGTGATCGCGCGTGTCAGCGTGACCGCATCGCCGCGGCTCGCATCCGACACGTCGTTGTGCGTCGGCTCGAGATGCTCGGGGCGCACGCCGAACGTCACGGGCGCGCCGACGCTCAGCCGTCCGCCTTGCAACGGCAGCCGCACCGACTCGCCGCTGTGCTCGAGCGTGACGGTGACGCCGTTCGATTCGATCGAAGCGACCTTCGCCGGTAGGAAATTCATGCGCGGCGAGCCGATGAAGCCCGCGACGAACTTGCTCTTCGGCCGGTGATAGAGATCGAGCGGCGCGCCGATTTGCGCGATGCTGCCGAATCGTTCGGTGTCCTTGCCGGCGTGCAGCAGCACGATCTTGTCGGCGAGCGTCATCGCTTCGATTTGATCGTGCGTGACGTAGACGACGCTCGCGTCGGCGAACTGCCGATGCAGGCGCGCGATTTCGACGCGCGTTTGCCCGCGCAACGTGGCATCGAGGTTCGAGAGCGGTTCGTCGAAAAGGAAGACACCGGGCTCTCTCACGATTGCCCGGCCGATCGCGACGCGTTGCCGCTGGCCGCCGGAGAGGGCTTTCGGATGCCGATCGAGCAGCGCTTCGAGCTGGAGGATGCGGGCCGCGTCGCGCACTTTGCGATCGATCTCCGCCTTGGGCGTCTTCGCGAGCTTCAGGCCGAAGGCCATGTTCTCGTAGACGGTCATGTGCGGAAACAGCGCGTAGCTCTGGAACACCATCGCGACGCCGCGCTGCGCGGCCGGCACGTCGTTGACCAGCTTGCCGCCGATCGAGACGTCGCCGTCGGTCACGTCTTCGAGGCCGGCGATCATCCTCAGCAAGGTCGACTTGCCGCAGCCCGATGGGCCCAGGAAGACGCAAAACTCGTTTTTGCCGATCTCGAGATCGACGTCGCGGATCACCTGAGGTCCGTCGCCATAAGCCTTCTGCACACCGCGTAACGAAATGCTCGCCATCGTGCCGTCTCCATGTTCTAATCAGCGCCGAGTGATGATTAAGCGCTTAATCAGCGCGCCCTAAAAAATCGATCGCGATGCGATCGGCGCTGCGTCTCCAATATTCGCTCTGATTTGCAGCCAATGGTGCCGTGCTCGCTGAGATCACGCAAATGTTGAATAACCATCCCATTTATTGAGAACGAAGAGCCATGCCGACCTTGAACGAAGTGGCTGTCCGAGCGGGGGTGACGCCGGCGACGGTCTCGAACGTCCTGCGCAACAAGGGGCGCGTGGGGGAGGCGACGCGGCAGCGCGTACTCGAGGCGATCGCCGAACTGGGCTATCGGCCGCATTTGCCGGCCCGCGCGCTGGCCGAGGGGCGAGCGCCGACGATCGCGTTGATGGTGTCGAGCATCGCGAATCCGTTCTATCCCGAGTTCGCGCTTGCCGTCGAGAACGCGTTGCAGCGCAAAGGGCGGTTCCTCATTATCTGCAACACGGCCGGTGATCCGCAGACGGGGCGGGCCTACCTCGATCAGATCGCGGGGACGCTATCGGAAGGCGTGCTGGTGATGAACGCGAACCTCGACTTCGAGGACTTGCGGATGACTGAATTGCGTGGCGCTCCCGTCGTCCTGTGCATGTGGGAGCGGCCGGCCGATCCGCCGGGGCTGCCGTGCGTGGCGGTGGATTTTCGGTTGGCGGGGGAGTTGGCGGCGCAACATCTGCTTTCACTCGGGCATCGGCGAATCGGCGCGATCGTCGGCAGCAAGGTGTACGGGATTCATGCGGCGCGTTACGACGGGTTCATCGACGCAATGCGGGCGGCGGGGCTCGACGGCGCTGCCTCGCCCGTGCTGTACACCCCCGATACGACGCAGGGCGGCTATGCCGCCGCACGCGAACTGCTGAAGGCGCACCCGGACCTCACGGCGCTGTTCACGACGAACGACTTGCCGGCGCTCGGTGCGATGCAGGCCGCCGCCGATCTGGGGCTCGACGTGCCGAATCGCTTGTCGGTGATCGGGATCACCGATATTCAGCTCGCGCGCGAGTCGCGGCCCGCGTTGACGACGGTGGCGGTGCCGACCGTGGAAGCGGCCGAGCTGGCGGTGGAGTTGTTGCTGGAGTTGATCGAGACATCGGGTACCACAAGGACGGCGAATGCAGGCGCGCGGGTTTCGAGGGTATGCGTGACGTCCTCGCCTTACCTCGTCGCGCGCGCGTCGACGGGGCCGGCGCACGACGCGTAGCGAAACAGATCGGGCGCTAAACCGAGTGACGCTGCGGATTGCCGCTTGCGCTGGCCATTCCCTTACTCTTCCTTACTATTTCGATCTCCGATACCCGCAATGCGGTGCCGACGAAACCATGAATGACGGTTAATCGGCCGGTTACGTATTTCTTGCCGCGCGGCCCGTTGAACAAGCGGCGGTCAGCGTTCGTACGTGGTGAGTCGCGCGGCCTAATCGGATGATGACCTAAGATCACAGTTTCGGCCTGATACAATGCGGCTGCAACGGCCAATATGCATAAGGCATAGGCGGCACAAAATATCGATTCGATCACATCTGCGCGCGGAAAGCGGTGTTCGCTTCTCCTTAGAGCGACGGTTCTAAAAAGACGACGTACGCTTAATAAAACTGAAAACACGAGCAGGAACCATGTACTCGTTATTGCCAGCATTCGTCTCGGCGTTGTTCCTCGGATTTGGCGCGTATGTGTTGATCACGGAGGGCTTGACGCGCGTGTCGGTTCCTTTCGCGGCAATGTGCGCAACGACGTTCGTCTGGCAGGGAACCTGG
Organism: Trinickia dinghuensis; assembly: GCF_003367175.1. GTDB lineage: Bacteria > Pseudomonadota > Gammaproteobacteria > Burkholderiales > Burkholderiaceae > Trinickia > Trinickia dinghuensis. The sequence goes on along the minus strand of NZ_QRGA01000006.1, from coordinate 482,175 downwards.
GCTTTTCTGTTTCAGACCACGAGCCCGAGCGTTGCAAACGTGCTTGTTAAGATCGGCTATTTATTCATCCTGTTTTTACCGACAACCCTCTATCATTTTTCGGTGGAGGTCGTTTCCCGTCGGCGCGAACGGCGAGCTGTCCTGGTGTCCTACGTCCTGTGCGTGGCATTGGCCGTCCTGCTCGTGTCCGGGAATACGTTCGTCGACGGCTTCTATTCGTATTTCTTCGGCTATTACCCTAGGGCGGGCCGGCTTCATCCGATCCACGTTATTCAGACGATTGTGGTGGTGAGTCGTAGCGCCTGGCTGCTGTTTAGCACTCGACGCAAAATGAATGCCGTGGGAGTGCGCAAACTGCTTGGACTCTGTTCGATCGGCGTCATCGTGTATTCCCTTGCCGCTGTCGACTATGCCGCCAACTACGGCTACGCGTTCTATCCGCCGGGATTCATTTTCATCACGATCAGCCTGGGTATGCTCGCCGTCGCTATCGTCCGGCATGGGTTGATGGGGCCATATATCGTTCTTGCGACGATGGCGCATGAGGTGGCAACCCCGTTGGCAACGATCGGCATGCACGCTGACGAGTTGCGCATGGCGCTTCCCGACCTGATGCGCGGATACCGTTTAGCGGTGCAGCATCGATTATGCGAGGACACGCTGGTTCTCTCCGGCGAACCGGACCGGCTGCCGGGCCTCGCATCCGCGATTCTTCGTCAAGTCGGCAGTACGAGCTCGGTCGTGGAAATGTCGCTGGCTTCGCTCACGTTGCATCGGCTCGACAAACGAGGTTTCGCGGCGCACTCGATCGGCGCCTGTGTTGAAGCGGCGATCGATCGCTTCCCGTTCCGGCCGGGTGAACGCAGTCTTGTTTCAGTCACCCCGATCGATCCTGCGATCGAGTTCTCGGGCTCTGACTCGCTGCTCATCTTCGTGCTGTTCAACCTGTTGAAAAACGCGCTTCAGGCCATCGACGCAGCCGGCAAGGGGCAGATACAGATTGGGGCTCGCCGAAGCGAGGGTTTCTGCGTGCTGCACTTCAGCGACAGCGGGCCTGGGATTTCCGCCGACGTGCTGCCGCGGATCTTCGAACCGTTTTATTCCACGAAAGCACATGGCCGAGGCTCGGGAGTGGGCCTGAGCTTCTGCCGCCGCGTTTGCGATGCGCTCGGCGGCGGCATTTCATGCGAGTCGGAACTCGGCATCCATACGACATTCACGTTACAACTGCCTGAACCCGGATCGGCGGCAGATCGCGCCCGGCACGACCTGCCGCCTCGGTCAAGACGCTATCGCGTCGGGTAAGCTACACCGTCACGCGGCGAGTGCGGGTGCGATCAATTCATATTCCATGAATCGCGCTCTGACGTTGTCCGGGAGCCGCCGAATGCGCTTGTCGGTATCGGCAAAGACGACCTGCTGATACCCCATCGAAACCGGGCGGCCGTCCACGTAAAAGCGAAACACCAGATACGTCGAGCACTGTTTGACCTCGAGCGTATTGAGAAAGCAGTCGACCCGCTGAAACGGGAAGGTTTCCTGAACGTACTCTTGGTGAGCGCGCTTGGTGGCGAATGCGCCATTTAGGCCCAGCAGATTATCGATGCTTTGGTGGAACCAGCGTTCCCGGCATACCCCTTGCCATTCGAAATAGCGGGAGAAATAAGTGTTCATGAACGCGTTCGAATCCTTGAGATAGATGTCGATGACATGGTGGAAGGTTTTCTGCGCGGCGACTGCCGTTGGGTCGGGCGTCAGCAAAGCGGTACCGCAAGAAAGGAGATGAGGAATAGCATCTCGAGTTGACATGGAAAACTCCTTCGGAGTAATCGCTACGAGCGGTAGCGGCGCATTCGCCCCATTTGGGGGAATGCGCGATTCTTACCTTTAATATCTCAGTTGCGCTCGGGCCGTCGAAATTGAAGATCAATATTTCCCTCGTGTTTGCGTGAAATAGGCGAGAGATGACCGCGGGGTTGCTTGTTCTCCGGGCGACACGAGATAATCGGGCAATTGGCAGATGCAGCGCAGCGCTCGTATCGCATAACACGCGTAGGTGCAAATCGCTTTTTTCCTGAGGTCGGCATGAGTTCCTTTGTTAGGCAACCGATGCTTCATCCCGTATCCGTCGTTTTTCTCGATGACAATGCGGATTTCCTGGATGGATTGCGGGGAATATTTCGGGATCGGGCGCTAAATCGATTTTTTACGAGACCCCAGGCGGCGCTGGAGTTCCTGTCGGCGAGGGATCGCGGCGTGCCGCGTATCCGGATTGCGGGGGCGGGCTTTTCCCAGATCGAAGCGGGCAGCAACGCCTTGGGCCGCGACGCGTTGAGCGATGGTGCGCGATTCGAAGAAGTTGCCGCGGTTGTCGTGGACTACGAGATGCCGGAGATCGACGGCATCCGATTTCTTTCGTCGATTGAGGACGTCGCTTGCGCCAAGATCTTGTTGACCGGTGCGGCAGGTTATCGGGAGGCGGTGGACGCTTTCAATGCGGGCTTGATCGATCTCTATCTGACAAAGGGCGACACCGACATGACGGGAAAACTCGCGACTGCGCTGGCGCAAGCGAAGAAAGCGCATTGCCGGCGGCGAGGGCACATCGGCGTTCACGGAATCGGTACGGCCTACAGTGATCCGAGAGTGGTTCAGGTACTCGATCGACTCGCCGCTCGTGAAAATCTCGTCGAGTATTACTGGCGCCCCGACCAGAATGCCGTCCTCATGTTCGACGCCGCGGGGAACCCAAGTGTTTTCACAGCGTGGGATGCCGACGAATGGGAATTTCAGCGCGACACCGTGACGGACGCGGGCGGCCCGGAATGGTTGCGCCGGAGTTTGGAGGACCGCTCGATCATGCCTCTATTTTGGCCGCATCAGGCCTATCGGCCGGACGCGGCCTACGTCACCACCGCTAAACCCATTCCCATTGCCCAATGGGAGGGCGCCTTTTACAGCCTGACTCCGCTGGATGCATCCGAGGTCGACGCCGAACTCGTTTCTTTCGCAAAATGGCGGCAAGCGAGCGGCGAACGCTGAGCGATCCGTGACGAGCGCCGCATCGGCCTCGTTGACGGCACGAAGCGGGCCCGAAAATCCGGCCCGCTGACACTCACCCATCCAGTCGATTCGGCCGAATGCCCTGCCAGGCCGCTTTCGTATTCGACCGCCTAGACCTAAACAGAGATCTCGCCCTAGAGATAGAACATCCGGTCTTCGTCCGACTTCGCCGCATGCGGCTCGACCTCGCCGCGATCCTCGTAGAACGCAAGCACCGCTTCCAATACCTTGTCGGGATCGTCAATCACCTGCATGAGGTTCATGTCTTCGGGATTGATGAGCCCCATCGGCAAGAGGGCCGTCTCGAACCAATGCAGCAGCCCCTTCCAGAACTCGGAGCCGACGAGGATGATCGGCACGTGGCGCGACTTCTTCGTTTGGATCAGCGTCAGCACTTCGGCCAGTTCGTCGAGCGTGCCGAAGCCGCCCGGCATCACGATGACCGCGTCGGAGTTCTTGACGAACGTGACCTTGCGCGTGAAGAAGTGGCGGAAACGCAGCGAAATGTCTTGCCACTGGTTCCCCGACTGCTCGTGCGGCAACTCGATGTTCAGCCCCACCGAGGGAGCCTTGCCGGCATGGGCGCCCTTGTTCGCGGCCTCCATGATGCCGGGCCCGCCGCCCGAAATGACGGCGAAGCCGGCGTCCGACAGCTTGCGGGCGATTTGCGTGGCGAGCTTGTAGTGCGGCGAGCTCGGTTTCAAGCGGGCCGAGCCATAGATGCTGACGGCAGGGCGGATCTCCGAGAGGTACTCGGTCGCCTCGATGAACTCTGCCATAATCGTGAACATCTGCCACGACGCGCGGGCCTTCTTGGCCGTCGCACGTTCTTGATCTGCGAGCGATCGCAGACTCGGAATCACTTTTCTCTTGTTCATAATGCCTGCAGAACGGAACCTGAAAGGTAAGACCCTCGTTTTGGTCGACGGATCAAGCTATCTGTATCGGGCCTACCACGCGATGCCTGACTTGCGCGGCCCGGACGGCGAACCGACGGGCGCCATCTACGGACTCATCAACATGCTTCGGCGCATGCGCAAGGAAGTCACCGCAGAGTATAGCGCGTGCGTGTTCGATGCAAAGGGCAAGACGTTCCGCGACGACTGGTACCCCGAGTACAAGGCCCATCGTCCGTCGATGCCGGAAGACCTCGCCAAGCAGGTCGAGCCGATCCATTTCGCCGTGCGTGCGCTGGGTTGGCCGCTCTTGATGGTCGACGGCGTCGAAGCCGACGACGTCATCGGCACACTCGCCGCCGCCGCCGAGCGCGAAGGCATGAACGTCCTCGTGTCGACGGGCGACAAGGACTTGGCGCAGCTCGTCAGTGATCACGTCACGCTCGTCAACACGATGACGAACGAAACGCTCGACCGGGAAGGCGTGATCGCCAAGTTCGGCGTGCCGCCCGAGCGCATCGTCGATTACCTTTCGCTGATCGGCGATACCGTCGACAACGTGCCCGGCGTCGAAAAGTGCGGCCCGAAGACGGCGGTCAAGTGGCTCACGCAATACGAAACGCTCGACGGTGTCGTCGAGCATGCTGGCGAGATCAAGGGTGTCGTGGGCGAGAACCTGCGCCGCGCGCTCGATTTCCTGCCGATGGCGAGGAAGCTCGTGACGGTCGAGCGCGCATGCGATCTGACCGAGCACGTCGTGTCGATCGAGGAAACGCTGCCGGCCCGGTCCGAATCGCCGCTCGAGCTGCGCGATCTGTTCATGCGGCATGGCTTCAAGACATGGCTGCGCGAGGTCGAAGCGCTGATCGAAGGCGCGCAGGAAGCCCAATCCGAAGCCGGCGAAACGCAGCCGTCGGGCGTGCTCGCGGCCGAGCCCGCGCCCACGATTGCTCCCGAGCGCCGCTACGAGACGGTCCAAACTTGGGAGCAGTTCGACGCGTGGCTCGCGAAGATCGACGCGGCTCCGTTGACGTCGTTCGATACCGAAACGACTTCGCTCGATCCGATGCAGGCGAAGATCGTCGGTTTCTCGCTCGCGGTCGAGGCGGGCTGCGCGGCCTACGTTCCGGTTGCGCACCGAGGGCCCGACGCGCCCGAGCAATTGCCGCGCGACGAGGTCTTGGCCAAGCTCAAGCCTTGGCTCGAAAGCGAAGACAAGAAGAAGGTCGGCCAGCACCTGAAGTACGACGAGCAGGTGCTCGCCAATCATGGCATCGCGCTGAACGGCGTCGAGCATGACACGCTGCTCCAGTCGTACGTGCTCGAGTCGCATCGTCCGCACGACATGGACAGCCTTGCGTCGCGCCATCTCGGCGTCAAGACGATCAAGTACGAAGACGTGGCGGGCAAAGGCGCGCAGCAGATCGGCTTCGACGAAGTCCCGCTCGATAAAGCCAGCGAGTATGCGGCCGAGGATGCGGACGTCACGTTGCAACTGCATCAGACGCTGTTCCCGCAGATCGCGCCCGAAGCGGGCTTGCTGCATGTCTATCGCGACATCGAATTGCCGACGGCGCGCGTGCTGCGCAAGATGGAACGCAACGGCGTGCTGATCGACACCGAACGGCTGCGCCGGCAAAGCAGCGAGATCGCGACGCGGCTCATCGAATTGGAGACCGAGGCTTACACGCTTGCGGAAGGGGAATTCAATCTCGGTTCGCCCAAGCAGATCGGGCAGATCTTCTTCGAGCGGCTGCAGTTGCCCGTCATCAAGAAAACGCCGAGCGGCGCGCCCTCGACCGACGAAGAAGTGCTGCAAAAGCTCGCCGAAGACTATCCGCTGCCGAAAGTGCTGCTCGAGCATCGCGGCTTGTCCAAGCTGAAGTCGACCTATACCGACAAGCTGCCGCGCATGGTCAATCCCGAGACCGGCCGCGTGCATACGAACTATGCGCAGGCCGTCGCCGTGACGGGGCGGCTCGCGTCGAACGATCCGAATCTGCAGAACATTCCCGTGCGCACGGCCGAAGGCCGCCGCATCCGCGAGGCGTTCATCGCGCCGGAAGGCAGCAAGATCGTCTCGGCCGACTACTCGCAGATCGAATTGCGGATCATGGCGCACATCTCCGGCGACGAATCGCTATTGCGCGCCTTCGCCCATGGCGAAGACATCCATCGCGCGACGGCGGCCGAGGTGTTCAGCGTGACGCCGCTCGAAGTCACGAGCGACCAGCGGCGCATCGCGAAGGTCATCAACTTCGGTTTGATCTACGGGATGAGTTCGTTCGGGCTGGCTTCGAACCTCGGCATCACGCGCGACGCGGCCAAGCTTTATATCGACCGCTACTTCACGCGCTATCCGGGCGTGGCCGAGTACATGAACGACACGCGTTCCACCGCGAAGATCAAGGGCTATGTCGAAACGGTCTTCGGGCGGCGGCTTTGGCTGCCCGAGATCAACGGCGGCAACGGTCCGCGCCGGCAAGCGGCGGAACGCGCGGCGATCAACGCGCCGATGCAGGGCACGGCCGCCGATCTCATCAAGATGTCGATGATCGCGGTGCAGGGGTGGCTCGAGCGCGAGCACGCCAAGAGCCGCATGGTCATGCAGGTGCATGACGAACTGGTGCTCGAAGTGCCCGACGACGAACTCGCCGTCGTGCGTGAAAAACTGCCGCAATTGATGTGCGGCGTGGCCGCGCTGAAGGTGCCGCTCGTGGCGGAGACGGGTGTCGGCGCGAATTGGGAGGAGGCGCACTGATGCGCTGATTCCGCGCGTCCGATGCGCATGCTCGCGCCCGTATGGCTTCAATAAGCCGTGGCGGCTCCCGCGAGCGCGCTCCTTCGCGGACAATGACCGAGCTTGCGCTCGCGCCGCCATCACGAGCGCGCGACCGAACCGAATTATCAACGGCATAGGGAGTATCGGCATGCATCGATTCATCGTCGTGGGAGGAGGAGCGGGCGGGCTCGAGTTGGCCACGCGCCTGGGCGATCGCTATGGCGCGCGCAAGCACGGCGCACCGCGCGCACTCGTCACGCTCGTCGACCGCTATCCGACGCATATCTGGAAGCCCTTGCTGCACGAGGTGGCGGCCGGCAGTCTCGATCCGTTCACGCAGGAGCTCGAGTATCCGGCTCAGGCGCGTTGGCACGGGTTCGAGTTTCAACAAGGCGAGTTGGCCGGCCTGGATCGGGCGGCCAAGCGCATTACGATCGCGCCGGTCATCGACTTCGACGGCGCCGAGATCTTGCCGCGGCGCGAACTCGAATACGACACGCTCGTCATCGCGATCGGCAGCACGACGCACTTCTTCGGCGTGAACGGCGCCGCCGAGCATTCGATGGCGCTCGATACCGTCTCGCAGGCGGACCGCTTCCGCAAGCGGCTCATCGCGGCCTGCATGCGGGCCGAGCATCAGCCGCATGAGGCGGTCGAGTCGGCGTTGGGTCCGTCGGCGGAAGCCGAGCCGCGCATCCAAGTGGCGATCGTCGGCGGCGGTGCGACGGGCGTCGAACTCTCGGCCGAACTGCGCAACACGGCGCAGGTGCTGTCGGCCTACGGCCTGCACAAGCTCGACCCGCAACACGATGTCGGTATCGTCCTGATCGAAGCGGGGCCGCGCATTTTGCCGGCGCTGCAGGAGCGCGTGTCGAGTTCGACGGCCGACCTGCTGCGCAAGCTCGGCGTGAAGCTGATGATCGGCGAGACGGTGGCCGAAGTTGCGCCCGGCATTGTGCGGACAGCGAGCGGCAAGGTCGTGCGCGCCGATCTGACGGTATGGGCGGCAGGCATCAAGGCGCCGCCCGTGCTGAGCCAGCTCGATGGGCTCACCGTCAATCGCATGGGCCAGATCATCGTGCGGCGAACGCTGCAAACAGAGGCCGACGACAACATCTTCGCGCTCGGCGATTGCGCGGCCTGCCCGTGGCCCGGAAATGAGCGCGGCGTCCCGCCGCGCGCGCAGGCCGCCCATCAGCAAGCGAGCTTTCTGCTGAAGGCGCTGGCACGGCGGCTCGAGAGCAAGCCGCTGCCCGAGTTCACTTATCGCGATTTCGGTTCGCTCGTGTCGCTTGGCCACTTCAGCGCAGTGGGCAATCTGATGGGCGGCGTCATCGGCGGAAGCATGCTCATCGAAGGGCTGTTCGCTCGCTTCATGTACATGTCGCTGTATCGGCTGCATGTCGCGGCGCTGCATGGATATCCGCGGATGATGCTCGATACGGTGGCGCATTGGCTGCGGCGAACGACGCTGCCGCGGGTGAAGCTGCATTAGCGGTGGGATGTGCGGTTCGTCTCGTAGCGTTGGTGCCGAGGCTGGCGGAGTCTCCAGCCTCCGGTCTTCACGAGCTAGCTGCTTGGAAACAGCCAATCTTTACGGATTCGGCCCGGTAGCCACCGGCCGCGACGGGTCGGCGCACCACTCGCTCCACGAACCGGCATAAAGCACAGCCCCGTGCAACCCAGCCACTTCCATCGCCAGCGCGTTATGGCAGGCCGTCACGCCCGACCCGCATTGCAGCACGACGTGCTCGGGTTGCTTCTGCCCGATGACCGCGCCGAACTCGTCGCGCAGCGTATGGGCCGATTTGAAGCGCCCATCGGCCGTGAGGTTGTCCTTGAAGAAGCGATTCAGCGCGCCGGGAATGTGGCCGGCCACCGGATCGATCGTTTCGTTCTCGCCGCGATAGCGATCGGCGGACCGCGCATCGACGACAACCTGATCGCCGGTCTTCAAGTTGGCCAGCAAATGGGCGGCATCGACGGTCGCCGCAAGCGGAGCACCGGCTTTGAAGTCCCCTTGCGCCGCCGCGGCGGGCGCTGCCGTATCGAGCTTCTGTCCGCCGGCTTGCCACGCTTGCAGCCCGCCGTCGAGCACGGCCACCGAATCGTGTCCGAGCCAGCGCAACAGCCACCAAAGCCGCGCGGCATAGGCGCCGCCTTGCGCATCGTAGGCAGCGACCTGCTGGCCCTGCTTCAAACCGTGCTTGGCGAGCGTCGCGACGAGCGCGTCGCGCCCGGGCAGCGGGTGACGCCCGTTCTTGCCCGTTTTCGCGCCCGAAAGATCGCGGTCGAGGTTGAGATAGCGGGCGCCGGGAATATGGCCTGCCGCATAGGCCTTCTCTCCCGCGTCGGGGTTGCCGAGATCGAAGCTGCAATCGAAGACGAGCACGCTGCCCGGCGCGTTGGACAAGCGCTCGGCGAGATTGTCGGCCGAGATCAGCGTGGTGTAATGCGTGTGCGGCATGATGGACTCCTCGTTGGCGAGCGAACTCGCGCGTGGATGGCGCGTGGATGACGATAATTGCAGTCTAAACAAAAAGACGGGCAAGAGGCATTTTCGCCATCTTGCCCGTCTTACGGCCGGTTGCGGGTTGCACGCGCCGGCCGTCAGACCGGCCGCCCGGTGCTTCAGCCCTTCAGATCGTCAAATTGGCCCGAGTTCGCGCCGCAGGAACTCGTGGAAATGCTGCATTCCGTCTTCCATCGGGCTTTGGTACGGCCCGACCTGCGATTCGCCGCGCTGGAGCAGCGCGAGGCGGCCGGCGTCCATCCGTTCGGCGATCTCGTCGTCCTCGCGCGCGGTTTCCATATAGGCGGCGCGCTCGGCTTCGATGAATTCGCGTTCGAACAGTGCGATTTCCTCGGGGTAATAGAACTCGACGATGTTCGTCGTTTTCCGCGGGCCGCGCGGAATCAGCCAGGAGACCACCAGCACGTGCGGATACCACTCGATCATGAGCCCCGGGTAGTAGACCATCCAAATGGCGCCGTACTCGGGCGGCTTGCCGCCGCGCATGCGCAGCACTTCATCGTGCCACTTGCGATAGATCGGGCTGCCGGCTTTGGCCAAGCCGTTATGCACGCCGACGGTCTGCACGCTGTACCATTCGCCGAATTCCCAGGTGAGATCGTCGCAATTGACGAAGCTGCCGAGGCCCGGATGGAACGGGACGACATGGTAATCCTCGAGGTAGACCTCGATGAACGACTTCCAGTTGTAATTGCACTCGTGCACTTCGACGCGATCGAACATATAGTCCGAGAAGTCGAAATGCTGCTGCGTGCCGAGCTTGGCGAGATCTTTCGCGATATCGCGGCCCTGCGCCTCGAACAGCAGGCCGTGCCAGTTCTGCAGCGGCGTGGCGCCGAGGTTCAGGCACGGGTTGTCGGCGAAATGCGGCGCGCCCAGCAACTCTCCGTCGAGGTTGTAGGTCCAACGATGGAGGGGGCAGACGATGTTCTCCGCCTGGCCGCGGCCATTCAGCATGATCGCCTGGCGATGGCGGCAGACGTTCGAGAGCAGCTCCACCTGCGAACGCGGGTTGCGGACGAGCACGCGCCCTTCGTTCTCGCTAGGCAGAGCGAAATAATTTCCCGCCTCGGGCACCATCAAATCATGCCCGACGTAGCGAGGACCCTTCTTGAAAAGTGTTTCGATTTCTCGCGCGAGGAGCGCTTCGTCGAAGTAAGCCGTGACCGGCAGTTGGCTCGAAATGGCCTTGAGCTGCAATGCAGCGCTCAGATTGGACATTCCCACTCCCGATGAAAACGTGAAAGCAGCGAACAACCCAACCATCGAAGATTCGATTTAGGGAACCGGCGATTATACCCTTTCCCCTGCGGTTGGGGCGCTTAAGTCCATGATTTGGGTCAAAAAACGCGAGCAAGAAGCGATCCTTCATACCTGGACGAAGGCGCGAGTGTTGTTTTTTTGCCCTCGGTTTGACCGGGCTAGAGGGGCGGCTGATGGGTCGGGTTCCGCGCTTTTGCCGTAGAATGTCCGACTTGTTTTTAATTTCACCCCGATCCCGATGGCGAAGACAGCAGCTGAAGGCGCGGCCGCGCCCGTGCCCGGCGGCGAACAAGGGGACGCGGCGCTGCCCCAGAACTATGAAGCAGCGGTGGCCGAGCTGGAAGAGCTGGTTTCCCGAATGGAGAGCGGCGCCCTGAGCCTCGAGGAATCGCTGGCCGCGTATCGTCGCGGCGCGGCCCTCGTGGCGTTTTGTCAGCAGCAGCTGGAAAAGGTGGAGCAGCAGGTGCGCGTCCTCGACGGCGAGACGCTCAAGCCGCTGGCTACCGGTACGGCCCCCGCGGACAGCGGAGACGATCTATGACTTTTGAAGAATGGACGCGCGCGGTGCTCGCGCGCGTCGAAACGGCCCTCGAGCGCTATTTGCCCGCAACGGCCATCGAGCCGGCGCGCCTGCATGAAGCCATGCGCTATGCGGTGCTGGGCGGCGGCAAGCGCGTGCGTCCGTTGCTCGTGCATGCCGCGGGCGAGTTGACGGGGGCGCGGCCCGAGGCCCTCGAGGCGGCATCCGCCGCGCTCGAAATGATTCACGTGTACTCGCTCGTGCACGACGACATGCCGTGCATGGACGACGACGATCTGCGCCGCGGCAAGCCGACGGTGCACGTTCAGTACGACGAAGCGACGGCGCTGCTGGTCGGCGATGCCTTGCAATCGCAGGCATTCATCGTGCTGACCGACGAGACGGCGCTCGACACGCGCGCGCAAGCCTCGCTCGTGCGCGAACTGGCGGTCGCGAGCGGTTCGATCGGCATGGCCGGCGGCCAGGCGATCGATTTGGCGAGCGTGGGGCTGGCGCTGACTCGGCCGCAGCTCGAGACGATGCATCGAATGAAGACGGGCGCCTTGCTGCGCGCCTCGGTCCGCATGGGCGCACTGGCGGGGACAGTGCCCGATGCCGAGGTTCTGCGCGCGCTCGACGTCTATGCCGCCGCCGTGGGGCTGGCATTCCAGGTGGTCGACGACATTCTCGACGTCACGACCGATTCCGCGACGCTCGGCAAGACCGCGGGCAAGGACGCGATGGCCGGCAAGCCGACCTACGTGTCGATTATCGGGCTGGATGCCTCGCGAGCCCTGGCGGCGCAATTGCGCCGCGATGCGCACGATGCGCTCGCGCCCTTCGGCGAGCGTGCCCGGCGTCTGGCCGAGCTTGCCGACCTGGTGGTGAACCGGGTGAGTTGAACGCGAAGCCCGCTACCGCGCGATAGGCCTCGAGAAGCGCGAGAAAAAAGTGGGCGCGTAACTTTTCCTACAATGGAACGACGATGTACGACTTGTTGAAAACCATCGACGACCCGGCGGATTTGCGCCGCCTAGACCGCCGTCAATTGAATCCGCTTGCCGACGAGTTGCGCGCATTCGTGCTCGACAGCGTGTCGCAGACGGGCGGGCATCTGTCGTCGAATCTCGGCACCGTCGAGCTGACGATCGCCTTGCACTACGTATTCGATACGCCGCACGATCGGATCGTTTGGGATGTCGGCCACCAAACCTATCCTCACAAGATTCTGACCGGGCGCCGCGACCGCATGCCGTCGCTGCGTCAACGCGGCGGTATCTCGGGCTTCCCGCGCCGCTCCGAGTCGCAGTACGACACGTTCGGCACGGCTCACTCCAGCACGTCGATCTCGGCCGCGCTGGGCATGGCGATCGCGAGCAAGCTCGAAGGCATCGACCGTTTCTCCATCGCCGTGATCGGCGACGGTGCGATGACGGCCGGCATGGCCTTCGAGGCGATGAACAATGCGGGCGTGTGCGACGACGTGCCCCTGCTCGTCATCCTCAACGACAACGACATGTCGATTTCGCCGCCCGTGGGCGCGCTCAATCGCCATCTGGCCCGGTTGATGTCGGGGCGGTTCTACGCGGCCGCCCGCGCGGGCGTCGAGCGCGTGCTGCGCGTCGCGCCGCCGATGCTCGAACTGGCTCGCAAGCTCGAAGAGCACGCGAAGGGCATGGTCGTGCCGGCTACGTTGTTCGAGGAATTCGGCTTCAATTACATCGGACCGATCGACGGTCACGATCTCGATTCGCTGATTCCGACGCTGCAAAACATCCGCGAATTGCGCGGCCCGCAATTCCTGCACGTCGTCACGAAAAAGGGCCAAGGCTACAAGCTCGCCGAAGCCGATCCGGTGCTTTATCACGGCCCCGGCAAGTTCAACCCGGCCGAGGGTATCAAGCCGAGCACGACGCCTTCGAAGAAGACGTACACGCAGGTATTCGGCGAGTGGCTGTGCGATGCGGCCGAATTCGATTCGAGCGTCGTCGGCATCACGCCGGCCATGCGCGAAGGCTCCGGCATGGTCGAGTTCGAGAAGCGCTTCCCGGATCGCTACTACGACGTTGGCATCGCCGAGCAGCACGCGGTGACGTTCGCGGGCGGCATCGCGGCCGAAGGGATGAAGCCCGTCGTCGCGATCTATTCGACGTTCCTGCAGCGTGCGTACGATCAATTGATTCACGATGTGGCATTGCAGAACCTGCCCGTCGTCTTCGCGATCGACCGCTCGGGCCTCGTCGGTGCGGACGGTGCAACGCATGCCGGCGCGTACGATATCGCCTTCCTGCGCTGCATCCCGAACATGACGGTGATGGTGCCGGCCGATGAAAACGAGTGCCGTCAAATGCTGTATACGGCACTGCAGCAGCCGAATCCGACGTCCGTGCGTTATCCGCGCGGCGCGGGCACGGGCGTGGCCACGGTCAAGCAGATGACGGCGCTGCCGGTGGGCAAAGGCGAGGTTCGCCGTGAATCGACGGCCCCCAAGGGCAGCCGCATTGCGATCCTGGCGTTCGGCACGATGGTCGCGCCGACGCTGGCCGCGGCCGAGGGGCTCGACGCCACGGTGGCCAACATGCGGTTCGTGAAGCCGATCGATGCCGATCTCGTGCGCGAGCTTGCGCAAACGCACGATTTCCTCGTCACGGTCGAGGAAGGCTGCGTCATGGGTGGCGCGGGCTCTGCTTGCGTCGAATCCCTGCTTGCCAATGGGGTTGTTCGTCCCGTACTACAATTGGGCCTCCCTGACACCTTCATCGATCATGGCGATCCGGCCAAGCTGTTGGCGGAATGCGGCCTTGACGGCGCGGGCATCGAAAAGTCGATTCGCACGCGCTTTCTCGAGCCGGCGGCCAAGCTCGCGGCGCAGCGCGTCGCCTGATCCCGGGCTGGCCGCTCAGGCGGCCGCCCATGATTGGATGCTTAGATGCATGCATGGGCCTTCGGGCCCATTTTTCGTTTATTGGCGCGCCTCTCGCGCCGGCTTTTGCTTGCCGGCCTCTCAGCTGCGCCCACTAGGACATAACAACGATGAACCAAATGAACCCCGCCTTCGTGATGCCTGACGTGCAAAGCACGGTCGACACGCGGCAGATTCCGATTCAGCGCGTTGGGGTCAAGGGCGTGCGTCATCCGTTGACGGTGCGCAACGCGAGCGGCGAAGTGCAGCCGACGGTGGGGACGTGGAGCCTCGACGTGCACTTGCCCGCTCATCAGAAAGGCACGCACATGTCGCGCTTCGTCGCGCTGCTCGAGGGGAACAAGGCGCCGCTCGAGCCGGCCACGTTTCGCAAGCTGCTGGCCGAGATGCTCGACAAGCTCGAAGCGACGGGCGGCCGCATCGAAGTGACGTTCCCGTACTTCGTGCCCAAGGTCGCGCCGGTTTCGGGCGTATCGAGCTTGCTCGATTACGAGGTGACGTTGAAGGGGCAATCGCGCAACGGCGAGGTTCGCACGTTCATGCGTGTCCTGGTGCCCGTGACGAGCCTGTGCCCGTGTTCGAAGGAGATCTCCCAATACGGTGCGCACAATCAGCGCTCGCATGTGACGATCGAGGTCGAGTTGCTTGCCGATCTGCCGGTGGAAGACTTGATCCGCATGGCCGAGGAAGAGGCATCGTGCGAATTGTGGGGCTTGCTCAAGCGTCCCGACGAGAAGTTCGTGACGGAGCGTGCCTACGAGAATCCGAAGTTCGTCGAAGATCTCGTGCGCGATGTGGCGCAGCGTCTCAACGAAGACGAGCGCATCGTGTCATACGTGCTCGAAGCGGAGAACTTCGAATCGATTCACAACCACAGCGCCTATGCCGTTATCGAGCACGATAAGCGCACTGCGGCTGCAGCCGCTTGATAGCCTGCGAGATTAGACCGTCCGTCGCTCCGCTTATCGCGCGAGCGACGACAAATCCCAGCGCGGCTTGACCGTGAACGCGTAATCCTTGTTGGCCTGCTCGGGCCAGCGCTGGAGCCGCAATGCGCCGGCCAGCGCGATCATCGCGCCGTTGTCGGTGCACAGCGAAAGATCAGGGTAATGTACGTCGAAGCCGCGCTTGTTTGCGGCGGCGGACAGCGCTTCCCTCAGTTGCCGATTCGCGCCTACGCCGCCGGCCACCACGAGACGCTTCAACCGTGTCTTCTTCAGCGCGGCCAGCGATTTCGCGACGAGCACTTCCACGGCCGCATCGACGAACCCGCGCGCCAAATCGGCTTTCTCTTGCTCGCAGACGTTGGCCCCGAGTTGCTTCGTGTGCGTTAGGACAGCCGTTTTCAGCCCGCTGAAGCTGAAATCGAGATTGCCCGAGTGCAGCATCGGCCGCGGCAGCGTAAAGGTGCCCGGCGTGCCGAATTCGGCGAGCCGAGAAACCTCGGGCCCGCCCGGATAGCCGAGGCCCAGCAGCTTGGCCGTCTTGTCGAACGCTTCGCCAGCTGCATCGTCGAGCGTTTCTCCGAGCGTCTCGTACTCGCCGACATCGGCGACGCGCATGAGCTGCGTATGGCCACCCGATACGAGCAGCGCGACGAACGGAAACGGCGGCGGCTCATCGACGAGCAACGGCGAGAGCAGATGGCCCTCGAGATGATGGATGCCGACGGTCGGCTTGTCCCACGCCATCGCCAGTGCATTCGCGATGCTGGCGCCGACGAGCAATGCCCCCGCCAGCCCCGGGCCCTGCGTGAACGCAATCGCATCGATGTCTTCGCGCGACGCGTTCGAACGCGCGAGGACATCTTCGAGCAACGGCAGGGCTCGGCGAATGTGATCGCGCGAGGCGAGTTCGGGAACGACGCCGCCGTATTCGCGGTGCATCGCGATTTGCGAATGCAGCGCATGGGCGAGCAGGCCGCGCTCGGTGTCGTAGAGCGCGAGCCCGGTTTCGTCGCACGAGCTTTCGATGCCGAGAGCGAGCATAGGGGTAGGTGACCGCGGCCGGCGTTTGGCCGATACCGCATGGAATGCGTGGGAAACGTAAAAGTATAGCAGTGCGCCTCAAGCGAAGCCGCCCGCGCAGGTAGAATGCGCGCCATGGAATCTTTTGACATCGCCGTCATCGGCGCGGGCGCCGCCGGCATGATGTGCGCGGCCGTCGCCGGACAGCGCGGGGCGCGCGTCGTCCTGATCGATCATGCGCCGCGCCTAGCCGAGAAAATCCGCATTTCAGGCGGCGGGCGCTGCAACTTCACGAACCTGCAGGCCGGCCCCGCGAACTACATCTCGGCCAATCCCCATTTTTGCCGTTCGGCGCTCGCACGCTATACGCCGCGCGATTTTCTCGCGCTATTGAAGGCCCATCGCGTCACGTGGCACGAGAAGCATCGCGGGCAACTGTTCTGCGATCACTCGAGCGAATCGATCATCGACATGCTGAAGGCCGAGTGCGATGCCGGGCGCATTGCCTGGCGGCGCCCCGTTGCCGTGGAGGGGGTGCGCCGCAGCGAGGCCGGAAGCTTTTCGCTCGACACGAATGCGGGTGAAATCGCCGCACAGGCGCTCGTTATCGCGACCGGCGGGCTCTCGATCCCCAAGATCGGCGCCACGGACTTCGCCTACCGTGTTGCCAAGCAATTTGGACACAAGCTCGTCGATATGCGGCCGGCGCTCGTGCCGTTGACGTTTTCATCCGATGAATGGTCGCCGTTCTCGACGCTGGCCGGCGTGTCGCTCGAAGTCGAGGTGGCGACCGGGCAAAAGCGCGCGCAGGGCTCGTTCGTCGAGGACTTGCTGTTCACGCACCGAGGGCTGTCCGGCCCCGGCGTGCTGCAGATCTCGACTTACTGGCAGAGCGGGGATCCAATCGTGATCGATCTGCTGCCCGGCCGCGATGCCGCCGCTGAGTTGCTCGAAGGCAAATCGAACGGGACCAAGCGGCAAATCGGCAATCTGCTTGCGCAGTGGATGCCCGCTCGCTTGGCCGATGCGTGGCTCGAAGCGCACGACGTTTCGACGGAGGCGCGTCTGGCCGATTTATCAGATAAAACGTTGCGCCGCCTCGGCGAGGCGTTTTCGCGCTGGACGCTGACACCGTCCGGGACCGAGGGGTATCGCAAGGCGGAGGTCACGAAGGGCGGCGTCGATACGAAGGAGCTGTCGTCGACGACGATGATGAGCATGCGCGTGCCTGGGCTGTACTTCATCGGAGAGGCGGTGGACGTCACGGGCTGGCTCGGCGGCTACAATTTTCAATGGGCTTGGGCGGCCGGTGTGGCGGCGGGCGAAGCGGCCTTCGAATTTACACATAGTGCTTGACAACTTTCGTGTAAATGTGAAGAAGGTCTGCTATACTCCCGAACCTTTGGGAATTTTCGTTTGGAAACATGACGATCATCCGCGTTAAAGAGAACGAGCCCTTCGAAGTCGCCATGCGCCGCTTCAAGCGCACGATCGAGAAGAACGGTCTGCTGACCGAGCTTCGCGCGCGCGAGTTCTTCGAAAAGCCGACTGCGGAGCGCAAGCGCAAGAAGGCTGCTGCCGTGAAGCGCCACTTCAAGCGCCTGCGCAGCCAAATGCTCCCCAAAAAATTCTATTGATACCCCGGCGCCGGCCGCGGTCGTTTGCACGGGCGGCTTGCGCGAAACCCGCTTGAGGAAGCATCCCAAGCGGGTTTTTGCGCTCAGCGCCATGCGAGATCGTTGTCCCATTCAGTTCAGTTCAGTAGTTTTGTTCTCTTCTTGTTTTTCTTGTATTCGGGTGAAAGATGAGTCTCAAAGATCGCATCAACGACGACATGAAAGCTGCAATGCGTGCGCGCGAAACGGGCCGTCTTGCCACGGTTCGTTTGCTGCTGGCCGCCATCAAGCAACGTGAAGTCGACGAACGCATCACGCTCGACGATGCCGCCATCACGGCCGTCATCGACAAAATGATCAAGCAGCGCAAGGACTCGATCAGCCAATTCGAAGCGGCCGGCCGTACCGATCTCGTCGATCAGGAACGTGCCGAACTTGAAGTGCTGACCGGTTATATGCCGGCGCAACTATCGGAAGCGGAGATCGCCGAGCAGGTGCAGGCCACCGTGGCCGAGATGGGCGCGACGGGCCCGCAGGACATGGGCAAGGTCATGGCGGCGCTCAAAAGCAAGCTGGCGGGCCGTGCCGACATGACGGCGGTGTCCGCGCTCGTGAAAGCAGCGTTGGCCAAGTAATCGCGTGCGTCACGCGGGGGTGTCGCCGGTGCATATGCCTGGCGCACGGGCTCGCGTGAGCGCGGTTTCCTCAAATCGCTCGTGATTCCAGCCGCTTTCCTTCAGGATCTGCTGAACCGCATCGACATCGTCGACGTGGTGGGCAAGTACGTCCAGCTCAAAAAGGGCGGTGCGAATTTCATGGGCTTGTGCCCGTTCCATAACGAGAAAAGCCCTTCGTTTACCGTTAGTCCTACTAAGCAGTTTTATCACTGCTTCGGTTGCGGCGCGCACGGTACCGCGATCGGTTTCTTGATGGAGCATGCAGGGCTCTCGTTCCCCGAAGCCGTGGGCGATCTGGCCCAATCGGCCGGCTTGACGGTGCCGCAGGAGCCGTCGCCCACGCGCGGCGGCTACGGCGGCGAGAAGGGGGGCTCGGGTTCGGAACGGTTTGCGCAGACCGATGGCCGGGCCGTCGCCGCGTTGTCCGATCTGATGCAGACGGCCTGCGATTACTACCGCAAAGCTTTGCGCGGGGCGCCGCAAGCGATCCAGTACCTGAAGAAGCGCGGGCTGACCGGCGAAATCGCCGCGCGTTTCGGGCTCGGCTACGCACCGGACGGCTGGCAGAACCTCGAAGCCGTTTTCCCCGATTACCGCAACGACGGGCTGGCCGAAGCGGGGCTCGTCATCGTCAGCGAGAAACTCGACGCGCAAGGCCAGCCGCGCCGCTACGACCGCTTCCGCGAGCGGATCATGTTCCCGATCCGCAACGTCAAGGGGCAGGTGATCGGCTTCGGCGGCCGTGTGCTCGACGGCGGCGAGCCGAAGTATTTGAATTCGCCGGAAACGCCTCTATTTAGCAAGGGTAGCGAACTGTACGGGCTGTTCGAGGCGCGCTTGGCGATCCGCGAGGCGCACTCGGTGCTCGTGGTGGAAGGGTATATGGACGTCGTCGCGCTGGCGCAGCTCGGCTTTCCGAATGCCGTTGCGACCCTTGGCACGGCGTGCACGCCGATTCACGTGCAAAAGCTGCTGCGGCAGACGGATACGGTCATTTTCAGCTTCGACGGCGATGCGGCCGGGCGGCGCGCCGCGCGCCGGGCGCTGGATGCCTGCTTGCCGCACGCGGCCGACAACCGCACCATCCGGTTCCTGTTCCTGCCGACGGAGCACGATCCCGACAGCTACGTCCGGGAATTCGGCAAGGACGCGTTTTCGGAGCAGATCGAGCATGCGCTGCCGCTTTCGCAATTCATGCTGAACGAAGTGTTGGCCGGCAAGGAACTCGATACGCCGGAAGGGCGGGCGCGGGCGCTGTTCGATGCGAAGCCGCTGCTGCAGGCATTGCCCGCCAATGCGCTGCGCGCGCAGATCATGCACATGTTCGCCGATCGGCTGGATGTGCCGTTCGAGGAAGTGGCCGCATTATGCGACGTCGATACGCGCATCGCGGCTCCGGTCCGGCAGGCGCCCGCGCGCAAGGATCGGCGCCGCGTCACGGGTATCGAGGAGCGGGCGTTGCGCAATTTGGTGATGTATCCGCGGATCGTGTCGGTGCTCGACGACGAGAGCGAGGAGAGCCTGTTCAATCAGAGCCACCATGGCGAACTGTTCGCCGAGGCGGCGACGCACGCCCGTGCGTTGGGCGATACGGCCGAGTTTCGTCTCTTGTCGGACCTGCTTCGAAACGGGGCGAACGCCGCGACGTTCGAAGAAATTTTCCACGAAATTCTGGACTATGATGAAAACGTACGCGATTTGTTGATGCACGACGCGGAAGACGCCGCGACGGCCGAGCAGCAGCAAGAGCGCGAGCGTATCGCCGCCGAGGAATTCCAGGCGGCCATTCTGAAAATCCGCTATGACACGTGCTGCGAGCGACTGGAGCGTCTGTCGCGACAGTCGAAGCTCACACCGGACGAGATCGAGCAATTCACGGAACTGAACCGACAGCGAGCCGACATGAAACGGAGGCTGGGACTTTGACTGTGGCTGAGACTTCGACTTCGAAAGGGGGATTAGGCCGTGTGTGCTATAATAAAAGGTTTTCAGCGGTTTAATTTGTCTTTTCTGAGCAGTAGCGCTGCGGCAGAGGCGATATAGCGATGGCAAGGACTGCGAGCAAACGATCGGCTACGAGAAGCGCGACGGGGACCAGCAAGGGCGATGCCCGGAACCCCGGCCGGCGCGCGATGGAGCCGAAACGTAACGTGGTTGTTGCGCAATCCGCTGACGCTTCTGGCGGCGAGGCATCGGCTGCAAGTACAGCCGGGCGGGCCGGCAAGAGATCGGCAAGCTCGGGGGCTGTGCGAACTTCGGCGGCAGCCGCCGATATGACCAAGGCGGCAAAGACGTCCGCCAAGCCGGAGACGAGGGCCGACGCCGCGAGGCGGATTGACCCGAAAAGCGCAGAGGGCGCGGCTGCCACGCCGGACGATTCGGCAGTGCGCGAGACCCAAGTATCCACGGTGCAACCGGCTGAAGTCCAGCAGCCGCGAGTCGAGACTATAGCCGGTATGGCGAACTCCATGACGAAAAAGCTGAACGAAGTATCCGTCGAAGACGAAGCAACCCAAGCCGAAGAGCAGCAAGCTGCTCCTGGCAAGGGCGAGAAAGCCAAGGCGCGCGATCGTCGCGCCAAGGAGAAGGCGCTGCTGAAGGACGCGTTCGCGTCGAGTCAGCCCGGCACGGCGGAGGAGCTCGAAGAGCGCCGCTCGAAGCTGCGCGCGCTGATCAAGCTCGGCAAAGAGCGTGGCTTTCTGACGTACGCCGAAATCAACGACCACTTGCCCGATAACTTCGCCGAAACCGAAGCGATCGAAGGCATCATCAGCACGTTCAACGACATGGGCGTGGCCGTCTACGAGCAGGCGCCCGATGCGGAAACGCTGCTGCTCAACGACAACGCGCCTGCCGCGTCGTCGGACGACGAAGTCGAAGAGGAAGCCGAAGTTGCGTTGTCCACGGTCGATTCGGAGTTTGGCCGTACGACTGACCCGGTCCGTATGTACATGCGGGAAATGGGTACGGTCGAGCTGCTCACGCGCGAAGGCGAAATCGAGATCGCGAAGCGGATCGAAGACGGCCTGAAGCACATGGTGATGGCGATTTCGGCATGCCCGACGACGATCGCCGACATTCTTGCGATGGCCGAGCGCGTCGCGAACGAGGAAATTCGTATCGACGAACTCGTCGACGGCCTGATCGATCCGAACGCGGAAGACACCGACGGCTTCTCGGCGCAAGAGGCCGAGGCGATCGAGAACGAGACCGAAGAGGAAGAGGAAGAAGAGAGCGACGAGGAAGAAGAGGACGACGGCAGCGCGCAGGCTACGGCCAATGCGGCGCAGCTCGAGGCACTCAAGCGTACGTCGCTCGAGAAGTTCGCGATGATCAGCGAGTGGTTCGACAAGATGCGTCGCGCTTTCGAAAAGGAAGGCTACAAATCGAAGTCGTACCTGAAGGCGCAAGAGACGATCCAGAACGAACTGATGTCGATCCGCTTCACGGCGCGTACGGTCGAGCGTCTGTGCGACACGTTGCGTGCGCAAGTAGATGAAGTGCGTCAGGTCGAGCGTCAGATTCTGCACATCGTCGTCGACAAGTGCGGCATGCCGCGTTCGGAATTCATCGCCCGCTTCCCGAGCAACGAGACCGATCTCGAGTGGTCGGAGAAGGTCGTGGCGGAAGGCCATGGGTTCAGCGCGATCCTGTCGCGCAACATCCCGGCCATTCGCGAGCAGCAGCAGCGTCTGCTCGATTTGCAGGCACGTGTGGTTCTGCCGCTGAAGGATTTGAAGGAAACGAACCGTCAGATGGCGGCCGGCGAATTGAAGGCGCGTCAGGCCAAGCGCGAAATGACCGAGGCGAACTTGCGTCTCGTGATTTCGATCGCGAAGAAGTACACGAACCGCGGTTTGCAGTTCCTCGATTTGATCCAGGAAGGCAACATCGGTTTGATGAAGGCGGTGGACAAGTTCGAATATCGCCGCGGCTACAAGTTCTCGACGTACGCAACGTGGTGGATTCGCCAGGCCATTACGCGTTCGATCGCCGACCAGGCGCGCACGATCCGTATTCCGGTTCACATGATCGAGACGATCAACAAGATGAACCGTATTTCGCGGCAGATTCTGCAGGAGACGGGTCTCGAGCCCGATCCGGCTACGCTCGCGGAAAAGATGGAGATGCCCGAGGACAAGATCCGCAAGATCATGAAGATCGCGAAGGAGCCGATCTCCATGGAAACGCCGATCGGCGACGACGACGATTCGCACCTTGGCGATTTCATCGAGGATTCGAACACGGTGGCGCCGTCGGATGCCGCGTTGCATGCGAGCATGCGCGACGTCGTGAAGGACGTGCTCGATTCGTTGACGCCGCGCGAGGCGAAGGTGCTGCGCATGCGTTTCGGTATCGAAATGAGCACGGATCACACGTTGGAAGAAGTGGGTAAGCAGTTCGACGTGACGCGCGAGCGGATCCGCCAGATCGAAGCCAAGGCGCTGCGCAAGCTGCGTCACCCGAGCCGCTCGGACAAGCTGAAGTCGTTCCTCGAAGGGAACTGATTCGGCTGGATCGGTTAGGTGGTAGAGAGGCCCGGGTTCATATACCGGGCCTTTTTTGTAGGAACGCTACTGATTTTTCGTTTGTTGGGCTTTTGCGGTTTGCATGCCGCCGCATTAGCCGATAGACTCGCAGTCTTTCCGCGATGCTGTGCCGTTGAGTGTTGAATGCAACGCCGTATCATCGCATCGCGGATATCAACATCCGCCACGGCCACGTAAGCAGTATTCAAAACCGTGGCGCGAGACGGGCCGGACGCCGTGCTGGTTGCAGGCAGCGGACTCATAATCCGCCTCCGAAAGGACACCGTGGGTTCGACTCCCACCCGGCCCACCATTCAAAGAGTTCCAGTAGAGTCCAGAGTGTTGTGCCGTTAAGCATAAGTTGGCCACTTGGACAGGTTATGCTTCATTTCCCGATGGGACACGTTTTGTTTTATCGGGTAGCGGTGCTACGGTGATAGGTTTCGCCTCGCGTAGCGTGGCGTAGATGTGAAAAAGCCGGCGCGCAGGCCGGCTTTTTCGTTGGTGGATGGACGGGGGCGTCTAGCTCACGCCGAGAGTCTCCTTAACCTCCTGCAGGACGTCGATTACGCCTCGGATGCTGCCCAGGACCTCCTTTGGTACGCGGGCATTTAGTTCCCGTAGGTTGATGGCCTTGCCGTCGGTGACGATGTCCCTGCACGCGGCCTCGATGACGGTGCGAGCATTGTCCATGCTTCGTTCCTTCCGGCGCTGCATGTATTGTGTCCAGCGCTCGGCCAAGATACGCGCGTCCTTGTTCGCGTGCTGATATAGCAGTCTAGCGTCGACATCGAGCCTGCGTGCGGCTTCCGATACGCTGATGATTGACGGTAGTTTGCTGAATGCGCGCAGTTCATCCCGAACCTTCTCCCAGTCGATTGCTCGGGCGGCCGCACGTTTCGTTTCGTCAGGGAATAGCATCGCGAGCTGATGGATTTCGGCAGTACAGGGAGTCCAGCCGATTAAATCGCCCCTGAGCAACTGCGGTAGCGCCAATCCCGTCTGTGAGGCGATGCGCAGATGCGCCGGCAATGCAGGGGCACCCGCCTGCTTCAGCCAATAGTGAACCGTTGTCTTGCTCAGGCCCACACGCCGAGCAAAGAGCGCCCCTTTCCCGTTGTCGAGCCGGGTGACGAGCGTTTGTATCGCGTCAAGCATTGCCTGCCGGCTCGGTGGCGTCTCAAGGGACGCTTGGACCTTCAGCATCGCCCCGACTTGGGTTGCCTTCCAAAGCTCTTCTAGCGTGGCGGCAGGAGGCGATTCTCCGTCTCCGAGGAAGGCGCCACAGTGTGCGCACCAGCCGGGTACAACATAAGCAGACTTGTGGCGCCCATCCGGGCGACCGCAATCCGGGCAGATATGAACCAACTCGGTTTTGTGCCTTGGGCATACGGTCACTGCGCCCACGTCCCATGCCAGGCGGAAATATGGTGTCTTGCCGCTCTCCTTGTCTTCGGCGAAGCACTCCGGACACCAGCGTGAGTGGGTTGACGCGAGGCTTGTCTGGGCAATAACGTCACGCCACGGCAAGAGCGTGAGTCGGTCGAGCCGTTCGACACTCGTCAGGGCAGAGAGTGCGGCCGACCAGTTGCTCGCTGCGTCTCCGATACCGCCGATGTTTCCCACATGCCACTCGTGTTTTTCGGAGAGCTCCCAGCCTACCGAACCCGCGACTTGCCTGCAGAGCGCTGCGACGGACACGCTATGCGATACGGCCAGCCGGCAGAAATAGCTGAGCAGGCTCTCAATCTCGGGCGTGCCGAGGCCGATGGGCGCGAGGGCGTGCAGCGTCGAGCGCGGATTCGAAATCGAATAGCTCATGCTGCGCTCCTTCCGCCAGCCGATGCCTGACGTCGCTGTACGTGCAT
Source organism: Trinickia dinghuensis (assembly GCF_003367175.1). Classification (GTDB taxonomy): domain Bacteria; phylum Pseudomonadota; class Gammaproteobacteria; order Burkholderiales; family Burkholderiaceae; genus Trinickia; species Trinickia dinghuensis. Next base: position 457,538 of record NZ_QRGA01000006.1, on the reverse strand, counting down.
GATGCGGGTGAGGCCGGGGTTGATGGCCTCCTCGCCGTCAAGGATTTCGGTGAGAATCCGGTCGCGCTGCGCCTCGGTGAGCAACGCTCGCCGGAGTGCCTCCGTGGACCAGCGACCGTCGGCCTCGGCCAGCCGGGCTGCCCGGACAAGCACGCTGCTCAACGTGCCGATACAACCCAGCGTATTTTCTTGGAGTGCCTCGGCGTAGCGCGTCAGCTCCCCGCCCCAAAGCGTGGGCAGCATCTTTTCGAACGCCTGGATGCAGGCGATGAAGGCGCGAACGTCTTCGGGCCGGTCCTGCCGATAGCGTTCAAAGTGCAACACATGGTGGCGCCGCGCGAGCTGTCCGGACAACGACATGAGCGGGTACAGGTCGTAGGACCCGACCAGTACCATCTGTGTGCCGCACTTGTTCACGAGCGACTTCAGGGTGTCGAGATGAATCTCCAGCTTGGAACTGTTCCGCGTCTGGTGAATGATGTGTGCAGCTTCGTCGATGACGAGAAATTGGACTTTCCGCTCTCGCAGTGCGCGTTCGACGGCCGTCCTCAACGCCCCGAGGCTGTTGCCTCCGGCGCCGCGCGGTCGGACCATGCGACCCGACTGCGAGTCGATGCCATAGGCCGCCTTCGGTGCGTCAAGGTCGTCGCCGAGCTCAGCGAGAATCTGCCGATAGAATAGTCGCCACGAGAACTCGTTTTCGCCGGAGGATGGGGCTTCGACGAAGATGGCCGGAATCGTTCCGGCATTCTCTTCCATTTCAACGGCGGCGCGCTCGACCGCCGCCTCGACCATGTACCTGGCCAGCGTGGTCTTGCCGGCTCCCGTTGGACCGCAAACGAGAAGCGTGCTGTCCTGGCTGCCGGGGTAAATCAGTGTCTCCAGTTCGGACATGACATGTGCAATGCGTGGATGTTTGATGCGCTTGCCGAGCAGAGTGCTCGCCGAATTCGGAATCGGCGACAGCGGGGCGGAATGTTTTTGTTGCATGAATCACCTCAAAATGTGTCAAGGTCAGGGATGTCGTCCCACGCCGCTGCCTCGGGCGGCGATTGGACCGGATTGGTTGTTGATGTCGTTGATGACCTTGTCTCTGCCGGCGATTCGACAGCGCTGGATGTTTCCTCGATGAGGCTAAATCGATGTAGAGGAGCAACGGGAGCGATGCTCGAGAACTGCAAACTGTTATAGAGCGACTTGTTTTCCGCTTGACGTTCGAGCGCAACGGCCATCGCGCCCTCCGGCGTGAAGGTGCGCATGAACTCCTTGAGACGCTGCGCATCCTGCTGTTCGTCGACAGGTGTGCGGAAGCGTTGGTTGTATTCTTGCGTCAGCGCTTTGCGCTCGTTGTCGGTTAGCTGACCGAGACCACTCAAGCTCGGGCATACGGCCTGAACCCATTGGTCCTTTATGCGCACATAAACGGACGATGCATCCCATGGGTCATACCTGACGGGAAGGCGTTGACCGGCGACTTGATAAGACCGGAATGCGGGATGGCGGTAGAGCCGCTCGTTCACCTTTACGCCGCGCTGCGGATGAATTTGTCGCAGGCCTTCCCGGTCAACCGGGGGGCATGTCGCAATCAGGAAATCCCGGTTGAACTGGATATGCAGGTGCTCACGCGAGCCGCTTTCACGAAGGCCACGCTGAAATGCCTCACGCGGCGATTCGCCGAGGACCGGATGCTGCTGCTGGTCATAGAATTCCGTAGCCCAGTGCTCAATGCCGTAATACAGTGGCCCGAGCGTCCACTCGGCCAGGTTCTTGGGCAGATGCGAACCGGAAACCATTCGGACTTGCTTTGTGGCCTTCGTGTTGCCCGCGAGACCGTGTATGTAATCGACGTTCAGCCGGCCGAACATGCGCTCAAGCACTGCCCCGTGACGTGGGTTGCCGGACGGCCGGAAGCGCAGATGGCAACCCATTGCCTTGAGAAACGATTTGAATGCGGAGGACCGAAAGTCGCTGCCGTTATCGACGACCATCATTTCGGGGAGCCGATGAAAGCGACGGACCATATCGCGAACCGCCATCATCACCGAGTGGTACGAGGGCGGGTCGTACGTCAGGAACAAACCGACGATGCGTCGAGGCCATGCATCAGTGGCGAGGGTTAGCCATGGTCTGCCGAGGTTCTTGCCCGTGCGGCTGGAGATGAGTTCAATGTCCAGTTCGGTGTGGTCGATATGAACACACTGGAATGGTCGGCTGCCATGTATCGGCGTGTGGTAGTGCAGGACATCCACGAACGGGGCCTTCTGGTATGCGAGGCGTTTGCCTTCGCGAATCCGGATGTCGTGATTGGTCGTCTGTGATTTGATGTGCTTAATCAAGGTCGGGTACGACGGCGCCGGCACATTTTCTTGTGCGCACATCACCACAAGATGCCGATGACAAGTCTTGTAGTTAATCGCCTTGCTGTTCCGCCATTCTTCATCGATGACGCGGTCCATCAGGTCGAGTTGCTCTTCGCTCAGACGGGCCGTGTGGTTTCCTCGTGCGCTGATGTGCGGTACCAATGCCAGAATCTCATGGTCCCCATTGGCTCGTGCGACGGTCTGACGGGCCGCCCAACGACGCAAAGTGCGCGACGAAACGGTAGCCGTCGCCGATTCCGATTGGAGCAGCATCTGACGTCGAAGCGCTTCCGCGTACTCATTCTCGGTATATCGGCTCAGCCCGAGGTCGGGCGGGGGAGCAGCTTCGATGACCCGGATTCGATTGCCTTCGTGAGCGGCCAGTAGCCAGTCACGTTGAAGTTCCATGGTCGTATGGTCCAGCCTGTTGCACACAACACTCTTTTCGCCGACCAGCGTGATGGTCAGTTCCTGACCTTCGAATTCGAAACGAGTGCCGACAGCGACGTGAAGCGCAAAGCCCTCGAAACCTGGCGGCGTTGCTCGATGAGACTCGGCATACAGAAACTCGCGCAGCGTCTCGTCTCTATAGAGTCGGAATCGTCGCGGACTGTGCAAGGACTCGCGGTCGAGGTCTGTGACAACGAGTTGGTCTGCAATGGCCTTGTTCACATGGTCGGCCCTAAACGCGTACGGCGGCTCGAGCAACTCATAAAAGAAGAGCGCGCCATGTTCTTTCAGACCGGCATCGAGACGTGCGAGAACATCTTCGGGGCACGGCTCTGCTGCTGGAAGATAGTAGTCGGCGAGATGCTGCAGGTTTTCGATGCGGCGTCGGGGGATGACGGCATCGCTGCGAATGCGATAGCTAACGCCGACCTGAGCGAGCTGTTCCTCGATTTGCGGCGAATGCCAATTCCCGTCGCTGTCTCGCTGGTAACGATAAGGGTACTTCTCGGCGAGTCGGTTTAGCTTCGCTTCGGACTTCCATTCCTCGAGCCTGATGCCGTCGTGGCAGAGCACGAGAAAGTCGGGTGTGTGATGAATTTCGCGGATTTCGCCGGTGGAGTCGTCGACCAGGCTGAGTTTCAACCTGCAGGGCTGGGGATAGAACTCCAAGACATCTGAGTCGTATTCGAAGCCGACAGCGGCAGCGAACTCGATGCCATAGCTCTCCGTGGCGATTTCGCGCGTCATCTTCCGGCTCGCCATGTGGGTGATGACGTTGCCTCCCCGGGAGGTCACATCGCGCACGGGTGCTTGAATGCGAGCGTCCTGGACCAGCTTGCGGCCTGCGGGTGGCGTACCGAGTCGGTCGAACAGGTCGGTTAGTTGCGCCTTGCTAAGCATTACGTCCTCACAAAAATTGCCTACAAAGGACGTGTAGGAGTGCGGGTACGGAACCGGTCGTATGCGACCGATAGTTCTATGCAAGAATTCGTGCTTTCGTCGAAAATCACATGCCAATTCAAGGCAAAGGTGCAACGATGGGCGACATGCCGCTCAACAGAACAGCGTCGCAAGCGGAGGCCTACGGCTCGTGGGAGGAGAGCGCGAAGGAACTGATAGTGGAGCAGATGTACCGGAAGCGCGTGAGCTACAAGGAACTCGCCAGGCGCCTCGAGCAGTTCGGGATTGAGGAATCTGCTGACCAGATAAATCGCAAGGTCAACCGGAAGAAATTCTCGGGGGCGTTTCTGCTCGCCTGTTTGGCGGCGATGGGCGTCAAGTCCGTTCGGATTGTGTAGCGGCCCAGTGCTCGGGGCATGAGCGTCCGCGCAGAAGTTGCGCGGGTTCACCCATCGAAATTGCTCCGCCTGTCGCATGGCCGTCTCACTTCGTACCCTCTCATAAAATAGGGAACGATGCTATTGACGAAAGGGCCATAGCACATGGGCTGCGATTTTCAGGCCGGCGTTGCGCCGAGCTTTCAAATTAGTAAATTTGATGGCCGGGTTCAAGATTTGTTGGCCGGCGATGATTGTCGGGCGCTCCGTCCGATAGCAATAGGTTCAGCAGCGGACCGTAAGTCTTCGCTCGGAGCGAATGCCGCGCGTGGCGTGCAGTGAGGTTTGCAGATGGCTTATCCATCGGTCGTGTCGAGGCTGCGTTGTTTGTACGATTTGATGCGCTGGGGAGGACGCACTCGATGCCTGGCGTGGACGTCTGCCCCATGTCTTTCGGGGCGAGGGCGGCCGTTCTTGCCCCCGCTGCGCTCGCGGCAATGGCGATGGGCCCGAGCACTGTTTCATTTCGTTATGTAAAAAATCCAAAATCACACTATACTTGGTGCCAGTGAATTGATTTTTTACCACATATTGTGGTGATGGAGATTCCGATGGCAAGGAACACGGGCAAGGATTTCCGTATCGGGTCGGTGGACGCTCGCTCGCAGGTCCGCAACCCAAAAACCGGTCAGTGGGTTAAACGCAACGACGACACAGGTCGCTTCATGGGCCAAAAGACCGATGGTGAGCCGTACAAGGGGGTCGCGAAAGAAAAGGATAGGCGCAAGAGCTAGGGCGCTGGCGATATGTCGATTCTCGTTCCTCCGTTTGAGCTGGGCCGGCTGAACCGGGAGCCCATTACGCCCGTAGGGGGCAGCGCGCATCCCGTGGTCCGCGGGCGTATTCACTTGCCTGTGCGCGCGGGCAGCGTCGACGGGTACATTAAACTTCTGCCACGCCAGGCGTTTTGCGTTGAGTCCGTCTGCGCATGGCTTGCGCGGGAAGTGAACTTGCCCATGCCCGAGGTGTTTTGGGTCACGGTTCACCGGAATCGCATGCGCGGTCTCTGGCCTTTCGGTGATGACGACGCGCAATGGTGTTTTGGCACGGCCGCCCTCCCATTCGCGCAGGCGGTCCGGCTCGACAGTCAAAGCCCGGCAGCACTCAGTTCAATGTATGGTCTGGATTCGCTAATGCTCGCTAAGATTGCCCTGTTCGATGAACTGATTGGCAACGACGACCGGCACGACGGCAACCTACTGCTCACGACACACAAAACTATCGCACTGATTGACCACGAGCGGGCTCTCGGTGGCGCCGGACTGGAGCTGTTTTCCTCTTTCCCGCCGCCTGGGCCGAACCGCCTACTGGAAAGGGTGCGCGTCCTCCCCCTGACAGACCGGGCGGTTTTAAAGGTGCCGCTACGCAGTTTCTGCATCGCTTGCAGTGCTGCCGTATTGCGTCTACCGTACGGCCAGTTGGTGAGCGACGATGCCCTGCATGAACCGATGCGCCGATACCTCGAACAACGCGCGAACCGGCTTATCAATACGCTGGACCACGTGCTCGGCATCCCTGACCTGCCTGGCGTGAACCCGCCCGGCCTTCAACCTCCTGCCCTGTAACCCGGTATGCAGCCCGATTTCTTCCTGTCCGAGCCTCCTGCATGCACCGCTACTGCACGCCTCGTCAGGCTCAAACTTGACGCGACGGGCGAGTCGATTGCCATTGCGGTGGTCGGTCGGTTTGATTCCGGCAAGCCATTTGCGCGCGCCGTCACATCGCGAATCCTGAAATGCCTGCCTCAAGAACTGGGCTATGCCTGCCACTCGTTCGGTACGCTGCTGGTCGCCGACTATCTGTCCGCGTATGGAGGACCAAGCTGGCACCCTCCGTTGTCCGGGGTTGAAGTCGGCCCGGCGTTTGTCGTAGAGGCGGACGATGAGGAGGGGGTCATCATGACTGCGTTGGAACGCTGCGCACTATTTCATCCAACCACGGCGCCTGATTTGGCTGCCGCAGTCGAGGAATCGATTCCCCGTCCTGCCGAGGAAAACCGTTTCGTGCATGCGGTGAGAGTCGAAGTGGTCCATCGCAAGCCATCGCTCGAGTCAGGTTTCAACCGGCCCTTCAGTCTGACCGGTGCCAGTAGCGGATTCGCCGTCGACTATATTGGTCATTCCTACGCCACGTGTTATGCCGCCATCAACCCGAAGGGACGCAGTCAGATTCGCCTGCGCACCGCCTCAGCGGCGTTGTGGCGCCTTGCGAGAGCCAGGGACGCATTCGGTTTTGCGACACCAGAGTGTATCGAGCTCACCGCGTGGGTGCCCGCTCGCGGCCTGCCAATCTATCGGGAAAGCGAGTACGCTGCGCTGGATGATGCTATCGGAGAGCTGCGCGAACAGGCCCAGCGGGAAAAACTCAACGTTTTCACTGCGTATGATATCCAGTCGGCCAGCAATCGCCTAATCACCGAAGAGGTCGCAGCTCTTAATTAGGCGCGACGTCGAGACGCAGAATGCGGACGACAAGCCGCGTTCGCGAAGGTCTTCGCACACGCGGTTGAATTCGGCAAGGGAGACGCATTTTGCGATGTCTATCTTCGTCATTCACTGTGCGGCGTAGCATGAAGTGGTACGGGTACTCTGCCTTAAGCAAAAGACTCTGCGCCTACTGCCCTACAAGCAGAGATATCTTATGAAACATGGCGGCGTTACTCTTTAACTTGAGAGTAGTGCCGACATTTATATCACTCCTCCGACGAGGCGCCTCTCGTTGGGGGAAGTCAGCTTTCGAGCCGAAGGGACGGCTGCGTGCAAAGCTATACCCGTAGGCGCGCAACGTGTAGCTTGGTGCGCTGGCGTGTTCGGTCGCCTATGGCATTTAGGCGTCGACTGCAAAGGGGAATCGTGGAAGCGTGCGAGGGAACATTCCTCTTGGAATTTGCCTGTCCCGCGTCTCTCGACGAACAAGGGCAGTTGCATCTGCATGCGCCTCACTGATGGTCAAAACTTGACCCGTCCCGGCTCGTCGATTCTCGCCAACGCGAATCAGAATCGACGAGTACAGGCCACCGGAATCGGTAGTCTCTTGGGCACCTTCCCCAATTGAGCAGCTATGCATGACCGCGAGCCCCGGTGCACACGCCCGGATATGGTTGTCGAAAAGCATCCGGCTGCGTGCGGGGTTGTCGGCGCTATCAAACGCCATGGCTTTCGCGCGATATTCCTCCATGACGGGCTTATCAAGATGAACTCGGCATGCGTCTATGATGACGGTATGTCGGGGTGCGCCGTCCTTTAGCTCATGCTCTTCGATGCTAACGCCGGGTGATAGTTGCAGCAGGGTGGTTTGCTTCGCGTTCGAATATCCGCCATGTCCGGCGAATACCACTATCGAATAGTCTGCATTCTGAAGTCGACGCACCGCCGATTGAAGCGACGCAGTCGATGGTGATTTGAGCACCTCAATTTCGTTCGAATACCACGCACCACCTGATGAGCTCTGGAAAAAGCGGCGATAATTTTCCATATCGACTAGCACGCCCGGAATGTCTTTGTCGGGGCATCCAATAATCAGTGCTTTTCTAGCTACCATACCGTCTTCATCCTCCTGTTTGGCCTTCGGATTTCATTGACTCCGTTTTCTCGTCGAACTTCGAGATAATCGACGTTGCTAGGCGCTCACCTCTGCCAGCTGCTATGGCAGCGAGCATCGTTACCAACGATAAGTGGTCGCGGGCGAAAGCACCGAACACCAGGTCCGACCGAACTGCCAGCGCGGCGACCAGCCCGGATATTGCACCCGCGACAATTCGCGATGAGCCCTCGAGGTAGTGCAGCCGTTGCCCGGCACCGACATCGAACTTGAGCTTTCCGCTTCGGGCGATAACAGAAAGCAGTGCGCCGATAGCTCCCCCGCAGCCTGAAAGCAGCAGCCAAAATGCGTTGACGCCGAGAAAAGCGCTAGTCGATTGGCGGGAGCACCAAATTGCAGCAAAGACTGCGAGGAACGGGATGGTGGCTGTGGCGCTGGCCTCGACATACCATTGACGCGAACGCTCTTCGCTCCGCGAAGCCATGTATTTCTTTGCGCTTTCAAGCGTTCTTTGAGCCCCTTCGAACTCTCCCTCAAAGCAGAGAACGCAAGCCTCGCCCAGAAGCGTTTTGTATCGAATAACTACGTCTTTGTCGAGGTCGTCACGGGGACTCGCTTCCTCGACAGCGATATCTGCGAGAATTGCCGAGCGCTGCTTTCGTACCGCTTCATCGTTGGCAAGCTCAACCCGGTCGTACTCCGCAGTGGTGCCCCAGTCAATCTTCAGCTTTTCGTCGAGGCCGACGCAATAGTCGTTCGTCCGCCGGATTTCGATGTGCTGTCGGATGTGGGTCCACTTTTCTTTGTAGTCGCCGTTGCCGCTGGTTAGCAAGGGCTCACCAGCGCTATCGACAGTCTTGTGCTCTGCGTTCATCTCAAAAAACACCTTCCCCGTCTATATTTATGCTGAGGCAATCCTTCGCACCGCAATTATAATACAACGGTCTGGAGTTTCGGGTTGCTAGGTGGCTGGTTTGATACCCTCTTGCCGAGACCGAGTATGCTGATTCCAGTGGCAAACATTCGAGTAATCGTGGAAATCGCGCTTTAGCGTGGAGATGCCATGGCTTACAAAGCCGTATTTGTCGGAGTCAACAAGCAGCTCGACCAGACCGTCAACGAGCTACCAGGCGCAAAGCGCGATGCCTTGGCACTATGGTCACTGTTTTCTGACACGTTTCCCGACCTCAGCTCTACGCTGCTCGTCGATGAAGTCGCTACAAAGGAGGTCACGTCTCGAGCCATCCTGGAGGCGTTAGATATAGCGTCCGACGAAGACGTCGTCATTCTCAGTTTTGCCGGGCATGGCACGCCGGATGGCTGTCTCGTATTCTACGACACGGTTAGCACGGACCTTTCCGGCACGACCTTGCCGATGACAACCCTTGCCGACGCGTTCAGGATGACCAAGGCTAGGGCCGTTCTGTTTGTTCTCGATTCGTGTTTTAGCGGGCATGCCCCGGCGCGAGTGCTTGAGGTCAATGCCACACCACGTAGTGCTTTCTCGCTGGAAAATGTAGCGGGCGACGGGCGAGTGCTTCTAGCAGCATGCACGGCGACCCAATCGGCTTGGGAACAGCCTGGGACTGGTCACGGTTTGCTGACGGCCGCGTTGATTCAAGCGATGGCCGATGGAATGGCGGAGACAGTTAGTTTTCCCGCAATCGCGGACGACATTATCCAACTTACCCGCGTGGCCGGCGAGAGGCTTGGCTATACACAAACGCCCGTGTTCCTGGGGCATGTAGAGGGAGGGTTGGTCTTCCCGAGGCTTAAGCGCGGAGCCAATTTCAATGCCAACTTCCCTTCGACGAACGTCGTTCATGTCAATGGGCCGTTCTCGGACCTGCTCCCGCACGGCTTCCCAGACGAAATCGTTGAGCAGTGGGTGGCACGCTTTCCACATGGTTTGAACACGCTGCAGATGCGAGCCGTCAATGAGTACGCCGTCCTCGCTGCCCGCTCACTTATGGTCGTCGCGCCGACCAGTTCGGGAAAGACCATGGTTGGTGAGCTCGCCGCCATCCAATCGGTCGTCGCGGGCCAGAAGGCAGTATTCCTGCTGCCTTACCGCGCCATCGTCAATGAAAAATTCGAGGAATTCACTGCCAGATATGGGGAGGCCGGCCTGCGCGTGGTCCGTTGTTCTGGCGATGCGTCTGACTCGGTCGGCTCCATCCTCACGAGTAGATACGACCTCGCCTTTTTTACCTACGAGATGTTCCTCAGTGTTGCACTTGGCTCGCCGCATCTATTAAGTCGTCTGGGCGTCGTCGTAGTCGATGAGGGGCAGTTCATTACAGACCCACGGCGCGGCATCACGGTCGAGCTGATACTGGCTATGCTTGTTCGCGCTAAAGAACGTGGCGTATCTCCGCAGCTTGTCTTGCTGTCGGCTGTCCTGGGCGAACTAAACGGCTTCAACCAATGGCTGGACGTTCCCGTCCTTCTCTCCAGGGAGCGTCCAGTACCGCTGATTGAGGGGGTTCTCGACCGCAACGGGACGCTTCAATACCGGGACGCCGACGGGGCCGTCAAGACCGAAGAAATGTTGCCACGACACGCCATAGTCCAACGAACGAAGGAGCAATCTTCGCAGGACGTGGTTGTCCCATTAGCACAAAAGCTCGTATCTCGCGGGGAGAAGCTAATTGTCTTCAGGAACTCGCGAGGAAAAGCACAAGGTTGTGCCAAGTATCTCGCGAGGGAACTCGGTCTTGGTCGGGCAACTGCAGCGCTTGGAGCCTTGCCAGAACACGGGTTGAGTTCTGCATCCCACGATTTGCGCTTTTGCTTGGAGGGCGGCACTGCTTTCCACAGCGCAAATCTGACGAGAACCGAGAGGGAAGCCGTCGAGCGGGGGTTCCGTAGCGCAGATGGTGGGATTCACGCGCTCGCATCGACGACGACACTGGCTGCTGGCATTAACACGCCGGCCTCGACAGTCATCCTTGCCGAGAAGGAATTCCTCGGCGAAGACGGCCGGCCGTTCACCATCGCTGAATATAAGAACATGGCTGGTCGAGCCGGTCGCCTGGGATTCAACGAGACAGGAAAGGCCATAATGCTTGCTGACAATCCTATCGAGCGAGCCCAACTCTTTGCCCGCTATGTCCAGGGCCGACCAGAAGATGTGGCTTCGTCGTTCAAGAATGAGAAGCTAGCGACCTGGCTTCTGCGCATTCTCAGTCAGGTTCGTGGGGTGACGACGGCTGAGATTCCGGGCCTGCTCGTCAATACGTTCGGCGGATATGCTGCGTCGCGAGCGAATCCGGCATGGGTGCCCTGGGTTGAGGAGCAGATTTCGGAGCTCATCTCCCGGCTACTGCAAGCCAATCTGGCGGAGGACGAAAGCGGAGTGATTCATCTCACCCTCCTTGGCCAGGCAGTGGGGGCATCATCGCTGTCATTTGAGTCTGGGCTGCGCCTCGTTGAGCTTGTGAGGGGAGTGGACTGGGCGACTACGTCATCAGTCTACGTCCTGTGCCTGCTTCAAGTCTTGGAGGAAATGGACGACGTAAATGCTCCCACCTTGAAACGCGGCACCACTGAGGCAGTTCGAGTGAGCCAAACTACGCAACGGTTCGGCTTGCGTGCCGCACAACTTCTGCAAAGGTTTGGTGCCGACCAACATCAGATGTGGAAGCGATGCAAAAGAGCGTGCATTATCTCCGATTGGATTGAGGGCGTCGCAGTTGATGAAATTGAGCGCCGTTACACGACGAACCAATTCTGGGCGGCCGTCAACTATGGTGACATCATGAACATCGCAGACACGACTCGCTATCATCTGCGTTCCGCCCGCGGCGTGCTTACAGCACTGCTTCTCGACAATCCTGAACTGCTGGCGTCAGTTGAAGAGCTGATTCCTCGCCTAGAGTTTGGTCTCCCAACACGGAGCCTTCCTTTGCTCAACCTACCGATAGAGCTGAATCGCGGCCAGCGTCTCGCATTGATTGAGTGTGACGCGCTTGATTCGGAGGCGGTATTTGCCATGCCTGACGACGCATTGACTCAATGTATTGGCGCTGAAAGTTCGGCGAAACTGCGGGAGGCACATCGCGAACTTGCCAGTTCGGCGCCCGGCGCTGTGTGAGCAGATTCCGTGGCCGAGGCTTACGGCTATGAAATCGGAGCGGCGGACTCGCGCGTGGTTGTGGGTTAGTCACGGTACGTCAGCGACCGGGGACCGCAAAGAGCGTGATTTTCGTTACCATCGAGGATGAGACGGGCAACGCCAATGTCATCATCTGGCCTTCGCTGCAGGAGAAGTTTCGGCAGGAAGCGCTGGGCGCATCACTGCGTGCGGTGTACGGAACGTGGCAATGCGAGGGCGAGGTCCGACACCTGGTCGCCCAACGGCTTGTCGATATGTCGCACATGCTTGGTGAGCTTACGGCAGTCAGTCGAAATTTCTGTTGAGCAGCTTGTAGCAGTACGCAAAAGTTGAGATTTTACACCCGGCCGGACAAGCCTCTGCGGGCGGTGGGAAGTATCCGGTGAGAATTTGGGAAGCAAAAGATGAGATTGTTTGTCTTGCGAGGCGGTCATCTGGTCACCGAACACCTTCTCAATGAATCGCCACCCATCGCCATCGCTCATCTCTAGGCGCTCGCAACGGGCGGCGTTCCGATTTGGGAAAATATGCAGCATCCAGCCCTCCGCGGCCTACGCTCGCGGAGTTGTCCCCTTCCGCCATGAGGCGACCTTCCCAAGATTCGCTTCGGGCTTCGTTTTTTTGGGCTTCGAGTCACCACGCTTTGCACGGGTATTGCTCGGGGGGGTGACAACGTCGGACGGTACTGGTCGTCCCCCTGGAATGCGAAAAACCACGACCATTCGCGGACTCGAATCTTCCGCTGTCTGTACGGACTCCACCCAGCAGTTGTCTAGAAGCGTTAATGTCCAATCCCTCTGCGAGCAGAGGTCCAGTACGACCAGAAAGCCAATGCGTGGTCCAGTTAGTTGGTAGGTCGACGCTTGCCCAAGGTACTTCGTGAGGCCCGCCCGCGACGCGTCAGTCATCTCTCGCTTAAGTTCCGCATACATCGTCCACGCTTCGGTCGTGATGGCCAAATCAGCTCGCCCCGAAGCGACATCCGGCACCTCCCGTCTGACTTGGTGATTTTTGAAGCCCCAGGCTAGGAGATGCAGCCAAGTGAACATTGCCTCCTGCAGTTGCTGTTCTAGTGGCTTGGCGCCAGCCTGTTGAAACAGGAATGAAAAGGACGTCTTTCCCATTTCATAGCCAACGTCAAGGCAATGCGAGAGAAAGCGGACAAGGAAAATGACGAAGACGTCGACATCTCGACGAACGCTCCCTGTGTAGTCGTCGTGCGAGCGAAGTGCCGAGGTGATTTGCGCGAAGCACTTTTCCTGCTGTTCAGAGAGCGGCGCTGCCGTCTGCGCGGTGAGCAAGACGCCGGCGTGCCCGAGAATTTCATCGTCTGGTCTAGCGCCGCTGACGAGACCATCTTCGCTCGCCAGCGGCGCGGCTTTTCCCTGGTCGGACCTCGCAGCCTCGACCGCAGCTAACATGGCAAGCGCGTGCTGCCGAGAGTAGTCATCGGTATCCACATCTGCAGCCCAATCCTGCAGATGAGCCCGCAGACCTTCTCGAGCCACGAATCCAGATGCCAATCGCCTCGTAACTGCTTCCCGTAAGGTATCACCTGAATCTGTCGCGAGGCTGACCAGAGTGCTGCGCAGGTCGGCAATTTGCTGTAGCACCGGTAATGCACGCAGCCAACTCCTCTCCGACATGTGGTCGGTGAGTCCCTGCAATGCACACGACAGCTTGTACCATGTCATCTGCGCATCAAGTCGCCGCCTAAGCCACTTGCGCACCGAAAAGGTGTCGAGGTCATGGTATCGCTCGCCTGCAGCCTCACACGCCTGCGTCAGTTGCGCTTCAACTTCCGACGTCGACGCCCCGTCGCAAAACAACATCAACGCTCGCAGCGTGCCGCGAAATGCGGTCGCTTCAAGCATGCCGGGGTCAATATTTTCGGCGGTCTCGAACCACCGCAATGCGCCTCCCAGGCGCACGAAGAGCGACTCCTTATCGAGGCTACTCAGAGCGCAGTCGACCTGAATCATACCTAGCTCGAACGCCGCCTGCTCTCCCGCGTCCTCATCCTCTGCCAGTCTCGCAAGAGCTCCTTCGATGTCCCGCGAGTTCTCCCAAAACCATGCGAGTCCCGCAAGCAGCGCAGCTCTGCGAACTAGTAAAGAATTGTCGCCGGGCTCTATGCGCTCGAGCGCCGCAATCACGGCAGACTTCGACGCCTTCAACTCGCATGCGAGCAAGAATGCACCCGACAGACACTCGGAGGCCATTTCGTTGTCGAGATGCGTATTGGTTGTGCGCGCTCGCAGTAGAAGCACGTCTTGCGCCAACATCGCCTCACTCTTGGAGATGTTCGAACCCGCCAGATGCTCACCGACGGCGGCGACGACAAGTGGATAAGGGTTGCTACGCAGCACTCCCACGGCGAAGCGAAGATAGTCGCTCTGCGCGTCAGAACCCATTTGCGACAGCACGTCGGCCATCCTGTCCGCATACACGCTGTCCACGAATTCCGATGCCAACGCAAGTATGGCTTGGGGCCCGCCGAGTTCATGCGAACTGGGCGATTCCTCGCGGGACAATACGGCGGTGAACTCGTCGATATTCATGGTTAGTTGCGTGGATGCTCAATCAGAACATAGCTCCGCTCGGCGTCGGCCAGACCTGTCTATCGGTGTCCACTACACCGGCGAGACTGCGGCCACGTGCAGACGACACAAAAATTTGCAGATTGTTGGTCTCGGCGCACAGTGCGCGAATTTCGCCCATCATCGCACCCAAATCACTTTCGCTGAGTTCTTCAGAGCCTGGCGAGTCAATGAACAAAAGCCCTGGATGATGCCCACGCCCACTCCTTCCCGCCAACTTCATCATTGCAATGACTAACGAGATGCGCAAGCGCAATCTCTGGCCGGCGGTCTGCTTGCCGAAACTGCTCTCGGTACCGGACACCTTGAGCGTTATACCGTTTCCACGTATAGCCACGCTCTCCAGTCCACGGAAGCCGACTCGTGTCGCAACAGATACCAGCTCGGTTTCCAATTGCTCAAGCAGGTCTGCGCCGCTCGCTTTGAGTCGTTCCTCTGCCACACTTTCTGCTATTTGCAAAATCCGCAGTTGTTCTGCAAGCTCCTCCGCTGGCTCCGACACACGCTGCTCGCTCTCCAGTTCCTTGAGTTGTTCATGCGCGCCATGCGCACGCTCAAGCTCGAGACGCATCTCCATCTGCGCCTGGTATGCGCTGAGATTCTGCTCTACGTCACGGATGCCTGTTGCCAGCAAATCGACTGTAGACTGTGCTGAATCGCGATTCGTCCTGCATTGCCTCAGTTGCTCGGTGGCCTCATCCTTTTCAGCAGCAGCGTCGTCAATGCGCGCCTGCGTTTCCGCAAGTGCTGCCTCCATCGCCTCGTGGTCGTCCGTAAGCGTATCTCTATCACACACAGCACAGTTCCCACCCGAGCTTTCGACCTCCATGCGCTCACTCGGGAACGGCTTGGCGCAGCGTGGACAGCAAACGGGATTCAGGCCAGCGAATACCCGCTTGGCTGCTGCGCCATCCTGCAAGCGCCGCAACTCCGAGCGTGCTTCATTCGCATGCCGGGTGGCAACAGACAGCCGATGTTCAGCATCTGCTACGGAGTGCTCCAATTTTGAGAGCGCGACGGCCTCGCGCGTGTAGGCTCGCAGTAGCTCCTGAACATCAGCTCCGTGAGGAGTAACAACCGTTGATGCGTTCAGCCTATCCGTCAACTCGCTGATGCGAGCATCGAGCTTTGAAAGCTCGTCCCGAAGAGAGGTAACGCCAGCAGGACGTCCCTGTAGCTTTTCGAGCCGCAGAGCAGTCAGTGTCACCGCACTCCGGAGTGACATGTGAGCGCCCGAATACGGCATCCCCACAAAAAGATGCAGCATCCGCCACCACAATGCCCCGACCACGACATCGCCCAGAATCGCCTTGTTGGCGCCTTCAATGAACATGGAAGCCGCGTAGAGTGTCCAGGTGTGATGAATCTGCTCAGCGACGTCAGCTTGCCGGTTCACGATGGGAATTGCTTGAAGCGCGAATCGCTTCATCATCAATTCGCCCATCGCATGCTCGAACGGTTCATTCCCCTCGAACGTGGAGAGAATCTGCGCCGGGCCAGGCGACACACGCAGCAACTCGCCGACTGGACCGCTTTCCCTTTCATCGAACTGAACAAGATAGCGGTCTAGGCCAATAGAGAATTCCAACTCAACGCGCTCAATCCATGCTCGGACTTCCGGGCGTAGGCCCCGCGCGCGACCACGCAACGCCCACAGCATTACTTCTAGGATAGTTGACTTGCCGACCTGATTCAGGTCATCGCTAAGAACCAGCCAAAGGCCCGAGTCAAGGCCTACCCACTCGAATCTGAATGGCCCGTCGCCTGCGTTGGTTGCTCGCTTGACACCGCTGAATGTGAGACGACGAAACGTGAGATGTTCCGCTTGCCGTGTGCCTACCTCTTCCGTGATGTTCGCTGTCGCGAAGATGCTATCGACAGTAGCTAACGAAATCTTCGCTTTTTCAGCGACGGCCTGCTTCAGAGGAGAAAACGCTCTATTAATGTTCATATGTTCACGCACCCTGTGCCGCTAGTTCGTCGATACGTCTGCGCACTTCCTCCGC
Organism: Trinickia dinghuensis; assembly: GCF_003367175.1. Taxonomy (GTDB): domain Bacteria; phylum Pseudomonadota; class Gammaproteobacteria; order Burkholderiales; family Burkholderiaceae; genus Trinickia; species Trinickia dinghuensis. The sequence continues at coordinate 441,128 of NZ_QRGA01000006.1, read as the reverse complement.
GATAGAACCAATGGGTTCGAGGTGCTTCGCGCCAGAGTAGCTAGGATTTCGGTATTGCCACCGCGCGAGCTCGTCACCAGACTTACCCTTGCAGAATGCACCAATCAGCGTTGTGCGGTCTTCATACCAACGGGCTTCTGGGAGTTCCTTGGCAATCTTATCCGCAACTGCGAGCCCCGCAGGCAAAAGGAAGTACATCCGTTGCCGGGATTCTTTATCGCGAACCATGCGGGCCAGGCCAAAGCTCACGAGAGGGGCGAGTGCTGTGTCAAGCGGCTCGTAGGCACCGTAGAGGTATTTAAGCATCGCGTCTCTCCGAATCTCGGGTTCTTCCGAGTCCCCAATCGACGCGGCAATCGAAAAATAGCCGTAAGTGCCATCTTCGCTATGTGCCTCAAGCAACGCATAAGCGAAGTGGTCCGGGTTTCGTACCCAGAAATCCATCTTTTGAAGCTTCTTCTCCGACCACACGACGCGCACGGCCTCTGTCACCGGTAGATTCCCCGTCGGCTCGTCCCCTGCCCTGGCAAGAATGAAAAGCAGCCTAAGCGCGTCCCTATACTGTCTTGTTATTTCATCCATTGGTCTGGTCTCGTACTGCGCCCCGGAATTAGAAGAGATTCAAGTACACCTTGACGATTTGCGCGCATACGGACGCGTAGACAAAGGCGAGCCCTTGGACGGTCAGTTCAAAATGCGCGAAGGCGTGGAACGCATCCGCAACGTACTTCCGTTGAAGCAACAGCCGCTTCAGCAAGAGCTTGGGCAAAGCGAAGATGATTTCACTCAATTTAAGGTCGCGCCAAACTTTCACTCCGGCGATGGGGCCAGCGATAAGAAATGCGCCCAGCATGAAAATGCCCCCGAATGAGTCAGGGTGATGTTTGAGCGGAGCGATTTCCGTCGCGTAGGTTTGGAATACGGCGCTCAGGAACGCTATGCCGAAGTAGAGCAGTCCGAGAACTGCCGCCCCGGTGCTGCCAAGAAAGACCACGGCCCCAGCAAGACGCCTCCGGCCAGCCTTGCTGTACTTCCGGAAAGAGCGCTGGCTCCGGATAACGAGGAGAGGTGTATAGGCGGTGAGCACACCGATAATGCAATCGACGACCATTACGCCCGTCTTTGCGACGAACCAGGCGGCCGCGATTGCCAATGCTCGCGTGAAGAGCTCCCAGCAAAGCTTTCGGTCCTCACTCATGATGCCCCAGTATTCTTCAGTGATACCCGGTTTTACGCCTGCTGCCATGGTCTCCCACCTTACGGCCCGTAATTTTTCGAATCCGCGTGTACGACATGTTTGAGATTATGCCGCACCTTGCCCGCCAGCTATCGCTAAATGTCACCACTATCGGCTTTTATTGAGTGTACCCGCTCCGGAGTCCAATTCCGACCCTTCGACAATGCTGAAGCACATCGTTGCCCTGTCCAGTGCGAAGTACCATAATGCCATTGCCTTAGAAATATCGGCGTTTTTGCTGGCAAAACGTTGCGCCTCGACGTCGAAGGCGATATTAGCCTCTGGTGTCGAAACTCAATTGACGGGTGCGGGGAGCGAGCGGATACAGAGTCTGCCGGCGTAACGCCGGCGAAGCATCGCTTCAAGCGCTGCACATCGGCCGATTCGCGACCTATTCGAAGCCGCCGTACCGGGCGGGAGCATCGTCCACGTCGCCCCAACGGCATTCGACAGTGGGGTCTAACCAATCTGCAGCTCGTCGTATCCATGCGGCATCGACGACGCCGTCCGACGCCGTGAGTTGTTTCGATTCGAACTCCGTAGCCAGTGCCCGCAGGCGGTTCGCTCGCTCAAGTTTCGACGCCCACTCCTCGACGCGCTTCAAGTGGTCGAGTGCGACTCGTTGAATCTCTCGAAGCCTCTCTCGCTCAGCCTGCTCTGCCGCCGCTACCGCCCGACGTTCGGCCGCCATCTCCGCATCTACCGCATTCCGAATAACCAAGTGCCGAAGGCGACCTACGAACGCCTGAATCTTCTTCTCGACTGAAAGGCTCCGCGTATCCGATGTGCTCGCTGTGGCGTAACTGCTCCCGACAGTGAATGCCGACATTTCGAGTTCGCCCGTCGGATGAAATGCAGACCCAGGGCGGTGCTTGTTGAATCCAGCTCGCTGGTTTTCGGCCTGTTGCTCCCGCGTCAACGGCACACTCTGTTGGCGGCTGCGTTCCTTGATGCGAAAGGTCAGCTTGGCGTCGAGTATGGACACGTACGCGGGGCCGTCCTCCTTGGAAGAAATCGAGTAACCTGTCGCCGTCAGCGTCTCGAGTAGTTGATTCAGTACCAGCAGGGCTCGCAACGAGTTCTCCTGCGATACATAGATGCGCATCACCCCGGCCCCATCGCAATACGGCCAAGCGCGCGAATCGCGATGCTTACCATCAAGCTTTTTCGCCATTCGTTTTACGAGCGGCAGGCATTCGTCGATGGCGGTGCGCAACGCGACCGCAGGCACTTCTGGTGCGTGACCGGCGTCCTCGTCGATTTTGACTTGAGTGCGCATCGAAAGCTCTTCGTCTTGCGGGTCTTTGTAGACCGAGCGCCGATAGCTTGTCGGCCCCTTGGTCGGCGCCAAGGCTGGCCTTTTAACAGCCTTCCCCGCCGACACTTTTGCCCAGTAGCCCGCGGGCGGAAGGGGTATGTTCAGGTTGATGCATATCTTTCGAAGCCCAACGTCAGAGATTTGATATTTCTTCGCCACTTTGCTGACGGCCTCTGACCACACTTCCTCGTACAGACGCTCGCGCGCGAAATCTTGGTATTCGTATGGCATGTCAGTGACTCATGTCGTTCGGGAGTGAGAGATTGCCTCCCCGCGGTGAGAAAGAATGCAACCCGCCCTGGTTAGCAGGTTGTCGGCGATAAAGTCGATGTTCGTCTCAACAGGTCGCTAGCTAAAACAGCTCCGCCGCTAACGGCCTGCTGACCAGGTTCGGCGGCTGCAGGCGACATTTCTCGAAAGAACAAAATCGCGGCGCGTTTTCCCTCGTCGATTCGCTGGCACCTCTCGTGCGCGAACAAGACCGACGGCGTGGTGTCGTCTGCGCGCGCACGTGGAGCTGAAGTTAGCCCGCATAGGTGTTCGCCAGCGTAGGGCCGCCTGGCCCCGGCTATCCGGGTTACCAAGTCTAAAAATACTATGGGACGCTGCCCGCCCCCAATAATTCCCGCTGCCGCTGTCCGTTTTTTGCGTCCTGGCCCCAAGGGCGATGTGGAGTACAAGCCGACGCGATGCAGGGTACAAGTCTGCGCGATGCACAGTACAAGCGGAGCCGATGCAGAGTACAAGCTGCGCCAATCCACGACCAGCGCTGAAATTTGCACTTACCGCCGACCGAAATTTTCCGATATGCCGCCGCCGTCCGTTCCGCATGCCTTCGCGACCATCGTTTCGGCATATACACATGCATCTTCAACGCGCATGTGTTCCTCATGAGCAAGCCAGCAACACCGACTCGCACTGCCGTCAAAATCCGGGCCGCTGCGGAGGCCACCCACACCTGTCACGCTCCAGATTGTTCGAATATCCGCCTCGTTGGCGCTGCAGTATCGCGGACAACGCCGGAATTTCCCCGCCGGCGCGAGGAGCGACACAATGGGTAAACAGCAAGCGCCTGCTAGGCTTGAGCGTAAAGCCACAGAGCTTCGCGACCTCGCGAGCCGCACGGCAAAGGCGGCTCTCACCACCGCTCCAGACCGACAAACGGCTGTGCTCGACGCCGCCGAGCAAATCGGCCGCTTTGCCGACAATCTCGAACGTCGCGCGAAGAGTGCGCACGCGGAGCCGGCAATCGCAGAGCTTCCCTCGAATGCCACCGCTGGCGAGGTTCAAAATTCAAGGCGTCGGCAAGCCATCCGAAGGGGCTCGGATGTGTACCTGCCGAGTTGGTCGGTGATGGCACAGGCTCTGCCGAATGCGTTCCTCCGTTCCGCCTTGTTTTCCGCAGGCCGAAGCGTCCAAGCAGACAACGCGAGCGTACTGTCGGGCGACTCGACCTTGCTCGTGGCCGGGAAGGAAATTGCATCGCTCCGGAACATGACGCTGACCTTCAGCGGATACGAGCTTTGCCAATTCGACAGACTCGCCTATGCGACCTGCCTCGACTATTACCGCGAAGCGCCACTCTGCCCCGAAGAGAGTCTCCGTCATGTACGAACCACGTTTTACGAGTTCGTGCGTCGCATGGGAAATGAATATAGCGTGAAAGCGCATAGGGCCGTTCGAGCAAGTCTTCTGCGCCTGAGCTTTGCCCAGATGCGTCTGCGTTATAACCGCATGAACATCGAGGTACCCAAGCTGCTGTCCGTGACGTTCGAGGACGGCGGACTGGGTGAGGATTTTAAAGGCAGCGATGCGCTAGTTCTGCGGGTAACGACATCTGTTGCGGAACTCTTCGGGCCAGGCACTTGGACGGCCGTGGACAACGCAGCTGTTCGCTTCGACGGACTGAAGGGCTGGCTCGCAAGCTTCTATGCGGGCCATGCTGGCGCCATGTGGCTGCCCGTCGAGCGGCTATATCTCCTCTCCGGTTACACGTCCCACATGCGAAATTTCAGAGCCAGTCTCGTTCGCGCTCTGGAAAAGCTTATGGACCCACGAACGCCCGCATGCAGCCGAGTGGCGCGCTACGAATTCGCCGAAGACGGCACAAAGATTCGCGTCGTTCGTTCAGAATGGGACGCTCGCTGCGATTGAGCGCGCCGACGAAGGGCTTCGTCGCATTGTGCGAATGTCGAACTCCCGCCGCATATCCATGGCAACCGGACTGGTGATGCCTTGAAAGCACGGCGCCGGTTGATGCATCGGATGCCGCCAGCGCAACCCCGGTGGTATGGAGACCCGAGCCAGCACAAGGTCGCGCGCGCCTTTGTTTTTGAGACGGATACCGTTGGGCCGGGAGGCGCGGCCGGCGCACTCTTTTATGAGATGCTCGGTATTACTAAGCGGCGCTGGCCGCTACTGGCCCGCAGGTTGTACTACAGGGTTCGCATCACCGTTGCGACCAGACCTTCCTGTCTGCTCTTCGTTCAACCGATTTGGGTCACTTTCTTGCAAGTCGCGTGACGCCTGTGCTATCTATTCGCCCCTCAATACAAGAAACTACCGAGGGCGTTAGAAAAATGAGGCGTAGCTATCTAAAAATCGGCGATAAATCGTCCGCTGGCGGGACTGTAACCGAGGGCATACCGCACACCACCCACTACGGCACCGAACTCACTTTCATCGGTGCGCAGGTTGCTTGTCCAGCCTGCAAATCGGCGGGCCACATTGTCGCAAAGGGCCCTCGCTGGCCCGGGACGATGATGGGCAAAGAGCCCGCTCTCGACGGAGACATCTGCGTATGCAAGTGTAGTCCGCCGCCGGTAATGCTTCCCTCTCAGTCCGATATGTACGAGAGCTTCGAAAGCCACCAACTGGCGAGCATGGGCTACGGGCCGACAGGCAACTATCTGGCCGACGAAGCCTCAAGCGAGCACTGGATTCGATTCGCGCTCAAAGATGCTGGCAGTTGCGAGGGCCTGCGCTGCCGCGCGCACTTCGCCGATGGCTCCGTTGAACACGGGGTCTTCGACGCCGACAGTCGAGTACATTTCGACCGACCGAACGCATCGGCATGCCAGAGGGTCGATGTCGTGCTCGACGGCGGTCAGACGAGCAGTCAGTCGGTGATGGGCAACATTCTGATGGCGATGGTGGGGTGAGCATGGCGGATACGACAGCAAACAAGAACACGGTCGCCAGCGGCTCGTTCAATACCCAGCAGGTCCATGACATCAAGAGTGGGCTCCTGGAAGCGGCCATCGCGGACTACGAAGCAATCGCGACGACGTTCGCCGTCAATGCAATCAGCGATGACAACGTTCGCCAGCAATATAGCAAGCACATCAGGGAAATCTCCGACCAAGTGAGGCAGGAGGTTGGCAACGGCGACATCACCGTCAAAGAAGGTGCCGAATATTGCAGCCAACTGCGCGACAAGCTTTTCGTCGAGTATCGAAAGTACACGTCCGCCGTCGGAGTCGCGCAGGCAGAAGCACTGAAGCTCAAATCTCGCGGATTCGACTACTACCTGAACAAGTACGCTCAGGCCCAATTCGGCAAGAACTTCGACGCCCTCACGACCGAAGAGCGTAACGCTGTCTACTACACCGTGCTGAAGAAAGCCGGTGGCGCGAATGTCGATGTCTCAACCAAGGTCCGCCGGCTGCAAGTCAGCGCCCGAGTCGCCATCATAGTCACGGCTATCATCGCGACCGGCGAGGTCGTTGGCGCCAAGGACAAAGTGAAAGAGGCTGCCCGGCAGGGAAGCATCATCGCAGGCGGCATGATTGGTGGAAGCCTCGCGGGGCTCGCTGTTTCGTTCGTCTGCGGCCCCGCGGAGCCCGCGTGCGCTATCGCGCTGGTGTTCATCGGGAGTAATCTCGGAGGAATGGCAGCCGAAGTCGGAAACGACATGTACCAGGAAGAGCTGCCTGTTTTCATGCACTGGATGAACGACTAAGCGGAACGCCTCAAAATGTCGACGCCAATATTCATCATTCTTTTCGTGCTCTTCGTCAGCGCCGCCGTCCTGATTATCATCAATCTCACGGGCGACCCGGGCATCGACTACTGGGACCTCGACGGCGAGAACAAGCCTCCCGTATCCAAGCTCGACGCTCTGAGAAATCTGCCGGTGTTTTATGGTGCTGGGGTCGTGCTCATCGGTACTTTCATCACTTACCTACTGGTACGCCGCTAGATGACGGTCACCGACGTGAAAACGCAATATATCGCGCCGATGTCGCTCTGGCTCGTGGTACGGAAACGGGTTCTAGCCACAGGGCTCTTCATTGAGCCGGCGTGGGTTGGTTCGGGTGACAAGTGCGGGCCGGTGGTCTTTGTTTCCCGCGTCCTTGCGGAATCCTATGCCCATTTACGAAACGAGTATCACGGGCCGGATGACAGCGACACTTGGAAAGTCATCGCATTGCAAGACTTCGACTTGCTGGACCACGCTCGGGGCGTCGACGGAACGCTCTACTGCATGATGGCCTTTGGGTTCTCCATGCAAGACGCTGACAGCGTAATCTGCATCAACGCTCCTCGTCTCCGCTATGTGCCTGTCCCATTCGACGTGCCGGACGATGCGCAGGGCATCACGTTCTCGTTCAGTCAGTGGGTCTTCGACTTCATGCGCGGAGAGTGGACAACGCTCGGCTTGCCAGAGTTCGACAAGGAACTGGAGGTCACCGACGAACTCGACGCTTCGGGCATCAGCCGGCAGGTGCAAACAGCGATAGCCCGGTTGAGGGTTTGTCGCGAGCCATCGGGCAAACCTGGCCTATGGGCGGTGTTCAGTACGCGGCAAGAGATGTGGGTGACGACAGGCGAAGCTCGCGGCGCTGCCGTCAGTCGAGCACTTCATTGACCTAACGCACGCGTCGACGACTTTGAGTAGCCATCTAGGCAAGCGCTCAGGTTACCGTTCGCCGGCATCTTTCGCGGCAAGCTGCGTCATAACCAGTGGTTTGACACGCTTGCGCTCGGACTTGGGCAGTCGTCCCCAAGCGAGTACCACGTCGGCAAGGTCGTCGTCATCGCAATAGAAGTACGCGGTGGGCACCCGTAACACCTGCGCAAGCTTAGCCACGATGAGGAACGGGGGCTCGTGAACCCCTGTCTCGTAGCGGCTCATCCGCACACTTGCCGTCGCTTCGTCGAGGCCAATCTTAACGCCGAGCCTGTCTTGCGGAATGTCGGCGTGCAGCCGCGCCGCTCGCAAGCGGCGTCCGAAGACGGAAGTTGGCTCCTTTTTGACCATCCTACGAAAATCGCAGGATTCCGCAGTTGTTTCTCTACGAAAAACGTAGATACGATAAACGTAGGTTAGAATGCCGGTGACTGGGCGACGGACTGCACTACCGTTGTGTCGGCCCTACTGCACCTGCGGGTACGTCCCGCAGGTGATTAGAAAATTCGAATAGAAGCGTTCCGGGGAACCACCAACAATGCTAATCAAGCAAATCGCGCTGTCCGCCGCTGCCTGCGTGCTGACATCGGTCGCCTGCGCTGCGCAGCCTCCCTCCATCCTTGTGTGCAAGATTGAACAAGTCACTCTTGGCCATGCGAAACCGGGTCAAGAGGAAGCGATGCGAAATATCTTCGGCGTAAGGGAAGGTGATGTCCTCCGCTTCCCAGTAAGCAAGTTGGAGGCAAGCGGCGACACGTATGTGATGCACGGCCTGAAGGTCACTTGGGACACCGTGACGATTTCTCGCACGGCCGGCACTGTGACCTATTCGGAGGGGCTTTTCGGGACGGCTACTGGAACGTGCGAAGCCGAGCAGACGAAGTTCTGAAGACACTGCGTATTCCCGCTCGAGATTATTCGCCCTATGTTCGACATCATTTTCGGCGCTGCGCACGCCATCTATATCGCGGGCGCGCTCGTCGGCAGCGTCATCCTGTGGCCCGACCAGACCTACCCGCTCCACAAAACACCCGAGGAGCGGGAAATCGTGGAGGTCGTTGGCTTTCATCCGCAGTGGTACAAGGCCGATTCGAAGTGCCACTACACCGGTCTCATCGTTCCGTACGTGCGCGATTGGCCAGAAACTGTGCACCGTGGCCAGGAGGACGAAATCCTTCCGCCGGACCTCGAGCACACGGCGGGGCACGCTGTCATCCTGGACAAGAAGACGTGTCCGGGGAAAGACGACGAAAAGGTGTTCCTCGTCGATGCGGTGGAGCGCAATTTCGGCTACCTGGGCGGCGGAACTGACTTCCACTTCGACGACCCGGACACCATCAAGCCAGAGTACAAGCCGAAGTGGCTTCCGCAAGTCATGCAGCGCATCGAGCGCGTTGCTGAGCACGACGCGAATGCGAAGAAGGTTTTCGAGACCCTCGCTGCACTTGAGAATGACCGTGCGGTCAAAGCGCAGTCCGCAGGCGCGGCGGCATCCGACGTCAACGCCGCAACGGTCGGCGCGGCAGTACCAGCAAGCGGGTCAGTGTCCGCGAGCGAACCGGCCATCCCGGCCGCTGCGAACAACTGACGTCAATCAGCAGTCGCATTTCGAAGTCTACTGTCTCAATCGTGGCTGTCTACCCAAGCGCGGCACCAGTTGAGGCCAACCGCTTGCGCCTCGTCGTCGCTTTCGAAGTGGCCCAGCACACCCGACGTTTCGACTAGCTTGCTGTTTCGGGTGACGGTGCCACTAGCGGCATATTCGTGGCCTTGCCGGATGGCATGCCCCCAAATCGAATAGCCTTTGTAGACTTCCGCGTCCATCACCGAACGACCTCTGGCCTGCCGCCATTCGAGTCGACGCGCAGCACCGTCGCCTCGGGTGCTAGTAACGGCGGTAGGCTCCCCACGCGTGGCCGAGCGTTTATGCGTACAGAGTGGCCAGCGTGCCCTCGCTTGGTCGGCGTCGGGACGCAGGCAGCTACGCGGGATGGCCTCATCTTCGTCGACCGCTTTGCCGCCAATCGTCGTGCCGCTGGCGTATGGTGTGCGTAGTGGCTGGCGTGCGGCGCGTGCCTAGCCTCCGGTGGATTCCACACCTCGCGATAGTGTTCGCTCGCATGGGCACCGGAAGCAACTGCCAGCAACACTACACCTAGAACACGCAACATCTAATCTCCTACATCCAAGGCGAACTGGGTCATTTCGCTGTGGCGGATTTCCTGGCCGATACATCGACCGTCGCAGAAAGCTCCTGTCCACAGGCAACAAGCTGAACGTAGAATACTGTATAAATTTACAGATGTCTTGTCATGTGCGGTGCTCCGGCGAAGTGGTTGCCGCGCGCTTGTCTCAACCTGTAGAAAAGGCTGCCGGCTCGCTCCGAGCGAGGCCGCTTCAGCGAGGAAATCGGTGGCAAAGCGGGTCACAACGAACGGAGGGTCCCACTCTCGGATTCCCTGAAGGCCGCCACACATAGTCCGCATTGGCTCACGGGCATCGTGGCAGCTACAGAGGCGGACGCGCTAACAACTTGTCCGGAAAGCTGCGTAGTCCCGACAGTGCTTCGACATCCGGCTTCGTGCTGGGCATAACGTCCTCCAGACTGCGTGCGACGCCTGACGAGTCGGAGTCATCGGGCAGCGGAATCGTAATGTGCAGTGGAGCCCCCACAGTGCGCGTTCGCATATGGTGGGCGCGTTATCCCTCTCGTCACGGCGTCCTCACCAGTAGCACCATCCCGTCAAAAATCCGCGTGAAGTTCCAACTCTTGCTTGTGTCCCGCGTGGACGCCGGAAATGGTGTTCCAATCCGCTAATATGTCGAGTATTCAGCATCGACCTCGACAAGCCGAGTGAGCGAGGTCGATATATCAACATCGACGGGAAGACCACGGGGGGCTCCATGCGCGATAGCCACATTCAGTCCGACGCGCTAAAGGAGTTCCGAGAGCTCTATAGCGACGGTGCTCCACTCGCTTTCCTGGCATCTCTTTTCCAGGTCGACTTGATACTCGATGCGAACGTGGTTATTAGAGAACTTACTTGGGCGACGACCAAGCGAAGGAATCCAGATGTTCGTTCCGACCTCCTGGAAGTTCTCGAGGTCGAGACTGTGATTGCCTGGGCTCCAACTTTCCTCGAAAGAGAAATCGAAAAGCACATCCCACTCATTATTGAGAAGGGCGCCAAACCCGAAGAACTGATTAAGCACTGGGCATGTTTGCGAGCGCGAATCAATTTGGTGGATGTTGGTGGAGTTCCCGACGACGAACTCGAATACCGAGACCCAAAGGATGTTCCATATATACGGTTACAGCAAATAATCAATGCAACCATCGTCACGGCTGACAAAGACATCGCCGGCATGGGTGGTACCAGTGTGCCGCCCATCGCCGTGATGGCAACTTTGCGCGCTTATTCGCGCGCAGCTGCCGTTCAGGTGACGTTTCAAGTCAGCGGTTACATGCTCGGTGGTGTTAGCTTGAACGCATTGTCCGCCGCAGCTAAGTTCCTCTACTCCAAAGCAAGAGTCGCGATGGCGAAAGTTCCTCGCGAGGTCTGGCTTGGCGCGCTGGCCGCGTTGTGCGTGGTAATGGTTGTCCCTGCCTCTCGCGCTTGGCTACGCAAGCGGCTGGAGGCCCTTGCTGGGCCGCTAGGAATTGCCGTCGAGGGCCTTGCAAAGGTCACAACGACGCTGGCCACAGAATACCGCGCGCGAAAGCTGGAAGCTGCTGAAGCGTTGGCAGAAGCTCACGCCCTTCTTGGCAGAGACGCCACACAGGAGGGCTCGTGACCGCCAACGGGACTCAGCTACAACAAGCGCCTCATAGTGGACTGGCCGACCGAGCTTGTGTTTTGTGCTCCGGACTGGCGCTTCTAGCTTCGCCGAGGGCCGTTACGGGCGGCGACGATGATTGCGCATAGCTTGATGTCTGTTTTCCTTCTTCAAATTTGGAAGGACAGCTCAGCGCCGAGTGATTACCTTGCTGTTTCGCCGGCCCCGCGCGAACGGCACCCCAAGAAATAAGCCAACTAGAACATCAAAGCAGAATGAGCATCCGCTACGACAATCCACACCTCAGTCATGTTGTGACAGAACCGCACTCACGTTTGACGCCTTGGTCGCAACAGCTTGTGCGGCGAAAGTACGCGTTAGATGCGTGGTTTTCCAAATCGGGTAAGCCGGATGACGTCAGGGAGTTCGTGGCACGGCCTCCCAGCGGATGGGTCCAGACATGGCGGACCATCTCCCCATGGACCTTCGTTCGCGCGGTTCTCCCTTTTTTTGACGTCGCCGAAAAGGAGTACAGCGGCAAAGGGACAGAGAGAGGTGTCTTATGGTTGGAACCCTCAGTAGTAGTTGGGGAAAGCGGGCGGTGGCGAGCCTCAGCCCTCAACGACGAGGAGCGCCAACAGGCACTCGAGTGCTGCGAGAGACAAATCGCCCAATTCCTCGAAATAGGAGAATGGTCGTCCAAGGTCGGTGGAACGCGAGGTCTGGACCCGCATCCTCGATGCTTGCATATCGAACCTCTTGGTTTGTATCTCGCGAATGAAGGAAAGAATCGCGTCGCTTTGTATCAAGAGCTCAAGTTGCCGATGCCGGCCGACGTATGGTCAAGCGAGTACATTGCGCCACAGAGGATGGCGCTAATCGAGCGCGACGACGAGTGGGCGGTGCAACTCGACGACCGCGAGATTCGTACGATTCGCTACTGCGCGGACATCATCGTTCCGATGTTGGCAGCGTACGGGGTTGCTACGCTGCAGCCTCAACAATTGAAAGCGCCGGAGACAAATGTGCTCCGCCGAGTGCTGCGCTCGCTTGCCAAGCGTTAGCGCGGCGCGTGCAAACGAAGCGCAGAAACAGCCTGAATCGCGTATGCGAGAGCCACTATCGCATGCTTGCCGCCGACGCGTGAACCTCATCCGGAACCAAAAAATCGTGTGTTCGACGGGGGCGGAGCCTGCGTGGTCGAATGGTATCGAGCATCTTCGATTCACTCATCAGCAGGTCATAGAAATCCTCGGCGCGCACGGACTTTTCGTCTCCAGCGCGGATTCGCACCAAGGGCAGCCCGGAAAGCGTGAATAGTAGGTTTTTCAGTTCGTCGCGTTCAGCAGCTTCATCGGTGTCATGATGTATTGAATCCAGCTCGATGCCGACCACCGGGTCTTCATCCGCGGTGCAAAGCAAGACATCAACCTGGGCGGACCATGCATAGCTTCGCGCTCGTGTTGGGACTGTACCTTCCAGCCTTTCAATGTCAATGAAGCTGCGCAGTGGCAGATTCGGATACGCCTGGAGGGATGGGAAATACTGCCTAACCGCTCGAAGGAACTCTCGTTCTTGTTGGCTGGCACAAACATTCTTTCGGAAGTCGAAGGCATCGACGGCAGACCAGACGCCGACATTGAAGGTGCTGACAATCGCGACACGCTTGATCACCGTTGCCTGTACGATATGCGGGGCCGCACGTAACTCCTCTGGTCGACTGCGGCGCTGGTGCTGCGATTCGCCTAGCTGTTCGGAAGTGATTAAGCGAGCGGCGGGGAGCTTTGCATCCGGGTCTGCTTCTCGCATGGCGTTGTCGATACGCAAGTTGATAGCAATCAGCAGGTCGTCGTCGACAAGAATCAATCGACCATCGCGAACCACACGCCAAAGCTTAATGATGGTCTTGGGGGCGAGGAGGTCCCCGGCAAATGCTTGACGCAGCAACGACGGCAGCGTGCGCTGTGTTAGGGCGGTCACTTCGGGCTCGATGACATGGCCTTGGCGGTATTCAAGGTAGGCGGTAAGGAAGCCATCAACGTCTCGCGCTTCGAGCAACTCGCGCATCTTCTCGACGCTGGGGCTCATTGCACACCTCCACGACGCTCGAAACGCAGGAACAGGGCGTTGCCTAGGGCCCACGGCCACGAATCCGGCAGGTCAGGCAGGATTCCCTTTGTTGAAATCAGGTTAGGGACCGCTGCCGCGTACATGGTCAAGCCCAATTCCTCAATTGATGCCCTTAGCTGTTCTGCTTCGTAGGCATACACGAGGTGAGGCGGTTCCTGCTCTGCTGCGATGCCCCCCCCAATGGCAATCTTTTGCACTCGGAGACCATCGCTGAATTCTCGGATGGCCTCGCGAATTCCGTCTTCAATTTCCCCATCGAGGTCACGAGGCATTACGTATCGCACGGACTCCACCCGGGGCATAAGCGCTCGGAGCAGACCATCGTCGTCGATGCGCGCCATCTCAGATAGATTCGGTTTCGCAAAGACGTGGTTCGGCTTTTCGACCTTCAGGTTTTGCAGCATTTGGAAGACGAAGCCAACCGGCAGGATGTCCTGCATCGGCAACGGTTCGGCGCCGAACTTGTCGCAGTAGGCCTCCCACGAAAGCTCAGCGGCTTTCAGTTGGTGCAAGACGAAATGTAAGTCCACGCGGTAGTTATCTGGTGGCCCGCTAAGATAATCAACTTGCTTTGTTGACCCGTGAGGCCTGAACGTTCCACCGTGAATCTGCTTCGCGAGTCGGTATCGCCGCAGCAAACGTTCACAGTCAGCGATGCTGAGACCAGCGTGTATGCGTCCGGGCACGTACTCGTGCGGGCGTAACGTTTCAAGCGCCCACACATACCGGATGCCGTTGACGAACCACGCACCAACTCCCTCGTCCGGGACTGTGACGCGAATTTCGGGCAGTTCGTTCGTGTGGTCGTCCCGTAGCGATAACTCCATCTGATGCCAGCATGTGAGCTCATCGCCGCGTGCAATCTCGTATGCACCTCGAGGGTCGTCCTCGTTGTCCTCTCGCATGAGCACAAGTTCGGAGTTGAACACGTCGGTTACCGTAGCCGTATCCGCAGCAAACACCCCAGTTGCGTCGTTGGATGCGGCGCAAAGTTTCAACACTGCGTACCCGTCTAAGACCGCCTTGCCTCCCTCTTCGATATGACGTCGCAGCTTTTCGAACGCCGCTGACGCACCGTCGAGCCAGTCGGGGTCGTCTCCGGTCGGACGAACGGTACCGAGCGGCCAGGACTGCGGTTTCTGCTGCGAGTCGTCAGGCGTGGCGGGAACCGGCGTCGAGACGCTCAATGTGTTATTGGTGAAGATGAGCCTTAACACACCCAATGGCAACTGCCCCCGCGCAGCTAGGCGGTCGGCCCAGTCCTTCAGCTCGCTGGCCAAAGCGTCCCACGATGCAAAGTCCTTCTCGTCGAAGACATCCGTATCGAGCGTGAAAAGCCGCAATCGCGGTCTTCCAGTATCGCTGTTGGTGTGCCAACTGACATGATTGTTCAGTCGGGAGGCCGCATGTAAAGCATGGGTATGCTTGAGCGAAATGCCATGAGCCCGCAGTGCCTCGCGCAAACGCTTAGCAAGAGGCTTCGGGTCTTCGCCTGGCGCTGGCTCGACTCGAGAGATTACATCGTGTGCAGCACCGAGCGTGAATCGCGGTGCCTGCGGTTGAATATAGGTCCACAGTGCGGCAGCTTGAGCTTCGCGAGAAAGAGGCACGTGCTTCGGCGCGGACGCCGACAAATTGGCAGCCATATGTTGAGCTCCGTCGAGGAAAGCGCAGTGATGAACGGCACGCGTTGTTCGGCTTTCCCGGAGTTCAATCTAGCCGGTAGGACATGAGGGACTACATGCTGGTTTTGCCAGGGCGGAAAGGTATCCGCTGCGTGCGCTGACGGGAGCAACTCACCCACGATTCGGCTGAACCGCTATGAAACTTTACGCAGAAATGCTATCTCTTGTCAAGAGGATTGGCGGGGGATTTTCCGTTGGATACAGCCCATCTGGTCCAGTGTTGTGAGTACGTGGCGGAGAAGCGCCCTATAAGAGCAAACGAGACTATGCTAATTGCGTGCAAACATCGTCCGCGGCGGCTGATAGCCTGGACCGCATCCAGAGACAGCCCCCGACGTACAATTGTGAAGAAAGCACAGGAGACGCCGCGGAACGAATTACGCGTCGTCCGAGCGTGTTCGAAGAGGTACGAAATAGCTAACACAGAACCGAAGCACGCTTGCGTCGATGAATTCCACCCAGTTGCGGTCGATTGCACCCTTGCTGGTGTTTACTGCCCGCCCAATATTGCGGGCAGAGAGGCGCTTTCGCTGTTTCGGTAGATTTGAGATGAGCCAGAAGACCGCGCATCGTGGAACGCATCTGCACAACTAGGCCGTCTGTTCCATAGATGGTGATGGGCGATTCTTTAAGTGTCTCGTGATTTGGAAAAGCAGTTTTCGAACAATTTCCGCACCTTTCCCGACCAGTAATTGTGGCCGAGACGCGTCGCCCTCTCCGCTCAACTCGGTTCTAGCAACGTCGAGAAACTTAGCGTCAGTACATAGTTCAAACAATATCTGACTTAGTATGTCGTCCGTCCCCGCAGCAATCGTTGCGATGCTTGACAGCACCTCATAGATTCTCGTGCGCAGAATAAGTTCACCGCTAACCTTTACGACAAGTTTGGCATTCGGAGCTCCAGTTTTAAACAAATTACGAATAGTGTTTGCAACGGTTATCGCAAAGTTGTCACGCTGAGTCGGTGCAAGTTCGTCTTGAGCCCAAATAAGAAGTATCGAAAAACGAATGAAGTACTCGTCCACGGTGAACGACATCATTGTCGGGTTTTCCCTCGCCCACACCATGAACATACCTTCGTTCGCAAGTTCCTTCAGAAATGGTCTTGTACATTCATGCGACACTTCCACAAGAGAAATCAAGCACGTTAGCACCTCAGAGCGTGGTAAGTCGGTACGCGCTCTAAACACCTGGCCAATCTTCTTGGTTACAAGTTGGAAAAAATCTGAGCCTCTCGCGCGTAATTCCTGCCGGAGAACCCTTCCTGCGCGATTGTCTATATTCATTGGCAACGACTCCGCCACAATCCAATCGGAAAGATTATCATTGTTCGCAGAAACGTCAATCATATCTAGGACGACGGCCTCGAAGGGGTTTGCCCCCATGCTTTCGCAAATAGTTGCCCACCGTTCGATTGGAATGGGCAAGGAAATGCGTCGACCATCCGAAAGGTTTGCAGCTGTACGAATTCTTTCGTTGGAAAGTAGTTCAATCAGAGACCTTGTCCATAAATCCCACGCTCCCGGAGCAATAGGACTGTTCGTATCGGGAATAGCAGAGATTGCATGTATAAGCCCATTCACTTTGGCACCAGCGAATACAACGTCACCGGTTAGTTTGAGGTAGGCGTCTACTCCGTCCGCTATGTTGGGGTTAGATAAATCGAGCGAAATTGTAAACGCCATGACCCGGTCAATTCTCGGGCGAATATGCGTCAAGAAGCCCGTCGAGAAATGACCGGAAAGCGCCGGGTCGGTGAACATCACCAAAGCACGCAGAAAAGCAAGGAAAATCGCCTGCTCCTTTTGTGCCTCCTCGGGTGACTGAGACATCCTGGAGAAGTAATCAATTAGATATTGGTCCAGGACATCATGCGCCGCCGGGCTACTAAGGAGTACTTTGTGAAGTTCATCAGGCTCCCCCATCTCCAGCGCCCGTTGGAGATTCGGCAAAATCAACAGATATAAAGAGTCAGGCGACTTCTCCGCATGTAGGTATAAAGTTGCAAAGTCTTGCTCCATGGTCGGAGAGTAGAGGACCTTGGCCAACTCTGCCGGTACTTGCCACGGTCGTGCTCTCACCATGTCTCGAGAGAGGATATACGCGGCCAGCGTCGATAGTGGCATGTCGCCCTGCCGTTCGGTACAAAGAGCGACGAGCTCGTTTATGAAGACCACTAGCCGCCTAGGTGTCGGCGCGCCGCCAACTGTGGTCGCGTGCAGCAGTCGTGCAATGACCTCGTGGCTTCCGTCTTCGTCTGCACCAAAGCAATCTGCAAGCTTCTTGGCGAGGAAGCCTTTCCATGGGCGCAGCATCGGCAGTGGCAACGCCACGCGTACCTGAAAGACCTTTTCTAGGGTATTCCCCTTGCCTGAATCCGCATCGCTTGTGCCTGCGAGCTTCGAGAGGTAGCTCTCGCTCGCAATGGGAACGAGTAACCAAAGGTGCTTAAACCACCCGCTTTCGCGAAACGTCGGGTTATCGAGAAATGACCGAAGGAGAATCCAGACTTGCTTGGCTTCATCAAATTCAATGCGGTCGAGGTTGTCAACAACGATAACAAGCTTGCGTAACGGATACAGGCGTGGATTCAGAACGTCGCACATCAGACGTTCAAACTCGTCTTGAAACTCTATAGACGTCGGCTCAGGGTCCGTCAACGTCTCCGTCGTCTCGTCCAGCGTGGATTTTGTCAAGAGAATGTGAACATGTGGTGCGCTAATTCCTAATATGATAGAGAACAGAGCAACCGCACCACAACTTGTTAGTCCCCACAGGAGCCACGCTGGTGAGCCTTGAAGAGCCTTCGTAAGCAGACTATAGATAGCCGGGGAAAAGAGCGCACCAGTGACACTCAGAGCTAGTACTACTCGCGCGCTCCGCGTCATTTCAGGTTGTGTAGACTTCGTGACGCGCTTGCTCTTGCCGGCCATAGCCGCGAGCTTTTGTTTCCAGAACTTCGCAGAGTCGGACTCCGATTGAATCCAGTCGCAGGCGCGCAGGTCCTTTATGAGACTTTCGAAGAATGCGCGGCGCAAGCCATCACCGGAATGAATCCACGCGTCGTAGACGAACAACCGAGTCCGCGGATTTTTCTCGTCACGTGGCGTATTGTTGCCGGAAAGACGCTTTCTGAGGATTCGAACTACTGTCGATTTTCCAGCTCCCCATTCGCCGTCTAAGCGGACGCTTTTCCCTCCTTCGGACGTCTCAATCAGTGTGGCGAGCGCGTTCGCAATTCTTTCATGCGCACCGAACGAATCCTCAATCGCGGGTTCGTCAGGAAGTAGTTTGGGTTGACGGAATGTCATCGGAGGGAAATCACTTAGAGCCAGGTTGCAAGCGCTAGGTCAGCATATATTTTGCGAGCGCAATCCTGAGATTGCGTCGCTAGTCGTCGTCTAGCTGGGCTGACGAGCATACCAAAATGGCTCAACGTTTCCATGTGCGGATGAATGTGCTCAGAGAGAGTTCGTTTTGGCCGTATTGCCAATTTGGGTCAACTTTGCGAGGGACACTTTGCCGCGAAAGCGAACCGGGCGCAACACTTCCCACCCACCGGCTACGATTCCATGATTCGGACTTCGGAGAGCGGCGCTCTGTCCGTGCGAGTCGACCCACGCGGCGAGCTTCGCGCGGCTCGTGTATGGGTAGGGCAGTAGCAGTTGTCGGGGCGCGGCGTGGCGCTATTCGTCGGTCGCGGGCAGAAGTTGTCGCGTGCGCTTCATAACCCAAGCCACCTCGAGTTGCGAAAACTCCCACTCGCCGGCGTCGACCTTCAATCTCACGCCCTTCTCGGCGCGGCTCAGCGCCACGTCAGGCGTCAGACCGGATGTCTCAATGTTTCGTGAGGCGTACTCGGCAAGCTGGGCAGCCAGGTCTTCGCAGGCGTCGTGGCGTACCCAAAGTTCCTCGTCGGTGAGTGCGCTTTGATAGCGACCGTCAACCTCGCGAACCAGGAGCTTGGGTTGCCCACCGGATACCGCGCCAGGGTCTGGCTCTCTCGGAAAATCGTCAGGCACACGTCGGTCTGTCAACCCGCCCTCCATAGTCGTGGCAGCGTCACCTCTACTTGCTCATGGTACACGCCTCCCATCTGGGCTCAGGGCGTGTTCGTTCGCCGGATGTTGCGGCGCGCGCAGACGGTCTACACTGAATCTTGACCCGCCGCCTAGGAGCCAACATGTCGACAGACGGGAAATCGCCCCCATCTATAGCCGGAGCCGTTGAGCTCGCACGCGTGCGTATGAGTGAGCTGCTCGCGCGGGTCGGAGCCAGCCTACCTTTCGATGTTCAGCGTGAGCTTTTGGCCGGGGTGGAGGCGATACTCGTGGAGGCGTTGAGCCGTCATCCAGCCTGGCGGCCAGATGTTGCCGACTCCCTATCCGTCAGCGAAGCGGCGACGCTTCTTTTCGTTTCTCGCCCACACATACTGAAGCTGCTCCAGCAGGGAAAACTGACGCTTCACCACGAAACTGGGAGCGACAGGTTCATCACCAAGGCCTCGGTAATGGAGCAGTTGGCAACCCGCAACGCGGCAGTCGAGACGTACAACTCATCGACATCCGACGAGGATTGAGCTTGCCGTCTGGCACTTCAACGCGGACATGGCCCTACAGCTGCGCGCATGCCCGGGTCCGCAAAGCATCCGTTCCAACACGTCAGCCATCGGTAGGCAACCAGTTAAGCGAAGGCTAAAATGGCGTTTCGCTGACCGACCCGAGGGAGCCGAAAGACACGCTCTCGACGGCCATGTCCGTTCTACCGCGCTTCCCATGTTAGCTATCTCGTGTCATCGAACTGACGGCAAAGGCTGCGTTCGACGACCTGCACGTGGAAATCGCGGACGGCTGTCGGTGCCCTGAACCCTGAGCGCTCCACCTTCTCTCTATGATTTCGTTCCAGCAGGCCGTCAGCCTTCGCGAGATTGAAGCC
This sequence comes from Trinickia dinghuensis, assembly GCF_003367175.1. Lineage (GTDB taxonomy): Bacteria > Pseudomonadota > Gammaproteobacteria > Burkholderiales > Burkholderiaceae > Trinickia > Trinickia dinghuensis. The sequence goes on along the minus strand of NZ_QRGA01000006.1, from coordinate 421,134 downwards.
GAATACGATGCGGCTGGCCACGACCCCATTTTGCGGATTCCACTCGCCCTTCGGTACGGTGGTGCAGTTGGCGTCCCATCGGCGCTGATGCAGTACGTCGCGACGTGGTCACGCCTTCAAGCGAATTCCGCGCTTCGACTGTACGGACACGTTGACAGCAATCCGATGGAAGCCCTGGCGCAAGAGCCTCACGGGCTGGTATCCACATATTTCGCCGGCTCGGTCGAAGTGCCGGGACGTGAAGACCCGTTATCGACACGGGAGGCACTTTCATTTGGAGTCGGCAGAATCCAGGCCATGCAGGAGAGCCAGTTCCGCGACACGATGCGCGGCAGAGGGGTCTTCCTCTGTTGCTTTGCACGGGCGAAGAACGAATATCTCCTTCCGCTCTATAACCGGCCGCAGCCCGGCGCGCTGCGCTCGCGAGCGGATTTCGTCTTGCTCACCTCGAAGATAATCACTGCATGCGCGCCCGCGGCGGAAGGGAAGGTTTCCGAGGAAGCCAATACCTCGATTGGGACATTGATATACGAGCTCTTCAAGAACACCGATGAGCACGCCGCCGTCGACGAGGATGGGAAACCGTATGTCAGAAACATACGGGCGCTCATGGCAAAGTTCATTTCCTACGACCGCGATGCTCAACACGAGCAAGTGGTCTCCGACGACGCGGTGTTTAACGAATACCTTGCTGAGCACTCTGCAGCTCACGCGGCGGCGGGGCCTGGCGGAGATTCGCCGCTTCAGCGTACGTCGTTTTTGGAGTTGACGGTGCTCGACACTGGCCCGGGCCTCGTGCGTCGCTGGATGTCACGATACGGTGCGCCATCGGCAGGCGCTCTCTCCATTGACGAAGAGGTCGACATCGTTAAGCGGTGCTTCGCTCTGCACCAGACAACGAAAGATACGAATGCTAGCGGCGGCGGACTTACCTACGTACTCAAAACACTGAGCGAGTTGAACGCATATCTTCGACTCCGCACGGGACGGATTTGCCTCGTCCAAGATTTTTCGAACACGCCCGCCGGCGTATTTGAGCCAACGCATTGGCTCGAAGACCATATAGAACTGAGCCACACCGTAGGCGCATCGTATTCCATTGTGATTCCCATGACGACAGCGGTGTCGCGATGAAGGGTTTTTTTTCGTTTGATTGCGTACTCGAAAGCAGTTCGCCGGTCCGAAACTTCCATTTCCTCTTCAAGCCACCAGGCACGTTCAACGTAGCGAACCTGGCCGATGCGATTGAGGTCGGCTTGCAAGGCATCAATCCGCCAGATGTGGTCGCCATCATCTGCGAGACAGAGGAGGCCGCTGAGGTCAAGAAGGCGTTCGAGCAACCGCTGCTCATCCAAGCGTTAAACCGTACGTCGAACAAAGTTTGCCTTTGTATCTGCTCATTTAGCCACGACGGGACCATTAAGCAGGTGGATGCGCTCACAAACGCTGTCGCTGACCTTGAGCGGTTGTTCCGCGGTCAGACCGCGGCCATCCGGAACGCGGGGCTCAAAAAACTGTTTTCGGCTAAGCACGTCTCCGTCGTTGCGCCGCCGGGCTTCACCTTCGTCAAACCGTCTCAGAAGCGCTCGACGCACTTCTTGCGCGCCGAAGAAGCATTGACCGAAGTCGAAGGTGTCCAGTTCCTCGCATTTGCGCTGCTCGAAAAGCTCTGCAATCGCGCCCGGAAAGTTGGAGCGAACCTCGACGTGATTTTCGTCGACACGATGGGGATTGCTGCGGTCGCCTACGCGCTGCGTGACATGTACTGCACGTTGTTTGAGGTTGCAAAACCTCGCGTGGTCACATTCCATTCTCATGAGGGCATAGACAAAATCGATGCGCCGCTTCATGGCACGTCGTTCACGCTCATCTCGGCATCATCGTCGATGAATCTGGAGCGAGACTGGAAACAGAAGGTGAAATGCGACGCTACCGAGGTCGTCACGCTTCTGACGCTGCTCGACGCGAAGGACTCCCAGGACGCTCTCTTCGCACTTCCAGCGCCGGCAGGCCTCGATGGCAGGCCGCACCATAAACACCTGAAGGACCTGCCAATCGTCGGCGAGCGCTTCGCTCCAGAAGACTTGTTGCCGAAGTCGGTCCTGCTTCGAAAGAAGCAACATCGACTGCAAGAAGTCTCTGATTTTTGCGAGGCCTACGGTCTGAACGGCGCGCTCGCTGTTCAAGCTCGTGGCCCGATTCCAACTGCCAAAGTCCGCCCCATTTATCTCGATGGACGGAAGCTGATGGACAACGAAAACTTCAGGGAATTCGCCGACAAGCTGGTGGGTCAGCAGACCCCCGCATCGGTGAGCGCCATCATTTATCAAGATGATGAAGCGTCGCGTGAGATTGCGGAATACTGCGCTGAGAAGCTGCGGGAAGTCATGCATCGAGCGACTCCGCTCACTCTGGTAAGCGACGCCGAAATCGAGTCTGGTGATACTGACCTGGATAGTACCGCTGGGATTCTGGTTGTTGCAGCGGTGGTCGGACGTGGCACGCGCCTGCTCTCGATAAGCCGTGACTTACGGGACGTCCACTCGGGCGCGCGCACCTACTTCATTGGAGCCCAGATTGCGGAGACCGCAGCTCAGCTCTCCGCACTTCCGTTGAATCTCAAGCATTCGGCTTCAAATGCGGAAATTAGAATCGAGAGATTCGCGGGCATCGCTGTTGGGCAAGGTATCGATGAATCGTTCGAGGAAGAGTTGCAGGCGTTCCGAAATATTCAACGGCAGTTGGGCGACCCTTTCGCCGCGCGCTTCGAGCGCCTCGCCGGCTCCGCGAACGGCTTGGGGAACGCGGTCTTTATGCCGCGCGACGACAACCTCGTTGAGGATATGCGACTCCGTCCTGATTTCGCGTACTGGGACCCTTTTTACGGGGAAGTAAACGACACAAACGCTGCCGTACTGGCGACGGCCGGTGCGCTTCTCCAGAATGCCAGAGAGGGCCAGAAATTCGCGAGTGAAATCGACCGGCTCGCCACCGACGCATTCCAGCAGGTCATCCTCAATCCAGAGAACTTTACGCGGTACAACGATGGCGCAATCCAGGCAGCACTTTTGCGCTGCGCGCGGCCCAGCGAGCTGGACTACTCGCGAGAAGAGAGCGCCAGCCAGTTCATGCTGGACCTGCTGGCCAACATCTTCGAGCAGCACAATCGGCGACAAGGCGAGGCAGCGTGCGAGTTTGCGTTCGCGCTGTACACACAAAAATTGCGCCTCCAGCAGCGGCACCTTGATGACCTGAAGGCTCGTATTCAGCCGAAGCTGGAAGGCGCCACCCACAAGCTTCGCCTGCTCCGCATACTGTTTGGATTCGACGCGATGCCGGCAAGCGAGACCCTTCCCGACGACTTTTGAACGGGGTGTTGTCGGTCGCATCGTGGTGTACCGATAAGCGTTTACGAATTCAAACCACCACGGACAAGTGGTGCGAAGTGCTACCGGGGGTAACGTGGCGATGAAAGCACTCGAGAGAGAATGGAAGGGCCCACCAGGTCAAATGGACGGCCCCGTTCAGAACTGGGAGCCCATCAAAGGACTGCTTCCGTACGAAAGCAGTTGGGTTGCGGCCGTCGACGGTCCAGACAAGGCGCAAGGAAAAAGAGGCCATAGACTGTCTGCGGCGACCATCGAAACCATCCGCGGTTTGTGGCTTGGTCCATGCGGCACGTCAGAACCGGATTTGAAGCCGGTAGAAAGTTGTCACGCTGGTCACTTTCACTGTTATCGAACTAGCCTTCGTGGAAAAGGTGAAGTGGTGTTCAGGGCTTGGCGCGAGCAAAGCGGTGGTTCGCCTGTTTGGTCATGCTCGAGTTTGAGGGAAGCCGGCCATCGATACTCCTGGACCCGGCACCCCGCAGGAAGCTTTGAGCAGTTAGGCGCCGCGCTTCAATGCGCCATGAGCAGCCGAGATGAACTTCTGACGAACGTAGTTTGCCGAAAGATTCTCGATTGGGGCGGTGTGCGCGACCGAGAAGACGCGGCGCGCATCGACTGGCTCGACGAGCAAACTCGGCGCGGAAGTTTGATTTCAAGCATCCAATCTGCGACGCGCGCTCTACGCGCCTCATCGACGACACCTCTCGACGGTCTGTTCGCACGAGACGCCATCCCAATGACGTCCGGAACCACAAAAATCTTCGCCGCCGCAGCATTAGATTTTTCTGCGGGCTGGAGCGCGCCAACCCAAGATGTGCTGATTTTCGACGGGCGAGTTACCGCGGCTCTCGGACTTATCGCGCGCCGCGTTTCTCATGCCGTTCCGAAAGCATTTCGATTCCCTGCCAGTCGAGAGTCAAAACGACGACGCGACCCGTCTTGCGCCCATCTCACTTTCCCCAACTTGCACTTAATAAGCAATCTCGAGCGCGCGCAATTCGCGAGGTTGGGGGCGCGGTGCATCGAACAGGTTGTCGGGAAATCTGATTTCCTTCTAGCTGAGAAGGCCCTGTTCATGGTTGGCTATGACGTCAGGAACCTCTGCGACGGCGAGCCGAGGTCGTGCTCATAGCTTCACCGGAACTGCCGGTTCACACCGGTCATCGACACGCGATAGGTGTACATCCTCTTATTCGCACCGTATTGCGCGACGACCTCTTCGTCGGGCAACCCTTGGCGTCGAATATGGACAAGCGCATCTCGCGGCGGTAGCACGCCAGCCAGCCCGTCCTCCGTAGGCCTTCAGCAGCATCACGCCTTCGGAGGACATGCTCACCTTTTCCGGCTCGTGATTACGGATGCGATGCGCCAGCTCGTGCATGAGGTCGCTCGGCTGTCGCGTTGGTGAATGCGACGAGTTCAGGATGAGCGGTGTTTTTTCGCCAACGACGAGACTCTGACGGTTGCTATCGCCGCCACCTCATGTTTACGTCCGCTACGGCAATTGCGAGTGCGGACTTCGCAGCTAAGAGAAAGCTGCGGCTTGCGTTCCTGCCGAGTGCATCTTCAGGAAGCTCCAAGGCCATCGGAATTGACTTTGGCCAAACGGGTGCCGGCGAACGGGTCGTAACGCCAGTCGATGCTTTGCCGCCGCTGGACATTCTGTTCTCGAGCTTCATCAACCGCGAAATGCTCGAGCGATTGTCCGGCACTGGTCGCCTGGACGACCCACTGCGGGGCTGCGCCTTCACCATCCCAACCGTTGCCAAAAGCGTCGCGATACCGCACTGCACGCTGGCGACGTTGGTCCTCGGCAATCGAGGCGGCAACATCTTCGGGTTCGATACTGATTTCGGCCATTCTGCGTCGCAAATAAGCGACCATGCTTTCGCGCTTTCTCTCGTCCATCCGATTCTTCTTTGCTAAACACACGGTAGCTGGGCTGACCTGTGCGAAGGTGTACAGCCACAATAGCACAAAGCGCATCCTGCTCTTGCGAGCGGGTGTTCGCTTTCGTTGGTCAATCCGAGCGCAAGCGTATGGCCAAGCTTGCCGCGAAGGATACCGACTAGCGAGAATGCCCGCTCGCGCGTCGCTGGTTTCGACGGACGCACGTCAATACGGCCGGATACCGATGCGAGGGTTTAGGCAGGCGTAGACGAGTGTGGACGCAATAAACAGCAGCACGAGCCCAGCTACTATTTGGCCGACACGACTCATCCTCTCTATTTTCGTGAATAGTACGCTTCCCAGGAGCAGCAGCGCCGCGCCCGTGAAGAAATCGCTTGCCATCCCACCTGCTGCTTGGCTATCAACGAAGCTGAGGTAGTCGTAGCTTAGAAGGCGGTGGAGTTGGTCCAGGCTTCTGAGGGAAGCCAGCGTTCCGATGCTTAGAACCAATCCAACCAGCGAGACGATGGATGCGGTCGTTGTCAGCGCGATTTCGGCGGTCTTTTTCATGAGATTAGCCGACCGTGTAGAAGGCTTGCGACTGGGCGTAGACGAGGATGGCAAGCAACGCGATAGCCCAGCCAAGTACAAAAACAAAGCGCTTTCGGTCGCCATTGCCGCGGAACATGAAAAGGCTTGCCACCGCACTGACGACTGCAACAGCCAGGACGTAGAAACGGCTCGCCAGAAGCTCCGCTGCGGGCGCAGCCCGGTCCAAACGATTGGCCCAATGATAAGTGATGGGCTTCAGCGCCAGGCCGTCCGCGATAACCGAGGGCTTAAACAGCAGCCCGATGGATGGAGAGCCGGCTGCGATGTAGCACAGGATAAGCGCCGCGAGAACGGTGACCGTAAGTTTCAGCTTCATAGGTTGTTAAACTCGGCAAAATTCCAGCGCACATGCTTGTTCATCGTCCCCCAGACATCCGAGTCCCAATCCCTGTAGCTACCGTAAAGGCGCTGATACATCCACTTGCCATTGCGTTGTTCGTAGACGGCATCTTGGACCGGTGAGCCCAAGTAGTTTGGGCTTTCTCGGTTCCCATCGTTCGTCGAGCGCAGCCATGGCCCAAGCTCAAGGTAGCTTGTCCACTTCCGGCGTGGGGTTTCGCCAGGCCCTGGGAAGTTGCCTTGCATGATTTCGACCTTGCCTGGCCCAACTCCTGTTACGAGCTGGATATGGCCGCCATTGAACTCAACGAAGAGGTCACCAGGCAACAGGTCGCCGTCGGCCACAGGAGCGGAATTCTTCAGCACGTCGGGGGCGCCGCTCGCGTAGGCAACGTCGAGGGCGAACCCGGCGGGAGTCGGAGGAGCCGTCTTGTTTCCGGACTTGTAGTCCTTGTCGATGTTCTTGAAGACGGCCGAAGCGGTCTTGATTTTCAAGGGGAGTTTGTTCCGCGAAGCAAATTCGATGAGGACCTCGAAGGCGAAGTCTTCACATGTGAAGCGGTTCGCATCGTCCCCGCCGGTCGGTGACCCGTCAATGGGCTCGCTATCCAGCTTCGACATATCAACCTTACGAGCCTGGATGTCCTTGGCCAGAGCGGGTACTGACGCATGGTATTTCGCAATCCACTGGTCGTTCCATACGTTGCTGTGAACCCAATAGACCTTGCACTGAACTGTGACGGGCTTCCGGTCGTCCTTCGGCGTCATCAGAGCGTTGGCTAGCTGCATTATTCGCTCCCCTGCGCCAGGTGAAGCAAGAACTGCACGTCATGCGCATTGTTCGCCGAAAGCAGGTCTGTCTTGCCGTTGGCTGATGTGACTCCCTGCACAGTGGTCCCGTCTTGGGTTTTGAGCAGGTAAGGCAAGCCTTCCACGGGCTCTCCGTCGCTATTGATAATCCGGAAGTGCTGGTCATAGGACTGGGCGGCATGCTCCATCGACTCGCCGGTGGAGGTATATCCCATTCTCGCTAAGTCGTGGCCTTCATAGCTCTCGAACATGTCCGATTGAGACGCACGCATGACGGGAGGGGGCTCACACTTGCAAGCGCAAATGTCACCTTCCAGCGCACGTTGCTTGCCCATCATCAATCCCGGCCAACGTGGACCTTGTGCAACGATGCGCCCGACCGACTTGCACGCTGGGCAGGATACCTGTGCTCCGACGAAGGTGAGCTCAGTGTCTTTGTGAGTGGCCAGCGGAATCCCTTCGACCACAGTTCCGCCGGCGGACGACTTATCGCCGACCATCAGGTGACTACGTTTCATGCCGATTTTGCCCTCGGTATTTTATGTATTGTGGCGTGAATAAATAACATAAATGCCACGTGCATTGCAAGGCCGTCGCCAAAATCGATGAAAATGATTCTGTAATCAAAATTGCATAGCGGTGTAGCGCAATCTGCCGTCGTGATGTAGTGCGTCTAATTCAATCATTCCGGGTAGCCCTTGTGCACCTTGGACGCAGTCGAGGCAAAGGCGATACCTCCAAGCGCAACCTGGAGGTATTACACGAAGAGGGCCTTGGCCACGCGCGACCGCGTCGTCAAACTTGTGCAGAAGAGCGGAGTCACTGTGGCTGACATCAAGCCTCACCCTTGTTGCATGAAACGAGGCGCAAGGCTCGGTAAGAAGGCCGCCATCGGTGTTGTGGCCGTTCCGCTGAAATACATGGCCCCGAAAACTGGCGCGATATGGTCGGGATACACCCGAGTCCGGTCGTGGGTGGCAAGCGCGAAGAACCGCAGCTGCGCACTAGTTGATTCCGTTGAGTCAAGCACCTACGGGCAGGGGGGTGGTCGCTAGCCATTGCCCCAGGTCCCTGCAATCGACGGCATTCCATTCCCACAAATCAAATGGATATTCTCCTTTGCTGTAAATTTCTTGCTTCTCTTTTTTGCGAGCGAGATACTCTTTGGTGTTCATGCCGTAGACTTCTACTACTACGGGCTCCGTTGTGTCAAGCAACACAAAATCTGGGTGAACCTGCATATATTCTTTTGCGTCGTAGCGCAGAGGTTTTCTAAATGCGCGCTCTTCGCTTATGAGATGTAATGCGAGGTCTCGCTCGTAACCCGAGTCGTAAGGTATTTGACTGTGAACTACCGGCATTGCCACCACGGAGCTTATCGTCGCGTATGGTTTGATTTTTCCGGGCTCTGCAATCCCGAGGATAATTAAATCATCTTTAAATTTTTGAGAGTACGTCTTTAGCTGGGTTTCGAAACTGTCAATCATCGGGTCGATGACTGAATGTGCTGAATTTGAATAAAGTGTAACGTTTAGACCGAGTTTTTGGTGAGGGAAAAATCTTTATTATTTGCGTTAATTAGTGCATTTGCTTCGTCGTGATTGAGGGTTGCGATGAAAAGTAGAAATCTGTTCTTTCTTTGTGCTTCTTTGAATTTCGCTTGATTTCTATCTTTCTGATTCGGTGTTTCAGAGTGCAGTGGAAGAAGCAAGATATCGGATAGGCCGAACTGCAATCCATTGATTCCGCGTGGGCGAATGCCATTCGCAGCATGTCGAATTTTCCCCCAAATGTTATCCGAGCGAGTGCCGAGGAATTCATGTAGCCCAGCTCGCTCCCATAAAAGGTGGAGTAATCCCAATTCGGTGATGCGATTTGTTATCTCGCGGGTAATCATATTGCGAAAATGGTATTCAGTTTTATTTGCGGGTTGTGCCTCGACTTTCTTTTTAAGTGACTTTGAGAGTGAGATGAGTAATTCTTCCTCGTCTGTGCTGGATAGCGCCTCCATGTCATATCCCATCGTCGCAATCTCTTCCTGCTTTAGCTTGTGATGCCTGCAAAGCTTGTAATGCATGTCCCCGGTATTTGAATCTCTCACGGGAAAATAATTTCCGTCACGATGCGATACATGCATCGGAGGCTTTCCTTTGTTGCATAAGCAGTAAATTGAATCTTTCTTGCCGATTATTGATTTCAGTAGGGAATTAATTTCATCTTGATGTAATGCTGAGAAGTCTGTTATTTCATTGAGAATTTTGTATTTTGCCATCTCTAATTTCTCGTTGGGTGATGCTGGTGACGACAAATCTCTGTCGAATTAACGAAGTATGCCATAGAGGGATAAAAAGCACATCTGTTGCAGTTTTTTAGTCGCCGACCATGCATGCTGCATGCTTTTATATGCTGCTTGTTATGCAACGCACGACGACGGAGGAAAAACGTTAACCATCGAATGCGAGTTGCCACATGTGATTATCAGTCCGCACGAACCATGACCACGTTGGTAAGCTGGGTTCAGGTCGCGCTGGCGCTCCGACACCGGCCGAGATAACCGGGCGCAGACCTGCGATTCCAAGCTGCGCCATCTGCGAACTGTCCTCGCTGTTAGCCGAGGTGCGATTGCTCCGGCAGAGACTGCTTACCGGAGTATCAACATGACCAAAATCACAATGGCGAGCACCACCCCGACTATCGACACGGTCCCGCCGAGCCACATCGCGAGCCGGTCAACGTTCTTCTGCGATGAAGCGAAGCGGAACAACCATTCAGCAAGAGCGCAGGGTCGTTTCATGTGGCGCTCCAGCTAAAAGCTGCGGTCGTGATGGACATCGGCTAGCCACCGTCGAATATGCTGACGAGGTATAGCGTCTCCGATGCCGCGGGCCGAATCGAGGAGGAGAAAATGCGCTAGCAGCGCGCCCGGTTCTCTGCCAAATTGGCTCGCACCAAACACCGCGTCATCTATCGCGAGCCAGTTCTTCAACCGATGTCCGTATGCGTAGCTGACGATGACATAGGTTCGGTCGGCGCCGCTCAACACATAGCTCATCCGGGGTTTGATGTCTCGTGTTGTGCCGACGACTCGGCCCGCCAGTTCCAATGGCAGGTGAGAAACGACTTCGGCGACGGACAATTTCTGCAGCCACGACGTGGTAAGAACGATTTCGACGTCTGGGTATGGCTCCAGCAATTCAACGAGCAGTGGGGCAAACTCCATTGGACGCCGCCCAGAGTCGAGCGTTATCTGGTTGCACTCGTCGATAAATGCGCGGCCAACATGGAGCGTTCCATCAAAATCGACAAACAACGTCGGCGTTGTCTCGTCTAGTACGAAGGACGTTCCAGCATCGGATAGGCCGGCGTTTGGCGGTGCCGCTGGTTGATAGCTGATGGTATGGCCGAGCATGCGCAGGGTGACTTCGGCGTCACCGGTTGGCATAACGAGCAATCGCAAGCCAAGTCCTCTCAGGACGGTGAGCAGCGAGTCGGTGTCGACAGTTTGCCCGTCTTCGATGTGGCCCAGCAGGACCGCATCGACGTTCATCGCATCGGCGGCATCGAGAAGGCTAAGCTCGCACGCAATCCGTTGCTTCCTGACCAGTTGCCCAAGCGACTGCAGGTCGAGTGCCAGTGGGCTCGGGCCGGGGTCTGTCTGCGGAGATGTAAGAGACATGGCTTCAGTGCAATCGAAATTCGAACACGCTGGAACGCTGCGGTCACTTTCCGCGGTGACAAGCAGTTGCCCGGTGACATCGGTATGCGATGTCACGCTGTTCGCCTGACACCAGCGCTGCCAGACGTAGTCTGCGTTACTCGACCAGCCTGGCGCCCCAATCAGTTGATAAATACGGCCAGACGCCGTTTCGCCTCGCAAGGAGCGGCAATCGAACACGACGATTGCGGTACTGACACGTCCTGTATGGTCTCGCTCGTTTGCGCCGACAAAATGTCGAGTGCCGTCATCGGTCTCAAGAATTCTCCACCGGGATAACACGACCTCGGGCTCCGTGGTCACAGAAGCGGACGTCCAGATTGGCACGGGAATCTCCTTGCTTCCGAAGAGCTATCAGCGTGGGTTCGGGCTTCCCTTCCAGCGCTGCTCCCTCGGGCGGTTCTTCCATGCTAGTCGCAATTTTGTTGCGCGAAAGCGGAAAACGTAGACTGTTTTATCGGTGATTTTCGCGGACGTCTTATGCTTTATTTCTTACCGATGGGTCGGCTTATGGTTTATTGCAGCAAGCCTGACAGATGATAGAGCCATCGTTCGCGGACACCTTGTGCTTGATTCCGTGGGCAGGTTACGGCTAACGGCACAAGTGTTCCGTTTGGGCATCCTTGTGCCTGTACGGCGTGTATTGACGGGCTTCTCGGGGATTCCGAGGAGGGCTGTCTCATTCCGTTGACTTCCGCCGATTCGTGGGGGTAGTTTCTGGGGTAGGTCGCAGGCGGCGATGGGAGATACCCCCATGACACTCTCCGATACTTCGATCCGCAAAGCTAAGCCAGGCGCAAAGTCGTTCAAGCTGTTCGATGGCGGCGGTCTCTATCTCCTTTTGACTCCGACCGGCTCACGCTTCTTGCATCGGCTAGAACGCGACATGTTTCCGTCTCTAGGCAGGCGTCCGATTGCGGAAACCGCGCCGCTGGAGTTACTGACTGCCTTGCGGAGGATCGAGCGACGAGGAGCGATCGACACGGCCCATCGCTCCCTGCAGAAATGCGGACAGATCTTCAGATACGCGGTGGTGACGGGGCGGGTGAGCCACGACCCCACGACCGATCTTCACGAGGCGCTCAAGCCTGCCCCAACGCAGCATTACGCGTCGATCACGGATCCAAAGGAGGTTGGCGCGCTGATGCGTGCGATCCGGGGCTACGCCGGTGGCTTTGAAACGAAATGTGCACTCCTTATCGGTATCCTGACCTTTGTTCGTCCCGGGGAGCTTCGCAAGGCTGAATGGTCCGAATTCGACTTCGATCATGCAGAGTGGCGTATCTCCGCCAGCAGGATGAAGATGAAAGAGCAGCATATCGTGCCTCTGTCGAAGCAGTCACTTGCCGTTTTGAAGGAGCTTTATTCGGTAACGGGGCATGGACGGTACGTCTTTCCCAGTGTCAGGACCAGTGTGCGACCGATGAGCGAAAACACCGTGAATGCGGCACTGCGGAGACTCGGCTACACGAGTGAGCAAATGACCGGTCATGGGTTCCGCAGTACCGCGTCGACGTTGTTCAATGAACAGGGGTGGCCATCCGATGCGATCGAACGGCAGCTATCTCACGGCGAGCGGGATGAGGTGAGGGGGGCTTACAACTTTGCAGAGTATCTGCCGCTGCGCAGGAAAATGATGCAGGCATGGGCTGATTACCTTGATACTCTTGAATGCGATACGGTGGCGATTCGCCCAGAGTTTCTGTAGGACATGCGCAACGCGTTGGCATATTTCGATGTCGGGGACCGCGTGATGCCTGGAGCAAGTTCCTGCGGATCTTTGCGTGACCATAACCACCGGCGATGTTGTTGCCGATGGCGCATCGAACATGCAGCGTAAAGATGTACGGTGCCGTCATCGAGTGGGAGTGCCCATGTCCCCCGGTGGGTCAGAATTCGACCGACGTTGACGGTTTGGGGCGTCGGCCCGCGGGAAATCCGGCGCGAACAGAAGGCAACCGCGCGCCAACCCTCAAGCTAAGCGTGAGCCGTCTCCGGCGTAGCGGTCAACTTGACGCCAAGCGCATGCATCAACTTGAACACGGTTTCGAGCTTTGGCTTGGAACCCGGGGCTAGTGTCTTGTACAGGCTTTCCCGTCCAACCCCTGCGTCGGCTGCAACCTTGGCGATGCCGCGCGCTTTGGCGACATCTGCGATTGCCGCCATGAGCAGATCTGAGTCACCTTCTTCAAGGGCTGCATTGAGGTAAGCGGCGATGACTTCCTCGCTGTCCAGGTGCTCCGATACGTCGAAGCGGGAGATCTTGACTTTGCTCATGCTTGCTCCTTGATTGTCTTCCACATGGCCTTGGCGCGCTTGATGTCGGCCTTCTGGGTCGACTTGTCGCCGCCACACAGAAGTAGGTAGGTCACACGGCCTTCGCGCGCAAAATAGACCCGATAGCCGGGGCCAACGTCGACCTTCATTTCGGAAACGCCTTCATCGAGAACCTTGTACTCGCCGAAGTTGCCCAGCTCGGCGCGCTTGATCCGCAAGTAGATCGCAGCGCGTGCTTTGACGTCTGTCAGTGCGCTGACCCAATCGGTGAATTCTTCGGTGGCATTAACTATGTTCACGGCCGAGGGTGGAGTAGAACGAACATCTATTGTATCTATTTGGATACAATAAAGCAAGTGCTGTAACGCATGCACCAGCGCCGCCAACTGAAAAGTGAGCGGTCCCAAGGCGATCCCGGAAGCCTCGCCCCCGCCTTGTAGTCGTAACCCATTTCCGAAGGGCCGGGGCACAACGAGTCCACCTATGCCTGCGGCGGCAATGTTTTCGCCTCGCGTCTCGTTCCATTTTGTTCCGCCCATCATTGGGGGTAGGTTTGGGGGTAACCCGTACATCCCCACATCGTGGGCGCCCTTGCGAGGCGCGCTTGACCGACGTCAATGCGACTCCCACCTGGCCCACCATCCAAAGAGTTCCAGTAGAGTCCAGAGTGTTCCGTTTGGGGCATCCTAGTGCCCGTACGGCGTGTATTGACGGGCTTCTCGGGGATTCCGAGGCGGGCTGTCTCATTCCGTTGACTTCCACCGATTCGTGGGGGTAGTTTCTGGGGTACGTCGCAGGCGGCGATGGGAGATACCCCCCGTGACACTCTCCGATACATTGATTCGCAAAGCTAAGCCAGGCGCAAAGCCGGTCAAGCTGTTCGATGGCGGCGGTCTCTATGTCCTTTTGACTCCGACCGGCTCGCGCTTCTTGCATCGGCTTGAACGCGATATGTTTTCGTCTCTAGGCAGGCGTCCGATTGCGGAAATCACGCCGCTGGAGTTACTGACTGCCTTGCGGAGGATTGAGCGACGAGGCGCGATCGATACAGCTCATCGCTCCCTGCAGAAATGCGGGCAGATCTTCAGATACGCAGTGGTGACTGGGCGGGTAAGCCACGATCCCACGACTGATCTTCACGAGGCGCTCAAGCCTGCCCCAAAGCAGCATTACGCGTCGATCACGGATCCAAAGGAGGTTGGCGCGCTGATGCGTGCGATTCGGGGCTACGCTGGCGGCTTTGAAACGAAATGTGCGCTCTTTATCGGCATCCTGACCTTTGTTCGCCCCGGGGAGCTTCGTAAGGCCGAATGGTCCGAG
>NZ_QRGA01000006.1:0-406628 GCF_003367175.1 Trinickia dinghuensis | reverse complement strand
ATCGTGCCTCTGTCGAAGCAGTCACTTGCCGTTTTGAAGGAGCTTTATTCGGTAACGGGGCATGGACGGTACGTCTTTCCCAGTGTCAGGCCCGGTGCGCGGCCGATGAGCGAAAACACCGTCAACGCGGCACTGCGGAGACTCGGCTATACGAGTGGGCAAATGACGGGGCATGGATTCCGCAGTACTGCGTCGACGTTGTTCAATGAGCAGGGCTGGCCGGCCGATGCGATCGAGCGGCGGCTATCTCACGGCGAGCGGGATGAGGTGAGAGGAGCTTACAATTTTGCGGAATATTTGCCGCTACGCAGGAAGATGATGCAGGCGTGGGCTGATTATCTTGAGGCACTTGAATGTAATGCGACGACACTTCGCTCGGGGTTCCGGTAGGGCATGCACAACGCATTGACGTATTGCGATTCCGGCGGCTTTGCGCCGGATCAGCCAGCGCCGCCCACCTCGGAAGACTGCTGCTTCGCGTCCGCAACCAGTTCCTTGAGCGCCTCGATGCCAGCGTCCGTGAACGCGGTCACCGAGATCAGCTGTTCCGCGGGGCCGTCCAGATCGTCAATGATCCCAAGACATCCGTCCTCGGGCCCCAAGTTCATACTCGCCAGTTCGTCCAGCCACTCCTCCGGCTCTCCGAGCATCTTTGCGACGCAGGCGACGGTATAGACAAAGCTCGGTGCGGCCATGGTATGAGGTTCTCCTTGTGATCACGGGTTCCAGCCCTATTCTGCCTTTTTTCAATGACGAGCCCTGATGTGAGTCCCGCCTCCGACTTCTACGTGGGCCGGCCACGATCGACGATGCGCAATTACCATCCTCGCTCTTTCGCCGTCAATCACGCGTGGCGAGTTCTGAGCGCGCAGATCTCCGATTCGGCCACGTTCGGAACCCGTCATCACGGCGCACACCGTTTCCAGATACATCGCCAGCCATTGCGCGCGTGAACTGCCTCCGCCAGGATCGCCAGGTACTGCCCATGATCGACCCGCTCATCCGGTGGCAACTCGGACGCCATATGCCGTTCGAGCGCCGCCTGTCGAGCTTCACGACCCTGCGTCATCGCGAGAATCCGGCTGTAGGCCTCGCACGCGTATGCAAAGGTTTCGCGCTGATGGAAAGCGATGTCGAGCGGTGTTGGGCATTGCCGACGCTCCGGCAGACCGATTGATGTCCGACGACAATTGTGCAGTACGTGTGCCGCCTCGTGCACGACGAAATCCGCAAATGGATCGGTTTCGTCGAAGTATGCGAGCGATACATAGCAGGTGGTGTCCTGGCTCAACCCGACGAGATCGTCGGCGTTTGAGCCTAGCCGGGACGCGCCCAGACTATTTAGATACAGGTTGGCGAGACGCCACGCGGTCGACAGCCATGGTTCCGTGGTGAGCACATCGACAATGTTGTGGGGCGTGAGGAAAACGACTCCTCGTACGAGCGCGTCGAGCACACAATCCCGTTCCTGGACGGTGAAAAATCCCTCCACCATGGAGCCAAACTTGTCGCGCAGCCACGGATCAATCGGTGTCGGCAAGGGCACTGGTCGCTCGAAACAACGCGCCTCGCGCAGTGTTGCTTCGACAAGCGCGGCCCGGAGCCGTTGAGTAGCGCGGGTCGCGGCGTCAACCACGGAGCTTCCCGGCCAGTCGATAAAGAAGCCATCATAGTCGCCGGTTGCCAGATATTGTCGGACCTGGGCTTCGATCCATAAATGCGAACAGACCTCGGGCATGCGCTGGTTTCTCCTTTCCTTGTTAGGCCCACCATCCAAAGAGTTCCGGGAAGTCCAGGACGTTCCGTTTGGGGCATCCTTGTGCCTGCAAGGCGCGTATCGACGGGCTTCTTGGAGATTCCGAGGAGGGCTGTCTCATTCCGTTGACTTCCACCGATTCTTGGGGGAGTTTCTAGGGTACGTCGCAGACGGCGACGGGAGATACCCGTGACACTCTCCGATACCTCGATCCGCAAAGCCTAAGCCAGGCGCAAAGCCTGTCAAGCTATTCGATGGCGGCGGTCTCTATCTCATTTGGGCTCCGACCGGCTCACGCGCGTGGCGGATGCACAGTCTTCGCCTGAGGTGGTCCGTTGGGTATGCATATGCGGCAGGATTGAGCTCAAAAACCAGATGATGACAAGACTGTCGGCCCTCGTGGCTTGCCGTAGCAGAGATCTTGAAAATTTTGCACTAGAATGTCGTATTTCGACAAGCCCGCTGCTATGAGCCATGCCAATGAATTCCGGTGAAGAGGCGATTCTTACCATCAAGGAGGTCGCCGAGTACCTCAAGGTTACGGAGCGGACGATCTATAGGCTCGCTGCAGCGAAACAAATTCCCGCGTTCAAAGTCGGCGGGACATGGCGGTTCTCGCGTGCTGATATTGATGCTTGGATAGACCTGCAATCGACAGGGAAGCCCGGGCACGGCACCAGCAATGAAGGCAAAAAGGCGGGTACGAAGTAATGCTTGGGCGACACTACGAGAAGAATTCCCGGGCAAGCGCCTCAAAGGCGCAGCCGTCGAGCTGCCCAACGACCGCAACACTGGCGCGGCCGCAGATTGCGGCCAAGCTGTTTGGGGCAATCACCTATCGCAGTAGATTCTGCTGCGTCACGGCGGCAAGCCTGCTGGCTCGTTGCATTTGCGATTTCTGTGAGGGTTGACGTCGTGTCTTCCATACTTCCCATCAACGTCGATGATCTGCTGCGCTTGCAAGGCGTCGAATCGGCTCGAGTTGAGTTCAAGGCATCTTGGGACGAAAAGGCCGCAGGTTCCCAGGTCATCCGAACGATCTGCGCATTTGCCAACGATTTCCAGAATTTGAACGGGGGCTATATTGTCATCGGTGTTGCCGAACAGGGTGGCGCTGCTATTCTTCCTGCCAAAGGGCTTTTCGAAAAAGAGATTGAAGATGCCCAAAAATGGATACGAGGGCGCTGCAACGTCATTGATCCGGTGTATCAGCCGGTGCTATCCCCCGAAATCCATGAGGGGCGGCGGATTCTAGTGGTCTGGGCACCTGGCAGCCAGGCGCGACCGCACCAAGCACCGGAGTCCGTCGAGAAGGGTGCTTCTCGCAAATTCTACATCCGGCTGGGGTCGGAGACGGTGGATGCGGACAAGCAGCCAGAACTGAAAACCCAACTCATGCAACTGACGGCGCGAGTGCCTTTCGATGATCGTCGCGCGTTGCAAGCCAGCGTTCTTGACGTTCGTGAGACCAAGGTGCGCGAGTTTTTGAATGACATTGGCAGTGGTTTAGTGGATGAGGCGGATACCAAGACCCTTTACCGTGCGCTGCGCATTGCAGATCCTGTCAATGGGCATGATGCTCCGCGAAATGTCGGGCTGCTGTTTTTCAGCCAGAACCCTGAACAGTGGTTTCCCGGTGCGCGGATAGAGGTCGTGCAGTTCGCGGGAGATTCCAGCGGTAATGTGCTGGAAGAAAAGATATTCAACCAGCGACCCGTTCAAGAGCAGCTTCGGGAATGCCTTGCCTATCTGGAGGGTTTGTCCGTCCGCATGATTCAGAAGCTGCCTGGGAGAACGCAGGCGGGCCATTGGGTCAGCTACCCATCATTGGCTTTACGAGAGGCTTTGGTGAATGCGGTCTATCACCGTTCGTATGAAGGCACTCAGGAGCCGATCAAGGTCTATCTCTATCCAGACCGGATGGAGATCATCAGCTATCCAGGGCCTGTGCCAGGTATCGAAACCAAGCATCTGGATGGCTCTGCTCCTTTGCCACCCGTGCCGGCCCGCAATCGCCGTATCGGAGAACTTCTGAAAGAGTTGCGGTTGGCCGAGGGACGAGGCACAGGAATTCCCAAGGTCAGGCGAACGATGGAGCAGAATGGCTCTCCTCCGCCCCAGTTCGATTTCGATCAACCGAGGAGTTACTTCCGCGTTACATTGCCGGTCCATCCAGAGTATCAGGCTATTCTTGCGCTTCAGGATGTCGCGCATTTGCGGGCTATCGGCGATGCGCAGGGTGCATTACAGCGACTGCAAGAGGCTTACGAGGCAAATCCAGCCACACTTGGCGTGGCGGTGGAACTGGCGAAGGAGTTGGTGTCAAAAGGGGATATTCATGGTGCTGAAGCGATTTTTCAGCAATTTAGAGGCAGCAACCCTGTCGCCAACGCTGCGTCTTTGATTACGCTGATTGCATCGGCTTGGCTTGATGCGAGGAAGCAGAAAGAAGCGGTTGCTTGGCTGAATCGTTTGTCGGATCTCGATGCCGTAGGCGACGCTTTCGAGGCTGCCATCCAGGAGAAACGCGCGGGGCGGCTTAAGAAGGCACATCGCTATTTCCAGTTGGCGGGAGATGCTGTTCTTCAGGATGCCAAGGCATTGCACGAATTTGCCCAAGTAAAGATGAAACTTGCCGGAGAGGTTCGGCCAAGGCCCGGCTCACAAGGCAACGCTGCCTATGCGAGGCTACTGTATGAGGCCAAGGAAATGTTGCAGCGTGTAGTGCAGATGGACGCCCCGCGTGCGCGCCATGCTTGGGCTTGGTTCGATCTGGGAAAGGTACTGCGTTGGAGCAGGGCTCCCTTGCCGGATATTCGTCATGCCTTCGAGAAAGCTGTCGAGTACGACCCACATGAGAATAGATTCTCGAGGGCATTAAACGAATTGGATGATCGCAACGGCGGACACTGAAGCCGGAGTAGCTTCCAACCTGACCGGCGCACCACTCATCGCGAGCATGGCGATTGGTATGATTGACAACGATCCATGCCGATGGCGACAGAGTCGTCGCCCGCGCGCGCCTTGGCGACATCTACGATTGCTACCATGAGCAGATCCGAGTCACCTTCTTCAAGGGCTGCATTGATGTAATCGGCGATGACTTCCTCCTTGTCCAGGTGCTTCGATACGTCGAAGCGGGAGATGTTGACTGCGCTCGTGCTTGCTTCTTGATCATCTTCCACATGGCCTTGGCGCGCTTGATGTCGAACACGTGCATCGGCGTCGCTAGAAAAGCGCTAGGGCCCAAGGCAGCCTTTCGAGTCTAGCGCCGGCCGCATAGTCGCAACCCATTTGTGAAGGAACAAGAAACACGACCAGCATCGTCGGGGCGTTGCCGCACCTATTCCCGAGTCACATAACGGCCTCGCGATCGAGGCAAGACGTCCTGATCGGCCAATCTCACTTCGATTGCGTTTGCGATCCTCAGGTGCTCCGGATTGTCGATGGAAAAGGTAGCGTCGGCGACACTGACGATGATGGTGCCTTTTTGAGTACCGCCTTCCATGACTGGCACTAGTTCCGCCGCCTCGGGTAACTCCTCGCGTGTGATTGCCGTTGGAAGATAGAGCATCCAGCCGGCACCCGGTCGTTTCGGAAAAACTTGATGCGTGGTGTAGTACATCAGGGGCCCGACTCGAATGCTGGAGGCGACGGGCCATATGGCGAGCAAGCCGAGCATGAATCTCTGCATCGCCCTACAGTCATCGAGTGCTTCGACTTCGTCGAATTGCACGTAGAGTAGACTGGTACGGTTGCAGGGATCACATGAGAACGAGACAGAGAACGAGCCGCCTCTGCCTTTCTCTTTTCCGCTCCAGACACCGGTTCTCCGGTACGTGGTTGTCGCGTCCTTATCGTCGTGTAAGCGAAGCAACTCCAACGCCGCTGGCGTCGGACCGCTTTGGTCAAATGCTGCATGTGCAAGGGACTTCTTCCGTGTAGCCGCAGGCGGATACCAATTTTTAACTGGCAGGCCGTACGGTTCGAACAGTTTGGCGATTCTCCATAGAGTGCGGAGGTGTTCCTCTCGCGAAGGTAGGGTAGCTTGTTGATGCTGGAAGGTTAGGAAGATGACCATGTCACGGATGGAGTAATGATTCAATTGCAAGCTTTTCGTCGATGAAGATTTGCGAGAAATATCGATGAGAAATGGGTTGCATGAAATACCAGGTCAACCTTGATGGCGGATTATTTCTTACTGCGCGATTTTGTGTTCGAGCTTGACTGAGCATACGTTCCACGCCGAAGATCTCGAAAAAGCGTTTGGGTCGGCCGGTTTGTTTGTCGAAAAACTGATCGTAGCGGGCCTTCGCTTCCTGTAGGCGACATTCCGGTGCGCGAAAACCGTCGAATTCGATATTCTCGAATTTCCATTCGGTGAACGGCGCAAAGCTAGTAATGCGGGCCTGGTAGTCACGCGAGATTTTGGACATGTGCCACCTCCTCGTGACGAGCCAACCTCTGCGCGGCGGACACTGCGCGTGTGACTCATGAGGAATCGGTATCGCACGTGTAGCCGACTTCGACTTCGTTTTATCCGCCTCGAGACTATCCGGGTCTGACTGCGCCTTCTCGGCGAGCCCGCGAACGGCGCCTCCTATGGCGGTGAGCAATGCCAAGAGTGCAATGGCCGCTTCTTCGAGGCGGGAGCGACGTGTCGGTGCCATTATTCATTTCCCTCTAGTTCTTGAGACTTCTTGCGAAGCACATCGATTAAATCCGCAAAGCGATCATCGGGAGCGGCGCCTGGCTCACGTAGCCATTTTCGAATCACCGGCTTGCGATGGAAGCCCGGGGCTTGCATTTCGAGATATAGGAAATTTGCGAGTACCTCTTCTCGCCTGAGCCCCAAACGCCTAGCTTCGCTGTATGCACGGACAAGCTTGTCGAGCAATGCCGGATCGTTAGCGAGCCTCCTGTCAGCGCCACCAATGCTGTTTTGAACGGCCATCACGAACTTGCGTTCGTCCTCGGTCAAAAGGGCTGTTTGATGCTCGTGCATGTCATCGGATATGAAGTTAAATGGGAACCCTTGCCGGATGGAATCGATATGGAGACGGCACCCGAGCCAAAACGCGGACCGCTTCTTCCAACAACGCCAGTAGCTGCTGCGCTCCATACGGGTGTTGCGGCTCCGGTTATTTTGACTGGGTCGCACGGTTGAACCCTGCCATCGCGGAAAAATCGGACTAACGGAAGTGCATTGGACGAATCAATCGTCGATCTCGCGGCGTCACTCCTTGAAGCCACAAGGTTCGAGCTTCGAGCAGAGAAGTGCCGCATGCAGGGCTGGACCCGAAGCATGAAAACGGAGAGTGACGAATGATCTTCCGACCAATCATGAGCAGGAGCAGGGTAAGCGCGAATTTAAACGCACCTAGAATCGAACGCTGAACGCGTGCAGGCTTGCGTCCGCAATTACCACTTGCGGACGCAACCGATGACACAGAACAAAGTTGATTTCATTCTGCTGCCGGTGACCGGCGTGACTGCAGCGGGCAAGCGGAGGTTTGACGCCGAGGTTAAGCGTGTATCCGTCCGAGAGCCCTCGTTATTTAGCGAACGTCGTTGATAGCTGACGATTCTGCCATTGCGATGACGAGAGGATATTCATGCGGAAACGGAGAAGTTCGCTGGGGACGCGGCGGGTGTAAGTTCGCCGCCAGCGAGAAGGTGGCGCAATCTTGGCACACGCCCTTGGCGAGAGGGCCATGAGATTCGATGGGCAGCAGCAGTCGTTCAACGTTGAAGCTTCGTTATGAGTGGCGAAACGGTAACTACGCTCGAGGACCATAGGCGCCGGAGTATCGTGATCCGGAGGCTGGCTGGCGCAACGTGGAGCGGTCGTGGCCGCGCGTCGGCGTGGCTGGTAGGCGTTGAGGACCGAGCGTTATTCCTGCTCGAAAGAAAGACAGACGCAGCGCCTGCGGATTTCGTTCCATCCATACAACATCGCGATCTCGACAACGTGGATCGGAGGACCCGAGTTGAGTAAGAGGGAATAGGCCAACGTGTTCCATTCTGTTCCGACTTTTCTCCGGGGTAACTCTGGGGGTAACCACACTCATCGAATCCGAAATTCCTTGCCGGGTGGCCCTGAGCGGCCCGAATGCGAATCCCACCCGGCCCACCATTCGAAGAGTTCCAGTAAAGTCCAGAGTGTTCCGTTTGGGGCATCCTTGTGCCTGTACGGCGCGTATTGACGGGCTTCTCGGAGATTCCGAGGCGTGCTGTTCCATTCCGTTGACTTCCGCCGATTCGTGGGGGTAGTTTCTGGGGTAGGTCGCAGGCGGCGATGGGAGATACCCCCCGTGACACTCTCCGATACATTGATTCGCAAAGTGAAGCCAGGCGCAAAGCCGGTCAAGCTGTTCGATGGCGGCGGTCTCTATCTCCTTTTGACTCCGACCGGCTCGCGCTTGTGGCGGATGAAGTATCGCTTTGGCGGCAAGGAAAAGCTGCTCGCGCTCGGCGTGTATCCGGCGGTGTCGCTGAAGGGCGCGCGCGAGCTACGCGATGACGCCCGGCGTGAACTTGTTAAGGGCAACGACCCAGGGGAAATTCGGCGCGCCCGGAAGGCAGCCGCGAGAATGCAGGATGGGACCACCTCCGAGGTTGTGGCTCGCGAGTGGTTCGAACTGATGAGGGGCAAGTGGGAAGCAGAATACGCCGACCTCATCTTGCATCGGCTTGAACGCGATATGTTTTCGTCTCTAGGCAGGCGTCCGATTGCGGAAATCACGCCGCTGGAGTTACTGACTGCCTTGCGGAGGATCGAGCGACGAGGAGCGATCGACACGGCCCATCGCTCCCTGCAGAAGCCGTTTTGAAGGAGCTCCATTCGGTAACGGGGCATGGACGGTACGTCTTTCCCCGTGCCCAGTGTCAGGACCAGTGCTCGACCGATGAGCGAAAACACGGTCAACGCGGCACTGCGGAGACGTTGTTCAATGAACAGGGGTGGCCAGCCGATGCAATCGAGCGGCAGCTATCTCACGGCGAGCGGGATGAGGTGAGGGGGTAATCCCCCCGACGGACTGCAATCTATCTGTTGATGGCTTCCTGGAGCACCGCGATCTTCGCAAGTAGTTTGTCGAACGAAGGCGGGTTCTCGTCGAACATCATAGGCGCCATAGCCCGATAATCTGCGCGCAAGTCCTTGATCCGCGCTTCGTCCGGCATCAGCCGCAGGCTACCCGGTTTGGCGGTGTCATAGCTCGCCCAACCGGAGCGAAAGAACGCCGTCTTGTGCTGGGCCACCTGGGCGAGCAGATCAAAATCCGTCGCCGCGGCGTTGCCTTCGTCGGTGTCGAGCAGCATCGCGAGATCGTAGTAGTGTCGCGAAAAATATTGCGGTGTTTGCGACTCGGCCGGGCGATGCGCTTCCGCATGGAGCGCGGTTGCCTTCTCCCAAAAGGTGCGCCGCGCTGACAGGACGATCACGCTGGTGTCGGGATCCTCGAAGAAATCGGGATAGTCGTCGGCCGCGTAAGGGCGGATGATCTTCACCTCGGTTGGTCATGGATCTCCCCGCGCGCCCAGTATCTCCCCGCGCGCCCAGTTCGAGCTTCACGCGCGGCGTAATGTAAGCCATGCCCTCATATTCGGCTGCGGGCAGCGCCGTGGGATAGTGGAAGTTGACTGTCTGGGCGTCGCTAGCGTCGATCTCCAGCGACCACTCGCCGTTGACCGGCTCGCCGAGCTGTTCGACGATCGCGGCGCGCAGCGCCGGGACAAGCTTCTCAGCGATGTGGCGCGTGACGTCGCCGACCAACTCATCGATCAGGCGAGCCGCCTGCTTCTTGCTGATTGCTTCCTTCTCGGGATCGCGATCACCGGTATAGCCGAGTTCCGCGCGGTCGAACGAAAGGTCGATGTCCTCGGAGAAGCGGCGGATGGCACCGAACGCCTTGGAGAGTGATGTGCCGCCTTTGAAGACAAGGGTTGCAGTCGGCCCCTTCGGCAGACCGAAAAGGCGCTTCAGGCACCAACAGACCCAGAAGTCCTTTTCAATGATCGTGTCGGCGACACCCCGGCCGGCGCCTGTCTCTCCGAACAGGGCGGCGCGATCACCGGCGGGGAGGCGGGCAACCTTATCCATCGATATCCGCTACCGCTGCATTGGCGATCGAGACGAGTGTCGGCCTCATCCAGGCAGGAGCCTGAACGGCGGACGAGGCCAGGGTTTTCTTGTCGGTGGCCGAAAGCCGACGTGCGGCAACCTGCACGACGTCGGCCGCCCGCACGGGGCCGACATGGCGGAGAGCCTGCACGACCGTACCGGCGGCACTGCCGGGCGCGATCAAGTGCTTGGGCGAGGCGTGGCGAAGATCGACGACGCGCTTTCCCAACACAACGCGACGCGATGGGCCATCGGTCAGATAGGTACTTCTTGCGGGTACCTGCGTCGTGAGTCCGAGGGCGTTTGCGGCGCGAGCGCCGGAAATCTGAACGTGCGACCCGGTCTCACGCGCCAACGCCTGCGCGACGTCGTCTGGCGTCGGCGAAAGCGGGCCGAGCTTCGGATGGACCTTGGGGAAATCGTAAAGACCGTGAGCCAGACGGCGAAGCTTGCCGTTTTTGACCAGCCTGGAAAGCGCCTGATCGACCGCAGCACGGGCTGCCACGTCCAGGAAATCACGGGGCGTGAAGACGCCGCCGCGCCCGGCGCCGCGGGCGCGCCTCATGATTCGATCGGGGACAGATGGGATGGTCATCTTCATGTGTCAGAAAATAACACATGTTTTTCTGACGTTCAAGAGTCGGATGAGCGCCGGGCGCGGGGCGCTCAGAATGGTCCACTCGCACGAAACTTGGTGCGTTTCGAGCCGGCATCTCGTTTAGGTGACAGGCCTGTTACTGGGAGATAAAAATGCATTTCCGTCGGCGCTCGATACGGTGTGAACTGTTGAGCGAATCCGGTTGCGATGATCACCTGTTCGGCATTGGGGAGCCGGGGCGACCGGCCCTGGAACTCATCCGCGAGGCGGCGGATGCCGAAGCTGCAGTGCATAGCGCGCTGGGCGGAAGCCGAGCGGTGCCGTCGGCGCTGCTAATCGAGATGACGCCGGATCTGGCATTCGAGCGGCGACGACTAAGGGTCCCGTCGCCGCGGCCTGGTCTCCCAGATGTAGCTCGCTGAAGAATCACATCGCTTGTCGTACCGAAGCGGGGCGAATAGCGGCAGTAATCCGCGGCAAAAAAGCTAGCAATGCTAAACCACGTGCTCCCATGAAAATGAGCAGCGCGAGCCAGAGACCATGATTCCCCCAAATATCGACGAGCACCCAGGAGGCGCAGAGAAAAACCGCCCAGGAGATTGCCATGGTCTGCATGAGTTCGCGTGTCCGCGTGGCGCCTATGAATACGCCGTCCAGTAAAAATCCTCCCACCGAAGCGAGCGGCAAGATCGCCACCCAGGGCAAGAACGTATGTGCGGCGGCGCGCACGGCCGGTTGATCGGTCAGCGCGCTAATGATCCACGTACCTGCCCGTGCGCAAAAAAATGTCGCGGTTCATCCCCACGAGCTTCTTCAGCGCCATGGTGTCCGACACCGTGCGCCATGCCAGCGGAGGAAGCCCGCGCGGTCGCACATGCCAAAGCACCGCCATGCCGAATGCAAAGCCGATAGCATCGGCGGTGGCGGTTGCCGCGCCGATTCCCGCGAGACCCCAGCCAAACGCATAGACGTAGGTGACGACAGCCACTGCGTTGACGGCATTGATCAACACCTGAGTGAGCAGCGCGATGCGCGGGCGTTGCGCACCGAGGAGGTAGCCGAGCACGACGTAGTTCCCGAGAGCGAACGGCGCGGAAAGAATGCGCGCATGGCAATAGACACGTGCATTGTCTTGCACGGCATCACTGCCGCCGATGAGCTGGATCACATGCCGAATCAATGGCGCTTGTACGACGAGAATCACGCTGCCGATCGCAACTGCCAGCAGTAGTGCGCGTACGACATCGGCGCGCAACGCGTCCATGTTACGAGCGCCAAACGCTTGGGCGACAAGTCCTGTCGTTCCCATGCGCAAGAAGCCGAAACCCCAGAACACGAAATTGAAGAAGAGACCACCGAGGGCGACACCGCCTAGGTCGGCGGCGCTGCCCAAATGGCCTGCAACCGCCGTATCGACGGCGCCGAGGATGGGTTGGGTGAGATTCGCTAGAACGATCGGAATCGCCAGCATCAGCACGCGTCGATGCCAGCCGCCTTCAGGCGGAAGCGCTGATTCAATGCTCAACGTTGCTCCCTAGGACGCACCAGCTTTCGGATCGTCACACCGATCTCCTCATCATTTGTTCAACAAACGGCAAACGTCGCCATCGATGCACGATACCTGAGCCGTGGCATGTTAAAAAGATCCACGAAACTCGAAAACGATGGCGCCATACGTGGCGTGGGCGGACCGGACAGCTGCGCCGTAGCGTAGCCGTCGAACCGCTCCATGGATGGGACGTCGCGGGGTGTCCCTCTGCCGCGGAAGTTCACGGCACCGCGCTGCCGATGCCAAAGGTTGCGCCGGTGACGTCAAGGCGACCGCCAAGTTCGAACGTGCCTGCGCGATCTTGTTGGAGAAATCGTCGAGGTTTGGCCAGGCAGCCGTGACAGTTGATTGAGAGGTCGAATACGACGCTGTAGATTTGCCCTGGGTTGTCCAGTTGATACGGCGCAGGCAGGTCGATCTCGATGAATTGAAGCTGATAACTCGCGTTACCCGCTTGAGGGGGGATTGAGAACGACACCTGTGTCGGCGTACGTGTGATCTGATCGCCAGGGAGTTCAACAGTCTGCTCTTCCGGTTCCAGGCACGGCAGCATGAGAAACCCGCAACGGCTCCAGTGAGCCGTAACGCCTGGAATATTGCTCGACGGATAGTATGAGGCGCGCACACGCACTTTGGGCGAGCGCAACATCTCGCCCAATTGAACTGGCGTCAGGTCACCACCGATGTGCGTAACGTTTACCGTCACGTCGACGTTTTCTGTACGACCGGTTACCGCGCAGGACGTGAACAGAAGCGTCAGGATGGCGAGCACACCCTTTTTCAGCAATTGTCCATTTGGCCAGATGTCCATACATTTGCGAAATGTTTGGGAGTGCACTTTTCGAGGGTGTTAGGGACAACTTCCTTCAGCGCTGCTATATTGTCGTGCCGCGCGACAGTATAGCAGCGCTCTGTTCCGTATCGTCTCCTATACGTCGAGACACCTTGATTTTGGCTTGATTTTTCCATATGTCTTAGGCACCATTTCTGTCGCCTATGAGATGGGAAAAAGCGAAGAAAAGCGCATCCCGTTGCCCTTAAGCTGCCGGGCGCCGGTTGTCGGGGCCGGATAAAAGTAAATAGTCCGGTAGTGGTTCGCAACGGAATGTGGAAGATAGACGGGTGGGCGCTCGAATCAATCGATTTTCTTGTTGTTATTTGGCACTTCTCGTGGTGCTCACATCAGAACGGAAAATCAGAAAAATGAAAACTGGTCGCTCAAATGGGTCGCTTGGTGTGCTTTTGCTCGGTACGTTTTTGATCGCGGCCGCGACCAACGCGTTTCCGGCGGGACTAAATTGCGCTCGCGCTCAGCACTTGCCCGATACGGCGATCTGCGCGAATCGGGATCTTCTCGATCGGGATATCCGCATGTCCGCGGACTATCGCAGATTGCAGGCAGCATCGCCTGGCAAGCATGACGCGATCCGGCAGGCTCAAATGCAGTGGTTGCAGGCCCGTGATCACTGCGGTGCCGATGTCGATTGCCTGATGTCGGCGTACGACCAGCGCATTGCGGCGCTGCAATCGCAATTCCATGATCGGGTTGCCTATCAGCCCGACGATGTCGACCGGCAGGCGCTGGAAGATCTGCGGGAACGGGTGGATACGATGCGCAAGACCGATCCGGTGTTTCCGCTCGAGAAGGTCATCGATCGCTTGCGGATCAAGACGGGAATGACGACGTTCTCGAACGTGAAGGACGGAGACGGTCCGGAGGACATCGCGCATTTCCCGACCAAGCGGCCGTCGGGGGTGACAGCGGACGAATGGCGTGCGTTGCGGGCTTCGAATATCGAAGGGGGCGGCGATGAAGGGCACGCCTCTTACACATTGATGAAGATGGACGGGGATGCGCAGCGCGAGCTTGTCATCGACTCCTACATGGGTGGCACCGGGGACTTCACGTACACGAGCGTGTTGCGTCGACAAGGCGGCAAATTCGTTGGCCCCTACACGTCATTGCAGACTCCAGGGGACGTGCCGGCGTCTGAGATATCTACAGCCGCGGACGGCGATCCGGCCCAGTCGTACCTCTACTCGATCAACGGCCGCGGCGCCAACCAGTCCGGCGACTGGATCCAGTTGCGTGGGCGCGTGTACGCTGCATATCGTGTCAGCTATTACGGAGAGGACAACGTTTATCTGCTGAGGCCGTTGTCGATCGTGGGGCAGGCGCCCAAACTGACGGTTCGATATCGCTATCAGCTTTCCGTGCCCAAGACTCAGAAGAGCGACGACAGCGGTACGGACGAGGCGCTCGATCCGGCGATGCGTTCGGGCATCATGCAGGCGCTGGACAAGGTCGGCAGCGAGCCCACGAATGACACCGGGAACGAAACGAAGCCGCTATGTCCGATCCCCGATACGGTGAAGGGTGACGATCGGCAGGAGTATTACGCCATGGGCCCGGCGCAATACGTTGTTGAGGTCGTCGCGAACGTACCGGTCTGGGCTGGGCATCAATGCTATGTCGGGCAAGTGACGGATTCGTTCGGCGCATACGACTCCAAAGATGGGCTCTACGCTCAGATCAGGCTTCACAAGCCCGGTGCGCCAGAGATTCACCAACCTGGCGTGCCCGAGAACGGCGACCAGACGTATTCGATCGACGGAACCCGCACCGCCGTCGGGACCGAAACCACGATCTCGAAAGTCGAGGGAGACAACGGTGCATAGCCGCGCCTCCCTGATTCACCCAATTAGCCGGAACCGATCGAATGAATTCAAACAGGCTGCGCAACTGGTGGATGGTACTTGTTGGATGCGCCATGATCGGGTGTACCCAGCCGACAAAAGCGGAACTCACGCTTGACCTTTCGCTGGATCAACTGAGCGGTGATATCACAGCAGAGCAGCGAGCACAGCTGCTTCGATCACCCAAGACGCACGTTGAGGCCACTTACTGGCCCAAGGTGCAGATACCCGGAATCAACGCACATTTCGGCAAATGCGGTCTCCTGGCGATGCCGTGCGTAGAGCCCACGGAAGAAGTTGTGGTGACGCATCCCGCGCACATCGATGCGAATAAAGGAGACGTGTCGTTTTCCATCCCGTTGCGTTCACCGGAGCGGAAATTCCCTCTGCGGGCATTGAAGATCGTTTTGCCGTTTGACGAATTGTCAGATGCGCCGCGCGGCGAACAGGCCGGCGAATTTGGCTTGTCCGCGGTCGACTCGAAAGAGGCTCGACGCATCATGCCGGTCTGGCTGTCCTCGCCCTATCGGGCGCTGGGAGGCACGCTGGCTTTGAATGATGCCGGCGAGTTCGCGCCGAATGATGGATTACCCAATGAGCTGGCCAGCAACCGCTGGGATCCGCCCTATCTTTTCTACCCGCGAAACCGCTTTGCGGGTTATGGAGATCAAGCGGCTACGCCATTCCCCGTGTTGCAGACGCTACGGGCGCCGTATCCTCCCGAGCTGAATGGCATGAAAGAGGTTTATCACGCGGAAATCCGGGGTGGGTGGGTAGACGGGCACTGGCTGGAGAAAGTGGATGTGAGCGCTGAACGAAGAAAGGACGAGACATGCCCTGTTTCAGATCTCGAATATCAGATCCTCTGGGCCGACGGGAAGCTCATCCGTTACGCGGAGCACAATTCCGATCCTCGCGACGGTCAATGCCAGGGCTGGTACCGTCAGTTAGCGGTGGACGACGCTGGAAACGTGATTGCTTTCGATGATTCAATTGTTAATGTCGTGAACATGGGTACCAGCGTTACGGATCGAGCGTGGAACAGCACGTGTTCTACTGCCCCGCAACAGCCCGCATCCAACTGCTCCATCGCCGCGCCGGCCGCGGATCAGGTTTCCAGACTGCTTCAGACGGCGGGTAACGTACGTCAATGGTTCGATGCGTCGAAGCGGCTGCAGCAAGAGGCTAAACGTTCGATGCCGGCAGGAGAGCATGGCTGAATTCAATTCCGACGCTGAAGGGCTACCGATTAGGCCGCGATCTGCGCGCCGTTCGCCGTCGTTCGCCGTCACGCTACCCTGATCACTACTGCTCATGCGACTGATACTACCCGGCAGATTCTACTACTGGCCCCGCGCGGTTCTGTTTCTTGCCGTCGGGATCGGCGTGTTTTCGATGTCCATGCTCGGTCTTGATACGGCGATGATAAATCGCGTTGCCGAACGCTCCAGTCATCCGCGAAGCGTCGTGGCGAGTACTTACGAATGGAAAGGGGTGACCGGCGGCAAGACCAGTCCCCGTCGGACCTATATCGGAACGGGACTCATGTTTGCCAATGAGGACAATAGCGGCATCGAACGCGTACCCAACCCCGGTCACGGCCCCGGTCGCATTGCGACCTGTTTCGTTGATCACGTGGGCTGGCTTGGTGGTCACTGGATAAGTGACGTACACGACTGCGATGAACCGGTGGAACAAGCCCGGTAGGTATCGGGTGTATAAGGGCGGTACTTCATGTCGTCTCGTCGCGGGCGTCTTTCTCCTCGGCATGCGGTGCAAGTGTGCTTCTAATGTCCGGCCCCCACTTGAGCGTATGCTCCAGGTGGGAACGCGGAACCTGGAACCTATCCACCGAGACCAGCGGATCGCGGTCGGCGACTGCGATCATGTCCTCGATTCGGGCTCGCTGCGGCGGGACGTTCACTTTCCGGCCGATGCCGGTGAGCGATTGGTCATCCATGGAGTACAGCGCCCAGAATGCGTCTGTACGTATCTTGTAGAGCATGTTTTCGCGCCGGTCGAAAATCATCGTTCCATCGCCGTACCTGATGACCGATACGATATAGCGTCCCTCCGGAGACACCAGCAACCGGGACGAGGCGGAACAGCCGGGTAGCAGGATCCGATTGTCGATCAGGTAATCGATGTCCCTCGGTGGGCCGAAGCGCTCCTCGACGACATCGATAACCTTGACGCGTATGTGCCCGCCAAGGGTGAATCGATCCCCAGGTTGCAGGGCGGGCGTGTTGTATGACCGTTTGAGCATAGGTAGCGCCTCCAAAGGGAAGTCGTACTTGCTCTCGTTATTCACGGCATTTTTATCGTTAGGTTCTTCGGAGGACTTCTTCTGTGAGCGGGGCATGCCCAGCGTCTTTCTGAGCCATTCATTCAACGCGAAGGCTGCAATCAAGGCAGCGGCCACACCTGGCCAGCGAAACCCGCTATCGGGCAGGACGCGCGCGGCTGCAATCGCGATCGACAGGTTGGCGGCGAACATCCACATATCCGTGAAGGTGATCTTGCCACGCCGGGAAAATTCGATTCTCTGGGATATCAGAGAGAGCAGCCAATACAGCGGTGAGGCCCAGGGAGGAAGGAGGACGGCCAGCATAAGGGGCACGGCGATTTGGAGCCCGGCCGTTAGAATCCCGCCGAGTAGTTTCCAGAACGTGAGGGTGAGAAACACGCGCCAGTTGATTCGATCAGACATGTTGTCGGCAGGTTTATGATGAAACAAACGCACGCTATCGCATTCCCGCCAAAAGTTACAGTGTTGACGGGGCACGTTGAGAATCTGCGCAGGGGTGTCCCTGCGAAAGACCATCTTGCACGGTTCCGAATCGCCGGTACGACAGTGCAGGTGCGACTCGACGAGCTTCCCGGGAGCTTCGATGCGTTGAGCGAAGCAATGAAAACAGGTGAAGAGGTGGCGGTCGAAATGGTGCTCGCGCGGGACCGAGGCGCGCAGTTCTATTGGTTGCTAAGCCCTCGTCGCGAAATTATGTCGCATTCCTGGCACGACCGGATTCGTGATGTATTACGGCCGCTACGGGTTTGGTCGGGCGCGGGTTCGGTGGCAGCGCTGGTTGCGATCACAACGATGTTCAAGACGATTCATGCCGGTGCCCCTGCTGGCTGGATCGTCGCATCGATAGCCGCGCTCATCGTCGCGAGCCTGATGCTCTGCATATTTTCATTCCATCTCGTGGGTGCCGTGGTCGTTCTTCGCCAAAGAGCGTCGTCATTGCAGTTGGAGCGACTGATGACGCAGCAGCGACAGGCCCTCGGGAACGAGTCCCCGTTACAGGGAGGGTAGTCATGCATACGGATGACGGAGTACCGGAAGTCGAGGTTTTGACCGGGCAACTGCATCAATTGCGCATGGATACGTCACAGAACACGGAAGGCAATCGTACACGGATTTTCCGTTTTACTACGGGTGGGCGCCATTGCGTTTTCTATGCGGCAACGTTTCTCGGCAGCCGAAATGCATTCCTAGCGGAGGGCGACCGTGTCGAACTCGCTGTACAAAGTCCGGTCGACGGCAAACAGGAGGAGATTCCTGTCTACGCGATTCGCAATCTGGAGGATGGTGATGTCTATGTCAGCCACTCGATGTCGCAGTGGCGCCCGGACCGCAAGGGCTTACCACGACTATCATTGCGCCAGCAACGGAGCCTGCTGATGCAGTTCGGCGCCGTGGTAGTGATAGTCTGGTTGATCTTCGGCGTAGCGTGGCGTGCATTCGACGCCGACGGCGCCGTCGGGCGCCAGATTTTCTATGTCGCATCGGCGGTCTTGCCGGCGGCGTGGCTCACGCCGGCCGTGACAATGTGCGGGTACCGGTTGCGCTGGAGTCTCGGAATGCCGACTGACCGTCAGTGCCTTCAGGAAAAGGTTTATGCGGCACTTTCGCTGAGTTCGCCGCTAAGTGTGCCTTCCCGTGTTTACGACGTGTAGCGCAAGTGACCGCGCCTGCTCTATGAGTGCATTGACCCGCGCGCGCGGTATTCCTGCAGATACCGCTCCACCAGCCTCGCCCAGAACGCAGCGCCGACGATCAGGTTCTCGTCATTGAAGTCATACGTTGCGCTATGGAGCGACCGTCCGCCTTCATGCGGACCATTGCCGATTCGCAAGAATGTGCCGGGGCAAGCCTGCAGCATGTAAGCGAAGTCCTCGCTGCCCATCAATTGCTCCATGTTTTCGGTGACATTCGCGTCGCCCACCAGTTCCTTCGCGACCTGTATCGCAAGATCGGTTTCCGCGGCCGCGTTCGTCACGACCGGATAGCCCTCCGCGTAGTCGATGTGCGCGGTCACGCCAAAGCTGTCTGCCTGCGCATGAACAAGTTTCGTGATCCGCTCTTTCAGCAGGCGCCGAACGTCTTCATCGAAGGAGCGCACGCTGATGCTCAATTCGACTTCGCCGGGGATGATGTTGGGTGCGGTGCCGCCCGCGATTTTGCCGATCGTGACGACCGCGGGCTTGGCAGGATCGACGTTGCGGGAGACAACGGTCTGCAATGCCATCACGATGCTGCTTGCCGCCACGATCGGATCGCAGGTCAAGTGCGGGCGGGCTGCATGTCCGCCCTTTCCGATGATCCTGATGAATACCCGGTCGCCTGCGGCGAGGAATGGGCCCTTGCGAAACATGAAAGTACCCGCGGGGCGGCCAGGGTGGTTATGCATCGCGAACACCGCATCGCACGGGAAGCGCGTGAATAGCCCTTGTTCGACCATTCGCTTCGCACCGCTGTCGAAGCCCTTTTCCTCGGCAGGCTGGAAAATCAGATGCAATGTGCCGTCGAAGCGCCGTCGTTCCGCAAGATGGCGAGCCGCGCCGAGCAGCATGGCGGTATGGCCGTCATGACCGCATGCGTGCATCCTTCCGGAAAACCGGCTCTTGTGGTCGAATGTGTTGAGTTCGTCGATCGGCAGCCCATCCATGTCTGCACGAATGCCGATGCGACGCGCACCGCTGCCGAGCCGCAACGTTCCGACCACGCCTGTCCCGGCGATGCCCGTTTCGACGACGTAGCCATACTCCCTTAACCGGCTTGCCACCATCGCCGCGGTCTGGGTCTCTTCGAATGCAAGCTCGGGACAGCAGTGCAGCGCATAGCGCAACTGGCGAAGATCGCTTTCGAGCGGCGCGATGTCGGCGATGGAACTCAGATCGGGAAGTAGCATGGCAGCATGAGAAAAGATGCAAGAAAGATCGGTTAAAAGGGGCCCCAGTGGATCGCAACTCCGATCGCAATGGCGACGACGCAGATCACGAACCACACGAGCAAAAGCGGCGCCACGAAGCGCACCCAGCGCGAGTAGGGGATACCGGCGGTTGCGAGAACGGCCATCAAGACGCCGGAGGTCGGGTTAAAGCAATTGACGAAGCCTTCGCCGAGCAAAACAGCTTGGACCGAGACTTGCCGGGTCAGGTGCAATGCGTCGCCGAGTGGTGCGAAGATGGGGACCAGTACGGCGGACTCGCCGGATCCCGATGAAATCCCGACGTGCATCAATGCGGCGCTGACAAACATGCCGATCGCAGCGAACGTCGGGCTGAGCGGGGCGAGCATTCCGGCGAGCGCATTGATGACGGGGTCGATGATCTTGCCGCTGCTAAGGACGATCGAAACGGCCTGTGCTGCGCCCACGATCAGCGCGCCGTGAATCAACCGCGCGCAGCCCGACAAGAACGTATCCGCCAGCTTGCTGGGTGCAATCCCTCCGACGATGCCGGAAGCGACTGCAACAACCAGAAACGTTGCGATCATTTCCGTCTCGGCCCAATGACTCGACGACGCTCCATAGACGAAAACCGACAAGCAAACAAGCAGGATGCCGACGACCAGCAGGTGACGAACGCTAAGCCGCTCGGACGAGGACGGCGCTGCCTCGTCAATCCGATGTCGGCCGATCTGTGCTTCGCCGGACACGCGGTATGCCCGCGTTCGGATGGCAAGGAACACCGCTGTCGCGAGCGCGAAGACGAGATATACCGCGATCCGAAATGACATCCCCGAGAACATCGGAAGGCCCGCCAGACGCTGCGAGAGGCCGGTCGTCACCGGATTGAGGATTGCCGTGTTGAAGCCGGAATACGTGCCCAGATAGATCACGCCTGCGCCGATCTCCCGTGACAGCCCCATCGATTCGGCAAGCAGCAGCCCGATGGGAACGAAGGCGACGACGGAGTTGTTCACCACGCCAAGCGTGCCGAGAAACGAGAATACCGCGCAGACGATGACGATCGTGGTGATTCTGCTGGAAAGGTCGCGCTTGACGATCGCGTTCAGTGTGCACCGGATTGCGCCGGTTGCCTCGATGACCGCGAGCGCTCCGCCCGTGAACAGGATGAGAAAGATGATCGGCGCTGATTTGATCATGCCCCGAGCGAGGGCGACGAACACGAAGCCCGGCAACACGCCGCGCTGCGGCATCCCTTTCAGGCTGTTGGGGACGACAAAGCTGACGCCGTTCGCGATGGTGCGAGTGAACTCGCCGGCCGGCGCCAACCACGTTGCCACGGCCGCCGCGATCAGCATGAAAAAGAGCAGGACATACGGATTGATCGAGTCTCTCGTGGTGCTCGCTGGTGTCGATCGGTGCTCTCCGATCGAGCCTGGCTCGGCTTTTGCCGCTGCCAACTTCTGGTCATTCATGTCCGCTCCTCACACCGTGTTCACGGTTTGTCTCCACGCTGTCTGGCTTAGGTCGTCCGCCGGCCGTATCCAGTATGGGGCGCAGTATCGGCGAATTTCCCGATGGAAAGTTGCTACCTGAATGACGAAAATGTTGCATCAAAGGCAACGATGGAAGATTCGCGATGAAACCGGTCGAGCGAGAGTTGTCGGAGCGCGTACTTCAATATCTCGTCGCCATCTCGACGTATGGTGGTATGCGACAGGCGGCGGTGGGTCTTGGCGTCAACGTCTCTACGATCAGCCGTCAGGTTTCCCATGCGGAGCGCGAGTTGCGGTTGTCGCTCGTGTCACGGCGGGGCCGCAAGATGGAGCTGACCGAAGCCGGTCAGATGGCAGTCGAGTATTTCCGAGAGCGGGACCGGCAGGCGCGGCGATTTCGCGCTCAACTGGACGAGTACCGCAGTCTGCGCCGAGGTCAGGTCACGCTTGCCGTTGGGGAAGGCATCGTGACCAACCTGGTCTCCGTGGTCCTCAAGCAATTCCACGACAAATATCCGAATATCGTGGTGGAGTTGCGCACTGGCCGCTTGCCCGAACTGCTCTCGATGGTACGCGAGGACGAGGTCGACATCGGCGTATCCATCGGTGCCGCGAACGATCCCACGCTGAATTCGAGGCTATTCCAGAGCGAGCCGCTGTGCGCGATCGTCTCCGTCGATCATCGAATGTCGGGGCGCAAATCCGTGTCGATGGAAGAGTTGCGCGACGAGCGTCTGGTGTTCATGCCGCCGGACTTTGGACTGCAGACGTACATCGACGCGATCCTTGCCGATCTCGCACTCACGTATGTGCCGGCGTTCCGGTGCGATCTGTTCTCGACTGCGTCGGCGTTGGCGGCGCAGAACCTGGCGGTGGCGTTCATGACACGCCGAGCAGCGCAGGAACGCATTACGGCGGGGCAGGTCAAGGCCGTGCCGATCGATCATCCCATCGCCCGCACTTTCGATCGCTACGTCACGACACGGGTCGGCAGGCGACTCGGACCGGCTGCGAACTATCTTCTTCGTGAGATCGTTAGGCTGATGTCGACGCAGCGGTGAGGGGCGGCCGTCGTTGTAGCAGTGCGTGCGCCAGCGGGTGCGTCGGGCGTGTTTCAAGCAGGGTGTTGGGCACGACGCCGCTGTGCGACGCGCGACTACGCGAAAAAGTCCTTTGAAGTTAGCCCCTTTGGTGCTAATCTGCCTCCCAGAGGTAGCGCACTCTGCGCAGCCCGCACCCGCAAGGAAGATCGAAATGGACAAAACCTTGGACATCGTCAAAACGGAAGCGGAAATCGCCAAGTTGATGGCCGAGACTGCGAAGCTGAATTTGGAGTCGCGATGGATGCCCTTCGTGTGGGCCAGCGGTTTGATCCTAGCGGTTATGACGATAACGAAATTTTTCTTCGAGTAGTTCCAAGGGCCGCCACTTGGCGGCTTTCTTATATGAAATATACGGCCCCCACAGCCGAAGACTTCCAGCGCCTCAAGAACGAACTCGGCCACACCGGCGAGCAGATGGCCGAGCTTTTTGCCGTCGCCGGCGGCCAGCAGTGGCGCAAATACACCGGAGGCGTCACCCCGCGCGAGATGAGCCCGCAGATGCTTTTCTTCGGCGCGGCGCGGCTCGTGTTGTCGGATGATGAGCTCAAGCGAGTGCTCGCGAAGATGCGTGAGATCGGCGCGCAGATCGAGATCGATTGAAGGTCGACGTGCTCTTTCAAGCGGCCTCCGCGGAGGGGGTGGACCGCACGCTGTTACCCGCCACATACTTCGACGCGTTGAACTCCATCAACATGCTCGCCTCCGCTACCGAGGTAAAAGGTCTTGGTCTGCCAACCGGATTTCGATCGCGTTGGCGATCTTCACGTGATCCGGATTCTCAACAGAGAAAACGCGATCGAAGACGCTGACGATGATGGTTCCTTTCTGTCTATCGTCCGCCATGACAGGCACGAGTTCCGCCGCCTCGGGTAACTCCTTGCTTGAGATTACCGTCGGAAGATAGAGCATCCAGCCGGCGCCTGGTCGCCTCGGGAAGACCTGATGTGTGGTGCAGTACCTGAACGGGCCGACTTGGATGTCGGCGGCGAGAGGGCATATGTCTAGCAAGCCGAGCATGAACTGCTGCATGTTCCGAGTGTCTGGATCTCTAGCGTCGCGGTGGGTCGCACGGCTGATTCGCTCGCCACGAAAAATAAGACCAACGGAAGTCCATTGGATGGGAAGAAGGAAACGTCGGACTTCGTCTGAAAAAAAACGGGCATGGCCGGAAGACGGCATTCCAACGCTAGTATCGGCCGATCATTGTCTACCGCTACCGCAGGAGATCACTCAATGGTTTGCAGCATACCCATGACTGAAATGATGGCGATTCCAGATATTCGCCACCGACTGAGAGGTGCCGACGCCGAGCTACCGCGTCCGCCGTTTGACAACAAGGGTGGCGGCGATGATGGCGGCATGGAAGCCAGAATCTCTGTGCTCGAGGCCGCCAACATCGAAACGCGCGATAGACTCGCGCGGATCGAAACGCGTCTGGATTCCGTTGCGACCAAGGCTGATTTGCTGAACGTGAGGGCGGCGCTTCATCAGGAAATGAACGCCCAGACCTGGAAGCTCGTCACGTTCGTATGCGGCTTCGGTACCGCGCTGGTCGCTGCCACTTACTTCGTGGCCAAGCACGTTTACTAAATCTGCCTTTCTCACGGCACTAGCATCTTCGCGCTAAGCGCCGCGTCGTTGACGCTCGGTGAGCAGGCGCACAGCTTGGCATGCACGGTCGAGCCGTTCAAGCTGCGCGCCGGTCAATTCCCTATCAGGGCTTGACCGACGCGCGGTCGACAGACGTTACTTGGTTACGAGCGCGCCTTCCATCGCGCTCGAGCTTTCCACCGACTGCCTGACAATGGCCGCGATCATATCGGCAGTCACCGCCGACAGTGTCCAACCCAAGTGTCCATGTCCGGTGTTATAGAAAACGTTGGCCGCGTGTCCGCGTCCGACGCGCGGCATCATGTTCGGCATCATAGGGCGCAAACCTGCCCACGGCACGACGCTGCGTGTACTGACACCGGGGAAGCATTGGCGGACCCAGTCGACCAACGGCCGAATGCGATCGGCCCGGATATCGCGATCGATGCCATTGAACTCCGCCGTGCCGGCTACTCGGAATCGGTCGATGCCCAGACGACTCGTCACTAGCTTGGTTTCATCATCGAGCAGGCTAACCGTCGGCGCGGATGCCTGACTTTCCTCATCAAGCAGATTGACGGTGATCGAATAGCCCTTTACCGGATAGATGTTCACACGGTCACCAAGCTGGCTTGCGAAGTGTCGGCTGGCCACTCCGGCACATACGACGATGCCGTCGAACTCCTGCGTCGAGCGCTGCCCATCCTCATTCGCGGTGATCGTCACCGAGCGCCCGTTTGTCGATACCGACTTTACGTCTTGGTTGTAGAGCGTTTTTACGCCTAGTCGCGGCAATGCCGCGGCCAACCCCGAGGTGAACTTGTGAATATCGCCGGTCGCATCGCTCTCCGTGTAGTACCCGCCGTAGTACCGGCCGGCCAATGTCGGTTCGATCGCGCGCATTTCTGCCGGCGTCACGGCATGACGTTCGAGGCCGCCTTCGGCAAGCAGCGCCGATACGCGCCCCGCATGATCGAAGCCCGCCTTGTCGCGATAGATGTGAAGGATGCCGCGGCGCTTGAGGTCGAAGTCGATACCCTCGGCATTCGCCCAGGCAAAAAGGTGCTGGCGTGCCGCGATGGCAAGCCGCGTCGTCTCCACCGTGTTGCGCCGATAGTGCGGAATCGACGCAATGAATTCCGCGAACCAGCTTAGCTTGTGCCATGTCGGGCTAGGGCTCACGAGCAGCGGGGCATCATTGCGCAGCATCCACTTCATGCCTTTTATCAGCGTGGACCAGTGCGTCCAAACTTCGGCATTCGATGCTGAAAGCTGTCCGCCATTCGCGAACGATGTTTCCATGGCCGCATAGCGGTGCCGCTCGAAGAGCGTGACCGAGAAACCACGTTTGGCCAACGCATAGGCCGTTGTAACGCCGGTAATACCGCCGCCGATTACTGCGATGGATCTCATGAGAAGGTCTTCCAGGACGTCAAGGGGAATGGCAGCCCGATGCACACCATGTGCAAAGCGGACGCCCCCTCTGTCCTCGACCTGAGAGATTCGCCGCGCACGGTAACAGCGCGCGGCTTGCTCCTTCGGTACCGCCGGCGGACGTATGCGCCGCGGTTCTTCAGAGTGCAAACGAGATATCGGTCCTTCTGCCTGAGAGTTTCCGGGGCGGTTGCTCCTTCGGCGCTGTGGCTGCCGGGCGGCGGGCACAGGCTCTCCCGATATCGCGGAGATATAACGGTGACAACTATGCCACAGAAGTTGACGGCTGCGCCACCCATGAGAACGTATGCACGTCGCGCTATCGGCCTTGCTCCGTGGAAATATTCGCGGGAGCCCTACCTGTATCGCTTCTCGGATCCCGCGCCCTACAGCGTCAACTCGCTGATTTCGCACTTGCCGCCCACGACGCCGGCGGCGGGGTGCCGGCGTGGCCTCGATATAACGGACAGACCTGCTATACGGAGTTCCCTTCAAGCCCGGCAAGAAGTGCATCGACCGCCTTATAAACTTGGTCTACGACACCCTGCCCGACTTGAGATTCGAGTTCCGCGTATCGTGCTTCGAGGTCACCGCTCAATGTGGCGACGAGTTCGGTGCTCGTCGGTGTCAGCGACACGAGCACCCGGCGCTGATCGTCGGGAAATCTTTCTTTGGTGATGAATTCCAATGCTTCCATCCGTGCCAGCACGCCTGCCATGCTGGGGCTGGAAATCGTACATAGGTCCGAGATCTGGCGGGGCTCCATCGGCCCGTGTTCGTGAAGCGCCCGGATCACGCGCCATTGCTGTTCCGTTAGTCCATGCGCGGTAATGAGAGGGCGGAAACGCTCCATCATTTTCTCCCGTGCCCGGAGCAGCAGCATCGGCAGATTGCGGCGCGACACCGCCTGTTTCGTGTTGGCCTTCATAGATGTGAAAAAAACAATCTTCCGATTGAGGCGATTGGGGGAAACCCTCAATCAGCATGTGCGTCCTTGACGACAGATCATAGCAAGCGAAATAATACTAACATGTGAGTGAATGTAGGAGGCAAGGCCGATGTATGCACCCGCCGATCACCTGCTGCATCTGCAGTGGGAACCGTTCGCGCGTGACGTCGACGTGCGCGAGGCGCGAGAACTGCTCGCGGATGGCGCGGCGTGTCGTCCGCCCGTGTCCGGAACCGTCTATGGCACGCTGCTGAACGATGCCGCGGCGTTGGAGGCGATGGGCGACGCGGTTCACGCCGCGCCTTACAAGGCGCCGCCGAAGGCCCCGATTCTCTATGTCAAGCCGCGCAATACGCTCGCTGGGCATCGTGCGCAGGTTGCCGTGCCCGATGACGACGCGGGCATTGAGGCCGGTGGCTCGCTCGGTGTCGTGATTGGCCGCACGGCTTCGCGGGTGACGTCGGATCGGGCGCTCGAGTTCGTCGCAGGCTATACGATCGTCGCGGACCTCTGCGTTCCGCACCAGAGCGTCTACCGGCCTTCGGTCCGCTTTCGTGCACGTGACGGGTTCTGCGTGATCGGACCGACGGTCGTGGCGCGCCGCCATGTTGCCGATCCCGATGCGTTGCCCATTGCGATCGATATAGAGGGAAAGGGGACGTTCCGTGCGAGCACAGGAACGACGATACGCAAGGTTGCACAACTGATCGCGGATGTGACCGACTTCATGACACTTTCCGCGGGAGACGTGCTGACATTAGGGGTGCCGCACGGCGCACCGATCGCTCGTGCGGGCGACAACGTGCGGATTGCCATCGGCGATTGGCCGCCGCTGAGTTTTTCGACGATTGCACAAGGAGGCGCGCGATGATGCGAGGCCGTGTTGCCTATGCGGGAGCGATTCATGAAGCCTATCCCCACGAGCGGGGCGTAGCGCTTGCGGATGGCCGAATCTGCCGAGAGGACGAAGTCGTATGGCTCGCGCCGATCGAGCCGGGTACGATCTTCGCGCTCGGGCTGAATTACGCGGAACATGCGAAGGAGCTGCAATTCTCGAAGCAGGAGGAGCCGCTCGTCTTCTTGAAGGGACCGGGCTCGGTCATCGGCCATCGCGGCGCGACGCGTCGCCCGTCCGGTGTCACGTTCATGCATTACGAGTGCGAGCTTGCCGTCGTGATCGGTAGGCCGTGCAAGGAAGCGAAGCGTGATGTGGCAATGGGCTATGTTGCCGGCTACATGATCGCCAACGACTATGCGATCCGAGATTACTTGGAGAACTACTACCGTCCCAATCTGCGCGTGAAGAACCGCGATGGGGGGACCGTGCTGGGCCCATGGTTCGTCGACGCGGCCGACGTTGCCGATGTAAAGCAACTGGAATTGCGTACCTATGTGAACGGCACGCTGCAACAGAAGGGCAGCACGCGTGACCTCGTGACCGATGTTCCCGCATTGATCGAGTACTTGAGCGGCTTCATGACCCTCGCGCCGGGCGACATCATTCTGACCGGCACGCCGGACGGCGTCGTCAATGTGAACGCCGGTGATGAAGTCGCCTGCGAAATCGACGGGCTCGGCCGTCTCGTCAATGTCATCGCTTCCGATGCGGACTTCAACCGCAATTGATCGATCAAGCGCCCGTTTACCCATGGAATGCATATGCGAATCGAACATCTGATCAACGGCAAATCCACGCCGGCACGCGACTACTTCGAAACCGTCAACCCCGCCACGCAGGAGGTGTTGGCCGAGGTCGCGAGCGGCACGGCGCAGGACGTCGACGCGGCCGTTAGCGCCGCGAAGGACGCTTTCCCGGCGTGGGCCGCGAAGCCCGCGACCGAGCGCGCAAAGCTCATTCGTAAGCTTGGCGAATTGATCACTAAGAACGTGCCCGAGCTTTCGGAAACGGAGACGCGCGATACCGGGCAGACGATTTCGCAAACGCGAAAACAGCTTGTCCCGCGCGCGGCCGACAACTTTACGTACTTCGCCGAGATGTGCACGCGCGTGGACGGTCACACCTATCCGACCGATTCGCACCTGAACTACACGCTGTTTCATCCGGTTGGCGTATGCGCGCTGATCTCGCCGTGGAATGTGCCGTTCATGACGGCGACATGGAAGATCGCACCCTGTCTCGCGTTCGGCAACACGGCCGTGCTGAAGATGAGC
This sequence comes from Trinickia dinghuensis, assembly GCF_003367175.1. Classification (GTDB taxonomy): domain Bacteria; phylum Pseudomonadota; class Gammaproteobacteria; order Burkholderiales; family Burkholderiaceae; genus Trinickia; species Trinickia dinghuensis. Next base: position 377,964 of record NZ_QRGA01000006.1, on the reverse strand, counting down.
GAGCTTTCCCCGTTGACCGCGTCGATGCTTGGACAGCTTGCGCTCGAAGCGGGCATTCCCGCCGGCGTACTGAACGTTGTGCACGGTTATGGCAAGGATGCGGGCGAGCCGCTCGTTGCACATCCCGACGTGCGAGCCGTTTCGTTTACCGGATCGACTGCGACAGGCAATCGAATCGTGCAGGCGGCCGGGCTCAAGAAGTTCTCGATGGAGCTAGGTGGTAAGTCGCCGTTCGTGATCTTCGACGATGCGGATTTCGAGCGCGCACTGGATGCCGCCGTCTTCATGATCTTCTCGAACAACGGGGAGCGTTGCACCGCGGGTTCGCGAATTCTCGTGCAGAAGTCGATCTACGCGAAATTCGCCGAGCGGTTCGTCGAGCGCGCAAAGCGGCTGACGGTGGGCGATCCGCTCAGCGAGAGCACGATCGTAGGCCCGATGATCAGCCAGGGCCATTTGGCGAAGGTGCGCAGCTACATCGAACTCGGGCCGAAGGAAGGGGCGACGCTCGCTTGCGGGGGGCTCGATGCCCCATCGTTGCCCGATGCGGTGAAGAACGGCAACTTCGTGACGCCGACGGTTTTTGTCGATGTCGACAATCGCATGCGTATTGCGCAGGAGGAAATCTTCGGGCCTGTCGCGTGCCTGATCCCCTTCGACGACGAAGCCGAGGCGATCCGCCTTGTCAACGACATTTCCTATGGTCTCTCCAGCTACGTATGGACCGAAAATGCCGGGCGCGCGCATCGCGTGGCCGCTGCCGTCGAGGCAGGCATGTGCTTCGTGAACAGCCAGAATGTGCGTGACTTACGGCAGCCCTTCGGCGGCACGAAGGCGTCGGGCGTGGGCCGTGAAGGCGGAACGTGGAGTTACGAGGTATTTCTCGAGCCTAAGAATGTGTGCGTGTCGCTCGGTTCGCATCATATTCCGCGGTGGGGCGTTTGAACGGGCGGAAAGCATCATGACCCCTCTCCAAGACTCAACACTGATCCACTGACCAGGTAAACCGCCATGGGCAAACTCGCACTGGCTGCCAAGATCACCCACGTTCCGTCGCTGTACTTGTCGGAGCTCGACGGTCCCCATAAAGGCTGTCGTCAGGCCGCGATCGACGGGCACCATGAAATCGGCCGGCGCTGCCGCGAGCTGGGCGTCGATACGGTCGTCGTATTCGACGTGCATTGGCTCGTCAACAGCGAATATCACATCAATTGCGCGCCGCGGTTCGAGGGCATCTATACGAGCAACGAGCTACCGCATTTCATCAACAACATGCGGTACGCGTATCCCGGCAATGTCGAACTCGGCAAATTGATCGCCGACGTTGCCAACGAGATGGGCGTCAAGACGCGAGCACACAGCGAAACGTCGCTCGACCTCGAGTATGGAACGCTGGTTCCGATGCGCTACATGAATTCGGATCAGCATTTCAAGACCGTATCGATCTCGGGATGGTGTATGTGGCACGACTTGCAGACGAGCGCGCGCTTCGGCCTCGCGGTCCGCAAGGCCATCGAAGGGCGATACGACGGCACGGTTGCGATCCTCGCCAGCGGCTCGCTCAGCCACCACTTCGCGAACAACGGCACGGCCGAGCAGTTCATGCATAAGGTCTGGGATCCGTTTCTCGAGCAGGTCGACCGATCGGTCGTCGCGCTCTGGGAAAAAGGCGATTGGAAGACGTTCTGCGCGATGCTGCCGATGTACAACGAAAAATGCTGGGGCGAGGGTGGCATGCATGACACGGCCATGCTGCTCGGCGCGCTTGGGTGGGATCGATACGAAGGCAAGGCCGAGGTCATCACGCCGTATTTCGGTAGTTCGGGCACAGGGCAGATCAACGCTGTGCTGCCCGTGACGCCGTTGCCTGCCTGAGATCGTTCGAGGAGCGATATCGATGCCACATCTAACGCTTGAATATAGCGCGGGCCTGGCCGACGAAGGCAGCATGGACAGCCTTTGCCGCAAGCTCGCCCGCTGCCTGCAGGAACAGAAGGAGGGCGACCGGCCCGTCTATCCGCTCGGCGGCATTCGCGTTCGCGCGTTGCGGTGCGAAACCTATTGCATTGCGGATGGCGCGCCGGACGCCGCATTTCTGCATGGCAGCTTGAAGATCGGCGCCGGGCGGTCCGAACCGGTCAAGCAAGCAACGGGCGATGCATTGTTCGAGATCATCAAGCAGCATTTCGCCGAAATCTTCGACAAGCAGGGACTCGCGCTTTCGTTGGAGATCAGCGAATTCAGCGAAGCGGGCACCTGGAAGCACAACAATCTGCACGCGCGTCTCAAGCGCTGAATACGACGGGAACGTTAATCATGCTAGACCAGACGACGATCCGGGAACTCGCGGCGAAACTCGATCATGCCGAGAAAACGCGAACGCAGCTACGCCACTTTTCGGCCGCTTATCCGTCGATGACGATCGAGGATGGTTACGCGATCCAGCGTGAATGGGTCAAGATCAAGCTGTCCGAGGGGCATGTCATCAAGGGCCGCAAGATTGGTCTGACTTCGCGCGCCATGCAGCGCTCGTCGCAGATCACCGAGCCCGACTACGCGCCGCTGCTCGACAGCATGTTCATCGAGAGCGGGCAAGACATCCCCGTGAATCGCTTTATCGCGCCGCGCGTAGAGGTGGAACTTGCCTTCATTCTCAGCAAGCCGTTGAAAGGGCCGGGGGTGACGCTGTTCGACGTCCTCGATGCGACGGCCTACGTGACGCCGGCAGTCGAGATCATCGACGCGCGCATCGAGCAGTTCGATCGGGAAACGAAGGCGCCACGCAAGGTGTTCGATACGATTTCGGATTTTGCGGCAAATGCCGCAATCGTGATGGGTGGGCGCCCTGTGCGGCCGATGGATGTCGATTTGCGTTGGGTCGGCGCACTGCTGTACAAGAACGGCGCGGTGGAAGAGAGCGGGCTTGCGGCCGCGGTGCTCAATCACCCTGCGACGGGTGTCGCGTGGCTCGCCAACAAGATCGCCCCCTATGACGAAGCATTGAACGCGAACGACGTGATACTGAGCGGCTCGTTCACTGCGCCGATTTCTGCTCGCGCGGGCGATACATTCCATGTCGATTACGGCCCCTTGGGCGGCATCGCACTCAATTTCGTTTGACTCATCCAATGAATCCGATCGAGAACCGTTTCAAACGCGACCTCGCTAAAGGCGAGCCGCAATTCGGTTTATGGGCGGCGCTCGCCGACGCTTACGTCACGGAAGTGTTGGCCACCGCGGGCTTCGACTGGCTCCTCATCGACAACGAGCATGCGCCGAACGACGTGCGCAGTACCTTGGCGCAGTTGCAGGCCATGTCCGCCTATGCGTCGCATCCCGTCGTGCGCCCAGTCAAAAGCGATACGGCAATCATCAAGCAGTTGCTCGACATTGGCGTGCAGACCTTGCTGCTGCCGATGATCGATACCGCGGAGGATGCGCGCGAAGCCGTCGCGGCGACACGTTATCCGCCGGAAGGCGTGCGCGGCGTCGGCAGCGCGCTTGCGCGCGCCTCGCGGTGGAATCGCGTGCCTGGCTATCTGAACACCGCCGCGAACGAGCTATGCGTGCTGGTGCAAGTGGAGACGGTCAAAGGCTTGGCCAACCTTCGGTCTATTGCCGACGTCGACGGCGTGGATGGGGTGTTTTTCGGGCCGGCGGATCTGAGCGCGTCGATGGGATTGCTCGGCAAGCCGGGCGCGCCTGAAGTGCGTGAGGCTATCCGCAAAGGTATCCAGATCGTTCGTCAACGCGGCAAGGCCGCGGGCGTGCTCGCCGCCGATCGAGAATTCGCTCAGGAGTACATCGAGGCGGGAGCGACCTTCGTTGCTGTCGGGACCGATACCGGACTCCTGAGTGCGGCTGCGTCGCAACTCGCTGCCTCATACAAAGGTTCGGACACTGTCGCCAATTCGGAGCGCGGTGGCTATTGATTCGGGGCTAGCGCAATGGCCCGCAGCGGATAGCGGATGTATTCAGCGCAGCCCGATCGCTCTGACGCGTAGCAGCGCAACGATGCTGGCTGCCGCCGCCACCATGATGTAGAAGCTTGGCGCCAACGTGCTGCCGCTCGCACTGATGAGCCAGGTGATGATAAACGGCGAAAATCCTCCGAATACGGTCACCGACAAGTTGTAGGCAATTGACATGCCGGTCGTGCGGGTTTGCGTTGGGAAAAGCTCGCTGAGCAATGCGGGCAACGGGCCGAAGTACGCGATCATAATTACCCCAATGAACAGCTGGATGCCGATCATCGCGCCAAACGTTGGATGCGCCGCCAAATATGCGAAAGCGGGCCACGCCAGCAACAGGAACAGCACCGCCGCACCGAGCATTATCCTTGTGCGTCCATGCAGGTCGGACCAATGGCCCGCCAGTGGTGCACCGATCATCTGCACCACGCCAGTCACGACGATCGCGGAAAACGCGGAAGACGACGGAATACCCAGTTGCTTGACCGCATAGGTCGGCATAAACAGAATCAGGTAGGACGAGACCGTTCCGAGCACGACGACGCTCATCGCGAGCAGAAGGCGCTCCTTCTGGTTTGCTAGCGTGTCGGTGAGGGGGCGCTCGGCGCGCTCCGTGGCGGTGAATTCCGGCGTTTCGTCAATCTGTGTGCGAATGTAGTAGGCGACCGGACCGATCAGTAGGCCGAACAGGAACGGAATCCGCCAGCCCCAGCTCTGCATCTGAGCGTCGCTCAGCGTGCTGCTCAGAATTGAGCCGAAGCCGGCTGCGATCAGGGTCGTAAGCCCCTGGCTCGCTGCCTGCCAGCTCGCGAAGAAGCCGCGCCGTGTCGGCGCGTACTCGGCAAGGAACGCCGTGGCGCTGCCGAATTCTCCTCCAGCCGAGAAGCCTTGTATCATGCGCGCGAGCACCATTCCGACCGGTGCGACGAGTCCAATCGATGTGTAGGTCGGCATCACGGCGATCAGCAGCGTACCCGTCATCATCAGCAAGATCGAGAGCGTCAGCGCTGCCTTGCGGCCCGCCTTGTCTGCGTACACGCCCAGCACGACCGCGCCGAGCGGTCGCATGAAGAACGACACGCCGAAGGTGCCGAGCGTGAGCATCAGGGATACCGACGCGCTCCCGGCCGGGAAAAAGAGCCGGGAAATCGTGATCGCGAAAAAGCCGTACGCGACAAGGTCAAACCATTCGAGCGCATTGCCGATCGACGCGGATGCGATGATGCGCCAAGACGATGCGGTGACGGGTCGGTCGATTGGAAGGGCGGCGGATATGTCGTTCATTGGTCTCCTCGTCGAATAGTGCCGCTACCCGGGCCGATGCAGGCTGCGTGTGCCAAACCCAGCAAACTATCGATGTAGCGTTGCATGGGCAGGCATCGTACCTAGGCCGTCATATACGCAAAAGATACGATTTTCGAGCGAGATATCAATTTTTCTTATCGCGTGCTCGCATCGCGAAGGCATTCGATGAAGCAGCGTGCCGCAGGCGTTGGGCGCCCGTTGTCGCGGGTGACGAGCGAGACTCGTGCAGCCGGCAACGGCTCGGCGGTCGTAATTGCGCTGAACGCACCGGTTCTACGCAGAGTACCTAAGATGGCCTCCGAGAACATCCCAAGCGCGTCCGAATTCTCGACGATGCTGAGCGCGGTCACTAGCGACGAGCATGCGATCACGTCCTGCGGCGCCGTGTAGCCGTTCTCGCGAAACATGCGCTCGAGAAAATCCGTCGATGCATAGCCGAAGCCCGGCATCAGCCATAGCGTGTCACGCAATTCTGCGATCGATACTGCGTGACGCAGTGGGTGGCCCTTCCGGCCCACAATGATCAGTTGTGTCGAAAACAGGATCTGTCGGTTGAAGCCGTCTGCGGGATGGTCGTCGAGCTCATTCACGATCGCGAAATCGAGCTGCCCTGATGCAAGCTGGTCCTGCGTGCTCGGCGGCGACGATTCGGCAATCGACAGCTCGACCCTCGGCATCCGTTGCCGGAAGGTCCTCAACGCACGCGGGAATATCGACAGAGCGGCTGTCGACGAAATAGCGATGTCGAGCGTGCCACCCGCACCGTCCTGCATCTGGTCCAGTTCGTCCTGCGCGCTGCGCACCTCTTCGAGGATCAGGTGTGCGCGCTTCAGCAGCGCGTGGCCGAACTCGGTCAATTCGATGCCCTGACTGCTGCGATGGAGTAGCACGGCGCCGACGCTCTTCTCGAGTTCGCGCATCAAGCGTGTGACCGCCGGCTGGGATAGTCCAAGAATCGGTGCCGCTCCGCGGATGCTCTGCTGTTGAGCGACCACGGAGAATGCTCGGAGTTGCTGCAGATTCATGCTCATGTCGTAACCCTGCAAGTGGTGGTCACGGACGAGCAACTGCGATTTCGCAACCCGTCATGGCCCGATATCAGCAAATGATATCGCGGGCTGCCGATGTAACCGCCAACCGCGTCACTCAAGATCTTCGCGGGTAATGTCGCGCTCGCCAGGACTTCACTTGCCAAAAAGCTGCACAAACAACCCGCGCAACCAAACTCCCGCTGGGTCACCGTGGAAGCGCCGGTGCCATACCATAGAGACACCAAAGCTGGGAAAGCGCACGGGTGGCGCGATAAGCTGAAGCCCCACATGTTCCGAGACGAGCGCCGCGAGATTGCTCGGCACGACTGCCACGAGGTCGCTGCTGGCGACGATCGGCGCAATACTCAAGAAGCTTCCGACTCTCATCGCAACGACTGCGCGCACTCTCGGCCCCATTAGCACCTTTTCGACCGCTGCCGCGTGGCGCGTGCCATGTGGACTTCCGACGACATGGGGCAGCTCGCGCAGTTGGCTCACAGTCAACTGACCGTCGACGCGCGGATGACCTAGGCGCGCGATGTAGACGAACCTCTCCTCGAACAGACGCTTTTCGTGTACCTGCTTGCCGAGCCCCGGCAAAAAGCCGACCGCAAGGTCGATCTCGCCAGCATCTAGCCCGGCCAGCAGTTCAGCGCGCGACACCGACACGGTATCGATGCTGACGTTCGGCGCCTGTTCCGCGAGCCATAAGGCCAGGCGGGGGAAGAAGTAGCGCTCGCCAATGTCGCTCAGCGCGATACGGAACCGCCGGCTGTCTTCCTCCGGTGAGAAGTGCGGCTTTTCGATTGTTCTACGCACGATCGTCAGCGCGGTCGCTATCGGGTCGGCCAGGGTTTGCGCGAACGCGGTTGGCTCCACTCCGCGTCGATGCCGTACGAATAGTTCATCGTCGTACGTTTCCCGCAAGCGAGCCAGACCACGACTGACTGCCGGTTGCGAGAGGCCCAGCCGTTCGCCCGCAGCCGTCAGGTTGCGCGTGCGCCAAATGCATTCGAACAATTCGAGCAGATTGAGATCCAGATGCGGTGCACTTCGCCCGCTGTCATCACGCATTCGCATATCACAATTCCAGTTTGTTCATTTCACGGATATCACGCACAAGCCTACATTATCGACATCTCAGCATGACTTCGTTTTTAAGGGCTGCCCTGTGATCGACCTTCACGACATCCGCTACGTCAGGCTAGGCACGCGAAACCTCGCTGCCGCCGACGAGTATGCGCTCAAAATCCTCGGCCTCGAACTAGGTCGGGCCGATGCAGGTGCGCACTATTACCGCAGCGACAATCGCGATCACACGCTCGTGTACTTCGAGGGCGATCCGCGCGAGCACGTCGTTGGATTCGAGTTGCGGACAGCCGACGAACTCGACCGGGCCGCGTCTGAACTGAGCAATTCTGGCATCGACGTGCGGGCTGGAAGCGCGGAGCAGTGCGAGCAGCGCCATGTCGAGGTGTTCGTCAATTTCCGCGATCCGAGCGGCAACAGCATCGATCTCGTCGTGAGGCCGCATCACAGCGGGCGCCGCTATTTTCCGTCGCGCGACGCCGGCATCACTGGATTCAGTCACGTTGGCCTATGCACGACCAACGCCGCGCGCGATGAAAGATTCTGGACTCAGATCCTCGGTGCGCAAGTGAGCGACCGTATCGGAGACGCACCGCTGCTGCGCATCGACGAAATCCACCACAAGGTCGCACTGTTCCCCGCGGCGCACCATGGCGTGCAACACATCAATCATCAGGTGGAAACGATCGACGATCTGATGCGCGCTTGGTATCTGCTGCAGCGCCATGGCGTACGCATCGTCTTCGGACCTGGCCGGCATCCGACGTCCGGTGCGGTTTTTCTGTACTTCGAAGGGCCGGATGGAATGGTCTATGAGTATTCCACGGGCGTGCGCCACATAACGGCCGCCGACGAACCGTTTTATCAGCCACGTCAATTTCCGAGAGCGACGAGTTCCTACTGCATGTGGGGTGCCGTGCCGGACATCGCCGAATTTAGGACGTAAAGATGGATGCACAAACCGTGCTTCGAGTTGCCGCGCGTGCACTCGCTCGCCATGGGCTCGTCCATGCGTATGGGCACGTGAGCATGCGCCTCGATTCCGAACGCTTCCTCGTGTGCGCCGCGCGGCCGATGGCGTTGATCGGTTTGGGCGACGACGGAACCGTGGTTCCTGTGACCGGCGCACTTCCGGATGGTGTGCTCGGGGAGGTCAAGATTCACCAGCAGATTTACGCACTCCGCCCCGATGTGAACGCGGTGGCTCGAACGATGCCCCCGGCGCTGATGACATTGGGCACGGCGCGCCTGACTCCGCTGCCTCGCCACGGCTTTGGTGCGTACTTCGGGCGAGGTGTGCCGCTGTGGGATGACCCGCAATTGCTGCGAGACGACACGGCAGCGAAAGCGTTAGCCGAAACGCTCGGCGATGAACCGGCCGTCGTCATGCGAGGCAACGGAACGGTGGTCGCGGCCGATTCGCTGATGAAGGCCGTGGTGCTCACTTGGTACTTGGAGGACGCGGCCAGGCTGGAGCTCGCGATTCTCAGCGCCGGTCTAGCACAGGAGTCGGCGATCCTCACCGATGCCGAATGCAGCCGCCGCGCGACTTCCGCTGGCCAGATCTTTGAACGCATGTGGGACTACCTGACGGCAGGCGACCCAGAACGCTAAAAGGAAGACGTAATGATCCTGAATTTCATCAACGGTACCTATCGCGAAGGACGGGGCAGTAAGTGCTTCCCCGACGTTGACCCCTGTACGGGGCAACTCATCGCGCAGGTGAGCGAGGCGAGCAAGCAAGACGTCGACGACGCGGTGCAAGCGGCTCGCGCCGCACTCGACGGGCCGTGGAGCAAGCTCACGCTCGCGCAGCGCTGCGATTTGCTGTACGCCGTCGCTGACGAGATCGACCGCCGCAAGGACGATTTCGTTGCCGCGGAAGTGGCCGATACCGGCAAGCCTCGCGCCCTCGCATCACACCTCGACATCCCGCGCGGTGCAGCGAATTTTCGTGTCTTCGCGGATGCCGTGCGCAACGTCCATACCGAATGCTTCACGGGCACTGCGCCCGACGGCAAGCCCGCGCTGAACTATGCGCTGCGCCGGCCGAAGGGCGTGATCGCCGTGGTATGCCCGTGGAATCTGCCTCTATTGTTGATGACGTGGAAGGTCGGGCCCGCGCTCGCGTGCGGCAATACGGTTGTGGTCAAGCCTTCCGAAGAGACGCCTGCCACCGCGGCGTTGCTCGGCGAGGTGATGAACGAGGTCGGGGTGCCGGCGGGTGTCTACAACGTCGTGCACGGGTTTGGTCCTGGTTCGGCGGGCGAGTTTCTGACGTGCCATTCCGATGTCGATGCGATCACCTTCACAGGCGAGACGCGCACGGGCGCCGCGATCATGAAGGCTAGCGCCGACGGTATCAAACCTGTTTCGATGGAATTGGGCGGCAAGAATCCGGCGCTCGTGTTTGCCGATGCCGATATCGATGCGGTAATAGCCGGTCTAAAGCGGTCGGTATTCGAAAACACCGGACAGGTTTGCTTGGGCACCGAGCGCGTTTATGTCGAGCGGCCCCTGTTCGATAAGGTCGTGGAGGCGCTGACCGGCGTCGCGCGCTCGCTTCGGCCGGGTGTTCCCGAAGATGCGAACGCCAACTTCGGTCCGCTCATTTCCGAAGAGCATCAGCGCAAGGTTCTGAGCTACTACGCCCTTGCTCGCGATGAGGGCGCGACCGTGCACCACGGCGGCGGCGTGCCCGAGATGCCGGCCCACTTGCGCGAAGGCGCATGGATCGAGCCGACGATTTGGACGGGCTTGTCGCGTGACTCGCGCGTGCTGACCGAGGAAATCTTCGGGCCCTGTTGCCATATCGAACCTTTCGATTCCGAGGAGGAAGCCGTTCGCCTGGCCAACTCGACGCCGTATGGCTTGGCGGCATCGGTCTACACACGCGACGTCAACCGGGCGCATCGAGTAAGCGCGAAGCTCAAGGTCGGCATCGTGTGGGTCAATACCTGGTTCCTTCGCGATTTGCGTACCGCGTTCGGCGGCTCGGGGAAATCGGGTATCGGCCGTGAAGGGGGCGTGCATTCGCTCGAGTTCTACACGGAACTGTCCAACGTCTGCCTCAAGCTGGAGCCGCAAGCATGAATGTGCAACACCAATTGGCCGCAGCCGACGCGTTGCTGCAGGCGGCCCGTACCGGTCAGCCGGTTGCGCCGCTGCGTGAAACGTATCCGGATTTCGGCGGCGACGATGCCTATGCGGTGCAAGAGATCAATACGCAGCGTCAACTCGAGAGCGGGGCGCGGCTCATCGGCAGGAAGATCGGTTTGACCGCGCGCGCCGTGCAACAGCAGCTCGGTGTGGATCAACCCGACTTCGGCATGCTGTTCGACCATATGGCCTTCCAAGATGGCGAGCCGATCGGCTGGTCGCATCTGATGCAGCCGAAAGTCGAGGCCGAAGTGGCGCTCGTGCTCGAGCGCGATTTGCTCGAGCCCGGCGTCACTGTCGCCGAAATGCTGCGAGCAACGGCTTTCGCATTGCCGGCCATCGAAATCGTCGGCAGCCGCATTGCCGATTGGAATATTCGCTTCGTCGATACGGTAGCCGACAACGCATCGAGTTCGGCGTTCGTGCTCGGCAACACGCCGGTTTCGCTGACGGGACTCGATTTGCGGCTGGCCGGCATGGTCATGGAGCGCCGTGGCGAGCAGGTATCGCTCGGTGCCGGCGCGGCTTGCCTTGGTCATCCGATGAACGCCGCCGTATGGCTTGCCAACACAATGGCGTTGCGCGGGCATTCGTTGAAGGCCGGGGACGTCGTCCTCACGGGTGCGCTGGGACCCATGGTTGCCGTTCGCCCCGGTGACGTATTCGAAGCGCGCATCGAAGGCCTGGGCGCCGTGCGCGCCGTGTTTGGAGAGAAGGAATGAACGATCGCTTCGCAATGCTTGCGCAACGCGTAGACGACGCGGCGTGCAAAGCCCGCGCCATCGCGCAGTTTGGCGAGGCCGAGCAGCTCACGACATCGGACGCGTATGCGATCCAGGCTGCTTCGATAGCTCGGCGGCTCGAACGCGGTGAACGCCGCAGCGGTGTCAAGATGGGTTTCACGAGCCGAGCCAAGATGGTCCAGATGGGCGTACACGACGTGATCTGGGGGCGCTTGACGGAGGAGATGGCACTTGAAGAAGGCGCCGCCGTTCAGCTCTCACGCTATGTGCACCCGCGCGTCGAGCCTGAGCTCGCGTTTCTGTTGGCTAAGCCGCTCCCGGCTCGCGTCAGTTTGGTTCAGGCGTTGGAGGCGGTTGCCGCCATCGCGCCCGCGCTCGAGGTGATCGACTCGCGCTACGAAAACTTTAAATTCTCTCTGACCGACGTGATTGCCGACAACGCATCGTCGTCGGGTTACGTGATCGGTTCGTGGTCGGATCCGCGACGCGACTTCTCGAACCTTGGTCTCGTTCTGAGCATCGATGGTCGAGCCAAGCAGATCGGAAGTACCGCGGGGATTCTCGGCCATCCGCTGCGCTCGCTCGTCGCGGCCGCGAGGCTCGCAGCGGAAGCGGGCGAGCCCTTGCAAGCCGGTGCGATCGTAATGGCGGGCGGAGCGACCGCTGCGGAGGCCCTTGAACCCGGTATGCACGTGCGCTGCGAAATGCAGGGCCTCGGTTCGGTCGAATTCAACGCAGTCGAATAGGGGACAAGCGATGCCGCTCATACAAGTCACGCTGATCGAAGGGCGTTCCATGGACGCAAAGGCGAAGTTGATTTGCCATCTGACGGAGGCGACAACCGCCGCAATCGGCGCGCCGCGCGAATCGGTGCGCGTGATCATCCAGGAAGTGCCCGCGGCCCATTGGGGTGTCGGCGGTGTGCCGAAATCAATCTCGGAGTCGAAGGAGCCCGCGCGTGAGTCGAAAGCTTAAAGTTGCGATTATCGGATCGGGAAACATCGGTACCGACTTGATGATCAAGGTGATGCGCCACGGCCGGCACATCGAAATGGGCGCGATGGTGGGCATCGATCCCGCTTCGGAGGGATTGGGGCGGGCAGCACGGCTCGGGGTGCCGACGACGGCGGATGGACTCGAAGGGCTGCTAGGCATGCCGGGGTTCGAGGAAATCGGCCTGGTGTTCGACGCGACTTCGGCTGGCGCGCACCACAAGCATGCTTCCCGCTTGACCGAGTTCGGCGTGCCGATGATCGATCTAACACCTGCCGCTATCGGGCCGTATGTGGTTCCCGTGGTCAACGGCGATGCCTATCGCGGTGCGAAGAACATCAATATGGTCACGTGTGGCGGGCAGGCGACGATCCCCATCGTGGCCGCGGTATCGCAGGTGGCGCGCGTGCACTACGCTGAGATCGTTGCGTCGATCGCGAGCCGCTCTGCCGGGCCGGGAACGCGCGCCAATATCGACGAGTTCACTGAAACGACGTCGCGTGCGATCGAAGTCGTGGGCCGCGCCGAGCGAGGCAAGGCCATCATCATTCTCAATCCGGCGGAGCCGCCGCTAATGATGCGCGACACGGTATTCACGTTCAGTGAAGTTGTCGATGAAAAGCGAGTGGCGGAAAGCATCGAGACGATGGTTGCCAAAGTGCAGGCCTACGTGCCCGGCTACCGCCTTAAGCAACAGGTGCAGTTCGAGCAAGCCGAAATCTCACTGCCGGGCGCGGGCCCTATCCGCGGATTGAAGACCACCGTGCTGCTGGAGGTGCGCGGGGCGGCGCACTATCTGCCTGAATACGCGGGCAATCTGGACATCATGACCTCGGCCGCGTTGGCCTGCGCGGAGTCGCAGGCGGCGGCACTCGTCGCGGCGTGAAGGAGCGAATGTGAACAAGAAATTGTATATCTCCGATGTCACCCTGCGCGACGGCAGCCACGCCGTGCGGCATCAATATAGCGTGGCGCAAGCGGTGCAGATTGCCAAGGCGTTGGATGCGGCGCGTGTCGATTCGATCGAGGTTGCCCACGGCGACGGCTTGGCCGGTTCCAGCTTCAACTACGGCTTCGGCGCGCATACCGACCTCGAGTGGATTGCCGCGGTGGCTGAAGTCGTTACGCATGCGCAAGTAGCGACGCTGCTGCTGCCCGGCATCGGCACCGTGCACGATCTGTGCAATGCCTACGCGGCAGGTGCTCGAATCGTGCGCGTTGCGACGCATTGCACCGAGGCCGACGTCTCGCGCCAGCACATCGAGACGGCGCGCTCGCTCGGCATGGACACGGTCGGCTTCCTGATGATGAGCCATATGACGACACCGGACCGATTGGCCCAAGAAGCGCTGAAGATGGAATCGTATGGCGCGACTTGCATCTACGTCGTCGATTCGGGCGGCGCATTGACCATGAGCGACGTGCGTGACCGCTTTCGAGCGCTGAAACAGGTGTTGAAGCCGGAGACGCAAACGGGGATGCACGCACATCACAATTTGAGCTTGGGCGTCGCGAACTCAATTGTCGCGGTGGAAGAGGGGTGCGATCGCGTTGATGCGTCGCTCGCCGGGATGGGGGCGGGCGCCGGCAATGCGCCACTGGAGGTTTTTATTGCCGCCGCGGAGCGTCTTGGCTGGGTTCACGACTGCGATCTGATGGCGCTGATGGATGCGGCGGACGATATCGTGCGCCCGTTACAGGACCGTCCCGTGCGCGTCGATCGCGAAACGCTCGCGCTCGGATACGCCGGCGTTTATTCGAGTTTCCTGCGGCATGCTGAGATCGCTGCAAAGCGCTATGACCTCAAGGCGGTGGATATCTTGGTCGAGCTGGGTCGCCGGAAGATGGTCGGCGGGCAGGAAGACATGATCGTCGACGTCGCACTCGATCTCTTGGGGAATCAAGCCGCGTAAAACGCTGATAGGCCATCGCCGCATTGAGCGATGGGGAGCAGATGGAATAGAAATCGACATATTAATAAGTAGTCCTAAATAAATAGGAGGAGACGATGAAAGCAAAATATCTGGCCGCGACTGCTCTGGCCGTAACGAGTTCGTATGCCGCGGCACAAAGCGTTACGTTGTATGGGGTTGTCGACATGGGCGTCGAATACATTTCGCATGCGGGAACCAGCGGAAAATCGCTGGTCCGGATGCCGTCCAACACGGATGAACTTCCGTCGCGCTGGGGCCTGCATGGTGACGAGGACCTTGGCGGCGGCATGCATGCGATCTTCACGTTGGAGAGCGGCTTCATCGTGAACCAAGGCTCGATGGGTCAGGGTGGGCGCCTGTTCGGCCGGCAGGCATGGGTGGGAGTCAGCGGTCCATTCGGTGCCGTGACGTTGGGACGGCAGTACAACATGCTGTATTGGGCGATGGCCGATGCCGACATGATCGGCCCCGATCTCTACAGCATGGGTTCGCTCGACAATTACATCCCCAATATGCGCAGCGACAATACGGTCGCCTACAAGGGTTCGTACCGCGGCTTGACCATCGGGGCGACCTATTCGTTCGGCCGTGACGCGGCGGGGACCGGCAACTCGCCCGGGCAGGGCACTTGCGTGGGGTCGGTGCCGGGGGCGGCTTCCGCATGCCGCGAATGGTCGGCGATGCTCAAGTACGACACGCCTTGGTTCGGTGCCTCGGCATCCTACGACGAGCAGCGTGGCGGAGCGGGCGCGGCAGCCAGCTTCTTCGACGGGGCGGCCGCCATCCCGTTGACCGATCCCGCGGACAAAGACGCGCGCGTTCAACTGAACGGGTACGCGAAGTTCGGGAACTTACGTTTGGGCGGAGGCTGGATCGGGCGGCGCGTCGAGACGAACAATGTCACGTCGCCCGATGCGCGTTCGAATCTGTTCTTCGCGGGTGCTTCTTATCAACTGACACCCTTCGTCTTGCTGGATGGCGAGGCTTATCGGATCGTCAATGCCCAGCAGGATGCACGGGCCACACTCGGTACGTTGCGCTTCACTTATTTGCTTTCCAAACGGACGGCGGTCTATGCACAAACGGCCTATCTCGCGAATAGCGCACACGCCCAGTATGCAATCAGCTTGGGTGGAGCCGGAGCCACGCCGCCTGCAGGGATGGGGCAGCTTGGCGTGAACGTTGGGATTCGCCATTCGTTCTAGCAGATGAGCGGCGGTTGCCCAGCGATCGCCATCTTCGAAGGTGCGCAGAGGTGAAAAAATGAACGGTCTCACCGCCGACATCGGCGCAATCATTGACAACGGAAAGCTGTCACGCTTTCAGATCGTTGTCTTGATCATGTGTTTTCTGGTCGTCCTTGTAGATGGATTCGATACCGCGGTGATCGGCTATATCGCGCCGGCGCTGAGGAAGGAGTGGGCGCTCGATGCGAGTCAACTGGCGCCCGCGTTCGGCGCGGGCTTGTTTGGCCTGATGTGCGGCAGCTTCTTGCTGGGGCCGGTAGCCGATACGATCGGCCGCAAGAAGGTGCTTCTGATTTCCGTGCTCGTGTTCAGTCTCGGCACGTTTGCATCGGCACAGTCTCAATCCATCGGCATGTTGACTGCGTTGCGTTTCCTCACCGGGATCGGTCTGGGTGGCGCCATGCCGACCTGTATCACGCTGAGCTCGGAATACTCGCCGGCCCGTCATCGCATGTTGATGGTCACGCTCAGTTTCAGCGGCTTCACGACAGGGCTCGCATTGGGCGGTGAGTTGGCGAGCCATGTCATTCCTTTGTTCGGATGGCGTGGGTTGCTCGTCGTCGGCGGGGCGATGCCGCTCGTCCTGTTGCCTGCGATCGCTCTGTTGCTTCCGGAGTCGGTTCGCTTCATGGCTGCCGGCGCACGTCATAGGGCCGCGCTAGTGAAAGTCGTCGAAAAAATGACGGGAACGAAGGGCTGGGATGACGTGACCTTCGTCGAACCGGAACAGTCGCTCGCAGGAAAGTCGCCGATGAGGCAACTTTTTGCCGAGGGGCGCGCGGCACGCACGCTGTTGCTTTGGGGCGCGTTTTTTTGCTCGCTCTTCGTCTTCTATCTGCTGACAAGCTGGCTGCCCAGCATTCTCAAAGACGCGGGCTATAACATCGCAAGCGCTGCCCGTATCGGTGCCATGGTGCCATTGGGCGGCACGTTCGGGGCGATCGTCGTTTCGCTGCTGATGGACCGGATGAACGCCTATCGAGTCCTTGCGGTCACGTACTTCGGTGCTGCCGCGGCGATAGCGGTGACCGGCTTCTTGCTGAACGACGTCGTTTGGTTAGGATGCACGGTCTTCTTGGTTGGCTTCGGCGTCGCGGGTGCGCAGAATGGATTGAATCTGCTGTCGGCCAGCATTTATCCGACTACGGCGCGCGCCACGGGCGTCAGCTGGGCGATGGCCAACGGCAGGATCGGTTCGATCATCGGATCCATGGCCGGTGCCCCGCTCATGGCGCAGTTCGGGCAGGGCCAGATTCTGTTCACCTCGATTGCCGCACCTGCACTGATGGGCTCGTTGGCGATTTTTTTACTTGGGTGGCTGACTGCGCGTACGGACTCGATCAGCCGAAGCAACGTCCCAGCGGCGGGTTGAATAGCCTCGGATTCCTGCAGTCAAGACCTTTATTTTGCGGTGAAAGAAATGATTTCCGATCGACTTAAAGTAAAGATCCGGCGGCGCGTGCACGAAGCTGAGGGGATTATTGCTCTCGAACTCGTCGACCCCAGCGGGGGCGAGCTGCCGCCGTTCGATGCGGGCGCCCATGTGGAAGTCGACGTTGGGAACGGCTTGACGCGCCATTATTCGCTTTGCAACTCGCCGCAAGAGCGCGATCGCTATGTACTCGGTGTCTTGCGTGAGCCGTCTTCGCGCGGTGGGTCGGCATCGATACATGAGGGCTTTCACGAAGGCACCTGCATCGAAGTCAGCCCACCGCGCAATCATTTCGCACTCGACGAATCGGCCGGGCACAGTGTTCTCGTAGCGGGAGGGATCGGTATTACGCCGCTGCTCGCGATGGCGTGGCGACTGCACGCGCTAGGCGCTTCGTTCGAGCTGCACTACTGCGTTCGAAACCGCGCGCGGGCAGCTTTCATCGATTTGCTGAGGCAATCGCCGTTTGCCGAACGCGTGACGGTTCATTGCGACGACGACGGCGATGCCGCTCGCCTCAACATGCGTGCAATGCTGCAAAACCCGCGGCCTGATACGCACGTTTATGTCTGCGGTCCAGGCGGGTTCATCAATGCGCTGATCTATGTCGCCCGAGACTGCGCTTGGAACGAGGCGAACGTGCACTACGAGTTCTTCGCTGCTTCGGTTTGCGCGTCGGGGGCGGGAAGCGGATTCGTCGTCCATGCGGCCCGCTCGGGGCTGCGCGTTGACGTTCCCGCGGGCAAGAGCGTTGCCCAGGCACTGCTGGAGGCGGGCATCGATGTCCCGCTTTCGTGTGAACAGGGCGTTTGCGGTACCTGCCTGACACGGGTGCTCGAAGGCGTGCCCGAGCACCGAGATGTTTTTCTTACGCCGGAGGAAAGGGCGGCAAACGATCGGATGCTGTTGTGCTGCTCGCGCGCCCATTCACCGCTGCTGCGCCTCGATATTTGAATGTGTTATTTGGATGTTTGCCCCAGCCGAAGGAAAAACCATGAGCTTCTTCTTACGCAATTGCTGGTACGTCGCCGGATGGGCTGATGAGTTCGCGGAGGGGCGGATGACGCCGCGAACGTTTCTCAACGAGCAGATCGTCATTTTTCGCGACAGCAAGGGCGCACTCCAGGCCCTGCGGGATCGCTGCCCGCATAGGTTCGTGCCGCTTCATCTCGGCCGTCTGAAGAATGACGAAATACAGTGCGCGTATCACGGACTGAGTTTCGATTGCACTGGGGCGTGCGTGCACAATCCGCACGGCAGCGGAGCAATTCCCCGTGCGGCGCGCGTGCGCGCGTATCCGATCGAGGAGCGATACGGTTTTGCGTGGATTTGGATGGGTGAGCCAGAAAGCGCCGACCCATCGAAGATCTGCGACTTCAGTGCTTTGGATCCGGACTTCTTCTACGTCGGAAAGAGCTATCTGAACGTGAAGGCCAACTATCAGTTGGAGACCGATAACATTCTGGACTTGAGCCATATCGAGTTTTTGCATCAAAGCTCGTTGGGTAGCGACGGTGTCGCGCAAGGCGCGACTGAAGTGGTGCAAGACGGTGCAACGGTCTATTCGAAACGCTCGACCCACGGCGAGCGACTGACGCCCGATCTCGAGCGGCTACGCGGCGTGCCGGCGGGCCAGCTAGTCGATCGCTGGCTCGACGTTCGTTGGAATGCGCCGGCGCTCATGTTGCTCGAAACGGGTTTGACACCTGCCGGTCAGCCGAGGTCGGGAGGCCGCGCGGTGCACGTGGCACACGTGTTTACACCGGAAACCGATGCCACGACGCATTATTGGTTTGGTATCGCCTTCCCGCGCACTTTGGGCGAGGAAGGCGAACGGCTCGCCCGAGAAAACATCGAATGGCTCAGCCATCCGTTTACGACGGAAGACATGCCGATGCTCGAAGCGCAACAGGCGGCGATCGGCGATAGCGATTTCTGGTCGCTCAAACCAGTGCTGCTTGCGAGCGACGCGGCGGCAGTGAGAGTGCGGCGAACGCTGGACGAAATGATCAAGCAGGAGCAGGCGTTCAGTGGGGAGCGCCAGTCATCGTGATGAAACGGCGAGGCGTGGTACTTACTATCAGGTTCAAGCTCGCCGTAGCCTTCGGTACGTGCATGACGCTCAGTCTTTTGAGCGCAGCGGCTGGGGCGATCCATCTCTTTCGTGCCGATTTCGAGGAGACGGCGTCCGGCCGGTGGCTGTCGATCGGGGCAGTCGTCTTGGCGTTGATTGAATTCGCGATTGCGGCTTGGTTTGGCATTCATTTGGTCAGACTGATTTGCGGGGGCCTCGATCGCATGGGTAGGAAATTCGAAGAGATCGCGAAGTCGCTGGATCTGTCGAAGCGATCGGCTGCGCCGCGCATGGACGAGTTCGGTCGATCGGCCGTGGCGTTCGATCGGTTGATGCAGCGGATCGAACATGCCGTTTCGGAAGTGCGTTCGTGTTCAGAAAACGTGACGACCGCGACGCGCGAGATTGCTGCCGGAAACCTCGATCTTTCCGTGCGTACGGAAGAGCAAGCAACATCGCTGGAAGAAACGGCGGCCAGCATGGCGCAGATGATCGAGACCGTCAAACGTAATGCAGACAATGCACGACGTGCGCGCGAGTGCGCCGAGAGTGCGACGCACGTGACGGACGACGGGACGGATCTCGTGGAAGCGATGGTGGAGGCGATCGGGCAGATTAGCAACAGCTCGGCCCGGATCTCCGAGATCACCGGAATGATCGAGGGCATCGCGTTTCAGACGAATATCCTCGCATTGAACGCTGCGGTCGAAGCCGCACGCGCCGGCGCTCAGGGGCGCGGATTCGCCGTTGTCGCTAGCGAAGTGCGTAGCCTCGCGGGGCGATCGGCATCCGCAACGAAAGAAATCAATGAACTGATTGCGTCGTCGCTCGAAACGATCAGAGCGGGCTCGCAGCAGGCAAGCCGAGCGCGCGCTGCCATGGGTGAGATCCGAACCGCTATCGGACGCGTCGCGGGCATCGTCGGCGAAATCGCGCAAGCTTCGGATGAGCAGTCGCGTGGCGTTGAGCAGATCGGACAGGCGGTCAGTCAGATCGACGACGTGACGCAGCACAACGCTGCGCTGGTCGAGCAGGCCGCGGCAGCGACCCAGTCTCTGGACGAGCAGGCGGAGCGACTCAACGGCGCCGTGGCGTCGTTCAAGTTGTCCTCCGCGATATCGACGTAATAGTAGAAGTAGACGGCGCGATGGCTAGTGTCGTCGGTAATTCGCGTTGCGGCTATTCGAGCGGTTCTGCGTTGTCATATAGCTGGACGAGCAGCCTTCGCAAGATGTCGATCTCTTCCCATGTGAACTGGGTCAAGGCGACCCTTTCATAGTGCTTCGCTAGCGGCGCGATCTCGCGTGTGAGTGAAGCGCCTTCAGGCGTCAGGGATAGAGAGATCGCCCTGCCATCGTGCTCGCTTTTGGCACGACGGACGAGCCCTTGCTGCACCAGACGGTCGACGATCCGCGATAGTGCAGACATGTCGACGGACGCATGCAAGACAAGCTCCGATAGCGTTTGTCGGGGCTTGTAGCCGAGCGAGGCGCACACGCGCCATTCGCTGAGACTAAGCCCATAGGGCTTGAGGGCTTTGGAGAACGCATTGCCCATACGCGCGCCCGCGCGGGTGACGAGATAAGGAATCGCCTTTTCGAGGTTGTGGTCGACCTCGATTGAGCTGTCATTGATAGGGGTTTTCACAGATGTTTGCTTGAAAATTCAAGTATAAACTTTGACCTCAATGCTTGAATTATCAACTAAATGCGCGGTGGCGCCAAGGGAAACGACTCATGAACGACAAGATCGCTCTCGAAGAGCATTTCGCGATCGAGGAAACGTTGGCGGATTCGCAGGTGTATGCGCGCCCGGAAGTGTGGGAGACCCTGCGGAGCAATCTGATCGACTTCGAACAGCAGCGTCTCGAACAGATGGATCGTTGGGGCACGGCCTATTCGGTCCTCTCGCTGAATTCGCCGGCGGTGCAGGGCATTCCGGATCGGGCACGAGCCGTCGAGGTATCAAAGCGCGCTAACGATGTTCTTGCCGAGCAGGTCCAGCGGCACCCGAGTCGCTTCGGTGGATTTGCCGCGTTGCCGATGCAGGACCCGGATGCCGCTGCACGCGAGCTCGAGCGATGTGTCCGCGAACTCGGTTTTCATGGCTTTCTCGTCAACGGGTTTTCGCAAGTTGGCGATGCTGAAACGGTGATGTATTACGACGCCCCCCAGTTCGACGACTTCTGGGCGGCCGCGGCAAGCTTGCAAAAGCCGTTCTATATGCATCCGCGCGACCCGTTGCTGAGTCGTGAGCCGATCTATCAGGACAATCCGTGGCTCACCGGCCCGACATGGGCCTTTGCCGCCGAGACGAGCATGCATGCTTTGCGGCTGATGTCGAATGGCCTGTTCGATCGTCATCCCAAACTGCAAATGATCCTCGGGCACTTCGGCGAAGGGCTGCCTTTCAATATCTGGCGCATCGACCACATCTTGCGCAAAGGGCGCCGCGGCATGCGGTGCGAAAAGGAAGTCGGCGACTACTTGCGCAATAACACCTACATCACGACGAGCGGCAACTTTCGTACGCCGACGTTGCTGTCGACGATGCTCGAAGTGGGCAGCGATCGCATCCTGTATTCGGTCGACTATCCGTTTGAGAAACACGAGGATGCCGCTGGGTGGTTCGACCGCTGCGAGATCAGCGAAAGCGATCGTCGCAAGATTGGGCGCGACAACGCGCGCCGGCTGTTCGGACTCGAATGAGTAGGGAGACCGGTGCGATGAACGGGAAAAGCTTTAGCTGCGATATGAACGCGGTGCATGTGTGCTTCGGCGCGGGCGCGCTCGCGTATGTCGCGAGCGCGCTCGATGCGATGGGCGGCGCGCGGGCGTTGGTACTGTGCACGCCACCGCAGCGCGCGCTTGCGGAACGCGTCGCGGATTTGCTCGGCACGCGCAGCGTCGGCGTGTTCGACCAAGCCGTGATGCATGTGCCAACCGATGTCGTGAGTGCCGCTTGCGAGGCAGCTTCCACGCTCAAAGCGGACTGTACCGTCGCGGTGGGTGGGGGATCCACGATTGGCCTGGCTAAAGGGATCGCACTGAAGGCGGGATTGCCGATCCTGGCCGTGCCCACCACGTACGCGGGATCGGAAATGACGCCCATCTATGGGCTGACGGAAGGGAGATTGAAGAAGACGGGGCGCGATAAAAGCGTATTGCCGCGATCGGTCATCTATGACCCTGACCTTACGCTGGGCTTGCCGCGTGCGGTGAGCGCCACGAGCGGAATGAATGCCATCGCGCATGCGGCCGAGGGACTCTACGCCCCGGACGGCAATCCGCTGATGACGCTTGTCGCCGGCTCCGGCATCGCCGCGCTCGCCCGCGCCATTCCACTGATTGCCGGTTCGGCGGACGAGCAATCTGTGCCGTCCGAAGCTCGGCAGGATGCGCTTTACGGGGCCTGGCTGTGCGGCATGGTGCTCGGCAATGTGCGGATGGGTTTGCATCACAAGCTTTGCCATACGTTGGGCGGCACATTCAATTTGCCGCACGCGGAAACGCACACCGTGGTGTTGCCGCATGCGTTGGCCTACAACGCGAATCATGCGCCTCAGGCGATGACGGCGATCTGCGCTGCGCTCGGGGCCGGGCCTGGAGTGAGCGCGGCCCGCGCCTGCTTCGATCTTGCTCAAGCGAGCGGAGCGCCCACGTCGCTGCGAGCGCTCGGCTTGCGTGCCGAGGACCTCGAACGCGCGTTGTCGCTTGCATTGCAGGATCAGTACCCGAACCCGCGCCCCCTGGAGGCGGAGCCGCTGCATATCCTGTTGCGCAATGCGCTCGACGGTGTGCGGCCACATTGAGGAGACCTCATGCGCAATCTCGATCAACACACGATCACGCAGGAAGTGATCGACCGGTTCGCCGACACGCCGGACCCGCGGCTTAAAGAAATCATCAATTGCCTCGTTCGCCATCTGCACGATTTCGCGCGGGATGTTCGCCTGACCGAAGACGAGTGGACGAACGGCATCGCGTTTCTGACGGGCACCGGTCAAAAGTGCGACGACAAGCGACAGGAATTCATTCTGCTCAGCGACGTCCTGGGCTTGTCGATGCTGACGGTGGCGATGAATCACGCGAAGCCCGCGGAGTGCACCGAGGCGACTGTGTTCGGTCCGTTCTACGTCGAAGGCGCGCCTCACTATGACAATGGGGGCGACGTGGCGAATGGCGCTGCCGGCGAGCCTTGTGATGTCGGCGGCACGGTTCGGGATATCGCGGGCCATCCCATCGCAGGCGCGAGAATCGACGTGTGGCAAGCGGATTCGGAGGGCATGTACGACGTGCAGCGCAGCGAACTCGATCAACTGCAAGGTCGCGGAGTGCTGCGTTCCGATGAAGAGGGGGCTTACCGTTTTCATTCGGTATTGCCGGTTGCCTATCCGATCCCGACCGACGGCCCGGTCGGTGCGTTACTGCAGGCGACTCGGCGGCACCCTTGGCGTCCCGCGCACCTGCATTTTCGTATCGAGGCGCCGGGATACGAGACGCTGGTCACGCATGTTTTTCGCGAGGGCGATCCGTGGCTCGATTCGGACGCCGTGTTCGGCGTGCGGCAGTCGCTGATCGCACCCTGGGTTCGACGCGAGGACGGCGGCTACGCACTGCATTACGACTTCGTCCTCAATCGCATAGGCGCGCCCCGCACATGAACACCTCACTTCGCGATGTCGTCGCGCCGACGGGCGCGCCGATCGACATCCCCGCTTTGATCGATGCTCGCACGATTAGCCGCTTCCAACTTGGCGTGTTCGTGCTGCTTGGCGCGGCGTTGATCATGGACGGCTTCGACATCCAATCCATGGGCTTCGTCGCGCCCGAGATCATCAGGGTATGGGGCATTTCGAAAGCCGCGCTGGGACCTGTTTTTTCTGCGAGTCTGCTCGGCATGCTGCTCGGCTCGCTCGGACTCAGCGTCTTGGCAGACCGCATCGGCCGACGCCCGGTCCTGATCGGTTCGATGGCGTTCATTGGCGTCTGCATGCTGGCGACGGTGTTTGCGACGAACTTGCCGCAACTGCTTGTGGCTCGCTTCGTGACAGGTATCGGCATCGGCGGAATCATGGGCAACGCGATGGCGCTGGCGGGTGAGTACAGTCCAGCCCGTAAACGGGTGTCTACGATGATGATCGTGTCGTGCGGATTTACCGGCGGCGCGGCGTTGGGCGGCACCGTTGCCGCGTTGCTGATCCCGATTGGCGGCTGGCGGGCGGTGTTCATTTTCGGTGCTGCGCTGTCGTTGCTCATTGCAGCGATGATGGCCCTTTACGTTCCCGAATCGCTTCAGTTTTTAGTGTTGCGTGGAAGGCGTCTCGAGCGAGTCGGGCAGTGGCTGACGCGTATTGCGCCGCAAGCGGCATCAACAGGCGGGCCAGTGCATTACGTTGTGCACGAGCCACCCACCAAAGGCATGCCCGTCGGCGAACTCTTTCGTGCGGGGCGAGCTGTGCCTACGCTGCTGTTGTGGGGCATCAATTTCGCGAATCTGCTGAACTTGTTTTTCTTGTCGAACTGGCTGCCGACGATCATTTCCGGTGCCGGATACGGTAGGGGCATTGGGATAGCGCTCGGCATCATGCTGCAAGTCGGTGGGGTAGCCGGGACCGTGGGCATGGGTTTCCTGATCGATCGCCTGGGCTTCTATCGCATATTGGTTCCGGCACTTTTGCTGGCGGCGCTGTCGATCGCGATGATTGGCCATTCCGGCATGCCTGTCGTGCTGCTGGCCACGGCCGTGATGGTCAGCGGGTTCTGCATCGTCGGCGCTCAGCCCGCCATCAACGCGTTAGCCGCGACGATCTATCCGACAAGCGTGCGGGCAACGGGTGTCGGTTGGAGTCTCGGCATAGGACGCGCCGGCTCCATCGTCGGTCCTGTCGTCGCCGGATATTTCGTTTCCCAGGGATGGTCCATCAGCGCGATCTTCGGGGCGGCTGGCGTGCCGGCCGTTTTATCCGCTGCGATGGTGCTGTGCATCTGTTTGTTCTGCGATTTCTCGCCGTCGACGTCGCTAAGTAATCCGAGTGGGCACTGATACCTGCTCGCATCTAATTCCCTTCTGTTCCCATTTGTCCTTTAAGGAAAATTCATGAATCAGGATTGCCGTTTCGTCGACGTTGGCGCGCGTGTTCTCATGGCGTCCCTCTTTCTCGTTGCGGGTATCCGCAAGGTGCTGACATGGAAGATGATGCTCGGGTATTTTGCGGGTCTCGGCATCCCGTTGCCTGAGATCGTATTGCCGTTGACGGTCACGGTCGAGATCGGCGGGGGACTGGCCTTGATCGCAGGTTGGCGGTTGCGCGAGGTCGCGCTTGTCATGGCCGGCTTCACACTGTTCACGGCATTCATCGCCCATCGCTTCTGGATGGCCGATGGCGCGCAATTCAATAACCAGCTCAATCATTTCTTCAAGAACGTGGCGATCACGGGCGGCTTTCTTGTGTTGTTCGCCGGCGCATTGCGCGGCTCGGCGAGCGGGCAATCGAGCGCTAGGGAAAACGCAGTAGCGGCGCGATAAACGACGCAGGCGCAGCAGCGAGCGTGCTCGACGGCACGCTCGTGCGTGTGCCGCTCCTCCAGCTGTTCGGGCTGGATGGCGCTAGCATGACTCGATGGCTTTTCCGCCCAGGTCTAAACCGCTGCTCCCGCAAGATGATTCACGAACAGTCTGGCCGGCTTCGGCAGCGCATTCAGATCTCGCGCACAAATGAGCAACTCTCGGTGCGACCAATCGTCGGATAAGGCAATTTCCCGTAGGCCCATCGATCGCAGGTGCGGGCGCACGGCCGCCGCCGGCAGCACGGCTACGCCAAGATTGGCCGCGACCATCATGCACATGGCGTCGAAGCTGCGTACTCGGATGCGGACTTTCAGCCGCTTTCCGAGCGATGTCGCCGCGGTGTCGAGCAGCCCAGCCAGCGAGGTCGTCTGCGAAAGGCTGACGAAGTCGTAGTCGATCGCTTCGCCCAGCGAAATCGACCGCCGCTTGGCGAGCGGATGACGCTCGGGTACGACGAGTACCAATCGATCGCGCCGGTACGGCATCGTCTGCAAGCCCAGCACGGGCGTGCCGCCCGCCAGAATGCCGAAGTCGGCGCGACCGTCGACGACGGCAAGGGCGATCTGATCGCTGTTCTGCTCTTCGAGCTCGATGCGAATCTGCGGGTTCTCGGCTGCGAACGCCGCGATTTCGGTGGGTAGGAACTGCGTGATCGCCGACGTATTGGCGGCCAGCCGCACGACGCCGACCACGCCGGCCGCATAGTCGGATAGATCGGCGCTCAGTACGTCCACGTCTTTCAAGATGCGCTGCGCGTGTTGGAGCAGGGCGCTGCCGGCGGCGGTCAGCACGATACCGCGCGAATGCCGCTCGAACAGGGCGACGCCGACGGCCGCCTCCAAATCCGCGATCCGCTTGCTTGCGGCGCCTACCGCGAGATGGGCCAGTGCGGCCCCTTTGCTGATGCTGCCGCTTCGCGCTATCAGACTAAACAGCGAAAGCGAGACGAGTTCGAGACGGTGCACGTTCATGGTCGGCGCCCACGGCGGACGTATGCGGTGCCTGCACTATGCGGTCGCCGGGGCGCGCGATCACTAAGGGAAGACCCGAACGCTGCTTTCGCGTTTCGCGAAAGCTCGCTGCACCACTTTCGAATTCCGAGTCATTCGATGGCCACTGATAATCGGTTCAACCGAGCGCAGCGCGTACGCGGTGCTCGAAGCCCTATCGATGGCACACGTGCCCGCAGACAACGACTGCTCGAACAAGCCGGTGCCAACCCTATCCGGAGGAGACGTGGAGACTGATTCGAACTACCGAGCGGCGGGCGCCGATGCGTCCGCCCCGCACATCGACCCATCCGAGAGCCGAGCGGATCGCGTGCGCGTCGCGACCGAGCAAGCCGTGCGATTGCCCGCGGCGATCAACTCGCACAAATCGGCGGAATTCGCCGCACGATTCGACCGCCTGCCGCCGTCGCGCACCGTGTGGACGATGGTGATCCTACTGTCGCTCGGCGGCGTTTTCGAGTTCTACGATTTGTTCTTCACCGGCTACGTGGCACCGGGGATGATCCATTCCGGCCTGTTCACGGCTGCATCGCTCGGATTCTTTTCTTCGCTGGGGCTGCTCAACGTAGCGGGATTCGGCACGTTCGTTTTCTCCACGTTCGCCGGTCTCTGGGTAGGCACGATTGCGTTCGGACAGATTGCGGACCGCTATGGACGCCGGCCCGTCTTCACCTGGTCGTTGATTTGGTACGTGCTTTGCACGACGATCATGGCGTTTCAGACGACCGGCTTGGGCCTGAACTTCTGGCGGTTCGCGGCAGGCATTGGCATCGGCATCGAACTCGTGACGATCGACACGTATATCTCGGAGCTGATTCCGAGTGGCGAGCGCGGACGCGCGTATGCGGTCAACCAGGTCATCACGTTTTCCGCCGTGCCCGTGGTTGCGTTTCTCGCCTACATCCTGAAGGACACTCAGCCGCTCGGGCTCGACTACTGGCGCGTGGTCATTCTGATCGGATCGAGCGCGGCCGTCGTCGTGTGGTTCCTGCGCCGCAGTATCCCGGAGAGCCCGCGCTGGCTCGCCCGGCACGGACGGATCGAGGAAGCCGAGCGGATCCTTGCCGACATCGAGCGGCGCGTGACGATCGAGAAGGGCGCCGCGCTGCCGGCGCCGCGACCGCTGCAACCGGAGAAGGAAGGACGAGGCTCGCTCGCGGAGGTGCTGCGTCCCCCCTATCTGAAGCGCACGGTCGCCATGTCGATCTTCAATATGGCGCAAGTCATCGGCTTCTACGGGTTCGCCGCGTGGGTGCCGACGCTGCTCGTGAGCCGCGGCGTGCACGTGACCTCGAGTCTTGCCTATGCGTTCGTCATCGCGCTGGCCAATCCGTTCGGGCCGCTATTGGGCGTATGGTTTGCCGACAAGGTGGAGCGCAAGACGCAAATCGTCTTGAGCCTGATGACGATGGGCATCGTGATCGTGCTGTTTTCGCAAGCGTCGTCGACAGCCCTGCTGATTGCGCTTGGAATCATCTTCACGCTGGCGTCGAACATCATGTCGTTCGCCTATCACGGCTACCAGGCCGAACTGTATCCGACTCGCGTTCGTGCTCGGGCCGTCGGCTTCGTCTATTCGTGGAGCCGCCTTTCCGCGGCATTCGCGGGGCTCGCGATCGGCGTTCTCTTGCATGGCTATGGGGTGCCGGGTGTCGCGGCATTCATCGGCGTATCGATGCTGGTGGCGATCGCGATGATTCTGATGGGGCCGCGCACTCGAGGTCTTGCATTGGAAAACATCAGCCACTGAAGCAGGAGCGGCCGCCTCGATGCAGATTCGAAGATTCGCGAGCGTATGAAACTCTCTCTCGTTCAAAAGCTTTGGCTCCCGCTCATTCTCAGTTTGATTTCTCTGGCCGGTATATCGATTTACGATGCTTACACGGTCAGGGAAATGCGGCTGCAGGAGCGCAAGGCCGATTTGGAGCACGCGTCGGAAGTGGCCTTGAGCGTGGTCAAGACGCTGGGTGACGCGGCCAGTGCGGGCACGATGCCGGAGGCGGCAGCGAAAAGCGGCGCGATGAACGCGGTGCGCAACATGCGATACGGCGGTAGCGGCTATTTCACGATCTTGAATTCCGAGCCGCGCGTGCTCATGCATCCGATTCATCCCGAGATGGACGGCAAAGACGTCGCCGATTTCAAGGATGCGAATGGCGTCCATCTGTTCGAAGACATCGTCGCGTTGATCAAGCGCGACGGCAAAGGATTCAACGCGTTTTCGTTTCCGAAGCCGGGCGCTACCGCACCTGCGCCGAAGATCGCCTACAACGTCGTTTATCCGCGATGGGACTGGATTCTGAGCACGGGCGTCTACGTCGACGACATCAACGCGGCGTTTCGCGCCACTTTGTTCAGGGATCTTGGGATCCTGGCGATGTTGGCGAGCGTGTTGCTGTCGGTCGTGGCGGTGCTCAATCGCGGCATATTGCGCTCGCTCGGCGGCGAACCGGCCTATGCGGCGCAGATCGCCACGCGCATCGCGCAGAACGATCTGACGTCGAACGTTGAAACGGCTCGCCGTCATCGCGGCAGTCTGCTCGGCTCGATGCAGCGCATGCAGGAACAACTTGCCGCCACGATTCGCTCGATCCGCCAATCGGCGGATTCGGTGGCCGTCATTTCACGCGAGATCGCGGGCGGCAATGCGGCTTTGTCGAGCCGTACCGAAGAGCAGGCGGCGTCGCTCGAGGAAACCGCGGCGAGCATGACGGGGCTGACCGAGACCGTGAAGCAGACCGCGGACAATGCGCGCCAAGCGAACGAGCTTGCCATGCGCGCGACCGGCATCGCGGACGCAGGACACCGCGTGGTCGACGACATGATCGGGACCATCGAACGAATCAGCGAAAGCTCCGTGCGAATTTCGGAGATCACGGGGATGATCGAGGGCATCGCCTTCCAGACGAATATCCTCGCGCTGAATGCGGCCGTCGAGGCGGCGCGTGCCGGCGATCACGGGCGCGGCTTCGCCGTGGTCGCGGCGGAAGTGCGTGGTCTCGCGCAGCGAGCCGCGTCTGCCGCGCGCGAAATCAAAGGGTTGATCGAGACGTCCTCGGCGTTGGTCGGAGACGGCTCCTGCAAGGCGCACAACGTTGGCGCGACGATGGGCGACGTGAGGCAAGCCATCGCGCAAACCGCCGATATCGTGGGCGAAATCGCGGCCGCCTCGGCGGAGCAGAGCCGCAGCATCGAACAAGTCAAACGCGCAGTCCTGCAAATGGACGCGGTCACTCAGCGCAACGCGGCGCTGGTCGAGCAAGCCGGCGCGGCGGCACATTCTCTCGAAGCACAGGCCGGCGAACTGACGGCGGCGGTGTCGTTGTTCAAGCTCGTCGAGGCGGCATAGGTACTGACGTGCGATTGTCCGCCTTCATGCGGAGCGAACGCTCGCAATAGCCCCGGCGCAACGCGTCCGTGCGACGCCGACGGCTCGAGGTCCGAGCCGTCATTTCACGCTTCCGTAGTTATTCCATCTCCCCATCATCGCGTGCCGCAAACGGCGCTATCCGCGGGTTTGTCCTATCTCCTCTCTAGTTGACGATTTCATCAAAACAACTAGAATGCAGAAATGACAAATATGTCAATACACGGAAAACGCCCCCCGATTGTCCTGACTAAAGGCTGATCGTCGAAGATCGGGTCCTGTTGTACGTCAGCGGGAAGTACCACGCATTCTTCACGGAGCATGGCGCGAAGACGCTTGTCGCGCGCCCCGGCCATTGGCGCAAATTCGGCTTATCGCTCAACTCCAAGAACTCAATTTTTTATTTAGGAGTACTAAATGAATAAAGCAGTCGCGTGCCTTGCTTCACCCTTTATCCTCGCTTCCGCCGCGCACGCGCAGAGCAGCGTCACGTTGTACGGTCTGCTGGACGTTGGCCTCAGTTATGTCTCCAACGAAGTAGGAGGTCACGCTTTTAACGCGGAAGACTCCATCTGGACGCCGAGTCTCTGGGGCGTTCGCGGGGCCGAGGATTTGGGCGGCGGCTACAAAACCGTGTTCGATCTGTCGTCGCAATTCGCGGTGAACACGGGAGCCGGCATCCCCGGACCCGGTGCGAATTTCAACCGCCAGGCACTCGTCGGACTGGAAAAGGATGGCGTGGGCCGCATCACGTTCGGACAGCAGTACAACCTGATGGCCGACTTCCTCTTCTTCCCGCCGGCGAAGCTCGACGGTTCGTTCATGTACGGTGGGCTGTACAACATGCGTCAGGGGCCGTTTGCCGCCCTCGGCATTCCGCAGAACCCCACGGGTTCGTTCGACTTCGACCAAACGGGCGGCACCTCTCGCGTATCGAATTCGGTCAAGGTCACGAGCGCCACCTTCGACGGACTGCGTTTGGGGGCGCTGTATGGCTTCGGCAATACGGCCGGTTCGGTTTCGGCCAACAACACAGTCGGCTTCGGGGTGAACTATGCGATCGGCGGTTTCGGCCTCGGCGCCGCGTACAACGAAACCCGCTATGCCGCTTTGAACAATGGCCAGGACGGCATCCGCAACTTCGGCGGCGGCGTTAGCCAGGCGATCGGCAACCTCTACCTCAATGCGCTCTACACCAATACGAAGAACACGCTGACGGGCGGCACGGTGCAGGCCCTGCAGGTCGGCGGCCTATACGCCTTCAACCCGTTCTGGCGGCTGGGCGCGAACTACCAGTACATGAAGGGCAACGCACAGCTCGAAAACAATCGTGCGCAGCAGGTGACCACGGCGCTCCAGTATTCGCTTTCCAAGCGCACGACGGTGTATGCCGAAGGCGTCTTCCAGTGGACGGGCGGGGATGTGCCGGGCGGACACAACGCATGGATCACCGGCGAGGGCCCCTCGAACGGCGACCATCAATTCATTGGCCGCATCGGCATGCAGACGTCTTTCTGAAGCCCGAATTCGCGGGACGCTGCCTTCAGCAGTCAGTAGAAGAATATTTTTCGGAGACACGGACATGGATCGTTTTACCTCTTCCCGCTGGGACACCGCTTACGAATGGAAAGCGGTGGTCCTCCTTTCGCTGGCATTCGGGCTGGTGGGCATCGACCGCTTCATGATCATGCCGCTCTTCCCGGTCATGATGAAGGACCTTCATTTGGACTACCAGGACCTCGGGTACATCACCGGGGCGCTGTCCGTTGCCTGGGGTTTTTCCGCGATGTTCATGGGCAATCTGTCGGATCGCATCGGCCATCGGAAGGTGCTGATTCCAGCGATCGTGATGTTCTCGCTACTTGCGGGGTTGAGTGGACTGGCCACCGGCTTGGGCACGCTGATCCTGATCCGTGCGGTGATGGGATTCGCCGAAGGCGCGTTCACGCCGGCCAGCATCATTGCGACATTGGATGCGTCGAAACCCAGCCGCCACGGCCGCAACGTCGGCATCCAGCAGATGGCGTTGCCTTTGTTCGGCCTGGGGCTCGCGCCGATTCTCGTCACGCAGTTGCTGAAGTTCATGCCTTGGCATTCGATTTTCGCGATCGTGTCGATACCGGGCCTGGCCGTGGCGCTGCTGCTGTGGAAAGTGCTGCGCAATACCAGAGCCGCGAGCGCCGCTGTCCACACCATGACGCACGACGCGACCGAGCATAAGTGGAGCGATGTTTTTCGCTACCGCAACATCCGGCTGAACATCGTCGGCATGCTGTGCTGGCTGACGTGCCTGGTGGTGTTGACCGCGCTGCTGCCGAACTATCTCGTGGACTATCTGCATCTGAATATGCAGCAGATGGGCTACGTGCTGTCGGCCATCGGCTTCGGCGGGATGCTAGGCACCGTGACGATGCCCGCATTGTCGGACCGGCTCGGGCGCAAGCCGGTCATGGTCCTATCGGTGATCGGCGCCGCCGTTTTCCTGACGCTGCTGACGCGAACGGGCGCGAATCCTACTGCGCTGTTCGTCTATCTGATGCTGACGCTGCTGTTCGTCTTCAGCATGATCACGCTGACGGTCGGGCCGCTGAGCGCCGAGTCGGTGCCGGCGAAGCTGATGTCGACGGCGTCGGGCCTCGTCGTGGGAGTGGGGGAGGTGTTCGGGGGCGGCATTGCGCCGGCGATCGCCGGATATGTGGCGAAGCACTTCGGCATTCAGTACATCATGATGCTCGGCTTCGTCGCGCTTGCCGTCGGCTTTGTCGTCGCCATTAGCCTGAAGGAAACGGCGCCCTCGCGCGTTGCTCGGGAAGAGGCCGTCACGGCTCAATGACACTGAGCGCTAAGTCTGCCCCAAAAGCTTGAGTCCGGCCGGCAACGACTCGCCGAACACGCGGCCGGTATCGGCCTCGTCGAGTGCGACGACCTCGCGCACCATGCGAATCCAGCTGGGCGCAGCGCCTAGCGTCTCGAGCCGGCGAATGACAGCATCGCGCGCCTCTTCCGGCAAGTCACGCGATCGATCGCCTGTCAGCCGCGACAATTGCACCGCGGCGAACGCTGCCGGCTCCACTTTCTTCCAGTCGAGTGCGAGCACGGCATCGAGCCACTGCGCGGCCACCTCGGGCGGCACGACGCCGTGCGTGCTGCCGTAAAACGGGAGACGCGCACCGATCCGGCCGATCGCCCACCAGGTCTGCGGATTTTCCGAAGGCTTGCGCAACCGTTCGAACAACTGCTCCGCCAGTTGAATCTTGCGCTCGGCCGCAATGCGCTCGAGCGAAGCCTGCACGCGGATCATGTCGGCATGGCCGACCTTCGCCGGGTCGAACGGCAGCTTTCGCTTCTCGATGTTGGCCGTCTGCAGAAATTCCATCGCGTCGAGCAGCTGTGTCTGGGCCGCTTCGTCGAGGCCGCCCGCCGCGCGTTGCCACAACGTCCACCATTCGGACCACACGCGGCTTTCGTGGATGTACTGGATGCCGTCGTCGAAGATCGACCAGATTTGCCCGACGCGCCAATCGTCGAGCGGATGGCCGAATCCCGGCCGCAGGCAGAATCCGGCGAGGTTGAGCCAGAGCCGCTCGTGATCGGCCGAACGCCGCCTGCGCTTCGCACGTTCCCAGAGGGCGTCGAACAATTCGCGCAACAGTGCGACGTCCCAGGTCTCGGTCGGCCCCAGCATCTGCGTCAGATGCGCGCGCAGCCGCTTGATTTCGGCAGGCGCCACCCCAGCGGCACGCGCGCCAAACACTCGCTCGATCAATCCGATGGCTTGATCGAGCGACGGATGCCGCTCGCCCTGCGATCGAGCATCGGCCCCATCGGCGGATGCCGCGGCTTCATCGCGCCGCAACTCGAATTGAAGCAGCCAGCGCTGCGCCGGATCGTCGATCGAAATGCAGTTCATCTCCAATGTGCCGACCTCCGTGATCGAGGTCGTGAGCCGCACGCGACGTTCGTCGGGATCGGAGGCGCGCTGACGTTGCACGACAGTCGCGAGCGGCGGCAAGCGAACAAAGTCGCCTTGCGAAAGATCGGCAAGCTCGCCCGCGCGAAACGTCGTGTCCGCGGACGTCGAGACGAGCGGAAAGCGCACCGGTTGGCCGAGCCGCAGTGCAAACGCGCGCTCGTCCAGATGAATTTCATGCGCTTCTTCGGTGCCGCGCGGCAGCAGGCAGATCCCTCGATCGCCATCGAGCACGAGAAAGTAGCTGCGCGCCGAGCCGCCGCCGATGCGCGGTGCAGAACCGGCGCGCGCGAGGACATAGGCGGCCGCGCCGCGCGCAACGGCCACGTCAGGATGATCGTTGTTCAGCACGTGCACCGGCGCGCCGCGCCATGCGCCGAGTGTCTGCGCCAGCCGTGCGGTCAAAGCCGGTGCCCGGAAAACGCCGCCGTTCAGCAGCAGCGTATCGGGTACCGGCAGTTTGCCGTCTTCGTCCGCTTCGACAGCGGCCCCCAACGCCTGTCGCGATGGCGTGGCGTGGCGGGCAAGAAACCCGGCTACGTGCCGCGTGACGGCCGGATCGCTCGCATAGGGCAGACCGAGTTCGACGATCGCCGCACGCGAGCGGCGGGGCGTTTCGTTCGCGGCCACTCGCGGGAAGAATCCGTCGACGACGACCTGCTCGACCTCCCCGCGAGTAAGGAGCGCGGTGCGCGCACCGCCGATCACGCGCGCACCGGCGCCGAGCAGCGTGATCGCCACGGACTCGGGCGCGTCGTGGGCCAGCAACCGCTCCTTCGCGACGCGGCAGCGTTCGACCAGTTGAGACAAGCTCGACGCGGACAGCCGCGCGCCTTCCTGTTGGCCCTGCGTAAGACGCGTCTCGACCAGCCGCGCAAGCGCGAGGTCCATGTTGTCGCCGCCGAGCATCAGATGATTGCCGACGCCGATGCGCGTGAGTTGCGGCGTGCCGGCGGCGTCCATCCGCACCTGGATGAGCGTGAGGTCGGTGGTGCCGCCGCCGACGTCGCAGATCAGCACGAGCCGCGTATCGGGCAACGCTTCCGCAAGACTCGTGCGGTGCTGATACAGCCAGTCATAGAAAGCGGCCTGCGGCTCTTCCAGCAAACGCAAGGCCGGCAGCTGTGCGAGCCGCGCCGCTTCGAGCGTCAAGGCGCGCGCGCCTTCGTCGAACGAAGCAGGCACCGTGAGCACCACGTCCTGCTCCTCGAGCGGCGCATCGGGAAAACGTGTGTTCCACGCGGCGCGCACGTGCGCGAGGTAGCTAGCGCTGGCTTCGACGGGGGAGACCTTCTCGACATCGTCCGGCGCACCCCAAGGCAGGATCGGCGCGAGCCGGTCCACCGCGGAATACGAGAGCCAGCTTTTTGCGCTCGCGACGAGACGCCCCGGCACCTGCGCGCCGAGCGTACGCGCAAGCTGGCCGACGATCGGAGGTGGGGTCTTGTCCGTGTCGTGGTTGTTGCGCTTGTCGTGCGTGCCTCGCAGCGCGGCATGGTGCCACGGCAGCCGCAGGTCTCCGGCGTTCAGCTCTCCCGCGGCGGGGTGATAACGCACGGACGGCAAGAGCGGACGTGTGCCGACCTCGCCGAGCGCGACGAATTGATCGACTTCGAACACACGAATGTCGTCCGAGCCCATTTCGATGAACGCGACGACCGTATTGCTCGTGCCGAGGTCGATGCCTACCGCGTAGCGCTTCATCCGTCGTGCCTTGCGATGAGATCAGTCCTGCGCCGCGCTGCCGCGAACGTCAAACTCGACCTTCCAGCGCTCGGACGACTCGCGCGGTACCGCCTCGAGCTGCAGCATGCCCGTCTCGGTCACGTACGCGTGCAATTTGACGGGGACGACGTCGCCGGCACTGCGGCCTTCCGTCGGGAGCGTGGCCTGGATCGCTTCGAGTTCTTGCAGCTCCTCGGGCGGCCAGTAATCGAGCATCGAGCCGACCTGGTCTTGTCGGCGTACGGACGAACCGAAGAAGCGAAACTGCACGGGCTCGCCCACGACGAGTCCGAACTCCTGCGCCGGCAGCGGTGCGCCGGTGCCTTCTTCCATGCCGAACGGTGCGACGCACAGTGCCGAGATGGGCGGCTCCAATCCCGGCACGGCGGGCATCGCCGATTCGATCGCGATGTAGTACGAACGCGCGGTGCCGCCGCGAATCCGCACGCCGCGGCCGCGCTTGACGAAACCGTAGTAAGCAGCGCCGCGTGCCACCGCAAGATCGAGGTCCGCGCCTTCGAGCAGACGTGCCGGTTCGCCGCCATCGGCCGCGAGCCAGCCGTTGAGTGCGGTCATGACCCGGTCGACGAGGAGCTGCGACTTGAACACGCCGCCGTTGAACAGGACGGCGGTCGGATGCAGGAACGTCGCGTTTGCGTTGAGCGCGAATTGCGCGGCCAATTGCGCCTCGCCGCCGAGCTCTTCCAGCGCGCCGACCTGGCGTGCGAGAAATGCCGCGAGATGGCGAGTCATGCCCGCGTCCTGCGCATAGGGCAGGCCCAGTTGCGTGAGACCGGCACGCGTGCGGCTCATGGGCCGCGCGCTCGCCTCCACTTGCGGGAAGAATCCTTCGAGGATCGTTTGCGTGAGTTCGTTGCGCGTGAGTTCGGTGCGGATGGAGCCGCCGATCAGCTTCGAACCCCGGCTCGGCACGACGAGCGGCACCGTGTCCGTCGAGGGGTCCGACAGCAGCGTTTCCTTCGCGCCGCGGCACGCGTAGGTGAGCGCGCGCAGTTGCCACGGGTCGGTCTGCGTGCCTTGCCCTGCGAGCTTGCGCGCGACGATGTGCGCGAGCGCGAGGTCCATGTTGTCGCCGCCGAGCAGGATGTGATCGCCCACCGCGACGCGATGCAGTTCGAGATTGCCGTCGCGCTCGATCACCGCGATCAGCGACAAGTCTGTCGTGCCGCCGCCGACGTCGACGACGAGGATGATGTCGCCGACCTTGACGCGCTTACGCCATGCGCCGCCGCTTTTCTGGATCCAGCTGTAGAGCGCGGCCTGCGGTTCTTCGAGCAGCGTCATGCGGCCATAGCCCGCGGCGTTCGCGGCTTCAGCCGTCAATTCGCGCGCGGCGGGGTCGAACGACGCGGGAATCGTGACCGTGACGTCCTGCTCGTCGAACGGGGCGTCGGGGTGGGCATGGTTCCACGCTTCGCGTAGATGGGTCAGATAGCGAACCGATGCTTCGAGCGGCGAGATGCGCGCGACTTCGGGCGGCGCATCGGCCGGCAGGATGGCTGCGCGGCGGTCGACGCCGGGATGGCAAAGCCAGCTCTTCGCGCTCGACACGAGGCGGATCGGTGTGCCGGCGCCGCGGCTGCGCGCCATTTCGCCAACCGCGAAGTCGCGCTCGCTCGTCCACGGCAGCGTGAGATCGCCGGGGGGCAACTCGCTCGCGTGCGGCAGGTAGAGGAACGACGGCAGCAGGTCGCGTTCCTCGATTGCGCCGGGCGCCGTCAATTGCGCGACGCGCATGACGCCTTGGGAAAGGTTTTCTCCGTCGCTGGTTGCGAGTTCGACGTATGACAGCGCGCAGTGCGTGGTCCCAAGATCGATACCGATCGAATAGCGCGGCTCGCTCATAGCTCGACCTCCGCCGGCGCGAGCACGCTGGTGTCATGGCTTTGCGTGAGCTTCGGCAGGCGCACGTCGGTGGCGCGCCACCCGCGATGGCTGATGCTGCCGTTGAACGGTGCCTTGCCCACGACGTTGCCGGTCAGGCGGATGGTGGACGCGTCGAAACCTTCGGCGATCGTCACGCGGCTGCCTTCGGCTTCTTCCCGCACAGGGCGGATCGTGAAGTGCTCGCGCAGCGTCGTGCGGCATCCGTCGTGCACGAGACGCGCGGCGGCACCGATGTCGGCATCGGAGTAGTTGGCGATGTCTTCTTCGATGAAGTCGATGAAGCGGGCGTCACGCTGGAGCAGGCCGAGCAGCTGCAGCGCGGCCTCGGGGGTGGCTTCTTTCAGCGTGGGAGCGGGGGCCTGGGCCGGAGCCGGGGTGGCCACGGGCGCGGCTGCCGCCGGGGCTGCGCCGCTGCGCAGGCGCTGCACGCCGGCGGCGAAGTCGCGATCGCCGAGGATGCCGAAGAAGGCGCCGATGGCGAGCGACAGCCTGCTCGTCCACGAGAGATTCGTGTCAGTCATGCGAGAGTGCTCCTTGTTCTGGCTGCGGCCACGGCTGCGACAGGCAGCGGGATTCGGCCGCGTGATGGACGGCAAGGCGGCGAGGCGCGTTCGACGCTCACGCCGGTCATCCGTCAAAACCCGTATTGTGCCTTGTTGCGGGGCGGGGCAGCCAAGCGCGGGCATCGTGCCGATGATAAGAAGGAACTCGTGCGGGAATGTGACCGCTTCACGCGATCCGATGGAGGTTGCCTGGCGCGGGGTGGTGTTTCTGCTTCATAACGCCTATCTTCGCGCAATTTTTGCCCCGAAATCGGTGTTTCCACGCACGCCTAACGAAATCTTATTTCGCGGGCTGGACCGTACACTGTCACGCACGTAACGGTTGGGTGGGAGTCGTCCTCCTTCGTAGACGGAAGGGCGCTTTCCACTTGGCGTACCATCGATTTTCTTCAAACAAGCGACTTGACCATGTTCGAACACGTTGACGCGTACCCCGGCGATCCCATCCTGAGCCTGAACGAGAACTTTCAAAAAGATCCGCGCGCGGAAAAGTTCAACCTCAGCATCGGCATCTATTTCGACGACGATGGCTGCTTGCCTGTCATGAAGGCGGTGCGCGAGGCGGAGACGGCCATGGCGAGCGATCTCGGTCCCAAGCCATATTTGCCGATGGCCGGCTATGCGCCTTACCGCGAAGCGGTGCAATCGCTCGTGTTCGGGGAGCAATGCGCCCCCCGCACCGAAGGGCGCATCGCGACGGTGCAAACGCTCGGCGGCTCGGGCGCGCTGAAGATCGGGGCCGACTTTCTCAAGCGCTATTTCCCGCAGGCGCAGGTTTGGGTCAGCGATCCGACCTGGGAGAACCATCGTTTCATTTTCGAGCGCGCCGGTTTTACGGTGAACACGTATCCGTACTACGACGATGCAACGGGCGGCCTCAAGTTCGACGCGATGCTCGCGGCGATCGATGCGTTGGAAAAGCGCAGCATCGTGGTGCTGCACGCGTGCTGCCACAACCCGACGGGCGTCGATCTCGATCGCGCGCAATGGGAGCAGTTGAGCGAAGTGCTGCAAAAGCGGGAACTGTTGCCGTTCGTCGATATGGCTTATCAAGGATTCGGCAGCGGCCTCGACGACGACGCGTTCGCCGTGCGCGAACTCGCGCGCCGCAACGTACCGATGCTCGTCGCCAACTCCTTCTCGAAGAATTTCTCGCTCTATGGCGAGCGTTGCGGCGGGCTTAGCGTGCTGTGTGAAAGCGCCGTGGAAGCCGATCGCGTCCTGGGCCAACTGACGGGTGCCGTGCGCTCGAACTACAGCAATCCGCCCACGCACGGCGCGAAAATCGTCACGAAAATCCTGACGACGCCGGCCTTGAACCAAATGTGGCGCGATGAGTTGGCGTCGATGTGCGGGCGCATTGCCGACATGCGCGCGGCGATCCACGAGCGCCTGAGCCGGCACGTGAACGGCGAATCGCTTTCGCGCTATATCAAACAGCGCGGCATGTTTACCTATACGGGGCTTGGCGCCGAGCAGGTCGATCGCCTGCGCGAGCAATACGGCGTCTACATTTTGCGTTCGGGCCGGATGTGCGTGGCGGGCTTGAATGCGCGCAATGTCGACCCGGTAGCCGAGGCGATCGCCAAGGTGCTGGTGTAAGGCGAGTAAGCGCTGGCCTGCGCTGCACCGAGTTCGAAGAGTGCTGACGCAACCGCCGCCAGCCCTGCCAAGGGCGGACGCCCGCCCTTGGCCCCATTGCGACGGGCGGCTTCTGCCTTGCTCGCGCTACGTGCGATCAACCCCGCCACGTCTCCCGCATCACCATCAGCCGGATCTCGGTCATATCCTCGATCGCATAGCGGATGCCCTCGCGTCCAAGGCCTGAATCCTTAACACCGCCGTACGGCATGTTGTCGACTCGGAACGACGGCACATCGTTGATCACGACGCCGCCCACTTCCAACCCGTCCCACGCCTGATGCGCATGGGCGAGCGAGTCCGTGAAGACGCCCGCCTGCAGACCGAAGTCGCTATCGTTGACGGCACTCAGCGCGTCGTCGAAGCGGTCGAACTTCTCGAGAATCGCAACGGGTCCGAACGCTTCCTTGCGGTACAGATCCGAGCCGCGCGGCACGCCCTCCAGCAGCGTTGCCTCGAACATCGCGCCGTCCACCTTGCCGCCCGCGATGATCTTCGCGCCTGCCTGCACCGCAGCCTCCATCCAGCCGGCAAGGCGATTCGACTCGGATTCGGAGATCATCGGCCCGACAAAGGTTTTCTCGTCCTTCGGGTCGCCCATCTTCAACGTCTTCACCTTGGCGATGAGCTTCTCGCGCAGCGTGTCGTAAATCGAAGCATGCACGAGAATGCGCTGCACGCCGATGCAACTCTGCCCCGACTGGTAGTACGCGCCGAACGCGAGGCGATCGACGACATAGTCGAGCTTGCCGCTTTGATCGCCGTCCACGATCGCGGCCGCGTTGCCGCCCAACTCAAGGATCACTTTCTTCTTTCCAGCCTTCCTCTTCAGATCCCAGCCCACCGCGGGCGAGCCCGTAAACGACAGCAGCTTGAAGCGCTCGTCGATGGTGAAGAGGTCGGCGCCGTCGCGGTGCGCGGGCAGGATCGAGAACGCACCCTTGGGCAGATCGGTTTCGGCCAGCACCTCGCCGATGATCAGCGCACCCACCGGCGTACGGCTTGCTGGCTTGAGCACGAACGGCACGCCCGCCGCGAGCGCGGGCGCGACTTTGTGCGCGGCCAGATTGAGCGGGAAGTTGAACGGCGAGATGAAGGAGCACGGGCCGATCGGCACACGCTTGACGTAGCCGTGGTAGCCCTTCGCGCGCGCCGAGATTTCAAGGTTCAGGACTTCGCCGTTTAGGCGCACGCTTTCCTCGGCGGCCACGCGGAAGGTGTCGATGAGCCGCGTGGCCTCGCCGCGCGAATCGTTGATGGGCTTGCCCGCCTCGATGCACAGTGCCATTGCCAGCTCGTCGAAGCGCTCGCGAAAGCGCGCGACGCAATGATCGATCACGGCCTGGCGTTTGAACGGCGGGAACGCGCGCATGGCGGGCATCGCCGCTTCCGCCGCCGCAATCGCTTGGTCGATCGCCTTCGCATCGGCAAGTGCGACGCGCGTGGCAACTTCGCCGCTGTATTTGTCGGTGACGGCTAGATCGGTGTTGGCGGCGACGGCCTCGTTTGCCAGGTAGTACGGATAGGTCGGTTTCAGCATGACGTGTTCTCCAAGTCATGAGCATGACGCCGCGCTCGCGCTTGCGGAGCGGCTTCGATGGAACTCGCATCGGCGCGCGCCGTGAGCCGCGCGCACCGATGCGAGCGGGTTCGTTCAAACCTGCGCCGAAAGCCGCTTGATCTCGCGATTGAGTACGCGCTCGTTGTCGGAGTAGTCGATCGCCAGATCGATCACGTGAACGCCCGGCGTCGCGAAGCAGTCGCGCACGAGCGGCGCGAACTCGGCCGCGGAAGCCACGCGATGGCCGTGCGCACCGTAGCTCTTCGCGTAGTCGACGAAATCGGGATTCTTCAGCGTCATCCCGTAGTCGGGGAAATTCATGTTTTCCTGCTTCCAGCGAATCATGCCGAAGGCGTCGTCGCGCAGGATGAGCACGACGAGATCGAGCTTTAGTCGCACCGCCGTTTCAAGCTCCTGCGAGTTCATCATGAAGCCGCCGTCGCCGCAGACCGCCATAACCTTGCGGTCGGGGTGCACGAGCTTGGTCGCGATCGCCGACGGCAGACCCGCGCCCATCGAGGCGAGCGCGTTGTCGAGCAGCAGCGAGTTCGGCTCGTGCGCGCGGTAGTAGCGCGCGAACCAGATCTTGTACATGCCGTTGTCGAGACACAGGATGCCGTCCTGCGGCATCGCCTCGTAGACGTCGTTGACGATCCGAACCGGATACATCGGGAAGCGATCGTCGTGCTGGCCCTTCGCCAGATGCGCGTCGAAATGCTCCTTGATCTCGATGAAGCGCGAGAAGTCCCAGTGCTCGCCCCGGCCCTTCAGGCTTTCCTTCAGTTGCCACACGGCGTTCGCGATGTCGCCAACCACCTCGATCTGCGGGAAGTACACCGGATCCACTTCCGCGCCGAGGAAGTTCACGTGTATCACCGTTTTGTCACCCGCATCGGCACTGCGCATGAAAAACGGCGGCTTTTCGATCACGTCGTGGCCGACGTTGATGATGCAGTCCGCGTGCTCGATCGCGCGGTGCACGAAATCGCCGTCCGACAGCGTTGCGTTGCCGAGCCAGAGCGGATGCGACTCGTCGATCACGCCCTTGCCCATCTGCGTCGTGAAGAACGGAATGCCGATCTGCTCGACGAATTCGCGCAGCATCTTGGTCGTCGTCTTGCGGTTGCCGCCCGCGCCGATCATCAGGAGCGGATGCCGCGCCGCGGTGATCGCCTCGACCGCGCGCGCCACGGCTTTCTCTTCGGCAACCGGCCGGCGGCTGTAGCTCTTCGGAATCGGTTTGCCGTCGCCTTCCTCGTCGGCGATGTCTTCGGGCAGTTCCAGATGGACCGCGCCCGGCCGCTCTTCCTCGGCACGGCGGAACGCCTCGCGAATCGCCGCCGGAATGTGGCCGATCGACACGAGCTGGCGCGTGTACTTCGTGAGCGGCTCCATCATCCGCACCACGTCGACGATCTGGAAATGCCCTTGCTTGCTGGTCTTGATCGGCTTCTGGCCCGTGACCATCAGCATCGGCATGCCTCCAAGCTGGGCATAGGCGGCCGCGGTAACGAAATTGGTCGCGCCGGGCCCGAGCGTGGCCAGGCATACGCCCGTGCGGCCCGTGAGCCTGCCGTAGGTCGCGGCCATGAAGCCCGCGGCCTGTTCGTGGCGCGTGAGGATCAGACGAATTTTCGAGCGCCGCAGCGATTCCAGCAGATCGAGGTTTTCCTCGCCTGGGATGCCGAATACGTGGTCGACACCTTCGGCTTCCAGCGACTTCACGAACAGATCGGATGCTTTCATGGATGGTCTCGCTTGATGTACGCGCGGTATCCCAAACCCGCGCAACGCGTTGCAAAGAACAGATGATCGCTGTTGGGAGGCTACACACGAATCGTGCGCGGCGCTAGCTGCAAATAGTCGGACGGAAGCCAGCGGTGCGGCAAAATTCGCGGGGCAGGTTGTCAGCCTGTACGACCTGCGCATCCGGTACCGAATCCCGTAGTTCGACAGGGCGCTGAAGCGGCGGCAGCAATCGAGATCCGGAGCCGTGGGTCAGTCTACGCCGTGAAAACAGCGCGTTTGCTACAATTTGGTGCAAAGCTTGCTATCAAAGCTAAGTAAAGCAGGAGCATCGCATCAATGGCAACACGCGCAGAAAACAAAACGCTGACAGTTTCGCACCCCGCATGCTTGATCGACGGTTCGGACCGCGAGTTCCGCCATCTCGTGAACGGCCTCCTGCCGTTCGCCGCGAGGCTGCTCTCCGTGCGGGACGGTTTCGGCAGCCTTATCGGCCTAACGGGCGTGCAGTACTCGCTGATCCGCTCGGTATCGCACCTATCGCAGCAAGGAGAGGTGACGGTCAACCAGCTAGCCGATCATCTGCACCTGAGCGGCGCGTTCGTCACGATCGAGACCAACAAGCTGAAAAAGCTTGGCCTGATCGACAAGAAGGCGCACCCCGAGGACAAGCGCAAGATGCGGCTGACCGTCACGACGGCCGGAGTCAAACTGCTGAACGAGTTGCTGCCGATACAGCAACGGATCAACGACGTATTGTTCGAAGGCGTTTCGCGCACCGAGTTCAAGGTGCTGTGTTCCGTTGTCGATCGGCTTGTCGCCAATGGAGATCACGCCTCGCTCGACCTCGGCCACTTATTGGCACGCAGGCAAGCGGACAAATCCGCATCGGAGCGGTAGCGACGGCAAGATCAGTGCGGGGCCCACTGGATGGTACTGACGTCGATTCCGTCCTGGTGCATTTCCCATAAGGGGCTGAGCGTGCGCAAACGGGACACGGTTTCGGTCACGACGCGGACGACCTCAT
Source organism: Trinickia dinghuensis (assembly GCF_003367175.1). Lineage (GTDB taxonomy): Bacteria > Pseudomonadota > Gammaproteobacteria > Burkholderiales > Burkholderiaceae > Trinickia > Trinickia dinghuensis. The sequence continues at coordinate 333,898 of NZ_QRGA01000006.1, read as the reverse complement.
CAACCTCCCGTTCGGTTGTATAGCGGCCCAGTGTGAAGCGGATCGAACTGTGTGCAAGCTCATCGCTGCGGCCGAGCGCACGCAGCACGAACGACGGCTCGAGCGAGGCCGACGTGCATGCCGAGCCTGAGGAAACCGCTACGCCCTTGATCCCCATGATCAGCGATTCGCCTTCGACGAAATTGAAGCTGATATTGAGGTTGTGCGGAACCCGGTGCTCCATGCTGCCGTTGACATAAACCTCCTCCAGCCGCTTCAGCCCGTGCAGTAGCCTGTCTCGCAGCTCGCCGACGCGATGGGCTTCCTCCTCCAGTTCCAATTTTGCGAGCCGGAACGCTTCCCCCATTCCCACGATCTGGTGTGTCGGCAACGTCCCGGATCGCATCCCGCGCTCGTGCCCGCCGCCATGAATTTGCGCTTCGAGCCGAATTCGCGGCTTGCGTCGGACGTAGAGTGCGCCGATGCCTTTCGGACCGTAGACCTTATGCGCCGTAACGGTCAGCAAATCGATTTTGAGCAGCGCTAGATCGATGGGCACCTTCCCTGCCGCTTGCACCGCATCGCAATGAAAAACGATGCCCTTTGAACGGCAGAGTTCTCCGATCTCGGCAACCGGCTGAATCACACCGATTTCGTTGTTGACCATCATCACCGATACAAGGATCGTGTCCTCGCGCATGGCTTGTTTCAAAGCGTCGAGATCGACCAACCCATCCTCCCGGACATCGAGGTAGGTGACTTCGAATCCCTGGCGCTCCAGTTCGCGGCAAGTATCGAGCACGGCCTTATGCTCGGTCTTGACGGTAACGATGTGCTTACCCTTGCCGCGATAGAACTGCGCTGCCCCCTTGATGGCCAGGTTGTTTCCCTCGGTCGCGCCCGACGTCCAGACGATCTCCCGCGGATCCGCATTGAGGAGCGCGGCCACGTGGGTCCGTGCATCCTCGACGGCCTCCTCGGCATGCCAGCCATAGGCATGGCTGCGCGAGGCCGGATTGCCGAATTGCTCATGGAGGAACGGCACCATCGTGTCGACGACTCTCTTGTCCACGGGCGTCGTCGCGCTGTAGTCCATATAGATCGGGAACGTATTCGGCCCGTTTTGCATGATGTTTTTGTCCTTACCGCACATAGGTGGGGGCCTGTCCTTAACACTCGACAGCCCAAGAAAAATTGAGCCGAGTCTAGCAGCGGGCCGGCACGGATCCGCCTTCCGCCATGTCGCCGATAGGGTTGCTTCGCGAGCATCTAGGCGTCCGTCAGCCTCTTTCAATCGTCGTCTGTCCGTCCTGGAACCCTTGCCCGTCAAAGGGTTCCGGGTCGCCCACTCTGCGCGGAGCACGTCGCGTCACCGATCTCATAGGGTTTGTTCTAGGTTGAATGGCAATGTTTATTAGCATTGAATAATAGCTAAGTAACAAAGCTAATCAACAAAGCAAATATCGACGGAAGAACATGCATAGGAGGCATCATGGCTGAATCTTCTGCCCTTTGCGGGGCCGATCAAGACGAGCGGCGCCACTTCAGGAACACGCTTGCGATGTTCGCCACGGGCATCGCCGTGATTACCGCGCCGCGCAATAGCGGGGCGCCCGTCGGGATTACCGTGGCCTCGTTCAACTCGGTTTCGCTGGATCCGCCGTTGATCCTGTTTTCCGTGGATCGCCGCTGCCAGAGTCTGGATGATCTTTGCGCGACGTCCGGGTACGCGGTCAACGTGCTCTCCGAGGCGCAGCAGGATCTGTCGAACCGATTCGCCAAGGCGAATTCCGGGAAATGGGATGGCATCGATGCCGCCGCACGGGCCATCCACGGCCACGTGCTGCTACCCGGTGCGTTGGCCACGTTCGAGTGCGAGCCCTACGCCCGCCATGACGGGGGCGATCACGTGATCTTCATCGGGCGCGTTGTTCGCCATCGAGCCCGGCATGACGGCCGGCCCCTTGTCTTTTTTGGTGGCAAGTATCGGGCGCTCGACGACAGTCCGATCACTGCCTGAACGAAGCGCATTCTGATTTTCAGGAGAACATGATGGTCAAGAACGGCAACCAGCACATCGCGATGCTGCGCGATGGACGCGAGGTTTATCTGGACGGCAAGCGGGTGCCCGACGTCACCGCACACCCGGCGTTTCGCAATTCGATCCGCAGCTACGCTAACTTATACGACTTCCAGGCTCGCCCGGAAAACGTCGAGAAGATGACGTTCCGGCCGGAGGGAACCGACAAGCAAGTCAGCCGCATGTGGCAACTGCCGACGAGCTATGACGAACTCGTCGAGCGTCGTGCCGCGCTCGAGGCGTGGACGGAACTGCACTACGGCTTCATGGGCCGCTCGCCCGATCACGTCGCCTCTTGCATCTCAGGAATGTATATGGGGATCGACGTGTTTGAACAGTACGACCCCGCACGCGCCGGAGCATTGCGCGACTACTACAAATATGCGCGCGACAACGACCTGTTCCTGACCTACGTCATCGTCAACCCGCAGGCGAATCAAGCGAAGGCCGCGCACGAACAGGAGGACAAGTACCTCGCGGTCGGCATCGTCGATCAGGACGCGGAAGGAATCACGGTTCGCGGCGCGAAGATGCTCGCCACGAGCGGCATCATGGCCAACGAAGTCTTTTGCAGCTGCGTTCAGCCGCTGCGTGAAGGCGACGAAATGTACGCGCTGTCGTTCGCGATTCCGATGAACGCGAAGGGCATGAAGGTGCTGTCGCGCAAGTCGTACGAGGAGAACGCGCAATCGATATTCGACAACCCGCTGTCGAGCCGCTTCGACGAAAACGACGCGGTGCTCTATTTCGATGACGTGAGGGTGCCCTGGGAGCGGATTTTCGTCGCGGGCGACACGGCGATGTGCGCAAAGCAATTCCATGCGACGCCCGCGCATGCCTATCAGAACTACCAATGCCAAGTTCGCTTGATGACGAAGCTTCGGTTCCTCGTCGGCTTGGGGTTGAAGATTGCCGAAGTCAACGGCACGAATGGCTTTCCGCAAGTGCGCGAAACATTGGGGCAACTCGCGGCGGAGGCGTCGATGGTCGAGGCCTACGTCTACGGCATGGAGGCGAAAGGACGCGTCGTCAACGGCTACTACGTGCCCGATCGCAACATGCTGTACAGCTCGCAGGTGCTGACTCAGCAGCTCTACTCGAAGATTTTGACGACGCTGCGCGAGCTTGCGGGCGGCGGAATGATCATGCTGCCGTCGAGCGTGCACGACTTCGAGAACCCCGAGCTGCTGCGCATCATCGAGAAGACGCAAAGGTCGCCCGTTTGCGGTGCCGAGGATCGCGTCAAATTCTTCAAGCTCGCATGGGATGCAGTCGGATCGGAATTCGCCTCGCGGCACAACCAATACGAACTGTTCTACGCGGGAGCCTCATTCGTGACGAAGGGCCATGCCTATCGGACCTATGACTGGCAGCACGCGACGGGCCTCGTCGACAACTTGCTGGGAACTTACTCGCTGGACGCCGAGCTTGCAACGCCGCGCGCCGCCTGAGCCTTCCGCCGGATTTCCGATTTCTTATTTCTTGCTTTGCATAACCGTACCTGATTGAGGAGCGCCTCATGGCAATCAATAAGCTTCACGACGAGTTTCATCCGCTGGACATGAGCGAAGGCTGGCAACTGCCTGAAGGATACGATCCGGCCTCCGGCGCGCAGGAGCTGATTCTGTCCGGCTCGCTCGATACCGACGGCAAGAAAGGTAGCCGTACGCGTCTTCTGCGTCTGCCGGCGGGGCTCTATACGAAGAAGCCCTTCGTCCACGACTACTGGGAGGAAGTATTTCTTGTCGAGGGCGATCTGACGGTCGGCAACGACGAGCACGGTAACGGCGGCGCGCCGTTCAAGGGGTACACCTACGCGGTGCGGCCGCCCGGGGCCTGGCACGGCCCGTTCAAATCGAACGACGGCTGTGTGCTGCTCGAAGTCCACTATTACGACCCGGCTTGATCATGTTCCCTACGATCGATGAATTGCGTGGTCGTCTCGCCGCGTCAAGCGTCAGTGCGAAAACGCTGCTCGCCGCCTGTGCAGCGCGGATCGAGAACGAGCAAGGCGAAGGGGCGCGGGCTTTCCCATACGGCGTGAGCAAGGCAGCCGCCTCGCAAGCCGCGGCGAGCGATGCGCTGCGGCGACATGGGGTTGCGGGCCCGCTCTCCGGGATTCCGATCTCGGTGAAGGATCTGTTCGACGTGCAAGGAGAGATCACGCGGGCCGGCAGCCGGATCCTGCCCGAGATGGCGGCAACGCGTGACGCGACCGCGATCGGCCGGCTGCGCGCGGCCGGCGCGGTATTCGTCGGCCGCACGAATATGACCGAGTTCGCCTATTCCGGGCTCGGCATCAATCCGCACTACGGAACGCCGGCGAATCCCTTCGACCGAGCCGTTGCTCGGATACCCGGCGGTTCGTCGTCGGGCGCGGCCGTGTCGGTCGCCGACGGGATGGCCGCGGCTGCGATCGGTTCGGATACCGGCGGCTCGTGTCGTATTCCGGCGGCGCTGTGCGGCATCGTGGGCTTCAAGCCAACCGCGGCGCGCATTCCATTGGCAGGTGCTGTCCCGCTTTCATCGAGTTATGACTCCGTAGGTTCGATGGCGACGAGCGTCGCGTGCTGTGCGGCGCTCGATTCGATCATGGCCGGCGGCACCGAAACGCTGCCGCTCGATCCGGTGCCGCTCCAGGGGTTGCGGATCGCGGTGCCGGCGAAATCGATGTTCGACGGAACCGACGCGCATGTCGCGGCGGCATTCGAACGCGCCATCGCGCGGCTCGCCGGCGCCGGTGCGATCGTTAGGGAGGTCGCCTTCCCTAGCTGGGATGGACTGGCGCAACTGGGCCAGAACGGAGGGCTGGTCGCGATGGAGGCGTGGGCGTGGCACGTCAAGCTCATGGCCGATCACCCAAGCGACTATGACCCGCGCGTGATCGCTCGTATCCGGCTCGGCAGCCAATCGAGCATCGCCGAATATTTGCGGGCCCGTGCGCGGCGCAGTGACCTTTGCCGGCAAGCCGACGACGAGTTGCGTTCGTTCGACGTGGTCGCATGCCCGGCCGTGCCCATCGTCGCACCGAGGATCGCCGAGCTGGACGATGAAGCCGCATACGCGTCGGCCAATCGGCTGCTGCTTCGCAATCCGGCCGTCGCAAACATGCTCGACCTGTGCTCGCTTTCGATTCCGTGCCACTCGCCGGGCGACGCACCGGTCGGGCTGATGTTGATGAAGCGGCACATGCACGATCGGGAGTTGCTGTCGATCGGCGCCGGCGTCGAAGCCGTACTGCGCCGTCTCGACTGACGGAGCAGGGCCTAGTCCATCCCTCAATCCAATACTTATGCTTCACAGGAGACAGCAATGTATAAGCGCATCGCATTTTCCGCCGTGGCTGCTGCCGCATGCTTCGGCATCGGCATCGGCGTCTCGAACGCCGCGTCGGCTGCCGATATCAAGGATGGCGTAGTGAAGATCGGCGTGCTGACCGATATGTCGTCGATTTTCTCGGACATTGGCGGCAAAGGGTCGGTCGTCGCCGCGCAGATGGCCGTCGACGACTTCGGCGGCAAGGTGCTTGGCGTTCCCGTCAAGGTGATCAGCGCCGATCACCAGAACAAGACCGACGTTGCCGCGACGATCGCGCGCGACTGGTTCGACAATCAGCACGTCGACATGGTCGAGGACTTGTTGCCGTCGTCTGTGGCGCTGGCGGTATCGAGCGTCGCCAAGGAGAAGCATCGAATCGCAATCGCAAGCGGTGCCGGCACGACGAAGCTGAGCAACGAGGCGTGCTCGCCGTACACGGTTCAATACTCTTACGACACATATGCGCTCGCCACCAATCTCGTGAAGTCGATGGCGCACGCCGGTGACACCTCCTGGTTTTTCGTGACGGTCGACTACGCGCTCGGGGCGTCGCTCGACAAGGACGCGCGAGACGCGTTGAAGTCGGCCGGCGGAACGATGACGGGCGATGTGAAGCACCCGATGAATACGCCCGACCTTTCGTCCTATCTGCTGCAGGCGCAGGCGTCGCACGCAAAGGTGATTGGACTTGCGAACGCGGGAGCGGATACGGTGAACTCGATCAAAACCGCGCGCGAATTCGGCGTGATCGGGCCCGGCAAGCAAAAGATCGCCGCCTTGCAAATGTTCATCAGCGACGTGCATAGCCTCGGTTTGCAAGCGGCTCAAGGCATGCAACTGACGACGCCGTTCTACTGGGATCGCAACGCGGCGAGCCGCGCGTGGTCGCAGCGGTTCTACGCGAAGACGGGCCGGATGCCGACCTTCATTCAAGCCGGCGTCTATTCGTCGACGCTGCATTACCTGCAGGCGGTACAGGCCGCCGGAACCGATGCGGCCGATCCTGTGATGGCGCAAATGAAGAAGATGCCGATTCACGATTTGTTCGCCGATAACGGGCGGATCCGCGCCGATGGACTGATGGTGCACGACATGTACGTCGTCGAGGTGAAGCGCCCGGAAGAATCCAAGAAGCCTTGGGACTACTACAAGATCAAGCAGACCATTCCGGCATCGGAAGCCTTTGCGCCGCTAAGCGCGAGCCGCTGCCCCCTCGTCGCGAGAAAGTAATCGATCAATCGCGGAGCGAGCATCGCTCGCCCGCTCGAAGGAGTTTTTGATGAAGACCATTACGTTCGCCGTCGAACACGGCACCGGCAAGACGGAACGCGCCATTACCGTCGACACGCTCGTCATCGCGGGCTGGACTGGGCGAGACACGGTCGCGATGGAAAGGCATATCCGGGAACTGGAGGAACTCGGCGTGAGGCGCCCGGAATATACGCCTGTTTTTTACCGCGTCGCGGCCGACCGTCTCGGGCCGTTCGCGCAGATGCAGGTGACGGGCGACGAAAGCAGCGGCGAAGTCGAATTCGTGTTGCTGCATGACCGGGGCGAGATCTTTGTCGGCATCGCTTCTGATCATACCGACCGTCAGGTGGAAACGTATGGAATCACGGTATCGAAGCAGATGTGCGACAAGCCGTGTGCGAATACGTTATGGCGGCTCGCCGATGTGGCTGACCATTGGGACGATCTGGTGCTGCGCTCGTACGCAACGATCGACGGCGAGCGTGTGCTGTACCAGGAGGGCAAGGTCACCGCCATGCGCTCGCCTGACGATCTACTCCGGCGATTCGGTTCGCGCGGCGGCCAATTTGCCGACGGCACGGCAATGCTGTGCGGCACGCTTGCGGCAATCGGCGGGATTCGTCCCGCGGAGCGGTTCGAGATCGAACTCCACGATCCGGTGCTCGGGCGCACGCTAAAGCACGGCTACGCGATCGAAACGCTGCCGGTTGCAGGCTGACACCGGTCAACCGAAGCAGGCATCGACTAGATAGGAGAGCCGCAATGGCAGGTGGAGATCTGATTTTGGAGACGAAGCGCCTGACCAAGGCGTTCAATGGCTTCACAGCGGTAAACGGCGTCGATCTGAGCGTGCGGCGCGGAGCGATACACGCATTGATCGGCCCCAACGGCGCCGGCAAGACGACGTGCTTCAACTTGTTGACGAAGTTTCTTACGCCGACCTCGGGCCAGATTTTCTTCGACGGTATCGAAATCACCGGCGCGGCGCCGGCTTCGATCGCGCGCCGCGGTGTGATCCGGTCGTTTCAGATTTCGGCTGTGTTCCCGCATCTGAGTCCGGTCGAGAACGTGTTGATCGGATTGCAGCGTGGGCTGGGCGTGTCGTTTCGTTTTTGGTCGAGCGGCCGCATGCTTGCCCGGTTGCGCGCACGAGCGCTCGAACTGCTCGATGAGGTCGGTCTAGCCCGGTATGCGGATGCGAAGACCGCCGACTTGTCGTACGGCCACAAGCGGGCGCTCGAGATCGCCACCACGCTGGCGATGGATCCGGTGCTGATGTTGCTGGACGAGCCGACGCAAGGGATGGGGCATGAAGACGTCGATCGTGTCACCGCGCTGATCAAGAAAGTGTCCGCCGGCCGCACGATCCTGATGGTCGAACACAACATGAAGATCGTCGCGCGTATTTCGGACACGATCACGGTATTGCAGCGCGGCGAAGTGCTGGCGGAAGGCAGCTATGCGGAGGTGTCCGCAGATCCGCGCGTCAAGGAAGCCTACATGGGAGCCGAGAGTGAATCGCTTGGATAACAGGGCGCTCGCGCTCGGCGTGGAGCATGCCCCGCAGGCGCTGAACGTCGAAGCGCTGCATGCGTGGTATGGAGAGTCGCACATTCTGCACGGGGTCAACCTTCGCGCCGGGCGAGGCGAAGTGATCACGCTGCTCGGGCGCAACGGTGCGGGCCGCAGTACGTTGCTGAAGGCGATCATGGGACTCACCGACACACGACGCGGTTCGATCCGCATCGACGGCCACGAGACGCTCGGGCAATCGCCCCAGCGCATCGCACGGCTCGGCGTCGGCTACTGCCCCGAGGAGCGAGGGATCTTCGCGGGGTTGTCCTGCGAGGAAAATCTGCTGCTGCCGCCGATGCGGCCGGATGCGGGACAAACGGCCATGTCTCTCGGCGAGATCTACGAGATCTTTCCGAACCTTTACGAGCGCCGGGCGAGTCCCGGTACGCGCTTGTCGGGCGGCGAACAGCAGATGCTTGCCATTGCGCGGATTCTTCGCACAGGCGCAAACCTCTTGTTGCTCGACGAGATTTCGGAGGGGCTCGCGCCTGTGATTGTGCAAGCGCTGGCACGTGTGATCGCGCTGCTCAAATCGCGTGGGTTCACGATCCTGCTCGTCGAGCAGAACTTTCGCTTTGCCGCTCCGCTCGCCGATCGCTTCTATGTCATGGAGCACGGCCGGATCGTCGAATCCTTCGAATCCGCAAGCCTTCCTGAAAAAGCGGCGACGCTACAGGCATTGCTCAACGTCTGAACGGGACCATCATCATGGAACTCTTGGGTATGCCGCTCGGCGCGGTTGCGAGCCAGCTCGTGCTCGGCTTGATGAACGGCTGCTTCTACGCGGTATTGAGCCTCGGCTTGTCCGTGATCTTCGGGCTGCTGAACGTCATCAATTTCACACACGGGGCTTTCTTCATGCTCGGTGCGCTGTTTGCATGGATGGGCACGAACTACTTCGGCTTCGGCTACTGGCCGATGCTGATCGTCGCGCCGCTGGCCGTGGGCGCGGTCGGCATGGTCATCGAGCAGACGATGCTGCGCCGAATCTACAAGCTCGATCCTCTCTACGGGCTGCTGTTGACGCTCGGCTTGACACTGATCATCGACGGACTGTCGCGTTCCGCATACGGCGTATCGGGCATGTCGTACGCGGGTCCGGACAGCCTGATGCGCGGACTCGACCTCGGATTCATGGTGTTGCCGGCGTATCGTGCGTGGGTCGTCGTGGCATCGCTCGTGGTCTGTGCGGGCACCAGGGGGGTGATCGAGCGTACGAACCTTGGCGCGCTGCTGCGTGCCGCGACTGAGAATCCGCGCCTTGTGGCGGCCTTTGGGGTAAACGTGCCGCGCATGGTGTCGCTGACCTACGCCGGCGGCGTCGCGCTCGCGGCGCTGGCCGGCGTGCTCGCCGCGCCGGTCGTGCAGGTCTCGCCGCTGATGGGGCAAAGCGTGATCATTACCGTGTTCGCGATCGTCGTGATAGGCGGGATGGGGTCGATCGCGGGTTCGGTGCTGACGAGCCTGGCGCTCGGTGCGATCGAGAGCTTGACGAAGCTTTTTTATCCGGAAGCCTCCGCGACGGTGGTGTTCGCGGTCATGGCGCTCGTACTCCTGGTGCGTCCCGCCGGGCTGTTCGGTAACTCGAAGTGAGGAACATGATGAGCAATCGATTTTCAGGTGTCGTCGTATTGGCAGCGCTCGTCGCGGCTCCGTGGCTTGGCGCCTATCCCGTGTTCTTGATGAAGTTGATGTGTTTCGCGCTGTTCGCGTGCTCGCTGAATCTGCTGCTCGGGTACGTGGGTTTGCTGTCGTTCGGTCATGCGGCGTTCTTCGGTGCGGCGGCCTATGTCGCGGGAGGCATGCTGCGCGATCACGGGATGCCGCCTGGAGTCGCGCTGCTCGCCGGCGTGGGCGTGGGCGCGGCACTCGGGCTCGTGTTCGGTTTGTTTGCAATACGCCGTAAGGGAATTTACCTCGCGATGGTCACGCTGGCGCTCGCGCAAATGGTCTATTTCGTCTGCGTGCAGATGCCGTTTACCGGCGGAGAGGACGGCTTGCAGGGCGTGCCGCGTGGAAAGCTGTTCGCTGCGCTGTCACTCGACAATGATCTGGTGCTGTACTTCGTCGTGCTAACGATTTCCGTGTCGGCGTTTTGGTTTATCGGGCGCGTCCTCGATTCCCCATTCGGCAAAGTGCTGGCCGCATTGAAGGAGAACGAGGCGCGCACCATCTCGCTCGGCTACGACGTCAATCGCTTCAAATTGCTTGCTTTTGTGCTCTCGGCTGCATTGGCAGGGCTTGCCGGGGCGATGAAAACGCTGGTGCTCGGGTTCGCGACGCTTTCCGACGTCTACTGGACGATGTCCGGAACGGTCATCTTGATGACGCTGCTTGGCGGGCTCGGCACGCGGCTCGGGCCGGTCGTCGGCGCGGTGATTGTCGTGGGGATGGAGTCGAAGCTCGGCACTTTCGGCGCATGGCTCGCGGACATCACGCATATCACGTGGTTCCAAGGTCTGGGCGAATCGGTCAGTCTGCTCACCGGTGTGATGTTCGTGTGCTGCGTGCTGCTGTTCCGCCGTGGGATCGTCGGAGAATGCCGGCATCGGTTTGGTCAAAGCGCCTTCGCTGAGCGTCCTGTGCTCGTCAACACCTAGCGTGCCGTTTGGCGGTGTGAAGAATTCGGCCTTCGCGATGAGCATCCCCATCGTCGACAGCATCGATTACCTAGGTAACCGATGCGTATAGACCTAAGTAATTTGAGCACCTACGCTGTTTTCAATGTCTGACTCAAAAGGGGGAGGATCATGACAGCGCGAGAAGCTCAAGAGGTCGATACCAAGACGCTAGGCCGCGTCATCGCGGCGGCATCGATAGGAAATTTTGTCGAGTGGTTCGACTTCGCCGCGTACGGATTTCTCGCAACGATCCTCACGCGCGAATTCTTTCCTAGCGGCGATCTACGGATCGGGCTTCTAAAGACGTTCGCGGTCTTCGCCGTCGCGTTCGCGCTCCGCCCGCTCGGGGGGCTTTTCTTCGGTGTTGTCGGCGACCGGATCGGCCGCAAGCGTACCCTCGCGTTCACCATTCTGACGATGGCCGGCGCCACGACGCTGATCGGCTTTCTCCCGACCTATGCCCGCGTCGGTTACTGGGCGCCGCTCTTGCTGACGGTCGTGCGCTGCGTGCAAGGGTTCTCCGCCGGCGGCGAGTATGCGGGCGCTTGCGCGTACGTGATGGAACACGCACCGCGTCGCCGCCGCGCGTTCTTCGGCAGTTTCCTGCCGGTGTCGACGTTCTCGTCGTTCGCGTGTGCGGCGGTCGTCGCTTCGGCACTCGAATCGTCTTTGTCGTCCGCGGCCATGGTCGATTGGGGGTGGCGCGTCCCGTTTCTTATCGCGGCGCCGGTTGGCCTCATCGGCGTCTATCTGCGCGTGAATCTGCAGGAAACGCCTGCGTTCAAAGCACTCGAGGGCAAGCACGAGATCGCGCATGCGCCCCTGGCGGAAACCCTGCATTCGCAGTCGTGGAACATGCTGAAGCTCGGTGCGTTCATATCGGTGACGGCACTATCGTTCTATACCTTCACGACGTATTTCTCGACCTATCTTCAAGTGGCCGGGCACTTGTCTCGCGTGACGTCGCTGCTCGTGACTGTGCTGGCGCTCGTTTTCGCAGCGGCTTTGTGCCCGCTCGCAGGCTTGTTCTCGGATTGGGTCGGACGCCGTGCGACGATCGCGAGCACGTGCATTTTCATCATCGTGTCCGTGTATCCGGCTTTCTCGCTGGGCGGTTCGGGCGTCTTGTCGAAGTCCTTGCTTGGCGTTGCGCTGCTTGCGATAGGGGCCGTCGTGTCCGGCGTCGTCACTGCGCCGCTTCTGTCGGAAGCCTTCGCCACGAAGACGCGATACACCGCATCCGCGATCACGTACAACGTTGCCTATACGATTTTCGGCGGCACCGCGCCGCTTGTCGCCACCTGGCTGATCTCCGTCACGGGCACGAATTTGTCGCCCGCCTACTACCTGGTTGCCGTTTCGATCTTCGCGATGATCGGCGGCCTGGCGCTGAACGAGACGTCGAAGACCTCGCTCGACAAAGCCGGGATCGCATCTGCCGATGCGAGCGATGCGACGCGGGTCGAGCATGCGATCAAGCGAACGATCTGAATGCTGATCTGACCCACCCGACCCATTAGGACCGTACGAGAGGTTAGATGAAATGAGTACGCTTCACGATTCGAGCATTGTCATCGACGGCCTGAATATTTCGAAATTCGAGCGCTCCGTGTTCGAGGACATGCGCAAAGGCGGCGTCACCGCCGTCAACTGCACGGTCTCCGTCTGGGATGACTTTCAGAAGACGATCGACAACATCGCGGAAATGAAGCAGCAGATCCGCGAGCATAGCGAGATCTTGACGCTCGTGCGAACGACCGACGACATCTTGCGAGCGAAGAAGGAGAACAAGACCGGCATCATCTTCGGCTTTCAGAATTCCTACGCATTCGAGGATAACCTCGGCTATATCGAAGTGTTCAAGGAACTGGGCGTGAATGTCGTACAGCTGTGCTACAACACGCAAAATCTGGTGGGCACCGGCTCCTATGAACCGGATGGGGGCTTGTCCGGATATGGCCGGGAAGTGATTCAGGAGATGAACCGCGTCGGCATCATGGTGGACCTTTCGCATGTCGGCGCCAAGACGTCGTCGGACGCCATCGCTTGTTCGAAGAAGGCCGTCACGTACTCGCACTGCTGCCCATCCGGATTGAAGGAGCATCCGCGCAACAAGACCGACGATCAACTGCGCGAGATCGCCGAGGCGAACGGTTTTGTCGGCGTGACGATGTTCATGCCTTTCTTGCGGCGAGGCGCGGATGCGACCGTCGAGGATTATCTCGAGGCAATCGAATACGTCATCGACGTGATCGGCGAAGACAAGGTTGGGATCGGCACCGACTTTACTCAAGGGTATAGCACTGAGTTTTTCGACTGGATTACGCACGACAAGGGCCGATATCGCCGCCTGACGGACTTCGGCAAGGTCGTCAATCCGGAAGGCATCCGCACGATCGGTGAATTCCCGAATCTAACGGCCGCGATGGAGCGGGCGGGATGGAGCGAATCGCGCATTAGGAAGGTCATGGGCGAAAACTGGCTGCGCGTGTTCGGCGAAGTTTGGAACGTCTGAGGCAAATGGCGCTGCGCCGTTGCCATTCACGTCGCTTGCCTTGACGGCTTCGCATACGCACTACAATCACATAGGAGACTACGTATCGAGCGTGCCGAGGGGTGAGACCGTCGCGGGCCTTGGCCGCACACCAGCCCACAGCGATGGAAAGCATGCCGAACATGACCGACACAACGCCCCATCTCGACTACGAGGATCTCTTCAGGCACCTGCCCGTCGCTGCCATCGTGGCGCGCGAAAGAATCATGGTGGACTGCAACGAGAGAGCGCTCGGACTTTTTAGAGCGGAGCGCAGCGATCTCATCGACCAGTCGTTTTCCGTGCTCTACCCGCAGCAGAAAGATTTTTCAACGACGGGCCGCCGCCTGGGGCCGCTCATCGCCAAGCGTGCGGTCTTTAGCGACGATCGCATCATGCGTCGCATTGACGGCAGTCATTTCTGGGTTACCGTACGCGGCTTCGGCTACAACCCGAAGCGGCCTTTCGAGCTGGCGGTTTGGACCTTCACCGACTTATCCGAGACCACGAAGCGGCCCGACGTCGTGAGCACATTGACGGAGCGCGAGCGGGATGTCGCCGCATTCGTCGTTCACGGCTTGACGAGCAAGGAGATCGGCAAGGAGTTGAACATCAGCCCACGCACGGTCGATATCCATCGCGCGAGCCTCTTGCGCAAATACGGCGTGCGGGCGACGCCCGATCTCATTGCTCGCTTGCTGGCTTGAAGCAGCCTTCAGACGCTCGGCGAAGATGATTGCAGCGTTGCGGAAGATTCGATCGCGTCGAGCGCGCTTTGCATCTCGTCGTCGTCGAACATGCCGATGAGAACGATCGTGGTGTCCGCGATATCGCGCTTGCCGTGAGCCGAAAGATGCCAGCGCTTGCCGACGACGTGGATCTCTGCGTAGGTGCCGTCCTCGAGACACACGAAACCCTTAGCGCGCAAAAGTCGATCGGAAAGCGACACGAGCGTCGTTTTGAGTCGCTTGCGATCGAAGCGCGCAGCGGAGCGGTAAGTGAAGCTGCGCAGGTTCTCGGGCAAGTGCGAGGGCAAGGAGTGAGAGAGGCGAAATGCCGTCTCATTCTCGGGAAGAGGCCTTGCTCCACCGAAAAAAAGTTCCCGCGGCACAGTGCCCTGGTGCGATTCGAAGACGAGGCGCGTGTGCGCAATGTCCCGCACGCGCTTATAAGCGTCATTCAAGTCCTGCCCGGCGATCAGGTCGGATTTTGTGAGTACGAGCGCGGTTGCGCCCACGATCTGCCGGCGCGCCATGTCGCCGACATAGGCATCGTCGAGGGTGATGCGGATTTGCTCCGCATCGACTGCGACGACGATGCCTTGCAATTGAAATGCGCGATCGAGCATGCCGATCTGCGCGATACGTACCGGGTCGGATACACCGCTCGCTTCGATCACGAGTAGATCGGGCCGCGACGCTCGCGCGCTGATTTCCAGCAGCGTCTCCACGAGCTTCCCGCCGATCGAGCAGCACACGCATCCATTTTCTAAGCCGATCACGTCGTCGCTGCGCTCGCGAATCAGCGTGGCGTCAATGTTGATCGAGCCGAAGTCGTTGACCAACACCGTGATGCGGTGCGCCTCCGCATGGGTTAGGAGCGCGTTGATCATCGTGGTTTTGCCGGCGCCTAGATAGCCGCCCAGCACCACGAGCGGAATCGGCGGCCGGGCGTCGGGGCAGGTGTTGCCGGATCGTGCGGTGGAATTCATGCGGGAGAACGAAAGACGCGCCCGCCTACGATCGTCCCCCACACCGCAAGCCGGTTGAGACGCTGCGGCGGCACTTCATAGGGATCTTCGTCGAGCACGGCAAAGTCGGCAAATTTTCCGATCTCGATGCTGCCGACCTGGGTGTCCATGCCGATCGTGAACGCCGCGCCGAGTGTGATCGCCCGAAGCGCATCGGCAACGGGCAGGCGCTCCGCTTCGCCCAACACCCTGCCGGATGCGGTCTGGCGCTGTACGGCGCACCACGCCGTGAAAAGCGGATTGAGCGGGGTGATGGGCGCGTCGGAGTGCAGGCCGAAGGTAATGCCGAGCGCGTTCGCCGTTCCAGCCGCGTTCATGCGGTTGGCGCGGTCGAAGCCCATGGTCTGGGCGTAATGCGCGTCGCCCCAGTAATAGATGTGGTTCGAGAAGAAGTTGATACACATGCCGAGGCGAGCGGCACGCGCAAGCTGACGGGCGTCGGCCATCTGGCAATGCTGCAGCGTATGCCGGTGATCGGCGCGCGGGTGCCGGTTCACGATCGTTTCTATCGCGTCGAGTACGAGCTCGGTCGCTTCATCGCCGTTCGTGTGAATGTGCAACTGCAGACCCGCGAGATGGAAGGGCAAGAAGGTTTCGACGAACTGTGCCGGCGGAATCAGCCAGAGCCCGTTCGGCCGGCCGTTCACATAGCCGGGCCAGCGCAGCCGCGCGGTGAAGCCCTGGATCGATCCGTCGACGATGAATTTCACTAGCCCGAACCGCAGCTTGTCCGAATTGGAGCGCGCGGCCTCGAGCACGCGCGGCGGACCGCCTTCGGGATTGCGCTGTGGTCCGAACGCCGGGACCAGCCGGATGGGAAATCGCTCGTCGGCCGTGATGTCGACGAGGTTTCGCATGGCCTTTTCGGAGAGATCGTTGAGCAGATCGGTGGCGGTGGTCACGCCGGCAAGCTGCGCAACTTTGCCGAAATTCCAGATTGCGTCCGGATTGTCGGCAGCGGACAGCGACAGCCTCGCACCGATTACACGATATACCGGAAACATGGCGGCGAACTCTTGCAACTCGCCGGTGAGCTTGCCATTCGCGTCGCGGTCGAGGCCGTCTATGTCGGCATCGTCGTCGATGCCGGCGGCATCGAGCATTGCCGAATTCACATTCATCAGGTGAACGCTTGCATGCAGGACCGCAATCGATCGAGTGGCCGAAACGCGATCGAGTTGCGTCACCGTGAGGCGTTCGCTGCCGAAGAAGATCGGATCGAAACCCCACGCGAGCAAGGGGGCTGAGGCATCGGTCATTTGCCGTTCAGCCTCCCGCAGACGCTCGATCACCGCGTCGAGCGTCCGCAGGCCCGGCCAGCGCTTGCCGTCCGGGCCGCGCCGCTCATAGTAGCCGACATACGCAGCGCTCCACATCGCGCCTTCCATCAGATGCGAGTGACCTTCGACGAGGCCGGGCATCAGTATTTTGTCGGAAAACGTCGAGTCGGGCTCCGCGTCGGTCCATTGACGCATCTCGTCTTGCGTACCCACGGACAGAATCCTCCCGTCGCGAATTGCCACGTGCGTGGCGACGGGTTGGTTCGGATTCATCGTTAGAATCTTGCGGGCGACGAGTACGGTTACGGCGTGACGATCGGTTTTGTCCATGGGGTGTTCGGGTTAAACGGATGTCGTCCGCTGTTGGGGGCACGCGTGGATGCCGGCTCTACGGCCGCGCGTGAACGTGATGGCTGCGGCCGATGCCCAGATTCACGGCAGTCGCGACCAGCACGTTCATCGCCAGGCACACGAGCCCCAGATTCAAGCCGGCCAGGTCCGGATTCAACTCATAGAGGACAATTGCCAGCAATTGCCCGGTCAAGAGACCTGAGGCGATGGCCCGCGCGCTCACGCGCAATCCGAACACGATCGCGATTACGCCGGGGAAAAACTGTGTGACGCCGTAATACGTCATGTTGATCAGCGTAAGCATCAGTTTTGGCGTGGCGAGCGTCATGCCGATCGATAGCAGCAGATAGATAACGATCACCACCTTGGCACCGGTCTTCTGGCGAGTTTCCGCCATTTTCGGCAGCAGGTTGCGCGTCACCACCGGCCCAATGGCGAGGCAGATGCCGGCTAGCACGAGCAGCCCGGAAAGCGATGCCCCGGCGGCGACCAGGCCGATCAGCCAGGGCGGCAGCAAATGCACGACCGCCGCGAAGAAGGCCTCGTTGGGCGAAGCGAGCTTGACGTTTTGAGCGATGGCGTAATACGACGCGACCACGAGGAACGGATACATCAGCATGTACAGCGGCATCATCACCTGCGAACGGCGGATCGTGTTGGCGCTCTTGGCCGTGAAGAAGTTCTGGACCGAAAACGGCATCACGTAAAAACCGAGCGACTGAAAGAAGATCGTGCTCATCGCAAAGGAGAGCTGATGCGTATTCATCGCGTTCGACACATGCTGGCTGGCTGCGCGGAACACGGGTTCGACGCCTGCCTCCCAGGCCACGGCGACACCTGTGATGACGATTGCCGAGACCATCAACAGATCTTTCAAAATCGCGATGTAGGCCGAGGCGCGTACGCCCGCGATAGCAATGTAGGTGAACGCGAGCAACGCCGAAATCGTGATGAGACCGACCGCGTTCACGTGCCAGCCTAGCCCCTTGAGGGCGGCGACGAGGCCGGTGAATTGCAGTTCGCCCCACGGCAGCAGGAAAATCAACGCGGAAACCGCGACGATGAGTTCGATCGCTCGGCTCTCGAAGTGGCCTTTGAACAGATCCGGCAGCGTGATGGCGTTGTAGCGCTTGCCGGCTTCCCATATCTTGGGGCCGATGAAATAGCCGACCGGATACGCGAGAAGGATGTAGCCGAGGAACCAGACACCGTAGGTCGGCCCCTTCGCATAGATTCCGCCGGGAAAGCCGACCATCGTGCCGATACTATAGATTTCGCCCGCTGCCAGAAAGAAGACGAGCCAAGCGCCGAACTGGCGCGATGCGACGCAGAAGTCATGCATGCTTTGCGTGCCGTGTCCCTTTCGGGCGCGGAGCGCGAGATACAGCGAGAACGCAATGAAGCCTAGGAATACTGTGGAAGCCATGCCGGTGTCTCCCCTGGGCGTGTCGGATTAGGGGTTTTGTGTTTCGGAGTGCTTGTCGAACAGCGTCCAGCACAGCATCAGGCAGCCCGACGTGAGAATGAACCACGCGAAGATCCACGCATAGATGAACGGGATGCCGGCTACATAGACGTCTTTCGATGCGGCCCACGGCAGCAAGCCGATCACGCCGATAAAAGGCAATCCCAGTCCGAGGAAGAGCTTGAGCATGTCGACTCCGTGTCGTTGACGGACCCACCCGAGACGCGCAACGCGCATCGGCGCGTGCCGCGAGGAGAGACGAACAGCCGCGAAGAGCGACGAGTAGCCACGAACAGCGGCGAGCAGCCGCGCGCTGTTGGGCGACGAACGTTCGCCTAGGGACCAGTATCCGCCGCCAAAAGGCGTTTCATAGGGCCAGCGGCGGTCAATCGCTGGTGCCAGTTCTCCTCGCGCCAATGGCCAAGGACATTCGCTCAATCTGGCGTGCTGGCCCGCCTGGATCTCGCCGCGAACAGCCTTTCGCCGATCCGAGGCTCGACTTCCCGCCCCAATCTCCCCGCTGAACCGTCGGCCCTATTTCCAAAATGAATAGCGATGATTCATAAAAGAAAGTTCGAGGAAATGGAAGGGCTCGCTATGCTGGCGGGAATTGACTTGATGGATACGCGATGGCCGAGCTCTATCTGGTGCGGCATGGACAAGCGTCGTTCGGCGCGGAGAACTACGATCGCCTCTCTGCATGCGGTGAGCAGCAGGGCGTCTGGCTCGGTGAATACTTTGCGTGCCAGGGAATCGCATTCGATCGCGTGATGTGCGGCACGCTGCTACGGCACGAGCAAACGGTCGACGCGATCCTGCGTGGGATGGGGTGTGCCGGCGCCGGATACGAGCGGCATCCGGGCCTGAACGAGTACGACTTTGGCGCGTTGTTCGCGGCGGCCGCCGGCGACTATCCGGAAATCGCGCAACTGGCGGCCGGATCGATGAAGGAGCATTACCGGGCGCTCAAACAGGTGCTGCAGCTGTGGTCGGAAGATAAGCTTCGCGAGCCCGTTCCCGAGACGTGGGCCGCGTTTCAGCAGCGCGTCGCCGACGCGCGCGAGGCGATCCGGAGCGGCCCCGGACTGCGGGTGCTCGCGGTGAGTTCGGGCGGCCCGATCGCCATCACGCTGCAGCAGGTGCTCGCGGCGCCGGCGGCGAGCGCGATCGCACTGAACCTGCAGATCCGCAACAGCAGCATCTCACGCTATTTCTTCAACGCCGATGCGTTCCACCTGGCCTCGTTCAACGGCATTCCGCATCTGGAAGATCCCGAGCGGCGCGAATACCGGACCTACGGCTGATCCGCACTGTACGAACCGCGAACGCAGCGAACAAACGAACGATCCGCACGATGACGAACATCTCGCAGCAACTCGACGTCGCCACGCTGGCGCGCTATCTGGAAAGCCATGTCCCCGGTTTCGAAGGCCCGATCGAGGCGGAGAAGTTCGCCGGGGGGCAGTCGAATCCGACGTTTCTGCTGAATGCAAAGAGCGGCCGCTATGTGTTGCGTCGCCAGCCGCCCGGCGAACTGCTGAAGTCCGCGCACGCGGTCGATCGCGAATACCGGATTCTGACCGCGCTGTCGGACACGGCTGTGCCCGTTGCACGTCCGTATCACCTGTGCGAAGACCGCGACGTGATCGGCAGCATGTTTTACATCATGAGCTTCGAGGACGGCAGGATCTTCTGGAATCCCGCACTGCCGGAATTGCCGAAGGAAGATCGCGCAATCTGCTACGACGCGGTGATCCAGACGATGGCCGCGCTGCACGACGTCGATGTCGACGCGGTCGGTTTGTCCGATTACGGACGCCCAGGCAATTATTTCGAGCGCCAGATCGGCGTATGGACGAAGCAGTACCGCGCGGCGGAAACGGAGCGCATCGATGGGATGGAAGCGCTGATCGCGTGGCTGCCGAAGGCGTGCCCGATCGATGCGGGCCGCGCGACGCTCGTGCATGGCGACTATCGGATGGACAACCTGATGTTCGAGCGCGGCAGCTACCGTGTGAAGGCGGTGCTCGACTGGGAGCTGTCGACGCTCGGCAATCCGCTCGCGGATCTAGCGTATTTCTGCATGTGCCTGCGTCTGCCCTCCAACGGTCTGGTACCGGGGCTCGCGGGCCAGGACCGTGCGGCGCTCGGCGTGCCGGAAGAAGTGCGCCTCGTCGCGCGCTATTGCGAGTTGCGCGGCATCGAGCCGATTAGGGACTGGCATTTCTATCTCGCGTTCAGCTTTTTCCGGCTTGCGGCGATCGCGCAAGGGGTGAAGGCGCGCGCGCTGCAAGGCAACGCGTCGAGCACGAAGGCGCTGCAGGTCGGCGAAATGGTCGCGCCGCTCG
This sequence comes from Trinickia dinghuensis, assembly GCF_003367175.1. GTDB lineage: Bacteria > Pseudomonadota > Gammaproteobacteria > Burkholderiales > Burkholderiaceae > Trinickia > Trinickia dinghuensis. Next base: position 313,347 of record NZ_QRGA01000006.1, on the reverse strand, counting down.
CCCAGGAGGCGATGCGGGTGATCGATGTGCATCGCTGAGGCCGCGTGATAGACGGCGAATACACACGGATCGCAAGGAAAATGGAATGATGGAGCGAAACATGGCAACGAATCTGTTCGACCTGACCGGCAAAATCGCGCTCGTGACGGGCGCGAGCCGCGGGATCGGCGAGGAAATCGCAAAACTGCTCGCGCGGCAGGGGGCACACGTAATCGTATCGAGCCGCAAGCTCGAGGATTGCCAGGCGGTTGCCGGCGAGATCGTCGAGGCGGGAGGCAACGCCGAGGCGCTCGCATGCCACGTCGGCAAGATGGAAGACATAGCGGCGACGTTCGAGCACATCCGCGGCAAGCATGGTCGCCTTGACATCCTAGTTAACAATGCCGCCGCCAATCCGTACTTCGGCCATATCCTCGACACCGACATCATGGCGTTCAACAAGACCGTCGATGTGAACGTGCGCGGCTACTTCTTCATGTCGGTCGAGGCCGGCAAGATGATGAAGGCGCAGGGCGGCGGCGCGATCGTGAACACCGCATCGGTGAACGCGCTGCAGCCTGGCGACAAGCAAGGCATCTACTCGATCACGAAGGCCGCGGTGGTGAACATGACGAAGGCGTTCGCGAAGGAGTGCGGGCCGTTCGGCATCCGCGTGAACGCGCTGCTGCCCGGCTTCACGAAAACCAAGTTCGCCGCCGCGCTGTTCGACAGCAAGGAGCTCTACGAACGATTGATGGCCGAGATTCCCCTGCGCCGTCACGCGGAGCCGCGTGAAATGGCCGGCACGGTACTGTACCTCGTATCCGACGCGTCGAGCTATACGAACGGCGAATGCATCGTCGTCGATGGCGGGCTGACGATTTGAGGGGGCTTGGAAGTTCCTCATGAAGATCCTCATTGCCATTGTGTAAGCCGCTGTCGCATCCCCATTTCCGGAACCCGCATATGAATTTCGAATACTCGCCCAAAGTCAAGGAGATGCAGGCGCGCCTGCTGGAGTTCTTCGATCGCAACATCTATCCGAACGAGCGCCGCTTCGAAGAAGAGGTGGCGGCGAATCGGCATGCGGGAAATGCGTGGGTGCCGACGAAGGTGATCGAGGAGTTGAAGCCGCTGGCGCGCCAGGCCGGTTTGTGGAATCTCTTCCTGCCGCGTTCGGCGCGTGCGCCGGAGGGGCTGTCGAATTTGGAATACGCACCGCTGTGCGAGATCATGGGGCGCGTGTCTTGGGCTGCGGAAGTCTTCAACTGCTCCGCGCCGGACACGGGCAACATGGAGACGCTCGAACGCTATGCCTCCGAGGCACTGAAGGACCGCTGGCTCGAGCCGCTGCTGCGTGGCGAAATTCGCTCGGCGTTCTTGATGACCGAGCCCGCGGTGGCCTCGTCGGACGCGACCAACATCGAGTGCAGCATCGAGCGCCAAGGCGACGAATATGTGATCAATGGGCGCAAATGGTGGTCCTCGGGTGCGGGCGACCCGCGTTGCGCGGTGTACATCGTGATGGGCAAGACCAACCCGGATGCGGGACGTCACGAGCAGCAGTCGATGATCGTCGTGCCGGCCGATACGCCGGGCATCACGGTGATCCGTCCATTGCCGGTGTTCGGCTACGACGATGCACCGCACGGTCACATGGAAATCGATCTGAAGGATGTGCGCGTGCCCGTTTCGAACATCCTGCTCGGCGAGGGCCGCGGCTTCGAGATCGCACAGGGGCGGTTGGGGCCAGGGCGTATCCACCATTGCATGCGCAGCATCGGTATCGCCGAGCGTGCATTGGAGCTGATGTGCAAGCGTTTGACGTCGCGCATCGCATTCGGCAAGCCGATCGCGCAGCACAGCGTCTGGCATGAACGGATCGCGGAAGCGCGCTGCATGATCGATCAAGCGCGGCTGCTGACGCTCAAGGCCGCTTACATGATGGACACCGTCGGCAACAAGGTCGCCAAGGCCGAGATCGCGGTGATCAAGGTGGTGGCACCGAACGTCGCTTGCAAGGTTATCGATTGGGCCATTCAGGCGCACGGCGCCGGGGGCGTGTCCGGCGACTTCCCGTTGGCGCTTGCCTATGCGCACCAGCGCACGCTGCGTTTTGCCGATGGCCCGGATGAAGTGCACCGCGCGGCGATCGCCAAGCTAGAGCTGGCGAGACACTCGCATACGCCGGGCGATGTGGCAGAGATGCCGGGGGCGCGAGGCGGATAGCCCGCGGTTGCGGAGCCGATGCGAAATCCGCCAACGTACTGCTCGCGACGATCTGAATCGATGTCGGGATGCCGAGCGCCGCCTCCGAGGCCATCGCTGCCGTCATTACCGGCATGGCCCTGAAGCGAGCGTCCGCTACGCGTATTTATCGCCAACCGTGCTACGAATCGGATGAGTGTCGTAGACGATGATCATCCGCTCGATGAGGCCGTCTTCATCGAACTCGAATACGTCGACACACTCGAAGCGCACCGCGGAACCGTCCTTGAGTTTCCAGTCGTAGATGAAATAGCCCGTGGCACGCCGAGCCCCCGTCGAGCTGACGCAGATATCGATCGGCGTGATCGTGCTCGCGCCTGACGCTGCGTCGACCTTCGCGAAGAACGGTGCCGGCGTCATCCAGCCGAGAAACGGCGACGAGATCTGCGCGTCGGGTTTGAACAGCGCGCAGATCGCGGCCACGTCGCCGCGTTCGAGGGCCTCGAGGTAAGTGCGAATCTGCCGCGTGTATAGTGCTTCCGACGATGAAGCCATGTTCATCCTCCTATCATTCGTTGAAATTCCGCCCGTTCGAGCGAACGAGAATCGGGTACGGACACAATAGCGACGCGCCGATGACTGAACAAACGAGAAATTCGCAAGCCGGGTATGCGTCGCCTGCATACCCGCCGGCGGATCTGACGCGTCCTCTCCCTCCGATTGCGGCATTCCTGGCGTAGTGCGCGGGGCAGGGCAGTGGGCAGGGCTGGAAGCCGTACCGCTGTTTGCGGAGACCCTCACGCCGATGTGCGCGACCGAGCTGGCTTCATCGCTGAAATTGGCGGACGATCTCGCTCGTATCATGTTGCTCCATCCGGGACCGAGCCGCGAGGAATGGCGATGCTGGCTCGATAGCGTGGGAGCGACAAAGCTGGATGTCGATGGCGGACTCGTTTTCGACACGCTCGAATTGACGCTCACGGCCGCCGCGCAAGGACACGGTGTCGCTATCGGCGATCCTCGGATGGCGGCCGAGCGGCTCCAGATGGGCGCGCTGACGAGGCCGTTCGGTCACGTGGTGCCGAATGGCCTCGGATACTTTCTCGTCTACCCGCCGCCGCGCGCCGCGCAGCCCAAGATCCGTGCGCTTGCCGATGCCCTGGTGAGGATGGCGTAAGAGGATCGGTCGATACCGTTGTGATCTGCCGAGTGCTGCATGAGGACATGACGGTTCGGTACGACAGTGCGCTCGCATTACTCGGTTTTGCGCGCGAGCACCGTCATACCACGTGCCTTGGCAACGTCGCCAAGCGCCACCTGGATCTCGACTGGATCGCCGCCTTCAAACGCTTCCGCCAGATACAGCCGGTAGTCGCTCTCATCCTTCAGGTACTTCGACACGTCAAACTCCATCAACTCGCTGACTTTCATTTCGGGAAAGGCTATGAGAAATGGGATGCATGAAACACCAAGTCGGCCTCGAAGAATCGTCACCGCGGAAAATTCAGACCGACGGAAGCCATCGGATTCAATCTCCGTTTGTGATCGTTGAGCGTTTCCCATCCTTACGCAGGAATCAACCCATCCCAGCACAGATATTTGACCTCCACGAACTCGTCGATCCCTAAATGCGAGCCTTCGCGTCCGAGGCCGCTTTGCTTCACGCCGCCGAACGGTGCGACTTCGTTCGAGATCAATCCGCAGTTGATGCCCACCATCCCCGATTCGATGCGCGCGGCGTTGCGCCAGATCCGCGCTGCATCGCGGCTATAAAGGTAGGCGGCGAGCCCGTACTCGTTGTCGTTTGCCATCGCGATCGCTTCGTCGTCCGTATCGAAGCGGAAGAGCGCCGCCACCGGCCCGAACGTTTCTTCATGCGCGATCTTCATCGCAGGCGTCACATCGGCGAGTACCGTCGGTTCGAAGAAGAATCCGCCGAGCGCATGCCGGTGCCCTCCATGCAGCAGCCGAGCACCGCCTGCGAGCGCGTCGCTCACGTGCTCTTCGACCTTCGCTACAGCGGCCGCGTCGATCATCGGTCCGAGTTCGACGTTCGGCTCCAGACCGTTGCCGACGCGCAGCTTCGCGACACGTTCGACGACACGCACGGCTAGTGCATCGTAGATGCTTGATTGAACCAGCACACGGTTCGCACTAATGCAGGCTTGCCCTGTGTTGCGGAATTTCGCGGCGACGATGCCGTCGGCGGCGGCATCGAGATCGGCATCGTCGAACACGATGAAAGGCGCGTTGCCGCCCAGCTCCATCGAACATTTCTTGACCGTCTGCGCGGCTTGCGTGAGCAATACCCGGCCGACTTCAGTCGAACCGGTGAACGTGATCTTGCGAACCAAAGGATTGGCGGTCAGCTCGCCGCCGATCGCGCGCGTATCGTTGCCGGTCACCACGCTGAGGACGCCGGCCGGTACCCCGGCGCGCTGCGCCAGCACGGCCAGCGCGAGCGCGGTCAGCGGCGTCTGGCTCGCGGGCTTCACGACCATCGTGCAACCCGCCGCGAGCGCCGGCCCGGCTTTGCGCGTGATCATCGCCGCCGGAAAATTCCACGGCGTGATGGCGGCGCATACGCCGATCGGCTCGCGCAGGGCGATGATCCGCTGCGTCTCCTTCACCCCGGGGATCACGTCGCCGCGCACACGCGTCGCTTCTTCCGCGAACCAGCGCAGGAACGAGGCGGCGTAGTCGATCTCGCCGCGCGCTTCGGCCAGCGGCTTGCCTTCCTCGAGCGTAATGAGGGTCGCGAGGTCTTCGCGGTGTTCCATCGTCAACGCGTACCAGCGCCGCAGCACTTCGCCGCGGTGCTTCGCGGTCGTCCGTCGCCAACCTCCGAAGGCTTTGTGCGCGGCGTCGATCGCGCGTCGTACTTCCGGCTCGCGGCAGCGCGGCAGCTCGACGAGCAGGGATTGGTCGACCGGATTTCGCAGCGCATAACGGCCATGTGACGTTTCATCAACCCACTCGCCGGCGATGAACGCGCTTTCGCGCCATAGGGCGGCGTCTTTCAGCAGATGTTTCATCGTTGTTCGCTCGCTCAGCAAGGGAAACGGCCCGCCATGAAGGCCGAATCGGGATCGGCGGTCACGGGCAGCCCGGAAGCGACGAGCCCCTGGCGCAGCGTCTTCATGATCCGGTCCGGCACGCGCATCGCCGGCGCACGCAGCGGGCCGCCGTTGAAGCCGGCCAGCCAATCCTGGTATTTCCACATCGTGCGGTTGAGCACGCCGGTGCCGCCCGCATAGGTCTGCGCCGCGGCACCGTTCGCGCTGCGCGCCGGGTTCACCTTCCAGTACATCGCCATCGCTTCTTCCCATTGCCCGTTGTGTGCGAGCTCGAACGCCCTCGGGTAATAGCCGCTCATCCAGGCGGTATTGCTGGTGCCGGAGAACTGGAGCTTCATGAGGCTCATGAGCGGAATCGCATCGCCTTCGATCGGGCAACTGATCACGACTTCGTCGCGGAAGTGGTGATACATCTCGCAGATGCCGGCCGGCAGCGGAAAGCCTTGCTCCGATTTGATCGCGGCGATGTTCGGGCAATCGTCGAGCAGGCGGCGCACCAGATTCAGCGACATGCCGGCGGGATGCACGCGCTCGAAGCCCCAGAGCGGAATCGGGAACAGCATCACCGCGAGGTCGGTCGCGTCGCAGAAGGTCTTCGTGTAGTCGTAGATCTCCTGTTCGGTGGTCGGCCAGAACTGCGGCGGATATGAGAGCAGCACGATGTCGGCGCCGGCTTGTTCCGCGAGCTTCACGGCTTCGATGTTTTCGGTGAGCGTGCCGAACGCGGCGTGGAAGAACAGGCCGAGCCGGTCGCCGGCCGTTTCGCGAGCCCACGCCGTGAACTGCGCGTTTTCTTCCGGGGTGATGGCAACTTCGCTGCAAAGCAACGTGTAGCGGAAGCCGAATTCCATCGCCAATTCGATGTCGTGACGGATGCCGCGCTCGTTGAGGCGCTTGAGGTCCGCGCTGTAGCTCGGAATCGTGACGGCCGAGCAGCCGGTGAGGTGTTCGCGCGCCCAGGCGCGGGCATCGGCCTTCTTGTAGCTAGCCATGAGGAAGCCTCTCCTTGAAAGAGTTTTTGAATGAGCTATCGAGCGATTGAGATATCGATCGAATCGCTGAATGAATTCGTGAGCGAATTCGTGGCGATCGGCGGGGCTATTTCGCCACCGGTGCGATGCTGGCCGGGAGCGGCACGCCGACACCTTGCTGAACGGCACGCGCCAGCAGCATTTCGGCGATCACGACGTCTTGCAGCGCGGACCCGACCGACTTGTAGAGAACGATGTCGCCGTCGGCACGGCGCGGAACGATGTTTCCCGCCGCCAGCGTGCTAAACGAAACAAGTTTGTCCATGAGCACCACGCCGGCACGCTTGGCGGCGATAGCATCGCCGGTGTCGTGCTCGACTTCTTCGGGCATGTCGGCGACGATGCACGCGGCACGCGCCATCGTTTCTTCGTCGACTTCGCGCTGCTCGGGCAAGGTCGAACCGAGCGAGACGACCGTGACGCCCGGCTGCAGCCAGGCCCCTCGCAACACCGGCGATTCGTCGCGGCTGCGCGCGGCGCAAATGACGACGTCGGCGTCTTGGACTGCGGCCTCGGGGTTGTCTGCCGCAGCGATGTCCATGGCGGGCCGGAAGCTTTCGGCGAAGCGTTCGCGGCTGGCAGGCGTGGGGCTGAAGACACGCACGCTTTGCAATGCCCGCACAGCGTTCAAGCAATCGAGTGCGCCGCGCGCCTCGAAACCCGAACCGATCACCGCGAGGCGCAGCGGCCGGTTCGGAGCCAGCAAGGTGACGGCAAGCGCGGCAGTGGCCGCCGTGCGCAACCCCGTCACTCGGTTGCCGTCGATCAGCGCGCGCAACTCCATCGTCTGCTGATCGAATAGCGAGATCAGATAGCTGGCTCGTCGCGCGACGATATTGGCGGCGATCAGTTTGCAGCCCATGTGCCCGCCGCTCGGCGAGACCGCGGTCAGGCTGCGCAGCCACATGCCTTCGCCACGCGCCATCGAGCGCGGCGGAACCATGGCGGTGGCGACGGGTTTGGCGTAGGCGTCGGCAAGTGCAGCGACGGCCGAAGGCCAGTCGGCGAGCGAGGCGACATCGGCATCGCTCAGGAAAAGCGTGGGAAAGGCGGATTCTGCGGTGACGGCGTCTGACATGGTGCGGGCCTGGAAGTAAGTGGCCGGCACACGATAGAACGCGCTGCCCGTTTCGGGCACTGCCCGAGGTCGATAGCAGCTATGACGAAGATCGATGGCTCGCTTCGCCGTCCTCCAGCGCTTCGGCTAGCCCGCAAACCAGGCGCCGCACGGCTCGCGTCGCTCGCGTATGCGGACGGCGAGGCGACTCGGCGAGCACGACGAACCGCTCGAGTACGGGGGCTACGATGCGCGACGAGGCGAGCCTTGCATCGAGCTTGCCGGGCAGTACCGAAGCAATCGCATAGCCGCCGCCCGCGGCCACGACTTCGTATTGGAGCCGTACCGAGTCGACCTCGACAGCGGCGTGCAGCGTCAAGTCATGTTGCGAAGCAAGACGGTCGAGCCGAGCGCGCAGCAAATGCGGCCGGCCCGGTACCACGAGCGGCAAGCCGGACAGCATGGCGAGCGGCACGTCTGCGCCCGCGACGACGGGATCGCCGCGAGGGCCGACCAAATGCAGCGGCACCCGAGCAAGAACGTGACTGTCGCCGACATGCGCTTCGTCTTCTTTCAAGACGACGGCCATGTCGAGGCGGCCTTCGCGCAGATGCTCTTCGAGTTGCGCGCTGGCGGCTTCCGTCAAATGAAGCCTGACGGCCGGCAACTCGGCGCGCACGGCCGCGAAGAGCGGCCCAGCGTAATGATTGACCGCCGACGGCAGCAGTCCCAGCAGCACCTCGCCGGCGGGCTGGCCGCGCGCGCTACGGATATCGTCCGCGAGTGCATCCGCTTCGGCCGCGAGACGCGTGACCCGCGGCAGCATTTGCTCGCCGAACTCGGTGAGGACGACCCCGCGCCCGGTCCGGCGAAACAGGCGCTCGCCACATTGCTGCTCGAGTTGGGCAACGTTGCGGCTGACCATCGATTGCGGCATGTCGAGCGCCGCCGCTGCGCGGCTCAGGCTACCCGAGGCCGACACTTGCAGGAAGACGAACCAGCGCGGATCGACGATGGTCGGCGCGCCTGGTGTTGTCGCTCGGGCCGGCCCGGCCTGACCGGTCGACGGTGCCGGCTTAACGAGCGTCATGACGCGCTTTGTCCATCTCGGCAACGGCCTCTTTCAATAGCCCACGCAACCAAGTGAGCCCAGGGTCCGAGGTGCGATGCTTGTGCCATTGCATCGACTGCTCCATCGTAGGGACCGCGATCGGCACGTCGCGCAGCACGATCGGCAGGCTGCGCGAGGCCTCTTCCGCGAGCCGGCGGTGCATGGTCGCGATGCGGTTCGTGCCGGCCAGCAGATAGGCCGGCGAAACGAAACTGTACGTACTCGCCTCCACGCGCCTCACGATGCCGAGCCGCTGCATGAACCAATCTTCGAGCGCCGTTTGCCCGTCGCCGACCTGCACGACGACGTGGCCGGCTGCCATGTAGCGCTCGTTCGTCATCTCGCCTTTCGCGAGCGGGCTCTGGTCCCATACGACGCAGCAGTACGTTTCTTCGAGCAGCAGGTCGGCCGGATGCTCGGTCGAGCAATATTCCTTGGGAATGATCAAGAGGTCCGCTTCCCCGCGTTCCAGCACGCGGTGCGGATAGGCGATCTGCGGACGCAGATCGAAGCGGATGCCGGGCGCCTGCTCGTAGGCGAGCTTGAACAGGTGCGGCATCAGTGTCGTCATCGTGTAGTCCGATACGAACAGGCGGAACAGGCGATTGGCTTGCGCCGGCACGAATTCAGGCTGCGCTGCCACCGTCGCGTCGACGCGCACGAGAATGTCGCGCACGTGGTCCCTGAGAGCTTCCGCGCGCGGCGTCGGCTCCATCTTGCGGCCGACCTGTACGAGCAACTCGTCGTTGAAGTATTCGCGCAGCCGCGCGAGCGCGTTGCTCATCGCCGACTGGCTCAGATGAATCTTTTCGGCAGCCCGGCTGATGTTCTGTTCGCTCAACAGCGCGTCGAGCGCCACGAGCAAGTTGAGGTCGAGCTTGTTGAACCGCATGCGTGCTGTCTCCGCTCACGCGTTTATCAGGGTTTAGCCTGAAAGTATTGACGCCATCGATATCGGCAATGGATCGAATCCATTTTTAGGATACCTCGACCTATCTTAACCTAGCCTCAATCCCGAAGCGATGACGCATTGAACATCGCATCGGGAGGCCAGCGTCAGGGCGTTTTCGGATCGAACGTACCGCTTGTGCGCCGTCCGTGGGCACCGCGCTTTCACTATTAAAGAGATGCCAGGCGGCGCGAGCGCCCCTAGGTTGAGGAGACAGCATGTCCAAGAAACTGATCGCGGCCGTCGTCGGCTGCACGGTGTTGGCCGCCGGATCGATGAACGAAGCACAAGCATTCGAAGGTGGGGTTTCTCCGTATCCCGCGGGCGCCGTGGGTACGAACATCGCCAACCTGCCGCCGATCCCGGGCCTGTTCGCGCTGGAGCAATTCAACTACACCTTCGCGAACGGTCTCTACGGCAACGACGGCAAGAAGCTGCCGATTCCGTTCAGTACGTCGGTTTACTCCGAAACCACGCGTCTGCTCGCGGCGTATCCGTTTCATCTGCTCGGAGCGAACGTCTATACGCAGTTGGTCATCCCGGTCGTATCGCTGCATACGAGCGTATTCGGGCAGTCGAGTACGCAAAACGGCCTTTCCAATATCACGCTGACACCGGTGCTGCTGCAATGGAACCTCTCGCCGAACCTGGCGATTGCCTCTGGCCTCGACTTCGCGTTCGAGACGGGTTCCTACAGCCCGGTCAAGTCGAGCGTCGCGGTGGGCTACACGTCGATCCAGCCGGTGTTCTCGGTTCGCTACAACGTGCCCAACGGTATCGACGTCGCCATCGCGAACCGCCTGCTGCTCAACTCGAAGAACGGCACGACGAACTACAGCTCGGGCGACGGCTACGTCGCCGAGTTCAATGCCGGCTGGAACTTCGGCCCGTGGAAGCTTGGCGTGGTCGGCGCGTATCTGAATCAGTTCAGTGACGACAAGGCGAACGGCGTGAACGTGGGCAATCGGATGAAGACCTTCGGCATCGGCCCGTCGGTGGTCTACGACGCCAGAAGCTGGAACGTCAACCTCAACTATCAGCAAGGCCTCTATGCCGCGAACACGGCCAAGAGCAGCAGCGTCTGGCTGAACATCGCCATCCCGTTGTGGCCGGGCTTCGGGCGAAAAGGCTGAGAAGCATCGCCGAGGCTTCGCGCGCGTAAGTGAAAGCGCCGTCGTAAGCGCCGCACTCGAGCAATCCGTCATTTCAACCAAGGCAATCAGGCATGTTTCGCTACTTTCCTACCAACTACGTTTGGGATCTGTCCGTCAATCTCGCGATCGAAATGGGCGCACGCATGGGCGAGATCGAAGCCATGTGCGGGCCGCTGCAGGAAGCGGCCAAGCAGCCCGACGCGGACGGCACGCGCGCATTTCGCGAGGCATGGGTCGAAACGGGCGATCGTCTCTGCGATCTTGCGCGGGACGATGAAGCTCAAGGGCGGCTGCTGTCGGCAGGCGAGAAATACAAGCGGGCCTCCATCTATCTGATCACTGCCGAGCGCATGCTTGCTCACGATGCGCCGGGCCGCATCGACTTGTACCGGCGCTCGCTCGATACGTTCGACAAGGGCGTCGCGCTGAGAGGCGACAACTGCGAGCGCGTTTCTATCCCGTACGGCGACAAGCATCTGTCCGGCCTCCTAGTGAAAGCGAAGCACGCCGGTGCGCGCAGCCCGCTGCTCGTCCAAGTGAACGGGCTCGATTCGACCAAGGAAATGAAGTACTTCGTGGGCTTGCCGGCGTGGCTCGCGGCACGCGGCGTATCTTCGCTGATCGTCGATCAGCCCGGCACCGGCGAAGCGCTGCGTTTGCACGGCATGCACGCCATGTACAACTCGGAGATCTGGGCAAGCCGGATCGTCGATTGGCTTGAAGGCCGTGACGATGTCGATGCAAAGCGGATCGGCATGGAGGGCGTCTCGCTGGGCGGCTACTACTGCCCGCGCGCCGTTGCCTTCGAACCGCGCTTTGCATGCGGTGTGGTGTGGGGCGCCAATCACGACTGGCGCGACGTCCAGAAAAAGCGCCTACAGCGCGAAGGCAACTTCCCCGTGCCGCATTACTGGAAGCACGTCTGCTGGGTCTGGGGCGCGAAGGACGTCGACGACTTCATGCGTATCGCCGAAGACGTGCATCTCGACGGCGTGCTCGATCGCATCAAGGTGCCGTTTCTCGTCACGCATGGCTCGAAGGATTCGCAAATTCCGGTTGCCTGGGCGCATCGCACCTATGAGCAGCTCGTGAACAGCCCGAAGCGCGAGCTGAAGATTTTTACGGAGCGCGAGGGCGGTGTTCAGCACTCGAGCTTCGACAACTCGATCAACGCGGGACACTTCATCGCCGATTGGATCGCCGAGACGCTCGGCGGATGCACCGCGCTTTGACCTATCCACTTTTTCAAGCTCAAGCAAGCACATCTCATGAATATCATCGGACCCGATACGCTCGTCTTCGGCGTGGACGACGTGGCTGCCTGCAACCAGTATCTGATCGACTACGGCTTGCTGCCGGTTCGCCGCGACGATAGCGGCGGCCGCTTCGAGGCGCTCGACGGGACGGGCATCGAAATCGCGCACCGTGACGATCCGAGCTTGTCGCCCGCGCTCGGCACGGCGAGCATGCTGCGCAAGACGATCTACGGCGTCGCCGACAGCGCGACGATCGATGCGATCGCCCAGGAACTGCTTCGCGATAGAGAAGTGCGCACGCTCGCCGACGGGTCGATCGAATCGATCGACGACATGGGCTTCGCGATCGGCTTCCAAGTGATCGCCCGCCGCGAGCTATCCCTGCCGGCCGAGCCTGTGAACGCGCCGGGTGCGCCAGCTCAGCGGGCACCGAACGTCGTGGCCGTGCGTGACGATGCCGTGCTCACGCCGCGCACGCTTTCGCACGTCGTCTACTTCGTGCCCGATGCCGCCAAGGCCGAAGCGTTCTATGTGGAGCGTCTCGGCTTTCGCTGCACGGACCGCTTCACGGGCGTCGGCCCGTTCCTGCAGCCGGCCGGCACGCTCGATCATCACACGCTGTTCATGATTCAGACGCCGCCGTTCATGAAGGGCTGCGAGCATTTCACGTTCCATATGGGCGGGCCGACCGAAGTCCTGCAAGCGGGCACGCGCTTCGTCGAGAAGGGCTACCAGTCGTTCTGGGGACCGGGGCGTCACCACTTCGGCTCGAACTGGTTTTGGTACTTCAACAGCCCGCTCGGCTGCCATGTCGAGTACGACGCCGACATGGATCTGCATGACGTGGCGTGGACGGCGCGCGAGGTGCCGATGGGCGCCGATGCGTCACAGCTGTTCCTGTTCCAGCACCGCGAGAAGTGGGCACCGGGCGGCCCGCCGCCGGCAGCCAACAAGGCGGATTGATGGCGGATAGCCGATAGCGCACCTCATACGCTCATGTCCAACCGATTCCCTTCGATTCGCCTTGCAAATGTCGGCGATCTGCCCGATCCCGGCGCGCGGGGCTTCGATCCAAGCGGAGACGGACACGACACGCTGTTCGTCGTGCGTCGCGGTGCGGAGCTTCGCGCGTATCGCGACGCATGTCCGCACTTCGGCGACACGCCGATGGCTTGGCGCAAGAACGCTTATCTGAACGGCGAAGGTACCCGCATCGTCTGCCACGCGCATGGCGCGCAGTTCGACATCGCGAGCGGCGAGTGCCTGCTCGGGCCTTGCCTCGGTCAGCGCCTCGAGCCCGTCGAAATCGAAGTGACGAGCGACGGCGACATTGTGCTGATCCCGGCATGAGCATGAAACACGTACACCAGAACCAGAACCGGATGTAACAAGGAGACACCCAAATGACCGCCCCTGTTCAACATGTCCTCGTCATCGGCGGAGGTTTCTCCGGCATGGCGACGGCGATCCAATGCGCGAAACTTGGCCTCACGGTCGACCTAGTCGAGATCGACCAAGGCTGGCGCTCGTATGGCGCGGGCATCAGCATCGGCGGCCCGACGCTGCGCGCGCTGCGCACGGTCGGCGTGCTCGATGCCTTCTTCGAGCGGGGCTACGGCGGCGACGGCGTGAATCTGTTCACTGCGGGCGGCCACCCGATCGGCACACTGCCGACGCCGCGCGTGGCCGGCGACGATGTCCCCGGAGGCGGAGCGATCATGCGCCCGGTGCTGGCGGACATTCTCGCCAAGGCGACGCGGGCGGCCGGTGTGCGCGTGCGGCTGGGCTGCACGTTCTCAGGGATCGAGCAGCGCGATGACCAAGTTCACGTGGCATTCACGGATGGCATGCGAGGCCGCTACGACCTCGCGATCGGCGCGGACGGTCTCTATTCGAAAGTGCGCGAAGCCGTATTCCCCGGCGCACCGAAGCCGCGCTATACCGGTCAAGGCGTGTGGCGTGCTGTGGTGCCGCGGCCCGCGGACATCGTCTGCGCGACGATGTGGCTCGGGCAGAAAGTCAAGGCCGGGGTCAATCCCGTCTCGCAGGAGGAGATGTATCTCTTCGTCACCGAGGATAGGCCGACGAACGAGCACATCGATCCCGCCGTGTGGCCGCAGATGCTGTCGGATCTGCTGGAGCCGTTCGGTGTGCCGCTGCTTCAATCGATCCGCGCGCAGTTCGGACCGCAATCGCAGTGCAACTATCGTCCGCTCGAAAGCTTGCTGCTGCCGCAGCCTTGGTTCAACTCACGCGTGGTGCTGATCGGCGATGCAGTGCACGCGACCACGCCGCATATGGCGGCCGGTGCGGGCATCGGGATCGAAGATGCGATCGTTCTCGCCGAGGAGCTGGGGCGTAACCCGACGGTGGAGGGCGCGTTGCAAGCGTTTCAGGCACGCCGCTGGGAACGCTGCCGCATGGTCGTTGAAAACTCCGGGCGTCTCGGCGACATCGAGATCGCCGGCGGCGACAAAGCGGAGCATCAGCGGATCATGCATGAGACGCACATGCGCCTCGCGCAGCCCATCTGACCGAGCGGAGGCACGATGAAGACGGATCTTTCTCCTACCGCCTCGGCGTCTCGCGATTTGGCGGCAGAATCCGACTCCGCCGCACGGCTCGGCACGCTCGGCACCGGCGCGCTGATGATCGCGCATTGCGCGGGCATGGTCGATCTGGTCGCATTGCCCGTTTGGGTCGGCACGTTGATCGGCTCGTATCGGCTCGATCCGCAGCAAGCAGGCTTGCTCGCCACGCTGTTTCTCGTCGGTGCCGTCCTGAGCAGCCTGTTTTTTTCGCCGCGCTTGAATCGCCTGCCGGCGCGTATGATGGCGACGATCGGCTTCGGTATCGCGACGCTCGCGTTTCTCGGTGTCGCGTCGATCGGCGGCTATCCGGCCATGGCCGTGCTGCATGCCGTCGCGGGCCTTGCCGTCGGATGCGCCTTGAGCTTCACGCACGGCACGATCGGACGCAGCCGCAATCCGCATCGCCTGTTCGCGATCGCAGGCCTTGCGCTCGGCATCTTCGCCATCGCGTTTCTCGGTGCGACACCGGGGCTGATCGCGGCGCATGGCGGCCCGACGCTGTTCCGCGTGTTCGCAGGCGTCATGGGCGTCGCGACGGTGGCATGTGCGCTCGCGTTTCCGTCGCTTCGCATGCGGCGCAGCACGGCGAAAACCGACGAGCCGCGCTTCGAGCGCACCGTATGGTTCGGCATGGTTGGCGTCAGCTGCATTGCGCTGACCCAGGCGATGTTGTTCAGCTTTGTTCAGCGCATTGGTCTCGACCGTGGATTCGGCTTCAACGCCGTGACGGCGACGCTGATTGCACTCGGCTTCGTCAACCTGTTTCCCGCGCCCGTCGCGGGGCTGCTCGAAACGCGGATTGCGGGCCGCCGGGTCGTGCAAGCGGGGCCTGTCGTGCAGGCCGTCCTCGCCCTGATCATCACGCAAAGCGCGACGTTCGTGCCGTATGCGGCAGCCACTGCGGTCTTCGCCGCGGTCATGATCTTCACGCATACCTTTGCGTTCGGCATGCTGGCCCGCATCGACCGAACCGGCCGCGCCGTTGCCGCGACCCCTGCCATGCTGATGACGGGCGCCGCGATCGGCCCCGTGCTCGGCGGCACGCTGATCAAGCAGTCGGGCTACGGCAGCCTCGGGGTAGCGGCGGTGCTGATCACCGTTGCGGCCGTGTTCTGCTTCTCGCGCCTCGAACGCCGCCCGTCTTTGTCAGGAGTCCAAGCTTGAAGCCCATTCGCCGATTCGTCGATCTCTCGATCTATCTCGAGAACGATGTCCTTTCCGATCCGCCGCCGCTCGCGCCGAAGATCACCTATCAGAAGCACGGCGACACGCTGCCTGAATTCATGGCGATGCTGCCGGGCACGAAGGCCGAAGACTATCCGGACGGAGAAGCGGCCGCCGCCGAGTGGGTCACGTTGACAACTCACAGCGGGACGCACCTGGATGCCCCCTGGCATTTTCATTCGACGATGGATGCGAGCCTAGGCGAGGCAAGGCCTTCCATCACGATCGATCAAGTGCCGCTCGAATGGTGCTTCCAGCCGGGCGTGAAGCTCGATTTCCGGCACTTCCCCGATGGCTATGTCGCCACCGCCGCCGATGTCGAGGCCGAATTGGCGCGCATCGGCCATAAGTTGCAGCCGCTCGATATCGTCGTCGTGAATACTCGGGCCGGCTCGCGCTACGGACATGGCGACTATGTCAACGCGGGCTGCGGCATGGGCTACGAGGCGACCATGTCTCTGCTGGAGCGCGGCGTGCGGCTGACCGGCACCGATGCCTGGAGTTGGGATGCGCCGTTTTCGTACACGGCGAAGAAGATTGCCGAGACAGGCGATACGTCGCTGATCTGGGAAGGGCACAAGGCGGGGCGTGACATCGGCTATTGCCACTTGGAGAAGCTGCACAACCTCGAAGCGTTGCCGCCGGCCGGCTTCATGATCAGTTGTTTTCCGCACAAGATTCGGGGTGCCTCGGCCGGGTGGACGCGCGCCGTTGCGATCTTCGATGCAAACGACACAGAGGTGGCGGCATGAGCTTTCCGGTGATACGTCGTGTGGTGACCGGCCACGATGCGGAGGGTCGCGCAGTCGTTGCATCCGATGGCCCGCTGCCGACGGTGGTCGAAATTGCAGCGATTCCGGGCACGGTATTCCACGAAGTGTGGAGTACGTCGGGGACGCCGGCTGCCGTGAACAACGCGCCCGACCCCACGACCGCGGCGCTGATGCTGCCGCCGCCGAAGCAAGGCACGCGGATGCGCTTCGTCGACATTCCGCCGGACACGCCGGAATTTCTCTCGCATGGTTCGACGAAGATGCACGCGGCGTTCAGCGAGGTCGGCGACGCCGATGCATCGACGGTGAAGGCCGATTCGCCGCATCCGCTGATGCATCGCACGGAGTCGGTCGACTATGGCGTGGTGATCGACGGCGAAATGACGTTGATTCTCGACGACGCCGAAGTCGCGCTAGCACCGGGCAGTGTGGTGATTCAGCGTGGGACTAATCATGCCTGGGCGAATCGCTCGGGCCGCCCATGCCGAATGCTGTTCGTCCTAATCGACGGTATCTACGATCCGGCAATCGCGGCCGCACTCGCGGCGACTGTGCAGCCTGCACGGCCTGCACTGGGAGCCGCACGATGAAATTCGCTACACTGTCCGATGGCGGTGCGCAAAACCAATTACTGATCGTGTCGCGCGATCTGCGTCATGCCGCCGGCGCTTCGCCGATCGCCTGCACTTTGCTCGATGCGCTCGAACGCTGGGACGAAGTCGCCCCCAGCCTGCAGGCGCGTTACGACGCACTGAACGCCGGCCGCGTGCCCGAGGCGCGACCGTTCGAGCCGTCTGCGTGCGCTGCACCGTTGCCGCGAAGCCCGCAGTGGTGCGATGCCTCGGCGTTTCTCAACCACGGCCGCTTGATGGAACAGGCGTTCAATACGCCGCCGATTCCCGAGTTCGATACGGTGCCCGTCATGTATCAAGGCGCGAGCGACGATTTCCTAGGCCCGGCCAGCGACGTGCCCATGCCCGACGAGGCCGACGGCATCGACTTCGAAGGCGAATTCGGTGTGATCGTGGGGCACGTGCCGATGGGCATATCGGCTTCCGAAGCGGTGCAGCGCATTCGCTTGATCGTGCAACTGAACGACTGGAGCTTGCGCGCATTCGGTCCGCGCGAGATGAAGACTGGTTTTGGGTTTCTACAGGCCAAGCCTTCCACGAGTTTCGCCGCGGTCGCCGTCACGCCTGACGAACTCGGCGAGCACTGGCGCGACGGCCGTGTTCATTTGAGTCTGCACGTCGAGTGGAACGATCGCTGGTTCGGTCATCCGCATGGCCGCGAGATGAATTTCGGTTTCGGTGAGCTCATCGCCCATGCAGCGCGTACGCGCAGGCTTTCCGCGGGGACGATCGTCGGATCCGGAACGGTGTCCAACGTCAGCCGCGATGCAGGCTCGGCATGCATCGCCGAGCGTCGTGTGATCGAGATGATTGACGAGGGGAGTGCGCGCACGAGCTTCATGCGCTTCGGCGATCGCGTCAGGATGACGGCTCGCGACGATGTGGGCCACGCGCCGTTCGGCACGATCGATCAGCGTGTCGTGCTTGCACCGCGCGCGGGCGCGGAGGAGCCGCAGTCATGAGAGTGCTGGTGACCGGAGCCGACGGATTCGTCGGGACTGCGCTCGTCGCGCGGTTGCTGCGTGACGGTATCACCCGCGCTGGCGATGTATCGGAGCTACTGCTGGTGGACCGGCAATTCGGCGGCCTGCGCTCGGGTGCGCCGCACGGCGACGTTCGCATGACCGAGCTTGCCGGCGATTTCAGTCGCCCCGAGATCCTCGAGCCGTTGCTGTCGAAGACCGTCGACGTCGTCTTCCATCTGGCCAGCATGCCCGGTGCGCAGGCGGAAACCGAACCCGCCGAAGGCGATCGAGTGAATATGTGGGGTACGCTGGCGCTGTTCGAGCGCCTCGCCAAGCAAGCAACGGAGCACGGGCGTGCCGCACGCGTCGTTTTTGCCAGCAGCGTTGCGGTTTACGGCGATTCGTTGCCGGCGACGATGGACGAGCACACCGCGGCGCGGCCGACGATCAGCTATGGCACGCACAAGCTGATCGGCGAATTGGTTCTTGCGGACTGGACGCGGCGCGGCAAGCTGGATGGCCGTTCGTTGCGCCTGCCGGGAATCGTGGCGCGTCCCGAACGCTCCTCAGGCCATGGCTCCGCCTTTATGAGCCAGATCTTTCGCATGGCACGGCAAGGTCAGGCCTATACGTGCCCCGTCTCGCCATCGGCGACCGCATGGTGGATGTCGCGCGGACGTTGCATCGATAATCTGCTGCACGCCGCACGCTTGTCTCAAGAAGGCTTGCATGCGGGCCGAGTCTGGACACCTCCGGTTCTCCATCTGTCCGTGGAGGAGATCGTCGATGCGTTGGTACGGCGCTTCGGTTCGTTCGAGCTCGACTATGCGCCGCTCGATTGGATCGAGCGGGTCTTCGGCCGGCAACCTCCGTTGATCGACCATCGAGCGGTAGAAGCCGGATTTCGGCATGACGGGACGATCGACGAGCTGGTTGGGAACGCGCTCGAACTGGAGTCGGTCCAGCCACGGCATCGACCCGGGCTGGCGTGACCCGCATCGAGGAGGCCGAACTCGCCATGGAAGGGAGTCCCATGGCGGGCGGCTGCAGGCAGGGCTATTGCGCTCGCGGTATGATCGCAGCGATCGAAAAGCGCTTCCGACAATGGCCAATACAACTTCACCGTCCGCGGTGGCAACCACCATCACCGGCATTGCGGCCGGCATGGCCCTTGTGCACTATCTCCAACCCGTGCTGGTGCCGTTCTTCCTTGCGGCATTGCTGCGAATATGGGGCGATGCCGTTGTCAAATCGACTGCGCGGATGCTGCCCAAAGCGCCCCTATGGGCGGTGCGGTTGGGGATCGGCACCCTGATGGTGGCAGTCATCGTGGTGATCTGTTATGTCCTCGCGGAAGGCGTCAGCTCGGTGATTCGTCAAGTCCCCGTCATCGTTTCTCGGCTCGATACCGAGTCTCTGCGAATCGCGCACGCGACCGGCATGAGAGGCGCAAAATTTTTCAGCAGGGCCGTCGGCCACATCGACGCGTCGGGCCTCGTTCAGTGGTTGGCTTCGGGCGTCAATGAGCCGATCGAGATCATATCGTTGACCCTGCTCATAGCGACCTTCATGCTGGCCGTGCCCAACGCGGAGGACAATCCAAAGATCGAAATTCTCGCCCGTCACGCGGCGCGAGCGGCGAGGCAGCGAGCGACCATCATCCACATTACAAGCAGTATCCAGAGCTACTTGAACGTGCAGTTCGCGATCAACGGGACGATCGGGATCGCCGTTGCCGGGGCATGCTACTCCTTCGGAGTGAAAGGCACGGCGTTCTGGGGCGCGATGGCTTTCATCCTTGCGTTCATCCCCGTCGTCGGCCCGCTGATCGCCAGCGCGTTGCCAGCGCTTTCGGCATTCGCGCAATTTTCGATGGTGTGGCACCCGATCGCCGTATTCGTAGCCTTGGAAGCGATATTCATCGTGGCCCACAACTTGATCCTGCCGAGGCTGCAGGCTAGAGGCCAGAACATCGATCCGATCGCCGGGCTGCTGGCGCTGGGTATTTGGACGCTGCTATGGGGCGTTTGGGGTGCGCTGCTCGCGACCCCGCTCACCATGTTGATCATGATCACCACCGCGCAATTCGAGAGCAGCCGGTGGTTTGCCGCGATCTTGTCGCATGATGGGCGGCCGGAGGCGGGTATCGATGCGTTCAGCGATAGCCGTGCGGATATGGATGTTTAGGTTGCCCCGGCCCTACTCGATCGCCTCATGAGGCAGCCCCACATAGTTCTCGGCGATCGTCCGGAGTCCCGCATTCGAACTCGTGTAGTACTCGTAGTCGATGCGTTGCATCTGTTTGTCGAAGCCGTCGCGTTCCGGAAACTCGTGCAGCAGGTTCGTCATGAACCACGAGAAGCGCACAGCTTTCCACACACGGCGCAGTGCGATTGACGAATACCTCTCGAGCCAGTCGATGCGGCCGTTTTCGTACACGCCGCGAAGAATCCGATACAGCGTCCCGACGTCGCTTGCCGCAAGATTGAGCCCCTTCGCACCGGTCGGCGGGACGATGTGCGCTGCGTCGCCGACTAGAAAGAGACGACCGTATTGCATCGGCTCGACCACATAGCTGCGTAGCGGCGCCACGCTTTTTTCGAGTGAATCGCCCGTTACGAGCGTGTCGGCGACGTCGCTCGGCAAGCGCGTTTTCAGTTCGCCCCAAAAACGCTCGTCCGACCAATCCTCCGCTTTCTCGGTCAACGGCACCTGCAGGTAGTACCGGCTGCGCGTGGTCGATCGCTGGCTGCAAAGTGCGAAGCCGCGCGGATGGTTGGCATAGATCAGTTCGTGGCTGACTGGCGGCGTATCGGAGAGCAGTCCAAGCCAACCGAACGGAAAGAGGCGCTCGTATTGCGTGAGGCGGTCCGCGGGTATCGTCTTGCGCGACACACCGTGGAATCCATCGCAACCCGCGATGAAATCGCATTCGAGCGTCACCGTCTCGCCGTTTTTCTCGAACGTGACGTAAGGCGTGTTGCTTTCGACGTCGTGCAATTGAACATTGCGGGCTTCATAGATCGTCGTACCGCCGCTGGCCTCGCGTGCCGCCATGAGATCGCGCGTGACTTCGGTTTGGCCATAGACGATCACGGTCGAACCGCCCGTCAATGCCTTCAGATCGATGCGGTCGCGCCGGCCGTGGAACGCGAGTTCGACGCCTTCATGCACGAGCCCTTCCGCATCCATGCGCGCACCGACACCGGCTTCGCGCATAAGATCGGCCGTGCCTTGCTCGAGCACGCCGGCTCGGATTCGCCCGAGCACGTAGTCGCCCGTTTGCCGTTCGAGGACGACGTTGTCGATGCCCGCTTGCTGAAGCAGTTGGCCCAGCAGCAGGCCGGACGGTCCGGCGCCGATGATCGCGACTCGGGTTTGCATGGCTATGTCTCCTGTGATGATGTGTCGTCGTTTGCTTGTATTTTTCGACGTTCATCCCGCGCAGAGAAGGCACGTTTGTGCAATAGAATAGGACTTTTCAAAGATTGCCGGATTCACCTCCGCGCGCAAGGCTCGCGGGGGAAGCGAGGGCATCGTATGGACTATTCGCCGCTCAAGAACATCCCCGTCTTCAAACTGTACGGAGAGGGGCACGATTGGCACACGCCCGATCTTCTGCATTGCGAATCGATTCCGGCGCGCAGCCGTCTGCACGATTGGGAGATCCGCGAGCATCGGCACGCGGATCTCGCTCAGATTCTGTATGTGCAGAAGGGATCGGCGATCATCGCCATCGAAGGCGAGCACACGGAGATTGCAAAACCGTCGATTCAGGTCGTGCCGCCCCTGTGCGTGCATGGATTCCGTTTCAGCCACGATATCGACGGCTTCGTGATTACGCTCGCCGCGCCGCTCGTCGATTGGCTTCAGGAGCAGATCGATGCACAGCGGCCCATCCTCCAATACCCTGCGTGTCATCCGGCGGGCAAGGATCGCGCTTATCTCGACACCTTATGTAGGACGCTCGATCTAGAATATGCCACCCCGGCCCCGTCGCGCGATTTGCTGCTGCGCTCGCTAGTCAGCGCACTCGTCGTGTGGGTCGCACGGCAAGAAGCGCGGCAGGCCAGCGCCGGCGAGCGGCGCGACCGCGGTCAATCGCACCTGCAAGCATTCTCCAAGCTCGTGGAAAAACACTACCGAGAGCATCTCGCCATCGCCGACTATGCGGCGCAACTCGGTATCACGGCCGTGCATCTGAATGCCGTGTGCCAGCGCCTCGTGGGTCAAAACGCGCTGTCGATCGTGCATCAGCGCCTGCTGCTCGAGGCGAAGCGCAACCTTGTCTATACAACGCTCAACGTCAGCCAGATCGCCGATCTGCTCGGGTTTTCCGAACCCGCCTACTTCACACGCTTCTTCAAACGGCTGACCGGCGGCACGCCGAACACGTTCCGCAAGCGTTAGGTGGGTGATTCGGTTCACCGCCAAACACCGGGCAAGAACCGATTGCGCGGATTCTTAATCCCTGGAGGATATGCCGGCGAGACGACCCGATATCTTTCCTATGAATCCCACTACGCCAACGTCTGCAACACCCGGCGCAGCTGTCGCCACCGGCGACGGCACGCTCGATTCGCCGTCGTTGAACCGGCATTTCGAGTGCGACGATGTGGATTCGCACGCCCAGAGCATGGATGGTTGGTCGCTTCATCTGGATCAGCTCTCTCCGGGGCCATTTCGGGGGGAGATTCACGAGATTCGTGTCGATGGCGTGCAACTGGTGCGCGAGCGCGTCAACCGCGCGCTGCTGAAGCGCGGTGAGGTGCGAGAGCGCGCCACATCGTTCAGCATCCCGTTGGAGGTCGAGGGAGCGGGGTATTGCGGCGGCGCACAACTCAGGGATCGGGTGACACTCGTCTCCAACAGCAGATCGCAGCCCGAACTGAGAACGCCCGAACAGCACGATGTAGCGATTCTGACGGTACCGGGCGACAAACTCGCATCGTTCGCTTCGCCCGACGGCCGCGAGGACGCCCGCGCGACCTACCTCGTTACACTCGGCGGAGCGCATTACGAGGCGCTAAAGGCTTTCCTGCTAGCGAGTTTCGAGGCGGCGGATGCGTCTACCGCGGCGTTCGCCTATCCGCATGCGCGCAAGGCATTACATGACACGTTGCTGCTCGAACTCGCGCATATTGCCGATCCCGAAAAGGCCCCGATCCGCCTGGACGAGACCGCGCGGCGGCGTGTTGTCGATCGTGTGCGTGAACTTGTGACATCAAAGCCCGACGTGCCGTTCACCGTGCTCGATGTCTGCCAAGCGGTTGGAACGAGCCGCCGCAAGCTGCAATACTGCTTCGAGGAAATCCTCGGCACGCACCCGGCCTACTATCTGCGCGTGCTGCGACTCAACGCCGTGCGGCGCGAGCTCAGGCGCCACTCGGAAGGGACTGCAACGGTCAGCGACCTCGCGTTCAGCTGGGGATTCTGGCACCTGAGCCGGTTCGCTACCCACTACCGGCAGCTCTTTGGCGAGCTGCCGTCGCAGACGCTCAAGCGCCCGCCTCGATAATTGCCAAAAGCGGATAACGCTCCAAATTTCAACGTTCTTAGACTCCGTACACACATTCCATAAATACGGAGACGGGAACGATGACAACCAGGAGACCCCGGCGGGCGGCCGTTCGACGCCGCACGGCCGATACCGCCGCCGCAATTGGCGCATGCGCGGCGATCCTTTTCAGCACGGCCGCTCAGGCCACGGAGAACGGGGCGCCCACCACCTCGTTCGGCGTATTCGATTTCGGCGCCGGCATCATGCCGCCGCCCACGCCCGATGGCACCTTGGCGACGCGCTTTGCGTTCTATTCGGCCCATACGCTGAAGGACGGCAATGGCAACGGCGTGCCGAACGCCTTCGCGCTCAACGTCGCATCGTGGAGCCTGGCTTATATCCGGATGACGAATACGAAGCTGCTCGGAGCGAATGTCGGCTTCGGTGCGGTCGTCCCGTTCCTGAACATGAACGGGCATTTGAATGCGTCGACGCCTGTCGGCACAATCCCGCTGTCCGCCGATCCGACCAACATCGGCGACGCCGATTTTCAACCGCTGATTCTCGCGTGGTCGTCGCGCAATCTCTTCGTCAACGTTGCGTTCCAGGTCCAGGCTCCGACCGGCTCGTATCAGGCATCGCGGCTCTTTAATCCCGGTTCGAACCACTGGACGTTCTCGCCGATCGTCGGCGCGACCTATATCACCAACAGCGGCTTCGAGGTCTCGACGAGCATCGAAATCGACCAGAACACGACTAACCACGCCACCGATTATCGCAGCGGGACGGAGTTTCGCGATGAGTTCGCGCTCGGGCAGCACATCGGTCCATTCACCGCCGGAGTGGGCGGTTACATCTACCGTCAGTTGAGCAACGATCACGGCCCGAACGTCGATGGCAACCGCTCGAGCGTCAACGCGCTTGGGCCCGCGATCAGCTTCTTCGAGCCGGGCAAGCCCGCATTGTGGCTGCATGCCTACAAGGAATTCGGCGCGCAGAACCGCAGCGAGGGTTATCAGATCGCATTACGCGCCGCCATTTCGTTTTGACACCGGAGTCAATCGATGAATCAGCTTTCCTCAATGGGCGAGGCGGCAGCCGTCGATCGTCCGAATCCCGGCGCCGCGCAAGGCGCGGTGCTGCTTCTCGGCAGCAGCCTGACGATCATGGGCGCGGTGATGATTGCGCCGATCCTCCCAAAGCTTGCCGCCGAGTTCGTTCCGAGCAATCCGGCTGCGGCTGCGCTCGTGCCGCTCGTTGCAACCGGCCCTGCGCTCGCGATCGCGCTGTGCGCGCCGCTCGCCGGCTGGCTTGCCGATCGCGTAGGCCGCAAGATGCTGCTGTTGCTGGCCACGCTCGTGTATGGCCTCGTGGGCGCGGCGCCGGCGCTGCTGAACGATCTCGGTGCCATCCTCGTGTGCCGCTTCGTGCTCGGTGCCGCCGAAGCGTGCGTGATGACGTGCTGCACGACCCTGATCGGCGACTACTGGCAAGGCGAGACACGCGTGCGCTACGTGAACCGGCAGGTCGTGACGATCGGCATCGTCGGCACCGCGTTTTTCGTGATCGGCGGCGCCGCGGGCGAGCATTCGTGGCGCTATCCGTTCTACCTCTATCTGCTGCCGATTTTGCTGGTGCCCGCGATCGCATCGGTGCTGTGGGAGCCCTTGCGTGCTGCGCGGACTGCGAGTTCGCACGACGACGGCGCATCGGCGACGAGCGTCAAGCTCGGGCCGACGCTCGCAATCGGCTATCTGCTCGTCTGCCTCGGGATGATCTGCTCGTTCGTCGTACCGGTGCAGATGCCGCAATTGATGATCGACATCGGCGAGCACTCGTCGACGATGATCGGGATGGCATCCGGCGTCGGCTTGCTCTCGACGCTCGGCGGTTCGATCGCCTGGCCGTTCCTGCGCAAAGGCGTCGGCCGCCGATTCGTCAACGTTATCCTTCTCGCGCTGCTCGCGGTGGGCCTTTATCTATTCGCCAATGCCCACACCGTGAAAGCAGTGCTGGTCGCGGTCGTGATTCATGGCTTCGGTGCGGGCTTGCTCGTGCCCAACTCGATCCTGCCGCTGATGCGAAAGCTGCCGCTGTCCACGCGCGGTCGTGGCCTGGGCGGCTTCACCGCGGCACTCTACCTCGGGCAGTTCGTGAGCCCGCTCGTCGTGCTGTCGGGCATGGGCGCTTTCGGTGGCTTGCGGCCGTCGATCGTCGCGATCGCCGTGGGTGCGGCCGTAGTCGCGCTGCTATGGCTGCCGAGTGCTCTGCGTTCGCGTGACGACGCGTGACGAACCGATGCTTCATTCTCTCGATAAGCGAAAACATCCATGAACGACTTTCGAACGCTCCTCGCCACGCATGACGGCATTGCGCTTGCCGAACTCGTGCGCGGCAAGGAAGTGACCGCGGCGGAGTTGCTCGCCGCCGCACAGGCTAACGTGGACGCAGTGAATCCGGTGCTAAATGCGCTGGCCGAACGGCTCGACGAGCCGGCGCGCGTGGCTGCGGCATCGGTTACCGGACGCGAAAGCGTGCTTGCCGGCGTACCGACATTGATCAAGGATTTGTTCATGCCGGTGCGGGGCGCACGCATGGCGAATGGTTCGCACCTGTTCGGCGAGTATCTCCCGGACTTCGACGGTGAACTGGTCGCGCGCCTCAAGCGCGCCGGCATCCCCATTTTCGGCACCTCGCTCTCGCCGGAATTCGGAACGTCGTACTGCACCTCGTCCGCTCGTTTCGGCACGACGCGCAATCCGTGGCATCCGGGCGTAACGGCCGGTGGCTCGAGCGGTGCCGCTGCGGCCCTGGTTGCCGCGCGTGCGATTCCGTTTGCTCACGGCAACGACGGCGGTGGTTCGTTGCGCGTGCCTGCATCGTGCTGCGGTGTGTTCGGGCTTAAGCCTACGCGTGGCCGCACGCCGATCGGGCCGATGGTCGGCGAGGGCTGGGCCGGCATGGGCATCAACCATGCGATTACGCGATCGGTGCGCGACAGCGCCGCGCTGCTCGATCTCACTGCCGGCGCCGACGTCGGTGCGCCGTACGCGGCTCCACATCAAGCCGATACATTCCTGTCTGCGACGCGGCGCGATCCCGGACGTCTGCGCATCGCCGTCATCGACCATGCGCCGCCATGGCCGGTGGCCCCCGCGTGCCGCGCCGCGCTCGAGCATACGGTGACGCTGTTGACTTCGCTCGGCCATCACGTCGAGCCGGTTGATAGTCCGGTCGATTCGCATGCCTTTTATAATCACGTGTTCGCGATCATCGGTGCGCAGACCAAGGCACTCTTTGAGGGTATCGCTCTTCAGCGCGGCTATCCCGTGCACGACGACGAGATCGAGGCACGCACGCGCATCATCGTGCGCGACAAGGGCGGGGTGTCGGGCGCGCAATACGCGGCAGCCGTCGATTGGATCCATGCACTCGGGCGGACGTTCGGGCGGCTCATGGAGCGCTATGACGTGTTGCTGACGCCAACGCTCGCGAGCCCGCCGCTGCCCCCGGCCGAACTTGCAGTCGACGACGACTCACTCACGCTGGACGAGGTCATCGATCGTTCTCATCGGTTTTCACCGTTCACCGCGTGGTTCAACGCAACCGGTCAGCCGGCGATGTCGGTCCCTCTGTACTGGAACGATGACGGTTTGCCGATCGGCAGTCAATTCGCGGGAGCGTTCGGTGCCGAAGCGCTGCTGTTCTCGCTTGCCGCGCAGCTCGAAACAGCCGCGCCGTGGGCGGCGCGCGTGCCGGGGATTCGAGCGGAATCCGCCATGCAAGCTCCCGTGGGAGCATCCGAATGAATCTCGGTCTTACCGGCAAAGTCATTGTTGTGACTGGCGGTGCCTCGGGCATTGGCAAGGCCTGCGCGCACGCGGCGCTTCAGGAAGGTGCGCGCGTCGCGGTTCTCGATGCCAACGTCGAGTTGGGGCAGGCTTTGATCGGCCAGTTCGGTGACATGAATTTTATGGTCGTTCCCACCGATGTCACCGACGAGCGGTCGGTATCCGCGGCAATCGGCGCTGTCGTCGATCGATTCAAAGCTATCGATTCGCTGATCGCGTGCGCCGGTATTTCCGGCCCCGTCGGCAAGCGCGTCATCGATATCGAGCAGAGCGAATGGGATCGCGTCATGGCGGTCAATATTCGCGGCGTGTTCTTGAGCGCTAAACATGCGCTGCCGTATCTCGAAGCGCGCGGCGGCAGCACTATCGTGCTCGTTGCATCCGATAGCAGCCTTTTCGCCACCGCCGGCATGACGCCTTACTGCACGTCGAAAGCGGCTGCGTTGATGCTGGCAAAAGGCCTGAGCGTCGATCATCCGTCCGTGCGTGTGAATAGCGTATGCCCGAGTGTGGTCGATACGCCGATGTCGCGTCGAGACCTTGGCGTCGAGGCGCGCGGCTTCGATGGGACCGGCATTCCCGCTATGGCGCCGGAGGACGTTGCACGCCACGTGCTCTTTCTTGCATCGCCGGTCAGCTCGCCCGCCAACGGGACGGCTGCGGTGCTGGACTTCGGCTACGCCGTGCGCTCCGGGTTTCCCGAGATTGCCTTCGACTGATCGAGGCGAGAACCCCTGATGGGCCTTCTACAAACCTCTCCGTTCAAGCTTCAATTTCTAGGGTGTTTTACATGAACGAAACCAACTGGATTTCCGTCGGCGACCTTGGCAAGAGCTTCGCCGAGTCGAGCAATGCACTGCGGCCGGTGGCCGATCTCGCCGGACATTCGTACGATATCGATTTCGGCTTCAACGTGGTCACGCATGCCTTCATCGACGATAAGACGTTGACCTGGACTGTCAAAGGAACCGGCGAGTCGGGCACCGATGCCTACCAGGCGACATCGCCGCGGCCCGGAATCTACTTCGTCGATTTCATCAAGTCGTCGGTACGGGCGACATCGGTCAGTCTGGTGCTCGATTTGCAACCTGGCATCGCGACGGTCGTCATCGGCACCTTGCCGGACGAGGCGAGCGCGAGCATTCCTGCCATCGAGCGGGTGCGGCGCAATCGCGAGCTGACCGCAGTGGACGCGCAGATATTCCCGGGCGTCATCGATGGTCGTTTCGATGCCGAATCTCCGACGCACGAAGCCACCGCCGAACTCGTCGGCAAACGCGTGCAGTACCGTTACAACCCGCACGAATGCTATGAGCACGTGTATTTAAACGAAGAGATGTACGTGTGGCATTGCGTTTCCGGCATCGAGAAAGGACTCGCCGATGCGGATCGCTGCCACTATCGCAAGATTCGCGATGGGCTTTATCTGTTCGTATGGCGCGAGAAGACCGTGCCGACGTTGGGCGTCATCATGATCGATCTCGATGCCGGAAAAACGACAGGCAAGATACTCGGCTACGCCGGAGACGATTTCGGCGAACTCGCCAACTTTCCGGTCGGCGCTTACGCGACGGTGCTCAACACGACCGAGGTGCAGCAATGAAGCCGCGTTTCGACGGTCGCGTTGCACTCATCACAGGTGGCGGGACGGGCATCGGCGCAGCAACGGCGGCAAGGCTACGCGACGAAGGGGCGCACGTCTACGTGCTGGGCAGGAGGAAGGCGCCGCTCGATGCAGTCGCGCGCGCAACCGGAGCGACTGCGCTGTGCGCCGATTCGGCGGACCCGGTTCAAGTGCGCGACGCACTGGCTCGGATTATCGCGCATCATGGACGGCTCGACGTCGTCGTGGCGAACGCCGGCGGCTTTGGTCTCGGCGCGATCGGCGACACCACCGACGAAGACTGGCGCCTAGCCTGCAGGGCGAACCTCGATACGGCGTTCGTCATCACGCGCGAAGCGCTGCCGATGTTGCTTGAAAGCCGCGGTGCAATCGTGGTCGTGAGTTCGATTGCTGGCCTTGCCGCCGGCCCCGACGCAGCCGGCTATGTCACCGTCAAGCACGCGCTGATCGGGCTTGCCCGCTCGCTCGCGCGCGACTACGGCCGCCGCGGTGTGCGCACGAATGCGGTATGTCCAGGCTGGGTACGTACCGAGATGGCGGACGGTGAAATGCAGGCGCTGATGGAGCTGCGCGGCATCGAGACGCTCGATGAGGCGTATGCGCTCGCTACGTGCGATGTGCCGCTCGAACGCGCCGCAGCCCCGAGCGAGGTTGCGTCCGTGATCGCATTCCTTGCCTCCGGCGATGCGAGCTATGTGAATGGCGCGGTCGTCGTTGCGGATGGCGGAGCGACTATCGTCGATGTCCCGACGCTTGCGTTTGCGGGCATGGGGTTCCCATGAGCAAGCTCGATTCCTGATTCGAGCAGAGTCACGTCAGAGATTTCCAAAGCAGACGTATTTCGACTCAAGATACTCGTCAATTCCGCAGTTCGATCCTTCACGACCGAACCCAGATTGCTGTTCCGCCGAAGGGTGCGACTTCAGTGAATACGAGGCTCTCGTTGATGCCGATCAAGCCACATTTGAGGGCCTCCATCACGCGGAACGCCCGAGCGATGTCCGAGGTGTAAAAATACGCAGCCAATCCAGTTTCGGTAGCGTTCGCCGACGCGATAACATCATCTTCTTCGCTGAATTTCGGTACGCTCGCAAGGGGGCCAAGCACCTCATCCTGCTTTCTGTCCCCGGGCGGCTAAGCCGCCCTTCTTCCTTTCAAACGGCTGCCGGCGGCAAGCCGAACGCCTTCCGCAAACGCGGCTGAGCGGCGCCTAGCGCTCCTTCATCACTTCCCCACCCATTCAGGCGCCGCGGCATCTCCGACCGCCGCCTCGCAGCGCTCTCCCATTGCCGGTCGCCCGCGTTCCGCGTTTTCCCTAGGAACCGCATGCTTGCAATTGCCTGCGTAAACGTTATGCTTTATAACAAATATCAAAAATAACTATATCGAACGCGGCAACAATTGGAGACATCGCATATGAACGACCCCCTTCAGCATGACACTGCCTACGAGCGCAAGACGCTGATCTTGCTCGGGCTCGGCTTTGGCCTGGTTGGCCTCGATCGTTGGATCGTCGCGCCGCTGTTTCCTCACATGATGCACGACCTTGGCCTCAATTTTCAGCAGCTCGGCAGTCTGATCGGCATTCTGAGCGTGGCCTGGGGTATCTGGGCGATTGCGATGGGCCCGGTATCGGACCGCATCGGCCGTAAAAAGATGCTCGTGGTGACGATGGTTGCTTTCTCGTTGCTTTCAAGCCTCTCGGGACTCGCGGCCAGCTTCGGGGGCTTGATGCTGATTCGCGCCATCATGGGCGTGGCAGAAGGGGCGTTCACGCCGGCCAGCGTCGCGGCGACGGGCGAGGCCTCGCTCCCTTCGCGGCGCGGCTTCAACCAAGGGCTGCAACTGAGCATGTTCTCGTTGCTCGGCCTTGGCTTCGCACCGATCATCGCGACGCAACTGCTGCGCATCGTCCCGTCGTGGCATTGGGTGTTCATGATTTCCGCTGTGCCAGGGCTGATCATCGCCGCGTTGATCGCCTTTGTGTTGCGCGAGCGCCCGAAAAACGAACTGCCGCATCCGGACGTTGTTCATGCGAAGGCGAAGTGGTCCGAGCTGTTCCGCAGCCGCAATGTGCTCCTGGCGACGCTCGCGATTCTCTGCGCGATGGCAGGCATTTTCGTCGTCAGCGCCATGGTCCCGACTTATCTCGTCGAAGTGCTCCATTTGGATACGCAAAGCATGGGCTTCGTCGTGTCGGCGCTCGGCTTCGGCGGCTTCGTCGGTTCGTTCGGTTTGGCAGGCGTATCGGATTACATCGGCCGGCGTCCCGTTGCAGTGATCTCCTTCATCGCCGCGGCCGTCCTGCTTTATGTGTTTTCCCGCACCGGTGCCAATCCGCAACTGCTGTTCGCCCTGTTGTTCGGCATCTCGGTGTTCGCCTTGGGCCTGCTCGGCCTGTTGAGCGGGCCGATCGCCACGGAAGCGGCGCCGCTCGGGCTGGTCGCTTCGTCGGTCGGGTTCGTATCGGGTACGGGCGAGATCTTTGGCGGCGGGCTCGCACCTGTCATCGCCGGCTTCATCGCGCAGCACTTCGGTTTGCCAGCCACGCTCAAGTTCGCGTTGGCCGGATTGGCATGCGGTGCCGTTGTGGCGCTGTTCCTCATCGAAACGGCCCCGCGGAAGCGCGCGTCCACCCAAGGAGAAACGTTCGCCGCATCGCGCGACGTCGCTTAACCGATCCCCCGTTCACCGACCAATACAAAGCCGCGGCGGCGACCGCGGGACCTATCCAGACCAGGCAAGGAGAATATTTCGATGAAGCGTAAAGCAGTCTTCGCGGCGGCCGGCGTGCTGTTCGCATCGCATGCGTTTGCCCAGAGCAGCGTGACGTTGAGCGGATTGATCGACGGCGGCGTGTCTTATATCAGCAATCAGGGCGGCAGCAGCGTCGTGAAGTTCGACGACGGTATCGAGGTGCCGAACCTGCTCAAGTTCGACGGCAAAGAGGATCTAGGCGGTGGTCTCAAGGCGGTGTTCGATTTGACCAACCAGTTCCAACTCGGCTCGGGTTCGTTCATGCCGGGGCAGAGCTTGTTCGGGCGCAACGCCTATGTCGGGCTCGACGATCAGAAGTGGGGCCGTTTGACGCTCGGCAATCAATATGACTTCATGGTCGATTCGCTCTTCTTCGGCTTTGACGACGCCGCGTTCTACGCCCAAGGCGTCTACGATTTTCGTAACGGGCCGTTCAACGGTCTGGCATTGCCGAACAACCCGACGGGCGGGTTCGACTGGGATCGGATGGCGGGCGAACGCGTACAGAACTCGGTCAAGTATTTGAGCCCGACGATTGGGGGTTTTTCCGCGGGAGTCATGTACGGGTTCGGCAACGTGGCCGGTTCGATCGGAGCCGGCAACGCGCAGAGCTTCGGGCTCAATTACAGCAACGGACCGTTCGGCGCGAATGCCGCCTATACGCTGACGAAGACCGCCGTCGCCGGTGTGCAGGACAGCGTGCGCAACTGGGGTGTTGGGGCGCATTATCACATCGGCCGGCTCGTCACGACGGCGCTCTTCACGACTGTACGCAACGAACTCAATGGCGCCGGCGTGTGGCAGGCCGAATTGGGCGCGGCGTACTCGTTCAACAGCCCGTGGCTCGTGAGCGGTGTCTATTCGTATATGAAAGGCAATCAGGCTGTGAACAACAACCATGCTCATCAGCTGACGGCCGAGCTGCAGTACAACTTCTCGAAGCGCACCAACGTCTATGTCGCTGCGGTTTATCAGCGGGCCAATGCGGGTGCCAACGCGCAAATCAACGATGTCATGGTCGCGTCCAGCAGTCCGTCGCAGTTCATCGGGCGCATCGGGTTGCAGACGCGGTTCTGATTTGAGCGCTTGCGTGCTCAGTCTGAGGTGGGCGCGGCGGCGGGTTCGTCGCGCCCGCCTTGCCGCAACCGCATTGGATCGATAACGATGAGCTATCTCGCGTTCGTGCTGCGCCCCGGTGTTGCCGTCATGCTTCGCCTATCGCTGGGCAAGAAACTCGCGCTGCTTGCGATGCCGTGGCTTGCGAGCCTGGGAGCGCTCGCATCGATGTCCGTGGGCGGCGGCTCGTCTTTGTTGACGGCCAACACCACGACTATCGCCATCGCCGTGGTCGGTGCGGTGCTGACCGTCTACCTCGTGGCGTGTTTGTACGCGAGTGTGCGCAGCGCCACTCGCGCGCTGGCCGACATCGTCGAGGCGGTGCGGCACGGCAATTTGCAACTCGCTCCGGTTGTGCCCGGACGTGACGAATTGTCCGAAATCGGGCGGGGCATGGACGCCATGATGCGGCAGTTCTCGAACCTCGTATCGAGCATCCGCAGCGAATCGGAGCTCGTGGCCATGGCCGGCGATGGGCTGCTCGAGAGTGCCGAGGCCCTCGCGCACCGTACCGACGAGCAGGCGGCGAGCTTGGGGCAAACGTCGGGAAACGTGGCGGCCCTTGTCGAGACCGTCGAAGTCAATGCGGGCGATGCGCAAACGGCAAGCGTGCTGACGGAGCGGATACGCGAGGCCGCCGAAGACGGCAAAGCTACGGTGGAATCGGCCGTGCAGGCCATGCAAGCGCTTTCTCAACGTTCAGGAAGGATGACGGACATCATCGATGTCATCGATGGGATTGCGTTTCAGACGAACATTCTCGCCTTGAACGCAGCGGTCGAGGCGGCGCGTGCGGGCGAAGCCGGACGCGGTTTCGCAGTCGTGGCCGCCGAAGTGCGCTCGCTGGCGCAACGGTGCGCGAGTGCGGCTTCGGAAGTGAAGCACTTGATCGAAGGGTCCACGGGGGAGGTCGGCGTCGGCATGCGGCTGATCCGCGATGCGGCCGTTGCGCTTACGGCCGTCGACGCCGGCGTGCGCGAAATCACGGGGAAGGCGCGTCTGATCTGTGCTGCCAGCACCGCGCAACTCGATGGCCTGCGTGGCATCGATGAATCGGTGCAGGGACTCGATCGCATTACGCACAGCAATGCGCGGATGGTCGAAACTTCATTGCATGCAGCCGAGCGGCTTCGTCAGCAGTCGCGGCAGTTGTGCGCCGCGGTGATTGCGATGAAGCTGCGTCAAGGTTGCGCCGATGAGGCGAGAGCGCTTGTCGAGCGAGCCGCGCAACTGCTCGAAAGCGCGGGATTGGCGGCGGCGGCCGAGCGCTTTCATCGCCGTGACGGCGGCTTCATCGATCGCGATCTGTTCGTTATCGTCCTCGATCGGAACGGCATGTTTCGCGCATTCGGAGCGGATCCGGCCAAGGCAGGCAAACCGGCCGTCGCTGCGCCCGGCGTGGACATCGACGCGCTCAATCGACAAACGTTCGAGCGCGCGGACCGCGGCGGCGGATGGATCGAATTTCGTAGCCTCCATCCCGTTTCGCGGCTGCCCGTCGATAAGATGGCCTATGTGCGCCCCGTGGGTGCGGCGCTGATCGTCATGTGCAGCGTCAACAAGACGGATGGGCTGCCGGCGGCGAACCGCTGAGCGGCTATTCGTCTATTGCCCGCCGCGGCGAATTCACTTCACGAAAATCTTGCGCAGCAGGGCTTTCAGTTGTTCGCGCTCGGCATCGCTCAGGTGTTGGAGCGCTTCCGAGTCCGCGGTGGCCGCTGCCTTCAGCGCGCGGCCATAGAGCCGCACACCTTGCGTCGTCAACTCGACGTGCTGCACGCGTTTATCTTCGGTGCTGCGCTGGCGTGCCACCAAGCCGCGCGCTTCCAGACGGTCCAGCAAGGTCGCCAGGTTCGGCGGCGCCACCGCGAGCGCGTCGGCTAGCGCACGCTGATTGATGCCGGGGTTTCCCCTGACGATGGACAGCACGGAGAACTCGGCCTGCCGCAAGTCGTGTTTTTCCATCTCCTGGTCGAACAACGCTTGGATGACGAGATAGGCGCGCCGGATGTTGTAGCCGGCGAGATCGAGCAACGCGGATTGATCCGCCTGCTCGCTCGCGTCATCGCCGGAAGAGGGCAGCATCAAAGACATGAGCGTTGGGGAAAGGTGATCGGAGGAGGAAAGTAAAGGTGCGTGGAAATGCCTGACGATCATAACATGCCATCCGCGTGCGGATGGCATGCTCGTCACGCTTCAAAACGCTTCGAAACTCCCGTCCAAGATCGTTTGCCGCGTCATCTAGTTATGTGTTATAACTATTTCTGTCGCTAACGAATAACCGCTTGGTGGTAGATATGACGCAACCCTCGTACGAATTCCTGAAGGTCGAGCGCACCGGCTCTCTGGCGTTCGTTTGCTTGAACCGGCCCGCGAAACGCAACGCGATCAGCGATCCGCTCGTCGCGGAATTGCGCCGGGCCTTTGAAACGATGCCCGACACGGTTCGCGCCATCGTCCTGCATGCCGAAGGCGAACACTTTTGCGCGGGGCTCGATCTTTCCGAAATGCGCGAGCGCGGCACGGTCGAAGCGATGCATCATTCGCGGATGTGGCACGCTGCGTTCGAGCAGATCCAGTTCGGCCGGGCGCCCGTCGTCGCGGTATTGAAAGGCGCGACGATCGGCGGCGGTCTTGAACTCGCCTCGGCTTGCCATGTGCGCGTGGCGGAATCGTCGGCGTTCTTCGCCCTGCCCGAAGGCAGCCGTGGGCTGTTCGTCGGCGGCGGGGCATCGGTGCGGGTGCCGCGGCTCATCGGCGTTGCGCGCATGACCGACATGATGCTCACCGGGCGTGTCTACGATGCGCGCGAGGGCTACGATGCAGGAATCGCTCAATACCTCGTCGGCAGCGGCGAGGGACTCGCCAAGGCGCGCGAGTTGGCCGAACGTATTGCCCAGAATTCGCCGACGACGAACTACGCGGTCACGCAGGTGCTGCCGCGCATTGCCGATCAATCGATTCAGGACGGGCTGCTGACCGAATCGCTGATGGCTTCGGTTGCACTGAGCGATCCGCAAACCCAAGATCGTCTGGCCGCGTTTCTGGAGCACCGCACGGCCAAGGTGTGGCCGAAATAGTTTCGTACTTGGTGCGTGCGCGTGTGCGTGACGTGATGCACCGCGGCGTCGCCCATAAGTGAACGTGCTCGACAAGACGGTCGATCAGGCCGCGGTCGGGGCAAGATGGAAGGAGACATTCGATGGCAGCCCACCCCTATCGGCGCGTGCAGTTTGGCGTCGGTCCTCTCGAAGTGACGGAAAACCGAGACGGCACCATGCGCGTGCGGTCGACGACCGAACTCGCGGCCTACCCCGAGCGCGTGATCGATCGGTTGTTCGAGCACGCGGCCGCCGCCCCCGAGCGCACGTTCATCGCGCGCCGCGGTGCCGACGGCCAATGGCAGCACCTCAGCTACGAGCAGGCGGCTCGTGCGGCGCGCAGCATCGGCGAGGCGTTGCTCGAACGTGGCCTCGATGCCGAGCGGCCCGTGGCGATCCTGTCGGGCAACTCGATCGAGCATGCGCTCGTTGCGCTTGGGTGCCTCTGCGCGGGCGTTCCGTATGCGCCGATCTCACCGGCCTATTCGCTGCTCGACAAAACCTTCGGCAAGCTGCGCCACATCGTCTCGCTCATTACGCCAGGGCTCGTTTTTGCGGATAACGGCGGGCGTTTCGCCGCGGCGATTGCCGAAGCCGTGCCCGCGGGAATCGAGATCGCGGTGGCCGAATCGGCTCCGGCAGGACGCGAGTGCACGACGCTTGCCGCGTTGCTCGATACGCGCCCGACCGCAGCGATCGATCGTGCAAGAGATGCGACGAGCGGCGACACGATCGTCAAGTTCCTCTTCACGTCCGGCTCGACCAAGATGCCGAAGGGGGTGATCAATACGAACCGGATGTGGTCGAGCAATCTCGTGATGGAGACGGCGGCATGGCCGTTTCTTGCCGAGGCGCCGCCCGTCTTCCTGGATTGGCTCCCCTGGCACCACACGTTCGGCGGCAATCAGAACTTCGGGCTCACGCTGTTTCACGGCGGCACGCTTTACATCGACGACGGCAAGCCCACCACCGACGGCATCGCTACGACGCTCGCCAACTTGCGCGAGATCTCGCCGACGGTCTACTTCAACGTGCCGAAGGGATGGGAAGAAATCGCGCGCGCGCTCGAGGCTGACGCAGCGCTACGCGAGCGCTTCTACGCACGGCTGCGCATGCAGTTCTACGCGGGTGCGGCGCTCGAACAGCCTGTCTGGGATCGGCTGCATGCAAGCGCGATGACGCACTGCGGTGAGCGGATCGTGATGAACACCGGGCTTGGCATGACCGAGACGGCACCGTCCGCGCTCATGATCGCCGAGACCGAGGTGAGCGCCGGCCAGATCGGCGTTCCGCTGCCGGGCATCGAACTGAAGCTCGTGCCGATCGGCGAGGGCGCGAGCCGCAAGCTCGAGGTGCGGTATCGCGGGCCGAACGTCACGCCAGGGTACTGGCGCGCGCCTGAGCAGACTCGGGACGCATTCGACGACGAAGGGTTCTTTCGCTCGGGCGATGCGGTGCGCTGGCTCGATCCCGCGAATCTGAACCGCGGGTTCGTCTTCGACGGCCGCGTGGCGGAAGATTTCAAGCTGAACACGGGAACCTGGGTCAGCGTCGGGCCGTTGCGGCAACGCGTGATCGCGGCGGGCAGCCCTTATGTCGCAGATGTCGTCGTCACCGGCCATGACCGTAATGAAGTCGGCGTATTGATCGTGCCGAATCTGCCGGCCTGCCGGTCGCTGGCTCAGGCACCGCATGCCGAAACAGCGCAGGTGTTTGCCGATGCGCGTGTGATCGAGGCGTTTCAGCAGATGCTCGACAAGCTCTACGCCGAAGGCACGGGCAGTGCGAATCGCGTGGCGCGCGCGGTGCTACTCGATCCGCCGCCCTCGCTCGCAACCGGCGAGATTACGGACAAGGGGTCGATCAATCAGCGTGCCGTCCTGATGCAGCGCGCGGCCGTTGTCGACGCGCTGCATCGCGGCGACGCAGCGATGCGAATCTGGTTGCCGCGACGCTAGAAGGACGCCGTTGGGAAGTCTCCACGAGTCAACAAGCTATTTAGGATGACTAATTAAGGAACTAAGCGTATGGACATCGACAATCTGATCGCGATCGATACGCACGTGCATGCGGAAGTGTCGTGCTGTCAGCCGCCGGACTTGTTCGGCAAGGAATTCGACGATGCCGCGGACAAATATTTCGGGACCGTGCTGCGCCAGGGGCGGCGTCCGACGATTCCCGAGACGATCGAGTACTACCGCGAGCGCAAGATCGGCTTCGTGATGTTTACGGTCGATGCGGAGAGCCAGATGGGGCGCCGGCGGATTCCGAACGAGGAGATCGCGGAGTTCGCCGCGAACAACCGCGACATCATGATCGCCTTTGCGAGCATCGATCCTCATAAAGGAAAGATGGGCGTGCGCGAGGCTAGGCGTTTGATCGAAGAGTGCGGCGTGCGCGGCTTCAAGTTTCATCCGACCGTGCAGGGTTTCTACCCGAACGATCGCATGGCGTATCCGCTTTACGAGGTGATCGCCGAATACGGGCTGCCGGCGGTGTTTCATAGCGGGCATTCGGGCATCGGCAGCGGTATGCCTGGCGGTGGCGGGTTGCGCCTGAAGTATTCGGAGCCGATCTACCTCGACGACGTGGCGGCCGATTTCCCCGATATGAAGGTTGTGATCGCGCATCCGTCGTGGCCTTGGCAGGACGAGGCGCTCTCCATTTGTCTGCACAAGCCGAACGTCTATATCGATTTGTCTGGATGGTCGCCGAAGTACTTTCCGCCGCAGCTCGTTCAATACGCCAACACGCTTTTGAAAGAGCGCATGCTGTTCGCCTCCGACTTCCCGCTGATTCGCCCCGACCGCTGGTTGGAGG
Source organism: Trinickia dinghuensis (assembly GCF_003367175.1). Classification (GTDB taxonomy): domain Bacteria; phylum Pseudomonadota; class Gammaproteobacteria; order Burkholderiales; family Burkholderiaceae; genus Trinickia; species Trinickia dinghuensis. The sequence continues at coordinate 274,571 of NZ_QRGA01000006.1, read as the reverse complement.
ATTTTCAGAAGGCGGGGTTCAAGCCCGAGGTGCATCCGCTGCTGCTCAAGGACAACGCCGTGAAGTTGCTGGGGTTGGGCGGCGCGTCGTCCACGTCGGCCGCTTGATTGGCCGAGCAATCCGGACTCGCAAGCAAAGGAGTAATCGATGCAAACGAAAGGACAAGCGGCGCTCGTGACGGGCGCCGCATCGGGACTCGGCGCTCAGACGGCACGCGCATTGGTAGCGGCGGGCGCACGCGTCACGCTGCTCGACATCAACGAAGCCGCGCTGCATGCGCTCGTGGAAGAACTGGGGCACGGCGTGGCACAGGCGGCGCAGTGCGATATCACGGATGCCGCGTCGGTCGAAGCCGCGCTGGATGCAGGCGAACGCGCGCATGGCGCGGCGCGCATGCTCGTCAATTGCGCGGGTATCGGCGGCGCGAAGCGCCTCGTCGGCCGCGATGGCAGCGCGATGCCGCAGGATGACTTCGCGCGCATCATCAATGTGAATCTGCTCGGCACATTCAATGTCATCCGGCTCGCGGCGGCGCGCATGACGCGTGCCGAACCGTTGGACGACGGCGAGCGTGGCGTCATCGTCTGCACGGCGTCGGTTGCGGCATACGACGGCCAGATCGGGCAGGCGGCCTACGCGGCGTCGAAGGGTGGGCTCGTTTCTCTGACGCTGCCGCTCGCGCGCGATCTCGCGCAATTCGGCGTGCGGGTCGTGACGATCGCGCCGGGGCTGTTTCTGACGCCTTTGCTCTATGCCTTGCCGGAGGAAACCCAGCAGTCGCTTGCGCAATCGATTCCGTTTCCGAAGCGGCTCGGCAAGCCCGAAGAGTTCGCGAACCTTGCATTGCACATCGTCGGCAATGTCGCGCTCAACGGCGAAGTCATTCGGCTCGACGGCGCGTTGAGAATGGCGCCGCGTTGAACCCGCGTTGAACGTATCCAGGCGTAGTTGTACGTCGAAGCGTCCGGCCATTTGTCGTGACGCTAAAAACCCGCCGCGCTATCATGCATTGCGCGGCGGGTTTTTGCTCTTGCTCTTACTTTCTCCTATTGCATCCTCACGATCGGCTTGATCGTCTTCCCTTCGAGCGAATCGGCGATCGCCTCGTTGATTTGATCGAGGGTGTAGAACTTCACCATGCGATCGAACGGAAACATCCCCAACTGATGCAGGCGGATCAGTGTCGGAATGAACGTGTCGGGCGTCGATTCGCCTTCGACGATACCCATCACACGCCGGCCGCCGCTCATGAAGTGCACCGCGTCGAGCGCGATTTCCGTACCGGGTGCCGAGGCGCCGAGTATGCCGCAGGTCCCATGCGGCGCCAGGCTGTCGGCGGCCTGCCGAATGACTTTCGCATTGCCTGTCGTATCGAGCGTGTAATCGACGCCGTAGCCGGTCAGGGCCGTCAAAGCCGCGACGACGTCGTCTCGCGCCGGGTTCAGCGTATGCGTTGCACCGACGCTGCGTGCGAAGTCGAGCCGTGCGTCGTGCAGATCGATCGCTACGATCGTCGTGGCGCCGGCCACGCGCGCGGCCATGACGGCCGACAGCCCGACCGAACCGGTGCCGAATACCGCGAAGGAAGCACCGGCCGGTACACGCAGCGCATTCATGACGGCGCCGGCACCCGTCTGCACGCCGCAGGCGAGCGGGCCGAGCAGCTCGAGCGGGGCGTCGGCCGGCACCTTGACGATGTTGCGTTCGTGGCACAGCGCGTGGGTTGCGAATGACGATTGCCCGAAGAAGTGGCCATGAATTCGCTCGCCGTCCTTCGAGATCGCGCTCGTGCCGTCCGCGCGTGTCGCAAAGAAATTGCGCGGGAAGAACGCGTGGCAATAGCTCTGCGCATGCGCGGCACAGGCCGGGCAGCCGCCGCACGAATCGTAGGTCATGACGACGGCGTCGCCGGGGGCGACTTTACTCACGTTGCGGCCGACACGCTCGACGATCCCGGCACCTTCGTGGCCGAGCACGACGGGATGCGGCGTCGGCAGCAAACCGTCGCGCACGACGACGTCGGTGTGGCAGACGCCGGTGGCCACGACGCGCACGAGGATTTCGTCGTCGCGCGGTTCTTCGAGTTCGAGCATCTCTATCGAAAGCGGGCCGCCTTTTTCGCGCGCCACCGCTGCTTTGATCTTCATTGTTTCGTCTCCAATCCCACTAAGACCGCCAAGACCATCGACACGGTCAATGATGTTCCAGGCCCGCAGTGCTTCGGCGGCGGCGCGCACGCAATGCAATGCGGCGCCCGCGCCGACGCCACCTCGGTTCTGAGCGACTTAAAACGGCGTGCGCTCCGCAGCGCCCTTGACCGTCACCCATTGCCATTGCGTGTATTCCTCGGCATCGGCGGGACCGCCCATGCTGCCGCCGTTGCCGGAATCGCCGCGTCCGCCGAACGGGTTCACGCATTCGTCGGCCACCGTCTGGCCGTTGATGTGCAGCAGGCCGCATTTGAGGCGATCGCCGATTGCCGTCGCGCGGTTCAAGGATGTGCCGATGACGGCGCACGACAAGCCGTACTCGGTGCGGTTCGCGAGTTCGACGGCTTCGTCGTCGCTGTCGAACGGCGTGACGACGGCGACGGGGCCGAAGATCTCCTCGTCGAATGCGCGCATGCCTGGCCGTACGTTCGAGAGCACGGTCGGTTTGTAGAAGAGCCGCTCGTAGGTGCCGCCGGCTTCGAGCACGGCCCCGGCTTGAACCGATGCGCGCACGATCGAATCGACGTTCTGCAACTGCCGCGCGTTGATGAGCGGCCCGATGGCCACCGTGCCGCTGGCCGGGTCTCCGATCGGCAACGTGGTGGCTTTCTCGACGAGGCGCCGGGTCAACTCGGCGGCGATCTTGCGATGCGCGACGATTCGGCCCGTCGCCATGCAGATCTGTCCTTGGTGGAAGAACGCGCCGAATGCAGCGTTGCTGGCGGCGAGGTCGAGATCGGCATCGTCGAGCACGATCAACGTGTTTTTGCCGCCGAGTTCGAGCGATACCTTCTTGAGCAATCGCCCGGCGAGTTCGCCGACCTTGCGGCCGGCGGCGGTCGAGCCCGTGAACGCAATCATCCGGACCTCAGGGGCCTCGACAACAGCCGCGCCTGCATCGGCATCGCCCGGGACGACCTGCAGCACGCCGGGCGGCAACCCCGCCTCTTCGAACGCGCGGGCAATCAAAAAGCCGCCGCTGACCGGCGTTTGCGGATCGGGCTTGAGCACGACGGCGTTACCCAGTGCGAGGGCCGGCGCGACCGAGCGCATCGACAGGATCAGCGGGAAGTTGAACGGCGAAATCACGCCGACAACCCCATGCGGCACGCGCCGCGCGTAACTTGTGCGCCCAACGGTGGATGGAAGAACCAGGCCCTGCGGCTGTAACGGCAGGCCTGCCGCGATATGAAGTTGCGTGGCGGCTTCCGCGACTTCGAGCTGTGCCTTGGCCGGGATGCCACCCGTCTCCCGGGCGACATAGTGCGCCGTGTGCTCGAGATTGCGCTCGAGTGCCGCGGCCGCGCGGCGCATGATCGCGGCTCGGTCGCGCGGGGGCAGTGCGGCCCATGCCGGTTGCGCCGCGGCAGCGGCTTTTGCGGCCCGCGCGACGTCCGCCGCACGGGCCAGCCCGATGTTCGTGAGTCGTTCGCCCGTCGCCGGCTCGGTCACGTCGCGCGTTTCGCCGGCTGTATACCAGCTTCCTTCCGCTCCGCCGAACAAGCGGCCGGTCCAGACGTCTTGATCGATGAGCGGATTGCGTGGGATGTCGGTCATGTCCGATGTCTCCGTGTTTGAAATCGTTCTTGGTTGCCGCCGGGGCGGCTGGTGCTCGGTACGCGACTCACGCCGACATGTCATGCATGGCGCCGTTGCCGCGTGGGTTCGATTGCCGTAAAAAGTTATATCACATAACAAATATGCCGACTATCGATTTTGTCGAGATGGGCGCTTATCCATCATAGGGACGCAATCGAGGCCGTTCGATTCCTAGTTGTTTACCCGAGACACTTCCTTCGGGGCTAGCAATCTTCGCTTCAATGTATACAATCATCGACGTTGAAGGCAAGATGTGATCTCGCGCTGGCGGCATGATGCGCTCGGAAAACTCGGAAATTAACGGTGTTTTTTCCTGGGTTAGGCGTTTGGTGATGTTACATCGGGCACGCTTGCGGATGATTATTGTATACAACTAGGGAGGCGATGGATGTTCTTGAAGAATGCTTGGTATGTGGCATGCACACCGGACGAGATCGCGGAAAAGCCGCTCGGCCGGCGAATTTGCAACGAACGCATGGTTTTCTTTCGCGGGTTGGATGGCGTGGTGTCGGCGCTCGAGGATTTCTGCCCTCATCGCGGCGCGCCGCTCTCGTTAGGTTTCGTCCGCGACGGCCAGTTGGTGTGCGGCTATCACGGCCTCACGGTCGACGTTCAGGGCAAGTGCGCGTCGATGCCTTGTCAGCGGGTGGGCGGCTTCCCGGCGACGCGCCGTTTTCCGGCTGTCGAGCGCTACGGTTTCATTTGGGTCTGGCCGGGGGATGCGGCGCTTGCCGACCCTGAAACGATTCATCCGCTCGAATGGGCCGACAATCCGGAATGGGCGTACGGCGGCGGGCTGTATCACATAGCGTGCGACTATCGGCTCATGATCGACAACCTGATGGACCTCACGCACGAGACTTACGTCCACGCGTCGAGCATCGGGCAGGCGGAGATCGAAGAGTCCGCTCCGCAGACGAAGATCGAAGGCGACACCGTCGTGACGAGCCGCTTCATGGAGAACATCATGCCGCCGCCGTTTTGGGCCGCGGCGCTGCGCGGCAACGCGCTGGCGGACGACGTCCCTTGCGATCGCTGGCAGATCTGCCGCTTCACGCCGCCGAGCCACGTGATGATCGAGGTCGGCGTCGCCCATGCGGGCCACGGTGGATATCACGCCGATGCGCGGCACAAGGCGTCGAGCATCGTCGTCGATTTCATCACGCCCGAGACCGAGACGTCGATCTGGTATTTCTGGGGCATGGCGCGCAATTTTCGTCCCGGCGATGTCGAACTCACGGAGACGATCCGAGAAGGCCAAGGAAAGATTTTTTCCGAAGACCTCGCCATGCTCGAGGCGCAGCAGCGCAATCTGCTCGATTATCCGGAGCGCAATCTCCTGAAGCTGAACATCGATGCCGGCGGCGTGCAGTCGCGCCGGGTGCTCGATCGCCTGATGACGGAAACCCAACCGGCCCTCGGCGCCGCTTCGTGAGATCGACCATGCAAGTCAAAATCGCCCGAAAATTCGCCGTGGCCACCGATATCTGCGCGTTCGAGCTCGTCCGGCCCGACGGTGGGGCGCTGCCCGCATTCTCGGCCGGCGCGCATATCGACGTCGTGCTTCGCGATGGGCTCGTGCGGCAGTATTCGCTTTGCAACGATCCGCGCGAATCGCATCGCTATTTGATCGCCGTGCTGCGCGATGCCGACTCGCGCGGCGGATCGGTTGCAATGCATGCCCTGGAGGAGGGTGGCTTGCTCGAAGTCGGCGAGCCGAAGAATCACTTTCCGCTGCACGCGCAGGCGCGGCATTCTCTGCTGCTGGCCGGCGGCATCGGTGTGACACCGATCATATCGATGGCCGAGGCCCTCGATCGTGATGGTGCATCGTTCGAGATGCACTATTGCACGCGCAGCGCTGCACGTACCGCGTTCCGCGATCGGCTCGCCGAGCCGCGGTTTTCGGATCGGGTTCATCTATACTTCGATGACGCTGGAGATGGCGAGCGGTTGCGGCTCGACGTATTGCTCGCGCAAGTTCGTGCCGATACCCATCTGTATGTCTGCGGCCCGTCGGGTTTCATCGCCGCTGCGATGGATGCTGCCAAAGCCGCGGGCTGGGACGATGCGAATGTGCACCGCGAGTTCTTCGCCGCGACGCCCACGCAAGAGGGCGGTGGGGCGTTTCAGGTAAAGCTGTCCAGCACCGGCAAAGTGATCGATGTCGCGCCTGGCGTGACCGTGGTCGCGGCGCTCGCACAGGCAGGCATCGACGTGCCGACTTCATGCGAGCAAGGCGTCTGTGGCACGTGTCTGACGCGAGTGTTGTCGGGCGAGCCCGATCATCGCGACGTCTATTTGATGGACGAAGAGAAGGCGGCCAACGATCAGTTTTTGCCGTGCTGCTCACGGTCGAAATCGCCGATGCTCGTGCTGGATCTATAAAGACAGCAAGGCGAGCGCGGAGCAAAAGATAAGCAAGAGGATTGGGATGGAGTCATTCGACGGAACGTCGAACGATGCGGCCGCATCGTCCGGTGCGTCGCAAACGGTCAAGGCGCAACTGGGGCTGCGCGAGCTGATTCTCGCGGGCGAGGTTGCGCCGGGCGCGCGTATCACCGAACTTTGGGCCGTGGACCGCCTCGGCATGTCGCGCACACCGGTGCGCGCCGCGCTCATGCGGCTGCAGGACGAAGGGCTGCTCGATGCCGTGCCGTCGGGCGGCTATTCCGTACGCTCGTTCAGCAGCGCCGAAATCTACGACGCAATCGAGTTGCGCGGCACGCTGGAGGGGATGGCGGCGCGGCTTGCCGCCGAACGGGGCGTAGCGCAGCCCTTGATGACCGAGCTGTACGAATGCGTGGACGAAATCGACGCACTGCTCGCTTCGCCGAAGCTGGGCGAGGCGAAGTTTTCGCGTTACGTCGAAGTCAACGAGCGGTTTCATCGTTTGCTCGCATCGGCCTGCAACAGCAGCGTCGTCGAGCGCCAACTTGCCAAGGCGATGGCATTGCCGTTCGCGTCGCCGAGCGGATTCGTCGAGGTACAGTCGGTCGCGCGCGATGCCTATCAAGTGCTGGTCGTGGCGCAGGCGCAGCATCGCGCGGTGCTCGATGCAATCGAGCGCCGCGAAGGGGGGCGTGCGGAAGCGTTGATGCGCGAGCATTCAAGGATCGCACAACGCAACCTCGAAAATGCGTTGAAGAGCCAAGCGGCGCGCTCGCGCCTATTCGGTGCCAAGCTCATTCGCTCGGATGAGGCTTCCGAATGAAGGCTTTTTAACCCCTATCGCAACGCAAATAAACAATCCGGATCTCGCGCTTGTTCTAGTCATGCCTTATATGGCATGATCCCGACGAGTTTTATCCCGCTCTATCTATTTCCAATGGCATCGCGCGCGCGTTGAGAGGCGCAAACGTAGAGCCGCCAATGCTTTGCGGCAAAAGGGGCGTGTGCCAGGGGTGGCAGCACGCGGACGAATTCGACGGTAATAACAAACGTTAAAAGAATCGAGGGTAAGGGGCTGTGCGCTTATCCCCGAGATGAAAAGCATGGGCCTCCTGAGATATCTGCTTCTTCTGCCGCTGCGCGTCGCGCGCGGCTTGCTCCGCTTCCTGGCGCTCGTCCTGCGTCCGATATTCGGCACCGTTTCTTGGTCCGCGCCGGCATGGGCTCCGGCCACGGGCGCCGCGATCCGCCGCCGGCCGCGGCAATTCGCGTTCGGCACGCTGGCCGCGGTGGCGCTCGTCGCGGCGGCATGGGGCGGCGGGTACTGGTACGTGCATCGTCCGAAGGCGCCCGAGCCCGAGCGCATCACCTTCCAGGTCAAAGCACCGCCCGTCACGAGCTACGTGCAGTCGGACGGCACCCCGAAGATCACGATTCATCCGCTGGAAATCGATCTCTCGCACTCGGGCGCGCCGATCGAATTGGTGGGCAAGACGGTCACCAAAGGCATCGTCATGAAGCCCGCGTTGAAGGGCGAATGGACTTGGGCGGACGATCGCACGCTGCGCTTCATGCCCGCTGCCGATTGGCCCATCGGCACGCATTTCGAAGTGAACTTCGACGTAAAGCAGGCTTTCGCGCCCCATGTACTGATGGCGGACGATCATATCGCTTTCGATACCGCGCCGTTCATCGCGCAGGCGGCCGACGCGGAGTTCTATCAGGATCCGCAGAACGCCACGGCGAAGAAAACCATCATGCCGGTGCGCTTCAACTACCCGGTCGACACGGCGCAGTTCGAAAAGCGAATCTCCCTCGCAATGGCGGGAACCGACGGCAAGTTCAATACACCGTTGAAGTTTTCCGTGGTTTACGACGCCACGAAGCTGACCGCATGGGTCCATTCGCAGCCGCTCGACCTGCCCCGAGACGACGGCTCGGTGCAACTGACGCTCGATAGCGGCGTACGCAGTTCGCGCGGCGGCGCGGGCACCAAGGATCCGTTGACGTCGGTGGTGCGCGTGCCGGGTCTGTACAGCCTCTCGGTGAAAAGCGTGAGCCCGACGCTCGTCGACAACGACCACTACGAGCCGGAACAGGTGCTCGTCACCGAGATCAGCGGCGCGGTGCGCGGCAGCGATCTTGGCAATGTGATCAAAGCGTGGGTGCTGCCGAAGCGAAAGCCGGGCGTCGATCAAAACGACGATGATCCGCCCTACGAATGGGATACGGCGGACGTCAGCGAAACCGTGCTGCGGCAATCGAAACCGCTCAGCCTCGAACTTGTCCCGACCGAGAACGAATTCGCCGAACTGCAGAGCTTCAAGTTCCACGCGGATCCGGGACAGCGCGTTTACGTGCGGATTGCGTCCGGTCTGAAGTCGTTCGGCGGCTACGTGCTCGGCAAGTCCACGGTTCAGACTTTCACCGTGCCCGACTATCCGAAGCTGTTGCGTTTCATGGCGGACGGCTCGCTGCTGTCGATGAGCGGCAGCAAGCGGATTTCGGTCGTGTCGCGCAACTTGCCGGGCATGAAGCTGGAGATTGGCCGCGTGCTGCCGGATCAACTGCAGCATTTGGTGAGCTTCAATCAGGGCACGTATACCCAGCCGGACCTCGGCTATAACTTCAGCGAAGATCATATCGTCGAGCGTTTCGAGAGCAAGCGCGTGTTCCCGAAGGCCGGCCCCGGCGAGGCGCACTACGAGGGCGTGGATCTCGGCCAGTATCTGAAGGACGGGAAACGCGGTGTATTCCTGCTGCATTTGTCGGCCTACGATCCGGTCGCGGAAAAGAAAAAGGCCGACAAGGCGGCACAGGCTGCTGCTGACGGTAATGGCAACGACAACGCCGACGACGGCAACAACGGCGGCGACGACGCGAGCAACGGCGACAGCAACGACAACGACGCATCGCCCACCGACACCCGCATGATCGTCGTGACGGATCTCGGCATGCTGGTCAAGCGCGCGCTCGACGGCAGCCAGGACGTGTTCGTGCAGTCGATCCATACCGGGCAGCCGGTAGGCGGCGCGACGGTATCGGTGCTCGCGCTGAACGGCCAGACCCTTTACACGCAGGACACGACGGCCGACGGGGTCGTGCATTTCCCGACGTTCAAGGGCTTGGACCACGAGAAGAAACCGATGCTGTACGTGGTGAAGAAGGACGACGACCTGTCGTTCCTGCCCGTGGGCGGCCAAGATCGCCAGCTCGACTTCTCGCGCTTCGACGTGGGCGGCGAGCGCAATCCGACGAGCGAGGGCCAACTGTCCGCGTATCTGTTCTCGGACCGCGGCATTTATCGCCCGGGCGATCTGTTCCATATCGGCCTGATCGTTCGCGCGGCAAGCTGGTCGCGCAGCCCGTCGGGCGTGCCGCTGCAGGCGGAAGTCGTGGATCCGCGCGGCATCACGGTCAAGCGCATGCCGGTCTCGGTCGACGATTCCGGTTTCAGCGAAGTGTCGTATACGCCGTCGGAGACGGCGCCGACGGGCACGTGGACGGTCAATCTCTACATCGTCAAGAACGGCAAGACCGATGCGCCGATCGGCTCGACCACGGTACAGGTGAAGGAGTTTCTGCCGGATCGCATGAAGGTCGAGGCGAAGCTGTCGCAGCAAGTGGCCGAAGGCTGGGTCAAACCCGATCAGCTGACGGGCATCGTCGATGCACAGAACCTGTTCGGCACGCCCGCGGCGGACCGGCGCGTCGAGGCGTCGCTGACGCTGCGCCCCGTGTGGCCGCAATTCCATAGCTGGCAGGACTATCACTTCTTCGACGTCCGGCGCGCGCAGGAGGGCTATACGACCAACCTGCAAGACGGCAAGACCGACGAGAAGGGCCACGCCCAGTTCGATCTCGATCTGAAGAAGTACGCGGACGCGACCTACCAGTTGTATTTCCTGGCGAAGGCCTATGAGCCCGAGGGTGGGCGCAGCGTGGCGGCGAGCGCGCAGACGCTCGTGTCCAACGACGACTGGCTCGTCGGCTACAAATCGATCGACGATCTGTCCTACGTGCAGCGCGGCAGCCCGCGCACCGTTCGCTTCGTGGCGATCGATCCGCAGGCCAAGGCGATGGAACTGAAGGGCCTGACGGCGCAGCTTGTTGAGCGCCGCTATGTCTCGGTGCTGACCAAGCAGGATTCGGGCGTCTACAAGTACGACTCGCGCCTGAAGGAAATCCCCATCAGCGAGAATCCGCTGACGATCCCGGCCGCGGGGCTTCAATACACACTGCCGACCGACAAGCCGGGCAACTACGCAGTGGTGATCCGCCGCGCGGACCGCACGGAAGTGAACCGCGTCGAATACTCGGTGGCGGGCGATGCGAACGTCTCCCGTTCGCTGGATCGCAACGCCGAATTGCAGATCAACCTGAGCAAGCACGACTACGCGCCGGGCGAACCGGTGGAGATCGCGATCCGCGCACCCTATGCGGGCAGCGGCCTGATCACGATCGAGCGCGACAAGGTGTACGCGCACGCATGGTTCCATTCCGATACGACGAGTTCCGTTCAGCACATCACGGTGCCGGCCGGCTTCGAAGGCAACGGCTACATCAACGTGCAGTACATTCGCGACCCGTCGTCCGACGAGGTTTTCATGAGCCCGCTGAGCTACGGCGTCGTGCCGTTCTCGGTGAGCATGGACGCGCGGCGCAATGCGCTGACGCTCGATGCGCCGCCCCTCGTGAAGCCGGGGCAGACGGTGACGTTCAAGCTGCACGCCGCGCATCCGACGAAGGCGGTGGTGTTCGCCGTCGACGAAGGCATCCTGCAGGTGGGGCGCTACAAGCTGGGCGATCCGCTGCAGTACTTCTTCCGCAAGCGCATGCTTGAAGTGGGGACGTCGCAGATCCTCGATCTGATTTTGCCCGAGTTCGAAAAGCTGATGCAGATGGCGGCGCCGGGCGGCGATGCGGACGACGCGATCGGCAGCCAGCTCAATCCGTTCAAGCGCAAACGCGACAAGCCGGTGGTGTACTGGTCCGGCATCGTCGATGTCGACGGCGAGAAGGACGTTACCTATACGGTACCGGACTACTTCAACGGGAAGCTGCGGGTGATGGCGGTGGCGGTGTCGCCGGACCAGGTGGGCACGGTCACGTCGAGCACCACGGTGCGGGGTGATTTCGTGCTGTCGCCGAACGTGCCGACCACGCTCGCGCCCGGCGACGAAGCCGAGGTCAGCGTTGGCGTGGCCAACAACCTGACAGGCCAAGGCGACAAGCCGATCCCGGTGACGGTGGCTTTGAAGACCGGCCCGCAGTTGCAGGTGATCGGCAATGCTTCGCAGCAGTTGAATCTGGCATCGATGCGCGAAGGAGCGGCGTTGTTCCACGTCAAGGCGACGGGCACGCTCGGGTCGGGCACTTTGACCTTCAGCGCCCGCTATGGCGGCAAGTCGGCGACGCAGAGCATTGACCTGTCCGTGCGTCCTGCCGCCGCGTATCGCACGCAGGTGGATATTGCGCGGGTGGGCGCGAACAGCAACGCGGACGTGTCGGGATTGCGCTCGATGTACGACGCGTATGCTTCGCGCGATGCGAATTTCTCGACCATACCGGTGGTGCTGTCGCAAGGGCTGACGTCGTGGCTCGTCAACGCGCAGAACTACTGCAGCGAGCAGCTTGTCAGCGAGGCGATGCCGAGACTGATTGCCACGAAGTGGCCGGCGGTTCCGGCGCTCACGCGTGCGTTGCAGCCGGCGGGCGGCGCCGCAACGCAGAGCAACGATCAGGCGCTCGCGCAGATGCTCGACGTGCTGCGTTCGCGGCAGAACAGCGACGGCGGTTTCGGCGTATGGACGGCCACGCCCGATGCGGATCCGTTCATTTCCGCCTACGCGATGCACTTCCTGCTGGAAGCGCGCGACCGCGGCGTGGCGGTGCCGAAGGACATGCTCGACGCGGGCAACCAGTATCTGCATCACCTGGCGAGCGACGACAGTTTGGATACGCTCGACGAGCTGCGCCAGCGGGCCTATGCGGTCTATCTGCTGACGCGCGAGGGGAACGTGACGACGAACGATCTGGCTGCGGTGCAGAAGCGCCTGCAGCAGGCGTTCCCGAACGACTGGAAGAACGACCTCGCGGCGGCGTGGCTCGCGGCGGCCTACGAGTTGCTGCAGCAGGACAAGGAAGCCACGACGCTGATTGCCGGGCCGCAGCGCGCGCTCGAAGGCAAGCAGGACGACAAGAACTTCGTCTACGGCTACTACAGCGATCCGTTGACGCGCGATGCGAGCGTGCTCTATCTGCTGGCGAAGTATTTCCCCGATCGTGCCAAGGCGCTGTCGCCTCAGGTCATGGAAAACATCGCCGGGCCGCTCTCGCGCAACGAGTTCAATACGTTGTCCGCGTCGATGACGGTGCTCGCGCTCGATGCCTATGCAAGCTTGAACGCGACCGGTTTGGACAAGCTTGCAATCGACGAGGTGCATGCGGACGGCAGCGTCAAGCCGATCTCGTCGTTGCAGGCCAACTTGCTGCAATCCGGTAGCTGGAGCGCGGCGGCGGCGAAGCTGCGGTTCGTGAACGGCAGCGGCATGCCGGCATGGCGGGTGACGAGCCAGTCGGGCTACGACCGCGGCGTGCCCGACAAGGCGATCAAGGATGGCCTCGAGATCGTGCGCGACTACACGGATGCCAACGGCAAGCCGCTCGACAAGATCACGGTCGGCGAGGAGATCGAGGTCCACGTCAAGATTCGCGCGACGGGGGAGCAGGCCGTGGGCAATGTCGCGATCGTCGATCTGCTGCCGGGTGGCTTTGACCCGGTGATCGAGCCGCCGCCGGCCCCGAGCCCATCGGACGACAGCGGTAACGGACAGGGTGGGCAGGGCGACCAGTCGGCCGATCAGTCCGGCGACCAGTCGAACCAAGACGGCGACAACGGAAGTAGCGGCGCGCAGAGCCCGCAGTGGCGTTCGCCGATCGGCTTGTCGACCTCGACGTGGCAGCCCGAGTATGCGGACATTCGAGAAGATCGCGTCGTGATTTACGGCACCGCGACGCCTGACGTGAAGGAGTTCGTGTATCGCATCCGGGCCGGAAACGCAGGCAAGTACATCGTCCCGCCGGCCTTCGGCGAGTCGATGTACGATCGCCGCATTCAGGCACGCTCGCCGAGCGGCGCTACGCTCACAGTGGAGCGTCCACAGTAATTCCGCGCCGGGTCACACGTCTATCGTTCGTGCTCGATGACGTGTCGCCCGGCGGGCCTCTGCTTCCGTTTCCGCTTCCGCACTTCCGCTTATTTCCTTATCGTGGTTTCAATCCGGTCCTTACGGTCTTTACTGCTGGCGTGCGGCAATTGGCTCCGGCGCCTGCAGAACTGGCTCGTCGGCGCGCTGCTCGTCGTCGGTGTCCTGGTTGCGTGCCGCCTATGGCCGCATCCGCCGCTGCGCGACTGGAAGCCGTCTTCCACGGCGGTGTATGACGACCGCGGCCGGCTGCTGCGCCTGACCCTCGCGAGCGACGACCGCTTCCGCCTGTGGGTACCGCTCGAGGACATGTCGCCGCAACTCGTCGATGCCGTGCTGTTGCACGAAGATCGGTGGTTTCGCTGGCACCCCGGATTCAATCCTTACGGGCTTGCGCGTGGCGCGTGGGTGACTTATGTGAGGCATGGCAATCCGCAGGGCGGGTCGACCATTACCATGCAACTCGCGCGCTCGCTCTGGCATCTCGGTACGCGTACGCCGTGGGGCAAGCTCGAGCAAGTGGCTCGCGCGGTCCAGTTGGAACTGTTCTATTCGAAGAAACAGATTCTCGAGGCCTATCTGAACGATGCGCCGTATGGCCGCAACGTCGAAGGCGCGGGCGCGGCGAGCATTGCGTATTTCAACTGTCCGGTGGGCGCGCTGAGCTTGCCGGAGGCGCTGGCGCTGGCTGTGATTCCGCAGGACCCGACCCATCGTTTGCCGAGCGTTCCTGCCAAAGAGGCCTCCGGCGCGGGTACCGAAACCGTGATCAACCATGCGCTTACCGTCGCGCGCAACCGCCTTTACGTGCGCTGGCTGGTGAGTCATCCGCGGGATGCTGCGTTGCGGCCTTTGTTCGCGCTGCCGTTGAGTATCCGGCCGCTGTCGGCGCTGCCGTTCGAAGCGCCGCACGCGGTCGATCAGGTGCTGACGGCGCTGCGGATGGACGGCGCCGACCACGAATCGCGCGTGCGAACGACGCTGGATCTGCGGCTTCAGCACGTTCTCGAGCGTGAGGTCACGCGCTTCGTGGCTCGCAATAACAACATCGGCATTCGCAATGCATCGGCCATACTCGTCGATACGCGCGACATGGGCATCAAGGCGCTGGTGGGCTCGGCGGATTATTTCAATCGCCCGATCCACGGGCAGGTGAACGGCACGTTGGCGCGGCGCTCGCCGGGGTCGACGCTCAAGCCGTTCATCTATGGGCTGGGTTTCGATCAGGGCGTGCTGCATCCGCAAACCGTGCTGCGCGACGTGCCCACTTCATTTGGGCCTTATGCGCCCGAGAATTTCGACGGCCACTTCCTTGGGCCTATCACGGCGACCGATGCGCTGAACCGGAGCCGCAACGTGCCGGCCGTGTGGGTCGCGTCTCAGTTGCATAACCCCGATCTTTATCAGTTCCTGCAGGAAGCGGGCATCGGCCATATGGCGAGTGAGCAGCACTATGGACTCGCACTGGTGTTGGGCGGGGGCGAAGTGTCGATGCAGGAGCTTGCTTCGCTCTATGCGATGCTGGCCAATCGCGGCTTGCTCGAACCGTTGCGGCTGCGCGCGAGCGATCCGCGCTCGCGCGGTATTCGCCTGCTGAGCGACGAGGCCAGTTTTATGGTCATGGACATTCTGCGGCAGCATCTGCGGCCGGACGAGACCACCGGCGCGCAGCCGTCGCATTTGCCCGTGTATTGGAAGACGGGTACGTCTTGGGCGTTTCGCGATGCGTGGACGGCCGGCGTATTCGGTCCGTACGTGCTCGTGGTGTGGGTCGGCAACTTCGATAGCACCGGCAATCCGGCCTTCGTCGGCGTGGAGGCGGGGGCGCCGCTGTTCTTTCAGATCGTCGATGGGCTTGAAGCCGAGTTTCCGCAACTGGCCGAACCGCCGCGGCCTAAACCTAAGAATCTCAAACGCGTGCAGATCTGTCTGGCGAGCGGGGATTTGCCGAACCAGTGGTGCCCGCAACGCGGATGGACCTGGTTCATTCCGGGCAAGTCGCCGATTCGCGTGAGCAATGTGCATCGTCCTTTGGTGATCGACGATGCGACTGGCTTGCCTGCGTGTCCTCCTTATGAAGGCAAGCACACGCACGAAGAGGTGTACGAGTTCTGGTCATCGGATCTGCAGCAGGTGTTCGCGCAAGCGGGGATTCCGCGCCGCAAGCCGCCGGTCAATCCGGAATGCCGCAATGCCGGCACGCCGGACGGCAGTCCGCCGCAAATTACGTCGCCGGTGTTCGGCAGCGTTTATACGATGCGGCTCACGCAGCCGGACAAGCAGCGGATCGCGTTCAGCGCGACGACGGATGCGGACGCGCACGCACTGTACTGGTTCGTCAACGATGCGTATGTGGGACGGAGTGCTCCCGGCACCGCGCTGTATTGGAAACCGGGCGCTGCGGGTAATTACAACGTGCGGGCGATCGACGATCATGGGCGAGTCGATCAACGCGCGTTGCAGGTGAGTTTGGTCGAGTAGGTGGGGGGCGAACCGATGTCGATCAGTCCTAGGCGTCAAGTCGTTGGCGAGCTTGCCTCGAGATCGAGCGAAGCATCACGCTGCGGCAGGGCGACATCCTCGGCCATCCGTGCACGCTGCGCGCTCGGTACAGCGATGGGGCGGTTCAAATAGCCCTTCGAGTTGCGAATTCGCGATCCAGGCGTCCAACATCGTCGTCGTGGGATTCGCGAGAATAGCGAGACGAAGACCCTGCTGTTTCATGTCCGTAAGCGCTGGGAGCGCATCGGGCCACGCCTTGACGCCAAGCCATGCCTGCATCAAGCGATCGCTTTTTTCCGGCGTCAGATTGAGCTTGACGAATTGAGCCGCAAAGCGAAGCGCATCCTCCGTAACGTGCCAGAAGTCGACATAGGTTCGCGTCAACGTACGGAGCCACGTGTACTCGAATTGCCGGGTGCGCCAGGCAACAATCAGTTCCTTCCCCTTGCTTGGAAATAGCTGTTCTGCAAGCTCCCCAACGGGCCGCGGATCGAAAAGCGTGAACGCGTCGAACGCAACAGCACCTAGACGCCCCCGCCGCCGAGGTCTCGCACGTCGATGCGCGTTTCATCGCCGATCCGCGGCGCGGACGCCGATATATCGACAGTGGAAGTTCATCAATCGAACTTGACCAAGTCTTTGAAGATCAGTTGACCCCAGCTTTTTCCGCACCCCTGCACAAGCAGTCCACCTTCCCCAAGCCCGCCAAGCTTGATCGGCGAGAAACCGAGATCTTCCGCAAGCGCACCGATCTCCGCTGCTGCGTTGTCATCGTCGCTCGTCAGGAACACGACTCTCCTGCCGCCATGAACGGCTGGGTCTTGGGCAAGGACCGCGGCGGCCAAATGATTGAAGCCTTTAACCAGCTTTCCGCCGGTGAAGGCCCGCGCGACGAACTTGGCCGAAGGTTGTCCGCCCAGTTCCTCGGGCGGCACGCCGTAGGCATTGGTCACATCGACGAATTCTCCTTAGGTTGACCACGCCCCGCGGGCTCCGGATGTCGAATGGAGCGACCGGCAGGGCGTAGCGCGTCAGATTTGCGCTAGGCCGCCGTCGACGGCGACCTCGCTGGCGGTCATGAAGCTGCTGTCCGGCGATGCGAGAAAGGCAGCCACAGCGCCGATCTCCGCCGGATCGGCCATGCGCTTGAGCGGATTGAGCGAGGCGAAGACCTTCATGCCTTCCTCGCCTAGCGCTTCCACCGCGAGTTCGGTTGCCGTCGGCCCGGGCGACAGCACGTTCACCCGAATGCCGGTGCCCTTCAGGTCCTCCGCCCAGGTCCGCGCGAGGTTGCGCACCGCTGCCTTGCTGGCGCTATAGGCGCTGAACGCCGGGGCGCCCGTGGTGCCGGCGCTCGATCCGGTCAAGATGATCGAACCGCCCTTGCCCATCAGCGGTAGCGCCTTCTGGACCGTGAAGATCGAACCTTTCACATTGGTGTCGAAGATTTCGTCAATGTGCTCGGCGGTGATCTTGCCGAGTGGCAGCTGGCTTCCCGCACCGGCATTGGCGAAGACGATGTCGAGGGTTCCGCGCTCGGATTTCACCGCCGCATAGAGCCGGTCGAGGTCGGCCGGATCGGAGACCGAGCCCTTTACCGCGCGGGCATTGGGCCCAAGGTTGGCCAGAGCGGCGTCGAGCGCTTCCTGCCGGCGGCCGAAGATGAAGACGAAGGCGCCCTCATCGATGAAGCGCTTTGCCGCTGCGCGGCCGATGCCGGTAGCGCCGCCGGTGATCACGGCGGTCTTTCCATTCAGTCTGTTCATGTCATGCATCCTTCGAAACAAAAGCGACAAACACCATTCTGGAGCGCTTGCTTCATGAAGCCAATTGACTAAATATCTATAAGTACCATCTACTTTTTGGATATCCATGCTCGACAACGTCACCATCAATCAACTCCGGGCTTTCGTCGCCGTATGTGACCAAGGAAGTTTTTCGGGGGCTGCACGGGAGCTGAAGCGTGCACCGTCGGCGATCAGTCACGCGATCAACGCGCTCGAGAGTGCCTTTGATGTGGTGCTGTTCGAGCGCAACACGCGCAAAGCGACGCTGACGGCCGCGGGCCGCAGCCTCCTGCCCGATGCTCGTGGGGTGATCTCACGCACCGAGGAAATGAAGATGCGCGCGGTTTCGATTGCCGAAGCCGGGGTCCCACAGGTCTCGATCGCCGTGGATACCTATTTTCCGCGTGCGCACCTGATTGAATGCCTGCGCACCCTGCAGTCGGACTTTCCGACGGTTGCAATCAATCTGCGTATGACGACCATGCCAGACGGGGAGCGTTTGGTTCTTGAAGGCACGTGTGGATTGGCGGTGACGATCATGGATGTGCCGGAGCTGAGCCCCGCTACCGTAGAAAGGCAGCATTTATGCGAAGCGCAAATGGTGACTGTCTGTGCGCCATCGCATCCGCTGGCCGCAATCGCGGGGCCGATCCCGCGGGAGGAATTTGGCCGGCACATCCAGCTCGTCGTAACCGACAATCAGCCCGATGCGGAAAAGACCCAACAGGGGGTTGCCAGTGAGCGCCAGTGGCGGGTGAATGACCTCGGCGCGAAGCATGATCTGCTCAGGGGGAGCTTGTGCTGGGGGCACATGCCGCATCATCTGGTGGCGGAAGACCTCGCGAGTGGAGCACTTGTCGAACTCCAAAGGCGCGCTTGGCACATGCGCCCGCTCACCTTCATGGTCTCGCAGCGGCGTGGGTATGCGTATTCCGCATGCGAGACACGGCTGATCGAGCTCCTTGCCAATCCTCGGCGCTTGCCAAAGGCTGCCGGCCAGCGCTCTGTCTCACGCAAAGGCAAAGACAAACACAAACACAAACACTGATAGCACGAACACTAGCGCGCCGATGGCCACGCTCACTGCAGGAATTTCGTGTCTATGGCGCGAGTGGGGATTCTGCGATGACGCAGGTGAATCGCGTGCTGTGCGGTCGCATCGATCAGCCGGCGTAACGGGAAGATCTAAAGCGCGACCTGCACGCCCAATTCAACGACATCCTGCGCGCGAAGCCCATAGTATTCGGCGCTGGGGGTGGAATGAAACGACATCTGTCCGAAGAGCGCTTCGCGCCAATGCATCATGCGGCCGTGCGAACGCTCATTGATCATTTCATCGCGCGGCAAGAAAAACGTGGTGCGCCGAGGATCGTAGCGCCAGCCGTCGAATCGTCCGGCCAGCGATTCGAGCAGCCGCGGCAAATTAGGACGCTCGACGAATCCATGATGCGCAATGACCTCGAAGCACCCGTTGCCGAGGTCTCGCACGTCGATGCGTGTTTTATCATCGATCCGCGGCGCGGACTCCGATATGTTGGCGAAGAAGATCGTCGTCTCGTGCAGCACGCGATTGTGCCGGATGTTGCTTTTGAATGCGGCCGGCGTCATTCCCGATACGTTTCCCGGATAAACGGCCGTGCCGGGCACGCGCGCCGGACGGTCAGGGCCCGCCAGCGCGTCGCGCAAAAACGCATCGAGCGGATCGGCGTCGTTCGCGCTCGTCGCGGCAATCTCGCGCCCGCGATTCCAGGTCGACATCAAGATGAAAAGGACCAGCCCCACGGCGATCGGAAACCAGCCTCCGGAAACGATCTTCGGAACGTTCGCGGACACCAGCATCAGGTCGACGACGAGCAGCGGTACGCTCACGAGCGCCACGCGATAGCCGGGCCAATGCCAGACGTTGCGCGACACGCTGATCATTTGAATGGTGGTGATCAGCATCGTGATGCCGACTGCAATACCGTAAGCCGAAGTCAGCTTCGACGAGCTTCGAAAAGTCAGCACGAGAAACAGCACGGCAACGAACAGGATGACGTTGACGGCGGGCGCATACACCTGCCCGCGTTGCTCCTTGGACGTTTCGATCACTCGCAAACGCGGCAGAAAGCCCAGTTCGATCGCCTGGCTCGTCATCGAAAACGCTCCGGAAATCACGGCTTGCGAAGCGATGATCGTCGCGAGCATCGCGATGATGACGCTAGGTATGAGCGCCCACGATGGCGCCGCGTGGAAGAACGGCTGACGAGCGGCGCCGGGCACGAACAATAGGGTCGCCGCCTGCCCGAAGTAACCGATGATGATCGACGGAAACACGATGACGATGAGCGCGATGCGGATCGCGCGGCGTCCGAAGTGACCGACGTCGGCGTACAGGGCTTCCGCTCCCGTCAGTGCGAGAATCACAGCGGCGAGAATCGTGAATGCCCATTGCGGATGGCCCGCCATCAGCGAAATGGCCCATCGGGGCGACAGCGCGCGCAATACTTCGGGATGTTGGGCGACCCGATACAGCCCGATCGCGGCAAGGGATAGGAACCATGCGGCCATCACGGGACCGAATGCTCGCCCGACGACCGAACTGCCGCGCCGCTGGAAAGAAAAGAGCGCGGTCAGGATGATTGCCGCGATCGGCACGATCCACGGCTCGAAAGACGGGCTGATTTCGCTCAGTCCTTCGACGGCCGACAACACGGATACGGCTGGGGTCACGATCGAATCGCCATAAAACATCGCGGCGCCGAAGAGTCCCGCGAGCAGCAGCGCTTGCGGCACCTTCCGCCCGGCCTCCTCGTAGCCCGATCTGACGAGGGCCGTCAGTGCGATGATCCCGCCTTCGCCTTCGTTGTCCGCGCGCATCACATACCACGCGTACTTCAGCATGACGACGATCACGACGGCCCAAACGATCATCGACAGCGCGCCCATGACGAGCTGCACGTCGATCGAATTCGCGTCGACGACGGCTTGACGCAACGCATAGATGGGGCTCGTGCCGATATCGCCGAACACGACGCCTAGCGCGCCGATTACGAGCGCGCCGCTGCTTGGATTGTGGTGAGGCGATGCGTTCTCGCTTCGATCCCGCTGCTGTTCAGGCATTTTTCCACGCGAGAGGATTGTGCGATGCCGTCGCAGCAATTTCCGGACCGATCGACGCGCTGTGTTGCCGCGCCCACTAAAGCGGCAACGTGGATCTCTTATGCTCGAAGGCTCGATGAGTTCTTTTAAAGCCTTACGCAAGGAGAACGACCATGCGCATGCTTCTGAACGTACATATCCCCCACGAGCCGTTCAATGCTTTCGTGCGCGACGGCACCATCGGGGAGGTGATGGCGAAGATACTCGATGCGATGAAACCGGAAGCGGCCTATTTTACTGAGCAAAGCAGAGGACGCGGAGCTGTCCTCGTCGTCAACCTCGATGATCCGTCGCAGATTCCCGCATTCGCTGAGCCGTGGTTTCTGACGTTCAACGCCGACTGTGAGTTTCGCGTCGTGATGCTGCCTGAAGACCTGCAGAAAGCCGGGTTGGAGGCGCTCGGCGCGAAGTGGAAATAGCACGGGCCCGCTGGCGATTCCCACTGCATACGGTGCCGCGGCACCCAGCCGCGGACTTCATTCCAACTTCGGCTCCAGCTCCAGCTCCAGCTCCAGCTCCAGCTCCAGCTCCAGCTCCAGCTCCAGC
Organism: Trinickia dinghuensis; assembly: GCF_003367175.1. GTDB lineage: Bacteria > Pseudomonadota > Gammaproteobacteria > Burkholderiales > Burkholderiaceae > Trinickia > Trinickia dinghuensis. Next base: position 253,187 of record NZ_QRGA01000006.1, on the reverse strand, counting down.
TATTGCGAGTCCGGAGAAGCGGGCTTGGCCGTTGCCGCGCGAACCATTCCAGCGATCTGGTAGAGCGCTTTCTCGAGCCCGTCGGCATTGAGCGTTTCCGATGGAATCATTGCCGCGGATAGCTCGAGGTTCTTCGCTACCTCGTCGGCACTGAGGACACCCTTCTCCTCGAGTTGCTTGACGAGTTGTGCATACGCCAGTTGTTGTGCGGTGAGCTGCGCGCCGATCACCTGCGCGAGCTTGGCAAGGGTTTGTGTATCGCTCATGAGCGCCTCGATAGTGGGGGAAAGTGAGGATAGAGCAGGGGCGAGTTCGCTCGGTTTCGAGCGGATTTCGGTGCGTCGCCGTCCATGCCTCTCAGGCGGAGCGGCGCTCCAACAGCGCCGCCTTGCGATCGGCATTGCGCTGAGCCACGCCCGCCATCGCCCAGATCCCTAGACCGGCGACGGCGAGCAGCGCGCCCACCCATCCCGGAGAAGTCCAGCCGAATCCGCCCGCGATCGCGAGGCCACCGAGAAACGGCCCCAGTGCATTGGCCGTGTTGAACGCCGAATGATTGAGCGCGGCGGCCAGGCTTTGCGCATCTTCGGCGACATCCATCAAGCGGATCTGCAGCACGGTGCCGAGCGAGCCGCCCACGCCGATCAAGAAGACGTCCGCCGAGATCGTCCAGATGTTGGGGGCCGCGAGCGGAAAGGCGAGCAGCGTCAGCGCACTCCAGACGAGCAGGAGCCCGGCCGTGCGCATCACCGCGCGATCCGCGAACATCGGCACGACGACGTTGCCGATCGTCATTCCGATGCCGAAGACACTGAGCACGAGCGACGAGGCGCCCACCGAGGCATGCGTGACGGACGTGAGCACGTTCGCTAGATACGTATAGACCGCGAACAGGCCGCCGAAACCGATTGCGCCGATGCCGAGCGTGTACCAGACCTGCGTGCGCTTGAGCGCGTTCAGTTCGCGCAGCGGGCTCGCATCGGCTGCTGGTGGAGTCGACGGTGCCCACAGCCGCACACACGTCATCGTGACCGCGCCCATCAACGCCGCGAAGCCGAAACTCCAGCGCCAGCCGAGGGCATGGCCGAGCCAGTTCGCGAACGGCACGCCGACGATCGTGGCGAACGTGAGCCCGAGGAACACGCGGCCTACGACCGCGGTGCGGCGGTTCGCTGGCACGAGCGAGGTCGCGACGAGTGCCGCCACGCCGAAATAGGCCCCATGCGGCAATCCGCTGATGAAACGGAACAGGAGCATCCAGTGATAGCTCGGCGCGAGCGCGCTCAGCGTATTGCCTACGACGAACAATGCCATCAAGGCAATCAGCAGATCGCGGCGGTCGAGCCGCGCGCCGAGCACGGCGAGTGCCGGTGCGCCGACCACCACGCCCAACGCGTAAGCGCTGATCACGTGGCCCGCCACCGGCGCACTGATGCCGAGCCCTTGGGCGAATAGCGGCAAGACGCTCATCGTCGCGAATTCGGTCACGCCGATCGCGAAGCCGCCGACCGCCAAAGCCAGGATGACCCAGGCCGTCTTGTTCTTTGCTGCTTCAATCTGGTGCATTGCCGACTGCCGTGATCAAGGGGTGTTTACCCGCAAAGCAGCAATTCTAGTAGGGCGGCGAGAAATTCGCTTGGGGCCGTGGAAGTTTTTTACTTTTATCTGCAATGCAGCTATCGGGCAAATACTCGTATTGCAGATATTTTGTAGCGTTGCAACCCTAGCCGGAAGGTGAAGCGCCCCCTAAAAGCGGGGGCAGCCGGGCGAAGGCTCAACCAATCAAGAGCCCCCCGACGGCGCCGTTTCCGGCACGTCGGGCGTCGGGGTCGGCGACGATCCCGCGCCTGCCGGCGGGAACCCGCCGGTCCCGTGCGGCGCACCGGTGGCCGGCAACTCGCCCGAACCCGGCGGCAGGATGGTCGGCGCAAGCTGCGGCGCCGCGCCGCCCGTCGCGCCTGGCGTCGCAGTCCCGGACGGGGCAGTCGGCGCACCGCTAGCCGGCACCCCGATCAGCGGTGGTTCGGAGGCAGGCAAGGGTGCCGGAGGCTGGGACGGTGAAGGCGGCAACCCCGACGAACCCGGCGCGACTGTGGAGGTCGGCGCTGCCGGAGAGGGAGCTGGCGCAGGCGATGGCGCCGAGGACGGCGCGACCGGTTTCACGACCGGCGGCGCATGATGCACCGGCGCTGGCGCGGCCGGTGCTTGCGGCTTCGACCCGGACAACCACGCCATCCACGCGCGCAGCTTGTCGCGGAACACCTCGAACTCGCTCGGCTGTACCTCGGTATCGAAGCGCACGCGCGAATCGATCAGCCGCGCGTGCAGCGCACGCTGAAAGAAATCGCCGACGATCGGCAACGCCGTGTGCGCGCCCTCGCTCAAATGATTGTTGCCGAGCGTCACGCGGCCGTCGTCGAAGCCGACCCACGCGCCGGCCACGAGTTGCGGCTGCATCAGGATGAACCAGCCGTCGGCATTGTCCTGAGTCGTGCCCGTCTTGCCCGCCACGTCCGCGCGAATGCCGAAGCGCGAGCGGATGCTCGCACCGGTGCCGCGATTGACGACGTCGCGCATCACGTCGATCAGCGTGCGATCCGCCGCGACCGGCAACGCCTGTTCCGGCGACGCAGGCTCGAACTGCGCGAGCACGTTGCCGTTGCGGTCGTCGATGCTCGTAACCATGCGCGGCTCGAGATACGCGCCGTCGTTAGCGATCGTCGCGTAGGCCGACACCATTTCCTTGACCGTCACAGGGCTCGTCCCGAGCGCGAGCGAGGGCACCGGATCGAGCGTGCTGTCGCGCACGCCCATCTTCCGAGCCAAACGCGCGACGCGATCCGGGCCGATCTGCTCGATCAGTTGCGCGGTGACGCGGTTGTTCGAGTACGCAAGCGCATTGCGCAGCGTCATCGGCTTATTGGTCGGCGGCTCGTCGTCGTTCGGACGCCAGATTTCGCCGCCCTTGAGCGGAATCTCGATCGGCTGATCGATGAACGTATCGGTCGGCTTCGCCCCGGCCGCGAACGCCGCGCCGTACACGAACGGCTTGAACGTCGAGCCCGGCTGGCGGCGCGCTTGCTGCACGTGATCGAACGGCTCGTCGGTGAAATCGCGGCTGCCTACCCAGGCCTTGATCTGCCCGTTGCGCGGATCGATGGCGAGAAAGCCCGCCTCGACCTCGGTCTTGTCGTGACAAAGCTTGTGCATGAAATCGCGGTCGGTGCCGAGCTGCTTCAGCGTGTCGGCATCGCTCTGGCCGGCGGCGAGCGCGCTGCGATACTCGGGCGATTCGCGCATGAACGTCTTGAACAGATCGTTCGACGGCGAGCATCCCGCGCGGCCGCTCCATTGTGCGTTCGCCATCGACTGCAACTGATTGCCTTGCAGCTTGACCGCCGCGTTCGCCATCGCCTGCAGGCGCGAATCGATCGTCGTATGGACGATAAGGCCGTCCGAGTAGATGTTGTAGCCGTTCGCATCGGCCCAGCCGATCAGCCATTTGCGCAGCTGCTGCGCGAAATGCGGCGCGGGCCCGGGCGCTTCCACCTGACGCTCGAAATCGACGGAGAGCGGCTTGACCTTCAGCTTCTCGAACGCGGCCGGCGACAGCTTGCCGTACTTGACCATCTGCGAGAGCACCGTGTTGCGCCGCTGCAGCGCACGCTCGGGGTTGATCACCGGGTTGTAGTAGCTGTTGCCCTTCAGCATGCCCGTGAGCGTCGCGGCCTCGAGGATGTTCAGATCGTCGGCGGATTTGTCGAAGTAGGTGCGCGCCGCCATCTCGACGCCGTACGCGTTGTACAGGAACGGCACCGTGTTCAGATAGGTCTCGAGAATCTGGTCCTTGCTGTAGGCCATCTCGATCTTTTCCGCGGTGATCGCTTCCTTGATCTTGCGCGTGAGCGTGGGCGCGCGGCCCACTTCGTCGGGGTACAGATTGCGCGCGAGCTGCTGCGTGATCGTCGAGCCGCCTTCTCGATGGCCCCCGAGCAGGTTGTGCAGCGCCGCGGACGCGGTGCGCTTCCAATCGATACCGTGATGCTGATAAAAGCGATGATCCTCGGTCGAGATCAGCGCATCGACCATGTGCGGCGAGATTTCCTTCAGCGTCACCCATTTGCGGTTCGACGGCTTGAACTCGGCCAGCAGCTTGCCGTCCGCCGAGAGGATCTGCGCCGGGCGATCGACACGCGCCTTGCGGATATCGCTGATGCTCGGCGTGAAGGGAATCAGCACGAGCACATAAAGCACGACGAGCGCGGGTGGTGTGGCAAGCGCGAGCAGCACGCCGCGCCGGGTCGGATGCCGCACGTGGTACCAGGCGCGGGCGAGCGCCGGTTTCGCTAGTTGCGCGACGAAGCCGATCAGCGCCGCCGCGAGATGGAAGCACGCCGCGGCCAACCCGGCTACGTGGCCAACCCACTTGCTGCAGAAATCCCGTACGTTCGTCATGAATCGGTGCGTCACGCTGCAGTTCGCTGTTGGCTTGTCATGGAAAGGCTGCATGGTACCAAACGGACTGTTGCGTTCAGGCGACGGTTTTCCGCCGTAAGCGTCAGCGTGCTTTACCCCGCGCGCGCTTCTTCGCGCTGCCCGGGCGCGGTATTTCCGCGACGGGTGGGGGCGCCGAGCCTACACCCGAGACTGGGCCGGCCAGTTGCTCCATCCACGACAGCGCCTCGGCGTACGACAGAAACTGCTGGAGGTAACCGGGAGATAGTTCTCGCATCAGCGAGAGGGCGCGATGCATGAGGCTGTTCGAATTGAGCGGGCCTGCTTTGTCCGGCACGTGTTCGAGGGACTGCCGCAATTGCTTCTCGGTGCTGAATTTCGACCACGTTTCGCGGAAGTAGTCGAGCACGGGCAAATCCGGCGAACGATCCTGCCGATGCGGATACAGTGCGTCGCGCGCGGCAGACGCTTCGTTTTGCGCGGCGGTGGTTGCTGTCGCGGCCCTCGCGCGACTCGCGAGCAGATCGACCAATTCTGCCAGTGCGCCGCGGCGCGGCGCGCATTGCGCCGGCACGCTGCCCGCGTCGGCAGGCGTGCCGCACGCAGGCTCGCAAGCGGCTGCCGCCGCATCAGTCTCGGCGCGGTGGACCTCAGCCTCATAATCTGCGATCAAAGTCGCCAGCTTTTCGTCCAGCACGTGGCGCACGTCGCCGTCATAGTTTGCCGCGCGCCGCTCCAGCGCATCGATGAAGCGAAAGCGCGCGGGGTTCACGCGATCGGCACGGTTGGCTCGCCACGCGTCGAGCGTTGCACGGGCGTCAATCGTTTGGGGCGCGGCGCCTTCGCCGTCCATGTCGCTACTCATGCTGCTCGGCCGATCCGGCGGAGCGCTTCGGCACCGGCGCGATCTCGACGCGGCGGTTCTTCGCCCGCCCGGCTTCGTCCGCGTTCGAACTCACCGGCTGCTGCGATCCGAATGCCGCGGCGAATACCGATTGAGCGGGAACACCCGCCTCGATCAGCGCGCGCGTCACGGTCAGCGCGCGTTGCGCGGACAGCTCCCAATTGTCGGCAAAACTGCGGTTGCCCGCGCGGACCTGATGATCGTCGGTGAAACCGCTCACCATCAGAATCTCGTCGTGCGAGCGCAGATAGACCACGAGCGGGCCCGCCAGCGACTTCAGCAGGTCGCGGCCCTGCGGCTGCAGCTGATCGGAGTTCAGCGCGAACAGCAGGCTGCCGCTGATGCCGATGCGGCCGTTCACGAGCGTCACCCGTCCCGCCGCGAGCGGGCCGGCGAGGGCCTCCTCGAGCGTCTTGCGCCGCTGCGCCTCGATTTGCCGCTGCTTCACCTGGTCTTCGAGGCGCACCGACAGTTCGAGCTGCAAGCCGATGACGCCCGCCAGAATCAGCACGAACGCGCCCACCAGCACCGACATCAGGTCGGCGAACGCGGCCCAGACCGGCGCGGTCGGCTCGATGCCGCCGTCGATCTCGTCGTTCATGCGGCTTCGGCTCCGCTCGAAGCTTGCTCGCGCTGCGACGCAAGGCGCTGCAGGTCTTCGACGATCTGCTTCTGCGACAGCATGCTCAGATCGATCACCTCGCGCGCTTGCGCCACGTAGTAGGCCAGTTGCTCGTCGCTGCGCGCGAGCGAGCGGTCGAGCGCGGATTCGATCCGCTGCAGATGCGTGACGAGCTGCTCGTTCGACGCGCCGAATTCCTGCACGGCCGCGCCGAACGCGTCGCCGAGGCTCGCGACTTCGACGGCGCTGCCCGTGATCTGCGCCGCGACGCCGCCGAGTTTGCGGGTTTCTGTTTCGACGGTATCGGAGAACTGCGTGCCGACCCGTGCGAGCAGATCCGCCGACGTGGACACGAGCGCATCGACGACGGTGCGCTGCTCGGTGGAGGCATGATTGACGGCGTCGAGCAGCGTGCCGAGGGTTTCGAGCAGACGGGCGCGCTCCTCGAGCATCGCGGTGTCGCGGACCATGCTGTCGGAGAGTTTTTGACGCAGTTCGGCAACCACCTCGGCCGCGGCGCGCGGCGCTTCCGATGCAGCCTGCACGAGGCGTGCGATCTCGGCGATCGTTCCGGCGGCGTGGGCTTGCGTATGCTCGGAGATGTCGCGCGCGGTCTGCGCGAGCGTGTCGCAGATCGCTTGCTGGCGGCTCGCGGTGTGTTCGCCGGTCCGCCGCCACTCGTCGCCCAGCGACTTAGCGATTGCGTCGAGCGTGCCCGTCCATGCGTGGAGCCGCGTTTCGTCACGGGCGGCCAGTTGCCGCTGCAGATCGGCATGCGATTCGTCGAGCGTGCGCAGCAGCGAAGCGGCGTGCTGCTCGAATGTCGCGATCGATGTCGCGAGCGCTTGCTCGTGACGAGCCGCCTGGGTCTCGCTTGCGCGTTCCTGCCGGGCCAGCGCGGCGTTCCATGCCGCCGATACGGTGCCTACGCCGGCATCGACGCGCGTCGACACGCCGTCCAGCAGTGCCGACGAACGTTGCTCGAACGTGCCGGTGAAGCGCTCCAGCGCGACGCGCAATTCGTCGACGAGCGCGTGGTCAACGCGCTGTTGCTCTTCGAGCGCTTGGGTCCATAGGTTCGCCACGGTCGCCGTGGCCGTTTCGAAGCCGCCCGACAAGCCGTCTAGCTGCCGTTGCACGGCGTTCTTCACGGTTTCCCCGAGCGCCGTCATTTCGTGCGACAACCCAGCCATCGTCGCCTGCACGACGGGCTGGATCGCGGCGCTCGCGCCCCGTGCGCTTTCGGCCGCGCTGTCGCGCAGCGAGCGGCCCACCGACGCCGCAAGCGCCGCGTACGTATTTTCGATCCGGGCGTGCAGCGCCTGCTGGTTCGCGAGTTGCTGCTCGTGCTGCGTGATGCTGTGCTGCTCCATCGCGCTCATCATCGTCTGCAAGCGGTCGACGAGTGCCGGCATGACATCGGCCTGGCGCTGCATCAACCTGAAGCTTTCCTCGCGCCGCCACGCCTGCGAGTACATCCGCAGTTTCGTGAGGATGCGCTCGTCGAGCCCGCGTGCGGCCACTAGCCGTTCGTGCCGGCACAACGCCGACAGCAGCCCGAGCATCGCGGAGGTCGCGACGCCCGCGATCGACGTGCCGAACGCAAAGCCCAACCCCCTGATCGGCGCGGCCAGCGACGCGCGGATCGCGGCGAGATCGGTCGCGCTGTCGAGCGCGGCGCCGGTGCCGCGCAGCGTCGCCACCATGCCGAGCAGCGTGCCCAGCATGCCCAGCAGGACCAGCAGCCCGACCAGGTATGGCGTCAGCGACGGCCCGGGCAACGCGGCGCGCTCGCCCTCGACGCGCAGCCGCACCGCGCCGCGCAGCGCGGGATGCAGACGCTCGAGCCAGGCATCGAGGCTCGCGGGCGGCACCGAGAGAGCGGCCACGGCCTGCGCGAGGCTCGAGGTGTTCTGGTGGTAGAGGCGTAGTTCGAACGCGCCCGCGACATAGCAAACGCCGATCAGCAGCGTGACGGCGAACGCGATCGGATTCGAGGCGGCGTAGCCCGCGCCGATCCAGAGAACGACGGCGAGCCCAGCGAGGAAGACGACAAGATCGAGGCGATATCTGGACATGGGGTCCCGGTTAGCAGGCACGAAGGGCGGCGCGCAGCCCTTCGACCGGTTGAAAACGAATCTCGAGTTCGGCCAGCAGCACGCTCTGCATGTCCTTGCGGAACACGTCGAGCCAGGGGCCGTCCACGACGGTCGGCGAATCCGCCGAGCGTGCTGCTCGTGCTGCCGGATGGGGCGCGCTTTGAACGGCGTTTCGCGCGGCGTCCGCCGACGCGCTTTCCGCGTTCGCATGCGCCGCGTGCCGTTCGAGTTCCGCGTCGCGCAGCCGTTCGTAGTGCACGGCAAGCAACCCAGGCACGGCGGCGAGCGCGTTGTGCTCGCGGATGCCGAGCACGCGTTCCATCACGGCATCCACCGCGGCGAGCCGCGACATCGCCGGCTCGCCGCGGGACGCGAGCATCCCGCGCAGCAGCGTGCGCAGATTGCCGATCGCGGTTTCCATCTCTTCCTGCAAAGACAGATAGCACTGACGAAACGCCGCGTATTCCGGTGCGATATCGGCCGTCGCATTGTCCTGACGATTGCGCGCGCGGCTGCGCAGGCGCTGCGGCGTGAGCGTGGCATCGCGGGCGATGGCATTCGTCAGCGACGTACGCACGCGCGTGCACAGTGCGTCTTCCGCGTGATCGGGCGCGAGGTCGCGGGCTACACCGGCTGACGGGTTGCCGCCCAGCGCCGAGGACAACGCGATCGCGTCGGTCCAGCCGAGCCATTGAACGAGTTGATCGGCGAGCGCAGGCCCGGACTCCGGGAAACGGGCGTCCGTCAGACGGGCGAGTAAGCGGATGAGCGCTGGGCCGGTGAAGGCCTGGCGACCGGGTACGTGCACCATTCCGGCAAACAAAAAGGCAGCAGTTTACACGTCCTCGGGGTGGGGGCGGTCAGTGCCCTATTAAAAGTGGGTGGTGGGGCACTGACGTAGAAGGTCTCACCCAGATCGCAACAGCGCTGTTCCCTGCATAGCCCTGGCGCACGGTAAACTCTTGCCACTAGTTTCAAAGGAGAGCATCGATGAAGCGCTATGGTGTCGAGGGTGGTAAGGGTACAGGCGGTCAGCATATGCCGTTCGCGCGTGCGGTCGAAGCAGACGGTTGGCTGTACGTGTCGGGTCAGACGCCGATGGAGAACGGAGAGGTCATCAACGGCGGCATCGTCGAGCAGTCGCACAAGACGCTCCAGAACTTGTTCGCGATTCTCAATGAAGCGGGGTACACCGCGGAGGATGTCGTGCGCTGCGGCGTATGGCTCGACGATCCGCGCGACTTCGCATCGTTCAACAAAGTGTTCCGCGAGTACTTCGGCGAACATCCGCCGGCGCGCGCGTGTGTTGTTTCGAGCATGGTCATCGACTGCAAGGTCGAGGTCGACTGCGTGGCTTATAAGAAGTCGCGCGGTTGAGGGCAGGGCGGCGGCAACAGTTCGGCCCGCCTGTGCTGCAAAAACCTGCGCACCGCGGGATCGCGTTCGAGGCCGATCGCAATATCGTAGGAACTGAGCGCCTCGTCCGTCGAACCCGCTCGCGCGAGCAGATCCGCGCGGGTCGCCCAATACGGTTGGTACTCCGATAAACGTGGATCGTCCGCATAGGGCGCAAGCGCATCGAGCGCCGCTTGCGGGCCTTCGCATTCAGCCAATGCGGATGCTCGGTTCACGGCAATCACCGGCGACGCCGCGATCGCAAGCAAGGCATCGTAAAGCTGCACGACTTCATCCCAGTTCGGTTGGCCTGTCCTGCAGCGGTATACATGTGCCGACTGCAATGCGGCCTCCAACTGAAAGCGCGCGATCACGTTGAACGTGCTCGCGTGCAGCAGCAGCGCATCGGCCGCGTCGAGCATCGGTGTATTCCACTTCGCGGGATCCTGCTCCGACAGCGGCACATACTCTCCCGCCGCATTGCGTCGCGCATCGCGCCGTGCGTGAGCAAACAAGATCAGCGAAAGCAGACCGAGCGCTTCAGGCTCCTCGGGCAGCAGTTCAACGAGCAACTGCGCGAGAAACAGCGCCTCCCCGGCCAGATCGTGCCGCACGGTATCGCCGCCGACCGGATCGCTCCATCCTTCCGCAAACACCGCGTAAACGGCTTCGAGCACCGCCGCCAGCCGCCCGGGCAGTTCTTCGCGCTCGGGCACGCAGAAGGGAATCCCCGCGTCGCGGATCTTGTTCTTCGCTCGAGCCAGGCGCTTTCCCATCGCCGCGGGCGACGTCAAGAACGCGGATGCAATTGTTTTTGCGTCGAGCCCCAGCACAACCTGCAACATCAGCGGCGTGCAGATCGTAGCCTCGAGCGCGGGGTGCGTGCACGCGAACAGTAGTGCTAGCCGCCGGTCCGGCAGTGCGCTTGGATCCTTATCATCGATCTCGTCGGCAAGGAGCACGAACTCGTTCATCAGTTCATCGCCGACGCGCCGGTGCCGCGCGGCATCGATCGCCCGGCGCCGCGCGACCGTCATCAGCCACGCTTCCGGATTCGCGGGACAGCCGCGCTTGGGCCAATCGACGAGCGCGGCCGCGAACGCATCGGCCAGGACGTCTTCGGCCGCGGCCACGTCGCGCGTACGCATCGCCAGCAGCGCGACGAGCTTGCCGTAGCTGCGGCGCGCGACCGCTTCCGCAACCTCGCGGGCGGCGTTCTCCGCTTCGCGGTCGCGGCCGGACGGGCTCATGCGGTTGGCGCCGGCTCGTAAGGCATCGTCCAGATCGGGCGCACTTCCATGATGCCGTGGCTCGCGCCCGGACAACGCGCCGCCCACGCGATCGCCGCATCCAAGTTCGGCACGTCGATCAGGTAGTAGCCGGCCAACTGCTCCTTCGAATCGCAAAACGGTCCGTCCAGCACCTGCGGCTTACCGTCGACGAGCCGCACGGTAGTCGCCGTATTCGTCGGCTGCAGCCGGTTCTTGCCGAGGACCACGTCCGCCTTCTGCAGCGATTCCGTATACGCCTGATACGCGGCGACTTTTTCTTGCCGGTCGCTTTCCGCCAGTCCGTGCCAGTCGATTTCCGCCGAGTAGATCATCAACAGGTATTGCATTTGAGCCTCCATGAGATTGGGTTACGGCGGATGCAACGACATCGAGCCGCCGTGACAATGACGCACGGGCGGCAGGCTGACGGACAAATAGCGGACAAATAGCGAAAAAAAGCGCCCCGAAAAAGCCTTCTCTACTTGGCGTCGTTATAGACGGTTGCGCGCGATACGCCCAGGTGCTGCGCGATCGTCTCCATCGATCGACGCAAATCCAAATATCCCTCTTCCTTAAGCGCCTGCATCAAAGCCCGGCGCTGATCTGTCCGAAGTGCCTGCGGCGTGGTGGCCAACCCGACGGCGAACCGGTCGATTCGCTCGCGAAGCGAGTCCGCCGTCGATGGATCCAGCGTTTCCTTGATCACCGCTGCATTCGGCACCGAGAACTGCTCGAGCAGCGTGGAGATGCTGCGGAACAGCGTCACGTCGACGTTCAGACAGAGCGCGGCGAAGTAATGCCCCTCCGAATCCTTGATTCCAATCGAAGTGCTTTTGGCCTGCCGCCCGTCGCTGAATCGATTCGCGTAGTTCGCGAGAATTTGCGGGTAGGAATCGTCCTCGATGCGCGCCAAACCGAGTTCCGTCGTCGGATCGCCGACCTGACGCCCGGACAGGTTGTTGTGAATCGCGAGGATGGAATGCTTCGGCGTGCGCAGGTCGTGGAGCACCACCTCGGTGAAGGGGGCCAATGTCTCGCCGAGCCCCGCCGCAATTTGCTTGACCTGCTCGAGGATCGCCTGCTGCTCGCCGGTCAGTTTTCTCTTAGCCATCTTGGACTCTTCGTCTAACTTTGATCGCATTGTATAGGCTCGAGCGCGTCGGCCGAGCCTTGCCGATTTCAAGACCCGGACGGCGGCGCGGGCCGACACGGGCCATCCGAGGGAGCCTCACCCGATGCCGCCGCTCGGATCTTGACTTTTCGTCTAAATTTGGACATACTGTATATCTGCTCGACCAGCACCGAACCGGAAAGCCTTTCGCGAACATGCCGACAGACGCCAAGCTTCTTCTCCTCGATCGCGATGTCGTCGCGCCGAGCCTTCAGCCCGACCGCGTGCTGGCCGCGGTGCGCGAAGCTTTCATCCTGCACAGTCAAAGGGCCGGGCGAGTGTTTCCTCTGGTTCGGACGAAGCTGCACACCGGCGGCGTGTTCGGAATCAAATCCGGAGATGTCGCAAGTCAAGACCTTCTTGGCTTCAAGGCAGCGGGATTCTGGCCGGGCAATCGGGGTCTAGGCGGCGATCTTCATCAAGCGACGATCGCATTGTTCGACCCGCATACCGGCCGCCCGCTTTGCATCATGGACGGCAATGCGGTTACCACGGCGCGCACGGGGGCGGCCGGCGGCTTGGGGACGCAGTTGCTTGCGCATCCCGAAAGCAGCAGAATTTGCGTTTTCGGAACAGGGGTGCAGGCGCGGGTTCAACTCGAATACGCGTTGATGCTGCTGCCGCAACGCTGCACGGTGCAATATGTGACGTCCGGCGGGGAGCTGGCGCCGTCGTTCGAAGCCGCATTTCAGGGCCGTTGCGCGATCAGTCTGGCGCGGGATCGCAACGATGCGGTCGCGGGCAGCGACGTCGTCATCACGGCCACGACAGGCGGCGGGGCGCTGTTCGATGCCGATGCGGTCCGACCGGGTACTCACCTGACTTGCGTCGGTTCAGACACCGTCGGCAAGCGCGAACTGCCGGAGGGGCTGTTGCAACGTGCCCGCATTGTCGTGGACGACCTGAATCAGGCGCGCAGCATCGGCGAGTGCCAATGGGCGCCGGAGTTGCCGTGTACCGAAATTGGAGATCTTCTGGCCGGGGCGGCATCCGCGGGCCGCTCCGCGAACGACATTACGGTATTCGACATGACAGGGCTCGCGCTCCAGGATTTAACGGTCGCGCGCTTCCTGTATCGGCAAGCTATCGAGAAAGGACTCGGAACCTCCGTTGCATGGCCTTGGTGAAACAGGGTGAATCGCCCCTTTGAAATCCGCCACGTGAATCTCATATGACTAACTTCGAACTTCCTACCTATGCCGACGTCGAGGCAGCGGCCGCGCGTATCGCCGGCGCGGCCAACCGGACACCGGTTCAAACGTCGCGCACGCTGAACGAGATTGTCGGCGCCGACGTATTCATCAAGTGCGAAAACTTTCAGCGCATGGGCGCCTTCAAGTTTCGCGGCGCCTTCAACGCGCTGTCGAAATTCTCTCCGCAGCAGCGCAAGGCCGGCGTCGTCGCCTTCTCGTCGGGCAATCACGCACAGGGTATCGCGCTGTCCGCGAAGATCCTGGGCATGCCGGCCACGATCGTCATGCCGCATGACGCCCCGGCGGCGAAGGTGGCTGCAACAAAAGGGTATGGTGCGAACGTCGTCGTATACGACCGCTATACGGAGGACCGCGAAGCCATCGGCCGCCGTCTGGCCGAGGAGCAGGGCCTCACGCTGATCCCGCCCTACGACCATCCCGACGTTCTGGCAGGGCAAGGCACCGCCGCCAAAGAGCTGTTCGAGGAAGTGGGCGCGCTCGACTACCTGTTCGTGCCGCTGGGCGGCGGCGGGCTGCTCTCGGGCACCGCGCTTTCCACGCGGGCGCTCGCACCGCAATGCGTGCTCTACGGTGTCGAGCCGGAAGCGGGGAACGACGGCCAGCAATCGTTCCGCAGCGGCAGCATCGTTCATATCGATACTCCGAAGACCATCGCCGACGGGGCGCAGACGCAACACCTCGGCAACTACACGTTCGCCATCATCAAGCGCGACGTCGATGACATCCTCACGGCGTCGGATGCGGATTTGGTCAGCGCCATGAAGTTCTACGCATCCCGTATGAAGATGATCGTCGAGCCTACCGGGTGTCTTGGGTTAGCCGGCGCCTTGAATGCCAAGGACTCGCTCAAAGGCAAACGCGTCGGTGTCATCATTAGCGGCGGCAATATCGATCTCGAACGGTTCTGCTCCTTAGCGGCTGCTTAAATGGCGCGGTGCGGCCTCACTACGGGTTTTCAGAAGGCGCTTTTCGCCGAACCTTGCTAAGCTGGCGCTCGCCAGCGCTAGAGCATCGATCGCGACGTCACCTGAAAACGCCGAGGCCCACCATGAACAGCCCAGAGCTTGCCGCTCCAACCGTTCCAGCAGCGCCCGAGGAGGAGATCCCGTACTCGTCGCTGGAACATCGGCGGCATCAGTTGTTTCCGAAGCTTTCCGCCGCCGAAATCACCAGTTTGCGGCGTTTCGCGAGACCGATGACGTTCAAGGCTGGCGATTTCGTCTTCGAAACCGGGCGGGTCGCACTGGGTCTGTTCGTCCTGCTTCACGGCCGTGTACGCATTTGTTCGCGCGACCGCTTCGGCAACTGGACGAAGATCGCCGAGCACGAAGACGGCAGCTTCATGGCCGAAATGGCTCAGCTCTCGGGCAAGCCGGCGCTTGTCGACGGCGTCGCCGAGACCGATTGCGAGACGCTGCTCGTCGAGCCCGACAAGCTGCGCGCGCTGATCGTCGCCGACGCGCAATTGGGCGAACACATCATGCGTGCGCTGATCTTGAGGCGCCTTGGCCTCATCGAACGAGGGCTCGGACCCATCATCGTCGGCGACCCGACCGAAGGGCGCGTGATCGCGCTCCAGGGTTTCTTGAGAAGAAATGGACATCCTTCGACGGTCCTCGACGCACGCGACGATCCGGAAGCGATTGCGCTATTGGCCGACATGACGATCGGGCCCGACGATTTGCCGCTCGTCCTGTGCCCCGACGGCTCCGTGCTGCGCGCCCCCGACGAAGTGCGGTTGGCCACCTGCCTGGGGCTCGTGCCCACGTTCCAAGCGGCTTGCGTCTATGACGTCGCGATCGTCGGCGCGGGCCCCGCGGGGCTCGCCGCCGCCGTCTATGCGGCGACCGAGGGATTGTCCGTCGCGGTCTTCGACCAGCGGGCGCCGGGCGGTCAAGCCGGGGCCAGCTCCCGCATCGAAAACTATCTCGGCTTCCCGACGGGCATCTCGGGACAGGCGCTCGCCGCACGGGCTTATCAGCAGGCGCTGAAATTCGGCGCGCATGTCGCGATTCCGGGCAAGGTCGTCGACGTCTCGGTTTCGCGTGAAGATCGCTGCTTTCGTCTCTCCTTGGCGGACGACCAGCACATCGGCGCGCGTGCCGTGGTGGTCGCGAGCGGTGCGGCGTATCGCAAGCCGTCGGTGTCGAACATCGATCGGTTCGAGGGGCGCGGGATCTACTACTGGGCGTCGCCGATCGAAGCCAAATTGACGAAAGGCCTGGACATCGTGCTGATCGGCGGCGGCAATTCCGCCGGCCAGGCCGTCGTCTTTCTCGCGAACTTCGCGCGCAGCATTCGAGTGCTGATTCGCGGCCGGTCGCTCGAATCCAGCATGTCCAAATACCTGATCGATCGAATCGGTGCCTTGCCGAACGTGTCGGTCTGCACCGGATGCGTGCTCGACGAGCTTGAAGGCGACGAAGCGGGATTGGCGCGCGTGGTGATTCGGCACAACGACGAGCGGGAAGTGGTCGAGTCGCGGCATCTGTTCTTGTTCATCGGCGCTGATCCGAAAACCGACTGGCTGGCCGCGAGCGGTGTTCAACTCGACCGCAACGGGTTCGTGACGACCGGATTCACCGGCAGCGGCGCCCGCGCGGGCGAGAGCCCCCTCTATCCGTTGGAAACGAGCGTGCCCGGCATCTTCGCGATCGGCGACGTGCGCGCGGAATCGACCAAACGCGTGGCTTCGGCGGTCGGCGACGGCGCTGCCGTCGTCAGTCAAATCCACGCTTATCTTCACGCTTTGTCGCGCCCGGCTCAGCTTAGCTGAACCCGCGCGCGGGAATCCGCCTCGCCGCGCGCGAGGGGCCGAATCCGGCGGCGCCCCGCGCACCGGCTACAATAGCGTTTTGCGCGTCGCCTGCGCCCCATCCGGGCGCGGATGCGAGGCGCGAGCGCCGGACGGCCGGTTGGCTCGAATTACCCTCCATCCTCGATTGAACGGTTTCCTTCATGAGTACTATTCTTGAAAGCCTCCCGACCGGCCAGAAGGTCGGTATCGCGTTCTCCGGCGGCCTCGACACGAGCGCCGCGCTGCACTGGATGAAGCTCAAGGGCGCCGTCCCGTATGCCTACACGGCCAACCTCGGCCAGCCGGACGAGGACGACTACGATTCGATCCCCCGCCGCGCGCTCGAATACGGCGCCGCCGGTGCACGGCTGATCGACTGCCGCTCGCAGCTCGTGGCCGAAGGGATCGCGGCGCTGCAATGCGGCGCGTTCCACGTCTCCACGGCCGGCGTCACCTACTTCAACACGACGCCGCTCGGCCGCGCGGTGACGGGCACGATGCTCGTCGCGGCGATGAAGGAAGACGGCGTCAACATCTGGGGCGACGGCAGCACGTACAAGGGCAACGACATCGAGCGCTTCTACCGCTACGGCCTGCTCGTCAACCCGAGCCTGAAGATCTACAAGCCGTGGCTCGATCAGCAGTTCATCGACGAACTCGGCGGCCGCGCCGAAATGTCCGAGTTCATGCGCCAATCGGGCTTCGCGTACAAGATGTCGGCCGAGAAGGCGTATTCGACCGATTCGAATCTGCTCGGCGCCACGCACGAAGCGAAGGACCTCGAAAGCCTCGAGTCCGGCATCAAGATCGTCAACCCGATCATGGGCGTGGCGTCCTGGCGCGACGACGTGCAGGTTGCCCGGGAAGAAGTGACGATCCGTTTCGAGGAAGGCCGTCCGACGGCGCTGAACGGCGTCGAGTACAAGGATGCCGTCGAGCTGATGCTCGAAGCGAACCGCATTGGCGGGCGTCACGGCCTCGGCATGAGCGATCAGATCGAGAACCGCATCATCGAGGCGAAGAGCCGCGGCATCTACGAAGCCCCGGGGCTCGCGCTGCTGTTCATCGCCTATGAGCGTCTCGTCACGGGTATCCACAACGAAGACACGATCGAGCAGTACCGCGACAACGGCCGCCGGCTCGGCCGCCTGCTTTATCAAGGCCGCTGGTTCGATCCGCAAGCCATCATGCTGCGCGAAACGGCGCAGCGCTGGGTCGCGCGCGCGATCACGGGCGAAGTGACGATCGAGCTGCGCCGCGGCAACGACTACTCGATTCTCAGCACGAAGTCGCCGAACCTGACGTACCAGCCCGAGCGCCTGTCGATGGAGAAGGTGCAGTCGACGTTCTCGCCGCGCGATCGTATCGGCCAGCTGACGATGCGCAACCTCGACATCACCGACACGCGCGAGAAGCTGCGCATCTACTCGCAAGTCGGTCTGCTCGCGCCGGGCGAAGCCTCGGCACTCCCGCAGATCAAGGGCGACGAGAAGTAAGCTTCGTACCCCCGGCTTGGAGCGACGGCAATGAGAAGTATCGATAACCCTTCCCAGGACCGGGAAGTCGGCGTGGCGGATGCGACGCAAGACACGACGCGCATCGACGACGTGCGCATCGGCGCCGTGCGTCCGCTGATCTCGCCGGCACTGCTGCAGGACGAGATGCCGGTTCCGCCGGACGTCCAAACGCTGGTGGAGCGCACGCGGATCGAGATCGGCGATATCTTGCATGGCCGCAACGACCGGCTCGTGGCCGTGGTCGGCCCATGCTCGATCCACGATCACGACCAAGCGCTCGACTACGCGCGGCGCCTTAGGGCCGTTGCCGAAGAACTGCGCGAGGACTTGCTGATCGTCATGCGCGTCTACTTCGAAAAGCCGCGCACGACGGTGGGGTGGAAAGGCTACATCAACGATCCGCGTTTGGACGGCAGCTTCAGAATCAACGAGGGGCTGCGGGCCGCGCGGCGCTTGCTGCTCGACGTCAACGGCATGGGCTTGCCGGCCGCGACGGAGTTTCTCGACTTGCTGGGCCCGCAGTACATCGCCGATCTCATCGCGTGGGGGGCGATCGGCGCGCGCACGACGGAGAGCCAGAGCCACCGTCAGCTCGCTTCGGGGTTGAGCTGCCCGATCGGCTTCAAGAACGGGACGGACGGCCGCGTGCAGATCGCGGCCGACGCGATCGTGGCCGCCCGGGCCAACCACGCGTTCA
Organism: Trinickia dinghuensis; assembly: GCF_003367175.1. Classification (GTDB taxonomy): domain Bacteria; phylum Pseudomonadota; class Gammaproteobacteria; order Burkholderiales; family Burkholderiaceae; genus Trinickia; species Trinickia dinghuensis. Next base: position 235,045 of record NZ_QRGA01000006.1, on the reverse strand, counting down.
TGGGCATGACGAAGATGGGCATGGCCGCGATCTTCGAAACGCGCGGCAACCAGGATGCGCATGTGATCCTGCGCGGCGGCAAGAGCGGCCCCAACTACGACACGGCGAGCGTCGAGGAATGCTGCGCCGTGCTCAGAGCGGCCGGGCTGCGCGAGCAAGTGATGATCGATTGCTCGCACGCCAATTCAGGCAAATCACACGAACGGCAGATCGACGTCGCGAACGACATCGCCGCGCAATTGGAACAAGGCGAGCAGCGCGTCGTGGGCGTCATGGTCGAAAGCCACCTCGAAGCCGGGCGGCAGGACTTGAAGCCCGGCGTGGCGCTGCGCTACGGCGTGTCGATTACCGATGCCTGCTTGAGCTGGGCTCAGACGGAGCCCGTGCTCGATACGCTCGCGCAAGCGGTTCGGCGCCGGCGCGCGGCGCGCGTCAAATAATCAGCCGGGAGATCTTCGTCCCTTCGAGCGACACGCCTGCCATCAAGCCGGCGTTCGTGAGGACGAATGCTTCGACGGGCTTCGTCGCCGTCGACGTATCGACGTTGCCGTTCGCACCGATGTTCACGACGGCGACCGTCGCATCGACGCCGGCGGCCCAGCCTTGGCTGCTCGTGAATTGATCCAGTGCTTCTTGCGTCATGAACAGCATGACGATCGCTTTCGATTGCGCGCCGATCTGCAGGCCGAACGAGCCGCCCGTGATGCTGTAATAGCCGTTCGTTTGCTGGCCGATGCGCAAGGCCCCCTTGCCGTACTGCGCGCCGAACCAGAAACCGGCCGCGATGACCGACGGAAACACGAGCACGCCGCGGGCGCTTCCAACGAGTTCGCGCGAGCCGTGCACGGTCGAGTAGAGCCGCGTCAGCGTGGCCTCGACATCGGCGTCGATCGTCGCGCGCCGTCCGGCATTCGCGTCCGGCGTACCTGACGTGGAAAGGGGCGTGGTCGTGCATCCGGTCAGCGAGAGGCCGCTCGATGCGAGTACGGCCCCGGTCATTGCGATGAATCGACGGCGTTGCATAGCGTCTCCTGACAAGCGAACAATGCGGTCACGGCACGCGCGGACAGCGGGCATGCGGCGAGTGCTGTGATCTACTGCAGACAATCTTGACGGTCCAGTAGTTCCGGGCGAGGCCATTCAAGGATCGGAGTTGAGTTCACTATGAACGAAGCGGATGTCGATTTCGCGTGTACGATTTGCTCGAAGTGTTGCCGCGATCTGCGGCTGCCGCTCACCGTGGACGAGGCGGTCGATTGGCTCTCGCGAGGGGGATCCGTTCAGCTTTTATGCGAGGCGGTGCCTTGGCTTGCAGACCCGCCTCCTGAGAACTTGTGGGCCGCGCATAAGCTTCGCCGGTCGTTCGCGGGCAGGAGCGGCGATTTGCCGGTGCGGGTCGTCGTCATTCTGGCGGCCACGTTCACGGGGCCTTGCCCAAACCTGCAACCGGACAATCGGTGCGGCATTTACGAAGAGCGGCCGCTCGTCTGCCGCATCTATCCCGCGGAAATCAATCCTTTCGTCGAGTTCGATTCGCGGAACAAGCTGTGTCCCCCCGATGCCTGGGCAACGGGTTCGCCGGCGCTCTTTCGAGGCGGACGTTTGGTCGATGCGCGCACAGTCGAATTGATCGAACGTTCGCGCGAGGCCGATGCAAATGAGGCGCCGGTCAAGGCCGAACTGTGTCGAGTGCTGGGCATCGACCGAGCCGCGATCGCGAACGAGGGCTTCGCTGTCCATTCGCCGAACGGCGGCGTTTTGCTCGAAGCGCTGCGGAGCGTGCGAGCACAGGCGTCGAAAGATGGCCCATCGGCTAGGCCATCCGGGGCTTCCGGCGAATGGCGGTTGGTCTCGAATCGGCGAGCAAGTGTCGATGCGCTTGCTGCTGTCGGTGCCGTGAGCGAACTCGCGGGCGATCACGCGCATGCTTCGTTCGAGTACTTGGGGCTCTCCGATCCTACTGCTTGAAGAGGGAAGGAGGGAGCCGGCGTATGACGCAGCATGGGCCGGTGCATCGGCCCATGCGATCGAGACGATCTTCCCTGATGAGTCGGCCGGACACCGCGGCGTGAACCGGAGGTCCGGGCCATGGCCTAGTGCGGCACGTTCACGACGCCTCGGCTGACTTCGATCGCATTGCTGCCCGGATTCAGCGCGATGGCCGGCAGATTCGCTGTGGTGAGTGCGGGTGCGGCACCTGGCGTACCGCCGCGCGGAACGGTCCGGATGACTTGCGAAGGCGGCAGCGGGGTGCCTTCCTTCAGGTGATCCCACATCAGATTGAGTGCCTGCAGATAGTAGTAGTGCACGGGGATGAAGCGGGTATCGAATCCAGGAAAGGGCAGAAATGCATCGAAGTGCTGGCCGTTCATCACTTCATAAAGCGACACCTCGCTGTTTGCGCCTTCCCTCGCGCTGTTCGCCGCGAGGTAAGCGCGCGACGCATGATTGATCGGCACCAGGGCATCGCTGCGGCCTTGCACGAGAATGGCCGGCTTGCCGTGCAGATCGGCTTCGACGCGGATGGCCCGCACGCTTTCCATCATGCGCGGATCGCGCTGCGTCCATAAGCGCCGCATGCACACAGCGCCTGCGAAGCTCGCATCGGGCGTGGCGAACCGGTGATCCGCGGCACCGTTCGGGCCGTTGTCATAGACGAGGTTGATGCCGTTGGTGGGCGGAACACCGTTGCCGAGCCCGAACACAGTCGGCATCGGCGGCACGGTCGGCGGCACGCCGGCCGCACCGGACGCTTCGTTCGTCGGGCCGAAGCTGAAGCCGCACAGATTGTCGAGTACGCTCGAACGCGTGTAGGCGTTCGCATAGGTGACCGCGACGGCCGGTACCGCTTGCGAATCCCACATCGGCGCTTGCAGTAGATCGGAATCGGTCTCGTAGCCGGCGGCATGCAATTGCGCGAGCGCATCGTTCGCTTGGCTCTGCAGATCCGTGCCCTTCACGTATCCGGCGGCCGCCAGCGACGCGCAACGCGCTTGCCGGATCGACGTCGTTTGAGCGACGGGAAGCGCCGTCAGGTAGGGCGCTCCCGCCGCGGCCGGCGCGAGTGCGGCACACGGCTGCAGCAAGTTGGCCAGGGTCATGTAATCGGCGAGCGGCTTGCCGGCTTCCTCGATCGGCTGCCCGCCTTCGAGCACGCGGGCGCGACGCGGCATGCGCACGTTCACCTGCGGCTCGCCGACGACGACGGCCGTGATCCATCCGCGCGTGTCCTGTTCGGCTGCTTCGAGCGAGGCGCCGCCGCCGTTGCTGACGGAAGCGGCGATCGTCGTGATGCTGCCCGGTTCATAGCGGACGCGATGAGGCGAGCCTGCCGTGACCGTGCCGAATTGATGGTTCAGCACCCAATAGGCGAACTGGACGGCCTCGAGCGTGTCCTTGCCCCAGTCCTGCTCGGGGTTCTGTTGCGAATGGGCGTGCTTGAACGCGTAGCGATAAGGGAACGCCGCGTTGTAGCGGGCGATGTCGCCGCTGCTTGCATTGACGGTGAAGAGGCTGTCGTGCCCGGCGCCGGCCGCGCTTGCCAAGCGCCCGTCCATCAGCGTGACGGTGCCCGTCATCAGTTCTTGCGCGCCGTTGCCGGTGCCTTTGTCGTTGTAGGCGACGGCGCAGCCGCGCTTCAGCCCCCATTCGCCGGCCGCCGACACGGCGCCGTAGACGCCGCGCGATCCCGACGACGTTGCCGTGACGATGCATGGATTCGCCGGATCGAAGTGCGCGGGCACTTGCACCATCAGCGTGACGTTTTGTTTGCCGCTGCCGTTGTCCGCATAGGCGAGGTATTCGGTGCCTGGGATCTTACCCTCGCCGAGCGTGTCGTTTCCGTTCAAATCGACGTTGGGCCCCCAGAAGCGGCCGTACCCGCCGTTCGGTGTGATATCGACGAGCGCGCGATAGTTCGACCAAATCGCGAGACGGCGCAATTCTGCGGCGGTCGGGCTTGCCGGATTCGCAATCGCGGGCGCCGCGCCTTCGAGCCCGGTCTTGCCGAGGCCGCCCGTCAACAGATCGTCGCTGACTCCGTCATACGTCGTGGTTCGAAGGCTGCCAGCGACGACGAACGACGGCAACCGGTTCGTGCTCGATTGCGTGTTTTGATTGTCGTCGGCGTGGGCGGGCGAGAAGAGAAACGCGCCGGCGATCGCGGCGCTGGTCAGTAAGGCTGCACTTCGAGCTGCAAGAGGAATGGCTTTCATCGCGTCTCCTTGCTTGGCGTGGCGCGCGTTGCGCCGTTTCGATTGCGAAGACCCTGCGTGACACTGCCATGACATCGATGCGGAAGGATCAAAGTCCATGCGCTGCGCGCGCACGGTCCCCGCTCGACCTCGCGATTGTGAGGAAGCCTCGTGCGGTTATCAAGCTTCGAATCTCGTAGATTGACGCCCTTTGCTCGAGTTGATCGGCCTAGCGCGGCAAGATGCGTTTGCGCGGATCGACGCAGCGCCGCGGATCGACAGGCTCCGCGTGATGGTGCTTCTCGGTAGGTGGGCCGGATGAAAGCACCTGATCGGCGAGTTTCGCGATTTCGAGGAGCAATTCGATGCCCCCCATCGGCGCCGCGTGCGACGGCTCGGATGCCGCCGCGAGCGCATCGGAGGCTAGCTCGGCCGTCGTTTCCAATACGTCCGCCCGGGCAGCGCTGCCCGGACGATGCGACGTTTTCTCGCGCTGCTTGTTGCCGCGATCGGCCATCTCCATGATCTCCTCAGCGAATCGGCGGTTCACGCCGGAATCTGGGTTTGACACAAATTCCGTATAAAATGTAGCATACGTAAAAATGATTGATGGATCGTAACACAAGATGGCCCGTGGACTTGGTGCGCCGAGGACTGAATTGATCGACTTGCTGACGTCGCCGCTCGGCGGCCTCGTCGCGCGCCGGATCGACCAGGCGCACGCCGGGGCACCCGTGCCGGGGTGGGACGGCGCGAGTCTCGAACAGGCGGCGGCACACGTGGCAGCGCTCGTTCGCGGAATGAACCGAGATCAACTCGAGAACTGCGACGAGGATTTGAACGTCTTTTTCGGGGCGGTGCCGTTTAGCTTGACGATTCCGGTCGCCGTCGCCATCGAACTCAAATGGCCGCATCACATCGACACGCTGCCGGAGGCGAGCGGGCGGATCGAACTCGTGCGAAAGGCCGGCCAATATGCCGTGCTCTTTAGCGCGGAGCGCGTTGCCGACGTCCTGTCCGCCGTCAACAAGCGCGAAGCGAGGGGGTAGCGTGCCTTATCTGCCGTTTCCGCCGATGCCCCAACAGACGTTCGACTACTGCGTGGCACAGGCCGAGCAGAAGTACCAAGTTCCGTCGTGCATTCTTCAAGCCGTCCATCAGATCGAGTCCGGCGGGACCTTGCGGCCGGGGCTCGTGCATGGGAACAGCAACGGCACGAAGGATTACGGCGTTACGCAGATCAACACCGTCTGGGCCGACTACTTTCAGCGCAAGTTCGGCATCACCGCGCCCCAGTTGGCTGACAACGCGTGTCTGGCGGTGAACGGGTCAGCCTACATCATTCGCTACGAGATCAACGCTACGGGCAATTTTTGGGCTGGGGTGGGCAACTACCATAGCCGCACGCCGGGCGAGCGCGACCGGTACGTGATGCGCGTCGCGCGTGCCGCCGAGGAGTACGGATGTCGGATCAGGTGAGCCAGCGCAGTTCGACGCCCGTCGCATTCATCGCCGCCGTCGGGTTCGGCTGTGCGCTGTTCGGGCTCTGGCGGTTGAAGCACGACGTTATCGTCCGCGTGCTGATGACCTTATGCGACTACGAGGCGCGGCCCCTATCGAGTTGGTCGACCGTCGCGAGCGAGCTTCGTCAGCGCTTGGCCGTCTATTTTCACTATTCGAAGGTCGTCTCGTTCCCGGAAGCCTTCGTGCTGGCCTGGCAGATCGGGGCCTTCTACCTCGGCATTCCGATCGCATTCGCCGGATGGGCCGCCCGGCGCGCGATGCGCCATCCGATCGTGCGCGCTCGGCGCGTACACAGCGTTCAGACGCTGCTCGAGGCGCAGAGCAAAAGCTTTTCCGCGGTTGCACCGGTGCTGCGGCGCGACTTGTCGAACGATCGCTCGAGCGAATGGGCATCGTCGATTCACCCCGAGGAATGGGTCGCCCAGCATCGCCTCATCGGCGATGGAAAATTCGACGCCGATCGGGCCCGAGCGCTGCTCGCAGCGCAGCTCGGCAAGCCGATCGAGTCATTCGCAGAACTAAGCGGTGTCGAGCGCGCGCTTTTCGCGGTCTTTGGGCTGAGAGTGTTCTTCAAGGAAGTCGAAGCATCGAAGGCGCTCGTCGATGCTCTCAACTACAGCGCCGACAATCCGCAATCGAAACCGAATCTCAAACTCGCCGACGATGCCTTCAAGCGTTGCGCGGGTGCCGACCAGGCGAAACGCTGGCTGCGCAAGCACCGCTATCCGCGAACGCTCCTGATGGCGCTGTTGATCGAGGCGCGGCAGCTCGGCGTGCTGCCGTCGTCGACGTTCATTTGGCTCAAGCCGCTCGACCGCGCGCTCTGGTATCCGCTCAATACGGCGGGCCGCAAGGTGCCGTTCATGGAATCGGCCGGCGTATTCAACCATTGGCAGGCTGAGCAAGTCGCGTCGGAAAACGACTGTGAGCTGAGCCGCCCTCATGTCGAGGACGCGCTCGTCGGCTTGCGTCGATATATCGAGGACACCGGCTTGCTGGCGACGCCGCAATCGGATCAACAATAAGGAACCCCTATGCGACTGAAATTCGAACGGAGCGCGGCTCGCACGCGTGATGTCGTACTGATCGAAGCCGATGGGACGGTGTATTCATCGTTCTCGAAGACGGGCTATCTGCGTGCCGCCACGCGCACGCGTTTTGCCTGCGGGACGACGGCGGCGACGGGGGCGTTCTCGATTTCGCGCGGCCAGCCGCAGACGCTCGAAGGCGGGGCGCAAGGGCCGGCGAACCACGGGCTCGTCTTCATCAGCGAAGTCGACGGCGAAGAGAAAATCGCACTGATCGAACGTTTCGCGAGCGAAGCGGACGCCGAGCAAGCGCTCGGAATGATCGAGACGGCGCTGCGTCGCTCCGCGGTTGCACAACGAGGATTGCGTCTCTGGCGCAGCTTGCTCTGCTGGGCAGGGGCGCCGTTTCTTATTTTCATCGTGTCGATGTCGGGCGTGCAGTTTCTCAATTCGCACAATGCGGCATTGGATGACCTGAACAAGCTCGCGCACTTGGCGCAGCAAAACCCGAGCATATTCGGCATTCCGGCGGTGACGCTGCCGGCGACGGCTGCAGCTGCTGCGTCGCCTGCAAGTCAAGCGTCGCCGATTGGGCTGGCATCGGCGCTTCCTTCGGAACCGTCGTTCGCACTCGCATCTACGCCGGCGAGCGCGCCGGCCGATACCGCCGCATCGACATCGACATCGGCGGCCGTCGCCGCGATGCAAACAAGCGCTCACGGGATGGCGCAGATCCATTTCGGACTCGACAATCAGCCGGCTAAGCGCACGCTATACGTTTACTCGGACCCCAACTGCCCGGCCTGCCGGCGATTCGAAGCGCACATCAACGACTTGTCTCGCGATTTCTCGATCTACGTCATTCCCGTCGCGTACCAGCACGGATCGGCGACGATCGCCTCGCAGATTCTGTGCGCGGCCGACGACAAGCAGAAATGGATCGAGACGATGAGCCGCGCGAAGACGACCGATAAGGTAGAGGGCGAAGACTGCGAGCGAGGATACGCGGGCTTGAAGGAGAACATGGCGATGTTCAATTCGCTCGGCTTCGATTCGACCCCGCGCGTCGTCGACGGCGACGGTGCCGTGTTCCCGGCGGGCGCGACGGCCAGCGCGATCCGCATCCAAGCCGCCGCGCGGTAAGCGACGTTCATGGCGCAGCGATACGGCCCTTCGCGCTGGCAGGAAATCGATCAGCAGCGGATCACACTGGATCCGCGCACGCTGTCCGAACGCTTTGCCGGGTGGCTGCTCGAACCGCGCAACTATGCAAGGTTCCAGATCGGCATGGCGGTGGCCGCCTGCGCGCTTGCCGTCGTCTGGCTGCCGATCACGATTGCGATGCTGCTGACCCACCTTTGGTTTGCGATGCAACGGCAGACGTTGCCGATGCGTTACCCGAAGGATCTCGGCGGCATCGACCCGACGCTCGACGTCGAAAAACCGAATCCGAACGGCAAGGGCGAGCTGGTCGAACGTCGCTCGGCCGACGGCATTCTCTATCTCGGCAACCAACGATCGAGCGATCGCGACGAGCACCTGAAGGAGCTTTGGGCGACGAACGACGACGCGCGCACGCACATGCTGCTGATGGGCACCACCGGCTCGGGCAAGACGGTGACGTTGCTGTCGCTCTGTTTCAACGCGCTGGCTTGGGGTTCGGGTTTCTTCTACTCCGACGGCAAGGCCGATTCGAGCCTGCATGCATCGGTGTGGGGGCTGTGCAGGCGAGTTGGGCGGGAGGACGACTACCTCGTGCTCAATTTCATGACCGGCGGCGCGGACCCCTACGGCAAGCGGCGTTCGACGGAAAAGACGTCGAACGGCACGAATCCCTGGTACGAGGGCAGCCCCGACTTCTTGTCGCAACTCTCGTCTTCTCTGTTGCCGAAGGCGACGGGAGACGGGGCGCAATGGCAGCAGAAGGCCGTCAACATGATGGACGCGCTGATTCGTACGCTCTGCTACGAGCGCGCCGTGGGCAATTTGACGCTGTCGATCGGCGTCATCCGCGAATATCTCGCGCTGCCCAATCTCGTCAAGCTATACCTCAAGGGAAAGCGGGGCGAGATTCCCGAGTTCGCGTTCCTGCCGATCAAGGCTTATCTGGAGACGGGCTTGCCTGGTTTTCGTGCCGAGTACGCCGAAAAGCCCGAGAAATGGGATCAAACGGTTTGGGATCAGCACGGCTATCTGACAGGACAGTACGCGCGCACGCTGTCGATGCTCACGGATACTTACGGTTCTGTCTTCAAAGATAAGTACTCCGAAGTAGACATGATGGACGTGCTGCTCAATCGCCGTGTCTTGGTCGTCATGATCCCGACCCTCGAGAAGTCGGCGCAGGAAGCGGCGAACCTCGGCAAGCTCGTCGTGTCGAGTATCCGGCTCATGATGGCGATGAACCTCGGTCACAAGCTGGAAGGAACGTACGCGGAGGTCATCGATACGAAAGCGACGCGTTCCCCTGCGCCCTACATCATCACGATGGACGAGCTCGGCTACTACTTTGCCGAAGGGATCGCACTGATGTTCGCGCAGGCGCGCAGTCTCGGCTTCATGATGATCGCGGCGGGGCAGGATATTGCCGCCATGGCTAAGGGGGATAACAAGGAGGAAGTCGATTCGATGATCGCCAACACGAAGATCAAGTATTCGCTGGCGCTCGAGGATCCGGACAAGACGCTCGATGTGTTCAAGAAGGTGGCCGGCGAATCGATTTCGGTCGAAGTTGGCTCCTTCGAAGGGGCGACGAGCCACTTCACGTCTGCGCATTACCGGCGCAATCTGACGGGCTCGATTCAGCGGCGCGACCGCATCGATCTGCAGGAACTCAAGGCGCTGAAAGAGATGGAAGGCGTGCTCATCTTCAAAGATCAAGTCACGCGAGCGCGCAGCTTCACATGGTTTCATTCGGTCGAAAAGACGAAGCTGCCGTTTCGTCTCAATCGATTCCTGCAGGTCGATCGTCCGCGGCTCGGCGATTTGCCGGTGCGCAAGCGGGCGAGCAATCGAGCGCCGGGGAAAGCGAGTTCGGCGGCCCGGATCGAGGAGATGTTGCGCACGGGTCGAGCGCCCGCCTATCCGCGAACCGTGGATCCGATCGTCGATGCCGTTCGTGAAACATACCGTAACATTCAAGCGAATGGGAGCGGCGCATCGTCGAGCGAACGCGGCATCGCCTACTACGTCGCGGCCGTCGAGGCGATGAAGGCCAGCCGTGTCGATGACCGCGGCCGGTTCTGGCGTATCGCCGGCGAATCGAGCGATCCGCCTACTTCGAAGCCTGCCGCTCCAATGCAAGCGCCGACGGCCGTCGATGATGGCGAAGTGCGCGCGGATGCACGTCGCCGCGCAGAAGCAAGCGTTGCCGCGCAGGCTCCATTGCAGGAGACGGTGCATGAGGCGGCACATGCAGCGGCGCACGCGAGCGGGCCGGCTCCGGCTCGCAACGCGCTCTATCAGAATCCGCCGCTGTGCGAGAAGGCCGGGAAGGACACAACGGAAACCGCGACGATCGGCTTTACCGACGAAACCCTCGATCGGCTCACGGAGGTCGAGGTAGCGCTCGGACGGCACGACCCGAGCGCTTCGGCGCGGACGATCGAAGCGCAAGTGTCGGCCCAGCTCACCTGGTCGAAGCCGCCGGTCGCAGTGGCGGAGCGCGAACTGCATGAACTGCTGGCCCGTATCGAGGCAATGGCGGGCACCGGGAAACGAGGTCAATCGTGATACTAGGACGACGTGCGTTTTGCAAATCGTTTGCGGCGGCCGTGGGGATGGCGCCGTTCATGACCCCGGCCCGTGCCGCCGTGGAGGCGGCCGGCGCCCCGCCCACGCTGCTGTGGGTGCGCCGCGGATCGGACGAAGCGACGATCGACTACTCGACCGACGAAGGCTTCCGTGCAATCGCCTGGATGTTGCGAGACGTTCGCGCGGGGATCGTCGGCGTGCCGGCTTGGCGTCTTCTGCAACAATGGTCGTGGATGCAGGCATGGCTTGCCGCCTACGGACGGCACGTCCGGTTCGACATTCACTCGGGCTTGCGCACGAAAGGGACGAACACCTATTACGAAGGCGCCTTGGCCTCCTATCATCTGCCCGACGAGAAGCTCGTCTTTCGCGCTGGCGACTTCAGCACGCCGTCGATTTCGAGCGAGTACATGGGGCGTCTGGCCTATCTGTCTCAGCAAGGCGGGGTCGGCTTCTATATGCGCGACTTCATCCATACCGACGTACGGGGGCATGCGGTTGCGTGGCGGTCCCGATGAGGCACGCCCACCCGCGTGAAGACGTTTTGTTCATAGGAATATGGCCGATCTGTCCGTGCCGATCATGTTCAACTCAACGGCGCGGATGCGTATAATGTGGCGGATACATAATCGAACAGGGAGCGCCGCATGATTTGCAGTAGTGCAAGATCAGGGTTCGAATGCGTTTTCACGATGCTTGCGCCATGACGCAAAAAAACAGTGCAGCGACACCGATCCTCGCACTCGACCTCGAAAAATTTCGTGTGAAATACGGCCTCTCGATCAGTTCGGCGTGCGAAATCTTCGGTCTGCAGCGAGCCAAATGGACTGCGCTTCAGAAAAATCCGTCGACGGTGCTGGCCGACAACACCGTTTGCATTTTGTTGGATTTCTATGAGCGCAATCCGTCGACGATTCCGATCCGGCGCGTCATCAACATCCGGCAACACATGGTCGATCTCGGCTACGACCCGGACAATCCGACGGACAAGGCGCTGTTCGCGACCACGCATGGGCGGGAGAAGGCAGCCTCATATCGATGGGACGGCGGGCAGGGCGGCATCAGCAAGCCGGTCGAGCGGCTCATCGAGGCCACCGATCGATTGCCGACGGAATCCGGCAAAAAGAAGCGCCAGGTGCTCGAAACGATCGCACGCGATGTCGCGGCGAGGCAGGGCATACGCGATCCGCTGGCACGAGGCTCGTGGCGCAAGGATGACTAGACGAGGAGCGAATGATAAAGGCTAAGCGTCCAGGCATCGACGTTAGCGTGGTGGTGTTCCATAAGCCGGGCAATTTACCGGCGACGCTGAACGTCTCTGAGATCACAGTCCCGCTGGCTCGGCGCATATCGGGCTACATGACGGGCCTCTCCGGGCATCAGCGGATGGAGAGCATGATGTACGCGCGGCAATATGCCGATTCGAAGCGGCTCGAGATGATCGTCGTCGATCTGCTCGTCGGTTTCGAGTTGCCGCTCTATCCTAAGGTGCTGCCTCCCGAACTCGTCAAGGATCATGACGTGCTCAACCTCTTCCGGGCCTCGAAAGAGTTGATTGCATGGATTGCCGAGTATTGGCAGCAATGGGTCGTCGACGACGAAGGGCAGCGTGCCAAGACGCGCTATGAATGGACGAAGCCCGCGGATTTCGTTGCGCGCCGGCCCGACTTGCTGCCGCGTCTGCTCGAACTCGAGCCGTTCCGCCACATCCATCTCGTCACGCACCCCGTCATCACGGGCTACCACGACAAGCCCCTGACTGCGACGTCGTTCCGCGTAGGGTATCCGATGATCGAACGCGCTTCCGCGCGCTTTCATCCCGACATCGAAATCGTCGTTTAGCTCGCTCGCCCGTCCCACAAGCGCCCCGGCATCGTACCGATGCACGGGGCCACTCGTGCGTCGAGTGTGCCGGCGACGCGGCCGGGACCGCGAGCGTCTCGCACGGGCGCCAACATCCGCTTGCTTTCATATTTTTCATTGCGTATGATGCATTCGATACGAAATTAGATTCGACGTGCGATATGCGCCCCTTTGGCGCGACAAGAGAGGTCGAGGCACGAATGGAAAACACACTGCAAAACGCAGGGGCGGTCGATAGCGGAAGACGCGAGACGAACGCCGTCGAGTTGACCGCGGCCGGGCGATTGCTGATCGCAGCGGCGATTGCCGCCGCGGGATTCGGCGGCTGGCGCGCCTATCAGCATTACGGCGCTTTTGAGGCGCCGATGGCGGTAATGCATCCGACCGTTGTGCGTTCGGCATCCGTTCCTCGCGCGCGTGCTGCGAATGCCGCCGCCGGCGCAGGCACGTCGAGTACCGCCAGCGACGCTGGTATTGGCAGCACGGCGAGCGACTCGGCCGTATCGAAGCTTGCACAGGTGACGGACTTGCTGCAGCAAGAGCGCGCGCAGCGCAGTACCCAAGCGGCAGCTTGGCGATCGGTCGCCGATACGAGCCGGCAGCAAATCGCCGCGCTGTCGTCTCAATTGCAAGCGGTTGAATCGAAGATCGACGCCTTGGAAAAGGCGGCCAGCGCATCGCGGGCGTCGCATGAAGTGGTTGCCGACGTGGCGGCGAGCGCTAGGGCGGTTCGTCCCGCGCTCGATGCGGCCAAGAGCACCGCGCAGGTCGACGTCGCCTCGCTGCCCGTCGAGACCATCTCGGCGCAATCGCTGAACCTGACGGGCCTCGGTAACGGCGTCATCCAGATCGGCAATCAAAAGCTCGCCGTCGGCCAGGCGCTTGCACCGGGCGAAACCATCGTTGCCGTCGACCCGGTCAGCCGCTCGATCGTCACGAATCGACGCATTCTCAATGTTACGAACTGAGGTCCCGATGAACGAACCCGGCTTTCTTGTGCGCGTAGCGCTCGGTATCGGCTTGGCGAAGCGTACCGTACCGGCAGCCCGTATGCAGTCCGTGAATGACGCGACGGCCGATGCGCCCGCACCCGCGCAAGGCAAACGTCCTCAGCCGGTCCCGGCATCTCAAGCGCAGCAACCCGTGCAATCCGCGCAGCCGGCGATGCGTTCTCAATCCATGGGAATCTCGCCCCGAACCGAGCACGGTGCGGCGCCGCGGCCCGCGCAAACGGCTACCGGCGCGGCTCCGAGGCCGCAGCAGTCGTTGTCCGATGGCTTGCCGACTCGCGCCAAAGCCACCGATATCGGCACCGTGATGCCCGCGGCCGCGCAATTGACGGGCGATCTCGAGATCGAAGAGAGCATCGTCCTGCAGTGCGTCGTACGAGGCAACGTCACCCAAACGGGCGATCATCAGGTGGTGCTCAGCGCGACGGGCGGCATTCACGGCGTGCTTCGGGCGCATACCGCTGTGATCGGCGGCACGGTCGAAGGGGATATCTTCGCCGATCGCGTCGTGCTGCTCGAAACGGGCGTCGTTCACGGCAACATCGAGTATTCGACTATCGCCATCAAGGAAGGCGCAACGGTCAACGGCGTGTTGATTCGGGTCGTACCGAATGTGATTGGCGGCGGCGACGACAGCACGCAGGTCGAACCGCCGCGCGCGGAAATCTCCGGCCTGCGCGCGGTGGGATCCGCTGCCGATACCCGTGAGCGTGCCGCTTGACCATGCAATCTCGCTTCACCTTGAAATATTGGAGCGCGCTCGCGGTTTGGAGCGTGCTTTGCGCAGTCCTGTCGCAGTGGCATTTTCCTCACGTGCTGTTCATTTGCGAGCACGTCGAGGCGTTTTATCGCGGCGCGGTCGACGACGCGACGTTGACGCGCGTCATGCGCACGCTCGTGGCCATCGTCTGGACCGTCGGCGCCGCGGGATTGACGGTTTGTTGGCAGGTATTCGGTCTGGCGCGCTGCGCTTCTTAGAGATGAAACGTTTGCGCCTCGGATACGGGGAAATTTTTTTCGTAGTCCTAATCGTCTTGACTGTTGCCGCGCGCATCGTTGACGCATGGCCGGCTTCCTCACGCGAAATCGACGCCGTGAGAACACTGGCGGCGTCGAACGGCGCGGCTCGCTCGTTCGTGACGGCGAGCCTGTCGGCGGAGGGTAGCCCGAGCAGAAGAGAGGTTAGACGATGGCGGGTGCGGGTCTTGGCGATCGACGCCGCCGCAACGCGCTCGGGATGGAACGCATCCGGGCAGGCGACGCGTAGCGCCGAGCAGGGCGCGGAGATCGGCGCGGAACACAAATAGAGGCTTACACATGGCATTGGACGACAACATCGACGCGGTTCGGGATCTGCAAGATTCCGGCAACCACGCGGCTCGCTTGTTGGGGTACCTGAACATCGGGGTGCTGCCGAGCCGAGAAAACATCGCGCAGGCGCAGCAGTGGCTTAACCGAGCTACTGACAAGTTGGAACCCGTGCTGAAGGAAGCGGAGGCCGATCGTGCCTCGCAGCGCTTCCAACCGGGGCCGAGGGGCTAGTGCGCGTTTCGCGCGGGATTCGATTTACGGAGGAATGCTTCATGGGCATGCGCAAGATCGGTGGCCTTCTGTCGATCGCGGCGATCGTCGCGACGGTAGCCGAGCCGGTGATGGCTCAGTGCTCGATGCAAAGCCAGATGCAGGCCGCGCAGCAGGCGGAGCAGCAAAGACGATTGCTGGCCATCCAGGCGAACATGGCGACGCTCGCGCTGCTGAACAAGCTCCAAACGGCATGTATGCAGGGATTTCAAATGATTCCGACCGAGAACCTGCCGGATGGTTCGATCGTTTTCAGTGTGCTCACCAGCATCGAGCAGTCGGCCTGCAAGGGACTTGCGGATCAAGTGCGCAATACTGCGCAATCGGGCATGGCCGCGGCTCAGGCCGCGGCTCAACAGCAGATCGACAACATTGCCGCTAGCGTCAGCAAGGCGGCCGGAGGCGGCGGCTTGCTCGCTCCGGCGCAGTCGACCTCGTCCTCCAGTAGTAGCGGATGGGGATCGGCCGTTGCGAACGCCATGTCGAGGATCTTCCAATGAGAAAGAAAATCGCGGCGCCGGCTGCGCTGTGCCTTGCGCTCGGGCTTTCCGCGAGCACGAATGCGTATGCGATATGCGACGGATGCGTAGTTGCCGCGGTGACCGCGGCGAACGTGGCGATCACCGGCGCCATCGGTTCGCTCGGATCCGCATTGGAATTGCAATTGCGTTCCATCGATAGCGACATCGAGGCGAGCGGCGGCAAAAATTCCGCGGCTAGTGCGATGGGCGCGAGCACGCAGGGCGAAATGACGGCTCAAGCAGCGCAACAGCAAGAAACCGATTCGATGCTTCAACAGACGGAGCTGCCGCTCGATCCTTGTGCGACATCGGGTAGCGAATACGCGATGGAGGCCATGCACAGCGTCAATACCACGGCGTCCAGCTTTCGACCGGGAGGCGGTGCGACTGTCAACAGTTCGGCATTGCATCAAGCGCTGAACGGCGCAACGCCTTCGATTGAAGCCTCGCGCCGCGCGTCTACCGCAATTCACGAGGACTACTACTGCGATTCGAACGAAACGATGCTGGGATACCCGGGATGCAAGTCTACGTCGATGCCGGACGGCGATGCGAGCGCCGATTCGCTCTATAGCGGCGCGGGGATGCCGGGCAAGGATGCCGATTTGACGTTCAGCCCCCAGCAGATCGACGCGGCCCGCGCATACGAGCGGATGTCCATCGATCCCGAGCCGCCGCAATACATCACGAAGGCCGAGGCGAATACCGAGGTCGGCAAGCTCTACATTGCCATGCAGAAGGCGTACATGGCGAACATGACGTCGGCCGAGAACACGCTCAATAACGTTATTGCGTCGCGTGTGCCGTTTCCTGGCAGCAATAAATTGATCGGCGACATCAACGCATCTTCCGACTCGGCGCAACAGTATTTCAACGCCAATGCGTCGCCCGGTGCTAAAACATCGGGGACGATGAGCCTCGCGGAGCTCGAGGATTTCGAAGCTGGACGCCGTTGGCGCAATCCGTATTGGCAGATCGAAATGGGTGCGGTGGCCGATCCGACCAAGCTCGCGCGCGAGCAGCTCTACACCACTGCGTTCATGGCCGATATGATTTATCAGAGTTACAAGCGATCGCAGCATATCGAGGTGCTGCTGAGTCAGATTCTGGGCGTGATGGAGCGTACCGGCGAGCGGCCGATGCTCGAAGCGCAACTTCGGCGCGTGCAGGCTACGAATGCGAGGTGAATATGGAAGGCAAGCGATCGGGCGAATGCTTGGGCCGGCATTCCCCCGTTGAGCTCATCGACAAACTGACTCTGGAGGACCGGGGGCAGGCGCTGAAAACGCTTTACGTCATCAACGGCGTGATTGTGTACAGCGGGCTCGTTCGACGCTTGTTTTGGGAACAGCGTTCACTCGTTGCGGAATCGTTCATCGAAGGCGCTACCCTGACGTTCAATGAGCGCGACGGCAGTCTCTTGCACTATCGGATCGCGGACGTGATGCGCATTACGCGGGCACCGCGATACGCCGCATGGCTCGAGCAAGTGGATTTGCTCGCACAGGCTCAATGGAATGAGTACGACTACACGAGGAAATCCGGCGCCCATACGCCCGGCGATTCGTGGATCGAGCAGTATCTCGACGGGTTGTCGCCCTTCGAGGCTTGGGAAATAGAAATGCGGGCCGCGTTGATATGGGACGATGCACCGGATTTAGTCCTGGGTGCCGTTAATGCGGCCCGTTGCAGTCGCATGTCGCCGAGCGGCGTTATGCGATAAACTCGCGCGATTTCCACCCATTCAAGATTACAAGACCGGGGGCCGATGTGAAGTTGCGTGAAATTGGGATGTTGCTGGCGATGACGGGGGTATTGTGCATGACGAACGCGACCGCAGCAGAAGCCGGAGGTCCGCCGACGCCGAAGCTCGAGCGGACGATTTCGTTGGGGCACGCGCCGTTGCTGGGCCTGGGGGCGTTAGCGGGGAAATTTGCGCCGATCGTCAAGAAGATGAGCTTTAGTCCGGATGGGCGCTATCTCGGGCTTGTGGAGACGACTAGTGAGAGCGCTACCGATATTGTTGTCTGGGACATAGCTGCTAATAAAGAGCAAGCGCGGATTCATTGCGACTTTAACTACGCGGACCTACCTTGGGAGAAACTGCTTTGGCTGCAAGGCGGGAAAGTCGTTACGTTCGGTGACGGGGCGCAGTGGGACGCGATGTCAGGAAAAGCACTTCCTGATAATCCGGCAAGGGGACGAATGGCTCGGTTGAACAAGGATGGCACGAAGATGCTGGGCATCTCTGGAACCATCGGCGATCCTTCCACGATCTTCGTTTATGACACCAGAACCTGGGTGGAGCACAAGATCGATGTTGATGGGCTGTACGTGGGCGCTGCGGCCTGGACTGCCGACGATAAGATCATTGCCCTTGTGAGTGAAACTGCCGATTCACGGGGAAAGGTGGCGAACGGACATGACGTCAAACCATACGACACTGCAATTCGACTGATCGATCCGTCGGGAAAGACATCTACGCGCGATGTTTGGTTTGCGGGGGAACGGACGGGTAATCCACAAATTCCGTTGCGAGACGCGTTTTCTGTTGAATCCGACATGGAGCCGAACTTTGCAAAGAATGAGGTTTTTCTCGACTCTGGGCGTGTGATTGACGGCACAACGCTTGCCGTTCGTCCGTACGCCCTTGAAGAGACGGCGGGGATCGCTATCAGCCCGGACGGGCGATGGTTATTTGCGAAGGGGATGACATCTGTCGACCCGACGCTCAAGCCTGTGTTGAACACGATTGTAGACACCGCATCGGGAAGAGCGATATCGCAGTTTTCCGGCGGCATGGAGCATTTAGGCGGTATAGCTGCTAGTCCGAATGGTCAGTGGCTGGCAATTGGCGATGAGAATTCTGTATTTTTATTTAATCTAAAATAAACGACCGATAAGCTGTATTATAAATGGGGATCTGCGCCGATGAGTCAGTCAACACCCTCTGCGACGGTTATGGATATGTTGACGGCCGACGTTGCCGCTTACTGCGATCCTGATGGCCCGAAACTAGGTAGTCAATGGACGCCGGTCCCGCGCGAAGGGTTTGCGGAACAGTCTTTTATAAAGACTATGGATCAAGCCGGCTATCTCGGGCAGATCTATGTCAATGTAAATACGGGCGAAGTAATCATCGCGAACCGAGGTACGCAAAACCTGGCTAACGTCAAGACCGATGGGGGCGTCGCTTTAGGCATGGTGGCGAACGTGCAGCCGATTGCTGACGAATTTGCGAGGGAAGGGCTGCGAGCGGCTAAGAAGGTGTTGGCGAATGCTGGCGTCAAAATGAGCGCGTTATACACCACCGGGCATTCGCTGGGCGGTGCGGAAGCCGAGGGGCAGGCGCAGATGCTTAGCGCGCAAAATGGCGTTCATGCACTCTTGCCCGCCGACGTACACATCACCAACTTCTCCATCGATGCACCCGGCATCAGCGACCGCGCGCACCAGGGTGATAAAAGCCGGTACACGAGCTATAACCTCTCGGCCCAGGGCGATGTCGTTCACAAGGCAGGCGGCGATCAGTTGGAGGGCACCGTTCAAGTACCACTGCCGATCGGCCCTCGGATCGCTCAAACGGAAGGGATGATGCTGGCCGGTGCCGCTACCGCCATCGAACTTCCCTTTGTCGGTCTGCCGATGATCGCATACGGTGCGGATAAAGCGTTGGAGGCGCACCGGAGCACCTTGATTCTCGACCAGGTGACCGGCACCGTGCTTGCGGGCATCAAGCTGACTGAACTTGGCACGTCGAGCGCCGCTATCCTGGCGGCATTCAAAACCAAGCCCACAACGCCAGAGCCAGTCACCGCGCAAGTGCAAACCGATACTAAAGCGGCGAACGATACGCACGCGGCACCGGTCAGCAGCGATCACCCCAACATCTGGGGACTCGACCCGAAGGGAAACATCGATCCTGCTGCATTGAAAGGCGATTCGAATGTCGTCTATGCCGAGCAGTGGCTCGATGTGAATGGGTACCGGTCGAAGGCTCGTCCGCAATATCGGAACGCTTAGCACCGGCCCCAGCGGAGATGTCCAATATTTACATCATATGGTCGCGGCGACATCAGATTGTTCTTTGAGTAGTCGCGATGCCGGATTGTTATTTGAACTGGATTCGCTGCCCTAGCCGATCCGCAATGTTTTTGATGCGAAGCATCTCGCCATTTCTCAGTCGTAAAATCGCCGGTGATGCCACCACGCGCGTCCGTGGACGACCGAGCCGCGCAACCTGTGGCGGATCGCACGCATCAGGACAGGCAACGTATAGCCTTTTCGCTCCATCAGATAGAAGGCGACGATCGCCAGCCCCGCGACGCTGAACGTCCAGGCGCGCGGATAGTACAAGGCGATCAAAATGGGAAAGTAGCCGCGGGCATCGATGCCCATGATGCGCGGCGTCAGCGATGCATCGCGCCATATCGATCTGCGCACTTTCATTCGTTGGATTCCCCCGCGTAACGTCGGAACGATTTCTCGTCGATGAGGCCCGCATCGAGCAGAGCGTGCAACCCCGTCGTCATGTCTTGCTTCTGCTCGGCAACGACCTTGCGCAGGAACGCGCCCCACTGCGTGTAAGGCATGTCGCTCATCTGGCGTTTCGTGTTGCTGTCGAAATAGAGGTACTCGCGCACCGCGCGGCGATTGCCGTCGAGCGTCGGTACGAGAATCTGCACGACGATGAGACGCAGCGATCCGAGAATCTTCGAGGCGATCGCCGAATGCTCGCCGGCGGGGAACACCTGGATCGCGCGGCTGATCGTTTCGGAAACGCTTTCGGTGTGCATCGTTCCATACGCGCCGTGCCCGGTCAGCGCCGCCTCCACGAGCGCACCGATCGTTTCGGCATCGCGTGCTTCGCCGATGCCGATCAACGTCGGCTTGCAGCGCATGGCATTGCGAATGCCGCGCGCAAAACTCGGAATGTGCCGGCCGATCTGCATCTGGCGAATCTTCGGCCCCTTGTTCTTGACCTTCGTGAACAGAAATTCGATCGGGTCCTCGTACAGCAGGATCTTGGTGTCGCCGTTGCCTTCCGACACGTCCGCATAGAACGAGGACATCAACGTCGTCTTCCCCGAGCCGGTCGGGCCGCAAATGAGCACGAGCCCGCGCGGCTGAAACAAGTTCTCGCGAATGCCGGCCGGTATGTCGAGCGCGTCGAGCGGCGGTGGGATTTCGGGAATCGTCCGCATCGTGATCGACAATCCGTCTTCGGCATCGCCGATTTGGGCGCCCGCGATATTGACCCGGTAGCGGCTCGTGTCGCGCTCGATGACGAATCGATAGGGTCGATCCGCGTCGTTACCGCTCTTGATGACACCGATCAACTCGCTGCCGAACGAAACGGCGAGCAGGGTTTTGATCTCGCCATCCTTGATCGTGCGCTCGGTCAAGGGGATCTGACGGCCTTTGATCTCGCCCCAGACGACATCGCCTGTTTGGAACACGATGTCCGAGGCGCCGACTTCGGTGCAGTAGGCGAGAAAGGCCTGCAGCTCGTGGGCGCCAAAGTTGGCTTCGAGCTTGAACGGCTCCGGCACAGTCATCATTGCCAGGCCTCCAGGTGCTTGGATGTGGATAGTTTCATACGAAATAATGACTAGAACTAGGCGATAAAAAGAGAAGGGCGTGTCCGGATGACGTAATCGACAAGTGCAAGCGCAATTAGTAGCCGAATAGCGCTGCCTTTACGACGCCGCTGACGTAGCCGTTCTTGAGCCCCCGGCTGTAGTTGCCGGTGTTGTAGGCGGACAGCGCCGCGAGTAGTGCGGCCTGATCGCTCGGAAGCGTCCTGGCAGCTTGCACGTAATTTCGCGTCAACACCGTGCCGCCCGCATAGACGTTCGTGCAAGGATCGAACACGCGCTCGACGGTCAGGCCGAGGCTCGACATCGTCTTCGAATTGATTTGCATCAGGCCCATATCGATGTTCGCGCCGCTTGCGATCAATCGCTTGGATTCCGCAACGGCCTCCTCGTACGAGCTGGCCTTCCGATAGCGCTGACTGCCGTTCACGTTAATCGCCCAAGGATTGCCGCGCGACTCCTGGTGGATCACCGCGAGCATCGTGTTTGCCGAGACGAACGGAGCGCACGCCATGACCAGCGTGATCAAATCCATCACCGGCCCCGTTGTGTCGCCGCAAAGCGATTCTGGGCCATGTCCGTGAGCCGGCAGAAGTCCGTTAGGTCCTGCGCCGGAATGGCTCCCGAAAGCAGGTAGCCTTGCCAGGAGTCGCATCCCAGTTCATGGAGCTGTGCTAGCTGCTCGTCGGTTTCGACGCCTTCGGCAAGCGTCGTCAAGTTGAATTCGCGCGCAATCGCGATGATCGCCCTCACGATACGTCCGTCGAACTCGCCGGCTGTCGAGCCGATGAACGAACGGTCGATCTTGAGCGTATCCACCGGGAAAGTCTTCAAGTAGTTCAGCGACGACCAACCCGTGCCGAAATCATCCAGTGCCACGCGTACGCCGAGTTCGCGTAGTGAGCCCAAAATTCGCACGGCTTTCTCCGTGTCCGTCACGAGAAAGCTCTCGGTGAGCTCAAGCTCGAGCAGCTCCGGTGGAAAGCGGTTTTCCTCCAAAACGGCCTTCACGCGATCGGCCAGCGAATCGCCGAACTGCCGCCCCGACAAATTCACCGCGACGCGAAGGTCGAGGCCCATGTCCTGCCATCGGCGGCCCTGGCGCACCGCTTCGCAAAGCACCCAATCTCCAATGGGCGCGATGAGATTCGTTTCCTCCGCCACTCGAATGAAGGACGACGGCGGGATGACGCCTCGCGTCGGGTGAACCCACCGAATGAGCGCTTCGGCCCCTACGATGCGCCCGGAATGCACGCAGAACTGCGGCTGGTAGTGCAGAACGAAATGTCCGTCGCGCAGCGCGTCTCGCAACTCGGCTTCCGCCGTTGCGCGCGCTTTCGCTTTCTCGTTCATCTTTGCATCGTAGAAGCGGAGGGTATTGCGGCCTTCTCCCTTGCTCGTGTACATCGCCATATCGGCGTTCTGCAGCAGCTCGTCGACGGTTTGCCCGTCACTCGGCCACACCGCTACGCCGACACTCGCGCTGATTTGAAATACGTTCTCACCAACCACGATCGGCTGTGAGCACGCATCGAGAATCCGCTCCGCGACGATTGCCGTATCTTCCGTGCAGCGTAGATTGCACAACAGAACGACGAACTCGTCGCCTCCGAGCCTGGCGACCGTATCGGTATCGCGTAGGCATCCGCGCACGCGCTGTGCGGCTTCCACGAGTACTGCGTCTCCCGCCGCGTGACCGAACGTATCGTTGATTTTCTTGAAACGATCGAGGTCGACGAATAGCACGCCGAGCAGTTCCTGTTTCAAGCGACGAGCCAATCGAATCGCCTGCTCCATTCGGTCGCGCAGCAGTTCTCGGTTCGGCAGACCGGTCAACGGATCGAACTGTGCGACCTGCCAACGCTCGTCGACCGCATTCCCGTCGTCACGCAACGGGCGGATGAAAAACGCTGTGCCTTCGGCTACGTTCGAGCGTACGATGAGTGCCTTGACTTTCGACTCGGGCTGCGCCGCTTCCTCCTTTGCAGGCTTGCCGAGCGCATCGAAGAAGACTTCCGCTGCTTCGTCGCCGGAAGCGAGAAACACATCGAACTTTTCGCGCTCTTCATCGTTCGACAGGAGATCGTGCATGCAACATTGATCGAGCTGAGTCCGCGAGAAAAGCCGTTGCGCCGCGTCATTGGCATAAGTGATTGCCTCTTGCCCGGTTTTGACGAACAGCAGGGCGGTAGGCAGCTTTGAAAGAATTTGCCGGTACATGCTGGGCCTCGTCAATAGAGAAGGTCGATCATGACAACGCCGTCGCGCCCTGGGCCCGCGGTCACACATGTGCCCATCTCGGTGGGGCTTACATAGCAACCGAAAATTGACATCCCTCCTCCGGAACCGTAGCCGAACGGAGTCAACGCACCCGGGATGTAGCCGCTGGCAAGCGTCGCGCTGCCATAGGAGGAGTAGCCCTCCGCGCCCTGGTTACCGATGTTGCCGCCAGTGCACCCGCCGGGCGAATTTGGATATGTATAGGGGCCGGATGCTTGACGACTGCTCCACGGCTCGGGAAACTTCGGAAAGCCGGACGTAGCCACTGCGGCGCCCATGGGTTGCCCGGAGCCTAAGGGCCCCGGAACGGGCGGCCCGTTGTAGTTATCGATGCCACCGAAAGTCGCTCCGCTGCCACCGTCGCACTCCAGCAAAACGCCATTGTTGCCCTCGGTTGTATCTGGAGCAATGAGCATACTCGCGGTGCCCGGGTATCCCGCCGTGCCATCGTCGTTCGAGGGGGCCGCGAACACGTAGTAAGGGTAGCTCGAAACGGTCACTGGCTGCTGGGTCTGCGTGGGTCCGGCGCCTGCAGCCCCTTTCCCAACGACAATGGTCATAGTCTCGCCCGCTACTAGATTTACCGGATAGGAAAAAACAAATCCCCCTGAATGGCCCGCTATGTACTGTCCGGCGAACCGCCAACCGACTCCCGAACCGCCGCCGCCTGCCATTGTGACCATCGCGCTCTTCACGCCAGCCGGGACCGTCCAGCTGCAAGGCGTCGGACACGTTGCCGATGTATAGGTGATCCGAGTCGCGCTCGGCATGTCGGTCGCTTTGCCCCAGACCGTGCCATTGCACGAGAGCAGCTTCCCCTCACTATTTGCAGCGATCAATCCAAGCTGGGAGCACGAATTTCCTTCAACGGCAAGGCCCGTCACATCGAGCGTGCCCGTGACCGTGTTGTTGGCGTTGACGGTCCCGGCATGGTCGATGTTGTGTTCCACGCCGGCGTCGTCCTGCATGTTGATGTCACCGGTCATAGGCAGGGTGCCGTCGCGGCGAGCGAACGCCATGAAACCCGAGGCGTCGTAGCCGTTGCTGATCGAGATTAGGCCGGCCGTGCCGCCCGGGTTGGTTCCGGTTTGCGTTCCGTTCTGCGTGACGAAGATGTTCGGGTTGCCGCCGAATGATGTCGGCATGGAAACGCCGGCATTGCCTGGGCTGGCCGTGTTAGCTGCAATGGTCGAGCGGCGAATGTCGACGGCATTGGTGCTCGGATCGGTCAGCGGAGTCGTGGTCGTAATCTGAAACGGCAAATTGCACGTCGGAATCGTGCATCCGCTGGACGTGTCGACTGCGATTTGAATCGTGAAGCCGACGGATTGCCCGTTGTACACAACCGGGTTCACATCCTTGCTCGCCAAAAAGCCGAGCCCGTTCAAGTCGGTTGTCGTCGGCGTCAACAAGCGCGCCGCGGGTAGCGTATAGCCGTTGCGCGTGACGCTCTGGCCTTCTTGAATCTCCGCGAAGTAGGTCGTCGTGTAGGTCTTCGTCGCGTCGTTGATCGCGCCGAGCATTGTCCCGACGAGCCGTGCCCTGTCGTCCCGGCTTTGATTCACCGTGGTCCGCCAATACTGCTGCCCCACGTACGCCAATACGATGGTAAGCAGCGTCACGAAGATGGCCATTTGCCAAAGCAAGAACCCGCCTTGCTTTTGCTTGAACGACGAATGCACGACTCGTTTTTCTGGTTTCATGATCCCGTTTTCTCTACAGGTTCTTTAATTGCATGCTTTCGACTTCCTGCGTCAGCGCGGCGAATTCGCCTTGCTTGATGTGCGCGATGACCTTGTTCTCGCGAGCCAGTGCCGACGCAACCAGCTTTCCCTCGAGGTCGAAACGCTGATGAACGGCAAGCTGCAGACTGGCGGCGATCAGGTCGTTCGCGTTTTCCTCGCCCGCGGCCCGCGCCAAAGCCGACAAGCGTTGCAGGCCGGCGGGGATCGTCTTGGAGTGCATCGTCACGAGTACGAGATGCCCGTCCACCGCCACGCGAAGCAACTGCGCGGCTGTTGCGCTGTCGCGCACTTCCCCGTAGCCCAGCATCGACGAATCCTTCGCCGGAAAGCAGCGCAGTGCGGCATGAATCGCGTTCTCGTAGCCGCCGACTTCATCGGCGTCGATCTGCTCGCAGTAGCCGACGCCGTGCTCGCCTTCCAGCAGATCCTCCGGCGGATCTTCGATGGTCAGGCAGTACCCGCCGTGCAGACGAAGCCGGGCCGCGATGGTGGCCGAAAACGTCGTCGTCTTCCCGGCCCCGGTGAGCCCGCAGATGACGACCAATCCGCCGGCCTCGCGCATCTTCGAACCGAGCAGCAGCGCCTTGATCCATTGCGGCAGCCCCAGCGCGTCGATATCGGGGCAGGCGTCGCGCATGCGGCGAAGGGCGTAGCGCCCTTCGCGCATGCGCTGAATGCGCCAGCGGCTTGCATCGGCCAACTTCACCTTCTTTCGGCTCGGATTCCCGGTAATGGCAGCGACCAGCTGCTCCATCAAAGGTTGATGCTCCGGCCCGGCGGGCCTTTGGCCGGGAAACACGATCGGCCTGCCGTGACCGTCGATTGAAAGGTGGACGTCGGTAATGAGCGGCATCGTCATCGGTGATCACGCCCGTCCGAAAGTGAACACGATCGTATTGGTCGTAGCCGAGCTGCACTGCGTACCCACTGTCGTCAAGTCGACGTTATTGGGCCCGTTTTTTACCGCGGTGCCGTCGATCGTTGCGGTCAGGTACAGATCGTTCGTGAAATTGGTCCCGATCTTCACGCACTCCTTCGTCGGGATATTGTTCAGCGTCACTTGGCCCTGTGCGTTGGACGCAGCAGGAACGAATACGATCGTTCCCCACTGAGTGTCCAAATTGCCGTCGGGAGTGCCATTCGACATCTCCACGAAGCTGTCGTCGAGCCAGCCGTTTTGCGCCACCTGTGCGGTGGTTAGATTGGCAAACGAGGTTTGGTTTTGATACGCCGTCTGAATCGAAGGGATTGCCTCGTTGAACGCGTCGATGATCTTGCCCGCGCGAATGCTGGCTAGGACGCGTGGCACCACCACCATGGCCGCCGCTGCAATCAGCGCGATGATGCCGAGCACGATCGCGAGCTCGGTCAGCGAGAAGCCGTTTTGCCGGCTTCGCCTCGCACGCTTCGATCTCCCGGGGATTTTGCGGGCCGTGAGTTCGGCGCCGCCTGCGCCTACTGATTGAAACTTCATCGTCATCGAATGTTCTCCTGAGTTAGCGAATGGATTGGACATAGGTTTCCATCGCATCGTTGAATTCAAAGCTTCCCAACACGATCACGCACAGCACCATCGCAACGATGCCCATCGCCAGGAAGCCGCCGAGGATGGCGCGGCGCTCCGCCGCCTCGACGGCTTTGTCGCCGTGATCGAATGCAATCATGCGCAGCGCCTTGAAAAAATTGGTTCGTTCGGAGTAGTCCTCGATGCGATCCATCACGCGATACGAGAACAACCCCGTGTCCAATGCGCGTGCCGGGCTGTCGGGCGTCAGCGCGAGGCG
The DNA here is from genome assembly GCF_003367175.1 of Trinickia dinghuensis. Taxonomy (GTDB): domain Bacteria; phylum Pseudomonadota; class Gammaproteobacteria; order Burkholderiales; family Burkholderiaceae; genus Trinickia; species Trinickia dinghuensis. The sequence continues at coordinate 208,166 of NZ_QRGA01000006.1, read as the reverse complement.
CTTGAGCATCAGCGTGATGTGCCACCCGAGCCACGGGCTCGCGAACTGCCGCATCCGCTCCAGCGCTTCTTTCATACCGTGGTTGTTCGACTGCAGAAGAATGGCGAGTGAGACGAGAAAGTTGTTCGCCTCGTTTTCTCTGTATGAACTCCATGGCAGAAGGGGAATCTGATCGATCTTCGTGCGAATACGGCCTCGCCAATTCGGCCGGCTCCAAAGTACGAACCAGACTGTGCAGATCAACCCGAAACCGAATAGCGCCCCATGCCGAACGATGGCGTTCGAGATGTCGTATAGCTGGCGACTTACGATCGGCCACCGCGCAAGCGGAAGCGATTGCAGGTTCTGCGGAGCGATCACGAGCGCATACGCGATAAAAAAGCCGATGATCGAAACGAAGGCCATCCCCGGCGAAATCAGCGACATGAAGTAGGTCGACTTGATCTTGCCCGTGAGCCGGATCGCGCGCCCGAGGTAGACCATCGCTTCGTCCAGGCGGCCGTCTTCCTCGGCCGCCGTCAATACCATGACTTCATAGGCGGGCACGGTGTGCTGGAGTGCGTGCCCGAACGACATCCGTCGCATCTTCCTGAGCCAATGCTCATAGAGCGGGGCCCAGCCGGTTCTGCGCCGGCGCGAGCGGGCGGCCATCTTTCGCAGGCGTTCGTTGCTCGCGGCTCCGTCGCGCAGGGCCGAGGCGAAGTCCTCGTAGAACTCCTGACGGTTCGAATCGAAGGTGTTGAAAAGAAGCCGGCTCAGCTTGAACGCGAGGTTCATATCGCAACCTCCACGAGTTCGTAGGTCTCGAACGGCTCGAATTCCTGCTCGACGTCGCGCGGATCGATGCGCCCGCAGGCGATCTTGTACAGGGCATGCTCGAAGGCGGTTTTCCCCGTCATGTCCGAATCGGCGAAGTCGGTGCGCCGGCTGCCGCGCCAGTACAGCTCGGCTTTTTCGTCGAAGCCCTCGGCAATGTGCTGCCGAATCACCTTGTCGGGCACCACGATCTCCGCAACCACCGTGGAGCCGACGATGCCTCGCTGGTGGCAGTGCGGACAGCCCGTCTCGTCGGTGCAATAGATCGTGTCGAGGCGCAACCCGAATTTGCGTTCGAGCAGGTGCTGTTTGTCCTTCGGCAGAACGTCACGCGCGGGCTTTTTGCAGTGATCGCAAAGCACGGGCAACAGACGCTGAAACATCAGCGCCGCGATGAACTGCCTGTCGGCGAGCACGTGCCGGTCCAGGCCCAGGCGATACAGGCGCAGGGCGGCGCCGATCGCGGAAGCCGTGTGCAGCGTCGTATAGATCTTGTGGCCAGTCAGCACGAAGTCGGCCAGCATTTGCGCGGTGGTCTTGTCTCGTGTTTCGCCGACCATCACGTCGTTGGGGTCGCCGCGCAGGATGTCCCGCAGCACGCCGATGGCATCGGTGTCGCTGCCGTCGTCTTCGTCGTGATCGCTGCGTTGGCGGGAAATCTGGCTGACGCCGAAGATCTTGTATTCGACGGGGTCCTCGACCGAATAGCGCTTTTTCAACAGCCGCTTCGGGTCGAACTCCATCATGGTCTTCAGCGTCGTCGATTTTCCGGAGCCGGTCGGGCCCGTAATCGCGATCAAGCCGATCGAGCGGCCGACGGCCAATTCGAGTTGCTTGACTTGCGATGTCTCGTAGCCTCTCTCCGCGAATGTCGGGGTACGCTGGCCGGGCGTTTCCACCGGCAGCACACGAATGACCACGTCCCATCCGTCGACGACGCGGATGAACTTGTAGCGAAGCTTATAGCTGGTCCCGCTGACCGTGGTCCGAATCATGCAGCTCAGCGATTTCGCTTCCAATGCGAACGACCCCTGGCTTCGCGAACGGCCTTCGGCCATTTCCGTGAACAGAAAGCCGGCGATCTGCTCGCACGTCACGACGTCGAAGCCGCGATACTGATAGAGGCGGCTGTGGATACGGAACAGCACCATTCCGCTGCGCTCGCGGCAGCAGATATGAATGTCGGTCGTTTTCTCGGTGATGGCGTCGCGGATCATTTCCTCCACGAGCGGGCGAACGTCGCTTGCCTTGTTGTCGGCGCCGTCCTTGGAAATGGCGTTGTTGACGTCCAGGATCAAGGCCACGTCCGCCAGGCGCTCTTGCGCGAGCTTGTAGCCGGCGCTCAGCACCCGGCGCCGCAACTCCAGATGCAGCCGCTGGCCGACCGAGCTTTCCGACACCAGGATGACGGCCTCCCGGCCGCCGAGATCCACTGCCGCCACGGCCGACAGATCGTTGCCGGTGATGCCGTGCGTCTTCGTCATCGGCGCCCGGAAGGCCGGCAAATCGTCACGTGTCTTGACGCGCCCGGATTGGCGCATGTGTCCAACGAGCTTCGCGACCTGCCGCCTCGCATCATCGGCGGGCGAGGCTGCTCCCTCATGACCGTTCAGAAAGCCAAAGCCCTTGTTGAACATGTTCGCTCCCTCGAGTCAGCGCACGGCTGCCGGCGCCGCCATCGGCCGCGGCACGATCGGCATGGATCGCATGGATGGCATCGCCGGCGACGACGTCGCGACCTCGCTGCCTCCGCTGCCTTGCCAATCGAGCATCACGGACTTGCGCTGGATGACCCGGTTGCCGCTCATGCGAACCAAGACGATTGCGTACGGTTGGATGCTTTCGAGCTTCCAGCCGTCGATCTTCGAGATATACGGTTCCTGCATCGAGACGGGTATGCTGCGGCCCTTGTAGTTGACCTCCGCCACTTCCTTGCCGACCAACCCCCAGATCGCTTCGACGGTCGGTTCCTTGTCGTTCACGTCCTGCTTCACGCCGGGCAAGGGCGTCGCGGCGGTAGGCGCGGGCGCGCCGGTCGCCTGGGCCTGATTAGCGCGAATCTTCGCGTCCATTTCCGATTCGATCAGCTGCTGTTGCTTCGCGAGCAGCTGGCCGAACGTATCCATGGAGGTGTCGGTCGGCGCCGCATCGCCGGCGCGTGCGAGCGTCGGCAGGAGCAGCATCAAGACAGCAACGTCACGGATTCGCATACGCTTCCCCTTTCAGGTCAAAAGTCATTTTTTCGTCGAGCTTGAACGACACGCTGCGCACGCCCGCATCGGCTGGCAGGCGTAGCGCCAGGTCCTTGAGCAGCACGGCGGAGCCCGTGGCGCTAAAGCCGGTTCTCAAGGGCACCCAGCTGTCGTCGACGTTCGTCGCTTTCGCCACTACCCTGTCCCAGCCGCCTTGAAGCGTGACCGTCAAGCCCAGAGGCCTCGCGATCTGGGCGAGATTGCCCAGGTCCAGCTGCACTTTGTCGCGCTGCGTGAGCGCGTGCGCGACGCGCGGCGCGATCGAGGGGAGATGCACAGGCACGCTTTGCACGACTCGCTGAATGTCTCCGTCGAGCGAGGGCGCCGGCCAGTCGGCAGGCTTGGCCTTGAGGTAGCCGTTCCAGGTGGCGAATGCCTGCGATTTGTAGGTCAACGTGCAGTCGGGTCCTTCGCACTCGATTGCCGATAGCCGCCATCCCGAGATCAGCGCGGGCACGTCGCGCAATGCGTCCACGTACGCCGGCACCACGATCCGGGCCGGAGCGGCGGCGTTGATGGCCGCGCCCACCCGGCTCGCCAGTTCTTTCTTGCGCTTCGCCAGCTGGCGCCGGTGCAACAGCGCCGCGTGTCTGCGCGCCGCGTCGTCGGCTTGGTCCTGGTAGTACGCATAGCCGCCAGCCAACGAAGCCAACAATGCGACGGCTACGATTCCGGCAACAGGAATCGTCGAGTGCCGCGCGAACGTCGCCTTGGAGAAGTTTCGTTTCTTGATCGAATGCCCGAGAATCTCGAGCGAGAAGGGTCGAATATCGAGGCCGTAGGGCAGCGTTTCGAACAGTTCCGGTTTGTCGGTATAGATCGGCGCCTTGCTGGGATCGGGCAGCGACGTCAGGAAGTCGCGCACCTGACCCATCAAATCGATCGCATCGGCGACGCGATCCATCCTGTTCACGGGCATGCCGTCGGACACCGCGAACACCCATAAGCGTCCCTCGCCCAAATCGACCAGGGTGAGATAGGTGTCCTCCGAAATTGCCGCTCGAACCAATGCGGCGGCGGCCGCGGGGCGCTTCTTGACCTCGCCCTTGGAGACGAACGCAACGTACTCGCCGTCTTTCCCCTTCACGCTCCAGATGTATTGCCACGCCGCATTGACGCCCCGGCCGAGCTGCTTGACTTCCGTGCTCTTGCCGTCCAGGCCAGGCAACTCCAGCCAGTCCAGGCCGGCGACCGCCTGGCCGAATCCCGGAATCGGAACGGGGATCGCGGCGGACATCAGTTCACCCCTTCGATGATCTGAGGCGTGAGCAGCACCAGCACCGCATGGCGCGTCGTGGACGTGGAAATCCCGCCGCCCAGGAGCGGCGTGAGCGTTCCGTCGAGCGACTTGTCCGTCGACTGCTGCTGCAAGTCGTCGAGGCCCGCCAGCACGGCAGTCTCGCCGTTTACGACGCTCGCATAGATCTGATACTGATTCGCCGTGGATTGGGGGTATTGCAACGTGATGCCGTTGGCGCTGAACGTGGTTGTGTCGCCGCGCAGCGAGGCGTCCATCGAGAACTGCACGATCACCGAGCCGTTCGGTTGAATCGACGCGCGCATATTCAAAAACGTGCCCGTCGTGAGTTCGCCCGGCTCGACGCCGGGCACAGACGTGGTCGAATTCGCCGTGGTGACGGCTGCCGTCGATTGCGCCGGATAAATGAAGTTTTCGGTGTTGGCGATCGACAGCGGGCGATTGTTCAGCATCGTGTACGTCTCATCCTTGCGGATGTTGACCTTTCCGACGCTCGCCAGAGCCTGTAGAAAGGTTTGCGCCGACGAGCCGTTGGAGCCGTTGCGGATGACGCCCAATTGGCCGAACCCGGTGGAGCCGCCGGGCAGGCCGGCCGGCGAAAAGAAATTCACATTCCATCGCTTCGCGGCCTGATTGATCACCCACGACCAATCGACGCCCATGTCGTTGTTCGTCGTCGCGGTCAGGTCCACGATTTGCATCCGCATCCGCACCTGACGCCCGACTGACTTGTTCTCGGCTTCGACCAAGTCCCGAATCTGGTCTTGAACCTCGCGCGTGTCGGTCACGGTGATGACGCCCGACGACGAAATCGAATATTTGCCGATCCCGTTCGGCGTCAGCGCGGCTTCGATGGAGGCTTTCAGATCCTTCACCACGTCGACGGACGCGCTCAATTTCGACGAGACGTCGGACGACGACGACGCGCTGCCGGCCTGCGTTGTGATGCTGCCGGTTCCGCCGCTGCTACCGCCGCCTCCTCCTCCGCCGCCTGACGAGTCTCCCGTCGACGCGGTCTTCGCAATGGTGGCGGTGACGTCGTTGGTGTCCGTGATGGATGCGATTTGATAAGTGCGCGTGACGAGGCGCGAAATCAGAATCGCACCGTCCTTGTAGTCCCAACCGACCCCGAACTTGTCCGAGATTTGGTCAAGCAACTCGCTCAACGTGCCGCCGAACGGGGTGGTTTGGTCGATGATGAACGACCTTGCGGGAGCCATGGACTGATAGCTGCCCATCATCGACATGCTCGGCGCGTATTGGCCGATGGGCCCGGACTGCAGAGGCATCGCTACACCCGCCGGCAGCCGCACGCCGTTTGCCGCGGCTAGACCGCCGGCCCCGGATTGCATCATGCCGCCCATCATCGTGCCCATGCGCTGCGCCGAGAACATCTCGATCGGAATCAATGCATCGGCGCTGACCCGCACCGGCATTCCCACGATTTTGCTGATGCGATCGGCGATGACGGTGAGCGTCGGCTGCCCCGGAAACGCAAAACGGATCGGCTGGCTGAAGACGGCAGGCAGTTCGGCATCGCGCGACACCTTGACGGTCTTTTCCCCGAGCCAAACGCCGTTGATCTCTCTCACGACGGCCGCTTTCTGCTGATCGTCCTGACGCAGCTGCGTCATGCGATCGCCCACGGCTTGATTGCCTTGGGTGTAGTCGCTTCGGATCTGGTTGCGCTCCATGACGGTCCCGCAACCGGCGAGCAACGCGATCATCGCAAGTACAAGGCTTCGTTTCACATTCGACGTCATTCTTCGTGTTCCTTGGTTTATTGCGCGCGCTGGCCGGTTTCGGTGACTCGAAGGACGTGATTGCCCGTGTACATGAGGGCGCTCAGGTTGACGTCGGCCGCGGACAACGACGAAAAGAGCGCTTTCACGGCACTGCGAAAATCGCCGTCGAACGTCGCGCTGACCGTCACCGGAACGTCGACGGATGCATCCCATACCAATTGCCAACCGGCTTGCGTAGCCCATTTCGCCAACGCATGCCGCAACGTGCTGTCGGACGGCGACACGATCCAGCTCTCGGTGGGGGGCGCGACGCTCGCCGGGGACGACGCGGGGGCGAATGCCGCGGCCGGCGCGGGCGAAGCGTCGCGTGCCGCACCGCGATACAACGCGACGGTGTGGGCGTTCCAGTCGAAAGTCACGTGCACGTCCGACAACGGTGCGAGCGCATTGGTCAAGACCGTGTCCCACGGCAAACCGCCGCTCCACGTGACCGGTAACGTCGTGTCCACGTTGGTCGTGTCCACGCGGTAGTCGTGCGGCACGACGACCGGCAGCATGTCGGACAAGGCGACGTTGCGGCCTTGCCCTCGCGGCATGTAGAGGTCGTTCGGGCTGAAACCGATCTCCGTGACCTTCTTGCCCGTGGACACCGGGGGTGTCCGGTCCAACGGCTTGACTGTGACGTCGGGCGTAGGCATAGGCGCAGCGGCCGAAGCAGAAGCCGTTGCCGGCGGCGGTTCGACCGGTGCTTCGTTGATGAAGCCGGCCCGCGCCGTGGCGGCGCAGGTTAGGCCGATGCTCGCCACCGCCAGCGTCGCGACGATCCGTGTCTTGTGCATCTCGCACCCTTTCATTCGTAAAATCTCCGGTGATGCCACCCAGCGCGCCCGTTGCTCATTTGATGTTCTCCGCGCTTGCTGCTTCCGGTGCCGATGCCGGTACCGGTGCCGTGACGCTTGCTTGCCACTTCGTCGGATCGGTCACGAAGCCGCCATGGTCGGTGACGCGATAGAGCGTGTCGCCGACGTCGATGTGATTGCGATCGCCCGAGACGATGCGAGGCGCCACCGCGACTTCCGGCTCCGACACCATGCCGCGGTTGAGCAATTCGGAGTAGCGCAGCATGCCCGTGTAATCGCGATTCAAGCGGGCAAGATTCGTCTCCAGAATCTGATCGGCAAGCGCGCGGCCCTGTGCATAGCCGAGGTCGACCTCTTGCTTCCAGTACGCGCGCTCGGCCGCCGTTTTCGGCAGCATCGAAGAGAACGGGAGCGTGTCGACTTGCGCTTTGATGCGCAGGCCGACGTACAGGTAATCGCGCCACGAGGGCGGAATGGCGGCGAAGCGTGCGGGCACGACGATCTTGTACATTGCATCGGCGCGGCGGACCTGATCGTTGCTTGCTTCCACGGCATCGCGCGCTTCGGTGATGACGGGCGGCAGCACGCCCTTGCGCGTCATGAGCGCGCCGAAGCGATACATCGTGTCGAGCCGCGAGGCGCGCGCGTCGAGCGCCGCGATGAGTTCGGCCGATCGATCGGCGAGGCCCTTGTGGCTGCCGAGCGGCAGCGCGGCTTCGCGCAGCGCATCGGCGCGGGCCGGCGTGATCGCAGCCGCCGCGGGCGCGCTATCGGCGGATAGATTCGCGATGTCTTGGATCGACATGTGCGACGTATCGGGCGCGCCGTCTTCCGCCAGCGCGTGTGCGCAGGCCATACCGAGCGCGCACGAAGCAAACACGCGCACGAGGGCCAGGACGGACGAGGGCAGCCTATATCGCACGGTAGCGCAGCTCGAGAGAATCGCTCTTGAGGATGACGTCGCCGCGTGCGCCCAATTGCGTTCCGATGTTTTCCAGCACCGACACGAAATCCGTGTTCGTCGCGTCGATGGCTATCGGCGCAGCGACCGGTTTGCCCGAAATACTGAATTTCAAGCCTTTTGCCTCGGCAATCTTGCGCAGCACTTCGGGCGCGTCGCCGTTCCAGCGGACCGTGATGAAATCGCCCGTGACGAGCACGACGCCATGCTGCGGCGCGACCGCTGAGATGCCGCCGGCGCGCGAGATGTCTCCCAGCAGCGTATCGATCCGGTGCGCGGAATCGTTCAATTGCGAATCGAGCATGCGCCCTGTCGGGTCGACCGGCTCGGTCTGGGTCGCACAGCCCGCGAGCACGCAGGCCAGCACTGAAACCGCAACTCGTACCAATTGCATGAGGATGCTCTTTTCTCTTGAAAACGCCCAAGTACCCGGGGTGTATCTAAATTCCGTATAAAGGCTATCATACGAAACCAATCGAATGCAAGAGAAGTCCGTATGCTATGGTTCATACGAAATTTTTAGCGGAAGGACCAACATTCCAATTTTCTTTCAATGCTTTCAAATTGACGGTGAGTGCCATGCGATCGTGCGTAACAAAGTGCAACGCCCCTTGACCGGTTGAAATTGCTTGACAGGCAAAAAAAAGTGACCTCATAATTGCGTACCGTTATAACGATATAGAAATGGTAACCGGGGAAATGAGCGTAGAATCGAGACCACTTACGCTGCTCAAGGCGTATCGAATCGTCCACAATCTGGATACGAACAAGATCTGCGAGCAGGCGAAAATCTCGCGCTCGTATTTGACGAGGGTCGAGCAGGGCGCCACGCCAAGCGCCGAGATCGCAGCAAGACTAGTGGAAGTGTTGACGAACGTCGATTGCGTGCGCGCATCGCAGCCGTCTAATACGCGAAATCAACTCGAAACGTTCGAAAGTGCGCGTCGCCTCCTCGATCGCATTAAGGTGCTGCATACGGAATTCGCCCGGGAGGGCCTGCGCGAAATCCATCTGCTGTACCCGAAGCGCTTTCAGTTGGGGGAGGGCGAACATGTCCTCGCCTAAAGCCAATGCCGCTGCTACGGCCCGCAGCGCGCTCGAAGTCCATCCCGCCGTCCGGCTCGTTTCCGAGACGTTCCTCTATAAGTTCAGTTGGCCTAAGTTGCTCGGCACGACGCTGATACTCGGGATTGCTTTACTAGTATCGATCTGCGCCAACGTCGTATTGATGACACGCAATGTGTCCCCCGTTTATTTCGCCATCACGCCCGACGGTCGAATGACGCGGCTCTCGCCGTTGTCGGATCCGCTCGTTTCGCCCGAGGAAGTGACGCAGTTCGTACAGAACTGCGTGACGCGATCGTTTTCCCTCGATTTCGTTGCGGACCAGTTGCGCAGCAAGCTCGAATCGTTGCACGACTGCTATACCGACGAAGGCTTCCACGCGCTGATGATGGCGTTCGACAAGAGCAATCTGCTGTCGAAGATTCGCGACGGGCGGCTCGTGTCGTCGGCCGTCGCCACGGGGGCGGGAGTGATCACCGCGATCGACGCTCACGATCCGAAGGGGTACAAATGGACGGTACAGCAGCCGATTGCCATCACGCTCGTGAACCAGACGGAGCGTCGCTCCTACAGCTACATCGTCGAGATGCACATCCAGCGTGTGCCGACTGTCGACAATCCCAAAGGGATCTCCGCGACGGCGCTGCAGTTCCTTGGCAACGGTCAAAACAATTAGGTGACGGCATGACTGACGGCTTCAAACCCTTTCCTACGGCGATAGACATCGCTGCGGAATCGAAGGAAAAGGACGGCACTCACCCGCTGGCCAGCGTTGAGGGCACCGACTGGCATCTCGAGTTCGAACTGATCGATCCGTTCATCGCGACACGCAAGGAACTCGAGGAGCTGTGGGAGAGCGCGCCGAATCGGCGCGCGCAAGATTGGCTCACGGGAATCATGGATACGCGCCGGATGTACGCGGTCGTGACGGGCAATCCGTTTTGAGGCGGCATCGATGAGCAGCCCGTTTTGGAGGTCCACTTGCTTGGCCGTGCTGTTGCCGCTGCTCGGCGCCGCGCATGCCGCTCATGCGCAAGCGGCGCGTGCGGCCCGGCCCGCTGGGCCCGGTGCCGCCGGCAGCGTCTATGCCAACCCGAACGCCCCGCGCCCATTGCCGCCGCTCACGCAATCGGACACGAACTTCAATGCCGCGGTCGATCTCATCACGCCGTTGACGCCCGATCAGATCCGTGCGCTTCGCAAGCGCATCGACGAAGCGAAGCGGGCCGCATCGGCCAGTCCGACGCGGCCACCGAAACCGGTGTACTCCGTGCAAACCGTCGACCTGTCTCCGGGCGCTCCGCCGCCGATCGTACGCGTGAGCGATCTCGGTTCGGCAGTGACGTTCATCGACAATGCCGGCGAGCCGTGGGACATCACGGAGGTCGACAATATGGCGAAGGGCCGCTTCGAAGTGCTGCGGCCGGTCCCCGGCGTCCCGACGATCACCATCACTGCGGACGGCACTTACGTCGAGGGCGACGTGGCCGTGTTTCTTAAGGGCTTGCCGTTTCCTGTCGTCGTCAAAATGATCGCGGGGCAACGCGAGACCGATTATCGACAGGACATTCGCATTCCGCGGCGCGGACCGAACGCGCAAGCGCCGGTGGAGGCGACTCCGGCCATTTCCTTGCCGGGCGACAGCATGCAAGCGATCCTCGACGGCACCGGTACGCCCGGCGCTAAGCCCATCAAGATCGAAAATCCGCCTTCCGGCATGACAGCATGGCAGATCGGCGAGCACATCATGGTGCGAACGAGCCTGTTCCTGAGCGACCCGGCGTATTACGGCGCGCTGACGGGTGCGGATGGTACGCATGTTTACGACATCCCGTGCACGCCGGTCATCACGGTCAGCGAAAACGGCATGAGCCGCAACGTCGTATTGGATTTGGAGTAGCCGATGGCTGATGAACAGCGCCGTAAGATGCACCCGGGTTTTCTGCGCAATGCCAAGGTCATTGCCGTCATCGTCACACTCGCGGCGGTTTGCGTGGCCGTCGCTTTCTTCGCGATGAAGCACCGCTCCGGCAAGGCACCCGATGTGGACGTGCCGGTTGTGAGTGCGCAAGGCGGCACGCCGCAGGCGGAAACGCAGCGCTACTCGCAATCGCTCAACCAAGCGAACAAGGAAGGGCTGGCTCAAGCGCAACAAACCGGGGCGACATTCATCCCCGCATTTTCGGATCGCAATGCGCAAATCGAAACGGCACTGGCCGATCGCTCTGCGCAAGCTGCGGCGCAGCCGGAAAAGATCGACTATCAGCATCCGAACGGATTTCCGCCGGGACAAACGGCGCCTGCTCAGCAGCCGCTGCCCAGTCTGCCTTCGCCGACGCAGGGCGTCGGCTTGCAAGTGCAGCAGCTCGTCAATCAATGGGATACCCCGCCGCAATCGCAGGAAGTGCTCGGCTTGCAGAAGGAAGCGCAGGCCGCCGCGTCGGCCACGGGCGTAACGGCAGCCGCTGCGAGTCCCGCGCAGGTAGCGGCGGCGCAGACGAAGCCGGCCACTATTCATTCCAGCGATCGCTTTTACGCCCATCTCGAGAACGCGATCGACACCGATACGCCCTCCGATATCCTCGCGGTGCTCGACCAAGGACCTTGCAAAGGGGCGGAGCTCATGGGCAACGGCAAGCTGAGCAGCGATACTGTGACAGCCTCGTTCACTTCGATGCGCTGCGGCGGCAAAACCGTCCCGGTCACGGCGGTTGCGCTGAACGATCAAACGCTGAGCAATGCATTGCCGGCCGACATGGACCACCATTTGATGGCGCGCGTCGCGGTGCCCGCATTGCTGGGGGCGCTCGGCGCAGCCGGCAGCGTGTACAGCAACGCCGGTGCAACGGTGTCGAACAACTTGCTCGGCGGCACCACGACGATTCAAAACCCGAATCCGAGCCCCAAACAACTCGAAGGGGCGGCAGTCTCGGGCGGCATGACCGGCATCCAAGGCGTCATTCAGCGGGAGGTCTCGGCAGTCCCGCCGGTAACCGGCCACGTCGAGGCCAATACGCCGCTCATCATTCTTTTCAAGGCCGATGTCGTCCTCTAAATAGATGTCGTCACGTCGATATGTTTACGTATAATATGTTCGATACGAACTAAAACGCTCCGGCCATCATGAACGAACACGATCACTTTTCCAGCGTGCTGGACGTCGAGGCAATCGAGGAGTCGCTCGATTCTCACTTCGACGAGGGCCATTCGGGGATGGCGGCGGACAGCGACGAGGCGCAGGCTCACGAGCCGCAGGCGCCGCGCAAAAAGCCTATTCCGAAGGCGCTGTTGCTGGTTGGCGGGATGGTGGCATTCGTGGTGCTGGGCGCCGGATATCAGCATTTCTTCGGCGCGCATCCGCAATACGCCGCGTCGCCGGGGATGACGGGTAGCGGTACGGGGGGACCCGATGCCGGCGATACGCCGTTGCCCAGCGGCACGGCCATTACGCAGCAGACACCGCAAGGCGGGATGCTGACGAGTGGCTCGGCGCCGCCGTTGCCGAACCAAATGCAGGGCCAGGCCTCGGAGCCGATCGGGCCTGTTCCGTCGCAGCAGAGCAGCCGCGATTTGTTCGCCAATGCAGCCATGCCTGCGTCGACGGGCGCTGTGCCGGGGGCGCCCCGCGGGGCGCCGAGCGACGTCGCGTCGCGCAGTGGAGCGATTGGAGTCGCACCGGCGGCAGCCGCGCCCACGGCCCCGTCGCCATCTCCGGCCCCGACGTTCGGTAACGCAGCCGTCCCCGGTTCTGCCTCATTGATCCAAACTTCGGTTGAGCACGGGGCTCCGCTGGGTGGCTTGGCGACTGGGTCGACTGCGCCCGCTGTCGCAGAGTCCTCGTTGGCGATGAACGCGGCACCTGCGCCGGACCCGAGAGACGTCGAGATTGCCAAGCTGCAGGCGGAGGTCGATGCGTTGCAACGGCGCGATGGTGTCACCGGCGCCGGGCCCGCTCCGGTTCGTGCGCCCGTTCATCGCACGGCCAAACATCTGAGTCGCGGTTCACGTGTCGCGAAGGAGCATTCGCGGAGCGGCGCTTCGACGAACTTGATTGCGGGCGCGCACACCTCGACCGATTCGAGCACGGCTGATACGTCGAATGGCACACAAGCTGCGGTGGCCGATACGACGCCGAGCGCCGGTGCGCCCGCATCGGCGAAATCCGTGGCGAGGCACGCGGGCAAGCGTCACTCCGCGCGCCATGCACAGCACGGCAAGCACCCGGAAGCCGAAGTACTCGCCGGGTATTCGATCAAGCAGGTCATTCCGGGGCAGGGCTGGATCGAGGACGAACAGAGCGGCCGCCAGCAAGTCGTCGCGGTCGGCGACGTCATCGGCACCGCGAAGGTCGTGCGCATCGATCCCGACAATTACCGAATCGTGACGACGGCCGGGGTCATTCAATAATGGACTTGACCACGATCGTCACGAGCATTTCCTACGACATTCTTGCGTTCCGCGATCTGGCGCAGATGCTGGCGATCGGCATCGGGATTCTCTATTGCGGCAATTCGCTGCGTCAGGCGATTCGCAAGTCGGCCTCGCCCGGCATCGACGTCAGCGGGCAAAGCATCTTCGCGTCGTTTTTCATCGGTGCGCTGATCGTCAATTTCGCGAGCACGATGGACAGCACGCTCGGCTCGATGGGCCAGACCGATACGTCCTACGGCGACTTCATCGCGTATGTGAACCTTTCCTCAGCAGGCCAATTCGCGCCCGTGATCGCGGCCATTCTCACGATTGTCTCGACCTTCGGCTGGTGGTACGCGCTCAAGGGCTGGACGATGCTGCGCAAGGCATCGAGCGGCGGTGTAGGCGGCGGGTATGAAGACTACGCCTGGAAGGGCTTTATCCACATCCTGGGCGGCGCGGCGCTCGTCAACATCAACGAAACACTCGCGGCGTTCCAGGGAACACTCGGCATCAGTTCATTCAACTAACGGAGCAACCACCTCATGCCACAAGCAATTCTCATCCACCCGTTCGCTCGCCTGCATCTGTATGCGACCGAGCACGCGCGCACGTTCATTGTGGGGGCCATGATGCTCGCGGGCATCGGCCGTCTGATGATGACGGACATGCCGCTTGCGGTGGCCGCCGTTCTGTTCGTCGCCACGGCGCTGTGGCACGCCTCGCTGCCGAGTGCAACGCGGCTGTCGAACAAGCAGCTCGCGTTGACGGGCCTGATGCTGTTCATCGTGACGAGCCTCGTGTTCTCCGGCCTGGCCCACGCGCAGTCGAGCGGCAGCACGCTCGGCGGCATGGCGACGAGCCTGAAGAACGACATGGCGTCGGTCTACAACATGATCATCTATGCGTTCTACGGCGGCGGCATCGTCAGCACGGGCATCGGCGTGAACAACGGCATCAAGAAGTCGAAGGGCGATCAACAAGTCACGACGGGCTCGATCTTCGGTTACGGCTTGGGCGGCCCGGCGCTCGGCATGGTGGGCTACATCATGAATTCGGCCGCCGGCTCGATGGGCGCGAGCTCGAGCAACCTCAACGCGCTGCCGGCGGCCGCGCATTGACGATCGGCCGGCCTCGGCGAGCGAGCGGACTATGACTCAGGTCGACGACGACGGGTTCGGCATGCTGGGCGTCCCCCTATCCTCGGGTGCCCGGCATCTCGACGAAGTGGGGCGGGCCAAGCATGGCGTGCTGATCGAGATCGCGGGCTTGCCGCAAGCCGAGGTCAATCATTTGCAGCGCGCGATCGCGGTTGTGCTCGAGGCCGGCAGCGACGCGCAACGGGCCGAGGCGAACGCTTTGCTGCAGCATCTCGCGAGCCGCGGCGAAATCGTCGCGGGCGCGTGGGGCAGCGCCAATCCGAGCGATTTCACCCGCGCGTTGGCAGAAGCGGCCGAAGCGGCGGATCGCGCAGCCGCCGCGACGGCGGCATTGGTGCTGCTTTACCGGCCGGCCCGTTTCGGCGGAGCGGTCAAGCAGTGGATCGAGGCGGCTTACCGATCGCTGCCCCTCGATACGTGGAAAGACATCTACGCGCGCATGACGGCGCGCACGGCGCGTTAGCGCATGGATCGGATCCTTCCGATACCGTCCGCGGGAGAATAGCTTCATGAGCGTAATAAATGCGCTTCTCGAGAATGTCGAGGCGTTGATTGCCTGGATCTCGAGCCACGCTTTGGGAGCGGATTTACCTTCCTATTGCCAACTCGAGACGGCGATCGGCCTCGATTTCGACGATCCGCGCGCTAGGCAAATGGCCGCGATCGATCCGAAAGGGGCACGCCCGTACATTTTGATCACGCGTCAATGCGCGATGCTGACCGTGTTCGAATTGACGGGCTCGATGGACGTGGTGGGCGAGGTCGAATTCGAGCAGATTACCGACGACCTCCGGCGTGCGCTGACCTCGTACTTCCAAAAAGCCGGGCACTCGGTCGAATTGTCGTTCGAACGCGATCCGGAGATGATCCGGCACAAGGTCAAGACGCTCATGCAGCCGTCATACGATACGTGCGAGCGCATCGGCCTCGATCTGAAGGACATGCTCGACGACCGATGCGAACGCGTCGCCTCGCTTTGTTCGCACGAGTCGTGCTACGTGCTCCTGTACACGCACCTGTCCTCGCTCACCCCTGACGAACTGAAACGCGAGATGGAAACGCATCGGCTGCGCATGAAGGAGCACAAGGTGCAGCCGATGCTCGAGGCGCAGTCGGTCACGGCGATCTTGAAGGGTCTGCTGAGCCGACACGAGACGTTCGTCGATGCCATGGAGCGAGACTTCGTGCACGCGAAGCTGCACGTCGAGCGTTTGTCGACGCACGAGGCGGTGCGCGCGATCCGGCAGTCCTACGACCGGCAAAGAACCGATCACAAATGGAAGCCCGTCTTGCCGGGGGATCGCTACACGCCCCGCGCCACGCGCAACGCTTCCGTATCGGGGCTCTATCTGCCGAAGCTCTCCGAGCAGATGTGTTCGGGCAAGGTCCACACCGAGGGCGACTTCGTCTATATCAACGGCGAATACCACGGCTCCGCTTATATGGAAGTCGGGCCGCAGGAAATCCACGACTTCATGATGCTGTTCAATCGCGTGGGCAAGGAGATCCCATGGCGCGTGAAGTTTTCCATCGAACCGGGCGGACTCGAAGCGGCGAAGCTGAAGAATTTGGCAGTCAGCATCATCGGCTTCATGGGCAGCACGAACAAGGCGATCAAGCGATCGTTCGACGCGCTCGAGCAAGCGCAGCGCGACGGGGAGTGCAACGTATCGCTGCGGCTGACCGCGGCGACGTGGGGCCCGGACAAGAAAATATGCGAGGACAGACTATCCGCCCTCGTGGCGGCATTGCAGGGGTGGGGCGTATCCCAGGTCAGCACGGATACCGGCGATCCGGTGCAAGGTCTTGCCTCCACGGTGCCGGGCTTTACCGATAAGTCGGTGGCGCCGAGGATGATCCCGCCGCTCAGCGATCTCG
This sequence comes from Trinickia dinghuensis, assembly GCF_003367175.1. GTDB lineage: Bacteria > Pseudomonadota > Gammaproteobacteria > Burkholderiales > Burkholderiaceae > Trinickia > Trinickia dinghuensis. The sequence goes on along the minus strand of NZ_QRGA01000006.1, from coordinate 191,761 downwards.
TGCGCCTGCTGCCGATCCAGCGAGCCGCGTCGCCTTGGTTCGCGGGCGGCTCGATCCTGCTGCGGACGCTCGACGGCAAGGTGTACCCGTTTCAGCCGAATTCGTCGCTTCAAACCGCGTGGATCGATTTGATCTGGGCCGTCATGGGCTCCGGCAAATCGGTTTGGCTCAACACGCTCAATCTCGGCGCGATTCTTTCACCGGGCCTCAAGCGTTTGCCGCTCATCACGATTATCGACGTCGGTGTGAGTTCGAGCGGCTTGATCGAATTGATTCAGAACGCGCTGCCGGATGATCGCAAGCACGAGGCGATCTACGTGCGCTTGCGCAATACCGGCGAGTTTTCGATCAATCCTTTCGATACGTTGCCGGGCTGCCGCAAACCGACCGCGTTCGATCGCGAGTTCCTGATCTCGCTGCTCACCGCGCTTGCGACGCCGGTTGGACAGAAGCAGCCGTACGCGAATTCCTCGGAGCTGGCGGGCATGGTCGTGGACGAAGTCTACGAACGCTACTCGACGCGCGGCTCGGAAAAGCGCTATGAGCCGACCATCGACGCGTTCGTCGACGAGGCGCTGGCCAAGACGGGTCACGTGCACGACGAATACACGTCGTGGTGGGACGTGACCGATCACCTGACCGCAACGGGCCATGCGCGCGCGGCGCGGCTTGCGCAGCGGTTCGCGGTGCCGGTGCTGGCCGACCTCATCGAATCGTTCGGCGCCGAGCGGATTCGCAGCGTGTTCGAGCCGAAGGAGGATTCGAAAGCGCGCGTCGACAACGGCATGACGCTGCTCGATGCGATGCGGATGGTGATCACGTCCGCCTTACGCGATTTTCCGATCATCGCGTCGCATACGCGCTTCGAGCTGAACGAGCAATCGCGCGTGGTCGCGCTCGACTTGGAAGAAGTCACGCGCGGCGCCGGCGAGGACGGGGAGAAGCGCGCCGAAATCATGTACGTCTTCGCCCGCCAGATCGCCGCGCGCCAATACTATCTGCCCGAAAGCATCGCCGAGCTTGCCCCGGCGATGTATCACGAGGCGCACCGCCAGCGCTACGAGGACATCAAGGACGAGATGAAGGCGATCTGCGTGGACGAGGTGCACCGGACGGCCGGTAAGAAATCGTTCCGGCGGCTGCTGTCGCTCGATCGCCGAGAAGGCCGCAAGCACGGCATCCGCGTTTCGCTCGCGAGCCAGTTCATGGCCGACTTCGAAACGGACGGCGAGTCGATCACCGAGTCGGCGTTCTCCGCATACATCATGAACGCCGGTAGTCCGAATTCTCGTGCGGACGCGCAGCGGATGTTCGGCTTGTCGAATTCGGCGATGACCGCGCTGCAGCGCGACGTGCGGGGCGCGGGGAGATTCCTCGTGTGGCACCAGACGAAGAGCGGTGTCGTCACGCAGGTGCTGCACAACGCTCCGGGTGCGATCGAGCTGTGGGCGTTCTCAACGACGGCGAAGGACGTCGGCTTGCGGCGGCGCTTGTATCGGCGCACGTCGCCCGCCGTGGCGCGGCGCATTCTTGCCAAAGAGTTTCCGAGCGGGACCGCGGCGAATTATTTGGAAAGCCGACAGGCGGAGCAAGGCGCACGCGATGACGACAACATCATCGATACCGTCGTGCACGAACTCGTCGTGAAGTACGGCCTCGAGCGGGCGGGGGCGCCGGCATGAGCGAATCCGATCGGCCCGAAGACAAACCCCGTCCGAAATATCGCGCCGCGCGCGCCGGGTTGTATCTCGTGCCCGGCTACCCGGTGATCAAAGCGATGGCGTCGATGAAAGACGCCGCGGCAGGCGGGATGCGGACGATCGCGGATCGTCACCGCGAGCTTGCCGCGCAACGGGTCAACCCGCGTTCGCGCACGTTCAACGAGGCGATGGCGCTGCGCCGCCCCGACGCTTTGCCGCTTGCGGCGATCGAGCGCTCGTGTCTACGCAGAAAGCAAGTGTCGATGGCCGTTGCTTTCGTGTCGGCGAGTTTCGTCGTCGGCAGCATCGGCGGGCACAACGTTTTCGGTGCTTTCCTCGGGCTGCTGTTCGTCGGCCTTTGCGGCTTGTTCGCGCTCAAGTACGAGCACCGCATCTGGCAGATCGAAGCGGGGCGTGCGGCACCCGACGAACCGCTCGGCGGATATGGACGGTTCTTCGCGAGCAAAGGCGCGCTCAAGCGCTTGCTCAATCCCCGTCTGTTCAACTGATGTTCGCCGATCCCAAACCATTCGGAGCAATGAGATGACGGCAATCGCTCGACGAGTGCGCGGCCTTGCCGCGTTCGCCTTGCTGTGGGCGCTCTCGGGTGCGGCCCTCGCCCAAGCGGCGTCGACGCAATCGATCGGCTCGATCACGAATGCCGCGTCGAACGGCACCGACAAGTCGATGTCGGCGCTGCAACTCATTTACGGGGCAATCGCTTCGAACCCACTGTCCGGCGGCTCGGCCACGACGGGTACGGCGTCAAGCGGGCTGATCTCGCAAGTTTTCCTCGTTCTGAATTCGTGCATTCTGGCCGTGGGCGTGCTCTGGGCGATGTACCACTTCGGCTCGGCGATGATCGCGACCGGGCAGGACGGCGAGTTTCTGGGGCAAAAGAAATCGTCGCCTTGGTTCATCATCCGGATGGGCCTGGGCTTTACCGGGCTCGTGCCGATGTTCGGCGGCTATTGCGGCGCGCAAGTCATCATGTTGTGGGCGACGATGATGGGCGTCGGCATCGCGAATCTTTCGATGACGTCCGCCGTTGCCGTATTGACGAACGGCGGGACGCTGATTGCGACGCCCGTCGTACCGCAGGTCACCGCGATCGCGCAGAGTCTGTTCGTATCGAATCTGTGCGCCGCTGCCGCGAACCAAGCCGTCGCGAATTTGGAGGGCGATACGAGCCTCGACAGCCAAGATGCCCCTGACGCCGGCGAGACCTTCAGCGCGAACACGGCGGGCGCGAAAGTCGTGCTGATGAATCAGAACGGGCTATCGTGCGGGGGCGCCGAGATTCTGGCGAACACGCAGACATCGTCGGGCACGTCGTCCGGGTCCGGCTTGTCGGCTTATTCGGCCAATATGGCTTCGGCGCAGCAGCAGCTTTTGGCGGCCCAGGCACAGGCGCTCTTTTTGATGCAGGCGACGCTCTCGAGCGCGGCTCAGGCCTATGTGACAGCGGTTAACGATCAAACTCAGCCGCAGGACCCGCAAGCCACTGTCGACCAGGCGGCGCAGGCGTATCAAACCCAAATGCAAGCCGCGGTGACCACCGTTTCGAGTTCGCTCACGGGGGTTGCCGGCGACATCGGGACGGAGTTGGCGCGCGACGGCTGGATCATGCTGGGATCTTGGTATCAAACCTTCGCGCAGACGAGTTCGCAGCTCGAGGATTTAGCCGATGCGGTTCCGGCGCCCGTGCCGGGGACGGATCCTTCCAATCTGCCCTATCCGCAGCTTTATCAGAGCGTGATGGCGAGCTACGAGTTGCAGCTCGAACAGGATGAGTCGACTTCGACCGCCGCGTCTACGATGGACACGTCGACCAACTTGTTCTCGGGAAACGTGACGCAACGCATGGTCGAGCAGCAGCCGACGGATATCAATTTCCTCGCGAAATTATTTCCGGGCACGAATCTCGTCGAGCAGATCAAGGATGTGATGACGAGCGCCACTCAATCGGTCAACGGCTTGCCGCTCAATCCGCTCATCGTGATGAAGAGCGTGGGCGACAGGATCATCCATGGTACGGGGGGGTACCTCAACAATTATCTGGGTAGTCTTGCCCCGAGCACCGGCAATTCAAACGCCAAGACTTCTGCGGGTTCATCGACGGGCAGCGCTGTCACGACGCCCCCCGCGGGGCAAGGAAGTGCCGCGGGTCCGATCGGCCCGCTCATTGTGGCGATGGCCGTCACGCTGTTTTTCTTCGGTGTGATGCTGTCCGTCTATATGCCGATGTTGCCGTTCATTGTCTGGTTCGGCGGGGTAGTGTCGTGGTTCATGGTCGTGGCCGAGGCGATGGTGGCTTCCCCCCTATGGGCGATGACTCACCTCGACGGCGACGGAGAGGGGCTCGGACAGCGAACCCAGCACGGCTATGTCTTCCTGTTGAACGTCATGCTGCGCCCTGTCGTCATGGTGTTCGGCTTTTTGCTCGCAGGGGCGGGCGTCATCGTGCTCGGCAGTTTGCTCAATACGATGTTCGGCATCGCGGTGCAAAACACACAGTATGGTTCGACGTCGGGGCTCGTGACGCTCATCGGATTCATCGTGCTTTACACGGGGATGTGCCAGACACTCTGCAATTCGGCATTCAGCCTCGTGCATACGCTTCCCGACAATCTGTTCTCATGGATCGGCGGGCAATTGGCGTCCGCGCGCACCGGTTTCGGCGAAGGCGTCAAACAGGGTTTCGACTCGCATGTGAATCAAGGCAGCGGGGATGCGCATTCGTTGGAGAGCATGGGGAGGGGCGGCCAGAAGCCGCCCGGCGTCGGGGCTGCCGCGCGGCAGCAGACATAGCGGGTGAGAGACAGCGACTAGCGACGGCGATGCGCGGCAGCGGCCTACGGCTGCCGCGCCCGCATCGTCAAATGATCGACGAGCCGCCTCGCTGCCGGCTGCAATCCTTCGTAGTCCTTGAAACAAATCGCGAAGCGCCGCGTCGCCCACTCATCTGTTAGCGGCACGATCTTCATATCGAAGACCCGCGCGTAGGTGCGGCCCACTTCGACAGGTACGACGCTGATTCCGAGATTGGCCGCCACCACGCGAAACGTTGCGTCGAAGGTCGAAACGATCATGCGGTACGACACACCGCGTCCGATCGCCCCCGCGGCGCGCCGTAGCATCGTATGCACGGCGGTGGACGGCGGCATGCCCACGTGTTCGAAGTCCAGCGTCTGCTCGAGCGAAACCGAGGCGAGGTGCGCGAGCGGATGCCCCGGATGTACCGCCAGCGCGAGGTGATCCTCCCGATAGGGCCGATGCGTGAGCCCATGAAGATCCACGGTGTCCCAGCACACGCCGATCGAAGTCTCGCCGTCTCTCACTCGGCGTACGATTTCGAGCGAGATCAATTCCTCGACGCTGACTTTCACGTTCTCATGCTCGGGCTGCCGCATGAACGTGGCGATGTCGTCGAGCAGTGTCTCGGCGATCGCCGATGCCGAAGCGCACACCGACACGCTGCCCACGAGTCCGCGCTTGAAGCCGGAAACGTCGGTGGCGATGCGCTCCATCGTGAACAGGGCGTTGCGGGCATGTTCGAGCAGCACGATGCCGGCCGGCGTGGGTTGTACGCCTCGGCGCGCCCGGACGAGCAGGGGCACGCCGAGATCGCTTTCGAACTGGGCGATGCGCTTGCTGATCGCCGACGGCTCGATATGCATCTCCTGCGCGGCGCGCGCCATGTTGCGGTGCTCGCAAACGGCGACGAATAGGCGCAGCGTCTTCAGGTCGATGTCGCGCATCGAATGTCCGGCTCCAAATGGCGGGGTTTGCGGAGGCATGTACGTTTCATGTGGGTTTCCCGTTCGGAATGTTTCCGGTTCCGAAATAACGCTTGATGGATCGTAGGGAATGTCTAAAGTTAGCAAGCATGGAGCCGGCGCGCAAGCCGTCGGCGGACCCAAAGGAGACATTGCTTATGCTTAAGACGTCGTTCCCATCGCGTGCCGTCATCCGAGAAGTCGGATTGCGCGACGGTTTGCAAAGCATCCAGACGATTCTGCCTACCGAGTTGAAGTGCGAGTGGATTCGTCGGGCTTATGAGGCCGGCCAGCGTGAAATGGAGGTCGGTTCGTACGTTCCGGCTCGCTTGCTGCCGCAACTGGCCGATACGGCCGAGGTCGTCGCGTTCGCGAAGACGCTGCTGGATCTCGTGGTGTCGGTGCTCGTGCCGAACTTGAAAGGCGCGGAGCGCGCTTTGGAAACGGGCGCGCATGCCATGCTCGTCCCGCTCTCTGCCAGCCACGCACATAGTCTCGCGAATCTGCGCAAGACTCCCGACGAAGTCGTGGCCGAAATCGCGCGCATGCGCGCGGTGCGCGACGCAGCCGGATCGAAGACGCGGATCGAGGTGGGCATCAGCACGGCGTTCGGCTGCACGATCCAGGGCGAGGTGCCGCATGAAGAAGTGCTGCGCTGCTTGCAGGCCGTCCTCGATGCCGGCGCCGACCAGGTCGGATTGGCCGATACGGTCGGCTATGCGGGGCCGGGCGCGGTGCGCGAATTGTTCGAAAAGGCACGGCGCATTGCAGGAGATCGGCTTGCATGCGCGCATTTCCACGATACGCGCGGGCTGGCGCTGGCCAACGTCCATGCGGCGCTCGAAACCGGCATCGAGCGGTTCGATGCGTCGCTGGGCGGCATCGGCGGATGTCCGCACGCGCCAGGGGCAAGCGGCAACGCCTCGACGGAAGATCTGGCGTTCATGCTCGACGAGATGGGCATCGAGACAGGGCTCGACATCGTGGCATTGCTGGCATTGCGAGCCGATCTCGTTCGCTGGCTGCCGAACGAGATGCTGCACGGCAGCTTGTCGCGCGCCGGTTTGCCCAAGACGTTTACCGTTCGCTCCCCTAACGATTCGACTGCGGATATCCGATGAGCACGGCTGCCTCGCTTCCTCTCGACGGCATCCGTGTCGTCGAATTCACGCATATGGTCATGGGGCCGACGTGCGGCATGATCCTCGCCGACCTCGGAGCCGAGGTCATCAAAGTCGAGCCGCCCGGCGGCGACAAGACGCGCCGGCTGCCGGGGCTCGGGATCGGCTTTTTCCGTACATTCAATCGCAACAAGAAGAGTGTCGTCATCGACATCTCGACGCCCGCTGGGCAGGCAGCGGCGGCCGATCTGATCGGCGAGTGCGACGTGGTGATCGAGAACTTCCGGCCTGGGCTCATGCGCGAGTTCGGGCTCGATTACGAGACCTTGGCCAAGCGTTATCCGCGGCTCGTGTACGCCTCGCATAAGGGCTTTTTGCCGGGGCCGTACGACAAGCGGCTCGCGCTCGACGAAGTCGTGCAGATGATGGGCGGGCTGGCGTATATGACCGGGCCCGTGGGCCGTCCGCTGCGCGCGGGCGCATCGGTGAACGACATCATGGGCGGCATGTTCGGCGCGATCGGCATCTTGGCCGCATTGCGCGAACGCGATCTCACGGGGCGCGGGCAGGAGGTGCAGAGCGCGCTGTTCGAAAACTGCGTGTTTCTGTGTTCGCAGCACATGATGCAATACGCGATGACGCAGCAGCCGCTGCCGCCGATGCCGGCGCGCGTTTCCGCTTGGAGCGTGTACGACGTTTTCACGCTTGCGCAGGACGAGCAACTATTCATCGGCGCGGTCAGCGACAAGCAGTTCGTCGCGCTTTGCGGCGTGCTCGGGCGCGCCGATCTTGCTGCGGATCCTCGCTTTGCCACCAACTCGGAGCGAGTGGCGACGCGTGCCGATTTGATTCCGATGCTCGCCGAGATTCTGAAAGACCATCGCGTCGACGATCTCGTGCCCAAGTTCGAGGCGGCGGGGATTCCTTATGCGCCGATCGTCAGGCCCGAGCAGTTGCTCGACGATCCGCATCTGAAAGCGAGCGGGGGGCTCGTGCCGATGACGACCGAAGACGGCGGGACGACGGACACGGTATTGCTGCCGCTCTCGATGGGCGGGCGGCGCCCTGGCGTGCGGCGCGCGCTCGCCAAGATCGGCGAGCATACACAGGAAATCTTGGGGCGGTTGAAAGCAAAAGCGAGCGAAGGCGGCAAGGAGTAGGTAGCGCGACTTCCTGACGGCCGCGTGGACATATCGGTTCGCGCTGCTGTCTATCGGAAATAGATCGTAGTCCTAATTAATGAGCGATTCCGCCTCAGATGCGGGGCGCTACGGAGACAGACATGCAGCCCACATTGCAAAGCAGTGCGCCGCCGCTTGCGCGGACGGTAATCGAAGACGATGCGCTCGCGGCCGCTCGACTCGCGGCTCGCATCGACCGCCTTCCAGTGTCGCGGCATCTGTGGCGGCTTGTCTTTTTGATATCGATCGGAGGTTTCTTCGAGGTCTACGATTTGATCTTCACGGGCTATGTCGCACCGGGCATGGCCAAGAGCGGTTTGCTGCAGACGACGACAGCGGCATTTTTCGGCATGAACGGCATCGCGGGTTTCATTGCCGCGACGTTCGCGGGCTTATTCATCGGCACATTCGCGCTGGGTTGGCTGCCGGACCGCTATGGGCGCCGCTCCGTGTTCACGCTTTCGTTGCTTTGGTATTCGGCCGGCTCGATCGCGATGGCGTTCCAGCACACGTCGGCGGGGCTCGTGCTATGGCGCTTCGTGACGGGCATCGGCGTCGGCATCGAGATCGTGACGATCGACAGCTATGTCACGGAACTCGTACCGCAGTCGATGCGCGGCCGTGCGATGGCGTTCAACCAGGCTGTGATGTTCATGGCTGCGCCCGTGGCGGCGATTCTTTCATATTGGCTCGTGCCCACGCATATGCTGGGTTTGGAGGGGTGGCGATGGGTAGTACTGGTCGGAGCCGTGGGTGCGGTACTCGTTTGGTTTGTTCGTCGGGCCGTGCCGGAGAGCCCGCGCTGGTTGGCGGCGCATGGCCGCGTCGAGCAGAGCGAGGCGATCGTGTCGGGCATGGAGCGAGATGCCGAAGCGGTATTGCGCGGCGAATTGCCAGCACCGGCGCAGGTGCTGGAGTTACCGGCGCACCGGCGTGCTTCGCTGGCTGAATTGTGGCGTCCGCCTTATCGGTCGCGCCTGATACTGCTGATCGTTTTCAATTTCTGTCAGGCAATCGGATATTACGGGTTCGCGAACTGGGTCCCGACCTTGTTGATCGGGCAAGGCATCACGGTTACGAAGAGCCTGTTCTACTCGTTCGTCATCGCCGTCGCGCTGCCGGTCGGGCCGGTGCTCGGCATGCTCGTGGCCGATCGTATCGAACGGAAATGGCTCATCGTCTCGTCGGCATTTGCCGTCATCGTATTCGGTTTGCTGTTTGCGAAGGGCGGCCCCGTGGTGTGGCTTGTCGTACTTGGTGTGCTGATCAGTCTCGCGGGGCAGATGATCTCGGTTTGTTACCACGCCTATCAGGCCGAGTTGTTTCCCACCGCCGTGCGTTGCCGCGCCAACGGCATTGTCTATTCCGCGAGCCGAGTCGGGGCGATGCTGTCGGGGTTTGTGATCGCGTCGTTGCTGCGCGACTTTGGCGTGACGGGGGTGTTTGCCGGCATCACGGCCTGCATGGTGGCCGTGATGATTGCTATCGGCGGGTTCGGGCCGCGGACCAACGGGGTGCGGCTGGAGGTGTTGTCGCGGTGAGGGGCGCCTATGCCTTCCGAATCACCTCGATCCGCAGCGCTTTCCCCCCGGCCACGACCTCCAGCAGTCGATCGACGTTGGGATGCGCGCCGGGACGGTTCCGTGCGTCGGCCGTATGTTCGGCGAATACCGCGAGGCCGTGCTCGGCCGCTTGTGCGTCGAGCTTGCCGAACGCTTGCCGCAGGTAGTGATACACCGCCAGCGAGCCTTGTTTGCCCGGCTTGTTTTCGATGCTTGCCGCGACGGCACCCGTCTCGTCGACGAGATCGACGCGCTCGACGGCATCGATCGAGGGCAGCAGGGAGAGGTTGTCTTTGAATACGTTGGTCGGTTCGATCACTGAGAGGCTCCGCTCATCGGGGGTTAAATTGCGGGCCGTATATTAGCCGATCGTCAGCGCCCCGTGCTTTCCGCATCCACGGGCGTATCGACCTTGCTATGCGGCGTCAAATAGCGCGGCAGCGATGGGATCTCCCGTTTCGGCAGCGGCCTGCTATAGAGGAAACCTTGCGCGATCTCGCAACCGTACACATTGAGAAACGCCGCTTGCTCCATCGTTTCGACGCCCTCGGCTACGACGCGATGCCCAAGACAGCGCGAGATCGACAGGATCGCCTTGACGAGTTCGGCATGGCGGGGATCGGTCGTCACCTTCTGCACGAAGCTCCGGTCGATCTTGAGCGTATCGATCGGGAAACGCGTCAGATAACTGAGCGCCGAGTAGCCCGTGCCGAAATCGTCGATCGCGATCGAGAGTCCGATGCGCTTGAACGCGGCGAGCGCATGCGCCACCGTGTCGTCGTCGTCGAGCAGCAAGCTCTCGGTAATCTCGAACTCTAGCCACTCGGGGCGGCAACCCGTTTCGGCAAGGATCTTCTCGACCATCTGCACCAGGCCGCGCGACTGAAACTGCCGAGCGGACAGATTCACGGCGACCACATGAACCGGGCCGCCACGCCCATTCCATTCCGCCGCGGCCCGGCAGGCTTCGCGCAGCACCCACCGGCCGATCTCGGCGATCAAGCCCGTTTCCTCGGCCACCGGAATGAACTGTTCGGGCGAGATGAAGCCGAATCCTGGACGATGCCATCTCAACAACGCTTCGGACCCCAGCACTTCGGCATCGCGAAACGCGACTTGAGGCTGGTAATACAGTTCGAGTTCGCCGCGGTCGATCGCGCGCCGAAGCTGCGATTCGAGCTGAAGGTTGGCCGCGGCCTCGACCGTCAGATCGTGCGTGTAAAAGCGGAAGCCGCGGCGGCCCGAGCGCTTCGCCAAATACATCGCAGAATCCGCGTACTTCAAGAGGTCGTCGGCATCGGCGCTGTCGATCGGATAGAGCGAGATGCCGAGGCTGCACGAGATGAAGACCTCCTTCCCGTCCAGCACGAAACGCTCTCCGAGCCGCTTGATGATCGTGGCCGATATCTGCTCGATCGTCCTTCGGTTGCCGACGTCGGGAAGCAGAACGGCGAACTCGTCCCCGCCGAAGCGCGCAACGGTGTCGCCGGGGCGCACGGACGACAGCAAGCGGGCAGCCGCTTCTCGCAGCAGCTCGTCGCCGACCGCGTGACCCATCGTATCGTTGACGCTCTTGAAGCGATCCATGTCGATCATCATCACGGCCGTCAAACGATCTTGCGCCTCGGTGGACGTGAGCCGCCGCAGCTTCTCGTTGAACGACGTCCGATTCGGCAGTCCCGTCAGCGCATCGAAATACGCCATCCGATGAATCTTTTCTCGCGAAACGTGCAGCTCGGTGATGTCGCGCCCCACCGCGAGGACGGTTTCCACCGTGCCGTCGGGTCCAAGCTCGGCTGTCAATCGAATGAGGTGACAGAGTTGCTCGCCGTGCGCCGGCAGCCACCGCAATTCGAATTGCCGATCCGCTCCGCTGATGAATACTTGGGCAAGCTCGTGTTCGTATACGACCGTGCTCGGGCCGCCCGGATACTCCGACGGCGTTTTGCCGAGCAAGGCTTCCACCCCGCCCGCGGCTAGCCCCGCGAACGTGGGATTGACGTAAAGGCGCCGAAGGTTCTTGTCGTAGCGGGCCACCGTGTCGGGCGAGTGCTCGACCAGGGTGCGGAACTCGCGCTCGCGTCGGGCCAGCGTTTCGTCGAAGCGCCGGCGCTCCGTGATGTCGCGTGCCACGCCCAGCACGCCCGTGACTTCGCCTTGCGCATCGAAGACGGGAAGCCGGCGTGTCTCCAGCAAGACGGATTCACCGGTCGCGGGGCTGATCACCCATTCGTCGTTGACGCAGATCCGCATCGCGTCGATCGCGGCCTTTTCCCGTTCGCGGAAAAAGTCGGCCAATCCCGTTTCGAAGAACGCGTAGTCGGTTTTGCCCAGGATGTCGGTTTTCGATTTGCCGACGAATCGCTCGACGCCATGATTGCACAGCGTGAACACGCCGCTCGTGCTCTTCAACCAAACCATATCGGGAATGGTGTGCAGCACGTTCATCAGATGCGCGCGCGCTTCCGACAGTTCGCGCGCTTTGTCTTCGAGGCGCTTGTTGAGCTGCAGAATCTTTTCGTACTGCGAACGCAACTCGGCTTCCGCCCGCTTGCGCTCGGTAATGTCCATGATCGCGCCGATTATCCCGGCCTGCCTGCCTTCGGCATCGTGAAAGACCGCCTTGGTGTACTCCACCTCGCGGTCCTCCTTTTGGGCGTTCCGAGCCCTGAATTCGTATCGCTGAATCCCTTCGGACGCGAACAGCTCCTCGTCCTTGACGAAGTAAACCTTGGCCAGTTCGTAAGGGTTGATCTCGAACACGGACTTGCCGACGAAATGCTCCTTGGGGACGCCGAGGAACTCTTGAAAGGCCTTATTCAGCTGGAGATAGCGTCCCTGTCTATCCTTGGAGAAAACAGGAATGGGAATCGTATCGAGCAGCGATTCGAGAAACGATTCGCGCTCGCGCAGCTTGGCCTCGGCGCGCTTGCGCGGGCTGATGTTGAAGCAGAGCGCGAGGACGCCCGAATCCTGGTCTCGAACCGGATCGGTCACGAGCTGCACGAGGTAATGCTCGCGCTGCTCTTCGGGCAGTGCGTCGAACGTCAACTCCATCTCGCGCGTCAGGCCGGTCGACGCCACTTCGGCGACCGCGTCGAGATAGCGCTGGAGCGTCGGGGGCGACAGCAATTGCGCTTCGGGGAGGACGACCCGCGAGCCGTCGACCAGCACGCTCATCATGTCCGTCGCGGCGCGGTTCATGTAGCGCCGCCGGCCGTACGCGTCGTACCGGATGACGGCGACATGCAGCTCGCCGACAGGCACGCGGTATTCGTCTTCGTTGTCGATCCCAGGGTTTTCCATGCCGTCAAAAGACTGAGTGTCCATGCATTGCCGCCCGAGTCTAGGATTGCGGGGCGGTATGGCGCCTGCGCGCGAGCGCGCGCCAACTGCATGGATAACGGCTAAACGTGGGAATTCTGAAGCGCTGGATTGCCCTGAGAGCACCCGTGCCGGACGCCTCACTGCCGAAACAGCGATACGGCACGGTCGTTCGGATTTCTTTGCTGGGGTTTCAGTTGTCGAACGTACCGCGATATTCGGGGGCGGCATCCGAGCGCGTATTGATTTCGAACAATATTCCACCCGGTTCCGCGCAAAAGAAGCGCGAGCCGCGTCCGTTATTGAAGATTTCCGTCTTCAACTCGATTCCTTCCGCCTTGAAGCGATCGTATAAGTCTTGAACTGCCGGCAGGCTCGGCAATTCGAATCCAAGGTGAAAATTCGTCGGCCATTGCGGAATATTCTCCGGAATATCGTCGCCGACGTGTTCGATCACGACGTCAAAACCGGGGCGTTTGAGGATATACGATCGGTCCCAGGTCCCCGCAACCGTGAAACCCAGTTGCCGTTCGAAGAATTGGGCCGTGGTGGCCGCGTCGGCCGAAGGAAAGCTCAGGTGATTGAGCTTCATCGCTGTCGTAAAAGCAGTCATCGTTCATCTCTCATATCGTGGCGCCGGCCCGATGCCGTGTGCCGCTCGAGGACTTCAGAATATAAGTAAAAGCTCACATTCAACAACTCGCATTCCGAGCGCCGTCTGGGCGCCGGCGCAATGCTCATGCATAGGGGCTGCGGCGGCCGATGGCCTCGGCTCGCCTGCCGCGGTTGCTCGCATTTGCGGATGCGACCGCTGCGTATCGCCTATCGCCTATCGCTTATTGCCTGGTCCTTGCCGATCTTGGACAGGTATCCGAACACTGCGGCTCGCAGCCGGTGCTCCAGATTTTCGATGTCGGTCTCGCCGCGCTCGCCCGCGGCATCGACCATGCCTCGGGTAATGGCGAACAAATCGCCCGCCGCGACTTCGGGATGGGGATGCTTGGGTATCGCGCGTTGGATGACGGTCGCGAACAAGTTTTCCAATTCAGGCTTGCCGACCTCGCCGCGCAATCCGGGGCGGCTTTCTTCGATGTCGAGCAGTTTGGCCAGCATGGGCCGCTGCAACTGCTGTCTTACCGCGGCGCCGATCAGGTACTCCAGTGCGGCCTTGCCGCCGCGCTTGGTGAGCGCGACGGCCATGTCGTCATAGAAGCGCTTCGTTTCGCGTTGAATGAGGGCGACGGTCAACGCGTCTTTGCCTGGGAAATATTGATAGAGCGATCCGATGCTCACGCCGGCGCGGCGCGCGACCGCATTCGTGTTGAATCCTTCCAGCCCCTCGCTTTCGAGCACCTGCGCGGCTGCCTCGACGATCGATGCCACGGTTTCTTCCGCGCGGGATTGGCTCGGCGCCTTGCGAGGTTTGAATTGCTTTTGCGCTGATCGTTCGGTCATCGTTGTTCTCGTCGGAGCGGGAGGCACACGCAATACGCAACGCCGGCAGCGATAGGCGGGTGCCTCGCTGCTTGTCGCCTACTGCTTGGCCTTTTTCGGTTTTGCTTTTGCCTTGGCGCTGGACGCATTGAGTTCGACGGCCTCGCGGATGAGTGCCTTGAACGCCTTCTCGTCGATTTGTTCGCCCTCGTGGATGTCGATGGCGCGCCTCGCGTTGCCGTCGAGGCTCGAGTTGAAGAGCTTCGACGGGTCCTTCAGCGACGCGCCCTTCATGAACGTCAGCTTGACGATCGCCTTGTAGGACTCGCCGGTGCAGAGGATGCCGTCGTGCGACCAAACGGGCGTACCCATCCATTTCCATTCTTCGACGACACCGGGTTCGGCTTCTTTGATGAGCCCGCGCATTCTGCTCAAGGTTACGCCGCGCCAGTCCTTGAGACTGTCGATGCGCTCGTCGATCAACTCGGATGCCGGCTTGGTTTCGGCCGTACTCGTTTTTGTCATGATGTTTCGACCTCAGCCTGGTTTCGTGGGTTAGGGCAACGGCGCCTAGGGGGCTTAGGGTGCCTAGATCCCGAATTGCTTGGCGTACTCTTCGTTCAAGCGCGGCCACTCGAACTTCATCGCTTCACCGCCGACGATACGCCCGATCGGTTCGTCCCCGACAAGGCGATCGAGTACGTCGAGGCAGATGTGCCAGCCCGCCGCGCCCATCGCAATGAAGCCGCGATCGATGTTGTGCCATAGCGTCAGGCGCGTGCCGGCGCCGCGCGCCTCGAGCGTCCAACGCATATCGTTGTTGCCCCAGCGGTATTCGAGCACGCTCGGCGCATCGGCGCGTGTCACGTAGGTATCGCTCACTGTGGGCGTCGGGGCGCCGACCGTCGATAGCTTGACCGGCCCGACCGCGGCGAGGCTTTCGTCGGCATCGTACGGCGCCCATTCGCGCAGGCTGGCCGGATCGGTCAGCGCGACCCAAACCTTCTCGGGCGAGTGGCGCAGTTCTCGCACGACGACGAGCGTCCATTTATCGCCGTCTTTCTGGACTTCCGCCCCGGCCGCGGCGCCGGGCTTGTATTCATCGCGCTTGCTCATGGCTACTTACCTCTTCGGTTTGGTGGGGGATTCGTTTCATCGAGATGGCGTTCGAGTGCGTCGAGATGCGTGGACCAGAACTGACGGAACGGGGCGAGCCAGGCGTCGATTTCCATCAACGGTTCGGGGCGGATGCGATAGAGGCGTCGTTGGGCATCGATGCGCGATTCCACGAAGCCCGCTTCGCGAAGCACCCGCAAATGCTTCGAAACCGAGGGCTGCGAGAGGTTCAGTTCCTGCTCGATGTCGCCCACCGAGCGCTCGGATGCGGCGAGCAGACTCAGGATGGCGCGGCGGCTCGGTTCAGCGATGACGGCAAATGTGGATTCCATGGGTCAAAATATACTCATGAGGTTATATGAACGTCAAGGAATATTTAAATCGCCAATCGAACCGGGCGAACCGAGCGAACCGGGCGAACCGAGCCTCGCATCGTGCGCTTTTAGGCAAGCTTGGGATAGCCGGCCCGCAGGGCTTCGTCTTCCATATCGAGGATAGTCCGGTGGGCATCGGACGAAATCGTCACTAGGCCTCGTAGGCGCAGCCTGGCCGCAAGGGCGGGGCGGGAGCCGATGATGTCCGCCAAGGTCGGCGCAAGCAGACGGAGCGTTTCGGGACCGAGGCTTCGCGATGCGATGAAAGGCAGGGCGGGTGCCGAGCGCGTATAGCCCAGCACATGAAGGTCGCGCGTCGTATCCGGTAGGGGATCGCCGAAAGGCTCGAACCGAGCCAAAGCGGCGGGCAGTACCAACTGGGAATACGAGTGCCGCATTGCACAAATTTGCCGCCGTGTGACCCTGGTCCGCCGGAAGAGCAAAAAAGTATCGAAAAATAGGCGTAAAGTTGGTGGAGCCAAGCTGACGATCGCCCTAAATTTCAGTCAACGCGACGATCGATCGTAGTTCCGCGAAAGAGCGAAAGAGCGAAAGAGCGAAAGAGCGAAAGAGCGAAAGAGCGAAGAGCGGAACCCATAGCTTCGAAAAGTGGAGACAGCCATGATGCGGCCGGATCTTGAGGTGGTCGAAGTACGACGTGACGAATCGTTCAAGGTTTGGTCGCACGGTTATCCCTATCGGACGATCCGCTGGCACTTCCATCCGGAGTTCGAGCTGCACTTGATCGTGGCGACGCAAGGCAAGTATTTCGTGGGCGATCACATCGGTTCGTTCGGCCCGGGCCATCTCGTCCTGGTCGGTCCGAACCTGCCGCACAACTGGGTGAGCGATGTCGCGGAGGGCGAAACGATCGAGCGCCGCAATATCGTCCTTCAGTTCAGTCAAGACTTCGTGCGCCGCTGCATGGACGCATTCCCGGAATGCCGAGAGGCGCAGAGCCTGCTTGACGACGCGCATCGAGGCGTCGCGTTCGACGAAGCGACCGGCGTAGCCGTCGCGCCCCTCCTCGAAGAACTGCTGACCGCGCATGGGATACGCCGCACCTCGCTGTTCCTGCTGCTGCTCGAGCAGCTTTGCGGCGCCGCGCAGCGCACGGCGCTCGCGAGTCACGCGGCTAGCCAGCCGAACGCGGCTTCGACACGGCTTAGCCACGCGCTGTCTTATATCGGCAAGAACCTCACGTCGGAACTACGCGAATCGGACCTGGCTCAACTCGCGGGACAGAGCATCAGCGCATTTTCGCGAGCGTTCCATCGCCACACCGGCATGCCTTTCGTGCAATACGTGAACCGCCTGCGGATCGAATCCGCCTGCCAGATGCTGCTGGCCGACGACGCGAGCATCACCGAAGTGTGCTTTCAATCCGGGTTCAACAACGTATCGAACTTCAATCGTCAGTTTCGCACGGCGAAGGGCATGTCGCCCTCCGAGTTCAGATCGCTGCAGCGCCTTAACGCTCGCAGTCGTGATGTCGCGGTTCACGTGGCCGGGGACGAAGCCGACGCCTTCGACGGCGTCTCGCTGCCAGGCAGGCCGCAGAACGCAACCCGTCCCGCGGTAGCCGCGCCTCCAGGCTGACGTCAGCGCCGTTCCTTTCCCGTTTCAGTTTCAGTCGTTCCCAGACCGCCGTGCCGTTTCGGGCGCGGGGGTTGCACACACCCTCAATAACCAAAAAGCTTCATACAACCGGAGACAGACGATGACCCAATTTCCCACCCGACTCATTGGCGCCGGCGCGCTGGCGCTGAGCCTGCTCGGCAGCACGGCGGCGTTTGCCGCGCCCAGCGGAACGGTTGCCTTCCTGATGCCCGACGAGGCTTCGACGCGTTACGAACAGCACGATTTCCCCGGCTTCGAGGCAGCGATGAAAAAGCTTTGCCCCGACTGCAAGCTGCTTTACCAGAACGCCAACGCCGAGGTTGCGCAGCAGCAGCAACAGTTCAACTCGGCGATCGCTCAGGGGGCCAAGGTCATCGTCCTGGACCCGGTGGACTCGACGGCCGCCGCGTCCCTGGTGCACATGGCGCAGAGCCGTGGCATCAAGGTGATCGCCTATGACAGGCCGGTGCCTTCGACGCCGGCCGACTACTACGTCTCGTTCGACAACGAAGGCATCGGCAAGGCAGTCGCGCAGTCGCTCGTCGAACATATGAAAGCCACGGGGGTGTCGACCGCCAAGGGCGGCGTGCTCGAGGTCAACGGCTCGCCGACCGACGCCGCCGCCGGGCTCATCCGGAAAGGGATCCACGAGGGGCTGCAGGGTAGCGGGTACAAGACGCTCTCCGAGTACGACACGCCGGACTGGGCGCCGCCGAAGGCGCAACAGTGGGTCAGCGGCCAGATTACGCGCTTCGGCTCGCAGATCGTCGGCGTCGTAGCGGCCAACGACGGGACGGCCGGCGGGACGATCGCCGCTTTCAAGGCCGCGGGGGTCAACCCGGTGCCGCCCGTCACCGGCAACGATGCGACGATCGCGGGGCTGCAACTGATCATTGCGGGCGATCAATACAACACGATCCTGAAGCCGAGCGAAATCGTCGCGGGCGCCGCCGCGAAGGTCGCCGTCGCCTTCCTCTCGGGTCAGACGCCGAAGGCCGAGACGACGCTCTTCAAAACGCCCACCCAGCTCTTCAAGCCGGCGGTCATCACGCAGGAGAACCTCAAGGCGGAAGTCGTCGACAAGGGCATTGCCACGGCCGCGCAGCTGTGTACAGGCCGTTATGCGGACGGCTGCAAGAAGCTCGGAATCACGCACTGATGCTGATCCGGTGATCCGGCGCGATGGCGGAGAAGCCCGGCGCTGCCGGGTCCTCCGGAAACGAAGAGGTACCGTCTCATGACTGAAAATCCAAGGGCGCGCGCAAAGGCCGGCGAGTTGGTGCTGAGCCTGCGCGGCGTCTCGAAGCACTTCGGGGCGGTTTCCGCCCTGACCGATATCGAACTGGACGTGCACGCCGGCGAGGTGGTCGCCTTGGTCGGCGACAACGGGGCCGGCAAATCGACCCTCGTGAAAGTCCTTGCCGGTGTCCACCAGCCGAGCGCCGGCACGATCACCTTCGGCGGCAGGGAAGTGGCCTTGTCCGATCCGGGCACGGCGCTCGATCTCGGCATCGCCACCGTGTTCCAGGATCTCGCGCTCTGCGAAAACCTCGATGTCGTGGCGAACATCTTCCTCGGACGAGAGATGGCGCCGTGGCGGCTCGACGAGGTCTCGATGGAGGTCCGGGCGTGGACGCTCCTGAACGAACTCTCCGCGCGCATCCCGGACGTGCGCGACGTCGTCGCCTCGCTGTCGGGCGGGCAGCGCCAAACCGTCGCGATCGCGCGTTCGCTGCTGCTCGACCCGAAGCTGATCATGCTCGACGAGCCGACGGCGGCACTCGGCGTGGCCCAGACGGCGGAAGTCCTGAACTTGATCGAGCGGGTGCGCGACCGCGGTCACGCGGTGATCATGATCAGCCACAACATGGAGGACGTGCGCGCCGTGGCCGACCGAATCGTCGTGCTCCGGCTTGGCCGCAACAACGGCGTCTTCTATCCCGACTCTTCGAACCAGGAATTGGTCGCGGCGATCACCGGTGCGACCGAGAACGCCGTGTCGCGCCGCGCGGGCCGACGCCAAGCCGAACAGGCGGCACGGACAAAGGAATGACCATGAGCCATCGAACGCCACCTGCTCCGCAACATGGAGCGCAACCGGCCCCGGCCTCACCCGCCCCCACGCCCCTTGACCGTAGCGATGTCCGGGTCAAGCACGCCGCCAGCATCGGCGACGTCGTCGCCGCCTTCATCGATCGAGTACGGTCGGGCGACCTGGGATCGGTGCCGGTCATCGTCGGCCTGATCATCATCTGGACCGTGTTCACGAGCTTGAACCCGGTGTTTCTCTCGGCCGACAACCTCGTGAACCTGCTGTTCGATTGCTCGACGGTCGGGGTGATCTCCCTGGGTATCGTCTGCGTGCTGCTGCTCGGGGAGATCGATCTGTCGGTCGGCTCGATGAGCGGCTTTGCTTCGGCCCTCGTCGGCATGCTTTGGGTGAATCACGATTGGCCTGTCTGGCTCGCCATTGTCGTGGCGATCGCCGCCGGCGCGCTGGCGGGCGGCTTATACGCCCTGCTGTTCAATCGGCTCGGGATGCCGAGCTTCGTCTCCACGCTGGCCGGGCTGCTTGCGATTCTCGGGTTGCAGCTTTACGTCCTGGGTGCCGCGGGGTCGATCAATCTGCCCTACGGCTCGCAACTCGTGAGCCTCGGTCAACTCATGATCATTCCCCCGATCGTGTCGCATCTGCTCGCGCTGCTGCCAGGCGTGGCCATCCTGCTCGTGGGCATGCGCACGCGGTCGCGTCGCCATGCCGCGAACCTGTCCGCGCAGTCGGTCGCGGGCCTGCTCGTTCGCGCCGGCGCGCTGACGGTGTTCCTGGAGATCGTCGTCGCCTACCTGAACCGAGGGCGCGGCGTTCCAGTGATGTTCGGGATCTTCCTCGGCTTGACCGTGCTGATGCACTACGCGCTGACCCGCACGCGCTGGGGCCGTTCGATGAACGCCGTCGGCGGCAACCGCGAAGCCGCGCGGCGGGCTGGCATCAAGGTCGGCGCCATCTACACCAGTGCCTTTGTTCTGTGCGCGAGTCTCGCCGCGCTCGGCGGCGTACTGACCGCGGCGCGGCTGGCGTCGGCCAGTCAGCAGGCCGGCACCGGCGATGTGAACCTGAACGCGATCGCCGCGGCCGTGATCGGCGGGACCAGCCTGTTCGGCGGCCGCGGCAGCGCGTATTCGGCCGTCTTGGGGATCATCGTGATCCAGTCGATCGCCAGCGGCCTCACGCTGCTGAATCTGTCGTCGTCCTTGCGTTTCATGATTACCGGGGCGGTGCTTGCCATCGCGGTGATCGTCGATTCGCTCGCGCGGCAGTCCCGCGTTTCGCACGGCCGCGCGTAATCCCTGCAATCTAGGAGAGCAGTGAATGTCTGAATCGTTGAAGGGAAAGGTCGCCGCCATCACCGGCGCGGCATCGGGAATCGGCCTGGAGTGCGCGCGCGCATTGATTGGGCAGGGGGCGAGGGTTGTCTTGATCGATCGCGCCAAGGCGAGGCTCGATGCATGCTGCGCCGAACTCGGCCCCGATGCGCTGCCGCTCGTCGTCGATCTGCTGCAGCCGCCGGAGGTTTCCGCGCTGCTGCCGAAGATACTCGGCCTCGCCGGCGGGCTCGACATCTTTCACGCCAACGCCGGCGCTTACATCGGCGGCGAGGTGGTCGACGGCAATCCGGACGAGTGGGACCGCGTGCTCAATCTCAACATCAACGCCGCATTCCGATCGGTCCACGCGGTGCTGCCGCACATGGTCGCGCGCAAGGCCGGCGACATCGTCTTCACCAGTTCGATCGCCGGCATCGTGCCGGTCGTCTGGGAGCCGATCTACACTGCGTCCAAGTTTGCGGTTCAAGCGTTCGTCCACACGACTCGGCGCCAGGTGGCCAAACATGGGGTGCGTGTCGGCGCCGTCGCGCCGGGCCCCGTCGTCACGGCGTTGCTGGACGACTGGCCGAAAGCGAAGATGGAAGAGGCGCTCGCGTCCGGCAGCCTGATGCAGCCGGTGGAAGTTGCCGATGCCGTGCTCTTCATGTTGACGCGGCCTCGCAACGTGACGATACGCGATCTGGTGATCCTGCCGAACAACGTGGATCTATGATCTTCGACGTTGGCGAAGCGGCTCAGGTCCCTCAGGTCCAATTGTGATTCGTGGAGTGGAGATCCCATGGAATACGTGATCGGTATCGACATCGGCACACAGAGTACCAAGGCACTGCTCGTCGATCGCAACGGCGAGATCGTCGCCCACCATGCGTCGAGTTATCAGCCCGACACGCCGAAGCCGCTTTGGGCCGAGCAATGGCCGTCGGTCTGGTTCGATGCGGTGCTCGAATGCATCGTGCGCTGCGTCGAGTCGGCCAGAGAGCGGGAAATCGACGCGTCGGCGATTCGCGCGATCTGCGTGAGCAGCTTGTATGGCGGGTCGGGGATTCCGGTCGATAACGATATACGGCCGCTGCATCCGTGCCTCATCTGGATGGACCGCCGCGCGACCGCGCAAGTCGACTGGGTGCGCGAACGCGTCGATCTCGACCGGCTGCTCGAAATCACCGGCAACGGCGTCGACAGCTATTACGGCTTCACCAAGATGCTGTGGCTGCGCGAGCATCGGCCGGACGTGTGGGCCAACACGCGCTACTTCTTGCCGCCCAACGCGTACGTGATCTACCTGCTCACCGGCGAGATCGCCGTCGATCATAGTTCGGCCGGCAATATCGGCGGTGTCTACGACGTCGCGCGGCGCGACTGGTCCGACACGACCCTCGACATGCTCGGCATTCCCGCAACGATGATGCCGGAGCGGCTCGTCGAATCGACGGACGTCGTCGGCGGATTGTTGTCGCAATGGACGGAGCGCCTTGGGTTGTCGGCCGGCACGCCCGTCGTCGCGGGCGGCGTCGACGCGGCCGTCGCGACTTTCGCCGCCGGGGCCACGCGCACGGGGCAGCATGTCGCGATGATCGGCACCAGCATGTGCTGGGGGTACATCAACAGCCAAGTCGATGCGCGGCATGGCCTCGTCAGCATGCCCCACGTGTTCAACGGCCGACGTGACCTCTATGTGTTCGGGGGGGCGATTACGGCGGGTGCGTCCGTGACTTGGTACCGCGAGCAGTTCTGCCAAGCGGAAATCGAAGCCGCGCGCGCGCTGCCGCACGGCGATCCGCACCGGTTGCTGGAAGACGCCGCCGCAACGATTCCCGCCGGCTCGGAGGGCGTGATGTTCCTGCCCTATCTCATGGGTGAACGCAGCCCGATATGGGACGCCAAGGCGAGTGGAGCATTCGTCGGACTCAATCTCGTCCATACGCGCGCTCATCTTTATCGCGCCGTGCTCGAAGGGGTGTCGTTCGCCCTAAAGCACAACATCGAAGCGGGGCGGCGAGGGGCGCAGTCGCTCGACGACAGACTCATCGTCGTCGGCGGCGCCGCGCATTCCAAATTGTGGATGCAAATCATCGCGGACATCACCGGCTACCCGGTCTGGACGATCGAGCAGGAAGTCGAAGCAGCGATGGGGGCGGCGCTGCTGGCTGCCATCGGGGCCAAACTCGTGTCGCATGACGTTGCGCAGGGCGGATGGGCCAAGCTGGTCGAGCGCGCGCGGCCGGACGCCGGCCGCCACGCTATGTATACCCAGCGTTTCGGCGTCTATACGGATCTTTACCCGGCGCTGAAGCCGCTCATGCACAGGCTGCAACCACCGTCTTGAGCGCGCGTATCGACGACACGATTAATTAATCTGACTTTTCGGTAATTTCCCTTGAGTCGACATTTGAAAAAATAATCCGCACTCCGAATTAACCCCACCTGCAGAATTGCCGGCGCGCGCCGTTAAACGATGAGAAACCATTGTTTATGACCTGCCGGCGGCAATCGCACCAGCGATGTGCATCGGCTCTGCCTGCGAGGAAAGTGTGGATCGTCTGACACTAAGTAAGAAACTGGGGCTGGCCTTGCTCGTCATGTGGCTCGGCTTGTTGTTCTTCGGGGGCTGGGCCGCCGTGCAAACCCGCGAGACGATGTTGGCCGGGCGCAAGGCAGCGATCCGCAACATCGTCGAGGCCGGCACGAGCGTCGTCGCCCAGTACGAGCAAAGGGTCGAGCGCCACGAACTGTCGGAGGACGAAGCCAAGCACCGCGCGATGGCGACGCTCGCCGCGATGCGCTACCCGGGCAACGGCTATCTGTTCATCACGAATGCGAACACGGTCGTGATCATGCACCCGGTCCTGCCGCAGCTCGTGGGCAAGGACCAGAGCAATTACAAGGACGTCAACGGCAAATACCTGTTCGTCGATCTGCTGAAGATCGCTAGGGCCGAGGGCTCGGGCTTCGTCGATTACATGGCGCGGCTGCCCGGCAAAACGACCGAAGTGCCGAAGATTTCCTACGTCAAGCGTTTCGAGCCCTGGGACTGGTATATCGCGTCGGGCGTCTATATCGATGACATCAACTCGGCCTTTCGGGTGCGCCTGTTCAGCAATTTCCTCGCGATCCTCCTCTTGGGCAGCCTCAGCTCTATCGCGCTCGTGATGATCATCCGCAATGTGAAGCGCAGCCTCGGCGGCGAGCCCGCCTATGCGGCGGGTGTTGCCGAACAGATCGCCGACGGCGACCTGACGCACGACGTCGTCGTGAGAGAGGGCGACAACGGCAGCATGGTGTTCGCGATGCAGCGCATGCAGCATCGCCTCGCGGAGACGATGCACCGCATCCGCGGGGGCACCGAGACGATCAACGACGCCGCGCAGCAAATCGCGGCCGGCAATCTCGACTTGTCCTCCCGTACCGAGCAGCAAGCCTCCTCGCTCGGCGAAACGGCGGCGAGCATGGAGCAGCTCACGGCCACGGTCAAGCAAAACGCGGACAACGCACGCCAAGCCAATCAAATGGCGGCGGACACGTCGCGTATCGCAGGCGAAGGCGGCGAAGCGGTGCAGCAGGTCGTCACCACGATGCAGAGCATCGCGGCGAGTTCGGCACGTGTCGTCGACATCATCTCGGTCATCGAAGGCATCGCATTCCAGACGAACATCCTTGCACTGAACGCAGCGGTCGAGGCCGCGCGCGCCGGCGAGCAGGGGCGCGGCTTTGCGGTGGTGGCCGGTGAAGTGCGCAACCTCGCGCGCCGCAGCTCCGAGGCGGCCAAGGAGATCAAGGGGCTGATCGAGGAATCGGTCGGCAGCGTCGAAGACGGCAAGACGCTCGTCGAGAGCGCGGGCAGCAAGATGCAGTCGCTCGTGCATTCGGTCAAGCGCGTGACCGACATCATCAGCGAAATCTCGGCCGCGTCGGAAGAGCAAAGCCGCGGCATCGAGCAGGTGAACATCGCCATTGCGCAGATGGACCAGACGACGCAGCAAAACGCGGCCATGGTCGAGGAGGCGGCCGGGGCCGCGCAGTCGATGCAAGAGCAGGCGCGCTTGCTGGCCGACGTCGTACACACGTTCCGTGTGAACGCTGCGACGCGTTGATTAAAGCGTACTGAGTGGCAGAGCACTGAGGGGCGCAAGGCAACCGGCGCGACCCCGAAGGCAGAGCGGCGATGCGCTACGCGCTCGCCGCTCTTTTTGTACTTCGTTCACATCCCCAAACGCTCGAGGAGCGCTTTTGCTTGGGCATCGATGTCGGCGTCGTTGGGGCGCAGCTCGAACGGCAGCGCGCGCGGCAGTTCGACGAAGTGCCCCTTGCTGCTGCGCGCGTAAGCGGGATCGTAATGCAGCGCGATTAGCTCGCCGAAGAGTTCGGCTCGCTCGTTTGCGTCGATCAGGCTGCACCAGCGGGCCACGCGTTCGTGACTGTGCAGCCCGACCAATTTCCTCAGTTGGCCTTTGAACGCATCGGGTTTCTCGAAGAGGTGCGCGTAGTCGTCGAGCAGGAATGCAATGCGCTCGCTCTCCGTCGCTTGGACCGAGACGCAGCGGGATCGATGCATGGCCCCGAGCAGTGCGTCGGGCAGTGCGACGCGGCCGATGGTGCGGCTCTCCGCTTCGATGAACACGGGCCGATCGGCCTTGAAACCGCGCAGCGTTTGCACCAGTGCCGTCTCGAACGCCTTTTGCGAGGGCTGCGGCGCCCCTTTGACCGCGCCGAGCAAGGACCCGCGATGCGCCGCAAGCTGTTCGAGGTCGAGCGCCTGCGCGCCGGCATTCCCGAGCGCGCGCAATAGCCGCGTTTTGCCGCTGCCCGTCGAGCCCGTCAGCACGATGTATTCGAATTGCGGCGGCAACGCGGCGAGCGTATCGAGTACCGACCGGCGGTAAGTTTTGTAGCCGCCGTCGAGCTTGCGTGCTTGCCACCCCATCAAATTGAGCCAGACGGCCAGCGATTCGGATCGCTTGCCGCCGCGCCAGCAATAAACGAAGGGGCGCCACCCGCGAGGGCGGTCGGCGAACGTCGTTTCCAAATGCCGCGCGATGTTGCGTGCGACCATCGCCGCGCCGATGCGCGTTGCTTCGAACGGCGAGGATTGCACATAGAGCGTGCCGACGACGACGCGTTCTTCGTTGTCGAGCACGGGGGCATTGATCGCGCCGGGGATGTGGTCTTCGGCGAATTCGAGCGGGGTGCGCACGTCGACGATTTCGTCGAAATCGGCCAAGCGATCGAGGCTGACGCTGATGTCTTTCAAGGGCTAAGAGAAGCGGATAAATAGAGCGAACGTGACGGCGATTATGACACGGCCGGTGGGGGCGGTAAGCGCGACCGCGGGGATGGCGGCGCTGCCGGCGGTGGAACGGCCTGTGCTCCCTTAAGGCAGGGTCGCAGGCTCCACTCAGCGGCTGCCGCGGCTACGCCGTGGAGACGCGGCGTTCGCCGGCTCCGGCGCTTCCAGCATTCGCTCGATGCCGGCGATCGTGACTTCGACATGGGCATTGAACGCCGATTCCATCGGCACTTCGCTGCCGCTTTGCCACCGAACGATGAACGCTTTGTTGGCGAGCGCCGGTAAATGCCGCGCCAGCGTCGGAAACTCCATCGCGCGAATGGAATGCACGCGCTCTTGAAGCTGTGCGGCCCAGTTGGCCGAGTCGTCGGTGGGGAGCGGCGCGAATTCGAGGGTCACGAAACCGACCATGCCTGCGATCACGACGTTGTACATGTCGGCGAGGTGGTCTTCCGGACAGCCGGCGGCCAGCAGCACGCACAGGATGCGGTCGATCAGCAGCGGGCTGAGGTTCGCATTGCTCACGAGTTGCGCGCCGACGAGTTGCGCGACGTTGGGGTGCTGGCCGACGGCTTTTCGGTAGCGCACGAATAGCTCGCGCAGCCAGTCTTGCCAGGTCGCACTGCCGAGATCTGGCGTGACACCGGACATGGTCTGTTCGACCACGGCCGCCAGCAATGCGTCGCGGTTCGGGACGTGCCAGTAGATCGCAGTGGGATAGACGTCGAGTTGACGAGCTACTTCCCGGACAGTCAGCGCAGCGAGTCCGTGGCGATCGATCTGCTCGAGCGCGACGGCAACGATCCGGTCCCGGCTCAATGCCTTGTCGTCCTGCACGACGTCGTTTCGCGCCGCGTCCGCGCGCGCGCGTTTGACGGCCGGTGCGTTAGCGGGCTTTTTGAGCGCTGCACGCCGCGACGATGTCGGCGCGGCAGGTTTGCTTGCTTTCGAAGTCACGTGAAGGTCTGCTGATAACCGTATTCGCCGGGCCGGCGCGATTGGATTTCGGACAAGTCGGGATTGTACCCTGCACAGGGAGAACGACTGCTGCGTTCGTGGAAGCGGACGGCGATCGAGGGGCGCCGTGCCACCACATCGAAGGGCGGCACGGTAGGAGGGCGGATGTAATCGGCTAGACGAGCGACGTGGCCGGCGAGCCTGCGATGCGATCGCCCGCAAGCGAAGGCGGGGCCGTGACGATCGACGTGAGCGCCGGTGCGATCGTCACGGTCCGCAGTTTTTGCAGGTCGGGACGCGGCCGCGCGAGCGCGGGTGACGATGCGAACGCGTGTTCGAACGATTCGGCGATGTCGAGTGCTTTCGTGTCCGCGCGAAACCGTCCGATCAGTTGGATCCCGAACGGCATGTTTGCATGGTCGACGCCGCAAGGCAGCGTCACGACCGGATTCGCGAACAGCGTGACGACATAGGTGAGCGCAAGCCAGCGATAGTAGTTCGTCTGCGTTTCTCCGCCGACGACGGGCGGAAACATCGATGTCCATGCGAACGGCGACACGGGAGTGGTCGGCGCGAGGATGACGTCGCAGTGTTCGAAGAGCGTCTGAAAGCGCCGCGTCAATGCAGTCTGCGCGGCATGCGCCCACGCGGCGTCGGCGAGCGTCATTTGGGCGCCGAGTTCGTAGTTCGCGCGTGTGTTCGGGCCGAGCGAGCCGGGATCCCTCTCGTACTGCGCGCGGAGTCCGGCGACGAAACTCTCGGCTCGAATCACGTCGAAAACGCGATGCGCATCCGCGCAATCGATCGATACCTGTTCGCAGCTTCCAAACATCGAACGCATCGCCGACAGCTTTTCGCGGAACGTTCGGCGAATGTCGTCGTCGACGGCGCACACGCCGAAGTCCTCGGTCCAGCCCACTTTCAGTGTAGCCAGGTCGATCGGACGGTGTTGCGCGAACGCGTGCGGCGAAAGCGGATAGCTGAGCGGATCGCCGTGATCGACTCCAGCCGTCGCCGCCAATTGCAGACGCGCGTCGGCCACCGAACGGCCCATCGGCCCGACCACGGAAATCGGGGTCCAGCCGAGCAGCTTCCGCGGGCTCGGCACCAGACCCGGCGATGGACGAAATCCGACGACACCGCACAGCGCCGCCGGAATGCGTAGCGAGCCGCCCGTGTCCGATCCGGTGCAAACGGGCAGCATGTCGCAGGCGAGCGCCGCCGCCGAGCCGCCCGACGAACCGCCCGCGGTCATATTCGGATCGAACGGATTGCCCGTCGCGCCCCAAACGGGATTGCGCGTGTTCGCGCCGGCGCCGAGTTCCGGCACGTTGGTCTTGCCGACGATGATCGCGCCCGCCTTGCGCAGGCGCGCGACGAGCAGGTTGTCGGCGCTGGGCACGTCGTTGCGGTAGAGCGGCGAGCCGTGCGTGGTCAACAGTCCCGCGGTGGCCTCGAGGTCCTTGATGCCGGCGGGCAGGCCGTGCAGCAGTCCATTCCGTTCGCCGCGCAATACCTGCACTTCGGCGGCGCGGGCGGCAGCGCGCGCGGTATCGAAATCGGTCGCGGCGATCGCGTTGACGAACGGATTCAGATCCTCGATCCGAGCGATGCATGCGTCCAATAGTTCGACCGGCGAGATGGCCTTGCGCGCGATCATCTGCCGCAGTGTCGCGGCGCTCAAAGTAACGAGTTCGTGCGCGGTCGTCATAGCGTTTCGCGCGGCAGGAGATTGCGGTACCGATCGATGAAGCTCGCCACGGCCCCGTCGAAGCGCTCCAGTTCGGCACTGCCGACCGGCAGGCTCAGCACGACATAGCCGCGCCGCGCGATGTACACACCGTGCTCGATCAAGTGGAAGAAGAACAAATCCTTAATGTCGTTCCGCGACGCATCGATGTCGCGCACGGAGCGGATCGTGCGCGCGGTGATCTGCAGATTCATCAGCGATCCGATGCCGTTGAACCGTATGTCCAACGATGCTTCTTCGAAACGCGTGTTGAGCGTTGCACGTAGACGCTCGCCGCGAGCGTTGAGCTCAACCGCAGCCTGCGGAGTATAAACCGACGTGAGGCCCGCGTAGCCCGCGGCCATCGTCAACACGTTGTTGTTGAACGTGCCCGCGTGCTGAAGTGCGTTGCGAATGCGCGGATCGAACAGGCTCATGATGTCCTTGCGTCCGCCGAATGCACCGAATGACATTCCGCCGCCGATGTATTTGCCGACCGACGTCATGTCCGGCGCGATGCCGAGTACGGATTGATACGCGGCCGGCGCGAGCCGGGAAGTCATCACTTCATCGAACAGCAGCAAGGTGTCGTGCGCCGATGTCAGTTCGCGAAGCCCCGCGAGAAACGACGCCTCTGCGACGATGCAGCCGGAGGCGCCCTGCATGGGCTCGACGAGCACGGCGGCGACTTCGCCGCGATGCTCGTCGAACAGACGCCGCACGCTGTCAAGATCGTTGTATTCGGCGTAGAGGAACTCGTGCGGCACGTTCACGCTGCTCGGCCCGCGCGCGAACGTCAGCACGCCGCCGTGATAGCCGCCGATGAACACGATCACCTTTTGCCGCCCGGTGAAGGCCTTGGCCGCGGCCAGCATCATCAGATTCGCTTCGGTGCCCGAGTTGGTGAAGCGCACCGATTCGATCGACGGAAAGCGCTCGCAGAGGGCCTGTGCGAGGCGCGCTTCGAGCAGATTGTGGCCGCTCAGATTGATGCCGTCGTCGAGCGCCTTGTCGATCGCGGCGCGAATCGACGGATTCGAATGGCCGTATATGCCTGCGCTGAATTCCGCGATGAAGTCGGCGTATTCATGGCCGTCGACGTCCCAAAGGCGGCAGCCTTCTCCTCGCGCGATCGCAAGTGGGAACGGCTCGTAGAACAACACGGAGCGCGTGTTGCCGCCGGGCATGACCTCGGTGGCTTGTCGATATTGACGCTCGCTTTGCGGGTTGGCGGCGATAAATCCTTGGCGCGCGGATTCGAGCGCGACGGCGAGCGGAGCAGTGGATGTCATCACGATAGGAGGCGGTGGATTGGATTTTCGCCAGCGTTCGAGAGAGCGCCGGTAATGCGTTGGACAATTAAATTATTGTACGGTGAACAATGAATTTTCACAAACACTCAGATCGCCGTCGCGCGAGCGCGATCCTTCATCACCAGCAAGGCGGGCAGCGTAATCGTCGCGCTCGCGGCGAGCAGCCATCCGGCCGAGGCCGGTGCGGTGGTCAGCGAAATCGTCCACGTCGTCAGGAAAGGCGAGAAGCCGCCTAGGATCGTTGCCAGCGCGCCGCCGACGGAAACGCCGGTCGACCGAGACCGTGTCGGAAACATTTCGGCGAGCGCCGCCGGGCCCGCGCCGGAGAACATCGTGAAGACGACGTTCATCACTAGTTGGACGCAGAAGAACGTCATGAAGTCCGTCGTCGCGGTGATCAGCCGGTAGAGGGGGTACGACAGCACGAGAAAGAAGAGGCAGCTCGCGAGCAGCACCGGTTTGCGTCCGATGCGATCGGACAGCGCGCCCATCAGCGGCGCCGCGACCGTGACGATCGCCAGCGACAACGAACTGGTCCACAGCGCTTGCGAGCGCGAGATATGACCATATTTGCTCGCGAAGGTCGGCATGTAGACGGCGACCATGTACGAACTGACCGCCCAGAAGATCACGAACGCAAACGCATGGAAGATCGATCTGGAGAATGCCGCGCCGTCGGCTTTCGTGTAAGCGCTCGTATCGTTCTCATACATCGGAGAATCCTGTACGTGGCGGCGCACGTACATGCCGACGGGACCGAGCACCGCACCGAGGACGAACGGAATGCGCCAACCCCACGATTCGAGCGCGTCGGAGGTGAGCGTCGTGCTTAGCACGGCTGCGGTTAGAGAGCCGAGCAGAAGGCCCGCTGCGATGCTCGATTGCTGGAACGCTCCAAAGAAGCCGCGCCGGCTGGCGCCACCCCATTCGACGAGAAACGCGGCCGCCGTGCCCCATTCGCCGCCCGCGGCGAAGCCCTGAATCAACCTTGCGGCGACGAGCAGTACCGGTGCCCAAATGCCGATGCGCTCGTAAGTCGGAAGCAGACCGATGGCGACTGTGCTGCACGCCATCAGGATCATCGTCATCGCGAGCGTGAGGTGGCGCCCTTGCAAATCCGCGAGACGTCCGAGCACCAGAGAGCCGATCGGGCGCGAGATGAAGCCGACTCCAAACACGCCGAACGAAGCGAGCAGCGACGTGACCTCGTTTGAAGCCGGAAAGAAGTTGTGCGCGATGACCGCGGCGAGAAAACCGTAGGCGCCGAAGTCGAACCATTCGAGCACGTAGCCGACCGTGCCCGCAATGATGGCGCGCCGCTGCTCGCCGTTGCCGGAGATGACGTGCGGCGTTTCCGATCCCGCCGCCGAGTGCGAAGTGAGATTCATGATCCTTACCGTTGTAGTGCCCGCCGAAACCGCGCGGACGCGTGTCAGAACTTGTGACGGATGCCGATGCGCAGCGCGAGCTGCTTCTCGGTGCTCGAAGACGGCAGCGTGACGAGCACCGCGCGGGCGCCGCCGGAAGCCTTGTCATAGTTGGCCGTGACGTAGACGTCGGTGCGTTTGGAGAGCAGGTAATCGACGACCGCGCTGAACTCGTTCCATCGATATCCCGACATCCTCGAATAGTCGTAGCCGCCTGCGATCACGATGTCCGGTCGCACGGAGTAGTGCGCGACGGCATCGATACTCTGGAGCGTTTGCGCGTTCGTAGCGGTTTCGTAGCGGGTATTGCTATAGAGGCCCGAAACGCCGAACGTGCCGAACGAGTACGAAGCGCCGATGCCCGCCGTGCGGTAGCGATTCACGACGACGGTTTGCGACGAGAAGTCGACGGCTGCGCCGAGAAAATTGGCGACGCCGAGACTGCTGCCCGGCGTCACCGCATAGTCATGGATGCTCGTCGTCGCCGCACCGATGCTGAACGGACCGTTGGCATAGCTCGCGCTAAGACTGTAGGCAGGGCCATAGCCGTTGGATGGCGCGCCCAGCGAATTCAAGCTGTATTGGGCGTTGAACGTCAGACCTCGAAGGTTGGGGCTCGTGTACGAGATCGCATTGTTTAGCCAGTTTCCGGAAATGCGATCGTTGTCGCCGATGTTGAACGCGTAAATTCCGCTCCAGTAGCCGGGGTGATACTGGATCAGCGTGGTGGTCATCTGATCGTAGGTGCGCCCGAGGCGCAGGGTGCCGTACGCATCGCTTTGCAGGCCGACGTACGCCTGCCTGCCGAACTCGAGGCCGCCTTGCCGCAATGCGCCGGTATTCGGATTGAACCCGTTTTCGAGGTTGAAGATCGCCTTGAGGCGGCCCCCGAGGTCTTCGGCTCCACGCAGGCCGAACCGGTCGCCTTGACTGATGCTGTCGTCCATTCGGTAGACCGAATGGCCTTGCTGGTTGTTCACATACGTCAGGCCGTCGTCGATGACGCCGTACAGCGTGACGCTCGACTGCGCATGCGCGAAAGCGGAGAGCGTGAACGCTAGTCCGCCACCGAAAGTTTTCCAATCCATGAATGTCTCCGATGCAGCGATGGTTGTTATCGTCCGGCAGGAATTCCGCCGCCTGTCGTTAGGAACGCGAATCATTGTTCACTGAACAGGAAAACGTTATATGACGAACAAAAACGATTGGCAACGAAATTCGTCGATTTCTCTAGCGATGGGGAAAGGTGTCGGGAGGGGAAAAGCGAGAAGGCAAAGCGCGAGCGCATCCGGTCGCCCTCGCTGAAGACAACGAGTTCGATGGATGCGCGGTGACTGCCGTGGGGCGCGAAGCGCGCCCTTCAAGTTCAAGCGAGCGCGAGCAGGCGTCGAGGCGTATCGATCAGCAGCGTGTCGATTTCATTTTGAGTGAAGCCGCGGCGAAGCATCCTAGGGACGATGTTCGAGAAGATATGCTGATATCCGTGTCCTCCGTATCGGCTCAATCGGGTGCGTGTGCAGATGTCGTGGCTGATGAGAATGCGTTCGCCATGACCGCGGTCGAACAGCAGGCGCACCATCCGCATGCGCGTACCGTCGTTCGGCATGTCGATGTCCGACATCGGATACGCGCATTGCTCCCATCCGAACAGATCGAATTCGATTACGCATCCGCTGTCGGCGAGGCGCAGCAAGCGGTCGTCGTCGAAAATCGTGCGGTCGATATGACTCATGATCGCGCGCTCGACCGGAAAACCGAGTTCGCGAATCCGGTCGACGACTTCCCGTGGCTGGTCCGGATGACGGCCGGGATGGACGTTCAACGCCGCGCCGGTTTCCTGCTGAGCGATCAGCGCGCCATGCAGGACGCGCTGTTCCTGCTCGGTCCACGGCGATTGGCAGCCGATTTCACCGATGATGCCCGCGCGCACCTCTGTGCCCCAGGCGCCGATCGTCATGTGCTCGATCATCTCGCCGGCGAAATCGTCGACCGTGCGACTTGCGTTGCGTGGGTGCTGATATTCGTGCACGTAGTGGCCGCAGCCCATCACGACAGGGATACCCGTTTCACTCGAGATCTGTGCGAGGCCCCGCGGGTCCGGTTTGAGGCCGCCTGTCGTTAGATCGACGATCGCGCGCCCGCCGGCGGCCTTCATCTCGAGAAGTTCTTCCGCTGCGACGTCTTTCTGATTCAACCGATAGTTCTTGAGCGCGCGCTGTTGACCATAGTTGATCTTCCAGCAGTTGCACAGATCGATCTCGGTCTGATCGCGATCGGCGTCTTCCGCGAGGCTCGGCGGCACGAGATCGATCAGCAGATGCTCGTGCATCAACGTGGGGCCGAGGCTTTCGGGTTCGATCGGCCCCAGCACGGTCTGGATCTTGCCTTT
This sequence comes from Trinickia dinghuensis, assembly GCF_003367175.1. Classification (GTDB taxonomy): domain Bacteria; phylum Pseudomonadota; class Gammaproteobacteria; order Burkholderiales; family Burkholderiaceae; genus Trinickia; species Trinickia dinghuensis. The sequence continues at coordinate 158,064 of NZ_QRGA01000006.1, read as the reverse complement.
GCAGGCGACGGGTTCGGTCATTGGAAGCGCTTTCTCGATCGTGAAGGATGACGTTGCGCGAAGCGGGACATTTCCGATTCGTTTCGGCCAGTCAGCGACGTTCAACGTGGCGCGAACTCGGGTCTTGGACTGCTCCCGCGGGGCAGCCCCATCATGTCCCGCGCTTCCGCGGGCGTTGCCGGTTCCATATCCATTTCGCGGATGATTCGGACGATGCGTTCGGTGAGCTGCAGGTTCGTGGCGAGTTCGCCATGCCGGAAATACAGGTTGTCTTCGAGACCGACACGTGCGTGTCCACCGAGCAACAAGGACGCGACGTTGGCTTCCAGCTGCGACGGGCCGATGCCGCTCACGCAGAAGATGCTGTTCGGCGGCAGCGTGTCGACCATCTGTTGAAGGTAGCGTACGGAGAAGGGCATGGCGTTTTGGAAGTTCCGATGCACGTTCATCACGAGGTTGACGAAATGCGGCGCTTCGTCGTGCCCCTCGCCGATCAGCGTGGTGACGTCCTGCAGCACATGCGTGTGATTGAAGACTTCCCACTCGGGCTTGATGCCGCGTTCCTTCATGCCTCGCGCGAGCGCGCGGCCTTTCGATATCGGCGTATCCATGAGGATTTCCCGGTCGCCGAACGTGAGATTCAATGTCGTCGCATCGAGCGTGCACATCTCCGCGCCCGCGTCCATGCCCTTGATGCGTTCCTCCCACGCGATCTCCCACCGGTCGCCCGGTAGCGCGCGGATCATGTCGCCATGAACGCCGCCTCCGGTCGAATTGTTCAACACGACGTCACAGCCGGCATCGCGGATACGTCGATTGATCTCGCGGTAGATCGACGCGTCGCAGGTTGCGCCGTCGTCGGGACGGCGCGCGTGGATCGCCGCGACGCTTGCGCCGGCTTTCCAGCATTGCACGACGTCGTCGGCGATTTCCTCGGGTTGGGTCGGCAACTGCGGGTTCTGCGATTTGTGCGCCATCCCGCCGGTCGGGGCGATCGTGACGATGACCTTGCGTTTTGCCATGGTGTCTCCGTTTGTGATGGGCCGACCGGGGAGGCGCGTGCTGTGTTCTTGCCCGAAGCGTCATCGACACCACGGCACCGGCCGGCTTTCCAGTGCAGTAAGATTCTTCATCCTCCGCATGCGCCGATCAGTCATCGCGACGACAATCTGCGCCAGGGTTAACGCGTATCGAGCGCCGGCGCGCGCCGCACATTCACATGTCCCTCTCGAAGCAGCCTTCCCGTCACCGCGCGAGCGTGTCGAATTCACCCTCTCAGGCACGAACGCTCGATGCTTTGCTTGCGCAGTCGGTTTGGTACGTGGGGCTGAGCGAGCCGGCTCGCTCAGAAGTACGGGCGCGCATTCGCGAACTGGATGTATCGATGGGGCATGCGCTGTGCCGGCGCGGCGACAAGCCGCGATACTGGTACGGCACGATCGACGGTCTGCTGAAGTGGTCGGTCACGCGCGACGACGGACGCTCGGTCACGCTCGGCGGGCTATCGACGGGAAGCTGGTTCGGCGAAGGCACCCTGATGCAGGGCCCCGCGCACAGCGCGGACATCATCGCGCTGAAGCCGAGCCGCGTGGCGCTATTGCCAGCCGATACGTTCGCTTGGCTGCGTGCGAACGAAACCTCATTCGGCGAATTTCTGCTGCGTCAGATCAACGAGCGGATGCAGTGGTTTCTCGGCAATTTTGCCGCGCATCATCTGCTCGACACCGACGGCAACGTCGCACGCGCGCTCGCGGGCCTCTTCCATCCGTGGCTGCATCCGCTCAGCGATCCGCACCTGCGTGTGTCGCAGGAGGAAATCGCGAATCTATCGGGGCTGTCTCGGCAACGGTGCAATGCGGCCTTGCGCCGCCTGGCCGAAGCCGGGTTGATCGAGATCGAGTACGGGGGAATCGTCGTCATCGATCTCGACGGGTTGCGAAGCCGAACGGCGCTGCGATAGTGCGGCGCGGCCTGCCTTAACCGCTGGAGCACTTCACCCCAAATCGAGCGCCCGCGTCAGATCCCCCGGCGGCGTCTCGCCACGTTCCGCGAACGCATGATTGCGTGCCGCGACCCCATCGAGCGGCTGCAAGCCGTGAACGCGATCGATGAAGCGCAGGATCGAGTTCGTGTCGTAGAACGTGTGATCGACGTATCCCTTCTTCGCGAACGGTGCGATCACGAGTGCCGGAATGCGGGAGCCGGGGCCCCAGCGGTCGCCTTTGGGCGGCGCGACGGGATCCCACCACCCGCCGTTCTCGTCGTGCGTCATCACGATGACCGTTTCCTTCCACTGCGGCCCATTGCGGATGTGATCGATGACGTTCGCGATGTGCTTGTCGCCCGATTCGATGTCGGCATAGCCCGCGTGCATGTTGAGATTGCCCTGCGGCTTGTAGAACGAGACGGCGGGCAGGCGGCCCGCGTCGATATCGGCGATGAAGCGGTTTGTCGATGCGTCGTCGCCGACGCCCGCGTCGCGCAAATGCCGTGCGCGGGCCTCGGTGCCGGGCGCGTAGCGGGAGAAGTAGTTGAACGGTTGATGATGGTATTGAAAGTCCGGCCTCATGCCCGTATCGCGATGCTCGAGCGCGTATTGCCAAGCGCCGCTGTACCAGGCCCAATCGACGCCTTTGTCGGAGAGGCGGTCGCCGATGGTCGCATACGCTTGCGGCGGCATGACCTTGGGATTCGCCGGATCGGCCAACGTTGAATCGCCCCCCGGCGCGGGTGCGACGAAGCTCGGCTGGTAAGGCGGGGCCATCGTGTTGACGGCATATCCGTCCGGCGTGAACAGGCCGTCGCGAACGAACTTCGGCGGCCCGTCGAGCGCCGACGCTTTAGCGTTGGGCGCGATCTTGAGCCGCGTGCCGAGCGGATCGTTGCCTTCGAGCACCGACACCAAATGCTGCGCGGGGCTCGCCGCAATGTTCGGGTAGAACGGCGCTTGCGCGGAAATCAGGAAGATGTGATTGAGCCAAGAGCCGCCGAACGCGGCCATGAAGAAGTTGTCGCACAGCGTGTATTGCTGCGCGAGATTCCAAAGCCGCAGCGTTTGCGCCGAATTGCGGTAATGGCCCATCACGAGCGCGCCCGAATCGGCCCAGGCGACGAATTGATCGTTGCGCCCGCCGTTGATCTGCATCTGATTCTGATAGAAGCGGTGCCATAGATCGCGCGTGATGACGGCGTTCGGCAGCGGCTTGCCTTCGGCATCGGACACGACGAACGGGCGATTCGGGAAGTGCGTGATGTCGTCCTGGCCGATCATGTAGCGCGTCATGCCGACTTGCTGCGCTTGCGGCACGAGCCCGCCCCAGATCTTCGGCAGATAGGGCAGCGGGGTCTTGCCGTCGCGATCCAACTGCAACGGGGCCCGCGCGGCGGCGGCATCGATCGGCTGCAGCACGCCGGGGAAGTGGCCGTACAGATTCGTGAAGCTGCGATTCTCGGCGTAGATGACGACGACGTGGCGCACGCGCGCGTGCAAGGCGGCGTCGAGTTTTTCTTCCGCGGCTGTTCTTGCGATGGCTCGGCCGGGTTGCGCCGCATGGCTCGTCGGGGGCGTGCAGGCGGGCAAGGCAAGCCCCATGCCCATTGCTGCGAGGCCACCGAGCACGCGGCGGCGTTCGGGGCTTGCCGGCCGGTCTTCGTCGTTCGATTCCGGCGCTGCGTGGGGCGGCACTTTCGGCGTTTCGTCTTGCATCGGCTTTCTCCGTCGATCATTGCGCGGATGCGCATTGGCGCGCCAGGACATAGCGCGTTGGCGGCCTCGCCAGGCGATAGCGGTGCGCGGAGAGGCGATGCTGCTTCATCCGACTGATCGAGCCATGCGTATCGACCGGATGACGCCGGGCGCGGGGTAGGCTACCGCCGCGCCCATCGAGATCAACGTTTGCTACCGCTCGCTCGGGCAGTCTTCTTGGCTGCTACCGTTTTCGCTCGCGGTGATTTGGCGGTCGCGCTCGGCTTCTTGGGTGCCGGCATCGGCACCGATGCCGGTACGGCGGCCGTCTTCTTTGCCGTCACGGCGCCGCGGCCCTTCGGCGTGCGCGAGAGCGGCGTGAATTCTGCGTGGCCGTCGTCGAACAGCGGTAGCGTGCCCACCGCGATGACTTCGGCCGGCCCGGGGCCGACGTTGACGACGCGGTGCCGATGCTGGGCATCGAAATGCAGCGAATCGCCCGCCGTCAGTTCGTAGTCCTTCTTGCGCAGCGTGTAGCGGACTTTACCGGACAGCACGTACACGAACTCGTCGCCGCCGTGCGCCACCCATTCGGAAGCGTAGCCTTCCATCATCAGCACTTTGACGGCGTTGAGCATGCTGCCGTCGAACGTCGTGGAAAGCCGCTCGTACTTTTGCCGCATCGGCCCGACTTGGTACGATTCGCGCCGCCCTTCGTGCGAATCGGGCTGAACTTGACGGGGATGCTCGAGCAGCGAGCCGAGCGGCACGTTCAACGCTTTCGCGACGTTGACGAGCGACGATATCGAAATGCCGGTCAGGTTGCGCTCGACTTGCGACAAGAATCCCACCGACAAGCGCGACGCCGTGGCCACTTCGAGCAGCGTCATCTTCGATTCCCGGCGCAGCCGTCGAATGCGCTGGCCGATGTGATTGATATCCGAATCCATGAATCCTCTTGAAGGCGATTGCCGTAAGCCCGTCGAGCCGGCGATCGGCGCGGTATGACAGACCGACTGCGCGCCGGCGCGGATCGGCGCGTCGGCGGCTGCCCGGCAGCAACTTCGGCGCATTGTACCGCGCTGTTCGCGCCCTGGAACCGGTGCGGCCGGCGCGCGGTGCGAATTCGCGTAGGGGGCCGCGCGGGATATGGCCGGTGCTTTCAAAGCCTACAAGTTCTGGTGGGGCATGGGCATGGGTCCGCAGTCCCTAACCGACATTCGAAGCATTGCCGCGTAACGACTACGGAAGAGCCGGCTCCGGCTGCGTGGCGCGTGCCCAATACTCCAAGCGGATCGACCGGTCCACCTAGTCGGCGCGTTTGCTTCGTCTACTTCATCACTTCTTCCAACCGGAGTCGGAAGGCGCGTCGCCGTCAAGCCATCAGGAATTTAGGAGAATCATCGTGTCTTATATGGCAGATCCGCTCGGCGCCGGACGCATGCTACCGTCTTCCCTCCAGTCATTCGCGGACAGGCCCGTGCCGCCCGATCCCAACACGGGGCCCAATCCCTGGCCGGCGTCGGGTGTCACGGCAGGCAACGCCAATTTGGTTTGGACCGCCAGCGGCGACGGCCAGATCGCAACCGCGACGGTCAAGAACAGCCAGGATCAGATCGTCGGCCAAGTCGCGGTCGACAGCAGCAACAATACGGTCTCGGTGACGAAATACGATCCGAGTACGGGGAAGCCCGACGTCGATCCCTCCTCGGGAAAGCCGCTCTCGTCGACGTTTCATTACGACTCCGACGGCAGTCTCGTCAACGATGGGAATCTCGCATCCGAGGACCTCTCTCAGGTGCCCTTGGACGGCGATAACCAACGCAATCAATTGGTGACGCTGCAAGCGCAAAGCGGCGATATGGCGGCGATTTCCGTCGATATCGCCCCGGATCTTCGGAACCCGGCGAGTCACTCGCTCGCGGCGGTGATCGTTGCGCCCACGCGCGATTCCGCCGGCGACGCCGAGGGCCAACTGCTGTACATGAAACAAGGCAGCGTGCAGGACGATGGCTCCGCGGGACCGAAGCAAGTGTCCGCCTGGTACGAAGGCCGAGACAACGAGACCCTGGCGCCGATCGATCAAACGTACACGACGCCGCCCTTGGCCGTGCCGCCGGCACAACTGCACGAGCAGGGCTGGTTCCACCAGTTGCTTGGCTCGCTATAGCGCATAGCGCGCGGATTCTCGAAGCGGCCCGTCATCCGGCCGGCTCGGTTCGCATGGACCGAAGGGGCTGGATGCCCTTTCGATCCTCGCATCGCTCGGGTCGACGTCCCCAATCCATCCCATTCTCGAGCCACAGGTCGCGCAGCACGCGCTCCGGCAGTCTCCGTCAAAAATTTTAGTCCCACAAAAATTTTAGCTTGACTTAAATTATCGTCGGCGGTAGTTTTCACGATGGGGGCAGCCGCGAGCGCTGCGAGCGTGGACCGACCGAGCAGATCCGATGATCGACCGACTTGAATACAACTTTTCCGATCTTCCGTCCTACGAACCTTCGGTAGCGCAGATGCATGCGCGTCTCGGCACGTTCATCGAACGTCTCGAACTCGACGCGCTTGTCGTCACGTCGCAAGACGAATTCATTTCCGAATACGTGCCGCGCCGAAATAGCCAGCGTTTCGCGCTGTCGGGCTTCGACGGCTCGGCGGGATCGGGCATCTTCCTCAGCGAAGCGGCGGCCGCGCGAATCGGCGTACCGCGGTTCGTGCTGTTCGTCGACGGCCGCTATCACCTGCAAGCCGAGTCGCAGTGCGACAAGGCGCACGTGCATCTCCAAAAGCTCGAGCTCGGATTGCCGATCTGGTCGGCGCTCGCGATGTGGCTCTCGACGCACGCCGGCGTGCTGCGCTCCGTGGGTTACGACGCACTGCGCGTGAGCGTCGCGCAACGCGACCGGCTGTTCGCCGACACGCGGCACGGCGCGCTCCGATGGACGGGGCTCACGTCACGCGAGATCGATCGCGCGATCGACTTGCCGGGCTGGCAGGTCGATCGGCCGATCTTCGAGTTGCCCGAGTCGATGACGGGTACCGCCGTGGCCGGCAACATCGCCGCGCTGAACGACCGCTTGCGCGGGCATCTCGGCAACGCCGGCGCCCGCGTTTGCTGGATGACGTGCGCGGCCGACGACATCGGCTACCTGCTCAACAGCCGCGGCTATCACATGCCGAACGCGTCGTCGCATCTCGGGTATTTGTTCGTCGTCGGCGATCAGGTGGCGCTGTATTTGCCCGAGGGCTGCGAGCGCTGCCCGGTTCAGCTTGAGGCTTATCCGAAGCTGCAAGTGTTCCGCAACGACCTGGCCGCGCTGGGCCGTTTTCTCGCGCTGTTCGACGTCGATCATGTCTGCTACGGTGCCGAGTCGGTCAATTGCGCGATGCCCGATGCGTTGGGCCGCGTCTGGCCGCATGCGCGCCACTCGAACTTCAGTCCCGTCGAATCGATGCGCGTGTCGAAAACGCCGCAGGTGCTGGCGCAGTTTCGCGATGCATTCGCGCGCAGTAGCGCCGCGATCGCGCAGACGATGCGTTGGGCGAAATACGGCGAGGCGGGGCAACGGCATTCCGAATACGATCTCGCGCGCAAGATCAACGATGCCTACGCCGCGCGCGGCGCCGTAGGGCTATCGTTTACGACGATCGCCGCGCACGGCGCGAACAGCGCATTGGCGCATTATGCGGCGGCGAGCAAGGACATCGCGCTCGACGACGGCGAATTGCTGCTGCTCGATAGCGGGGCCTACTACGAAGGCGGCTTCGCGACGGACTGCACGCGTGTCGTGCTGCGCAAGACCGACGCCGGCACGCAGGCCCAGCCGTGGCAGCGCGAGATCTATACGACCACGCTCAAGGCCTGCATCAAAGGGCTGATTACGCCCTTCCGCGCCGACCTCACGGGCGAGGAGGTGGACGAAGCGGTGCGCGACGTTTGCCGCGCGCGCGGCTACGACTTCAATCACGGCACCGGCCACGGCATCGGCATTCACGTGCACGAAGGCGGTGTGCGTTTTGCGCCGGGCTCGAAGTACGGCCTCGTTCCGAATGCCGTCATCTCGGTCGAACCGGGCATCTATGTGGCCGGCAAGGGCGGGGTTCGCATCGAGAACATCGTCGTCATCCATCCGAGCGCGAGCGATCAAGGAAAGGTCGAATTCGAAAATCTCGTTGCAGTCGGATACGACTGGGATTTGATCGACATCGACATGCTCGACGACGACGAGCGGCGCTACCTGCGCGAGTATGAACAGCTATGCGCGGAGCTCGGCAACAGCGTCACGGCTTGCCCGTTGCTGCAATCCGGCAGCCCGGTAGCGCATAGCCATAGCCCTCTAGCGCAGTGATGCGCTGAATATCGCTGGTGCAAGCGGGCGGCGCCTCGCTTGCACGAACTTCGCTGCGCAAAACCGCAAAACAAAACACTACGCGCCGTCGCCCTCCAGCGATGCCATGAAGCCGCGCGTGAGCGAGGCCACTTCATCGCAGGCCTCATCGAGCGCAAAGTGCCCCGCCTCTAGCAGGTGAACTTGCGCTTCGGGTACGTCACGCAGATATGCGTGGGCGCCTTCGACCATGAACGACGGATCGTGCTTGCCCCATACGACGAGCATCGGCGGCCGATGCTCGCGCATATATTGCTGCCACCGCGGGTAGTTTTCGACGTTCGTTCGATAGTCGTAAAAAAGTTCGGTCTGAATGTCGATTTGTCCGGGGCTCGACAGGAACGCGAACTCGTCGTGCCATGCGTCCGGGTCGTATCGCTCGGGGTGCGGCGTACGGCCGACGTGCCGCAGCCGCGTCGCATCGAACGAAAGCAGATTCGCCCGCAATGCGGCTTCGTGCCGGGGCCGATCGGCCCAGAACGCCTTGCGTGTATCCCACAGCGGCCCGAGCCCTTCTTCGTGCGCCACCGCGTTTTGCACGACGATTCCGCGAATGCGCTCGGGTTGGGCTTGCGCCATCCGGAATCCGACAGGGCCGCCGTAATCTTGTACGAACAACGCAAAGCGATCGAGTTCGAGCCGATTGACGAATGCAGTCATGACTTGAGCGAGCCGATCGAACGTGTAGACGAATTCCGTCGGCGGCAAGGAGGTGCTTAGGCCGAAGCCTGGGTAGTCGGGTGCAATGAGGCGATAGCGGTCGGCAAGCGGCGCCAGCAGGGTTTCATACATTCGCGACGATGACGGAAAGCCATGCAGCAGCAAAAGCACCGGGGCATCCCGCGGGCCGGCCTCGCGGTAAAAGATGTCCAGTCCGTCGACGGTGACGGTCTTATATCGGATGTTTGCGCGGGTCCAATTCATTTGATTCTCCTAGGCAGGTATGCGTGAGTCAGGACGGCGTGCGATCTCGATGCGTCATATGAATCAGTGCGGCGGCAGCGAATGCCATGAGTGTGACACTACTCACGCCGAGCCATCCGATCGAAGCAAGCGTCGGACCGGACAACGCGGCACCGATTGCGCCACCGACGAAGAATAGCCCAGTAAAAAGACCGTTGACGCGTCCGCGCGATTCGGGCGCGAGCAAGTTGATCGCGCGGCGTCCCAGTGCCTGATCCGCGATGACGCCGGCATCGAGCAGAAAGGCCGCGGCAGCGGCGATCGCGATTGCAAGCGTGTGCGGTATCGGCGCGGTCAGCGCCCAAGCGGCCGTGACGATGGCGACAATCGCGATGACGTGTGCCGTCTGCTTGGCTCGCCGCGCATGGCCGCGATCGGCCGCCCGTCCGGCGATTGGCGCGGCCACGGCACCGCCCGCGCCGGCAAGCGCGAACACGGCGATTTGCGTCGCGCTGCAATGGAACGGCGCACGCGAGAGCACCACGGCAACGCTCGTCCAGAACGTGTTGAAGCCAATCATTAGGAGTCCTTGATAAAGTGCATGCCGGCGCAAGGTATCGATGGACACGACCAGATGTCCGAGCGAGGCGATCAGCGACCGATAGGACGGCTTGCCGATGGGCAGGAGCGGAGGCAGGCGGGGCACCGCGCACAACGCGACGACGGCGAGCAGAGCGGCGTCGGCGAAGAAGAAGCCGCGCCATCCGAGCGCGCGCGTCGCGATGCTGGCAAGGGGGCGTGACAGCAGAATGCCGAGCATGAGTCCGCTCATGACGTTGCCGACCACCGCGCCACGCGCTTGCGGCGGTACCAGCGAGGCGGCGGCGGGCACGAGCATTTGGATCGCGCTGGCCGTGACACCGATCGCGAACGATGCCGCGAGGAACACGATAGGCGTTGGCGCAAGCGCGGCAGCGGCGAGACAAACCGCTTGTGCCGCGAGCGTCGCGCCGATGAGCGGACGATTCGGCAGCCGATCGACGAGCGGAACGAGCGCGACGAGTCCCACGGCATAGCCGAACATCGTGAGCGCGGTGACGAGCGTGGTCCACGCGCGCAGGTGCAGCGAGGCATCGAGCGCGCCGAGCATCACTTGCGATGCGTACAGCGGCAGCACCGTCACGCCGACCAGCGTGGCGAACAGCAAGATGGGAACGCCCTTGCTGCTCGACGCCGGAGCCGAAGCAGGCGAGGGGGGCGACGTTGCGGTTTGCGGGCACAGGTCCATGAGAACACCTCGTTTTTTAGTTAAGTACGAATACTTCTTGGTGCGTCCGAATTATCTTGGTACGTTCTGCGACGTTCATATCGAGAGCCCGATCGATGCTACTCTCTCGATTCGCCGTCGTAATCGGCGATAAGGTAGAGACATAATCCACAAAATCGGGAGAATGACGATGCAGTCGCTGCTCGAACTGGAGACGTTCGTTGCGATCGCGGAGGAGAGAAGCCTTACGGGCGCGGCGCGGCGGCTCGGTCGATCGCTGCAGGCCGTGAGCCGGGGGTTGCAGACGCTCGAGAGCGAGATGGGCGCGACGCTCGTCGTGCGCACCACGCGCACGTCTCGGTTGAGCGACGCCGGAGAGCGGTTCTATAAGCGGGTGAAGGCGATACTCGCCGATCTCGAGATTGCCCAGACGGAACTCGCGGAGGACGCCAGACGCTTGACGGGACGGCTGCGCGTGAACGCGCCGACGCTGTTCGGGCCGCGCTTCGTCGTGCCGCTCGTCTCGGAGTTCCTGCAGCGCCATCCGGATCTGAGCGCCGCCGTGACGCTCTCCGACGAGTTCAACGATCCGGCGACGAGCGGCGCGGACGTCACGGTGCGCATCGGAGCGACGCCGGACTCTCGTTTAGTGGCACGTAAGCTTGCCGATGTGCGGCGCGTGGCGTTCGCGTCCGCGTCCTACCTCGCCGCGCATGGACACCCGCGCACGCCCGAGGATCTCGCCTCGCATGCGTGCGTCGTGCGAACGGGGATGCAAAATCCCTATCGTTGGAATTTCAAGGCGCGCACCGGGGCCGAGGTGTCGGTCGCCGTGGGGGGCCGCTTCGAGAGCGATCAAGTCGCCGCCGTCAATGGGGCGGTGCTGGGCGGGCTTGGAGTCGGGCTCGCCGCATTCTGGCAGATCCGCGACGCGCTCGACGCGGGCCACGTGAGCGTCGTGCTGCCCGAGTACGAGCCGTCGCCGCTTCCTTTGTTCGCGTTATGGCCGCGTACGCGCAAGATGCCGGCGCGCACGCGCCTGCTGATCGATTTTCTGGCGGCTCGGCTGGCCGGGGAGAAACTTTGAGCTTGCAGCCAAGTTGTAAAGATCGGAGGCTCTTCCGAGCGCCCGCTCCGGCCCGCATGCCGGCGCATCGGCGTCGATCGGCGTAGAATGCGCGACGTTGCCGTCCGCGTGTCAGTAGCGTGTCAGTGTTATCGTCGTCGATGTATCGTCAAAGGAGCCGCCGCTCATCATGACCGAATCGTCTGCTTCGTCCGCTTCGATTCGACTACCCGAGCCTTCGTTTCATGAGCCGGCTTCCAGCGCCGCGGCCATCGACGCCCTGAGCGAGTTCGCCGCATCGCACAAGCGGCTGTTCGTCTTGACGGGCGCGGGCGTCAGCGTCGCGTCGGGCATCCCCGGCTACCGCGATCTGAACGGCGATTGGATGCGCGCGCAACCGATTCAATGGCAGGCCTTTCGCGATTCCGAGCATGCGCGGCGCCGGTATTGGGCCCGCAGCATGGTCGGCTGGCCGATGCTCGCCAAGGCGCGGCCGAACGCGGCCCACTGCGCGCTGGCGCAGCTAGGCGCCGCGGGCCGTATCGGCCGTCTCGTGACACAGAACGTCGACGGGCTTCATCAGCGCGCGGGCAGTCTCGACGTTGTCGAACTGCACGGCAGCATCGACGACGTGGTCTGCCTAGGCTGCGGGACGCGCCATGCGCGCGCCGAGATCCAAACGCTGCTGTTGCGCGATAATCCCTCCCTCGCCGATGCGAGCGCCGCGGTTTCCGCCGACGGCGACGCACACCTCGAATGGGATGGGCTCGACGTCTTTCGCGTGCCGACCTGTTCGCACTGCGGCGGCATGCTCAAGCCCGACGTGGTGTTTTTCGGCGAGAACGTGCCGCGCGAGCGAGTCGAGGCGGCAGGCGTTGCGCTCGAGGCTGCCGATGCGATGCTCGTGGTCGGTTCGTCGCTGATGGTTTTTTCAGGCTATCGCTTTTGCATGTGGGCAGCGAAGGCTGGCACGCCGATTGCCGCGATCAATATCGGGGTAACACGGGCCGACGCGCTGTTCTCGCTGAAGGTGCAGGCGCCGTGCGGCGAGGCGTTGGCCGCGTTGGCCGCGCGCGTCGCGCCTTCGGTTTCTTCTGTTTCCTCTGTTTCTTATCGTTGACGGTCGTTCCGTCGTGACGTGCGCGGCGCGATCCGCCGGCACGTCGGCCTCTTCTCTTGGAGAATTCGACAAATGGGCAAACCAGCCATCGGCGTCGTCGGACTTGCGGTAATGGGCCGCAACCTCGCGCTCAACATCGAAAGCCGCGGCTATACGGTCGCGGTCTACAACCGCACCCGCGAGAAGACGGACGAATTCGTCGCCCAATTTCCCGATCGCAAGCTCGTGCCGGCCGCGTCGCTCGAACAGTTCGTCGATTCGCTCGAAAAGCCGCGGCGCATTTTGCTGATGGTCAAGGCCGGTGGGCCGACGGATGCGACGATCGCGGCGCTCAAGCCGCTGCTCGACAAGGGCGACGTGCTCATCGACGGCGGCAATACGCATTTCACCGATACGATCCGCCGCAACCAGGAACTCGCGCAGGCGGGGCTGCACTTCATCGGCACGGGCGTGTCGGGCGGCGAGGAGGGCGCGCTCAAAGGGCCCGCGATCATGCCGGGTGGCCCGCGCGATGCCTACGATCTCGTCGCGCCGATCTTGACGCAGATCGCGGCGAAGGCGCCGGATGGAGAGCCCTGCGTGGCCTATATCGGCCCCGACGGCGCCGGTCACTTCGTGAAGATGGTGCACAACGGCATCGAATATGGCGACATGCAATTGATCGCCGAAAGCTATGCCGTGCTCAAGCAGGTCGCGGGGCTGACCAATGCGGAGCTGGGGAAGGTCTACACGGAATGGAACGAGGGCGAACTCGATAGCTACCTCATCGATATCACGGCCAAGATCTTCGCCAAGCGCGACGAGGAAACGGGCAAGGACCTCGTCGACGTCATCCTCGACCGCGCGGCGCAAAAGGGGACGGGCAAGTGGACGAGCCAGAACGCGCTCGATCTCGGCGTGCCGCTGCCGCTCATCACCGAATCGGTTTTCGCGCGCGTGCTGTCGTCGCTGAAAACGCAGCGCGTCGCCGCGAGCAAAGTGCTCTCAGGGCCGCAAGCCAGACCGTTCTCGGGCGATCGCGCGGCCTTCATCGAAGCCGTGCGCCGCGCACTGTACTTGAGCAAGGTGATCTCCTATGCCCAAGGCTTCGCGCAATTGCGCGCGGCTTCCGAAGAGTACAAATGGAGCCTCGACTTCGGCGGTATCGCCAAGATTTTCCGGGCAGGCTGCATCATCCGGGCGCGATTCCTGCAGAAGATCACCGACGCTTACACGCACGATCCGGCGCTCGCCAACCTGCTGCTCGACCCGTATTTCCGCGAGATTTCGGAGCACTATCAGGCTGCGTTGCGCGAGATCGTCGTGGCCGCCGTCACGGCCGGCGTGCCCGTTCCGACGTTCGCCTCGGCGATCGCCTATTTCGACGCCTACCGCTCCGAGCGGCTGCCGGCGAACCTCGTGCAGGCGCAGCGGGACTTCTTCGGCGCGCACACGTTCGAGCGTATCGACCGCGAGGGTAGCTTCCACGCGACGTGGGCTTAGTTTTGCACATGAAACGCGGTGGCCATGGTTGGAACTGTTGCTTCTTTAGAAATTCTATTTCGTCAAATTAGTGGTTTTCCCTAGATGTTCGGCCGAATAAACTGTGATTAATCGCTGCGGCACTCCCGCATGCGGCGAATCACAGTTTCGGAGGTTGATCATGAAGTCACTCGTGTATGCAATGGTTGCGGCTTCCGCTTTGTCGATTCCGCTGGCCTCGTTCGCTCAATCGACCGACAACGGTCCCGTCACGCGCGCTCAAGTGCGTCAAGACCTGATCAATGTCGAACAAGCGGGTTACAACCCCGCTGCAAAGAGCCCGTACTATCCGGACGACATCCAAGCGGCCGAGCAGCGCGTGAACTCGCAGCAAGCCTACGGCGGTGTCGCGGCGGGTACGTCGCAGGCCGGCGCGCCGATCCAGATGGAGCGGGCGCACGCGGCGGACGACAGCGGCACCCCGTCGTTGTTTTTCGGCCGCTAAGGGCCCGACAAGCACTGGATAGGGCTCGGATCAGCATCGGATCAGCACCGTCGACGGAACGCGATCGCACCCTGCGGGTCACACCGTAGCGATCGGTTAGCGGCACTCACTGGCTCGCGGCCCCCGCAAGGGGGCGCGAGCCGGTTTCGTTTTTGGCCTCGCGTGTCGTGTACGATGCTCGGCTAGTACGATCGTGAAGAATGAAGAACGAAGAACGATAGGCGCCCGTCTCGTCGCGCAAGCCGTTTGTCAGGCTGCCGTCGAATCGGGTTCGGAAAGCAGCATCGCATCGATCGAGGGCCGAGGGTGAAGACGGTACGCATTCCTGCACGACAGCGCCGCGCGTGGGCGCGGACGGCGTTGGCATTGTCCGGCGCGATGTTTCTGGGAGGCTGCGCGACGGGCGGTTGGATGGGCCAATCGCCGTTCGAATCGCAATCCCAATCTTCCCAGCCGGCGCGCGTGCCGGCCGGTTTCTATCGCGTCAACCCCGGCGATACGCTGCCCGGTATCGCGGCCGCGTTCGGCCAGCGCGTGGACGACCTAGCCGCATGGAACAACCTGCCGCGCACGGCGATGCTGACGCCGGGGCAAATCCTGCGCGTCGCGCCTCAGCCGGGGGTGAATCCCGCTTCGAACGAAGGGCTCGTCGTTCGGCCGGCCTGGCCGGCGTACGGGCAAGTTACGCGGGTGACCGATGCGGGCAGCAACAACGTCAAAGGCATCGTGATCCTCGGGCGCCCCGAGGAAGCCGTCAAAGCGTCGGCCGACGGCAGCGTGATCTACGTCGGCACCGGCGTGGATCAGTACAAATCGCTCGTCGTCGTCAAACATGGCGGCGATGTCGTGACCGGCTATGCCGTGAACGGCGATGTCCTCGTGAAGGAAGGCGACACCGTCAAGAAGGGCCAGCCCATCGCGCAGATGGGGGCCGACTCTTCCGGGCGAGGCACCGTCGAGTTCGAAATCCGCCGGGCCGGCAAGCCCGTCGATCCCCTCGCCTACCTGCCGCGCTGATCGTATCCGCCTGCCTGGCACCGGTTGTGCTGGGGACCTTGCCGGGCACCTAGGACATCGACGTCAGCAGGATCGACAGCCGCTTCACATGAGTACGGAACGCCTCGAGCGTGTCGCGTTCGCCCGACACGCTCGGCTGCGGCTGCGTCGCGAGTTCCGCGTGCGCTTTCAATTCGTCGGCGATTCTGCCTCGCATGTCGGGCGGTAGCGCGCGGATAACCGAGAGCGTCAGCAGTTCTTGCGCGTGAAGCATGCCGATGACCGAATGGATGTTCGTTTGCGTTGTCATATCGACTCCGAGGGTCGCCGCCGGTCCTTTCATACTAGACCGGCGCTCGTCGGCACGCCAACGCCGCACGCGTGCGCGAGCACGGCGCACTCGCGCGGAGCAAGGCGCGTGCTGTTGTAGCGCGGTGCCCAGTGCTCGGAAACGCCGACTTCATGTCCGCTCGAAATGGCGTAATCTGAATAATCCCGCGGTAGGTGTCTTGGGGCCGCGCGTCAGCAAGGCACATGCCGCTGCTTGCCAGAGGAGGAACTCGATGACAGCCGTCGATCTGGAATTCGACCAGCTCAACAGTACCGTCGATGCGCTCAAGCGCTCCATCTCCAACCGGTTGATGTACGGCGTCGGGAAAGATGCCGTCACGGCTCGGCCGCAGGATTGGCTCAACGCCGCGGCGCTCGCCGTGCGCGACCGGCTCGTCGCCCGCTGGATGAAAACCACGCGCGAGCAGTACGAGCAAGACGCCAAGCGCGTCTACTACTTGTCGATGGAATTTCTCATCGGCCGCACGTTCACGAATGCTTTGCTCGCGCTGGGCATCTACGATCAGATGAAGGAAGCGCTGGCGCTTCTCGGCGTCGACATGGAGGCCGTGATCGACCTCGAGCACGACGCCGCGCTGGGCAACGGCGGCCTCGGCCGGCTGGCGGCTTGCTTCCTCGATTCGATGGCGACGCTCGCGATTCCCGGCTTCGGCTACGGCATTCGATACGACTACGGCATGTTCCGTCAGCAGATCGTTCAGGGAGAGCAGGTCGAGACGCCCGATTATTGGCTGCATGCGGGCAATCCGTGGGAGTTTCCGCGCCCCGAGGTGCAGTACATCGTTCACTTCGGCGGACGTACGATTGCGCGAGACGGACACGTCGAATGGGTCGAGACCGAGCACGTCAATGCGATGGCATTCGACACGGTGATTCCGGGGTTCGGCACGAGCGCGACGAACACGCTGCGTTTGTGGTCCGCGCGTGCGACGGAGGAGCTCGATCTGTCGGCGTTCAATCAGGGCGACTATCGCCGTGCCGTCGAAGCCAAGGAGCACTCCGAGAACGTGTCGAGACTGCTGTACCCCGACGACTCGACGCTCGCCGGCCGCGAGTTGCGGCTGCGTCAGGAGTACTTCTTCGTATCCGCGACGATGCAGGACCTCATTCGCCGCTATCAGCGCACGCACAGCACGTTCGGGCGTTTCACCGAGAAGGTCGCGATCCATCTGAACGACACGCACCCGGTGCTCGCGATCCCCGAACTCATGCGCTTGCTCGTCGACATCCACCATGTGCCTTGGGACCGCGCCTGGAAGATGGTGCATCAGGTGTTTTCGTACACGAATCACACGTTGATGCCCGAAGCGCTCGAGACCTGGGACGTCGACATGCTCGCGCGTTTGCTGCCGCGGCACCTCGAAATCATCTTCGAGATCAATGCCGATTTTCTGAAGAGCGCGAGCGAGCATTTCGGGCACGATATCGAGGTGATACGTCGTGTCTCTCTCGTCGACGAGTACGGTCAGCGGCGTGTACGCATGGCGCACCTCGCCATCGTCGCTAGCCAAAAGGTCAACGGTGTCTCGCAGCTCCATTCGCAATTGATGGAACGCGAATTCTTCAGCGAGTTCGCGCGTGTGTTCCCCGAACGATTCACGAACGTGACCAACGGCATCACGCCGCGGCGCTGGCTCTCGCAGGCGAATCAGCCGCTGTCGAAACTGATCGACAAGCACATCGGCAAGCGCTGGCGCACGGATTTGTTCGAGCTGTCGAAGCTGCGCTCGCTCAAGGACGATCCGGCCTTCACGTCCGAGTTTCGTACGGCGAAGCGGCGCAACAAGATTCGGCTCGCACAGCGCTTTCTACACGAGACCGGCTGTACGATTCATCCCGATGCGCTGTTCGATCTGCAAGTGAAGCGGATCCACGAGTACAAGCGGCAACTGCTGAACGTGCTGCACGTGATCGTCCGCTACAACCGCATTCGCGCCCGGCCGAACGACGATTGGGTGCCCCGCGTCGTCATCTTCGCGGGCAAGGCGGCGTCGGCCTACAAAATGGCGAAGACGATCATCAAGCTCATCGGCGACGTCAGCGAGAAGGTCAACCACGATCCGGTCGTGGGTGATCGTCTGAAGGTCGTGTTCGTGCCGAACTACGGCGTCAGCGTGGCCGAGCTCATGATCCCGGCCGCCGATTTGTCGGAGCAGATTTCGATGGCCGGCACCGAAGCGTCAGGCACCGGGAACATGAAGCTCGCGCTGAACGGCGCGTTGACGATCGGCACGATGGACGGCGCCAACATCGAAATATGCGATGCGGTAGGGCGGGAGAACATGTTCATCTTCGGGCTCACGGCCGACGGCGTTAGCGATTTACGCGCGTCGGGCTATCGGCCGCGCGAGATCTACGAGCGCGATCCGGAATTGCGGCTGGCACTCGACCAAATCCGCAGCGGCTATTTCTCCGACGGCGACCCGCATCGTTTTTCGGACATCTTCCACACGCTCGTGGATTGGGGCGACCACTACATGGTGCTGGCCGATTTCGCCGCGTTCGCGGCCGCGCAGAATCTTGTCGACGCGCGCTTTCGCGACCCGCGCGCGTGGACGGCGAGTGCGATCGAGAACGTGGCCGGGATGGGACGGTTTTCGTCGGACAGGACCATCGGCGAGTACGCGACGAAGATCTGGCGCGTCAAGCCGCTGTCGTTGGAGTGAGCGACGCGCGCGAGTTCTGGAGTGCTTGCTCGACGCGCTTCACGAACTCGAGATCGGGGCTGATCAATGCTTCGCGATCCCCGCCTTGCGTCCGCACCATGAGCCGGTGCTTGATGTCCTGGGTGGTCCACGCGAGGTAGCCGACGACGAGCAGCATCACGCCGATCGTCATCGCCGCGCCGGAGACCGAAATCCCGCCGCCGATGGCGACGGCTAGGCCGGACAGCGAAAGCGAGAGTGGCAGGATCCTGTTCTTTTGAATCGTCTCGACGCGTGCGTTTTGAATCTCGCGCAACGAAAAAATCTGGCCGCCCGCGCTCAGCCCGTTGCGCGTGATCATGACGCCACGCTCGTTGAAGGTGTTGTCCATCGAGAAACGTTGGAAAGGAAATAAAGAAATAACGGTGGTGATTCGCAAGCCTAGCAGAGATCGCGCCAATGCGTCATTGGGCGCGATGTCGCGGCATGACGGTCATGCTGCTCGGCACCTGAAGTGAGGGTAACCGACGGCGTGGTGCCGGGTTTGCGCTGCGTGGGTGCTTGGGTCCTTGGGTTCTTGGCGCTCAGCAGACTTCTTCGGCGTATACGCGCCCGGGAACGTGGGATGCAACGAGGCGCGCGATATCGGTATCGGTGTACTCGGCCGGGACGACGCAGCGGTACGAAGGGGAATCCTTATGCATGGTCCACTCGACCAGCCGGTAGGTACGCCCCCAAGGGCGCTGCACGGGCGTCGAGACGCGGCAGCTTTGGACCGGTAGCGCATGTTCGCGCTTGAGCATCGTGCGCAGATGCTTGAACACCGTATCTTCGATCATCGCCGTTTCCATTTACGGCACCGCACGCGCTGTGCGGCAGCCACGCGTAGGGGACAAAAAGACGCCGCCGATGCTCCGGCGGCTCAACAGGGGTGGTATGGGTGCATAGTCGCAGTCCAGAATTAAGCCAAACTTAAGAGGCGGAAAAAAGACGAACGCCCGCGTGGAGCGGGCGTGCGGGCGATGCGAAACGAGGGCGAACGAAGCGAAAGCGAGGCGCCCGGGTACTCAGGCGGCGACATACTGCAACGCGCAGGTACCGAGGCGCCCAGCTACCGATGCGTCAGGCGGACAATAACGAGCCGCCGCGCAGGGGCGTCGCGCCGGCGATGCGCGCCACTTCCATGCCGGCCGTGGCGAAGCGGGTGCGATGTCTCGCATATAGGACGCCGGCCGTGCCTGCCCTGACCGTTTCGACGCGATCGGTCAGCGGATCGACGATGTCGGCGATTTCCTGGCCTTTCTCGATCCAAATGCCGGCCGGTGTCCGGAACACGAGCACGCCGGAGATCGGGGCGACGAGCGGTTCGGTGCCGGCGAGCGGCGTGGCGGGGAACGCGAGCGGCGGCATGTGAGCCGGCGTACCCTCGATCAGCCCGCGCTGCGTCAAGTATTCGACGATCGCTTGCGAGTCGTGCTCGGCGTGCGCATACGACACGTCGGCTTGGCCGCGCAGTTCGACCGTCACCGAAATCGAGCCGTTGGGAATCGGGAAGCGGCTGCCGAAACGCGCGCGCAACTCCGACCAGCAGAAGCTGTGAATTTCGTCGAACGGATTGCCGATCGAATTGAGCGCGAGCAGCGAGGCCTTCGCGTCGAGGTAGCGCGCGAGCGGTTCGACGTCGGCCCACAGCTCGGGGTTCGTGTACACGTGCATCGCGCCTTCGAAATCGCAATGCAGATCGAGCACGATGTCGGCGTCGTACGAAAGCCGCTGCAGCGCGAGGCGTTGCGATTCGAGTTCCGTGCGCGGCGTTTGCGCATCGAGCGCTTCGCGCATCGACTCTCGCACCGCGCGCAAGTTCTCCTTGGCATCGCCCGTCAAACGGCTCTCGATGCGTGGTATCACGAGCGCGGCGAGGTCGTAGAAGTTGCGGTTGAAGTTCGTCGCCGTGTTCGCTTCGAAGCGGCCGATCATTTGGCCGAGCACGTGCTGATTAAGCCCGATCGGATTCGGGACCGGCACGACGACAATTTCGCCGCGCAGCTTGCCGGCGGCTTCGAGGGCGCCCAGCTTGCGGCGCAATTCCCAAGCGGCGAGCATGCCCGGCAGTTCGTCCGCGTGCAGCGACGATTGCACGTAGACCTTTTGCCCGCCTGCGGGGCCGTAATGGAAGCTCGTCAACGTGCGCTCGGTGCCGAGCGAAGGCGAAATCAGCGGATGGATCTTCTTTTGCATGGCGATTCACGGCGCCGTTCCCGCGCGCCGCGCAACGAGTCGATGGTGTTCGATTGTACGTCGGCGCGAGCGCGGCGTTCCATGCGGGAGGCGACGCGCAAAATAAAAAAGGCTCCGCTGCGAACGCGGAGCCTTTTAGCCGGCTGAAGCTTCACGACAGGGCTGCGGTGCGCCCGTAGCGGACGGTCAGCCCGGCGTGGGCTTTCAGCTCTTCGGCGCGACGTCGAAGTCGAAGTACTTCTTCTCGAGCTTCTGGTACGTGCCGTCCTTCATCATGCCGTCGATGGCCTTGTCGACATCGGCCTTCAGATCCGTATCTTCCTTGCGCATTCCCATGGCGGCGGAACCGCTCGCGATCGAATCGCCGACTTGCTGGAATTGCGCGCCGCGCGGCTGCTTCAGGAAGCCGATGTCAGCCTGTACCTTGTCTTGCAGCGCTGCGTCGAGACGGCCCGAGATCAAGTCTTGATAGACCTGGTCTTGGTTCTGATAGGGGACGACCTTGACGCCGGCCTTTTCCCAGTTGTCCTTCGCATACGTTTCCTGGATCGTGCCTTGCTCGACGCCGACCGACTTGCCCTTCAGCGAATCGGCCGTGGGCAGCAGGCCGGAACCCTTCTTCGCGACAAGCGCAGTCGGCGTGTCGAAGAGCGGCTTGGAGAAGGCGATCGCCTTTTCGCGCTCAGGCGTGATCGTCATCGACGACAGCACGCCGTCGAACTTCTTGGCCTTCAAACCGGGGATCATGCCGTCGAAGTCGTTTTCGACCCACACGCATTTGGCATGCATGCGTTTGCAGATCTCGTTCCCGAGGTCGATATCGAAGCCGACGAGCTTGCCGTCCGCGGCTTTCGATTCGAAGGGGGCGTAGCTCGCGTCGACACCGATACGAATTTGCTTCCAGTCTTTCGCTTGCGCGACGCCTGCCGATGCGGCGAGCGTGGCGATGGTCACGGCGGCTAACAATTTTTTCACGTTGACTCCTCGAGTGGTCGATCGTCCCCGATCCGGCATCGGCCGAATCGGGGTGCCGCTGCTCGTGGCAGGCGGCCGGTGGTTTCCCGGGCTGCCGTAGGCCGGCAGCGCGGCGCACAGCATACCGCGACAAAATAGTGGCGCCGCTAATGAAACACCGGATGACGACGAAACGCAACATCTTGAAAGGCCCGCAACGCCCGCCCGGTCAGGGGTTTGACATTGCGTCGCCCATCAAAGAATCAATCCTCGAAAGTCCATGACGCAATTGCGATATTTGCTAAATTGGAAATAATCCGCCGATGTCGAATCGAGATTCGACTTAATTCGACCCAATCCGACTCAAATGCCCATGCACAAATACTTGACGACGACGTATTCGTCGATCCCGTAGTGCGATCCCTCACGGCCGAGGCCAGATTGTTTGACACCGCCAAACGGCGCGACTTCGTTCGAGATCAGGCCTGTATTTATACCGACCATTCCGTATTCCAGCGCTTCGGCCACGCGCCAAACGCGGCCGATGTCGCGGCTGTAGAAGTACGCGGCGAGGCCGAATTCGGTGTCGTTCGCCATGCGCACCACTTCATCGTCGCTCCCGAACTTGAACAGCGGCGCCACCGGGCCGAACGTTTCCTCCTTCGCAACCATCATCGATGACGTGACGCCGGTCAGGATGGTCGGCTCGAAGAAGTGGTGGCCGAGCGCATGGCGCTTGCCGCCGGTCACGACTTGCGCGCCCTTGGAAAGCGCATCGGCAATGTGCGCTTCTACCTTCAGCAAGGCCGCTTCGTTGATGAGCGGGCCCAGGGTCACGCCGGGTTCGGTGCCGCGGCCGACCTTCAGTTGCTGAGCGACGGCGGCCCGCAGCTTTTCGGCGAATGCGTCGTAGACTTTCTCGTGCACATAGATGCGGTTCGCGCAGACGCAGGTTTGGCCGCTGTTGCGGTACTTCGATGCGATCGCGCCGACGACGGCCGCATCGAGGTCGGCGTCGTCGAAGACGATGAACGGCGCATTGCCGCCGAGTTCGAGCGAGAGCTTCTTGATCGTCGGCGCGCTCTGTGACATCAGCAGCCGGCCGACCCCTGTCGACCCCGTGAACGAGAGCTTGCGCACCAGCGCGTTGCTCGTCATCTCGGCGCCGATCGCCTTCGGATCGCCCGTCACGACGCTAAAGATGCCGGCCGGCACGCCCGCGCGCTCGGCCAGCAGCGCCAGCGCCAATGCCGACAGCGGCGTGGCCTCGGCCGGCTTGACGACCATCGGGCAGCCGGCTGCCAGTGCCGGGCCGGCCTTGCGCGTGATCATCGCGGCCGGGAAATTCCACGGGGTGATGGCGGCGCAGACGCCGATCGGCTCCTTGACCACGACGAGCCGCCTGTCGGCCGCCGGGCTCGGAATCGTGTCGCCGTAGACGCGCTTGCCTTCCTCGCCGAACCATTCGAGGAACGAGGCCGCGTACTGGATCTCGCCCTTGGCTTCGGCGAGCGGCTTGCCTTGTTCGGCCGTCATGATGGCGGCGAGATCGTCGGCGTTGGCCAGCATCAGCTCGTACCATTTGCGCAAGATGGCCCCGCGCGCCTTGGCTGTTTGCGCGCGCCAGGCGCCCCAGGCCGCGTTCGCCGCCTCGATGGCGCGGCGCGTCTCGGCGGCGCCCATCTGCGGCACTTGCGCGAGCGCGCCGCCCGTGGCTGGATTGCGCACTTCGAACGTGGCGCCGCTATCGGCGTCTTGCCAGTTTCCCGCGATAAATGCCTTCGTCTGCAGCAGCGACGGGTCCTTCAGATCGATCGATTCCAGGTTTTGCATGTCGACTCCAACGGCTTGAAACGGGAGAGCGTAGAGACGCTTTAAAAGGACAGCATAGGGAAGCCAGCTTACGAAATTCGCTTATGCCAACGCGCCGACGCTTTCCTTCAACACTTCTTCGAGCACCCCGAGCGCTTCGTCGAACACCGCCGTTTCGATGGTGAGAGGAAACAGGAAGCGAATGACGTTGCCGTAGGTGCCGCAGGCGAGCAGCAGTAGGCCGCGTTCGAGCGCGCGCCCCTGCACGCGTTTGACGAAGGCTGCATCGGGTTTGTGCGTGCCCGCTTCGAGAAACTCAGCCGCGACCATCGCCCCAGGACCGCGGATGTCGGCCAGTTGCGGGATGGCGCCGCGCAACGCTTCGAGACGCGCCTTGAGTGTGTCCCCTAGCTGCACCGCCCGCTCGCAAAGACGCTCTTCGTCAATGACGTCGAGCACCGCAAGCGCCGAGGCCAGCGCGAGCGGGTTGCCCGCATAGGTGCCGCCGAGCCCGCCCGGCGCGGCCGCATCCATCAGATCGGCCCGGCCCACGACGCCCGACAGCGGCATGCCGCCGGCCAGGCTCTTCGCCATCGTGATCAGATCGGCCGTGACGTCGTAGTGCTCCATCGCAAAAAGCTTGCCGGTGCGGGCGAAGCCGGTCTGAACTTCGTCGGCGATCAGGACGATGCCGTGTTCGTCGCAGATGCGGCGCAGGCCGCGCACGAACTCGGGAGGGGCAGCGTTGAAACCGCCTTCGCCTTGCACCGGCTCGAAGATGATCGCGGCCACGCGGGCCGGCTCGATGTCCGCCTTCAGCAGCGTTTCGACGGCATGCAGCGAATCGGCCGCCGTGACGCCGTGAACGCGGTTCGGAAACGGCGCGTGATAGACGTCGGACGGGAACGGGCCGAAGCCGGCCTTGTACGGCGCCACTTT
Organism: Trinickia dinghuensis; assembly: GCF_003367175.1. Lineage (GTDB taxonomy): Bacteria > Pseudomonadota > Gammaproteobacteria > Burkholderiales > Burkholderiaceae > Trinickia > Trinickia dinghuensis. The sequence goes on along the minus strand of NZ_QRGA01000006.1, from coordinate 133,737 downwards.
GCCCGTGAGCGCCATGCCCATCAGCGTGCGCCCGTGGAAGCCGCCGGCGAAGGCGATGACACCCGGGCGGCCCGTTGCGGCGCGCGCGATCTTGACGGCGTTTTCGACGGCCTCGGCGCCCGTGGTGAAGAAGGCTGTCTTCTTCGGATGCGCGCCGGGCGCGCGGGCGTTGATCTTCTCGGCCAGTTCGACGTAGGAAGCGTACGGCACGACCTGGTAGGCCGTGTGCGTGAAGCGCTCCAACTGATCGCGAATCGCGGCGACGATGCGCGGATGACGATGGCCCGTGTTCAAGACGGCGATGCCGGCGGCGAAATCGATGAAGCGTCGGCCCTCGACGTCCCATAGCTCCGCGTTCTCTGCGCGCGCCGCGTAGAAGTCGCACATCACGCCGACGCCGCGCGGCGTGGCGGCGTTCTTGCGGGCTTGAAGATCGGAATTGTTCACGCTGTTCTCCTGAGTCTTGCCGGATCGACGATGGCTGGGCCGGCGCGCTTTTACTGCCGACCCCATACGGCGACTATAGCCAGCTTTGGCTCTTAACTTCAGAGCCATTTAAGGCAATATGATGGAGCCACTCTCAATCTAAAGGGGACGGTGCCGCGTCGGCGGCGGAGGAGAAAAACGTGCGAAAGACGCTCTGAAAGCCGCGCAAAACGGCCTATATTGAGTAGATTGTCCGCCGCGGCGGTTCTCCCTCCTTCGATCTCCCCCGGTTGTAAGCGATGACCGCCGTTCTTCCCTCGTTGCCCGAGACTACGTTCGCCGAATACGAAGAGCTGAAAGCGATTCTCGATGCGGGCAGCCGACAGATGGTGGCCAGCGTCGCCTGCGAGGTCACAACCCTCGGACGCACTTTCCCGATCTACGTCGCCACGCTCGGCTCGCTCGATCCGCAAGCGCCCGCCATCGGTTTCTTCGCGGGCATCCATGGGCTCGAGCGGATCGGCACGCGGCTATTGCTCGATTACATGCGCTCGCTAGTGGCTCGCCTCGAATGGGACGAACTGCTGCAGGAGGAGCTGCGCTCGGTCCGGCTCGTGTTCATGCCGATCGTCAATCCCGGCGGCATGTGGGCCATGAGGCGCTCCAACCCCAACGGCGTCGACCTCATGCGCAATGCGCCGCAGAACGCGGAAGGCCGCGTGCCGTTCCTGGCCGGCGGCCAGCGGATCGGCTCGTGGCTCCCTTGGTATCGCGGAGCGAGCGGGGCACCGATGGAGGTCGAGGCGGCGACGCTGCTGCGTGTCGTGGAGCAGGAGTTGCTGACACGGCCGCTCAGCTTCGCGCTCGATTGTCATTCGGGCTACGGCTTTCGCGACAGCATATGGTTTCCTTACGCGAAGTCGACAAGGCACATCGGGCATTTGCCGGAGATGTTCCTGCTCAAGGCGATGTTCGAGCAAGCGCACCCGCATCACGGCTATGTGTTCGAGCCGCAGAGCATGCAGTACCTCGCGCACGGCGATCTGTGGGACTACGCGTACGACAAGCGCGGCACATCGTCGATCTTCTTGCCGCTTACGCTCGAACTCGGCTCGTGGCTTTGGATCAAGAAGAATCCGCTGCAGATCTTGCGCAGGGAAGGGATGTTCAATCCCATCAAGGCCCATCGTACGGAACGTGTGCTGCGCCGGCATACGAACCTGCTCGACTTTCTCGCGCGCGCCGCCTATGCCTCGCAGCGCTGGCTCCCGAGCGGCACGGGACGCGAACGCTTGATGACGCGCGCGGTCGAGTATTGGTACCGGAGGCCGCGAGCATGAGCGCATGGATCTTGCTGCGCGGGCTGACGCGCGAGGCGAGACATTGGGCGCAGGTTCCGGAGCGGCTGCGAGCATGCGGCCTGGGCCGGGACGACGCGATCGTGTGTCCCGATCTGCCCGGCAGCGGGCAGCATGCAGGCGAGCGCGCGCCTGCATGCATCGCCGCGACGACGGACTTCGTGCGCGCGCGGCTCGCGCAGGGCGGGCATGCGCCGCCGTATCGCATCGTCGCGCTTTCGCTCGGGGCGATGGTGGCCGTCGATTGGGCGCAGCGTTTTCCGCTCGAGATCGAGCGGCTCGTGCTCATCAATACGAGCATGGGCCGCTTCAACGGATCGTTCGAGCGGCTGCGGCCTAGTGCGTGGCCGCTCGTTTCGCGCGCGGCGTGGCATTGGCGCGCGAGTACGAGGCGCGATGCGGAGCTTGCGATACACGCGTTGACGTGCCGCCGCGTGGACGAGCGCGAGGCCGATCTGGCGGCATGGACCGCCATCTACGACAGTGCGCCCCCGACCCGCGCGAATACGCTGCGGCAGCTCGCGGCCGCGGCGCGTTTTCGCGGTGCGCCGTCGGTGCCGCGCTGTCCCGTGCTCGTGCTCGTTTCGCGCGCCGACGCGCTCGTGCATCCCGCTTGCTCCGCAAAGCTGGCGGCTCGCTGGGGCGTCCCGCTGATCGAGCATCCTTGGGCGGGGCACGACTTGCCCCATGACGATCCCGCATGGCTGGCCGATACGATCACGGCGTGGGTGGGGAATGCCTTGGCTGTCCCGGCGCCGTCGACGAGCGCATAATCGCGCTCACGTAGCCGAGCCCCACTTTCACTGTCGAGCATCGTCACCCGCCTGCGGAGGCACCATGCTATCGAACAACGAAGAAGCCGTCGCTCACCTGCTTACGGATGTCGTCGAGTACGCGCGAGGGCGATGGTCGGAGACCGCCTTCGGCCCGATCGAATCGTTCCTGCGTTTTTACTTCGAACTCGCCGACGTGCAAGATTTGCAAAGCCGCAGCATCGCCGATCTCTACGGCGCGGCGATGGCGCATTGGCAAACCGCCCAGCGATTCGCATCGGGCGCCGCCGCGCTGCGTGTCTACAACCCCGTGCTCGACGAGCAGGGTTGGCACTCCGATCACACCGTCATCGAAATCGTCAACGACGACATGCCGTTCCTCGTCGATTCGGTGACGATGGAGGTGAACCGCTGCGGGCTCACGCTGCATTCGGGCATTCACCCGGTCTATCGCGTCTGGCGCGACGTGCAAGGCGCGATCGTGCGCATCGAGCCGGGCGGCGCGGCGAGCGAGGAGGACGACACGGCGCATCGCTCGCGTCTCGAGTCGTTCATCCACTTCGAGATCGACCGCTGCAGCGAGGCGGCGAAATTGGCCGAGCTGCGCGCCAACATCGCGCGCGTGCTCGGCGACGTGCGGGCCGCCGTGGAGGATTGGTCGAAGATGCAGGCCGTTGCCAGGGAGACGATCAAGGCACTGGCCGCGCGCGAATCCGGAGACGACGCGATCGAGGCGCGTGCGTTTCTCGAATGGATGGTGGCCGACCATTTCACGTTCCTGGGCTTGCGCGACTACGCGCTCGTGCCGTACGACGGCGGCTTCGCATTACGCGGCGTGGAAGGTACCGGAACGGGTATTTTGCGAGAGAGCTTGCGCAGAGCGGAGGCGCCCGATCTGACGCCGCTGCCGCGCGCGGCAGCGGAGATCATCGACGGACCGTCGCCGATCTTTCTCACGAAAGCCAATTCGCGAGCGACGGTGCATCGGCCCGGCTATCTGGACTACGTCGGCGTCAAACTGTTCGGCCCCGACGGCAAGCTCGTCGGCGAGCGCCGGATGCTCGGCTTGTACACATCGACGGCCTACACCGGTTCGATCAACGACATCCCCATCGTGCGGCGAAAATGCGCGAATCTCATGCGGCGCGTGGGCTTCCTTGCGAAAGGGCATTTGCACAAATCGCTGGTGACCGTCCTCGAGCAGTACCCGCGCGATGAGCTGTTTCAAACAAGCGAAGACGAGCTTTACGAGATCGGGCTCGGGATCCTGCGTCTGCAGGAGCACCAGCGCACGCGGGTGTTCGTGCGGCGCGACCGGTTCGAGCGATTCGTCTCGTGCCTCATCTTCGTCGCCCGCGAAAAGTACAACACCGACTTGCGCCGGCGCATAGCCAAGCTGCTGGCCGACGCGTTCAACGGCACGAGCGTGGAGTTCACTCCGCTACTCTCGGAATCGCCGCTCGCGCGCATTCACATCGTCGTGCGCACGAATAACGGCGCGCTGCCCGAGGTCGACACGCGCGAACTCGAAACGCGGCTCGTCCAAGCCACGCGCCGCTGGCAGGACGATCTCGCCGACGCATTGCTCGAACGCTTCGGCGAAGAAGAGGGCAATCGTCTGCTGCTGCGCTACGGCGATTCGTTTCCGGCCGGCTATCGCGAAGACTACGCGGCGCGTACGGCCGTGCGCGACATCGAACTCGTCGAAGCCGCCCACCGCGGCGAAACGCTTTCGATGAATCTGTACCGGCCGATCGAAGCGGCGCCGCGCGCGTTTCGATTCAAGGTCTATCGCACCGGGCAGTCGATCGCGCTGTCGCGCAGCTTGCCGATGCTGGAACACCTGGGCGTGCGCGTCGACGAAGAGCGTCCCTATCTGCTCGAGCCGGCCGGCTCGATGCCGGCTTGGGTGCACGACTTCGGCCTGGAATTGACGGACGACGTCGAGTTCGACATCGAGCGCGTCAAGGCGTTGTTCGAGGAAGCGTTCGCGCGCGTCTGGGCTGGGGAGGTCGAGAACGACGACTTCAACCGGCTCGTGCTGCGCGCCCAACTCGCGGCGCGTGAGGTGTCGATTCTGCGCGCCTATGCGAAGTATCTGCGGCAGGTGGGCTCGACGTTCAGCGACGCCTATATCGAACGCGCGGTGACGGGCAATCCGGCGCTCGCGCGCGGGCTCGTCGATCTCTTTCTGACGCGCTTCGATCCGGCGCTCGGGCCCGCGCGCGCCATGCGCACCGAGTCCTTGCTGCAAGGCATCGAGGCCGCGCTCGATCAGGTCCCGAACCTAGACGAAGACCGCATCTTGCGGCAGTTCCTCGGCGTCATCAATGCGACGATACGGACGAATTACTTTCGCCGCGGCGCGGACGGCGAGCCGCTGCCTTACGTCTCGTTCAAGCTCGATCCGTCGCGCGTGCCGGGGCTGCCCGAGCCCAAACCGATGTTCGAGATCTGGGTGTATTCGCCGCGCGTCGAAGGCGTGCATCTGCGGGGCGGGCGCGTCGCGCGCGGCGGCTTGCGCTGGTCGGATCGCCGCGAGGATTTTCGCACCGAGGTGCTCGGGCTCATGAAGGCGCAGATGGTCAAGAACACGGTCATCGTGCCGGTGGGCTCCAAGGGCGGCTTCGTGGTCAAGAATCCGCCCATCGGCGGCGATCGGGAAGCGGCGATGCGCGAAGGCATCGCCTGCTACCAGACGTTCCTGCGCGGCCTGCTCGACGTGACCGACAATCGCCTAGCGGGCGCGATCGTCGCGCCGCCCGACGTCGTGCGCCACGACAGCGACGATCCTTACCTCGTGGTCGCGGCGGACAAAGGCACGGCCACGTTCTCCGACTACGCGAATGCGATCGCGCACCAGTACGGATTTTGGCTCGACGATGCGTTCGCGTCGGGCGGTTCGGTCGGCTACGACCACAAGAAAATGGGCATCACGGCGCGCGGCGCCTGGGAATCGGTCAAGCGCCACTTCCGCCAGATGGGCGTCGATACACAGACGACCGACTTCACGGTCGTCGGAGTCGGCGATATGTCGGGCGACGTGTTCGGCAACGGCATGCTGCTTTCGCGCCACATCCGGCTCGTGGCCGCGTTCGATCACCGGCATGTCTTTCTCGACCCGAATCCCGATCCGGAGGCGAGCTTCATCGAGCGCGAGCGGCTGTTCGGGCTCGAGCGCTCGAGCTGGGCCGATTACGATCACACGAAGATCTCGGCCGGCGGCGGCATCTTTCCTCGAACGGCGAAGGCGATCCCGATCTCGCCCGCCGTGCAGGCCGTGCTCGGCATCACGGCGACGGCGCTGGCGCCGAACGAACTCATTCGCGCGATCCTGCTCGCGCCGGTCGATTTGCTCTACAACGGCGGCATCGGGACTTACGTGAAAGCCACGCGCGAAACGCACGCGCAGGCGGGCGACCGTGCGAGCGACGCCGTGCGCGTGAACGGCGCGCAATTGCGCGCGAAGGTGGTCGCCGAGGGCGGCAACCTGGGGCTGACGCAATTGGGCCGCATCGAGTATGCGCAGAAGGGCGGACGCATCAACACCGATGCGATCGACAATTCGGCCGGCGTCGATTGTTCGGATCACGAAGTCAACATCAAGATCCTGCTCGGACTCGTCGTGGCCGACGGCGAGATGACGGAAAAGCAGCGCAACGTGCTGCTGGCTGAGATGACCGACGAAGTCGGGCTGCTCGTGTTGCGCGACAACTATCAGCAGACGCAGGCGCTCGCCATCGGCGGACGCTATGCGAGCGAGCTGTTCGAAGCCGAAGTGCGGCTCATGCGTTCGCTCGAACGCATCGGCCGCTTGAACCGGACCATCGAGTTCTTGCCGAACGACGAGGAAATCGCCGAGCGGCAGGGGGCCAAGGCCGGGTTGACGTCGCCCGAACGCGCGGTGCTGCTGGCCTACAGCAAAATGTGGCTCTACGACGAGCTGCTCGATTCCGACCTGCCGGAAGACGCGCTCGTCGCCGACATGCTGCGCGAGTATTTTCCGAAGCCGTTGCAGACGCGCTTCGCCGATGCGGCCTCGCGGCATCCGTTGAAGCGCGAAATCTTGGCTACGCACGTGGCCAATGCGCTCGTCAATCGCGTGGGCTGCGCGTTCGTGCAGCGCCTGCAAGAGGAGACCGACGCCAAGGCCAGCGACATCGTGCGTGCCTGTATGATGGCGCGCGACGTGTTCGATATCGACGACGTCTGGCTCCGGATCGATGCGCTCGACAATCGCGTCGCCGACGACGTCCAGGCACGCATGTTCGTCGACGTGGCGCGGCTCATGGAGCGCGCGGCGCTCTGGTTCCTGCGACAATTGCAAACCGAGCAGAATACGCGCGACGGTTCGAGCGTCGCCGCGCTGATCGATCGCTGCCGTGAAGCGGCGTCGCGGCTGGCGCCGAGGTTGCCGGCGCTGCTGCCGAGCGCCGAACTCGAGGCGCTCGACGAGCGCCGCGGTACGCTCGAGCAGGCTGGCGTGGATACGGAGCTGGCGGGACGCGTCGCGAGCGGCGAAATCTCGGTGGCGGTGCTCGATGTCGCCGAAGTCGCCGCGAACGTCGCGCAGCCGATCGAGCTCGTGGCGGGCGTCTACTTCTCGCTCGGAACCATGCTCGACTACGGCTTCATCGCCGAGCGGGCGAATTCGTTGCCGACGCACACGCATTGGGACATGCTTGCGCGCGCCGCGGCGCTGGCCGAACTCGCCCGGCTCAAGCGCGCGCTGACGGTCAGCGCGCTCGCCCGCGCGCCCGAGCGCGCGACGGCCGAGGCGATCGGGGAGGCTTGGCGCGAACAGCGTGCACCCCAACTCGCGCGCTTCGCGCAACTGGTTGCCGAACAGCGCGCGTCGGGCGGTGCGAGCTTGTCGATGCTGCTCGTGCTCGTCCGTGAAATGACGGTATTGGAAAGGGGTTGATTCAAGGAATGAAGGAAGCAATGAACGATCGACACGATGCGGGCGGCGCGGTGCCGCGTTTGACGAGCCTTTCGCACGGCGGCGGCTGCGGCTGCAAGATCGCGCCGGGCGTGCTGGCCGAGTTGCTTGCCACGCAGGCCGCGCCGCTGCCCACCGCGGCTTTCGCCGATTTGCTCGTGGGCAGGGAGACGGCCGACGATGCCGCCGTCTATCGGCTCAACGACGAGCAGGCGATCGTCGCGACGACGGATTTTTTCATGCCGATCGTCGACGATCCCTACGACTTCGGCCGCATCGCCGCCACCAATGCCTTGTCCGATCTCTATGCGATGGGGGCGCGGCCGATTCTCGCGCTCGCGCTGGTGGGCATGCCGATCAACGTGCTGCCGAGGCAGACCATCGCTGCCATCCTGCGCGGCGGCGAAAGCGTCTGTGCGGAGGCCGGCATTCCGGTGGCGGGCGGACATTCGATCGATTCGGTCGAGCCGATCTACGGCTTGGCGGCGCTCGGCGTCGTGCATCCGGCACGCGTCAAGCGCAACTCGACCGCGCGCGCCGGGGACGTCCTCGTGCTCGGCAAGCCGCTCGGCGTCGGCGTGTTGTCGGCCGCGCTGAAGAAAAACGAACTCGATCAGGCCGGATATGCCGAGATGATCGACTCGGCCACCCGGCTGAACCGTCCCGGCATCGCGCTCGCCGACATGCCGGACGTTCACGCGCTGACGGACGTGACGGGCTTCGGCTTGCTCGGGCACGCGCTGGAACTCGCGCGCGGCGCGTCGTGCGGCATTCGTCTGCGCTATCGCGACTTGCCTTGGCTGGCTGGGGTCGAAGCATTGGCCGCGCGCGGCATCGTGACGGGGGCATCGGCACGCAACTGGACGTCGTATGGTGCCGAAGTCGAACTCGATTCGGCGCTGCCCGAGGCGGCACGTTCATTGCTCACCGATCCCCAGACCTCGGGCGGCTTGCTCGCGGCGTGCGCGCCCGGCGCGGTCGACGACGTGCTCGCCTGCTTTCGCGCCGAGGGCTTCGCCCGAGCCGCGGTGATCGGAGAAATGACCGGCGGGGCGCCGCGCATCGAGGTGGTTTGACGGTCGAAGGCGACCGGCGGCAAGTTTTCGGGATCGTTCGGGTAAGAACGGAGTCAGATGGGGATCGAGCGCGCTGCCACGGTCTATTCGCGGCTTGCGCTCCCTGTCTTTGGCGTTTCTTCCTCACGTTTCTATGCGCAAATTTCTGTCCGCCTGCTTACTCTGCCTATTGTTCTTATCGTATTGCGATTCTTCCGCGTATGCGGCGCCGGCTTCGGCGCCCGCGGCGGCGCAGCCCGTCTCCAACCCTTCCACGGTCGTTCTGACACCCGAGCAGGCCAAGCACGCGCTGCAAGTGCTCGGCGATCCGAAGTCGCGCTCGCAGATGGAAGACACGCTGCGCGCCATTGCGGCGGCCGGCGCGCTTGCCACGCCGCCCGCCGCCAGCGCGCCCGCGGCCGCGCCCCCCAAAAGCGCATCGGCCGTCCTGTCGGCGATCGCCTCGAACGGGCTCGTCTCGCAGATCTCTCACTCCACCGTCAACTCCATTCGGAAGGTTGGGACATCGTTGCGCCATTCCGCGGGCGCCTTGCTCGACGTGCGCTCCGTGCGCGCCTGGTGGGGCTACGAAATCACGAGCAAGGAGGGGCGCGCACAGCTCGAACAGTTGGGCTGGACGCTCGTGGCCACGCTTGTTCCCGCGTGGCTCGTGAGTTGGTTCTTCACTTGGCTGCTTAGAAAGCGCGTGGCCGCGCTGGCCGTCGGCAAGGCCGAAGGCCAGAGCGAAGCGGGTGCGAACGGTGGAACGGATGCCGCGAACGCCGCCAACGCGCGGGCCGACGCCGAGGTGAGCACGCTCAATGCGAACGTGCCCGCCGCGAGCATCGACGAACACGCGCTGCGCGCGGCTCGCAATCAGCGCAACGCGGCCCACGCGGGCCAGCATTGGTCGGTGCTGCAGCGCCTGCCTTATGCCTTGCTGCACACGCTGCTCGAAGCGATTCCGCTCGCGGCGTTCATCGGCGTGGCAGTTGTCGCGATGTCGCTGCTGACGGATGACGGCACCCAGGAAGCCGACGTCGTGCAGACCGTGATCGAGGTCTATGCCGTCGCGCGAGCGGTCCTGCTCGCGAGCGGGTTCTTGTTCGCCGGCGATGCGCCGAGGCTGCGCCTGCTGCCGCTCGGCGACATCTGGGCCGCCTTTAGCGAGCGCTGGATCCTGCGTCTCGTCGTCGTCCTCGGGGGCGGCGTCGCGATGTCCGAGACGCCGGTATCGCTCGGCCTGACGGCGGAGGCCCACCTTGGGATCCAGAAAGCCGTGGCGCTCATCGGCCACGTGATGATCGCGATTCTGATCTTGCAGATTCGCCGCCCCGTTGCCGGCTGGATCCGATCGAAATGCGCGAAGTCCGGACTGCTGCGTTTCCTGGCCAATTGGCTCGCCGATGTTTGGGCGGCGGTCGCCGTGTTCCTGGTGATGGCGCTGTGGTTCATCTGGGCGCTCGACGTGCGCAACGGCTACCAAGCCTTGCTCGAGCACGGCGGGCTGTCGCTTTTGATTCTCATCTGCGCGCGTGTCATAGCGATCGTAACGTTCGGGATTCTCGGCCGCATCTTCAAGCCGAACAACGGCCAGCCTGCCTCGATCGCGCTGCAGCGCGCCCAGCGCTACTACCCGTGGCTGCGCCGCTTGGTGTGGCTCGTCATCCTCATCGTGGGCGTCACGCTGATCCTGCGGGTGTGGGACATCCATGCCTTGCACCTCTTCACCGGCAACTTCATCGGCCGCCGATTGATGTCGGCCTGCGTGACCATTGCCGTCGCCGCTTTCATCGCGCTGCTGGTTTGGGAGGTCATCAATACGTCGATCGAGCGCCGTCTGCTGCGCTGGACCGACGCGGGCGACCTCATGCGGGCGGCGCGCTTGCGAACGTTGCTGCCGATGCTGCGCACCGCGCTGCTCGTCGGTATCGCCCTCGTCATCGGGCTGACGGGCCTGAGCGAGATCGGCGTCAACATCGGGCCGCTGCTGGCGGGCGCGAGCATTTTCGGCGTGGCGCTCGGCTTCGGCTCGCAAAAGCTCGTGCAGGATTTCATCACGGGGATGTTCCTGCTGATGGAAAACGCGATGCAGGTCGGCGATTGGGTGACGCTCGCGGGTGTGTCGGGAACGGTCGAGTATCTGTCGATACGGACCGTACGCTTGCGAGGCGGCGACGGCGCACTGCATACGGTGCCGTTCAGCTCGGTCTCGACGGTGACGAATTCGAACCGCGGGCTCGGCAATGCGGCGGTCAAGGTCAGCATCGCCTATGGACAAGACATCGAGCTTGCCACGGCGACGCTGAAGGAAATCGGCGCTCAACTGCGCGACGATCCGAAGTTCAAGGACGGCATCATCAGCGATTTCAGCTTCTGGGGCGTCGATCAGGTTGACGGTTCCATGGTGACGCTCGTCGGTCAGGTCCAGTGCCGCGACTCGGCACGGTGGCCGATTCAGCGCGAATTCAACCGCCGCATCGCCGAACTGTTCCGCGAGCGCGATATCGTCATCGCGAATCCGCTGCGCAACGTGCTGGTGCCGCCGAAGGATCGCAGCGCGCCGCCGCCGGACGACATCAAGGGCGATGCCGACGCCGCGGCCGGCCAAGCGCAAGCGGCAAAAACCGAGGCGGAAGGAACGAACGAAGCGAACGAGACCAACAAGGCGAACGAAAAAGGGCGAGGCGAGGCACCTTCCGCAGACAAATAACGAGGGATGGGCGTCCCTCTTCTATACTGACGCGCGCAGTACCCGCGTCAGCAAGCGATTCTCTCCAACAATCACGAATCCAAAGGAACGCCCATGCTTACTCGCACCATCATGTCGATCGGCGCCATCGCGCTAACGGCTTGCGCGGCCACGGCCTCGAACGCGCAAGACAACGACTCGAGCTTTGCCGAAAACGGCTCTCACGGCCGCCACGTCAAGGTCATGATCATTTCGATGTTTGCACCGGAAGGACAGGTCTGGCTAGATAAACTCGGCCCGTGGGAGTCGATTCCGGTTGCGGGCTTGTCGCCCGATTATCCCGACGTCCATTGCAACAAGCAGGACATCTGCGTGATGACGACCGGCATGGGACACGCGAACGCCGCCGCTTCCACGATGGCGCTCGCGTTCTCTCCGCGTTTCGATCTGCGGCACACCTACTTCTTGATCGCCGGGATTGCCGGCATCGACCCACAGCAGGGCACGATCGGCTCCGCCGCTTGGGCGAAATACCTCGTCGACTTCGGGATCCAGTGGGAACTCGATGGGCGTGAAATTCCCCCGGGTTGGAATACGGGCTATCTCGGCATCAATACGACAAGCCCGACCCAGAAGCCTCCGCTCGATTACAAGACCGAGGTGTTTCAGCTGAATACGAAGCTTGCCGATGCCGCGTACGCGCTGTCGCGCAATGTCGTGCTGACCGATAGCACGCAAGCGCAATCGGCGCGCGCCAAGTTCGGCTACGCACCGGCAAACCAGCCGCCCGCGGTCATCCAATGCGACACGCTTGCCGGCGATACCTGGTTTTCAGGCACGGACATCGGCCAGCGCGCACGCGACTGGATGAAGATCATGACCGACGGCAACGGGACCTACTGCACGACGCAGCAAGAGGACAATGCGACGTACGAAGCGCTGACGCGCGCCGCGAATGCGCATCGCGTCGACCTCTCGCGCGTCGCCGACCTGCGTGCGGGATCCGACTTCGATCGTCCCTACGCGGGCCAGACGAGCGCCGACAATCTGCTGAACTACGCCGCGCAAGGCGGCTTTACCGTTGCGCTCTCGAACCTGTACTTGACGGGCAACCCGCTCGTGCAGGCGATTGCGACGCATTGGAGCGAATGGCGAGACGGCGTGCCGCAGCACTGAGCGCGTCGGCCGCGGCGGCGTTTTGCCGCCGCGGCACGAACGGCGTCCAGACCGGCGTGTCGCTGTCCCAATGATCGAGTACGGAAGTGGCTACGTCGAACATTTAGGACTCCTTATAGTTAGGGGTGCGGAGTTGGCCCACTAAAGCTGCAACTGAAACCGAAACTGAAACTGCTCGAGGCTTAGTTGCCTGCGCGAGCGACTTGGACGCCCGAATTGCCGTGCTCGTTCATCGCATAACGCTCCGCTTGCGCTTGGCCGGCAAGGCTCAGGTCCGGATAGCTTTGCTTGTTCATCGACGGCAACGTACCGTCTTGACGCGCGGCGACGATTTCGGCCCGGACTTCGGCGCGCGTCTTCGTGCTCGTGCTGGCCACGGGGGCGTCTTGGTACGAACCGTTATGGCCGATGCTGCCGCCGGCGAACGCGGCGGTGCTGGCGAAAAGCGAAACAAAAAGGGCGGCGATGAGAGTGCGCTTCATGATATTGCTCCTGTCGATTCGATGTATCGGGTGCGTTGCCGGTGATCGGCGTCGCGACAGGTGCAAATGTAGGCGCCCCAGGAATCAGGATAAACCCGAGTTTTGCGAAATAATTTGTCAGTGTGGCAGAACAATCGCGCTCCAGCACGCCGGGCGGGGCGCTGGAGGCATTCGATGCGGCCTTGGATGTAGGCGCTAAGCTGCGCTAGACCGCGCAGACTGCGGTAGGTCGAGTTAAACCACCCACTCCGTGAGCACCGGCGTATCGAGTGCCGGCGCGTTTTCCCGTTCTTCCGGCGTGCGCTTGCTGCACACGGTGTCGAGGCTTTCGCGCCCGCTCAGCAGCGGGCAGCGATCGAACACTTCGGCCACCCAGTCTACGAATACGCGTACCTTTGGCGAAAGATGGCGGCTGTGCGGATAGACGGCCGAAATCGGCATCGGCAGCGGCTTCCATTCGGGCAGCACTTCCTTGAGCGCGCCCGAGCGCAGATGCGGCAACACCATGAAATGCGCCATCTGAATGAGGCCGAAGCCTTCGAGCGCGCAGGTCACGTAGGCGTCTGCATCGTTGACGGAGACGGAGCCGGGCATCTTCACCTCGACTTCCTTGCCGTCGACGAGAAACGACCAATCGAAAGTGCGGCCCGTCTTGCTCGAGAAGTAATTGACGGCTTGGTACTGGGTCAATTCCTCGAGCGTGCGCGGCTCGCCCGCGCGGGCGAGGTACTCGGGCGAGGCACACGTGACGCCTTCGAACAAACCGATCCGGCGCGCGACGAGCGACGAATCCTGCAGGGCGCCGACGCGCAGCACGCAATCGACGTTTTCTTGCAGCAGATCGACGGGCCGATCGGAGAAGCCGAGTTGCAGATCGATGTCCGGGTAGCGCGTGCGGAATTCGCAGAGCGCCGGAATGACGATCGTGCGCCCGAGCGAGCCCGGCATGTCCACGCGCAATTTGCCGTGCGGTTTCTTGCTGCCGTTTTGCAGGCTGCTCTCGGTTTCTTCGACGTCCGCCAAAATGCGCACGCATCGCTCATAATAGGCGGCACCGTCGGGTGTGAGGCTCAGCCGCCGCGTCGTACGATGCATGAGCCGCACGCCGAGGTGCGACTCCAGGTTCTGAATGATCGTGGTGACCGAGGCACGCGGCAGATCGAGCGTCTCCGCGGCCTTCGTGAAGCTGTTCGTGTCGACCACACGTGTGAAGACTTGCATGGCCTGAAGGCGATCCATCTTCGTTCTCCGATAGAAGAATGAATGACTCACCGCCTTTGCACACCGGGGTTGCCGAGATGCTGCCCAACATTCCCAATTAATGAGATCTATTGTTCGGGCGCAGTGAATTGTGTTGCCGGATTATAGGCATTTATCCGGAACTCTGCCGAACACACAATTCGCAACATCGTGAAACTGTTGCGCTTTGCGCGTTCGAACATGCGAACTACGCCTTCCCGTGGTCTGCCGGCGGGGTCGCCTTGGGGCACACACCCGCTCGAGGTCAACGAGGCACAGATTGCCGGTTATGAAAGCAATATCCAGGTACGGCTTTATCGCCGCGCCGGGGTAGGCTCGTTGCCGGTCATGCTTTATTTTCATGGCGGCGCATTCGTCGGCGGCTCGCTCGACGACGGCGATCTCGCCGCGCGGCATTTCGCCGAGCACCTGCCGGTATTGGTCATCTCCGTAGGCTATTCGCTCGCGCCGAAGCATCCGTTTCCGGCCGCGCTCGAAGACGCCTACCGCGCGGCGCGCTGGGCGGAAGGCGCGGGCAAGGCGATCGGCGGCGATGGTAAGCGGCTGTTTGCCGCGGGCCATTGCGCGGGCGGGCACGTCGCGAACGGTCTCGCGTTCATGGCGCGCGATCGCGGCGACGTGCGCATCGGCGCGCTGGCGATGTTCAGTCCCATGCTCGATCCGAGCATGACGTGCCTGGCCGACGAGCGCATCGTCGATTCGGATATCTCGTCGCGCCAATGTCTCGCGAGCTACCGCGCCTATTTGCCGAAGGCCTCGCAGCGCATGCATCCGTACGCGGCGCCGCTCGAATCGGCGCGGCTCGCGGGCTTGCCGCCCATGTTCATCGCGACGGCGCGCAACGACGTGCTGCACGTCGAAGCGGAAACGTACGCCGCCCGGCTGATCGGCGCGGGCGTGCCCACGCAGGTCATGCGCTACTCGAACGCGACTCACGAGCGAATCGCGTACGATCCGCAAGCTTTGCAAGATGCGTCGCGTTTTTTCGAATGCCATCTTCGGGCCCGCGCTGTCACAGCGGGCTGAGTTCGAACGTCATACAACAAGTCACCACACCCCGGAGCCTCGACAATGTCCAAGAAACCTCTTTCTCGAAATCGCATCGCCTACGCGGTCCTGGCCGTGGCCGCGGTTGCCGGTATCGGTGCGTTCAGTGCGATTCGCGTCAATGCGAGCGCGCCTGCGCAAGCCGCACCGATGGCGCCGGAGGTCGACGTCGCCAACGTCCTGAACAAGACCGTCACCGATTGGCAGTCGTACTCGGGCCGGCTCGAGGCCGTCGACAAGGTCGACATTCGTCCGCAGGTGTCGGGCACGATCGTGGCGGTCGACTTCAAGGACGGCGCGCTCGTGAAGAAAGGGCAAACGTTGTTCGTGATCGATCAGCGCCCCTATGCGGCCGAAGTCGATCGCACCCAGGCGCAGCTTGCCGCGGCCAAGGCGCGCGAGAGCTATGCACAAACCGACTGGCAGCGCGCGCAGCGCCTGATGGCCGACAACGCGATCGCCAAGCGCGACTACGACGAGAAGCAGAACAACGCCCTGTCGGCGGCCGCCGATGTGAAAGCGGCGCAGGCCGCGCTCGAGACCGCGCAGATCAACCTCGGCTATACGACGATCACGGCGCCCGTCGCCGGCCGCGTGTCGCGTGCTGAGATAACAGTGGGCAACGTGGTCTCGTCGGGTGCGAACGCCGCGCCGCTGACGACGCTCGTTTCGGTTTCGCCGATCTACGCGTCGTTCGACGTCGACGAGCAGACGTACCTCAAGTACATCGGGCGCGCGCGCAACGGCACGGACGTACCAGTCGATCTCGGGCTCGCCGACGAAACGGGCTATTCGCGCAAGGGCGTGATCGCATCGGTCGACAACCGGCTCGATACGTCGTCGGGCACGATTCGCGTGCGCGCGCGTTTCGACAATGCGGACGGCACGCTCGTGCCGGGCTTGTATGCGCGCGTCAAGGTGGGCGGCGGCGAGCCGCACTCGGCTCTCCTGATCGACGAAGCCGCGATCGGCACCGACCAAGACAAGAAGTTCGTACTGGCCGTCGACGCGCAAGGCAAGGTCGCTTACCGCGAAGTGAAGCTCGGCTCGGAGCACGGCAATCTGCGCGTGATCACGGCAGGGCTGAGCGTGGGCGACCGCATCGTCGTCAACGGTGTCCAGCGCGTGCGTCCGGGCCAGACCGTGCGGGCGCACATGGTGCCGATGACCGACGATCCGACGGGCGGCAACGCTAACGCGAGCTCTGACGCGGGCGGCCAATCGACGAATTCCTGAGATATCGCTTCGAAGCGAGGCGTTTCAATTACTCAGAAAGCGACATGAACATTTCTAAATTCTTTATCGACCGACCTATCTTCGCAGGGGTGATGTCGGTCCTGATCCTGCTGGCAGGTGTGATCTCGCTGTTCCAGCTGCCGATCTCCGAGTACCCCGAGGTGGTGCCGCCGTCAGTCGTCGTTCACGCCCAGTATCCGGGCGCGAACCCGAAGGTGATCGCGGAGACCGTGGCCTCGCCGCTGGAAGAGCAGATCAACGGCGTCGAGAACATGCTCTATATGCAGTCGCAGGCGAACAGCGACGGCAACTTGACGCTGACCGTCACGTTCAAGCTCGGCACCGATCCGGACAAGGCTCAGCAGCTCGTGCAGAACCGCGTCTCGCAGGCGCTGCCGCGTCTGCCCGACGACGTGCAGCGGCTCGGCGTGACGACGATCAAGAGCTCGCCGACGCTGACGATGGTCGTGCACTTGATCTCGCCGGACAACCGCTACGACATGACGTATCTGCGCAACTACGCGCTGCTCAACGTCAAGGATCGCCTCGAGCGGATCTCGGGCGTCGGCGAAGTGCAGCTGTGGGGCTCGGGCGACTACGCAATGCGGATTTGGCTCGATCCGAACAAGCTGGCCGAGCGTAACCTGACGGCGAGCGATGTCGTCAACGCCATTCGCGAGCAGAACGTGCAGGTGGCGGCCGGTGTGATCGGCGGCTCGCCGTCGCTGCCGGGCGTGCCGTTGCAGTTGTCGGTGAATGCCCGCGGCCGCTTGCAGACCACGGATCAGTTCGGTGCGATCGTCGTCAAGACCGCGCCCGACGGCGGCGTGACCTATCTGCGCGACGTTGCGCGCGTCGAGCTGGCCGCGTCCGAGTATGGCTTGCGCTCGCTGCTCGACAACAAGCCGGCCGTCGCGCTCGCGATCAACCAGCAGCCCGGTGCGAACTCGCTCGCGATTTCGGATCAAGTTCGCGCGGACATGGCCGAGCTCAAGAAGGATTTCCCGGCCGGCGTCGACTACAGCATCGTTTATGACCCGACCCAGTTCGTGCGTTCGAGTATCGAGGCGGTGATTCACACGCTGCTCGAAGCGATCGCGCTCGTCGTCATCGTTGTGATCGTGTTCTTGCAGACGTGGCGCGCGTCGATCATTCCGCTCGTCGCGGTGCCCGTGTCGATCGTGGGGACGTTCTCGCTGCTGCTCGCGTTCGGCTTTTCCATCAATGCGTTGTCGCTGTTCGGGATGGTGCTGGCGATCGGGATCGTCGTCGACGATGCGATCGTCGTGGTGGAAAACGTCGAGCGGAACATATCGGCGGGCCTAACCGCCAGAGCGGCAACGTATAGAGCGATGCGCGAGGTGAGCGGGCCGATCATCGCCATTGCGCTCACGCTCGTCGCGGTGTTCGTGCCGCTCGCGTTCATGAGCGGCTTGACGGGGCAGTTCTACAAGCAGTTCGCGATGACGATCGCGATCTCGACGGTGATCTCGGCGTTCAACTCGCTGACGCTCTCGCCGGCGCTGTGCGCGATCTTGCTGCGCGGCCACGATGCGCCGAAGGATTGGCTCACGCGTGCGATGGACCGTGTATTCGGCGGCTTCTTCAACCAGTTCAACAAGGTCTTCAAGCGCGGCTCGCAGAAGTATGGCCGCGGCGTGACGGGCGTGCTCGGCCGCAAATCGCTGATGCTCGGCGTCTACGCGGTGCTGCTCGGCGCAACGGTGCTGATCACGCACGTCGTGCCGGGTGGCTTCGTGCCGGCGCAGGACAAGGAGTACCTGATCGCGTTCGCGCAATTGCCGAACGGCGCGACGCTCGACCGCAGCGAGGAAGTCATTCGCGAAATGGGCGACATCGCGATGAAGCAGCCCGGCGTCGAGCACGCAGTGGCGTTCCCGGGCTTGTCGGTGAACGGTTTCACCAATAGTTCCAGCGCGGGCATCGTGTTCGTGACGCTCAAGCCGTTCAAGGACCGCGGTTCGAAGGCGCTGTCGGCCGGCGCGATCGCGGGTGCGCTGAACATGAAGTACGCCGGGATCAAGGGGGCGTTCGTCGCCGTGTTCCCGCCGCCGCCGGTGCTGGGCTTGGGGACGCTCGGCGGTTTCAAGCTGCAGCTCGAGGATCGCGGTGCGCTCGGTTACGCGCAGCTCGACGAGGCAACGCAGGCGTTCATCAAGCGTGCGCAGCAAGCACCGGAATTGGGTCCGCTCTTCACGAGCTATCAGATCAACGTGCCGCAGTTGAACGTCGATCTGGACCGCGTGAAGGCCAAGCAGCTCGGCGTGTCGGTTACCGACGTGTTCGACACGATGCAGATCTATCTCGGCTCGCTGTACGTGAACGACTTCAACCGCTTCGGCCGCGTCTATCAAGTGCGGGTGCAAGCCGATGCGCCGTTCCGCGCGCATCCGGACGACATCCTGCAGCTGAAGACCCGCAACGCGTCGGGCGAGATGGTGCCGCTCTCGTCGCTCGTGACGGTGTCGCCGACGTTCGGTCCCGAGATGGTGGTGCGCTACAACGGCTACACGGCGGCCGACATCAACGGCGGCCCCGCGCCGGGGTACTCGTCGGGTCAAGCGCAAGCGGCGATCGAGCGTATCGCGAAGGAATCGCTGCCGCGCGGCGTGAAGTTCGAGTGGACCGACTTGACGTATCAGCAAGTGCTGGCCGGCAACTCGGCGATCTGGGTGTTCCCGATCAGCGTGCTGCTCGTGTTCCTCGTGCTTGCCGCGCTGTACGAGAGCTTGACGCTGCCGCTCGCCGTCATCCTGATCGTGCCGATGAGCGTGCTGTCCGCGTTGACGGGTGTGTGGCTGCTGCACGGCGACAACAACATCTTCACGCAGATCGGCTTGATGGTGCTGGTGGGCTTGGCATCGAAGAACGCGATTCTGATCGTCGAGTTCGCACGTGAACTCGAGCATGACGGACGCACGCCGGTCGCCGCGGCGATCGAGGCGAGCCGTCTGCGGCTGCGCCCGATCTTGATGACGTCGATCGCCTTCATCATGGGTGTCGTGCCGCTCGTGCTGTCGTCGGGCGCGGGCTCGGAAATGCGCCATGCGATGGGTATCGCGGTGTTCTTCGGGATGCTGGGTGTGACGCTGTTCGGTCTCATGCTGACGCCGGTGTTCTATGTGGTGCTGCGTAAGCTGGCCGGCGGCACGATCCATGTGGCGGGCAAGGACTCGCAAAAGGAATCGGACCTCGAACCCGAGATGTCGGATGCTTGAGGCCAGGAGAAACATAAGATGAAACGGTTTGATTCGATTGGCGGTAGTTCGCGCCTTGCATTGCGGGCATTGGCGGGCGGCCTGTTGATGGCACTCGTCGCAGCCTGCTCGACGGGCCCGACCTATAAGCGGCCCGACGTCGATACGCCCACCGCGTTCAAGGAAGCGCCGCTGCCGGCTTCCGAGGCGGGCACGTGGAAGAGCGCTCAGCCTTCGGAAGCGCTCCAGCGCGGCCAATGGTGGACGGTCTTCGGCGATGACACGTTGAACAAGCTCGAAGACGAAGCGCTGGCTCAGAACCAGAACTTGAAGGCGGCTGCCGCACGGGTGCGCGAATCGCGTGCCTCGCTCAATGCCGCGCGTTCGGCCTGGTTCCCCGAGATCGACGCCGGCTTTGGCCCGACACGCGAACGTGTCTCGCCCGCTTCGCAGGGCCTGCCGGAAAACGCGTATCTGCCGCCGCAGACGATTTGGCGCGCGCAGACGACGGCATCGTATGAAGCTCCGTTGTTCGGGCGCGTCAGCGACAACGTCGCGGCTTCGCGTGCCGATTCGCAGCAGCAGGAAGCGCTGTTCCGTTCGGTCCAGCTCGCGCTGCAGGCCGACGTGGCGGCAAACTACTTCGCGCTGCGCGAACTCGATACGGAGCTGGACTTGTATCGCAAGACGGTGGCGTCGCGCGAAGATGGGCTCAAGCTAGTCAAGAGCCGCTACAACGCGGGCGAAGTCAGCGAACTCGATCTGCAGCAGGCGACGAACGCGCTCGCGTCGGCGCGCGCCGATGCAGCCGGTGTCGAACGGCAGCGCGCGGCATCCGAGCATGCGCTTGCCGTGCTGCTCGGCAAGCCGCCCGCGGACTTCACGTTCCCGCAAACGCCGCTTGTGCCGGTGGTGGCACGTGTGCCGGCCGGCTTGCCCTCCGCGCTGCTCGAACGCCGTCCGGACGTTTCGGCCGCCGAGCAGGCGATGGCCGCCGCGAATGCGCGTGTCGGGCTGGCGAAATCGGCGTTCTTCCCGCAGCTCGATATCACGGGTGCGTTCGGATACGAGTCGGTGGGTTTGGCTCAGTTGTTCAAATGGTCGAGCCGGACGTTCCTGCTCGGGCCGTTGGCCGGCACGGCGCTCACGCTGCCGCTGTTCGACGGCGGCCGGCGCAAGGCTGACCTGGCGCAGGCCCGGGCGCAATACGACGAGCAGGTCGCGAACTATCGGTCGCAAGTGCTGACTGCGTTCCGCGAAGTCGAAGATAGCCTGTCCGATTTGCGCTTGCTCGACGATCAGATCCGTGCGCAGACCGATGCGGTAAACGCGGCTGCGCGCGCGGAGCATCTGTCGGACGACCAGTATCGCGAAGGGCAGGTCAACTATCTCGACGTGCTCGACAGCCAGCGCACGGTGCTGCAAGCGCAGCGTCAGGCGAGCCAGTTGGCCGGTGCGCAGGCGGTGGCGACGGTCAACCTCATCCGCGCATTGGGTGGCGGCTGGGGCGACATGAAGGCGGGCGATACGCAGCAAGTGGCCAAGCAGTAACGGAGTGCGCCGCCTCGGATCCTCGGATCGCAGGGGCGGCGCGTCGCGGATGCACGAAGGATGCGAGGTGGTGAACATGATGAACTCGACGGCGATCGCCGACGACATCGCGCAAGGCGAAAGCTTTGAACAATTCATGAATTCGCTGCGGGATCCGGCTTTCGCGGCGCCGATCGTCTCGGCGCGGCGTTATTCGGAAGCGCTGCACATCGATATGCAGACGTTAGCTAAGCAAGCGGGTGTCCATCGCAACACGCTGAGCCGGACGCCGGCGTCGGAAAGCGTTCAGCGCTTTCTGCGCGAGGCGCTGCGCGTCATTCGCGCGGCGACGGATGCGAACGGCTGCGTGCAGCATGCGCTGTTCTGGTACCGGAACGAGCCGCTGTCGGAATTCGAGTACAAGACGGCGGAGCAGCTCGTTTCAGGTGGGCGGACCGAGGATGTGTTGCGGTATATCGTTTCGGTCGAAACGCGGGCGGCGGCCGCGTGATAGGTCGCGCTCGATCGCGCTAGCGTTTTCGGATCGAGCGCAGCGGGGCGGTCAAGCAAGTGAGAGGTACTTCTTAGTACTTCTTAGTGCTTCTTGTTACTTAGCCGTCCGATCCGCGAGATACGCCTCCGTCCTCGCCTGCAGGAAATCCCGTAGGTGCCCGAGCGCCGGAGTCAGTGCGAGCCGATGCGTGCTGACGAGATTGACCGGCGCGTGCTCGCCTTGCCAATCTTCCAAGGCCGCTTCAAGGCGTCCGGCGCGCAAATCGGCCAGTACATCCAGCCTCGATTTGTACGCGAGCCCGTGTCCGGCGAGCGCCCAGCGTCGCACGAGTTCGCCGTCGTCGGCAATTCGGTTGCCGGTTACCTTGACGACCTGCTCGTCGTCCCCCTTCTTGAACGTCCAGCGATCGTGCATCGTTTCGCTGAGCGCCAGTCTCAAGCAGTTATGTCGATGTAGCTCGTCGGGCGAAGCGGGTTTGCCGTGATGCGCGAAGTAGGCCGGCGACGCGCACAGCACCCGCCGATTGCCGGGCGCGAGCGGTGCCGCGACGAGCGTCGAATCGTCGGGCACGCCGTAGCGAATGGCCGCATCGACGGGTTGGCGGAACATATCGACGCGCGTATCCCCGATTCGCACATTGAGCGCCAGTGCCGGGTGGCGCGACATGAATTCGTCGAACCAATCGACGAGCACGCTTCGACCCAGGTCCGACGGAATCGAAAGCGTCAGTGTCCCGTGCAGTTCGTCGCGTTCCTGCATCAAGGCATCTTGCCCTGCCCGCAACTCGGACAGCGCGTTGCGGGCGAATTCGACGTACCGGGCGCCGTCGGATGTCAGCCTTAAACTGCGCGTCGAGCGAGCGAACAGCCGTACGCCCAGTTCGCTCTCGAGCCGTTTGATCGCGGCGCTTGCGACGGCGGGCGCGATGTTGAGCAACCGTGCGGCGGCCGATAGGCTGCCGTTGTCGGCGGCGAGAACGAAGACCGTGAGATCGTCGAATCGAATCATCGTGCGGCGTGGCAGCGAGGGGTGGCGAACAGATCGCGATAGCCTCCGTAGATCGACAGCAGCATCAACGGCAGCAGCGCAAGCGAAGAGAATAACAGCGGAATCCGGCGCGCGAGCAACACGGCATCGGCTACCGCCACCACGTAGATCAGCGTGGTGCGCCAATTGCGAACGGCGCCGTGCAGGCTGGCGGCCATCGCGTCGAGCGGACCGGCATCGCGCAGGATGACGAGTGCGGGAGCGAACCAGGCGGCAGCCAGCGCGAGCGTGAAGATCGGCAGCGCGACGAGCGTGGCGATCGTTCCGCGCGGGCCCCGGCCGCCGTAGGTAATCGACAGGTGATGTACGCCGCTCGTCACGAACGATTTCAATACCGAGGCATCCACGACCATCGCGGACAGCACGTACCCGACGACGATCAGCGCCGCGCTGGCCAGACCGATCGCGAGCAGGGCGTAGTAGTGCTGCGCGACGGCGGCGGCGATATCGCCCGGTCGCGCGGGCCGGCCGATCCTCACGCGTTCTTGCGCCACCATCAGCGCGCCGACGACGAGCGGCGCGGTCAGCACGACGGCCGGACGCAGTAGCGGTACGAACTTGCAGGCGACGGTGAACGCCACGCAGGCAAGCAGCGTTCCGAGCCACAGCAGCGGTTGCGTGCGCGCCGCACGCCAGCCCGTTTCGAGCCAGTCGAGGATGAACATGGCGTCGAGCTGAAAGCCCTCCAGGTGCGCGGGCGTCGGGGCAGGCCGCTTGTGGGCGGCTTTGGAAACATCGGTGAGATAGTTCAGGCTCATGGCGATTCCTTTCTTTCGATGCTGCATGAATGTCAGTGATAAGGACTGCTAATCAATATATCTAGTGGTCTCGGCGATGCGATGACCCGGTGCCACTGAATGAAGGCGCTTCAGGTGCTTAGTGCGATGAAAACGCCGAGGGTGCGTTACGACGGTTGTTCGTGCTCATGTTCGTCGAGCCGTGCCGAGATCGCGTCGATTTGGCGATGAACATAGCGGGACAGCGCGCGCCACGTGAGACGAGTCAGCCAGATGCAGACAATGAGGCCGAGCACGCCGCCGATCAGCATCATCAGCGCGTAGCGGAACGTCATGGCACCCAGGGACCATCCCATCGGCGCGACGATGCGCACGACGTTGTCGTCGTCATCGTTCAGGGTGATGCCTTTATTCGCATCGATGACGACCGAATCGGTACCGCTGCGTAGAGAGAGGCGGGGCGTCTTGCCGTTTGCGTCTTGCTCGAACTGAACGTGCTCGGCGTCGGACCCGTCGTCGTCGCGGATGTCCCAGACGAGTGTCGAGTCGTTGCCGCCCGCATGCTTGACCTTGACGGACTTGCCGTCGTCGTCCTTCACGACCATGGTCGTCACGTCCTTGGTCGCGATGCGGTACGTGTGGTCGTCGGCCGGCGTGAGCAGCTTGTCGGCACCGCTGCCGAGTGCGACCATTTTCGTTTCACCGTCCTCGTTCTTGAGCACAACGAGACCGGCACGCGTGGTGATCAATGCCTTGTCGCCGTCGTCGAGCTTCAATACGAAGTGATCGCCGTCTACCTTGACGTCGCCGAAGTCCGGGGCTTCGTCGCTCGCGTTTTTAGCGGTGGTGGAGATGCCCGACGCCGCACGGTTCGACTTGGTGCTGATATGAATGGACGGCTGTTCCGTGGGCGGCCATCCGAACGCGTGGTGGCTGCACAGCGAGACGACCGTGACTAGGCCGCCGATCGCGAAGGCGCCCGACACCAAGTAGCCTGCCGTCAGCAGCAACAGATAGATCAGGAACGGCAAGAGCAGGATGAGGTTCAGCAGCCCGAGCCCGGCGACCGAGGCGACGACGCGCGCGAGATTGCCGAACGAGCGGCGCGCCTGCCACTGGCGATAGGTGGCCTGAGCCTTGATCTCGCGAGCGAGCTTGGCGGGATCTCCGAGCGCGGCGACGACTTCTTCTTCGTTGCGGCCGGCGGCGATCGCATCGCCAATGTACTCGCGGTAATCGGCGACGATCTCTTCCACTTCCTGCTTGGGCAGACTGGCTAGGCCTTGCCGCAGCTGCTGAATGAATGCGTCCTGCTTCATCGAGGTTCCCCTTTTCTTATTTGATGCCGGGCCAGCCGAGCACGCTGTTCACTTCGTCGACAAACCCGCGCCATTCCACTTGCATTGCCTCCAGACTTCGACGGCCCAAGTCCGTCAACGTGTAGTACTTGCGGGGCGGGCCGGAACTCGATTCGACCAGATACGTCGAGACCCAGGCTTCGGCCTGTAGCCGGCGCATGAGCGGATAAATCGTGCCTTCGCTGATTTCCATCGTTTCCGACAATGTCGACACGAGTTCGTAGGCGTAGCTGTCGCCGCGGGCGAGCACGGCTAGGACACACATATCAAGCGTGCCTTTCTTCAGTTGAGTCTTCATGCTGCGCGGCGGTGTCCTGGGTGCTCTGTCCTATGCATCGCAAGGTACTTGGTATGACATGGTTCGAACTGTAGCAGCCGGTAGTGTTTTATGCAAGGTACTGGTTTAAGCAAGGGAGAGGGGAAAGGAGCGGTGGGATGGTGCGGACAACGGCCGAAGCAGGTCCCGGGCGAGGTTCGTCCGGGACTGCGTGTGTAGATGCTGGTGCTGTCAGCTATTGGTGGGGGTGTCGGGCTGGTGCTTGGGAGCCTGGCATCCGCAGCCGTGATGCTTGTGCTTGTGGCCGCCCCAGCCGGCGCATCCGTCGGGATAAGGCTGGGTGGGCCACGAGGACTGCGGGTAGCAAGCGTCGAGCGCCTTGTGCATCAGGACGGTCAAACTGCAGATCGTCTTCATGATGTTGGGTAACTCGTCGCACAGCGGGTTGGGCGAGAGGATGGGGTCCGGGCCGTGGTGACCATGGTGGCCGTGATGATGGTGGTGATGGTGGTGAACCGGGGGCGGCGGGGGCGGAACCATTGAAGCTTCCACCCGCGTCGCGGCGTCTATCGTCCAATCGACTTGCCAGCCTTGCCACATGTGCTTCAGGGGCGTGAAGATTTGGCTGTCGATGAACGTGCACTGATAGGTGTTGTCGTTCGTGTTGCCGTCCGGGCGCATGTCCTTGACCAGCATTGCTGGCGTTAGCTGCCCCGTCCCTCCCGGAATGCTCGTTGGCCAGAAAACGTGTGAGGCGGCAACTTCCGCGTGCCCGGGAATTTGCTTCCAGCCTTGATCTTGTTGGATGGGCGTCGGGCCGCCAAGGTTGGTGGGGGTTACCTGGTCCGTAAGGTCTCCCGGAGACCCCGTCATGTACTCCAAATTGTCGCCGGAGTACGCGTGCAATCGAAGTGGAGGTTTTCCAACGGAACTGTCAAAGTACCCGTCAAACGACCCGCAGATACGTATGCCATCAAGGCCACCGTCTTGGTTTTGAATTATGTTAAAAAATTTCGTGAAGAGACCATTCGCCCATGTGCTTCTTCGGAAGTTATTGACCGCGCATTGAGCCCCCTTGAAAAAGATGAATTGACCGTTGTTATCGTCGCGACACACGGCGTCGAGATTGCTGCTCATCTCATCCGGCAGCCCCGGCCAGATCGTCTTGATTGGTATGGTTTGTTGAACTTGCTGATTGAAATCATCGACGATGATGCAATCGCTTCCGCTAAATATGCACAGCAGTGTGCCGTCGGAGGTTGCCATTTCCGTTTCCTAGATGCGATGTCCGAGGCCACGGCGGCCAATGGCTTCGAAGTCTTCGGCGGCCTCACATCGTCAGTTTGTCGGCGATCTCTGGGGAAGGCGTGCATCCGTGCTATTGCACGGGACCATTTCCCAGAGGCCCTACAGGTCCTCCCGCCGGCTCTCCTCCGTAAGACGTTCCCCCGGGTTGGCCCTTGCATCCGCACGGATGACGCTTATGGCCCGAACTCGAGCAACCGTCGGGATACGGTTGCGTCGGCCACGAGGAAGGCGGATAGCACGCGTCGATGGCTTTATGCATCAAGAGGGTCAAGCTGCAGACCGACTTCATGATGTTGCCGAGTTCGTCGCACAGCGGGTTCGGAGTGAGCACAGGGCCAGGGCCTTGGTACGGGTAGGGGGTGGGTACGGGGACTGGAAGCGGCTTGGCATTGGCGACAATCGAAGCATCTACGCGCGTCGCGGCTTGGATCGGAAATTCATTGTCGCTATATTGCGGCCACAGTTCCGTTAGCCGCATTACGCCTTTAACGGGGGTAAAGCCGGGAACACCATTTTGTTCGAATGTAAATTTGTAATGACCATCGCTGGTATCGTGAACAATGAGGCAGCGCTCCAGCTTTCCATCACCTTGGGCACCGTATGCGGTTAGTTCTGCCACGAGGGTGGAAGCGACCAAGTCCTGGTTGCTGCTCAGATTCCAGCCATTGCTGACTATATCGGATGGCCCTTGACTTAAATTAACTTTGGTGACTTGAAATGGATCTTGATTGGCGATCGGGCCGTTAATGAAATTTCTTCCGCTGTAAAACGCATAATTAACATGGTTCACCCCCGTGCTGGCGGCGGTGAGGTTGCTGTAAAAAGTTTCACCTGTCGAAGTCGGCGCGGAGAAATGGTCGCTTATTTTTCCCTGAAGCCATTTGTTTGATCCGTAATTGTAAATTGCACATTGATCAGCCTTAAAAAATGCAATTTGCGTATATTCCGGACAATAATATGCGGCATCCAAATTGTTGCCCATATTAACAGAGGGTGCTGTGTTGTATGTGGCGAGATTAGGCCAGACGTCTGTGATTTTGTATATTCCTTTTAATTCGCGATAAAAATCGTCAATTAAAAGTAATTTTTCATTACTGAAAAGGCATAGCAATGTACCGTCGGGGGCTGGCATTTTGATTTTCCTATAAAAATTATTGATGATTAAAACAATTATTTGGTGATGTTTTTTACTTTTTGAGGATTGGCTGTTTCGTATCAAATCGCAAGGCCGAGGGGTGCGATGTGATGTTCTCGCGGTTTCAATTTAACGATAGTTGAAATTTCGTCGACAATGCTGATGTTTTTGTGTGATCCTTGCCGAGAAAGATGGTTGGCCATCGTGTAATTCAATATTTGATTATTATTCGATAAATTTGTAAATAAATTCCGAGTGCACTCGCATCGATCGACCATCAAGCTGATGGAACAATCGACTTACCCCACGGCGTATCTGCTTGTTCCGGGGATCTCGATATTTGGGTCAAGCGTGAGTATTGCGATGCGTACGCCCGTGCTGTCGAATACAGAAAATGACACTCTATACGACACATGCCCGGGCCCCGTGACCTGGGCTTCCAAGTGATAGTCGTCGATCTGTTTCACAACGACCTTGCCCGCCTGGTCCCGGACAGCCACGAGCCTGCTGCTCGCCACCGGCTTGGCATCCGACACGATGCGTGAATCGCTAAACGAAAAGGGGTGTATGAAGCACTGATATTCAAATCCTAGTGAGAGGCCTATTGCCCGGAAGTGAATGCAGTCGCCGGCTGCGGCCTTGATGTCTATCCAGCAACTGCCCTCGTCGGCGCTTTTGCCGGCGGAACGTACGCCATAGGGCCCCCCGAAATTCACATCGCTCCAATCGGTCACGAAAAAAATGTATTTTTCGAAGCCCTCGATGCAGGTATCGGTCGACCCGCTCACGGGGTAGTTGCGAAGGATCCCGATGATATCTACGAACATGGTTACATTAATGATGCTCATTAATGTCTCCTTCGAAAGATGAGGCGCATTTTACAGAGCGTTGTCTTGCGGTGCCGCTGTGCACAGGTGATGGTGAAGGCGCTTATTTACTGAATGGAGTACGGGGATTCACCTGGCCAATTCACGTAGAGATAGGTGAAGAATCCTCCTATGCGAGTGGCATTGCTGTCGAATATGGAGAAATTGATCGTGCATTGCTCATATCCGAGCTTGTCGCCGACGGTAAGTTCCCAGTAATCGTCGAAAACCTGGGTCACGGCCACTGCGCCGGTTGTTGTCCTAGATGTGGCGGGAATGGCCTCGCATTTGTGAGCGCTTGCCGTGATGCTTTTTTCGTAAAGAGCGATGGATTGAATGAAGCATTGATACTTGAATCCAGCCGTCAACGAATTTGTGCGCAGTCTGACTTTATCGTTGGGCTGAACCCGGATGTTCAAGTTGACTCCGCCTTGATTGTTGCTGGCCGTGTTTGGATATCCGGGCCAATATGGTCCGGCGTTTTCATTGCTTGATCGGGTTAATCCAAAAACTAAACCCTGGCCCGCGACGGATGCGTTGTAATAAGAAGTTGCGCTAAAAAGCGAGCTTTGGAAGATTCCTTCTAGATTCGGAATATAGGTTACGTCGATGTTCATATGTAGCCTCTTCGATTGAGGTAACGACGGCGCCGGAGTCAAGAAATGCTCGGTGCATGTGGCCGCAACGCCGTGCGCAAGCGGAGCGGAAGCGCTTGGCCGAACCCTGTTACGGCTGCACCATATACCAGATCGTGCAGACGAAATTCCCTCGAAGCACTGCCTTGTCGTCGTAAATCCGAAACTTCATGTTGGCGGCCGCCAACCCTGCCTGGGTGGCCGTAAACTCCCAGCAACTATCGATAATATCCGTGGGTTTCACTTGATCCAGAGTGGACACCGAGGCGTCCACCATCGTCGAAACCGATGCACGTTGTTGTAGTGTCGGTTCGGTGATGCATTGCGCTCCACTGGCAATATCGATTTGCTCCACAAAGCATTGATGATCGCAACGTAGGGCTAAGCTGGCTACTCGAAAACGAAGAGTATCGGCAACTTTGGCGATGATTCGCAAATCATTGCTGGCCTCCAGGGCGTCCTGACTGCTCGTGGTCGCGACGTTAGCGGAGGGGGCCAGGAAGAATACATAGGAACGGCCGCTGTATTTGAGTGGAATCCAGCTATCGGTCGAGCTGGTGCCGGATGAGACCGAATGCGGCAATTGCGCGGAAGGCGAGGTGTGATCTTGAAGAATCTTTACCGGGTCAAACACTGCAGCGCAGTCAATGACGTTTGGCATGATGGCTCCATTTGAGTGACGTGATTGCGATATCGATTGACGCACAGTTCACGTGATATAAGGATCGTGCGAGAAGATTCCTCTGTTCGAGCCGTTATTGTCGACGATCGTGTATAGCAGGTTGTAAGGTTGCCGATTCGAATTTTGAACGGTGGACTCCCACCAATAATCGTTGGCTGGTACTATCGTCATCCCGCCGGACGGGGGCGCACCCGGAGTCGCGACTGTGTAGGCGAGAGGTTTTGTTTTGGATTGAGGTGCCGTGATATTCGACCAGCTACCGTACTCTAGGCCTTTGAGATAGCACCGATACTGAAATGGCGATGTCAAAGAAACCGCTCGCCACTGAACGATGTCGCCAGCTTTTGCTCTGACGTTTAATGAGTAGCCGCCTTCTTCTTGATCTTGCTCGTTTACCCAGCCGCTTTTAAACGTGGTGGTGCCTTGATATTGATCGGTATCCGACCATTCGGTTAGCAGATATGCATAGCCCTTTCCTGCGTTCTTGAGCGGAACCGGTTGGGATCCATTGGGCGTATGGTCTCGAAGGATTCGTTCCGCATCGATTACCACTAATATTTTGATGATTTCAGAATTCGGCATTATGGTTCCTTCGATAAGATAAAGGGTAACCAATGGAGTGATGTCAGTTCGCGTAGTCGCGGTATTGAAATATATAGCGTATGTACACCCGGTATGAGGTGGGCGGGGGATTAGGCTTCGACTTTTATTTGAGATCGAAGGCTGTATCCGCCCAATCTCCGCAATTTATCGTCGTAAATGGAGAAGTTGACGGTGAATTTCGCCGTTCCGGAGCAAATCGTCGTCGCTTCGTGGTAATGGTCGACTTCGGAAGCGAGGGTATATTGTGTAAATAACGTTGCCGTTGGATCAAGCTCGGTGCTGCTTACGGACCGACAAATTTTGGTGGGCGATGTGATGATCTTATTGCCAGGCGTATCAAAGACAATTTTGTCGATGAAGCATTGATGATCGCTTCGCCATCCCAACGGCAGAGAGCGAAAGCGGGCAACATCGCCGACATTGATGATGAGCTCCGCTTGGTCCCCACCTTCCTCTTGCTGGTGGTCTTGCGCTTGCTGCGCGTCTACTTCGCTTTGATCCGTACTCTGCGCAACATCTGAGAAAGGCGCCACTGCGAATACGTAGCCGAGGCCTTCGTTATTCAGTGGCTTATAACCATCGTTGGTCCCGTGGTCTGTCAGAATCTTGGTGGGATCGAGGACAAACAATGCATCGGTGACTTTCGGCATTCTGTTCTCCCAGCATAGATGGAGCTTGCTGACGATTCACAGCGTTAGTGTCACCGAAATTGTCTTGCCGGACGCGTCTAGAAATCACACGCCGCTAGTGGGAGAGGTGCGGATCTCAAATGCTGACGATTTTGATTGATTTGATGAATTCGAGACCGCGGGGCGGCGGCGAGCCGGAAGTGGAGGTCTCCCTTGCTCGCGTCGCGTCGCCCTAATCCTTCAAAAACAACTCATGCATCGGCGCAAAATGCGCGTAGAGCGGCAGAATCGCCCCGCCCATCGCTCTTGCATCCGCCCCGATCGTCCCTTCGATCAGTTGCGGCCTGACCATCCCTTCCCATTCGATGCGATCGAGCGCACCTTGCGTGCGTCGAATGAGTTCGCGCATGAGTTGCCGATCGACTTCTCCGTCGATGACGACGGCCTCAAGATCGAGCAGCGCCGTCGAACCGGCGATCGTCATTGCAATGGCGGGACACGCTTCGTCGAGCCACCGCTCGGTAACCGCCCAGACGTCGGCCCCGAGCGCTCGATGATCGTGCGCGGCGGCTGCCGGCACGCCTGCGGCGACGAAGCGCTGCTCGAGAACGAACCCCGATGCGGTATGCAGCAATTGTCGTGGCGCGCGCCCATCGCCGATCGAGAGGGGCATCGAGCCCACTGCACCCGCGTTGCCGTGCGGCCCGCCGTGCAAGCGGCCGTCGATGACCAACCCGCCGCCGATGAATGTCCCGACGAACAGGTAAAGAAACGAGCGAATGCCGCGCCCTTGTCCCATCACGAGTTCGGCCGCGCACGCGGCAGTCGTGTCCTTGGCGAACTCGACGGGGAGTCCCGTCATCGTGGCGATGCGCGTGCGAATGTCGATGGCGTTCCACGATTCCAACGCGGCGGGCGGCGCACCCAAAAAGTCTCGCCATCCGCCCAGCCATAGCGGCGCGGCGACACCGACTCCGACGACCTTGTCGGCGTGCGCCCCCAAAGAATCGATCACCCGGGCGATCTTGCTTTCCAACGCAGGAAACAAGATGTCGGGATCGGGATACGCATACTCGAGGACATCGCGCGTGCAGACGTGCCCGGTGAAATCCATCGCGAGTACGTCGAGACTGCGACGCCCGACCTTGATGCCGATCGTGTACGCCCCTTCGGGCTTCAGCGCAATGGGCACCGACGGTTGCCCAATGCGGCCCCTCACACGCGCCTGCTTGGCGAGCAGCCCATCGTCGATGAGCCGGTCAACGATCATCGATACGCTTTGCATGCTGAGCCGCGTGAGCCGAGCAACGTCGGCTTTGGGCAGTGGCCCATGCAAGCGGATCGCCTGCAGCACGATCCGCTCGTTGAATTGCCGCATGCCGACTTGATTCGAGCCGACCGTTCTCGTCGCATGCGGATGCGTTCGCGCGTTCATTTCAGTAGATCCTCATGCGTCCGCATTCCATCCGCTTCGCGAGCAACGTGCGAACGCAACACAACGCGGCACGGCACGATACGACACGGCGCGACGTGACGGCAACGCCACACGCCGGTCATCACGCAATGGCCCGAACATCCGCCTGCTTGGCACCCGTCATGATCGCCACCGCGTCGGACATATGAATGTCCTTCGTATTGACGAGCGCGGCGCGTTTCCCTAGCCGCTGAATATGAATGCGGTCGGCGATCTCGAACACGTGCGGCATGTTGTGGCTGATGAGAATGACCGGCAATCCACGATCGCGCACGCGCCGGATCATCTCCAGCACCATGTTGCCTTCCTTCACGCCGAGCGCGGCGGTCGGCTCGTCGAGAATGACGACATGCCGCGCGAATGCCGCGCTGCGCGCGACAGCAACGCCTTGGCGTTGTCCTCCCGATAGCGTCTCGACCGCCTGGCGCATCGATCGAATCCCGATCTGCAGATCCTTCATGTGCGAGGTGGCTTCGTCGAGCATGCGGCGTTTGTCGATCATCCTGAGCACCGAGCCGCGCCAGCCGGGCAAACGGCGCTCACGCCCGAGAAACAGATTCTCGGCGATCGTCATGGCCGGGGCGACAGCCAACTCCTGATAAACGGTCTCGATGCCTTTCTCCCGCGCGTCGAGCGGGCTGCGAAATTTCACGGGTGCGCCGTCGAGCAGGATGTCGCCTTCGTCGGGGACGGTCGCGCCGGAGAGCGCCTTGATCAGCGAGGATTTACCGGCGCCGTTGTCGCCGATGACGGCGAGAATCTCGCCGGGCATGACTTCGAAATCACAGCCGTCCAGCGCGGTCACTTGTCCATAGCGCTTCACGAGGCCGCGCGCCTGGAGCACGGGCTGTGTTGAGCGGGAGCTTGAAGTCGACATGGCGTTTCCTTGGCGAATGCGAATACGAATGCGAATACGATTGCGCAGATAAACCGAACCTACGCATACGAAGAGGGGCGGCGAAGTCCGATGCCTCAGCCGCGACGGTGCGAAAGCTTGTCGGCCGCCACCGCGAGAATCACGAGAATGCCGGTGATCAGCACTTGATAGACCGACGAGACGCCGATCAACGTCAGGCCGTTGCGGAACACGCCGACGATCAATGCGCCGAGCAATGTGCCGACAACCGATCCTCTCCCGCCGAACAGGCTGGTGCCGCCGAGCACCACGGCCGTGATGCTGTCGAGGTTGTCGCTCTGGCCGGCCTGCGGATCGCCCACGCCGGTGCGCGAGACGAGCAGCAGGGCCGCGATGCCGTAGATCGCCCCCGACAGGGAGTAGACGGTCAGCAAGATCTTCTCCGACGACAAGCCCATCAAGCGCGCGGCCTCGGGGTTGTTGCCGAGCGCGTACAGATGCCGGCCGGGAACGGTATTTCGGAGTACGAACCAAGTGACGAGATACAGAAGCAGCGCGAGCACGGTGCCGTAGGTCACTTCGGCCGGCCCGACTCGGAACGTGTTGCCGAGGAACATGATCGCGTCGGGCAGGTTCGATACCGTCTCGGCATTCGAATAGAGCTGCGTCAACGCGAACGCGATGTTGAGCGTGCCCAGCGTCACGATGAACGAAGGCAGCTTCACGCGCGTCACGAGCACGCCGTTCAGGAGTCCGAACAATGCGCTGGCGGCGATGCCGCACAGGATGGCCAAGATCGGCGGCACGCCCAGCACGACGGCAAACTTCGTCATGATGATCGAGCCGAACGCCATGACCATGCCGCACGACAGATCGATGCCGGCGGTTAGCACGATCAGCGTCTGTCCGATCGCGATGACGGCGACGACGATCGTTTGCTGAAGGATCAGCGACAAATTCTGAAACGACAGAAAGCGATGGCTCTGCGAGATGAAGAAGGCGCACGCGGCGATGAGGGCGATCAGCGGGCCGGCCTCTGCGATGCTCGGCATGCGAAGGGCGCGCGAGCGAGGAACGGGGGCCGGCGCTACCGGCCCGGCGGATTGAGTCGTCATGATGCGTCTTCTCCTACGATCGAAACGAAATGACTGGTAGTGACAGCGACAGTGCCGGCGCGGCAATGAAGCGTGAAGCTAAGTCAAGCTATGGGCGATGCCGCGCCGTGCTCCGTTATTGGCCCCAGCAGTTCTGCAAGCCGAAGGCCGTGTCCTTGCTGTCGACGCCGGACATCGGCTTGTCGGTGATCAGCGTGACGCCCGTGTCCGTGTAGCCGCTCACTTTCTTACCGGTCTTCGCGTAGTTGACGCCGGCATCGACGCCCATCGCGGCCATCTTGAGCGGGTATTGCTGCGCCGTCGCCGCGATCTCGCCGGCCTTGACGTTGCGCACGCCTTCGCAGCCGCCGTCGATCGATACGATCAGCACGTTCTTTTCCTTGCCTGCGGTTTGCAGCGCGCGATAGGCGCCGGCCGCCGCGGGCTCGTTGATCGTGTAGACGACGTTGATGTCGGGGGATTTCTGCAAGCAGTTTTCCATCGCCGCCTGCCCCTTCGACTGATCGCCGCGCGTGTCTTGGCTGCAGACGATGCTCGGGTCGCCCGCCTTGATGCCGAAGCCCTTCAGGAAGCCGTCGTGACGCAGGATGCCGACCGAGATGCCCGGTGCGAGATCGAGCGTGGCGATCTTCGCAGGCTTGCCGCCGAGCGCTTTCTTGGCGTAGGCGCCGATCAGCTCGCCGGCCTTGAAGTTATTGGTCGCGAACAGCCCGTCGGTGGCGGTTTGCGGGTCCGTCGGCGTATCGAGCGCGATCACCATGACGCCGGCTTTACGCGCTTTCTCGATCGACGGCACGATGGCCTTCGTATCGCTCGGCGTGATCAGGATCGCCTTGGCGCCCGCCGTCGTCATGTTCTCGAGGGCCGTCACCTGCGATGAATTGTCTCCGTCGTACCTGCCCGCGGCCGTCAGCAGCTTGGCGCCGTCTTTCTGCGCGGCGGCTTCGGCGCCTTGCTTCATCTTCACGAAGAAGGGGTTGGTATCGGTCTTCGTGATGAGGCCGACGATGGGCTGATCGGCGAACGCTGCACCGGCACACAACGCCGAGGCCGCAGCCGCGCCGAGCATCACATGCTTGGCGGCGGCCAGGTAGGGACGGGTCTTCATCGAATGCTCCTCCTCCGGGTGGTTGACAACGAATTGGCAGCGCGTCGCATCGGCTGCTCGACTAAATCAACTGCATGGATTTAGTACAGCAGCAGCGTCGAAAGGAGTCAAGCAGATGGATTCAATGCAATGCGGCAAAGACAGATTTGTCTAATTGCGTGAGAAGTTTGTCAAATGGGAGTTAGCGGAGATTATTGCGATGCAGCAATAAAGAGGGCGATCTCAGGGAATATCCTGAGTCGAAAGTCGGTGTAGGAAGCGTTTAATTCGCCGATTTAGCGCGATGGCTTGGCGGACTTTGCGGCTTGGACGCCCTGGTCCCATGGCGGATCGTCGCCGAACGTTTCGACGAGACAGTCGACGAAGCGGCGCACGCGCAGCGGGATGAGGCGCGTGCTCGGATAGACCGCTTGGAGGTCGAGATCGGCCGCGCGGTAGCGCGGCAGCACGGCGACGAGATCGCCCCGCGCGAGCAACTCGCCGAACGCGAACGACGGCCCGTAAGCGATGCCGCTGCCGGCGAGCGCCGCGGCGACGAGCATCTGCATGTTGTTCGCGACGAGCCGGCAGGGGCCGCCGATCGTATGGGCGCGCCCTTTGGTATCGAGCAGCGTCCAATCGCCGGGGGAGACGGCGTCGCTGAACGCCAGGCGGGCGACACGCTGGAGTGCGGCCGGGTTGCGCGGCGTGCCGTTGCGCTGCAAGAACGCCGGCGAGGCGCAGAGCACCATGCGGCATGGCGCAATGCGCCGCGTGACGAGTGCCGGATCGCTCAGCTTGCCGATGCGCAGCGCGACGTCCACGCCGGCCTCGAGCAAGTCGACATAGCGGTCGCTCAGCACGGTTTCGACGTTGACTTCGGGATGCGCGTTCAGGAAGCGCGCCACGACGCCGCCGAGATGCAGCGCGCCGAACGTGACGGGCGCCGCCACGCGCAGCACGCCGCGGACGGTGCCGTGCGCGGCGCTGGCCTCTCGGTTGGCTTCGTCGACCGATTCGAGGATCGCCTTGCACCGCGGGTAGTAGCCGTGGCCGATGTCGGTGAGCGTCAGGCGACGGGTGGTGCGCTGGAGGAGGCGGGCGCCGATCTGCGCTTCGAGCGCGGCGACATATTTGCCGGCCATCGCGGCCGACATGCCGAAGCGGCGCGCCGCGGCCGCGAGGCTGCCCTCGTCGACCGCGGCGACAAACAGCCCCATGCCGGTCAGGCGATCCATTTCAGGCCGAACTCAGGCGGCGGCTTGCGCGGCTTCGAGGTTATGCTTGGCGGCGCTGGCGCGTTTGGTTTTGCCCGCGCGCGAAGGCGGCTGGCAGGCGCCGCACACGATGTTGTTCTGCAGATCGTGCTTGTGCGCAACGAACTTGCCGCTGCAACGGCAGCACGACGTCAGCTGCAGAATGTCGGCGTCGAAAAAGCGCACGAGCGTCCAAGCGCGCGTCAGGTCGAGCACGGGCTCGGCGTCGCTGTGCTTGCAATGCTCAAGGTACAGGCGGTAGCCCTTCGTCAGCGCGTCGAGATGCGAGCACCCGGCTTCATGCTTCAGGAAGACGTAGGTGTTGTAGAACAGGGAGGCGTGAATGTTCGCGAGCCATGTCATGTACCAATCGGCCGAGAACGGCAGCATGCCCTTCGGCGGCGATACACCCTTGATCTCGCGATACAGGCGGATCATGCGGTCGCGCGAGAGCGTCAGTTCGCTCTCGAGCACCTGCATGCGTGCACCGAGTTCGATCAGCGCGATGGCGCGGAATACCTCTTGGGCATCTTCCGTGAGGCTCTTCTTCTGGACCATGGCGCGGCCTCCTCGATTTACGCGAACTGCTCGGCCGGTTGGCTTGCGAGCAGGATCGCGGTGTGCGTGGCGGCGACGTCGGTGTTCTTGGCCGTCTGCGTCAGAGCCGAGAGCATCGCGTGGTCGTTGAAGCGGAAGAAGCACAACAACTGATCGGAGGAGGCAAGCTTCACGCTCTGCGCGAGCGAAAGTCCGGCCAGCAGATCGGCCAACTCCGACGACAAGCCCAGACGGAACATCCCGATGGCCTTGTCCTCGCGCAGCATGCGCTGCGCGAGCATGATGTACGACAAATTAATTTCGCGGATAGAGTCCAGCGTCTCGCTGCGGTCCATTTCTCACGTTTCCGAAGCCCCGTTGACCCGGCCGGTATTTAATACCGTGTATTTTTTTCGCTCGCGGGGACGTTATCGTTTGCGTGACCCCGGTGCATCGATTGATACAGGTGGTTACAACTTGTAACACCATGGGGGCCATTCTAAGAACGGCTTTTACCGAAAGCAATCCCTTCCCAATAAAAAGTAGGAAAAAAGCACGTATTAGACTTTCGGCAATTTTTTCATGTTTCTGTAACAAGAAAAGTTGACCGGATTCAATCAGGGGTTTGCCGGATGTCGCGTAGAAGGAGAGGTGACCCTTGTTGTTTTGAAGGCTTTGAGTAAGAATGTGGTCGTACGGTTGTAATAATTCCAAACCCTACCGTTCGGCCGGCGAGTGCTGCCGGGGGCATCACCCGTGCCCATGGAGCCATTGCTTCGCAAGTGGCCACAGCACGGTGGCCCACGTCATCGCGCAGATGATCAGCGCGATGAGCACGGCCGCGCTGCCGCAATCCTTGGCTCGACGCGAGAGTTCGTGCCGATCGAGCGAGATGCGATCGACGACGGCCTCGACCGCCGAGTTGAGCAGCTCGACGAGCAAGACGAGCAGCACGGAGCCGATCAGCATGACCCGTTCGACGGGCGTGACTGGCAGCAGCAGTGCGCAGGGGATGAGCACGATCGCCAGCGCGGTCTCTTGGCGAAAGGCGCTTTCCGAGCGGAACGTGGTGAGCAGCCCATCGTAGGAGTGCTTGAGTGCGAACAAGGCGCGCAAAAGACCGGTCCGCTTCGGCGGTAGGGAGGACGGCGTGCGCGAGGTAGACGAGGAGTTGGTCGAGCGGCCCATCGTGTGTCTTTGAGTATCGGCGTATGTGTATGTATTGACCGGTAACGGACGAGGTGCCGTTGCGGCTGAAAAACGACAAGTTTGTCACACTTCTCTGCTATTCTTACCCGCTTCGCGAAGCGATGTCGTATTTAATCGGAGGTATGCTGCGGGTGCTCCATGGGAGTCGGCCGTGTCCCTTGCTGGACAAGGCTGAGGGGCGAACGCAGGTATGTTGTGATTTCGTCTTCGCACCGGGAGGCCATTCGATTTGATCGAGGCAGGATGAATCTAAACAATTGTCCTCGATCAAAGTTCAGGCTATAAAACGCTGTATATGAATGAGCCGAAATCGGCGCGCATCGTGCTAGCGAGCAGCAACCGCACGATGCGCGGTGGCGCGAAGGTCGCGTTTCCGATATAAGAGGGGCCGCTCGTGCGGTGCACCATCGTTCGGCATGAACCGGGCCGTCAATGAAGAAACTAGCTCTATCGACTTGCGTTTTCTCGGCAGCGTTAGCCGGCTGGCTGTTTACTCCTTTGTCAATTGCTGCGCCCGAGGCCGCCGCTTCGGCGCCGAGCGCAGCGTCCATGCCCACGTCCGCCGCAAGCGCGGCGCAGCCGGCCTCGTCTACGACATTCACGTTTGCGACGCTCGGCGCTTACGAGCCGCTTCATCTGCGCGGCCCCGACGATACGCGCACGATCAACGTCGGCGTGAGGCTCGATCGCGTCGCCACCGCGGCGACGC
Source organism: Trinickia dinghuensis (assembly GCF_003367175.1). Lineage (GTDB taxonomy): Bacteria > Pseudomonadota > Gammaproteobacteria > Burkholderiales > Burkholderiaceae > Trinickia > Trinickia dinghuensis. The sequence continues at coordinate 94,508 of NZ_QRGA01000006.1, read as the reverse complement.
TGCGGCTGCGCTACACCTATTCGCCGGCGCTGGTCTTTTCGCTTTCTCATTTGAAGGTATCGATCAACGGCGAGGCGATCGCGACCGTGCCGTTCGACAAGGAGCACGCGGGTCAGATGATCACGAGCGACATCCCGCTCGATCCGCGCTTCCTGACCGACTACAACCAGTTGAACGTGCAGTTGATCGCGCATTACACGCTCGATCATTGCGAGGATCCGGAGAACTCGGCGCTCTGGGCGGACATCAGCCCCACGAGCGAAGTCCTGCTGGATACGGTGCCGCTCAAGCTGCCCAACGACCTGAGCTTGCTGCCCGCGCCGTTTTTCGATCGGCGCGATCCGCTGCAGTTGCAGTTGCCGTTCGTGCTGCCCGCTTCGGCCGACGATTCGACGCTCGAGAGCGCCGGTATCCTCGCTTCGTGGTTCGGCGAACTCGCGGATTACCGGCAAGCGCGGTTCACGGCGTCGACGGCGTTGCCGACCGACTCGCACGCGGTCGTCGTCGGCACGCGCGCGCAATTGCCGGCCGGCCTCACGCTGCCCACCGTCGACGGTCCCATGCTGATCATGGCCGACAACCCGGTCGCGCCCAACAAGAAGCTCTTGATCGTCACGGGGCGGACCGACGCCGAGGTCAAGCAAGCCGCGGATGCGCTCGTGCTCGGCAAGGCGGCGTTGTCGGGTTCCGAAGCGACGGTGGAACACGTCGACATCGGGCCCGTGCGCCAGCCCTACGATGCGCCGAACTGGCTGCCGATCGGGCATGCGATTGCGTTCAAGCAGCTCGTCGACGACCCGAAACAGCTGCAAGTCTCGGGCAGCCGGCCCGACGCGATTCGCCTGAATCTGCACGTGCCCGCCGATCTGTATTCGTGGAGCGGGCAGGGTGTGCCGATCGACTTGAGATACCGCTACACGGCGCCGACGGTCCAGAACAATTCGGCCCTCTCGATTTCGATCAACGACTTGCTCGTGAAGTCGCTGCGGCTGCCGCCTGCCAAGGACGAGGACGGCAAGGGCCGGCTGCAGTTGCCGATCCTGGGCGGCGCCGATGCGCGCGCGGCCGATCTGCTCGATATCCCGGCCTTCCGCGTCGGCAGCTCGAACCAGCTTCAGCTGAAGTTCGATCTCGACTCGCAAAAGACGGGGCTGTGCCAGGGCGTCGCGCAAAACCCGGTGCGCGCCGCCGTCGATCCCGATTCGACGGTCGATTTCTCGCACTTCGTTCACTACGCGCGGATGCCGAACCTCGCGTATTTCGCCAACAGCGGCTTTCCGTTTACGCGCTATGCCGACCTCTCTCAGACGGCCGTGGTCGTGCCCGATCGGCTGGGGCCGGAAGACCTCGATACGCTGTTGACGACGCTGGGCCACATGGGGCAGTGGACGGGCTTCCCCGCGCTGCGCGTGCAAGTGGTCCGCGCGGGGCAAGCGCAACAGGTGCAAAACAAGGATTTGCTCTTGATCGGCGATAGCGCGTCGGGCGTGCTGCCGCCTTCATGGCGAGCCGCATTGCCGCTTTCGATCACCTCGGACGCGAACGGCCAGATCACGCGCACGGCTTTCTCGGTCAAGGAATATTGGCGCGACGGCGTGCACGTGCCCGAAGGCAGCGCGCGGCTCGGCGAGAGCGGTCCGATTGCCGCGCTCCTCGGCTTCGAGGTACCCGGCAGCCACGGGCGCAGCGTCGTCGCGATGACGGGCACTTCGCCGGCACGGCTCACCGATTTGCTCGACGTGCTCGAGAAGCCCGATCGCGTCGCTCAGGTTCAAGGCGACGTCGCGCTCGTTCGCGACGGGCGTGTGGAGAGCATGCGCGTCGGCGATACCTACGTCGTCGGCTACGTGCCGTGGTACGCGCAGATCTGGGGGCGCGCGATTCGCCACCCCGTCCTGCTCGGCGTGCTGGGCGCGCTCGGCGGGCTGTTGCTCGCTATCGCCGCGTTCACCGCGTTGCAAGAGCTGTCGGCTCGGCGCCGGGGGATTTGACGGATGGCGTGCACCGACAAGCGGGGTTCGCTGAAGAAAGTGACGCGGTGGGCGCTCGGCGGCATGGCCGCCGGCCTCGTGGCGGCTTCCGCCTGCGCTTCGGGACGCGTTGCAGCCAGTGCGGCCGCGGCCTCCGGACCTGCCGCTTCTTCCGCTTCTTCCGCGTGCACACCCGCATGGCCGCGCTGGGAGCAATTCAAGCACGGCTTTTTGTCGTCCGACGGACGCGTGATCGACGTCGGCTCGGCCGACGATCGCACCGTATCGGAAGGGCAAGCGTATGCGCTGTTCTTCGCTCTCGTCGCGAACGATCGCGCGACGTTCGACGAAGTCTTGCGCTGGACCGAGAACAACCTGGCGAGCGGCGATCTCACGAGCCACTTGCCGTCTTGGCTCTGGGGCAAAGACAAGGACGGCAACTGGCATGTGCTCGATGCGAACCCGGCATCGGACGCCGATCTCTGGATCGCCTACACACTCCTGCAGGCGGGCGAACTCTGGCACGAGCGCAGCTATACGGCGCGCGGCACGGTGCTCGCGCGGCATATCGCCGAGCAAGAAACCGCGACGCTGCCGGGCCTTGGCCTGACGCTGCTGCCGGGCCCCCAGGGATTCCATCCGGCGCCCGACGAGTGGCGCGTCAACCCGAGCTACGCGCCGTTGCAGGTGCTGCGAGGGCTCGCCGAGCAATTGCCGGGCGATGCGCGTTGGAAAAGTCTGACGGAATCGGCGTCGACGGTGTTGCTCGATACCGCACCGCAAGGCTTCGCGCCCGATTGGGCGCGCTATCACGCGGGACAGGGCTTTCTGCCCGACACCGATACGAAGGCCAAGGGCAGCTACGACGCCATCCGTGTCTATCTTTGGGCCGGCATGCTCGATCCGGCTCAGCCCGGCGCGAAAAAGCTGCTCGCGCGCTTGACGCCGTTCGCCGATTACATCGTCCGGCATGGCGCGCCCTACGAGTCCGTCGATACGACGAACGGGCAAACGACCAATGAAGGCAATGCGGGCTTTTCCGCCGCCGCCGTGCCGTTTCTCATGGCGCTCGGCCAGTCGGCAGCGGCCGACGCTCAAGCCGCGCGCGTTCAGTCGCTCGACGCGCGCGATCCGCCGGGGTATTACACCAGCGTGCTGACGCTGTTCGGGCTTGGTTGGCGCGACGGGCTCTATCGTTTCAAGGCCGACGGCACCCTCAACGTGCGATGGGGGGCGGCGTGCTCGGGCCCGTCGCGATGAAAGGTCGCGCGCGCGATAGCGCTGCCGCTTTCGTTCGATGCGCGGTGCTGACGGCGTTGGCTTGGACGCCGGGCGCCTGGGGTGCGGGCGCATCGGATGCCGCCAACGCCGCCAATCCCGGCCATGCCGCGGATTCGGCCGCCCCGGCCCAGCCGATTACCCCCGAGGCCCGCCTGCTCGCCACCGCGCGGCTGTGGGCGGCCAAGCATCGCGACGACCTCGCTTTGCAAGCGGTGCAAAAAGCGCGGCTGGTCGCGCCCGACGACGCCGTGCTGCTGAGCGAGGAGGTTCGCATCGATTTGCGGCTCGGCAAAGCGCGCGATGCGGCGGCGCTGCTGGATCGACTCAAGGCGCGGCAGCCCAACGCCGCGGTGACGCTGGAGCTCGAAGACGAATACCGCGCGGTCACGAGCGGCCGCGACGAGCTGGCGACGATTCGCCTGCTGGCTCGCAGCGGGCAAAGCGAAGCGGCCACGCGGCGGCTGCTGGTCCTGTTTCCGCATGGTGCCCCGCCCGGTGAGCTCGGCGCGGAATACTACCGGATCCTGTCGGGCACCCCGGCCGGATACGCGCAAGCCGTTGCGGCCCTGCGCCAGCGCGTGGCCGGCGATCCGACGGATTCGGCGGCGGCGCTCGCGCTCGTCGGCCTGCTCAACGAAAAGAGCGCGACGCGGGCCGAAGCGAACCGGCTCGCGTGGTCGCTGGCGAAGCGCCAGGAGGTCGATCACACCGCGGCGATGAACGCATGGCGAAGCGTGCTGCAGTCGGCCGGGACGGATCCGGCCTATCGCGATGCCATCGACGCGTACTTGGTGTTCGAGCCCAACGATTCCGAGTTCAAGGATCGGGCATCGACGCTCGACGCCGAGCGTCAAGCGCAGTTAACGCTCGAGCGCAATCCCGATTACATCGCCGAGCATCAAGGGCTGCGCGCGCTCGCGCACGGCGATCTGCCCGCCGCGGACACGCTGCTCACGCGTGCGGCCAAGGCGCGTGCGAGCGATGCGGACGCCGTCGGCGGCTTGGGCCTCGTGCGATTGCGCGAAGGGCGCCAGGACGAGGCGCACGCGCTGTTCCTGCGCGCCGCGGCGCTCGCCCCTGACGATCGCGCCAAGTGGGACGGTCTTGCACGCACGGCGCTTGTCTGGGGCATGATTGCGAAGGCTCGCGAGGCCGCGGCGGCGGGGCGCGCGCAAGATGCGCAGCACGACGCGCAAGCCGCGCTGGCCCTCGATCCGACGAACGCGCAGGCCAAGCAGCAGCTCGCCGACGCGTGGCTCGCGCAGCGCGATTGGGTCGCCGCCGAGCCGTTGCTGCGCGAGTTGCTGGCGAACCGTGAACTGAATATGGGCGCCGTCGAAAGCATGCAGACCCTGCTGCGCGAGTCGGGCCGGGAAAACGAAATTCCGGGGCTGCTCGACGCGCTGGCTCAACGTTTCCGCGATCAGTCCGATCGCAAGGACCTCGCCGGGCTGCGTGCCGACGTCCTGATCCTGCAGGCGCAGCGCTTGGTCGCGACGGGCAAGATCGGGCCCGCGGCCGAGGACTATGAAAAAGCGCTGCGCTTGGCGCCCGATGTGCCGTGGACGCGCTTCGCGCTGGCCCGCATTTACCGCGACCTAGGCTTGCCTCAACTAGGCCGCGCGGTCATGGACGATGGCCTAGCAACGGACGCGTCGCCGGAAATGCGCTATGCCGCCGCGCTCTACCGCAACTCCATCGACGATTTGTCCGGTGCGCAGACCGTGCTCGCCGGTGTCGCCCCCAATGCGCGCACGGAAGGCATGCGCTCGCTGGCGAGCCGGATCGATGCGCAACTGGCGTTGCGCCAAGCGCGCACCGCGTTCGCGAGCGGCGATCGGGAAGCGGCGGCGCGGGCGTTGGACGTTGCAAGGACGAAGGGCGGCGACGACCCGTACGTCACGGCTTCGGTCGGTGCGCTGCTCATCGACGAAGGCCAACCGGACCAAGGGCTGGCGCTCATGCGCGATTGGATGGCGAACCATCCGACCCAGACCGATGTCGACGTCGAACTGCGCTACGGCGATCTGCTCGGCAGCGCCGAACGCAACGACGCGTTGGCCGATTGGCTCGCGCGGCTGCGCGGCGAACCGAATTTGACCGTGCAGCAGAGCGCGCGGCTCGAGGATCAATCGCTGCGTCTGGTCTTGCGCGAAACCGACGCCGCGCTCGAACAGCTCGACTACGCGCGCGCGCGGCGCCTCTTGGCTCAGGCCAGCCCCGCGGGCAAACGCGACAAGCGCTATGCGCTCGAGCTGGCCGATCTCGAGCGCGCGCAGGGGCACTACGACGCCGCCCGGGCGGCGCTGGCGCCGGTGCTCGCGAAATCGCCCGAAGACGCCGACGCGCGTCTGGCGCTCGCCCGGGTTGAGGAAGACAGCGGCCATCGCGCGGACGCGTTGCGTATCGTGCGCGAGGTGCTCGAGGCGGCGCCGCCCGACGACGTCGATACGCGTCTGTCGGCCGCGCGGCGGCTGACCGCGCTGCGCCGCACGCAAGAGGCCGAGCAGTTGACCGATGCGCTGCAGCAGGCCTATCCCGCACGTTCCGACGTGACGGTCCAGGCGGGGCGCGTGGCCGAAGAACTCGGCGAGTACGACAAGGCGGCGGCGCTGTACCGCCGCTCGATGGCGCAGGAGCGCGCAGCGGGCGAGGTGTCGCGCTCGCCGGACGGCACGCCGGGGCAAGCGGCGCTGGCCGATCTCGAACAGCGCCGCGATCCCGAGATCGAAGCGGCCTGGATGCCAGCGTTCAAGTCGGGCGATGCGGGCATTTCCGACTACCACGCGCAGCAGGTTCCGATTTACGTCCAGATGCCGTATCGCTACGAGGGGCATTTCTTCCTGCACCTCGATGCCGTGCACCTCGACGCGGGCACGCTGTCGATCGCGAATCCGGCTCCGTATGCGCAGACGACGTTCGGGACTTACTCGGCGTTTCAATCCGGCGACGTCCCCACCAACACTTACGTCTTGCATCAGCACGCGGACGGCGTCGCGCTCGGCACGGGATTCACGTCCGATGCATGGCGTTTCGACGTTGGCACGACGCCGCTCGGCTTTCCGATTCATTACCTCGTCGGCGGCGTGCGCTATCGCTTCGATGCGGGCCCCGCGAGTTTTTCGGTCAGTGCCTCGAGACGGCCCGAGACGAGCAGCGAGCTTTCGTACGCCGGCCTGCGCGACCCCTGGACCAATGCCCTCTGGGGCGGCGTCCGCCGCGATGGAATCGACTGGCATGCGGGGATCGACATCGGCCGGACGAGCCTGTTTTCGGAGCTCGGCGCGGGCGTATTGACCGGCGTCCACGTCGCATCGAATCAGGAAATGACGCTGCGCACGGGCTTCACGACGCCCGTCTACGAGGGCCAGAACATGCGCGTCAACACGGGCGTCGTCGGGAACTATTGGCACTACACGAACAACCTGCGCTTTTATACCTACGGCCAGGGCGGCTACTACAGCCCGCAGCGATATTTGTCGTTTGGCGTGCCGATCGAATGGACCGGCCGCCGCGGCGGGTTCAAGTGGGATCTGACCGCGACCGTGGGCGCATCGAATTCCTACGAAAAGAATTCGCCGTATTACCCTGACGGTCTGCCTGGCGCACCGAACATGCTGCCGACGCAGACTCTGGCCGGCACCCAAGTCTTTACGGGCGGATCGACGCGCGGGCTCAGTTTCTCCTACGGCGTGAGCGGGGTGGTGGAGTATCGGTTCAATCCTCGCCTGGTGGCGGGCTTGAGCGTGGACATCGATCATGCTCACGATTACGCGCCGAGTTCGGGAATGGTTTACGTGCGATATTCGTTCGACGCGCGCAAGCCGGACACGAGCCTGTCGCCGCGGCCGGTCAGCCTTTATTCGAGTTACTAACTAACCCATGGACGAACGCAAGGAACCCGCATTCGAGCGTGACGAGACGAGCCGGCCCGATGAGGCGGGCGGCGTCGGCGCGGACGCCGCGGGCGAGGGCACGGGTGCCAAACGCTTCGGCGGCCTGGTGCGCGATGCGTTCGCCGCAGCCGCGCCGGCGGGCAGTCGGCTCGCGATCGACGCGTTGCCCGACGAGGTCGCCCAACTGACGCCGGGCAAGTTCTACGCGATTTACGCGAAGCCGCGTACCACCGCATGCGACGCGTTGATCTGGGGCACGGCGAAGGCGGCGCACACGCGCCACGTCACGGTCGTGCTGTCGCGCACGCGCGCGCAAGCGGCGGCGCGCATGCGCGAACTCGGGTTCGGCGAGGGCAGCCCCGCGCGCGGTTGGCCGCGCAATCTAAACGTGCTCGCGATGCTCGGAGCCACGGAGGGCGGCGAGTTCGACGGGGGCACGCAGCCCGGCGCACGCGTCGCGTTCGCGCGTTTGTTCGGCGGGCTGCGCGCGCTCAAGCGGTTCGGTTTCCGTGCGAACGCGTTGTATTTGGTCGAAGGTGCCGAGCGCTGGCTGACCTGGGGCGATCCCGATGCGCTCGCGCGCGAGGGCAGCTTGCTTGCGAACTGGTGCGCGGCGCGGCGGATCGCGCTCGTGCTGCTCCTCGATCCGTCCAAGATGGGCAGCGGCGAGCAGGAAGAGACCGAGGACCCGAACGCTGACAGTTTCATGAGCGACGAACTCACGCAGAAGGCCGGTTATCTCGAGTTCCACGGCGTTTGCGGCGGCGTTGCACGGATGGGGCGTACCCACGGCGAGCTACTGTGGCACGTCGATTTCTGGCGCTTTGGGCGCGCGTTGGCAACCGGGGAAACGCGCGCACTGCGCTTCACCGATGCCGGCGGCTTGAGCGTCGCGCCCGACATGGCTGCGAGTCAGGCGCAAACGGCGCTGCGTCTGGCGCGAGACGAGGCGCGCGTCGTGGCGACGCGCGCCATCGTGGGCGGCGAGAACTGGGTGCCGCCGGAATGGGAGATCGTGGACGACCAGCAGGCCGCCGTGGCCGCGTGCATCGGTGCGCAGGCCGTCACGGTGCTGCTCGACTACCGCGACCGCTCGACGCTCGAACCGCTTTGCGCGGCGGTGCATACGCTTCGGCGCGAGTGCGGACGAGCGTTGAAGATCGTCGTCGTCGAGCGCCGCGAGGCGCTCCGTCATCAATACGAGCTGCTGCTGCTGAGTCTCGGCGCGAACCTCATCGTCGGACGCGAGCTGCCGTTCTCGCGCGTTCAGTCGCTGCTTCGCTCGCTGCAGGGCCAGCTCGATACACGGCCCGTCGCGGCGGATTACCAAGCGGCGCTGGCAGCCGCACTGACCGACGACGTGCGCGGCTATCTGCCTGTCGCGGCGTTTTGCGAGCGTATCGAGGGCGTCCTCGCACGTGGCGCCGTGCTCGATTTGCCGCACGTGCTGGCCAAGATCTCGCTGCTGCCCGATATCGCGCATACGCAGGCGCTCGAGTATTGCGCGCCGCGCCGCGCGGGCGACGTAGCGACGGTCGACTCGGCGCACCTTTACGTGTTCTTGTTCGCATGCCGGCTGCCCGATGCCGACATCGCGCTCAAGCATGTTTTCACGGTGCCGGTCGACCATCTGTCGGACCGGGTCGTCTATTTGGCCGAAGCGAGTATCGAGCGTGAGGTGAAGGCGTTGGCCGAGGCGAATCGGCGCGCGCCGATCGCCGACTACAGCGATCTGTTTCGTGTGGCGCCGGTGCGCGAGCCGCAGCGCGCGAGCGCGACGGCGCAGGCGCCGAGCGTGTCCTCGCCGTCATCCGGGGATGCGGCCGCTCAGCTCGAAGCCGTCGAAAGCATGCTGGAAAAAATGAACGGAGGCGGTTCCGCCTCGCGCCGCTCGCCGGAGGGTTCAGCGCCGGACGCCACGGCTGCCGTCGCATCGGCAAAACGCTCGCCGCCGCGCGCCCCCGCCTACCGGCGCGGTGCCGAACCTTGGCCGATGCCGGTGCGCGGCGAAGGAGGTGCGAAATGATTCCGTTCTTGATCCTCTGTGTGGGGGCCGGCATCGTGTTCGCGATTCCGGTCTGGATCGTGTCGCAGCGTTTCGGCGCGAGGCGCGGGTTGCAGGCCGCGCGCCGCTTCAATCCGGACGACGCGGTACCGTGCGTGATCGAACCCGTCGCGCTCAGGGGGCGCTTGATGCCCGACCTCGATCGCGTCGAGGACGACGGCGAACGTAGCGAACCCGGAGGCGCGCAATGAAGACGGTGGCGCTCGTGTCGACCGCCGGCGGTGCCGGCCGGACCACCTTGGCGGCTGCGATGTCGGTCCTGCTCGCACGCCGCGGCCGTCCGGTGGCGGCGGTGGATCTCGATCCGCAAAACATGCTCGGCGCGCATCTGGGCTTGGACACGTTCGCGCAAGCCGGCTTTGCCCACGCGATGGCGGGACGTGCGGAGCCCTGGCGCGGCAATACGTGGCGCAATGCGGAAGGCGTGCTGTTCGCCCCGCATGGAGAGATGACGCTCGCCGAACGAGCTGTGTACGAGGCCAGGCTCGCGGAGAAGCCGCATTGGTTGGCCGATGCGCTCGCTCAAATCGATTTTCCGCCGCGCGGCGTGGTCCTCGTCGATACGGCGCGCTTCCCGTCGCAGCAGGCGGCTCAGGCCGTGCGGGCGGCCGATCTCGTACTGTGCGTGACCCCACCCGAGCCGGCGGCCTGTGCAACGCTGGCGCGCCGCTTCCCGAGCCTGCGCGAGACGGACGCCACCGTCAAAGTCGTCGTCAACCGGCTCAACCCCGCACGCGAAATGCAACGCGACGCGCTGGCATTGCTGCGTGCCGCCGTCGGCGACGCGCTCGAACTCGCGCATCGCGTGCATTTCGACGCGGCCGTGCCCGAATCGCTGGCCCGCGGCGGATGGATCTTCGACGACGTCCCGCATTCGCAGGCGTCGCATGACTTGCACGGCCTCGCGAACTGGCTCGACGCATGGTTGGGCGCGGCGGCCGGCGCCGGCTCGGAGCGAGCGCGATGAGAGCGCGGATCGCCGGCGCGGTGCGCCATGCTCGTACGCGGCTGATCGAATGGATCGCCGTGGGCCTTGGCCTGCCGGAGTCGCGCACGCCGCTCGATTGGTTCGTTCGCCTCTTGTTCATGCCGCCGCGGGCCGGCAAACCCGATCTGCCGCGACGCTGGGCACGCGCTGCGTTTCTCGGACTCGCCGCGCGCTGGGGCGTGCTCGACGCGCGCAGCTTTCGTTCGTGGCTATGGCGCGCGCTCGTGCGGCCGCCGCGGCCGCGCGCGCGGCCCGATGTCTCGCGCGCACGCGAGGCGTTCGATCACATCGAGCGCTGGCTGTTGCCGACGGCGCTCTTCGTGCGCGGCATCTGGCGGCGGCTCGAAGCGCTCGTCGATCTATTGCCGTGGCAGCGTTGGAGCGATGCGATGGAGCGGGGCACCGAGCGCATCGGCCACGTGCGCTGGCTTCTGCCGCTGGTGACGTTTTTCGGCGCGCTGCTATGGATGGGCGTGGGCGCTTCCCCGCTGCAGGCCGGCGGGCAAGTGCAGTTCTTCGCATTTACGATCGCTGCCGCGCTGATCGTGCGCCGCTTTCCCGGGCGCCTGCCCGTGTTGATTCTCGCGACGCTTTCGCTGCTCGCGATGGCGCGCTACATTCTCTGGCGCGTGACCGAAACGCTGACGTTCCGCACGCCGATGGAGGCGATCGTCGGCTATGCGTTGTTCTCGGCCGAGATGTACACGTGGCTCATCATGACGTTCGGTCTGATCCAGACGGCATGGCCGCTGAACCGTACGATCGCGCGGCTGCCGAGCGATCCGTCCACCTGGCCGACGGTCGACATCTACATTCCGACTTACAACGAGCCGCTCGCCGTCGTGCGTCCCGCCGTCTTCGCGGCGCAAGGTGTCGATTGGCCGTCGTCGAAGCTGCGCGTGTATTTGCTCGACGACGGGCGCCGCCCCGAGTTCGAAGCGTTCGCGCGCGAGGCCGGCATCGAGTATGTGACGCGTACCGACAACCGCAACGCCAAAGCAGGCAACATCAATGCGGCGCTCAAGCGCACGCACGGCGAATACATCGCGATTTTCGATTGCGATCACGTGCCTACGCGCTCGTTCTTGCAGACGACGATGGGCACGTTCCTGCGCGATCCGAAATGCGCGATGGTGCAGACGCCTCATCACTTCTTCTCGCCCGATCCGTTCGAGCGCAACCTGGGCACGTTCAACAGGGTGCCGAACGAGGGCAAGCTCTTCTACGGCCTCGTGCAAGCCGGCAACGATCTATGGAACGCGTCGTTCTTCTGCGGCTCGTGCGCGATCATCAGCCGCGAAGCGCTCGAAGCGGTGGGCGGCGTGGCCGTCGAGACCGTGACGGAGGACGCGCATACGGCGCTGCGGCTGCACCGCAAGGGCTATACGACGGCGTATCTGCCCACGGTGCAGGCGGCGGGCCTCGCGACCGAAAGCTTGGCGGGACACATCAAACAGCGCACACGCTGGGCGCGCGGCATGGCGCAGATCTTCCGCATCGACAATCCGTTTCTCGGGCGCGGCCTCGGCCTGTTCCAGCGGCTGTGCTACGGCAACGCGATGATGCACTTCTTCTACGGCGTGCCGCGCTTGATCTTTCTCGTCATGCCGATGGCGTACCTGTTCTTTCAGCTCTACTTCATCAACGCCGCGGCGACGACGATCGCGAGCTACGTGCTGCCGTACATCTTCCTCTCGAACATCGCCAACTCGCGCATGCAAGGCCAATACCGTCACTCGTTCTGGGCCGAAGTCTACGAATCGGTGCTGGCCTGGTACATCGCGTTGCCGACGACATTCGCGTTCTTCAGCCCGAAGCACGGCAAATTCAATGTGACGGAGAAAGGCGGGCGGGTGGACGAAGGCTACTTCGACTGGGCCGTGTCGAAGCCCTATCTCGTGCTGCTCGGCATGAATGTCGCGGCGTTCACGGCCGGTGCCTTCCGCCTCACGTTCAATCCGAACGGCGAGGGGGCAACGATCATCATGAACATGGTTTGGACCATCTATAACCTCGCGCTGCTGGGCGCGGCGGTGAGCGTGGCCAGCGAGGCGAAGCAGGTACGCGTCACGCACCGCATTTCCATGCGTGTGCCGGCCACGCTGCTGCTGGCCGACGGCACCACCGTCGCCTGCATGACGAGCGATTATTCGACCGGCGGGCTCGGGCTGGAGTTGCCCGTCGAGGACATCGAACTGGACCGCGGGCTGGCGGTGCACGTCACGTTGAGCCGTGGCGACCGCATCTTCCACTTCCCGGCTCGCGTCACGCGTCTTGCCGGCCGCCATTTGGGGCTGCAGTTCGAAGCGCTGACGCTCGACCAGGAGCGCCAGTTCGTGCAGTGCACGTTCGGCCGCGCCGATGCCTGGCTCAGCGGCGACGAAAAGCCGGTGGACGATATGCCGCTGGCCGGGTTCAAGGAAGTGATGTTGATGGGTGTCGAAGGGTATGCTCGATTGGCCCAAGGGGCGATGCGCTCGGTGCGCTCGCTGCTCGCGCTCGATCGAGCTCGCTATTGAGCGGGAAGCGGGAAGCCGGGAAAAATTTCATGAGTTTTTGGAATCTCTATTTCATCCTTAAGTTGTACCTGTTCGAAGCGGGGCATCTGAAACCGGTCTGGATCGCCAATATCGCGTTCATTGCCGCGCTCGCGCTGTCGAGCCCGATCCGGCAGCGCGGCTGGCGCTTCGTTCGGTTCGTCGTGGGGCTCGGCATCGGCCTGCCGCTGCTCTATTACGAAGCCATCGTGCCGCCGTTCTCGCGCGTGATCGAGGAGGCAGGGGCGCTCGCATCGTTCACGCCCGGCTACTGGCTCGAGCTGGCGGGGCGCTTCATTCCGCCGATGCTGATCGCCGTGGCCCTTGCTGTGATCGTCGGCCACTGGCTCGTCAACCGTTGGCTGCGCGTGACGACGCTCGTCGTCGTCGCGCTCGTCGCGTTACCGATATGGCATACCGCCAGCCTTGCGATCACGGCCGCGCAGACCGCGCGTGCGAGCAGCGGTCCCAATACCGCCGTGGTCGAGCAGCCGCTCGATCACAACGCCGCGCTGGCCGCGTTCCGCACCTCGGAGTCGCAACGCCAAGTCACGTTCGGCAAGCTCAGCAGCAATCCCAGCGAGCAGTTCGACGTCATCATCATTCATATCTGCTCGCTGTCGTGGGACGATCTCGACTACGTCAAGGCCCGCAACAATCCGATGCTGAGCCACTTCGACTATTTGCTGACGAACTTCAGCACGGCGGCGAGCTACAGCGGTCCCGCCGCGGTTCGCGTGCTGCGTGCAAGCTGCGGGCAAGAGGCGCACGCGGATCTCTACAAGCCGGCGCCGCAGCAGTGCTACCTGATGAGCGATCTCGCCCGCGCCGGCTTCACGCCGCAGATCTTGTTGAATCACGACGGGCACTTCGACAACTTCCTGGACCTGGTCAAAACCAACTCGAACATTCCCAATATCACCGTCGAGTCGAATGACAATGCGACCGTCTCGCAGCATGCGTTCGATGGATCGAATGTCCATGACGATTATTCGACGTGGGCGAACTGGTACGCGAAGCGCGCGCAAACGCCGGGGCCCGTCGCGCTTTACTACAACACCATCAGCCTGCATGACGGCGCCCGCGTCATCGGCAAGGAGCAGTTGTCGAGCCTCGAGTCCTATCCGTATCGCGTCAACACGTTGATGAACGAAGTCGATCAACTGTCCGACTTGATCGCGAAATCGGGCCGGCGCGCCGTTATCGTCTTCGTACCCGAGCATGGCGCGGCGTTGCGTGGCGATGCGAACCAGGTCTCGGGCCTGCGTGAAATTCCGACCCCGCACATCATTCACGGGCCGGTGGGTGTGCGGCTCGTGGGGTTCCTTGGCACGCATGGTCCGACCACCGTCATCGATAAGCCGACGAGTTTCCTCGCGCTGGCGCAATTGCTGTCGAACTTGGTGTCGAATAGTCCTTTCAAGCCTGGCGTGTCGCTGTCGCAGTACGCGGCCGGGTTGCCCGAGACGCAGATGGTCGGCGAAAACGAGGGTACCGTGACGATGAAGACCGCCAGCGGTTATGCTGTGAAGACGCCCGACGGCGTATGGGTGGATCAGAAATGACGATCGACGAGTCCGGCGGCCCCGGCTGGCCCATCAACGATATCGGCGGTCTCGCGCGCCACGTGCCCGAGGTCGATCCACGCCAGTACTTCGACGAGCAGGCGCGTCTCGCCTACGAGGACGCGCTCGTCAAATGGCCGGTGCTTGCGCGGCTGATGGGGCTCGTCGATGAATCCGGCGAGCCGCAAACGAGCGAGCAGGGCACCCGCTCCACAGAGATGCCGTTGCCGTCGGCATCGGCGCGCTGAAGCATGCCCTCCGCGGACGAATCCTCGTCCGCCCTCACTTCGAGACGGCGAACAGTGTCGCGTTCATCAATAGCTTGAACGCTTCGCCGAGCAGCACGGCGCTGCCGACACCGACGCACCAGAGCGCGATGAACCACACCCAGCGCGGCAAGGCGCCGCGCCGCTTAATGATAGTGATGCTCGCCATGGCGCACCTTCCCGCGGAAAACCCAGTAACCGAGCATCGTGTAGGCCATGATGATCGGCAAGATGATGACGGCGCCCGTCAGGGTGAACGTGAGGCTGTGCTCCGGCGCGGCCGCTTGCCAGAGCGTGACGGACGAGGGAATCGCGTACGGCCATAACGTCGCCAGCAGTCCCGCATAGCCGAGCACGACGAAGCTCATCGCCAGGATGAACGGGCGCGTGTGGTGACGATCATGCGCCGCGCGCCGCATCAGATAGGCGCAGATCGCGACGAGGAAAGGCGCAGGCAGCATGCGGTGGAACCATTGGGCGCTGAACCAGCGTGCGGCCACCTCGGGTTCTTGCAGCGGCGTCCAAATGCTGACGGCGACGATGAAGGCGATCAGCAGGAGCGTGAGCGGCCATACGAGCCGATGCAGGCGGCGTTGCAAATCGTCTTCGGTCTTCGCGACGAGCCAGCAGCATCCGAGCAGTGCATAGGTGGCGACCACACCCAGGCCCGTGAGCAGCGTGAACGGCGTGAGCCAGCCGAATGCGTCGCCCGCGAACTCGCCGTTGGCGAGTGGAATGCCCTGCACGAATGCGCCGAGCGAGATGCCTTGAAAGAACGCCGCGCCGCTGGAGCCGCCGATGAACGCGAGGTCCCACAAGTGCTTCGTGCGTGAGGCCTTGCCGCGAATCTCGAACGAAACGCCGCGCAAGATCAAGCACGCGAGCATCGCGACGAGCGGCAGATAGAGCGCCGACAGCACGGTGGCGTAGACGAGCGGAAACGCGCCGAACAATGCGGCGCCGCCGAGCACGAGCCAGGTTTCGTTGCCGTCCCAGACCGGGGCGACGGTACTCATCATGAGATCGCGTTCGCGCGTGTCGGGAAAGAGCGGGAAGACGATTCCGATGCCGAGATCGAAGCCGTCGAGCACGACGTAAAACAGCAGGCCGAGCGCGATGATCGCGGCCCAGACGACGGTGACATCCATGGTAAATCCTCGAATGGCGAAAATTCGGTGTTCAGATTTCGACGCGTGGCGTTGGCATTGGCATTGGCGCTCTCTCGGGCGTCACATCAGGCCGTGAAGGCGAGCGCTCGCCGTTCGCCCGGGTGGGCTTCGCGTGTGTCGTCGTCGCCGTCCCGGGTGATGTGCGGGCCCGCATGCATGAGCTTGAGCATGTAGTAGATGCCGGTGCCGAACACGAGGAAGTACACGACGACGAACGTCATGAGCGAGAGGCCCACTTGCTGCGCCGAGAGCGGCGAGATGGCCTGCGACGTGCGCATGACGCCGTAGACGACCCAAGGCTGGCGGCCGACTTCGGTCGTGACCCAGCCGGCCAGCAGCGTGACGAAGCCGCTCGGACCCATTAGGAGTGCGAAACGATGAAACCATCGCGTTTCGTAGAGCCGGCCGCGTCGTTCGAGGCGCCAAGCCGCTACGGCCAGCGCGATCATCAGCATGCCCAGGCCGACCATCACGCGGAAGCTCCAGAAGACGACGGTGGAGTTCGGGCGCTCTTCGCGCGGGAACGACTTCAAGCCGCGAATCTCGCCGTCCCACGTATGCGTGAGCAGCAGCGAACCCAGATGCGGCACGGGCAGCGCATAGCGGGTCGTTTCGGCTTGCATGTCGGGCACGCCGAATAGGTTGAGCGCGGTGCCGTTCGTTTCGGTGTTCCACAGGCCTTCGATCGCGGCGATTTTGGCCGGCTGATAGCGCAGCGTGTTCAGACCGTGCTGGTCGCCGACGAATGCCTGCAGCGGGGCAAGCGCGAGCAGCAGCCATAGGGCCATCGAGAACATCTTCTTGACCGCGGGATCGCGGCGGCCCTTCAACAAATGCCACGCTCCGGTTGCGGCAACGGCCAGCGCGGCCACGAGGAATGCAGCCAGCGTCATATGCACGAGGCGGTAGGGGAACGACGGGTTGAAGACGATCTTGAACCAATCGACGGGGACGACGTGACCGTCGGCGATCGTGAAGCCTTGAGGCGTCTGCATCCAACTGTTCGACGCGAGAATCCAGAACGCCGACATCAGCGTGCCGATGGCGACGGTCAGCGTGGCGGCGAAGTGCGCGCGCGGTCCCACGCGATTCCAGCCGAAGAGCATGATGCCGAGGAAGCCCGCCTCGAGAAAGAAGGCGGTCATGACCTCGTAGGTCAGCAGTGCGCCGGTGATCGGCCCCGCGAACTTCGAGAAGCCGGCCCAATTCGTGCCGAACTCATAGGCCATGACCACGCCCGATACGACGCCCATGCCGAATGCGACGGCGAAGATCTTCGACCAGAACAGGCACAAGTCCTTGTAATAGGCTTTGCCGGTTTTGAGCCAGCGCCATTCGAGCACGGCGATAAAACTCGCCAGGCCGATGCTGAGTGCGGGGAAGACGATATGAAACGAAATGGTGAAAGCGAACTGGATGCGCGCGAGGTCGAGGGCGCTGAACGATGACGATTCCATGGCGAAATACCGTTGACAAGACGAGCGACGCGCGCCGGCTCTTGTCGACGCGCACTGCATGAGCAGCTAGCCGCAAGCGTAGATCAGCGAGGGAGAAAATGCTGCACCGCGCGAGAGGGGCCGCGCGGGCGAAAGGTGCGGCAATTTACCGTATCGACACGTGTTAACGCGCTGACGGCAAAGCGAAAAATCGATGCGCTGCAGCACGAGGCCGATGCGGCAAGTTCGTCGAACTGCGGCAATACACCGCGCGGGTGTGCGCGGCTTGCTTGATGGAGATCGGCTGCGGCTGAGCGGGCCGAGTGCTAGTTACTCGTAACCCGCTTGCCGATTGACATCGCATTACGCGGGGCTGTGCGTATCGAGCCATTCGCGCAGGGCGTTGTTCATCCGAGTTTGCCAGCCTTCGCCGGTCGTTCTGAACCGCTCGATGATGTCGGCGTCGTAACGGACAGTCATCGCTATCTTCGGATGTTCGAGCTTGGGCCTTCCGCCGCGTCGCTTCATTTGCGCGAACTGCGCATCCGACGGTACGAATGTGTCCGGATCGGCGTCGATGCCGCGCTGGATCGCAGCGTCTTCTTCAGGCGTCGGTATGTGCAGCTTCGGTTTGTTCGACATAGCGTTTGACCTCTCGCGAATTTGCCCTGCGCAGGCTAATGACTCGGAATGTGTTGCCGCGCTGCGTAAACACGGTGCAGTACAGATAACCTTCGATTTGCGCATAGCCGACCTCGCGCAGCTCGCCGTAATCGCGCCGGCCGCCCGGTGCGGACCAGACCTCCGACCAGTCGATCGATGCCGCAAGCCTGAGCGATACGCCGTGCTTTCGCCAGTTGGCCTCGCTTTTGGCGGGATCGAAGGTCGTTTCGTAGGTTATTGTAGTTACAAAAAAATAGAGCGCAACCTATATTTGTAGTTACAAGAACGGGTGGTTCGCACACGCGCCAACGGTTGCGATTCGCGGCTGAGCGTCGGACTGAGCGATTTGAAGCTGGGAGGCGAGGATACGAAACCACCGCGCTCGAGCATAGATATCGCTTTTTTCTCGAGGGGCGGTCGCGCGGAAATATCAGTCGGGATTACTGTGACGCCACGACCCGCTAGGGCGGCTCGCACCGACGTGGCGATGAAGTTGCGCGGCTACTTCTGATAGGCACGCTCGCCTTCGGCGTTGGCCGCGACCTGAACCATGAGGGCGAAGAACGGCGGCTGCGAGCGGCTGAGATAGTCGGTGCGGTTGCCGTTGGGGATGTGCCCGAATGGGTCGACCTCGTAGGCGAAGTCGTCGACGAGATCCTCATGCTTCGATTCCTGCAGGCCCAGCATCGTGAAATACGTGTCCTAGTAGTAGCCCTCGTGGCGGTTCGGCGATTTTGCCCTTGGAGAAATGAAAAGAAATCGGAGGGAAGTGCCGATGCGATGAAAATCGGGCGGTTTAGGTTTGCTTGACTCAAAAATAAAACAGACCGTTCAGTCTATTTCGATGTCGTATTCATTGAATCTATTCGAGAAGAGGCTGATGTAGCGATTGAAGCCGGAATGCAGTGCAAGTCTTGAAGCAGACGTTCGAGCGTAGATAAGCAGGACACGGCACGTATCGATGCCGTATCGGCAGGTGGGACGCCGCGCTACGAGGAAGCACTACGCCGCTCTACGGCTACGGCGCGCGAGCAGCACGTTGCACGCGGGGCATGAAAAGCACGAAGGCGTGCGCCGGAGCGGCACGCCTTCGCATGATTAGGTCTGAAGAATCGAATCTTAGCCGTTCCGCCGGCTAGTGGCGGTTCCGCCGGCTTTGATTGAGCAGGTCTTCGCGCACGCGTTTGGTGACGAGCACGGCGAGGTAGTCGGTGATCTGAGCGCCATCGCTGAACGCTTGCCAGATCTGCGAAACCATTGCCGATACGGTTTCGCGCGGGGCGCCGGTGTCATTCGCGATCGATTGCACCAGGTCGTCCACGTTCGGTTGCGTCATATCAATCTCCGAGGGGAGGGGCGCGGAGATGAGGTGTGCCGCGCGCGCCTCTCGCTATTTAAGACGATGTTGGCTGCGATGCCAATTGAAATGCCCTATCGCGCTTGCGGCGGTTCGTAGCGGGCCGGCCGCCGCAGGTCGCGCGCACACCGCTTCGGTGCCGCATCGAAGGCGTTCAAGACTCTCGCATCGATGCCGTTAAAAGCACGTATGCGTGTCGGCCGCCGATACATCGAGCGCACGTCGATTAAGCCTAAATCAATCAAGAGAATATGAAAAAGACAGCGTGCATCATCGGATCACTGATTCTCGCGGGCTGCGCCAGCGCGGGCCGCATTGGTGATTTGCCCAAAATCGCGGACGGCACCGCATCCTCGACATTGGTCGTTGTGAGACCCACCAATGTGATCGGTATGGCGAACAGCGATTATGTTGCATTCGACGGCAAGGACGTCTTCAGCATCCGCTCGGGAGAAAACACGCGCTTCCCGATCCCGGCTGGACAGCACACAGTTACCGTGAAATGTTTCGGTGGTTGGTCCCCCACCTGGAAGGAGGACACCAAATCGTTTGTCGCCGAAAAGAATCAGGCCGATTACTTTTCCATTTCTCCGGGCCTCACTTGCTCGAAGATCGAGCAAGTGAGCGAGGCGGAAGGAAAGTCGCAGCTCGAAAGGACGACGTTCATCGATCCCGCTATCTCTTCGAATCGAGATATTCAGTCTTCGGAATCGACGAGACCTAATAGGAGTGTTCGGTCTTCTGAGCCGGCCAGTCCCAACAATACCGTTCAATCATCCGAATCGGCGAGCACCGGCGAAAGCGTTCAACCCTCTCCTGTAGGGTCCAGCCAGTGCCCCATCGAACTGCGGCACGGCGTACGCGAGGCCGTTTGCGCATCGCTGGCCATGTCTCCTCCGCTTGCGCCTTCGCATGCGCAAACGGCCCCGGCCACAGTTGCTCAGACAGCGCCTTCGCTTGCCGCACCGGCAACACCTGGGACACCCGCAACGCCCGTTGCACCCGCCGCGACGCCGCCCCACACGCGAGTGGTCACGAAGACCGTAGGGGGCCAGCAGATCACCTGCGATATCCCGCTTCCGAAATATCCGAGCGAAGCGCGGAAGCTTCATCAGACAGGCACGGTCATCGTTCGCATCACCATCTGGCCGCCGAACATCGTCAAGCAATTGACGGTGATGGAGTCGAGCGGAAACACCACGTTCGATGCGGCGGCGATGAGGGCGGCCGAAGGAACGGTTTGCACGAGCACCGAGCGACGCTTCCAGTTGTTCCAGTCTTTTGAATTCGATTTGCGGAACGATTCCGATGCACAAGCTGGTGAGAACGAGGACGCGTTCGCGCAATAGAGCGAGTTAGGCGTTGGGCCGTCGATCTACCGCGGGCGCGCACGCCGATGCGCACCCATCGCCCCTCGAACTCAAACATTGAGCAGCAGATGCTTGCGCTCCCATGAGCTGATGACGCGGAAGAATGCTTCGTATTCGGTTTCCTTCAACACTAGGTAGGCCTTCACGAACGGATGGCCGAATAGCTCGGCGAGCGGCTCGCAGGCGCCCATCAGTGTCAGGGCTTCCTCGAGGTTGCGCGGCAGCTGGTAGGGCAGTGCATAACCGTCGGAGCTCAATGGCTCGGTCGGTGCCAGGTTTTTCGTCATCCCCAGATAGCCTGCCGCGAGCGTGGCCGCGATCGCGAGGTACGGGTTGCAATCGACGCCGGGGATGCGGTTCTCCACACGCCTCATTGCGGCGGCCGAATGCGGAATGCGGAACCCTACCGTGCGATTGTCATAACCCCATTGCACGTTGATCGGTGCGGCCATGAAGCGCGACAGGCGCCGATACGAGTTGATGTACGGCGCAAAGATCGGCATCAGTGCCGGGGTGTACTTCTGCAAGCCGGCAATGTACGAATGAAACAGCGGTGACGGCGAGCCGTCGGCCGCGGTGAACAGATTGCGGTTCGTTGCGATGTCGCTCAGGCTTTGATGAATGTGCATGGCCGAACCGGGTTCGTGTTCCATCGGTTTGGCCATGAACGTCGCGTACATTTGATGGCGCAGCGCCGTTTCGCGCACCGTGCGCTTGAACAAGAAGACGCGATCGGCGAGTTCGAGCGGATCGCCGTGCAGAAAGTTGATTTCCATTTGCCCTGCGCCCACCTCATGAATCAGCGTGTCGACTTCGAGGCCTTGTACGTCGCAGTACTCGTAGATGTCTTCGAACAGCGGGTCGAATTCGTTGACGGCTTCGATCGAATAAGCCTGCCGTCCCGTTTCGGCGCGGCCCGTGCGGCCCACGGGAGGACGTAGCGGGAGATCGGGGTCTTTGTTCATATCGACGAGATAGAACTCGAGTTCCGGCGCCACGATGGGCCGCCAGCCGCGTGCGCGATACTGCTCGAGAATGCGCCGTAGCACGTAGCGTGGCGAGATCTGCACCGGCGTGCCGTCGAAATGCACGCAATCGTGAATGACTTGCGCGGTGGGATCGACGGCCCAGGGAATGAGACGCATCGTCGAAGCATCCGGGACGCAGATCATGTCCGGGTCGGTGACGCCCGTGAGGCTGCCATCCGATGGATACTCGCCGGTGACGGTCTGAACCATCACCGCTTGCGGTAGGCGCATCGATTCGCCCGATTCGAACTTGCTGCGCGGAATGATCTTGCCGCGCGCGATGCCGGCCATGTCGGGAATGATCGCTTCGATCTCGGTAATGTTGTGATGTCTAAGAAATTCGTCGATCTCTTGCATGACGCTCTCCCTGTGTAAGGCCGGACCGCGGCTGCGACATCGACGATCGGCTTTACTTTTTTCTAATTTATTTCGGATTCCTAATGATTTGGACGTGCTCGAAGCACACACGATGTGCCGGGCGGTGCATCGTTCGTGCGACGAAACGGCAAGGGGCGATACCGGGCGGGAGGCGCTAGGGCAACAGCGACGCGACGTCGTCGCGTTGTGCGGCAAGATGGGCGCGCGTGGCGGGGAGATTGCGCCGGCGTATGCAACGGTACGACAAATGGCCTTGGACTTTCACGATGACACTCGATTGGCGACGTGAACGTGTGGGCTGCACCGCGCGCGGATGAAACGATGCGCGCATGCAAACGCCACGAGGCCTTGCTTGCGTCTTACCGGTTTGCTTTCACGGCATGCAAACATCTGCATTGCACGCAAGACGCGCAAAGCCGTGTTTTCAGCATATACGAGCCGCGAGCGGCGTCAATCCCTTGCTTTTTGCGCGGCCGGGGCGGCGAGGGGGGAATGGCGAGCCGGCGCCACGGCCATCTCGGACAATTCACCACCCATACGCGCCATCCGCGTCGGTTCGGGTGCCGGCGACTCGCATCGCGATCGTCATCGTCGTAACTTAACGGCGTGGTATCGTCCGCCCCGTCTCCGGTTCTTGCATGTCGAACGATGTGCACCGGTAGCGTTTGACGGCTCGCATGCAACTTCTGCGAGGGTGAAACGGTCCGAGGGGCTGGCGTATGTATCGATAGCGACAACAACGGGTATGAACGGACTGATGAGACTCGAACAAGTGACCGTGGTCGTCGTCGAAGACGACCCGTCCAGCAGAGAGTCGCTTGCAATGATGCTCGAAGCGGAGGGCGCGCGCGTCGTGGCCGCCGCCGATGCCGAGGAAGGCGTGGAAGCCGTGCTGCAATTGGCGCCCGATGCCGTCGTGTGCGACCTGGACTTGCCGGCCATGGACGGTTTTTACCTGATCCAGCGGCTAAGGGACGACGAAATCCGCAACGATCGATCGCCCGCGGTGGCGCTCGCGCTGACGGGGCATGCCGACGACGCCTACCGCCTGCGCAGTATCGGCGAGGGCTTTCACCACTTCATGAGAAAGCCTGCGGAGCCGGAGCAGATCGTGTCGCTGCTCGCGGACGCCGTGGCGGCGCGGGCCATCGGCTAGCGGTGAGGCGCGTCCCGGGCGCGCGGCAGTTTTTGCAAAAGCCACTGTCAAAGTTGCTCTCGCAACGATAGGCAGTGGTGCGATGCTTCGCTCGAATGAGTTAAGTCGACGGCGCCCGCTTCGCGCGGCCTGCGCCGGTGAAGCCCCGCGCTCGCTCGCGCGGGCGTTTCGATGCGGTAGGCATGCGTTGTGCTTTGGTGGGTTTCCAGCGGCAATCCTCTGTCGCATTTTTCCAAAGAACATACGCCGCCGTCATGCGTCCGGATAGCTTCGCCAGCGACAGTCACACTTTCTCGCCGCCGCCCCCCGAACCGGTGGTCACGTCTGAAGAACGGCTCCGCATCCTGCTCGAGTCGGTTCAGGACTACGCCATTTACTTGCTCGATACCGACGGCTGCATCATCAGCTGGAACAGCGGTGCCGAGAAGATCAAGGGTTACGCCGCGCAAGAGGTGCTCGGGCAGCACTTCTCGATGTTCTATCCCCCTGACGACGTCGCCAAGGGCACGCCCGAGGCCGAACTCGCCACGGCCGCGCGAACGGGCCGCGTCGAGGACGAGGGCTGGCGCGTGCGCAAGGACGGCACGATGTTCTGGGCCAACGTCGTGATCACGGCCGTCTACGCATCGGGCGACGACGGCCGGCGGCTGCGCGGCTTCGCGAAAGTCACGCGCGACATGACGGAGCGTAAGCGGCTACGCGAACTCGAAGCCGCGAGCCAGCACATGAACGAGTTCTTGGCGACCCTCGCTCACGAGTTGCGCAACCCGCTGGCGCCTGTCAGCAATGCGCTCAGCGTGATGATGCTGGAGCCGCTCGTCAGCCCGACGCTGCGGCAGTGCCGCGACATGATCGATCGCCAGATTTCCCATTTGACGCGTCTCGTCGACGATTTGCTCGACGCCGGCCGCGTCACCACTAGAAAAGTGGCGCTGCGCCTCGAGCCCGTGGAGCTGTCGGATATCGTCGTGCGCGCGATCGAGATGATTCGTCCGCATGTGGTTTCGCGCCAGCAAGCGATCGAAGTGCATGTGCCGCAGACGGGCATCGTCGTGAACGGCGACGGAACGCGGCTCGTGCAAGTCGTGCAGGGTCTGCTCAACAATGCATCGAAGTTCTCCGAGCACGGCGGGCGGATCGGCATCGAAATCGACAAGGTCGGCACATTCGCGCGCGTGCGCGTATCGGACGACGGCTGCGGCATCGATGCCGTGGCCATCGATTCGATCTTCGATCTGTTCGTGCAGGCCGACAACCGGTTCGAGCGCAAGGAGAGCGGCCTTGGAATCGGCCTTACGCTGTGCCGCTGGCTCGTGGAGATGCACGGCGGCTCGGTCGAGGCGTCGAGCGAAGGCCTCGGGCGCGGGGCGACGTTCACGGTGAGGCTGCCGCTGTTCGCGGTGCAAGACGCCGCGAACGACGAAGGCATGACCGGGCAAACGCGCGAGCGTAACGATCTCGGAACGCTCGCGGTGCTCGTGGTCGACGACAACTGCGACTCCGCCGACAGCATGGCGATGCTGCTGCGCATGAAGGGGCATCGCGTGCAGGTGGCCTACAGCGGCGCGCAGGCGCTCGATGCCGCCGAACGCGCCGAACGGATCGACGTTGCCCTCATCGATATCGCGATGCCGGGTGCCGACGGCTTCGCCGTACTGCGTCAGTTGAAGCGAACGAAGGCGCTGAGCGGCGCCTGCTTTGCGGCGATGACGGGGTTCGGTCAGGAAAGCGATGTTGCGCGCTCGCTCGGCGAGGGCTTCGACCAGCATCTGACCAAGCCCGTGCAATTGCAACTGCTCGACACGTTGCTCGCGCGCGCCGAAGAGCGCCGCAGGCAGTCGTGATCTCCGGGTTGCGCCGTTGACCGCTGAGCACCGAGCGTTGCGCAACGGTCAGTGTCCGTCGCCCGCCGCCCGATCTACGCTCTACGGCTGCCCGTGTCCTCAGGTCAGCGGCAGATCGATGTGCTTCTTGAACGCGGCCCGCTGCGTCAACCGCTGATACCAGCGCTCGAGGCTGGGCATGGGCGGGCGATCGATCCCTTCCACGCCGAACCAGCGTTTCGCGAATGCGCCGAGGACGATGTCGGCGATCGTGAAACGATCTCCCTCCGGGTGGAAGCGTCCCTGCAAGTGCCCGTCGACGATCTTCCAGCGCGCGATCAGCGTCTTCACGTTGGCGGCGAGCGCCTCCATGTCGCGCTGCTCGGGCGGCGTGCGCACGAGCGTCAGGAACACCGGGCGTTCCGCGGGGACCAGCGACGAAATCGACCAATCGAGCCAGCGGTCGATGCTTGCGCGCAGTTTCGGTTCGGCCGGGTAGAGCGAACTCGACGCGCCGTACTGCATCGCGAGATAGCGCAGGATCGAATTCGATTCCCACAAGACGAACGTGCCGTCCACGAGCGTGGGGATTTGGCCGTTCGGATTGAGTTCCCGATAGTCCGGGTCGTTGACCCGGCCGAACTGCAGGCCGGCATCGACGCGGTCGAACGGCAGGCTCAGCTCGTCGCAGCACCAGAGCAGCTTTTGTACGTTGACCGAGTTGGCTCTGCCCCAAATCTTCAGCATTTGATCGTTCCTCCAGAAGAATGCGGCATCAATCTCTACATGAGCGTGGGCCGCGCGGTTTGTACAATACGCCGAATTAAAAACGTCAAAGCGAGGATCAGCCCGCCATGGCACGCCTTATTCCCGACGATTGGAAGAATCTAGCCGCAACCGGCGCCGCCGAGCGCGAACGCGAAACGCTCGCGTTGCTCGAGGCGGCGCTGCCCGATGACTACACCGTGTATCACGGCGTGCATTGGACACGCCTGAATCGGGCTTTCTCCGTATTCGGCGAAGCGGACTTCGTCATCGTGAGCCCGGCGGGCCGTGTCATGCTCGTCGAGCAAAAGGCGGGCTTCCTGCGCGAGACCCCGAAAGGCCTCGTCAAGGTGTACCTGCAGACCGAGCGCAACGTTTCGGTTCAACTGGCGCGGACGCTCGAAAATCTGCATCGGCGATTCACGGCGGCGTTCGGCGCGGGCACGTACTGTATCGAAGCGCTGCTGTTTTGTCCCGATTACATTGTCAAAAACGCCGCGATTGCCGGCGTGCCGTCCGAAAGCATCGTCGATGCGACCCGCAAGGACCGCCTCGCGTCCGTCATCCTAGGGGCATTGCCGGCCGACGAGCCGAAGCAGCCTTGCTCGGCGAAGATCCATCATTTTCTGGCCGACGAATTGGCTTTGACGCCCGACACGAGCGCGCTCGTCGGGCAGGCGGGCACGCTCGTCACGCGGCTCTCGGGCGGATTGGCGACCTGGGCGCGCCGGCTCGAGTTCAAGCCGTTTCGGCTGCGGGTGATCGGCACCGCCGGTTCGGGCAAGACCCAGCTGGCCGTGCAGGTGATGAAAGACGCCGCGGCAAAGGGCAAGCGCGCGCTGTACGTCTGCTTCAATCGGCCGCTCGCCGACCATATCTCGCGCGTCGCGCCGGAGGGCGCGCGCATCGCGAACTACCACCAGCTCTGCGATTCGGTCGCGCGCGACGTCGGCGCGGTGCAGGATTTTCGCGCCACCGATGTCTTCGGCCGCCTCGAGGCGGCATTCGCGAGCGCGCCGATCGGAGAGCGATGGAAGTTCGACGTGTTGATCGTCGACGAAGGGCAGGATTTTCAGGAGGCGTGGGTGGAGGCCCTCGCGCGTCTCGTGAAGCCTGATGGCGCCTGGTGGTGGCTCGAGGATCCGCTGCAAAACCTCTACATGCGAGAACCCGTCGCGCTGCCGGGATGGACGGTGCTGACGGAGACGACGAACTATCGCAGCCCGCGCGACATCCTCGAGTTCGTGCGCGAGAAGGTCGGCGCGGCCGTGCCCCGCGCGTCCGGGCTTACGGCAGGCAGCCCCTTCGACGGATCGCAGATATCCTTCACTTCCTATGACGGAGCGCACGAAGAGGCCGTCGTCGATGCCACCAAGCGCGCGATCACCCAGGCGCTCTCGCTGGGGTTTCGCAAGCAAGACATCGCCGTGCTCTCGTTTCGGGGGCGCGAAGGCTCGCTACTGACGGCGCTCGAGCACTTGGGGCCACATCGGCTGCGCAGCTTCACGGGCAAGTACGATCTATTCGGCAATCCGGAATATCGGGAAGGGGACGTCCTGCTCGAGTCGATCTATCGCTTCAAGGGGCAGTCGGCACCGTGCGTGGTGCTCACCGAGGTCGATTTCGACGAATTCGACGAGCGCGCGGCCCGCAAGCTGTTCGTGGGCGCTACGCGCGCGACGATGAAGCTGATCGTCGTGGGCTCGCGCCGTGCCTGCGCCGCGCTTGAAGCCCAAGACTGAAAACCGATCGGCCGCCCGGTGCGCCGCGACTATCTTACCGAAGTGGTCGTGGCGATTTAGAGGTGAACCGGTAATTTAAGGATGAATGAAGGGCCGGGTGAAGGGTCTATGAATAGAAAACGATTTCATTTTCCCGGAGTGATTTTATCGGCTTGTGGTTATACGAATCCGATAATGATGCAATGCGGAATTGATCTCGATCAAAAAGAATGAACGGCTTGCGCTATATCGCTGTCATACCGTTCGTATGAGGAGGGCCAAGGAGGGCCAAGGAGGGCCACGAGCCGCTCGCCCTTGCCTTCGTGAAGCCCAGCATGAGCGGGCGCCGGGGCGCATGCCCGTGAATTTGAAAAGTAAGATTGTTGCATTTTAATGTAGTTCTGGCCCTAAAAACTTGGAAGTCGATTTCCCGTGGCCGGGATAGGGTTGATTCACCCGATCTCGGTGGTTGGATTTAATATTCTTTCTCCATGTTTTCCCTAAAATCACTTGTAGAATAAAAATTCTATTGTTAGTCTCTCTCTGACCTCTGCGTTATTGCGAGGTAATGAATGAGCGAGTGGTTTCGGTGTTTCCGTTCCGTTCGCTACCGCACAATTGGATTGCCACCCGTTTTTGACGGTTTGATGCTTTGCGACGGAGTACATATGGCGACCGCTACTCGTGACCCGGTTGAGCAGTTTTGCGTAGGCGATGTCGTGACGCTGAAGATGGGCGGCTCACGTATGACGGTCACGGCCGTCACGGGCGGTGGCGTGTTATGTCAATGGTTCGACGAATACGGCGAGTTCCGGCAAGAGATGTTCGAGCGCGAGGCGCTCGGGAGCGAGCCGCGTTCGATTTCACCGGGTCTCGCGCATGTCCGCCGCTATGCCGCTGCGATGGCCGGGACGGTTGCCGGTTCGGTGGCCGCGGGCGTGCCGTTCGTCCAGAGCGTGCTGAAGCCCACTACCGCTTGAGCTTTAATCCCTTTCAGGCACCGCGCTAGCGGTGCGCTTCGCGGTGTTTGGCGGCGCGCTGGTTGACGCGGGCCATCAAGCCCGTGGAAAAAGCCGTCATACGCAGCAGCTTGCGCTTTGCCGTGACGTCGCGCGCAAGGTGCGCCGGCGGATTCGGCAGGTGCGCCCAGTACAGCGCCATGAGCCAACCCACGATCGTCCAGCCCATCAACGCGTTGAACAGTGCGAGGACGAGGATGTCCTGGCGTTTGCGATGATCGGCGATGATCGCCGGCAAAAAGTAGATCGCCAGCGCAAACACCACCTCGACGACCTGTAAGGCAATTCGATCCAACATGATGCGAACCTCTAGGGTGCTGACCTCTAGGGAGGGGTGTGACAGATTGTCGCGCGTTCTGCGATTCTTTGCTTGGCAGCCTACGAACCGCTTGCGCTTGCCTGTTTTTTCGGCCGTGCCCGCCCGGTTCTTGATTGGGACTAATCAGGACTATCATGTGCGCTTTGACTGCCAGAGCCGACCGCCATGACCGCACTTGATGCGCAGCAGCAAAATGCCTCGATCGACCGCGCCGCCTTGACCGAATTCGTCGAGCGCAAATGGAACGATGAGATCGTCCCCGCGCTGACCGACTACATTGCCGTTCCCGCCAAGAGCCCCGCTTTCGACGCCGATTGGGAAAAGCACGGATACCTCGAGCGTGTCGTTGCCGATGCGGCAACGTGGGCACAAGCGCAGCGCGTGCAAGGGCTCAAGCTCGAGATCGTCCGTTTGCCCGGGCGTACGCCCGTCATCTTCTTCGAAACGCCGGCAACCCGCTCGGGCAGCACCGACACGGTGGTGCTCTACGGCCACCTCGACAAGCAGCCCGAGTTCGACGGATGGCGCCGCGATCTAGGGCCGTGGACGCCCAAGTTCGAGGACGGCAAGCTGTACGGCCGCGGCGGAGCGGACGACGGCTATGCCATCTACGCGAGCCTCACCGCGCTGGCGGCGCTCGATGCGCAAGGTATCGAACGGCCGCGCTGCGTGGGGATCATCGAAACCTGCGAAGAATCGGGCAGCTACGATTTGCTCCCCTATGTCGATGCGCTGCGCGAGCGGCTCGGCAACGTCGGCCTCGTCGTGTGCCTCGATTCGGGCGCCGGCAACTACGATCAGCTTTGGCTGACCACTTCGCTACGGGGTCTCGTAGGCGGGTCGCTGGAAGTGCACGTGCTCGACGAGGGCGTTCACTCGGGCGGTTTCGGCGGCATCGTGCCGTCCAGCTTCCGCATCATGCGTCAGTTGTTCGAACGGCTGGAGGACTCGGCCACGGGTAACTTGCTGCCGTCGAGTTTTCATTGCGACATTCCGCCGAGCCGCTTGGTCGAGGCGCGTGCGACGGCGGGAATTCTGGGCGACGAGGTATGGAAGGGTTCGCCTTGGGCATGCGGGCAAGACGGCAAGCCCGTATTGCCGGTCACCACCGATCCCTATGAGGCCTTGCTCAATGGGACGTGGCGGCCTTCGCTGTCGGTCACGGGGGCGGAAGGGCTGCCTCCGCTCGCGAGCGCGGGCAACGTGCTGCGTCCGCGGACGGCGTTCAAATTGTCGCTGCGCATTCCCGCGCTCGTCGACGCGGCGCGCGCCGTTGCCGATCTGAAAGCCTTGCTCGAACTCGATCCGCCCTATAACGCGAAGGTGACGTTCAAGCCGGATGCCGCCGCCTCCGGGTGGAACGCGCCCGAGCTTGCACCGTGGCTGGGAGCGGCGGTCAACGAGGCCTCGCGCGACTACTTCGGCGCCGACTGCGCGTTCATCGGGCAAGGCGGCACGATTCCGTTGATGAACGTATTGCAGGAAGGTTTTCCGAAGTCGCAATTCGTCGTCTGCGGCGTGCTCGGCCCGAAATCGAACGCGCACGGCCCGAACGAGTTCTTGCATGTGCCCTATGCCAAGAAGTTGACGGCGGCTATGGCGCAGGTGATCGCGGCGGCGCCATGATGGCCATCATGTTGACGCGCTTCGACGCGTGAAAGCATAGCGGGCGCCGCGCGGCGCCCGCGGAATCTCTCTGCGGCACGGAACGACAGTAGTCAATAACAAGGAGTTCTACGTGGCGATACTGATTCTGGGCTTGGTGATTTTCATCGGCGTGCACTCGATACGGCTCGTGTCGCCGTCGTGGCGCGATGCGCAGGTCGCGCGGCTCGGGGAGCAGGGCTGGAAGGGCCTTTATTCCATTGCCTCGATCGTCGGTTTCGTTCTGATCGTCTGGGGCTACGGTGTGGCGAGGCGTACGCCGATGGTGCTGTGGATGCCGCCTCTGGGCATTCGGCACCTGACGGCATTGCTGGTTCTCATCTCATTCGTGCTGATCGCCGCGGCTTACGTGCCCGGCAATCGGATCAAGCGCATGATCGGGCACCCGATGATGGTGGGCGTCGCGATTTGGGCGCTCGGGCATCTGCTGGCGAACGGGACGCTCAATGCGATTGTGCTGTTCGGGGTCTTTCTCGTCTGGGGCGCCGTCGGCGCGATCGTTTCGCGCAGCCGCGATCGAGCGGCCGGGGTGCAATATCCGACGGGCACGGTTTCGGGCGATGCGAAGGTCGTCATCGTCGGCTTGATCGCCTGGGCGATCTTCGCTTTCGCGCTGCATCGCTGGCTGATCGGAGTGAGTCCGCTCGCTTGATCGGCTCTTTTTGCGCTTAGCCGAGCTTTCGCCGTTGCGACCGTTGCACCGGCACCGGCGGATTGGACTCGATCCGCCAGCAATGGGCAATCTTTCGAACGGCGTCGAAGCCCGCCTAGCTCTCCGAGCGGCGGCAGGTCAGATGCGGGATACGTTCGTTGCTTGTGACAGACAGTTGGTGAAGCTGTCGCATCGCCTTGTTCAACCGTGCCTGTGATGCCACGCGCTGCATCTCCAGTTGCTGGATGTCCTTCCGCGCCAACTGCTGACGGCTGTTGACGAGCTGAGTCTGCTCCGCATGGCGCTCGAGATCCTGGCGTAACTGCTCCGCTTGCGCTTCCGAGGCCGCGATCATGGCCTCGGCGCGCTCGTTTTGCGCTTCCAGCTGCTGGTGCCTCAATTCCACGTCGGCGAGCCGTACCGCCTGGTCCTCGAAATTCCGAAATGCGGATTCCGCCGCATCGAGTTCGGTCGCATGCAGCGCGCGCCACAGTGTTCCTTCCTGAGACAGCGTGATGTAGTAGGACACGTCCGAGCGGCAAAACAGCAGGTTCACCGAGTACGAGAACGTCTGCAACGTTCTTAGACAGGACAACGCCTGCCGCTCGCCTAACGCTTCCACCGCAGTGACTTCCGCGGTCTGCACCGCTCGTGCGTTACCTGTCGGCATCACTGCGTTCATGGGACGTAGCGGCGACACCGTCGGCGCAGGCGGAGCGCCTTTGTCCGGCGGCGCGACGTCCAACGACTCAGTGCCGACGATCTCGTCGACCAGGGTCTCCTTGACCGCCTCGGCGGCGTACCTGTTCATGTGCAATCTCATGCTCGACCTCCCGCGTGCAGATAGCCCGGTTTCCCGGTTCCCGATGGAAGCTTGCAGTGGTGCGGGAGCATGTAGCGTTCCTGCGCTGCGCTGCGCTGCGCTGCGCTGCGCGGTTCGGGGCCGGTCACTGTACGGCCAACAGCGCTTCGGCAATCTCCCGCGGTGCCGATCCGATCGCCAATTGCGGCGTGCCGTGCCAATCGGCACAGCGCGCGAGCGCGCGGCGTAAATCTGCAAGCAGCGATGCGCTTACGCGCACGCCCGGCTCCAGATGGAGCGATTTCAATTCGAACACGCCTTGTGCGCGATGGGCTTTCGCATCGACGCGTCCGATCAATCGCCCTCGATGCAGAATAGGTAAACAGAAATAACCGTACTTGCGCTTGGCCGCCGGCGTATAGCATTCGATCGCGTAATCGAAGTCGAATAGCACGGTCGCGCGCTTGCGGTCCCATACCACCGGATCGAACGGGGAGAGCACCGTCGTGACCGTGGAGCGCAAGCGGCCTTGCGCGGCATCGTCGATCAAGGGTGCCAACTCGATCGGCACGAACACGTCTTCTTTCCATCCTTCGACGCGGACTGGGATCACCTCGCCGAGATCGGCTAATGCATGGAGTTCAGCCGTGTATTTGCGCCGCTCGATCCGGTAGTAATCGGCGATCCAATCGCCGCGCGCGACGCCCAGCGCCCGGCAGGTGCGCGCCACGAGAATAGGCAGCACCGTGTCGGCGGCGGGTAGATCGCGCATGTCGCTCCAATTCGGCAGCACGCGCTCGGCGACGTCATAGACGCGATGAAAATTGCGCCGCTCGGCCACCATCAAATGTCCAAGCGTGAACAGGACTTCGAGGTGGCGCTTTTCGGGTTTCCAATCCCACCACCCGTTGCCTGTCCCCGCCTCGCGCTCGAAGTCCGCCGCGCGCACGGGTCCGTTATCGCGAACGTGTTCGAGTAGCAGATCGATATCCGCTTTGTGGCGCTGGTGCCAGTCGGCCGCGTATTTCCAGCCCATCTTGCTGGGATCGAGCATCCGGTGGCGCATGAGCCCGTAGTCTTCGATCGGAACGAAGCAGGCTTCGTGCGACCAGTACTCGAATAGGCGGCCTTCCGCCAAGTGCTCGTCGAGCCATTGCGGCGTGTAAGGGCCGATCCGGCTGAAGAGGACCAGATACGGGCTGCGCGCGACGACATGGATCGTGTCGATCTGTAATTGCGCCATGCGCTGGATCGCGGCCAGCACGTCTTCCTTCGTGGCCTTGCGGCGCGGAGGAGCAAGGAGCCCTTGGGCGGCAAGATGGAGCGTGCGGGCAGCGGCGAGCGGGAGCGGCGTCATCGGGTGGGTTAGGGTGCTTTTGTTTTTATAACTCTATGCGGAAGCGTACACCGGCTCGGTACAGGGGACATCGAGCGTCGCGAAACGATGACAGCTGCCTAATGGGAGCGATGGTCTCTGTCCGAGTGCGGTCGCGCCTGCACTTGCTGCGGTGCGATAAGCGTTACTTGGTCCTATATCGGAAGCAAAGCGCCAAGGTGTTCTCCGGTGACCCCAATATGTGCGGCTCGTGCCAGCGTGATAGTTGGAGACAAAGCCTCTTGTGTGAGATGGGAGAGTGAAATGGTCGAAAGACCGACGATCCACGATATTGAGAAAATCGCAATGGCCATCGAGGCTGACGCTGGCGAACCGATACCGGCTCTGCGCCGGGCACTCGCAGAGGCCACAGCGTGCATCGGTCGCGTGACGACCCCCGAGCAGATAGGCAAGTTGAATGTCCACGTGGGTAGTAATAGGGACATGGGGCGGCGCTTCTCGGCCGCTTTCGAGCGGGCAATGGCGGGCGAGGATTTCGAGGAGCGGCACGTAACGTTTCTTTCGTTGGAAGAGATGATGACGGCACTGACGCCGAAGCGACTGGAGTTGCTACGCTACCTGCACCGTGCAGGTGCGGATAGCGTCAAGGCGTTGGCGCGCGAACTCGATCGCGATTACAAGCATGTACACGAAGACGTCGCGATCCTAGAGGGGGCGGGACTCATTGTTCGAGAAGACGGGCGTTTGACTGCGCCGCGGGAAGCGGTCACGGCAGAAGTTTCCCTGTAGTCGGGAGGGGCTGCGGAGTGCGGTTAGCGTGATCACACTCCATGCCGGCCCTATCATCGCGCCCGCGGAAACAGCGGATAAACGCCGAGCGCGACAAAGCCCGCCACGAGCCAAACGACCGCCCACGAACTTGCTGCCAGCAGATGGGGCAGCAAAAGCGGCACGAGGAACAGCCCGACATAGACGATGGTGTTGGCCATGCCGAGCGCAGTACCGGCACGTGCCGGGCCGGCCAGCGTCGCAAGTTCAGCGTACGCCACACCGTGCCATGCAGAGACGCAGATGCCGGCGAACACGATCAATCCGATGATCGCAGCGATCGACATGCTGTGCCCCAGCCCGACCGCCCCGGCAAGCGCTGCGAACGAGGCGGCCGCGACGATCGTCGAGCCGCGCATGTAGCCGCGCCGGTTGCCGCGGCGGTCCGTATGACGTCCGCTCCACACCCGCATGACCATTGCGCCGACCTGCACGGCGGCCATCGTCGCGCTGATGCCTGCGGTGCCCAGGCGGCCGAAGTCGTGAAGGAACACGGTCGCGAAAGTCAGGATGGCGAACTGCGGCATGCAAAGCACACCGATCCCGAGCGCGACGCGCCAGATTTGAACGTCGCCGAGCGGGCTGCGTTGTACCGCGGCAGCGGGCTTCGCCACCGAGCCGGAGCCTGAGCCGGAAGCGGTGGTGACCGCAAACGGCGGCTCGCGCAGCCAGCGCATGGCGAAGGCTGCCGGCACCGCGCACAGCAGCGCAAGCGCGCTATAAACCGCGGCGAAGCCGTGCGTCGAAGCCAGCCACGGCAGCAGCGAGGCCCCGATCCCGCCGCCGAGCGGAACGGCGGTCTGCCGGATGCTCATGGCGATCCCGCGTTCCCCTTCCTTGAACCAGCTCATGATGGCGCGCCCGCTGGAGCCGTTGACGCTGCCGCCGAGCAAACCGACCAAGGCCATCGCGGCGGCGAGCAGGGGCAAGGCCGGGATCGAGGCGGCCGAAGGCACGACGAACAGCGCCATCGACAGCAGCGCGAGCGCGGTTCCGAGCAGCCCGGCGATGAGCACGGGCCGGTCGCCGAAGCGGTCGGTTGCGAGGCCCCACGGCAGTTCCGACAGTGCGATGCCGAGACCGGTCGCGCCCAGTGCCATGCCGAGCTGCGCGTTGTCGAAGTGGTAGCCCGTGCGCATCCAAATGGCAGTTGTCGGAATCCCGGCGGCCGCCGCCGAAAAACCGGCATTCGCGGCAACGCCGACAGCAAGCACCTTCCACCGATGCGAGGCGCCGAGCGCCTTCCTGGGCGCCTTGACGACATATTGCGTGTCCATGGGTTGCTCCGTATGAAGTTTGACGGAAGCAGTCTCGCATCCTATGATCATCCTGAAAATCAGATTATTTAGAATTGATCGTTCGAAAATTCAGGATGATTGGAGCGGGCAATGAGTCAAACGAACTTCGACGTGGCGGCGTTGCGCAGTTTCGTCACGGGCATGGACCTGGGCAGTTTCGCCAAAGCCGCGGACCGCGTCGGGCGCTCGACCTCGGCGGTCAGTGCGCAAATCAGAAAGCTCGAGGAGCAGGTGGGCGCGCCGCTCTTCCGTAAAGCGGGCCGAGGCCTGGGGTTGACCGATGCCGGCGAAGTCATGCTCCGCTACGCGCGGCGTCTCGTGGAACTTAACGACGAGGCTGTCGTCGCGGCGCGCGGCACGGATCTCGAAGGCTGGGTGCGTCTCGGATTGCAGGAGGATTTCGGGGAGTCGCTGCTTCCGGGCGTACTGGGCCGATTCGCCCGCGCGCATCCGAAGGTCCGCATCGAAGCGCGGGTCGCGCGCAACGCCGATTTGACCGAGCGGCTCGATGCGGGCGAACTCGACCTCGCGCTGGTCTGGGACGATCTCAATCTTTCGCTGCAGGCGCGGCGCGCGGCCGGCGCCAGCATCGAAGTGGCGAAGCCGCCGCTGCATTGGATCGGATCGGATGCCCTGCAATGGTCGCCCGATTCTGGCGAGCCGCTGCCGCTCGTGCTGTTCGACGGGGGCTGCATGCTGTGCTCGCTCGCGACGGACGCGCTCGATCGCGCGGGCATCGCGTGGCGCGTGGCGTTGACGAGCCCAAGCCTCGCCGGTTTATGGGCTGCCGCAGCGGCGGGACTCGGGATGACCGTGCGTACGCCGTACGGTCTGCCTTCCACCGTCCGAACGCTCGATCCGGCCGACTACGGCTTGCCGCCGCTGCCGTCGCTGGGGCTTTCGCTGCTGCGCGCCTCGAGCGCCGCCACGGCGCCGGTCGAGCAGCTGGCGACGATCGTCGTCGAAGCGGTGCGCGGCTATGCGGGCGTGGGCGCTGAAGGTGCGAGCATCGCGGCCTGAGTGACGCGGACTATAGGCAAGAAGTGGCAAGCGGGTAGGCGTGTTGGCACTGCGGGCCGGCTAGGGGGAGATCGGCGCGGGCCGGTGCCGGGTACTGCCCGCGCGAACCGGGCTTGGCGCTATCCGCGCGAACCGCGGGCGATTTCGTCGCCGGCATCGGGCGCCAGCCGGCGCGTGATCGGAATCGAGCCGAGCGAGAACAGGCCCACCACGACGAAAGACGGCCAGAAGTCGGACCACAGCGCGTGCGCATGGCCGTGCAGGTCGCGTGAGATCTGAAGCACGATTCCGCCCACGGTCACGCCGAGCCCGAGCGACATCTGCTGCACCACGCTGCCGAGGCTCGTTGCGCGGCCGACGTCCTGGCTCCCGATTTCCGCGTAGATCATCGAGTTCAGACTCGTAAACTGCAGCGCGGGGAAGAATCCGCCGAGCAGCACGACGACCCACATCACCCAGATCGGCGTGCCGGGAAAGAACGCGCCGTAGGCGGCGATGGCAATGCCCGAAAACACGGCGTTGTACATGAGCACGGTGCGAAAGCCGAACTTGCGCAGCACGGACGACGTCATCGAGCGCATGAACATGCTGCCGAACGCCGAGGCGCAGGTGATGGCGCCCGATTGAAACGCGGACATGCCGAGCCCTTCCTGCAGCGCGAGCGGCAGCAGGAACGGCACCGCGCCCAGCCCGATCCGGAACATCGATCCGCCCAGCACGCTCGCACGGAACGTCGGCACCTTGAGCAGCCGCAGGTCGAGCACGGGCAGCGTGGCGCGCTGCGCGTGGAGCACGTAGAGCGCGAGCAGCAGTGCGCCGGTGACGGTCATTTCATAGGCGGTGCGATCGGAGACGAGCCCACTGCCGATCAACGAAAGGCCGAGCATGACGAGCGACCCGCCGATGGCCGACAGCAAAAAGCCTAACCAGTCGAGCGGGCCGGGATGCGGCTCGTGCGTATTGGCGATATGGCGATTCGTCAGATAGATGCCGAGAATGCCGACGGGCACGTTGATGAAGAAGATCAACCGCCAGTGCAGGTACGTCGTGATGAAGCCGCCGAGCAGCGGCGCCGCGGCCGGCGCGAACATCGCGGGCAGACTCAGGTAGTTCATGGCGCGCACGAACTCGGTCTTGGGCACGGCGCGGAAGATGATGATGCGGCCGACGGGGACCATCATGGCGCCGCCGATGCCTTGCAGGAAGCGCGCGAGCGTGAAGACGTGCAAGTTGCGGGCGAAGCCGCACATGACGGAGCCGACGACGAAAATGCCGATCGCCGTTCGAAAGACGGTGCGGGCGCCGAAGCGGTCGGCCAGCCAGCCGCAGATCGGAATGAAGACGCCCAGCCCGACGACGTAGCTCGTGATCGCGACTTTCAACGCGACCGGGTCGCTGCCGAAATCGCGTGCCATCGACGGCAACGCCGTGACGATGATGTTCCCGTCGACGCTTTCCATGAACATGGCGCAAGCCACGATCAGCGGGGCGATAAAGGCTTTGATGGCAAGCGGCATGGACGAGCGGCGCTGCAACGACGAGTCGTGGGCAAGGACGCAAAGCAGCGATTATGCTCCGACTTTTACGAACATGGGCGCAAAACGTGCATGTTGTTGCGTGTACAACGAAAAGGAAAAGCCGGCCCAGCAAAAAGGCAAAGGCTGGGCCGGCTCGCGGCGGACGTCGCCGGACGCTTGCCGTGCGGATGCTACCTGCGTACTTAGTTAGCCTCCCTCCGCCGGCTCGTCGCACGATCGGTCATCGCCGTTCATTGCCCGAACGAGTGGCCGTTCACGTAGGACGCGAGGTTCGACATGACGAAGCTGCCCCAACCCGTCGGGTAGTCCCACCCTTTCCCGGCGTTGTAGCCGTAGCCTTGATAGCCGTTGTTGCCCGACGTCACGTCATGCACGAGCGAGGGCGTCGACTGGACGCCGCTATAGATGCTCGCGGCGGGGAAGCCCAGCGCGTTCGAATGAGCCGATTCGAGCCTCGCCCACAATCCGACGAAGATCGGCGAGGCGAGGCTCGTGCCGCCGATCTGCTGGATCTGGCCGTAGTTGTAGACGAGCGCGCCCGAGCCTTGTGCCGCGTCGAACGAGATGTCAGGCACGGCGCGGCCGGTGGGCGTGGGGCTCACCGCGAGCGAGCTCTGCCAGGAAGGCAGCGGCTCGACCTGGCTGATGCCGCCCGTCGATGCCCAGAGCTTGCCGTTGCTGTCGAGGCCTTCGTTCCAGACCGTTTCGTTCGCCCAGTCGCTGCCTGAGGTGAACAGCGTCGTGCCGCCGACGGAGATGACGTTCGGCGACGACGCGGGCCATGAGATCGAGTACGTGCTGCCGTCCGGATAGCCGCGGTTGTTGCACTCGTAGGCGCCTTCGTCGCCCGACGAAACCGAGAATGTCTGCCCCTGAGCCACGGCCGCCGCGAAGATCTGATCCTCGGCCGCCACCGTGCCGTCGGCTTGGGCATCGGTTTCGCACCAGCCTAGCGAGACGTTGATGACCTTCGCCGTATTGTCGGTGACGGCTTGGTTGAACGCCTGCGTGAGGCCCGTGTTGCCCGAGGCGTTCGCGTCCGCTTCGTAGAAGATCAGCTGATTCACGGCCCCGCCCGCGGCCCCCACGATGTCTTGGCTGTCGAGGTCCCATTCGCCTTGGCCTTCCTGGTCGTCGCTGTAGTTGCCGTTCGGGTCCCCCGTTTGCTCGGCCGACACGTTGACCGTCGCCAGGTTGTTCGCTTGGGTGAACTGGTTCAGATCCTGTGTGGCCTGGCTCGCGCCGCCGACCGTGATGATGCCGATCGTCGTGTTCGAGGCCGTGGGCAGGCTCGTGGCGCCATACAGGCCGGGCCATTCGGTCGGGTAGTGGCCCGTTTCGGTACCCGTCGCCATCGCCCTCGCTAGGGTGCGCGGGCCCCGGACCGCCATCGTGTGCGCGCGCGTCACGTTTTGCAGCCCGAGCACGGACAGCACCGTGCCGCCGAGCGCTTCAGGCACTTCGGCCGGCGCCGAGTTCGCGAAGACCGTGCGGTTGCCCTTGCGGAAATGGACAAGCGGTGTGTTGAACGCCGTCTTCACGGTGCCGGCCGTGCCGTCGGCGGAAATCAGCAGACGATTCTTCGATACGCGAATATTGACGAAGCCGTTCTTGCGCATGTAAGCGACGACCTTCTGCACCTGTGCTTCGGTGGGCGCGAACTCGGACAGGAATGCCGTTGGCGTGAGGAAGCGATGGTACCGGCTGTTGCCGCGCTCGTTGACGGCCTGCCCGAGCGCCTTGAGCTTGTTCATGTCGCGCACCTTCAGGCTCACGACGACATGGGCTTCCTCGCCCGGCGTCGCCTGCGCTTCCGGTGCCGCCGCGAACATCCTCGTCTGCAGCGGCGTCAGAAACGCTCTCGTTTCGGTGCTGACCCACGCCGCCGGTGCGGCGGCCGCATGAGCGGGAAGTGCCGCGGCAACCAGCGGCAATGCCAATGCGGCGGTTTTGCAGATACTTGGTACCGATCCCTTCGATTTTAATGTCGACTTCAATTTGACCTCCTAGGATTGCAACGCCAAGAGACGCCTTATCCGCGGGATAGCGGTGAGTCAACGGATCTGAAATTTGCTGCCGTCTCGAGCCATCGTTTGAATTGGTGGAGTAATAAAAGATCAACGATTTATTGAGCATGATTAACGTAACAGGTCAAAAAGGTGGCCGTGTAGCTGTTAATAGTGGTAGTGGAAAAGGTGGTCTGTCCGTGATGCGGCAAGCGCGTGACGGTGCGGTGCGGCCGAAGAGCCCCGCGAGTGCGCCGAAAGCATGGTCTAAAGTGCGATGAATAAATTTGATATGAAAAAGACGCGCTTTATTTCTCTGTGATTTTTTATAATATGAGAATAAGGCGCGACGCGCGGTTGTTTGTTTTTTTATGCCGCGCGAATAGCATTCGGTGCGAGTTGCGGTTTTCTATTGCAAATTTTAAGTCACCGGCGAGTCGCGTCGTCGTAAAATCGATCCAAATCGCCCCTCAGCGTGTGCAGTGCCGAGTCGTCGAGATAAATCATGTGTCCCGTCGGGTAATAGGTCACCTGCAGGTTCTTGCGCAGCGACGGTTCGAGGTTCATATGGGCGAGGTCGTACTCGGTCGCGAAGAACGGCGTGGCGAGATCGAAGTAGCCGTTCGCCGATAGTACCTTCAGCCGCGGGTTCTGCCGCATGGCTTCGGCCAGATCGGCCGCCGCATAGGGTACGTTGAGTGTTTCGCCCCACCAGATGCGGTGCTTCCAACCCCATGTTGCGAGCACGTGGCCGTTGAAGACGCGATAGGGCACGTCGGTCGCATTCCTATCGTGCAGATCTTGCGCCAAATGCCGATGGAACGCCGCGTTGAACGCGCTCGTGACGTAGCGCTCGGAAGCGTCATAATCGGGCGACGACGTATCGTCGTCATATTCGATGCCTTCGAAGCGGCTGTCGTAGCGCCCCACGCTGCGCGCTTGCCCAAACAGCAGTTGCTTGCGGAAGTGCGAGGGCGAGATGCGCAGGCGCGCTCTGAGGACATACTGCGTATCGAGCCCTGTGTACTGGGCGATCCGCTTGGCGATGGCATCGCGTTCCGCATCGGGCAAAGCGTCGCCTTTCTCGAGCGCGGCGGCGTACGGCCCAGCCGCGAAGGCGCGCACCTCGTTCAGGAACGCGGGCAAGTCGGCCGGTTTCGAAGGGCCGAGCTTGTCGTGGTACCAAGCGGTCGCGGCGAACGACGGCAAGTAGCGCACATACATGAGGTCGAGGCCCGGCGCCTGCATGCCGGAATTGAGCACCGACGAGAGCAGCACCACGCCGTTCAGTGAGATCTCGTGCTGGCCGAGCCGGTAGGCCAACATGGCCGCGCGCGCCGTGCCGTACGATTCGCCGAACAGGAATTTCGGCGAGTTCCAGCGGTCGTTGACGGTCAAATAACGGTCGATGAACTGCACGAACGCGTCGAGATCGCCGTCGACGCTCCAGAACTGCTTACCGTCGCCGCGGCCGACGACCTTCGAAAAGCCCGTGCCGACGGCGTCGATGAAGACGAGGTCGGTTTTGTCGAGCAGCGAGTCGGGGTTGTCGGCGAGCACATAGGGTGCGGGCGGCGTGGCCGACGGGCTCGATGTATGTACACGTTTCGGCCCGATCGAACCCATCAGCAAGAACACGCTCGCCGCGCCGGGGCCGCCGTTGAAGAGGAACGTGACGGGGCGCGGCGTGCCGTGCTCGGCTTTGCTCGTATAGGCGACGTAGAACATGCTTGCGTCGGACTCGCCCTTGTCGTCGCGCAGCAGCAGATTGCCCGCCGTGGCGTCGTACTCTAGCCGGCGACCGTCCAGGCGCAGCGCGTGCTTCGTCACGATGGACGTTTCGGGCGGCACGGGCGTGGGCTCCGCGGCGGCGCTTTTCGCGGAGGAGGCACCGCGTGGCGCACTTGTGGCCGCCGCGGCGTGGGGTCCGGCGTTCGGCGGTGCGACAGCGCTGGCGGCAGCGGCGGTCGGCTCGGCCGTGCCGTTGCCGCTGTCGTCGTCGGCGAGCACGGATCCGCTTGCCCCCAACGCGCAGACGAGCGCGGCCGCTAGCACGGCGATTCGGACTGCGCCGTGGATGCCGTGCGGCGATGACAATGACGATGACGATGTGGCGAAACGCAAGCGCATGGCCGCTCCCGGGATGAGGGTCGATCGAGTCTGTCGGGTCAGATTCTTTGCAAAGTTCGACGTCAAGTCAACGTCAAGTCCACGCCGGCAATGGCGCGGCGATCGTTCGGCGACAGCGAAGCGTCGGGAGCCGAGCGAACTTCGATAAGATGTCGGCGATCGAAACCCACAAACGCAAAGGCGATCTTCATGCCCATTTTTCCGCTTGCCAACAAGGACGCCGCCGACGGAAAGCGCCGGCAGCGCGCCGCGACGCTCGTGCTCTACGCCGCGCTCGTGGTGCTGGCGCTGTGGGTCATCCGGTCGTTCATTCCGGCCATCGTCTGGGCGCTCGTGATCGCGATTCTCGTTTGGCCGTTGCTGAAGCGCTTGAGCTCGCCCAATCAGAGTCACCTGCGCGCGAGCGCCATCGCGTTCGGCATGACGGCCGTGATCGGTCTGTTCATCGTGCTGCCGATCGTGGGCATCTTCGCGCAGGTGCTGCATGAGACGCATCATGCGATGCACTGGTTTGCCGACGTCGAGCAGAACGGCATCGCCTTGCCGCAGTTCGTGCAGCAACTGCCGTTCGGCAAACAGCTCTCGGCTTGGTGGCAAACGAATCTGGCGCGTCCGCTCGAGGGGTCGCCGGCCATGCAGGAATTGCGCGGCAGCCATGTCGCCGCGGCCGGCCAGCACTTCGGCTCGCTCGCGGTCAGGGGCGTCGTGCATTTCGGTTTCATGCTGCTCACGCTGTTCGTCGTGCTGCGTACCGGGCCGCAGATGTCCGTGCACCTGATCCGATCCGTGCGGCGCGTTTTCGGCGCCGACGGTACGCACCTGGCGATGCGGATGGCCGCGGCCGTGCGGGGCACCGTGACGGGCCTCGTCGTCGTCGGGCTGGGAGAGGGGGCGTTGATCGGCGTGTCGTACTTCTTGACGGGCGTGCCCCATGCCGCCGAACTCGGCCTCGTGACTGCGATTGCGGCGATGGTGCCGTTTTGTGCGCCCATCGCATTCGGCATCGTGGCGCTGTGGCTCGTGGCGCAAGGCCAGGTGGGCGGAGCCATCGCCGTGGCGGTGACGGGTGGCTTCGTCGTGTTCATGGCCGAGCATTTCGTGCGCCCGGGGCTGATCGGCAGTACGACGCGCCTGCCGTTTTTGCTTGTGTTGTTCGGTATTCTCGGCGGTGCCGAGACGTTCGGTCTCGTCGGCCTTTTCATCGGCCCGGCTTTGATGACGGTACTGACCGTCCTTTGGAGCGAGTCCGCGCGTTGAGGCGGACGGCACGGCGCGCCGCGCCAGCGTGAACTCGGATGTTCCGGCG
This sequence comes from Trinickia dinghuensis, assembly GCF_003367175.1. Taxonomy (GTDB): domain Bacteria; phylum Pseudomonadota; class Gammaproteobacteria; order Burkholderiales; family Burkholderiaceae; genus Trinickia; species Trinickia dinghuensis. The sequence continues at coordinate 51,155 of NZ_QRGA01000006.1, read as the reverse complement.
TTACGACGCCGCGGCGGCCATGCGGGCAGGGGCCGGCCGCGCGTGCAAGTGGGAGGCCGCGGTGAGCGCGAGGATTGCGGCGGCGTCGGCGACAAGCCCGAGCGGCACATGCAGGCGCCCGCCGGTGAGCGCATAGAGGATCGAATCGACGACGAGTGAAATTCCCGCGCCCGCGACGAACGAAACGAGTCCCGCGCGTCCGATGCGATTGATCCATCCGAGTTTGCGCGCAAGCCAGCCGACCCAGCCCCGGCACGTCATCTCGGCTGCCAGCCATGCGATCGCCACGAAGTTGACCACGCGAAGCCAGCCGACGTCGGGCTTGGAGGCGAAGGCGCGCCAGTCGTTCGCCCCCATGAGCTTGATCGACGCAAGGTAGAGCACGATGCCGATCGCTGCCGCGCTGAGCGCGCTGGCGCCGCGCACCGCCCGGATCCGCTGGTAGAACGGCTGGCAGCGCGCGAGTGCGCCGAGGACGAAGACGAATTGCCACGCGAGCGGGTTGAAGTGCCACGATGCCTGATCGACCGACGGCAGCCAATTCGCGGCCTGGCCCGCGGCACCCCACACGGCCGCACTCGCGGCGAGCAGCGGCCAGGGCTTGCGCGTGGCGAGCGGTACGACGAGTGGCGTGGCGAGGGCGAACCCGACATACATCGGCAGAACCGAGGCGAGATAGGGCTGGCGTCTGAGCGATACGACGTCCCAGAGTGTTTGTGCCGGCATGGCGATGAGATCGCGCAGATCGCGCGCGGCGAGGTTGGGCGCATCGACGCGCGCCGCGGCGAAGACGGCGCTGATGGCGAGCATCAAGGCGGCCGTGACGAGAAAGCCGCGGTATAGCTCGCCCGCGCGTCTTGCAAAGCGTTGCCGTGCCGCTCGCTCGCCGCGCCTGGCTTCGAGTGAGAGGTAGGCGCAGGCTGCCGCGTATCCCCCCAAGAAGACGAACACGTCCGCGGCATCGTTGAATGCATAGGCGTGCAAAGTCAATCGCGACAGCAGGCTGCCGCCGATGTGATCGACGACGATGACGAGCATGACGAGACCGCGGAAGAAATCGAGTTCGAGCAGGCGTGCGTGGGATGGTTGCATGGCGTATCGGTTGCGGCCGGTGCATTGGGCGCGGTTTAGTACGCGTGCGATTGTAATGAAAAAGAAAGATTGGGTTGCGGCGGGGGCGAACTGATTTTCGACGACAGGGCAATAATGCGAATGTTCTGAGTCGATTGCGGCGAAAACGCTCGACGTCGCGTTCGCCCCCGCGATATCGCCGGGGGCGAACGCCTCGCTGCTCGACCTGCTTAAACCTTCTCCGGCACCGGATTCCTGAAGCTCACGTTGAGCAGATTCCAGGCGGTGATCGTCACGATGACGAATCCGAGTTCGGCGATTTCCTCGTCGCTGAACTGCTTGCGCAGCCGCGCGAACGCTTCGTCGCTCGGATCGGTGTGCGGTACGTTCGTCACCAGTTCGGCCCATTCGAGCGCCGCCCGCTCGCGCTCGTCGAAGAAGGGCGCTTCGCGCCATCCCGCGACGGCGTTCAGATGCCGAGGGTCGGCTTCCATCTTGATCAGATCGCGCCAGTGCATGTCGATGCAATACGCGCAGCCGTTGATCTGCGACACGCGCAGCAAGACCAAATCGACGAGACGATGTCCGAGCAGATCGCGGCGCAAGCCGGACGACAGCTGGTACAGATTGCGAAAAGCCGTAGGCGCGAGCTGGGAATAGTTGATGCGAGCGGTATGTGTCATGGCGTTGCCTTTCGGTTGGAAGCGGAGCGCTGCCCTATGCGGCGTCCATGCTTCCAAGACGTGGCGTTTTGCGTGCCTGTGACAGGTCCCGCGGTTTTTTACGACGACTGCGTTTTCGCTACGACAGCGATTGGGGAATGTGCGCGAGCTTGTCCGGGTTGCGCATGGCGTAGATGCCGACGACGCGCTCGCCGTCGGTCGCGAACGCCATCGCCGATTCGAGTTTGCCGTCGATGTAGCGCAGCACCCCAGGTTGGCCGTTGATGAGCGCATGGCGGTAGACCGCGGTCGAACCGAAGCGCCTCCCCGTGACCCAGAACAGATTGGCGATCCGAAAGGCGCCATGCAGCACTTTGGAGAGCGCCGGGACCTTGCCGCCGCCGTCGCCTACCAATTCCACGTCCTCGGCCAGCAGCGCTTGGATGGCATCGCGTTGGCCCGACTGCGCGGCCGCCACGAATTTCTCGACGACACGCCGGTGCGCGTCGGGCGGCACGTCGAAGCGCGTGCGCGTTTGCTGGACGCGCTCCGAGGCGCGATGGACCATTTGCCGGCACGCGGCCTCGGTTTTGCCGAGCAGAGCGGCGATTTCGTCGTAATCGTGGTCGAACACTTGGCGCAGCAAGAACGCGGCGCGTTCTTCCACGGATAGCCGTTCGAGCACCCACAGCAACGCGATCGATAGATCGCTCGCCAGCTCGATGGCCGCTTCGGGCGTGCGTTCGTCGGCCGCTTCGACCAGCGGCTCCGGCAGCCACCAGCCGATATAGGCTTCTCGTTCGACCTTCGCAGCCCGCAGGCGGTCAATTGACAGCCGCGTCACGATCGTGACGAGCCAGGCCTCGGCCGACTGCACGGCCGCGCGGTCGGTGTTCTGCTGCCACCGCAGCCACGCGTCTTGCACGATGTCTTCGGCGTCGGCGCGCGTGCCGAGCATGCGGTACGCCACCGAGAACAGCCTCCCCCGCAGCGCGTCGAACGGATCGGGGGCGGCGGGTGAGCGAGAGGGTGCGGTCGTCATATCGTCGTCGTCTTGATGGAGTGGTGCGGGAGGGCGTAACGGCGCCCCACCGACCTTAGACGACCCACGGCCCCCTTTTGTGACAGATCGCTCGAGCTCGATTGCCTAGGTGCGGGCCGGCATTGTCAACCCGAACTCGCGGGCGAGAAGGTCGGGTAACTCGTCAGGTGCCACCGTACGCTTTTCCGTGCGGCCGTGGGCGACGATTTTGAAGCTGTCGCCGCCCAGGATCTTACGACCGGCTTCCGTCATGAGCACGACGACGATCATTCGTACGAAAAGCGCTTCGGGATGCGTCGAATTCAGATAATTGGCCGGGACGAAATCGACCCACTCCTGAGACGAAAGATCGAAGGCATATTGGTTTTCCCATTCTCCATTGACTTTGGCGCGCAGCAAGTAGAAGCCGTCGTCGCCCAGGCTCAGCATGAACGTGTCGTCGTCCTGGGCGATTTCGACGTCCAAGGCGTCGAGGCGCATCGGGGCGCGGATGCCGTAGCTGCCGAAGCCCAGATCGCACAGCCATTGCTCGCCGCCGAGCGTGAGCACGAGCACCATATGCGTGCGCGGCCGGCGCGCCGGATAGATCATCGGCCGCGCCGCGGCAAATCGATAGGAGATGCCGAGCGATTCGAGCGCCATCGCGAACAGGCCGTTGACTTCGTAGCAGTAGCCTCCGCGCTTGCGGTTCACGATCTTGTCGACGATTTCCTCAGGCACCAGCGAGACGATCTTGCCCGCTTGCACGTCCAGGTTTTCGAACGGTACGGAAAAGAGCTGGCGCCGCATCATGCGCGCAACGGTTTCGATGTCGGCTTTCGGCGTTCCCGTGTAGTCGATTCGATGGAGATACTCGGTCAGGGAAAAATTATCGGCTTGCATAGGCGTGGCTTCTCATTGGATCGATGGTGATAGGTCGTGCGTGCAGCGAAATGGGTTTGTTCGACCCTGCCCGTCGCTACCGCGCCAGAAGCTGCGAAGCAATCGAGAGGGCGTAATCGACGGCGTTCGCATCGACGTCGAGGTGCGTGACCCAGCGTTGACGCGTGGAGCCGTACATCGACACGACGCCGATCCCGTGCTGCGCGAGATGCGCGGCGAACGCGGGGCCGATCGACGGCTCGATGTCGACGAACACGATGTTCGTATCGGGCTGGGCGACGGTCAGCCCGGGCAGCTTGGCCAAGCCTTGCGCCAGGGCGCGGGCGTTCGCGTGGTCTTGCGCGAGCCGCTCGACGTTGTGTTCGAGCGCGTAAATGCCGGCCGCGGCAAGGATGCCGGCTTGCCGCATGCCGCCGCCGAGCATCTTGCGCAGACGGCGCGCGCGGGCGATCGCCGCCTTGGAGCCGACGAGCACGGAGCCGACGGGCGCGCCAAGGCCCTTCGAGAGGCAGACCGACACCGTGTCGAACGGCTGCGCGAGCGTGGCGGCCGGCACGCCAAGCGCCACGGCGGCGTTGAACAGCCGCGCCCCGTCGAGATGGCACGCAAGGCCGTGACGCTTGGCCAGCGTCGTCGCGGCTTGTACGTAGTCGGAGGGCAGGATCTTGCCGCCGATCGTGTTTTCGAGCGCGAGCAGGCGCGTGCGTGCGAAGTGCGGATCGTCGGGCTTGATGGCCGCTTCGATATGGGCGAGGGGGATCGTGCCGTTTGCCGCGTTCTCGAGCGGCTGCGGCTGAATGCTGCCGAGCACGGCCGCGCCGCCGGCTTCCCACCGGTAGCAATGCGCTTGCTGGCCCACGATGTATTCGTCGCCGCGCTCGCAATGGGTCATCAGTGCGATCAGATTCGACTGCGTGCCGGACGGGACGAACACGGCCGCTTCCTTGCCGATGGTCTCGGCCATCCGCGCTTCGAGCTGCTTGATCGTGGGATCGTCGCCGAACACGTCGTCGCCGACCTCGGCCGAGGCCATGGCGGCGCGCATCGCGGCGCCGGGGCGCGTGACCGTATCGCTGCGAAAGTCGTATTTCAGTGCTGCTGCTTCCATGGTCGATCTCCTATCAGTGCTATCCGAGTTATCGGTGGTGCCGTATCAGTGCACCCATGATGGCATGACGCGTGCCCCGTCCCTATACACAACAGGGTCGAATCTGTTACATAACAGATTTTCCCGATTCTTCTTCTACCGCCATGGATTCCGCCGAGCACGATACGCCCCTGTACCTCCAATTGGCGCAACGGCTTTGGGCCGGGATCGAACAGGCGGCGATGGCGGCGGGCACGCGCTTGCCGTCGGTGCGCACGCTCGCGGCTCAGCATGGCGTCAGCATGTCGACGGCGCTGCAGGCACTGCGCTGGCTGGAGACGCGCGGGCATATCGAAGCGCGGCCGCGCTCGGGTTATTTCGTCGCGCCGCGCGCGCGGCGCAGCAAGCGGGCAAGCGGTGTAGGCGAGGCGAAAGCCGGCAGTGCGGGCCGATGGTCGAAGCCCGTGCCCGAAATCGACGCGCAGGCCCGCGACCATCTGGCGATTGCGGGGGCGCCCACAGCCGTTCGGCTCGACCTGGCTTCGGCGGAAACGTCGCTTTATCCCGTCGAGCGCTTCAGTGTGCTATTGCGCCGGCTCGCCTACCAGCACCGCGATCTGGTCGGCTCGCACGTGCGCGGCACCGGGTATCCGGCGCTGCGCGCGCAGATCGCGCGGCAGGCCATGCGATACGCCTGCGAGCTCGATCCGGAAGAACTCGTCGTGACGAACGGCTGCGTCGAGGCATTGAATCTGGCATTGCGGGCGGTGGCTCGTCCCGGCGACGTCGTCGCCGTCGAATCGCCCACTTACTTCGCTCTCCTGCAGATGTTGCGAGCGCTGGAAATGCGCGCGTATCCGATTCCATGCAAGCCGCGGACGGGCATCGATGTCGATGCCTTGAGACAGGCGCTCGACGATGGCGTGCCGATCAAAGCCGTGGTGACGGTCGCGAACGGCAACAATCCGCTCGGCAGCGTGCCGAGCGACGCGGCGAAGCGCTCGCTCGTGGAACTCTTGCGCGAGCATGACGTGCCGCTGATCGAAGACGACATCTTCGGCGATCTGTGTTTCGGCGAAACGCGGCCGCGGCCCGTGCGCGCGTTCGACGATGCGCACGGCAACGTCTTGCTTTGCGGCGGATTTTCGAAAAGCCTATGTCCGGGGTTGCGATTGGGCTGGATCGCGGGCGGGCGTTTTACGGAGCGCGTCAAAGCGCTCAAGTACACGACGAGCATGGCGACCGCCGAGCTGCAGCAAGCGGCGGTCGCGGAGTTGCTGGCGACGGGCGGTTACGCGCTGCATCTGCGGCGCTTGAAGGCTGCGTTGAAAAGTCAGCAGCACGCGCTGCGCGAAGCCGTTTTGCGGTACTTCCCCGAGGGAACGGAGGTGACGGATCCTCTCGGCGGTCTGGTGCTTTGGGCAAAACTCCCCGAGATCGATGGGAGGATGCCCAGCACGCGTGTGCTGTTCGAGCAAGCGCGGGCCGAAGGGATCAGTTTCACGCCCGGTCATCTATTCGGCGAGAACGGCGCGTTCGACGATTGCCTGCGCTTGAATGCGGGCAATCGTTGGACGAGCGAATTGGAGGCAGCGGTGCGCAGGCTGGGGGAGTTGGCGGGGCGGACCGTAGTGCCTATCTGATGCTCGCGCCGAACCCGCGGCCGTTGGCGGACCAGCCCATGCGTCGGGCGGCCCTTCGCCAAACGCGGTAAAGTGCCGCTCTTGCGCCTGAATGGGATGCGGCACGCCGTGTGCAACGTGCCAATCCGAACTCGTGATCCCGCTCGGTCCTCCCCGAGCGCAACCGCCACCATGAAACGTTTCTCCCTCGCTATCCGCATCGGCCTGGTTCTGACTGCCGTTTATGCCGCCACATCGTCTACACCGGCGCTTGCTCAGGCGCTCGACGAACCGCTGCATTGCGACCGCCCCGCCCACGATTTTATCGGCGCTTTGGAATCGCAAAGCTTGATCGACCCGCATCCCACGCACGTCGAGCCGAATTCGATCAATGCGTTCAACCCTACCCACACCGCCGATTTGACGGCATTCGGCTTTCGCGTCTTCGCGATCGTCGGCTATCAGAAAGACGATCCGATGTTCCAGAAAGGCGACGGCAAGCTGCTTGCCGATTCCGCCTACGGCGCAGTGGTTCTGGGTGCGACCGACAAGGTCGCGGCGGCTGTGAAGGCGGGGGGGAGCTCGGCGATCGTTCATCACGTTGGGCCGTTCATCACGGCGATCTTCTGCCAGATCGACACCGGCAAGCCGGCGGACTCGCAATAGCAGAAACAGGCAGCAATAGCCTAACTTCTTACACTTGCATTTCAATGTAGCGCCCGTAGAACTGCTTTCGGCAGTTCGTTCTCGGGGTTAACGCCGGGCACGCGCACCTTTTTGCCGATCGCTATCGGCCTCGAAAATCCATTGCGGCCCCGTTAGTTGGCAAATCGCAACGACCTCGGTTGTCTATGCGTTGGGCGATGGACTTGCCGACATTGTCGTGCAACCATCCTTTCATTCCGTCGTCACGACGAACGGCACGCGAGAGACCTAGCGCGATTCGGCTGCCTAAAAACGACAAGAAGCGAACGTCGCCCGGACAACAGGATCTTTCCGATCAACTTGCCGGCTTGGAGCATTCGATGAAAAAGCACCTCTTTTCTCTTGCTGCGCTGTCGGCTTTCGCCATGCCCGCGTTCGCGCAAAGCAGCGTGACGCTGTACGGCGTTCTCGACGAAGGCTTCGATTACACGAACAATGTGCAGGGCGGCCACGTCTACGAGTTGACCAGCGGTTATGCCCAGGGCAGCCGTTGGGGCTTGAAAGGCTCGGAGGATCTGGGCGGCGGCCTCAAAGCGATCTTCCAATTGGAAAACGGCTTCAATCTGAGCAACGGCGCCTTGAACCAAGGCGGCCGCATGTTCGGCCGGCAAGCTTACGTCGGCTTGTCGAGCGACTTCGGCACGGTCACGCTGGGGCGCCAGTACGACTCGGTCGTCGACTATCTCGCGCCGACGACGGCAAACGGCAACTGGGCCGGCTACCTGTTCTCCCACCCCTGGGACAACGACAACACGGACAACTCGTTCCGCGTCAACAATACGATCAAATACGCGAGCCCGAATTACTCGGGCCTCCAATTCGGCGGCACCTACAGCTTCAGCAACGATCCGGGCTTCTCGAACAACCGTCAATACAGCCTCGGCGGTCAGTATCAGAACGGCGGGTTGCTGGTCGGCGCGGCATACTTGCAGGCGAACAACCCCGGCGTGACGTCAGGCGGCGCGATTGCGACGAACGACGCGAACTTCGTTTCGTCGCGCTTGCGCATCTTCGGCGGCGGCATCAATTACACGTTCGGGCCCGCGACTGCCGGCTTCGTCTACACGAATACCAACATCAGCAATCCGACGACCGATGCGGGCTATTTCACGAGCAAGGATTCACTGGTGCCGACGACAGGCCCGCTCACCGGCGCGACGGTGAACGCATTGAAGTTCCAGAACTTCGAATTGAATGGCAAGTATCAGCTGACGCCCGCGCTGTACATCGGCGCGCAGTACGTCTACACGATGGAGAACTACGAGACGACGCTCGGCGGCGTGAAGCCGAAGATTCATACGTTCGGGCTGATGGTCGACTACAACCTGTCGAAGCGCACGGACGTCTACATCCAAGGCGCGTTCCAAAAGGTCGCGGGCGACAGCACGGGCTCCACGCTCGATCATGCCTTCGTGCCGGGTGCGGACGACGTCTCGAGTACGTCGAAGCAGGCCGTGGCGCGCGTCGGCATTCGTCATAAGTTCTAACAAGAACCAACAAGAAAAACCGTGGCGCGTTACGCGCCGCGTTTCTGTCTCGACCCATCCGTCGCGCGAGCACGGGTGGGTTTTTTATGTGCGCCCATTTTCGAGTGTGTTTGAATGTGCTCGATGCAGGCCGAGGTGGCGCGCAAGTTGCGATGCGGCGTATTCTTGGCGACCGGTTAAACGAATCGCCTGAACAACAAGGAGCACAGGGACATCATGGCCAATCCGCAAGAACTCGCCGCGCGTCTGCTGCAAGCGCGCCGCACCCATACGCTGATCGATGCGGCATCGCTCTCGTCGTCCACGCCCGCCAGCGCCGACGAAGCCTATCTCGTGCAGCAACTCGTACTCGATGAATTGGGCGGGTGCGCCGGGTATAAGATCGGTGCCAAATCCCCGACGGACGCGCCGCAATGCGCGCCTCTTCCGGCGACCAAGGTGTTCGGCGCGTCCACGGGCATTCGCCGTGACGACTATGCCCGCATCGGGCTCGAGCTGGAGATCGCTTTCAGCTTCGCCGAGGATGTCGATCACAAGCTGGCCGAGCAAGCCGACGACGTGATCGAAGCGATCGATACGATGTCGGTCGTCGTCGAAGTCGTGGACAGCCGATTCGACAGCTGGCCGAAAGTCGAACCGCTGCTTCAATTGGCCGATCTGCAAAACAACGGGGCGCTGGTGATCGGCGATACTCGGCCTTACGATCGCAGTTTCGATTTCAGCACGCCGCATGTCAGTTTTTACTTCGACGATCACCCGATTTTTCAAGGTGCCGCGCGCCATCCCGCCGGCGACCCGCGGCGCTTGATCGCGTGGCTCGTGGCGAGAACGCTCGAAACCGGACATTCGATTCCGGCGCGCACAGTGCTTACCACCGGTTCTTATACGCCGCTTTATCTGGCCGCAGGGCCTGGGGTCGTGCGCGGTGCGATCGAGGGATTCGGGAAGATCGAGTTCGAGATTAAATAGCGCGGCTGGCGTTGCGGGCCGGACATGCGGAGCCGAGAGCAGGCTTGCGAGCGAATCGTGCCTCGGTATCGATGTCGAGCGGTAGTGAAAACCGAGGCGCGACGCGGATTTGCCAACCCGTCGTCAATAACTGAGGTCACTCCGGGATGAAGATGCCTGCCTTTCGGGCTCTTCGGATCCGGACCGGCGCATTTTGTTTGACTACTCTCGCGAAGTTCTGATGAAGGTAGGAGGAAGTCGTTGCGATATCCGAAAGCGCATATTTTGTGTTCACGTATCGCTCAATGCCTCGATCCGATAGCAAGAAAGTCAGGCGAGTGCGCCAACTAGATTTGAGTAGATCTCGATGTAGGGTTGCGCTTATCGATGACATGGCCTCATCGTAGAGGCCGATGAGGCGCGCGAACCGGGAACGCGTACTCTGCAAATCGGTTGACGCGGCTACGACGAGCGTCGCGGGTGTCGTCGATGTGTCCTTGATGGAGCCGAACTTCCGAAGCGGCTCATGATGTGCCAAGCGATTCCGGAAGTCATTCATTTCGAAGGCGAACGAGATGGCCTTCTTTCGTTTGACACTGTCTTTCCATTCGTTCGGGCGAGCGTTGAGCGGGTGGTCTGGGAAGATGGCAGGCATGATGACGTGAGCTTGGTGTTTATCGACTCGCCCTAACACCGCCGTCCAAAAACCGAACGTGACACGTGAGACGATTTCGTCAGCACTAGGAGCAGGGATACGTGGCGTCCCGTTTTTCTCACGCACGGCTTTGACCTTTTCCATGGTCCGGGTGCCCAACTGAGCGGCTACAACATCCCACCAATGCGCGCTCGAATTCACGGCACCGATGTAGTGGCTCGCCATGGCGATGTGGATGCTGTTGCGCAGACATATTTCAAAATACGAAAGCAGGGCTGCGAAGCAACTCGATAGTTCTCCGTTCCACATGTACAGGCCAATCGTTGCTTCGGGACTTCTGGTTTTGAAATAGCTGCGGTAACTCTGAAGTCGGGGTTTCCCGATGATGTGCTCGAAGTTGGCGATGTCCGTTGGGTTCACGTCGCGGTGGGTTCACGTCGCGGTGGGTTCACGTCGCGGTGGGTTCACGTCGCGGTTGACCTCGTTTGTAAACCTCGGTACATTTCCAGATGACGCGCTGGTTAGCAATAGGTGTCAGGATTCATGCGCCGGTGTAGAGAGTTGAAAGGCCTCCCCTTGGGGAGGCCTTTCGCTTTGTGAGGCCCAGCTGTTCTCGCTTTCGCTACTGCGAACCCGCAACGCGTCTGCTCACCACATCGACCAATCGATCATCGGCAAACGACGCCGCTGCAAGCGCCATAATTTCGGGATACGCGATGCGCGCGATGTCGGTCAGCACTTGCCCTGGCGGTGCTTCGACGAGCACCGTCGTACCGCGCTCGATGATCGTCGTCAGCGCGTCGAACCATCGCACCGTATAGCGCATATTCGTTGCGAGATCTTCGCGAATGTCTTCGCCCTTATGCAGCGCGCGAGCCCGGCGGTTGCCGATGTAGATGTGCTTAGGTTTCCCGAACGCAATATCCGCGGCATAGCCAACGAGCGTATCGGAAGCCTCTTGCAATAGCTCGCAGTGCGATGGGACGCTGACGGCAAGGCGTTTTGCTCGATGCGCGCCGGCCTCGCGCGCGCGTTCGTTGAATGCTTCGAGCGCAGCGTCGGCACCGGCGACGACGATTTGGCGCGGCGCGTTGACGTTGGCAACGTACACTCGTTGACCGGGCACTGCCGCCGTCGTATCGATCAGCGCCTCAACTTGCGCCTCGGTCAAACCCTCGATGGCGGAAAGGCCGTAGCCGCTCGGATAGGCTCGCTCCATCAATTCGGCACGCGTTTTCACCATCCTCAACGCATCGGCGAAGTCGATCGATCCGCAGCCGACGGCAGCGGCATAGGCGCCGACGGACAGTCCCGCATGCAGTTCTGCTTCGATGCCTGCCTCAACGAGACGCCTAGCGGTCGCTACGCCGGCCACGACGAGCGTAATTTGAACCGCGATGCTTGATCGTAGGGCATCGCTCGAATCGAGCGCCATGACGTCGAGCGACAGGGCGGCGGAAGCCTCGTCGATCGTCGAAGCGACGACCGGATGGTTGGGGAGCCGATGCAGAAACCCGGCACTCTGGGCGCCTTGGCCAGGGTAGAGGAGCGCAAGCATTAACGACGGGCCTCTTGTGGAGCGACACTATCGGCCCATGGATCGTCGATGAGACTAGGCCCGCTTGCCGACCGCGCCATCACCCGTGGCTTGTCTTCGACCCATTCGTCCAATGCCACGCCCCCGGCCGGCGTTTCGAGTTGTGCATCGATGCGCAAGCCCACATCGCGCTCGACCGATGCCAACCGTTCGCGCAGCAAGCGCGCATACGCTCGGGTGAGCGGCACCGGCATGCGGATGAGCAGGTCGAGATCGCTCGTCTCCGTGACGGTAGGCCGCGCCGTTGCCAACTCGAAGCCGGCGCTGCCGGTCGGCCCCCAGACGAGCGCTTCCAGGCAGCCTCGCTCGACGATTTCCCTGAGCGCGGTCAATACCTTTAGCCTCGAGCGTCCCGGGCACGCGGGCCGACCCAAAAGATCCTCGGGCGACAAGGCGGACAAGACGTCATCGTGCGCCACGAACATCCCATATCGCTGCGACCGCGTCAGTCCGCGGAAACCCACCGCCACGAAACCGGCAGGCGCCTCGGCGCGCCGGACGACGGCGAACGGCGCATCGGCGAAAGCGGTAGTCAGCCACGAAGGCCGGTCTTCCGTCAGTGGCAGCGCGCACAGTCGAAGCAAGTCGTGCGCTCGGTACGCCCCGGCAATTCGGAAGTTCTCCGCTTTCATCTCCCGCTTGCCCTTGTTGTCCTTCTCACACTTCGGCGCATCTTCTGTATCCGTCAAACGGCAACCGCATCCCATTGCATCGCGAGACGGCGCCGCACCTCGATCGACGCCGCCCGCGAACCGCGAGCCGTGTCCGACTCGAGCCGCCGAGCAAGCTCGCGCGAGCCGGCTCGCGCCGACGCCGTGGCTTCGACGAGCGCCGCTTGCACCTTCGCGACGTGCGCATCGGTCGGCGTATCGGCATCGACGCCTTCGATGAGCTGATCGAGCAGCCCGAGCTTCGCGAACCCGCCCGTCAGCGAATACGACATCGGCGTGATCGTTTCGCCGAGGGCATCGAGCGCTTCGACGCATCGTCGAGTCACGCGAGCGGCCGCTTCCTTGCCCATCGCATGGACCATCGTGCCCGGCGCGTCGAGCGCAAGGATGCGGTTGGCCTGATAGCCGTGCGCGAGGAACGCGCCCGACATCGCCGGCCCGACGATCAGCGCAACGACCGGGTGTCCCGCGAGCCGCGCCGATGCATAGGCGTCGACGGCCGCCGCGCACGCGAGGTGGATGCCGAGCATTTCCTCGCGATAGCCGTAAGCTTGGCTCTTGACGTCGACAATGGCGACGATGGGCCGCCGCTTCGATGCGGTTGCGTCGGCGTCGATGACTTCGCGCACGGCCTGCGCCAAGCGCCATCCCTGCTCGAGGCCGATGACATTCTCGCGCGCGCGGGGAAAGCGGTTCTCGGGATCGGGCACAACGGCGATGAAGCGGGCCTGGTCGTCGCCGAGTGCTGCGTCGGCATACTGGACCGGCGCATCGCCTGCCGGCTTGCCCGCGAGGGCCCGCAGCCACTTTTCGCCGCGGGAGGGTGAAATCGCTTCGTTCATTCGGAGTCCTTATCGATCGTCACGCGAGCCGAACAGCACGCGCATGTCGCCGGGCGAAATCATTCGAGGATCGACGCTCGCAAGCAGGGAAAGATAACGATCGACGGCCTCGGTGCGATGAACGGACGGTACGCCGGCGGCGAATGCCGCGCGCACGGCGGCGCCGATCTCATGGGCATCGTCGTCCACGAGATGATCGGCGAGCCCGGACGCGACGCGCTGCTCGCCGCCGATCAATTGCCAGATGCGGCGCCGGTCGCCGGCATCGAGTTCTTCGATCCCGGCTTCCTGTTCGATCACTTCCGGCCCGTTCATGCCGAGCCGCCCTTGCCGCGTCATGACCAAGCGGGTGCAGAGCGCGGCGGCGAGCGACATCCCGCCGAAGCATCCGACCATGCCGGCGATGACGCCGACGACGGGCACGTGCCGACGCAACGCGACGATGGCGGCTTGAATTTCGGCGATCACGGCAAGACCGAGATTCGCTTCCTGCAGCCTCACGCCGCCCGTTTCGAAGACGATGACGGGGCGGACGATCGTGCCGCGCTCGCAATCGCGCAGTGCAAGCTCGAGCGCGGCGGCGATCTTGCTGCCCGACACTTCGCCGATGCTGCCGCCTTGGAAGGCCGATTCGATCGCGCAGACGACCGCCGGCTCGCCGTCGATCGTCCCGCGCGCGATCACCGCGCCGTCGTCGGCTTGGCAGACGATGCCTTGCATCGGCAGCCACGGCGACGTCATCCGATCGAACGGGCCGAGCAATTCGCGGAACGTGCCGGCATCGAGCAGGTGCTGCGCGCGCTCGCGCGCCGTGAGTTCGATGAAGCTTTCGCGCGCGATGAAGGCGGGCACCGCAGCTGTATCGATATCGCTCATGCGCTTGCTCCTTGTCCGCCATCCGAGTATTCGACCGCCTCCGCGAGCCGCAGCGCGACGACGCCCGGCGTGGCGCCGAAATCGTTGATCTCGATCGACGCGGCTCCGTCATAACGCGTGAAGAAGCGCTCGAGCACGCTTTTCCAAATATGAGCGTAGCCGTCGACGCTCGTATTGACGACGACGCGTGCTTGCATCGTCTCGCTCGGCGTGAGCAGTACCTCGAGGTCGCCCGAGCCGACGACGCCCACATGCGCACGTGCGCCGACGGCGCGGTGCGCAGGGAAGTCGAACGTCAGATGCTCCATGCTGGTGTTCCCCCATCGGCGCCCTGCGGCGCCAGCCTGTCGATGAAAAGTGTGGCCGCCAATAGATCGGCGGCGCCGCCCGGCGATGCGTTGAGCGCGAGCAGACGCGATTCGAGGCGCTCGAATGCGGCTTGTCCGCCTGGTGCCGAGATGCCGCCCAACGACAATATTTCCCCCGCGCCCTGCTTTGCCGCCGCCGATGCGGGCGGGCCGGCTCGATGCAGGAGACAGGTATCGTCGAGCGTCGTCATGATCGCCAGTAGCGCGTCGACGCGGGCGGCGTGCTCCGCGATCCCGCGGTGCCGCGCGGCGCGCAGCGCCGGCAGACCGGCCTGCAGTACGTGCGGAAAGCCTTCCTGCGCTTCGCGTCGCGCACCGCCGACGCCGTAGCGCGCACGCACACGCGAGCCGTTGCTGTCCGAGACCGGGGCAGGGGCCCCCTCATCGGGAAAGCAGGCGATTTGCGCACCGATCGTGCAGATCGCCGCGGCGACCTCGGCGCCAGTGCGCGGTACCGCGAGTTCGCTGGAAATCGTTGCGCCGGCAACGAGTAAGCCGACGATCCAAATGGCGCCGCGATGCGCATTGCTGCCTTGCGTGGCGTGCATCATGTCCGTTTCGCCCGCGCGGCCTATTATGGCCAGTTCGGCACGCAATGCCGCCGACGGCCGCTTGCCTTTCGATGCACGAGCAAGCGCGGCGAACGTGGGCTCGAGCGAATATGCGGAGCGCTCCATCACAGTCAGACTCAGATCGCGATGCGCGCCGCTGCCGCGCCGGTCGACGAGCGCGGGCTTCGGCGTGACATGCGCTTCCTCGATCAGCGCGCCGGTGGCGAAACGCGCGAGCCGCGTGACGAGATCGTCATACGGCACGTCAACGCCATGCTCGACGAGATGCGTTGGGCGAACGGCGCGTGCGGGCACCATGGATCACCAGCTCCTGAAGCGTGCCGGCGGCGCGTAGAGGCCGCCCGACCATGCGACGAGATCGTCGATGCTGCGCGCGGCCAGCAGCGCGCGCTTGGCCTGCGCGCGCCGAATGCCGAGATCTTCGGGGTAGGCGACGATGCCGCGCCGCCTCAACTCGGCGGTGCGCTCGGGCTTCGCGCGCAATCCGATCGGCGTGACGCCGGCCACTGCCGCGAGCGCCGCGCGCCGCTCTTCGATCCCCTCCGCCTTGTGCAGGTGGGCGATGCCTTCCTCGGTGACGACATGGCTCACGTCGTCGCCGTAGATCATGACCGGCGCGATCGGCATGGCGCTCTTGCTGCCGACGGCGATCGCGTCGAGCTCGTCGACGAACGTGGGCTCGCCGCCTTTCTTGTACGTCTCGACGAGTTGGACGACGAGCTTGCTGCCGCGAGAGACGGGGCCGTCGGCGGCCTTCATCAATTTGAGCCAGGCCTCGCTCGCGTGGCGGCGGCCGCGCGGATCGTGGCCCATGTTGGGCGCGCCGCCGAACCCGGCAAGGCGCCCGCGCGTCACCGTCGACGAATTCGCGTCGGCGTCGATTTGCAGCGTCGAACCGATGAACAGATCGACACCGTACTGGCCGGCCAACTGGCACAGCACGCGGTTGGAACGCAGGCTGCCGTCGCTGCCTGTGAAGAAGACGTCGGGACGGGCGGCGACATACGCCTCCATGCCCACCTCGCTGCCGAAGCAATGAACGCTGTCGACCCACCCCGATTCGATGGCCGGAATCAGTGTGGGATGCGGGTTGAGCGTCCAATTGCGGCAGATCTTTCCTTTCAGGCCGAGTTCGGCGCCGTACGTTGGCAGGATCAACTCGATCGCGGCCGTATCGAAACCGATGCCGTGATTGAGCGACGTGATTCCATAGGGCTCGTAGATCCCGCGGATCACCATCATCGCGGTGAGCACCTGCAAATCGCCGATGTGGCGCGGATCGCGCGTGAACAGCGGCTCGACGGCGAACGGACGATCGGCCTGCACGACCACGTCGACCCACGAGCCCGGAATGTCGACGCGCGGCAAGGTGTCGACGATTTCATTGACCTGGACGATGACGATGCCATGCCGGAACGCCGCGGCTTCGGCGATCGTGGGCGTATCTTCCGTGTTCGCGCCGGTATAGAGATTGCCGTGGCGATCCGCTTTCTCGGCGCACAGCAGCGCGACTCTAGGCGTCAAGTCCACGAACATGCGCGCATAGAGCTCGACATAGGTGTAGATCGAGCCGATCTCGAGCAAGCCGTCCTCGAGCAGCTGAGCCACGCGCAGGCTCTGCGGGCCGGCGAACGAAAAGTCGACCTTGCGTGCGATGCCGCGCTCGAACAGCGTCAGATGCTCGGGACGGCTGATGCTCGAGATCAGCAGATGAATGCCGCTGACGATCTCGGGATCGACTTGGGCCAGCGAGCGCGACAGGAAATCGGCTTGCTTCTGGTTGTCGCCTTCCAGCGCGACGCGATCGCCTGGGTGAATCAGTGCTTGGAGCGCGTCGACGATGCGCTCCTTCGGCAGGATCCCATCTTCGAGCCACGGCGATACGGCGGCGAGCCGCCGTGCTTTTTCGTCGCGCAAGGTGGTCCAGCTGCGCGGGACCGGCTGTTCCGTTACGGAGGTCATCGGGCGAATCGGCTCCTATACATGGCATGCGGCGGTTGCGGGCCGCGTCTATCCGTTGGTGCGCCTCGCGCGCTTTCTCGGCGCGAGCATCGACGCTTGAGTGGCTTGCGCGTTTTGCGCCGCTTGCGCAGCGCCGCGCTTGCGCGTGGGCGAATTCGACGCCGGCGTCTGCTCGCTCAAGAGACGATAAAGCAGCTCGCCCGTGCCGAGCAAATGATCCGCGATCAGCTTTTGCGCGGCGGCGACGTCTTTGCGCCGCACCATTCGCATCAGTTGACCATGTTCATGATCCGAGACGCGCTTGTGCTCGGGCAGACCGAACTTCACGCGTAGATAGCGTTCGCCGCGCCGATGCAGCGCCTCGATCATTTCGAGCAATTGCGGGCGGCCCGCGGGGGCATACAGGCTCATATGAAACGCCTCGTTGCGTGCCACATAGCGCGCGGGATCGCGTTCGAGTTCGGCCGCTTCGTGGAGCGCTTGAACTTCGCGCAGCGTTTCGTCGGTGTGATTCGCCATGGCGAGCGTGAGGGCGAGCCCCTCGAGCGCCGCGCGGATTTCATAGATCTCGCGCGCTTCGTCGGCCGACAGCGGGGCAACGGTGGCCCCCTTGTGCATTTCGACCTTCGTCCATCCTTCGCTTTCCAGCTGGCGCAGCGCTTCGCGCACAGGGATCGCGCTGACCGAAAAATGCTTGGCCACGGCGTCCTGACGCAGCGGCGCGCCCGGCGGCAGGCGCCCGTCGACGATCGCGGCACGCAGCGCGTCGGCCACCATGCGCGATGCACTGGTGCGCGGTGCCACGGCCACCGCCGCAAGCGGCAGGCCTTGTTCGGGCTCCGGCTCTAAGGGAAAACGATTCGTTGCGCTGTCGATCATCATGCTCGATATTATATACAAAATATTCGATCGAAAAATCGGGCAAACCCGAGGCACATCGGGAGCTCGAAACGGGGCGCGGCGAATTCCTCGCGCTTAGGTAGTCATTAGACGTGTCAGCAGTTCTAACCGATTCACCGGAGGAGTCAGATGAGTTCGACGACAGAGAGCACGCGCACCGCGCGACGACGCACGCCGCTCAATCGTTCGCAGATAGCGGGATTTTGGGGAGCTTGGGCGGGGTGGACGCTCGACGGGATGGATTCGTTCATTTACGCGCTCGTATTGACGCCCGCGTTGACCGAGTTGCTGCCGCGCTCGGGTTTTCAGGCGACGCCCGCGAACATCGGGCTCGCGGGATCGATCCTGTTCGCGCTGTTTCTCGTGGGCTGGGGCCTCTCGTTCATTTGGGGGCCGCTGGCCGACCGGTTCGGGCGCACCAAGGTGTTGGCGGCGACGATCTTTACGTTCGCGATCTTCACTGGGCTTTCGGCGACGGCTCAAAGCGTCTATGCGCTGGCTATCTATCGCTTCTTGGCCGGCGTCGGCATCGGCGGCGAGTGGGCGTTGGCCGGAACCTACGTGGCCGAGGCATGGCCCGAGGATCGCCGGAAGATGGGCGCCGGGTATTTGCAGACGGGCTATTACGCCGGTTTCTTCCTGGCTGCCGCGTTGAACTATACGATCGGCGTGCGCTTCGGATGGCGCGCGATGTTCTTGACGGGGGCGGTGCCGGTCGTCATCGCGATCATGGTGCTGTTGCGCGTGAAGGAGCCGGAGAAGTGGAAGAAGGCCGAGGCACGTGTCGTTCATGCCAAGCCGATGAAGGAGATTCTCGGCCCCGGATATCGTCGCCGCACGTGGGTGGCTTGCGTGTTGTTGACGATCGCGATCGTCGGCCTGTGGGCCGGTGCGGTGTATGAGCCTTCGGCCGTCATTCAGCTCGCGTTGAAGTCCGGCATGGACAAGGCGGGTGCGATCAAGACGGCATCGCTCGCGACGGGGCTGTTGTCGATCGGCACGATTCTCGGCTGCCTGGCGCTGCCGCCGATGGCGGAGTGGATCGGGCGGAAGAAGACGCTGGCCGTGTATTTTGCCGGTATGGCCGTGACGATTGTCGGCAGCTTCGGTTGGGCGTTTTATTTGCCGAACGGGTTGGCGCCGTTCATTGCGTGGTTGTTCGCGCTGGGGTTCTTCGGCGGAAATTTCGCGCTGTTCAGCTTGTGGCTGCCCGAGCAGTTCGAAACGCGCGTGCGGGCGACGGCGTTTGCGTTCTGCACTTCGTTCGGCCGGTTCATCGGCGCCGGGGTGAACTTCTTGCTCGGCGCGGCTGTGCTGCATACGCATACGCTCGGGTTGCCCGTTGCATTGACCGCGGTCGTATTTGTGGTGGGCCTATTCGTGATCCCGTTCGCGCCGGAGACGCGGGGAGAGGTATTGCCGCAGTAGGGGCAGCGAAGTTGACGCGTTTCATGGAGCCGCTTGTCGCGGCTCTTTATGTCCGATTTTTCCTGGACTTGGGGCCGCATCGCCTCCTTAGTGGTAGAAGAGCAACTTTTAAGCTACTCAATGGATGAGGAGCAGGGGGAAGCGATGCAGACGCTAAAAGGCGTGGTGTCTCACCATGACGCGGAGGTTGCCGAATTGCGAGCGGACCATGCGCTGGCAGTTGAGTATTTGAAGGCCGCGATGGAATCGCTCGACAGCCCGGACGATCGGGCCGCGGGGTTGCTGGCTCTGCGCACGTTAGCTGAATCGCATAGTGCGACGGCGAGTGAATCGATCGCTTACTTCAGAAGAATATTTTTGCCGCTGCGACGGTAAATGCGTCCCCTCCCGTTTAAGTCACTGCCGCCCTTGTGGCGCATACGGAGGGGGAAAGATGAATCCGCTTAAGCAAGGAACGATGCTCGCCGGCCCGGTGCTGCTTGCCGCACTCATGAGTGGTTGCGGAGGAGGAGGGGGCGGGGGCAATGGAAGCGAAACTGCAGGGGTTGCGGCCGACGCGGTGGCGCAGGCTTCATCGCGCTTGGGCTCGCCCGCCATACCCCAGCCCGCTTCGGGCGCCTACTTCGGCGCGTGGGCGAATCCTCAAGGTATCAAAGGCCCCACGGCGGCCGAAGTCGAAAGCGCCACTGAAACGTTGGAGTCCCAGATCGGCCGCAAGCTGAGTCTCCATATGCACTACTTTCCTTGGCGATCGGGTAGCGCGCCCGCCTTTCCTGACGAGACCATGCAGTTCGATCTGAAAGCCGGGCGTACGCCGGTCGTGACGTGGGCCTGCGGAGATTCGAACGCGAACGTCGCTGCGGGCAACGACGATCCGCTGATTATCGCCACTGCCCAGGCAGTGAAGCAGTTCGGGGCCCCCATGTTCATTCGCTGGTACTGGGAAATGAATTTACCCGCGGGCACCAACAATCAGGATTGCATGGGCGAAAGCGGCGCCAAGGGCTACATCGCGGCTTGGAAGCACATCCACGATGTGTTCAAGGCCCAGGGCGTAACCAATGTCTCGTGGCTGTGGAATCCCGCGGGCTCCAGCAGGAACGCCGATTCATTACCCTACTATCCGGGCGACGACTATGTCGACTGGATCGGCTTTGACGGCTACGACAAGGTCGGGGCGAACGACTTCGGTCCGATCCTCGACAGCTTCTACATCGAGTTCAATTCTCACGACAAGCCTATGCTCATCGCGGAAACGGGGGAGTGCGCGGCCGTGCAATCCGCGTATCTAGCCTTGGCGCAAGCTGAAATCGAAGGCAAGCCCAATCCTGGCGGATATTCGTTCCCCCTCGTGAAAGGGTTCATGTATTTCGATGCCCCCGGTCACTACGCGCCGTGTACTTGGAATTTCGGTGCGGATGGAACGGCGGCGTTTGCGGCCATGGGGGCGGACAGCTTTTTTCAACCGGTGCCCTGATCACGCTTGATTCCGGAGCCGGGTATTCAATCGTCGCATTCCCTCGAAGATCGCGTCGGACAGGTCGCTCGGAAACGTGCTTGGAAGCTCAGAAGCCGCCTGTGAAATCGCGGCGTCCGTTCTAGAAGTCACGTCGTCGACCATTGCTTCGATTTGGTCGTCACGGTATCCAACGCGTTGTCCTTGGGCCACCCAATGACGGCGCTGAATTTGAGCAATTTGATAGTGACTGTTCTTTCCGCGTACGGCCATGGCGAGCTTGACCTTCTGGGCCGCGATTTTGTTGCGGCCCGTCCCGATCAGCGGGTGAGCGGAGAGTACGTCGTAGAGCGGCGTTGCGGCGTATCGATTTGCCGGCCGATGCGCGATGCTGAAATTCTTTCCGTGCCCGTCGGTCGCGGCCAATAGCCAGAAAATGATTTGCGCCGAGAAAAAGTGACGCCGGTCCGCCGCGGCTCTCTCGGAATCCGACAGAATGCCCATGATCGTTTCGATGCCGGGGCCGCCGTCCGCCTGATACTTGTTCAGCACCGGCGTTCCTGTGGCCTGGCACATGTCCTCCTGCGGTAGTCGCATGATCCAGGTGCCGTCTTCCGAAAGCCGGCGATCGAACCGCTCGACGATGAGGGCTTTTTGGTCTTCGAAGTGCGCAATCTCACATTGCGCTATATCCAGCCCGTAGGCGGCAAGGATTTTCGAGCAGAGCCACTCGTTTTCGACCGAAGTGCGCATATCCGCTTGCATGTTCCCAACGAGGCCGAGCGGCAATTTAAAAATGTGGGTCGTCGGGGTATTGCCTTGGGGTATCAACCATTGACCGCCGTGAAGAAGCAGGGCGGTTTTTTCCTGCGCGCCTGCGATCGATAGCCGTAGATCGTCGATCGGCTCATGCTGAGCAGGATAGGGTTGTACAGGTATATCTCGCAGAAGTCGCGCAATGTCGGTTTCATTCATCGCTCGGCCCGTGATGCTTTCGAGGTCGCGGGGCTCCTCGTCGGGGGGCAACATTTGGATGGCGCCGACGCAGTCTCGACCCAGTTTCGCCAGCATTTGAAACGGAGAGGTTCCGCCTGTCTTGTAGCGCGTGGCGATGCGTCGCCGAATGGCTTCGCTGTCCGGGAGGAGGTTGTCGAAGTAGTTTGCCACCTCGGCGCCCCGGTAGGGTGCGTTGGATGGCGCGAACGGAAGGGACAACGAGAGGGGACGCCCTTGAGAATCGGCGATCCACTCGTTCCAATAAGCCAGTGTTTCGCCGCCTCGAACATGCTCCCAGTACCCGACCGGCAAGCCGTTCATCCACAGGTTGAGTCGATTTGTACTCGCGCGCGTTGCCATGCCTACCAGTTCTCCCGCTTTTTGATGACGGCTTGGGGGGGCAGGTGCCGCTTGCCGGTCGTGGCGTTATCCGCGCCCGTGTTGGCGGGCGCCCGTTTTTTTTTCCCGGCTGAAGCTGGTGTTCCGGTGAGCGCGCTGGTCGGTTCGACCATCGAAGCTTGCTTCTTCGCGCGGATGTTCCTTGTCGGTCGTTGCTGTGTTTCCGCCGACGCTGGGGAAGGGGCCATCACATCTTGATGGGTTTCAACGCCTGCCGGGGTCAAAACGAGGCTGACACCCAGCACACGCAGGACTTTGAGCAGGCGCTCGATGCTGACCGTTGCGGGGTTGGCCTCGAGTTGGGCGTATGTTTGCTGTGTTACTCCGAGATGATTGGCCACCGTGGCCTGTGTCATGCCCGCAGCCTTTCGGAATCCCTTGAGGATCGGACGAAGCTGACTGAGTGTCTTGATGGGATAGTCCACGGTGTTTTCTCTAGCAACGAACGGACACAGGTAATCGCCTGTAAGTAGAGATTACAGTCTATTGTATGTATTTGCAATATACAAGTTATTGCCTGTATTGGTGGCGACTATGCCGCTTGGTCCCTAAGGGCGGCATGTCGCTTTCCGGTCAGCGTGCGCCAACGTCGGTCGAATATTTCAGGGCTGCTACGGAGTCGCTTGATATTCCTGACGATCGGGCGTTGGGGTTGCCGGCTCTTCTCCCTTTAGCTGCCGCCCTCAACTCGCCGGATTCTCCTCGGTCGGCGGTACCGCCACGCCGCTCGGCATCCCGAGCACGCTCATCTGAAAGATCCCCGTCGCGGCAAGCGACTTGAGGCCGGAATCCTCGGGAATCCTAAGCAACAGCGGAAAGATCACAGAGCCGCCGATCACCGCGCGCCGGCTGTCGTCGGCCGGCGACAAGCCCCAAATGTCCTGATAGACGAGCGGAACAGTGCGCCCGTCGCGCGTCGTATTGCCCAAATACAGCATGACGTGGCCGCCGATATACACGAGCGTTCGCATCGGCTTGCCGTTCTTCATCAAGTAGTCGACCCGCTGTTCCGGCGTGGACGTCGAAAGATCGGTCATGTCGCCGGCCGTCAGCTGCGCCGACGAATGGCGCGGCAACCAGACGCCGAACGCGGAAAAGATGCCCTGCAACTCAGACGAGCAGTCGTTATAGAAATTCATATTGCCCCATCCGTAGGGGCGGCCGATCAGCGATTTGATCAGCATGGCCAAATGCCGCGGCGTCGCGGCAATCGGCGCCGGCGCGATGGCCGTATCGGGCAGTTGCGCTTGACGTAAGACGGCGTGGCCGTCGACATCGCGAGCAGGGATGAGGACCGTGTACCGGGCAGCAGGCCCGATCGTCCCGCTCTGTGCAAAGGGCAGCAATGTACCCGCCGTCGCGTTGAACCGATACGTCCCACCCGAATCGTTCACCGGCGCCGATGCCGTGATGACGACCCCCCAACCGTCGCTTGGGCGATGCGACCACGCCGAGACGAATGCGTCGTCGACCAAGCCGACGCCGTTCGCCGGCACCCATCCTTGAACGGTGGGCGTCTGCACGTAGTCCCACGCACCGTCTACGCTACGGCCGATCACATACAGCGGCGTACCGGGCCATACCGAAGAAATCTGCAGGTTGTCGAACGGATAGCCTTCGCCCGCGAGCTTATGCGAATAGAACGACGGGTCCATCGTCGGCAATTCGCGCACGAGCAGCGCATCGGTTGCGATGGCTCGCAGGTTCGGCGCGTAGTGCGGCGCTTGTACGAATTGCTGCACGTTCATGTTGCGCTCGATGTCTTCGATCCACCGAGCCGTATGCGGGCGATAGTTCTGCCCATAGCCGATCTGCCGCGCCGCTTTGCCCGCGTTGTCGTAGTTGCCGATGCGCTGCAGCTGCAAGTCGACGACGTCGGATCCGCCGTGGCTGTACAGGCGATTCGCGATGAACGCCGGATTCCAGGGAGACGCGTCGTGCTCGCCCGTCCCGAAGTACCGGGCCAGATAGGCGTTCCAATGCGCGCGCTGCTCCGTCGCGGTCAAGAACGGCGTGTCGTAATTCGCATTGGCCGGATCGATCCAATGGTCGACGTTCTGATCGTAGTTGGCCATCGGAAACACGCCGATCGGATCGACGTAGGCGTGTTGCGCCGCCGGAGGATTCGCCGCGCAAGCGGCCAGGGCCAACGCGAGCGAGGCAAGCGCAGCGCGTACTGCGAATGTGCGGGCCGGCATCGCGGCAAGAGCGGACATTGAGAAAGCCATTCGTGGAAAGGAGTAAATCAGGAGTCAATCGAACCGAAAAAGCGCAACGCCGTCATGATACGGCGTGCCGCGGTCCGACATGCTATGCGATGTCGGACCGCGGCAGGGTGACCCGCCGCAGGATCGTCATCGGCCCTATCCGGCGCACCGCGTCGAGCCGCTGCGCATCCCGCACGAACAACGAACCGGCGAAGCCGAGCGAATTGACGGCGATATCATCCGCCTTCTCGGCGGAGCGCGGCACGAGCAGCATCCACTTCGGCGTTGCGAGCAGGTTGTAAGGGGCCGATTGGTGTTCGCGGCCGCCGACGTCCATTGAGCCAAGCCCAACGGCCTCGAGCAGCAAGCGATAGCGCTCGAGGGCTTGCACGGCGACTTGTTCGGGCGAGCCCGGCGTGAGCCGGGTGAAAGCGTGCTCGAAAGGAAGCCCTGGTAGCCTGCCTACCTTTTCCGTGAACGTCGCCGCCTCGATCAGCGCGTCGATCGGCAGCGCCTGCGCGGCGTCCCCAAGCGATAGCGGCACGATCTGCAAATGCTTGTGCGCTTGACTCGCGCCGGCTTCACGGCCGCCGTTGTAGAACCCGAGTCCGTCGAATTGCGCGAGGCAAGCGAACAAGGCCGTGAAATCGTCGAGATCGAGCAGGGCTTCTTGCGGCTCGAACGCACGCGTGACGACCAGCAGGTGATGGTCGATGACATTGAACTTGTTGAGCAGCGCGAAATGCGTGGGCGATACGTCGGCGACGAACAGGTCTGGATCGTGCGGAAGAAACGGATCGGCAACGCTCTGCCGCACGGGGCTGTCCTGGACCGGTTTGGCGGCCAAACTCGAGACCTGCCGCACGACGAAGCGAATGCCGCCGTCGTCGAGCGTCGTTTGCACCGTCTCGATCGGGCGCAGCGCACCGCATGCGAGCGCATGGGCGGTACGCGCAACGATGGCGGGCCAGAGCGTGCCGGGGCGCAGTGAACGCGTAGTCATTGTCGAAGTGGGCAGCATGAACGATCAATGCCGATATTGTCGCGCAAGCCGCCCGGTTTATGAGGCCCCGCTCGGCGAAAATCGGTTGCGTCCATACGATCTTGTCCTAGACTGCACTGCGCCGCCGTGCGGTGGTATGGCCGCGGGACCGACAATAAGGATAAGGCGACAGGCATCAGGGAGGACCTCGATGAATATCCGGCTGGCGCAGACACGCTCGCCCTGCTTCACGTGACGGTTACCTCGCCGAGCGGCCGTCTTTATCGCAATGGCCGCCAGCAAGTCGAGGTGACCGTACGATGGCGCGCGCTTGACGCGATCAGAGCGATTCAAACGATCCGAGCGGATTCGGCCCAGATGATTCGTGCTATTCGCCGAACAAGCTGCGGATGTCCTTCGAGTCGTCCGTATCGGACAAGTTGTATTCCGCCCGAGCGGCGGTCAGCACTTCGTCGACGAATCGCTCGAACCCCTTCGCGTTGCCGAAGTGCTTCATCGTCCAATTGCACCCGCTCGCGTCGGGTTCTTGCTTTTGCGGCCGCGGCACGGCGATTTTGACGCCGTCTTCGACGATCTCGTGGATCCGGTGAAGGCGGCGGCTCACTTCGCTTTGAAGCCGGGAAGCGTTGAGGGTCTTGCGGATCACGGCATCTCCTCATCGATACGATGTGCATGTGCCGTGACTATGCCATGGATGCCGTTGCCTCGGGGAGGGGCGGTTTTTCGTGGCCCCTTTGATCCGAGAAATTACATGCCGCTGCCGTTCATGATCGGCAAGAGAACCCGATAAACCTGAATGACCGCGGGCCCCAGCAACACGATGAACATCGCGGGAAAGATGCAGAAGCAGAGCGGAAGCAGCAATTTCAAGGCAATCTTCGCCGCTTGTTCCTCGGCGCGCATCTGGCGTCGCGTGCGCAGCGTGTCGGAAAGCACCCGCAGCGAATCGCCCATGCTCGTGCCGAAGCGTTCCGCCTGGATGAGCATCGTACTGAACGATTCGATATCCTCCACGCCCGTGCGCAACGAGAGGTTGCGCAGCGCCTGTTCCTTGGAAAAGCCGGAGCGCAATTCGAGCAGCATCAGTTGGAGTTCGCTTGCCACCACCGGGCTGCGCAGCTTGATCTCGTCGGCTACCTTCACCATGGCGGCATCGAGGCCCAGCCCAGCCTCGACGCAGACGGTCAGCAGATCGATCGCATCCGGAAAATCCTCGAAAATCCCGCGCTTGCGCGTGTTCACGGTGCGCCTGAGCACGAAGTTCGGCAAGTAGTAGCCGAATGCGCCCGCCAGCAGCAAGATTCCCGCCAGCTCGGTCGGGTTGGCCGAGAGGGTGCTGGTGGCAAGCCACGGCAGTGCGATGAGCGGCAGCGCAAGCGCCAGCGCGGTTTTGGCCGCGAAATAGACCGCGGCGGCGTGAGGCGATCGCCAGCCCGCATTCATCAGCTGCAGCCGCAATGCCGACTTCTCCCAGTTCTCCTTGGGAATCGATAGCTTCGCGATAGGCTGCGAAATATCGGCAATCTTTTCGAGCCATGCCGAGCCCGCCGATTCGGGCTCCGACGGCCCGCCAACTTGCGGCCCCCCCGCCTGCTGGATGCGCCGTCGCATGTCGCGCGGTGCGAAGAATATCATCGCGCCCCACGCTCCGGCAAACACGATGACGAACAAGCCGACCAGCAAAACGATGTTTATCGAATTGGGCGATTCCATGACACCCCCATATAACGGCGTCGCGGCAAGTGCTCACGCACTCACGCGCTCACACGCGGATCTTGATAATCTTGCGCATCCAGAGGATGCCCATCAGCATGATGACCACCATGCCGCCGAGCATTTTTTGACCGAGCGGATCCTCCCAAAGCACCGGAAGGAACTTCGGGTTGAAGATCATAACGGCCCCTCCGGTCACGAGCGGAAGCAGAGAAAGCACCCATGCGGACAATTTTCCTTCCGCCGCCAGCACACGCACCTTGTCGAAGAGCTTGAACCGCTCGCGAATCAAGAAGCCGATGCCGTCGAGCACCTCTGCGAGGTTGCCGCCGGTTTCGCGCTGAATCAGCACGGCGATGACGAAATACCGCAGATCGCGAATCGGCACCCGATTCGCGAGATTCAGCAAGGCCTCGTTGAGCGGCACACCGTAGTTGATTTCGTCGAAGGTGATCCGGAATTCGCCGCCCATCGGCTCGGGGAATTCCGCGCTCACCATGCCGACGGCGCTGGCGAACGAGTGTCCGGCGCGCAGGGCGCGGCTCATGGTATCCGCAACGTCGGGCAACTGCTTTTCGAGCTTGTGCAGTCGCTTGCTACGCTTGCGCATGACATTGAGGTAGGGAAGGGCGCCTGCGATGAGCGCGGCTACGGGGGCGACGACGACCGGCAAAGGCACGGGCAAGATGGCGGTGACCGCGAGCACGCCGAGCCCCATGATCAGGCTCGTGAAGCCCAGCCGCGCGACGGTCGTGTGGGTCCCCGATTGCTGCAGCAGAAGGTCGAGCGACTTCGCGCGCGGCAACTGCATCATCAGCTTTTCGAAGAGCGTCGCCTCCTTCAGCATGTTGTCTTTCAGGATCGACAAGCGCTCCTTGTTCACGTTTCCGCCCGCGGACAACGCGCGGATACGCGAGTCGATGCGCTTCGCCGCAGCGCCATGACGGCTGTTCCACCAGATATAGATGGCTTCGAACGCTAGCACGACGGCTACGAACATCAAGACGATAAACGCGTAGAAGATCGAATCCATGTGGGTCTCCTGGGTTCCGGCGGGTTGAACGGCGTGGCCGGCCGTCGCGCTACGCGGTTTCGAATCGCCGCGCCGGGTCGTAGAGCTCGTCGGGAATATTGATCCCAAACGCCTGCAACCGCTCCGCGAACCTCGGCCGCACACCGGTCGCGCCGAAATAGCCGCGCACGTTGCCGTTCTGATCGACACCGGTGCGCTTGAAGGCAAAAATCTCTTGCATGTTGATGACTTCGCCTTCCATCCCGGTCAGCTCCTGGATGCTGACGATCTTGCGCCGGCCGTCGGTGAGCCGCGTAGCCTGAATGACGACGTGGATCGCCGAGGCGATTTGCTGGCGCATCGTCTTCGGCGGAAGCGACATGCCCGCCATGTTGATCATGTTCTCGAGGCGCGTGAGGGCATCGCGCGGGGTATTCGCGTGGATCGTCGCGAGCGAGCCTTCGTGGCCGGTGTTCATGGCGGCGAGCATGTCGAGCGCCTCGGCGCCGCGCACTTCGCCCAAGATGATGCGGTCCGGACGCATCCGCAAAGCGTTGCGCACGAGCGTGCGCTGCGTGATCTCGCCGCGCCCCTCGATATTGGGCGGGCGTGTCTCGAGCCTAGCCACGTGCGGCTGGCGAAGCTGAAGTTCCGCCGCGTCCTCGATCGTGATGATGCGCTCGTCGGCCGGGATGAAGCCCGACAAGATATTCAGAAGCGTCGTCTTGCCGCTGCCGGTGCCGCCCGATATGAGGATGTTGACCTTGGCCTTCGCCAGGGCGTCGAGCAGATCGGCCATGGGCGGGGTCAGGGTTTGCAGCTGGACCAGGTCCGACACCTGCAGCGGGTTGACGGCGAAGCGCCGGATCGATACGAGCGGCCCGTCGATGGCGGAGGGCGGGATGATCGCGTTGACGCGCGATCCGTCCGGCAGCCGCGCATCGACCATCGGGCTCGATTCGTCGATGCGCCGCCCGACCCGCGACACGATCTTCTCGATCACTTTCATCAGGTGCGCGTCGTCGTAGAACGTGACGTCGGTCAGTTCGAGCCGCCCTTTGCGCTCGACGTACGTTTGTTGATAGGTGTTGACGAGAATGTCGGAGATGCCCGGGTCGCGCAGCAGCACCTCCAGCGGGCCGAAGCCGAACATTTCGTCGTAGACGTCGACGACGAGTTGCTTACGCTCGAGATCGTTGGCGGGTGCTCTTTCCTCTTCGAGGATGCGCATGATGAGCGCGGTGAGTTCCTGGCGAACGACCTCGGGCGAAAGCCGCGAAATGCGTTCGAGCTCGATGCGCTCGAGCACCAGATGGTGGACCTCGCGTTTGAGCTTCTGGTATGCGGCGCGGGCCATGCCGTTGTGCGAGCCGCCCGCTGCGCTGCGTTCGCTGAGCGGCTGTACGAATTGACTGGAAATCTGCTCACGTAGCGACATGATGTTCTCCCCGTTCCGTTTCTGTGCTGTTTCCGTGTCCGTTACATGGAGGTCTTGAGCTTGGGCGCCGCAAGGCGGCCGAACAAACCCGATCTCCGTTGCTCGGTGTCCTTGTGCCCTTGCGAAGGTGCCGGCGTCCCATTGGCGAGATCCTCCGCGAATCGCTGCAGACAGCGCGATACGCTGCTCTTGCGGTTGACCTCGAACACGGGCAGGCCATGGTTCACCGCCTCCGTGACGGCTTCGTTGTCCTCGGGCACCACGAGGTGGGGCGACATGTTGAGGACTTCCTCGAGCGCCGCCTTTTCGCGCTCCGCATGGCGCGTATATCGGTTGATCAACAGTCTCAGGCCTACGTAGGGATAGCCGAGCGACGTCAGAATTTCCTGGAGACGCCGTCCCGCCCGGGCATACAGCATGCCGGGCTGCAACACGACATGGATTTCGTCGCTGCGATCGAGTGCGACGATCGAAAGCTGGTTGATCGATTGACCGAGGTCGAAGATGACGAAGTCATATCGGGGCGCGGCGACGCCGAGCATCCATTCGAGTCGGTCGCTTTGGACTTCGGCCGCCTTGACCGGATCGCCCGCGCCGGCGAGCAGATGAAACGTGTCGCTCACGTGAATGAGGCTGGCATCCAGAAACGCGGAGTCCATGCGCTCGATGTTTCCGCACACCTGCGGCAGCGTCGAAGGGGCGGTCTCGCTCGTGAGCAGAAACGACGCGTCGCCGTACAGTTGATTGAGGTCGACGAGCAGCACGCGCTTCTTCTGAAACGCGGACAGTGCATGGGCGACGTTGCAGGCGATGAACGTGGTGCCCACGCCGCCTTTGCACGACATGAAGGACAAGACGCGCGTCACGTGGCCGCCCTGCAGCACGCGGTTTTGTTCGACGCGGTGCAGCGCCTCGCACAGCGCATGCTTCTCGAGCGGCCAGGCGAGGATGTCGCGCACACCCGCGCGCATCGCCTCGATCAGCGTCTGCTGCGACGTATCCGGAGTCAGCAGGATGCAGGTTAGCCGCGCCTGCCGCTGGCACAAATTCGCGATGACGGACAATTGCGCATCGTTCAGCGTCATTGCATCGACGATCAGCACATCGAACGACTCCAGGCTGTCGCCGCGTTCGGCGAGCTGCGCCGGCGTTCCAACGATGCGCGTCGTCCGATAGCTGCCGCATTCGCCGATGTGGCGAGCGATCTGAGCAAGGCGTGAGGCGTCGCTTGAGATGCTGAGGATATCGATCATGATGTTTCTGCCCGAGCGATTGAAATTATTGACATACGTTGCCGCCCGTTGACGTCGCGAGACTTTCGCGGGGCAACGTGGTGGTGAGGGGAGGCATCGTGAGGGTGACCGGAAGGAACGGAATCATCATCTTCACGCTGACGCCGGTGACGCTGACCGTGACGAACGTGCACGTGTTGCGAGCCGTCGTGGGATCCGAGTCGCAGCCGGACGGGGTGTAGGTCAGATTCACGTTCGACGAGGTAAGCAAGGGCAGCAACCCGGTGATCCTGGATGTGATGACCGCTGCATCGGCATCGCAGACGGCGGCGGTGCGTGCGCCGAGCCGCACCGCTTCGCTCGCGGTATTCCAGTAGTACAGCACGCGGCCGAAGTCGAGAATACCGATCAGCAACGTGCAGAACAGTGCGACAACGATCGAAAACTCCACGACGGCCGCACCGCGCTGTTTGCGCCGCTGGGGGAAGAAAGGTTGCGAGTGCGGCTTCATGATGCTTGCCTCATCACGGTGAAGATGTCGCCGAAGATGAGCCCTTGCAGATTGAAGAACGTCTCGATCGGCGTGTACTGGAAGCCTTTTATCTTGACCTCGACGAGGTTGACGCTGCCGGTCGGCGCCCCGTTGGACGCGCCGTTGTTCGTGTCGTACGTCGGGACGTTCGAAAATTGGGGCGGGTCGGATGCATCCTGACAACCGGTGGTGTGCGAGGAGTCGCAGACGACGACCATCGAGGTCGTCAAACCGTTGACGAGCGGCGTGGCGGAACCGGCCGGGCAGGTCGTGCTGCCATAAACCGCGAGGCACTGGGCACTGGCGATCGGGTAGGCGGGATCCGTCGACAGGTACGACGACAGATAGCGCGTCGCGTCCCGCGTCGCCTTGGTGAGCGCTTCGTACTGGTAGATCGCTTGGCCGAATTCGGCCACGCCCATGGCGAGCAGCAGGAGCGGCACCACGACGATGGCGAATTCCACCATCGCTGCACCTTGCATGCGCTTGGGAGTGGGGCGGTGGTTTTTCATAGTCGCCTCGCTTACTGAACCAGCACGGGAACGAGCGGGCCGACCGAATTCCCGTCACCGGGAATGCCCTCCGTGGCACACGGCACGCTCGCGTCGGTCGACTTTCCTTCGTACTCGAGATGGACTGACGGGGCTCCGCCGCCGCTGTCCATCGGATCGAGCATCAGGACGCAGTCCCACCAAGCGATGTTCGCCTTATGGCCGGAGAGCAGTTGGCCGCAGTCGACTTCGGGCGCGAGCGCGAGCCGCCGATCGGCGCCTGCCGAATAGGTCGTGCCCGAAGACGATCCGCTCGTGGTGATGCCTACAGCCGCGTCCCCCTGATAGGGCGTGAACGACGCGCGCTTGCTCACGAAATCGCTATAAGCGTTGCTTCCCGCGGGCCAAGTTGTGTTGTTGTAGGCGAAGCCGGTGAAATCCGGTGTATCGGCCGATTGCGAATAGGGGTTCGCGTAAATACCGAAGCGCGAGTTCCATGCACCGGTATCCGTAATCTTGTTGCCCGGCGAGCCGACGCTCGAACCGACGGCCGGCAGCGAGCAGTAGTTGCCGGTCAGCTCGTTCCTGATGGAAGACGCACTGTTGCTTCCGTCTAGAGCCGCCCAGCCGAAATTGCCCGCTCCGTAAGTGGGCGGCGAGCCGGTCTTGGATGCGATCCACTGGCCCTTCGTGTAGCTCAGGCCCGTTACCGGCGGACTCACTTGGGTTCCGTCTTCGCAGATGAACACAGGAATCGCACAGGTGGTTTGAGCCGGGTTGATCGTCGCCACGGCCATCGTCGATACCGAAGCATTGGCAACGGAGTTGCCCGGCAGCACATTGAGCACCTGGACGAACCAGTTGGCGATGTTGGAAAGTGAAGTCGTGCACTTCACGAACTTCATCGCCGAAGCATTGGCGACCGAGCTTTTCGGCAGGAACGGGTCGGTCAGCGAATCGCTGAACGTTACATTGCTATTGATCGACAACTGTACCGGGGTGCTCTGGAAGAACACGCGGTTGAGGTTGCCGGCCGTGATGCCGGCCGCCTCCGATATCGAGAGGTTGATCGTGGCGCCCGTGAGGTCGCGAACCGCGGCCAGCGCGCAGGCGTCCGCGCTGTTCTGCAATTCGCTTCTCACGATGTAGAGCTTGCCCAGATCGAGCGCGAGCCCGACGACCCCGATCAGCACCGCAAGGGACAGCGCGACGATGACCGCCACGGCGCCGCCTTGAGTGCGTCGACTCTTGCTACGCATGCCTGATTGCCATTGGCGACCCATGATGACTCCCCCTCTCGATATGTCGTCGGTTCACTGACCCGAGCCACCGCCGCCGCCGCCATTGCCGACGCCGAGCACAAGCGGCGTGAAGGTTTGCGGCGGCGCCTCGAACGACTTCTGGTACTGACCCATCGCCGAGTTCGCGGCCTTGCCGTCGACGCCGGGCTTCGACGGGTTGTGCTCCCCCGCATCCGGATCGATGACTTGCGCCTGCGTCACGGTCCGGACCGCTTCGCCGAAGTGCGCGTCCCAGATCGGCGAACTCGACATGCAACCGCCGAGCGTCACGCAGGCCGGGGCCGCGACGATAACTAGGACCCGGCGCGCGAAAAGATAATGAGTAGCTTTCATGAGATTCCCCTTGGCCAGGCGTTACTGTTTGGCCGAATCGTTCGATTCCTTCGACATCGCGAGCTCGCTCTGCTTCTGAGCTGCGTCCAGTCGTGCCGCCGTCCGTTCGATGCGGGCGATGCGCGCCGCGTCGTCTTCGATTGCTGCCGCGTCCTTGCTTGGAGACTGTGCCGCCGGTGCCGGCTGCGATGCCTGAGGCGCGGTCGGCCCGCCGGATTCCGAGCGGGGTAGGGCGGCGGCAGTGATATCGTTCTTCGGCACGGGCTGCACCACGGCCGGCGACGGAGGCTGCGTGGACGATGTCGACTCGGTTTCACGGGGCGCCACCGCCGCGGACGGTTGCGTGTTCGCGCTGGATGGCGGAACGCTCGGTGGTGTCGCGGTGTTCGCCGGCGCCGCAAGTGACGGCGTCAACGGGCTCGCCGGTGCTACGGATGCGCCCGGAGCGGTAGCGGGTGCCATGCGCCGCTTGGCGCCTCGACCCTCCATGTCGCCCGTCGCGTAGATGTCCGCGTCGCTCGGTTGCGTGAAGCTGTCGGTCGGCAACGGAACGTTGGAGTTCGCGAGCGGCTTGACGAGGTGGGGCGTGACGATGAAGACGAGTTCCGTCCGATCCTGCTGGAAGTTCGTGCTCCGCAGCAACGCGCCGATGACGGGCACTTCGCCCAAGCCCGGGAACGCCTTCAACGTACCGGTGATGTTGTTGCCGATGAGGCCGCCGATTGCGAACGACTCGCCGTCGTTCATCTGCACCGTCGTCGCTGCCCGGCGTGTCGTGATGAGCGGGAGGATTGCCGTCGTACTCGTGCCCGCGGCGCTGACCGCGACGCCGGTCGGGGACAGCTCAGAGACTTCCGGGGCTACCTTCAGATTGATACGGCCGTTGGCCAGCACCGTCGGTGTGAACTTGAGGCCCACGCCGAACTCCTCTTCCTGCAGCGTAATCGTGGTGCCACCGCCCGAGTTGCTTTGCGGAATCGGAATGAACACGCGGCCGCCGGCGAGGAACGACGCTTCCTGACCGCTGACCGTCACGAGGTTGGGCTCGGCGAGAATCTTGGTGAGCTCGTCGGTCTTTTGTGCATCGATCGCCCCGGAGAACGGCAGGTGGTTGGCTTTGCTGCCCGCGATGACAGTCTGTGCGCCGGTCAGCAAGCTGCTGACCAAGGCGCCGGTCCAGCTGCCGAAGCCGCCTTGAAGGTTGAGCGACGAACCGAGCTGATTGATGGCCGTCTTCGCGACTTCGGCCACCTTGACCTCGAGCATGACCTGTTGCGGCGAGTCGACCGTCATCATGTTGAGCACGCCCGCCGTCCCGCCCGAGCTCGAGAACTGCTGGCTCGAAGTGGCTCCGCCTGCGTTCGAGCTGCTCGATTGCGATTGCTTCGTGGGCTGGGCCGCGGCGTAGGACGTCGCGATTTCCATTACCTGCTGAGCGACCGGCGCACTGGACACATTCCCCGAGAGCACCAGGTTGCCTGCCGCGCTCGATACGCGGATGCCGCGTTCGTTCGGCATCAACTGGTTCAGCGTATGCTGCAGTCCCTCTGCGTCGATGCCGACCATGACGTCGATCATTTGGCACGTACCGCTGCGGCCCTGGATGATCATGTTGGTCGTACCGACGGACATGCCGACGATATACAGCGTGCGCGGCGATACGAGCGTCGCCTGGGCGACCACGGGATTGCCGATCGAGCGGGCACGTGTCGGTTCGTCGAGCGGCACGAGTGTCGACTTGCCGACCGGCACGACGACGTTCGCGCCTTCGCGAACCTCGCCCGTGCAGCTTGGGCCGCGCAGCGGCGCCGTGGCGGCCGCCGGATCCGCGGCGGCTTTGGGCGCCTCTTTGGCGATGACGGGCTGCGCGCTGATCACACCCGCAGCAACAAGCGCTGCGAATAACGCGCTGCCGGTCTTGCAGCGCCGCGGGCCCCGGCCCGAAATCCACTTCGTTCTCTTATCCATTTGGTGATGCCCCCCGGTTACTGATACCCGTACTTCGTTAATTGATGCTGTAATGTCTTTTTTGCTTTTTCACGCACGCG
The DNA here is from genome assembly GCF_003367175.1 of Trinickia dinghuensis. Taxonomy (GTDB): domain Bacteria; phylum Pseudomonadota; class Gammaproteobacteria; order Burkholderiales; family Burkholderiaceae; genus Trinickia; species Trinickia dinghuensis. The sequence continues at coordinate 15,617 of NZ_QRGA01000006.1, read as the reverse complement.
TATCGGTCCTCGCGTGCGTACGACGTTCACCGCTAGAAGCATTCCTCACTGCCTGTCACGCCGGACAGCACGCCGATGCAGTCGCGCTTCGGGTGAGGCGCGGCGTGCGCTTCGACATAGCGCACGCGGGTCGGCGTCGGCTTGGCCGGTGCGGCAGCGGGCGCCGGCGCGGCGGGAAGATCGAGCAGCGTGAGCTTGGTGGCTCCCGTCGTCTCGAGCTTGTCTTTGTCCACCTGATTGCGCAGCACGAGCGACAACGTGCCGACGCTGCGCGCGAGATCGAGTTTCTCCGCTTGCTCGGGCGACACTTGGAGCGTGACCGCGTTGACGACCTTCGGTTGGGTGTCGTCACGGCTCACTTGCTGCGCGACCGCCAAGACCAGGATCTTTTCGAGCACGATCTTCGAAATGCTCTGCTGGTCGCCTTTTCCTGGCTCCTGCGTGTTCACGATGACGTCGACGTAGTTGCCCGGCAAGGCAAAGCCCGCCACGCCCACGACGTCGTTGACTCGAACCGTGATGGCCCGGTCGCCTTTGTCGATCACCGCGGACAGGCCGCCTTTCGTGCCGACCGGCGCGAGCTTCGATTCGAGCACCGGCTCGCCTCTGGCGAGACTCGTGCGGAGCACGCGTCCGTCAAGCGCTTTCACGTCCGTGAACGATCCGGGCGGCACGCTGCCGGTGGGCCAGTTGACGATGTGAACCATGTTGACGGTGAGCGGCTGACCGAGATTGATGTCGTCCCTCGCGACGGCGACGGGCGTGACCGCGCTCGACGAGGTGTGGATCAGCCATCGGGACGCAAAGACGACCGCTGCAATGCCGGCGATCATGGCCATCGCCAGCATGAGGAGAGCGCGACTGTTTTTCATGACAAGACTCCTGGTGGATCAAGGGACGAGCGCGGCTCAATGCGCCGCCAACCGTTTATCGGGCTGCTGCTTCATGGCGGGCGGATGAGGTCCGTTGCGGCTTGCGACGTCGCCGAAATAGCTCTGCCATGCCTCGAGAAGTCCATCCTCGGTCACTTCGCGCGCGGCCCCGCGATATTCCGCGGAAGCAGCAAGCAGGTGGAGCAGGTCATGCGGGTAGCACGCAAGAAACGGCTTGTTCGTCGCCATATGCAGCTCGTGCAGCAAATAGTCGAACGCCGATTGCGGCATCTTGAAGCCGATCGATGCGCAACAGGCATCGAAAACGGCGTGATAGTCGTCGAGCGAAAGCGGGCCGATCTGCAGTTTCGAGCCGAGGCGGCGCAGGAATGCCTCGTCTCCGATCTGAGCCGGTTCGAGGTTGCTCGAGAACACCGTCCATACGTCGAACGGCGCCGTAAAGCGCGCGCCCGACTGCAGCGTGAAGAGATCGATGCCTCGATCGAGCGGCATGATCCAGCGATTGAGCAGTTCGTGAGCCGCTACGCGCTGGCGCCCAAGGTCGTCGACGATGTAAAGACCCATGTTCGCCTTCAGGTGCGGCGGCGCTTGATAGAAACCTGCGTTGACGTCGTAGCGAAGATCGAGACCCTCGAGCGTCAGCTCGCCGCCGGAGATGATGACCGGCCGGCGGCATAGCTTCCACCGCTTGTCGCCGACAGCGCTCTGGGCTGCCGCCGAAGCGTCGAGATGGACGAGCGGGTCGTACACCTGGACGATCTCGCCGCCGATAAAGAGCGCATAGGGGATCGGCACATCGCCATGCAGCAGTTTGCCGAGCCGTTCGGCGATGAACGTCTTGCCGCTTCCGGCCGGGCCATACATCAACAGCGGCTTTCCGGCATTCAATGTCGCCGCGGCACCGTCGAGCAATGCGTGGTTGACGCGCACTTCGCCGAATGCCGAATCCACGTCGGCATGCGTGATGCGCTGCCGGCGAACCGAATGCTCGCGTACGACTTGCGCGTATTGCTCGAATGCGATGGGCGCGGGGCCGCAATAGCTGCACCGTGCCAGCTCGTCGGCGGCAACCAGGCGGCCGGCGTCGGTGAGCCGAAGCGTCACGTCGATATCGGTCGCGCCGCGGTGAGTGATCTCCGCGAGATGCTCTCTCACGAGGAACGACAGCACATCTTCGAGTACGGCGATAGGCAACCGATGGCGTTCGGACAAATCGGAGAACGTCGACTTGCCGTTGAGCAAGGTGGACTTCAACACGAGACGGCCGACGAACGTGGGCGGCAGGCCCGTATCCGCCAGCGTGCGCGGTGCGCGCAGCGCGGCGGGCGATGCCTCGGCATTCCGCACGCGCAAGATCGGCGGCTCAGGCAGGCGCGTGATTTGCGCCGAGCTGCCCTGTTCGATGTTATGTCCGTCCACGTCCAACCCCCCGGATAGTTATTGGTTGGGATGCAGCCGTGAGATACGTCCTGCCCCAATCCGTTGTCCGAAACTTCCTGTGCTTCCGATCGCTACACCGTAGACATGAATAGCGTGACTAGCGTTGCGGCGGCGATGGCCACGCCGTAGGGCAAGGTCCCGACCGATTTGATGCCCGACGTCGTGCCAAGTCCGTTTTGCTGTAGACGCCAGCCTCCGTGCGCGATCGACCACAGGTTCAAGAGAAACTGCTGCATGCGGCCTCGATAGAGTGTCCAGACGATCGACCAAACGCCGCCGATGACGAAGGCCGTGAGCGCAACGTGGAGGATCATCGTCGGGCCGACCCATGCGCCGATCATCGCGAGCAGCTTGACGTCGCCGGCCGCGGTCGCGCGCAGCAGATACAACGGCAGCAGCAAGGCGAAGCCGGAAAGCGTGCCGGCGAGCGCATCGCCGAAACCTCTTACGGGCCCGAAAAGAAACGCTTGAATCACGAATGCGGCAACGAGGCCGATCGCAATCACGGCATTCGGGATACGACGGCAAACGATGTCCGTGCTCGCGGTCAGCACGACCAGTCCGACCACGAGCGGCGGGATCGGTTGAGGCGGAAGGGATAGGATCAACATCGAAAACCTCAGTCCGGTTGGTTGGCTTGCAGTGGTGCGCGGCGATCGCGCTCTTCAGCTGCGCCGAAACCTTCTGTCAAAAATCGCTCGCGACGATGTTGTAGACGGTGTTGAGCTTGGTGCCGATCGTCGAAACCGTCGCAACGCATACGATCGCGATAAGCATGACCATGAACGCGTACTCGACCATCGTTGCGCCGCAGTCGTCGTGAAGAAAGGCTTTCGCTTTCCCAGCGGCACGCGAGCGTCGCGCAGGATGAGCGAGATCCCGCACAACGGGGCATCCAAAGAAGACATTTGTATTCACGGTCAACTCCCTCGGCACGTTGCCACTGACTTCATGATTGTTCGGTGGTAAAACGAACGAACGCTCGGAAAGCAAGTTCGTTCGTTTTGCTAAAGACCAACTAGCGGCCACCTTGAAATTTGTTTGCATTACGGACGATCAAAGATCGTTCGCGATCGAGTTGAACATGCCGTCCGCGCCGGTTCCGATCGCGGTAACGGCCACGATACAAACCACCGCAATCAGGGCGAGCATCAGTGCGTACTCGACCATGGTGGCGCCGTCCTCGTCGCGCATGAAGCGCTGTGCTTGGGTGAGAAGGCGTTGCATTCGTACTCTCCTTCGAAAGAGACCCGTGGGTCTCGGTTAGCCGGGAAAAAGGAGTTACACGCGAGAAAGCGGCGGACGACCCGGCGAAGCGGTATCGTCCGCCCCAAGCGCGTCAAAGGTCGTTCGAAATTTTGTTGAACATGCCGTTCGCGCCGGTGCCGATCGCGGTAACAGCGACGATACACACGACGGCAATGAGAGCGAGCATGAGTGCGTACTCGACCATCGTGGCACCGTCTTCGTCGCGAACGAAACGCTTTGCTTGGTTAAGGATGCGTTGCATTTTGTGAGTCTCCGTGAGTTACATAGCCCTTGCCGGGATTGGCGTTGGGAAGGTACCGCTATAGGTGCTGCTATAGGTGCTGCGCGAAAAAACTTGGGCAATATTCCTGTCGACGGACGTGTGCGTATGTATGCGTCACAACACATGCGTGAACAGAAAGAAGGTCCGACATCGCGAACACGTACTGATGGATCGCGATGCAGAGCGTGAAGTGTCGATGCTGCAGGCACGGCACACGATGGCGGGCTGCGCAGAGGGCATTGCGGACAATGCGGTTGATGCGTGCGACTCCTCTCGCCGTTGCGACAGGAGATACACCGCGTCGATTCGTTGCACTCATGCTGATCCCCCCCGGGTGTTCAGCGCTTTGCTCCGGCACCTGGCCGAGACCGGTGCCCACTTGTCAGTCGGCGATTCGCCGTGGTCCTCGCCTCGTTCCCGCCATCCGGATGGGTGGCGGGAACGGGAAGGATCCTCCCCGCGAGCAACGCTCCTTTGTGGTTCCACGGCTCGATCTTCGTCGAGTGGTTCGAATCACAGGAGTCGTTACGTCGTCGACTGCGCGGCTCTCAATGCAAGCTCTGGACCAGCACCCCCGAGTCCCTTGAAATTCAAGGCTTTCCGCGGAACCTGCCGCCGTGCGTCGCACGGTTTGTGGTTTGACTGTCGCAGGTCTGCGACAACATCGAGGTGATTTCGGGGTTATGGCGATCAATTGCGCAACGTGTGGATTCCCAATTATTTTTGCGCTGGATCAATTTATTCGAGTCACGGGGTATTGATTCGAAGCCCGGCAATCGACGAAACACGTCGCAGCTCACCGGTTTGGGGGATCGACGGAAGTGTATCGATGTTGAAACGTACCCCCCACGTGGCGTCGATTGCGGCCTGGTCCGGCGTGCGTGCGCTACCGAACGTAGCTGACGCAAGGCTTGCCTTTTCAAAGGGAAGACTCTCTTGAAAGCCCGATTTATTTCTGCCAACAATGAGCCACGTGATTCGCGCATGGGTATCCCGATCGCAGTCACTCCATACAAGCAAGATAAAAGATCATCACGGACCGGGTCATCGCATTTCGAGCGATGGCCGCATGAGGCGAAAGACATGTACGGTTTGAGTCGGGGGAAGCGCGGTGTCGATCGCCGCGTGCGCGGCCGGTTGACGCAGAGCCGGTTGCTGCTCTACAGCTGCACCATGATCGTGATCTACGCGATCGTACTGGGCGCTTGGGCGTGGACCACAGAGGGTTTCACTAGATCGGACGGCTCCCGTCCCGGCATCGACTTCGCGGTGTTCTGGGTGGCTTCGCATCTGGTGCTCCACGGTTTGCCGTGGCAGGTGTATCACCACCTCGCGTTCGCCAAGGCCGAAGCGACGCTCCTGCCCAGTTTCCAATCGAATCACTTTCTGCCTTGGCTGTATCCGCCGGCGTTCCTTTTCTTCGTCGCCCCGCTTGCGTTGCTTCCGCTCGCCGTCTCGTACCTCTTGTTCGTTGGCGTCAGTGCGTTGCTGTTCACCGTCGCAACGTTGCGAATTTCCGGGCTCGGCGATGCGATCGGAAGTTCGCGCGCGGCCGCACTCGTCGTGGCCAGCTCCCCGAGCGTGTTCGTGGCCGCTCTAGCGGGACAGAACTCGATGCTGACGGCTGCGCTGGCCGGGCTCGCCGTGTACTGGGTCGATCGTAAACCCTGGCTCGCCGGCTTTTGCATCGGCTTGTTCGCGATCAAGCCGCAGATGGCGATCGTGTTTCCTTTTGTGTTGATCGCGGTCGGGGCTTGGCGGACTTTTGCGGCTGCCGCGATCTGTGCATTGTCGATTACCGCGCTTGGCGTGCTGGCCGGCGGCATGGAGACCCTGCACTTGTTCCTTCTCAACGCGGATTTTCAGCGCAGCGTGGTGATCCAGCACTACGTCCATTTCTGGCTTGCCTCGCCAACTGCCTTCGCCGCGCTGCGGATCAACGGTGTCGGACTTGCGCTCGCGCAGTTGGGGCAGGCGTGGGTGGCGATCGCCGCGATAGCAGCCGCGTGTCTCGTGTGGCGCAGAACGAGCGACGTGCGGCTGCGTTGCGCGGTTCTTGCCATTTCGACGCTGATCGCGAATCCCTACGTATGGCACTACGAGCTGACCTGGCTCGGTATTGCGCTGGCATGTCTGGTATCGCTGGGGTTCGAGGAGGGATGGCTGGGTGGGGAGCAAGAGGTCCTGGGGTTTGCGTGGTTGTTGCCGCTCTATGAGTACTTCAATACGTATTTGAATCTGCCCCAGATCGGCCCGATCGTCTTGCTGGCCGCGTTGTTGGTCGTCACGCGGCGTATGCGTGCAACGGCCGAGGGGACGTTTTCACGGGCCGAAAATAGGATCGCTGCAAAAAGGGTGGCTCGCGGTTGCCCATGTGGTTTCAATGCAGCGCAGAGTCGGAGTAACGGGGGGTAACATGGATGCGCCTAACGAAAAACCATTGATCTCGCTAGTGGTGCCGTTTTATAACGAGGTCGAAGCAGTCGACGGGTTCTTTGCCACGATCGTGCCGTTCCTCGAGGCGATCGAATCGATCACGTTCGAGATCGTCTGCGTCAACGACGGCAGCACGGATGGCACGCTCGATAAGCTGGTGCGCGTTGCGACGAGCGACGCGCGCGTGCGTGTGCTCGATTTCACGCGCAATTTCGGCAAGGAGGCGGCGCTGACAGCCGGTATCGAGGAGGCGGCGGGCGATGCCGTCATTCCCATCGACGCCGATCTGCAGGATCCGCCCAGCCTGATTCCGGTCATGATCGAGCACTGGCTGCAAGGGGCGGAGGTTGTCGCCGCGAAAAGAAGCGATCGCGCTTGCGATACGTTTCTGAAACGCACGACCGCCGCACTTTACTATCGCGTCCATAACGCGCTGTCCGAAGTCAAGCTGCCCGAAAACGTCGGGGATTTCCGCCTGATGGACCGGTCGGTCGTCAATGCCTTGCGAAGCCTGCCGGAACGCCACCGCTTCATGAAAGGGCTTTTCGCATGGGTAGGCTTTCGGACGGTCATCGTCGAATATCAGCGCGAGCCGCGCACGGCGGGGAAGTCCAAGTTCTCGGGATGGCGGCTCTGGAATTTCGCCCTTGAAGGGATCACGAGCTTCAGCACGGTACCGCTGCGCAGCTGGACGTATATCGGGCTCGCGATGGCGGCGCTCGCCTTTTGCTACGGCGGGGCGATCGTCGGGCGCACGCTCCTGTTCGGGAACCCCGTGCCCGGATACGCTTCGCTGGTTTCGATCGTGCTTTTCCTGGGCGGGATCGAACTGGTCGGCATCGGCGTGATAGGCGAATACGTCGGACGCATCTATGACGAGGCGAAAGAACGCCCGATTTATCTCGTGCGGCGGCGCTATCAACTGAACAGCAACGTAAGCGCGTTGCCTCTGCGGGGCAGCGAAGCCGGCGCGCGCAACGTCGCGGCGCTGCACGCTTCGCGCCGGCGCGCGATGACCAACGTACGGATGGGTCGTTGACCTGAGAGGAGAGTGCCATGTCACCGGAAGCCTATTTGGAAATGGCGGATACAGAGAACGAGCACTGGTGGTTTCGCGGCCGTCGAGATGTCCTTCGTTCGATACTTCGCCGGCTCGCATTGGTGCCGCAAACGCGTGTGCTCGAAGTGGGATCGGGCACGGGCGGAAATCTGGATGTCCTCGCTGAATTCGGCAGTGTCAGCGGATTGGAGATGGACGCGAATGCGCTTTCGATGAGTGTCGAGCGCACGAGCGGCCGCTACGACCTACGGCTCGGCCGCTGTCCCGACGACATTCCATTCCGTGATGGAAACTTCGATCTGATTTGCTTCTTGGACTGTCTGGAACACATTTGGGACGACGTCGGCACGCTTAAGCGCATGCATGCGCTGCTGGCACCGGGCGGATCGATCGTAGTGACGGTACCGGCTTATCAATGGTTGTGGAGCGCGCACGACGAGTTTCTGCATCATCGCCGCCGCTACGACCGAGCGTCATTGGCGAGGCGTGCGCACGCAGCAGGCTATCGCATCGAACGCATCACCTATTTCAACACGCTGCTCTTTCCGCTTGCGGTGGCGGCCCGATTGTTCGATCGGCTGTTTCGGCGTGCTCGGTCGAGCGGAGATGCGGTGCCGGCCGAGCCGTTGAATACGCTGCTGTACAGGATCTTCAAGTGCGAATCGTCATGGCTCGTAGGTCACGGGCTCCCCTTCGGCGTTTCGCTACTTGCCGTATTGAAGGCCGACTCGTGATGATCGGCCAGAAAGGCTCTTCGGAACGGACTTCGAACATTGCGTTGGACGCTGGACTCTCCGGTCTGGCCAAGGCGCTAATGAGACCGTTCGCTCATTCGGCGGCGCGGTACTTGCTGGTCGGGCTTTCGAACACGGCGGTAGGTTTCGCGGTAATCTGGTTCGCGCTGCGCTGCTTGGGCCTTGGCAATGTCGCTGCCAACGCCGCGGGCTACTCGGTTGCGTTTCTATGGAGCTTCGCCCTTAACCGGAAGTGGACGTTTTATCACAACGGCGCCGTGAGATCCGCCTTGCTGCGTTACCTGCTGGTAACGCTCGTGGCCTACGGAATGAACCTGCTCGTGGTGATACTGCTGGAGCAGCGGTTGAATCCAGGCAGCTTGTTCGTGCAGATCGATGGGATGCTGACCTACACGGTACTCGCCTATGTCGGGGCGCGGTATTTCGTATTCCCGACACACCGCGCGCTGTCTTCGTCGCTGAAGATATGAGCGCTCTAGAAAAGCGCTAGACGGAAAGTATAGGCGTCCCGTGACAAGGAGCAACATGAGACAACCCTATGGGCCTTGGCTATTTCGGGTTGCGTTAAGCGCAAGCGTCGTTCTTGCCATTGAACTCTGCTTCACGTCTAGCCTAGTGTGGAGCACCTTCGCGAGACCCGGCCCGCCGCAAGCAGGATTCGGAATCGATTTTTCCGTCTATTGGAGCGCGGCAACGGTGGCGTTGACGCACGGCCCGGCGGCCGTCTTCGATCAGGATCTCATGATGACCGTCGAGCGAACGGTCCGGTCCGGTAAGCTTTTCGCGGGGACCAGTGGGCCGTGGCTATATCCGCCTACATTCCTCATTTTTCTTTTACCGTTAGGGGTGATGCGTTTGTACACCGCGCTGACCGTGTTCAGCTTGGTCGGGATTACTGCTTATCTTCGCTCGATGTGGGGGATAGTGCGCGGTGCTGGACCTTTGGCGTTCATTCCGGTGGCGGCATTTCCCGGTTTATGGCTTGCGCTCTGTTACGGGCAGAACTCCCTTCTCACGGCAGCCGTAGCCGCGGCTGCTCTTGCATTGATGCCGACGCGGCCGTTATTAGCCGGCATCTTTATCGGGCTGCTCAGCGTGAAGCCCCAACTAGGACTGGTCTTTCCTCTGGCATTGATCTGTTCGCGGCAGTGGCGCTGCTTCGCGGCGGCGGCAGTATGCTCGGCCCTGTTATGGGGTGTGAGTGCGGCCGTGCTTGGCGGTGAAATGCTGCCCGCCTGGCTACACACCGCCTCGTGGTTCAGACACACCTGGATCGAGCATAACCCTGCGATATGGCGCGGTATGCCGACGATTTATGCCAGTGCGCGAAGAGCGGGTGCGTCTGTGAAATTGGGCTATTTGCTACAGGCATTGGTCGCGGTACCGGCTTGCGCAGTGACGGCATGGCTGTGGAGTGGGGCTGCGAGACATCAGTTGAAAGCCGCGGCATTGTGTTGCTGCACGCTGCTTGTTCAGCCCTATCTGCTGTATTACGATCTTGCCTGGCTCGCGATCCCCATTGCCTTCATTGCGGTCGATCTCTATCGGCATCGCGCGCGCCCTTTCGAATGGCTCTTGCTCGTCGTTGCTTGGGTGATGCCCTTGCAGTCCGTTGCGGCTACGATGATCGAAGGGGTGGGGCATTGGACACCCTCGGTTCTGGTGCTGCTGCTTTCCCTGATCGTCTACCGGCATAAGCAGAAAACCTTGCGGCTGGCCGACCACGGCGGAGCCGGCGTGTGACATCCGATAGCCATTCGTGGGCGACCCAATGGCGCCTCACCGATCGGTCGGCGATTTTTCAATGTCCCTCGCTTCGCTGCCGCCGCATCATGCGAGCGGCAGCGTCCCAAACGAGCCCCTGCCGGTAACGCCGTTCGCCATTTCATGTCGGCCCTCGCCTAGGTGGTTCTGATGGCTGTTGTGCGCTACCTGCGGGCATGTGCTTTCGCAAGGGCCATGCCAATCGTTACGGAATGGGCCTGGATCAAAGGGTAGCCGTCGACTTGGATTGGGAGATACGACCGGATGTTTCGTTTATGAAACGTATTTATCCCCGATAAGCAGATCATTGGAGTAGACAGATCTAACGCTCGCCAATTGCCGTGCAATTACCGCAGCGCAGCGACAGCCCTTTGTGCTGGGCCGCGCCGGCCGATTGCGGTTGGCGCGATTGACTGAATCGATAAGCCGAAACCGTTTGCGCCGTGCATGTCTCAGCGCTGAGACTTCTCCCCGGGAACGCCCGCCGGTGGGTGCACGAGCGGCTTCTCAGCGCGTTATGTGGGGACGCCCACACCAAGCGGTAAGAAATACTGCGACTCGGTATTCGGCCCGATGGCGTTTTTTCCTATAGTAATTCGTAAGGTTGGGAGCTATGTTGCAATGCATGACGAAATAAAAGCGCGGCTGACATCACGCGTGACGCTTGAGAGAGATTCCGAGGTGGGGATGTGCGTTTCGGTACGACGATTCGGCCGGAGGCAACTGAGCGTCGTGGCGGGTGCACGTCAAAGCGCGATGGCAGGCAGCGCCGCGGGAGACGGCGTGCCGATGCGGTTTCGGCAGTGATGTGCGACGCGGGGGCATTTCGTCACACCGACACTGATCGAAATCAAAAATGGTCTCGATTCGACGAGTTAGTCTGACTGAGGACACTCGCGTATCGATACGGGGGCAACACAACATGACTAACGCATTTGATCCGCTGCATGCGGACCGGACGGTTCTTCTCGTTTCGCTCAAGCCGGACACGGAAAGTGTCGATCGGCTCGTGGCGGCGGGGTGGCATGTCGTTCATGCGAAGACGGCGCAGCAAGTCCAGCGGACCGTGGAGCGCGGCGCGATTCACGTCGGCCTCGTGCAATTGCCGCTCGAGTGCAGCTCGCAGCAGCTGGCCGAACTCGAGTCCTGCATCTCGCAGAGCGACGTCGCGTGGATTGCCGAGGTGCGGCCGGGTCAAGCCGACAACCCCTCCGTGCGCCGCTTCATTCTCGATTTCTGCTTCGATTTCGTGACGCTGCCCTGTCACGACGAGCGGCTGACGATCCTGATGGGACATGCCGACGGCCTCTGGGCCTTGCGCGACACGGCAAGTCACGATCACGATCATGATCATGAAAAGGCGGCTGTCGCGAAAAGCACGATGATCGGTCAATGCGAAGCCATGCAGCAGCTCAATCGCGGCGTCGATAAGTGCGCGCGCAACGAAGCGCCCGTGTTTATCGCCGGCGAATCGGGCACGGGCAAGGAATTGACCGCGCGCGCCATCCACGATCGTTCCGCTCGCGCCAAGGACGCTTTCGTCGCGATCAACTGCGCGGCGATTCCACCGTCCTTGCTGCAATCGGAGTTGTTCGGCCATGAGCGCGGTGCATTCACGGGCGCGCTGCAAAGGAAAATCGGCCGGATCGAAGCGGCGGCCGGCGGCACGCTTTTCCTCGACGAAATCGGCGACATGCCGCATGAATGCCAGGCCGTGCTGTTGAGGTTTCTTCAGGAAGGCACGATCGAGCGGCTCGGCGGAACGGGCCCGATCAAGGTCGACGTCCGTATCGTCTCGGCCACGCACGTCGATCTGATGGCCGCGATCGACGCGGGCCGGTTCCGGATGGACCTTTACCACCGCCTGTGCGTGCTGCGTCTCGACGAGCCGCCGCTGCGCGAGCGCGGCGGCGACATCAAGCTGCTTGCCCAGCATGCGCTGGAACTCTATCGGCGCGACGGCGCCCGCAAGATCCGCGGGTTCTCGAGCGACGCGATCTCGGCGATGTTCAACTACAGCTGGCCCGGCAATGTGCGCGAGTTGATCAATTGCGTGCGCCGCGCCGTCGTGATGGCCGAGGGGCGGTTCATTACCGCCCAGGACTTGGGGCTGCCGGGGATGGAAACCAAGGCGGGCCGGACGCTGGCCGAGATTCGCTGCGATGCCGAGCGAGCCGCCGTGCGCGAGGCGCTCGCGCGCCACGCCTACAGCCTGTCGAGCGCCGCGATCGAGCTCGGTATCTCGCGCGCGACCTTGTATCGGCTGCTCAACTCGAGCGGACTGCGCGACGAATCGCCCTCGCAACGCCATCCGCGCGGCGTGGCCGAGTGCGACGAAGCCGGCAGCGACCCGGCGGCTCAGCACCGCATCGAGCAGATGGCGCCCTAACGCCTTCCTCGCTCGCTTCCTTACTCGATAGGCGGCCGATGCGGCCAAGCGCCGTTCGGCTCGGCGCTTGGAAAACCGGGCCGCAGCGCATATCCTGACCTTCGACGTCCGCGCGCCCGCGAGGCGCGCGATTCTTTTTCGTGGACTAGGAGGATGGGATACATGTCGCGTGCGGCCGATTCAGGAATCATTCTCATTGCACGTTTGGCGCTCTCGGTGCTGTTTCTGTGGTCGGGCATCATGAAGCTGCTCGGCTATGGCGCATTCGTCGGGTATCTGCAGGCGAAGGGCGTGCCGCTCGTGCAAATCGCGGCGCCGGTTGCCACGGCGGTGGAAGTGATCGGCGGGATCTTTCTGGTCATCGGCTTCATGATCCGTCCGCTCGGGCTCGTCATGGCCATCTATACGATCGCGACAGCCGTGCTGGGTCACGATTTCTGGAATGTCACGAATGCCGCGCTTCAGCACGACATGGTGATTCATTTTTGGAAAAACGTCGGTATCGCGGGCGGCTTTCTGTTGCTCATGGTGACGGGCGCCGGCGGCGCGAGCGTCGATGCGGCGCGTGCGCCGAGACGGCCCTCGCTTTGAGCGAGCCGATTCCAGCCGATTCACGATGAACCCAGCACAGCCGCGCACGGTCCTTGCTTGCCGAAGGAGACGTACGTGCGCGAGAAGGAGGATCTGCGGATGATTCAGAGCTTCGAACAGCAAATCGACGGACGCACCCTGCAGTTTTGCGCCAGCCTCGCCGAGGGCGAGTCAAAGCAGCGGGTCATCATCAGCCGCGACGATTCGGCCGAAACGCTCGTGGTGTTCGAAACGACGGGGCTGATCGGGTCGTTGAAAGCGGGAATGGCCGCCCCCGAGCAGCTGATTGCGGATGCAATCAAGAAGGCGTGCGACGAAGGCCTCATCGAGCGCGCGCTCGATACGGGCGCGATTCAGAACGCAACGCTTTAGCGGCGGCGGCCGCACCCCTTCATTCCCGATCCAGCCGGTAACCAACCCGATCGTGCCGCGGCTGCGCCGATTCGTTCGAGCGTAGCCGCAGGCCGCTATCGTCCTGCGCTTTCGCGTGCCGCTTCCTTGCCCGTGCCTTCTCGAACGTGCGCGGCGGGATGGACGAGACTCGCGAGCAGCAGGCCCGCCGCGAGCAGGGCCGCGGCAATCGCGGTCGATATCCGCATCCCCGACACGACCGAAGCCGCGCCCGCGCCGCTTGCCAGCGCACCGAAGGCGGCAACCCCAACCGCGCCTCCGGCCTGCCGCGCCGTATTGAGCACCGCCGAAGCCGTGCCGGCCCGCTTGTGCTCGACGGACGCGAGCACGGCCGTCGTCATCGCCGGAACGGCCAGGCCCATGCCGGCCGGAATCAACAGGAACGGGAGCAGCATGGCGGTGAGCGGCGTATCGGCTTGCGTGAAGTGCAGCAGGCCGTAGCCGAGCGCGCCGACGACCGCGCCGATCATCATCGGGCGGCGCGGACCGTAGCGGGCGACGACCCAGCCGCTTGCGACGTTCGACACGAGAAAACCGCCGGTGAGCGGCAGGAATGCGAGACCGGCCTGCAGCGCCGTCTCGCCGCGCACGCGCTGCATGAACAGACTCAGAACGAAGACGGTGCCGTAGTACGCCATGTTGACGCAGACGCCGAACACGACTGCCGCGCTGAACGTTCTATCGCGCAGCAGTGAGAGCGGGACCATCGGCGCGCGGCTTTTCGCTTCGACGGCGACGAACGCGAAGACGGCCAGCACCGAGGCGGCGAGCGCGCCGACGATCAACGGGTGGCCGGCGCCGAGCGGACGCATTTCGATGACTGCGCCCGTGAATGCGGTCAGTGCCACGATCGCGATGCACTGACCCGGCAAATCGATCCCCGCGGGCCGATGCTCGCGCTCGTGAACTGCATCGCCGTCGCGGCGCGGGATCCACGCGAACGTGGCAACGAGGCCGATCAAGCAAAGGGGGACATTGACGAGAAAGATGCTGCGCCAGCCCCACGCCGCGATCAGGATGCCGCCGAGCACAGGTCCCGCCGCGATCGAGATCGCCCCCGAAGCCGTCCAGAGGCCGACCGCGCGAGCGCGCAGATGCGGGTCGTGACTGCACGCGCGATTGAGCAAGGCCAGCGAATTGGGCAGCATGGCCGCAGCGCTGATGCCTTGAGCGGCACGGGCGGCGACAAGTGCGGCCGGAGTCGGCGCAAGGCCGCAAGCGAGCGAGGCCGCGGCAAACAGCACGAGGCCCGCGGCGAACAGGCGGCGCGCGCCGAAACGGTCGCCGAGCACGCCGGCGGACAGCATCAAGACGGCGAACGCGAGCGTATAGGCGTCGACGATCCACTGCAGAACGGAGACGGGCGCATGCAGCTGCGAGCCGATGTTCGGCAGCGCGATGTTCACGATCGTCACGTCGAGCTGGGTGACGACGAATGCCACGCTGACGGTGGCGAGCACGCGCGCGACAACGGGCGTGAACGCGGGAGAGGAGGGGTTCGAGTTCATGCAAACGATGCTAGCAGCGCGCACGCATCGATGCTTCGTGATCGGACGAAATATGGAATGCAAAGAAACGCCGGCGTGCATGGCTGACGATGTGCCTACGAACGACTTGCAATGGCCATGCCGCTCGGGCTCGAAAGGAGGCTGGCGCTGCGTTGCAACATTCGATGCCGCGCACCACATCGAGGCGTGCTGGCACATCGGGAGAGTCATTTTTACCAGGCTATCTTCCTATGACATGGTGATATTCGGCATTTGTCGGGATGATATCGACGATTTCAGAATAAGAAATTATCAACATATCAACTGCGCTATCACGGTGCCCGGTTAAATCAGTGTGCGCCTTCCTACACTTTCATTCGATTTGATCGCGCGAGAACTCACGTAACCGTGCATGCTGATAACGCAGGGTAACGGATAAAGCGCGAACCCCCTTCGTCTTATTCGCCCCGTGCTGATCAAACCTGAGAATGCCTCCCGAGATGTTCCCCCGAGCATCCCGGCGGCTCGCTGCACCCTAAAAATCCTGTTCGCCGCTCAGACCGCATGCGGATGAGCACAAGGAGCCGGCTATGCCTGTTCGCGACACTACCTCTCGTCGTCGCCAATTCGTCCCATTGGCGATCGCAGCCGCGTTATCGATTGCGCTTTCCAGCGGCTTCGCGTCGAGCGCAGCCAACGCTCAGAGCGCGAGCAATAACGGCAAAAACCAGAATCCCGCCAAGAGTTTCAAGGTCCCGGCATTGCCGACAGGTTCCGGGAATGTGCAAATACAACCGGGCATGTCGAAAAAGGATTGGGCGGACGCCTATAAGGAAACCGGACGTCCCAAGTTCAACCAA
>NZ_QRGA01000005.1 GCF_003367175.1 Trinickia dinghuensis | reverse complement strand
TTCAGGAGTCAACTGCCTCCGACTGGCACTCCACGGTCACCACAGAACTCATCCCGTCTCGATCTAGGCATAACCGGGAACTGTGCCTAAAAGCGCTTATACGCTGCGGAGGATAAGCGCTTACCTTGTTCATACCTCTATCAAGTCTGGTTCTATCTTGCGAAGGGAGCGCGTGGCGCCGCCTTGAACATTCAAGGGTATTTCTACTGGGATCATTCGATCACGCTTCATGGCAGCGGGGAAGAACGAGGATGAACCTGTCGATTCGCACGCTCAGAGCGAATTCGCATTCATCCAGTCGAACAAAAACAAGCGCAGCGCGAATTGCTGCTCGCCGCTCATGGATTCGAACTCGAGGCCATGCGCGACCAAACCATCGGCATCTCGACTGTCCTTCACGTTACGCACCACGGCGACAGCGTCGAATTCGGTGTCGATCTGGGCCGTGCTGATCGGAAACGAAACGTGGACGCGCGCGCCAACCTCGCCAACCGCGCGCGGAGCGACGAGCGACATGCCCTGCACGCTCAAGTCGCGGCCGAGTCCAAGTCCTTGCCGCGCGTCGTGCGAGTCCGGCTCGCGATACGTGACGGCAAGCCGTGTTTGCACTCTCGTCGCTTTGCGCTCGCGCAGCATGCGGATAGCACCGGGCGCGGAGAGCACGAGGTAGTGAAACGGTTGGCCGCAAGCAGCGAGCACGGTGCAGGAGAACGAATAAACCGCATACGCTCCGATCGCGACCGCCTGCACGTTCTCGCCAGCCGTCAGGACGAGAGGCAGCTTGCCGACCCTAGGCGCGGTGACAAACAACGAGTGGTCTGGACTAAAGCCGATGATTCGGCTGCGCCGCATTGGACTGCTCGTTGCGTAGAAGCTGCGCATGCCGATCGGCGAGCCGATCGACAGCCGCATGTCAGCCACAGCGAGGTGCTCGGCTTGGCCGTCGACCGAACTCGCGCCTTGCGGTGCATCTGTCCTGGGTGCTCCCGCATAGAACGAAAAGTGCTCGAGCAGGAAGCACCGCTCCTCCTCGCTCGTGATCACGGTTCCCGCGCGCAACAATAGCCGGCCTTCCTGATCCAACAGCGGCCAGGCAAGCGCGGCGCCAACGACAATTTTCGCATCGGCAATCGGCTCATGCCGCTTGGTCTCGGGCGAGTCACTCATCGGTCGATTCCGCCATCGGCGCGTAACGATATGTTCATACGATCCTACTCCAATTGGCGCCTCGCGACGGCACACGTCTGCGTCGAATTTCGCCACGATTGATCCACGTCAAGCATGTTTCTTGTGCAGGAAGCGGATCAATTCATGGAAAAGGACGTGCTCGTGCTTGATCATGCAACGCCATTTCGGGACCCAGCTAGCATTCACACCATCAAGGTTTCACCGGCGCGCGCATCGAGGTTCGTACAGGCTTGGTGCGCGAAGGAGACTGCCGCGTCACATACAAGAGATAAGTCAGCAGCAAACTCGCAACCGCAAGAATCACGTAGACGACGTAGCCCCTACCGTACCCAACCGCTCCCATCGTCTGCGCAATGTGCCCGAGGATCGGAGGCACGACAAATCCCCCCAGCGCGCCGAGCCCGCCGACCCAACCCGCCGTTCCACCCACGGCGTCAGGCACATATTGGGGGACCAGTTTGAAGACGGCCGCATTCGCGCCCCCCATCCCTACTGCCACCAGCACTTCCCCCGTCACCGACAGGCCGAAGCTCCGCGACAGAGCCATCATCACCGCCCCAATCAGCAACAGACAATAAGACGCAAAAGCGATTCTCTCGCCGCCAAACCGATCGGACCAGTTTCCGGCCGGCACGCGGATCAAAGACGAGAGCAGCGAAAAGCTCGCCGTTAGCCCCAGCGCCTCCCAGTGAGAAGCCTTATACGACGCTCCCCAGTAGATCGGCAGCCATGCCGTCAACGCCAGAAATCCGCCGAAGGAAGTGAAATAGAGCGCCACGAGCGGCCATGTGCGCCAACTCGTCGCGGAATCGATCAACGCGCGCGATACGCTGGGCGCGGGAAACAGTTCCTGCCCAAGCGCCTTCGCCGCGTCGCGAGCCTCGGCTTGCGCCATGCCATGGCGTCGCAATTGAAAATACGGCGCGTTAAAACCGAGGACCACGTACAAACCAATTCCGGCAATCACGATGACGAGCGAAACGAAGTAGCCGACCCAGAGCCCGCCAACCGCGATGATGAGCGGCAGCACGATCGCCACGAGGCCGGGCGACGTATTGCCGAGCCCGGCATAGAACGAGAGGGCCTTGCCCTGCCGCTCCTTCGGAAACCAATAAGAAACCTGGCCGACGCCAACGGAAAACGTCGCGATGCCGCACCCGCCCAGTGCACCGAACAACAGCAACCAGGGATAGTGTTCAGCCGTCAAGTGTTCCGGATAGAGCGAAAGGAGCATCCAATAGAGCCCTCCTATGCCGACGACCGAGGCCAGCAACAACAGGAGGAACGGCATCTTTCCGCCGTTCAGGTCGACCCACGCTCCGAATGGAATACGGAGCAGCGAACCCGTGAGCATGGGCATCGCCACGAGCAAGCCGACTTGTTCCGGGCTCAACTGCATGACTTTGATGAAACTCTGCGCCGTCGGTCCGAACAGCGAAACCGCCCCGAAACCGATAAAAAAGCCGATGGTCGCCCCGGCCAACGACCGCGACGCACTACCGCCGGCGGCCGATATGGATGACGTGTTCGATCGCATGTCACTCTCCAAGTGAATGGCGAGTGTCGGAAGCGCACTCGCACGTTTCGCATGAACAATGTTCGCCGATCGCGATCAGCCGCACATTGACTTGACTCAGGTTCCGTTGGGAAGGACGAACAAAAAGATTCGCCTTCTCCGGTATCGGATCGGCGCCTGACTTCCCGCTCATTGAACCAACGGGTTATCGGTCCCGCCTAGTTCAACGCCGTCGACTTGGGCACCGCCGGCGAGCACGGTCAAATATTGACGCGTCGCACGAAGCCGCACCTGCTTGGACAGGAAGGCCGCAATCGCATCGGCGACATCGGAGAACGGAACGGTGTCGCCTTCCACGCGGCGATCGACGCGGACGATGTGAAATCCGAATCGCGTATTGACGAGGCGAGGCAGCAAACCCGCTTCTCGCGTGCCAAAGACGGCGGACTCGAATTCCGGCACGGTATCGCCGCGCATCAACTGCCCCAGGCTGCCGCCGACGCCGCTGGACGGACAATTCGACATCCGGCGAGCCACGTCCTCGAACGTTTCCGGTGCGGCAAGCACGCCTGCAAGCGCAGCTTCCGCATGTCGCCGCAAGGCCGAAAGCGGCACCCCATCCGTCACCGCGAAGAGAATATGGCTCGCATAAACGATATCGTTTCGACGAAAGCGGGCTGCATTGCGCTCGTAATAGTGCCTGCAAGCGTCAGTGTCCGGCATCGGCACGTGGGTCAGCTCGCACGCGAGCAATCGATCGAGTGCGTCGTCGTCGATCGGCTCATCTTGATCGATCAGTCCAAGGGCGAAAGCGCGCTGCCTCAGCAGCTCGCGCACGGCTAGCGCACGCCGCGCGGCATCCAGCGGATCAAACGCGTCGGCGTGATGGGCGCTCTCCGCCGAAATGGCATCGGCGTCCAAAACCACACCATTGATGCGCAGACAACCGTCGCCTGCGATCGCGTGAGAATCGAGTACGTTGCTCGCCATGACGCCCTCAACGCTTGCGAACGAGCTGATACGGACGGATCGCGTACGCCAGCGACGCAACACCGCTCCAAATATGCACCATCCGCGTGAACGGCGACACGAGAAAGATCGTGAAGCCAAGCAAAATGTGCAATCGATACGTCAGCGGCACACCGATGAGTAGGCCAGCGATGCCAGGCCGGAACGTCACGACGCCCTTCACGTAGTCGGTCAGTTGCTCAAACAAGGCACCGTCCATATGACGCATCGACAGCGCAACCGTACCGAGCCCTAGTGCGAGCTGTGCCCACAGCATCAACACGATGACGATGTCGGATTTGCGGCTATTACGCCGGATCCGCCGGTCTCCAAGCCGCCGCGCGATCAGGATTGTGAGGCCGACGATCGATACCGCCCCCGCCGAGCCGCCGGCGACCATCGCGACGAGCTGGTGACCCGACGCGGACAGAAACGGCGAGACGAGCCAATGCGGTGCGAGAAAGCCGGCGAAATGACCCAGCACGACGACGAGCACGCCCCAGTGAAACAGATTGCTGCCGAGCTTGAGCGCGCCGTGACGCAGCAGTTGAGAAGAGTCGCTCTTCCACGTGTACTGCTCACGATCGAAGCGAATGAGGCTGCCGATAAGCAACACCGCGAGACAGATGTACGGGTAGACGCCAAACAGAAATTGATGAAAATAGTCATTCATGGTTTTCCTCTCGTGGCATCGTGGAGCGCGGCGGTGACATGCCGCGGGCAGGCCGCTTGTCGTAAAACCGCATCGGTTGTTCGGCTGGCTCTGCAGCGCCGACGAAGCGTACCGCCTCCTCCGCGTATGAGGCGTCGAGCGCGCGGTAGTCGCCTGCGCTCGGCGTGTCACCGGCCGCATCGTCTTCGGGCTGATCAGGGGCGCCGACCGGTGCCGCGCCTGCGAGCGGCAGCAACGCCCCCACGACGCAGCTGTAGTGACTGCCTCGCTTCGCGAGCTGCTGCGCGAGCGCGCGCAAGATTTCTCCCGTCTCGCCGAGCAAGTCCTTCGCCTCGTTCGCCGGCAAGCGAGACAGATACTCGAGAAACACGGGCAGGTAATCGGGCAATTCGCCGGACCGGAGATAGAGCCCACGCTGCTCGTACATCCGCAGCAAATCGACCATCGCCTGTCCGCGATCCCGCGACTCGCCGTGTACATGCTCGAACAGATGCAGCGATGCCGCACGGCTGCGGTCGAACAACGCGACGTAATTTTCCTGAAGCGTCAATAGGTCACGTTCGCGCAGGTACCGAAAGAAACGATCGAGTTCCGCGCAGACCGCCTCCGGTAAATGCCTTGCATCGCGTACCAGAGATTCGATCGAATCGAGCGCGTCGATCAAACCCTCGTCCGGATAATCGAGCATGACCGAGAACGCCGCGTAGATCGAGTCGGATGCCAGGTTCATGTCATCGCTCCTGCCGGATAGGAATCGTCTTCGGCCCATTCCTAGGGCTGAACAAGCTCGCCTCGGAGCGTCCGCCCGAGCAGCCGTTGCCGAACGAGAAACCACATGATGCGCGCAGATCGAACGCATCTTCGGCATACTCGCGATGCGTCGTCGGAATCACGAAACGGTCCTCGTAATTGGCGATGGCTAGGTATCGATACATCTCCTCGGTCTGCTCGCGCGATAGCCCGACCTGGTTCAGCACCCCGGGCGCGTCCATCCGATCGACGTGGCGCGCGCGCATATAGGCGCGCATCGCAAGCAGCCGCTCGAGCGCGAGCTTCACGGGCGCCTCGTCGCCGGCCGTCAACAGGTTGGCGAGATAGCGCAGCGGAATGCGCAGCGATTCGACGTCGGGGAGATAACCGTTCATTCCGAGTTCGCCGCTCGTAGCCGCCGCGTTGATCGGCGACAGCGGAGGCACGTACCAGACCATCGGCAGCGTCCGATACTCGGGATGCAGCGGAAATGCGATCTTCCAATCGATGGCCATCTTGTAGGCGGGAGAGCGTCGCGCCGCGTCGAGCCACGCGGCAGGCACGCCGTCGCGTTCGGCCTGCGCAATGACGGCGGGATCGTTCGGATCGAGGAACAACGACAACTGCGCTTCGTAGAGGTCAGTTTCGTTCGCGACGCTCGCCGCCTCGGCGATCCGGTCGGCGTCGTAGAGCAGCACCCCGAGATAGCGGATGCGCCCGACGCACGTCTCCGAACAAACGGTCGGCTGGCCGGCTTCGATGCGCGGATAGCAGAAGATGCACTTTTCGGCCTTTCCGCTCTGCCAGTTGTAGTAGATCTTCTTGTACGGACAGCCCGATACGCACATCCGCCATCCGCGGCATTTGTCCTGATCGATCAACACGATGCCGTCTTCCTCGCGCTTATAGATCGATCCGGACGGGCACACCGCCACGCATGCCGGATTGAGGCAATGCTCGCAAAGGCGCGGCAGATACATCATGAACGTGTTCTCGAACTGCCCGTAGATGTCCTTTTGCACGGCCTCGAAGTTGTAGTCCCGCGAGCGCTTCTCGAACTCGCCGCCGAGGATTTCTTCCCAGTTCGGCCCCCACTCGATCTTCTCGAGCCGTTCGCCGCTCACGAGCGACCGCGGCCGCGCAACCGGCGTCGCTCGGGTATCTCCCGCTTCTTGCAGATGCGCATAGTCGAAGGTATACGGCTCGTAGTAATCGTCGATCTCGGGCAAATTCGGATTCGCGAAAAGCTGCGCCAGTACCCGCCACTTGCCGCCCAGCTGCGGCTCGATCTTGCCGTCGGCTCGCCGCTTCCAGCCGCCGTGCCAACGCTCCTGATTCTCCCAGTCCTTCGGATAGCCGATGCCGGGTTTCGTCTCGACGTTGTTGAACCACGCGTACTCCATACCCTCCCGGCTCGTCCATACGTTCTTGCACGTCACCGAGCAGGTATGGCAGCCAATGCATTTGTCGAGGTTCAGCACCATCGCGATCTGTGCTCGGACTTTCATGACGTTTCCCCCGTGCGCTCGTTCTGGGCTTCGGCACCGACGCCCGAGCCTTCCCCGTCGAGCCAGTCGATCTTGCTCATTTTGCGAACGATCAAAAACTCGTCGCGGTTGGAGCCGACCGTGCCGTAATAATTGAAGCCATATGACAGTTGAGCGTAGCCGCCGATCATATGCGTCGGCTTCAGCGCGACACGCGTCACCGAGTTATGAATACCGCCACGCGTTCCAGTGATTTCCGAGCCCGGCGTGTTCACGATCTTCTCCTGGGCGTGATACATCATGACCATTCCCGCCGGTATGCGTTGGCTCACAACCGCCCGGGCGCACAGCGCACCGTTGGAGTTGAAGCACTCGATCCAGTCGTTGTCGGCAACGCCTATTGCCTTGGCGTCCGTCTCCGAAATCCAGACGATCGGCCCACCGCGCGAGAGTGTCAGCATCAGCAGATTGTCGGAATACGT
This sequence comes from Trinickia dinghuensis, assembly GCF_003367175.1. GTDB lineage: Bacteria > Pseudomonadota > Gammaproteobacteria > Burkholderiales > Burkholderiaceae > Trinickia > Trinickia dinghuensis. The sequence goes on along the minus strand of NZ_QRGA01000005.1, from coordinate 328,816 downwards.
GCTGTGAATGCCCCACTTCTGGTGCGGTGTGAGGAAGTTGAGCACGCGCTCGGGCTGGCCGTTCGACCGCTTGCCAACCATATGAGCGTAGCTGCCCGTATCGATCGGCGGTTTGTACACGCAAAGCGATTCACCGAACGCCCGCATCCACGAATGGTCCTGATAGAGTTGTTGGCGCCCGGTAAGCGTTCGCCACGGCACCAGCTCGTGCACATTCACGTAGCCCGCGTTGTACGACACATGCTCGGATTCGATGCCGCTCCAGGTCGGTGACGAAATGATCTTGCGTGGCTGCGCCTGGATGTCGCGGAAGCGGATCTTCTCGTCGGCCCGCGCCTCGGCCAGGTGTGTATGGTCGATACCCGTTATCTGCGACAGCGCGCCCCAAGCCTTCATCGCAACAGCGCCGTTGGTTTCCGGCGCGAGCGAGAGAATGACCTCGGCCGCATCGAGCGCCGTTTCGATACGCGGCCGACCATGGGTCGCCCCGTAGTCGTTCACGCAATAATTGAGTTCGCCAAGCTGCGCCACCTCGTCCCTCGTGTCCCAGCCGATGCCTTTGCCGCCGTTTCCGAGCCGGTCCATTAGCGGGCCAAGCGACGTAAATCGGCGATAGGTGTTCGGGTAATCGCGCTCGACAACCGCGACCGAAGGCATCGTGCGGCCCGGTACGGGCTCGCATTCGCCGCGCTTCCAGTCTTTCACCTCGAACGGTTGCGCAAGCTCGCCCGGCGTGTCATGTGCGATCGGCGCGAGCACGAGATCGCGCTCGACGCCCAGATGGCCTTCGCTGAGTTCGGAAAAACGCTTCGCGATTGCCTTGAAGATCTCCCAGTCGGTTTTCGACTGCCAGGCCGGATCGACAGCCGCCGACAGCGGATGGACGAAAGGATGCATGTCGGACGTGTTCATGTCGTCCTTCTCGTACCAGGTCGCAGTCGGCAGTACGATGTCCGAATACATGCAGGTCGTGGACATCCGGAAATCGAGCGTGACGAGCAGATCGAGCTTGCCGCGCGGCGCTTCATCCCGCCATGCGACTTCCTCCGGACGCGCCCCGCCGGTGACGCCAAGGTCGTCACCCTGCACGCCGTGCGTCGTGCCGAGCAGATGCTTGAGGAAGTATTCGTGTCCTTTGCCCGACGAGCCCAGCAGGTTGGAACGCCAGACGAACAGGTTGCGCGGGAAATTGCACGGGTCGTCCGGATCCTCGCAGGCCATCTTCAGCTCGCCCGATTCGAGCCGCTTGGCGATCTCGCGCCCCGCTCCCGAAGCATCGCCGACGCTTCGGCCGACGGCGAGCGGGTTTTCAGCGAGCTGCGGCGCCGACGGCAACCAGCCCATGCGCTCGGCGCGCACGTTGTAATCGATCGGCGCACCGTGAAAGTGCGCCTTATCGGCGAGCGGCGACAGCAGCGCCGACGTGTCCATCGTGTCGTAGCGCCACTGGTCCGTGTGTGCGTAGAAGAATGACGTGGCGTTCATCTGCCGTGGAGGACGGTTCCAGTCGAGCGCGAACGCGAGCGCCGTCCAACCCGTTTGAGGCCGCAGCTTTTCCTGGCCGACGTAATGCGACCAGCCGCCGCCCGATTGGCCGACACAGCCGCACATGATCAACATGTTGATGATGGCGCGGTACGACATGTCCATGTGGTACCAATGGTTGATTCCCGCACCGATGATCACCATCGACTTGCCCTGCGTCTTGTCCGCGTTCTGCGCGAACTGACGCGCGACCGCGATCACGTCGGCGCGTTTCACCCCGGTGATGGCTTCCTGCCATGCCGGCGTGTACGGCAGATCGTCGTCGAAGCTCTCGGCGACGTCGCGCCCGCCCAGTCCCTGATCGAGACCGTAGTTCGCGACGAACAGATCGTAGACGGTTGCCACGAGCATGGTACCGCCGTGTGTCGCCACGCGACGGATACCAATCCGTCGCGAGAGCGTCGAGCCGTGCGACGTGTGGTTGAAATGCGCGTGGGGCTGATTGCCGAAATAAGGGAAGAGCACGTCGACGACGTCATCGTGCGCGGAAACGAGCGACAGTCGCGGGGATAACGGCTCGCCTCTCGACGTTTCGGCGCGCAGGTTCCACCTGCCCTTTTCGCCGCCGTCGCGCTGCTCCCAGCGAAAGCCGGCCGATCCGACTGGAACGACGAAGTCGCCGGTCGCGTCGTCGAGCACGACGCTCTTCCATTCCGAGTTTCTCGTCTCGCCGAGCGCACCGTCGAAATCGGACGCGCGCACGATCCGTTCGGGCACGTAGCCCTCTCCGTGCGGCACGAGCCGCACCAAGCAAGGCATGTCGGTGTAACGCCTGCAGTAGTCGATAAAGTAGCCGCTCTTGCCGGACAGATGAAATTCTTTGAGGATCACATGCCCCATCGCCAGCGCCAGCGCGGCGTCGGTGCCCTGCTTCGGGTGCAGCCAGAGATCGCCGAACTTCGCACCCTCCGCATAATCGGGGAAGATAGAGACGACCTTGGTGCCGCGATAGCGCGCCTCGACTAGAAAATGCGCATCCGGCGTGCGAGTTTGCGGCACGTTGGATCCCCACATGACGATGAAGGTGGAGTTGTACCAATCCGCCGATTCCGGCACGTCGGTCTGTTCGCCCCACGTTTGCGGCGAGGCCGGCGGCAGGTCGCAATACCAGTCGTAGAAGCTCAGGCAAACGCCGCCGATCAGCGAGAGATAACGCGAGCCTGCCGCGTAGGAGACCATCGACATCGCGGGAATCGGGGAGAATCCGACGACGCGATCGGGACCGTAGCGCTTCACCGTGTAGACGTTTGCCGCCGCGACGATTTCATCTACCTCGTCCCAGCGCGCCCGCACGAAGCCTCCAAGGCCGCGCCGGCTCTGGTATGCACGCCGCGCCTCGTCATCCTCGACAATCGAGCGCCATGCATCGACTGGCGCAAGCGTCTTGCGGCGCTCGCGCCAAAGCTTGACGAGCGCGCTGCGCACGAGCGGGTACTTGAGCCGATTTGCGCTATAGAGGTACCACGAATACGAAGCGCCGCGAGCGCAGCCACGCGGCTCGTGATTCGGCATGTCGGGACGCGTGCGTGGATAGTCGGTTTGCTGCGTTTCCCACGTGACGATGCCGCCTTTGACGTAGACCTTCCACGAGCACGAGCCGGTACAGTTCACGCCATGGGTCGAGCGCACGATCTTGTCGTGCTGCCATCGCTTGCGATAGCCGTCCTCCCACTGTCTGTCCTCGTTGGTGACAGCGCCGTGACCGTCGGCAAACTGCGGCCTTGTCGTCGAGAAATAGCGCAAGCGGTCGAGAAAATGGCTCATATGGGGTCTTCGTAGAGTGGTCGCTGCGGCAATGAGCCGCGGCGGGCATTGCCTCGGAACGCTAGCCTGCTTCTTGCCAGGCGTTCGATACGTGCCGTTGGCCGTTCGGGCACGTGCCTTGCTGGCGCTGCGCTCCTCTGGGTTGCCGGACTCAACGGTAGCCGCTAATCGCCGGGAAGCAGTTGACGCGCATCAAATGGTCCGAGAAGAGCGGCAGGGTGCGGGCGGTCGGTAGGTCACGGCGGGAAGGCGGCACGATGCCGGACCGGACGACGAAAACCGTTGATCTCGATCAGGCCGCGGAGGCACCTCACCTCCTATCGTGGATGTATCGCGGCGCCAGCGGGAGGAAGGACGTGAACGACGGCAAGGCACAATCGGTCGATCAGACCGAGGGGCACGTAATAGCCGTGCGCGGCGCAGTTGTCGATATCGAGTTCCGCCGCGCACCGTTGCCCCCGATCGACGACGCCGTCGAGATCGAATGCGAGGCCAGCGCACCGATCATCGCCGAAGTGCAAGCGCATCTAGGCGAACATGCGGTGCGGGCCGTCGCCTTGCGAGCGACATCGGGCTTGGCACGCGGCGTCGTGGTGAAACGGCTCGGCGTCCCGCTCACGGTGCCCGTTGGCGCTGCGGTGCTCGGGCGGCTAGTCGACGTGACGGGCGCAGCGTGCGACGGCGGCGAAGCATTGCCGGCCGATACCGCCCGGCGTCCGATTCATCGGACACCGCCCGCGCTTGCGGTGGGTCAGGCTGGTACCGCGATTCTCTCGACAGGTATCAAAGCGATCGATCTATTGACGCCTATCGCTCACGGTGGAAAGGCCGCCATGTTCGGCGGGGCGGGAGTCGGCAAGACCGTGCTAGTCATGGAACTCATCCATGCAATGGCGGAACGCTATAAAGGCATCTCCGTGTTCGCCGGCGTCGGCGAGCGCTCGCGCGAGGGTCAGGAGATGCTGTCCGATATGCAGGCATCGGGAGTACTCAGCCACGCAGTGCTCGTTTATGGTCAGATGAACGAGCCGCCCGGTGCGCGATGGCGCGTCCCGCTGACGGCACTGACGATCGCCGAGCACTTTCGCGATGATCAGAACCGTAACGTGCTGCTGCTGATGGACAACGTGTTCCGCTTCGTCCAGGCGGGCGCGGAAGTCTCGGGATCGCTCGGACGCATGCCGTCGCGCGTGGGCTACCAGCCGACGCTGGCAAGCGAAGTCGCAGCGTTGCAAGAGCGGATCGTTTCGGTCGGAGACGCGTCGGTCACCGCGATCGAGGCAGTCTATGTCCCCGCGGACGATTTCACCGACCCCGCGGTGACTGCCATCGCCGCGCATATGGACAGCATGGTGGTGCTCTCGCGCTCGATGGCGGCCGAGGGCATGTATCCCGCCATCGATCCGATCGCGTCGTCATCGGTGCTGCTCGACCCATTGGTCGTAGGTGAAAACCATGCGCGCGTCGCAACGGAGGTGCGCAGGCTCATCGAACATCATCGCGAACTGCAAGATGTCATCGCCCTGCTCGGCATTGACGAGCTGAGTGCGAACGATCGCCTGCTCGTACAACGTGCCCGGCGGCTCGAGCGGTTTCTCACACAGCCGTTCGCGGTGACGGAAGCATTTTCAGGAGTGCGAGGCGCTTCCGTCGCCATCGAAGATACGCTCGCCGGCTGCAACGCCATTGTTTCGGGCGAGTGTGACGACTGGCGAGAAAGCTCGCTTTATATGGTCGGCACGCTCGACGACGCACGTGTCAAGGAAGGCGCCAGCGCAGCAAGCGCTCGCGAGAAGGTGGCGCAATGAGACACGTTTGCTTGACGCTGTGCATCGCAACGCCGACGAACGTACCGGTCGACGCCTTGCCGATCCTATCGTTGCGCGCGGAGGACGAAAGCGGCTCGTTCGGCGTCAGGCAGGGTCATGCGGACCTCGTTGCGCTGTTGACGCCGACCGTCGTTCGTTGGACTGCAGCCGATGGCACACCCGGATTCTGCGCGGTAGACGGCGGCGTGCTGACCGTGTCTCTGGGCACGCGCATCGACATCGCCTGCCGTGATGCGGTTCGCGGCGACGACCTGGCGCGGCTCGAGGAGACGGTCTACGCGACCCGCGCCGCGCGTCTCGACGCGACGCGGCGTGCACACGTGGACGCCGTGCGGCTACATGCGCGCACGGTGCGGCAGATCGTTCGCTATCTCAGCTCGAGCCCCCCATCCGAAGCCGGATACGACCCGGCCGCACCAGAGGTGACACGATGACGACTAACGCGTCGGACGAGAAAGCGAAACCCAATCATATGGCGCACGCCGCGCGTCGGGCCGCGGCCGATGCGAAGCGGGCCGGCGAGGACCCGGAGCCCTCGCTCGGACGGCGGCTGGGCCAAATTGGCGTACTAGGCTGGACCATCGCGATGTCGGCGCTGGCCGGGGTGCTCACGGGCCGCGTGCTCGACCGGTTCTTCGGAACGCGCGTGCTCTTCAGCGCGGCGCTGCTGATGGTGGGCGCCGCGTGCGGTCTCTGGTTCGCATGGAAATGGATGCACGGCCAGCAACGGAGCACGCATGACTAACCTCCCTCTCGCCGCCATCCTCATCGGACTCGGAGCTGGTCTCGGAATCGGCTCGGCGCTATCCGCGACGCTGTATTGGAACGGGTGTCTGTTCGCGCGCGGACACGTGCTCGCCGCACTCGCGGCACAGCTGCTGCGGCTCGCTCTCGCGGCTCTGATGCTCGTGGTGCTTGCACGCATCGGCGCAACAACGCTCCTTGCCTCGTGCGCCGGCATCGTCGTCGCTCGCACGTGGTCGATTCGGCGCGTACTGGGGACGCTGCCATGACTCGCTCGCCGCTTGTCTCGGTGCCGCTATGGCACGTGGGCCCGCTCTCGATCACCGGCGCGGTGCTCACGACCTGGGCACTGATGGCGCTGCTCGCGGCGGGGGCCGCGATCGCGACACGCCGTCTCGCGCTGCAGCCCTCGAAGCCGCAGGCGCTGCTCGAACTACTGATCGAAACGATCGACGCACAGATCCGCGCGACGATGCAGACCGAACCCGCGCCATACCGCGCGCCGCTCGGCACCCTCTTCCTCTTCATATTGACTGCGAACTGGTCGTCGCTCGTGCCTGGCGTCGAGCCGCCGACATCCAAGCTTGAAACCGACGCGGCGCTCGCTTTGCTCGTGCTCGCCGCAACGCTGTATTACGGTATCCGAACGCGGGGCCTGCGCGGCTACCTCGCTACGTTCGCACAACCTTCATGGCTCATGATCCCGCTCAATGTCGTCGAACAACTGACGCGCACGTTTTCGCTGGTGGTGCGACTCTTCGGCAATGTGATGAGCGGCGTGTTTGTCGTCGGCATCGTGCTGTCCATCGCGGGCCTGCTGGTGCCGGTTCCGCTGATGGCGCTCGAGCTGTTGACGGGCGCCGTGCAAGCCTACATTTTTGCGGTGCTCGCCATGGTGTTCATCGGTGCCGCCATCGCGGAGCCGAGCGCACCGATCCAGCCCACTCACCGGGAAAGCCCATGAACCTGATTGAAATGGTCAGTCTTGCCGCCGCAGCGATCGCTGTCTCGTTCGGCGCGATCGGTCCCGCTCTGGCTGAGGGGCGCGCGGTAGCCGCTGCCATGGACGCTATCGCGCGGCAGCCCGATAGCGCCGGCACGCTGTCGCGCACGCTGTTCGTCGGTCTGGCGATGATCGAGACGATGGCGATCTATTGCCTCGTCGTTGCATTGCTGCTGCTGTTCGCGAACCCGTTCGTGAAGTAAGCATCGCAGATGCGAATTGCGCAGACTTACGCTGCCCTATCCGATTGACGCAGGTCAACGATGCCCACTCGCCACGGGACGATCATCAGATTGCAATTAACCGTAGGAGATATCATGAAGGGCCGAGTCATCGTCATAGGCGCCTCGCATGGCGGGGTCGAGACGCTCTCGCGACTGATCGAACTGCTGCCTGCCGATTTCCCGGCGCCTGTGTTCGTGACTCAGCACCTGGGAGCCGGAAGCCTGGGTACGCTTGCTCAGGCCTTGGGCCGCGGTAGCCGCTTGCCGGTTGCACATCCCGAAGACACCGAGATTTTCCAAAGAGGGCGAATCTACGTGGCGCCGCCGGACCGCCACATGCTTGTCCAGCGAGGCCATATCCGGCTCTCGAACGGCCCCCGCGAGAATTACTTCCGTCCCGCGATCGATCCGCTGTTTCGGTCTGCCGCCGTTGCTTACGGTCCCGCGGTCGTCGGCGTGGTATTGACCGGCGATCTCGATGACGGCACGGCCGGCTTAATGGCCGTTAAGGATCGCGGCGGCATCGCAATGGTCCAGGATCCCTCGGAAGCCATTGCCCCATCCATGCCAAGGAGTGCGGCAGCCCGCGTTTGCATCGATCATTGCTGCAAGGTTGCGGAAATGGGAGACATTCTCGTGAACCTAGCCAACGACGACTGGGCGCCTCCTGAGTCGGACGCTCACGATGAACTCGCTCAATTCGAAACCCGCATCTCGGAAGGCACGTTCGACGTTTCCGACTGGTTGCAATTCGAAAAGCTGAGCGTTCCGAGCGGTCTCACCTGTCCGGATTGCCAGAGCGCGCTGTTCACACTGAGTGATGAGCGGATGCTGCGCTTCAGATGCCGTGCCGGACATGCGTTTTCGGCGCGCTGCCTGCTCGAAGCGCAAGCTCGATCGCGCGAAGACAAGCTTGCGGCGCTATTCCGCTGCCTCATGGAAGAAGCCGTGCTCGCGAGACGCTTGTTGGAACCTCCCGAAGCCCAAAGCGCCGAGATTCGTGCCGCTCTGAACAGAAAAATCGCGAAGGCGGAGCAAGAAGCGAGACTGGCATGGGAACGCCTGTGCGCGCCTTCCGGCTTCGCGCCTCCGACTGTGACCGGCACTTGTGCTTCGCCGCCTCTCGAATCGCACCGCGGGTAATGCCGCAGCGGTTTCCATTTTGATCTGTCGACCGCTTTGAAGACACCATCGCTCAACCAGTTCGAAGCATTTTCGAGGGATTCCATCATGCACGTAAAAGCCATCGTCACACGGCCGGTAGAGACCTGCACTATCGACGAAAGCGCAGCCAATCTCGCGGCCCGGATGTTGCACAGCCATGTCGGTGACCTGATCGTCATCGAATATCGGAAAGACCAACCTGTGCCGATCGGAATCGTCACCGATCGCGACCTTGCGATCTCGGTCATGGCACCCAAGCTGAACCCGGAATCGGTAACGGCGGGACAAATCATGTCCCGCAGTCTGATCGTCGTCTCCGAGAAAGACGATGTCAGCGTCGCGTTGGAGGAGATGCGGCGCTCGGGCGTCCGGCGCCTTCCGGTCGTCAACGAAGACGGGCGGCTCTCAGGTGTCCTCGCGCTCGACGACGTGATGGCCTATCTTGCGTCGATCATGGTCGACATATCGCGAATCGGCCGCGTTCAACAAATCGCGGAGCAACGCACTCACGCGTGAGCGGAAGCGTCACGCGTCTTGATCGCGCGACGGTCAACCGAGATCGATGCGGGACCCGATTGCTTCCGCCCAGCGCTTCGCGGACACAATCGCGATACGGATCGCTCTTGCTTCCGGCAAACCGCGTCTCAGCAGCGCATTGGCAATCTCGATCGCCTTCTCCCTCACAGCGGGATCCAGGTTGCCCATTGACTCTGGGTAGTGATGCGAATTCCACGGCACCGTCGTCTCCTTCACGTCCTGATTGCAAGCGTCCGTTGACAGGAGCCGCGACCATGAATAGGGTTTATATCTTATGAATGACGCATACGTACGTCGGCCACGCTTCGCCCACAGGTGCCCTGCGAGCAATAAATCGCGCCTTGCACGATCGCATCCCCTTGATGTGCTCATTGCACTCACGTTCGTCGCGGCTCGCCTTGACTTCCATCAAGGACCGTCAATGCATGCCGCACTGACCGTTGAGCGTTGCACGGCTCGATGCGTCGCGTTTCGATTTCGCTCGATGAACCGGTGCGTGTGGCTCGTGTGGCTACAACATGGTTTGACGCTCGTCAGTCTGCGATACCCCGGTTCGTCCTAGCCTAGTTTTACCAAACCGTGATATCAGGAGGCTCCGGATGAACAGCTATCGCAGCGTGCTGGCCTATATAGGCAACGAGCAAGAGTCGGCGAGCATTCTTTCCTGGACTAACGTAATCCGCTCTTCGCAAGACGCCTTGTTGAGCGTGATGGCGAACGATGCTCTGCGCGATCGGGGGCTAGTCGAGCGACTTCGCAGCGTCGGGCTGTCGGCCAAGCCGGTCTGGATCGACGCTCGGGCCGACATCCCCGATGCGCTCGCTTCGGCGTCGCGTTATTGCGACGTGATGGTGGTCCCGCAACCCAGCGATAGTCCCGGGGACTTGTCGCACAGGCAGGCTTCCATGCTGGTCGTGGCCGCGTCGTGCCCGATAGTCCTCGTACCGCCCGCATCCGTGGCGCACGAGGTCAAGCGTGTGCTCATTGGATGGTCGGACACACGCGAAAGCGCTCGTGCGCTGCACGACGCGCTACCGCTGCTGCAACGCGCCCGCGGCACCGTTCAGGTGTGCCAATGGGTGTATGACGAGCGACGCACTCACTCGCTGGATGAACTCGAATGCTACTTGCAAGCGCAAGGCGTCAAGCCCCAATGCGTCGTGGAACGGCTGCGTGGCATGTCATTCGATGAGCGCATGATTACCCCCACGGTGGTGGATGCATCGATCGCCGAACGTCTGCTGTCGCACGCGGCCGAGATGAATGCCGACCTCGTCGTGACGGGGGGATACGGACATGCTCGATTGCATGAATGGGTACTCGGCGGCGTCACGCGAACGTTGCTTGGATCGATGACCGTACCGGTGCTGATGTCGCACTGAGCCGACAAGCGTTAGGACGCGCGAACTTCAACTACGGCGACACTCATGCGGATCACGGTGCATTGCACCGATCCCCTCGAAGTCAGAGCGCCCCTTGAAGCGCAAAGTAATCGTAGCCCAGCACGACAGCCGAACAGAACAAGCCCAGCGCGATATTCGTCAATCGATGCTCGAGGTCCGGATGACGCGTCGGCAATACGATAGCGATAAAAAGCACGCCGACGACAACCTGCACGGCGAATACGGCAAGCATGAGCACATACTCGTAGCCGGTCTGATTGAACTCGGCGAAGTTCATCCCAAATTGGGAAATCCAATATCCGACGCGATAGATCTCGTAGATCACGATCAACACCGGAAACAGGTAGCTAACCACGTAGGTCGGAACGGTAGCGTGCCGCAACTCGGGATGAAAAGCGTGGTGGGTTTGCATTTTGATCTCCTCGCTTGCGGAAGACATAAGTCAAGCGTATTGCCGCAGCCCGTCTGGACTTTGACGGAGGTCAATGGTTTGCCACACGTCAGCGACGCCGGTCGGAGTCGCGAGCCTTTGACATGCATCAACGGCGCTCCCCGTGCCGCGCGTAGGTTATCTGTCAAGCATGGACCGCGCCCCAATCACTCTTGTTCGCGGACAAAAAATGAAAGCACGAGCGCTTTGCTGCTTATTGTTGCTGTTGATCGCGCTCGGCTTGTCCGGATGCGGCTACAACGCCATTCAAACCGAAGATGAGCAGGTCCAGGCAAGCTGGTCGGAGGTGCTGAACCAGTATCAGCGCCGCGCCGACCTTGTGCCGAACCTCGTCAACACGGTCAAGGGATACGCGAACCAGGAAAAAGACGTGCTCACGAGCGTCACACAAGCTCGCGCTCAGGTGGGTTCGATTCAGGCGACGCCGGAACTCCTGTCGAACCCACAGGCATTCGCCAAATTCGAGGCAGCGCAGGGGCAGCTGACCTCATCGTTGTCCCGCCTTCTCGTGGTGTCCGAGAATTACCCACAACTGAAGTCCGATGCGAATTTCAGAGACCTGCAGTCGCAGCTCGAAGGCACCGAGAACCGCATTGCAGTTGCGCGGAACCGGTACATCAGGTCGGTGCAGGCGTACAACACGACCGTGCGTTCGTTTCCGAACAATCTGACGGCGAAGATGTTCGGGTATCAAGAGAAACCCAACTTCTCAGTCGCAAACGAGGCGGAAATTTCGAAGCCGCCGCGGGTCGATTTCGGCACAACGCCGGCGCCGGCAAGCGGAGCTTCCAATTGAAGTCTGTGCACGCGGTGCTCGCAATCATCGTCGCATTTGTCGGCGTTGTCGGAGTCGGGGCCGGATTCGGCGTCCAAGCCGACCAGCCGGTGCCGACCTTGACCGCAAGGGTGACGGACGAAACCGGCACGCTCTCAGATGAGCAAAAGGCCACGCTCGAGCAGACATTGAAGGACTTCGAGGCGAAGAAAGGGGCTCAGATCGCGATTCTCCTGGTTCCGACCACCGAGCCCGAGACCATCGAGCAATACTCGATACGTGTGGTCGAGCAGTGGAAGCTAGGTCGCAAGAACGTCGACGACGGCGTGCTCCTGATCGTGGCAAAGAACGATCACGCGCTGCGTATCGAGGTCGGATATGGCCTCGAGGGCGTGCTCACCGACGCGATGAGCAATCGCATCATCGGCGAGACGATCGTGCCGCGCTTCCGTCAGCAAGACTTCTATGGAGGCCTCTCGGCGGGTATCGAAAGCATCATGCGAGTCGTGAGCGGCGAGCCCCTGCCCGCACCGCCTGAACGGCCACGCGATTCCGGCGGCTTGGGGGCCTTGCTGCCGGTGCTGTTCTTGCTGACCGTCGTGGCAGGCGGGCTGCTGCGCGCGATGTTCGGCAGGCTGCCCGGCGCCGCCGTGACGGGCGGTCTGGTCGGCTTTCTGGCGTGGCTGTTGTCCGGCGCGATCTTCATCGCCATCGCAGCGGGCGCTATCGCGCTGTTCTTCACGCTGGTGGGTGGTGGAATGGGCACCTACCTCGGCGGCGGCGCACTAGGCGGGCGTTCGAACCGCGACATCTTTCGCGGCGGTGGGGGCGGATTCGGCGGCGGCGGCGCTTCAGGCAGGTGGTAGCCATGGACCCGAAACGACTCCTGCGGCACCTGTTCATGACCCGTTGGCGTGTCAACGCGGCATTCCCTCAACGTTCGCTTGCCGCGATCGAAAAGGCGGTGCGCGAGAGCCATCAGGCGCATATCGGCCAGGTCCGGTTTGCCGTGGAGGGCGCCCTGCACAACTCCGCGCTGTTCAGGGGCCTGTCGGCCCGCGAGCGCGCGATCGATGTTTTCTCCCAGCTTCGGATCTGGGATACGGAGCACAACAACGGCGTACTCGTCTACGTGCTTCTCGCCGACCGGGCCGTGGAGATCGTTGCGGATCGCGGCATTCACGCGAAAGTCGCCGGCGAAGAATGGGAAGCCATCTGCCGAAACATCGAAGCAAATTTCCGGCACGGCCAATACCAGGCCGGCGTCATTCGAGGTATCGAACAAGTGACGAAACTTCTGCGTCAACACTACCCCGCTCGTCGTCCGCCGCACGAGGAGCTGCCGAGCTCGCCGGTCGTGCTTTGATCGCTGCGTGCAGCTTGCGCACCGCGCTCACCGCGCGATGTTCGGATAAAGGCGCGCGCTGATCGCCACCACGGTGGCGAGCGAGCAGATCAATACGGCGCAGTCGAGCCCGAGCCCGAGGTGCGCCGTCTGCGCGAAACCCGGCAAGAGCAGCACCCGCAGCGCATCGACCTGATAGGTCAGCGGATTCATATGGGAAATCGTCTGAAGCGCGCGCGGCATCAGCGAGGTCGGATAGATCGCATTGCTGGCGAAAAAGAGCGGCATCGTCAAGAGCTGGCCGACGCCCATGAAACGCTCGCGCGTTTTCACGAGGCACGCAATGATCAGCGAAAAGCTCGAGAATACGGCCGCCCCCAGCACCACGAACACGATGAGTCCGGCAAGGGCCAAGGGATCGGCACGCATGTGCACACCAATCGCCGCGGACAGCGCGAGCACGACGGCAGCCTGGATCAGCGCGCGCACGCCGCCGCCGAGCGCCTTGCCGAGCACGAGCGACACGCGCGGCGTCGGGCTCGCGAGAAACTTGTGGACGATGCCCAGGTCGCGCTCCCAGATGATCGAAATGCCGTTGAAGATTGCGATGAACAGCACGCTCTGCGCGAGAATTCCCGGCATCAAAAAGTCGAGGTATGGCAGCCCGGCCGAATCGATCGCATGCGCACGGCTCATTACCTGTCCAAAGATCAGCAGCCACAGCGCGGGCTGAATCGCGCGGGTCGCAAGCTCCGTCGGATCGTGTCGCAGCTTGCGCACTTCCATGTCGGCGATTGCTAGCGTCTTCAGTGCAAAAGCGGCGAAGGCAGCAATGCGCGAAGGCGTCGGCTCAACCGAGCCGGTGCGCCGCTCGGCGAGTCTGAGAGGTCTCATCGTAGGCTCCAGGCAACATCGTATCCGCACCGGTGAAACGCTCGAATACGTCTTCGAAGGTCGCACCTGCGCCGACAGCGGCTTTCAGCTCAGCCGGCGTCCCCATCGCGGCGACGCGCCCGCGGCACAGAATCGCGACGCGACGGCACAGTTCCTCCGCTTCCTCCAGATAGTGGGTTGTGAGCAGGATCGCGCTGCCGGACTGCGATTGCAGCCGGCGCACCTGCTCCCACACTGAGACACGCGCGACGGGGTCGAGGCCGACCGTCGGCTCGTCGAGAAACAGCACGCGGGGACGGTGCAGCGTCGATTGCGCGATTTCAAGGCGGCGGATCATCCCGCCCGAGTAGGTCTTGACCAGCTTATCGGCGAAGTCCGACAGCCCCATGATGGCGAGCGAGTCGCGGATGCGTTCGGCCCGCTCGCCGCGCGCAATGTCATAGAGCTTCGCGAACACGAGCAAGTTCTCGTAGCCGGTTAGATCGCCGTCCGCTGACAGTGCCTGGGGCACGTACCCGATGCAGCGCCGAACCGATGCCGGCTCGCGCACGATATCGTAGCCGCCCACCGTCGCGCTTCCCGAGGTCGGGGGCAACAGCGTAGTCAACATCTTGATGACCGTCGACTTGCCTGCGCCATTGCGGCCGAGCAGCCCGAAGATCTCACCTGGCTCGACCGACAGCGTCAATGCGTCGACGGCTGTGAACGTGCCGAAGCGGCGCACCAACTGGCGTGTTTCGATGACAGGGTGACCGTTCATGAGCTGAGGTAACGCAACAGGTAACGAATGGATCGTGAGGCCTGCCTGTTGGTCGGCTCGCTCATCATCAGTCCTCCTTCATGTCAACGGAGAATTCATGATCGTCCGGATCGTCCGTTTCGAATTGACTCAAGTCAACTCAGGCTTTGCCAAGAGTTTCAGGCTTTGACGGTCGACTTCGCGGGGCGAGGTTGTAACCACCCCTGCGACCCATGGCTCTGCATTCAACTGGGCGACTATGGGGCTGAGTTCCGCAGGAGCAATCGACTCGAACGTAACGATCAGTTCGTCGATCCGTTTTTTGCCATCGCGGTGAACCCGCGTCCGCTTCGCCTTGGCGCCATATCGACCCAACGCTTGCCAGATCGAGATGATCCTCAACTCGCCAGCAGCGGCGCGCACCGCCAGGTTCAGCGAGAAGGTGTCGGTGGATCGATCGGAATTCGTCATCGGGATATGCTCAGAAATATCTGGTATTCGGTGTCAGTCAACCGTCGCCGCGGCAAAGTTCGTTATGCCGTCGGCCATTTTTTCAGATTAGATCGCTACGTTGACAAGCGCAACGTGGCCAGTGCGGCCGTTCATACTCTGACAGAGCGGAGCTCAACCGTCGTTGATTTCCTCGACCGAAGTTGATGCCCGTCAACGTGCACTCGCCCAACGCGGCGAAAGTGATCGTTATTCACCTCTGCCCAACGCGTTCCGAAGGCTCGCCATGTGGTATCCCCTTTTCGAACAGCAGCGTCAATGGCTGCGCATGTGGCGTGCGGCGACCCGGTCCGCGTGCGACGCATGGCCGGCGACGACGTTGCCCAATGCCGCGTCGTCGTGCTTTGCCGATCTGTTCGAGCCCCTGCTCGGTCTGACGGCCGGCGCGCCGCCGTTCGCGATCAGGTCCGTCGCGCTCGATGGCCATTGCAGCGACGTCGAGGGATGCGACCACTACGGACTGTTCACCGGCGAGACGTGGCGCGACAAGGTGCATCCGGTACTGCAAGCGGTGTTTGACCAGGCCGAAGCGGGTGGGCCGCGGCCGCACGTGCTTCGTCGGCAATTCCGTGCCACGGCAGGATAACGCCGCTACGCGGCAGCAGCACCGCGACGTCGGAGCGTCCCGCGGACGAGTACAACGCTTGCGGCGCGGGCGCCCGCATATTAGCCCAGCTTGTACGCGCAGTCTGGACAGTCAGGCAGATGCCACCTTCCCCACTGCGGTTCGCCCGAGAAGTGGACGCAATTGGTCAAGGGATCGACTATTGAGCACATCATGCTTTTCCAGCCAACCGCGCCGCGCCTCGTCGACACCACGGCGCAAATTGTCGAAATCGAACCGGCTGTGCGCGTCCGAATCGATCGAAATGAGCACGCCTTCGGCTTTCGCCATCTGGCAATAGATATCGGCAAGATCGAGCCTGTCGGGATGCGCGTCGAGCTCGAGGTGGCAACCGCACGCACGTGCTTTCCGAATGACGCGCACGAGATCGATGTCATACGGGTCGCGCTCGCCGATCAGCCGGCCGGTAGGATGCGCGAGGATCGAAAACGAGGGGTGAGTCATCGCGCGCAATACGCGCTCCGTCTGGCGCTCGCGCGGCAGATTGAAATGGCTATGCACCGCACCGACGACGACATCGAGGCGCTTCAGGATCGCGTCCGGCAGATCGAGGTGTCCATCTTCGAGGATATCGACTTCGATGCCTTTCAACAGCACAATGCCCTGCAGCGTGCGGTTGATCCGGTCAATCTCATCGATCTGCTGCGCGAGGCGCTTGGCATCGAGACCGTGCGTCACGGCCAGGCGGCTGGAATGATCGGTGATTGCGAGGTAGGAAAGCCCCCTCTCGCGCGCGGCGAGCGCCATGTCGAGCAAATCGTCGTGGCCGTCGCTCGCTTTCGTGTGCGCGTGAAGATCGCCGCTCAAATCCGCAAGTTGGATGAGCGTCGGTAGCCGTTGGGCGGCGGCTGCACGCAGCTCCCCTCTGTTTTCACGCAACTCGGGTGGGATCCAGGGCAGATCGATCGTCGCATAGACAGACGCTTCGGTGTCGCCGGCGATGCGTTTCTCACCACGGAATACGCCATACTCGTTGATTTTCAGGCCCCGCTGCTGCGCGATGCGGCGCATCGCAATGTTATGCGCCTTCGAGCCCGTTAAATAGACGAGCGCGGCACCGAAGCTCGCGGGTGCGACGACACGCAGATCGACCTGAATGCCGCTTCTCAGCACGACACTCGAACGCGTCTCGCCGCTCGAAAGCACTTCGGCCACCTCGTCGTAGCGCACGAAACGCTCCGTTACGGCAGCCGCATCGCGCGCCGTGACGAGAAGATCGAGATCGCCAACGGTTGAACACCGTCTTCGGAAACTGCCCGCCACGACCGCCTCGCCTACGCCCGGCGTCCTCCGCAGACAAGCAATGAGCGGCTGCGCATATTGCTCGGCAAGGGCGAGCTTGAAGCGCCGCGATTTATGCAGATGCGCTTCGATTGTCTCGATGATATGCGCTTCGGTCTTCTCTCCGAAGCCGGGGAGGTCACGAATTTTGCCCTCTTTGGCCGCACGGTGCAGTTGCTCGAGCGTTCGAACGTGCAGCGCATCATGGATCGCACGCACCCTTTTCGGCCCAAGGCCCTGAATCTCCAGCAACTCGGTAATAGCGGCGGGCATTTCGTGGTGCAGCTGCTCGAGCAGCCCGCACTTGCCTGTCGCCGCGATTTCGCGCAGTTTTTCGGCCAGGTCATTGCCCACACCACGAATGCCTTTTAAATCCTCGTTCTGCTCGATCATCGTCGACACGCTCTTGCCGAACTCGCCCACCGCGCGCGCTGCGTTTCGATATGCGCGCACGCGAAACGGATTCGCCCCTTGAATTTCGAGAAGATCTGCGATCTCGGAAAAGATCGCTGCCATATCGGCGTTATGAAGTGGCATACGGTGCCTCTCCTCACGAGGTTCATACGGCGGCCACCATTCGTCGAATCTCGTCGAGCATTTTCATGCTCAGCGTAATGCAGCCAAAGCTGATCGCGTTGACCTGAGTCAACGAGGGGCCTCTCTCCTTGCCGTTCGCGCGTCAGCGCCGCTGAGCGTCAATCCTTCATTGCAAGCATCGATGGACGTAGCACTTCATCGCGATGTGCTGTCTGATCCGCGTTGACGACCATCACCAGAGGTAGCACGTTGAAGGATTTGCGCCGCCACCTGCACAATTTCCAGGGCACCAATCCAGTCAGGCTGCGCCGTTATCGACCGATGATCTCTCGCGAGTCCTGCCATCGGTCGCGCCAACGATTGCGCAGGCATTGCGCTTGCCCCGCTCCACCGGACCGGTCAGGACCGGCATCGACGCGCTCGAAGCGATCGGGTTCGCACCACTCGTCGGCATGCGCGTCGGGCTCGTGACGAATCGAAGCGGTTTCGACAGCGTCGGCACTCGTACGATCGATCTCATCGCTCATGCGCCTGGCGTTACCTTGGCCTCCATATTTGCGCCTGAGCATGGTATCGACACGAGCGTCGACGAACCGCTCGCCGACACGCACGATGCGGCAACCGGCGTCGTCGTTCACAGTCTTTACGGCGCGACGCGACGAGTGCAAAGTCAATCGCCGAGGGTTACAGGTGCAAGGGCGACTGGACTGCCCAGGACTCTCCCGATTCCGCTCGCGAAACGACACGCCGGCATGTTTTCAAGCGGATCGCGACTCGGCCGCCCCTAGACTCATACGGCACACGCCGGTGGATCGCATTGCATTGACTGGCGTCGCAAGGGACGGCTACGCAGGCGTGACGCCGTCCGCCTGGCCTTTCAATGCCCCCTGCGCGGCAAGCCGCCCCTGCTGCCGCAGCGCGTTCACGTTAGCCGCCGAAAAATCGAAGTCCCTCGCGAACGCCGCGGTCGCGGCCCCTTCGAGCGCGATCCTCGATAAGCGAAGCGGCGTGCGATTTCCCATCAGCCGGATGTAATGCGGCATTTGCCGCACGCGCCGCGCAGCTTGCGAATCGAGCTTGCTCACGATGTCGTTGACGAGATCGCGGAAATCGCTCGCATACTCCTCGAAGCGCAGATCGTTGCGCACGCGGTCCGTATAGACGATCTCGTCCCGGCGCAGCATGACTTCGACGAGGTTCGACGGCATGCGCCGCGCCTGCGAATACAGATCGACGATGAAGACGCGGCCGCTCACGCGCCCGCACCGTTCGATCACCATATCCAGCGGCGAATTGCTGACGATGCCGCCGTCCCAGTAGGCTCTCCCGTCGATCGTCGTCCACGGCATGCCGGGCGGCAGACTTCCGCTCGCGAGCAGGTGGTCGGGCGTCAGGCGATCGACGTAGCTGTCGAAGGTCCGGCGCTCGCCCGTGAGGATGTCGACCGCCCCCAGTAACAGCCTGACGGGGCTCGACGCGAGCGCATCGAAATCGATGTAGCGCCCGATGAGTGCCTTCGCCGGCTCGGTGTCGTACCAGCTCGTCCACGACGCGGGGAGCGCGGAAAGCCCGACGCCGGCGCGCCACCACTTCGGCTGCAGGAAGTGAGGCACCCCAAACCATAGCGAATAGGCGGAAACGAGCGCACCGTGCAGGCACGGGTCGAACATCGCGGGCAGCTCGATCGAGATGTCGCGCCAGAAGCCTGCGAGGGCGCGCGCCGCGTGACCCGGATGGCTTGCCACGATGGCCGCATTTAATGCGCCGATCGATACGGCGGAAATAATGTCTGGGCACACGCCCGCCTCTTCGAGGGCTTCGATGGCGCCCCATTCGAACGAGCCGAGCGCGCCGCCGCCCTGCAAGATCAATGCGGTCTGCGAGGGCAGGCTGTCGAGGTCGAAGCGGCTGTCGGCCAGGCGCGAGCGCGCTGCATGCAGGCCGATCCGGTGGCGGATCAGTTCGCCGGCGGCGGCCGTTTCTTCCGCGTCGCGGCCCAGCGAGAAGATGGCGCGCAAGATGTTGTTCTTCAAATACAGCAGCGAGTACGAGCGTGCTTCCAAGGTGCCGCGCTCGACCAGGTCGCACCCATCCTCGGGTTTGCCGAGGAAGTTGTACGGCAGATCGAAGGCATCGCCCCAGAACATCGACACATCGCGATATGGCACGCGCTGCCCGGCCATGTTGCGAGCGGCTAGCTGACCCTGCTGCCGAGCGTTGTCCACGTGTTCGATGCGGCGGCGCAGGCCGAACACCGGGTCGAAAAAATTGGCCACGTCGCCCGCTGCAAACACGTCGGGGTCGCTCGCGCGAAGGCACTCGTCGACCACGACGCCGTCGTCGACGGCAAGCCCGCTTCCGTCGAGAAACTCGCAATTCGGCTGCACGCCGATTGCGACGATGGCCAGTTCGCACGGGATCATGCTACCGTCATCGAGCTCCACGGCGATTAGGCTACCCTCCGAGACGAAACGCGCGATGCTGCAGCCGGTCCGTGTCTGGACACCGTGCTCCACGCATAGGCGCGCAAAAAAATCGGACAAAACCGGCGCCCGGAGTTGCGACAAGATGCGCGGCTCACGTTCGATCAGCGTGACCTCGATGCCCATCGCACGCAACGACGCGGCGCTTTCGATGCCGACGAAGCCCGCGCCCATCACCACGGCGCGCTTCGCCCGGGCAGCGGCGGCGCGTATGCGCACCGCCTGCTGCTGGTCGTGCAGACAATAAACGCCCGGCGCCCCGACGCCCGCCACCTCCGGTACGATCGCGCGCGTACCGGTTGCGATCAGCAGTTTCCGATAGCCGAGCAGCCTGCCGTCGGCAAGATGCACGACATGGTTCGCCGTGTCGACACGCACCGCCTCGGCGCCGATGAGGACGTCGATGCCCTGCGCTTCATAAAAACCAGCCGGGTGGATGGCAAGCCTTCCCGCATCTGCGGTTCCGCTGAGAAAGCCTTTAGTCAGCGGCGGCCGATGATATGGGAGCACGGGTTCCGCGCAAACCATCCTGATACTCGCGGACGGCGCTTCCATCCGCAGTGTGTTGACCGCGCAGGCCGAGGCCATGCCCCCGCCGATCAGCAAGTAATCCGATCGATCCGCCGCCGCGTGGCCGGCAACGTCAGGCAGTTTGCCCTCGGGCCTGGGGTTCTCGATCATGCCTGAGGCGCAACGGCTGTCTGGGTACGCCATTGCTGTTCCGCCGCGGCCCCGCCGTCGATCAGCTGCAACAATGTCTCGTGATCGATGACTTCAATCTCGAGCAGCCGCTTCGCGATGCGCGCGAGCGGTTCGCGCCGCTCGCGCAGCGTGCGCGTGACGCGCTCGTGCGCCTCGCCCAGAAGCCGCCGCACTTCCTCGTCGATCAGCGCCGCGGTGCCCTCGGCATAACGTTCGCGCCCGGGCGGCGCAGGGAAACCGCCAGCCTCTTGCATATCGCCGAAAGTGGCAAGACCGAGCCGCTCGCTCATCCCGCAGCGCGTCACCATATGGCGCGCCAGCGCGCTGGCCCGGTCCAGATCGTTTGCCGCGCCGGTCGACACGTCGCCGAATACGATTTCCTCCGCCACCCGCCCGCCCAGCAGCGCGTCGAGCCGGTCGAGCAGCTCGCTTTCGCGCAGCACGTAACGGTCTTCGGTCGGCACCTGCTGCGTGTAGCCAAGCGCCGCCACGCCGCGCGGAATGATCGACACCTTCTTGACCGGGTCGCAATGCGCGCGGCTTTGCGCCACCAGTGCATGCCCCGCTTCGTGGTAGGCGATCGTGATCTTCTCTTGCTCGTTCATGACGCGGCTCTTGCGCTCCATGCCGGCCATCGCGCGATCGATCGCCTCGTCGAAATCGGCCATCCCGATCGCCTGCTTATCCTGCTCAGCCGCGTGCAGCGCCGCTTCGTTCACGACGTTCGCGAGATCGGCGCCGACGAAGCCCGGCGTGCGCGACGCGAGTTCGGCCAAATCGACGTCGGCGGCCAGCCTCACGTTCTTGACGTGCACCGCGAGGATCTGCTGCCGTCCGATCAGATCCGGGCGGTCGATCGCGATGTGCCGGTCGAAGCGGCCGGGACGCAAGAGCGCGGGATCGAGGATTTCCGGGCGATTGGTGGCCGCCAAGATGATGACGCCCGAGTTCGGCCGGAAGCCGTCCATCTCGACGAGCAGCTGATTGAGCGTCTGCTCGCGCTCATCGTTGCCCGACAGCACGCTCGCGCCGCGCACCTTTCCGAGCGCGTCGAGCGCGTCGAGCTCGTCGATGAAGACGATGCACGGCGCCTTCTGTTGCGCCTGCTCGAACAAATCGCGCACGCGTGCCGCGCCGACGCCGACGAACATCTCCACGAAGGCGGAGCCGCTGATGGTGAAGAACGGCACGCCGGCCTCGCCCGCGACGGCCTTGGCGAGCAGCGTCTTGCCCGTGCCCGGCGCACCGACGATCAACACGCCCTTCGGGATCTTGCCGCCGAGCCGCCGATAGCGCTCGCCATGGCGCAGGAATTCGACGATCTGCTGCAACTCCGCCTTCGCCTCGTCGATGCCGGCGATGTCGTCGAACGTTACGCCTGTGTCCGTCTGTGCATAGACGCGCGCGCGGCTCTTGCCGATGCCCGAAAAGTCGCGCATCGCACCGCTGCCGGCCCGCATCATGAAACTCCAGATCAGGACGAGTCCCGCGAGCGGCAGCGCCCATGACAACAGCACGCCGCCCCAACTGCTGTCGGATGCGCCGCTATAGCGGACACCCGCTGCCGCGAGAGCGTCGGCCAAATGTTCGTCCGAGACGCGATTCGTCCAAAAATGCCACGGCGCGCCATTGTTCTGAATCGCCTCGGCATCGGACGCGGGAAGCAGGCTGACCGCGGCGGGCATGTGCACATTGCCCGAAATCTGCGAGGGCGTAATTACGAGCTCGCCGACGTCTTTCGCGACCAGCAGCGTGCGGAAATCGCTGTAAGCGATTTCCTGCGACTGCGTTCGGCCCGCAAGCATCTCGAAGCCGAGCAGCAGCATGAAGCCCATGGCCATGACGATGGCGAGGTAGTCTTTTCTATGTTCCATGAGGACATGCGGTTTTCGGCCGCTCACGCGTATCTATGTCGAGAGCATAGATAGCCGCACCGCACGAGCACTGATCCGCGTCAATGGAACGAGATCGAATTCAGCCCTTGCGTGCCGCCGCTTCCTCGGCGGCCGCCACCTGCCGCTTCACCGCGATGAAGCTGTCGGGGCTCACCGACATCGAATCGATTCCGCGCTCCACGAGAAATTGCGCGAACTCCGGATGGTCGCTCGGCGCCTGTCCACACAGGCCGACCTTGGCGCCCGCCTTATGCGCTTCTCCGATCACGCTGCCGATCATCCATTTCACCGCCTCGTCCTGCTCGTCGAACAGTTCCGCGAGTTCGGCGGAATCGCGATCGACGCCGAGCGTCAATTGCGTCAGATCATTACTGCCGATCGAAAAGCCGTCGAAGCGCTCGGCGAACGCCTTCGCGAGAATCACGTTCGACGGGATCTCGCACATCACGTAGACCTTCAAACCCGCATCGCCGCGCTTGAGCCCGTAGTCGGCCATCACCGCCAGGACGCGGTCGGCCTCCCTAGTCGAGCGGCAAAACGGAATCATCACGACCACGTTCTTGAAGCCCATTTCATTGCGCAAGCGAGCGATCGCACGGCATTCGAGTGCGAAACCGTCCCGATAGCGCGGCGAGTAATAGCGTGAGGCACCTCGGAAACCGAGCATCGGATTTTCCTCTTTCGGCTCGAACTGCGCGCCGCCGATCAGATGCGCGTACTCGTTCGTCTTGAAGTCGCTCATGCGCACGATGGCCGGATGAGGATGGCAAACCGCCGCGATGCGCGCCAGTCCGCGCGCGAGCCGGTCGACAAAGTACTCGGTCTTGTCGGCATAGCCCGCCGTCAACGCCGCGATCGCCTGCCTCGCCTCCTCGTCCTTCAAATCGTCATAGCGCGCGAGTGCCATCGGGTGCACCTTGATGTGGTTGCTCACGACGAACTCCATGCGCGCAAGCCCGATGCCGTCGGCCGGAATGCGCCACCAGCGAAACGCCGCCGAGGGGTTGGCAAGATTCAGCATGACCTGGGTCCGCGTGGACGGAATCCGGCTGAAATCGATCTCCTCGACTTCATATTCGGCCATTCCCTCGTACACGAATCCTTCGCCTCCCTCCGCGCACGATGCCGTCACCTCTTGCTGGTCGTGCAGCAAGTGCGTCGCGTTGCCGGTGCCGACGATAGCCGGCAAGCCGAGTTCCCGACTCACGATAGCCGCGTGCGAGGTGCGCCCCCCGTGGTCGGTGACGATGGCCGCTGCTCGCCGCATAATCGGCACCCAATCGGGGTCCGTCGTCTGCGTCACGAGGATCGCGCCGTCGACGAAGCGGCCGATGTCCCGGGCGCTCTCGAGCACGCATACGGGGCCCGTCGCCACGGCTTCGCCGACGCTCACACCCGTAAGCAGCTTGCGGCCCTTCTTGCCGATCCGATAAGTTTTCACGGCGCCCGCTTCGCGGCGCGACTGCACCGTCTCGGGACGGGCCTGGACGACGAACATCTCGCCGCTCGCGCCGTCCTTCGCCCACTCGATGTCCATCGGCCGCGCGTAGTGTGCTTCGATCGTGCAGGCCCAGCGCGCGAGCCTCAGGATCTCGTCGTCGGCGAGCACGAACGCGGCGCGTTCCGCCTTCGACGTCGGCACGTTACGTGTGGACGCATCACCGGTGCTCGCGTAGACCATCTTCCGAGCCTTTTCGCCGCGCGTCTTGCCGATGATCGGGCTCAGCGACGAATCGTCCAGGAGCGGCTTGAACACTTCATACTCGTCCGGGTCCACCGCGCCTTGCACCACGTTTTCGCCGAGGCCCCACGCCGCATTGATGAGCACGACCTTGTCGAATCCGGTTTCGGTATCGATCGAGAACACCACGCCCGCGCCGCCGAGATCCGATCGCACCATGCGCTGCACGCCGATCGACAGTGCGACTCGTAGATGATCGAAGCCTTTGTCCTGCCGATAGCTGATCGCGCGGTCGGTGAAGAGCGACGCATAGCAGCGGCGGCATGCATCGAGCAGCGCGCGCTCGCCGCGCACGTTCAGAAACGTTTCCTGCTGCCCCGCGAAGCTCGCATCCGGAAGATCCTCGGCAGTGGCGCTCGAGCGCACCGCGACATCCACGTCCTCGCGCGCCGAGCGCCGGCACAGCGCGCGGTATGCACCGCAAAGCGCCTCGGCGATATCGGCCGGCCATTCGCCGCGCAAGACGGCGCGGCGAATAGCTGCGCCCGCTTCGGCGAGCATCACCTTGTGCGCGGCGAGCTCGCCGAGGTTTTCGGCAATCGTCTGCTGCAGTCCGTTCGCGTCGACGAAGCGCCAATACGCGTCCGCCGTGGTCGCGAAACCGGGCGGCACGTTTATCCCTTGCTTGGACAGATTGGCGGTCATTTCGCCCAATGACGCATTTTTGCCGCCCACCCGAGGCACGTCTGTCCGGCGAAGGTCCTCGAACCAGACGATGTGCGCGTTCTCGTCATCCATTTCTTGCTCCTATGACGCGTCTGACCATGACGAACCTCTCGCCGAGCGGGCTGCCAATGCACGCAGATTAGAAGTGCATCGCCGCATCCGATTGATGTCGATCAAGAAAGTGGGAACGATGCCGTCGATTCGTTTCGTGCCTTGTAGGAAAGAGCCGACAGGCGGCGACGAGATCCTACGCGAAGCTCAGCCCCGGCCGATTTGAATCGGGACGCGTGTATCCAATACTGCATTCATCGACCCAGCAAATCCGCCGGCTTCGCGCCGGCCGACGCTTTACCTAAGGCTTCGGTAAGCACCGAAGCGCAAACTGCGGTTGACACAGGAGAACTGCCATGTCGACGTTTACTTACACTGCCGGCACCGCGCAAGCCGTTGGCGCATCGAAGCCGTCCGAACAAATGGCTCTCTCCGAAGGCACGGTCAACTTCGATGCAATCGTCGAGCTCGCTCGTGAAGCGGGCATGCTCGTCACGCTCGACGGTCAGATCGGCCGCGAAAAGTATGAAAGCATCGTCGGCTCCCTTACGGCGTTCCGGCGCTTCATCCACGCACTGCACGGTAGCCTCGCGGAGCAATTCACGGCATCGTGAAAAGTGCGGCCAAAGGAGGTCGCAAAACGCCGGACGGGACGAGGAAGATCGTTGATCTCGATCAGGCTGAGGCGGCGCAGCAACCGTTATCGTCCAAGTGTCGCGACGGCAGCGGGAGGACGGAAGATGCGAATCGACTGGTCGACGCTCGTGCTGCAGACCGTCAACGCGGCGGTGCTGGTCTGGCTGCTGGCGCGCTTTTTGTTCAAGCCCATCGCTAATATCATTGTTGCGCGGCAGGATGCTGCACGGGCGCTGCTTACCGATGCGGAGGCGTTGAAACGCGCCGCCATTGAGGATCGCGAAGCTGTACTCGAAACGCGTCAAGCACTAGAAGCCTCGCGCGAGCGAGCCATTCAAGCCATCGACGCGCAAGCCGGCGCCGAAAAAACAGCATTGCTCAAGGCCGCGCAGGCCGAGATCGCGCAGATGCACTCAGCCGCGCAGGCGCAGATAGCGCGCGACGCCTCGGCGCACTGGCGTCAGGTCCAGGCGAGCGCCACCTTGCTTGCCGCGGATATCGCGGAAAAATTGCTCGCGAGATTGCCGCGCGAGTCGAAGATCACCGGATTTGCCGATGGTCTGGCCGGCGCCCTTGCGGCGCTGCCCCCGGCGGCGCGCGACGCGCTCGCCACGGCCGGTTCCCCGCTCACCCTCTGCCTGCCTCGAAAGCCTACAGACTCGGAGCAAGCGTCGATCCTCGAGACACTCTCTCGCGCCGCGGGGCATCCGTTGCTGATCGAGGTAACGATCGACCCCTCGTTGATCGCAGGGCTGGAGTTACGCGGACCGCACATCGTCGTCTCGAATCACCTGCGTCACGATCTCGACGAGATTCGCGCTTCGCTGGCCGATACCGATGCAAAAACAGCCTCCGTTTGATCTCGACGCGTGGCTGGCGGACAAGCGCGCCACGTTGGCAACGCTTGCGCCCGGTGCCCGCGCGGAGAATCTCGGCCGCGTCGAGCGCATCGCCGATGGCGTTGCGCAGGTCTCGGGCCTCGCCGACGTCACGCTCAACGAAATGGTCGCGTTCGCGGGGGGAGCGACGGGTTTCGTTCACGCACTCGACCGCGATCTCGTGAGTGTCGTGCTGCTCGATGACGATATCGCGGTGGTCGCCGGGGAAACCGTGACCCGTCGACGCGCGGTCGTGCAAGTGCCCGTGGGCGAAGGGCTTCTCGGACGTGTGATCGATCCGCTCGGGCGCCCCCTCGATCGCGACGAGCCGCTTGCGCACGACGGCTGGCTGCCGGTCGAACGCGCTGCGCCCGCGATCGTCGAGCGTGCCTCGGTCAGCGAGCCGCTCGAAACGGGGGTGCTGGCGATCGACGCCGTGTTTGCGATCGGCCGGGGGCAGCGAGAGCTGATCATCGGTGATCGAGCCACCGGCAAGACATCGCTTGCGCTCGACGCAATCGTCAGTCAGAAGGACTCGGACGTCATCTGTGTCTACGTCGCGGTCGGTCAACGCTCGACTGCCATCGAGCGAGCCATCGATGTCGTGCGCCGCTACGGCGATCCATCGCGCTGCGTGTTCGTGACTGCGGCAGCAGGCACTGCACCCGGTTTGCAGTGGATCGCCCCGTTCGCGGGATTCTCGATCGCCGAGTACTTCCGCGATCGGGGGCGCCACGCGCTGATCGTCATCGACGACCTAACGAAGCACGCTGCCACGCACCGGGAACTCGCGCTCCTGACGCAGGAGCCGCCCGGCCGTGAAGCGTATCCCGGCGACATCTTCTACGTGCATGCACGGCTGCTCGAACGCGCGGCCAAGCTGGCGCCCGCGCTCGGCGGCGGATCGCTCACGGCGTTACCGATCGCCGAGACCGACGCGGGCAATTTGTCAGCGTATATTCCGACGAATTTGATCTCGATCACCGACGGCCAGATCGTCATGGACGCACGATTATTCGCGGCAAACCAACGCCCTGCCGTCGATATCGGCCTCAGTGTGAGCCGGGTCGGCGGCAAGGCTCAACCGCGCGCGCTGCGCGACGTGGCGGGACGGCTGCGTTTCGACTACGCGCAGTTTCTCGAACTCGAAATATTCGCGCGCTTCGGAGCGCTGACCGACACGAGGCTCGCGGCTCAAATCGCGCGGGGCACGCGCATCCGCGCGCTGCTCGCGCAACCTCGGCTTTTTGCACTGCGGACCGTGGAGCAAATCGCCCTGCTCACCGCACTCGCGCAAGGCCTACTCGACATGGTGCCCCCTGAAGCACTCACCTCGGTCAGAATGCGACTCGTCGCGCGCCGCGCCGCATTGCAGGGACAAGAGATGTCCGGCGATGCCGAGAAAGGCGCGATCGCGGAACACGTGGAGGCGATCCGGCAGATCGCCGCGCAAATGGCGGCCACCGAGGGCATCGGTGATCAGGAGGCGGCACCGTGAGCGGCCGCCTTTCCGATCTGACGAATCGGATCTCGACCATGCGCCAACTTGATGGCGTCATCGGCGCGATGCGCGGGATCGCCGCTGCCCGCGCGAACGAGGCCCAAGCCCGGCTCGCCGGCATTCGCGCGTGCGCCGCGACGGTCGGCGAGGCGATTGCCAAGGTGCTACCGCTCGCTCCCGAGCACGCCGAGGCACATCCTTCGTCCGCTCGCTCGCCTGCCTGCGTCGTCATTGTTCTTTGCTCCGAGCAGGGGTTCGTCGGCGCCTTGAACACACAGATCGTCGCGCACGCGCAAACCTATGCGCCTCACGCTCCACGCGACTATATGCTCGTCGGATCGCGCGGCCTGCCGCTTGCCCGAGCGGTAGGCCTTTCGCTCGTCTGGACGGGGCCGGCCGCCGCGCATATCGGCGGTGTCGATGCACTAGCCAGTGCGCTGACCGATGCGCTGTACGTGCGCCTGACGACTAAGCCCGACGCGACGGTGTGCATTATTCACGCGACAATCAACTCCGCACAACACGTCGACATCATCGAGCGCCTCTTGTTGCCGTTCGACTTCGCCCGCTTCGCCATCGCGCGCAAAAGCCCGGTGCCAATCATTCAATTGCCGGTGCGGCAACTGCTCGACGGTCTCGTCGAGGCCTACGTCTATACCGAGCTTTGCGAAGCCATGACGCTGTCTTTCGCCGCCGAAAACGAAGCGCGCATCCAAGCGATGCTCGCGGCGCGCTCGAACGTGCAAGAACGGCTCGAGCTTCTGGTCGGCCAATACCGCCAACTGCGTCAAGAGGAAATCACGTCGGAAATCGTCGAGCTGACCGCTGGCGCGGCAGCAAGCCGTTGATGCGCCACTACGCCGGCGCTCCGGCGCGGCGTCCGTCGGGACAAGGTGTCGCGTGCCGCGAACGTCCTCGCTCTTGCCTCAATCGAGCGATTTCCTGAATCGCAGCACGCTCGCCGTCAGCGTTGGGTTCGATGAACTCCCTGACCAGCACCGAATGCGCGTGATCAAACATAGCGCAATCCTCGGAACTCATGTATGAGACCGACCGCGACTCGACACCGAATACGCGAACCTCGCCAGAGGATCCCGCGCCAAAAAGGGAGCGGCGCTTCCGGCAGAGTGAAGCGCCGCGTTGAACCAAACGTGCAGAATACGGACGACCGGGAGGGGCGAGCGGTCGCTAGCCAATCAGAGCGCTGGCTTTTCGCCCGTGTCCGCTCCGACATCGACGTTGTGCCGGATCAGCAGGACGGGCACGGAAGCTTCGCGCAAAAGCGATTCGGCCACGCTACCAAGCAGCGCGCGATTCAGTCCGTGTCTTCCATGGGTACCCATTACGATGAGATCGGGTTCCCATTCGTCGCACACGCGAGCAAGCGCCGCCGCCACGCTCTCGCCGTAGGCGTCGACCCCTCGAACGCTGCCATCGACGTGCTGAGCACTGAACGCCTCGCGCGCCTCCTCGAGCGCAACGGCAGCGGCTTCCGATTGCGTGGATTCCACCACTGGACCGGGCGCATAGACGGTACCTACGTCCACGATCTGCGGGGCGTGTTCGACAACTGACACGGCGAGCATTTGCGCGCCGAACGCCCGTGCGATCCCGATGCCCTCGTCTAGTGCTAGACGCGCCGCGCGGCTACCGTCGAGCGCCGCAAGAATACGCTTGTACATGATTTTCCTCCAAGCTACTGCGTTTTAGACAATATTGAGCACCGACACAAACAGCTTTTCGAGATCTTCCTCGAGCTTGTCACCGTCGAATGGATCGCGATTTACCGAAAATGCGGCGTCGACGTCCGCCCAGTCATCTTCGGTGAAATATCGCCGCGCGGCAGGCAGAATCACGTTCTCCTCGATGTGGCGATGCTGCGAGTAGAACTGTGCGTAGTCGTCCACGAGGGTGCGCAAGGCGGGCAGCACCGACTCGCCGGCGAGTTCATAGCGAGTCAGTGCGTGCTCGAGGTTGCGCACCTTTGATTCGCCTTGAGCGTGCTGCGACTCCAACTCGTCGATGACGTCGTCGAGTTCCTCGGTGCGTTCGCGCAGCCGGGCGAAAAGATGGAGATCTTCCTTGGGATGATGAATCCGCTCCGGATATTCGCGGATGTAGTAAAGCATTGCTCGAAAGATCGTCGTCGGAGGCGCATCGGCCCCGGTTTCGAGCAGCGAAACAAAACGCTGCATACCCGCTATCACGGCGGAGAGCTGTTGATGTTCCTTGACGATGACGTACGTTGCATCGCGCTGGGTGGCAGAACGCATATCAAACCTCCTGGGGCCGCTACCCGCTCTGTCGCTCGGACAGCGAGTGACAAAGCACATCGAGGTGTCGCACGCATCCACTGTCCGCCCGGAAACCGAACGCACGATTGACTTGAATCAGAGACTGGAGCTTCCGATCGGGAAAAGAGCCGGGTGCCGAATCGGGTTTCACACCGCGATCCGCCATCGATTTGATGTTCGTCAATCGCCGGCCGTTGCACGACGCCAATACTGATCGAAGCTATCGGCCAGACACTCAAACCGCCCCAAAATGCAGCGTTCGAGGACATCTAAGATGAGCTCCGACACACACGCGCCCGCGCCCAACATCGCCGTCCATTCGCTCGACCCGCAAGCAAGCATGAACAAAAAACTGCGCCACGCGGTGCAATACGCCGTGCTCGCACCGTCAAGCCACAATTCACAACCGTGGCATTTCATCGTCGACGACGATTCCATCACGCTGTGCGCCGATCGGATGCGCGCATTGCCGGTCGTCGATCCATTCGACCGCGAACTGACCATCAGTTGCGGGGCCGCGCTATTTAATCTGCGCACGGCACTCAATCACTATGGACTCGGCTACCGAATCACGTTGTTTCCCTCGCAGGTCGATCCCGACATGCTGGCTCACGTGCAGGTGTCGGAGAGAGGCTACCAAGACGAAAGCCTGGCCCCGCTGTTCAACGCGATTCCCGGGCGCGCCACCGTGCGCAAGGCGTTTTCGAGCACGCCCGTGGCGGACAACGTGAGACACAGCCTGATCGAAGCGGGCGAAACCGAAGGAGCGCAGATTCTATGCATCGACGATGCGGTAAAGCGATCGCGCCTCGCCGACCTAATCGCCGAGGCTGATGCGCTGCAATTCGCCGATCCATGCTTTCGCCGTGAACTGGCGTGCTGGATACATCCGAAACGCAGTAGCGATGGGATGCCAGCCGATGCGGCTGGCGTGGCGGCATTGCTGAACCTAGCGGTGCCGATCGCCGCGTCGGCGATCCGTACGTTCGATATCGGCGAAGGCATGGCCGCGATGCACCACAAACTGCTGGCGGGCTCGCCGCTCCTGCTCGTCGTCGCCACCGACAGCGACATCCGCGAGGCCTGGCTCGCCGCGGGCCAAGCGTTGGAGCGATTATTGTTGAGCGCCACCCGCCACGGCTTGACTGCGTCTTATTTGAATCAGCCGATCGAAATCGCGCCGTTGCGCGAGCGTCTGCGCGCGAGCGCGGGCTTGAATGCCATCCCGCAGTTGTTGCTGCGAATCGGTTACGGGCCGCAAATCGCGGAACGCGCGCCGCGCCGCCCGCTGAGCGATGTCCTGTGGTAACGAGCCGGCTCAATCGATCGAATCGGGCGCGACCACACTGAGAGGAAGCCGGATGGCAATCCGAAAACCTTCTCCGGGCGCGCTATCGATCGAGATCGAACCACTTAACTGCCGAACCCGCTCGTGCATACCGAGCAAGCCAAACGACTTTTCCTTGCGTGGGGCGTCGAGAGTCGCGCCATCGCCGTCGTCTTCGATGCGTATCGCGCATGCGTCACCGGCACGGTGCAATTCGATCCAAACGTTCGACGCTTGTGCATGCCGAACCACATTCGTCAGCGCTTCCTGAATCATACGAAAGATAGCGGTGGCAGCAGGCGGCGAAAATGCCAAGTCATCAGCCTCGACCCGCGCGCTCACGTTCACGCCATAGCGCTGGCCGAAACTGTCCACCAGCCACTCGATCGCTGCCTCGAGGCCCAGGTCGTCGAGCACTGGCGGGCGCAAGTCGGATGCAATTCGACGCACCGTCATTGCCATCGAATCGATCTGACTTTCAATGCCCTCTGTATCGGACAAGAGCAGTGCCGAAGCACCTTGAGCACCGAGCTTCGCTTCGAGCTCCGCCACGCTCATCTTGAGCGCGGTCAATCGTTGACCGAGATCGTCATGCAGTTCTCTCGCGATACGCTTTTGCTCGTCTTCTCTTGTAGCCAGCATTTGTGCAGAGACGAAGCTTGCATTTTCCAGTTCCGCGAGCCGTCTGCGTTCAGTCAAGTCGCGCGTAACCTTGATAAATCCGACGAGATTGCCAAGTGCGTCGTGCACGGCCGTGATAATGACGTCGGCCCAAAAGCGCGACCCATCGCGGCGCATGCGCCAGCCTTCGTCTTCAACCCGCCCTTGTGCCGACGCAGCAGCCAACTCACGCTCGGGCTTGCCAGCGGCGATATCCTCGGGGGTGTAAAAAACCGAGAAATGGAGGCCTATGATTTCTTCGGGTAAATATCCCTTGGCCCGCTGGGCGCCCTTATTCCAGCTCGCAATGTAGCCGGACGGATCAAGCATGAAAATCGCATAATCCTGAACGGCGTCGATGAATAGCTGATAGCGCTCCTCTGTCGGAACGTCGACGTGCAAGCTTGCTACGGTTCTTCGCGCCGGGTCGCTGTCCGGGGAGTTCATGCATTCTCCCTTGCGGTAGGGTTCCGCCGCATCCTTCGATCACCAATGCCTGGGTTATCGGATCGGAGCGGCGATAGAATGCATCTTCTTCCGCGCTTTTAAATAAGTCAAATACGACACGTTCGCAACGCCACGCACATGTTGCACATGCATCATGAAGTCATTTGATGTCGACCTGACGGTAAATCCGCTCGACCTCTTCCGAGTTGCATAGCCCGGTGCCGGGGCTCGCGAGCGATGCCGACGCGGCAGCCAGCCCATAGCGAAACGCCTCGGCGAGCGCAAGGTCTCGATCGAGCGCCCAGACGAGCGCACCCACCAAAGCGTCGCCCGCACCGATCGCGCTCACCACGCTCACCGGCAGCGCACCGGCTCGCAAAACCTCGTGCTCGGTCACGAGCAGCGCCCCAAGGCTACCCAGTGTCAAGGCAACGATTTGCGCCCGGCCGTTGCGGACTAAGTGGAGCGCGGCTGCACGCCATTCGGACTCGCCGGCAAGCGCTCGCCCGGCTAGCTCGGACAACTCGCCCAAACTCGGCTTGACAAGGAAGACGCCTGCGTCGAGCGCGGCGCGCAAGGCTGGGCCTGAGCTATCTAGCACGACACGAGTCCCGTTGGCTCGCGCCGCGCATATGAACGACACGTAGATATCGGCCGGAACGCCCGGCGGTAGGCTGCCGCTCAGCACAAGATAGTTTGCCGCCGGCTCGAACGACTCGAACCGCTCGAGACAGCTTTCCCACTCGCGCTCGGAGACCACTGGGCCGGGGAGTACGAAGCGAAATTGCCGCCCCGTCGATTTCTCGTAGACAGCGAAGCTTTCGCGCGTTTCGCCGGCAATTTCGATGCACTGCCCTCGCACGCCCTCCGCTTCGATAAGCTGGCATAATTCTTGTCCGAGTGGGCCGCCGGCCAAATACAGGGCGATGCAATCCCCGCCGAGCCGGTTGATCATGCGCGCGACGTTTATCCCTCCCCCACCAGGATGCTTTAACGCAGCATCGCAGCGCAGCTTAGATGTATCCGTCACCCGTTCGACGGCCGTCGACAAGTCGACAGCGGGGTTCAGCGTCACGGTGAGGATCCGGCTCATTGGTTCGTCGCCAGCATTCGCGTGCACGCGTGTTCAGTCACGCGTGAAACGCCGATTGCACACTGCCGGTGTTTTCTCGGCACTGTTCGCGATTGATGATGCTCCCGAGCAACCCCAATTCTCGGCCGAGCGCGGCCACGATGTCGTCGAGCGAAAGCACCCCGATGATGTCCTTGCTTCGGGTCGTCGTCGCGAGCCGCCGCACGCCATGCGTTGCCATCGCCTCCATCGCGTCGGCCACGTCCGCTCCCGCGTCGATCGTCACGACGTCGTTGGTCATGACGTCCGCGACCAGCATATCGTTCGTCGCCCTCCCTAAGGTGACGCCATGCAATACGATATCGCGGTCCGTCACGATGCCGGCAATGCGGCCGACGGGGCCACCGGTGACAATCAGTGCACCGACATGCTGATCGCGCATCTGAATGGCGGCTTCCCGCAGCGTGCAAGACATGGGAATGTGAATCGTGCCGCAACTATGGATGTCACTCACCTTCATGTTCATCTCCAATAGAAGTTGACGTTGGTGCCACCGTGTTGCGGCACCGTAGCCCATCGTTCGAGCTTTCCTTGCTCGCCCGTTGCGCTGATGTGATAACGCCCCGGTGCAAGCCGCGCATAAAGCATCGGCCCGCTGGTGCGCACCGTGAGGACATGCGCCCCGGAAGACCCGGTGACGACGACGTCGACATCGGACAGATAGATACCGTCCTTGCCCGCGAAGAGCATGCGCAGATTGAATTTCGACGACATCGCGCGGATCGCGGACGATTCATCCTCGCCCACGCCACCTGTTACGTAGGTCACGCCGTTTTCCGTAACGGGCGCGATCGGCTCCGCTTCCTGAGCGCGTGCAAGTGCACAGCTCAGCGTATAGCTTGCAATCAAGACGGCGACAGCGCGAACGAATCGCCTTCCGCGCACATGGCGCGCCCGCACGGCGGTACATTGGGCGCGAGCCCAATCGAACGGATCGATCACGCCGGCGAATTGCACGATCCTATTTCGCAGGCGAGCATCAATACACGCCGCGCCGAGAATCAGGAACGATCCCGGCAGCAGCAAGAAAAGGACGCAGATTAGCCTTTTAACCATAATGATCCTCGTACTGAAATGGCCCACCGACACCAGCGGGCTGAAGGAGGAAACTCAGGTCTCGATCAGCACTTTCAGTGCATGGGTGTCGGCGGCACGTCCAAACGTGTCGTAGGCTGCACCGATTTCCTCAAGCTTGAAGCGATGCGTAATGAGTTGCTTCGGGTCGAGCCTTCCGGAACGTACCGTCTTAAGCAGCATGGGCGTGCTGACCGTGTCGACGAGGCGCGTCGTGATCGCGATGTTGCGATCCCACAACCTTTCGAGATGGATGTCGGCCTTGATGCCGTGGACACCGATATTCGCAATGGTCCCGCCCGGCGCAACAAGCGCTTCGCACAATTCGAAAGTCGTGGGCACGCCGACGGCTTCGATCACGCAGTCGGCACCGACGCCCTCGGTCAGCTTCATCACGGCGGCCTGCGGATCGACCGCGCCGACGTCGATGCAATCGGTCGCGCCGAAACGATGCGCCATTTCGAGCCGATTCGTATCGCGGTCGATCATCATGATTCGCGCCGGGGAGTAGAACTGAGCGGTCAGGAGCGCCGCAAGACCGATCGGGCCGGCGCCTACGATCGCCACGGTGCTGCCTGGCTCGACCTTGCCGTTGAGCACACCGCATTCGAACCCCGTCGGCAAAATGTCCGACAACATCACGAGCGCATCCTCGTCCGCATTCGGCATGATGGGATAGAGGCTCGTGTCGGCGTGCGGAATGCGTACATACTCGGCCTGCGTGCCGTCGATGCGGTTGCCTAGGATCCAGCCACCCGTCGCGCAGTGGGAATACATGCCGCGCCGGCAGTATTCGCATTTCCCGCACGACGAAATGCAGGAGATCAAAACATGGTCGCCGGGCTTGAACGACGAGACGGCGGAACCGGCCTCGTGGATGACGCCCACGCCCTCATGGCCGAGGATGCGGCCAGGCTCGCAAGTCGGCACGTCTCCCTTGAGGATGTGCAGATCCGTGCCGCAAATTGTCGTACGCGTGACCCGCACGATCGCGTCTGTCGGATCGATGATGGCCGGCTGCTGTCGGTCTTCGAGCGAGCATTTTCCGGGGCCGTGATAGACGAGTGCTTTCATCGCAGAATTACCTCCGCAACATTGAATGAGTTGGTTCGCCACAGAAACTACCTTATGGCCTGCCCTGTCGCCCCGGCTTGACGTGTGTCAATCGAGAAAGGTTTCCGAGAGAGCCACCGGACAAAGGCTAGCTCCCGCGCTCAGGAAACCGTAGTCAGATCCACGACCTGCCGCACGCCGAAGCTCGCGCATGCGACGCCGTGGACCGCACGTTTTTCCTCCAGCGAACTCACCTGCCCGCGCAATGTCACGACGCCGTCTTTGACTTCGATCTGGAGCTTCCGTGCATCGTCCAGCGCATGGTGCTTCAGAGCCGCCGTGATCTGCTCGGCGATCAACGTCGGATCGGCGTCGCGCTTTACAGCGATCTGATTCATCACACCGATCACCCCGAGTGTGCGGCTTGCCACCAACTCGGCCGTGTAGCGCTGTGAGCCCCAATCGACCTCTCCAGTGAGGGTCACGCACCCACGATCGACCCGCACTTTAATGGCCTCGCTGGGAACGCCCTCAGCCCATTTCAGTTCGTCTTCCACTTCCTGCTTCAGTTGCGCATCGGATTTCATTGCCGCTCTCCATTCCATTCGACCGTATCAGGTCATCGCATGGATATAGCTTTGCGCAGCGGCGAAGAACGTCGTTGACGCGAATCAAGTCGACGCAATTGAGCACCTAGGTTGATCTGCGTCAGCCACGAAATTCGTCATGAGGAAGAAGATGCAACTACGGCGACTGAGCCGCCCCGATGCACGACCAACCCACGAGACACTCGATGACCGAGCGTTCTGATCTCGAGAGTGATGCCGAAGCGCGCGAGCGCGTCCGCAGACTCATTGCGAGCCCGAGCTACCAGCAAGCAGATGAAGATAGGGCTTTTCTACTTCGGCCCGAAATGTGCGGAGTGCGCCTGCAACTGGACTTCTGGAAGACCGAAGAAATCCTGCAACGCCTCGGAATCGAGCACACCGTGGTGG
Organism: Trinickia dinghuensis; assembly: GCF_003367175.1. Taxonomy (GTDB): domain Bacteria; phylum Pseudomonadota; class Gammaproteobacteria; order Burkholderiales; family Burkholderiaceae; genus Trinickia; species Trinickia dinghuensis. The sequence continues at coordinate 291,911 of NZ_QRGA01000005.1, read as the reverse complement.
TCTACGGCAGCACGCGCTTGATCGAGCCGGAAGTCGCCGCGCAGCGATTGAGCGCGGCACAGCGAGCACTGGCGAACGCGCCTTGCGATTCCGGCCTCGCGCGAGCCGTCGAGATAGCGAAACGGTTGGCGGACAAAAGCCGCTATTACTCGATTGCACGCGAATTCGGCCGCATCGTCGCCACCCGATGTGCCACGGAGAGGGTTCCGAGACTCGCTGTCGTTACGGGCGGCGGCCCGGGCATCATGGAAGCAGCCAATCGCGGCGCATTCGAATCGGGCGCGCCTAGCATCGGTTTGAACATCTCCCTGCCGCGCGAACAACTCCCCAATCCCTATATCAGCCCGGACCTGTGTTTCAAGCTGCATTATTTCGCCATCCGAAAGATGCACTTGCTCGAACGTGCCAAAGCCGCGGTTTTCTTCCCCGGAGGCTACGGGACCTGCGATGAACTCTTCGAGGTACTAACGTTGTTGCAGACGAGCAAGATCGCGTCGCTGCCCGTCGTGCTGGTCGGCGAGCGATATTGGCGACATGCAATCGATTTCGATTTCCTAGTCGATGAAGGCGCCATCGCCCCGAACGATGCGGAATTGCTGACGTTCGCGGAATCCGCCGACGAAATCTGGGATGTGATTTCCAAGTGGTACGGCTCGCAGGAGTCGGTGTGCGAGCCGATGAATCGGCGGCCTGCCATGGCCGCGGGAGAGAAACCATGAAGCTGACGTTCCTTGGCGCCGCCGAGACGGTCACCGGTTCGAAATATCTGCTCGAGGGAGCCGGCATCCGAGTATTGATCGATTGCGGCTTGTTCGAAGGCACCAAGAACTTACGCCTGCGCAATTGGGCGCCGCCGCCGTTCGCCATCGATAAGCTCGATGCGGTGATCCTCACCCATGCCCATATCGATCATTCCGGGTACTTGCCCGTGCTCGCCCGTATGGGATACCGCGGCCCAGTCTATGCGACCTCGGGCACGGTCGACTTGTGCGGCGTCATGCTACGCGACAGCGCGAAGCTACAGGAGGAAGAAGCCGAATTCGCGAACCGGCATGCCTACTCGAAACACCATCCCGCCTTGCCGCTCTATACCCTCGACGACGCCGAGCGCGTCCTCAAGCAACTTGTACCCTGTGAATTCAACACGCCAGTCACGCTTGCCGATCAAGCATGCTTTCGGCTTCTTCCCGCAGGGCATATCTTGGGCGCCGCGAGCCTCGTCATTTACATGAACGGAAAGCTAGTCGCTTTCTCCGGCGACCTCGGGCGTCTCTCCGATCCCATCATGCGCGAGCCGATGCCGATCATGCATGCGGACTATCTCGTCGTCGAGTCGACCTATGGGGATCGTCTGCATGCCGAAAGCGATCCGGCGGCCGAACTCGAAGCAGTCTTCGCGCGCACCTTCAAACACGGCGGTGTTGTGATCATCCCCTCATTTGCCGTCGGTCGCACACAAACGATACTGCACTACATCGCGCTGCTGAAGGAAGCGGGCCGTATGCCCAATGTCCCGGTCTTTCTCGATAGTCCAATGGCGATAGCCGTGACCGATCTCTATCGGCGCCATCTGCGCGAGCATCGGCTCACCCTTTCTCAAGCCGATTCGATCAGCAAAGCCGCGATCATGGTGCAAACCGTTGACCAGTCGAAAGAGGTATCGGGCAGGCGCGGGCCGATGGTCGTGATCGCCGGAAGCGGAATGCTCACCGGCGGCCGCGTGCTTCATCACCTGAAGGCGTTCGCACCGGATTCACGCAACACGATCGCGCTGGTCGGATACCAAGCGGCGGGGACCCGCGGCGCAGCGCTGGAGGCTCATGCGCCAACCCTAAAAATTCACGGCGAATACGTACCGGTGCGCGCTAAGGTCGAATCGATTTCATCGCTGTCCGCGCACGCCGACTATCGCGAAACGCTGAAGTGGCTCTCGTCGATGTCGACGCCGCCCGAGCGGACATTCATCACGCACGGAGAACCGGCGGCCGCCGATGCGTTGCGGCGCCGGATCGCAGAAGAGTTGCATTGGCCTTGCGAGGTGCCGAGCTACCTCGAATCCGTCGAGTTGGCGGATGTGCCGCATCGTCAGCCGACATCGCCATTGCCTGCCAGCGTGGGGAGCGAGTGCATGGGCAATTGCCGATTCTGATTCCGCGCACGCCTGAAAGCAATGCGCGATCGGCTTGGGGACTTATGTCGACTAGATCGATGGCGACTAGATGCTGAAAATATTCGCCATCTTTTGCCCAATCCACCCCATCCCCTCGCGCAGCCCTTCCAGCACCGCTTCACGCTCCGTTCGAGACACCTTGTGGTGCTTGAAATGGTGCTCGAATTTACCTTTTGGTTTGTTATGAATTACATGGATCGCCGGCACGAACCCGTCCGGCACCCGAACAACTTCGACCGATACGGACCAATCCTCACCGCTGACCTTCCCGGACACCGCCATGGTAAATGCCTCGATTTTGCAAAACCGCCTAGTCAACCGTGATCACGCCGGCTGTGCGAGCCGGCGATGACCCTACTCGATCTCGAGGTCGTCGACCACGGCGTGAACGCCGGGTGCCGACCATGCCGCCCCGCGCGCAAGCGAACGCTCCGCGTAGGACGCCACCTTACCGGTCAACGTCACCGTGCCGTCCCGAACCTTGATCTGAATATGCTTCGCCGCGCGTTCCGCATGGCGTTGCAACGCACGGTTGATATTCCCGGCGACATCACCGGCCGCCCTCGGTCCGGACACCTCGATGAGATTCGTCACACCCGTCACGCTGCGCATCTGACCAATCGTGCGTGCAGCTAGATAACTGCGACGCGGGCTTTCGACCTCGCCGCGCAACGTCACCCAGCCGTTTTCGACTTGCACTTTGACCGAGTTCTCATCGAGACCGACCATCCATCGCAGCAGGGCGCGCACGGCGTTCGCCGTTTCCTCGTCGGTATGCAAGTCGTCGTTCGGAAGGCGAACATGCATATCCACGACGACCGCCTTCACGCCCGATACGCGTTGCGCAGCCTTCTCGGCGGCGACCTTTTCGGCGTAGCTCGACGGGTGGCCGGAGAGCGTCACCACGCGATCGGTGACCTCGACGCCGATTTGCGCCGAATTGATCAAGGTATCGAAATCGAGCTCTTCCGCCACCTCATCCCTCAGTTGCTTGTCAGTCTTCATCTCATACTCCTTTCATGTTCCCACCATCAACACCACTCGGCCGGCGGATGCCTACCTCTCGCTCATGGATATCGATTGCCGACTCGGATAGTTCAATATTGAGGTCGAACGCGTGAGCGTCACTGACGTGCATCAAACACGGCGGAAAGAGCGCGAACAGAAAAATGGCGCGGCCACCGAAGTGCAACCGCGCCACAGACACTGTCGGATAGCGATTAGTTGATCTGCAACCGCTTTTGGGGTGCGTCCTTTTTCTTCTGCAGCGTCAGAGACAGCACGCCATCCTGATACTGCGCGGACGAGGTTCCCTCGTCGATGTCTGCGGCCAGCGAGAACGAGCGGCTGATGACACCGGAATAGCGCTCTCGGCGAATCAAGCGCTCGCCGTTCTTCGTCTCTTTGTCACGCTCGGCCTTAGCGCTGATCGATACCACGTTGCCGTCGATGCTGACGTCGATATCTTTCTTGTCGACACCGGGCAACTCCGCCTTCACCGTATAGGCGGTCTCGCTTTCGGAGACATCGATCTTGATGTCCGAAAGCGGGGTTTCTCCTTCGAGCGCCAGGCTGCGCATCGGCCGGAAGAAACCTTGAAACAAATCCGCCATGGGTTCCAAAGAAAACGGATCGTAACGAGTTACATTGCTCATAGCATTCACCTCTCGGTTCACCGCTCACTTCACCCAAAAACCACGGGCGCTTCCGCACCCATGCCAAGCCCTCGCCCTAGACCGTCCAGAATGCGTTCAGGCGCTGCTACTTCCGTCCGCGATTTCACACTGGCTGCCGCAAAGCGATGCTGAACCCACTGTAGGCCCCACGGCTCCGCGGCGATTGACGTGTATCAACAGGCAGCGCTCGAGCATCATTGCATGTGCATACCGCCATTGACCGCGAGGTCTGCGCCTGTGATGAAGGCTGCATCGTCCGAGCAGAGAAACGCGACGAGCGCCGCGACCTCGTCCGGCCGCCCGAGCCGGCCGACCGGAATCTGCGGCAAAATTCGCGTCTCCATGATGTCTCTTGGCACCGACGCGATCATCGCCGTATCCAGGTACCCAGGCGAAACGGTGTTGACCGTCACGCCCCGCTTCGCGACTTCCAGCGCCAACGCTTTCGTAAAACCATGGACGCCCGACTTCGCCGCGGAGTAATTAGTCTGTCCGAATGCTCCGCGCGATCCGTTCACCGAGCCGATGTTCACCACGCGTCCGAAACCGCTCTCAACCATTCCTCCGATGAACTGCTTCGTCACGTTGAACAGCGCGTCGAGATCCGTGTGCATCACGGCGTTCCAATCGGTCTTGGTCATCTTGGCGAAAGTCGCGTCTCGCGTAATGCCGGCGTTGTTGACGAGTATGTCGACAGCACCATGCTCCGCGATGACACGTCTGGCGCAGTGCGCGCACGAATCGTATTCGTCGACGTTCATCTCGTATGCGTGGAACGAACGTCCCACGTCGTGCTCATGCATCAACCAGGTGGCAACGTGGTCATTTCGCTCGGAATGCGACATCGCGACGACCATTCCCATATCGTGCAGCCGCCGGCTGATCGCCGCGCCTAAACCTCCCATTCCTCCGGTGACGAATGCGACTCGCTTGGTGGACATCATGTTCTCCTGACTAAACAAAGGAAACGGAGTGCTCGCGCACTGCTTCATTCTCATGCGCGATAAACGGATGACTACCGGTCCAATTTAGACCGCATCGTGTGCGGCCCATTGACGTCCATCAACCCATCGCGCGGAGTCGCGCTTTCGCTTATCTCCCGCGTACATACTTCGCTGCCATGAAGCGCACTTGCCTGACGCCGCTTCGCTTGATTTGCGTCAACCGCTCAGCCGGCCGTACTCCTAGACTAGAAATCACGTTCATGCGCGGTCGAGTGCTCGAATTTCTACCCTGGGAGCAATGGCAATGAGTTACAAAAGCATCCTCGTTCACCTAGATACGAGTGAAGGCGTGCATAGCCGGCTCGAACTCGCGCAGACGCTCGCCAAGCAATTCGATGCCTATCTCACGGGTTTTTTCACGGTCTACAGGCCCGAGCCGGGTTCCTTCTATGTGTTGGCAGGCAACCCCGAGTACTACGTGGAGTTCGAGCATCGCCGACTCGAACAACAAGGTGCACTCGAGCGTCTGTTCCGCGCCGAGATTTTGCGCCTGAAGGTCGCGGGCGAATGGCAATGGTCTACGGAATACGCCAATCGGTGCGTTCCGAAGGCCGCTCGCCTGGCCGACCTCGCAATCGTTGGCCAGTACAACCCCGAGGATCCGGAGTCGTTCGTCGCCGAGCAGTTCATCGAGAACCTCGTACTGTCCTCGGGACGCCCTGTGCTTGTCGTGCCCTACGCCGGCAAGTTTCCCACCATCGCCTCGCATGTGCTGATTGCGTGGGACGGCAGCCGCGAAGCTACACGCGCACTGCACGATGCACTGCCGTTCCTCGGCCGCGCAAAGAAAGTCACGGTGCTTACGGTCAATGCCATGAGCGGCGAGCCTCCCTCGAGCCGAATTCCCGGGTCCGATATCGCAGCGATCGTTGCCCGTTACGGCGCGAATGTCACCACGCAGGAGATCGAGGGTGTAAAGGACGTGCCGATCGGAGAAACGATCCTTTCCCGCGCTGCCGACCTCGATGCCGATCTGCTCGTGATGGGCTGCTACGGTCATTCTCGCTGGCGCGAATTAGTCCTTGGTGGCGCAACCCGTTCGATTCTCAAATCGATGACCGTACCGGTGCTTATGTCGCATTGACATGACTCGATTTGTCGGCGCCGCACGCGCTAGACGTCAACTATTCAAAAGGCTCGACTATGTACACACGAATTTTGGTGCCTATGGACGGCAGTTCCACGGCACAACGCGCGTTCGACCACGCACTCGCCATGGCACGCGAATGTCATGCCGAACTGATACCGCTCTATGTCGTCGATGTTCCGATGGTGGCCTATGAGGCGCCTGGCTTCGATCCCACGATCGTTCGAGAGGCGCTGCTTCAGACCGGTGAGCAACTGAAGAAGGAAACCGGCGCCGCGATGAAGCGAGACGACGTCAAAGGTACGCCGCGGGTGGTCGAGGCCGATAAACCTGGCGCCAATATCCCCGAACGTATCTTGGAAGAAGCTCGCGCGACCCACTGCGATCTCGTGGTCATGGGCACACACGGCAGACGTGGAGTCAAGCGGCTGATGCTCGGCAGCGTCGCGGAGCGGTTCACGCGCATGTCCTGTTGCCCTGTCTTGCTCGTACCCGGCAGCATCGAAGGCGCGGCGGAAACGCAAGACGCAGCCGACAACCGAACCAAGCAGGTCCTGCTATGACATACAAAACCATGCTCGTCCATATCGACGACAGCCGGCACAGCGATGCGCGCGTTGCCTTCGCCCTAGACCTTGCATTGAAGCACAACATGCACGTCATCGGCCTGTACGTAGTCTGCCAGGATACTTTTCGGCCGCTGCTGAAGCGTGACGACGGCCTGAGTTTGGCGAAGCTCGAAGCCCAGGCTGCCACGCGAATGAACAGCGCCCGCGAACGATTTACGGCCGCGGCAGAACGCGCCGGATGCCCGTTCGACTGGCACGCCCCGGAGGGCTCCGCTGTCGATGCCACGGTGCTGCATGCGCGACATGCCGATATCATCGTACTGGGTCAGCAAGATCCTGACGATCAAGGGTCCTTCATCGCGCGCGATTTCGTCGAGGACATCGTGATGAACTCGGGCCGGCCTATAGTCGTTCTACCCTACGCGGGCCATATGCCGTCGTTCGGCGGGAATGTCGTAGTGGCTTGGGATGGAAGCCGAGAAGCCGCGCGCGCACTCGCGGATGCACTTCCGATTCTCAAGCGCGCACGCTTCGTTACGGTCGCGATCGTCGAGAAACATCCTGATCGCGAGGAACCCGCCGGCTTCGATGCAGCGGGCTATCTGGAGCGCCACGGCATACGCGCCGGGTTCGCGTCGATACCGCGCATTTCGGGCGTGAGCACAGGCGCCACGCTCCTGAATCATCTCACCGACGTGCATGCCGACCTGCTCGTCATGGGGGCTTACGGACACGCACGCGCTATGGAGCATGTATTGGGAGGTGTCACGCGTGCGCTGCTCGAAACCATGACGGTACCGGTTCTGATGTCTCACTGGTTCCGTTCGCGCTCCAAGCCGAGATAGCACGCCGATATCCGATTGAGCCGTTCGCTGGGCAAGGTGTCCAGACGCCGCACCCCGCTGCAACGCCCGACGCGCCGCGCCCCGATGGCCTCGTGCAGAGGCCGTTGGGGATCGGCGCGCTCGAATTTGTCCTAACTCCTTGATGCGTGTCAGACGATGCCTACATGCTGACCGAAGATCCTACATTCGTCTCAGGATCCGCCGATTTCGCTCGCCCGCGGAATCGGCCATAGTGAAATTAGCGAACGGGGCGACCACAGACCAATTCCTTGATAACACGAGCGAGCTCGATCTCGCCTGGAATACGCTTGCGCACATTTTCTCGCGCATTCAGAATTCGATTCCATGAGTTGTCTGGAGGCCGTCATGTCTTCCGCAGTCGAATACCCCCAAGGATCCGCCGTCGCGGCCCCCATCCCCAGCAAAGTCATTACCATTACCGATGCAAGTGCAAAGAGCGCTTCGGCGCGGTGCTCCAGTTGCACGATGCGCGCGGTCTGCATGCCCGCCGATTTGACCTCATCCGAAATGAGGCAGCTCGATTCGCTGATCTACTCGACACGAACGGTCAAACGCGGCGAAACGCTGTATCGCACCAACGACGATTTCCGGAGCCTGTACGCCGTCCGGACGGGGTCGTTCAAGACCGTCATCACGGATCGCGACGGCGGCGAGCAAGTCATAGGTTTTCATCTGATCGGCGAAACGCTGGGCCTCGACGGTGTCTACGGCGAGCATTACAACTGCGATGCCATTGCGTTGGAAGACAGCACCGTCTGCATCGTTCCATTCCGGTTGCTCGAGGGCATGTGCCGCGAGGTGCCGGCCATGCAACACCACGTGCATCGAATGATGAGCAGTGAAATCGTGCGCGAGTCCGGGATCATGATGCTGCTCGGCGCAAAGACCGCGGAGCAGCGTCTCGCCGCATTCTTGCTCAATCTGTCGAAGCGGATGAAACTGCGCGGCTATTCCGCGTCCGAGTTCTATCTTCGGATGACACGCGAAGAGATGGGCAGCTACCTTGGCATGAAGCTCGAAACCGTGAGCCGCATGTTCTCCAAGCTGCAAAGGGAGGGCGTCGTCGATACGCATGGAAAGCAGGTCCGGATCGTCGATTTCGGGCGGTTGTCACAGGTTTGATCAACGAATACCCCTCCGCGCTCATTGGGCGATGTGCGGACAGAAACGAGCGCTGACCGACGCCACTACGGCGGGATTCCATCGTAAATCGGCGGCTTCGAGGCGAGCGAAATGGTAATCGAATCGTCCTTGAAGCCTACATCGCCAACTGTCGAATTTCCGCTCGATCGAGGTTTCTTGTTTTCGATGGAGGGCATCGGCAGCGAAATCGACGCAACGACGGCGATCGAGTGGTTACAGCGTGACGACGCCCCTCCCGGGGAATTCATCTGGCTTCATTTCCACGATATTCCGACGGTCCTCGAAGGATGGCCGCTCAAGCTGGCCGATGTTCCGGCAGCGTTCGCCGATGCCGTGCGGCGCGGATACCCATCGACGCGCATCATGCGCGCGCATCAGCATCTGATCGCCGTACTGAACGACGTAGACTATGATGCATCGCGCAAGCGCCCTCTCGAGGTGGCGACGCTTTGGGTCAGCGCCGACGACCGGTGTTTGCTGAGCGTCCGTAGCGTACCGCTTCGCTGCGTAGAACAGCTTCGTTCCGACGTGCTGAAAGCACGTCCTTTCCGCAGCCCGATGGCTCTTCTGATCCGGCTAATGCACGAGCAATCCGACGTGTTATTCGGCATTGCGCGCGGTGCCGCAGTCAGTTCAAACGCTGCCGAGGAGGCGCTTCTCGCCGGCAAGCTGCCGAAAAGCGCGAGCCTCGGGCGCTTCCGGCGCGATCTGGTGCGGCTGCGGCGGTTGCTTGCGCCCGAGCCCGCCGCACTTTTCCGGCTTGCCAGCCACCCACCCGCCTGGTTGCGAGACGACGACGCCCAGTCGTTGCGCCAATGCGCCGAGCAGTTCTCCCTCGTGCTGCGCGACACGAGCGGTCTCGAAGAGCGCATCAAGCTGCTCCAGGACGAGATCGCGGGGAAAGTCGGCGAACACACCAACCGCAGCGTGCTCATCCTCACGTCAGTGACCGTGATCGCTTTGCCGATCAACCTGATCGCTGGCCTGCTCGGTATGAACGTCGGCGGGATTCCGCTCAAGAGCAGCAGCGCAGGCTTCTGGATCTTCCTGACCATCGCCTTGCTGCTGACGTGCATCGCGGCCTGGCTCATTTACCGGCTCGAGCGCAATTGATGTGGGACCGAATTCAATTGCGCTGACTTGCCGATCGCAGGAACGAGTCGATGTCATCCCCTCGAGCGCAGCCGCCTCGCGTCCGCCGCCGATCGGCATACGTTTGACGGAAATCAACCGCGTGGACGCGAATGACACATACCGTGAATCCGTGAGCGTGCACTCGTCCCGATATCCGCACGTCATCGCAAATTCGACGGAGCAAAAGATGAACATGCCTGACCTTCTCAAGTACGAACCGGCACCTGCTGCGTTGGCCGCATCGGCACAAGGCGAAGCGCCGTCTCATATTGATCTCCCGCGACCTGACCTACGCTCAGGCATGCCCTTGATGTCCGCATTATCGTTCCGCTGTAGCACACGGGAGTTCTCCGGCGAATCGTTGTCACCTCAGGTGCTTGGCGAGCTGTTATGGGCAGCCGACGGCATCAACCGCGACGTGACCGGCGGGCACACGGCGCCTTCGGCCCGTGCGTTCAACGAAATTGATATCTACGTTGCTTTGCCCTGTGGTGTATACCGTTACGATGCGCCGGAACACCGCCTCGTGCTCAAGCTCGCCATCGACGCCCGCAACATGACCGGGTATCAAGATTTCGTCGGCGCCGCACCGCTCGACCTAGTCTACGTGGTGCGCACATCTAAATTGCTCGACATGCCGCCGAAGCAGCGCGATGTTTTTTCCGCTGTGGCTGCGGGTGCGATCGCGCAAAACGTGTCGCTCTATTGCGCTTCCGCTGGGCTTGGCACCGTGGTGCGGGGCTGGATCAATCATCGCCTGCTCGCCGACGCGTTGAGTCTGAACGAGGATGAACTGCCGATCCTCGCACAGACCGTCGGTTACCTCCCGTCGTCCCAAGGCGCTATGAATGGGTAACGTAACCACGTTTGAGCCGACCGGAGAAACGGCTTTGCTATCCGGCCCGGAGGGCGCAATGAAGACCGACTCGCGACTGAAGAAGGACATCGAGCAGGAGTTGGAATGGGATCCGTCGATCGACGCGGCCGGGATCGGTGTCGAAGTGCGAAACGGCATCGTGACGCTCGCCGGCCACCTGCGAAGCTATGTTGAAAAGCTCTCCGCGCGGAAGGCTGCGCAACTGGTTGAGGGGGTAAAAGGCGTTGTCGTCGAACTGGACGTCCGGATACCGAGTTCCAGCCGGCGGACCGACGAAGACATCGCAACCTCGGCGCGCTCGGTCCTGGCATGGAACGCCGGCCTCGACGAGCATGCCGTCAAGGTCACGGTCGAAAAAGGCTGCGTCACGCTGACCGGCGAAGTCGATTGGGAATATCAGGCAAGATCGGCTGAGAAAGCCGTGACACCGCTTCGCGGGGTCGTGGTCGTCGTCAACCAAATTCAGATCAAACACCAGCCCGTACCGACCGATATTCCCGCTCGAATCGAGGCCGCGCTCAAACGCCACGCCGAAGACGAATCGAGGCGTGTGAGAGTGGACGTCGACGACGGCACGGTTACGCTGCACGGCACGGTCAGCTCTCTTGCGGAGAAGTCGCTTGCGCTCCACGCAGTATGGTCCGCTCCGGGGGTGCGGCACGTCCTGGACGAACTCACCGTGGCACGCAGGTAGCAAAGTCGAGGCCGCGGCACCCCGGCCGTCGTCTCACGATCCGATCTGCAGAACGGCAGCTCCCGCGACCCGCCCTTCACGGAGGTCCGACAAGGCGCGGTTGGCTTCGTGCAGCGGATAAGGCATGGCGGCAATCTCGAGCGGGATTTCTCCGGCAAGTCGCATGAACTCGCGACCATCCTCGCGCGTGAGGTTCGCAACCGAAACGACGCGCCGTTCGCCCCAAAGAAATTCATACGGGAATGACGGCACATCGCTCATATGAATGCCGCCGCACACCACGGTTCCGCCCTTCGCCACTGCCTTTAGCGCAACGGGAACCAGCGCGCCGACCGGTGCGAAAATGAGTGCTGCGTCGAGTTCGTCGGGCGCCGGCTCGTCACTGCCGCTGGCCCACCTAGCACCGAGCCGCAGCGCGAGTTTTTGGGCCGCGGTGTCTCCGCCGCGGGTGAATGCATAGACCGTTCGCCCTTGACGCAGGGCGATCTGCGCAACGATATGAGCGGCGGCACCGAACCCATAGATGCCGATTCGGCGCGCGTCGCCCGCCATTCGTAGGGTGCGGTATCCTATCAGCCCCGCACATAACAGCGGTGCCGCTTCGATGTCGGAATAACACTCCGGCAAATGGAAGCAATAGCGGCTATCGGCGAGCGCGCGGTCGGCGTAGCCGCCATCGATCGTATAACCGGTGAAGCCGGGGGCGTCGCACAAATTCTCTCGCCCGCTCGTGCAATATCGGCAGTGTCCACAGGTATGTCCCATCCAAGGCACGCCGACTCGATCGCCTATGCCGAACCCCCGAACTCCTGTGCCAATCCCCGCGACCACACCGACGATCTCATGGCCCGGAATGACCGGCACCTTCGGATGAGGCAGCTCGCCGTCGATCACGTGCAAATCCGTACGGCAGATGCCACACGCGCGTACGTCGATCAACAGTTGTTTCTCGCCGGGGACAAGATCGGGCCACTCCCGCTCATGGAGGATCGGTGCCGTTCCATCGAATACCATAGCGAGCATTGTCCTTCTCCCCGAACGGACTCGCGCAAAGTCATTCTCGTTCGCAGTAGCGGAAATAACCGCTGTGCAGAATGATCGGTTTCTTGCCGATCTCCCGCAATAGCCTGCGAGCCGCGTGTTCGATTTTATGCCGATTACCATTGAAGGCACGCAGCGTGTCTTCTTCTCGCGGCGATGCGGCTCCGAAATGATCTTCGAGCGCCTCGGCAGTAATGGAGCAATTTACGCGCTCGCCATCGACGAACGCCGGAAACGTCAGAGTGAGATTGGGGCCGCAGTAGCGCGGCGGGTCGTCGGGAAAGTGGATATACATGGCCGTCACCTTGCATCGAAATGCTTAAATTTCAGCATAGTCCTGCCCGCTGCCCGAGCGAATCGCAGCGACCACTTCGATTGATACAGGTCAATCGCGATTCTTCATGAGAAAGGAGCGCCGCAATCCCCCTGCGACAAAGCGCGAAGCGACAGCCATGCTTGACGTGAGTCAACCAGGGATACGGGCCGCGTCCCTACACTGAACGTCATGGGCAAAGTCTTTCGGAGATGTACCGATGAACGTGCGGCACATGGGACTTCCAATCAGCATCGTCTGGGCGCTGGCCGTGGTACCGGCCTCGTCCGCCTTCGCTGATTCGGAACCGACGGAACTGATCAATCAGCAGCACTGCATGTTCTGTCACACCGTCGATCAGCCGTTCCTCGCGCCGTCGTTCCGTCAGATCGCCGACCGCTACCGCGACAAGCCGCATGCGGCCGAGCTGCTCGAACGGAAGCTGCGTCTTGGCGGCAAGGCGCATTGGGGCGATATGGCGATGCCTCCCGCGTCGGAGCGCGGCGGACCGTTGTCGCCGCAAGATGCGCGCACATTAGTCGATTGGGTTTTGAGCCGATGAGGTTGATGAGGCCAACTGTATCGGCCGACAGGAGGATGCCATGCGAATTACCCTACACCTCGATACGTTCGATAAGAATCCTTTTGCCTATGCGATTCTTTGGCTCGACGATCAATCGCTGAAATGGTCGCGCGAGGGGCACGCGGGGCTCGCGCTGCCCGAATGGGGAATCCTTCAAACCGATCCCACCGGCACCGTGATTTGCGGGTTGTCCCGCATGCAGCCGCTATTCTTGCTCGAAGGACTGGAGCTCGGAAGGCACGGCGGCCCATTCGAGGGCGAGGTGGGGCTTGTTCACGGATTCGGTCCGGAATCGAAAAATCCGGAGTCGGGCCATTGGCACGTGCAGTGTGTTGACACCGAAAACATCGCGCCCGAGTTCAGCCTCTTCGCCGACAACCAAGCCGCATGAAGCGGCGCATGCCGGATTGAAATCGAGGTTACCGCAATGGGACTGATCGCAAATCTGGACGGCATACGCAACCGTTACAAGCTCTGCTTCGTGCGCAAGCCATGGGCGTTCTTCACCAGCATTCCTCTCGAAAGGCAGTGGGGAGATCGATGGGAGGCCGCCCCCTACGAGACGTATGCGGGTGACCCGTATCGCGATTTCTCCGACCAAATCCTGACGCTTGCCTATGACGGGCCGCTGTTCACGCCCGACAAAGGCATCGACCGCATCGCCTGCAGCGCGCTCGACATCAATACGGGCAATGCTCCTTGGCTGCGCACCGAAAGTTACACAGGCGGCCCCCCGCTGGCAATCATGGCAGGTGCGACGCTCGAAACGTTCGTTCAGACGGTGGGGCTTGCGGGTGGATGTGTCTTTGCACCGCTTGGATGGGCCGATCTCGCCAACGGTCAATGTGCCGTCCCCCAACCACCGCCGAGGGCCGCGTAAAGCGCCACGGTATCTTGCAAGCGCTGGGCAAGGTCCTGCAGATAGGCGATCTCCGCCTGGTGATATTGCTGATCCGCAACGAGAATCTGTACGTAGTCGACCGTACCGGCCTCATAGTTCACCCGCATCAGCCGTAGCGCTTCGCGCGCCGAGGCGAGCGCGCGTGCCTGCGCATCGAGCGCTGCCGCATCGTGCTCGAGCGCGCGCAACGTATCCGCGACTTGCGCGAATGCCGTTAGAACGATCTGCCGATAAGCCGAGCGCGACCCATCGAGCGCCGCGAGCGCGGCCTTGCGCTGGTACCAAAGCGAACCTCCATGAAAGATGGGCGCGCTGATGCTGCCCCCTAAGCTCCACGTCTGTCCAACCGCGCGCAGCAGTGCCCCCATCGACGAATTGCCGTATCCGCCCGTCGCAGACAGCGTCAGGCTAGGAAATAGATTGGCCGTCGCAACGCCCACGTTTGCGCTCGCGACATGTAACGCCGCCTCGGCTTGAAGGATATCGGGCCGGCGATGTACGAGTTCGGACGGTATGGCAGCGGGCAGATCGGCCGGTAGCGCGATATCCGATAGGCTCACCGCGTCGGCATGCCAATCGGCGGGAAACTCGCCCGCAAGCGTCGCGAGCAAGTCCTGTGTCTGGACGCGCTTTTGTTCGAGCGCGGGCAGCGAGGCTTCGAGCGTCGCCAACTCGCTCTCGAGTGTCAGCACGGCCGAATAGGCCGTCGTTCCTGCCTCCGCCTGTGTCCGTGTAATCCGAACTTGCTCGCGTACGAGGTCGATCGTCTCGCGCGTCGCGGCGATTTCGTCGGTATAGGCGGCTCGCGCGATCATGGCGTTGACGACGTTGGTTGTCAGCGTCAAATACGTCGCGAGTAGTGCGTAACGGGCCACATCCGTTTGCGCGCGCAGACCTTCAACGAGTCGCCGCTCGCCGCCCCAGAGGTCTAGCGTGTAACTGATCGTCCCACTAAGCGTAAACAAATTGAAGATCGTCGGCGGCAAGTCCTGACCGACATGCAACGGCGAGTATTTCTCGCGCGAGGCGCCAAATCCGGCATCCACCTGAGGAAAGAATACGCCGGCGCCGGCCCTCATCGAGGCCTCGCTCTGCCGCAGCGACGCCTGGGCCCCGTCGAGCGTCGCATTCCCCATCAACGTGTCGGAAACCGCCGTATCGATGACGCGAGAGCCGAATAGCGTCCACCAATCGGTAGGAAGCTGTGCTTCGGCGTCGAATCGTTGAGATCCGCGCTCGGCTGCGATCACGTCTTGCTCGGGCTGTCCGTGGACGAATTGTGCGACATGCGGTGCCGGCGGCTTGACGAAATCCGGCCCCACCGCACAACTCGTGAGCGAGCAGCCGACGGCGAGCGCCGCGGCCATCGCAAAGACCGTACGAGCTATGCGGTACCGCTTTCGGTCACTCGGCTGAGATGTAGACATCGACCAACTGCCCCGGATAAAGATGAGCGCCCTGCATCTGCGAGATCCGAAAAATCATCGGCAGCACGCGCACGTCGACGCGCTCGGTGCGCTGATCGGAAAGCTCGATCTTCGGCGACACATAAGGTTGTATACGGCTGAATTCGAGCGGCAACTCGATGTTCGTACCCCGCACGAACATGCGAGCCTTGAGTGCCTTGGCGTCCGGTAAACGGTGAATGAGAATTTCGTCGACGTAGCAGCGTACGGCTAGCCGGGCATTAGCCGATCCCATCACGAGCATCGGTGCTTGACCTTGCGCATAGGTGTCATAGACGCCTTGCGGCGAAACATACGAGCCGAGCGCAGCATTGATCGATAGCACCACACCGTCCGCAGGCGCGCGAATCGTGTATTTCGACAGCAATGCATTCGACGCCGCCGCTGCTTTTTCGAGCGCTTCAGCTTGCCGCTCTTGGTTGCGAATATCGTAGCTCCAGGCACCCGCTCGAGTCAGTTGATATTGACGTGTTACCACTTCGAGATTCGCCCGTGCCACCTTCAGGCTGTTGGTCAAGTTATCGAGCACATCCTTGCTGACGGCCTTCGGGTCGATCATATAGGCGTGTTCCTGCTTGTCGTATTGGTCCTGCGCCATCTTCAGGCTCGCGGTAGCTGCGCCCACTTGCGCCTGCGCGACGTCGAGCGTCTCGCGCCGAGGTTGCGCCTTCAATTCGTCGAGCATCGTCGCCGCGGCCTGAGCCTGCGCTTCGAGTTGCAAGGCGGTGGCTCGCTGGACCGAGTCGTCGATCGTGAGCAGCACCGTGCCAGCCTTCACCGCGTCGCCTTCGTGAACGAGAATTCGTGTGACGGGGCCCGTCACATCGGGATAGAGATTGATGTTTTCGCCGGTTGCCTGGTCGCTTTCCACGATCCCTTCAGCATATACGCCGTGAGCATATGGATTCGACGCGGGAGCGAACACAGGCGGGCGTGGCGGCTGCTGAACACCGTAGACATACGCGGCGACGATTCCCGCAAGAAACCCGGCAAACGCGAGCAGAAAGAGCAGCCGTTGCTTCATGACGCGCCTCCCGTGTCGATGGACTTCAACTGGCCGTCTTCCATGTGCACGACGCGGTCGGCATAGTCGAAGATGCGTGCGTCGTGCGTGACGATTACGATGCAGCGTTTGTCGTTCAGAACCTGATGCGCGACGAAGTCGATGATGGCGCGTCCCGTATCGCCATCAAGCGACGCCGTTGGCTCGTCGAAGATCAGAATGTCCGGCTGGCTCACCATTGCGCGCGCAATGGCGACCCTCTGCTGCTCGCCGCCCGAGAGCTTGACGGGAGGGAGCTCCGCCCGCTTCTTCAGCCCGACGATGTCGAGGTATTTGAGTGCTTCGCTCATCGCGTCGTCCCAGTCGCGACGCTTGAGAATCAGCGGAATTGCGACGTTTTCGGCGGTTGTCAAACGCGGAAACAGGTGATAGTCCTGAAACACGAAACCAATGCGATTTAATCTGAACTCGGCGATCGTGTCGCCCGACTGCTTCCATAGATCGGTGCCCGCCACCGTCACGTCCCCGCTGTCGGGCCGAAGCACGCCCGATATGACACTAAGCAGTGTCGTCTTGCCGCTGCCGGATGGTCCGACGATCATCAACATCTCGCCGAATTTCGCTTGAAACGACACATCCTTGAGCGCGACGGTACGTGCCTCCCCCTCGCCGAACCATTTATTGAGGGCCTTCGCATCGATAGCGACATCGGTCATCGCTAGCCCCTGAAGATGTCGAAGGGTTCGATGCGCAGCACACGCCGCACGCCCAAGTAGCTCGAGACGCCTGCTATGGCGACGACCATCGCAAAGGCGGTCGCGAGATTGCGATAGGTGATGAGCGCCGCATAATCGGGAATGCGTAACCGTGCAAGACTGATCGAACCTACGCATAGTCCAATGCCGATTCCATATCCGGTCAACGCGGTGAATGTCGCCTGGAACAAAATCATGGCAACGAGTTCGTGACTTTTCGCTCCGATCGCCTTGAGCGCGCCAAATTTGTCCAAGTTCTCGAGAATGAATGTATAAAACGTCTGCCCGGAAATCGACAGGCCGACGACGAAGCTGATGACCGTCATCAGGAGGATGTTCGTACCAAGTCCCGTTTGATACTTGTAGAAGTCGGAAATGCGCTGCATGAATTCCGTCCGCGTATAAGCGACGTAGCCGAGCGCTTGGACTTGCTCTTTGATATGAGGAATATCGGCTGCCGACTTAGGCTCGACGAGGATGTAAGACGTGGTGAATCGCGTCGACGGGATGTATTGAATGGCTCGGTTATAGGTGGTGTAGAGCGTGGGGGTGCCGAACAAGCCGCTGCTGGGCACACTGGCGATGCCGACGACGACGCCGCGGTGATCGTTCAACTCGAAGTCTGTGCCGAGTTTCGGGTTCTCTAGCTTGCGGAACTCGGAATCGCGTATCGCGATAAACCCGTTCTCCGCAAAGATGTCCTCGATGCGCCCTTCGAGCATCGTCGGCCAGCCGTACAACGTGGCGTCGTCCAGGCCGATCACGGTCACGGCCTGGTAGGTGCCGTCTCCCAGCTTGAGCAACGCCGCGCCCGAATATAACGGCACGGCGTACTTCACGCCGTCGATGCTGCGCACCGCGTCGATGACGTAGTCGGGCATCCCGATGCTATTCGCCACCGTCTGCACGGCCGGGTCCATGACCCAAACCTTTGCACCGATGTTCGTCACCGTGGCCGATGCTTTGTCGAGAATGCCCGCAAAAAGCGAGGTCATCTCGATCATCAAAAACACCGCGAATGTTATGCCCACCAAAAGCGCGGTGAACTTCGCGTTGTCGTTGACGAGCAGCTTGAACGCAAGACGGAGAATGCCCTTCATGTCCGCCCGTCCGTGTTCGAGTCGTCGTCGATACTGGTTCTCGGATTGAGCAGCAGCACAAAGGTTGCCACGCCTATGACGACAGCCGCCGCGCCGTAACGGACGACACGGTCTTGATCGAAAAATAGGCCGTGAATCGCCGCCAAGATGCCGACTATCGCGACGAAAACCGCCAGCGTCGCCAACACGATTCGATACTTCGCTCGCATGATCGAACTCCCTCGCTCGCAGAGCCTGCATCTGCATCGGGCGTGACGGCACTTGCCTTTCGCGCCGCGACCGCGAGGCGCCAACGCCTGAACCTGAGCTTCAATCTTCCCCGGTTGCGCCGGTTTTCCGTTGATATGCGTCAATCGGGTACGAGGTGGACGATACTCATCGACCTTTGCGTCACGGCCAAACCAATCGAACCGGCCTCGCGCACCCGCCGAGATTGATGTAAGTCATGGCCGGAACCCGGTGCGCGCGTACAGTGCACGTCAGGCCGACTCGAAGGAAGCCCAATGGATACTCCCCGAAAGCTGGAGCAGTTCGCGATCGACGGTGTAACGGGAACGCCCGGCCACTTAGCCGAGAACCCGTTTCGCGCGCTCGATCATGCGAAGGAAGCGTGGATCGCACGAGCCACCGGCGGGCTATCGCCGGCGGCACTTGCGCTCGCTTTCGCGGATTGGTTCATTCATTTGCTTGCCGCGCCCGGAAAGCAATGGCAGTTGGCCGCGCTCACCGTGGATCAAGCCCGCCAACTTTTTGAGTACGGATGCGGTGCCGTGCGGCGCGAGCCGGCACCACCAAGCGACGATCGGTTTCGGGCCTCAGCCTGGCAAACTCCCCCCTTCTGCTTTTGGAAGCAGGCGTTCCTCCTCACCGAGCAATGGTGGTCCGCGGCGACGCACGAAACGCCGGGAACGACGCACCACCATGAAGCCGTCGTTTCGTTTGCCGCCCGTCAATGGCTCGATGTCTTTTCGCCCGGCAACTTTCCGCCAACGAATCCCGAGGTCATTCAACGGACGGCGGCTACATTCGGCGCCAACCTCGTACTGGGGACTTGGAACGCACTGGACGATGCGTGGCGTGTTGCCAACGGGCAGCCGCCCGCGGGCACGCAGCGGTTCAAGCCCGGGGTGGACGTTGCCGTGACGCCCGGCAATGTCGTATTCCGCAATCATTTGATCGAACTGATTCAGTATCGTCCGTCGACCGCCCGAGTCGCCGCCGAGCCGATCCTGATCGTGCCTGCATGGATCATGAAGTACTACATCCTCGATCTGTCGCCGCACAACTCGCTGGTGCGCTACCTCGTGGGCCAGGGGTACACCGTCTTTTGCATTTCCTGGCGCAACGTCGGCCAAGAGGATCGCGACCTCGGCTTAGACGATTATCTCAGCCTCGGCGTCATGGCCGCGCTCGACGCAATCTCGCGCATCGTGCCGAGCCGCAAGATTCACGCTGCCGGCTATTGCTTGGGCGGCACGCTTCTCGCGATTGCGGCCGCTGAAATGGCGGGCCGCCAGGAGGAGAGGCTTGCATCGATCACACTCTTTGCCGCGCAAACGGACTTCAGCGAGCCCGGCGAACTACAGCTTTTCATCGACGAAAGCCAGGTCTACTTTCTCGAGAGCTTGATGTGGGAACGCGGCTATCTCGGCGGCGACGAAATGGCGGGCTCATTTCAATTGCTGCAATCGAACGACCTGATCTGGTCGCGAGCCGTGCACGACTATCTGCTCGGCGAACGCGCCCCGATGAGCGATCTCATTGCTTGGAACGCGGACCGCACTCGCATGCCTTATCGAATGCACTCGGAGTATCTGCGCAAGCTCTTTCTCCACAATGATCTTGCGTCCACGCGTTACGAGGCCAACGGCCGGCCTGTTTCGCTGCGCAACATCCGCGCGCCGATGTTCGTCGTCGGCACCGAGCGCGACCATATCGCGCCCTGGCGATCCGTCTATAAGATCCACTATCTCTCCGACACCGACGTCACTTTCGTTCTGACCAGCGGGGGCCATAACGCCGGCATCGTCAGCGAGCCGGGGCATCCGCATCGCCACTATCGGGTCAAGTCCACCGCAATCGGCGATATCAGCGTCGGCCCCGACGAATGGCTTGCTTGCGCCGAGGTGCGAGAAGGATCCTGGTGGACTGCGTGGAGCGAATGGCTCACCGCGCATTGTTCGGCGGAACACGTCGCGCCGCCGCATATCGGCTTGCCGGACGCCGGGGGGCATGTCATCGCGGATGCCCCTGGGACTTACGTTTTTCAAAAATGAAAGGGAAACCGTGGACGAGCACCTTTTGCGCAATCGGCTCCATGAGCATGGCCGTTACGAAGCATTCATTCGGGAAGCGCGACACCGCCCTCCATTGCGCGCTGCGATCGTACACCCCTGCTCGCCTGAGGCCATTAGAGCGGCCGTCGAAGCGCGTGACGAAAACCTCCTCGATCCCTTGTTGATCGGTCCCGAAGCGAAAATTCACGCGGCGGCCGATTCGGCCCAGCTCAGCTTGTCCGGCATCCCGATCGAGGCCGTCGAGCACAGCCACGCTGCCGCAGCGCGTGCGGTCGAACTCGGGGCATCGGGGAAGGTCGCTGCGCTGATGAAGGGAAGTCTGCATTCGGACGAATTGATTGCGGCCGTGGTTGCCGCGAGCTCGGGCCTCAGAACCGAGCGGCGCATCAGCCATGTCTATGCAATGGATATCCCCGCCTATAGCAAGCCGCTTGTCATTACCGACGCCGCGATCAATATCACTCCCACACTCGAGCAAAAGCGCGACATCTGCCAAAATGCGATCGACTTCCTACGACTGATGGGCGTCGATGAGCCGCGCCTCGCAGTCATGGCTGCCGTCGAGACCGTCAACCCCAAGATGCCATCGACACTGGATGCCGCGGCGCTCACGGTGATGGCCGCACGCGGGCAAATCACCGGTGGCCTCGTCGACGGTCCGCTTGCCTTCGACAATGCGGTCAACCTCGCCGCTGCAAAGACGAAAGGTATTGTTTCGGTGGTCGCGGGCCGCGCCGACATCCTGCTTGTACCCGACCTAGAAGCAGGCAACATGCTCGTCAAGCAACTCATGCTGTTCGCCGGGGCCGATGGAGCTGGGCTTGTGCTCGGCGCGCGCCTGCCGATCATCCTCACGAGCCGCGCCGATTCTCTACGGGTGCGCTTGGCTTCCGCCGCGCTCGCCAAGCTCGTTGCCGAACGCACTCGCGGTGCGGCCGCCGCATCATGAACGATCCGCTTCTACTTACCTTCAACCCCGGGTCCTCAACAATCAAATTCGGACTCTTCCGTTTGACGGATCGCTCGCCGATACGTATCGGCGGCGGCAACATCGATTTCAGGCGTGTTCCGCTAGAACTGGATATCTCGAATGGTGGCGAAGCCATCCGGGTGCCGCTGAGCGCACCGCTCACCGACGATCTGCATGCGGTCATCGACCAAACGCTCGATTGGTTCAAAGCCCATTTTTCATTGGATGATTTCACGTCGGTCGGACATCGGGTTGTGCATGGTGGAGACCGATTCACGACTCCGGTCGTGATCGACGATAGGACTCTGGCAGGCATCGAGGAGCTTGTTCCGCTGGCACCGCTGCACCAGCCGCAGAGCGTGCGGCTTATACGCGCAATCCGTACACTACGACCGCACCTGCGACAGTCGGCATCATTCGACACCGCGTTTCATCAGGCCCAGCCTAGCCTCGTCCGTCGCTTCGCGATACCACGCCGCTTCTTCGACGCGGGCATCAAACGATATGGCTTCCATGGACTGTCATACCAGTTCATCTCGACGCAGCTTGAAAATCTCTTCCCGGCGCTTGCTCGGCGCAAGATCGTCATTGCGCACCTCGGAAGCGGGGCGAGCCTATGTGCGCTGGATGAGGGCGTGAGCCGAGACACGAGCATGGGCTTCTCGACGCTAGACGGTATCCCGATGGCAACGCGCTGCGGTGCGCTCGACGCTGGAGTCGTGCTGCATCTCCTCGAACAACGAAAGTGCAGCCTGACCGAAGTCGAAACCCTGCTTTATCATCAGTCCGGCCTGCTCGGCGTCTCGGGCATTAGTGCGGACACTCGCGAATTGCTGGCAAGTGAGCGGCCAGAGGCCCGCGAGGCGCTCGACCTATTTTCCTTTCGCATTGCCGGCGAGGTTGCGCGACTTGCGACGACGCTTGGCGGGCTCGATGCACTCGTATTTACAGCCGGCATCGGCGAACACCAACCGGCGATCCGAGCGGCGGTCTGCGAACGCTTATCGTGGCTTGGAATCCAGATCGATACCCAATCGAACAAGTCCAACGGGCGCGTCATTCATTGCGCTGGGAGCAGCGCAGCGGTGCTTGTGATCGCTACGGACGAAGAGCACGTGATCGCTCAGGAGGCTGCATCGATCCTTCATGGCGATTAACCAGCGATGGTCGCCCCCCTCGAAAAATCTAGACTGAATGGCCACCGTGAAGAGTTGCCCGGGTGCAGCTCATGCTCATCCGTGCGGTTCTGGCCAGTGGATGGTCGTGCCCTTGACGACAGGCTGACGATGACGATCATCGAATCCTGCGAGCGCCGGCCGGAGCGCGAGCGGGAACGCAGTGTGCGAATCTCTTCCAATACGGAGAGCGTCGTTCAGCAGCGCCACCACTGTAAATCGCGTCGCGTGCACCGACTCACGAAAACGGCATCGCTGAATTACCGTTGGTCGCAGTCGGCACATTACGGACCGAGATCCGCGGCCGGACTGGACGCGTGCCAGACCCGCCGACCACGGGCGTACCGGTCCGCAAAGCCCCCCGGGACCGAGAACTTCCGCCCCTGCGTCGTCGTGAACTGCGTTACCGTCATAAGTCTGCGATCGAGTTCGCTGAATTCGGTCGCGCCTACTCGGATCTCGCTTAGCGGGTCGAGATGCCACTCCTCGGCTGGGCGGTCCAGTCGCGTACTCACAATGGCCGAGCCACGCAGGACGTTGCCGCCGCCAATGAACTGATCGAGCGATGATGCCGCCGAGGCCAATTCCATCCATATCACCCGTGGAATTCCTCGAGCGCGCGCGGCCGACACCCGAAGGACCAGCATGGCACCCGGGGCCAACTGCTCGACGATCGCCCATACACCAGATCCCTCTCCTGCTACCGCAGACTGAAGCGGTAGGCGATGTTGATCCTGAATCAGAAACATATAGCCACAGGCTACGGCGACAAGAAGCCGTGGCTTTTCCCTGTGCTAGAGAATGTGTTGCCGTGCCCGCCCGATCGGATCAGCCCGGCAGGCCGACGGTTCACCACGTGGCATCTGGATCGCCCAGGAATTCCTCTCGTGCAACAGTGATCACCCGCGTCGGGTCGTCCATGAAGATCTCCGCCGGCGCGCGTTCATCAAGCAAAGGATGCGGCGAATACAGCCAGAACGTGCGTCTCCAGCCTCCGCGATCGTCTTCGCTGGGCAGCACAGCGAGGAGTTCGGCAACCTCCTTCCGAATGTCGCCAGAGGAGTCAAACTGGAAGTCCGGGTAGACGAAGCAAAGCGTGGGCGCAGACCAGACACCCAGCAGGGCGCCTCTCGCGCGTGCCTTGACCGCGTACGTTGCAGCTCCCGGACCGGGCGCCTCACCCGCCAGTTCGGCAACGCGGCGGTCGTCCGGCCATCCGTTCTCAAGAAGCTCGCCACGGAACTCAATCGCTGCTGTTGTCGGCAGTTCATGCTCAGGATCGTTCGTCATGGACAAACTCCAAAGGACCGTTCACCTTTGGTCGCCCAAAGGGTGAAGTCGACGTTGTCGTTGGTCATATCGCGTCAGTCTGGCGGATCGCTGGTTCAGCGCGGACGCTGTACGACCCGTTCATACGTACTCGCTTGAGGGCGTTTAGCCATGTTTCGCTCGTGCCAGATTCGTCGCCACATGCTCGCGTGGGCAGCCGGTGCCGCGTGCGCCTGCGTGCTCGCCGGTGCCGCGCCCGTTGAACCTGAAGCCACGTGGAATCCGCCACCAACTTGGTCGGCGAAGTCGTGCCAGCCGGTCACGATCGTCACGATACCGCTGAACGCGAGAACCGCGGCAACGGGCCACCACGCCAGAAACTCGCCAACAGCCTTTCCAATGAGGCTGGGCCGGGCGGCCATCGCCTTTTCCTTTGAGCGGTAACGGTCGCGGCGCCGCAACAGCCCGATGCGCCAACGGTCCCACCATGACCCGCCGTCAAACACGCTGGACACGCGCCAGACGGTCAGATCTTCTTTTTGATGCATGAACTCCGACTCGAACGGGTACAGCAACGCGGCGACGCTACCCGTCACCGACTGGGAAAAGACTAGGGCCGCGCCGCTCTCTGTTGCCGTCGCGCCTGGGTTGCGCAATGACGAACCGACCGGACGGACGCTTGCCCACAGGGAAACTGTCCGATGGTCGCTGTCTGTCCGGACATAAAGCCTCTCCCAGAATTCGCGGCGCGCACGGCGGCGTACCGCCTCGAAGCACCGCTCAAGCCGCGGCGCCACGATGAGCCGCCAGTTCATCATCCAGTACGCACGCAGTGTGCCGCCGCGCCGGGGAAACAGCGCGACGCGCCGGTTCAGCAGCCAATTCAAGACCATGCGGCAGCACTCGGTGACGCCGCGGTTAGTGGAAAGCAGTTTCAAGCAACCCCCGATGGGTATGGTCGTAGCGAGCCGGGTTTGTTTCTGCGGCTCTCGTGGAAGGTTATTCGACAGGCCCACGTACATTTTCGAATGTGCCCCCTTGGCAACCGCTGATCGTGACGAACGTCACCAGACTGCGGCCGGACGGAACGGCATAGCGCGTCGCGAGTCGTGACGACAGATTCGCTATACGCACCATCCACCCTTCACAGGAGTTTGTATGTCGCATTCGTATCAGAAGCTCATTCCCGTCGTCGCCACTGCCGTGAGCAAGATGACCGAGGCCTTCCAGCACAGTCCCGTCGGCGCGGTGATGGTGGTTGCGCTAGCGGCCTTCGCCCTAAACGCGTGGGTGGTTCACAAATTCACTAAATGACCGACGTGGGGCCGGCCAACTTTCAGAGTTGGCAGGTATCGCAAAGTCCCGCCTCATGAAATGCTGGTTAGTGCGTCCAGAACTGGATGGAAAACGCTGTATGGCATCAGGTAATTTTTATTGATTGCGCCAATTCGCTGTTTCTCAACGCGATCCAGATATGCGCGCACCATCAGCAATCCGGCGAACCCGTACTCCTTGATCGCATCAACAGGCGTCATGCCGCCGAAGGCGCGATTGCACATCTTCATCCAGCCGTACGCCACGTCCCGGTTGCGCGGGAACAGCAGACGAAGGCTCCTGTGAATGCCGAGAAGATGCCCGACACGTTTGTACTCCTCTCGCGTCGTACCGATACGGGCGCCTTCCCGGTAACGGCCCAAGGCATCCCGGTTTCCCGGCGCCAAGCCAAGCAGGAATGCCTGATCTTCGCTGGACAGGTTCCAGTGATCGAACAACGACATGACCATCTGAGCCAAGCGGTTTAGGTCAACCTCAGACGAGTTCTCCGGAATGGAAGAGGCGATCATTTGCGTCACATCTGTGAGGGAATCGGCGTCGTCACATTAAGGTTTTTTCAGGCGCGCAACTGCCGAGCCCAATCCACACCCTCATCCTCCGCGAGAAACTTCAGCCCCCACACTACGTCCCTGCGGGGACAGCAATCGACCAACTCCTGCAGAACGTTCAGCCGAACGTTCCTCAGGCTGCCGATGAGGTCTCTCACGTCTTCTATCAGGACCAACTCCAGTGAGACACTGACGTATTCGAGAATTGCGCGTTCCGGAACCGAAACCAGCACCTGCGGATGGCGCCACGCAAGCGGCTTCAACCCGTAGCCTTCGTCCATTCCCGTGTCGAACAAGGAGTGGGAATAGTAGGAACAGGCAAGCCTATGCACCGCCCAGGAAGGAATGCTGCAATAGCCGCGCCCCCATAAATCAATCCGGTCGCGAAAACGAAGATGATGCATCATCCGATGCCACTCTAGCGCCGTTCTTCCCCCTACATGGAGATTTGGGATAAACGCCCGCAAATAGGCAATCGTTCCATCGACGCCCGGCTGGTCACCGCGAAGCAGGTAAGCATCCTCGGACAGCCGTCGCAACCATCCCTGTTGCACGAGTTCGCTCACCTGCTGCGCGTCAATTCCAAGTGCCGCGAAGTAGCGCAGACCAAGCGGCTGCGATCGTGGCGCGAAGTCCATCAGGAACTGCACGATTTCAGTGGGGCTCAACATGTTCTCGTTACCCGATATTCCGAATCGCGCAGTCGGTACCGAACAGCACCGGGGCGACGATTCGCGCAGGGAGGCGGCGCGAACAGTCCGGTAAAGGAACGCCCCGCCGCCCCACGTCACATAAGCAGGTCTTCGTGTAAAGATATCTGGAGGTTTGGCCGTCTACGCTTATCCGTAAGTTTTTGAATCAAGACAGGCACGCCGCGTCCGAATCTGCATGCTCCCAAACAAGCACTTTGGCACGCGCCTCAAGAGGATCGGGTTGCTGAGGTTCACAGGCTCGCAGACGACCGTCTGCATCCGCATAGGCAAGATAATCCCGGCCATCTTCAGCGTACGTGTACGACCACACGCTCGAAACAGGAACCAACGTTTCCCAGTCGATCGCCAGCAAACGAGGCTTGGCGGCTCCGTAGCCCTCGAGAACCGAAACAAGAATTGATGGATCCGCGACGATGAAGGAATAGCCATCGGGATCGTCGGGTCGCACCTCCGCAGCCCGTATCAGGAACGTCGTGGCTACGTGATTGATGCCGGCGAGGCGCCAACGGTTAAACGCGTCATGTCTGATCCGATACGGCGTCTCCCATGGAGATTTTGTAAACAGCATCTTTTCGAGAAAAATCAACGGGCTGAAGTCATCGGCGTCACTGCTCAAGCGCAGGGCTTGCGGAATCCGGCCCTGTCGCTTGCGTGACGTATGGTCCGCAAGAGGTTCTTGTTACATTTTGCACATTATCAATTGTAGCGCAATCGTGTGCATCCGACGACAGTGGCATCGTCCAATTTACCCATATGACTGATGTCGATTCGTCTTGGCCTGGCACGCGGATTGAGAGCGGCTCGCAGAATGCGCGGCATATCTCAAGACGGTCTTGGCGTCTCCAGCAGGACATATCTGAGTGCACTCGAGCTTGGAAAGCAGACGCCTACGCTAGACAAGCTCGACGAAATCGCGCGAGCCATAGGGGTTCACCCCCTCAGCGTCCTCTACTACGCGTACGCAGTTGACCTGACGCCACTAGAGGTTCATGCGCTGGGACGCGTTGTTCGCTCGGAGATCGCCACGCTAGAGAAATACGACATCGCAGGCAGCTAACGCCGCCCGGTATGGCGGCCCCGGAGATTCGCACGCTCCTCACCGTCCTACAGTCAGAGTTCAATTGCTTCGCCGACGATCCTTCGACTTTCACAGCGATCGTCGAACACACCGCGTGCCGTGAAGAATTTGATGTGCTGGTTTTACCCACCCCGTCGATTGCAGGTGCCCGTGTTGCTGAAACAGATGACAGGTGTGTTCTGTTGGATCAGCGGTTTCACGGCCGAGTTTGCCGCCACGGCTACGCCAAGCTGCCCACAAGATCGGACGAACCCTTAGCGAACATCCGTTCCTCGGCCTTATGTAAAGCTCCACATAAGGCCGACTTTGTGACAGTGGGTAGTCGCCACTAAAGCGCCGCCTGGGCGATGTCGATGCTTTTTCGCGTTGTCAACTCCCTTGCGGAGTCTCAATAGACGACCACAGGCGCCGGCGCCTCAATCAGTCCATCTTCACGCCGTCAGAAATGGACAGCCAGCAAAACTTGCTTTTCCTTTAAAAACATAATCTTACGCAACGTCCATCTACGTAAACTTATCCGTGAGGGCTACGGCGAGGACGACTACAACTGCCTGCACCAAGATCTCTACGGCGAGCATGTGTTCCCGATTCAAGTAGCGATCTTGTTGTCGCAACCCGGCCGCGATTTCACGGGCGGCGAATTCGTCCTGACCGAACAACGTCCGCGCATGCAATCGCGACCGGAAGTCGTCCCGCTCGAACAGGGCGATGCAGTCATCTTCGCGGTCAGCCATCGCCCCGTGCAGGGCACGCGCGGGCCATATCGCGTGAATCTCCGCCATGGCGTGAGCCGTCTGCGATCGGGGCGGCGGCATACGATAGGCATCATCTTCCACGATGCGCTATAGCGGGCGCGGCAGGGACGGCTCGCCGGCGTGGAAGCGGTATCGCGGCGAGCGACCTAGAATGAAGCGTGTCGCGGCGATCCGCTTCAACTCGCTTGGCCCTTCTGCGCCTCGGCCCGATCGCCGTGCGTTTCCCGTAGGCAGACGAATGTATTCCCTGTTCAAAGACCGCGCGGAGGCGGGCCGCATGCTAGCCCAGCATTTGCGCCACGAAGCAGGCTCGAACACGGTCGTGCTCGCGTTGCCGCGCGGTGGCGTGCCTGTCGGATTCGAAATCGCGGCAATCCTCGGGGCCGAACTCGACGTCTTGCCCGTGCGCAAGATCGGTGTGCCGGGCCAGAAGGAACTGGCCATGGGCGCCGTTGCGTCGGGCGGCGCACTGCATGTCGAGCACGACACGATGAAAGCCTCGCACGTCACGCAACTGCGCTTCGACGAAGTGCTGGAACAAGAGCGCGCGGAACTCGCGAGACGGGAGGCGGCTTATCGAGGGGATCGTCCGCCTGCGCAGGTCGAAGGCCGTACGGTGCTGCTCGTCGACGACGGCATGGCCACCGGCGCGACGATGAAAGCCGCTGTTCTCGCCTTGCGCGCCCGCGGTCCGGCCCGGATTCTAGCCGCCCTGCCCGTCGCGCCGGCCGGTGCCGAAACCGAGTTCGCCGGTATCGTCGATGGGTTCGTCTGCGTCGCGCAGCCGGCGTTTTTCTTCAGCGTCGGCCAGCACTACGACGATTTTGGGGAAACGACCGATGACGACGTGCGCGCGCTGCTTCAGCGAGCCTGGGCGCGCAGCGAAGGCGAAGCGCGCTGAACCGCCGCGCTTCGCGCCATCGAAGCGTGAAGAGTTAAGCGTGAATCGGTGAACGGACGTTAAATCCGCACCACCGGTGGGGTATAGCGGCAGTCGAAGCGCTTTCTGACCGTGCCGTTTTCGTCGACGCTTTCGAGGTAAACGTCGAACTGCCAGAGCCGCGCCATGTGCTTGAGCACTTCTTCGCTGTCGGCGGCCAAGTGCCGGTTGTCGCTCATGAAATGGCGCAGCGTGAGGCTGCGGTCGCCGCGCGTGTTGACCGACCACACTTGGATGTTCGGCTCGCGATGGTGCATGTCGTATTGACGCGACAACGACTGGCGCACGTGCTGATAGCCGCTGTCGTCGTGAATCGCCGATACCTCGAGCGCATCGCGCGTATCGTCGTCGAGCACCGAGAACAGGCGCATGTCGCGAATCAGATGCGGCGAGAGGTATTGCGCGATGAAGCTCTCGTCCTTGAAGTTGCGCATCGCATAGTGCATCGCGGGCAGCCAAGGCGACCCGGCGATATCGGGGAACCAGCGGCGGTCTTCGTCGGTGGGCGCTTCGCAAATGCGGCGGATGTCGCTCATCATCGAAAAACCGAGCGCATACGGGTTCATCCCGCTGTAGTACGGCTTGGTGACCGGCGGCTGATAGACGACGTTGCTGTGCGAATGCAAGAACTCCATCATGAAGCCGTCTTCGAGCAGCCCTTGGTTGTATAGCGTATTGAGCAGGGTGTAGTGCCAGAACGTAGCCCATCCTTCGTTCATGACCTGCGTTTGCCGCTGCGGATAGAAGTATTGCCCGATCTTGCGCACGATGCGGATGACCTCGCGCTCCCACGGCTCCAAGAGCGGTGCGTTCTTTTCCGCGAAGTACAGCAAGTTCTCCTGCGGCTCCGGCGGGAAGCGATCTTCTTCCTCTTCGGTCAGCGGCGTGTGATGCGATGGCAGCGTGCGCCACAACTCGTTCACTTGCGATTGCAGATAGGCCTCGCGCTCGCGGCGCAGCGCGGATTCCTTCGACAACGAGAGCTTTTGCGGCCGCTTGTAGCGGTCCACGCCGTAGTTCATCAGCGCATGGCACGAGTCGAGCAACTCTTCCACCCTGTCCATGCCGTAGCGCTCCTCGCATTCGGCGATGTAGTTCTTGCCGTAGACGAGGTAGTCGACGATCGCATGCGCATCGGTCCAAAGGCGGAACAGGTAGTTGCCCTTGAAGAACGAGTTGTGCCCATACGCGGCGTGCGCGATGACGAGCGCCTGCATCGTCATCGTGTTCTCTTCCATCAGATACGCGATGCAGGGGTTCGAGTTGATGACGATTTCGTAGGCGAGGCCCATTTGGCCGCGCCGGTAGCTTTTTTCCGTCGAAAGGAAGTGCTTGCCGAACGACCAGTGACGATAGTTCACGGGCATGCCGACGGATGCATAGGCATCCATCATCTGCTCGGCGCTGATCAGCTCGAGCTGGATCGGGTAGACGTCGAGTTCATATTGCTCGGCGACTTGGGCGATATGCGTGTCGTACTCTTCGATCAGCTCGAAGGTCCAATCGGACGGCCACGGCAACGGTCTGCGGTCGGCGATGTTCATACGGGGTTCCCTTTTCGCCACGGCGGGGGCGGCGGCTTCTTCGGTACGGCCTCGCGTTTCAGTTTCGGCTGGCTCGGGCTTCGCGTGCTGCTTGTGACGCCCTCCCGGCTCGTGCGCCCCCTTTCGGTGACGCTCGGGCTGGTAGCCGCGCGATTCGTTATGCAAGTGCTTAGTACTCATGAGGCTGCCACCTGCTTCTCGAACAGCTCCCGGAAAACGGGGTAGATATCGGCTGCCGCATCCACCTTCTTCATTGCCAGATGAGGCTCCGACAGGGCGAGCTGTGCGTACTCGAGCCACAAATTCTGCTCTTCGGGCGCGACTTGAATATAGGCGAAGTACCGTGCCTTTGTCAGGATGTCGTCCTGCAGGATCCGGCGGCACTTCGGCGAATCGTCGGTCCAGTTATCGCCGTCTGACGCTTGCGCTCCGTAAATGTTCCATTCAGTTGGCGAATAGCGCTCGTTCTGGATCTTGCGCATGAGTTCGAGCGCGC
Organism: Trinickia dinghuensis; assembly: GCF_003367175.1. Lineage (GTDB taxonomy): Bacteria > Pseudomonadota > Gammaproteobacteria > Burkholderiales > Burkholderiaceae > Trinickia > Trinickia dinghuensis. The sequence continues at coordinate 260,409 of NZ_QRGA01000005.1, read as the reverse complement.
TCGACACGACCGTGCCGCCGCTTTCCGTCGAATGAAAGAACGTCTCTTCGTCGACTTCCTCGGCACGCGTGTGGTGACGGATGAAGACGACCTCGATCTTCTCGTAGTTACGCTTCAGGAACAAATAGAGCAGGATGAAAAAGCGCTTCGCCAGATCCTTGCGCTGTTCGTCCATCGAGCCCGATACGTCCATTAGACAAAACATCACCGCTTGGCTCGACGGCTGCGGCTGCTTCACGCGATTGATGTAGCGCAGGTCGAAAGGATCGATGAACGGGATGCGCCAGATGCGTCCGCGCAAGTGGTGAAGTTCCTCTTCGAGACGCTTCAGTTCGTCGACGTGATCGCCGGGCTCGTTCGACAGCAGTTCGTACTGCCGCTCGAGTTCGCGCAATTGGTTCACGAGTGGCGCGCCGAGCGCGATACGCCGGCCGAGTGCACTGCGCAGCGAGCGTACGACGTCGATGTTGTTCGGCGTGCCTTCCGCCGCCCAGCCCGCGCGGATGTTCTTCCACGTCGGCACGGCCATTAGATGCGTCTTCACGAGGCGCGGCAATTCTAGATCGTCGAAGAAGTACTGCATGAACTCTTCGCGGCTCAACTCGAAAACGAAGTCGTCCTGCCCTTCGCCCTCGTTGCTCGCCTGGCTTCCGCCGCCGCCACCGCCGCCGTTCGGACGCGGGATTTTATCGCCGCGCACGTATTCCTCGTTGCCCGGATGCACGAGGTCGCGGCGCCCGCCGGGCCCGTGATGAAACTGCGGCTCGGCAATGTCCTTGCGCGGAATCGTGATGCTCTGCGTGTTTTGAATGTCCTTGATGCTGCGATCGCGCACCGCTTCGGATACGGCGCGCCGAATGTAATGTTTTACGCGGCGCAGAAAGCGCTCGCGATTCGCAATGCTCTTGTTCTTACCAGCCAGCCTGCGGTCGATGATTTGATGAAGCACATCCAGTCTCCCGCTTTTGATTGCCGAAAGCGACACGCTCCGCTTTTACGCAGGCTTCGTGCCCACGCAGCGCGCTTCGCGTGCGCACGCCGCGCTGCCTAGATGCTCGCGGGCGGCAAACCCGCGAGCACGTCGCGCGCGCGACTACTTATATATCCTACCGCTTACGTTATGACGACTTGCGCACGCGCAGATACCAGTCGCAAAGCAAGCGCACCTGCTTCGGCGTGTAACCCTTCGCGACCATGCGATTGACGAAGTCTTCGTGCTTGCGCTGCTCTTCAGCCGAACCTTTAGCGTTGAACGAGACGACCGGCAGCAATTCCTCCGTGTTGGAGAACATCTTCTTTTCGATGACGACGCGCAGCTTTTCGTAGCTGATCCACGCCGGGTTCTTGCCGCCGTTGGCGGCACGGGCGCGCAGCACGAAGTTCACGATCTCGTTGCGGAAATCCTTCGGGTTGCTGATGCCCGCCGGCTTCTCGATCTTCTCGAGCTCGGCGTTCAACGCGGCGCGATCGAAGCTTTCGCCGGTATCGTGATCGCGGAACTCCTGATCTTGGATCCAGAAATCGGCATACGTGACGTAGCGATCGAAAATGTTCTGGCCGTACTCCGAATACGATTCGAGGTACGCGGTTTGTATCTCCTTGCCGATGAACTCGGCGTAGCGCGAGGCAAGCAGGTCCTTCACGAACGAGAGATACTTCTGTTCGGTTTCCGGAGGAAACTGCTCGCGTTCGATCTGCTGCTCGAGCACATACATGAGGTGCACCGGATTGGCCGCCACTTCGCTCGTATCGAAGTTGAACACGCGCGACAAGATCTTGAAGGCGAACCGCGTCGACACGCCGGTCATGCCCTCGTCGACGCCTGCGTAGTCGCGATACTCCTGGTACGACTTCGCTTTCGGATCGGTGTCCTTCAGGTTTTCGCCGTCGTACACCTGCATCTTCGAGAACAGATTGGAGTTCTCGGGCTCCTGCAAACGCGTGAGCGAGGAGAACTGCGCCATCATCTTCAACGTGCCCGGTGCGCAGACGGCCGCCGCGAGCGACGAGTTGCGGATGAGCTTCTCGTAGATCTTGATCTCTTCCGACACGCGCAGGCAGTACGGCACCTTGACCACGAAGATCCGGTCGAGCAGTGCTTCGTTGTTGCGGTTGTTGCGGAAGGCCTTCCATTCCGACTCGTTCGAGTGAGCGAGGATGATGCCGTCGAACGGAATCGCACCGAACCCTTCCGTGCCCTTGAAGTTGCCTTCCTGGGTCGCGGTCAAGAGCGGGTGCAGCACCTTGATCGGCGCCTTGAACATTTCGACGAACTCGAGCAAGCCCTGATTGGCCAAGCACAAGCCGCCCGAATAGCTGTAGGCGTCCGCATCGTCCTGCGCATACTGCTCGAGCTTGCGGATGTCGACCTTGCCGACGAGCGAAGAGATGTCTTGGTTGTTCTCGTCGCCCGGTTCGGTCTTGGCGATACCGATTTGCCGCAGAATGGACGGGTAGCGGCGCACGACGCGGAACTTGCGGATGTCGCCGTTGTACTCATGCAAGCGCTTGACGGCCCATGGGCTCAAGATGCTTTTCAGATACCGGCGCGGAATGCCGTACTGCTCTTCGAGGATGGGGCCGTCTTCGTCGTAATCGAAGAGGCCAAGCGGGGACTCGTTGACCGGCGAGCCCTTGATCGAATAGAACGGTACCCGTTCCATCAATTGCTTGAGCCTCTCGGCGATAGACGATTTACCGCCGCCGACAGGACCGAGTAAATAAAGAATTTGCTTTTTCTCTTCGAGCCCTTGCGCGGCGTGGCGGAAGTACGCGACCACCTGCTCGATCACGTCTTCCATCCCGTAGAACTCTCGGAATGCTGGGTAAACCTTGATGACCTTGTTCGCGAAAATCCGCGACAAGCGGGGGTCGTGGCGTGTGTCGACTTGCTCTGGCTCCCCGATCGCCGTCAACATACGTTCGCTGGCCGTCGCGTACGCGGCGGGATCGTTCTTGCAGAGCGCGAGATACTCTTCGAGAGATAACTCCTCCTCGCGGGTTTTCTCGAAGCGGTTCGCGAAGCTGCTGTAAATATCCATGCTACCTCCTCGCCGAAGTCTGCGGACGATGTCGCTTTCGGAAGGCTATACCGAAACGACCTCGCTCGATTTCATCCTAAACCCTTTTAAATTATTTTTCACGACCTACGTGGTCTTACATCGTACACATGTGCCCTAACTTGGATCCGCGAGCACACTGACCTACAATCTTCATCCTGCATTTGCGCAGCGCCTCGCTTGCGTTCCTCTCGCGCCGCGTTCGCAACCGCAACATCGAGGGATCCTAGCGAGTACTTCCTCTACTTGCTCTACGTCCGCGCTGCTTCGCTTGCTTCCTTTGCTTCCTTTGGTTCCTCTGCTTCTCCGCATGTAACCCGCTGCGCTTGCCCCTGCTTCTCCTACATCAACCGTAGACCAAGCAAGTGCGCGGCGTGCGCGTCCTCGATCTCGCTGCGTTCGGTTGCCCTGCAATGCACAGGTATTTCTCACATGCCGGCATCCGCTCTCTTACACGCTCTTCGCGCGGTTGACCGCACCGGCGCCGCACCGCGCTTGCGCTCCGTCGTCGTGTCGCGGCGTTGCGCGGCGTGTGGAGAGCACAGAGATCTCGCCGACAAAAAGCCGCGTCCATCGCCTCATTGCATGTGCGATGCCCGCTCGTACCCCGCGCTTACACGCCGGGGGCTAGCGCCGCACCGGACTGCAACGGCGGCTCTTGATCCGCTCTTAATACGTATACGCGCCGGCTGCCGTTTTCGACGACAGTTGTACGCATCGGTTACAAGTTTTTGTAGCGGTGAACCGGTAGCGATGAATGAATGCTGATGATGAGCGAACGTGCTCGCCGAGACGCACATCGAGCGCCATGGCGTGCGATCGCAAATATTTTGGGGGCAGATCGATTGGCGAACCCGGCTGCGTCGATGGCGACGCGGCCGGGCCGTTGCGTCCTGGAACGGACGCGGAGGGCGCAGAGAGGAACCTTTAGCGTGGTTCGTTAGAAGGTTTCCCAGTCATCGTCCGATCGCGATGAACTCGGTGCGCTCGTCGCGGGGAGCTTGCGAGCAGGCGCGACAGCGGGAGCGGGAGACGCCGCGGGTGCCGGTGCGGCCGTGCTCCGGGCCGGCGTTGCCGCCTTGGCCGCCACCGATTCGGCCGGGGCCTGCGCGCGTTTCGCCGGGGCCGCTGCGGGCTTGGCTGGAGCCGCGCTTGCGGCGAGCACCGGCTCGATCTTCGGCTCGATCTTCGATGCGCTCGATGCGCTAGGCGACGGGGCCGGGCGTTTGGGAGCCGGCGTCGAGCGAGTGGGTGCCGGCTTTGCGGCGCGCTTCGACGCGCCCGCCGCACTGATGGATGCGGGCCGCACCGCAACCGTACGCGAGGCGCTGCCTTCGTCGGCGAGTTGAAAGACGCTGACGGCCGTGCGCAAACGCTCGGCTTGCTCCTGCAGCGATTGCGCCGCCGCGGACGCCTGTTCGACCAGCGCCGCATTTTGCTGCGTGACTTGGTCCATCTGCGAGACGGTGCGCGCGACGTCGCCGATCCCGGTGCTCTGCTCTTCCGAAGCCGCGGCGATTTCACCCATGATGTCGGTCACGCGCTGCACCGCGGCGATGATCTCCTCCATCGTGCGTCCAGCCTCGCCCACGAGCGCGGAGCCCGAACGCACACGATCGACCGACGTGTCGATCAGCGTCTTGATTTCCTTGGCGGCACCCGACGAGCGCTGCGCGAGCGCACGCACTTCGCCGGCGACGACCGCGAAGCCTCGTCCTTGTTCTCCTGCGCGCGCCGCTTCGACTGCGGCGTTCAGCGCGAGAATGTTGGTCTGGAACGCGATGCCTTCGATGATCGTGATGATGTCCGCGATCTTGGCCGAGCTGTCGTTGATCTCGCCCATCGTACCGACGACCTGGCCGACGACTTCGTTCCCCTTGTTGGCGATTTCCGATGCATTGGCGGCGAGCGCACTGGCCTGACGCGCGTTGTCGGCGTTTTGCCGCACGGTGCCGGTCAATTGATCCATGCTCGAGGTCGTTTGCTGCAGCGACGCGGCTTGCTCTTCGGTGCGGGACGACAAGTCGAGGTTGCCCGCGGCGATCTGCTTGGTCGCTTGAGCGATCGACTCGCTGCCGCCGCGTACGGTGCGGACCGTGTCCGTCAGGCTGCGCTGCATCTTCGCCAGCCCTTCGAGCATGAGACCCATCTCGTCGCGCGTTCGCACGACGATCGATCGGCGCAGATCACCCGAGGCGATCGCATCGAAATAGGCAAGCGCCTCGGCCAACGGGCCCGCGATCGCTGCGCGCAGGTTCAGGTAGGCGAAGAGCGCGGCTACCAGCGCGGCCACGAGCAGCGCGATCGTCACGGTACGGAACGTGGCGTAGCTCGACTGCTCGTCCGCGTATTCCGCTTTCGATTGCGTGAACTGCAACTGGCTCAACGTGTCGTCGCTTTTCGACAACAGTACGAAAGCGGCCTGAAGGTCGTCTGCAGTGCTAAGGATCTTGTCGTGATCGTTCGCGTTGATCGCATCGGTGTACGCGGCTACGACCGACTGCAGCGCTTCGCGTTTGGCCACGACGTCTTGCGCGAGCTTGTCTTCGTCGGCTTCGCGCGGGAAGTCCATGTACTTCTTCCACCAACTGTCGGATCTCGCGCGAAGGACCGCCGCACGGTCGATGTTCTTTTTCGTTTCGTCGGCTTGGCCTGCGTGCATGGCGGCGCGATCGAGCGCCAGGCGTTCGCGTGCCGCGTAGCTTTCGGTCATCGCAATGTCGACGGCGCTCGGCATCTGGGTCAGGTAGACGTCGCTCGTCGTCTTGCTTGCCTTATTCATGCCCGATAAGCCAAGCGCGCCGAGGGCGAGCATGAGCGCGGATAAAAACGCCATCGCCAAGCCGATGCGCGTTTTGATCGTCATACCGTTTTTCAACATTCGGAGTCCTTCGTTTCTGAGCCAGGTTTGGAGCGCACCGTTCACCGCGCTGCACTGCGCAGAGGAAGCGTGTGCTCTACCCGCTGTTTACGGCTTCCTTATGGCGGCACTTGAGGACAACGAATTAATCTGATAAATGGGGCCGAAGCTGGAGATAGGCAGGGTCAATCGAAAACGGGCGAACGTTGCATTCGCCCGTCGGTCGGCCAGCGTGCCGAGTCGCGTTCGGCTGCGATGCGAGAGGGCAGTCGTGCGCCCCTCCGCCTCTTCGAAATGGCCGCGGCCGTCACCCGCTCATGCACATAAGACCGCGTTCACCGGGCCGGCGAAAACCGCTGTCGACTCGCGCAGCACGAGCCGCGGCGTGATGACGCGGCGGCGCGTGGGCCCGCTCACCGCGCCGGTGATCCGCTCGATCAGCATGTGCGCGGCAGCCTCGCCGAGCGCACGTACCGATTGCCCCACCGTCGACAGCGCCGGGTACGTGAAACCGCTCAGTTCGATATCGTCGAACCCAATGATCGAACAGTGCTGCGGCACGCGGATGCCGCGCTCCGCGGCCACGCGTAGCGCACCGATCCCCATCATGTCGTTGCAGGCGAAGATGGCCGTCGGGCGCACGGTGTCGAACAGGCGTCCGGCCGCCTCCTGCCCGCCCGCCGCGGAGAAATCGCCTTCGACGATCGCGCTCGGCTCGATGTCGATGCCGCGCTCGGTCATCGCACGGATGAACCCATGCACGCGCATCGCGCTCACGGCCGTGGCCACGGCACCCGTGATGCAGCCGATCCGGACGTGACCGAGTTCGAGCAAGTGCCGCGTCGCCAGATAGGCGCCGCGCTCGTGATCGATTTGAACGAGATCGGCCGACAGGCCCTCGATATTGCGGTCGACGACCACGAGCGGTTCGCGCGTGTCGGTCAGGCTGCTCGCGAGGACAGCATCGTCGCCCGCGGAGGCAATGATTAAGCCGTCGATGCGCTTTTCCTGCAAAATTCGCAGATAATTGCGCTGTTTTGCCGGATCGTCGTCGGAATTGCAAAAAAACATGCAATAGCCTTGGCGCGCGCACCCGTCTTCGATGCCGCGTGACAGCTCGGCGAAATACGGGTTCGAGCTGTTGGGCACGACTAGCCCAATCGTTGCCGTCGCGCGCGCCTTCAGCGACCGCGCGACCGCCGAGGGCACGTAGTTGAGCTGGACAATTGCCCGCTCCACTTTCGTGCGCACGTCGGCCGAGACCGGGCGCGTGTTGTTCACCACGTGCGACACGGTGGTGAACGACACGCCTGCCATGGCCGCCACATCCTTGATCGTCGCCATTACCGATTCTCTCTCGCTTGTTTTTCTCTGCGGGCCGAACGAGCCCCGCGCTTACCCCGAACATTCACTTGTACACGCCGGCCGTCGCGATTCCCCGCGCGGCGGCCGGCCACCTGATTCATACGCCTTCAAGCCCGCCTGCGCCTGCTCCGATAGGTATCGAGCACGACGGCGACGACGATGACCGCGCCTGTGATGATCCGCTTGGTCGGCTCGTTTGCCCCGATCTGTGCGAGACCCGCCGCCAATACCGAGATGATCAACACGCCGAAGAACGTGCTGATGACGGAGCCGCGCCCGCCCATCAAGCTCGTGCCGCCGATCACGACGGCGGCGATGACCTGTAGTTCCAAGCCGACGCCGGCGTTCGGATCCGCGGCTTCGAGGCGCGACACCTGAAACAGCGCCGCCAGCCCGGAAAGCGCGCCCATCAGCGCGAACACCGCCACTTTATACGGCCGCGGATCCACGCCCGCCAGCCGCACCGCCTCTTCGTTCGTCCCGATCCCGACCAGATGCCTGCCGAACACGGTACGCGTGAGCACGAGCTGCGCGGCGATCATGACGACCACGGCGATCACGAAGGCCGGCGAAATGCCGACCGCGATCGGATTGGACAGGAAATCGAATGCGTCGCCGATGTACGAGGTGCGCGAATGGGTCAACTGATAGGCCAGCCCGCGCGCGGCCTCGAGCACGCCCAAGGACACGATGAACGACGGAATGCGCCAGCCGACCGTCACGCCGCGGGTGACCATGCCCGTGAGCGCCGCGGCCGCCATGCCGATCAGCGCCGACGGCACGGGGCCCCAGCCCCACTTGAGCGAGGCCACGCTGACGACCGAGGCCGCCAGCGCCAAGACCGAGCCGACCGACAGGTCGATTCCGGCGATGATGAGGACGAACGTCATCCCCACCGACATCACGACGAGATCGGGAATCTGATTGGCGATCGTGCTGAACGTCTCGTAGGTCAGGAAGTGCGAACTGAGCGCCGAGAACAGCGCGACCATCGCGGCGAGCGCGCCGGCCAAGCCCAGATAGTTCGACAAGCCGAGCCGAGTGCCGGAAGCGCGGGCGCCCGGCGCCTCGTCCAGCATGGCCGGTCCCCCATCGGGAGGCACGGTCGGATCGTTCATGACAGGCTCCGTGCGTCGGGTGAATGGGGCGGCGCGGCCGCATGCCGGCCGCTCCCGTTCATATGGCCCGCGAACGCCGCGGCCAGCAAGGCGTCCTGCGTCCACTCGCTGCGATCGAACATGCCGGTCAGACGCCCTGCCGACATCACGCCGATCCGATCGCAAATCAGCATCAATTCGCGCAGGTCGCTCGAGACGACGACGATGGCGCGCCCCTCGCGAGCCAGCGAGCCGAGCAGCATGTAGATGTCGAACTTGGCGCCGACGTCGATGCCGCGGGTCGGCTCGTCGAACAGCAGGACGTCTGCGTCGCGCGCGAGCCAGCGGCCGATCACGATCTTCTGCTGATTGCCGCCCGACAGCTCGCCCACGCTTTGCCAGGGGCCGTGAGCACGAACGCGCAGCGCATCCATCTGCTTGCGCGCAAGCCGTTGCTCGCGCCGCCCCTCGACGATACCCCAGCGGGCCACGCTGCCCATGTTGCCGAGCGAGACGTTGGCGGCGATCGACAGCGGCAGCAGCAGCCCCTCGCCTTTGCGGTCTTCGGTGATGAGCGCAATGCCTTGCCGCACCGCATCGGCCGGCGAGCCGATCCGCACGGGCGCGAGCGGCCGGCCGACCGATACCGTACCCCGGTCGGCGGGGTCGGCGCCGTAGATAAGCCGCATCAGTTCCGTGCGGCCCGCACCGATCAAGCCGCTCACACCGAAAATCTCTCCTTCCCGCACCTCGAACGAGACGTCCCTCACGGCCGTGCCGCGCGTAAGGCCTTCGACCTTCAGCAACGGCGCGCCGATGCGGCGTTCACCGAGATCGATACGCTCGCCGAGTTCGCGGCCGACCATCAGCGTGACGAGGCGCTCGCTCGTCAGGTTCCGCATCGGGTCCACGGTCACGAGGCGCCCATCGCGCAAGACCGCGACGCGCTCCGCCACGCGCGCGAGTTCCTCGAGCCGATGGGAGATATAGACGATGGCGACACCGCGGGCCTTGAGCCGGTCGATCTGCTCGAACAGAAGATCGACCTCGCGCGCGGTCAGCATGGCCGTCGGCTCGTCGAAGATCAGCACGCGCGTATCGTTGATCAGGTTGCGCGCGATCTCGACCATCTGCTGATGGCCGATGCCGAGCGCGCCGACGGGCGTGCCGGGGTCGATCGCGTCGAGCCCGACACGCGCCATGGCTGCCCTCGCGTCTTCGCGCAAGCGTGCGCGGTCGATCCATCCGAGGGCGTGCGGGCCGCGGCGCGGCAAGCGGTCGAAAAACAGGTTTTCGGCAACGGTCAGCGTCGGCAAGAGGTTCAGCTCCTGCATGACCATCCGCACGCCAAGCGCTTCGGCTTCGTGCCGGCTCTTCGGGGCGTAGTCGCTACCCGCGAGCCGCATGGCGCCGGCGCTGGGCGCAACCAGTCCGCCGATGATCTTCGAGAGCGTGCTCTTGCCCGCGCCGTTTTCGCCGGTCAGCGCCAGCGCTTCGCCGGCATGCAACGCGAGCGTCACGTCGGCGAGCACGGGCTCGGCGTAGATCTTACCGATCCCGCTTACGCTGAGCACTGCGTTCGATTCGTCGTGGTCGGTCGAGTCCATCGGGTTTCCGTTGTCGGGCGGCCGGGTCCGCGGCCGTCGCGCGCCGGCTAGCCGCCATGACGCTTATGTCGGAGGATAACGGCAACGGCGCGTGCTTTCTTGAGCGCGCCCGTTAATCCCGAGTGCGATAGCGTGCGCGGCGCGGCGGGTGTCGCGCCGCGCACCGCCTATCTACCGCACGTTAGCGCAAGTTTCGACGGTGTAGCCGATCGATGACTTGGCGGCTTTCCTTTCACTTGGAGGCTTTCGTCACGAGGTCGACCGGAGTCTCGACCACTTGCGACAACTCCGACTGCTTCTTGTGCTCCTGGATCGCCTTCAACGCCGTATCGATGCCGAACACGGCCTGCTTCGCGGCATACTGATTCGCCGTCGCGAGTACGCGGCCGTCCTTGAGCATCGGCTTGATCGCGTCGATGTCGTCGTATCCGACCACGTACACCTTGCCTTGCTTGCCGGCCGCGCGCACGGCGGACACGGCGCCGATCGCCATGTTGTCGTTGCCGCACAGCAGCGCCTTGATGTTCGGGTATTGATTCAGCATCGCCGACGCGATGGCATTGCCCTTGTCGATTTCCCATTCACCCGATTGAACGGAGTCGATCTTCGCGCCGACCTTCTGCATCGCGGCCTTGAAACCAGCCGTGCGCTGCTGTGCGTTCGTCGTCGTCGACACGCCCTCGACGATGCCGACTTCGTCGCCCGATTTCAGCTTCTTGGCCAGATAATCGCCGACCTTCTCGGCACCCTTGGCGTTGTCGGGACCGACGAACGGCACGTTCAAGCCCTTGGACTTGAGCACGTCGGGATCGAGCCGGTTGTCGATATTCACGACGATGATGCCGGCATCGACGGCCTTCTTCACGACCGGAACGAGCGCTTTGGAATCGGCCGGCGCCAGCACGATCGCATCGACGTGGCTGTCGATCATCTGCTCGACGATGTTGATTTGCGCCGCCGTGTCGGTCTCGTTCTTGATGCCGTTGGTAATGAGATCGAACTTGCTGGCGTTGTGCTTCTGATAATCCTTCGCACCGGTTTCCATCGTCAGAAAGAATTCGTTCGCGAGCGACTTCATGACGAGTGCAACCTTCGGTTTCTTCGCGCTTTGCGCAAGCGCATCGGTCGCGGTGAGCGGCGCGAGGCCCACGCAAGCCAGTGCGGCGACAGCGACAAGCATACGGCGGCGGGTGCGATGCAGCATAAGGTTCTCCTTTCTTATTCGGCCCTGGGCGGACCGTGATTTTTGATTCGAACGCTTGGCAAATTTTGCCGCGGCGCGTCATCGCTTTGCGCGACGACGCGCCGCGGCCCTCGGCCTGCGCCGGGGATCGCTTATGCTGGACTCTTCTTCGCTAGCGCGCAAGGATAGCGCGCGGCAGGTTCGGGGCGGTGCGCACCCGTGCCGGTACGGGAACGGCGTAACGCATGCCGCGCGGGGCTCGCGCGAATGTCGCGCGAATGCGTCAGAGGTGATCGATCGAGGTGCCGTCGACCTTGCCGTCGATGATGTCGTGTGCGTATTGGACGCCGATTCGATGCGCTTCGAGCTGGTCCTCGAGCGGCGCGTGTTCGGGGACGCCGAACATCTCCGCCTTCCCTCGGTCGCCGCTCGCTTTGCGCGAGATGGTCACGACGATGTCGAAGCGGCGCAGTGCGTTGTCCGACTGGTCAGGCTCCTTCGCGCGCCTGAGCGCCTGCACCCCGATCGCAAACCCCTTGTATTGCTCGGAAAACGGTACGGCCATGACTGACGCTCCGTTGAAAAGGAAGGCCGCGCGTCCCTGCTTGATGCAATTTGGGGCGACTACGGCACGAAGTGACCGATATGGGTCGTGCGAACAGAACGCAAAAGGCGTTCCTTCGGCATGGCTCGCCCTTGGCCCGCGCTGCGGCGGCTTGCGCACAGAGCGAAGTTCCGAAATGCCGAGACAATTGAAGAAATTACCGGTCGCCACGCGTTACTCTGACGAAATAGCGCGCATCCGGCTTTCAAGGGAGCGACGATTCGTCGCATTTCTTCTATGATGGCTGCCAAGACGGTTCGCCTGAACGAAGATTTCAAGCTTTCAAGCCAAAGGGCCGCCGTCTCGTCGTTCGTTGATGCGCAATGCATTGCGGAGGCATTAAATGGCATGGAGACACAACCGCTGGGTAAGACGCTGGCTCGTCGTCATCGTCTTCTGGGCGGTCCCGGTGGCAATCGTCGCGGTTCGCGAGATCCAGGACGAGATGTCCTATAACATCGTCGACCGCGATCGCGCGCTGACGACTTGGCAGCTCACCGACGCCCAGCAAGCCGCGGGCGATGCCGCGCGCTGCCACGGCAAGCCGGACGAAGCACGCGCGGCCGGCTGCCCCGCCGACGTGCTCGCCGCCAATGCGCCGCGTCAGCAGGACGCGATCGCGGAATTCGCCCTGCGGCGCCGCACGCTGTTTCTCTATCTATGGCACGCGTTCGTCGGCTATTGGGTCGTGCCGGCCGCGTTCATCTTTGCGGTGGGCTTGGTCGTCGCCGGTATTCGACGCGCGCTACGGCGTCCGCCCGTCGTCAAACGTACCGTCCAGCACTGACTCGCCGTTAGCCGTCCCTCGCGGCTAGCGGCCGCGGCCGGTGATGACCGGCGGCTGGCGCAAAATCGGGCCGGGCCCCCTGGCATGCCTCATGCTCGACTCTCCTTGCGTTGTGTGAGATCACGCTTCGTCCGAACCCGCCGTCGAGCGGTTTGACCGACGGAACATAACGGAGAGAGTCCATGCAGAAACAACAATTCATGCGCAAGGCGGCCGCCGCCATCGTGGTCGGCGCATTCGCGCTCGCAGGCTGCACCACGACCACGAACAATGGAAACCCGGTCGGCTCCAGCCCCGGCAGCAACATGTCGAAACGGCAGGAGATCAACTCGGGTGTCGACGCGACGCTCTCTCGCCTGTATGCGCAGGTGCCCGGCTCGCGCGAACTGGTCCAGAAAGCGCACGGGATACTCGTGTTCCCGAAGGTCTTCCAAGCGGGCTTCGTCGTGGGCGGCCAGTACGGGGATGGCGCATTGCGCGTAGGCGGGCACAGTGTCGGCTACTACAACACGGTCTCGGGCTCATTCGGGTTCCAGGCCGGTGCACAATCGAAGGCAGTCGTCATCCTGTTCATGACCGACGATGCGCTGAACGCATTCCGCGCGCGTGACGGCTGGTCGGTCGGCGGCGATGCGTCGGTCGCCGTGCTGAAGATGGGTGCGAACGGAGCCATCGATACAACGTCGGCCACCAAGCCTGTCGAAATCATCGTCATGACGAACGCGGGCATCATGGGCGATCTCTCGCTCGAAGGCACGAAGATCACTCGGATGAATATCTGAGCGGGCCCTGCAGGACGGCGCGGTGCCGCTGAGCACCGCGCCAGGCGTTCTCATTCCCTTTGAATCTTTGAATCCTTGAATCGGAAGCGCGCGGGCGTTCGCCCGCGCGCATGCCGTGGCGGCCGAGTGCGGCTCAGCCGTTCGAGGCGCCCTCTCCCGACACCGAATCGATGATCTTGAAGCGCGAGCGTTTCTGCGCGCGGATGACCGACTGATACGCGGCGAGGTACTGGCGTGCCATGTGATGCGACGTGAAACGCTCCTCGAAGCGCTGCCGCACGCGCGCGCGCGGCAGCGTGTGCAGGCGATTGACCGCGGCCACGGCGCTGATCTCGTCTTCGACGATGAAGCCCGATATGCCTTCATCAATGACTTCCGGCACCGATCCGCGATTGAACGCAACGACAGGCGTGCCGCACGCCATCGCCTCGATCATGACGAGCCCGAACGGCTCCGGCCAGTCGATCGGAAACAGCAATGCATGCGCGCCGGACAGGAACTCGGCCTTTTGCGAGTCGGCGATTTCGCCGATGAACTCGACGTGCGGCAAATCGAACAGCGGCTTGATCTCGCGCTCGAAATATTCGCGGTCGGCCGCATCGATCTTGGCGGCCACGCGAATCGGCAGGCCGCAGTGCGCGGCGATGCGGATGGCCGTGTCGACACGCTTTTCCGGCGAAATGCGGCCGAGGAACGCCAGGTACTTCTGCTCCACGGGCTGTGGCGTATAGAGCGCCTCGGGCAGCCCGTGATAAACCGTCGTCAGCCATTTCGCCTGCGGGATCGGCTGTCGCTGCGCGTTCGAAATCGAAACGACGGGGGCCGTACTGAACGTATCGAACACCGGCTGCTGCTCGGGTAAATCGAGCCGGCCGTGCAGCGTCGTCACGAACGGCGTGTCCTGCCGCTTGAACAGCGAAAACGAGTAGTAGTCCATGTGGAAATGCAGGACGTCGAACTCTTCGGCGCGGCGCCGCACGAGTTCCATGAGCAGCATGTGCGGCGCGATCCTGTCGCGAATCCCCGGGTCGAGCCGCAGCGCGCGCGGCCAGACCGCTTCGAGCTTGGCGCTGGTTTTCGAGTCGCCGCTCGCGAACAGCGTGACGTCATGCCCCAAATCGACGAGGGCTTCGGTGATGTACGAGACGACACGCTCGGTGCCGCCATAAAGCTTGGGAGGTACCGACTCCGTCAGCGGCGCGATTTGCGCAATTTTCATTCGATCGACTCCATGCAAGTGGATTTCGGGTGCGTGCCCCTGTTATCCCCGGTTCAGCCTGGTTACTGTGTGCCGATTCCGCCGGTTCGAGCAGGCCTGGGTAGGTGAGCTCGGCTCGAGCGGACGCAATGCGGCGCCATGGCTTCAATTATTCGGCACGGTGCGCCCTGAATGCTGCACCGCTTTCAATTGCTTTCGCGCTGTTACAGTCGGGAAATAGACCGCGAACAGGCTGCCGGCGGCTGCGAAAGACCGGCGCCGAGCGCTCACGGCCCGCGCAAATCCGCGAGAAACGTGTCGCGCCACACGCCTAGATCGTTGCGCCTGAGCACGGCCATGTTCACCTCATGGCGCTGCTTGCGCTCCGCCAGCGGCATCGACAGCGCACGCTCGAGCGCTTCCGACATGCCGACGATGTCGTGCGGATTGACGATCAGCGCGGCACACAGCTCGGCCGCGGCACCCGCGAATTCGGACAGGACGAGCACGCCGGGATCCTCGGGGTTTTGCGCGGCGACATATTCCTTGGCGACGAGATTCATCCCGTCGCGCAGCGGCGTCACGAACCCGACCTGCGATTCGCGGCAGATCGACATCAGTTGCGACCGGGCGAAACGCTGATTGAGGTAGCGAATCGGCGTGTAATCGAGCCCCGAGTAGCGGCCGTTGATACGCCCCGCCTCGTATTCGAGGTTCTGCCGGATGTGCTGATAGCTCTCGACGTCGGCCCGCGTCGGCGGGGCCACTTGGACGAACGTGACGTTCCCGCGCCACTGCGGCGCGTGCTCGAGCAGCCGTTCGAAGGCGCGGAACCGCTCGATGAGCCCCTTCGAATAATCGAGGCGGTCGACGCTCATGACGAGCTTGCGGCCCTCGAGGCTGTGCTTGAGTTCGAGCACCTGCTTGCGGCTCTCGTTGCGTTCGGCCTCGGCGGCGATTTCGTCGGGAAACACGCCGATGCGGTAGACACCCGTCCGCAGACGGCGCCCGAACGCTTCCACGTGCCCGTCTTCACTGGCGGTGCCGCCCGCATGGCGCACGATGTAGTCGTGAAACGCAACGCGATCGGTGTCGGTTTGAAAGCCGACGAGGTCGTAGCAGCAGAGCGACTTGATCAGCTCCTGGTGCGGCGGCACGTTTTGCAGGACCTGCGGCGACGGAAACGGCGTATGCAGGAAGAAGCCGATCCGATTGGCCACGCCCTCGCGCCGCAACGCCTCGGCGAACGGAATGAGGTGATAGTCGTGAACCCAGACGACGTCGTCCTTCTCGATCAGCTTGACGAGCTTATGCGCGAGCCAAGCGTTCACGCGCCGATAGCCGGCGTACTCTTCACGCTCGTATCCGGCTAGATCGTTGCGGTAGTGAAAGACGGGCCAAAGCGTCGCGTTCGAGAAGCCGCGGTAGTACTGCTCGTAGTCGCGCCGGGTCAGGCCGACCGTGGCGAACGTGACTTCCCCTTCCCGGTCGAGCGTCGGCCCCGCGTTCGCAACCGCTTCGCTGACGACATCGCCGCTCCATCCGAACCACACGCCGCCCATGTCCTTGAGCGCGCTGTAAATGCCGACGGCAAGCCCGCCCGCCGAGCCTTTGGTCTCGGTAGGCGTCGCGACGCGGTTCGATACGGCGATCAGGCGTCCCATGGCATTAGTCGCCCTTGCACGGGAACGCCTTCTCCAGACCGAGCGACACCGCCGTACTGGCGTTGTACTCGACCGAATCCGGGTTCTCGGCAACATAGCGGCGCACCGCGTCGACCAGGCGCTGAGGATCGATGCGATCGGGCAGACAAAAGTATTGGCCCACGCGCGGGCCGGTCGTGCCGCCAATGGCATCGATCGTGTTGAACACGCCGTCGGCGGCGCCCTTGATGTAGGCCCGGCAGGCGGAGCGCGAGATCGCGTCGGTCTGGGTGCACAGCTTATGCAGATCCCCGGCCGTGAACTTGCCGTCCCCCGGCGGAACCGCCGCCATCGCGGCGGCCGGCACGGCCAACGCGCCGACGCATATCAAAGCCCGCAACATAGTCTTCCTTTTCTTCGAGCGGTGAACGGGTACTGGGTTCTTGCCAAGCCCAAGCGCCTCGGCGCCCACGAGCCGAGGCCAAAAACGATCATTTTGCACCGTTTTGAGCCGGAGCAGACGCTCCCGCTGCCCCCGATGCCGTCGCCGCCTGGCGCGCGTACATGTCCTGCATGGCTTTGATGACGTCCGGGGCGTGGTAGTGCTTCGCGAAATCGAGCGCGGTCAAGCCGATTTGGTTCTTCACGCTCGGATCGGCGCCCGCATCCAGCAGCACCTTGACGGTCGACAGGTAATTGCCGCGCGCGGCCATCATCAGCGGCGTCGTGCCGTTCGGGGAACCGGCGTCGACATAGGCCGATTTGTCGAGCAACAGCTTGACGATGTCGTCATGGCCGTTCGCGGCCGCGTAGTGCAGCGGCGCCCAGCCCTTCTTGTTGACTTCGGCACCCTTGTCGATCAAGGCTTTGACGAGCCCGGTGTCGCCGTTCAGCGCCGCGAGCATCATCGCGTTCTCGCCCGCCGCGTCGGTCTTCTCGATGTCGGTCTTCGGATCGTCCATCAAGGCTTTGGCGACCTTATCCGACTTCTCCCGGGCCGCCAGCACGATCAGCGGCATGCCTTGCGGGTCCGTCGCGTTCGGATCCGTTCCCTGGGACAGCGCTTTTTGCACCGCGTCCACGTCGTCGAACTTGACTGCCTTGATGAGCGAATCGAAGCTGGACGCGTGCGCGGTCAAGGCCAGCGACGCCAAGGCTCCGGCGCAGGTCAGCGCCAGGCCGCGCAGCAAGCGTCGAGAAACGGATGGGAGCGACGGAGCGGTATGCATATTCAAGTGGTCTTCCTTTGATGGGTCGTATCGGTATCAGGGAGTATCGAGTATCAGCGGTAAGCGATTCGGATCAAACGGCGCCCGGCGCCGGGATGCCGAACAGGCGAAAGAAATTTTGCGTCGTCGCGGCACCGAAGTCGGCATCCGCCATGCCCCGCGCTTGCGCGATGAAGCGTCCGACATAACTCACGTACGCAGGTTCATTCGGTTTTCCACGATATGGCACGGGCGCCAGATACGGGGAATCCGTTTCGATCAAGAGCCGCTCGAGCGGCACGCGGCGCGCGACGTCTTGGACGTCCGTGGCGCTCTTGAACGTGACGATACCCGAAAGCGAAATGTAAAAATTCTGCGCCAACGCTTGTTCCGCCACGGACCACGGCTCCGTAAAGCAGTGCATGACGCCGCCCGGCACGTGCGCCTCCTCTTCGGACATGATCCGCAGCGTGTCGTCGCTCGATGCGCGCGTGTGGACGATGAGCGGTTTCATTACGGCCTTCGCGGCACGGATATGCGTGCGAAAGCGCTCACGCTGCCACTCCATGTCGTCGATGGACCGCCCTTCGAGACGGTAGTAGTCGAGCCCCGTTTCGCCGATCGCGACGACCTTCGGGTGCGCCGCCAGCTCGACCAATTCGGCGACGGTCGGCTCCCGCGCATCCTCGTGATCCGGGTGCACGCCCACCGACGCGTAGACGTTTTCATAGGCGGAGGCGACCTCGAGCACGCTCGGCAGCGTTTCGAAGTCGACGCTGACGCATAGCGCGTGGGTCACGTCATGCGAACGCATGTTCTCGAGCACCTGCGGCAGGCGCTCGACGAGACCTTCGAAATTGATATGGCAATGTGAATCGACGAACATCGTATCTCTACACCTTCGGTCAGTTCGGGTTGGTCCGCGGCTCGGCGCGCAGGGCGTTCAGGCGGCGGGTTTGCCGATGCGGCGGCCCAGAATCACGAGGTCGCGCTCGACGCCGTCGAGCACGGCCACGCGCGGCAAGTTACCCCAGTCTTCAAACCCGCAGCGGCGGAACAAAGCGAGGCTCGCCACGTTGTGTCCAAAGATAAAGCCCAGCAGCGTATCGATCCCGAGCGCCGGGGCTGCGTCGAGCGCGGCCGCCACGAGTCTCGTGCCGAGTCCGCGGCCGCGCGCGCTTTCGTCCAGATAGATGCTGATCTCGGCAGTGCCTGCATAGGCCGGCCGGCCGTAGAAATCGGAGAAACTGAGCCAAGCGGCGATGCGCTTGCCTTCGTTGCCCGGGGCCTCGTTTTCGATGACCCACAACGGGCGCTTGCTCGGCCCATGCTCGTGAAACCACGGCAGACGGCTTTCGACCGTGACGGGTGCGAGGTCGGCCGTCACCTCGCGCGAGGCGATCGTCGAGTTATAGATGGCGACGATCTCGGGTAAATCGTCGAGCGTCGCGTCGCGGTAACTAACGTGCATGGCAATGGGTCTCGTGTTCTTAGCTTTCGTGGCTTTCGTATCGTATGAATGGGGCCGGAAGCGCTTAGACGAACAGGTCTCGATAGCCGAGAAACAGCGCTTCGAAAACGAGCCGCGCGTTCAGCGGATGGTTTTCGACCGCTCGCTCGCGCGTCACCGTCTTCATGAAGCGCGCGAACGCGTTCGCATCGATGCGCTCGGCGCAGCGCGTCAGCTCGCGTTGCGCCGCCGGGAAATACCGGGGCCGTTGCGCCGCACGTTCGGCCACGAGATCGTAGAGCCAACGCTGGAGCCAGCCGAGCACGACGGGCACCGGCAGCTTCTGTAAGGCTTCGGCGCAGGCAAAGGCATCGCACTCGGAGCCCGCGGCCAATTGCTTGAGCGTGAAATCGCGCAACGGGCGGTTCTCGTCCGCCGCCAGCGCCAATGCCGCGAGCGGCGCGCCGCCGGCCTCCGCGAGCAGTGCGCCGGCATCGGCCGCGCCTTGCTCCGCGAGCCACGCACGGGCCTGATCGGGCGCCGGCGTCGACATCGGCCACTGCCGGCAGCGGCTGATGATCGTCGGCAGCAAGCGATCGACGCGCGCGGACACGAGCAGAAAGACGACGCCGGCCGGCGGCTCTTCGAGCGTCTTCAGCAGCGCATTGGCCGACGCCGCGTTGAGCGCCTCGGCAGGATACACGAGCACGACACGCGCCCCGCCCCGGTGGGCGCCCACGCCGCAAAAGTCGAGCAGCGCACGCACCTGCTCGATCTTGATTTCCTTGCTCAGCGTGCGTGTTTTCTTGCCCTCTTCGGCATCGGCCTTCTCCTTCTCTTCGGCCGCCGCCGCGGTACCCGCCGCTTCGCCTGCCAGCGCCTCGGGCAGCAGGGCCCGGTAGTCGGGATGATTGCCTTGAACGAACCAGTTGCACGCGGCGCACTGCCCGCACGGCTCGCCGTTCCCAGCCGGCGCTTCGCAGAGCATGCCCTGGGCCAAGTGCTGCGCGAAACGCAGCTTGCCGATGCCCGCCTGCCCGTACAGAAGCAAGGCGTGCGGCCACTGCGCGCGCAGGCGCTGCAGGCGGTTCCAGTCGTCGTGCTGCCACGGGTAGATCATCGTCGAGCCTTGGAGAGCATAGGGGGCGTTCGCTTCGTGTCGTGATTCGTGATTCGTGCTTCGTGCAGGAGGCCGGTCAAAGGGCGTCGATGACGTCGCCGAGCACCGCGCGGATCCGTTCGATGCTGCTCGACGCGTCGACGATCGCGAAGCGATGCGGCGCTTCCTCGGCCCGGCGCAGATACTCGGCGCGCGTTCGCGCAAAAAACGCCTCGGTCTCGCTTTCGAACTTGTCGGGCGAACGCGCGGCGCCGCGGCGCTCGCTCGCCGTTTCGGTCGGCAAATCGAACAAGACCGTCAGATCGGGCTGAAAGCCGCCCTGGACCCAGCGCTCGAGTGCCTCGAGCTTGTCGCGCGGCAGGCCGCGCCCGCCGCCCTGATAGGCGAAGGTCGCGTCGGTGAAGCGGTCGGACAGGACCCAATCGCCGCGCGCGAGCGCCGGCTCGATGACTTGAGCCAAATGTTCGCGCCGCGCCGCGAACATCAGCAGCGCCTCGGTCTCCAGATCCATCCGCTCGTGCAGCAACAGCTCGCGCAGCGTTTCGCCGAGCGGCGTGCCGCCCGGCTCCCGCGTCGTGACCACGGCGCGTCCGGCCGCGGCCACTTTTTCTTCGAGACGCTCGCGAAACCAGGACAGATGCGTCGTCTTGCCCGCCCCGTCGATCCCTTCGAACGTGATGAACTTGCCTCGGGCCATTTATTGCTGTCCTCGGATGTATTTGTCGACGGCACGGTTGTGGTCGCCGAGCGTGTCGGAAAACACGCTGCTCCCGTCGCCGCGCGACACGAAATAAAGCGCGCTCGTGGGCGCGGGGTTCAGCGCCGCCTGCAGCGACGCCACGCCGGGCAGCGCAATCGGCGTAGGCGGCAAGCCGCGGCGAGTATAGGTGTTGTAAGGCGTATCTTGCTGCAGGTCGCTCTTGCGCAAGTGACCATCGTAGCGCTGCCCGAGGCCGTAGATCACGGAAGGATCGGTTTGCAGCGGCATGCCGATCCGCAGCCGGTTCGCGAAAACGGCCGCCACGAGCGGGCGGTCGCTCGACTTGCCCGTTTCCTTTTCGATCAGCGAGGCCACCGTGAGCGCCTCGTACGGCGTACGATACGGCAGACCCGGCGCGCGGGCCGCCCAGGCCGCCGTCAACCGCTGCTGCATCAGCTGATAGGCACGCCGGTAGACGTTCAGATCGCTCGTTCCTTTGTCGAACAAATACGTATCGGGGAAAAACAGCCCTTCCGCGCTCGCCGCTTGAGCGTCGCTCGCGCCGATGGCGGCGAGCAGTTCGGCGTCGCTCATACCGGCCGTGTCGTGGCGCAGCGCCGGGCTGGCGTCGAGTTCCGCCCTCATCCGCTTGAACGTCCAGCCCTCGATGACCGTGACGACCGATTCGTTGACGTCGCCCAAGGCGAGCTTTTGCAGCACCTCGTAGGGCGTGACCCCGGTGTGGAATTCGTAGTTGCCCGACTTGAGCCGGCTCTCCAGGCCTAGCAGGCGTGTCATCAGGATGAATGCCTGGGGCACGATCGGTACGCCGCCGTGGTCGAGCTGCGCCGTCACCCCGCGCACGGTGCTATGCGGTTGAATCGTCACGTCGACGGTGGCGGCGGACAGCGCGAGCGGCCGGGTGGCCCAGTAATAGCCGCCCACGGCGGTGAGCAGGGCAAACAGCACGAGAACGACTACCACGAAGGCGAGGCATTTCTTCAGCAGGGACATGCGAAACAAGGCTCGGATGGACCCCATATAATACTTGTTCGCCTCAGCCGAAGTCAGGATTGACTAGTCACCTATTTCATGAACGAACCAAACGCCCCCGTTTCCCCCGCCGCCGAGTTCGACGCGGTCCTTTCGCGCGGCGCATTCATGCCGCTCGATCAGTTCGGCGTCATCGACGCGATCGGCGACGATGCCGCGAGCTTTCTGCATGGCCAGCTCACGAACGACGTCCAGCATTTGGATGCGGCCAGCGCGCGCCTGTCGGGCTACTGCTCGCCCAAAGGGCGGCTGCTGGCCTCGATGCTCGCGTGGCGCGTGGCGGACACGATCCGCCTGCTCGTGTCGAAGGAACTCACCGCGGCCGTGCAGAAACGGCTGTCGATGTTCGTCCTGCGCGCGAAAGCGAAGCTTGCCGACGCCACGGAATCGGTCGCGATCGTCGGATTCGCGGGCGACGTGCGTGCGCCGCTCTCGCGGCTGTTCGACGCCCTGCCCGACGGCGTGCACGTGCATGTCGCCGGCCCGGCCGGTTCGCTGATCCGCGTACCCGATGCCGTATCGCGGCCGCGCTACCTGTGGATCGGGCCGAAAGCGCTCGTGCAGGAGCGGCTGGCCGTACTCGAGGGAGAACTCGTTCGAGCGTCGCCGGCGGTTTGGGATTGGCTCGACATCCATGCGGGCGAACCGCGCATCACGCAAGGCGTGCTCGAACAGTTCGTGCCGCAGATGATCAACTTCGACGTGATCGGCGGGATCAACTTCCGCAAGGGCTGCTATCCGGGGCAAGAGGTCGTGGCGCGCAGCCAGTATCGTGGGACGATCAAGCGGCGCATGGCGCTCGCGCATATCGCCACCGGCGCGGGTTCGGGTTCGGCCGAGGCCGGCGGCGATGCGGTACGGCCGGGCGTCGAGTTGTTCCATTCCGACGATCCCAGCCAGCCGTGCGGGATGCTCGTGAACGCGGCGCCGGCGCCTCGGGAGGGCTTCGATGTGTTGGCTGAGGTCAAGCTCTCGGCGCTTGAAAACGGCACCGTGCACCTTGGCGCGGCAGACGGCCCGCTACTCGCGTTCCTGCCGCTGCCGTATGCGCTGCCTAGTGAGGTTTGAGGGCTGCCACACCGAACAGAGGCCGTATAGCACGACGCGCGATAGCAATCCCTATCAGCGAAAGCGCGAAGCTGACGACGAACATCGTACCGATGACGATCGCGGCATTGCGCGTGATGCCGATAGCATGACCCACGACGAAGAGCGGGTGGAACGTCTCCCACCCGTTTCCGTAAAGGAACCAGTCATTGATGAACGGGGTGTTTGCTAGCCCGACGTAAACCGGGAGCGTTAGGAGCGCCGCCAGGGTGGCATCGATTAGGATGCACCTAATACTGCGGCGGAGCGGAGAAATGGACGTTGCGTGCACCAAGCGACTCCTGAGGACAAAACTTCTACTCTCTCCGAAGTCTGTCTAGTCAATCGCTCTAATGCTTGGCTTTCAGACCGATTCACGTACAACGACGAATGTTCCGACTGATGTCCTCTGCCACGCACGCCCGAACCATTCCATGTGCCTGATCGTATTCGACTGGCGGCCCGATGCCGCAAATGGTGCGCTGCTCACGCTTGCCGCCAACCGCGACGAATTTCTCTCGCGCGCAAGTTCCCCGCTCGATTGGTGGGGCGACGCTCCGAATGTGCTTGCCGGGCGCGATCTCGTGGGCTCGGGCACGTGGCTCGGGCTTGCGCGCGACGGACGCTTCGCGGCGCTGACCAACTATCGCGACCCTGGCGCGTTTCGCCGCGACGCGCCGACGCGCGGAACGCTCGTCGCGGATTATCTGACCGGGTCGGTGCTCGCACCGCTCGACTATCTAAGCGACGTGGCCGAGCGAGGCGCGCCCTATAACGGTTTCAATTTGATCGTCGGGGATCTATCGCGGCGCGAACTCGGCTGGTACTGCAATCGCGCCGGTACCGCGCCCTCACTATTGCCGCCCGGCGTCCACGGCATTTCGAACGCAGTTCTCGATACGCCATGGCCGAAGCTCGTGCGCAAGCGCGCCGAACTCGGCGCATTGGTCGAGCGCGAAGGCACGCCTGCACTCAATGCGCTGATCGAACTCATGCGCGACCCGCGGGTCGCGGCCGACGAAGATCTGCCCTCGACGGGTATCAGCCTCGAACGCGAAAGGCAGTTATCGGCCGCATTCATCGAAACACCCGACTACGGCACGCGAGGAACGACGGCGCTGCGCGTTCGGATACGTGACGCAGCGCTTGAAGCAGAGATGATCGAGCGCAGCGACGACGACGGCTCGCACAACATCACGCGCCCGGGCGGCTTCGAGCGCCGGTTCGCGTTCGATGTGGTCTCGTCCTAGTCGTCCTAGCGGCGCGATCGCGTTGCTTGTTCAAGCACTGCCGGGCGGCGGCACCGATGGATCGGTCGGTGCCCGCATCTGCTCGATATCTTCATGGCGGACCCGCACGCTCGGCATGATGGCCGGATGCGTGACGACATAGAAGCGATCCGCGCGCACGGCATCGAACGTCGCCTCGGCGATATCGGCGGCGGTAAGCCGGCCCGCGCGTACCGCCTTGCGCAGTTCTCTTCCTGCAAGTACCTGCGATGCCGACGGCGCTGCCTCGTTGCGCCACCGAGCAGGCCGGGCACGCTCCGATTCGGCGATGCCCGTCGGCGCGAATGCCGGGCACAACAGCGAGCATCCGACCGGCGCACCCGTCCGGCGAAGGTCGTGGTACAGCGTTTCAGTCAGCGCCACGACCGCATGCTTCGACGCGTTATAGACACCCATGGCCGGCGGCGAGATCAGACCCGCCACCGAAGCCGTGTTGACGATATGGGCCGGCTCGTTTTGCCGCAGCATGATCGGCGTGAACGCACGCACGCCATGGGCGACACCCATGACGTTGACGCCGAACACCCACGACCAGTCGTTCGCGGTCATCTCCCAGACGAATCCGCTCGAACCGACTCCGGCGTTGTTGAACAGCAGATGCACCTTGCCGTAGGCATCGAGCGTGCGATGCGCGAGTGCGTCGACCGATGCGCCGTCCGATACATCGGTCGGTACCGCGATCGCGTCGGCCCCCGTGGACCTGAGCGACTCGACGACATCGCCGAGCGCATCGGCGTCGATATCGGCCAGCACGAGCTTCATTCCCAGTTCGGCACCCTTTTGCGCGAACGCGCGGCCGAATCCGCTCGCGGCGCCGGTAATGACGGCGACCTGCCCGTCGAATCGTTCCATGCGTGCCTCCCTGTGCATTGTTATGGACGTGGCGCTCGTGCCTTGCGTAAGCGGGCCAGCACGCAATCGTACGATCGCGCAAGCGTAGCCTAACGACGGATCGTCAGGCGATCTTGACCAGTTGCTTGCCGAAGTTCTTGCCTTGCAGCAACCCGATCAGCGCATCGGGCGCGCGCTCGAGGCCTTCGACGATGCTTTCCCGATAGCGCAGCTTCTTTTGCGCGACCAGCGTGGCGAGCGTGCCGAGCGCTTCGGGCCATAGGTCGAGGTGCTCGGTGACGATGAAGCCCTGCACGAGCAGACGCATCGTCAAAATGATCGACGGCTGCTTGATCGGCACAGGCTGCCCGTCGTAGCCCGCGATCATGCCGCAGACGGCGATCCGGCCGAACGGGTTCATACGCGAGAGCGTCGCGTCCAGCGCTTCGCCGCCCACGTTCTCGAAGTATCCGTCGACGCCATCCGGCGTTGCCGCTTTCAAATCCTGATAGAGATTGCCGGCTTTGTAATCGACGCAGGCGTCGAACCCGAACGCCTCGACGACGTACCGGCACTTCTCGGGACCGCCCGCGATACCCACGGCGCGGCACCCGGCGAGCTTGGCCAACTGGCCGACGACGCTGCCCACCGCGCCGCTGGCCGCGCTGACGACGACGGTTTGGCCCGCGCGCGGAGCGATGATCTTGTTCAGCCCGTACCATGCC
Source organism: Trinickia dinghuensis (assembly GCF_003367175.1). GTDB lineage: Bacteria > Pseudomonadota > Gammaproteobacteria > Burkholderiales > Burkholderiaceae > Trinickia > Trinickia dinghuensis. The sequence goes on along the minus strand of NZ_QRGA01000005.1, from coordinate 234,762 downwards.
GTCACACCCGGCATGCCCGCCACGCCAAGGTAAGCCGTGAGCGGCACCAGCGCATCGTCGATTTTGCGGACACCGACGCCGTCGGATGTCGCATAGTCCTGCCAGCCGAAGATACCGGTCACGTTGTCGCCGGCCGTGAAGCCTCGATGCTTCGATTCGACGACTTCGCTCACCGCCGCCCCGATCATGACGTCGCCCAGCGCTTGCGGCGCCGCGTACGACTTCGTGTCGTTCATGCGGCCACGCATATACGGGTCGATCGACAGATACCGGTTGCGCACGCGGAACTGCCCCTCGGCCAGCTCGGCGAGCGGCGCTTGCTCCAGCTTGAAGTTATCGGGGGTGACAGCGCCTTGCGGGCGGGATGCCAGCACGATGCGGCGATTGATTTGAGTCATGGCGACTTTTCTCTCCGATTCGCGAATGGACGGGAAAACGGCGACGAAAACGCGCGGCGAGCCGGCGTGGGGGCTTGCGCTCAGCCGTCGCTCGGACCAGGCTTGGCGCCGGATGGACGGCGCCGCTTCTGCTCGACGACCTCGCGCCCCACTGCGAGCCGCCGCATGTACTTGAACGTACCGAGCGCCTTCGCGACGAAATGACCGCTATCGTCGCGCACTTCGCCTTCGCAGTACGCCATCGTGGTCGAACGGTGCAGCACGCGGCCGAACGCGCGCAACTCGCCTCGCCCCGGCTGCATGAAGTTGACCTTCATCTCGACCGTGACGACGCCCACGCCGTCGTCCGCCAAGCTGCGCGCGGCGGTGGCCAGCGCAACGTCGGCGAGCGTCATCGTTACACCGCCGTGAGCGACGTGCCACGTGTTCATCTGCGTATCGGCCAGCGTCAGCGCGACCTCGCTTTCGCCGTTCGCCGCCGAGATCAGCCGAACGCCTAGATGATCGACGAACGGGCTCTCGATTGCGCGTTCGCGTTCGGCTGACTGCGAGCCCTGCGAGGCCGGGGCGGCCGGTGGTACCGGATGCTCGGACGTCATCGGTTCGTGCTCTTCAACATGCTCGTGAACCTACTTCCACGCGCATCAAACTTCGTAATCGACGCACTCGCGCGACTCGCGCACGGCGGTGACGAATTGCTTCAGCGCCATGTGCGTCGGATGGACCTGGTAGGCATCGAGCGCGGCTTTGTCGGCGAAATCGGAAACGAGCACGACGTCATAGGTCGATTCGAGCCCAGGCGCGGCGAGGCCCACTTCGAGGTGAAGGATGCCCGGCACGATGTCCCGGCAGCCTTCGAGCCGCTCCTTCAGTTTCACCGCGTTCTCGGCGCGGCTCGCGCCCTCCGCGGCTTCCTTCAACTTCCACATGACGATGTGACGAATCACCTTACTTGCTCCTTGACGCTGCGATTGCCGAAACTTCGGCGGTAGCGACGGATGATACTCGCTTCGAGGGAACTGGAAAGTCCGCCGAGTGGCGAGTATCCCGCTTGGCCGCTAGCCTCCCCCAAGCGCCAGGAACAAATCGACGCGATTCTCGAGTCGTGCCACATGGTTCCTGAGCCGATCGAGACCGGCCGATCTCTCGGCGCGCTGAGCCTCGAGCCAGGGTGCCGCATCGGTCGCGCCGAGATCGAAGCGTGCGCGCGCATCAGCGGTGGCCAGCGTGGCGTCTTCGAGTGCGAGCGTGCGCTGCGTGGCTTGCGCGTCGAGTTGAGTCTTGGCGGCCAATGCGTTTTCGACGTCGGCCAACGCACGATAGAGCTGCTTTCGAAACTCGATCGAAGCCTCATCGAATTCGGTTTCGGAAACCGCCGCCTTCAACCGCACGGTATTCCATTGAATGAACGGCAGCGCGAGCGCCGTGCCGAACGAGGCAATCGGGTTTTGCAACGTGCGCACGAGCATGTCGCTGCTCGTGCCGAACTCGCTCGTCAGCGAGAGGCTCGGGTAAATCGCGGCGCGCGTGAAATCGACATTGGCCAATCGTGCGCGCAACCGCAATTCCGCCGCGCGCAGGTCCGGCCGCCGGGCGAGCACCAAGGCCGGCAGGCTGGCGGGAACTTCCGGTAAGTTCGCGCCGCTCAAACGTTCAGGCTCGGCCCCCCGCTCCTCGGGCAGCCTATCCAGCAGCGCCGCCAACGCGTTGCGTTTCGATTCGCGGTCCATTCGCCATTGCGCTTGCTCCGCTCTCAAGACGGCAAGCTGCCGGCGCGCTTGCGCCAGATCGAGCGGCGATGCCGCACCGGCCCCCAGCCGGATCTCCATCATCGCCACCGTCCGGGCGGCGTCGGCAATCGAAGCCTCGCCAAGGGCAATGGATTCGTTCGAAGCGCCTATTCCCCAATAAAGCTTAGCCGTCGTACCGATCAACAGGAGCGCGGCGGCCTCGCGATCCGCCTCGCTCGCCTGAGCGCGCCAGGTCGCTTCGTCGCGCCGTGCCGCCAGTTTTCCCCATAGATCGAGTTCGAAGGACACCGTCGCATTGACGCCCGCCGACAAGCGCGCCCGATCGGCATCGAACGCGCGCATCGCGTACGCCTGCGCCGCCAGTTTGGCCCGCGGGCCCGACTCGGCGTCGACGAGTCCCGCCGCAAGCTGCGCCCGCCGCACGCGAATGGCGGCAATGGAGAGATCGGCGTTCTTCGCCAGGGCCTCGTCGACGAGCTTATCCAACGCGGCATCGCCGAATGCTTGCCACCATCGGCCCGCGTTCGACTCGGCCGACGAAACGACGGATATATCGCGCGGCGTCGCATCGGATGCGCCGAGATGCGGCGAACTCGGCACATCGCCGATCGCTTCGGATTGGGCCTTCCACCTCGCCGGCAGATCGGGCGAAGGCAATGCCGTATGACGAACCGGCGATACGCATCCCGCAAGCGGCGCCGCGACCATCGCTGCCACCACGGCCGCACACGGGCCTCGCATAAAGGACTTCATTTCGGCCTCCGGGTCAATCGCGCGCCAGCGCTTCCACCGGGTCGAGCCGCGCCGCATTGCGGGCGGGCAGGAAGCCAAATAAGACACCGATCACCGTCGAGCAGGCGACGGCCATCACGAGCGAATTCATGGAAAAAACCATGCTCCATTGTTTGACGAACACCGAAAATAGGAAACTTGCGCCGAACGACAACGCGATACCGATCGCTCCACCCATCAGGCAGACGAGCACGGCTTCGACGAGAAACTGCAGCAGCACGTCGCCACGCCGCGCGCCGACGGCCATGCGAATGCCGATCTCTCGCGTGCGCTCGGTCACCGAGACGAGCATGATGTTCATCACGCCGATTCCCCCAACGACGAGCGAGACGACGGCGATCAGCGAGAGCAGCAACGTCAGCGTACGGCCGGTCGAGCGGACGGTCTTGACGATGCTGTCCATGTTGTACGTGAAGAAGTCCTTTCGGCCGTGCCGGCGCGTGAGCAATTCGGCGATGCCGCGCTCGGCCGCTTCCCCCGGCGTGCCTGCCTTGAGCCGCACCGTGATGCCGTCGAGCCTGCGGGCGCCGAACAGCCTCGCGCCTGCCGTCGTATACGGCACCCAAACCGTCAAGTCGCTCATCCCGCCGCCCCATCGCGCTTGCTTCTCGGCCGTCACGCCGATGACGGTGCATGGCACGTTGCCCACGAGAATCGTCTTGCCGATCGGATCGGTCTTCGCATCGAACAGCTTGCGGCGCGCGTTCTCATCGAGCACCGCGACCTGCGCGTAACGGCGTACCGCTTGCGCGTCGAACACCATGCCGGTGGCCAACGCGTAGCCGCGCACCTGAAAAAAGCGCTCGCCCACGCCGCTGACCATGGCGCGCACGTCGATGTTGCCGTGCCGAATCGTGGCCGTTCGGTAGATCGCCGGCGTCACGCTGTCGACATAGGGCTCGTTGCCGAGCGCTTGCGCATCGCCCGCGACGAGCGTCATGATCTTGTCGGCATCGCTGTCGCCCCAATCTCGCCCAGGGTAGACGTCGATCGTGTTCGTGCCCATCGCGGAGATCTCGTCGAGCATGTAGCGCTTCGCGCCTTCGCCGACGGCAACGATCGACACCACGGCCATGATGCCGATGACGATCCCGAGCATCGTCAGCAGCGTACGCAGCCTATGCGCGAGGAGCGCTGCCCAGGCGGTCGCGAATGCTTGTCCCACGCGGGCCCACGAGCGTGGAAGGCGGTACGAGCCGGCGGAGGCGGAGATAGACATGCAGGCGCCAGTTGCCGTCGTAGCCGTAGCCGTAGCCGTAGCCGTAGCCGTAGCCGGAGCAGGAGCAGGAGCAGGAGCAGGAGCAGGAGCAGGAGCAGGAGCAGGAGCATTATGTTCGGCCGCCGCGCGCGAATCCGATCTCTCGCAACGCAGCCGATCGCTGACGATCACGCCGTCGCGCATCTCGACGATCCGATTCGCGTGCGCGGCCACTTGCTCGTCGTGCGTGACGAGCACCACCGTCCGCCCGGCCGCATGAAGCTCGCCAAGGATGCGCATCACTTCGCGTCCGCTCGCGCTGTCGAGCGCGCCGGTCGGCTCATCGGCCAGAATTACGTCGGCGTCGTTCATCAATGCGCGCGCGATGCTCACGCGCTGCTGCTGGCCGCCGGAGAGTTGGTTCGGGCGATGTCCGGCACGCTCGTCCAAGCCGAGTTGTTCGAGCAGCGCATGCGAGCGCGAACTGCGAGCCTGCTTCGCAACACCGGCATAGACGGCGGGCACCTGAACGTTGCCCGCCGCGCTCAGATGCGGCAAGAGGTGGTAGCGCTGAAAGATGAAGCCAAAGTGCTCGCGGCGTAGACGCGCCAGCGCATCGGGCGGCAACGCGCCGACATCGACCCCGGCCACGCGATAGCGGCCCTCGCTCGGACGGTCTAGGCAGCCGAGCACGTTCATCAGCGTCGACTTCCCCGAACCCGACGCGCCCATGATCGCCACGAACTCGCCCGCCTCGATCGTCAGATCGATGTCGCGCAGGACCGCGATTTCCTTATCGCCCGCGCGATAGCGGCGCGAGACGCCCGCAAGCGCCAGCAGCGGTACGCTCATCGATCAGGCTCCCTCGGCTTTCTTGCTCGCGTCACTGTCTGGAGCCCCCTCGCCGACGATGACGCGCTCGCCTTCGCGCAAACCCGCCAGCACTTGCGCTTTGACGTGGTTGTTCATGCCCACTTGCACTTGGCGCGTTTGCACCTGACCGTCGTTTGCCAGCACGCGCACGGCGAACAAACCGCCAGCGGATTTCTCGCCCAGTGCCGACGACGGCAAGACCAGTGTGTTCTTTGCCGTGCCGTGCACGATCGATACTTCGGCGGTCATCGAAATACGCAGGCGATGTCCTGGATTGGGCACCTCGAACAGCGCGTTGTAGAAGACCGCTGCACCGCCACGCGAAGGGCTGCCGCCCGAGGCTCCGCCGCCCGAACCCGAGCCCGCACTGGACTGCTCCGCAAAATCGTGCGGCGCGGGCTCGATCGCGCGGACCTTGCCTTCATAGCGCTTGTCGGGATCGCCGAGCACCGTGAAATGGACGGGCTGGCCCGGCGCGACACGGAGCACATCGGCTTCGGACACCTGCGCCTTCACAGTCATCGTGTCGAGCGCGGCCAGTTTGAGAATGACGGGGGCTTGCTGTTCCGCGATGACCGTTTGCCCTTCACGGGTCACGATCGCAACGACCTCACCCGCCATTGGCGCGACGATCCGCGTGTAGCCCGCGTTGGCCCTCGCTTTGTCGACTTCGATGCGCGCCCGCTTCCAGCGCGCGCTGAGATCGTCGAGATTGGCGCGCTCGATCTGCGACTCCGCTTCCGCGCGCTCGAATGCTTGTTTCGACGTGGCCTCACGGTCCCAAAGCTCGCGCTCGCGTGCAGCCCCGAGCGCGGTCAGCCGCACGCGCGCTTCAGTCGCGCTGCGCTGCGCCGCGAGCGAGCGCTCGTCGGCTTCGGCCTGTTTGAGCGCATGCTCGAGCAGCGTCGGATCGATTTCCGCGAGCAGTTGTCCTGCTTGGACTTGATCGCCGAGTTCCGCCTTCAGGATCTTGAGCTGCCCCGACACCTGGGCACCGACGTCGACTTGCCGGTGCGCGTAGAGCGTGCCGGCGGCCAGCACGGCGTCTTCGAGATCGGCGCGCTCGACACGTGCCGTCAGATAAGGTGGGGCATCGTTCGACTTGAAGTGGCGGTATCCCACGAGCGCCGCCAACGCCAAGACGAGCGCGCCGGTGCCGGCAACGAGCCGGCGATATCGTTGTTTGATCATGCGGTGAGAGAGCGACGCCGCGGCAAAGCGGCAGACGAGGCGCCGCCGGCCCGTCACGCGACGGCTGGCGGCGATGAAGTGCGCGGCGCTACGCACGTTGTCGCGCGCCGCGGATCGAGCGGAAGGAACTGTAATCGTCTCGTAATTGACGGAGACGACAGCGTTGTTACGGAATGTTAATGAGAGACAAACGACGGAGTCGTCGAAACGGGCTGCGCCTCGGCTCGGTCTAGCTTTAGACCAGCGCTTGCGTCGAGCTCATCCGAACCACCCCCGCCGAGTCGAGTTGCTGCCGCGCACGCGCAAGCGAGCCGTCTAAATCGATCGCTCTGCACGCGTCTTCGATCATGACGACCTCGAACCCCGCCGCACGGGCGTCGAGCGCGGACCAGGCCACGCAGTAATCGGTCGCGAGCCCGCAGCACCAGACGCGCACGACACTGTGTTCGCGCAGGTAGCCCGTCAGCCCAGTGGGCGTTTTTCGATCCGCCTCGACGAATGCCGAATAGCTGTCGACGTCGCGCCGGTATCCCTTTCGAATGACGAGCCGCGCATGCGGGACGTCGAGCCCCGCATGCAATGCCGCGCCCGTCGTACCCTGCACGCAGTGGACGGGCCACAATACCTGTTCGCCGTAAGGCAGCCCGATCGTCTCGAACGGCTGGCGCCCTGCGTGGTTCGCTGCAAACGACGAGTGATCGCGCGGATGCCAGTCTTGCGTCAGCACGACGTGCTCGAACGCGGCGGCCAGCCGGTTCACGATCGGCACGATCTCGTCTCCGTGCGGCACCGCCAAGGCACCGCCCGGCATGAAGTCGTTTTGCACGTCGACCACGAGCAATACGTTCTCGGGTCCTTTCATGATTGTTCGCCTCGCATCTTGGGAAAGCCTGCTTCCCCTCGTTCCTCGTTACTCGTTATTCGGTAAAACGGCGCCCGCCTTGCGCCCATTCCACGAGCCGCGGCGCGATCTCCCATCCATTGCCGTTCGTCTGCGACGCGTATCGGCGGATCGCCTGCACCACGCCATCGAGCCCGACCGTATCGGCGTAAAACATCGGCCCGCCGCGCGACGCGGGGAAGCCATAACCTTTCAGATAGACGACATCGATGTCCGACGGCTTCGACGCAATGCCCTCGGCAAGGATTTTCGCGCCTTCGTTGACGAGCGAGTACACCAGACGCTCGACGATCTCGTCGTCGGCGATGGCTCGTCGCGTACAGCCGAGGCTAGCCGAATAGCCGACGATCATATCGGTGACGACGCTCGACACGTGGGGGTCGCGCTTGCCTTTTTCATAGTCGTACCAGCCCGCTCCCGTCTTTTGGCCGAAGCGGCCGGCTTCGCAAAGGCGATCGGCCACGCGCGGGTAATGCTGCGACGGCATCTCGCGATAGCGGCGCTTGCGGATTGCCCAGCTGATGTCGTTGCCGGCCAAGTCGCTCATTCGGAACGGCCCCATCGCAAAGCCGAAACGTTCGATCGCGCCGTCGATCTGCTCGGGCAGCGCGCCCTCCTCCAGCATGAACAGCGATTGCCGGAAGTACTGCTCGATCATGCGGTTGCCGATGAAGCCGTCGCAGACACCGGAGACGACGGCCGTCTTGCCGATCGTTTTCGCGACTTGCATGACCGTGGCGAGCACGTCCTTCGACGTAGCCCCGCCGCGCACGACTTCGAGTAGCTTCATGACGTTCGCCGGGCTGAAGAAGTGCATGCCGACGACATCGGCCGGCCGCTTCGTGAAGCCGGCGATACGATTCAAGTCGAGTGTGGACGTATTCGAGGCGAGGATTGCACCGGGCTTCGCCATTGCATCGATCCGCCCGAACACCTCTTCTTTCACGCCCATCTCTTCGAATACGGCTTCGATGACGAGATCGGCGTCCGAGATCGACGCGTAGGACAACGTCGGTGTTACGCGCCCCATGCGTGCGTCGCGCTCGGCCTCGGTCAGTTTGCCCTTCGAGACGGAAACATCGTAGTTGCGCCGGATCGTCGCGAGGCCGCGTTCGAGCGCCTCCGCCTTCGTTTCGACGAGCGTGACGGGCAGCCCGGCATTGACGAAGTTCATGGCGATCCCACCGCCCATCGTACCGGCGCCGATCACGGCCACGTGCGCGATCGTACGCAGCGGGGTATCGGCGGGCACGTCGGGAATTTCGCCGGCCGCATGCTCGGCAGCGCGTGCGTACTGCAACGCACGGCCCTCAGGTGTATCGACGGCCACGCCGTCGCGGATCGGGTTGTCCACTGCCATCGGAGTGCCTCCATGTCGAGCGGCACGCAGGTTGGGCCGCTTATCGATGCCGGCTAGAATACACACGATCGAACGACCGTGCATTTCCTTGTCGACTCGGACAGTCGGACCTCAAGCCGACTCCGAGCCGTCGCCGGACGTCGGCAGCACGTGACCGCGAAACCTCTCGCGCAGCTTGAGCTTCATCAGCTTGCCGGTAGCCGTATGCGGGAGTTCGTCGACGAAAACGACATCGTCGGGCATCCACCATTTGGCCACCTTGCCTTCGTAGAAGGCGAGCAGCGTCTCGCGCGTCACCGCCGCGCCTGGACGCCTGACGACGACCAGTAGCGGCCGCTCGTCCCACTTCGGATGGCGGCAGGCGATGCATGCGGCCTCGGCCACGTCGGGGTGCGCCACGGCGATGTTCTCGAGTTCGCTCGAACTGATCCATTCGCCGCCCGATTTGATGACGTCCTTGCTGCGGTCGGTGATCTGCAAGAAACCGTCGGGGTCGATCGTCGCGACGTCGCCTGTTGGGAACCAGCCGTCGATGAGCGGCGAAGCGTCGCTCCCCGATTCGTCGCCCGAAAAGTAACGGTCGATGACCCACGGCCCCCGCACGTGTAGATCGCCGAAAGCCACACCATCCCGCGGCAACTCGCGTCCGTCTTGGCCGACGATCTTCATGTCGACGCCGCAAATGACCGTGCCTTGCTTGCGCAGCAGGCGCCGGCGCTCCTCGAGCGGCCGCTGCGCCTGCTCCCAATTGAGCCGCGCAAGCGTGCCGAGCGGCGACATCTCCGTCATGCCCCAAGCGTGTATCACGCGCACACCGTACTCGTCCTCGAACGTCTCGAGCATCGACGGCGGGCAGCTGGAGCCGCCGATGACGGTCCGCTCGAGCGTCGAAAACGTCGCGCCGATCGACTTCACGTGTGCCAGCAGGCTCATCCATACCGTCGGCACGCCGGCCGAAAACGTCACGCGCTCGGCTTCCATCAATTCGTAGAGCGACTTGCCGTCCAGGTCCTTGCCGGGCAGCACGAGTTTCGAGCCAGCCAGCGGCGCGCCGTGCGGGATGCCCCATGCGTTGACGTGAAACATCGGGACGACGGGCAGCACCGAATCGTGCGCCGAGAAGCCCATCGCATCGGGCAGCGCCGCGCCCATCGCATGCAGATAAACCGAGCGATGCGAATACAGCGCGCCTTTCGGGTGGCCGGTGGTGCCCGAGGTGTAGCAAAGGTAGGATGCGAGCCGTTCGTCGAGCACGGGCCATTCGTAGTCGCCGTCCTGCGCGCCGACCAGGGCCTCGTAACCGAGCAGCGGCGCATCGAGCGCCGGAATGCCGGCATCGTCGGCCAGCGCGATCCAAGCCTTCACGTTCGGGCAACTCGGCGCCAGCTTGGCGACGAGCGGCGCGAACGTCGTATCGAAGAGGATGTAGCGATCGTCGGCATGATTGACGATATAGGCAATCTGCTCGGGGAACAGCCTCGGATTGATCGTGTGGCACACGGCGCCGAAGCCCGTCGTGCCGTAATACGCCTCGAGATGCCGATAGCCGTTCCATGCGAGCGTGCCGATCCGCTCGCCCTGCGCCACGCCGAGCCGCATCAGCGCCTGCGCGAGCTGCTTCGCGCGCCGCTCGCAATCGCGGTAGGTGTAGCGGTGAATGTCGCCTTCGATGCGGCGCGACACGATCTCGGTGTCCGCGGCATAACGCGCCGCGTGCACGAGCAGCGTCGACACGTTCAGCGGCACATCCATCATCTGGCCCAGCAACGGCATTGGCATGATTTAGCGCTCCTCGGGCGGGGGACGGTTTGGACCGGTTCAGCTCGATCAGTCTTGTTCTTTGTGCGGTTTGGGGCCGCGCACAGCGCGCCGCGGGGCGGCGTCTTACAATATCGGGTAACCCTGAGGCCCTCAATATGTCGTTTTCCCCAAGCGTCACCGAGCCGTCCGCACGAATCTCGTCGTTGTCCGATGCCCTGCCGGCCCCCCGCCCCGGCGCATTCGCCGGCCTAGGCCGTGCGTTCTACACGCGCCTGCCCGCCGCCCCGCTTCCGGCTCCCTACGTCGTCGGTTTCAGCGATGAAGTCGCGCGCGTGCTGGGGCTCGATCCCGCTATCGTCTCCGAACCCGGTTTCGCCGAATTGTTCGCCGGCAACGCCACACGCGAATGGCCGGACGAGGCATTGCCGTACGCGTCCGTCTACTCGGGCCATCAGTTCGGCGTGTGGGCCGGGCAGCTCGGCGATGGGCGCGCGCTGACGGTCGGCGAACTCGAACACGGCGGCGAGCGCTTCGAGCTGCAACTCAAAGGCAGCGGCCGCACGCCGTATTCGCGCATGGGCGACGGCCGTGCCGTCTTGCGTTCGTCGATCCGCGAGTTTCTCTGTTCCGAGGCGATGCACCATCTCGGAATTCCGACGACGCGCGCCTTGTCCATCATCGGTTCGGATCAGCCCGTGCGCCGCGAAGAGATCGAGACGTCCGCCGTCGTGACCCGCGTGGCGCCGAGCTTCGTGCGCTTCGGCCACTTCGAGCACTTTTACGCGGCCGACCGGCCGAACGAGCTGCGCGCGCTGGCCGATCACGTCATCGACCGCTTCTATCCGGCCTGCCGCGAAGCGGACGATCCCTATCTCGCGCTGCTCGCCGCCGTGGTCGAGCGCACGGCGCTGCTCGTTGCGCAATGGCAAGCGGTGGGTTTCTGCCACGGTGTGATGAACACCGACAACATGTCGATCCTCGGGCTGACGATCGACTACGGTCCGTTCGGTTTCGTCGATGGGTTCGATGCCGGCCACATCTGCAACCACTCCGATACGCAAGGACGCTACGCCTATCGGATGCAGCCGCAAATCTCCTATTGGAACTGCTTCTGTCTCGCTCAGGCCTTGGTGCCGCTGTTCGGCGAGCACTATGACGAAGCCGCGCGCGCCGAGCGCTCCGTGGCCGACGCCCAAGCCGTGCTCGAGCGTTTCAAGGATCACTTCGGCCCAGCCCTCGAAGGCCGCTTCCAAGCCAAGCTCGGCTTGACTGCGATGCGCGAGGGCGATGCCGCGCTGGCCGACCGCCTGCTGGCGCTCATGCATGCGAGCCGAGCCGATTTCACGCGGACGTTCCGCGGCCTGTCGCAGGTCTCGAAGCAAGACGCGCACGGCGACGGTCCCGTGCGCAATCTGTTCCTCGATTTGCCGGGCATCGACGGCTGGCTCGCCGATTACCGTGCAAGGCTCGCGGCCGAGCCGATCGACGATGCGACCCGTCGCGCGGCGATGAACCGCGTGAATCCGAAATTCGTGCTGCGCAACCATTTGGCCGAGACGGCGATCCGGCGCGCGAAGGAAAAGGATTTTTCCGAACTCGAGCGGCTGGCCGCCGTGCTGCGCCGCCCGTTCGACGAACAGCCCGAAAACGAAGCGTACGCGGCGCTCCCGCCCGATTGGGCCGGCACGCTCGAAGTGAGCTGCTCGTCGTGAACCGGACGCGTTGCCCGCTGTCTCGTACGTCCATGCATACGTCTCGGACCGGTACGGTGTCGCGCCGTGCATCCGAGTGCCGTCCGGCAGCGTATCTGCGGGTACGAATCGCCGATCCGCGCGCGCCGTCGATCGCGGCCGACGCCTCTCACCCGGCGCGCCCAAAGCCGCGCCGCTCAACGGAGACATCTCTATGAACGAACGTCCCACCGGTTTGCCCGATTCCTCCGATGCCTCGCGCGACACGTACGAGGTCAAGAAGGACGATAGCGCTTGGAAAGAACAGCTGTCCGACGTCGAATACCAGGTCACGCGCCACGCCGCGACCGAGCGTCCGTTTACGGGGCGTTACTGGGATCACTGGGAAGGCGGCGTCTACGATTGCGTCTGCTGCGGCACGCCGCTGTTCGAATCGTCGACGAAATTCGACGCCGGCTGCGGCTGGCCGAGCTATTTCAAGCCGATCAACGGCGAAGTCATCGAAGAGAAGACCGACCGCGCGCACGGCATGCTGCGCATCGAGGTGCGCTGCAAGAACTGCGGCGCGCATCTGGGCCACGTTTTCGAGGACGGTCCGGCGCCTACCGGTCTGCGCTACTGCATCAATTCGGCTGCGCTACAATTCGAGCCCAAGTAGCTTTCGGTCGCGGCGCCCGGCGCGGCGGCACGAGTGTCCCGGACACTAAGGCTACCGCGCGCGACGCGCCCCGTCCCTCGACGCTTTAGGACTTCAGCGGCCTTCATGAAATTTTTATTCGACCTGTTTCCGATCATCCTGTTCTTCGTAGCGTTCAAGCTCTGGGGCATCTTCACGGCCACGGCGGTCGCCATCGCGGCGACGCTCGTGCAGGTTGCGTGGGTGGCCTTTCGTCATCGGAAGGTCGATCCGATGCTGTGGGTCAGCTTGGTCGTCATCGTCGTGTTCGGCGGCGCCACGCTCGTCTTGCACAATCAGAAATTCATCCAGTGGAAGCCAACCGCGCTGTACTGGCTGTTCGCCGTCGGCCTGGCCGTCGCGCGCTATGGGTTCCGCAAGAATCTGATCGAAAAGATGATGGGCAAGCAACTGACGTTGCCGGAGGACGTCTGGGACAAGCTCAACATCGCCTGGGCATTGTTCTTCGTCGCGCTCGGTGTCGCGAATCTTTATGTCGTCGGCAACTTCACCGAGGCGCAGTGGGTCAACTTCAAGCTGTTCGGCACGACGGGGGCGATGGTCGTCTTCATCGTCGCGCAAAGCCTCTGGCTCACGAAGTACATGAAGGAGGAGTAAGCGATGAGCCAATCCGCCGATTTTCTCGGCGCATCGCCCGATGCGCGCATTGCCTTCATCGAATCGAGGCTGACCTCGGCCCTCGCCCCGCAATCGGTGGCCGTGCGCGACGACAGCGCGCAGCACGCGGGCCACGCCGGCGCGGCCGCGGGCGGGCATTATTCGGTAACGATCGTGGCCGGCGCGTTCGCGGGCAAGCCCCGCGTGGCGCGGCACCGGCTAGTGTATGATGCGCTGTCCGACGTTATGCAGCGTGGGATCCATGCGCTCGCCATCACGGCCTATACACCCGAGGAATTCGCTCGGCTGCCCGGCGCGTGAATTCACCTCGCGGCTGACGTCTCGAAGGGTTGAACCTCGAGTGCCCCATCCTTTGGACCGGGGCGCGCTGACTGAACCGATTCATTTCGACAGGAACGCTAGGAACTTCCGATGATCCACAAAAAGACCCGCCTTTGGGTAATGCTGGCCGCGTTCGCGGCCGCCCCGGCCTTCGCGCAGAACATCGCTGTCGTCAACGGCACGGCCATTCCGAAATCGCGTGCCGACGCGCTGGTTGCCCAGCTCGTGAAACAAGGTCAGCAAGACACGCCGCAACTGCACGATGCAGTGAAGCAGGAACTCGTCAATCGCGAAATCCTCATGCAAGAAGCCGTGCGTGAAGGGATCCCGAACCGCGACGACGTCAAGGCGCAAGTCGCGGTGGCTCAGCAGAGCGTCGTGCTGCACGCACTGATCGAAGACTACGCCGCGAAGAGCAAGCCGACCGACGCCGAAGTGAAGGCGCGCTACGACGAGCTCGTCAAGCAAGCGGGCGGCAAGGAATATCACCTGCACCACATCCTCGTCGACAACGAGCAGCAGGCGAAGGACCTCATCGCGAAGATCAAGGCCGGCGCGAAGTTCGAGGATCTCGCGAAGCAATACTCGAAGGATCCGGGATCGGGCAAGAACGGCGGCGATCTGGATTGGGCGAACCCGCACACCTACGTGCCTGAATTTGCCGCTGCGGCTGAGAAGCTGAAGAAAGGCCAGATGACCGACACGCCGGTGCACACGCAATTCGGCTGGCACATCATCCGTGTCGACGACATCCGCGACATCACGCCGCCGCCGCTCGACCAAGTCAAGGCGCAGATCGTTCAGCAAATCCAGCAGGAAAAGGTGCAAGCGTTCGAGCAAAGCCTGCGCGCGAAGGCGAAGATTCAGTAAGCAGTTAAGCGTAAAAGCGATAAGCACTGCTTTACGCAGAATCCAGCTTTAGTCGATGCAAACAACAATGCCACCCTCGGGTGGCATTGTTGTTTTTGATAGCGGCTCGTTACCGATTTATCCCAGCCAGCGCCGCGCGTTTTGGAACACACGCATCCACGGGCTCGCTTCGCCCCAGCCCTCCGGGTGCCAGCTCATCGTCACCGTGCGATGCACGCGCTCCATGTGCGGCATCAGCACCGTGAAGCGGCCGTCGGCCGTCGTGACCGACGTAATCCCGGCCGGCGAGCCGTTCGGGTTGAACGGATAGCGCTCCGTCGCTTCGCCGTGATGGTCGGCGAAGCGCATCGCCACCAATGCCTTGGACGCGTCGCCCTGCTGCGAGAAGTCGGCGAAACCCTCGCCATGGGCGATGGCCACCGGAATACGCGAATTTTCCATGCCGGCAAAGAAAATCGACGGCGACGACTCGACGCGAACGAACGAGAAGCGTGCCTCGAATTTCTCCGATTTGTTCCGCGTGAACTTCGGCCATGCATCGGCCCCCGGAATCATCGACGCCAAGCTGCTCATCATCTGGCAGCCGTTGCAGATGCCCAGTGCGAACGTATCGGCACGCCCGAAGAAGGCCGCGAACATGTCGGCCAGCTGCGGGTTGAAGCGGATCGTCTTCGCCCAGCCCTCGCCCGCGCCGAGCACGTCGCCGTACGAGAAGCCGCCGCACGCCACGGCACCCTTGAAGTCCGCCAGCGTCGCGCGGCCCGAGAGCAAGTCGCTCATGTGGACGTCGTAGGCGTCGAAGCCCGAACGATCGAACGCGTAGGCCGTTTCCAGATGCGAGTTCACGCCCTGCTCGCGCAGGATCGCCACGCGCGGACGCGCCCCCACGTTCAGGAACGGCGCGGCGACGTCTTCGCTCGGATCGAACGTCAGTTGCGGCGAGATGCCGGGATCTTGCGCGTCGAGCAAGGCATCGTACTCGGCATCCGCGCAAGCCGGGTTGTCGCGCAACCGCGCAATGCTCCAGCTCACTTCGCTCCAAGCGCGCTGCAACTCCGCACGCGGCGCATCGTAGATCTTCTTCGCATCGCGATAGATCTCGACGACGTCGCGCTCGTTGAGCTTGCCGACGACGTGCGAGCAAGCGCCCAAGCCGTGCTCGCGCAAAGCGCCGAGCACCGCGTCGCGATCGGCCGCGCGCACTTGCACGACGGCGCCGAGTTCCTCGGAAAACAGCGCGCGCAGCGTGAGGTCGTCACGCCGGCCGCTCGTCTGCTTGGCCCAATCCTTTGCATCGCCGTAGTCGAACTCGTGCGTCGCGTCGAGCGTCAGCATGTCGACGTTCAGCGACACGCCCACGTGACCGGCGAACGCCATCTCGCAGACGGTTGCCCACAGCCCGCCGTCCGACCGGTCGTGGTAGGCCAGCAGTCGATCGTCCGCGTTGAGCGCTTGGATCGCCGCGAAGAAACGCTTGAGGTCTTCGGCATCGTCGACGTCGGGTACGCTGTTGCCGACCTGCTGCGTCACCTGCGCGAGAATGCTGCCGCCGAGGCGGTGCTTGCCGCGGCCGAGATCGATCGCGATCAGTACCGTCTCGCCCGCTTCCGTTTGGCTGCGAAGCTGCGGCGTCAAATGGCGGCGCACGTCCTCGACGGGCGCGAACGCGGAAATGATCAACGAAACGGGGGCGACGACTTCCTTCGCCACGCCCTGCTCGTTCCACTTCGTCTTCATCGACAGCGAATCCTTGCCGACGGGAATGCTGATCCCCAGGGCCGGGCACAACTCCATGCCGATCGCCTTCACCGTGTCGAACAGCGCGGCGTCCTCGCCGGCCGTGCCGCACGCGGCCATCCAGTTGGCCGACAGCTTGAGCTTGTCGAGCGAAGCGATCGGCGCGCTCGCGATGTTCGTCACCGCTTCGCCGACGGCCATGCGGCCCGAAGCAGGCGCATCGATGACGGCCAGCGGCGTACGCTCGGCCATCGTCATCGCTTCACCGCGGAAGCCGGCGTAATCGGCGGCTGTGATCGCGCAGTCGGCCACCGGCACTTGCCACGGGCCGACGAGTTGATCGCGCACGCTCGTGCCGCCGACGGAGCGGTCGCCGATCGTGATCAGGAAGGACTTGCTCGCGACGGTGGGATGCTTGAGTACCGATACGGCGAGGTCGGCCAGCGACAAGCCCGTGACGTCGACCGGCGTGCGCTCCGTCGTCACGCGCTCGACGTTTCGGTGCATGCGCGGCGGCTTGCCGAGCAGGACTTCCATCGGCATGTCGACGGGATAGGAAGCCTCGCCTTCGGCGTGCGCGTCGATCAGTTGCAGTTGACGCTCGTCGGTCGCCACGCCGACGACGGCCAACGGGCAACGCTCGCGCGAGCAGATCGCTTCGAACGCCGGCAAATCGGCCGGCGCGATCGCCAAGACATAGCGCTCCTGCGCTTCGTTCGACCAGATTTCCCTCGGCGACAGGCCGCTCTCCTCGAGCGGAACTTGACGCAGTTCGAACCGCGCGCCCTTGTCGGCGCCGTCGACGAGTTCGGGGAACGCATTCGAGATGCCGCCCGCGCCGACGTCGTGGATGCTCAGGATCGGGTTTTTTTCGCCGAGCTGCCAGCAGGCATTGATGACTTCCTGCGCGCGCCGCTCGATTTCCGGGTTGCCGCGCTGAACCGAGTCGAAATCGAGTTCGGCCGTGTTCGCGCCCGTGGCCATCGAGCTGGCCGCGCCGCCGCCCATGCCGATGCGCATGCCGGGGCCGCCGATCTGGACCAGCAGCGTGCCGGCGGGCAGATCGTGCTTGTGCGTGTGCGCATCGGAGATGTTGCCGAGGCCGCCCGCGATCATGATCGGCTTGTGATAGCCGCGCACCTGGCCGCCGACGTTTTGCTCGTAGACGCGGAAGTAGCCGCCCAGATTGGGCCGGCCGAATTCGTTGTTGAACGCGGCGCCGCCGAGCGGGCCGTCGATCATGATTTGCAGCGGCGAGGCGATCCGATCGGGCCGGCCGTAGGCAGCGTGCTGCTCGTTCGGGTTGCGCATCGTCAAAGGCTGGGCCGCGTCGCGCGCGTTTTCCCAAGCCTGAACGGCGCCGGGCAATTCGAGATTGGAGACCGTGAAGCCCGTCAGGCCCGCCTTGGGGCGCGCGCCGCGGCCCGTCGCGCCTTCGTCGCGGATTTCGCCGCCCGCGCCCGTCGCCGCGCCGGCGAACGGCGAGATCGCCGTCGGGTGGTTGTGCGTCTCCACCTTCATCAGCGTATGCGTGAGTTCGACGTGGCGGCCATAGCGCTCATCGAGCGCACCGCGCTCTCCCGCCTGGGCCGGACGCGGGAACCAGCGCTCGGCCGGGCCGCCTTCCATGATCGACGAGTTGTCCGAATAGGCGACGATCGTGCCTTGCGGATTGAGCTTCTCGGTGTTCTTGATCATCTGGAACAGCGAGATGTCCTGCGGCTGCCCGTCGATCGTCCATTGCGCGTTGAAGATCTTATGGCGGCAGTGCTCGCTGTTCGCTTGCGCGAACATCATCAGTTCGACGTCGGACGGGTTGCGGCCGAGCTTCGAGAACGCATCGACCAGGTAGTCGATTTCATCGTCGGCCAACGCCAGGCCGAGTTCGCCGTTCGCGCGCTCGAGCGCCGCGCGGCCATGGGCGCGCACGTCGACGGTCTGAAGCGGCTTGGCCGGCAGTTCGTCGAACAGGTGCAGCGCGTCGTCGCGCGAGGCGACCACGCTTTCCGTCATCCGGTCGTGCAGCGCGGCGGCGACCAGCGCCCGCGCTTCGTCGGAAAGCGCTTTCTTGCCGCCCAGCAGACCGGCCAAACCCGACTTCAGCGTGACCGTGAACTCGATCCCCCGCTCGATGCGGCGCACGTGCGCGAGGCCGCAGTGACGGGCGATGTCGGTCGCCTTGCTCGCCCACGGCGAGACGGTGCCGATGCGCGGGACCACCAGGAACGTTTCCTGACCGCCGCGCCCCTCGCCGGCTGCGAACGGCTCACCGTAGTGCAGGAGCGCTTCGACGCGCTCGTTGTCCTGGGCCGACAGCGGCGTCAGCGCGTTGACGAAGTGCAGGTACTGGCCGCGCACGTCGACGATGTTGGCGTCGATGCGGACAAGCGTTTCGAGCAGGCGGGTTTGACGGAAGTCGGAAAGCGCCGAAGCACCGGGGAAGCACGAGAAGTGGGCCATGGAAGGACGTAGGCGTCGATGAGCCGGGCATCGCGCGGTTCGCGCGCGCATACCACGACGTGAGGCGAAAGGAAGACCGAGATTATACCTGGAACTCGGTCCCCGATAGGCTGCCCCGGCCCATCCGGACGGGTGCGCGTACCACGCTCGCGTCGATTTCGAGCTTCTTCGTCAGCTATCCGAATCCGTTTGGCGCTATCATTCGCGGTTTGTCTCATCGGCGCGAAGCGGCGTCGGCGGGCGAGCGCGGCGGCCCGGCCGTTGCGCTTCGCATGCGGCACGGCGCTTGCCGTGTCGTGCGCCGTGGCTGTTCGCAGTGCAGTGCACAGTACCAACTCATCCATGGATGTCATCGTCATCGGCGGCGGAATCGTCGGCGTCGCCACCGCCTACCAGCTTCGTGCGGCCGGTCACCGCGTGTGCGTCGTCGAACGCCATGCAACGGTCGCCCAAGGCGCAACTTATGGCCACGGCGGCATCGTGCTGCCTACGCCGCTCGACGCCTGGTTCGGCCCCACCTTCCTCGGCAGCCGCCGCGGGATCGTTTATCGGCCGGGCCTGAATTCGAGCGCGCGCCGCTTCGCCAAGCAGATCGCGCCCTTGCAGGCGCCCGATGCGTTTCGCGCGCAATGGCAGCGCCTGCGCCCGCTCGTCGAACTCTCGCGCGATGCGATCGCATCGATCGAAGCCGGATTCCATCTCGAATTCGAACAGCGCGAGGGCGTGCTGCATGTGACCCGCGATCCGCGCGAATGGGAACAAGCGCAAAGCGCGCTCGAACTGCTCGGCGAATTCGAGATGCTTCACAACGTGTTGTCGGCAGCGGAATGCGCCGAGGTCGAGCGCTCTGTCCCCGCCGATCCCGCGTTCGCCGGCGGCGTCATGTTCCCGCAGGAGCGCACGGCCAACTGCCCACTGTTCACGAAGCTCGTCAAGCAGGTGCTCGACGAGCAAGGCGGCGTCCAGTTCCTGTTCGGGCGCGCCGTCGAATCGATCCGGCTCGAAAATCAGCGCGCGGCCGTCGAACTCGCGCCGGCCGAGAGCGAGCGCAAGAGCACGCGTGAGGTCGACGTCGTCTCGTGCGACGCGATCGTCGTCGCGGCGGGCGCCGGCAGCAAGCCGCTGCTCGAGCGGCTTGGCCTGTCGCTGCCGTTTCATCCGATTCGCATGCTGTCGCTGACGTCCCCGATTGCGTATGAGGAATGCACGCCGCATCTGACCGTGGTCGATTCGGTGCGGCGGGTCTCGATGACGCGGATGAACCAGCGCATTCGTGTCGCGGGTGCCGCGGTGCTGCAGCCGGAGCGCGAATTCGCCAAGCCGTTGTCGGAATCGCTGCTCGAAGCGGGTACGGCGCTGCTGGCCCAGTCGACTCACGATTGGATTCCCGGTGCGGCTAAGATCTCGGCTGCTCATGCGTGGGAAGGGATGCGGTTGCTCTCGCCGGACGGCCTGCCCGTTGTCGGCAACGCGCTGCATCCGCGATTGTTCGTCAATGTCGGGCATGGCCCCGCCGGTTGGGGGCTTGCGTGCGGGTCTGCTAAAGTGGTCTCAGATCTGATCTCGGGCACGCCGCCGAGCGTGCCGCCCGATACGCTGGCCGCGCTAAGGGTCGAGCGCTTCGCGAGTTAGTCGGTTGGCTGCGGGCTGGTTTCGGGCCGGCTTCGAGCTGGGCGGTGGCCAAATGGCTGAATGTTCGAGATCGTCCTTGAAAGCGCTCGCCATGATCGATAACGCCTCCTCCCCTGCCCACCCGCATCTTCTCGTCTCGTCGGCCGACCGGCCGCTGCCCCTATTTACCGTCGCGCAATTGCGTGCGCTCGAAGCCGAAGGCGGAGCAGGCTTGCCGCCCCACGCGCTGATGGCTCGCGCGGGGGCCGCGTGCGCGCAGTATCTCGTCGAACGTGCTTCTCACGATGGCTCGCTGGCTGTCGAGCATCCGGTCTGGATCGCTGCCGGCCCCGGCAACAACGGCGGCGATGCGCTGGTCGTAGCCACGCGTCTTAGAGAGGCCGGCGTCGCAGTCGAAGTTTGCATGCCGATCGAAGTAAAGGCCGACGATGCGCGCTGGGCGCTTTCCGAAGCGCGCGCCGCGGGCGTGCCAATTTCGCACGTGCCGCCGGCGTCGCTCGACAGCTATGGCTGGATCATCGACGGGCTGTTCGGCATCGGGCTCGCCCGGCCGCTCGACGGCGTTTTCGCCGATTTGGCAGAGCGGATGAGCGCCCGCGCAGGCACGCGCGGGCGGGTGTTGGCGCTCGATGTTCCGAGCGGGCTCGACAGTGATACGGGTAACGTCGTCGAAGGGGGCGCCGCAGTTCGCGCAACCGACACGGTCACGTTCCTCGGCGCCAAGCCCGGGCTTTATATGACGCGCGGACGCGACTTGGCCGGCACCGTGACGGTTGCACCCCTTGGGGTCGACCTGCCCGTCGCGCACGCCGTCGTTCGGCTGAACGCGCCGTCTTTGTTCGTTGAGCGCTTTCCGTCGCGCTCGTTTGCTTCGCATAAGGGAACGTACGGCAGCTTGGCCGTCGTCGGCGGCGATACCGGAATGTGCGGGGCGCCGATTCTAGCGGCGCGCGCCGCACTGCATACGGGCGCGGGCAAGGTTCATGTTGCCTTCATCGGCGAAGGCGCGCCGCCCTACGATCCGCCCTTCCCCGAACTGATGCTTCATCCGCCCGGCACGCTCGGCTTCGGCCTGGAAGCCATGGATGCGCTGGCCATCGGCTGCGGCATGGGACATGGGCCGCGCGCCGTGTCGTCGCTGAAACAAGCGATCGCGTCCGACCTCCCGCTCCTGCTCGACGCCGACGCGCTCAACTTGCTCGCTAGCGAGACGGCGCTGGCCGATGCGCTCGCCGCGCGGGCCGTTATCGACGTGGACGGTAATGCCGACGCCGAGTCAGGAGGCACGGCATGCGCATGTATCTTGACGCCGCATCCGCTCGAAGCAGCTCGACTGATGGGATGCGACGCGGCACAGGTCCAGCGTGATCGCATCGGCACAGCGCGAGCGCTGGCCGCGCGTTTCGGCGCTGTCGTCGTGCTGAAGGGTGCCGGCACGGTGATCGCCTCGCCCGACGGTCGTGCGGCCGTCAATCCGACGGGCAACGCGGGGCTCGCGACGGGTGGGACGGGAGATGTCCTCGGTGGCATTGTCGGCGCGCTGCTGGCCGAGCGGCTGCCGAGCTACGAGGCGGCATTGGCCGGCGTCTATCTGCACGGCTGGGCCGCAGACACACTGACGGCGAGCGGCCGCGGCCCCGCGGGGCTCACAGCCGGCGAACTGGCGCCAGTCGTGCGCGACTTGCTGAATCGGCTGGTCTATCCCACGCGCGATTGAATCGGCGCTACGTCCCTGGGGGCGGCATGTGTCACGTGCGCCCGTGACTGTCGCGCCAAATGGTTTCCGAAGGCTTAGGGCTCGACCGCAACATCCTTCTCGTCGCCCATATCGTGATAGCCACCTTGCGATATGACGGTGACGTAACGCGGGTTTTTTGCGCGGTAGACGTTGGCATAGATGGGAGTAGCCACGATGCCTGCGCCGCAGGGGAATGTCATCTCCCGGTCGATTCGTCCACTTTTGATATTGACGAGTCGCAAACGAACCATCGACAACGGGCAATCCTTGGACGACTCGTACACGCCCAGCAGTAGATGAGTTTTCGTGTGATGCCACATGGGTATTTCAACCACGCCGGTCACTCGAAGGTGCTGCGGATCGGTGTCGTTAAGACTCCCAACCTGATGCAACGCGATAGGCAGAACGTTTTTGCCATCGCGCCACTCGCCCGATGCCTCCGTGCCACTTACTTTCAACGCGATAGGGCAAGGAACGGGGTGCGTTGCCGAAGGTGCCGGCACCTTCGGCGAATCGGAAAAGGAAGCAGGCTCTATCGCTTCGCACAACTGCATCGTGCCATCGGGTTGACGTTTGCCTTGCAGTGGAATGGGAATGCGATGGGCATCGTAGTAGTAACTACCGTCGACGTGCCACTGACCTGGCTCATTACGGTCAACTTCATCGTAGGTCTGCAAGGACAAGTGAACAGGCAGGCTGCCGATCGTGCCGGCATAGTTTTCGATCTCATACCATCCGGCGTGGGCCGACGATGCCGCGGCCAACAAAATCAGGCACGACCAAGAGAAATTTAATTTGCGCTTCATCGGGTGTTTTCAATTGTTGTCGACAGCTAAGCCGATGGATTGTCCGCGATCGGAGTCTCTATGTCGAACGTCCCAAATGGCACTTACCGGCCGGCGTCGCGGACGGGTCCGTGCGGACCCTGCACCGGCTGCTGGACGCAACTGCACCACCCGTAGGTTCTTCATCCGCCGATAGATCAGCGAAGCTTTTGTGCGGCGCATCGTATGGGTACCGTATGCGGTGTCGTCCAGGTCAATCGATGCAGTCCAGCGCGAGGCCCTCCCTCTCAGCAAGGTGAGGAGCGAAGATTTTTCGAGGATTCACCCTTAAAAATAGTCATTTGCGATAATATTTCGAGACTTCTGAACATTTTTCGAGTCTCATGGCCGAGCTGGAACCCGTTGGCTACCAACACCTTATCGAGAACCTAAACCTGGAACCGCAGGTTCGGCCACTCGAGGCTCCCGCTTATCTAAATGGTTCCGTGAACCAGAAAGTGCGCGGCCACAATGGATTCTGGTATCCACGCAAAACCGCGGTGGAGCAAACACTTATTGGGCACGTCGAATTCGCGCTTCGCAATGAGGGGGTGAATCTCGAGGTGCTTGAGGCGGTGTTCGAGCACCTGCCCGAGGCTGAGCTTCTACGCCGGTGGTCCGAGTCGCCGAACAGCGCGTTCGTACGAAGGGCGTGCTTCCTCTGGGAGTGGCTAACCGGCGGCAATCTGGTCGTCGAGAAGAGCCCTTCAGGCGCCTACGTCGATGCACTGCCAGAGGCTGATTACTTCACGGCGGATTCCGCGCACGCAATCCGGCACCCGAAGTTCCGCGTGCGAGACAACCTGCCTGGCACCCGCGATTTCTGCCCTCTCGTGCGACGCGTTGCGCTGGCGGATGGACCGTCTCTCGATGATTTGCTGGATGAGGCGAGCCTGACACTCGAGCAGGTCACCGACGCAACGCTCTACGAGCGCGCGGTCCGCTACCTGTTCCTTTCCGAGACGCGCAGTAGCTACAGCATCGAACGGGAAACGCCCAGCGGCAACAAGGGCGAGCGCTTTGTCCAGCTTCTTGCGCGAACCGGCGAGGAAGAGCGCATTACCGAGGAGTGGCTCGTCGACTTGCAGAACGTTATCGTCAGGGATGCCTACGCCCAGGAGGCGTCTTACCGGACGAAACAGAACTGGCTCGAGGATGGAACGGGGCGGGTCACGTTTTTTCCGCCACCGCCCGAAGACATCCCGCGCACCATGGGAGGATGGGAGGCGTTCATCAACGAGCAGTCCGGCGCTGGCGGATATCGGTGCTCCAACGTGCTCGTGCGGTCCGCTTGTGCGGCCTTTGGATATGTCTACCTGCATCCCTTTCTGGATGGGAACGGGCGTATCCACCGCTTCCTTATTCATCACGTGATCAACGGTGCCCGTCGATTGAAGGGCGGGGCCATCGTGCCGGTTTCAGCCGTCTTCAAGCGCCACGAAGACGCGTATCTCGACGTGCTAAATGGATTCTCCCGCCCGACCACGCGACTGTGGCGATATGCGCCCGGTGAGGACGCTCCGCACGTAATTGCATCGCCGGGTGGGCGACCCTACCGGTTCTTCGACGCGACACGGGAAGTCCAATTCCTGCACCGCATGCTCATCGAGGCCGTGAGGACCGAGTTGCCGCGCGAGCTGCACTGGCTAAGCGGATTCGACGCCGCATTTGAGCAACTGAACAGCGAACTCAATCTCGCCCGCCCGGACCTGTCGGCGCTCATCCGCATGGTGCAATCGAACAACGGAAAGCTGTCGTCGAACAAACGCAAGAAGTACCCGCATCTGCCCGATGAGGTCATTGCACGGATCGAAGAGGTGGTGCGCGAGGCTTTCAGCTCGCCATCGGCACTCACCAGCAGTGACGGCGAATCCTCGCCCTGAGCGGTGGAGCACCCTGGCGCACCTCCGGACGCGACAATTTTTCGAGGATGGAGCGCCAATGACAAGGGCAACTGAAGAAATTTCGATAAAAACGACAGAATTTCGTATGGCAACAGCGATGTCGAGGTGCATCGGGTTCGCGATGCCCGGAGGCGCTCGCATGTTCCGGATTGAGCCTGCGTTACGCCCCTTGAGGGCTAGCCTGCCCCACGCATCGATCCCGATTGAGCGGGATCGACCGAAAGGGCTGACGTTCGCCACCTGTCTGCCAGTTAGAACTACCTTTCGATAGAAATGCTGTCGACGGTTGTGTCGGCGATTCCGGATTCCTTGGATCCCTCGCGCGTAGCGAGAAAGTAGCCAAGTGCCTCGACGTAGTATCCCTTGACCGGACCGTCGCCGAGTCTCAAGCAGTCGAGCGGCCACGCATTCCCGGGAAGTCCGCTACTCACCTTGCTTGCGCTGACAGGGCTCCCGACCTGGCAGTCCAGGCCGGAATCGCTCGCCTTACCCTTGCCGGGGACATCGACGGCTTCGGTCGCGAAAGATACTTCGCCGCCCTTTTTCCAATCGTGCGCCTTGACCGTTAACGCTTGCGTGACGGAAACGCTCGTGTCGACCGCGCTCATCTTCGATTTGAGCTGGACAAGTCCAACCATTTCTCGATCGACGTAGAAGTTGGGGCTGTAGATTTCCCGTACTCGAGTCAGGCCGTCCGCCGTCGGCAGAAGGTCGACCGCGATCTTGACCGTGCCCGTCGAGCTGCTTTTCATCGTTTCGAGAATCCGCGCCGACTTGAAGGACGAGCGGGCCGGAAGATTCGCATTGAACGCTTGAGCAGCCGCCACGATGGAGTTCGGTGCGGAGACGCTGTCGAAATCGGGAATCGCAGCCGTCGGCTTCGCGACTTGCGCTGCAGCCGGGACGCTCGCGAGCGCCATACAAACCGAAAAAGCACCAAAGGTCAGGGGGATACGCATCGGTCGGAACACGGAGGTTGAAACCTCGCTTAACGGCATCTTGTAAGCAAGTCTTTAGCTACTTTCGATGCCCGATGGGGCATTCGCGCGGCTCGAACTTTGGCCGTGGCTGGGCAATGACCGAGCAATCGCGAAGCTTCAAGTTCCGGAGCCGCGGATCTTCCGAACACCTTGATTTGGAAGGCCTAGCTGCCCAGCGCCCTTTTCTTGTTCGGGTGCTCCGGATAGTACGATGCATTTCGGTTAGGCTTATTGCAAGCGCCACATAGAGGGCGCAGATTTATATAGTGATCAAAGCAGTCATTTATCAGCTCCCCGTACTGGCTTGCCGCATCGCAGAGGGTGTAATAAATTGTACCGACATCATTCAGCGTATATTTTGCGTCACGCGTATTAGTGGCTTGACACGCAAGGCCACCCACTTGCCCTCTCCATGTCGCAACCGCATCCAGTCCTTTGCCTTTTGCCGGGCCGTCGATCGTCAGCCCCATTGCTCGAAATACCTTGCAAAGCGGCTCTAACTCATTCCCTGCCTGTGGCCGCTGATGGTCAATTGTTATGTTTTTAAGCGGCAGAACTATTCCGCAGTCGTAACATGGAACCGTTGGTTCTGCAACTGGAGGCACGGCCTGGTTGGCTTTATCGACATACGAAATCGTGCGATCTTCGAGATGATAAAAATCTTTCCATTTATCAAGGTCCATTATTGCCCGGTGATCGCCAAAATTACAAGCGTGGTCGCTTATGATGCGCTCGAACGCTTGGATCTGTGTCAGCGATACCGTTTGCACGATTTGCCATTTACTACCTCCGACTTGGCGCCTTAAGCTTGCATTCAAAGGTCCCTTTTTGATGAATAGTTGCGCGCCGTCGGCTGGGCCGGACCTTCCGGTGACAATCGAGACTGCGGGTTTCGAGACGTCATATAGCCTGCTGAGACGCCTCAGATATGGGCTTATTTGAATTGTCATTGCTCCTCCGTCAACTAAAACGTCAGATAAAGAATCACATATGTATTTGCGCACTTCGCCTCGACTGACGCGAACGCGCGAAACCGCTAGGTGCGCCCGCACTGAAAGGCGCGTCGAAAAATCG
The DNA here is from genome assembly GCF_003367175.1 of Trinickia dinghuensis. Classification (GTDB taxonomy): domain Bacteria; phylum Pseudomonadota; class Gammaproteobacteria; order Burkholderiales; family Burkholderiaceae; genus Trinickia; species Trinickia dinghuensis. The sequence continues at coordinate 207,991 of NZ_QRGA01000005.1, read as the reverse complement.
CTGCGACAATCACGTAGTGTAAGTAGCGCGCCGGTTTAACGTCCGCAAAGGATGTCGGCCGCCCCCTTGCTACGCTTGCTCTGGGGCGTCCGCATGCCGTTGCGCGCGCAACGCAATTCGACGCACTGTTTTCATTCGGCCGTCGATCAGATACGCCTCGCCGAGCGTCCCGCGCTATTTCGCCGCGCTCACCGCCGGCGGCCGTTCCAGAATCTGCCCGTTCATATACGCGAAATGCCGTTCGCGCGGCACCGTCGGCGGCACGGCCATCGGCTCGTCGGGTTTACGGTCGAGATAGCTGATCACGAGGTCGTCGCCGTGGATTGCGATGCCGATCGGTTGAATCCGATCGCCAACCTTGAACGTCGTAGCGCGACCGTCGTTGAACACGAGCGCCACGTAGTAGAACGTCCCGCTGCCGCCGCCGTCCTGAGAAACGAAAGTGGCGACCGTCGAACGCCCGCCGAGCTTACCGACCGCATGCTCGGGCGGCTCCACGACGCGGGTGACGTCCTGCTCCGACGAACCATCCGCGGCCGGCTGGCTATGCTGGCCCTCGAGCAGCGTCACATCCTTGCCTTCGATGCTGTAGATGGCGTCCTTGTAATCGATCTGCGGCCCAGTCGGCTTGTCGCTCACAGGGACTGCCGTCACCGTCAGCCCCAGGTGCGCAAGCGCGTTGTCGCGCAGGCCGTCGACGCGGTGCTGATACGCGTCGGAAAGGCACGAGACTTGCGCGCCGCAGGCGTCGCGCGTGTCGTGCTGCCACTTGTCACGATCGGCTTGCAGGCCGTCGCGGAAATCGTGGTAAGCCTTGGTATCCGCTGCGGGCTTAGCCTCGAGCAGCATCGTGTAGTACGTGTTCGCCTGCGCATCCAACGCACGCAGCGCGGCGTTGCTGCAGATCGTGCGCTCGGTTCCCGGATGCGGCTTAGCGCAGTCGAGGTCGGCCGTCTGCGCGAACGCGCTCATCGATACACATGCGAAAAGCGCTGCCGCGGCAGCGCATGGGCCCATTTTTTTCATTTTGATTGTCGAATTGCTGTTGGTGAAAAACGTCTGATCATAGCGCGCATTCAGCATCGCCGGCCCGGCATTTGGCCCTCTGTTGGCATACTGTGGGCCAGCCGTCAGCAGACCGTCGGGTTGGCTTTTTTTGTCCCCAATGGCCCGACATTTACCCACTAACGGCAGCGCACGTTCGTTCGCTAATCGGGCGTATCGGCGGCGCCCAGGCGGCATCCGCAATCGATGCTTCGGCGCAGCATCCAACGCCGCTATACTGACCGACTGCGGGCCATGCAAGGCCCTGCCCGCGTGTCCACCCCTTCGCTTCGTTAGACCAACGCCTATGACGCTCAAGACGCTGAACTCGCTTTCCTCTTGGTCCGCGCTCACCGCGCATTACGAACAGATCCGCGACGAACGGCTGCGCGACTGGTTCGCCGCCGACACCGGCCAGCCCTCGCGTGCCGAGCGCTTCACGATCGAAGGCGGCGGACTCACGGCCGATTTTTCGAAGAACCGCATCACCGACGAAACGCTGCGCCTGCTGGTTGCGCTCGCCGACGAAGCCGGCGTGGCCAAGCGCCGCGATGCGATGTTCGCCGGCGAAGTCGTCAATCCGACCGAAGGCCGCGCGGCCCTGCATACGGCTTTGCGCGCGACCCAACCCGACGCGCCGTTCCATGCGCAAGTGGCGGGCGAACGCGCCAAGATGGCCGAATTCGCCGAACGCGTGCGCAGCGGCGCCTGGACGGGCTACACCGGCAAGCGCATTCGCCACGTCGTCAATATCGGCATCGGCGGCTCCGACCTCGGGCCGAAGATGGTCGTCCATGCGCTCGAGCATCTCTCGCATCCCGATATCTCGAGCTACTTCGTCTCGAACGTCGACGGCGCCGATCTCGCGCGCGTCCTGACCCGCATCGACCCCGAAGAGACGCTCGCCATCATCGTCTCCAAGACGTTCACGACGCTCGAAACGATGACGAACGCGCGCTCGCTGCGCGATTGGTTCGTGCAAAACGGCTGCCCCGAACGCGCGCTCGCCCAGCACTTCGTCGGCGTGTCGGCCAATCCGGCCGAAGTCGTGAAGTTCGGCATCGCCGAAGAGAACGTCTTCGAAATGTGGGATTGGGTGGGCGGGCGCTACTCGCTGTGGTCGGCCGTCGGCTTGTCGATCATGATCGCGGTCGGCGCGGCGAACTTCGACGCCCTGCTCGCCGGTGCGAACGACATGGACCGCCATTTCCGCGAGGCGCCGCTCGAGCGCAACTTGCCGGTGCTGCTCGGCCTCATCGGCATCTGGTATCGCAACTTCTTCGGCCTGCAGAGCTATCTCGTCGCGCCGTACTCGGAGGCGCTGCACTATCTGCCGTCGTACTTGCAGCAGCTCGAAATGGAGAGCAACGGCAAGCAGGCGCGGCTCGACGGCGCATACGTCGACTACGCCACCTCCGCGGTGACCTGGGGCGAGCCCGGCACGAACGGGCAGCACGCGTTCTTCCAGATGCTGCACCAAGGCCCGACGATCGTGCCGATCGACTTCATCGCCGTGCTCACGCCCGAGCATCTGCTCGTCAGCCACCATCCGAAGCTGCTCGCGAACTGCTTCGCGCAAAGCGAAGCGCTGATGCTGGGCCGGACCGAAGAGGAAGCGCGCAAGGTGGCCGGCCCGGACAAGCCCGAACTCGTGCCGCACCTCGTGTTCCCGGGCAACCGGCCGTCGACGACGCTGCTGCTCGAGACGCTCGAGCCGCGCTCGCTCGGCGCGCTGATCGCGCTCTACGAGCATAAGGTGCTCGTGCAAGCGGCCGTTTGGAACATCAATCCGTTCGACCAGTGGGGCGTGGAACTCGGCAAGATCCTCGGCAAGGTGGTCGAAGCCGACCTCACGAGCGCCGCGTTCGACGCGCACAAGCACGACTCGTCGACATCGGCCCTCATCGAGCGCGCACGCAAAGCCGCTCGCGGCGGTTAAGCCTAGGCCTCGGGCGGGCCGTGCCGCACCAGACGGCCCGCCTCGATCGTCACCGTGCGGGCACAGCGGCGGGCCAATTCGGTGTCGTGCGTGACGAGGATGAGGGTTGCGCCCTGCGCCGCGTTCAACTCGAACATGAGGTCGATGACGGCATGCCCCGTGGCGGCGTCGAGGCTGCCCGTGGGCTCGTCGGCGAACAGAATCGCAGGGCGCGTGACGAACGCCCGCGCCAACGCGACGCGCTGCTGTTCGCCTCCTGAAAGGAGCTTCGGGTAATGTTGCGTCCGGGCACGGAGCCCGACACGTTCGAGCAGCGCGCTCGCGCGAGCGGTCGCGTCCTGTACGTCGGTGCCGCCTTGCAATTCGAGCGGCAAGCGGACGTTTTCGAGCGCGGTCAGGTGCGGCATCAATTGAAAGGATTGGAAGACGAAGCCGATCGAGCCGTTGCGCAGCCGCGCGCGCTCGTCTTCCGACAGATTCGAAAGATCGTGCCCGAGCAATCGAACCGAACCGGACGTTGCATTGTCCAAGCCCGCGAGCAAGCCGAGCAATGTCGACTTGCCCGAACCCGACGCGCCGACGATCGCGACACTCGTGCCGGCGGCGACGTCGAACGCGATATCGTCAAGTATCGTCAGCTCGCCTGTCGCATCCTTGACCCGCTTGCATAAACTGCGCACTTCGATAATGGCATTGGTGGTTTCTGGCATGAACAAGCGTCGCTGGATTTTCGGTACGGCCGCCGCGGCCACGATGGTGGCCTCCGGCCTCTTTGCACTTTCATCGTTCATTACGGCCACGCCCGCGCGAAGCGCGGAAACGACGCGGCCCGTCATCGTCGTACTGGGCGACAGCATCTCCGCCGAATACGGCCTGCCTCAAGATACAGGATGGGTCGCGCTTTTGCGCAAGCGGCTCGCCGAGCAGCGAATCGATTATAGCGTTGCGAACGCAAGCATCAGCGGAGACACGACGAGCGGCGGACGCGCACGCATGCCCGAGTTGATGGAGCGGCTCAAGCCGTCGATCGTCATCGTCGAACTGGGTGCGAACGACGCGCTGCGCGGCGTCCCGCTGTCGACGACCAAAGACAACCTGCGCACGATCGTCGAGCAAGCGCAGCAAGGCCATGCGAAGGTCGTGCTCGTCGGCATGTATGTGCCGTCAAACTACGGCCAAGCCTACACGCAACGCTTTCACGCGATGTACGGCAAGCTCGCGCACGACATGAGCGTGCGTCTCGTGCCGTTCTTGCTCGCCGGTATCGAGAACAAGCCCGACATGTTCCAGTCCGACCAGATGCACCCGACGCAGCAGGCGCAGCCCGTGTTGCTCGACAACGTCTGGCCTGTACTGTCTCCGTTGCTGCGGAAGTAAGGGTTTCCGGTGCGCTCTAGAGCGCGCCGCCTCGCAGCCTTATAGGCTTATAGTCCTTTCGCTCTGCTTGCCCTTTTCGCTTGGGCAATCCCTCTCCGGCTCCCGCCATTCGGACGAAAAAAAACCGCGCTGCAGATTGAGCGCGGTTTTTTTTTGTTCGAGCGATACGACCGCTCGGCTTACTGCGAATCGCCCTGCGGCGAACTCGGCGTGCCGTAGACCTTCACCTTCGAGCGCTGGCGCAGTGACGCGACATACCCTTCCAGCTGCGCTTGCGCGTCGACTTGCGCGAGTTCGCGCTGCGCGGCCGCGAGGCGCGGCGCATCGATCGGCGCCGGCGGCACCACGGAATTGACGCGGTAGATCGCGTAGCCGTCGTTGCCGAGATCGACGCCGACATAACCGGGCAGCTTGCTGTCGTCGACCTTGAAGATCGGGCCGAGCGCAAGCGGCGAAACGCCTTGCGCATCGCTGCGCGAGACCTTCTGCTCGGGGCTGAAGCCGGCGGTCGACTTCGACTTTTGCAGATCGGCCAGCTTGGCCTCGCCGTCCTTGCGGGCCAGCTCGTCTGCCTGCTCGGCCACGTACTTCGCGCGCACCGCATCCTTGATCGACGCGAGCGGCGGCGTGGCAGCCGGCTTGAAGTCGGTCACGTGCGCGGCGATCAGCGTGCTGTTGCCGGCGTCGATCGCCTGCGTGTTGTTGTGGTTCGTGACCGAATCGTTCGCGAACACCGCGGCCAAGAACTTGGGATTGTTGAGCGGGCTGTCCGGAGGCAGCTTCGCATTCGGCGTGGGCGTGACCGTAGCCGTCTGAACCGTCAGCTTGTATTTATCGGCGGCCGGCTTCAGGCTCTTGGCCTGCTCGTAGACCGTCGACGTGAAGCCGTCGGAATCGTCGCTGAACGCCTTCGCGCCGGCCTGCGTCTTCAGATCGCTGAGGATCGAGGCCTTCACGTCGTCGAACGGCTTCGTCGTGGCCGGCTTGACGTCGGTCGCCTTGATGATGTGATAGCCGAACGACGAATGCACGACGCTGCTCACATCACCCTTGTTCAGCGCCATCGCCGCCGCATCGAATGTCTTCTCGCCCGTCAGGACGCCGCTCGTCGACCAGCCCAGATCGCCGCCCTTTGCTGCCGAGCCGGGATCTTGCGATTCCTTCTGCGCGATTTGAGCGAATTGATCCGGATGCGCCTTGATCTCGGCCAGCACCTCTTCGGCCTTGGCCTTTGCCTTGGCGTCGTCCGCCGGGCTCGCCGTCTTCGGCGACGTGATCAGGATCTGGCTCACACGCACCTCACGCGGCGTCGTGTAGTGCGCCACGTTCTGGTCGTAGTACTGCTTCGCATCGGCGTCGCTCGGCGCGGCACCGCTCGCGAGCGTGGCCGGCGACAACACGAGGTAGTCGATCGTGGCCGTCGCGGGCGTGGCGAAATCGGCGCTGTGAGCCGTGTAGTAGGCCGTCAGCTGGGCGTCGGTAGGCTGCACCTTCGACACGTAATCGCTGGCATGCAACACGAGCGATTGCACGGTGCGCTGCGCCTCGGCGAGCTGCGCGATCCGTTCGGCCAAGGACTTCGGCGTGAACGCGCTCGTCTCGATGCTTTGCGGGATCTGCTCCATGGCCAGGCCGTAGCGGACACGCTCGTCGTATTGTTCAGGGGTCATGCCCTGCATCGCGAGCAGCTGCTTATAGCGATCGATGTCGATCGATCCGTCGGGCTTGCGCAGCGACGCGACGACCGGATCCGAGAGCAGCGCGCGGCGCACGGCGTCGTCCGATGCCGTCAGATGTTCGCGCTGGGTTTCGTCGGCCAGGGCACGCTGCTGAATCAGGTTGTCGAGCAGATCGCGGCGGCGCTCAGGTGTATCGAGTGCCTTGGCATCGAACTGCGAACCGAGGTACTGGCGGGCCTGATCCATCTGCTGCCGCATGGCATCGTCGAATTCCACGCGGGTGATCTTGTGTCCATTCACGCTCGCGACGTTCGCACTGTCATCGAAAAAACCGCGAAAGCCTTGTATACCTAGAACACCCAGCCCCGGCACGATGAGGAGGACGAGCAGAAGCATCATCAAGCGCTGATGGTTGCGAAAGTAATCGAGCATGCGTGATCGGGTTCGTTGGACAAAAACGTCCAATAGTACAACAGGTGCGGCCCGACTCGGCAATTTGGACCGGGCAGAGTCCACTTGAGCGAGGATTAACCGAAAGGTCTACCTATGTTGGTGTTCGTTAGGTTACGCGGCAACCTCACCCTCGAAGATGGGCGGACGTCTATGATCAATGGGGTTGCCAGCCGCTACCGGCCGTCCGCACAATAGGCGCGCGGCCGCTTGCGCCGCGACGCGGGGCCGCAAGACTCGCCCGCGATTTTCCCCAATCCGGCGCGCCTCGAGCGACGCCGTGGCGCCGCGAACGGCTCGCGGCGCATCGCCCGGCCGGAGGCGACATGCTCTACCAGTGGCTAGAAACCCAGCGCGCGATGATGCGCTCGTTCGACGCATGGGCCGCGTTCGCCAGCGCGCCGTGGGGTGCCTCGCCCGCGCAAGCGGCCGAGGACCACGCCGATGCGCCCTATCGTGGCGACGCCCGCTTGGCGAGCGTCGCGCTGCCCGGGTGCGACTGGCTTTACCGGCTCCTGCAAGCGCCGCCCGAACCGCCGCCGTTCGCGATCGACTCGGTGCGAATTGGCGGGCGGACCGTGCCCGTGAGCGAGGCCGTCGTCGATCGGACGCCGTTTTGCGCGCTGCGCCGATTCACGCGGGAATTCGATGCGGTGCCGATCGAGCGTGGAAGTAAGACACATAAAGACGTGGCCGCCGCCTCTCGGTCTCGGGGGCGAACCGCCGATCTTCCCTTGGAGGATGCCGATGCCGCGGGCGCGCTAGGGTCGGCCGGCGTGCTGCTCGTCACGCCGCTCGCCGGCCACCACGCCGTGATGCTGCGCGAAACGGTGGAGACGCTGCTCGAAGACGCCGACGTGTATGTCACCGATTGGGCCGACGCGCGCGATGTCCCGCTCGCGCAAGGCCGCTTCGGCCTGAGCGACTACGTGCTCATCGTCGAACGGTTCCTGTGCGCGCTCGCCGAACGCGGCGTGCACGTGCTCGCAGTCTGCCAAGCCGCTCCGCCGGCATTGGCCGCGGCGGCGTTGATCGCGGCCTCGGACAGCGGGCTGGCACCGCTGAGCATCACGTTGATGGGGGGGCCGATCGACGCACGCCTGCATCCGACGATGATCGACCGCCTCGCGGCGACGCACGACATCGAATGGTTCCGCCATACCGTCATCGATACCGTGCCGCCCCTCTACGCCGGCGCGGGGCGACGGATCTACCCCGGGTATGTCCAGCATGCGGCGATCGTCTCCGCTCATCCGCATCGCCAGATGGCGCTCGAATCGCGATATTGGACGAGCCGCATGTCGGGCGATGCCCGTGCCGCCGCAGCCAGCCTGCGTTCGCTCAAGGAGTACTCCGCCGTGCTCGACATGGACGAAGACTACTTCCTCGACACGCTGCGGATCGTCTTTCAGGAGCAGCGGCTGGCTCGCGGAACATGGTCCGTCGGCACGCGCCGCGTGTTGCCGGAGGCGTTGACGGCGACGGCGCTCTGTACTGTCGAAGGCGACCGCGACGACATCGCCGGGGCCGACCAGACGCACGCGGCGCACGCCGTTTGCGCCGCCGTACCCGATACGATGCGAATGCGTATGACCATCGGCGACTGCGATCACTACGACTTGTTCACCGGGCCGAGGTGGCGGGAAACCGTCCATCCCGCCTTGCGGGCGTTTTGGCTAGAACATGCGAGTCATCGGTAAGCGATTGCGCAGCACAGATCGCTTGATCCGGATCACGGCAGGGCCTCGCGCTTAACCGAAAGCGGCGAAACATCAGACGATATCGCCCAACTGCTCCTCGGCCTCGGCGTCGTGCCGCACGAGCAGCACGGGCACATGCGCCAACCGCAGGAGCCCTTGCGCCGCGCTGCCCGGCAGCATGCGGCGCTTAGCGTGCCGCCCATGCGTACCCATGGTGATCAAATCGGCTTCGCACTCGTCGGCCGTGCGCGAAATCACCTCGGCGATTCCGTCCCCGTAGGCATCCACCGCGCGCGTCATCCCATTCACGCCCTGCTCGCTGAGCGCCGTCCGCGCGTCCTCGAGCGCGGCGGTCGCCGCGTCCACCCGGCCGCCGTCCGCGCTTTGATCGGACGTATAGATGGCCGCTACATCGACGAGTTGCGACGTGTGCTCGACGACGAATACCGCAATGACTTCTCCATCCGAGGCCTTCGCGATCTTCAGCGCCTCGTCGAGCGCAAGACGCGCGGCGCGGCTGCCGTCGACGGCAGCGAGAATCCGCTTGTACATGACGTGTCCTCCCAGGCTCGAGGCCTGCTTTTCACACCTGACCGCAGGCGGCGCTAATTAGGCGCATAACGCGTGCGCACTGCGTCGACGTGGCGCAGCGCCCCGCCCATGGCCGATCTCCGGCTAAACGCGAAACTTCGCCACACGTTGATGTAGGACAATCCTTACAAACCTTCATCAAGGCTTACCGCAGTTTCATACGCCGCCGATTTCTTTATAGCGTCCGACCTCCGATACTGCGAATCAAGAAAAGGGCTCCCCCGCCGTCTTGCCCGTGTGCAGTCCGCCCAGGAGGTCGTATGTTCAACGAAGCAACCTTCGCCGACGATATCGCGCCGGCATCGGTCCCCGCCTCGGCCCACGTCAGCGGGAAGGCGGCATCCAGCCGTCCGGCGCAGCAATGCGGCAGCTGCTCGATGCGCTCGGCCTGCATGCCGCAAGCGCTGAACGCGCAGGAGTTGTCGCGGTTCGATTCGATCGTCAGTGCGACGCGCCTCATCAAGCGCGGCGATGCGATCTATCGCGCAAACGATCCGTTCCAGAGCATTTATGCAATCCGAGCGGGTTCGTTCAAGACCGTCGTCATGCATCGCGACGGCCGCGAGCAAGTCACGGGCTTCCATTTGGCCGGCGAAGTACTCGGGCTCGACGGTGTCTGCACCGAAAGCCACAGCAGCGACGCGATCGCGATCGAGGACAGCAGCGTCTGCATCATTCCCTACGCGCTGCTCGAATCGATGTGCGCCGAGTCGAAGAGCCTTCAGCAACAAGTGCTGCGGATGATGAGCGGCGAGATCGTCCGCGAATCGTCGCTGATGATGCTGCTCGGCACGATGAGCGCGGAGCAGCGCGTCGCTGCCTTTTTGCTCAACTTGTCGAGCCGCATGAAGGCGCGCGGCTACTCGGCCGCCGAATTCAACCTGCGGATGACGCGCGAAGAGATGGGCAACTTTCTCGGCATGAAGCTCGAAACCGTGAGCCGCATGTTCTCGAAATTCCAGAGAGAGGGGCTTTTGCAAACGCACGGCAAGCGGATTCGCATCGTCAATCTCGACGCGCTCGGGCGGGTGTAACCCCGCCTAGCCCGCGGTACCTCAGCTTGGATCGCCCAAGGCGAAAGGGTGTGGCGCCTGCAGCCGTTCTGCAACGGCTGCAGGCGCACGCTAGCAGGCGGCTTACTCCGCCTGCACCGTCCGTTGCCGCTGCTCGCCGAGCCCGTCGATGCCGAGCCGCATCGTCTGCCCCGCCTTCAAATAGACCGGCGTCGGCTTGATCCCAAGCCCCACGCCGGGCGGCGTGCCCGTGGAGATGACATCGCCGGGCTGCAGGCTCATGCAGCGGCTCAGGTAGGCAACGACCTCGGCGACGTTGAAAATCATCGTCCGCGTATTGCCGTTCTGATAGCGATGCCCGTCCACCTCGAGCCACAAGCCGAGCTGCTGCGGATCGGGCACCTCGTCGCGCGTGACGAGCCAGGGCCCGATCGGGCCGAACGTGTCGAAGCCCTTGCCCTTGTCCCACTGGCCGCCGCGCTCGATCTGCCATTCGCGCTCGGAAACGTCGTTGACGACGCAGTAACCCGCCACGTAATCGAGCGCGTCGGCCGCTTCGACGTTCTTGCAGGCCTTGCCGATGACGACGCCCAGCTCGACCTCCCAGTCCGTCTTCGTGGAGCCGCGCGGGATTTCGACGTCGTCGTTCGCGCCGACGATCGCGCTCGTCCACTTATTGAAGACGACCGGCTCCGTCGGGATGGGCAGGTTCGATTCCGCCGCGTGGTCGGCGTAGTTCAGCCCGATGCAGACCATCTTGCCCACGCGCCCGACGCAGGCGCCGATGCGGGCTCCGTCCGGCAAGCGCGGCAGCGTCGATGCATCGATGCCGCGCAGCCGCGCGAGGCTGGCATCGCCGAGCACGTCGCCCGCGATGTCGTCGACGACCGACGACAGATCGCGCATCACGCCGTCGGCATCGACGAGCCCCGGTTTTTCCTGGCCCTTCGGGCCATATCGAAGAAGCTTCATGCTGTTGCTCGACTCCAAAGATAAATCACTAAGGCACTCATCACTAGGTGCTGCAGTGCACCACGGCATGTGCGTCGCTCAATTCGACCAGCCGCCGTCGATCAAATGAATCTGCCCGGTCGTGAATCCCGCTTCATCCGACGCGAGGTAAGCGGCCAGCGCCGCGATCTCCTCAGGCCGGCCGATCCGCCCCATCGGCTGGCGCGCGACGAACGCGGCCTCGACTTCGGCCACCGACTTGCCCTGCGCCTGCGCTTGCTCGGCGATGCGCGCGCTCAGCGACGGCGATGCCACGGTGCCCGGGCAAATCGCGTTGCAGCGGATCCCGCGCGTGACGAAATCGGCCGCCACCGCCTTCGTGAGACCGATCACGGCCGCCTTCGACGTGCCGTAGACGAAGCGGTTCGGCACCCCTTTGACGCTCGAGGCCGCCGACGCCAGGTTGACGATCGAGCCGCCGCCGCGCTCGAGCATCGCGGGCAGAAACGTTCGTATTGTGCGATACATCGACTTCACGTTCAGATCGAACGCGAAATCCCAATCTGCGTCGGTGCATTCGAGCACCGAGCCCGCATGCACGAAGCCCGCGCAATTGACGAGCACGTCGATCGCGCCGATCGACTCGGCCAGCGCCGCGATCGCCGCGCCGTCGCGCACGTCGAGCAGGCGCGATTCGAACGGCGCATCGGCAAGCAAGTCGAGCCGGATGTCGGTGGCGATCACGCGCGCGCCCTCTTGGGCGAGACGCTCCGCGCACGCGCGGCCGATGCCTTGGGCGGCGGCCGTGACGAGCGCCGTCTTGCCGGCCAGGCGTTTGGCGGGCGGTTCGGGAAAGTTCTGGGCTGTGGCGGTCATGCTTAGCGGGACTCCGTCGATGGAAGACATTCAAAGACCATAGCAGGCGCGCGCGGTGCCGCCGAACAGCGCGGCACGCTCGTTGGGCTTCAGGCGCTCGGCGAAACGCGTCGCGCACGCATGCCAGGCGAGATAGCCGCCGTTCATGTCGACGACGGGCCAATCGCTGCCCCACATCGTCCGCGCGGCGCTGAAATGCTCGACAAGATGCGCGAGATAAGGTTCGAGCATGGCATCGGTACAGGGTATCGCGGCTTCGGTCACCAAGCCCGACATCTTGCAGAAGACATTGGGCAGCGCCGCGAGTTCGGCGACGCCGTCGGCCCATGGCTGCCAGCCGGCCGCGCCGCCTTCGATCGGCGGCTTCGCGCCGTGATCGACGACGATCCGCAAGCGCCGATGCCGGCGTGCGAACGGGATCAGATGCGGGAGATGGCGCGTCAATACGAGCGCATCGAAGACGAGCCCGAGACGGATCAACGCCTCGATAGCGCGATCGAGATCCGAGCGCGCGATCCAGCCGTCGTCGGACAAGTCCTGCAGCATTGGCCGCACACCCTTGAACTTCGGCTCGCGCGCGAATTCGTCGATGAGCGAAGACGCATCGGGATCGTCGAGCGGGACCCAGCCGACCACCCCCGCGATCGTCGGATCGTCGCGCGTCAGATCGAGCAGATAGCGCGTTTCGGCGAGTGTCGGCGCGGCTTGAACGACGATGCTGCGCGACACGCCTGCCTCTTGCGCGAGCGGCCGCAGATCCCGCGGCAAGAAATCCCGATAGAGCAGCGTGAGCGCCGGCGTGAGCCAGCCGTAGTCTCCGCGCTCGAGTTGCCAGAAGTGCTGATGTGCGTCGATCGTGTCCATCGTGGCCCGGTTGAGGTCTCTCGGTCTCTAAGTCGGTTGCGCGTCGGAATCGCGGATCAAGCCTCAAGCCTCAAGCATCGGGCGCCGGCGCCCGCGCGTCCAACAGCCCTTCGGCGCGCAATGCCTTCCACAGTGCGGCCGGAATCCGCGCCGTAAAAGCCTCGACGTTCCGCTTGAGTTCGTCGGCACTGCACGCCCCCGTCAACACGCTCGCCACCGCGCCGTGCGCATAGGGAAAGCGCAGCGCGGCGCTCGGCAGCGCCACGTCATGGGCCTCGCAAACAGCCTCGATCCGCGCAACGCGCTCGACGACGTCGGCCGGCGCTTCGCCGTAGTTGAACTTGAGCGCACTCGAATGTTCGTCCGGCGCCGCGCGCAGGTGCCGCACGCCGCGTGCGAGGATGCCCGAATTGAACGCCCCGCCGACGAGAATCGACACCCCGCGCCGTTCGCATTCGGGCAGCAGCGTATCGAGGGTGCGCTGCTCGAGCAGCGTATAGCGGCCAGCCAACAGTGCGCAGTCGATGTCGAATTCGCGCATGGCATCGAGCACGGCGGCTTCCTCGTTCACGCCGAGCCCCACTGCCCGCACCGCGCCCGACGTACGCAGCGTGTCGAGCGCCCTGAATCCGCCTTCGCTCAGTTGACGCCAGTAATGCGCGTTGCGCTCGCCGTGCGTGACGGTGCCGATGTCGTGCACGAGCAGGATATCGATGCGGGCGACGCCGAGCCGCTGCAGGCTATCGTCGAACGAGCGCAGGATGCCGTCATAGGTGTAGTCGTAGACGGGCGCATACGGCAGCGGACGCGCCCAGCCGTCGCGCGGCGCGCGTGCGTGCTCGCCGCGATCGGGCCGCATGATCCGGCCGGCCTTCGTCGACAGCACGTAGGCATCGCGTTCGCGCTCCCGCAGCGCAGCCCCGACGTAATGCTCGCTCTTCGTATAGCCGTAGAAAGGCGCCGTATCGAACAGCCGAACGCCGGCTTCCCACGCGGCATCGATCGTTGCGCGCGCATCGATTTCGCCTACGTCTCGATACAAGCCGCCAAGGCCCGCGCAACCGAGGCCAAGCGCGGTGACCTCGAGCGAGGTGCGGCCGATGCGCCGCTTCAAGCCGATGCCGCTGCCTGCGAGGTCATCGCCGCTCATGCGCTCACCCGCGCGGCCGTTGCCGGTACGATCGGCAGGCAGCCGGGGCCGATCGGTTCGAACGCTTTGTAGGTCAAGATGAACTCCTGATGCCCAAGCATTTCCGACTTCGATCGCTCGCCGCGTCCCAATGCCATCGTGAGGTCGAAGACTTCTCGGCCGACTTCGTCGAGCGTTGCGCGCCCCTCCAGGATCCGCCCCGCGTCGACGTCCATGTCGCCCGATAGATTGCGATACGTGGACGGGTTCGCGCAAACTTTGATGACCGGCGACACCGCCGATCCGACGACGGAGCCCCGCCCCGTCGTAAACAAGATGAGGTGGCAGCCGCAGGCGATCAGCTCGCCGATCTCGGCATTGTCGCTGATGTTCGGGAAGCCGAATCGCGGTTCGCCGTCCGGAACGACGTCGAGCAGGTAGAGACCGCCGGTGGGCGGGATGTCACCGGGCTTGACGATGCCCACGATCGGAGACGCCCCGCTTTTCGCGTACGCGCCGAGCGATTTCTCCTCTTGCGTCGTGAGCCCTCCGTCCGCGTTGCCGACGGCGAAGCTGCCATGCCCCATGATCGTGTAGTAGCGCGCGGCCTTCTCGACGCAGGCGACGATCGCGTCGCCGAGCTCCGGCCTCGCCGCGCGCGACTTCATGTGATATTCGCAGCCGACGAGCTCGCCCGTCTCCTCGAATACGCACGCCGCGCCGCGCTCGATCATCGCATCGAAGGCGCGCCCGACGGCCGGATTCGCCGTGATGCCGCTCGTGCTGTCGGAACCGCCGCATACCGTGCCGACGATGAGTTCGTCGAACCGCATCGGAACGGGACGCATGGCGGCGAGCGTGGCGCGCGCTTGCTTGATCCACTCGACGCCGCGTGCGATCGTGCTGCGCGTGCCGCCCTTCTCCTGAATCGTCAGCACTTCGACGGGCCGTCCGCTCTCGCGCACGACGTCCGCCAGATGGTGCTTGTTCATGCTCTCGCAGCCGAGCGAGACGAACAGGACCGCCCCGACGTTCGGGTGCGTCGCGATCCGCGCGAGCATCTTCTGCGCATAGGCGTTCGGATAGCAGCCGGGAAAGCCGATCAAATGAACCTCGGGCTCGGCATCGTGCGCATTGACCGCGTCGAAATCGTCATCGCCGAACCGCGGCGCGAACTGCGTGACGATCGCGCTGGCCACGTGATGCGCGCATTCGACCAGATAGGCGACGGCAACGACGTTGCGGATTCCCTTGCGCCCGTCGCTGCGCGGATAGCCGAGGAGCGGCGCGGAATCGGTGTGAATCTCGTTCATGATCGTTTCGCCTGAAAAGCCTGACAAGTCAGGATTCGTTTTGCCCGACGAAGGCGTGGCCGGCGTCGAGCGTGTACGTGGGCAGATAGTCGCTTTCGAGGTTGTGCGTATGCAGATGCTCGCCCTTCGCGACGTCGCGCGTGACGTGCCCGATCGGTGCGCCGTAGCGCAGAATCTTCTCGCCGGCCGACAAGGCATGCCGCGCGAGTTTGTGTCCGAGGGCGATCGTCGTGGCGAGCACGACCGTCTCGCCCTCCATCGCAACCGAGGTGCCGGCCTCGAGCGTCGCCGCGGCGATGAGGCAGTTGTCCTCGGGAGAAAGCAGCAGCAGCCGGGAATCGAGTGTCATGCTGGGTTACTCCTGACTACCGGCCACGCGAGCGATCATCAGCGAGCCGAGAATGATGGCGCCGTAGATCGCCTGAATCCAAAACGAGGGCACCTGGGCCAGCGTCAGCAGGTTCTGCACGACGCCGAGCAGCAGCACCCCCGTGAGCGCGCCGAACATCGTCCCCTTGCCGCCGTCCAGCGAGATGCCGCCGATCACGGCCGCCGCGAACACCGTGAAGATCATGCCGTTGCCTTGATTGGCGTTGATCGCGCCGACATAGCCGGTCACGATCAGCCCACCGATCGAGGCAAGCGCGCTGCCGAGCACGAACACGCCCCAGACGACACGCTCGACGCGAATCCCGGCCGCGCGTGCCGCCTGCGCATTGCCGCCGATCGCATACAGCGCGCGGCCGATGCGGTGATAGCGCAGCATGAAGGCAGCGAAAGCGAATGCCGCCGCGGCCAGCCATACCGACAGCGGCAGCCCGAGCACGGTGACCGTCGCCAGCGCGAAGAACGAGGACGGCATGTCGAACAGCGTGCCGCCTTTGGTCGCGCCCACGAGCATGCCGCGCAAGACGATCAGCATGGCCAGCGTGACGATGAAGGCGTTCAAGCGCAGCCGCACGACGAGCAGCCCGTTGATCCAGCCGATCAGCGCGCCCACGGCGACGATGGCGAGGAGCCCTGCGAACGGCGGCCATTGCCAGCCGAAGCCGTTCGAGGCCGCGGGCATGACGAGCATGGCACCGAGCGCGGGTGCGAAGCCCACGGTCGATTCGAGCGACAAGTCGAACTTGCCGACGATGACGATCAGCGATTCGGCGAGCACGACGAGCGCGAGCGCCGCCGATGCGCCGAGCACGCTGTCCAGGTTGGCGCGCGTCAGAAAGCTCGGGCTGACCCAAGCGCCGATGGCGATGAGCAACACGAGCGCGGGCACCAGCGCCAAATCGCGCCAGCGCGCCAACTCGATCCGCGGGCCGCGCGTTTGGCTTGCTCCCGCGACGGCGAATCCGGCCGCGCGGGCCTGCGTGCCCGAACTCGACAGACTAGGCTTCATTGAGATCGACTCCTTCGATCGATGCGATCAATTCGTGGTCAAGCCACCCGGCCGAAAACTCCTCGACGATGCGGCCTCGGAACATGACGAGCACGCGGTCGCAGCCGCGCAGATCGTCGAGTTCGCCGCTGGCGACAACAACGGCGCGCCCTTGCTCCCGCGCGCGTTCGGCCATGGCCAGCAGCGCTTCCTTCGACTTCACGTCGACGCCGGCGGTAGGATCGATCAGCACGAGCACGCGCGGATCGGTCGCGAGTGCCCGCGCCATGACGACTTTTTGCTGATTTCCGCCCGACAGTCCCGATACGGGCGCGAGCGGTCCTTGAGCGACGATACCGAGCGCATCGATCGCATCGGTTGCGAGCCGCGCCTTCAACGAAGGCCGCACGAACCCGAACCGCGCGAGCTTGCGCACGAGCGTCATCGTCGCGTTCTCGGCGATCGACTGCGTGAGTACCAGCCCTTCCCTATGCCGGTCCTTCGGCACGCAGCCGACACCGGCATCGAGCGCGGCGGGCACATCGCCGTACGGCAGCGTGACGCTCGCCCCGCCCTCGTTCGCCGAGACGCGCACGGCCCCAGCACGCGGGCGGCGCAGCCCGGCGATCGCTTCGGCGACACTCGTGCGCCCGCTGCTGGTGGCGCCCGCCAATCCGACCACCTCGCCGCGGCGCACGTTGAACGACACCTCGTCGAAGTCCTCGCCGCTCAGCGCGGCGACGTCAAGGGCAACGGGCACCTCGTCCAGCGGCGCACGGGAAGCGGCATCGGCGCACGCCACACCGCCGGCCTCGCCCGTCATTGCTTCGATGAGCGCCTCTCTCGGCAGCCGCTCGACACCTGACGTCAAGATCCGGCGCGCATCGCGCAGGACCGTGACGGCTTGGCAGATCTCATAGACCTCTTGCAGATGATGCGAAATGAAGAGGAACGTGACGCCTTCTTTCTGCAGCTCTTCGATGCGGCGAAAGAGCCGCTGGATCTCGTCTCCGTCGAGCTGCGCCGTGGGCTCGTCGAGGATGATGAAGCGCGCGCCGTGCGAAAGCGCCCGCGCAATTTCGACGAGCTGCCGCGCCTCGACGCCCAGCGCGCCGCAGCGGGCATCCTCGCGCACGTCGATGTGCCAGTGATCGAGCAGCGCGCGCGCTTCGCGCCGCATGGCACGCCAATCGATGATGCCGCGCCGCCCAGGCTGCCGATTCACGAACAGATTCTCGGCCACGCTGAGATCGGGAATGACGGTCGAATGCTGATAGACGCAGGCCACGCGCTCGCGCCAGGCATCGCGATCGGCCAGCGGCGGAGCGGCCTCGCCGCCGAACCGGATTTCGCCCTGATCGGGCTTGCGCAAGCCCGTGAGCAGCGACACGAGCGTCGATTTGCCCGCGCCGTTGCGGCCCACGAGCGCATGCGACTCGCCCGGCATCACGCGCAGGCTGACGTCGGCCAGCGCTGTCGTCGAGCCGAAGCGCTTGGTCGCGCCGAGTGCTTCGACAACGGGCAGCGCCTGCTGCCCGGCTACTTCGCTAAAGAGAGGAACGGCTCCCATATCGGCTCGCATCAATCGATGGTTCGATGTCCGGCGTGCTTGCGCGAACGACAACGTGTGGACACGCCCACGTGTGGACATGCCAACGCGCAAACACGCTCGGACAGACAGCTCGATGGCTCAATGGCTCGATGACTTGTCACCTCACTTGAGCGTATTGCCCCAAAGATTCTTGTCGTCGACGTTCGCCTTCGTCACGAGCGGCGCCGGCAGTTCGTCTTCGAGAATCCCCGGCGCAAGCTGGATGATCGTGCTGTCGTGGTCGGTCGGACCCGGCTTGAACGTCTTGCCCGCGAGCGTTTCCTTCATGTACCAGAGGCCGTACTTCGCGTAGCTGTCGGCAGGCTGGGAAACGGTCGCATCGATCTCGCCCTTGCGGATCGCGTCGAATTCTTGCGGAATGCCGTCGTTGCTGACGATGACGATGTGCTTGGGATCGCCGGCCTTGAACAACAGGTGTTTGCGGCGCAACGTCTGCAGCGTCGGCGACAGATAGACGCCGCCCGCTTGCATATAAATACCCTTGACGTCCGGGTTCGCCGTCAACAGGCTGTCGAGCGCGGAGGCCGCCACGTCGCCCTTCCACGCGGCCGGAATTTCGAGCACTTTCAGCTTCGGATAATGATCCTTGACGCAGGAGCGGAACGCCTCCGACCGGTCGCGGCCGTTGACCGACGCGAGATCGCCCATGATCTGAACGACCTTGCCGGACGACACGTGATCGCCGATGTACTTGCAGGCTTTCTCGCCGTAGGCGCGATTGTCGGCGCGCACGACCATCGCGACCTTGCCTTGCGTCGGCGCGACGTCGACGGCGACGACCGGCACATTCTTCGCCGCGGCGGCATCGAGCGCGCGGCTGATGGCCGCGGAATCGAGCGGCCCCGTTACGATGCCCTTGACGCCCTGATTGAGCAGATTGTTGATGTCGGTGATCTGCTGGGCCGGATCGCCGTTCGAGTTCACGGGCGTGAGCATGTTAAGGCCCAGCTTCTTGGCGTATTGCGGCAGATAGTTGTTGTACGCCTGCCAGAACGGCGACGTCAGCAACGGCAAGTTGGCGCCGATTTCGGCGCCCGCGGCATGCGCTGCCGGGGCTGCCATCCCCATCGCGCCGACCATGGCGAACGCGGCCGCCACCGCCACGCCTCCCCGCCGCATGCGCGGCGAAACACAACGAACTGCACGAACTGCCCACTGCCCGGCGTCAACCGGTTCGATGCTCGATGTCATAGTCGTCTCCTGGCCCGATTCGGCGTTTTGGCGCGCTACTCGGGCTCCATGCTTCGCGGTGATGCGTCGGCAAGACGCAACGGAACGGAACGATCCGTCCCGATCTTGTATTCCGCTCTTCGTCGGCTTAGTTATGCTGCTGTTTTCGGGCAATGGGATGCGACCGGCGTGCGTCGCACCGCGAGCGCTGCTAGCGCATCGATGAACCGATGCACGCATTCATGGATGAACATATTATTCATATACGGACGATCGAACGTCAAGCGCGACGCTCGCCCGTGTTTTCCCTTAGCCCGGGTTGGTTCATGCCCGACCTAATGCCCTGAGACGCCTTGAGACGACACTGCCTGTGAAACCCGCCAAGTCACCGAATCCGAGCGACGCCGCTCCCGAGGCCGCGCTCGACGAAGCCGAGCGCTACCGCGCTCCCGCGCTCGACAAAGGGCTCGACATCCTTGAATTGCTGTCGGAGCAAAAGGACGGGCTCACGCGAGCCGAAATCATGAAAGCGCTAGGACGCAACGCGAGCGAGATCTATCGCATGCTGGAACGGCTCGTCGTGCGTCAATACGTCGTACGTTCCTCGGGCGGCGATCGCTATTCGCTGAGCCTGAAGCTGTTCGCGCTCGCGCACCGCCACCCCCCGATGAATCGTTTCATTGCCGCGGCGCTGCCCGTCATGCAGTCCTTCGCCGACGAAGCCGAGCAGTCGGTTCATCTGACCGTCTACGACCGCGGCAATTTGCTCGTGATCGCGCAGGTCGACGGCCCGGGCACGTGGGGGCTGTCGATTCGTCTCGGCTCGCGTGTGGGATTGATCGATACCGCCTCGGGGCAAGTGATGCTGGCGTTCCAGAGCGAGGCCGAGCGCTCGCGCATGCTCGACGAGCACACGAAGGTCAAAGGGGAAATCGCGCTCGACGAGGCGGCGTTGGCCTCGACCTTCGCCGCCATCCGCGCGCGCGGCCACTTGCGCAAGGACAGCGCGCAGACGTTCGGCGTGACCGATGTGTCGTTCCCGATCCTCGGCCCGTCGGGCCACGCGATCGCCGCGCTGACTACGCCGTATATGCGGCGCATCGACGAATACGTCGCACCTTCGCTCGACGACGTAACGGCGATGCTCGAAGCGGCCACCCTCAAGCTGTCCATGCACGAGGGAAACTAGCGGAGATCTAGCCCTACAGCTTCGACGGCGATCGGCCGTTAACCGAGACGAGAACTAACACGCGGCATCGCCGCATCCCCCGATGCACATCGCCGAAAGCGACCCTAGACCCTAATGAAACCGGCCACGCCCAACACAGGAACCGCCCTCGATACCACGAGCGCAGCCCCCGTCGACCTGTTCGACCTGACGCCCACCTCGCTATGGATCGAGGACTACAGCAGCTTGCGCGCCCTGTTCGAGACCTGGCGCAGCGAGGGCGTGACGGACCTGCGCGCGTTCCTCACGGCGGATACGCGCCGCGTCGCGCAATGTTCGGCCTGCATCCGCGTGCTCAAGGTCAACCGCCGCACGCTCGAGATGTACGGTGCGCGCGATTTCGACGAACTGTCGGCGCGCCTGGGCGACGTGCTGCGCGACGACATGCTCGAGGCGCACATCGAGGAGCTCGAGACAATGTGGTCGGGCAGCTTGTCGTTCGAGAGCAAGAGCGTCAACTACCGGCTGGACGGGCGCCGGCTCGACATCCTGCTCAAAGGGCTGATCCTGCCCGGGCATGAAGCGTCGTGGGATCGCGTGCTCGTCGCCATCGACGACATCACCGATCTCGAAGACGCGCGCCGGCGCGCAACCGCGAGCCATGAATACGCGCAGGGGCTGTTCGAGCACGCCCCCGTCTCGCTCTGGATCGAGGATTTCCGCCGCATCAAGGCGCTCATCGACGAAGTGCGCGAGCAAGGCATCATGGATTTCCGCACGTTCACGGACGTGCATCCGGAGTTCGTCGAGCGCTGCATGGCCGAGATCGTCGTGCTCGACGTCAACCGCCACACGATCGATTTGTTCAAGGCCGATGACAAAGCGGCGCTGCTCGGCCGCCTGCCCGAAGTGTTCCGCGACGATATGCGCCCTCACTTCCGCGAGCAGTTGATCGAGCTATGGGACGGACGTCTGTTCCAGCAGCGCGAAGTGCTGAACTATTCGCTCGACGGCAACGAAGTGCACTTGCATCTGCAGTTCTCGGTGTTTCCCGGCCACGAACGCGAATGGGATCTCGTGCTGCTCGCGTTGACCGACATCACCGCGCGCAAGAAAGCCGAGGCCTACCTCGAATACCTCGGCAAGCACGACGTGCTGACGAAGCTGAAGAACCGCTCGTTCTATGTCGACGAACTGAACCGCCTCGAGCGCAAAGGCCCCTTCCCCGTCAGCGCGATCATCGTCGATTTGAACCACCTCAAAACGGTTAACGATCAGCTCGGCCACGCAGCCGGCGACGCGCTGCTGCGGCGCGCGGGCGAAGTGCTCGCCAAGGCGATCCACAAGCCGTATCAAGCGGCGCGCATCGGCGGAGACGAATTCGCCGTGCTGCTGCCCGGCGCGAACGAACGCGAAACGGAAGTGATTGCCGACAGCATTCGTCAGATCGTAGAGCTGAACAATCAGTTCTACTCGGGGCCGGCGTTGAGCTTCTCGATGGGCTGGGCCACCTGCGACCGCGGCGAGCGCATCGAAGACATGCTGCGCGAAGCCGATTCGGCGATGTACGAAGACAAGCGCCGCCATCACGCGCCGGAGCCGCGCGCCGAAGACTGACGGCGAAGCGATTGCACAAAGTGCTTGACTATCTATCTACCAGTAGATAAAGTGCGTGCCATGGAAACGACGAAGACGGTGCGCGAGCAAATCATCGATCATGCGATCACGCTGATGATGCTGCGCGGCTACAACGGATTCAGCTATCGGGATCTGTCGGAGCTCGTCGGCGTGAAGACTTCGAGCATTCATTACTACTTTCCGTCGAAAGACGATCTGGTACTCGAAGCCGTTCACGCCTACACGCAGGAAGTGCAAGGCGCCGTTCAAACGATCGATGCCGCGTTGCCGGCCGAAGGCAAGCTCGCGAAATTCGCGAAGATGTTCGGCCGCACGCTCGGCGAGGGCGATCAGATCTGCCTGTGCGGAATGCTCGCCGCCGACATCGAAACGCTGCCGGAGCCCGTTCGTCTCGCAGTGCAAGGGTTCTTCAAAGCGAACGAGAATTGGCTGGCGGAGGTATTCGCGGAGGGCGGGCGCGACGGTACATTGCCGACGAGCGCCAAACCCGAGCAAGCGGCACGCGCGTTTTTCGCGGCGCTGCAGGGCGCCGGATTGACCAGCCGCTTGTTTCGCGCGAAAGGCCGGCTCGAGGAAGTTGAAGCGTCGTTCAAGTTGTCGAAGTAGAGCAGTCGAAGCAGGACGGGGCGTGGTTTCGCGCCCTTTTAATCGGCCCAGTTATCTACCTTCTAATAGATAGAATAACGGCCCGCATAGCAGGGATCGAACAACATCAAGTTGTCCTGAAGCAACCGGCAGTTTTGTAGGAATGGCCTATCTTCTACCGGGTAGACCGACCCAACCCCTCGTTGATTCACTCTCATTGATAGGAGCTACATCATGTCGATCGAAAAAGTTCTCTACCGTGCTCACGCTCGCGCAACCGGCGGCCGCGACGGCCGCGCCGTCGTGCCCGACAGCGGCTTGGATCTGCGTTTGACGACGCCGCGCGAACTCGGCGGCGCCGGCGGCGAAGGCGCGAACCCCGAGCAGTTGTTCGCGGCCGGCTACAGCGCCTGCTTCATCGGCGCGATGAAGTTCGTGGCCGCGCGCGACAAGATCGCGCTGCCGCAGGACGTGTCGATCGACGGCAGCGTCGGCATCGGCGCGATTCCGAACGGCTTCGGCATCGAAGTCGAACTGAAGATTTCGCTGCCGGGCATGGATCGCGCCGCGGCTGAAGCCCTCATCGAAAAGGCGCACCACGTTTGCCCGTATTCGAACGCGACGCGCGGCAACATCGACGTGACACTCACGCTCGCTTGATGTTGATTTAATGCTTGTTTAGCGCGTTGGCCGATGCACGTCAGGTGCATCGGCCAATACTTATTTGTGACGCACGCATCATGAAAAAAACCCAGGTCGACATGGCCTGGGCAAACACCACCGGGAAACCCAGCGGCTCGGAGAAGGTGGGCGCGCGTTCGCCCCGCTACGACGCTGCGATGAAGCCGCTACGACGATTGGGCGATGCTCGCGAGAGACATCGCCCAATGGCCTAGCTGCTTAGCGATCGATGCTTAGTAGCTGTTGTGTTGATAGAGCGGCGGCGAATAGCTGCTGACCGCACCGCCCGTCGAGCTACGGCCCGATTCCGTCGAACCGGAGACGCTCGGCCCATAGCCGCTCGTATCCGCTTGCGCTACACCCTCTTGCGCGCTGACGCGTTGTTCGGCGGCTTGGATGTTTTCCGGGTAGTGGATCCAGTCGTGCGGGTTGTAGCCCGCTTGTTCGACGCGCGCCAGATCGGCGCGCACTTGCGCACGCGTCACGGGCTGATTCGATTGAGCGAACGAGGAAGCGACCGGGGCGATAAGGGCAACGGCAACGGCGATTTGCTTGATGAGCGAGTTCATGATGACGACCTCCGACTACTGTTATAAAGGGCTGCGAACACGGTTGTGTGCAGCAGGTGAAGGCAGTGTAGGCTTAGGGCTTTCCCGGATAAATACGCAAATCCGGAATTCATTGGTGCGGCTGGGATAACAATCGGCGGCCGCCGGCGGAACGGGTCGCGCACGCTGCGGCGCGGCTTAGCCGAAAGTCGGACAATCAATCGCGTTGCTAAAAAAATCGATACGGAGGGAGGTCGCTTATGGACCGCTTCTTTGCAATGAAGGTGTTCACGCGCGTGGTCGAGTCGCACAGCTTCGTCAAAGCGGCTGAATCGCTGCAATTGGCCGCGCCGCAGGTTTCGCGCACGGTGCAAGCGCTCGAAGCGCATTTGGGCGCGCGTTTGCTCAATCGCACGACCCGCAGCATCAGCGTCACGGACGACGGCGAGGCCTACTACCAGCGCAGCATGCGCGTGCTGGCCGAGGTCGACGAAATGGAAGCCGAACTCACGCACGCGAAGCTGAGCCCGAAGGGGCGGCTGAAGGTCAATCTGCCCGCGCTCGTCGCCAAGCTGATCGTCGTCCCCGCGCTTCCCGAATTCTTCGAACGCTATCCCGACATCGAGATCGAGATGGGCCTGAGCGACCGCCAAGTCGACATCGTCGAAGAAGGCGTCGACTGCGTGATTCGCACGGGAGAACTCGAGGATTCGGGGCTCGTCGCGCGCCGCATCGGCAATATGCGGCGTATTACCTGCGCGTCGCCCGCGTACCTCGAGAAGTACGGCGAGCCGAAGACGATCGCGGATTTGCACGATCACGTCGGCGTCAATTACGTCTCGAGCAATACGGGGCGTCTGCGCGGTTGGGACTATGTCGTGAACGGCGTCGTGGAGACGGTCGATATGCCCGGTCTCATTGCCGTGAACGACGTCGACGTCTACATTTCGTGCGGCCTCCACGGCCTCGGCCTGCTCAAGAGCGCGATCTTCCCCCTCGCCCACTACCTCGAAAACGGCGAACTTGTCGAAGTCCTGAAAGACTACTGCTCGCCGCCGCGGGCGATTTCGATCATGTACGCGCGCAACCGCCACTTGCCGCGCAAGGTCCGCGTGTTCGCCGATTGGATCGCGGAAGTGTTCGCGCGCGTGCCGCTGATGCAAACGACGAGCAACCCGGCGGCCAGCGCCGGTGCGGGTCCGGGCGCGAAAGCGGCTTAAATCTTGCAGCCGGACGGTCCGCCGCCTAATGTTCCTATAGCAAGGAGAAGGCACTAGGCGGGGAAAGATCGTATGCGCTGCGCACATTGCGGATTCGAGAATCCCGCGGGAGCGAGGTTCTGCGAAACGTGCCGCGCGATCTTGTCGCGCGCATGTCCGCGCTGCGGCCATGAAGCCGGGCCTTCGGCCAAATTCTGCAGCGAGTGCGGCGCGCCGCTGAACGGCGCGTCCTCCGCATCCCCCACCCCTGCCCGCTTCGTTTCGCCACCGCCCGCGGCACCCGTCCACTACACGCCGCACCATCTTGCCGAACGCATCCGAGCGGAACAAGCGGCGATGGAAGCGCGCGGCGAGATCGCCGGCGAACGCAAGACCGTGACCGCGATCTTCGCCGATATGGCAGGGTCGACCGCTCTCGTGCACGACCTCGATCCGGAGGAGGCGCACCGGCTGATCGAACCCGTCGTCGCGCTGATGATGGAGGCCGTCCACTACTACGAAGGCTACATCGCTAAATCGCTCGGCGACGGCATCCTCGCGTTGTTCGGCGCCCCCATCGCCCACGAGGACCATCCGCAGCGTGCGCTGTATGCGGCGCTGCGCATGCAGGAAGCCATGCGCCGGCACGGCGACCGCATTCGTCTGGAAAAAGGCATTCCGCTGCAGATTCGCGTCGGTGTCCACACGGGCGAAGTGGTCGTGCATTCGATTCGAACCGACGACTTGCATACGGATTACGATCCGGTTGGCCATACGATACACATCGCTTCCCGCATGGAGGGCATCGCCACGCCCTCCTCGATCCTCGTGAGCGAGTCCACCCACAAGCTCGCCGAGGGGTATTTCGAGTTCAAGGCGCTGGGGGCCACGCAGCTCAAAGGCATTCCCACTCCGCTGTCGGTGTACGAGGTGCTCGGCCTCGGCGCGCTGCGCACGCGCTTGCAGCTCGCGGCCCATCGCGGGCTCGCGCGGTTCGTGGGCCGTCAAGCCGAACTCGCCCGGCTGCACGCGGCGCTGGAGCAAGCCAAGGCCGGACATGGACAGATCGTCGCCGCGGTGGGCGAAGCCGGCGTCGGCAAATCGCGGCTGTTCTATGAATTCAAGGAACGCTCGCGGCGCGGCTGCCTCGTGTTGGAGACGTTCTCGGTCTCTCACGGAAAGGCATTCGCCAACTTGCCGCTGATGGAGCTTCTGAGAAACTACTTTCAGATCACGGCGCAGGACGACGAGCGCAGGTGCCGGGAAAAGGTCCTGGGCAAGATGCTGACGCTCGAGCGGCAGTTCGAAAGCGCGGTGCCGTACCTCCTGTGTCTGCTCGGCATCGGCGAACCCGATGCGACGTTGACGGAAATGGATCCCGGGATTCGGCGGGACCGGGCCTTCGACGCGATCACTCGGCTGTTCGCGCGCGAAAGCCGCAATCAGCCGGTGGAGCTGCTGTTCGAGGATCTGCAATGGCTGGATCGAGAGACCGAAGCTTTCCTCGCGCATCTAGTCGAGCATGTGCCGCAGACGCGGATCCTGCTCCTATTGAACTACCGGCCCGAATACCGGCCTAGCTGGCAACATGCAGGCGAATGCACGCGGCTGAGGCTCGAATCGCTGACGGACGCCGAGGCGCAAGGGCTGCTCACGGCGCTGCTCGGAGACGACGTTGACCTAGCACCGCTGAAGCAGCTCATCCTCGAGAAAACCGAAGGCAATCCGTTCTTCACGGAGGAAGTGGTTCAGACGCTGGTCGAAGAAAAATCGCTCGTCGGCGAGCCGGGGCATTACCGGATCGAGCAGACCCCGTCCACGCTGCATATTCCGACGACCGTGCAAGGCGTCCTCGCTTCGCGGATCGACCGGCTCCGTGTCGCCGAGAAGGAGCTGCTGCAAACCTTGGCGGTGATCGGCAAGGAGTTCCCGTTCAGCTTGGTCCAACGCATTTGCGGAGGCCGCGGCGGCTTGGCCGACGACGAACTGCGCCAGCTTCTCTCCAACCTCGAAGCCGCGGAGTTCATCTACGAGCGGCCCTCGTTCCCGGAGGTCGAGTACTCGTTCAAGCACGCATTGACGCAGGAGGTGGCCGGGCACTCGCTGTTGACGGAGCGGCGCAGCGCCTTGCATGAACTCGCGGCGCAGGCCCTCGAGGCGCTGTTCCCCACGCGCATCGCCGACAATTGCAGCGAACTCGCGCATCACTACAGCCTGAGCGGCAACATCCCGAAGGCCGTGGAGTATCTGCATCGCGCCGCGCAGCAGGCGATTCGCCATGCTGCCCATCCCGACGCGATGCATCACCTCGGCGCGGCGTTGCAGCTACTCGAGCGCCTGCCGGACACGCCCGCGCGCAAACAACAGGAACTAACGCTGCTGCTCGCCCTCGGTCCGACCTTGATGGACGTGCGAGGCTACGGCACGCCGGAGGTCGCGGCCACCTATGCGCGCGCGCTGTCCTTATGCGAAGAGACCGGCGATGCCCAGCAACGCTTCGCGGTGCACTTGGGACTGAGGATTCACTATATGTCGCGCGCGCAGCACGTCAATGCGCGCGAACAGAGCGAGCGGATGCTTCGCATGGCCCTCGATGCGAACGACCCCAGCCTGCTTGTCGAAGCACACGGCGCACTTGGCGTATGCGGGTTCCTTCAAGGCGAATTTGGCGACGCCCGCGCACATGGGGAACAGGCGCTGGCCCTCTACGATCCTGAGCAGCATCAAGCGCACGTCTTCACGCACGGTGTGGATCCCGGTATCCGGGCGTTGAACTTCCTCGTCTTGACGTTATGGATCCAGGGCTATCCTGATCAGGCCCTTGCGCGCAGCAAGGAAGCGGTCGCGCTCGCTCGCAAGCACGCCTACGCCCCAACCTTGGTATTCACGCTCGCTTACGCGGCCGAGTTGCGTCAGCTGCGACGCGAGCCATTGCTCGCCCGCGAGTATGCCGACGCCGTCGTCGCGACCGCGGTCGAACACGGCTTTCCGTTCTGGATCGCCTGGGGCACGCTCTTTCAAGGGTGGGCGCGCAGCGAATGCGAAAGCGTCCAAGAGGGGATCGCGCAGATGCGCCGGGGCTTGGCCGCCGACGAAGCTGTCGGCAGCGCGGACCAGCGCTCGTACTTTCTCGCGCTCCTTGCGGACGGCCTGCGGCGCGCGGGCGACATCGAGGCCAGCCGGAACATGCTCGAGCAAGCGTTGGCGCTCACGGAAAAAACCGGCGAGCGCTGCTATGAGGCTGAACTGCATCGGCTCAAGGGCGCGCTGCTCGTCGATGCACGGGGCTCGTCGATGCGCCGAATGCCGGCTCGCATACGCGGGAAAGCGGTGCCCAAGCCGAGGCCTGCTTGCGCGAGGCGATCTCGGTCGCGCGGCGCCAGGGCGCGAAATCACTCGAACTCCGAGCCGTGTCGACTCTGGCGCGTCTATGGCAGCGCGAGGGGAAGATCGACAAAGCCCGGCGAGCGTTGTTCGAGATTTACGGCTGGTTCACCGAAGGCTTCGACACGGCCGACTTGCGCGACGCCAAAGCGCTGCTCGATGAACTGGCCTAGCGCACGGCCCTCGCCGATAGGCGACCGAGCAGACCGAGGAGACGAAAGAATGCCGACCAAGAATACGAACCGCCGCAACGATGAAAACCCCAAGCGGATCGCGTTGGCGTTGCAAGGCGGCGGCATGCACGGCGCATTCACGTGGGGCGTGCTCGACCGGCTGCTCGAAGACGGCCGGCTCGAGATCGAGGGCGTCAGCGCAACGAGCGCCGGCGCGATGAACGCCGCGGTGCTCGCCCATGGGCTGCTCAAGGACGGCGCGGACGGTGCACGCCAAGCGCTGCACGATTTCTGGCAGGCGGTGTCGCGTTCGGCGGACCGCTACAACCCGCTGCGCTGGGCCCCCTGGCTGAAAGGGACGCACAGCTTCGGCCTCGATCATTCGCCGCTGTATGCGTTCGCCGACATGATGCTGCGCGTGTTTTCGCCTTATCAATTCAATCCGAGCAACGTGAATCCGCTGCGCGAAGTGCTCGAAAGTCAGGTCGATTTCACGCTGTTGCGAAAGCAGTGCCCCATCCAACTCTATCTATGCGCGACCAACGTGGAGACGGGAAAGATACGGATCTTCACCGGCGAGGACGTCAGCGCCGATGCCGTGCTGGCATCCGCCTGCGTGCCGACGCTGTTCCAGGCCGTGACGGTCGACGGCGCGCAATACTGGGACGGCGGCTATATGGGCAATCCGGCCATCTATCCGCTGATTTACCACTGCGAAACGCGCGACGTCGTGATCGTCCACATCAATCCGCTGGTTCGCCGAGGCGTGCCGATTACGACTGCCGAGATCCTCAACCGCATCAACGAAATCAGCTTCAACTCGTCGCTGATGCGTGAGATGCGTGCCGTCGCCTTCGTCACCGGTCTCATTCAGCAAGGCAAGATCGATCGCGGCGAGATGAAGGAAATGCTGATTCACTCGATCCGCGCGGACGAGGCCATGTGCGCGCTCAGCGTGGCCAGCAAATACAACGCGGATTGGGCGTTCCTCAGCGAACTGTTCGAACGGGGACGACACGAGGCCGAGGCGTGGCTGATGCAGCACTACAGCAATATCGGCCAGCGCTCGAGCATCGACATCCGTCAGGAGTTTCTTTGAGCTTGACCTCCATCCGCCGTACCTAAAGGCGGAGGATTCCCGGTGGACTGAAGTCCTGGGCTTCTCGGAGCAAAGTTTGATGAACCAGACGCAAGAGCACTTCACCGCGTTGTGGTTGCGCTGCGGCGGCCTGCATGCCGGGGACGTCTATGCCGAGCTTGCGCGCTGTTACGCCGAGCCTACGCGGCATTACCACACGCTGCGTCACATCCGCCGCTGTTTGCGCACGCTCGATCGCGTGCGGAGTTCGGTCCCTCATCCCGATGAAGTCGAATTGGCGCTGTGGTGCCACGACGTGATTTACGTTCCAGGCGCGCCCGATAACGAGCAGCGTAGCGCGGAATGGTTCCGGCGATGGGCGAACGAGCGCATCGCGGCGAGCGAGCGCATTTGCGATTCGATCCTGGCCACCAAGCACGCGCAGGCGCCGCTAGGAGCGGACGAGCGCTTTGCCGCCGACATCGACCTCGCAATGCTGGGCAGCCGGCGCAGTTGCTTTCGCGAGGACGGCGAACGCCTGCGGGCCGAACGGCCCGACCTCGACGACCGAACCTACGATCTGCACGAACGGGCGATGCTGGAAAAACTGCTCGCCCGTCCGCGCATCTACCACACCGAGGTTTTTCATACGCGCTGCGAAGCGCGTGCGCGAAGCAATCTGGCCTGGCGGCTCGGCTTGCCGACCGTCGGCTAGCCCGCGGCCTGCGCCCCGCCTCGCTCGCTGCAGGCGATCACGTCTACTCGCTCACTTCAACTCGATCAGCAGATCCTTCGCCGCGACTCTATCGCCCGGCTGAACATGCACCGCCGCGATCTCGCAATCGCGCTCGGCCGCGATGTGCGTCTCCATCTTCATCGCCTCCAACGCAATGAGCGTGCTGCCCGCCGCGACCCGCTGTCCCGGCTGCACGGCCACGGTGACGACCGAGCCCGGCATCGGCGACGCGATGTGCAGCGGATTACCCGGCTCCGCTTGCGAACGGCCTCGGCGAACCTGACCTGTCTGTACCGTGCTGCGACGCTCGACGAGCGCGCTGCGCGACTGTCCGTTCAACTCGAACAGCACCTTGATCATGCCGTCGTCGGTATCCGCGTGCTGCCCCTGCAGCGAGATGAGCAGCGTCTTGCCCGGCGAGATGTCGACCGCGACTTCTTCCTGCGGCTGCGGCCCGTAGAGGAAGGCCGGCGTTGGCAGCACCGACGTATCGCTGTAGGTGCGCACGTGGGCGTGGTATTCGCCGGTCTGCTTCGGATACATCAAGTACGAAGCGAGTTGCCGATCGTCGAGCGGCTGCCGGCATAGCGCTTCGCCTTGCGCGCGCGCCGCTTCGAGATCGACGTCGGGGATCCGATCGCCGGGCCGGTACGGTTCCGGCGGCTCGCTCCTGAGCACCTTTCTCGAAAGTTCGGCCGGAAAACCGTCGGGCGGGAAACCCAGTTCGCCCTTGAACAGCGACACAACCGACTCCGGAAAAGCGATGTCCTTGGCGGGATCGCGGACGTCGCCGACGCTGAGGTCGTTCGCCACCATCATCAGGGCCATGTCGCCGACGACTTTCGACGTGGGGGTGACCTTGACGATATCGCCGAAGAGTTGATTGACTTGGGCGTAGGCGCGCGAAACCTCGGTCCAGCGATGATCGATGCCGAGCGAGCGGGCCTGCTCGCGCAGGTTCGTGTATTGGCCGCCGGGCATCTCATGGCGGTAGACGTCGGCCGTGCCGGCCCGGATGTCCGATTCGAACGGCGCGTAGTATCGGCGCACGCCCTCCCAGTAGGTCGACGCCGCGTGCAAGTCGTCCTGATCGACGCCCGGGTCGCGCTCGCCGCCGGCCAGCGCAGCTGCAATACTCGACAGATTCGGCTGCGACGTGAGGCCGCTCATCGCATCGAGCGCGCCGTCGATCGCGTCGCACCCCGCGGCGGCAGCCGCCAGCGATGAAGCCGCCGAAATCCCGCTCGTATCGTGCGTATGAAAATGCACGGGCAAGCCCGTTTCTTCCTTCAATACCCTGACCAGCGTGGCGGCGGCCTGCGGACGGCAGATGCCGGCCATGTCCTTGATGCCGAGGATGTGCACGCCCGCGCGCTGCAGCTCGTTCGCGATGCCGACGTAGTACTTGAGGTCGTATTTCGAGCGCGACGGATCGAGCAGATCGCCGGTGTAGCAGATCGCCCCTTCGCACAGCATGCCGTTATCGCGCACCGCATCGATCGCGACCCGCATGTTGCGCACCCAGTTCAGCGAATCGAACACGCGGAACAGATCCACGCCGGTGCTCGCGGCCTGCTTGACGAAGAAGCGCACGACGTTGTCGGCGTAGTTCGTATAGCCGACCGCGTTCGAGCCGCGCAGCAGCATTTGGAACAGGATGTTGGGGATGCGTTCGCGCAGTTGCGCGAGCCGCTCCCACGGATCTTCCTTCAGGAAGCGCAGCGCGACGTCGAAGGTCGCGCCGCCCCAGCACTCGAGCGAAAACAGCTGCGACAGGCGACGCGCGTAGAACGGCGCAATCGGCAGCATATCGGCCGTGCGCATGCGCGTGGCGAACAGCGACTGATGGGCATCGCGCAGCGTCGTGTCGGTGAGCAGCACCTGCTTCCGGTCGAGCATCCACTGCGCGAATTTCTCGGGGCCCAGCTCGCGAAGCCGATCGCGCGTGCCCGGCGGGATCGCGGCGGCCGTGTCGATCTTCGGCAACACGGGCCTGCCCAAAGGCAGCTTGGGCACGGTCCGGCCGGTCATCTCGGCGCTGCCGTTCACGCTCAGCTCGCCAAGATACCGAAGCAGCTTCGTGGCACGGTCGCGGCGCTTCGTGAATTCGAGCAACGACGGCGTGAGATCGATGAATCGCGTCGTCACGTCCCCGGCAATGAAGGCCGGATGATTGATTACGTTTTCGAGGAACTGCAGATTGCACGTCACGCCGCGGATGCGGAATTCGCGCAGCGCGCGATCCATCCGATGAATCGACTCGGCGGCCGTCGGCGCCCATGCCGTCACCTTGACGAGCAGCGAATCGTAGTAAGGCGTGATGACCGCACCGCCGTACGCGGTGCCGCCGTCCAAGCGGACACCGAACCCCGCTGGGCTGCGGTAGGCCGTCAATTGACCGTAGTCGGGCAGAAAGTCGTTCTCGGGATCTTCGGTCGTGATCCGGCATTGCAGCGCGTGACCGTTCAACCGGATGTCTTCTTGCCGCGGTACGCCCGCGGCTCGACCGCCCGCCGGCGCATCGGCGCCGATCGGGTCCTCCGTCGCGCCGATCCGGCCGCCTTCCGTGATGCGGATCTGCGCCTTGACGATATCGATCCCCGTGACCATTTCGGTGACGGTGTGCTCGACCTGGATGCGCGGGTTCACTTCGATGAAGTAGAAACGCCCGGACGGAGCATCCATCAGAAACTCGACCGTACCGGCGTGCGTGTAGCCGACGGCGCGCATCAGGCGCAATGCCGATTCGCACAATTCGGCCCGTGTCGCGTCGTCCAGATAAGGTGCGGGCGCGCGCTCGACGACTTTCTGATTGCGCCGCTGCACGGTGCAATCGCGTTCGTACAAATGCACGACCGTGCCGTGCGTGTCGCCGAGCACTTGCACCTCGACGTGGCGAGCCTGACGCACGAGTTTCTCGACATAGACCTCGTCGTTGCCGAACGCGGCGGCCGCTTCGCGGCGCGCGGCCGCGAGCGACGCTTCGAGATCGCGCTCGCTTTCCAGCACGCGCATCCCTCGTCCGCCGCCGCCCCAGCTCGCCTTCAGCATCAACGGGTAGCCGACGCCTTCGGCGAGACGCTTGCAGGCCTCGAGATCGTGCGGCAGCGGATCGGTCGCGGGCATGACCGGCACGCCCGCCGCGATCGCCGCATTGCGCGCCGCGACTTTGTTGCCGAGCGTGCGCATCACCTCGGGCGACGGGCCGATCCAGCGGATGCCGGCATCGATCACCGCCTGCGCGAAATCCGGATTCTCCGAAAGGAAACCGTAACCCGGGTGAATCGCATCGACCTTCGCCTGCCGCGCGATCCGCAGGATGTCGTCGATATCGAGGTAGGCCGCGAGCGGCTTCTTACCCTCTCCCACCAAGTAGCTCTCGTCGGCTTTGAAACGGTGAAGCGCGAGGCGGTCTTCCTTCGAATAGATGGCCACCGTGCGGATGTCCATTTCGGCAGCCGCACGCATCACACGAATCGCGATTTCAGAGCGGTTGGCAATCAGGAGGGATTTGATCGTCATGTCGTCCTTTACTTACGGGAAGCTATCAAGCGCGCGCAACCGCCGCTTTCGATCGCGTCCTGAAGACGGCGAACAGCGGCGCCTTCGCGCTGCCGGGCGCGCGGCCGAAGCTTTCGGTCACGCGGTCGAGAATGATGGCGAGCAGCACCACCGACAGGCCGCTCTCGAAGCCCAGGCCGATGTCGAGCCGCTGAATACTGGCCAGCACATCGTTGCCCAAGCCGCCCGCGCCCACCATCGACGCGATGATCACCATCGATAAAGCCATCATGATGGTCTGGTTCACGCCCTGCATGATAGACGGCAGCGCGTTCGGAAACTGCACTTTATAGAGCAACTGCCAAGGTGTGCAACCGAAAGCCTGCCCTGCCTCGACGATTTCCAGGTTCACCTGCCGAATGCCGAGGCTCGTCAGACGTACCGCCGGCGGCATCGCGAAGATGACGGTCGACAGGATCCCTGGCACGCGGCCGAGGCCGAACAGCATCGCCGCCGGAATCAAGTAGACGAATGCGGGCATCGTCTGCATCAGATCGAGAATCGGGCGCACGATCGCCGTGACGGTCTTGCTCTTGGCCGCCCAGATGCCGAGCGGAATGCCGAATACCAGGCTGATGATCGTCGACGACAATGTGAGGCCGAGCGTGACCACCGTTTGATTCCAGAAGCCGGTCGCGAAGATGAGGAACAGCGAGGCGGTCGTGAACAGCCCGAAACGCCAGCCGACGCGCCATAAGCCGATGCCGATGAAGATCGCCATCATGAGCCACATCGGGACCGCCTGCAGACCATGCTCGACGAGGCCCGCAAGACCGTCGATCGCACGGCCGACCGTATCGAACGCGTTCGAATCGTGGTCGAGCAAGTAGTGAACGGATTGATCGACCCAGCTACCGAGTGGAATGAGTTCAGACATGGGAACCTCGCGAGCGCGTAATGGCTTTCAGAAGCGCGGCACGATCGACCGAGCCGCAGTAGCAGCCGTCGCTATCGACGACGGGGAGCGCGTGAGCGCTGGCGGACACGCGCTCGACCACGTGGTCGAGCGTCGCGTCGCACGAAATGCTTTCGACGGGACGCACGCTCGGGGCACCGCCATCCGCCTCGCCCCGCGTGACGAAACCGCGGATTTTGCGCTGGGCGTCGAGCACGAACGCGTATTGCGCCGTGCCGTTCAGCTTCGATGCGACGCTCGCGCCATCGAGCTTCGAGATGGTCGGCACGGCATCCTTCTGCGCCAGATCGCGCGCGGTCAGGTAACGGCTCGTATCGACGCCCTGGAAGAACGCGCGCACGTAGTCGTCGGCGGGATTCGCGATGATCTGATGCGGCGTGCCCACCTGCACGAGGCGGCCGCCTTCCATGATCGCGATGCGGTTGCCGATCCGCAGCGCCTCTTCTAGATCGTGCGAGACGAACATGATCGTGCGCCGATGCTCGCGCTGCAGTTGCAGCAGCACGTCCTGCATCTCCTTGCGCTTGAGCGGATCGAGCGCGGAGAAGGCTTCGTCCATGATCATCAGCGAGGGATTGACGGTCAGCGCGCGCGCGAGCCCGACGCGCTGCTGCATCCCGCCGGAGAGTTCCCTCGGCAGCTTCTGCGCGAACGGTGCGAGCCCGACCTGATCGAGGATGGCCAGCGCGCGCCGCTCGCGCTCCTTGCGTCCCACGCCCGCCACCTCGAGGCCGAACGCGGCGTTCGAGAGCACCGTGCGCTGCGGCATCAGCGCAAACGACTGGAACACCATGCTCATGTCCTTGCGGCGCAACTCGATGAGTTCCGAGCGCCGGGCCGAGGCGACATCGCGGCCGCCGATCAGCACCGTGCCCGCCGAGGGCTCGACGAGGCGGTTGACGAGCCGGATCAGCGTCGATTTGCCCGAACCGGACAAGCCCATCAGCACGAAAATTTCGCCCTCCTGAACCTCGAGCGACACGTCGTGCACGCCGACGACTTGCCCGGTGCGTTTGAGCACTTCATCTTTCGTCGACCCGGCGGCAAGCATGTCGAGCGCCTGCTGGGGATTGCTTCCAAAGACCTTGGTGAGGCCCTTGACGACGACCTTGGGGGTTTGCATCGAATCCGTCTCCTCATGTAACCGACATTTCAGTCATTCGCTGTCATTCGCTATTGGCAACATGTTTGCCCAGATAAACAATGGCTTATCGATCAATTGCGACCGGTGCTTGCGGTATTGCGACACGGCGCCTGCTTAAAAACAATGGGGCTTGCCTCACGGCGACACGGCGCGTGACGGCTCGGGGCGGTATCGCGCCCCTGTGTCGTTTATGACCGGGTTCCGGGCGCATGAGGGATGACTCGATCTCGCACGCCTCTCTACAATCGATCGAACCATTTCATCTCGTGTCGTGCGGCGGGCCCTTGCGTCGCTTGCCTCGCTCGACACTCCGGCGCACCCGCGAACACATCTGCGCCACCACGCCCGATCACCTGCGCACGCGAGTGCTTTCGCACTCGCGTGCTTGGCAACGCCATTTCAGGAGTGTGTCCATTGAGCCGTCCGCATAAGCGCACCGCGCGCCCTCGATCCCCGAACTCGCGCTCCACGTTGACTTTGTCCGACGTCACGGTCGTCGACAACGCCCTGCTCAAGCGCGCCGTCGGCGCGATGGCGCTCGGCAACGCGATGGAATGGTTCGACTTCGGCGTCTACAGCTACATCGCGGTTACGCTCGGCAAGGTATTTTTCCCATCGAGCAGCCCGTCCGCGCAACTGATCGCAACGTTCGGCACGTTCGCCGCGGCCTTCCTCGTGCGCCCGATCGGCGGCATGGTGTTCGGCCCGCTCGGCGACAGGATCGGGCGGCAGCGCGTGCTCGCGATGACGATGATCCTCATGGCGATCGGCACGTTTTCCATCGGCCTGATCCCGAGCTATGAATCGATCGGCGTGTTTGCGCCCGTTCTGCTGCTGGTTGCCCGCCTCGTTCAAGGCTTTTCGACGGGTGGCGAATACGGCGGCGCGGCAACGTTCATCGCCGAATTCTCGACCGATCGCCGCCGCGGCTTCGCGGGCAGCTTTCTCGAGTTCGGCACGTTGGTGGGGTATATCCTCGGCGCGGGCACGGTGGCGTGGCTCACCGCGACGCTCTCGCAGCAGGCGCTGCTCTCATGGGGATGGCGCGTACCGTTCTTCATCGCGGGGCCGCTCGGTCTGCTCGGCCTCTACATCCGGCTCAAGCTCGAAGAGACGCCCGCCTTCAAGAAGGAAGCGCAGGCGCGTGAACACGACGAACGCTCACGGCCCAAGCAGACGCTCTTCGAACTGCTCAAGCAACAAGGCAAACCGCTGATGCAATGCGTGGGCCTCGTGCTGATCTTCAACGTCACCGACTACATGGCGCTGTCGTATTTGCCCAGCTATCTGTCGGCGACGCTGCGCTTCGACGAATCGAAGGGCCTTTTCATCGTCCTCGTCGTGATGGTGCTGATGATGCCGATGACGCTCTATGCGGGCCACCTCTCCGACAAGATCGGGCGCAGGCCCGTGATGCTGTTCGGTTGTTTGGGCCTGCTGCTGTTGTCGATTCCGGCGCTGCTGCTGATCCGCACCGGCACGATGCTGTCCGTGTTCGGCGGTATGCTGATGCTCGGCATCCTGCTTTCGACGTTCACGGGCGTAATGCCGTCGTCGCTGCCCGCGTTGTTCCCTACGAGGATCCGCTACGGCGCGCTTGCCATCGGGTTCAACGTATCGGTGTCGCTGTTCGGCGGAACCACGCCACTCGTTGCGGCATGGCTGGTCGACCGCACCGGCAACTTGATGATGCCGGCCTACTACCTGATGGGCGCGTCGGTCATCGGCATCGTGTCGGTGGTGGCGT
Source organism: Trinickia dinghuensis (assembly GCF_003367175.1). Taxonomy (GTDB): domain Bacteria; phylum Pseudomonadota; class Gammaproteobacteria; order Burkholderiales; family Burkholderiaceae; genus Trinickia; species Trinickia dinghuensis. Next base: position 170,350 of record NZ_QRGA01000005.1, on the reverse strand, counting down.
TGAAGGAAACGGCTCGCCGGCCGCTGCTCGGATCGGGACCGTGTGTAGGCAGTCGTGAGGAAGCGCTTCGGCTCGTGCATGGGCATGGGACGCCCGAACATGAGCGCGGCGTCGAACTGAAAGAGTGGACGGCGGTTCGCGAGCGGGCTTAGGAAACTGCCCCTCTCCTATAATGGCTCTGCCGCGAGGTGCGGCCACGCCTATCGGCAAGATCCGAAGGCGGCGTATCTCGCACGAAACGATCGCCATATTGGAGTGGGTGTTTGTCAGCGCTGCAGCAAGGTTTCATCTTGACCCGCCATTGGCGGGATACGCCCTCCGGCACGGAGGTGACGTTTTGGTTGGCGACCGACGACGGGCCACGCCATATCCGCTTGCGCCAGCAGGAATCCGTTGCGTTCATCCCCGCTGGACAGCGAGAGCACGCCGAGTCGGTCTTGCAACGCGAATCGCAGAGTACTCGAGCCGAGTTGCGCCGGCTCGATCTGTGCGACTTTCACCACCGGCCGGTGCTCGGACTCTACAGCTCGCAATACCGGCTTCTGACCCGCGTCGAGAAGAAACTCAAACAGATCGGCGTGGACGTCTACGAAGCGGACGTGTTCCCTCCCGACCGATACATGATGGAGCGCTTCATCACGGCACCCGTCGTGTTCAAAGGCGAGCCTACCGACGGCGGTCTGCTGGCCGATGCCGACATGAAGCCCGATGAAGGCTATCGGCCGCACTTGCGAATCGTGTCGCTGGATATCGAAACGAGCGCCGACGGCGAGCTTTATTCCATTGCCCTCGAAGGTTGCGGCCAGCGTCAGGTCTACATGCTCGGGCCCGCCAACGGCGACGCCGGCACGATCGATTTCGATCTCGAATATTGCGAGAGCCGTTCACTGATGATCGAGCGGCTCAACGACTGGATGGCGAGACACGATCCCGATGCCATCATCGGCTGGAATCTGGTGCAGTTCGACCTGCGGATCCTGCGTCAACATGCGGAACAATATCGGGTGCCGCTGCGTCTCGGGCGCGACGGCAGTGTGATGGAATGGCGCGAACACGGACTGACGCAAGGCCACTTCTTCGCCGGTGCCGCCGGCCGGCTGATCATCGACGGCATCGAGGCCCTGAGATCGGCGACCTGGAGCTTCCCGTCGTTCAGCCTCGAATATGTCTCCCAAAAGCTCCTCGGCGAAGGCAAGGCCATCGACAACGCGTACCAGCGCATGGACGAAATCCAGCGCCGCTTCGACGAAGACAAACCGGCACTCGCACGCTACAACCTCAAGGACTGCGAACTCGTGACGCGCGTCTTCGAGAAAACTGAGCTGCTGGCGTTTTTGCTCGAACGCGCGACGGTGACCGGTCTGCCCGCCGACCGTAGCGGCGGATCGGTGGCTGCCTTCACCCACCGCTATATGCCGCTCATGCATCGGCTGGGGTATGTCGCGCCGAATCTGGGCGATGTCATGGGTGCGCCGAGTCCGGGAGGCTTCGTGATGGACTCGAGGCCGGGACTCTACGATTCCGTGCTTGTGTTGGATTACAAGAGCTTGTACCCGTCGATCATCCGCACGTTTCTGATCGACCCGGTCGGTCTCGTCGAAGGGTCTCGCAATGCGGCCGATGCCAACTCGGTGCCGGGATTTCTCGGCGCGAGGTTCTCGCGTACACGGCACGGCCTGCCCGCCATCGTTGCGCAGATATGGGAGGCACGCGAAGCGGCCAAGCGAGACCATGACAAGCCGCTATCCCAAGCGCTGAAGATCATCATGAACTCGTTCTATGGCGTGCTCGGATCGACAGGATGCCGATTCTTCGATCCGCGTCTTGCTTCGTCGATCACGATGCGCGGACACGAAATCATGCATAGGACGCGCGAGCTGATCGAAGCACAGGGATACGAGGTCATATACGGCGATACTGACTCCACGTTCGTCTGGCTTCACCGCGCGCACACGGAAGAAGACGCCGCAAAGATCGGCCGAGAGCTTGTCGAGCATATCAACCGGTGGTGGAAGCAAAACCTGCTGGAGCGTTTCGGTCTCGACAGTGCGCTGGAATTGCAGTTCGAGAAGCACTATCGCCGCTTCTTCATGCCCACGGTTCGCGGCACGGAAGAAGGCAGTAAAAAGCGTTATGCGGGGCTCACGGTCAGCGCCCAAGGCGATGAGGAAGTCGTCTACAAGGGGCTGGAGACCGTGCGCACGGATTGGACGCCGCTGGCCCAGCAGTTTCAGCAGGAACTCTATCTGCGGGTGTTCAAGGAGCTGCCCTATCAGGACTACGTGCGCAACTATGTGCGCCGCACGCTGAACGGCGAGTTCGACGATTTGCTCGTCTATCGAAAGCGGCTGCGCCGGCCCCTGGCGGCTTACGAGCGCAACGTGCCCCCGCATGTTCGCGCAGCGCGGATGGCCGACGAGTTCAATCGGCGGCAAGGACGGCCTTTGCAGTACCAAACCGGGGGTTGGGTCAGCTACGTCATGACCAGCGCCGGGCCGGAGCCCCTCGAAAACCGGCGATCGGAGATCGACTACCGGCACTACCTCACCAATCAGCTTCAGCCTGTTGCGGATGCCATCCTTCCGCTACTGCACGACGATTTCGAAACACTGACGAGCGGTCAGCAGAGGCTTTTCTGATGCTTGGTCGTTAAAGATAACGCCGTTTCCGCCGAGCACGGGATCGTCCGCGCGCCGACGCCGCGTAAAGCTGTTTTCATCGCTCGCCGATCAATCGATAGCCGCTGCACAAGCGTCCGTCGGTGCCGCCGCCACATGCCCCACCAGCGGCACAATCTTCAGCCCCGCGGACGCCACCCGGCACGGCGCCGCAGCTAAACCGCAGCCGCCGAGCGCGATGGACAGGACGGCGAACCCGGCATAAACAAAAGATCTCAACACAACCTCCAAATCGGCTCAACCGGCAAGAAGCGGGCTGCATCGGGCTCGGCCGGCCGATCGCATTCTACCGTCGCGCTCGGACTTGCGGGTTAGGCGCGCTCAGCGCCTCATCCAACAGTTCGATCCAGTGTCGAACGGGAGTTCGCCCTGCGCTCCCGAGATGCGTCTGGCAGCCAATGTTCGCCGTCGCGATCGTTTCCGGATTTCCACTTTCCAGCGCATCGAGTTTTCGATCGCGCAACGCAGTGGAAAGCTCCGGTTGTGTAATCGAATAAGTTCCGGCGGAGCCGCAGCACAGATGTCCCTCCGGGACGGCGGTCAATTCAAAGCCCAGGCGCGTTAGCACGCTTTCGACAGCCCCGCCGAGCTTCTGAGCATGCTGCAACGTGCAAGGGCTATGAAACGCGAGCCGCTTGCCCAGACGGATGTTGAGATTCGTCAACGGCTCGTCGCGAAGGACTTCCACCAGATCCCTCGCCAACGCGCTCACTCGATTTGCCTTTGCGGCATAGGCCGGGTCATCGCGCAGCAGGTAGCCGTATTCCTTGACGAACGCGCCGCAGCCGCTGGCCGTTTGCACAATGGCCTCCGCCCCCTGTTCGACTGCCGGCCACCATGCATCGATGTTCCTTCTCGCCCGCGCGAGCCCGGCGTCCTGCGCGTTCATGTGAAAGTCCACCGCACCACAGCAGCCGGCATTCGGTGCATCGACGACGCTAATTCCAAGGCGATCGAGCACGCGTGACGTCGCCGCATTGGTATTGGGCGACAGCGCCGGCTGAACGCAGCCTTCCAAGATGAGCATCCTGCGGGCGTGACGCTGTGGGGGCCGCTGCCCCGCTTTTGACCCGCGCGTCGGCATCTTCCTCGAAAGCACCTTCGGCAGTACGGGGCGGGCAACATTTCCAACCGCCAGGAGCGTGTTGAAGAGATTCCGATTGGGAATCACGGCACGCAAGACGCTGCGCTGCATGCGCTCGCCAAACGAACGCGGCACGCGTTCCTCGATCGTCGCTCGGCCGATATCCAACAGCTTGTGATACTGAACCCCCGAAGGACAAGTCGATTCGCAACTTCGGCAAGTCAGGCAGCGATCGAGATGATCGCGCGTGCTTGCGCTCACGGCATCGCCCTCGAACATCTGCTTCATCAGATAGATTCGCCCGCGCGGGCCATCGAGTTCGCCTCCCGTCAACTGGTAAGTCGGGCAAGTGGCCGTGCAAAATCCGCAGTGCACGCACGAGCGCAGGACGGCCTCCACTTCCTTTCCGGCGGAGGTGTCGCGGATCCAATCCGCAAGATGCGTTTCCATTACAACTCCTCGTACATGCGGCCGCGGTTGAAAACGCCGGCTGGATCGAAAGATCGTTTGAGCGCGCGATGAATGCTCATCATCGGCTTGGTCAAGGGCGTGAAGACGTCGCGGGCGACGTGTCCTCGAGGCGCACGGAACAACGTCGCGTGGCCGCCCGCGATCGAAGCGAGTTCGCGGATGCGAGGAAGGTGAGCCACATCGACTCGGTGCCAGCGCTGGGCCCCGCCCCACTCGATCAATTGACGATCGGAAATCGTGATGGGCTCCGCCGTCGCCGGCAGCGAAAGTCGAACGAGCGCCTCGTTGCCCTCCTCGAAGAACGGATGCGACTGGTCGCGGACACTCGCCCACAATCGAACTGCATGAGCCTTGTCGAGGGTCTGCCCGCCAAGCTTGCGGCAGGCGGCATCGACGGCAGGATCGGCGCCCGAAAGCCGAACACACAACGCTCCGTCAACCCAAAGGCTTGCCGAGACCGGGAGCGCTTGTCCTGCCCAAACACTCAAGCGTTCAAGCGCTGCTCGCTCCGAGAGTTCAAACTGAAGCGTCGTTTCCATGCTCGGCTTCGGCAGAACCTTGAGCGAGACCTCGGTCACGATGCCGAGGCAGCCAAGACTCCCTGTGAGCAGTCGCGAGACGTCGTAACCCGCCACGTTCTTCATCACCCGGCCGCCAAAACACAGCAGATCGGCGTTGCCGTTCAGTACTTGTGCCCCTAAGACAAAGTCGCGTACCGATCCCGCACTCATCCGCCGCGGTCCTGACAGCCCACTGGCAATTACGCCGCCGATTGTCGGGGTACCTCCAAAACGAGGCGGCTCGAAAGCCAGCATCTGACCGTGGGTATCGAGAGCCGCATCAATTTCGGAAAGCGGCGTGCCACAGCGCGCGGTAATCACCAGTTCGGTCGGCTCATATTCAACGATGCCGTGATGGCGGCGGGCGTCCAGAAGTATCTCCCCGCGCATGGGGAGCCCGTAGAAGGACTTCGTTCCCGCGCCCGCGATCACCACGGATTGCCGGCCCGTCGCGGCCTCCCGGATGACTTCTTGCCAGTGTTGCAGAACGACGGAGACCGGTTTTCGCGATCGGACTGTTTGAATGTCAAGGCTCATGCTGCCGCCTCGGAAGTGTGCCCACTGCATCGATGGCGATGACCCGTGCCGGTTTGTTTGTATTCACGGCAGCGTGCGGTCGTTGGAATCACCTTGCCGGGATTGAGCAGCCCCAAGGGATCGAAGGCCTGCTTGACGGCCGAAAACATCTCCAACTCTTCCGCCGTGAACTGAACCTGCATCTGAGCAAGCTTCTCTATTCCCACCCCGTGCTCACCCGTGATCGTCCCACCCAACGCAACCGACAGTTCCAAGATCTCGGCGCCGAAGGCGAGCGCACGTGCCGTCTCGTCGTGGTCGTTGGCATCGAACATGATCAGCGGGTGCAGATTGCCGTCGCCCGCATGAAATACGTTCGCGCAACGCAAGCCGTACTTGCGTTCCATGTCCACGATGGCCGAGAGCATCTCGCCCAACTTCTTACGCGGAATCGTGCCGTCCATACAGAGATAATCCGGTGTGATTCGTCCAACGGCCGGGAATGCGGCTTTCCTGCCTGCCCAGAAGCGCAGCCGCTCCGACTCATCCTGCGATGTTCGTATCTGTCTGACGCCGGAGCGCTCGAGCACCTGCGTGACCTGAGCGATCTCGTGAGCGACTTCTTCGACGGTACCGTCCGATTCGCAGAGCAAAATCGCGGCGGCCTCGGTGTCGTAACCCGCGCATGCGAAAGGTTCGACAGCGGCAACGGCCTGCTTGTCCATCATTTCAAGGCCGGCTGGAATGATTCCGGCCGCGATGATCGCCGCAACGGCGTCCGCGGCGGATGTCACGGAATCGAACGACGCCATGACCACCTGCGCGGCCTCCGGCTTCGGCGTCAGCCGGACGACGATTTCGGTGATGACCGCGAGCATGCCCTCCGAGCCGTTGATGACCGCAAGGAGATCCAAGCCCGGCGCATCGGGTGAAGCGCCGCCGAACGTCAGCTCGTCGACGCCCTCCTCCGACAGCACGAGTGCACGCACGGCCAGAACGTTGTGGACCGTCAGTCCGTACTTGAGGCAGTGCACGCCGCCGGAATTCTCGGCAACATTGCCGCCCAACGTACAGGCGATCTGCGAGGACGGATCGGGCGCGTAGTACAGGCCGTACGGCGCTACCGCCTCGGATAGCGCAAGGTTTCGGACGCCTGGTTGGACGCGCGCAGTCCGTGCCTTCGGATCGACGTCGAGAATCTTCATGAACCGAGCCAGCGAGACCACGACGCCTTCGGCATGCGGCATCGCCCCGCCCGAAAGGCCGGTACCGGCGCCGCGGGCTACGACCGGGACTCGAAACTTCAGACAAGTTTCAAGCACGACTCTCAGTTCAGTCTCGGTACGCGGCAGCAATACGGCGCGGGGCAACTGGCGATAGGCAGAGAGACCGTCGCACTCATAAGGTTTGACGTCCTCGGTTCTATCGAGAATGGTCAGATCAGGCAGCACCGCCGCCAGTTCGGACATCAGGGCGGTGCTGCTGCCCGAACAACGCGAAGCCCCTTCGCCCGAATCGTCGCAGTGGACGTTCATCGTTCTCGTCTCCTAGTTCATCGACAACCGAAACCTCGTAGTTGTCGCCTTCGTGGAGACCGATATTAGGATCGCCGCGCGGCCGCTTCAATGCCGAAACCGTGTGGTAATACCAGTTCTTTAACGACGACGCATTGTTAGATCGGCGGTATGAGCCTAAAATCCACGGCGTAACTTCTCTATACCCCAAGAGGCGCTTGAATGGTTTCAACTGGTAATACTACTCATCGAAATGAAAAATCGCCCTCTTCGGAAGACGGCCCGTTGCCCGACGTGGTCGCCGAGCGCATCAAACGCCTGATCATCGACGGCATCTTGAAGGTAGGCGACATGCTGCCGTCGGAACGCCGCCTCTGCGAAAAGCTCGGCGCATCTCGCCCGGCGCTGCGCGAGGGCTTGCGTCTGCTGCGTGGGATGGGGATCATCGAAACGCAGCACGGAAAGGGGTCGTTCGTTGCAAGGCTGGCGGGCGGCGGCGACACGAGCCCGCTCCTGCATTTGCTGGACTCGCAGCCCCGCACCCTCTTCGACTTGCTGGAAGTGCGCTCGGTACTTGAGAGCGAGGCCGCGCGTTTAGCGGCCGTGCGCGCTACCTCGGCCGATATCATCTTGATTCGGCGCCGCTACGAAGCGCTTCGGGAAAAGCAGGAGGCACTTGCAGAGCTGTCGCTGGAGGAAAGCGCGGGTCTCGACCACGGGTTTCATCGCGCTATCAACGATGCCTCCCACAACCCGGTCCTCGTTCACACGCTGGAGTCGTTGTCCGAACTGATGCTGAGAAGCGTTCTCGCCTCAGTGTCCAACCTCTACCACCGGCCGGCCTTCAAACGCGTGATCGATCGCCAGCACGCGAGGCTTTATCAAGCCGTGATCAAGCGCAATCCCGAACAGGCCGAGCGCGTCGCCAAGGAGCATATCGACGGCTTACGCGACATGTTCATGGAGGTCGAACAGGAAAATGAGCGGCAGTCGCGTGCCGCCATGCGTCTGGAAGGGTGGTAGGCGCGTCCGTGGCCGGTTGTCGCGAACCCAAGCTCTCAGGGAAAAACCCGCGCTGCTAATCGCTGCGCGGGTTCCGGGTACTACATCACGCTCACGCCTTCTCGCTAGCGCACCAGACCGACCAGCGCATCATCGGAAATGACGGCCTCCCGATCGGCGAGCGCCTTGAAGCGGACGAACGCTGCATTGAGTTCCGCGTCGCTTTCGATCGCTACTCCCAGTTCGCTCAAACGCTGTTTGAAGGCCGTTCGCCCGGAAAGCTTCCCGAGCACGATCTTGTTCGCGCTCCAACCGACGTCTTGCGCACGCATGATTTCGTAGGTGTCGCGCGCTTTGAGCACGCCGTCTTGATGAATGCCCGACGCGTGAGCAAAAGCGTTAGCGCCGACAATCGCCTTATTCGGCTGCACGGCAAATCCGGTGATCTCCGAAACCATCTGTGAAGTCGCAACGATCTGACTGGCATCGATACCCACGTCGAGGCCGAAGTAATCCCGCCGGGTCTTGAGTGCCATCACGACTTCCTCGAGCGCCGTATTCCCTGCCCGCTCGCCGAGACCATTCACGGCACATTCGATCTGCCGCGCCCCACCCGATTTGACGGCTGCTAACGAGTTCGCCACTGCAAGACCGAGATCATCGTGACAATGGACCGAGAACACCGCGCGGTCCGAATTCGGAATGCGTTCGCGAAGCTCGCGGATCAACGCCGCATAGCCTTCCGGAACGGCGTAGCCAACCGTATCGGGCACGTTGATCGTCGTCGCGCCTTCGTCGATTACGCCTTCCAATACACGGCAGAGGAAGTCCATGTCGGAGCGGCTCCCGTCTTCCGGCGAGAACTCGACGTCGTCGGTAAAACGACGCGCCAGACGCACGGCTTGACGTGCCTGCTCATAGACCTGTTCGGGCGACATGCGGAGCTTCTTCTCCATATGCAGCGCCGAAGTCGCGATGAAGGTGTGGATGCGAAAACGACCGGCTGGGCGCAGCGCCTCGGCCGCGCGCGAAATGTCGCGCTCGTTCGCCCGCGCGAGAGAACAGACGATGCTTTCTTTCACTTCGCCTGCGATCGCGTGGACTGCTTGGAAATCGCCTTCGGAACTTGCCGCGAAACCCGCTTCGATGACGTCGACTCGCATTCGCTCGAGCTGCCTAGCGATGCGGCGTTTTTCTTCTTTTGTCATCGACGCACCCGGCGATTGCTCTCCGTCGCGCAAGGTGGTGTCGAAAATGATGAGTTTTTCTGCCATGCCAGTCTCCTGTGGGGATCGGCCACTGCGTTGATCAGGGAAGAGGGATATGCTTCCCGCCGTCCGGAACGCTGGATCACAGCGCCCGGCCGTTGGCGATTATAACGAACGTTATTTCGAGGGAACTCGGGGTCTTCCCGTGCGGTGTGTTACCGGCCGATAGGCATCCGCGTTCGCCATGTAGCGAGCATGCGCGCGGCCACCTCGCCGCCAAGCGCATGCAACGGGAGTTGCCGCGGGCGCTCGTTTAGCGCATGCTCTCGTCGATGATTTTAGTGACGCTGCGCCACGAATACCGGTTCGCGGATCGAGACGGGATTTATTTATCGACGCGAACCGCGAATGATCGCCGATATTCGAAGAATTCTTTCTAAAAAAGAGGATGCATGCCTTATTACAACGATGCTCAAATTGGCCTCCAATCCCTGATCAACGGCCGTGATCAGCTTGAGAACATCATCAGGCAACTCGAGGCGACTCTCAGCACGGCGGTGGACGCATATCGACTTTTTGGCGGCCCCGACCCCAGAGGCACTGACGACTGGGTTCGATGGGTAAACGCCCAGGTTGTGCGGGGAAAACATCAGGAATGGGAACGGAAAATCCATGGGGTGTTGATGGGATATCAACGCGAGATGCAAAGCGCCCACAAGAACTTCGCCAAGAACCGTCCCGTGGGGTTCGAGAGGGCCGACGTCACTGTTGGAACGACGGAATCGTTCGCAAAGGCGATTCAGCATAAACACACAGTGAGCCCCGAAAATAGCGCAGTGAACGAGATGATCGCCAAAGCCGCGAATCAGCTTACCGGCGAATCAGGGGAGAAGCCGCTTCCGGGGCAGCGCAAAATCATCGACATGATGATCAACGACAGCGAAAACTGGTGGCCGTTCGATCTGAAGGATTTCGACGGCATCAGCGCAGAAGCCAATTTGAACGACGGAGTTATTCCACTTGCATGGGTGAAAGCAAAAGGTGCGAAGCAAATACTGACACAGCTTCAAAAATACAAAAAAGGCGCGAAGGGACTCAATCAAAAGACCGTCAATTCCTTCGGAAATCACGTTCCGAACCCGTTCGCACCGACGCCATTTGCACAGCGAGATCCCAGTAAGCCCAAGAGTTCCATTTTGTATCATGACAATGGCGATAAAGCGAACGTCCTGACAATCAAAATCGTCTGGGGGCAACCGCGCACGTTTCTTAGCGACCAGTTGCAGCCCGTTACCGTGGGAAAAATGGTATTCGTCGCCTTCCGGCAGCACGGACAGCTTACGGTGGAATATCTCTCACACTCCTGAACGGGGCGATTACGCGAGCGGCGCCGCTCGGTGCGCGTTCCGTGTCCGTCGACACCGCTCCGATTCGGGGAACACAACTCCGATTCGAGCCGCATGCTCCCCCAGCCTCCCCGCGCACAAACAAAAAACCCGCAGAGCCAATAGCTGTGCGGGTTTTCGGGTACTACAAAGCAAACCGCTGCGGATCTGCTTTAAAGCCATTCACGAACGATGGTGGGTGCTGAGAGGCTCGAACTCCCGACCTACGCCTTGTAAGGGCGCCGCTCTACCAACTGAGCTAAGCACCCGTTCGTGAAGCTTTTTGCTTACTTTCGCGTAGCCTGCGAACGTCAGAACATTCACAGCCAGCGAGCCCGCTAGTTTAGCGCATCCTTCAGTGCTTTGCCAGGCTTAAATTTCGGCACCTTCGCCGCCTTGATCTTGATCGCCGCACCGGTGCGCGGATTACGGCCCGTGCGCGCCGTGCGCTTGCCCACCGCAAACGTACCGAAGCCGACGAGCGTCACCGTGCCGCCCTTCTTGAGCGCGCCTTTGACACCGCCGATCACAGCGTCGAGCGCACGCCCCGCCGCTGCCTTCGATAGATCCGCTTGTTGTGCAATGTGGTCGATCAGTTCCGTCTTGTTCATCCCAAAATCCCCGATGATGAATGTTTGGCAATCGCGAAGCGCCATGCCTTGAGGCGCCGGAAAGAAAACGCAGCCAAGCTGCGCCTGCCCATTAAAAGTGGCCGAAACAGCAGTGTCAACAAGGGTTCCGCCTGATTGGGCGGCGAAGATCTGGCGAAAAAGCAGGCGGAAAAACGGGCGAAAAAAAACCGCGCATGATGCTCATCGCACCGCACGCGGTCTGGTGGGCCGCACAAGGCGGCCACGAATCAATATCAATGCTTCACGACTTCCGACGCCCCGGCGTCCTTCGCTGCTTCGCCTACCGGCGTAGCCTTCGGCTCTTCTTCAGCCAGCGGCTCGGGCACACGTTCGAGCGCGAGTTCGAGCACCTTGTCGATCCAGCGAACCGGCACGATCTCGATCGAGTTCTTCACGTTGTCGGGGATGTCCGCCAAATCCTTGACGTTCTCCTCGGGGATCAGCACGAGCTTGATGCCGCCGCGATGCGCCGCGAGCAGCTTCTCCTTCAGCCCGCCGATCGGCAGCACTTCGCCGCGCAGCGTGATCTCACCCGTCATCGCCACGTCGGCACGCACGGGAATGCCCGTCAGCACCGACACGAGCGCCGTCGTCATCGCACCGCCGGCGGACGGACCGTCCTTCGGCGTCGCGCCTTCCGGCACGTGGATGTGGATGTCCTGCTTCTCGAACGCCTCGTCCTTGATGCCGAGACGACGCGAACGCGAACGCACCACCGAGCGCGCTGCTTCCACGGATTCCTTCATCACGTCGCCGAGCGAACCCGTGCGGATGACGTTGCCCTTGCCCGGCATCACGGCCGCCTCGATCGTCAGCAGATCGCCGCCGACTTCCGTCCAAGCGAGACCCGTCACCTGGCCGATCTGGTTTTCCTTCGCGGCCAGACCGAAGTCGTACTTGCGCACACCGAGGAACGTATCGAGATTGCTGCCGTCGACCTTGACCGCGCCTTCTGCCTTCTTCAGCAGCAGCATCTTCACGACCTTGCGGCAAATCTTCGACACTTCGCGCTCGAGCGAGCGGACGCCCGCTTCACGCGAGTAGTAGCGAATGATGTCGCGAATCGCTTGTTCCGTCACGTCGACCTCGTTGTCGCGCAGGCCGTTGTTCTTCTTCTGCTTGGGCAGCAGATAACGTTGCGCGATGCTGACCTTCTCGTCTTCCGTGTAGCCCGACAGACGGATGACTTCCATCCGGTCGAGCAGCGGCGGCGGGATGTTCAGCGAGTTCGACGTGGCCACGAACATGACGTCCGACAGGTCGAAGTCGACTTCGACGTAGTGATCGGCGAACGTGTGGTTCTGTTCCGGATCGAGCACTTCGAGCAGCGCCGACGACGGATCGCCGCGGAAATCCATGCCCATCTTGTCGACTTCGTCGAGCAGGAAGAGCGGATTGCGCACGCCGACCTTCGTGAGGCTCTGCAAGATCTTGCCCGGCATCGAACCGATGTACGTGCGGCGGTGGCCGCGAATCTCGGCCTCGTCCCGCACGCCGCCGAGCGCCATGCGCACGAACTTGCGGTTCGTCGCGCGCGCGATCGACTGGCCCAGCGACGTCTTGCCGACGCCCGGGGGCCCGACCAGGCACAGAATCGGCGCCTTCACCTTTTCCACGCGCTGTTGCACCGCGAGGTACTCGAGAATGCGTTCCTTGACCTTTTCGAGGCCGAAGTGATCTTCGTCGAGCACGCGCTCGGCGTTCGACAGGTCGTTGTTGACCTTGCTCTTCTTACGCCACGGCAGCCCGATCAGCGTGTCGATGTAGTTGCGCACGACGGTGGCTTCGGCCGACATCGGCGACATCAGCTTGAGCTTTTTCAGTTCCGAATCGGCCTTCTTCTTGGCTTCCTTCGGCATGCGAGCAGCTTCGATGCGCTTCTCGAGTTCCTCGAGATCGGCACCTTCTTCGCCTTCGCCGAGTTCCTTCTGAATCGCCTTGACCTGCTCGTTCAGGTAGTACTCGCGCTGGCTCTTTTCCATCTGACGCTTCACGCGGCCGCGGATGCGCTTTTCGACCTGCAGGATGTCGATTTCGGCTTCGAGCTGGGCGAGCAGATGCTCGAGCCGTTCCACCACGGGGAACATCTCGAGGATGTGCTGCTTCTGGTCGAGCTTGAGCGGCAGATGCGCCGCGATCGTATCGGCCAAACGCCCGGCTTCGTCGATGCCCGCGAGCGACGTCAGAATCTCCGGCGGGATTTTCTTGTTCAGCTTCACGTATTGATCGAACTGCGACACGATCGCGCGGCGCAGCGCCTCAGTTTCGGCGCTGTCGGCGTGGTCGGGCTCGAGCGGCATCACTTCGCACGAGAACTGCGTTTCCTGCTCTTCGATCGAGAGCGTCTTGGCGCGCTGCAAGCCCTCGACGAGCACCTTCACGGTACCGTCGGGCAGCTTCAGCATCTGCAGGATGTTGGCGATACACCCCACTTCGTACATGTCTTTGTCGGTCGGCTCGTCCTTGGCCGCCGTCTTTTGGGCGACAAGCATGATGTGCTTGCCGCCTTCCATCGCGACTTCGAGCGCTTTGATCGACTTGGGCCGCCCCACGAACAGAGGGATGACCATATGCGGGAAAACGACGACGTCGCGCAACGGCAGCAGCGGGAGCGTAATGCGCTCTTGAGGGAGGAGTTGGGTTCCTGACATTTCATTTCCCCATGAGTGGAATCAGTTCGTTCGGTAGTTGAGGCCCGCGGTACGGATTGCAAGCCTGCGCGTGTGGGAAAAGTTCGATGTATTCAAGAATGCAGTCAGTGGTACCCACAAGATAAACGAAAAAAGCCGTTCACGTCTCCATGAACGGCCATTCCTCAGAAAGCTTTAGGCCCTTGGCCCATCAATTCGAGCCAGCGACCTTCGGCGCTTCCTCGTAGATGAGCAAAGGCTTGCCGTCGCCGTCGATGACGTTTTCGTCGATGATGACCTTGCTGACGCCTTTCATTGCCGGCAATTCATACATGACGTCGAGCAACGCCTGTTCCAGAATCGAGCGCAAGCCGCGAGCACCCGTCTTGCGGCGGATCGCCTTGCGCGCCACGGCTTGCAGCGCGACCGGGCGGATTTCGAGCTCGACGCGCTCCATCGCAAACAGCTTGTTGTACTGCTTGACCAGGGCGTTCTTCGGCTCGACCAGGATTTTCATCAGTGCAGCTTCGTCGAGCTTACCGAGCGTCGCCACGACGGGCAGGCGGCCGATCAATTCGGGGATCAACCCGAATTTGATCAAATCCTCCGGCTCCGTTTCGCGCAGCACCTCGCCGGCGTCGCGCTCCTGCTTGCTCTTGACGCTCGCGCCGAAGCCGATCCCGGTTTTTTCCGTACGGTCGGTGATGACCTTTTCGAGGCCGTCGAACGCACCGCCGCAGACGAACAGGATGTTCGTCGTGTCGACCTGGATGAAATCCTGGTTCGGATGCTTACGCCCGCCTTGCGGCGGCACCGACGCCATCGTGCCTTCCACGAGCTTGAGCAGCGCCTGCTGCACGCCTTCGCCGGAAACATCGCGCGTAATCGACGGGTTGTCCGACTTGCGGCTGATCTTGTCGATTTCGTCGATGTAGACGATGCCGCGCTGGGCCTTCTCTACCTCGTAGTTACAATTTTGCAGCAGCTTCTGAATAATGTTCTCGACGTCTTCGCCGACATAGCCGGCTTCCGTCAGCGTCGTTGCGTCGGCAATGACGAACGGCACGTTCAAAAGACGGGCGAGCGTCTGCGCGAGCAAGGTCTTGCCGGAGCCCGTGGGCCCAATCAGCAGAATATTGCTCTTGGACAGTTCGACTTCGTCTTTCTTGTCGAGGTGCTTGAGCCGCTTGTAGTGGTTGTACACCGCCACGGCCAAAATCTTCTTCGCGCGCTCCTGCCCGATCACGTACTGATCGAGGATGTCGCGAATCTCTTGCGGGCTGGGCAGATCGGACTTCGACAAACCCACGTCCGTGCCGGCTCCCGCGGCTTCGTCGCGAATGATCTCGTTGCACAAGTCGATGCATTCATCGCAGATGAACACCGACGGGCCCGCGATGAGTTTTTTGACCTCATGCTGGCTTTTACCGCAAAACGAGCAATACAACAGCTTTTCGCTGTTCGAACCTTTTTTGTCCGCCATGGATATACGAGCCTCCGGACACTCGAATGACAGGCACGCCGTTTGCCACCCTCACGCAGGGTCGGATCAAATCGGCTGGCCGGCGCAACGGAAAATGCTTTCGCGTCTCCGCCGTCGGCGCCCAGAACTATTATCGACCATTTATAACATCGCTTGAGTCGGCCGTCGCACCTAAGGGCAAACGCCAAGAAGCGCGGGCCGACTTGCGATGCCTTACGGGCGCTTGCTTAGGACTTGATCGATGAGCCCGTAAGCTTGCGCATCTTCGCCCGACATGAAGTTGTCGCGGTCAGTATCGCGCGCGAGACGCTCAACGGGCTGCCCCGTGTGGTGCGCGAAGATCTGATTGAGCCGCTCCTTCAAATACAGGATTTCGCGAGCCTGGATCTCGATGTCCGATGCCTGCCCGCGCGCGCCGCCGAGCGGCTGGTGAATCATCACGCGTGCGTTCGGCAAGGCGAAGCGCTTGCCCTTCGCGCCCGACGCCAGCAAGAACGCACCCATGCTCGCCGCAAGGCCCATGCACAGCGTCGAAACGTCGGGCTTCACGAACTGCATCGTGTCGTAAATCGCCAACCCCGCCGAGACCGAACCGCCGGGACTGTTGATGTACAGGCTGATGTCCTTGTCGGGATTTTCGCTCTCGAGGAACAGCAGCTGAGCCACGACGAGGTTGGCCGTCTGGTCGTTCACTTCGCCGACCATGAAGACCACGCGCTCTTTCAGCAAGCGCGAATAAATATCGTACGAACGCTCGCCGCGGCCGCTCGTTTCGACGACGATCGGAACGAGCCCCAGCGCCTGCGCCTCGAAGTCGCGCGGCGCTTGGGAAGCCAACGTGTCCAACAGTTGAGCGCGAGAGATCATGCAATGGATCCTTGTTCGGAATGGGTCTTGAAACGGCAGGAAGACGGCCCTCGCACCGCTGCAACGCAACACAAATGCGCCGCAGCATGAAAAACGGCGTGCGGCCGTCGCTCCGACGGCCGCACGCCGTTTCAGGCGATGCCTTACGCTTGCGCCGAGGCGCTCGCCAGTGCTTCGAAGCTGACTTCCTTATCCGTCACCTTCGCCTTGCCGAGCACGAATTCGACGACGTTGCTTTCAACGACGTACGCTTCCATTTCGGCGAGGCGCTGCTTGTTCGAATAATACCAGCGGATCACTTCCTTCGGGTCTTCGTAGCTCTTAGCGAATTCCTCGACTTCCGCGCGGATCTGCTCGGGCTTCGCCTCGAGGCCGTTGTCCTTCACGAGTTCGGCCAGCACGAGGCCCAGCTTCACGCGGCGCTCGGCCTGCTCCTTGAACATCTCGGCCGGAATCGGCGCGTCGGCCGCGTTCGGCACGCCGCGCTGCGCGAGATCCTGACGCGCCATGTCGACGAGGCGTTGCTGATCTTGTTCGATCAACGCATTCGGCACGTCGAGTTCGGACACCTTGATCAGCGCATCCATCACCTGGTTCTTCACCAGCGACTGCGTGCGGCGCTTCGCTTCGCGCTCGAGGTTGTCCTTGATCTCAGCACGCATCTTAGTCATATCGCCGTCGGCGATGCCGAGCGACTTCGCGAATTCGGCGTCGACTTCGGGCATGTGCGGCCATTCGATCTTCTTCATCGTGATCGTGAACTGCGCCGTCTTACCCGCCACGTCCTTGCCGTGGTAATCGTCGGGGAACTTGAGGTCGAACTCGCGTGCCTCGCCAACCTTCAGGCCCGTTGCGGCCTGCTCGAACTCGGGCAGCATGCGGCCTTCGCCGAGCACGAACGCGAAGTCTTCCGCGGTGCCGCCTTCGAATGCGACGCCTTCGAGCTTGCCGACGAAATCGACCGTCACGCGATCGCCGCTCTTGGCCGTCACGTCATCGCCGCCGTCGCCGTGCTCGCCCGCTTCGCCGCGCGCGTGATAGTGCACGCGCTGCTTGCGCAGGATGTCAAGCGTGCGATCCACTTCGCCTTCGGAGATTTGCGTGACCGAGCGCTCGACTTCGGCGCCGGCCAGATCGCCGATCTTCACTTCGGGATAGACCTCGAACGTCGCGTCGAACGCGTACGTGTCGTCAGCCGCGCCGTCCTTCGGGCTGAAGCTCGGCTGGCCCGCGACGCGCAGGTTCTCGGTGCGGCTGATGTCGAAGAATTGCTTGCCGACCTTGTCGCTCAGCACTTCGGCCTCGACCTGCCCCGCGTACTGCTGCGTCACCATCTTCAGCGGCACCTTGCCCGGGCGGAAGCCCGGCATGCGGACGTTCTTCGCGAGTTGGCGGATACGCGAATCGATTTCCTTCTGCACGGTGTCTTTCTGCAGGGAAATCGTCACACGGCGTTCGAGCTTGCCGAGGTTTTCAACAACGTTAGCCATGGCTTCAATCGTCCTAAATTATTCAAGCGAATCGGTTATCTTTCGCCGTGCCCACGCGTTGCGCCTCGCCCCCTCGGGGGCCGCAATCACCGCCCCGGGCTGCCTACGTCTTGCTGCCCGCGGCACGGTTTGAATCGGAAGAATCGGACATTCTAGCAAATTATTGATCGGCACAGCCCCAAATCGGGGTGGGTGCGATACTCGCGCGCCGGCAACGCGCGGCAATGCGTGTGAACGGCTGCCTCGATAGCGCGCGATGTCCGACATGCGCCACCGTATATCCAACGAGGCGCCTGCACTGATAAGCTCGCACCCGAGCACACGCGAACAACCGAGCGCCGGCATTTGCGCCGCGCGCACACCCATTCGGAGACACCATGCCTGGCAGCACACCCACCGTCGTCATCGCTCCCGATTCGTTCAAAGGCTCGCTGAGCGCGCAAGCGGTCGCCGAAGCCATCGCCGACGGCGTGCGGCGTGCGTTGCCCGCGGCGCAAATTCGTCTGTGCCCGATGGCCGACGGCGGCGAAGGCACCCTGGACGCCATGCTCTCGCGCGGCGGCGAGCGTCGCATGCTGCGCGTGCGCGGGGCCGCGCTGGCCGAGCGTGAGGCCGCCGTCGGCTTGCTGCCGGACGGCAGCGCCGTGATCGAGACCGCCGAGATCGTCGGCATCACCGATCCGGTGGGAATGGCCATCGACGTCGAGGCGCGCGGCACGCGCGGCATGGGCGAAGCCGTTCGCCTGCTGCTCGATGCCGGCGCGCGGCGCTTTTACATCGCGCTCGGCGGCAGCAGCACGAACGACGGCGGCGCGGGGCTGCTCGTGGGTCTCGGCTTGAAGCTTTTCGACGCAGGCGGCAACGAACTCGAACCGACGCCCGAGGCGCTCGGCACGCTCGCACGCGTCGATGCGTCCGGACTCGATGCGCGGCTCGCCGACGTGTCGTTCGTCGCGATGTCCGACGTCGACAATCCGCTGACGGGCGAGCATGGCGCCACGGCCGTGTTCGGTCCGCAAAAAGGCGTGAAGGCCGATCGGATCGGCGCGCTGGACGCGGTATTGGCCCACTTTGCCGAACTGGCCGAAGCGGCGCTCGGCCGTCAAGGCCGTGAGTCGCCCGGCGCGGGCGCGGGCGCGGCCGGCGGGCTCGGCTTCGCGCTGCATCTGCTCGGCGCGAGCTTCGAACCCGGTGCCGAAGTCGTGGCCTCGCAAGTCGGGCTCGACGCCGCGCTCGACGGCGCCGACTGGCTCATCACGGGCGAAGGCCGCTCCGACGCACAAACGCTGCACGGCAAGGCGCCGTTCATCGCGTGCCGCCATGCGCGCGCGGCCGGCGTGCCGGCCACGCTGCTCTCGGGCGGCGTCGACTCGAATGCGCTCGCGCGGCTCGGCGAGCATTTCAGCGGCTGCTTCTCGCCGGCCCCCGGCCCGATCACGCTCGAAGTCGCCATTCGCGACGCCGCACGGCTGCTCGCCAACGAGGCCGAGCAACTCGCGCGCTTGAAGTTCGGCGCGTGAGCGTTCGGTGCCCGAGGCTCGGCTTTACGCTGAGCTTTTAGCAAAGGCACACGGCGCCGCGAAGAACGAGCCCGCATGCCGCTCAGCGGGAAATACCGCGTTGACCGCGGCGCCGGATGCGGCAACAATCGCCCGAACGATTTTTCCCCGCCCCCCTTTCGACGAGATCGACACGACCTATGAAGGCCGCCTCCAAAGCCGGGCTCGAGCAGTTCTTGACCTACCGCATGCACGTGCTGAACAAGCTCTCCGATCGCGGCATCAGCGAGCGCTATCAGACCAAGCTCGGCATCACGCTGCCCGAAGCGCGCGTGATCGCGTCGGTCGGCTCGTTCGGGCCGTTCTCGATCATGGACTTGGCCAAGCACGCCAATCTCGACAAGAGCCAGGCGAGCCGCGCGGCGGAAGCGCTCATCCAGCGCGGGTTCGTGGCACGCGCGCCGAGCGCCGAAGACGGCCGCGTCGTGGTGATCTCGCTGACGCCCGAAGGCCGCGCGCTCTATCGCAAGGTCATGCCGATCGCCCGGAAGTGGAACGCCGATTTGTTCGGATGTCTCGACGAAGCCGAGGCGCAGGCGCTCGGGCGCGCGCTCGACAAGGTCATCGCGCACGCAGTTGCCGACGATCGGTAATCGATCGGTTGTAGCCGTCGCCCACGGAGCGATCGCGCCGCACCGGCGCAGCGCTCCGCCCTAGACGATCGTCGACACAACGGCGCACGAATAGGTTAGAATCTCGCCCTTACGCTTTCGGTCGCACTCATTATCAGTACGAGTACGGCACGCGTGCCGCTCCCGCGGCGCCGCGAAAGTGAGCCAGACATCGAAGCGCGCGATTCGCGTGGCTTCGGCGCGAGGATGGCGAAATTGGTAGACGCACCAGGTTTAGGTCCTGACGCCAGCAATGGTGTGCGGGTTCGAGTCCCGCTCCTCGCACCACTAACGTATTGATTTCCCAGGAAATTGCTTTAGGTGACCGGCAAAAATCTAGCTGATTTTTGCCGGTTTACTCACGTATTTGACAGCAAATTTGCCAGCATGGTCTCGTTATCGGGCCGCGATGGCTTGGTCGATGAACGACGGGAAATGCCTCATGAAACTGGCGCGCAGATGCGCGGAATCTCGATAGATCGGCTCCTGACCTTGCCATGCCGCACAGAAGTCATCCGGACAAAATGAACCGGTCGGATCGATCGCCTCGACGCCGGCGTCATGGGCAACCTTCAGCAGCTCGGCGCGCAAGCCGCTGGTCCTGAACAGAAGCTGATCGGTCGGCAGCCCACCTTCCTTAATGCTGAAACCGTACAGCGAACGCCCGACCAGCGACCGCGGATCGAGAGCGCCACTGACGGGGCTCTGCAAGATGAGAACAACCCGCTTGCCCGTCGACTTGTAGTCGATCAGCAGTTGCGTGAGCGCCGCAAGCGCATAGGGGCGCCCAGCGTCCGACGCTATATCCGCCGAGCCAGTTGGCGTCTGGATCATGTACCCGTGCACGAGGTCGAGATACGCGAGCCAGTACGAGCCGACATACACCGTATCAATGTCGGGGTTCTGCATCATGTACTGCTTGACCTTGTCGGTGTATCCCGAGCAATAGGCATGCTTCGGCTCTTCGACGCCAGGGATCGCTGGACAGCCGCCGAGCGTCGCGAAAACAACTGACTTCACCTTGCCCGGCTCGTCCGTGACGAGCTCGTCTACGCGCGGCCAATATTGCTCAACCTGAGAGTCACCGACAAAGAGCGCTATATGCTTCGAAGGCGTCTTCCGGCTGCGGATCGGCATGCCGTGGAAATCCATGACGGTCATGTCCTTCGTGGGATAGTCCCATTCGCCGATCGCCTTTTCGACCTTTTCGAAGCGAGCCGTGCGCGAGGGAAAGCCGCCAGTACGATACGTCGCATACGACTGGCCAGCGACGAGCGCCATCACCGTGGCAAGCGCGGCCGGAACCAAGATATGCCGCCTGTATCGGATCCGCTTTTCAACGAGCCAGTAGGTCATCGTGGCCAGCGCGAAGCTGATCGCGACGAGGATAAGACGAGTCTCGGTCGACGGAGCATGCTGCAGGTCGATGTGTGCGAAAGACAAGAGCGGCCAATGCCAGAGGTAGAGCGGGTAGCTGATGAGGCCTACCCATACCATCGGGCGCATGCTCAGCACGTATCGATTGATGAGCGACGTCGGACCAGCCGAAATCAAAAGTGCGCCGCCGGCTACGGGAAGCATCGCGCGCCAACCCGGAAACGGCTCGAGATTGGTCAGTTTTGTTGCCGAGAATATGATGAGACCGAAGCCGATCAGTGCCTTCAGATTGGTGACAGTCGAACCCTGATTGATCCACGTGGGATGATTGATTTCGGTGTATGCCAAAAGGCAACCGATCAGCAATTCCCAGATTCGCGTATGGGGGAGATAGAAGGTCGCAGCCGGGAAGTCATGCAGCAGCTGGAGATTGAGAACGAATGATGCTACGGCGAGAAGCGCTGTGATCAAAAAAACGTTCAACTTTGCGCGATGCGCGATGAACAGAATCAATGGCCACGCGATATAGAACTGCTCCTCGATGCCGAGCGACCAAAGGTGAAGAAGTGGCTTTTGGATAGCCTTGGCGTCGAAGTAGCCAGTCTGCATCCACAAGAGGATGTTCGCCGAGAATCCAGCGCCGGAGCCGGCCTGTTCGGCGAGCGACCTATACTCATCCGCCAGCATGAGTTTCCAGCCCAACGCGAGGCAGAAAACGAGCACGAGGATTAGTGCAGGAAAAATGCGCCTTACACGCCTGACATAGAAATCAATGAAACTGAAAGTTTCTGCTTTGAGCCCGCGCAGCAGGATGCCGCCGATCAAATAGCCAGAAATGACGAAGAAGATATCGACACCGACGAAGCCGCCCGACAGCATTGTCGGAAACGCGTGATAGGCGATAACAGAAAGAACAGCGACCGCACGCAAGCCGTCAATATCCGCGCGGTGATTCGGCGAAGAACCCACAATTGCCCCCGATTAATTCCCATTTTTTCGGGGGTGAATGCTAGCACAAAATGTGGATTGCCTATGCCGCTTCCGGTTCCGAACTCGCCGCGGCGATTTTCTCGATCCTCGCCTGCACTCGCGCGATATCGTGATCGGCCGGATTGTCACCTTCCGGCCATTGGGCGCCAGGGATCATCTCGAAAGTGCCGAGATCGTCCTTTAGCCACACGTGGGCCGGGAGCGGCCGCGCCTGCCAGCGCAGATCCTTCAACGGCCCTTCCTTCCATGGCCAGGAGGCCCAGAGATCCGCGCCGTCGACCACGCAAACCATGTTGGCCAGAGGGTCGGCATGCGCCGCATAGAACGCAGAGTCGGCAAACTTCGGTGCCTCGAACGAATGTAGCGCGCCGATCTGTGCCACCGGTAGGAACAGCGGTGTCAGATGCGTGCGGGCGCCCCCGAGCGAGTGCCCGGCCACATGCACGACGTCGCCACGCGGCACGACCTGTAGCACCCAATCCCACAGCGCTTGCATGCCCTCCTGAACGCCCGCCGTCACGTGGCCGCCCGCGACGGGTACGGGATCGAGCGACATGTCGGCGAGCACGTCCATCACCTTGAACGCGCTCGCGCGAGTGCCACTGATGCTTAGACGCGTCTCGCCGGCGGCGTCGGCCGACAGCACGGCCTGATGGCTCGCGTTCTTGTACTGCGCGATCCAGGTATCGCCGAGCGCGGCAAAGGCCGCCTGAGACGCTGCCTGGTCGATGAGATAGGCGGCATTCGCGCGCGCCGCCGCCAGCGCGGTCGCTTGCCAGTCGATCATTGCGGGCTCGACGCGGCGACAGGAGCCGATGCCGGCACGGTGACGATCGCCTTATTGACGGCGCAGAACAGGCCATTCGCGTCCGCAGCGATTGCCACGCCAGGATTAGCGGTCGCGGCGGCCGCGGCGCTGACAAACGCGGTGCCAGCCGGGCACGCCGCCACAATCGACGTAGCGACTGTCTTCAATGCGCCGGCCGCGGCACCATTTACGGCCGCTACGTTTTGTCCGGCTTGTTGGATTTCGGCCGTCGTGCAGCCAGCGGCGACGACTAAAGCGGACGCGACGATACCTGCCGCGAGCGGCATGAGCTTCTTCATGGAAGTTCCTTCGGGTTGTGCCGCAGGCGCGGCGAGCAAGGATTACTGCGCGGAAATGACAGCTTTGGCGCTGGCGCGCGCGATGAGCGTTTGAGCAAGCCAATGAGCGCCGGCCACGATGCCTACGGCGATCGAAACCTGCGCGTCGCCGTCGAGATCGATGTGGTAATGCTTGATGACGGCTGCAATGACGGAAACGACCGCTGCCGTCACCGCGCCGGCGGCGCCAGTTTGTGCGGGCGAGATTGAGTTCATGGATGCTCCTGATCGTGATGAATGACTTCTTCGGGGGTGAACTGGTAGCCGTCGATCGCGTACTTCTGCACGATCCAAATCGGGAACGGCAGCATGTGAATGCCGGCGTCCTTTTTCGTGTGGAACTGCTTGCCGATCAGCAGCCCGTTCACGGTCATGTCGTCGACGAAGAGATACGGGTCGACGGGGACAAGGTAGGTTTCCTCCGGATGCAGCGGCGTCTCACCGGCGATGGTCACCGTCTTCGCTCCCTTGAAGAAGCCCTCCCAATTGAAGGCCTGTGCGTGCGGGCCCCAATGTCCAGCCGTGCAGTCCTCGGAGAACCGGCTCCAGTTGATGACCTCGGCGAAGCAACGCTCAATCGGATGGTGATGCGCCTCGAGCGGCGCGCCGAGCTCATCGGCCGTCATGCCCGAGACGAAGCAGCGGCCGCCCTCGCGTTCGATCAGCAGCTTGCGGGAGTGCTCGAACAGCGCCGTCTCTTTCCGCGGCGCATGCCCGGGCAGAAGCACGTCGACGACGAGCGTCTCTTTTTCTTCGTGGATTTGTTCGACAGTCATGTCCGTAAACGAAAAAAGCCGCTCGAGGCGGCAATTGCGAAATTTCGAAAACCCGAAAAGTGACGTCAGGCGTCGAGCTGCGAGAGGTTGTGCGCCTTGATGATCGTGATGATCTTCGAGGCGTATTGCGGATCCGTCGCGTAACCGGCAGCTGCCACCGCCTGCGCGAAGGTCGCGCCGCTGGTATATGCGAATGCCGGTCGATAGCGCTGGTTCGATGTCAGAAATGCGGCATGGTCCGCGATCGATCCGAGCCAATCGCTATAGGCCCGAAAGCGGGCCTCGACGAACGTCCATGAGCCATTCAGGAATTCGCGCGTGCGTTGCACCGTCACCGGGCCGTGCCAAGATGGATCGGCCTTCACCCCGAAGAGATTGAAGCCCGGCGCGTGAACGCCCCACCCGCTTTCGATCGCGGCTTCTGCGACCGTGAAGCTGGCCGGGATCTTCGTCGATTGCATCGACGTGCGCGCCGCCGGGCCGACGGCTGAAATGAAGTCAGTTGGAGTCATGACATCGCGACCAGCAACTTGTAGACGTCGCTGATCCAGGTTGGAAAGGCGTGGTAATGGGCGTAATGCCATAAGGCGTATAAAGCGACCCCGGGCAAAGCGACGGGAATTGCGACCTGGCGCACGAGGAAGCGCCATGCGTCTGCCAGGCGACAGAAAAAGCGCACCGCTTTTGCACCCTCATTCCAGGTGTCAACGATCGAACTCGTGTTCGCATCGATACGCGTCAAGGCCGTCACGATGACGTCAATCTTGTCGTCCTGTTTCTGAAGGTGCCCTCTCACCTCGCGATCGCTTTTATCGATTCGCGCCTCTAGGCGCGAGAACCTTTTGTCGCCGGCCTTTAGCCGTTCTTCCATGCTCGCGCGCGACGGCGCGGTCTGTGGCTCCGACATGCATACCCCGGAAAAATAAAAGGCCGCTCGAGGCGACCGGTTGCATTGCCCTTGACTATCAGCCCGGTTCGATCACGTTCCCGGCGCGACCATTTTGCTTTGAATCGACGAAGGCATCGCGTTGAAGTGCGACGCATATCGCTCATCGTTGGAAGGAATGACGTCCTGGTTTTGCCACACAGTTGGATCTTGCGCGCAGCTAAACACCGAAGCGATGGCCGTCTTGGTCGAATCGGTCCATTGAATATAGATCTCGGTCATCTAATAGCTTCCTAGAAGGAATATTCCGACGTCGTGACTGAAAACGTCGGCGTTCCGGCGCTGTTCGTCGTTTCGTAATACAGCGATTGGCTCTGTGTGATGAGACACCGCCAGGGGCCAATCAAACCATACGGCGCGGTCACATACCCGCTCGCCTCTTTCTGGCCGCTGCCATTGGCGTCGGATGCAATGCTCAGAGACATCCCGCTGTTGACCGAGGAGATTGCCTCGATATTGCCGGCCGCCTCTACTGCATTCGGGGGGACCGTAGATGTTCCGAAGAGAGTAAACGAAGCGGCGCTCGTCGACGTGGAGAGAGCCAATACTGAAGGGAACTCTATCTTACGGTCTCTTTGCGTTCCCGCCATGAATTGTTTGCTCGCATTCGTCGGCCAAACGGATACCAATGCGCTCGCCGTATATCCTGCCGGCATGTTCGCGCCGCCATATACATTCGGCGCAGCTGCGGTCGTCGCATTCGTTGCGAGGAGAGCAGCGGCCCCAGTGGCGAACGATCCGGAAGCAACCGCTTGAGAAATCGACACGGTATATGTTCCGGCGCCCCCTGTTCCTGTGCCCAGCGCGGTGATCGTCGTCCCTGGCGACGCGCCTTGGACATACTGCCCGACCGCAATCGCGCCAGCGCCAACGCTGCTGACCGTCAGCGTGGTTCCGGCGATTGAGCCTGTAAACAGCGCGGCCTGAGGATTGTAGATCGCATAGAGCGCCACATAGCCGGACGCCGGAGCTGTGCCGGTGTCCATGCCGCCGACGCCGCTCGCGCCCAGGTTGGCAGTTTGGTTGAACAGGGGGAGGCAATACCGAACGCCGCCCAAAGCCGTTTGAACGATGATCTCGTCTGCCAAGAAAGTCGCTGCTGCCGCCGCCCCATTCACTGACATCCGAGCGTTTCGCATGCTGCCGACGATTCCAGCCGCCTGGCTCATCTGCACCGCGTGCTGAGAGGCGGTGGCTGGAGGAACTTGCTGGCCGCCGCCGGCGCACTCGAGGAGCACGCATATCGGATTTCCACCGTTCACGCCTGCGATGGTCTGTTTCACGAGGCTCGCGATCCCGCCGGCAAACATCTCATTGCCCTGCAGCGCTTGCAATCCCAGACCATAGATCGGGATGCCAGCGAGGCCATCAGGCGCATAGGTCGATGGCCCGTTGTTCGTATGAGCTACGGCGATTTTCTGCACAACGCCGTTCGTCCATGTCCCCGCGGTGAGCGGCGGGTTGTTCGTCGCCGAATACGTATCCGCAACCCCCGTATCGGTGAGCACGACTTGAGACTGCACGAGGCGCTTGATTGCCAGCGCTACTTGGTTATATGTGGTTTTGCTCGGAGTCTGGCCGCTCGCCGTTACGACGTTGATGAGCTCCATCATTACCATATTCAGGAAGTCGGCGTCGACGACCGTCGCCGCTAGCCCGGTCACCGGATTTCCGCCGGTAAAATAGCCTTGCGCTTCGGCCGGGGACGGCGTCGGCAATGCGCTCGCGGCGGTCGGTTGATCGGTTTGATACATTTAAACCCCCAATTGGAATTGGTTGATAGCGAAGCTACAGATAGCTGAAGCCATCACGAAGTCGCACCTTTAATCACTGCGAAATTGATGATGACGGCATCCGAGAGCGAGCCGCTTGAGGTATTTGTCACAAAGACTGCTGCAGATGACGACGAGATGCCGCGCACCGAATAGGCGGCCGCATTGGGCGAATTCGCGTTGATGCTCATGACAAGCACGTCATTGGCGGTCATCACGGAGCAATTGAACGTGAACGAAATGGTCGCGCCAGCGGCGAGCGCCGCATTGTTCATCGTGATCTGACCGGTCGGGGAATTGAGTGTGACCGTCGTACTCTTGTTCGTCGTTTGCGTAACGGTGCCACCGGAGCCCGTGCCGTAACCCAAACCGCCCGCGCTCGTCACGAGTGCGTTGCCGTTTTGATCGAAGACCATTGTGTCGCCCAGCGTCGTCGACTCGGTCGAGGCTTTATGCGTGGCGACGTGGAACGATCCCGATGCACCGGTCGCGCCGGTCGTATCCACCGAACTGTATGTGCGTACATAGTTCTGCTGGGCGAGAAGTGGGAGCGTTCCACCGATCTTATAGATCGTCGAATGACCGACGCCAGTTGCTCCTACACCGTCGATCACCTTGTATTCATTCGTCTGGCTCGTCGTCAGATACCCGGCCGTATTCGCCAGCACGGGCGCGCCGGTGGTCGTGTCGTAATAGACATTGTTCAACGTCGATGCGTACGTCGCTTGGTTTCGAATCGGCACAACAAGGCCGCCGTTGGGACCTAACAAGCGATTGCCACGGATATCAGCATAGGTGCAATTGCTTTGCGCCCAGACCCCATAAGTGCTCGCCGTGGTCGCGTAGCCGTAGGCGATGTTGTTGAAAACTGATAGGCGATTCAGCGCTGCGCCATTGATGGCATTGCCTTGTGCACTGAATATCGTATTGCCCTCCACCTCAACATCACCCGTACCGGTATTCGAGGTAGCGGCAGTAACTTCAATGCCGTCCATCTGCGCACTGTCGACAGTGTTATTGCTGATATCGACGGTTTGTACAGTGCCCCCGCCCGTAAATATGCCTGGGCCTTGCGTCAAGCGAATCGTGTTATTGATCGCGTGACCAGCACTGATCTCGATACCTTGATAGCTGTTGTAAACCGTATTGTTTCGGATATAGCTATTGCGCGCTTCGCTCAGCAGATTGAAATTGAGCGCATTGAAATTCGTGTCATGTACGTAGAGGTTCTGGAATATGACATTGTTGATCGTCGCGGCCGTCGAGTCATAATGATAGACGGCCTCACCATGAAATCCCGATACATTGACACCTTCAACCAGTACGTTATCGCCGAAGAACGTAGCAATTCCCTTGCGACAGATATCTCCCGTCCAAAGATTGGTGATCGAAGGTGTTCCAGTCCAATCGCCGGTAATCGTTCCGTGACCGCCCACATAGAAGAAGCCCGTCGAGCGTGCCGTTCCGCTCGCGCCCCCGAATTCAATGAAGCCGCGCTCATAGGACGTCGACGGCGGCGAACCGCCCGTATCAGACGGCCACGAAAACTTCTGCGAGCAGTTCGTCGGCAGGTTGGCGGAATTCATCGCGCCATCGTCGATCAGCGATACATTGACGACGTTCGCATTCGCGGGCGTGAAGCGCGATGCGTTGAAATTCATCGTTGCGCCACGGCTGACGATGAACGTCGTGTTGCTGACGTACAGCAAGTCTGAATCGATCGTATAGGTTCCGGGCGGAACGATGATTGTTCCGCCGCTGGCCAGCATTGCATTCGCCGCCGTGGAACTGTCGGTTGCGCCGGTAGGATCGATCCCGGCGCCGGCTAGTAGCCGATAATTCGATCCGAGTGCGGTTACTGCCTGGAAAGATGGATCGGAACTCGCGCCGTTAGAAACCAACGCTTGTCCGGCCGTGCTCGGAGCGGCCCATGAGAACGGTGTCGTGCCGCCTTCACCTATCGCGATGCCGTGCGCCGCGGGAGTTGCTTGCCCCGTACCCCCAGATGCAACCGGCAGCGGCGCAATACCGCTGATCGAGCCGCCCGTGATCGTCGCGCTGGATGTCTGAAGCGAGCCAACGGAGGCGGCCCCGGTGACCGTCAGCGTCGGAATGGTGACCGGTCCTGTGAACGTCGCCCCTCCGAGCGGCGCGTAGAGCGCGAATTGACCATTGAGCGCCGCGGCCGTGAGTATCTGGCCGGGCGAGAATTGAGCCCAAGCCGAAATCGACGAAAGCAATAGAAGCGCGAAAGCGAACAGCTTTTTCATGTGGAAGCACCAATGAAAAAGCCCCGCCGAGGCGGGGCCTAAATGTGTAATTCGTCTGCGTCAGGCGAGAGCAGATTCGCCGAGAATGAAGGTCGAATCGAGGGAACCGGGCTGGCCGTATGCGAAAAGCAAGAGCGTGTGGGCAGGCTTGCTCTTGCTCAGTTCACACTGCAGAACAGCGTTGCCCCAAACGGCGAGCGGTTGACCCGCGGCTGAATTGCCGGCCGTGAAATAAGTAATGGTTTCCGCAGGCGCATTGATGCGCCATGCGAACGCCCAGTCTTGACTGCAAACGGGGGCGCCCGCACACGACTGCCCCGCCCGGAACGGTGCGAACTGGGTCACCGTGATCTCGTAGCCAAGCGTCGCCGCGTAGGCGATAAAGTATTCGACGGACTGGCCGCCTGTGTTCGTGAGCCGCGCCTTCACTTGCGCTTGGCGCTGCGCGAGCGTGGGCGACTCGCCGGCGCACGGATCTGGAAGCCCGAGCGTTGCCTCCCATTCCGGCAGCAGCTCGAGGGCCGTCGGCGGGAATGCATCGACCAGCAAATAGTTGGCACTCGTCGTCAGCGCGGCGAAGCACGGCGTGAAACCAGAGAGAACCTTTGTCTGTGCAGCGTCCGGATCTCGCGGCCATACCCGGCCGCGCGGTAGAAGCGCCTGCAGCGCCCGCAGATATTCCGCGGCCCCGTAGTTCGGTGCTGGCATCTTTTAGGCGTAGGTGATGGTGCCGAGCGCGGGGAGTTGCCCGGTGGCATTCGTGATGTTCGTGTTAGGCGGGTAGGTCGTCGTAGTCCCGTTCACCGTGCTCGTGATCGCCGCGATCAAATACCCAGCTGATCCCGATACTGAACCGATAGCTGAGCTCACATCTGACAGGTCTAGTGTGCCGCCTGGCTCGCCTTCGCGCAGCATCAGGTCGGCCAGGGCCCCGTCGATCGCCGCCTGTGTCGTCACCGAGGTCACGCCGGTGATGCGGAAGCCAATCTGGTTTTCAATCGGCGAACAGGCATAGACAAGCGCTGTCACCGGCTGCACGGTGATTAATGCGTTGGCCAGCGTCAGTTGGTCGCCCGCTGCGACGGCACCTCGCGGCGCGCCGCCCGGTCCCTGGTCGTATTGCGATACGCCGTTCGTGCCCTGCGGGAAGCCTGCGTGCCCGGATTCGGCGTCGTCCATCATGAAATAGACGACGACGGTGCCAGCCCCGAAGCCGTTTGGGGCGCACCATGCCCGCGTGACGCCCGACACGGCGCGCGCCCACGTGACATAGTCCGCCTGCGCCCCGCCTTGCGCCGGGTTTTGGTAAGCGAGCATCACGCGATCGCGATAATCGTCCTGCTCTTCGACGTCGGCGCCCGAGCTCACGACCGCAGTCACCGCGCCGCTCGACTGGATGCCGGTGATCGCGGCTGAAAGCGAAACCGAAGTGCCGACGTCGCAGTTGCCAATGCTTCCCGCGGTCACCGCCTTGATATTGACGGTGACCGTAGTCCCGACGACGGCGGCGTCGGCAGTCGTCACATATGCGAATCCGTCGGCGGTACGATTGACAGCGGTGCCCGATGGCAGATCGACGCCGGCGGAACCGGTGAACTGCGCGGTCAGAACGGCTTGCGTCGCGGCCTCAAGGTACACGCTCTTTAGCGCGCCCCACCCCGCTAGATATTCGTCTTCGGCGGTGAATGGAACAGCCTGCTTCGCGATCCAGTCGAGATAACCATATAGGCCGAAGACGAGCGCCGCCAACGCTGTGCCGACAATCTTCAGGACCGCCTTTTGGAGCAGTGAAACGGTCATGCCGACAGCACTCTTGATGTCCGTCCAGATCTGAGTGCGCAGCGCGCTGAGGGTTGGGCGCGAAAAGGGCATTAGTTCACCACGGGCCATGCCCAGTTATAGGACTGCATTGCGGCGTCATTCGGCTGATATGCGGTAATGGAGATGCCCAACATGTCGGGCTTCACCCATTGCGTAACGACCATGAAGCTGCCCACGACACCCGTATCGATTAGCCACTGGATGGCCTCGACGACATAGTCGTAGGCATCGGTCAGCGTCTTATCGGTGGGCGACTTCCGGCGCGACAGCAGCCACAAGCGCGAGCCGGTCGGCCCTGTGTCGTCACCGGAATCGTCATCGCCCCACCAGCCACGGCGATCGCCGGATCCATCCGGGATTTCATCGTCAGGCGCGGCCTCGCGGTCGGTGAAAAGACTGAGCAGCAGCGCTGTCTCGAGGTCGTCACCCGTCGCGATATCACCGGCGAGCACTTGCCAGTCGCCGCGCGCGTTCGCCGCGTCCCAGACAATCTTGAAGTCGCTCACTCGGTCACCGTCGGGATGTCCGACTCAATCGTGCTTTCGCCGCCCTGCACGTTCTCGACGTTATGTTTGTGCGAGTTGTACTTCGTACGCATGCCAGCCATGTTGTCGGTGTTCGTTTCGTAGTTGTCGATGATGTCTCCAGAAACTTTCAGGAGCGGCGTATTCATCACCATTTCCGCCGAAGCGTTGATCGTCACGATCGTCGCGTTGTCGACCTCGACCGGCTGGGCATTCGCAAGCACCTTAATGCCACCGCCAGCCGTGAGGTAGATCTGCTTCCCGTCCGCGGTGAAGATGGTCGTTTCGCCCGGCTGTAGACCGGTAGGCCTTGATCCCTGGTGATTCGTGGCAATGACGAGGCCGCTGCTGCGGTCGCCGCCGACGAAGACGATCGCCACATCGGATCCTTGCGGCGGCACCGACGTGAAGCCGAACTCCGCAACACGTTTTAGGTTGTCAATCGTTTCGAGCCCGTTGATCTGAGCCTGCAGCAGCTGCACGCCTCCTTCGTCATTCACCGGTGCGCTGACGCGGCCGCGGCCGGCGATGAGCAGCACGCGCCGCGCGAGCCGGTCGACGGTCGCTTGCGTGCTGCCAAGCATGCGATGGAATCCGCGAATCGCGGCATGGATGCTTCTCATCGCGCACCCGGCAGTGCGCTTGCATCGACGAACATCGGCTGAAGCGCCACGGGCTCCGGCAGGTAAGCCTCCGGCCGCATGATCGTGAGCTCCGCAATCGTTCCCTCTTCCTCGTTGCGGATATAGGTGACTTCGCCCAGGAGCCACACTTCGTTCACGATCTTCAGCTTCGGCAGCGTAACGGGAATAAGTGTGTTCGGCGTCCAGAGCGTGCCGCCGCCGTCGCGCCAGCCATCAGTGGTCACCACGATCTCCGCCGCGCGCGCGATGCGCCGGTTCATTTCCCATACGGCGCGCCGGTTCGCGAGATCCTCATAGCCCTGTACGGCCTCCGCGACGATGAACCGCTCGCGTGTGCGCTGCACGCCGACGTCTTCGACCGACACGATAACGTTCGCACCGATACCCGCATCGGTGAACGTTTCGACCGATTGCGTGAACACCGTGTACTTTGAAAACCGCTGCGATGCCGAATACCGGACCCGCGCGTGCTGCACGTTCACACCTTCAGCGACGCCACCGACATGCATGGTCTGGTGCGCCTGCGTCAACAGCAGATCTCCGTATGGATCCTCATAGACGAGTAGTTGGCTGTACCGGCTGATGCGCTCGATGATGTCGTATGCGCTCTCGCCGATGAAGAGGTTGAACTGCGGGATCGGTGGCAGGTTTTCGATATCGCACGTCACATTGATCCCATAATGCGCCGCCAGCTTCGATGCCACGTCAAGCGCGGACGTGCCGCTGATCTGCCCGTTCGGCCATACGGCCGAACAGTCGACGAGATCCTGACACTTTCCTCGACCGGTCGCACTGATCGAGTGGCTGTCGGCGTCATACTCCGGCACATAGTCGTCGATGTACCCGGTGATAATCCGGTCCTGGCCGATCATCAGTTGGAATGGGTCGCCAGCCTGCACGACGACTTCTTCCGTCTCACCCGGGTAGGCCTCGGTCAGCCCGAGACTGAAATCAGATGGGCACCGCTCGATGCCCCGCGTGACATGCACGTCGGTCCAGCCGCTTACTGCCTGGGCACCAGCGACGAGAATCAGATCGTCATCCATGCGTCAGCTAGCCAGCGCCTGGAAAGATTGCGGCATGAAAAGCGGATGCACCGGCTGGACTTGCTGCACGAGCTGATCCGCGCGCGTCGCGTCATCGTAGATACGATGAGCCAGCACCACTGCGGGCAGCGATCCGGCGAAGTTCATCATCACGAGCGACGCGAGATCGGCGCCCCGCGCCTGCAGATCTGCGACGACCGATGCGCGCAGTGTCCGGAGCGCGGAATAGCTCGAATCTTCCTCCGCATCGGCCGCAGTGAGGATCTCGGCGTCGAACAGGGTCGTCACGTTCTCTAGCACGGCCGTCGCATCGTCGTATGACGACGGCTGATAGCTCGCGCAGGCCTGCGCTACGCCCGCGAGAGCCGCGCGACGGAACAATGCCGCGCAGCTCGTCTGCATCGATTGCATGGCCGCTCCGATCGGCGAGTTCGTGAACGAGCTCGTCGGCGAGAACGAGGCGAGATCAGTCGTCAGCCGGATAGCATCGGCGGGATCCGCTGCGGATGCGGCAAGCGCCGTGACGAGCGCTTGCGCGGCGATGGCGAACGTCGTGGTATCGCTCGCGTTCGCAGCCGCCGTCTGCAGCGCGGCGCCGGCGGAGACCACCGCCGAAACATTGGCGGTATCGGCCTCGAGCAACTGCTCTGCCGTCGTGTTCGCAGGCGCCGTCTGGTTCGAACCGGTATAGCCGCTGTTGCCGCCCCCGAAGAAGCGACCGAAGTCTCCGGCGAGCGTCGAGACGGCGTTCAACACACGTTTCACGTCGTGAATATCGGTCACGGCTGTCTGGTACCACGAAACTGCCGTATCGACAGCGGTATTCACCACCGCGGCACCTTGCTCGATCGCGGTCGCTACAGCCGTAGCGAAATCCAGCAACGAGCCGCTTAGGAGCCCGGATGCGGCCGTGCCAACTGCGCTTTGCGTCGACGTCGCGACGTTTGGGTAAATCTTCGCGCCGCCGCGCATCAGCGACAGCCGGATCATGATCACGCGACCATGATCGAAGCTCTCGCTCGCCTCCGATTCCATGCAGCTGACGTTCTGCACGCTCCCGAACGTCGGGTGTACGAGCGTCCGCGGTCCGCCCTTCTCGCACGCCGTGACCAGCGCGTCGCGCTGTGCGATCACAGGGCCGCCGCCATACACACGGCTGCTCTCGATCAGGAAGCCGATGAGTTCGTACTGTCTCGGCAGCTTCCCGAGCGGCTCGATATATGCATCGTCGCGATACGGATAACGATGCACGACGTTGCGGCCGCCGAAGCGAGTGCGATTTTCCCGCACGGCGAACGGAACGCCGGCGAACGATGCCTGCCGGAGCGACCCCCACCATGTGCCGGCACCCGGCCCGGTGAGGATCGACGCAACCTGCTGGGCGGCAGAGGCGAGGCCGCCAATGCTGCCGGCGAAAGTCGTGAGAGTTGCTGCGCTCATACCCCGGGTCCCATCAAAGCGGAAGTGCCCACGTTCGCCGAGGCCGTCGCGTTGCCCGAGCTGCGCACGGTCGCCCTCATGCTATTCGGTGCGTTCACGAATCCGACCATCACATGCACGCGGCCGGCAATCGCCGTCGCGTCGCCAGCGCGGATTGCCGCCTCGTTGTCGGCTTGCGCCGGCCGCTCATAGAGGCGGGACACGATCTCGCCAGCCTGCGCTGCGCTGGTCGCCCGCTGAAGCGCGGCGCCCGCGCGGCGCTCGTTGCCCAGTCGCATCTCGTAATCGATGAACTGCAACTGCTCGTCGAGCGACGACTGCCGGATGTCCTTTCCGAAGCGCTTGCGAAACTCTTCTTGCCGATCCTTATGCCACTGCCCCAGTCCGTAGGCTTGACCATTGTCGCCGCTTGCCGTGGGGTCGTAGCCGCTCTCACGGAATATGTTCGAGGCGATGCCCGCGGCCTGCGCCGGACTCCAGCCCATCTGTTCGAGGCGCCCTACGATCGGCGCCGTTTGCTTGTTATCTGCTGCACTCGAGCGAAACAATCCGGTTACCCAACGATAGATGCCGCCACCGATGCCGCCGCCAGCGGGCCCGGTCACATCGGGCGTCGCGATGCCGCCCACCATCGCATTCGCAATCTGCTGTTGTCGATCGTCCTCAGATTCACCGGGCATCAAGGGAATGGCCTTATCGAATGCCTTTCTCCTTGCAGTTTCGGCAACGTAGCCTGCCGCGCCCAGCATCACCGTGCTACCGGTGGCAGTCGTTGTCGCGATCGTGGTCAGAAGGGTAACCACGCGCACTGCCTGTGCGATCAGCGTGGCAATGCTCGCGATCGGCCCCGCAAAGGTAATCGCGGCGATCGCCGCTCCAATGGTCTTCACACCGCCGATCTGATCGACGAACTTCGCAGTATCGTCGGCCGCCTTATTCCAGTCGGTCGTTTGAATCCACGATGCGATCTTCGGGCCCCATTCCTGGGCGATCGGTTCGAGCTTGTTAGCAACTGTGGTCAACGCCGGCGCGATCGACTCACCAAGCGAGTTCTTCAGCTTCCCGAACGACGCATCGAGCGCCACCATGTTTTCGTTGAACCGCTCGCCGCGCGCGATCTGATCTGGCGTCATAGTCGCATCGAGCTTTTCGTATTTCGCTACGTAGGCGTCGATCGCCGCTCCGCCCTTCGATAGCAGCGGTGCGAGGCCGCCGAGTCCGAAGATTCCGAGGAACTTCTCACGCGCTTGAGCGTTCGTGATGCGTGCCGCGGCGTTCGATACGTCGTGCAGCGCACGGATCGTATCGACTGAGCCATCAGCCATCCGGTGAATACCGATGCCTTTGCTCGACAGCACACCCGCGACGAACGTATTGCGACCGGCGGCCGCATCCTCGAATGCAGAGCCCACCGACTTCAGCCCGGACGTCATTTCGGCGTCTGACAGTCCGGCTAGCCGCGCGGCACCACGGTATTTCTGCAGTTGGTCGGTCGTTACGTCGATCACTGACGCCGTGTTCGCAATCTCGGTCGCTGAACGTCCCCACCCATGTGCCATCGCCGCGAGACCCGCGATCGAACCGGCCGCGGAGATCGCGGCGAGCGGAGGGGCGATCGAACCGATACGTCGCGCGGCGTCGCTCGCCACGCCGCCGACCTTGACAAGCCGATCGCCGAGCTTGTCGAGGCCCGTTTCCTTCGAGAATGCCTGAACCGATGCTTTGACGTCGGAAATCGGCTTCGTGATCTTGCCGATCGCCTGATTGACGCCCTTGGCGACCGCCGTCGCGCGGTCAACAGCGCTGATCGTGATCTGGAAGACATTGGGCATCGAAAAGACCTCAAGTGCTCTGCTTCAGGCGCTCGGCCTGCTCATGCCAATACTGGAACTTGCTCAGCTTCAGACGGCCGGCGTCGTCTGGTCCCCACTTCCAGAAGAAGGTGAGGTCGGCGCGGCGGTCCCCGAGGTCTCGCCAGACTGCTGGGGCCGCCACGTAAAACCCGAGAGGTATGCCGTCGCCTCCTCGTAGTTCGCTTTGCCGATCTTGCGGATGACGGCGACCGGCGCACCGGACACCAGCGAAATCAGCTCGGCATTGCATGCGAATGCGGTGCCTTCGACCTGTGCGCTCTGATCGAGCTCGTCGACGGTCGGCTCGCGCAGCGCGAGCGAGTCATACGTGCGCGTGTCCCCATTCAGCGTAATCGGCTGCTTTAGCACCACGGTCTTCGCCGGCAGCTGCTGCGCGCCCTTCGGCGGCGTCCAGTCGAAGGCCTTCAAGTACTCGACCGCCTCTTCGTAGCCGGTCTTGCCCAGCGTCCGGATCAGCGTCAGCGGAATACCCGACACCATCGAGATCAGCGCGGCGTTCACCGCATATACAGAACCTTTGGTCTGGGTGCTGCGGTCGAGCTCATCGACGGTAGGCTCGCGCAGCAGGATGGAGGCGTGCTTCAGCGGGCCGAGTTCAAGCGGCTTCGGCAGAACAATGACTTTTTCTTTGGCTTGGCTCATATTCAGCTCGTCGTGACCTCGGTAACGCTGTCGTCGGTGCCCTCGAGGCGCACGTCGAAAGTCGCTTCGTTCGAATCGACTTCCTGCTCGTCGACGGCCCACATCGCACTGCCGATGACTGTCTTGCCGTTCGCGAGCGTCGCGACGCACGTGACGTTCGTCCAGCCATTGATGTCCTTCACGGTTAGGCCGCCCCAGTCGCGTAGGTTGAATGCGATGAACGGCGCGGTGGGTGTTTCCTTGAAGCCGTGAACGCGGTCCGAGCCCGAGAGGGTTTCGCGTTTCCGGTTCCCTGCTTTGTATTTGAAGTCGCCTTTGACCATGTAGGTCGTGCCGTCGACCGACACGTCGGCCGTGCCGGCGAGGAGCCCACCACTAGCAGCTGCCATTTGAAATGCTCCAGTCAGAATCGAAAGGGGCCGCCCGGGAGCGGCTTATTGTGACCACGCGCCGGCCTTCAGGATGTCGTCGCCGGGACGATGTTCGAGAACTGCATCAGGAGCGCGAAGACGCGCAGCTGGTCGATCAGGATGGCCGGGTATAGCACGTCGACGCGGTTCGGGTTCGTCGAGTTCTGCTGGACGATGAGCCCTTGCGCAAACACCGTGCTTCCCTGCACGTAGCCGTTCTCCTCGAGGTACTGATAGCGCGCGATCAGATCCGACTTGATCATGCTCGGCGTGACCACGCTGGTGCCCGGCGATACGCGCGTGCCGTCGGCCGCCAGCTTCACGCGAGCGTATTTCGTCGTGACAAGCGACTTCAGGTCGCGCAGCACGAACGCGAGCAGGTTCATCGTCTCGACTTCGAGATAGCTGTCGTCCGAGTCCCCGAAACTGTTCTTCTGGTACGTGGTGATCATGTTCTCGATCGACACGGTGCCATCGTCGGCGACGTCGAAGGTCGAGATGCCGTCGTACAGAAGCGTGTTGCGGTCGGTCAGCGCGAAACGCATCGATACAGGCGGTGCCTGCATCGTGGCGAGCGTCACGGTTTGAAGTGGCTGGCCCGGGTCAGCGCGCGCGGAAACCGCGACGGCCGCCGCGAGATCCGCTGCGATCACCCACGCGGGCGTCGGCGAGCCATTGAAGCCGGTGATCGACATGTGCTCGTCGTTGCGCGTCACGCCGAACGTCGTCAGCGTGCCCAGCGTTCCACGGTAGGCTGCATATGCGCCGCCATACAGCTGCTGGCTCCAGCTCCAACGTCCGGTCTGGGTGCTCAGGAACGACTGCATCGCGTTGAGCGATGTGCTGTCGGTGTAGGGCATCGCGATGAAATCGAACTGCTGGTCGCCTAGGTTCGCGAGTGCCGTCGCAAGCGTTGACGGGTTCGTCGCGCCGTTCGCCATCGGAACGATCGTGACCGCGAGACCCGTGGGCGTCGCTTCGCCGGCCAGCGTACCGCCGTAGTTCAGTTGGATGTCGATATCGTTACCCGCGAGGCCTTTGTTGTTCGCGGTGAAATCGACCTTCGATGCCGTCGCGCCGTCGACGGCCGCCGACACCGGCAGGTTCGGGAGCGTCGCCATCTGCGCGACGAGCGCAGTCGCCATCTGGGCGAGAGACATGGTCGGCGTCACGACGAGCGAGATGATTTGGCCGCCAATGTATAGCGACATCACGCCGGTGGCCGTCGCCTGGCTCGTGAACGCAAGGCTGCCGACGGCTGCGGTCGATGACGGGTCGTCCTGCAATGGCAGCAGCCAGACCTCGCCGAACGAATCGCGGGCACGATATGCGGCCGTCATCAGCGCGAGCATCGAGCCCTGTCCCGCGAGTGCCTTGGTCGCGCTGACACCCTGACAGATCTGCGCCTCATTCGGCGTGCCGGAAGCACCGCTGTTCATCTGCCCGATGATCAGCGCGCGGAGCGTCTGCTGGCCGGTGTTGGCATTCGACGGATCGAAATCCGCGTAGAACAGCGGCACGCGGATGTTCTGGGGAATGTTGGGAAAAGCGATATCGCTCATTTACTTTGCTCCCTCTTCGGGCGCGGGGGCCGGCGCAGCCGCGGCGCCGGTTGCGCTTA
The DNA here is from genome assembly GCF_003367175.1 of Trinickia dinghuensis. GTDB lineage: Bacteria > Pseudomonadota > Gammaproteobacteria > Burkholderiales > Burkholderiaceae > Trinickia > Trinickia dinghuensis. The sequence continues at coordinate 131,361 of NZ_QRGA01000005.1, read as the reverse complement.
CCGTGGTGGTCTTCGATGTTTCCGTTTGTGGTTCCGCCTTCACGGCATCGCCGTCGCGAATGCGGCGAAGCCAGAAAAGGTCGAAGTCGCTGACCTCCATGCCTTGTGCGGGCACGATGGTCACGGGCTTTTTCAGTCCTTCCACCGGCGCGGCGGACAGGAGCTGCTTCGTGACCGGATCGCGCAGAAGCAGACCCGGTGCGGGTTTCACAAACATGGGGGTCCTCTATTGGGTAAAGTTGATCGTCAGGCCCGGCACGGTCGTGCCGTCGGGCTCCTGCACCGTGACGTCCACGCCCTGGAGCGGCGTCAGCGTGGGTTGGTAGAAATCGCGCGGTCCCTGCACCGTGACCATGTCGATCTCGATCGACATTTCAGCCATCGGCTCTTCCGAGTCGATCGCCTGTGTGAGCGCGCAACGGAACGAACTGAATTCCTGGACTGGAGCGCCGGCGCCCATCAGCGTCGGGTTATTGATAATTGCGGCCTTCACTTCGTCTCGAAGCGTTTCGAGCGCTTCCGCGACGGCCATCGACCCGGCATCAAATGCCGAGCCGGGGGCTGCGGCCGGTTGCGCCGTGCGCGCAAGCACCTTTAGCGTCACCGTTACGTTGAATGCCGGCGCGCCGGCATTCCCCCACGACTCGCCGGTCTCGTCGAGGGGTTGGACCAGCAATGCGGGATATGGACCCTGCGTCGGCCATGTGCGCGCGAAAAAGACGTTGTTACCTGCCGATGTGCTTCCGGTGAGTGCCGAGACTGCGGCCGCTCGAATTACGGAGGTCGTGGTCATGGCGAACTTACCTTGTGAAGCTCGAGCCGCAGTTCTCCGAGGCCATCGGATTTCACATCGCGGATTACGTAAGTCGTGTTGACGCTGGCGATCGAAAGTCCATCGTTCTGCTGCGGCGCCCGGCTGACGAACTGCTCGGCGCGAACCACGAGAACTGGCTTCACGGTGATAACGTCCGCACCGTCGCCAAGGTCGACATTGCGGTTGTAGCCGTTGAAGAAGATGCCGGTGATCGAGAGCGGGCTCCCACCCGCGGGCAGAAACGTTGCGGGTTCGCCAAACGCATCGTTATGGCACGGCGCCAGCACCGCCGCATCCCAATCGATCGGCATCAGACCACCCGGCTACCCGGCGGACGGCCGCCCTGAATGCGCAAACCGCCAACCGTCGCACCTGCGCCGCTTTCCTGTTTTGCGCCTGCGGGCACAACAAAGCCGGCTGCCTGCAAATACTTCGCATCTTCGGCGGACAACTTCACCGGGTCGCCCGGACCGTATTTCTTGCCGTCCACAGACACCGTACGCCCCGGTGCTACGACGAATCCCTTACCTGCCGCGGGCGTATTCGCGGCAGGAGTTTGATTCGGCGCAGACATTAGTCGTACACCGGTGCGCAGACGGTGGCCGACAGCGATGCGTTGACCCGGCTCGGGATCACGAGCGGCGCCGACTGCATCAGGATGTAGCGCTGAGCAGGGTCTTCCTGCACCCAGGTCTTCGGTGCGTACGGAAGAGCCTTATAGTTGAAGGCCGGATCTTTGATCATGCCGAACGCGCGCGTGCCCATCAAGTTCGGGCCCGACATGATCACGGTGCCGTCGGTCAGCATCGGGAGCTCGACGTTGTTGTCGTCGACATACCAGTCGTTGTAGACCCAAAGGTCATATTGACCCCACTTGCCCATCCATACCGCGCCCTGCTCGATCTTCGCGCCCGGGTTCACGACGTTTCCGTTCGGGTTCCACACTGGATAGATGATCGCGCCCGCCAACTTCGGATCGAGCTTGAAGCCGTCCCACGAGCTCGTCGTGAATACGATATCGGAGCACTTTGCACCCGACGACTTCAACACCGCGCGCTGCCACGCCTCGACGTTCGCCGTCGGCGATGCGTTACCTGCGGTGATGTTCGCCGCGGTCCATTGTGCGTTGCCGGCCAGCGCGATCGTCAAGCTCGGATCGCGGCCGAAGTCGATCTGGACTTGTTCGAAGCCATCACCCTCGACAGTCAGCTGGGCCGTGGACATGACCTGAGCGGCCATCCATTCCAGCGTGCGATTCAGCACGTCAACCTGATCCGCCATTTCGGCATACAGGTTCGCCATTTCGCGCTCTTCGCCCGTGAGCTCGCCACCGATGCGCTCGCCAATCATGCGGCGCACAGGCTTGAGCAGATCGGGTGCACGCTTGTCCTTGATGTAGGCCGGCGTAAACTCGTTGGTCTGGTAACGACGTTGCTCGACCAGCTTGCCTTCGACAAGCGGCGAGACGAACGGCGCGCGCCGGCGCTTACCGATATCGATATCGATCGACACCTTCTCGGTATCCGACGTGATGATGTTCGGGAAAAATCGGTCCAGCAGAAATTGCTGAGCCAGTTTCAGGTTGGGGACAACTTGAATCAGTACGTTGGTGTCGTAGATGAGCACGGTTTCAATCTCCGATGTTGGAAACCTGGGCCCCAAAACAAAAAACCCCACCGAAGCGGGGTTTTTCGCATTGGTACCGGTAAATCCGGCGCCTCAAACGCTAGTGCCCCGCCGAAGCGGGGCCCTTAATTCGAAGCTGACCGGGTTAGCTCGGATCCGCTGCGGAGACCGAGGACTTGATGAAGATGCCGAAGGCGCGCAGCGCGGTGCGCAGCGCGGGCAGCGTCCATGACGTATCGAACGAAATCGCATTGCCGTTGAATTCGCCGAGCACATATGCGCCCGCGGTCTGCGGCGTACCGGAGGCATCCGTGCTCGTCGCGAGAATCGCCTTCGGTGTCTGGCTGCCGTCCGATGCGGTCTTTACCGAGAGGATGTAGTTGCCGCTCGCCTCGATCACGTTGAGCGTAAATGTGTCGCCTGCGGCAAACACGGTGCCACCTGCGGTGATCTTGAAGCCGATCTCCGCCTCGGTATAGGTCGTGCCAACCGTCGCGTCGGGCAGCACGTTGCCTTCCGGATCGACAACGCCGAAATCGGTTGCGGACTTCGCCGTCAGGACGAACGCGCCGTAGATCGGGGGCGCGCCGATGACGAGCGAACCGACCGAACCGTTGCCAACGTTCGCAGCTCCGGCGCTGACGTTGATGCTGTCGTCGGTCTGCTGGCCAAGAACCGCGCCACGAGTGAGCGTGCCGGACATCAGTTGGATTTGCTCGGAAACCAGTTTCAGGTTGCCGGCGATCAGCTGATCCGGAATGAAGGTTTCGGCGGTAATCCCGGGGACCTGCGGATTTTCGCCGATCGCGCTGACGCTGAGAGTCATATGCTTTCTCCGAAGTGATGTGGCGAGAAACGCGCCGGATTACCGCGCGACGCGCTGGCCGGCCGCGACGATGCGGTCAGCAAGCGCTTGCGAGGGATTTGCGGCCGCCGGCGCAGCGCTCGCGCCCGGATTGGGCGTCGTCTGATGTGCCATGCGGTCGTACAACTGCGTGCGATGCGACTCGGTGCGGTTCGCCTGCTTCGGCGGCTTCTGCGGCGCCGGCGCGTCGAGCGATGCCGCGTTGAGCGCCGCGATCGCCTGACGCGCAGTCAGACGGCTATCGAAGGCGAAAACGCAGGCTTGCTTAATGCGGCCACTCTTCAGGCCAGCCGCGACGATGGCCGCGCAGCGGATCCGTTCGCGATCGCGTGCGCTTCGAGCCCGGCCAGTGCGCGCCATCGCCTCAGCATCGTCGCGCTCGTCGTCTTCCGCGTCCGCATCATCGCCATCGACATCGTTCTCATTGCGCGCCCGAGCCGCCTCTTCGTCCCGTTGACGCTGCTCTTCCGCTCGCCGCGCCTCTTCGTCGCGCTCGTCGAGCTCTTCCATGCGGCGAGCGTATTCGTCGTCGGTCTCGTCATCGCGCCGCTGACGCTCGTCATCGAGATCGCTCGAGGCCGGCTCTTCGACGCTCGGCGATAGGCCGAAGAAATGGGCGAACGGCATTGCGCGCGCCAGTTGGCTCAGTTTGGGTTTGGTCATACGATCCTCATTGAATTGATCAAGCCAGCGTATTCAGCAACGCCCGAAAAGCGGCGTCAGGCGCCATGACCGCGTCCGCTAAACCGCGCTCCACACCGGCCGCCCCCATATAGCAGGACGCCTGCGTAGCACGCACCCTGTCAGGCGCGATACTTCGGTTGCGGGCGACCGTTTCAACAAAGAGGTCGCCCATAGAATTGATGTCAGCCTGGAAGCGATCGAGCGCTTCCGCCGAGAGAGGGAGCTCCGGCGCGCCATCGACCTTACGGTCACCGTAGGTGACGAACGTCACGTCGAGGCCCGAAGTCGTGATCGCCTTCGACCAGTCCACGTGCATCCATACGACGCCGATGCTGCCAACACCACCGGTGCGCGGAACAATGATCTTGTCGGCCGAGCTCGCGAGCGCATAGCCGCCCGAATATGCCGATTCGTCGAGGATTGCCCAGATCGGCTTTCGGCCACGGGCCCCATAGATCAGGTCGACGAGATCGAAGCAGCCCGCGACTTCGCCACCGGGTGAATCGATGTCGAGGACGACAGCCTTCACTTCGGGATCGTCCATCGCCATCACGAAATTCTGGCGAATGCCGTCGTAGCCGGTCATTCCGCTATACGGACGCAGCTCGCCAAGACGTTGCACGAGCGTTCCGCAGATTTCGATGCGCGCGACACCGGCAATGTTGTCGTAGCCGGAAACCACCGTACGGCCCGGCTCCGCAAAGCCGTACTCGTCTTCCATGTCGAACATGAGCGGCCGCATCTCACCCTGATCAGCGCGCCACACGCGGCTGATTCCGAGCCGATCGGCAAGCGCCGCTATCGCGATCTCGGCTTTCGCAGGATGAATTACGAGCGGAGCATTGAATATCCGCGTCGCTAGATGTGGCAAACGGTGCGTCATTGGGCCTCCGGAGGTCTTTGCGCCTCGGTTGCATCGACGCCTTGAAGCGCCTGGGGAATCGGCATGCCGAGTTCCTTGAAGAATTCCCGCTCGACAGCGCGTTGCGCTACCTTCTCGCGCCAGTCGGCGCCAGCTAGTTCGCTCACCTCGTCTTCGAGAGTGGAAAGGCCGGCATCCATGCCGAGAATCGCTCCTTTGCGCTCCTTCTCGGGATCCACATACCCGCGGCCAGGGCCCATCCAACGCGCGCGCGAGTAAGCAACCCGGTACTGCATGAAAGGCGGCGCTCCCGCCGGCAGCGGCAACTCGTCGACTTCCATCACCTCTTCGACAAGAGCGCATACAACGGGCTGACCGAAGCCGGTCGCGAAATTCGTGCGGCGCCGATGGAAGGTCTTCCATACCTCGAGCATTGCGGCACGGTACGAGCTGTAGTTCACGTCAGCCCAGTTCTGGCTGATCATCTGCGCCGACGTTCCGGTACCGGCCGCGACGTTTCGCAGCACGGCGCTTTCAAAGTCGGCGAAATTGGTCGCCGGCCGCGCCGCATCCGCGAAGCCCATTTTCTCGCCCGGGAACAGATGCGAGATCCGCGCGTTGCCGATCGCAATGTTGCGATCTTCGTGAAACTCGCGGCGATAGTCGTTGTACGTCTTTAGCTTCTCGCCGTCGTCGAATGCTTCCTGGACGAATTCATCATCGAATGGGCTCTCGATATAAGCAGCGAAGATCGCATTGATGATCGCGGCGTCGAGCTCCGCGCTGTCGTACTTGACCAGCATCTTTAGGCGCTGCAGCACGGGCGTTAGGATGCCGGCGCCACCGCGGTGTTGCGCAGCGCGATCGTGATCGAAATCATGCACGATGATCGGCCTGCCCCACTCGGTCTCACGAGGGATCCGATCCCAGTGCAGGCTCTCGCCCGCGCTAAACCAGTCGCCCTGGTGAGCACGCCGGATCCAGTAGCCGACCGCCGCGCCGTCGTCATCGACCTCAACGCCGCCGCGCATCGTGTTCTGGTCGAACTTCAGCTGCGGATTTGACAGCCGGTCAGGATCGATGACCTGAAGAGTCGTGGCGTACATAGCGCGGCCGCGGCCTACGCGTTCGGGGCGCCAATGGAGCATCCCCAGCGCATCACCGTCGACGCATTTGTGACGGAAGGCGAGCGCCATCTGCTGCGGTACCGTGAGAGCACGTTGCGTATCGTTATACCGACCCGGGTCGTATGCCCACATCCGGTAATAGGCATCCATCGCCTGACCGTATTCGTTCGCCCAGATGTGATCGAACGCCTTGATACCAGTCATCGCGCGGAGCGCCATCCAGTCCGGCTTGAAGATCGGGCGGAAATCGGCACCGATGACGTTATCGATCGTGCGCGTAACAGCGGCTGATGCCCAACCATCGTTCCGGACGACATCTCGAATGCGCGCGACGATCCGGTCGCGGTACATGTTGAGTTCGCCATCGGGCGACCAGAGATACGGCTGCCATGCAGCCATGTGGTCGCCCCAGACGTCGGCGGCGTCGTACGGAGTGCGACCGCCGCCGATTAGCATCTGGGCGCGCGAGCGCGAGCGATCCGAGACCTTTCGTTCGATCGGCTGGCCTCGCGAGTCGAGGATCTGCAGTTTGCCGGCCATCAGGGATAGACAAATCCGATGGGCCGACGTGCGCGACGGCGCATGCCAAGGGCCGCCTGCAATTCCTGGATGAGCGCGGTCAATTGCGGCAGGCTGGCGCGGGTGTATGTGACCGCGCGGCTGCCCTCACCTTGCGAATACGAATAGGACTCGCCTTTCGCCCCCGTACTGAGATCGATGTACGCCTGCTGAGCCTGAGCAAGCGCTGTCTGCAGCGCTTGCTGGGACATGCCAGCAAAGACGCTGCGATTCACATGGAAATGGCTCACGAAAGCTCCTACTTCGGCAGACGACTCGATATCGAGCGCTTTTTGGTCTGCGATTTGGATTTGATGACGACAGAACCGCTATCCAGTTTCTCGGTCTGCGTCGGCTGAGGATCTGGATCGGCTGGCGACCAGACTTGGCCGTCATATTTCAGTGGGGTAACGAGCTCTTCGACCTTTCGGTTCAACTTGAGCCCGAAGTGCATGAGACCGCACAGGGCGGTATAGGCGTACACCCGACAGTCGAGCGCCTCATTAGCCTTACCGGCAGGCAATTCCCACACGCGATATCGGCGACCGCCTGAAGATTTCAGGACGGATATTTCAGACGTGAGTTGCGTGAAATATCCGATGTCACGGTCGGCTGGAAAGTGCATGTAACCGGCGCCCGGCTCTTCGTACCGCAGCCGCGCATAGATGACGTCTTTCGCCGCGTTCGTGCCGATGACAACCGGCTTGAAGTTGGCCTTGTTCCGATTACTTGGTCGCTTCGTCGGCCAGACCGGCGATCGCGCGCCGGCGCGCTCCGACGCACCCTTGATTGCCCAGATTCGGCGCCCGAGCCGCGCCTTGGCGAACTCGTACACCTTCTGCGTGTTGTGACCACCCGAGTCGATACAGACCGCCATCACTTCGAACGGCATGCCGTCGTATCGATGCCATGTCCGCTTCAGATACGCGTCGACCCTCTCCCAGAACACCGGCGTTTCCGGATCGCCCTCGATCACATGATGGTCGATCGACCATGACTCTTCGTTGCGGCCCCACCCGACAGTCTCGAATTCGCCGCGGTCCGGCTGAATATCGACGCCGACAGTAATGACGCCGACGCCGGTCGGGACGTGAGCCGGCCATTTCTCGCAACGCGCGAGAAGCACATCAGGGCTCAGCCCCTTACCGACATGACGTCGATACGGAAGACCCATCTGGGTATTCCACCAAGCCTGCAGCTGCTCCTCATCGCCCTGCGCGTCAATCCACTTTTTCGCGATGTCGGACGGCTTGTCCTTGCTCCAAGGGCTATATAGCTTCGACGCCTGAAATCCAGCGTGTTCGCTTGAAAAGCCTTGCTTCCCGCAGTTCGGGCAATGAGCGTAGTAGACCGCATGCCGGTCACTTTCCGACCAAGTCCAGACCTTATCGACCGAGTCTTCGTCAGCTTCCTGCCAAGCGATATCGTATGCGGCCAGCGGCACGTGACGATGACCACAACATTCGAACGGCCTGGTCTGATGCCACCGCGCCGTCGAGAGCGAGCGGAGCCGCTCACCTTCAGACCAAGTCGCCCCGCAGCACTCGCAAACGACGCGCGCGGTCTTGGCGTTGTGCGCGAGCGTGTTGCCCTGCGCGTCCCGTTCCTTCTCCCAGTGAACATGCTTGAAGAAGTCGAGGAACTGCCTGTGGCCGCAATGCGGGCAAGAGACCGAAGCACGACGCTGATCCGAATCGTTATAGCTCTTCTCGATTCGGCTTTCGCCCGAATATGTCGGCGAGCAGGCGCGAACGGATAGCCAGTTGACGCCGAAGGATGCCGTGCGCTCTTCGGCGATGAAGATCGAGTCCCCCTCTTTCAGCGGTGGGTACTTATCGATCTCGTCGGCCAGAATGACGCGGATAGGCCGGCGCGCAAGATTATCCGGGCTACCCGCGCTGACCAGCGCGAGAAACCCGCCCGGAAATGCCTTATAGCCGAGCGTGTCGTCGCGATCACGCGACTTGCTCGGACCCATGATCGCCCGCAATACCGGCGTGCTCCGGATCAGCGGCGCAATCCGCTCCTTGCTGAACTGCTCGGCCGCGTCATCCTTAGGCTGGATGAGCAGGATCGGGCAGGCGTCGAGGTGAGCGAAATACCCAAAAATGTTTTCTAGTAGGGCCGTATTGTGAGTCGGGACCATGTTTCGACCGCACAAATACATGCTGTTCGGACTATCCGCCGTGATGCATTGGACGGTCCGGGTCGCCACCGGTCGCACATCGACGATACGGCGGCGAAACGTCTCGCTGGGCCGGCCATCGCCCACGGCATTGAGCCGCGCAACCTTCCTCGCAAGACGGAAAACCGGCCGTTCGGCATATGCCGTGAATGAGATTTGGAACGACAGTGATTCCGAGACGCGCCCTTTATATTTGCAGCGCGCAATGACCTCGTAGACGCTCGGCTTGAATCCGAGCGAACGCAGCAACTCAAGCACATCGTCGCGAAGGCGCGGCAGCGTCGTCGAAAACATGCAACGCCCGACCTTCGATATCGTTCCATCGGTGTCCATCAGACCACGCAGCAACTCCAAACGCTGCTCTTCGGACGCGCGCAAATACTCTGCCGGAATCGACTTCGCGCGCTTGAGGCCGAGAGCAATCAGCGAACGCCCAATGGACTCATGCTCGCGCTTAATCTCATCGCGCATGCCAATGCCGAGACGACGGCGCGCGCCTTGGCGGGTGCATTCCGAGCAATATCCGGCGTATTTCCCGCCTGTGCGCCCAAGCACTCGCATATCGTGCCCGCGGCGGCACACGTCAGCATCGCGATTTCTGTCGATGCGGACCGTCAGCGTGCCATTGCGGTCATTGAGAACATCGCAAACCAGTCCAAGCGACCGCAGATGTTCGATGAGCTCGAAATCGTCACGATGAAGCGTCAGGCCAGCGCGCGAAGAAGTCCCGTCTCCTAACCATGCACCCAAGGCGTACGGCGGGATCGGAAGATCGCGCTCCGGCAACTTCATCGCGCCCGCAACCGGTATAGCATAGCGATTGCGACCACCATGCTTAAACGTCGTCGACATTTCTGCCGTGTCGATAACGCGGCGCACCTGAGACACGTTGCGGCCGGCGTTATCGTCAACGACCCATAGATGATCGGCATCCGCGACTATCGTGGCGCCATCGGAAAAAACGACTTCAAAGCAGCGCTTGCCCTGCATGTGACCGCTGATCGCGACAACCTTTGTGGGCGCGCCCGTCTCATCGAGAACCACATTGCCAGGGCGCAACTCTCCCATCGTGGTCCAGCCATTCGGCGTCGGGATAGGCGTAGCGATATCGAGCGCCTTGAGCATCTGGGTGCTCACCATCACCGTGATGATGTGAATACCCGGCTCAGTAACGGCCAGCATCGGGCCGCGCGCTACCTCGACCGTGTTCGTCCTCCAGTTACCCGAAGTGCTGCCCGCTTCCTTCGCGAGCTTTCGGTACCGGTCAGCCCATTCGGGAATGCTGATGCGCGGCGGAGGCGTCCATCCGCGCCGGTAGTCTCTCGCGAGTTGCTCAGCCTTGTCGGTCTTCGAAGTGAGCATCCGGCTCGCCCAGGTCTGCGATCTGGGAATGGACATGCTCAATCAGGACCTGCGTAACCCGGTCAGCCTCCAGCCCAAGATCGGCGGCAATTTTTGGGCCGACTCGCATCGGCCAGTTCATCCACGAATCGCGCGCCGCGCGTGCTGCATCGAACAGCACGGTTCGCGCGATCGCGAGCTCAATCAGTGACCCCGCCTTCTGCCCGTACTCGAGTTGCTTCAGCAGCGCGTTGAAGTTCTCTTTGATGCGGAGCGCTTCCTTGAGGTCGTGCTCGGCACCCATTGCGATGACGATCTTCGCCGCCGCCTCGGTCGGCGTGTCGTCTTCGCTAACCACGCGCTCTGTGCGGACACTCTTTGCGGACACTTGCGGAGTGTCCGCAACTGCCTTGCTCGACCTGATCGTACGTCGCCAACCGGAATCGACGAGAGCCGGATCAAGCTTGTTGTCCCCGTCCGGCGTGAGTTTCCCGGCAGTGACCGCCCGGCGAACCTGCTTTTCATCGCAGTTGGCGAGCTTCGCGAACTCGCGAAACGAAACGTGTGGTGCGGACATTTTTTTGCCCCTGGGGCTGGCCTAAGATCGCGGCGCGCAATGCCCGTGTTTATCAATGCCCCGGGAGGGACCCGTTCCGGCAAATGCGCAGGGAGCGCCCCGGGCTCTACCTCGCGGTCGCCAGGGCAGCCGCGAGTGCGTCGGACAGGTCCCGATCAATCCATTTGTTGACGACTGCCTGAGCGTGACTGCCCCACCCCAGTCGCTTCTGGACAGGCAACGCATCGCCGAATCGAATCAGGAGCTTCAGCGTCCCCCGCCCGTTGTTCTGCGACGTATCGAGCTTATGCAAGCGACCAAGCCGCTTCCCCTTTTGATTCAGCAGCGTGACTTTCTTCTTGTCCGTTGGGCGTTGCCATACGCCGTTAATTCGTTGACCGTCGGAAGTTACTACCGTCCCAATGAAGACGTCGGGCCTAGCTCTCAACGTCGCGAGCGTGCCCCGCGCGAGCTGACCGTATTGGTTCAGCTTGATGTCCTTCGGGTTTAGCAGCGCGCGGCTGGCGAGCTTATGTACACCGCCGGCCTCATACGGCTTTAGATATGCCGCTGTGACGTCTTTCATGAACACCGTCGCGGCCGGGCTTCCCTTCTTCGCCTTCTTGACCCCGACGCCCTTACGCGTGAAGGGCGACGGATCTTTGAAGGTATCGACAATGTTTTGACTCTCGGCCTCCGCTACGCGCTGCGCGGTGCGATTGATGCCTTGCGCCACCGCGTAGGGAAGCTGCTTACGGACAAAGGCATCGAGCTGGCGGCTGAGTTGTTTCGCGTTCGAGCGAACGCTCAGCTTGATGACGCTCATCGCCGATAGTCCAGGTGAGTTCGAGCATCGCCGCGCGGCGTCGATCGGCATTCAGAAGGCCTGCGGGGACGCTCCAAACGAAAAAGCCCGGAGCGGTTGGGCCGTCCGGGCTTTGGAGACACTTGTACACAGTGTCAGATTGGAGGCTATTTTAGGAGGAAATTTCCTGGCGTCAAGCGAAATCGACGCGGCGCACTCTTGTCGCATGACTCTTTTTAATTCGACATCCTTGATCCCGTGCGGGTTTGCGCCATGCTCTTCGCCATTTCTTCGCCACTCTGTTGCGACTGAGATGCCGCATTAAGGCCAGCATTTTCGGCGATGCGTTCCTGCGCGCGCGAGACCAAATCCATGCACGCCTCGAGGTAGGCCATGGTCGTGCCCACGTTCTTATGTCGAAGCGCTTTCTGCACCGTCTGCACGGGAGCGCCTTCTTCGCTGAGAAGAGTGGCGAACGTTCCGCGGAGACGATGAGGAGTGATATGTCCGATGCCGGTAGCCTCATTAGCGGCCAGCATCTTGCGTCGCGTGAATCCCCGACAGAGGGGAGCACCGTCTGCGCGAGCGACGATCAGGCCGGTCTCTCTACGCATCGTTTGTAAGTATTCGATCAGCCACCTTGGCATCGGCAGCGGGTCTGCCTCTCGGCCCTTCGTAATTCCGGGCGTGTAGCTGGCGCGCGACCAATCGATCCACTCCCAGCGGGCCGTGATCGTCTCAGACTCGCGAAGACCAATACCCAGCATCAGGCGCACAGCGATCGAAATGAGTCCATCGTCGCTATCGAGCTCATCGATGTGGGCGAGCCACTCGCGAGTGTTGGCCACGGGCAGCATTGCGCGCGGGCGCTTCTGCAATTTCAGCCGTTTCACCGCCCATGGGAGAGCTGGGATCACTTTTCGGCGGATTGCCCAGCGACAGACGAGCTTGAGCACGTTGAGCCACTGATTGGCGCTGGCTGCGGCGTGCGACTCCAGATATGAATTGCGGGCGGCTTCGACGAGTTCGGTCGTGATCTCGTCGATGAACACATCGCCAAGCCCAAAAAGGTGAAGGCGCCCGAATCGCTCGACGATATCGACATGCGCTCGACTGACGATCGGCCGGTGGACTTCAAGCCACTGCACGACGAGCTCACGCAATGTCGGCACCGGGTCGTCGCCTCGTGCCCATATGCGTGCCCGCGTGTATGCGCGATCCGCGATTTCAGCGGCGCGATATTTCACCGTTTCCCGCGTGCTGCGTTGCACGCGGGTTCCGTTGATCTGGAAGCGGTAGTGCCAAATATTACCGACGCGGAACAGTTGGTATTCCATCTACCACCTCCTACGTCGATCATTCGTCGCCGATAAAGTCCAAGTACGAGAGCATTCGATCCAGCTTCAACCGCGCAGCCGCTTCGACTCCCTCGACGGCAAGTACCGCCTCGCGCTTTCCCTTTGCCGGCTGAGCCTTCTGTCCCGACAGCCACACGCGAATAATCTTTCTATGTGCTGTCACGGTGTTCTTGTTGACAGACGCCTTATCCGCAAGCTGCTGGAGATTGACCTTCACTCCGAATACTTCTTCGACGAGCTTCCGACGTACAAGCGCGTGTGAGAGATGGCCGGAAAGCGATACGAGTGCCGCTTGAGTTACATCGCGGATGGCCGCCTCCCATTCCGGGTTCGGCCGGTGGCCGGCGCAGCACGCTCGTCCGCAATGGCAAGGAAGCGATCGCAGCGCAAAACGGGCGACAATGACAGCGCGCTCGACAGTAGTCAGTTGATCGAGCTCTTGCTCGACAGCATGCGCCCGGCGCGCTTCTTCAAGAAAAATGATGCCGTTCTTGTCAGCAGCTTCTATTTGCTCGATTTCCTTTTTCGTGAAAACGGTTTTTGCCCAAGCCCACAGCCGCCGCGCATAGTCGGCATCGGTAGACCCATCAAAGAACCGACGAAGCATGCCGGCCTGGGCTGCGCCGTCGCTCCCAGACAGCCCCTTCCCTTTACGGCCAGCGGGTGTCGCGAGACGATCGGCAAGCGCACGGCCTTGCTGATACAGGGAATAGTTCAGTGAAAATCTAAGTGCCTCCTCGGTGGTGCGAAAGAGTTTTTCGGGCGATGACGAGGATTCGAGGGTGGCGTCCACATATACTCCGGATTTAAATATGGGCACTGTTGATTTTTAAGCGTGCTGATAGGCGGTTTTTGCGTATATACGTCAGGTGAGGCTTTTCAGGAGCGTCTGAAACTGCTTCAGCTTCTCGAGAGCTTCACTCTCCTTGGCAAATTCATTTTCGATTTCAAGCGCGGCGGTTTCCAATTCGCCGGCCGTGTTCCGGATTTGTTCCGCGAGGAGGTTCAGGGCCGCTGCCGCATCGGCAAGAATGTCGAAGGGTCGCCTCGATGGGGCAGCGGTTTCCTCGACAAGAGCCGGCGCCGTCGGCGAGACAACTTCCAGGGAGACGACCGCGACGCTCGGCTCTTTCACGTCGATCCGCTGGAATCGGCCGCGATCTTTCTCCCGAATCAGCCCCGCATCCTTCAATCTACCCAGGCATGTATGGACGCTCTTGATCTCCATTCGAGTATGCGTCACCCGAATCAGCTCACCTATGATCTGGTCGACGGTCCATGCTTCTTGGATTGGGACCATTTGAAATACCTTCCGCGCGATCGCGGATTGTCCGTTGAGCGCTGCTTCGTATCTAGATGGATTCATAGTCGTTGCTCTCGCCTCCAGCCCGTCGAAGAACCCCTTCGCATATATCCTCCTGTGCCTTGCTGACTCGTCATTCACTGATCAAGCCCCGCTTGGAGTAGAGGCTTCCGGCGCGTAATCACCGAATAGCGCGACCGCGGCGATGTCGCGCTTGGCCAAGGTTCCTTGGCGTTCTCGTTTGAGAACCGCATCGCGCGCGAGCCTGCGACCGACGTATATCGGTTTTTCGCGCTTGCACCGTTCCCACCAGCGGTGCGATCGCTCGGAGCTAGTCGCTGCATCCGGCTTCTCAACGTCCTTGCCCGAGCCCGCTTTGAGCACCTCGGACAACTCACCTTTCGGGCCAGTGGGCTTCCAGGCGCATATATGGATCTCCCCGCGGAACAGCTTCACGAACCTGCTGACTGTTGTGTGGGCGACTTTTGCCCGCTGCTCAAGCTGAGCGCGAGTCGCGCGACGCTTTTTGAGCGCATTCCAGATCTTCTGCATCTCTGGCCGCGACTTGGGATCGACACCGGCGCCCGAGCGGCGAGGCAGTTCGAGAACGCCGCGACGTTTGGCGATCGACGAATATGTGCGTCCAGGCAGTTCGTCGACGATCCTCTTGGTCGGCATGCCGTCGAGCCATAGGCGCTTCAACACTGCGTCCTCTTCCGGCGCCCAATCCGAATATTTGACGTCAGGCATCAGCTATCTCCATTTCTACCGCGTCGCGGATCCTCGACCAGCGGCTATATGCGATATCAAACACTTCCCGCTTCTGCTCGAGCGGCGCGCCGCCCGTGTCGAACCATGCATGGCACCAGAAGCAGCCAGGCACCGTATATTTGTCGTCGGCCTTCCGCGCGCCGCCCTTCCCGTGCTCGCTGAAGTTGCTGTGGCACGGAACAATCGTTTCCTCGGGCTCTCGGCACGGACAGGTCCCGGGCACGCGGAGGTAGCAGATCTGCCCGCGGCAGACGTCGAGCATCTTCTTGTCGTGCCATGCGCGCTTCTTTCTAGCCTTGCGCTTGAATGGCGTATTCCTGAGCGGCGTCGTACGTAGAAGCGATGACGCGCCCTGCCTGGGCGCGAATGCGGTGCGTTGGAGCGGCTTCTTACGCGTCAGCACTTACGGGCCTCCATTCGCCAACCCATTCGAGGCGCGTGCAACCGTGGGGGAATTCGGGAAGCCTCCGGCGATTGAAGGCGCGAGGGACGTCGAGCAGCACGCGGCCGAGCATGTCGACGCGCGTGTCAGGCGCGGCGCTGATCCAATCCGGCAGCCAGACATACGCGGCTACCTTCGCGGCACAGAACTCTTTGCGCCGGCGGCCGCGCCATCGCATCCGCGCTGCGCTCACCATTACGAGCTCGTGCACGTCGAGCTCAACCGTCGACACGGCGCATTCCTGTTGCAGAACGCCATGGCGCCGATAGTCGCGGGGTAAAACGAACGTCAGCTGCATGCGGCCGTCTTCCGTTGCATATCGACCAATTCGTCGACGGTGAAGATCCAGAGGTTGAGGGTCGCCGCGATGTGATGCATGAGCGGAGCTGCGCGGCAGCGCTCCCATCCTGGAAGCAGCGCGACGGCATCGCAGGTAACGATTTGTTCAATATGCGCGCGCATGCGGTCTCGCCAGCTCTTCGTTCCGTCCGGGTCGATTTCGGCGGGATTGATTACCGTGAAACCGAATTCGCGCAATCGCGCCGCCTCACCGTCGAAAAGCGAGGCGTCTACTTTGGCGATATCCGGCAAAGGGCCGACGAGACAGATCCGCATGCGCGCTGCTCCGGTTAGCCCTGCGTGGGGTTCGCGCCTTCCTGCGTAGCCACGTCCGCCGGCGTGATGTCGAAGTAATACGATTTGCCCAGCTCGAGTTGCGCGAGCGCGGCCGGGTTGTCGACCTGCATCTCGAACTCGCCCCACGGCGTGGCTTGTTGGAAGCGCTGATCCTCGGGAATCGACGGATCGTATTGCGCGGTGAATTTCAGGCGCTTAGCGGTCGGGCTCCAGTTGAGTCGCGTTTCTTCGGTCAAAGTGAACTTTGCGCGTACAGAGGGCATTTCTATGTGCTCCAGGTTGAGAGAGGTTCCGACTTGCGCCGGGGTATTTCGCGCGCCGCCGTTAGACCTTGGCGCGTTGCTGCAAAATCGGCGCGCTGCGCGGGGTGCCACTCGGGTGTTTCGGCTCCATGAAGCCGCGTTTCGCGCGCGTTTGTTCCTTTTCGCCAATATGCGGCCGGCGCAGGCCTGCGGGGACGGACGGGGATTTGTTGAACATGCGATATCTCCGGGGTAGATGGGTCACCAGCTGCGGCTAGTGAGGTCTTCAATGCGCCAGCCATGGCGGCCGTCGCGCTGAATAGCGAGGAAGCGGAAGGGGTATTGCGCAGCGGCGACTTTGATCTTCACGCGCGCGTCGTCGGTCCAATGCCCTTTCACTTCGCGGAATTCGAGCTGGCCGGCCGCCGTGATCAGCGGGTAGTCCGGCGTATAGAAGGTATTGTCAGCGAGACGGAGCTTGAGCGCCTCGAAGCGGTACCAGAGAATCAGGCCAGCCTGCAGCTCGGCCTCGAGCTGGAGCGCATACGCGGCTTCGGTCTTATTCATCTTGCCGCGCGGCTGTCGGCCGAGCTGCTGCATGCGCTCGACGGGCGTTTCATCCCCGCGTCGAACCGGGTCAACCGACCGGGCGCCACTTAAGCCTTGACCAAGGGTCATCGCGAACTGTGATTTGTGTTTGGCCCTCGGCCATTCTTTGCTCAGCTGGTCGAAAGGAACGCCCAAGTTGCCGGCAATCATGCGCAACGTCGCATCTAGCGGGGACGGCTCGGTTGAGTTGAGGCGCGCCGCCGCTCCAGCGATCTGCTCGCGGATCCGCGCGGTGCCGATGCAGCCGCCGGCGATCGCGCCCTCAGGAAGACGGATGGTCCCCTTGCTCATTCGGCGATATCTTCCGTTCCAGGCGGCCGCCCGCGCCACCCGCCGCCGGCGATCTGACGCATCATTTCGCGCTGGAATAGTTCGAACGTCGACGGCGGAACACAGAACTCGATGTCTTCCCCGGGCAGCAGCTGCGGGGACCCCGCGAATCCCTCCCTCGGGTCGTAGGGATTCATCCCAGCGTCCTCACGGGAGTGCGATTAAACGCCGCGTTTCCGAAGGCGCCCAAATCCACGATCACCCTGAGAGCCGGCTGCCCCGCGGCGTTAAACCAATCGCCGGTGAGGTTCGCACCGGCCCAGTGCTTGAGCGCATAGGCCTCGAGATCTGTCTCGGGCTGGACGATTAGAAAGCCGTCGGCATTGATAGTCGCTTTCATGAGCGCAGCCCAGCAGAAAGGAAAATGAGCGCGGCACTACACGCATTGATGACCCAGAAAGACACGCGTGTGGCGTATATCCCGTTAAGCCCCATTACGGCGCCGATGAGGAATCCGTCGACGAGGATCGCCAAAATGCGAATCACCTGCGAGATTTTCATTCCGGCTCCCTGTTCCACATGCGCACGACTTCCGCGATCGCCTCTTCAGGCGACGGGCTTGTGTATTGCAAAGTCACCGAGACATCGCATTCCGAACAGTGGATCCACGCGACCCATGAATTGGCTTCGATCTGATCCTCGTCGATCTCGCCGGCGGCCGCGCCGCAGAATTTGCAGGGGCCAAGCTCATGCGTGTGTGAGCCGAACCCGACGAACGAAACGCCGTTTGCCGAAATCTCCGTTTTCATGCCGTCACCTCATCGAGCTGCTCGTCGTGCAGCGGCGTGCCGCCGATCGGACGCAACATCGAATGCGGGATAGGTAAGAAAGCGAACCCCGCCTCTTGGATGCGTGAATTGGTGCAATTCCATGAAGCGCCGAAATCGGCCAGCGGCGGGGCCCGGGATACGATCTCGACGATTTGATCGTTGCAATCAGCGGTCGGGCAGCCCCGCACGACGGCGAGCACACCAGGTTCGATGTTCATGCGTAGAAGTCCGCTGGCAAGAGGGCATCGCCGAACGTATCGACGACGAATTTGAAAAACTGTTCGGAGCGCGATCGCCGCGCCTCGCTCAGCACGTGATCGATCCATGGGCCTTTGCCCGCCGCCGCAGCGACGAGGACGAGGTAGTACGGCATAGGCTCGTCGGGCTTGCGCGGCCGCACGCCGAGCGCTTTGCCCTTCGCCTCGATCTCGGGCCCAGTCTCGAACCAATCGCCGTCGTATTGCGGCGCCGTGCCGCCGGCGCCCTGCGCCTCGGCGATGAACTGCGACACGAAGCCCACGTACGTCGGCCGGCCGTCGGTATCGCGGCCACGCGCCGCCACGGCCAGGGCGTGAGCTGCGCGCAGCTGCTCAGCCGTCACGCCTTTGCCAACCCAGGTCAGCAGATGGATGCGGTCCTTCGTCGGGTCGAGCGCCAGCTGCTTGCCCCTCGCTGCCTCCAGGCCGACCAGCAGCTCGCCGAGCTCGCTCTCGGTTTTGACGTTCGGTTTTTGCTCATTGGCAGCAGCAGCCGGCGGCTTTTCCACATCGCCGCTCGCGTTCGTTGCTGCTGCTGATGATTCAATGACGGTTAACTGATGCTTAGTGTGCAAAAGCTTTGCACCCTTTTCTGCTCCAGATTGCACCCTTTTCTGTCGTGGTTTGCACCCTTTTCCGGTTTTATTGGGTGCAATTTCTGCACCCTTTCCAGAGTTGTCCACAGCTTTATTGGGTGCAGATTTTTCACCCTTTTCTTGCTCGGGCGCGGGCGCATTATTGGGTGCAATTTCTGCACCCTTTATCCACTCGGAGCTGATGCGGTATTCGGCCGGCCTGCCGCCCATCGTCGCGCCCTTCTCGGGGCGCCCGCCGCGCGCCGCCCTCACGAGGATCAGCCATCCCGACTTCTGCATCTTCTCGAGCTGATACTGCACCGCGCGCTTCGACTGGCGCGTCTTCTTCGCCATGGTCTGAACGCTGGGGAAGATGTGGGTGCCGTCATCGTCAGCGTGGTCGGCCAAGGCCAGCGCGAGCAGCATCTCGCCGCCGCCTTCGGGATAGCGTTCGAACACGGCCGTCATGACCTTTACGCTCATGACGCCAGTCCCGCGAAAAGGCCCGTGCGATCTAACGCGACGCTACAGGCTTGGTTAAGCCACAGGCATTCGGTGCGAAGCGACGTACCGCCCGCGGCGGAGATCCGCGCATCCGTTGACACGCACTTCCAGCCCTGCAGCGCCGCGGTGTACTCCTCGCTCATATACCCGCTCAGCACGACCATTCCTGTCAGCGCCATTGCGGAAGCGAGCAGTTCGAGGTGCTCGGTGGTTGACATCTCGTGCGCGTAGTAACGGCCACCGCGACGCACTGCGCGATTGCGAGTGCTATGGAGGTAAGGAGGATCGAGATAAAACAGGACGTCGGTCGCGTCGTGATAGTCGATCACTTCAAGCGCAGGTCGATTCTCGATCGTCACCCCTTGTAGACGCTCGCATATCGCGGAAAGCGATTCAGGAAGCCGAGTCCAGACCTGCTGAGCCGTGCCGTATTTCCGCCGGGTATCGATTCGAAATCCCGTACAGCCCCGCGTAGCGCCGGCGGAGCCGAAGCCCATTTCCGCCCGCACGATGGTTCGGCGCGCGCGCTCGATTGCATCTTCCGTCGACTCGTAGGCCGCCTCGAATTCGTCCCGCGCGTACGGCGTCAGCGCTAGCTGATCGGCGAGCCGAGCGCATTGTCCTGGCTCACGCAGAACACGAAACAAATTCACGATGTCCCCGTCGAGGTCGTTGTAGACCTCCGCGTAGGCACGCTCTTTCTGCATCAGCACACTGGCTGCGCCGCCGTATGGCTCGACGTAGCACCGATGAGCAGGAAAGTGGCGAATGATCCACGGCGCCAGTCGAAATTTCCCGCCGTGATAGCGGAGCGCCGGACGTGAAATAGTCATCGTGCCGCCTCCACCTCAGGCGCGCGCCGCCGGCTCGCGTACTCCGTCAGCCATCGCTCGGCGCCTTCAGGCGTACCGAGATCTCCCGTCACGCGCCGCCGGGCGCACATGGCCGAGCATTGGCGAATCGTGATCGGCACCGCGCCGGCCGCGATCGCGAGCTCGCGCTTCGCCTTCGCGATATCGAAGTGCTCTCCGCCCTCGCCGGCGCGCTGCAGCCACTTAGCGTTCACGCCGATTGTCTTCGCCATGGCAAGCAGCTCGGCCGACGTGTCGGCGACCATGTGGCTCATCTTCATGAGCCCGTAGCGGCCGAATTCGGTCTGGTACATGTCGTCGACGTAGACCGTCATGCGCCGAGCCTCCGATGACGCACGGTCGTCGTGGCAGCCATTGCAAAGCAAACCGCCGCAAACCACGGATGTCCGGAGCGGGCGAGATATGCGCCGGCGCCGATTGCCGCGACGTCGTGAATTGCGAGCCATGCCAAGGCGCTCATGGGGTCTCCTCGCTCGCGAGAGGCAGTAGATCGACGACAACTTCGCCGGTGTCCACGAAATACCAATCGGAGTCCGTCAGGTTGTTGATAAGGAATGCCTCAAATACGGCCGGACGTGTCCGCGCTTGAATGCGGCGCCATTTCGATGTCGGGCCGCGCCAGACGGGTTCCACACCGGCATGTCGCGCCGCCGCCAGGTTGTGATGGCCGTCGATCAGAATGCGATACGGCTTCCCGCGGAGCATGACGTCGGCCACGCGCACGATAAAGACGTCAAACCGCGCAGCCTTTTCGGCGACGCGGCTTTCATCTATGAAACGCTGCGAGGAAATGAGCGGCGCGAGGCCTTGCGTCATGAGCGGCCGCCGAGATAGATGCGATATCCCGGTCCTTCCGGCGTCGTCACGCGCTCGACGCGCGCGGCAGCGACGAGCTGCTCGAGCTGATCGCGCACGCCGCTATCCGACAGGCCGCACATAAACGCGAGTCGGCGCACGGTCGGCGCCGACTCTTTGGTGCTCTGCTGGCTCAGATGCGCGAGCGCAAGGAAGACAAGCTTCTGGTTCGATCGCAGCTCGATCTCCCAGGCCTGGTTAGTCAAGTGGTGCGACATCAACTCTCCCGGAAGCAAAAAGGAAGCAGCACCTGCAGGAGCGCGGCGATCGCGATGACGAGCACGTTCCGCCAGTAATGGGCGATCGTGCCCGGGACCGGCAGCGCGAAACCCAGCGCGGCACTCAATGCGAGGTAGAGA
The DNA here is from genome assembly GCF_003367175.1 of Trinickia dinghuensis. Classification (GTDB taxonomy): domain Bacteria; phylum Pseudomonadota; class Gammaproteobacteria; order Burkholderiales; family Burkholderiaceae; genus Trinickia; species Trinickia dinghuensis. The sequence continues at coordinate 110,055 of NZ_QRGA01000005.1, read as the reverse complement.
ACAACGACGCGGGTAAGACGCCGCAGGATGGGCCCGATCAAACGCCGCAACATGCGTCCTCCAACGAAACGGGCTCGACCAGATCAATCGGCTCGCGCTCGTCGCGAGCCGATTCGTCGGGATCGATGCGGCGCAGGCATTGATCGGGCGCAATCGCGCGTGAGACGACCCCCTTGGGGATCATCAACGGCCCGATCTGGAAGCCGAGCAGGTTTTCGCCCTCAATTTCCCAGATTTGCACACCACACGAGAAGCTCAGATAGAAATCGGCACGAACCACGCGCACGATCGCGCCGTCATTGATGGAGCCGCTGTTTACGACTCGCGCGAGATCACCAGGCTTGACGTTCATGCGCGCCCCGTCGTGATCCAGTTGAGCCAGCCGATGAAGCCAATGAATGCGCCCAGGTACATCATCGTCACGAGATGCATCGCTACTCCTTTTCGTCCCTAATTTGCCCATCGCGTCCCAACTTGGGCCGCGTTTCGAACTCGGCCACCAGCGGATGAAGCGACCCGTAGACACTGCGCAGAACGTGATATCCGAGCAATACCGGCGTCGAAACCCCCGCGCGCGCCGCCCTCACCGCCAAATCCGCCGCCTCGACAGCTGGAAGTGAAACCTCGACCCGCGTAGTGCCGTCGTTCATGCGGGACAAACCAGGCCGCTTTGGGACGCTTCGACACTGACGTCGAGCAGATTCAGCGGCAAATTGCCAACCGTGCCGAACAGTTGCAGCTCAGCTAAGCGGGCGATCGCCGCCGAATCACTCTCGATGCCATGCAAGCGCTTGAACGCCTGCAGGCCCGTATAGATGCGATCGGAAAGCCGCGTTTTGACTTCGTTGCGAAATTGAGCACGTCGCATTGCAAACCTCTTTTTGGAATTCGAATCGTGAACTGCGTACTACGCGCCGCCGGCGGCCATCACATGCGGGATAAACCCACGCGAAACCGCGTGGGCGAAATGCACGAGGCGTTCGGTCGCGAGCGTCTGCGTCACCACGACGGTCGTTTTGACGGGAGGAACCCCGTCGATCTCCACCGTCCCATCGCCGAGCACATGCGTCTTCGTCTCGAAGAGCCCTTCGCGTATGTCCTGCGCCTCGTCGAAGACAAAATGCAGGACATCGTTCGCGATCTCGGGCCACTGCTCAGCCGCGGCCAGGACGTCGTCGATGACGGAATGCAGCAATCGCGGCTTCATTCAATGCACCTCGTGGACATTGGGGCGAGGGTTCCTTCCCCGTTTAGAATCGATGGCTCCCACGCCAACGTTTTTCAAACAAAGAGGAACCCTCATGGACGAATCAACTGCCAAGCGGCTGAACGAGATGGAAGTGCGCATGCGGATATGCGAAGCGGCCGGACGCGCCCAAGTGGCGATGACAAAGGCGCTCATCGCGACGCATCCAGATCCGCAGCTTCTGACCGCAGCGTTTCTGAGGTTTTCAGAAGGCGCGGTTTCAAGAGCACTCGGAAGCCCCGCATCAACCGACGAAGCAATCGAGGCCTTCGAGACTTTTCAAAACGAGTGGCTGAGGACGCTGAAGCAAGCGACCCGCTCGTAGCGTCCTCGGGCGGCAAGAAATACTGCTGCCATTCCCGGAAAATCCGCTGCTCGAGCGTCCGTCGTTTGAGCAGCGCCTCCCAATCGCAAGGATCGACAAGGACCTCACGAGCCAATTCGCCCGGGTACATCTGCAGCACGCGGACGCCGGTACGCGGTTCGGAACGATCGGCTTTCGAATCGGGATACGCGTCGGGCTCGTTGAACGCCCAGGGATACAGCTTGAACTCGCGGTGCCTCTGCTCGAGCAACGCGTCCCAGTCGTCGCTGATGCCGTACGCACGCGCGTCGCGCCGATGCTGTTCCTCGATCGAAATCCAATCGGGGTCGGGCTGGGGAATCAAGGCAGCCGATAGCTCACCCTGGATCGAATTGAGAAAGGCCGTACTGACAATGGTCGTCTCTGCGCGCCGCCCGGGCGCATCGCGCCAGCGTCGACGCCGGCGCACGAGATCCCCTTCCCGAACTGATGTCACGCCGAGCATCACCATGTCAGGCACCCTCCGCTGCTCGAGCGCCGCTCGAGCGAACGAATGCCCAGTCGACGCGATCGTTAAGCCCTTCGCAGAGAACACCGCATGCGCGCTCGATCTTTGGGCAGTGTTCGGCAGGTACGCGGCCTTGGCGCCGCCATTCCTGGATCACGCGATAGCTCGACAACCCCAGTGCGGTCGCCATGTCCGCCATCGTGTCGAACTTGCTAATCGCTTCCTCGAGTGCCGGGTTCTTCGGCTGTGCCGTGGGTGAGTTCATGCGGCGGATTCTATACTAGTAAAACTAGCAATGACAAATATTTCACTAGAAACTCCTGCGATGACGCTAGAAAACCTAGCGGATAGCATCCGGGGCATGAACATCCACAGACGAATTCGCGATCGACGTTTGGAGCTAGGCCTCTCGATGGAGGCCTTGGCCGAGCTCGTTGGCGTGCGCGCTTGGCAAACGATTCAGCAGTGGGAAAAGGAAGACGGGGGCACCGCGCCGAAGCGCGATCGCTTGAAGAAGGTCTCCGAGGCACTCCGGACGACGCCCGAATACCTGCTTTTCGGGAGCCCTGCCCCGCTGCCCGAGATCCATGGCGGCGATGACGCGCTGATCAATCCGCTGCGTCGCATGGAGGTGATGGCGTCCGGCGCCGACCGCGGTTGGATGGTCGATATCTCGGCGTTGGCGCCGGATAGTTTCTTATTCCTGATTCCCGATGATTCGATGGCGCCCCGCTTCTTTCGCGGCGACTATGCGATCGTCGAGCCAGCTGTGACGCCCGAAGTCGAGGACGATGTCCTCGTTGGCTTTGCAAACGGTCGTATCGCGCTGATGCGTCTTCTATCAAGGCGCGCCGGGATCAGGCTCGGAACGTGGTCCGACGCCGCCGCGACTACATACTCCGAACCCGAGATCGTGTGGATGCACTGCGTATCTGGGTTCGTGCCGGCGAGGCGCATCAAGCGAGCGTAGCTACGCCTTGCTTGGGCTCGTCGCCTTGACCATATCGCGTAATACTGCGATTTCGTGAAGCAACCTGGAATTCGCCTCGTCGTGGGCGCCTTTCGATAGAGCTTCGCCCGCAGCCCGGAGCGTGGCGTCCGCTCGCGCAACGAGCCCGCGCATCACCTCGAGCTGCAACCGGTTGGCGTCGAGCAGCTCCGCCTCGCGAGATTTCAACTGCTCGAGCACCGATCCCACCTCTTCGGTCCGGAGACTGTCCTGCAGCCTTCCGATTATCTCCGCATTCATCGACTTCCCGCCGCCATGCGCGGCGTCCCGGATCGCCCCGTGAAGCCCGCGCGGCAGGCGTAGCGCCGTTTTGATGAAGTCGTCTTGGTTGGCCATTCGCGGATTTTACCGAGCAATGACGCTAATTTGCCACTATATTAGTTGTGCTTTCAAATTGATGGCAAACTACCATCTAATTCCCGCGTTTGAGATGTCACTTTAGAGGCGAAAATGAAGGCTGAAGTTAAGATGCAGGTTCGGCTTCCGACGGAGATCCGTGACGCCCTCGCGCGAGATGCAAAAAACAACGAACGCTCGATGAACGGCCAGATCATTGCGATTTTGAAGGAGCATTTGCGTGCAGTGGGTCTTACGAGGGACCAACAACAAACCACGCCGTCCCACCGCGAATAGCTGTACGGGTGCCGAAGAAGCATCTGGCTTCACACGGGCGGTCACGTTTGCTGGGAGTCGTGGCCGAAAAAAACATGCACGCATGGAGCTTCAATTGAATTGCGATGACAACAACCGGGGCGAGGCCGTCCCCGAGAGCGCTCAACACAAATTGGCTCAGCTTTGCAGCCTGCTCGCGGCGCTCCGGTCCGTCGGCCAGCTCGAATTGACTGAGGAGACACAGATCAATCTTCTATGGCTCGCACACGATCTAGCGCTCGACGTGAGCACGCAGCTTGGCTGCGGCGTGAAAACCAGAGCGACCGCCTAGCGCCTGAACGCGCCGCCGACCGCGGCGCTTTTTTTGCCAAACTCCACTAGTTTTTCTTGCATTACCAGTTTTACTAGCATAAGATCCGGTCCATCGCAGGTGCCCAAAGGAAAGGCGATGAGGAAGCGGACCACGCATGCAGACATCAACCGTTCGACGATGCTCGTCGGAATGTGGTGCGGCCTGGTTGCCGCCGCGTGTGCGTGTTTGCTCGCACTAGTCGTCTTCGGCCCCGATGCGATCAACGTGTTCTTCGGGGGCTGACATGCTCAAAGATCGAGTGCTCGAACTCAAGCAAGAGATGCTTTGCGCGCGCACTGCGCGCCGCCAGCAGGCCGCCAAGGCCGACCTGACGAAGCGCGGCATCGCACCTCGCGTGCGCATCGGAAGCGGCTATGTAGCGCCGGCGATCGCGCGTACGTTCTCCTACCTTCCGGTAGGCGGTGCGCGGTGAAAAAGACCCTCCGGATCATGCGCAACCTCCTCGCGCTGCTCGGCATGTTCTTCCTCTATCTGCTCATTCACGGGATGGTGGATTACACCGCGCAAGCCGCGACGAACGATCTCGCATGTGTCTATGCGAGGTGCATGTGACGGTGCACACCTGCTCGCGTTGCAAGCTACCGGCGCGCATCGCCGGCACTTGTCACCGCTGCCTTCGTTGGTTCGTTTGGGGTAAGTGACATGGACGAAGCTGCAATCACGACATCGGAGCTGCGCGGAATGATCGAGCGCGCAGGAAAAGCCGGATCCAGATTTACCGGCGACCGGCGCGCTGCAGTCGTCATCGCACATCTGTGCGGCGCCTTCGATGTTGCTCATGCCGACCTGGGCGCTGCGTTGGCTAAAGCAGCCGGCATGTCGCACCTTGCCGCACCGGCGGCAAACGAGGACTGATATGCGCACGACGCCAACCCGCCTTCCCGACGAGCTGCTCGCCCCCGCGTGCGCGACGTTAGGGGCGGGCGCGCCGGAACAAGCGCTGACGAATCCAGCGTTGCGCGCCGCCGTTCAAGCGGCCGTGCGCGCACAGCTTCACCCGAACCCGAAGGCGCGCCGCGCGGCGCCGCGTCCTCGACAACACGCCGCCGCGCAGCCCGCGCTCGGATTCGACGGAGCCGTCGATATCAAGCGACGCGCCGCCAATGACCTTGATGAGGAGTAAGCCGCTGTGGCCACGCTCGAACAAATTTTGCAGGTAGTCGTTGATCACCCCGGATACATCGCCGCAGAGATCGCGGACGAGCTGGAAAAGCTCGGTCAACCCGTCAATGCAGACGAGATCGGTCCGCGCCTCAAAACCTATGTCGATGCGGGAAAGGTCAAGCGCGAGAAAAAGACCGCGCCGAGCGGCCGTGAGGTTTGGGCCTACTTCCCGATGCAGTCGCTCGTCGACGTGAGTGACGGCACGAAACGCATTGTCACGCATCAACGCGGTCGTCGCACTCTGAACCAATTGCCAGGCACCGACACGGCGTCATCGGTCGAGCGCACATGCGATTTCGGTTTTTTCTCGAATGGCCACGTCACGATCGTCAAGGGCAACAAGGAGATCAAGCTCGATCGCGAGGAAACGTCGCGACTGCTCGAGTTCCTCGATTCGATCAACGTCGAGCGCGCCATCGGCGCATAGCCGGTTTCTCGATTTTCAGATGGTCCCACGCTGGCTATCCCCCGTAGCCGTGTGTCTTTTGGCGGGCGCCCGGTCCGGCGCCCCGCTTTTTCCCGTGAGGATGACATGGAACAACTTCAACAAGCCGTCGCAAATTCGTTCGCGAAGATCGTCGAATCCGGCGCGATCGAGCAGGCCATCGATATCCAACTGAGCAAGACGGTCAAGACGGTGATCGACGAAGAACTTCGCGCCTACGGCTCATTCGGCGAACAGCTGAAGGAGCACGTCAAAAAAGCCCTCGAAGTGAATTTCGACAATCTCGGGCTGCCGGGCTACAACGACCTCATCCTAAAAATAGTTCGCCAACAGGTGGACGCGCATGCGAACAATGCGATTGCCGCGCAGATCGAGGCACAGCTTGGCAGGCTGCTCGAGCCCGCACCGGCGCAGATCACGTTGAGCGAGCTCGTGAAGTCCTTCATTGAAAGCAATGTCGAGGAATATGAATGTTCATGCGCACACGGGCCCTCGCGGATCACATTGCAAATCGAGCCGACGCAATACGGAAGCAGATGGGTGCGGCTCGACAAAGAACCGGGAAAGGACAAATACGAATGCGCCATTTCGTTCCTGGTCACCGTCGACAACGGCCGCATCTCGGCGCTGCGTATCGGTCGCCAGGAAGTCGCGAAAACCTTGTTTGTCGGCCTATATGGCTTCGAGCGGAAGCTATTCCAAATGTACGCGGCCGGGACGAGGCTCGTCGTCGACGCCGAGGAGTACGACATCAATACCAGCTATCCCGATAGCGGCGATTGATGCGCGCCGCGCGGCCGCGGCGCCCCGACGCCCCTACCCCTTGGCAGATCCTCGTTGACCTGCAGAGCAACAGCCTGGACCTGCGCACCGCCTACCGATTGATTCGAGCTCAAACCCGCGCCGCCGAACATCGCGGCCGACGTCTCTCAAAGAGGAAGCCGAAATGAAAGTCATCTATGTCTTCAACGATTCGCGGCCGAGTGACCGCGACTACCCCGTCATAGCAATCGCCGATGACGGCACGGCATGCGGTATCGCTCGCTTCGATGACTGGACGCTCCCGTACGCGCCCTTTGCGATGTGCTGCATTCACGAATGCGATGCGGTCGGCGGAAACGCAGCGCAGATCGCCTGGGTTCGCGAGAAGGCTCATGCCGATTTCGATCAACGCTTCGGTGAGGCGCAATGGACTGCGGTCTGGCTCGATCACCCGCGCGACGATCCTGGTGTAGTCGATGCGCTGCGCATTTTTCACGAGGAACATGATCGCGAGGAAGCGGCGGCCTGCGCTGTCGCGAAATCGGTGCTCGGCTGGCTACCGGGCGCAGCCGAGATCGATCTGTCGCCGGTCGTTGACGCCCGGCATACGACGCATTGATTGGCATACGGCTTTCGGCCGCCGCCCATGCCGCGATGCCACGTCCGATGTCGTCATTGCATGACACGCCGTTGCCTGAAGCGTTTGCCGAGCCAATACATTCGGCTTCCTGCATGCGATGTCTGTGGGCGACGCAACTACCGCGTCGATCGATATATGAATCGACGCGACACCGGCAAAGCGCGTTGCGATTGCGCCGGCTATTGGTTTCCACATCGCCGCGGCTCGCTCTTTTGCTGGTGGCGCGCCGATGGATCGCCGCGATATCCAGGCGATCCTGATTTCGCCGATCGCAATTGCGAAGAAGCGATCGCCTGATTGCACGAGTAACTAAGGACCATATATGTCGTTATTCAAATCGCTTTACCCCCTCGCCCAAAACACTTCGCTGACGATCCTTATCGTCGCCGAAGGTGAGCAACTGCGAGTGAACGTCATGCCGAGGTCGAAAGACGAAAAGGCAGAAAAGACGCTCTACCCGCTCTCGCTGCTCGCGCGGCCCGAGGAACTCGATCGAGATTTCGCCGAAGCGCTGGAAATCTATGCGCCAGGATCGCAATCCGTGCTCGAACAGGCGCGCGCCGCCAGCGCTGCGAATGGTTCGAGCAATCCGCCTGCACTTCCTGCCCCGTCGGGGACGCCTGCCAAAGGGAAGCGTGGGCCTAAGCCGAAAGCAACGGCGCTCCCGCCGGCACAGGCCGCGGCCGCCGACGCGGCGCCGGTGAAGAGCGAAGGCAATGCAGACGAGCGGCCTGCAGCAGACCCGCGGCAAAGCGGCCTTCCCGGCCTCGAAGCCGAACCGGCGGCGGCCATGCCCGACTCGCAGGACATGCGGGAAGCCGACAACTCAGAGGCGCCGTCCGAAGCGGACGACAGCGGCATCGATCTCCTTTAAGGATCGCTATGAAAACCGAAACCCTCATCCGCGAATTTCGTTACAACGGCGCGAAGCTCGCCGATCCATCGCCGACGTTCAGCCTGCAGCAGGTTCGCGATTTCTATGGCAACACGTACCCGGAGATCGTGAACGCCGAGATCGAGGGGCCCGAGGTTGCAGGGAACCGCAACGTCTATACGTTCCGCCGCGCCGTGGGAACGAAAGGCTGAAACGCGCCATGACGCTCGATGAACTGCGTGACGCTCTCGAACGAGACCAATTGGGAACCTCTTCTGCCCAATTGGTCGACGCGAGCGCGATCCGCTCGAAACTGGCGCGGCAGTTGCGTGAAGTCGCGACCTCGCACCAGCGCGGCCTGCGGCTGCGATTACCCCAGAACATGATGCCGGTGCTTCCATGAGCTTTAACCCGATCACCTTGCCGTCGCTCGCCGAGATCCCGGCGCGCTATGTCATCCAGAGCCGGGAATCGTTCACGAGACCGCTCGCGAAAGCGCTGCTCGACAACGGCCTTATCGAAGCCGGCGATATTGTTCGGGTGCCGACATCCGAAGGCGCGCTGTGCGCTGACGTGCTTTCGCGGTATTGGGCGGAAATCACGCGCGATCTGTCGATGTTCGACTGGCAACTGAGGATTGGTCAGAACCAATACAGCCGAAGCTGGAATGGCGACCTCTCGACGGAGGACGGAAAGGCATTTGTATTCATCCATACGACGGGCGGTCCTGTCAGCTGCGGCACGATCTCCATCGGGGGCGCGATGAAGTACCTCGAAGGCCTACAGCGCGGCTTCGGGCAGACGATTCTCTCGGCACTCTATGATGTCCTGGGTATGCTCCCGCTGGTATGCACGACGCGAGACACGATCGGGATCGGCCAGCACGTGTATTGGCAAGGATACGGCAACGAGAAGGACGCCATCGAGGAGCTGACTGCCTGTTACGACTGCACAGAGAAGGAATTACTCGATCAGCACGAGTTCGTCAGCCGCAAGGAGATGTTCGGCCCCATGCCGCAATGGGCGGCACATCCGAAACGTCGGCTGCCCCGCCGCATGATCGATCGCGTCTCCGGCTACGACCATTTCGCAAACACGGTCGTACAGGCAATGGACGAACTGTGGACCGTACTGACATTCTGCGGCCCCTTTCCGGAGCTTTCATCGCCCGATCTCTATGCTGACCTGCTTGACTTCACGCTCATCGTGCGGTGGGATGAACACGATTCGACCGGACGAATTATCGATGACTACATGCATTTTGCATGCGAGGGCGACTATATCGAAGCCGCCTCGGTAAGCACGCTCGACCTTTCGGACCTCTCCATTTCCAAATGGCTCCAAGGCATCCTCGCGACAGCAAAGCTCGCCCGCGCCGCTGAGCGCGTGCTGGATCTGCTCGGCTCGAATGAATATGAAGAACAGCGTAGTCTCGTGAGGGTATTCGCATGAGCCGCGTCGAAATCCTTTGCGCAGATGACACTGAGCTGGTGCTCGACGCCGCGCTGCTCCTCTATCTCGCGCAGAACACCGGCGATGTGTATGTGACGCAGCATGGCGCGCGAATCGTCGACGGCCGACCGGTGCTGCTGCCCGGCGTCCCTTTAACGCTCGACGGGCTCGCGGATTTCGCTGATTTGGCGGCGCAACGCACCAGTTTCCGCGGATTCATCCACGAGCGCGCCGTCTACCTCGGACCCAATACCCTCGCATGGTGGGCGCCGGCGTCCAAGCGCCGGATTTGGTTCAAATGCGACGGCAAGATCGGCGAACGCTCGGGCGAGTGCAATCACCCGCCGCTTCTTTTCATCGTCAAAAAGAAACATTGGTCGGTATTCGCGCTGCGCGCGAACGAGCGCCCGGCCGCGAACACGAAGCTGTATGTCGCGCCCTATCTCAACGTCTGGAAATCCGGCGAGATCTGCGTCGGCAACGTAGAGCTGCCCGACGCTATCGGCGGTGACGCGATTGATCCCTACGAGAACGCATTTTTCCGAAGCCGTTTCACACACACGAATCACGACCGACTTATCCACAGGCGGGGTGGCGCCGTTCAACTGTGGCTTGATCTTCTCGGCGGCGCCGAATTCCCCCTTAACTGCCTGATCGACGCGAAGCTAACGCTCGCGACGGCGATCGGCAAAACTTCCAATGAGGACTGACATGGAAAAGCTGCTCGCTGAATTTCAGGAAGCGACCAAAGCCGGCATGCAAGGCATCGCGGCGGCTCTCGAGAGATTCGCCGCCGGCGCAGTCGACGAAATACGCAATGCGAAGCCACGCGCGATTGCCGCGAATCCGGCCGATGAAAAGCTGCAGCTGGATGAGGCGCTCTTCGACAGCGCGCCTCTCTTGGCCGTGCCGAAGCACGCGGCGTTCGAGCCCTTGAAAGAGATTGGTCACCGTTTCCTCGCAACGGCAGAGGGAATTTTCGTGGAGGTTCGGCGTCCGTGGCTGCACGTGATCCAGCTGCTGAGCAAGTTGCCCGAAAATGCGCCGCGTCCGCCATACGGGCTGATCATGCCGAAGATTGAACTCACCTTCGGCCGACTCGGCGTCGCGATCCCGATCATCCAGGCCTTCGCGGAGGAAGCCCGCGTCGCGGCACCGGATGAACACGCGGCATGGATCGTTTGGAATTCGGAGGCACAGAAGCTCGAATATAAGCCGCTGAAGATCATGAACGCCTCGCCGGGCGCCATCTCGTTCGAGCGCCCGGAGTTGCCGCCGCATCAATCGCTTGCGATCGATCTGCACAGCCATGGCCGCGGCGAAGCATTCTTTAGCGCGACCGACGACAAGGACGACGCTGGCGAGGTCAAGATCGCCGGCGTTCTCGGCGGCCTCGGTGCCGACGACAAGCCGAGCGTTTCGTTCCGCCTGTGCGTTCTCGGTCTGACCATCCCACTGAAGGTGCCCGTCGAGGCGATCTTCAAGGCCGCGGAGCCCGCGTAAATGCACATTACGCCCGCTCACTTCCTGGAGCATCGCGTCGATGTCGCGCTCATCGGTTGCGGCGGTAATGGTTCGCAAATGCTCACCGGGCTCGCGCGCCTCAATCATGCGCTCACCGCGCTTGGCCACCCGGGCCTGCGCGTCACTGCGTTCGACGGGGATACCGTGAGCGACGCGAATATTGGCCGCCAAATGTTCAGCCCGGCCGACGTCGGGCAATTTAAAAGCATCGTGCTCGTGCATAGGCTCAATGCGTTTTTTGGGCTCGACTGGGTTGCTCGACCCATTTATGCGAGTACCTCCGAGCTGATTCACGTCGGGCCCGGGATCACGATCATGTGCGTCGACAGCGCGAAAGCGCGTGCAAAGCTCGCCACCGCGTTATCGCGCACATCGACATATCTGATGGATCTCGGCAACCGCGCTAGCGACGGGCAGGTGGTGTTCGGAACCGCAGGCACCACCGAAGGCACGGGCGCGCGCCTTCGGTGGCCATATGAGGTGCTGCCGGAGCTTATCGATACCACGCGGCCCGAGGACGACACGCCGAGTTGCGGTCTCGCCGAGGCGCTCGAGCGGCAGGAATTGTTCATCAATCAGGCGATCGTGACGCCCGCGCTCGGGATCCTATGGGAGTTCTTTCGACACGGGCGGCTGACTTGGCACGGCGCGTTCGTCAACCTAAAGACCGGTCACGTAAGGCCTCTTCTCGTTCCAACGGAGCGTCAGCAATGATCGATATCACCAAAGTCGCTCGCGATGCGGGCCTTACCGTCGTCCTGGACGGCAAGATCGGGACCCAGGAATACCAGAGCGTCAGCGGGAGCCTCGCTGCCCTTCAGCGCTTCGCCGATGGCTATTACAAGCCGACCGGCGATGCGGCGAAGACCGTCGAGAAGTTGCTCAATCGTGCGGCTCTCCAGTTCGAGGATGAAGACGCAGCGATCATGCGCGAAGCTGCTCGGATGCTGCAGCGCGATCACTATGTTCATCTGGCTCACGCCGCCCGCGCCAGCGCATCTACACCTCCGACCCGATATTTCGTATACGACAACGATGGCGGCTACGAGGAGTTCGCCACCGATGCCGAGCGCGCCGCTCATCATCATGACGCGATTCAAACCTACCTCGACGACGGCTGGAGCGAGGAAGTTAAAAGCGTCGTTTCGGGCACCGTCACTCATAAAACGGTGCAGACGAATCTCGAGCAGCAGCCGGCGCGGTGCCAAGAACACGCCGACGCGGACGGCGAGCACTGCGAGGCATGCGATGCATGGAACGAATGGCCCGATCATTCGTTTGACACCACCTGCAGCTACGAGGCCGAGCCTATTGCATCGGGCGACGCTGCGGCCGCGCCCTTCCCCGACGAGCTCACGCCCGAGCTGCGCGAAGTACTCGGTTGGCCGAATTTCAAATGCGGCCCGGTGGCGCACGTTATGGTCGCCGCCGGCGCCGTCATCAAGCCTAAAGCCGAGGACGAGCAGGCCGTCGTTCTTCATTGGCTCGTAAAGCTCGTGCTCAAGCACGGCGCCGACTGGTGGACTATCGGCCGCGACGAACTGAGGGAGATGCAGCAACGAATCAAGCAAGCAGCTGCAGGAGGCGATCATGCAACAGCCGAATGAAGCCAGCGCGAAGCCATTTGTCAGCCTCGAAGGTCTTCGCGCGAAGCTGCTCGCGCCGCGCGATATCGTCCGGGACGAACAGGGCTGGCTGAGCCATCCGGAGTTGCCGGTATGTGACGAAGGAACTGAGATTGACAAGTTCCTGGATGCATTCGGTATCGAAACCTCGTTCGTTTCGATGGAATACGACCTGCCGGCTCTTCACGATCGCTGGTGCGACGCACAGCTCGACGATTGCTCCGAATGGATCCCCACAGCGCCCGCCGGCAGCGGTTGGATGTTGTTCGATATTTACGATACCGAAGACGGTCCCTATGCGATGTTCGGGCGTGATCGATATGCAGCTGAGCAGGAAATTAAGAAACAGCGCACGCGCAATCTCCGCGTAGCAGTTGATCGCGCCAGGGCCGAGCTGGCAGAGGACGCGCTTTGTCGCATGCGGGGCATGTCGCCGCCAAGTCCTACTCCGAAGGAAGCGACGCGATCGCAGGATATAGCGTGCGTGGCGGAGGGATGGAAGATCGTGCCGGTCGAGCCGCCCGACGAGATGCGAATCCCAAGCTACCGGCTCAGCGTTAATTGGCCGACCAGACAGCAGATTTACCGGGACATGATCGCCGCCGCCCCACAGCCGCCGCAACCCAGCGCGAGCGTGCCCGAGGACGCTGGATGGCAAGCGTTGCGACATGCCGTCGAGCGCCTGCAATCGACTGGCAGCTATAGCGACGACGAAGGCGAGTCGACGAATGCGCTCTCCGACCTGCTCTACAGTCAATCTCGCACTGTCGCTTGGGCAGTAGCGCGCTGGAATGCCGAGGTCAGCGAGCGCCCCCTTGTCAATGTCCATCGCAGAACCTTGGACGACACGTGGCGTCAGGTGATTCGGCACTTTGGCGGTGATCCGAAAGAACTGATCGGGCCGAGTCATGATGAATTGCTCGCCGCTGCCCCCGCTGCGCCGGCTGCAGCGCCGAGCGAGGACGCGTATATCGCGCAACGCATGACGGAAACGCTTGCCGAGGTCTATGCGACCATCATCGGCGAAGACATGCGGCAGGAAGATGAGTCGCTGAACGCCATCGAGCGCGTAAAGAAGGCTGCGCAAGTGCTGCGCCTTGAAGTTGATCTATATCGTGCGCAGCGAGCCGAATCGGCAGGCCAGCCCGGTCCGCACGCGGCGATTACCGAGCTTCGCAACATCGCCAACGCGAAGCGCTTCGACAAAGCCTACTTTGACGATGATGAGTCGTTCGCGGATTGGGCGCAAAGCCGCGCGCGCCATGCCCTCGCCGCCAGCACGGCAGCCACCGGCACTGATTGGCGCTATCGCCTGATCGGTGAGCTCGGTTGCCCCGAGGACCTGAGCGACGAGGCAATCATTGAACGCGTTGGCGAACTCGTCCAACACAAGAAAGCTGCTGGGGCGCTGGCGACGGTCCGGGCGTCGCTTATTCACGCGCTTCACGTGCCGCCGCGAGGCGATGGGGAGCCCACCGCTCGTCTGGTTTACGGCGAGGACAGGTTTGAAATCGGCTATACCTTGATGCACTGGCTATGCGGCATCCTAGCGATGGGAGCCGTCGGTAGCGGCGTCGATCTTCGAATCCTGCAGAACGCCCGAGCGGCGTTCGATTTCGTCGACGCCGCGATGTGCTGGGACGCGAATCCCCCCGAACAGGAGGGAGAACATGCCGATACATTGCGCCGTATTGGCTATGACCTGTTGCGGCCGCGTTTCAAGCTTCCATGGCCCGAAGTGACGAAATACGAAGAAGGCCATACGCCGAAGCCTTTTAGCGCGGGCCCCGCAGCGTCACAGGCGGCTGAGCCGAACGTACCCGCACAAGACGCGTTGCCCTTGCGAGATGCGACCAGGACCGATGAGCAGCAGGGTCTCTATCGAAAATACGACGTGCGCCGGCTCGATGGGAGCGACGCGCCCGGAAGAAAGCACGCCGATTGCGAGCACTTCGTGTTGGATATGACGCACGACCCTTACGCGGCCGCAGCGCTTCGGACCTATGCGCAGCTTTGCTTCAAGACCCATCCGTTCCTGGCCGTTGAGCTCGATGAGCGCTATAGCCTCCGAGATGTGGCGCTCGACCCGGGGTTATGCGCGCTCAGAGTCCTAACCTACAAGCATCAACCATCTGACAATGTCGTCGCGTGGCGCTTGGGCGAAGCGTGTCGCAACGCCGCCGAGGCGCGTGCCGGCGACTATATCGATCTCGGCCTGCAGCTGCTCAAAGAGCTGCAGGAAAAGGGCTACGGCGTCGTCCAGGTTGAATGCATCGATTCCAAAGCGCCCAAGGCCGATAGATGACACCGAAGATGCTTGCGGGCCTCGACATCTTCAACTCGATGTTCGAAGTCGCCCTGATGGTCCCCTTCTTATTCGGGCTGCGGACCCTGTATCGCGTCAAGGACTCGCGCGCATTAAACGATCTTGAACAATGGCCCTATATGCTGCATTGCCTATACACCGTGTTCTTCTTCGGCGTCCTCGGGCGCTGGTGGTCGGCGGCGTCTCTATTCGGCTGGGCCTGCATGTTCTTGATCAAGATTCGCATGATCCGGCATTACCGGAATTTCACCGTACCCGCGGAAACCGCCAGCGCGGCACCGTGTGTATCCGATTGAGCAGTCGCTGTTCCTCTTACTGGAGAAAACATGCAGCAAATTAAATTGCCTCCGCTCGCCGAAGGCGAGATCTACCTCGGCGGCTTCGTTGATGCAAACGGCGACGTCGAGCATACCGTGATCGTCGATGTCGTCAATGACGGTGCCAGCTGGCAGCAGCAAATGGATGCGGCAAAGGCCCGCGACTGCGATCTGGCCAACGCGATCGAATATGCCGTGATTCGCCTCAAACATCCCAAGGTTGTCCGTGAGGACAAGACTTACTGGATGAACGAGACGGTCGACTGGGATTCCGCCTTCGCGCGGTGTCAGAACTTCCTCACCGGTTTCCAGATCATCATCCTCAAGAGCGCGTCGCTCTGCGCCGTGGTCGTCCGCAGATTCAAAAATTAATTCATTCGGTCATTCGTTTAGCTGATCGAATCACCAACCATATTTGGAGTCATCCATGACCGCAGTAACCTTGGAACAGATCGAGGCGAAGCAGCAAACTCTCAGCGCTGATCACGCGCACATGAGCGAACTGATAGAACAATTCAAGGCGCAATCGAGGGCCACTGAATTCCGCCTCGACTCCGTCACAATTCCCATGGCGCCCAGCGAGCGCTGCGCCGGCCCGGTGCTCGCCGACGACGGTTCATTGAGCCATTACCTAATCCTGATGTCCGTCAGCCACGAGGATATGAACTGGCAGGCGGCTGGCGAACACGCAGAGAAACTCGGCGGCAAGCGCCCGGATGCCCAGGAAGGAAGTCTGTTGCGTGCCAACCTCCGCCATATGCTCAAGGACAGCGGAGCCTTCTGGCTCGACGAGGAATACCCGGACGACTCCGCCTACGCGCTGTGTCAGTTCTTCTTCTACGGCTTCCAGAGCGACGACCGCAAGAGCGCGTCGCTCTGCGCCGTGGTCGTCCGCAGATTCATTCCTTCGGTTATTTAATCATTAAGTAAGCCATGGCTCTCCACACCGAGCTCGACATTTACAAGACGGGTTACGACCTCTTTACCCGTGTAACGAAGATCGTCGAGAACATGAAGCGGCCGTTCAAGCACCTCATCGGCGAGGAAATCGTCCGCGAAACGGCCAAGCTGCTGATCTTGGTCTATCGTGCGAACATCGCTGATGACAAGGCGCCACACCTCTCGGTGTTGATCGAGAAGGTGAAGCTGGTCGAGCTGTTCCTGCGCCTATCTTTGGATGATGAGAAGATCTCGCCGCGACAGTACTACGGCACGATCTTGCTCACGCAGAGCATCGGCAAGCAGGCCTCCGGGTGGAGAAAGTCATCATCCGTCAAGCGCCCGTCGCATGGAGGTCAAGGCCGCCATGACTGAGCGCCGTTTCAATCTGGTCGTGCCGCTGGCTCACGAGGCCACCGCCATGCGCAATGAGGATACCGACCGCCAGCGTG
Source organism: Trinickia dinghuensis (assembly GCF_003367175.1). Classification (GTDB taxonomy): domain Bacteria; phylum Pseudomonadota; class Gammaproteobacteria; order Burkholderiales; family Burkholderiaceae; genus Trinickia; species Trinickia dinghuensis. The sequence continues at coordinate 93,483 of NZ_QRGA01000005.1, read as the reverse complement.
CGGCGCGGTCCAGCGCAGTTTCTCGGCTGAGCGATCGGCCGGGCGACGTAGATAGCACGATGGTTCCGCCTACGCGCGGTATCAGAACTTCAACAACGGCAACCAGAACAACAACCACAAGAGCGCGTCGCTCTGCGCCGTGGTCGTCCGCAGATCGAAACGAAGAGCAGGATGGATTCTCAGGCGCCGAACTCGTCACGGCCTACCATGACTGCCGGCGCACGAAGCGCAATACGGTGAGTGCACTCGCGTTCGAGGTGGATCTCGAACGCAACCTGATGCGATTGCATGAAGAGCTGGCCAGTGGCGCTTACAGGCCGGGACCGTCGCGATGCTTCGTCATCACGCGACCGAAGCCGCGCGAAGTTTGGGCCGCCGGCTTCCCCGATCGCGTCGTGCAGCACATGGTCTACAACCGGATCGGTGCGCGATTCGAGCGCACGTTCATCGCAGATTCGTGCGCGTGCATCAAGGGCCGCGGGACGCTGTATGCCGCGCAGCGCCTCGAATCGAAGGTTAGATCGATTACGCAAAATTGGTCGCGGCCGGCTTTTTACTTGAAATGCGACCTGGCGAACTTCTTCGTCAGCATCAAGAAGCCTCTTCTGCTCGAGCTCTTCCTCGAGAAGATCGACGAGCCGTTTTGGCGATGGCTGACCGAGATCGTGCTGATGCACGACCCACGCGGCGATTTCACATATCTCGGCGACCCTGGGCTCATGGCTCTCGTGCCGCCGCACAAGCGGTTGCTCGAGCAGCCGGCGAGCCTTGGTCTCCCGATCGGCAACTTGATCAGCCAGTTCGGCGCGAATGTCTTGCTGAACGTTCTCGACCAGTTCGTGAAGCACGAACTGCTGGTTCGCCATTACATCCGCTATGTCGACGACTTTCTCTTCCTCGACGAATCTCCGCGACGCCTGAACGAGATTTTGGCCGAGGTGACGGCATTCCTGCCACGGCACCTCGGCGTGCACCTGAATCCTCGCAAAACCATCCTGCAGCCTATCGAGCGTGGCATCGACTTCGTTGGACAAGTCATCAAGCCATGGCACCGCTCGACTCGGAAACGAACACGCAACGACGCGCTGCGACGCGTTCGTGAGACGGAACCCGCAGATCTCATGCAGGTTGCGAACTCCTATTTCGGACTGATGCGACAGGCGTCAGCCAGTCATAACGATCGAGCTCGGCTTGCGAATGTGATTCGCTCACTCGGCCGATCGGTTGATTTCAACCTCACCAAGACCTTCCGAGGTAAGGCATGAAGACATGCGACGTCAAGGCGGCGCTCCGCGCCCGGTTCTGCGGTCCGGAATGGGCCATGTTTTTCGAAGTGGCTGACGCTACTGGCGCGCGTCAACGACGATGGGCCGATGCCATCGCCATTAATCTCTTCCCCTCTCGCGGGCTCGAGATCCACGGTTTCGAGATCAAAGTGAGCCGATCTGACTGGCTACGCGAGCTGAAAAACCCGGAGAAGTCGGCGCCCGTGCAGCAGTACTGTGATCGATGGTGGATCGTCGCACCCGCCGCCACGATCGCGCCGGGTGAATTGCCACCAACCTGGGGACACTTCGAGGCGCAAGCAGCGGGGAAGATCCGACAAATCGTCGCCGCGCCGAAGCTGACGTCGAAGCCAGTGACTCGTGAGTTCGTCGCCGCGATGCTCCGGCGCGCGAGCGAGCTCGACGCCGGCGAAGTTGGCGCCGCAGTCGCGGCCGAAGTCACGCGTCAGCGCGAGGGCGATGAGTCCCGCATCAACCGAGAGATCGAATTCCGCACGCGGCACTACGCTGAGCTGAAAAAATCCGTCGAGGAAATCGAGGGCATCACCGGCGTGAAGATCAATTCATGGAACGACGAGCACATCGGTCGCGCCGTTCGGGCCGTCATGCAGCTCGGCGTTTGTCAGACATACGGCGGTGTCAAGGATCTTCGCGCGCATGCCGAAAGACTTCTCAAAAACTGCGACGAAGCGCTCGAGATCTTCGCCGCCGCACCCGAGGTCGCCAAACCGTGAAAGCCCTTTCCATCCGCCAGCCATGGGCGTGGCTGATAGTGCGGCCAGATCTCGCCGGAGCGGCACGCGCCGCTGCGATCGCCGCCGGCGAGTTGAAGGACATCGAAAACCGCACCTGGCCGACCCGATTCCACGGGCGCGTACTGATTCACGCCGGCAAAGGAATGACGCGTGACGAATACGACGAAGCGCACGCCACGGCACTTCACATCGCGCCGCAGATCGTCTTTCCCGCGCGCGATCGCCTCGAGCGCGGCGGCATCGTCGGCGCAGCTACGATCGACGACTGCATGCCTCCGGGTGCGCATTCGTCGCCCTGGCACATGGGGAGCCAGTTTGGCTTCCATATCGTCAACGCGCGGCCGCTCCCTTTCGTCGAATGCAAGGGAATGCTCGGTTTCTTTAACGTCCCGGCGGAGGTGGCCACGCAACTTCGTCAAATGCACGAACTCGGAGCGATCGCATGAGCACACGCACCCTCATCGAGATCAATCACGATTTCCTGCATGAACTGCAAGACGTTCCCGAGCTGCTCGCGATCATCGTGAGCGAGCTCGGCACATCGATGCATTGCCGGCCACTAAACGAGGCGAACGAGCGCGGACGTACGCTAGACATCGGACATGGTTTGCGGATCGTCCTGCAATACCACCACACGACCGATGTGGCTGTCACGACGAAGTTCGCCGCGGTAAAGCTGTGAGGTCGCCATGGTACGCTTCGTGACCATCAAAAAGTTCTGCGAGCTGACCGGCCTATCGGCCGCCGCCGTCTATACGCGGAAGTGCAAAGGTGTCTGGCCGGAGGGCAGCGTCTGGAAGTACGAGCCAGGCACCAAGAAAATCCTCATGGATCTTGAGGCATACGACTTATGGGTAGAAAAGGGACCGGAGTCACGGCCATCTCGGACTCCAGCTACGAAATCGCCTTCACCTACAAGGGCGTCCGGTGCCGCGAGAGGGTCAAGGCCCGCCCTTGTGCTGCCAATACTAAAGACCTGACCAAGTTCCGGCAGCGCTTGCTCGCTGAAATTGAGATTGGGACGTTCGATTATGCGACGACATTTCCGAACTCCAAGAACCTTGCGCGCTTCGCCGGGCAGCCCGGCGACGTGCAGCTCGTCGGCGATTACCTCGAGCGCTGGCTCGACGTCAAAAAGACGCAGATCGCCGCGAGCACCTATCGGGATTACTACGGCATCGTCTTTCGTCTGCTGATTCCGCGTTTCGGTAAGCTGCGGCTGTCAGAGCTCAAGCGGCCGCACTTCAAGGAATGGCTCGCCTCGATCGACGACGGCCGCAAGGACAAGTCCAACAATCCGGTGCGCGTGACGAACAAGCGTCTGGCCAATATCCAGAGCTGCGCCCGCTCGGCGCTGCAGGACGCCGTCGACGACGAGCTGCTCGAGGCAAATCCGCTCGCCGGCTTTACCTTCGAGCGCAACGAGGCACCTCGCGAAGAGGATCATGCCGACCCGTTCGACGCATCCGAGCAGGCCGCGATCATCCGGAAGGCGCGTGCGCCTCAGCTTGCGAATCTCTTTCAATTCCTGTTTTGGACGGGGTTGCGCACTAGCGAGGTCATCGCCCTGAATTGGGACGACGTCGACTGGCACCACGGCACGATACGCGTGCGCAAAGCCATGACGCGGGCCTCCAAGGGCACGACGGAGGATACGAAGACGATCGCGGGCCGACGTGACGTCAAGCTGCTCGCGCCGGCGCTCGCAGCGCTAAATGCCCAAAAGGCACATACGCTCCTGCAGCCGGACGGCGCGATATTCCATAACCCGGGGTGGCGGGGGCGCGGCGGCGGCCGCTGGAAGGGCGACAATCAGATCTGGAAGGTGTGGGGAACGACGCTCAAGAACGCGAAGGTGCGCTACCGCAATCCGTACCAGACGCGGCACACGTACGCGTCCATGATGCTCTCGGCGGGCGAAAGTGAGATGTGGGTAGCCAAGCAGATGGGGCATGCCAGCACGGCGCCGATCCGGCGCAACTATGGGCGCTGGATGCCTACGGCGGACCCTCATGCGGGCGAGCGCGCCGTCGCGCGCTTCGCCGAAGGATTTGACAGCAATTTGCCAGCATCGGATGCCGGAGCCGCTTAAATCCTAGGTTTTGTGCGGGTTCGAGTCCCGCTCCTCGCACCATCTTTTTCATTTGTTCCGCAAGACACATCTCCGGTAACGGGCCGCCAAACGCAGCCCCTTGCCGGCCGTGTGCCGTTCTCGCCCGCTGCGGTCCGCAAACCCAAGGACAGTATCGAAGCCTCCGGTGCCCCGCCATGTCGCCGCACCCCGCGTTCGCATTTTTTAATTGGTTGCGCACACAACCAGTTTGAACTATGCTGCATTGAACCTGAACCCGTGTGCGACGATCGCCGATGTGCGACGATCGCGCCTAGGAGACGATCATGAACGACACCGAACGCGCGCTGCGCATTCAATTGGCGGGCACCTATCGCATCTTCGCCATGCTCGGCTGGACCGAGCTGATCTACAACCACATCACGCTGCGCGTCCCGGGTCCGGACACGCACTTCCTCATCAATCCTTTCGGGCTTCACTACACTGAAGTCACCGCCTCGAATCTCGTCAAGATCGATCTCGACGGCAACGCCGTCGATGCGTCCGCTCACCGCGTGAACCCTGCCGGATACGTCGTACACGCCGCGATCCATCGTGCCCTGCCCGACGCCCACTGCGTGATGCACACGCATACGACGGCGGGGCTCGCCGTCGCCTGTTCGGAACACGGTCTGGAGAACTCGAACTTCTACTCGGCACAGCTCGACGGCATGGTCGCCTATCACGACTTCGAAGGCATCACCGTGCGGGCCGACGAAGGGCCGAGGCTCGTCGCCAATCTCGGCGAGAAGCGGCTCCTGATTTTGCGCAACCACGGTTTGCTTTCCGTCGGCGTGACGGTCGCGCAGGCATTCGCTCGTCTTTGGACATTGAATCGCGCCTGCGAGGTCCAAGTCGCTACCGCCGCGCTCGGCCGCGCGCGCCCCATCGCACCGGAGATCGCCGCGCGCTGCACTCGCGATTCGCTGCAGTTCGATCCGTCCTACGGCGCCGGTCAAGACGTCCTCGACGCCCTGCTGCGTCAAGTCGACAAAATCGATCCGTCATACAAGGAGTAGCGGCATGAACGTCGAAGATCAGGGTAACGCTCGGGCGATGCGTACCGCCGTCGTCGGTGCCGGGGCGATCGGCTCGCTGCTGGCCGCCGCGCTCTCTCGCGCCGGCCACCACGTGTCGGTGCTAGCGCGCGGCAATACGCTCGCCGCGATCCGGACTCACGGGATCCGCATCCTCGCGGGCGATGCACCGGCCGATATCGTGCAGGTGCAGGCCAGCGACGACGCGGCAACCCTCGGCGAGCAAGACATCGTCGTGATCGCGCTCAAAGCGCAAGCGCTGCCCTCGCTCGCCGAATCGCTGCGTCCGATGATCGGACCCGGCACGCTCGTCGTCAGCGCCATGAACGGATTGCCTTGGTGGTTTCTGCAAGGCCTGCCGGGACAAGCGGACAACGCACGCCTCGAAGCCGTCGATCCGGGCGGCCGCGTATCCGCCGTCCTGCCCGCCGAGCGTTCGATCGGCTGTGTCGTCCATCTGTCGTCCTCGACCGTCGAGCCCGGCGTCGTAAAACGCGGACGCGGCAATCGTCTCATCGTCGGCGCTGCTCACGCGCAATACACCGATGCGGCGCGCGCGTTCGCTCATGCGCTGACGCAAGGCGGCTTCGATGCCGCCGCAGCCGATCATATCCGCGCCGACATTTGGGCCAAGCTCTGGGGCAACATGAACATGAATCCGCTCAGTGCGCTCACGGGCTCGACGGCCGATCGCCTGCTCGACGATCCGTTCACACATGCGCTCGCCTTGCGGATGATGGAAGAAGCCGACGCGGTCGGACAGCGTCTCGGTCTTTCGACGGGCATGTCGCCACCGCAACGGATGGCCGTCACGCGCGAACTCGGTGCGTTCAAGACGTCGATGCTGCAAGACTTCGAAGCGGGACGCCCGCTCGAAATCGATCCTATCCTCGGCGTGTTTCCCGAACTCGGTCGCAGGGTCGGCGTGCCCACGCCGTTCTGCGATGCCATGCTCGGTCTATTGCGTCAGCGCGCGGCAAACAGCGGGCTTTGAATGTCGAAGGCCCGGCTCGGCGCCCGGCCTCGGGAGCCGGCTGGCCCGCCCTCGCTACGTATCGAACGTATCGAATTGCTCATACGCGTCGCGCCCTGCCCGCACGAGATCGCGCCAAACGGTAGAGGGGCTGGCGTGCCCCATCGCTCGGCGTTCGAGCAGCCGGTCGCAAAGCATGGATAGGCGGCGGCACGCCGCAATGGCGTCGCTGTTGGCATGCGCTTGAGCATGGGCTTGCAGCGCGGCATTGGCATCGCGCGCCGCCAGCGCGAGCGCATGCCAATGCCCCTCTTCGATCTGCAGACCATGTGCGCCGAGTTGCGCCGCGGCGCCTGACACCAGATACAGCGCATTGAATGCGGCGCGCGCCTGAGCGGCCGAAATAGCGTTCCGATCAGCCCCGGTCGATTGCATGGACGAAGTCGCGAGATGCATGTGATGCATGGAAGTGAGGCGGAGACGAATCGAGCGGTGTCACCAATCAGTCACGAACATCCACCCGACGAATACCACTGCCGCGCAAACGAAGGCCCAGCGTACGGCGGCCGGCATCGCCGACTCCGTTTGAGGGGACACGCGCAAACGTTGGCGCAATCGCGCGAAAGCGAAAGCCGCCGGCGTCGCTCCCAAGGATTACGGCGTCTGGCCCTCTTACTTTAGATGCGCGTAAACCCTAAATTTGACCGGATTGAGGCTGGGGTCGTCGCCGGCCGGCATCGTCAGATCGAGCACGAGCACGTCGGCCGGCGCGGCCAAGTGCGCGTAGCCGGGAGCCTGGATGCCGCGTGCTAGACTCCCGCGCTATGTCGACATGGCGCCGCTTTCTCCTCGTCATTCTCCTCGCGCTGAGCCTGCCGGCCCAAGCGTTCGCGGCTGCGTCGACGATGCTCGGCTTGCCGCACCACGGCAATGGCGATGCGGCCTTCTGCTTGCACACGCACGCACACGCGCGTTACGCAAGCATCGCGATGCAAGCGGAGCACGACCGTCCGACGGCCCATCCCGGCGGGTGCTCACACGCGGGTGCCCATAGCGCTCACCCCTGCTCGACTTGCTTCACCTGCTCATCCTGCTGCTTCGGCGCAGCACTTCCCACTGCCGTGCAGAGCGTGCGCTCGATCGACGCCGCGCGGCTCACACGCTTTCCCCCGTTATCCGCCGCGGACGCCTCGTTTCTGACAGGCGGCATCGAACGCCCGCCTCGTCTCTCCCACCTCTGATTCGGCTGCCGCGGCTTGCCTGCCGCGGCAATCCCATGCTCGCGGCCGACATCGCGCCGCCGAGTTCGACATGACTCGCGATACGAGATACGCGAGGCACGAAACACGAGACACAAGAGACGGAAAGGTCAACGACATGCTCACACGTCGCACATTTTTGGGCGGCTCGGGCGCCGCTTTGCTCGGCGCCGCCCTCGTCAGCAAGGCCGGTGCCGCCTTGCTTCCCGACGCGCCCAGTACAGCGAGCGCAACAACCGCCGCGCCGCTCGCGCCGCCGAACGGCCAGCCCTATAACCCGGTCGTCACGCTCAACGGCTGGACCTTGCCGTGGCGAATGAAGAACGGCTGGAAGGAATTTCATCTGATCGCCGAGCCCGTCGTGCGCGAGATCGCCCCAGGCATGCACGCGAATCTCTGGGGCTACAACGGCCAAGCACCGGGGCCGACGATAGAGGCGGTCGAGGGCGACCTCGTCCGGATCTTCGTGACGAACAAGCTGCCTGAGCACACGACCGTGCACTGGCACGGCATGCCCGTGCCGTGCGGCATGGACGGCGTGGGCGGCCTTACGCAGCCGCACATCCCGCCGGGCAAGACATTCGTCTACGAATTCCGCCTCGAGCGTGCCGGCACGTTCATGTACCACCCGCACTCGGACGAGATGGTGCAAATGGCAATGGGCATGATGGGGCTGTTCATCGTGCATCCGCGCGACCCGCAGGCGATGCGCGTCGATCGCGATTTCGTCTTTCTGATGTCGGCCTATGCCATCGATCCCGGCACATACGCACCGCGCGTCGATGAAATGACCGACTTCAACACGTGGGCGTGGAACGCACGTGTCTTCCCCGGCATCGACCCGCTGCCGGTGCGAGCCGGCGACCGCGTACGCATCCGCTTCGGCAACTTGACGATGACGAATCATCCGATTCATCTGCACGGCTATCGCTTCGAGGTGGCCGGCACCGACGGAGGCTGGGTGCCGTCGTCGGCACGGTGGCCCGAGGTCACGGTCGATGTCGGGGTCGGCCAGATGCGCGCGATCGAATTCATCGCCGACCGGCCCGGCGATTGGGCGTTTCATTGCCATAAGTCGCATCACACGATGAATGCAATGGATCATCGCAAGCCGGCTGCGTCCGGCGTCTCTGAAAGCGATCGCGCCAAGCCCAAGCACGAAGACAGGGCGATGGGCGGAATGGGCGGAATGGGCAACATGGAAGGCATGGAAGGCATGGAGGGCATGAAGGGGATGCCCGACATGGGGGGCATGCCGGGCATGGAAGACTCGACGGGCGGCATGTCCATGCCCTTGCCCGAGAACACGCTGCCGATGATGACGGGAACGGGCCCCTTCGGCCCGCTTGAAATGGGCGGTATGTTCAGCGTCGTGAAGGTCCGCGAGAATTTGGCGCGCGACGACTATCGCGACCCGGGGTGGTACGCGCATCCCGAAGGCACGGTCGCCCGTGAATATACGGTGACGCCCGAGCACGCCTGATTCGACAAGCGGCGAACCGCGCCGGCTCAGCGCGCGACCGACCCGCCGAGGATGGAACTCGGATCGACGCGTTCGCAAGAAATCGTCGTACCGGCGGTACCGTCGACGAGCCGTTCGACATCGGCCAACGCGCCGATCGCGGCGCGCCGTCCGGTGCGCTCGGCAAAGCGCGATGCGGCGTGAAGCTTCGGGGCCATGGCGCCGGCTGAAAGCGCGAATTCGCGCACGGCGCTCGGATGCCCATGGCGCAGCAGCTTGGAATTGGCCGTGCCGCAATCGAGAATGACGCCGGCCATATCGGTAGCGATCACGAACAGGTCGGCGTCGATCGTCTCCGCGATGAGCGCGGCGCCGCCATAGGGATCGATGAAGGCTTGAACGCCTTGCAGCGCGCCGTCGGCAGCCGCCACGACGGGCATGCCGCCGCCGCTGCACATGACCACGGTGCCTTGCTCGATCAGGCGGTGCAGCGGCTGCGTTTGCAGCAGGCGCTTCGGCCGCGGATTCGGCACGACGCGCCGATAGCCGATACCGTCGTGAGTCAGGCTCCAGTGCTTTGCATGCGCCGCGGCGAGCGCGCGTTCGTCCACGATGAACGCGCCGATCGCCTTGTCGGGATGCTCGAACGCGGGGTCGGCCCGATCGACCTCGACCATCGTGAGCAGCGTTGCGCACGGGCGTGCGCTCGTCAGGCAATTGCGCAGCTCGAGTTCGAAACGGCAACCGACGCCGACATTGGTTTCGGCATCGAACACGTCGCGTTCGATCTCTCCGTTATGGAAAGGCGCGCGATCCCGCGACGCGGGAACCGCCGATCTATGGTGTCCGTTGTGATGCTCGTTGTCGTGGACGATGACAAGATCGTTACCGTCGGCAACGCGAGCCAACTGCGCGGCCGCGGCCCTAACGTGGTGTGCTTCGTCTTCGGAACAGCCCTTCTCGCCGCGCCTGTGCAGCGCGCTCTCGGCCAAAGCGATCACGATGCGCATCTGTCCGTCCCTCCTGCTCGCCGTTACGTTGCCCGCGTACCCGCCGCGCCCTCGACTGTCGGCTCGTCGCCCATCGACAACGATCCACAGATATAAAGCAACTCGATGCGCGCGACTGCGTCCTGGGGCACATCCGGAGGAAATTGACGTGCGTCATGTCCGACGAAACGGCTATCCGGCGACCGGCATGAGCTTGGCGAGAAACCAGTCGCAGGCGAGACGCGCGGCATGATCGAGTGTGCCGGGCTCCTCGAACAGATGCGTTGCGTCCGCAACGATCATGATTCTGTGCTCGCATTGCAGCTGGCTGGCGGCGAGCTGATTCAAATGGACGACATCCTCGTCGAGTTCGCCGACGATGAGCAGCGTCGGCGCTTCGACGTGGGGGAGCGCGTCGCCCGCGAGATCGGCGCGCCCGCCGCGCGAAACGACGGCGCCGACATCGTCAGGCAGCACTGACGCGGCAATAAGGGCTGCCGCCGCGCCCGTGCTCGCACCGAACAGGCCGACCGGCAGCGATTCGGTGTCGGGCGATGCGTAGATCCAGTCGAGCGCAGTCTCCAACCGGTTCGCGAGCAGGGGGATGTCGAACCGGTACTCGGCCGATACAAGGTCGACTTGATGTTCTTGCTCGGTCAACAGGTCGAACAAAAGCGTGGCGAGACCGGCTTCGTGAAGCACATCGGCGACTTGCCGGTTGCGCGGGCTCGCGCGGCCGCTGCCGCTGCCGTGCGCGAACACGACGATGGCGTGCGCATCGGCGGGGATCGTCAATATGCCTTTGAGCCGGACGTCATCGGCCGGGATGTCGACTTCTTGCGTTTGCATGGAGACTCCGAAAGAAACGCTCGATGTGCGACCGATGGACGCGTAGCGCTCGGGTTCAGGATTCTTACGTCAGAAAACCCGCCGAATGATATGCAATCGGGAAACTAGTTTCAAGGGTGGGGACCCGGCAAGGCCGCGGCGAAGTTCGTTGCGCGCGCATCCACTCGTAGTTGAATGAGCGAGTGCCGACGATTCGCAACCTAACCGGGTCAGAACGCGCTTCGATAGGAGAACAAGCTCCAAAACCCGTCCGTCATGACGAACAGGACAAACCGCGCATCGGTTTATGAAGGCAAATACCGCGAGAGATTCAACGTCGATGCATGCCGCCGCCCATACCGCCGCCCCATCCCCCACGCCACCCATGGCTCATCCCGGCGGGCCTCATCCCTCCAGCGGAGTGAAAGCCGCCCTCGTGATGGAAATGGTGAAAGTGATGGAAACGGTCGACGAACACAAACGACCCGCCGATGAGGACCGGAGCGCCCCAATACCACGGGTAGTAATCGTAGGCGTACGGGTACCCGGCCCAATCGTCATACGTGCCGACGAGCACCCAATTGCCGTCCGACTGCAGGCATGCGCGGCCGTTAACGGGCTGAACCGCACCGTCGATCTCGACTTGCGTCGTGACGTCGCGGCACGTCGACATGTCGATGGTTGAACCTGGAGAAGTTTGTGCCGCGGCGCAAGCGGTGGAGGCAGCAAGCACCACCCCTACCGCACACGCCGGCGCGCGACGAAAAATCGTGTGCATGATGGCGCCTGCTAAACGTATTGCCGTCGTACGCTGCCCAGACCTACGTCCGCATCGCTGCACGCATGGGCCGATCTCACAACGAGAGATCGATCGAGAACGCCGTACGGCCATCGAGGGCGAAAACATCGCCCCTCCAATGGCAAAACGGACGGCCGCGCCGCGTTATTCCGCCGCACCGCGTGCGCGCCGCGAAAAGCGATGCGGCGCGCATTACCGACGTTTACTTCGCCTTCGGCTGGAAGCCCGGCGCCCCGACCTGCCACAGCGAGAACGCCCATTCGTCGGCGTAGCGGTCGGCCGTTTGCGCAACACTCGAGCCGATGCCGTGCCCGGCGTCGTAGTCGACGCGCAGCAGCACCGGATGCCCGCTCGATGTCGCCGCCTGCACGCGCGCGGTCATCTTCAGCATGTGCCAGGGCGACACGCGCGGATCGTTCGCGCCGGTCGTGAACATGACGGCCGGATACGGCGTGCCGTTATGAATATGGTCGTACGCGCTCATCGTGTAGAGGCCATGGAAGCCTGCCTCGTTCGACGCGGAACCCATCTCCGGCACGTTGGGCGGGCCGTTCGGCTCGGTCTCGAAGCGCAGCGTATCCGACACGCCTACATCGTCGAGCACGACGCGGAACAAGCCCGGATCGATCGTCAGCGCACCGCCCATCACGATCCCGCCCGCGCTGCGGCCGTTGGCCACCAGATACTGACTCTGCGTGTAGCCCTGGTCGATCATGTAGTGCGCGCCCGCGAGGAAGTCGAACATCGTGTTGATCTTCCACAGCTTCTGCCCGGCGCGATGCCAGGCATCGCCGTACTCGCCGCCGCCGCGCATGTGCACGACCGTCATGATGCCGCCTTGCTCGAACCAGGCGCGCCAAGCGGGCTGGTAGCTCGGATCCATCGACAAGCCGTAGCTGCCGTAGCCATAGATGATCGTGGGATGCGTGCCGTCGCGCGTGATGCCTTTCTTCGAGATGATCGAAACGGGGATGCGCGTCCCGTCGTAGCCGGTCGCGAAAGTCTCCCGCGCTTCCAAATCGTCGGATTCGGTCTTCGACGGCGGAATCAAACCCGTATCCGTGGCCCCGTTCGCACCCGGCGCATAGGCGAGTTCGCGCGGCGACTTGACCCAGCCGCGCAGCTCGAGCATCACGCCGGGCAGCTTCGCATCGGGTGCCAAATCGCGAATCGCGCCCGCGAACGGGAGCGGGATCGTCTGGTCGTCTTTGCCGTCGAAGCCGGTTCGATGCAGCTCGAACGTAGCGCCCGCTCGCTCGGCCAGATAGATGCCGTCGCTGCCGAGCGCGAACGAATCGATGACGTTCTGCCCTTCAGGCACGACAACGTCCGCGTGCGCGAGATTGGGGTGCGCGAGCGGCGCCGAGACAACCTTGAAACGCGAGGCGTCCTTGCCCGTCAGCGCATAGAGACGATCGCCGTGCAATTGCACGTCTACGACGCCGTCTTCGGGGCTCGCGATCTTCTTCCACGGCGTATCGGCGCCGTGGATGTCCGCCAAGCGAACGACGTAGAACGTGTTCGGGTTGTTGTCCATGTTGTGGTTGGCCACCGCCACCGCGTACGGTGAATCGGGCGAGACAAGCACGTATCCCGCCTGCCCGTCAGGCACGTCGAGCTTGGGCGATACGCCTTTGCCGAACACCGCCGCATCGCCGTCGCCGTCCGCGTTCTGCCCGAGCACGTGCAGATGCGCGACTGCGTTGTACTCGCTCTGCGCGAGCGGCGTGTTCGGGCCGACTTTCGGATAGCGCAGATAGAAGAACGAGCGGTTGTCGCTGCGCCAGGACACGACGCACGAACTCGTGCGATCGATCGATTCGGACAACTGATGGCCCGTCTGAACGTCGATGACGTGCAAGACGCTTTGTTCCGAGCCGCCCTCCGAAACGCCGTAGGCAACGTAGCGGCCGTCCCACGACGGCGCGTACCAATCGAGCGCGAAGTGGCGCGTGCTGTCGGTCGACAGCTTGGCCGGATCGACGAGCACATGCTCCTCGCCGTTCACGCCGTCACGATAGGCCAGCTTCAGCAGGTTCTCGCCGGCCGCGGCCGTTTGATAAAAGAGGCGGTGGCCGCGGCGCGTGAAATCGGTGCGGCGCAGATCGCCGCTCATCAGCGCTTCGACGCGCCGCGCAAGCGCATCGCGCCCCGGAATGGCATCCAGCGCGCGGCGCGTATAGTCGTCCTGTTGCCTCATCCACGCTTGGACTTCAGGATCCTTCAGATTCTCCATGTAGCGGTAATCGTCGACGACGGGCGTGCCGAAATAGTCGGTGGTGACGGGACGCACGGGGGCAACGGGGGGATGTTCGGCAGACCAGGACGCGCTCGAGGCGGCAAAGCAGGACAAAAGCGTTACGGCTATCAGAGGCTTGTTTCGTTTCATTGTTGTGTGTGCTCCAAGTAACGACGCGCAAGATTAACGTGACGCGTGCGTCGGCGATAGTAGAGGACATGCTCGAATGTCGGCTGCGAACGGCGCATGCGAACGCAGGCGAACTTCCGGCTCTATCGACGGTCCTGTGCGCCAATTGCCGATCGCCAAGCGCAGCCGGCGCTCAAATCCCCTGCTCGAACTCGCGCGCGACGGCGTCGATGAACGCCTGCATGCGCGCCGTCTTGTACAGATCGGCGTGGGCGACGAGCCAGATGTCGAAGCGATCGCCTCGGTTCGGCATCACGCGCACGAGGTCCGGCTCCTGGTCGGCCCTGAAGCATGGCAATTCCGTCACGCCGAGCCCGGCGATCGCGGCCTCGAACAGCATCATCGACGACGAAGTCTGAAACGCCACGCGCCCGCGCTGGATCGGCTCCCCGCAGAGCGACTCCCACATCGACGGCAACACGGCCCGCTGATACATGACGAGATCGTGCCCCTCGAACGAGGCGCCCTCGCTCGGTTCGCCGCGTGCGGCGAGATAGGCGCGCGACGCATAGATACCCGATTCGAGTTGCGCGACGCGACGCACGATCAGATCGGGCGATTCGGGGCGCTGCGTGCGAATGGCAATGTCGGCCTCTCGCCGCGTCAAGTTCGCGAAGCCGGGCGACGTGACGCACACGATCTCGATCCCCGGATGCACGGCCCGCAGCTTCGCGATTGCAGGAAGGACAAAATGCTTGCCGATCGAGTCCGTGGTCGCGACGCGGATCGTGCCGCACAGCTGATCGTCCATCCCGACGATGCGGCGCTCGATTTGGTGGACGGCCTGCTCCATCGCCTCGGCCGGCGCGATCAGCGCCTCGCCGGCGCTCGTCAGGACGTACATGGTCGGCGTGCGCAGAAAGAGCCGCGCCGACAGCGCTTCCTCGAGCGCGGCGATTCGCCGGCCGACGGTCGCCTGATCGACGCACAAGCGCGCCGCGGCGCCGCGCAGCGTGCCGGTGCGGGCGACCGCCAGGAAAAAGCGCGCGTTATCCCAGTTGGTCATGGTGATTTACGAGAATTCGTAGTGATTTCCGCTCGATTTCCTGCTGATGCATTTTTGCATCACAGTTCCGCAGATTCACTGCTTTGTCGCAGCACCACCAGTCTATAGACTTTTGGTCATTGACGGCTTGTCGCCGGCTATCGAACAGCTTGGCATCAAGCCGAAAACAGGAGCTTTCATGACCGACTGCGCTATCGAACCGCTTGCCCCGAATCCTGCGCTGGAACGCGCCGAAGCCGCCCGGCAACGCTGGACGCTCGTGCTCGTCGCGAGCGGCATGTTCATGGCGGTACTCGACACGACGATCGTCAACGTCGCCCTGCCCTCGATGCGTGCGCATCTGCACGCCTCCGTCGCGGGCCTCGCATGGATCGTCGACGCTTATACGCTGAGCTTCGCCGCGCTGATTCTCGCCGGCGGCGTGGCGTCGGACCGTTTCGGCGCGAAGGCCGTCTATTTATCGGGGCTGGCGCTGTTCGTTGCCGCATCGGCCGCCTGTGGTCTGGCCCCGTCGGTCGGCACACTGGTCGCGGCGCGCTTCGTGCAAGGCATGGGAGCCGCGCTGTTCCTGCCCGCCTCGCTCGCGATCGTCCGCGCGACGTTCCACGATCCCGCGCAGCGCGCCAAGGCCATCGCGGCCTGGGCCGGCATTGCATCGATCGCCGCGGCGATCGGTCCTGTTGCGGGCGGGCTGCTCGTCGACGGATTCGGCTGGCGCAGCGCGTTCCTGGTCAACGTGCCCACCGGCATCGTCGCGTTGGCCGGCGCCTGGGCCCTCGTTCGCGCCACCGTGCCCGCTCGCTCGCGCGGCTTCGATTGGGGCGGCCAGGTTACGAGCACGATCGCCCTCGCGGCGCTGTGCTTCGCCGCGATCGAAATGCCCACGCGCGGCATCGGCGCCGCCGAAGTGATCGTGGCCATCGTCGTCGCCGTCGCGGCCGCGTGCACGCTCGTTGCCGTCGAACGCCGCGTCGCGGATCCGATGGTGCCGCTAACGTGGTTCCGCAATGCAAAGTTCGTCGCAATGAACGCGAGCGGCACGCTCGTGTATGTCGGCTACTTCGCCGTGCTGTTTTTGCTGAGCCTCTACCTGCACGGCGTGCGCGGGCTCGATGCACGTCACACGGGGCTCGCGATGTTGCCGATGGCCGCGAGTCTCTCGCTCGGCAATGTGCTGGCCGGCAAGCTGCACGGCCGCATGAGCGCGAAGCATTTGATGACGGTCGGGCTGACCGTCGCAACCATCGCCGGCCCGGCCATGACGGCATTGCTCGAAACGCAGGCCGCTTGGGCGTTCGTCGTCGCGGCGATGGCCGCGTTCGGTGCCGGAACGGCCTTGTCGGTGCCGCCGATGATCGCCACGATCCTCGAACAGGTACCGGCCGAATCGGCGGGGGTCGCATCGGGCTTGCTCAATGCGCTGCGCCAAGCGGGCAGCCTGCTCGGCGTCGCATTCGCCGGCGCGGCGGCCATGCTCGCGACCCATTTGTCGACCGCACTCACCGTCGTGGGCGTGCTCGCGGGCGTCACGTACGCCGGGGCCGCATGCTTGGCCGCAAGATCGGGCGACGGCCAACACGCGGATCAGCCCAGCGAAGGCGTAGCGATGAATTGAAGCAGCGGCATCGGTACAGGCGATACGTTCTGAACTCGCAAGGGAAATTCGGGTCGAACGCCAACCGCTCCCGGGAACTCGGAACGCGAGACCAGTCCATGCAACGCATCATCGCCGGTGATGCCGTACCCGAAATCTTCGAAGGGGATTGACGGCAAGCCTGGCTGATATATGCTGACTCTCAGGTTCCGGCCCGAAACGGGCGGTCGTTCGCGGTCGAGCAGTTCGCGCGGTGATTTGCCGCACTGCACAAGGCCGTTTCGCCACGTGCCGAACCGTTTGCTTTCCTCAACATCACCGAGTCGAGTGTCATCGTGAGAGTCCGAGGCCCTTTGGTTAGATGGAACCGCAGTCAGGTCGCGAATCGTCTTCGCGCTGACAGCGCCATCGCCGACGGCTGCACCGGCCCGCTTGCGTTCCGCCGGTTTCTGTCCGTCTTCACGATCCTTTCGCGCCGCTGCGTTCGACGACACAACGTCACGTCCGCCCGCGCCTACATCGCCGTTCACATCGACGACGCCGCCTCGTTGCTGCCGTAGCGCCTCTTTCCCGTCCGTTACCCGTTCGATTCGTCCGCCGCGCCGGCTTGGCGCGCGTGCCGTCGCGCCCGTCGCGAGGCCGTCGCTCGCCCCGACGCAAGCAGCGAACTTCGACGCTCGATTTCGAACGCCGAGCGAAATGCGACTTCGATCGCTATCGTTCCTCGCTCGAACACCGGTCATTTCATCGCAATTGGTTAGTTATGCTAAATAAACCACTCGTCGGCGTGACCGCCGACAGCACCGAAATCGGGATGCATCGCGCGCATGTCGTCGTCGACAAATACATCACCGCCGTAGTCGAAGGCGCCGGTGCGCTCGCGGTCGCCATTCCCGCGCTCGGCGAGAAGCAGCCGATCCCAGCGCTCCTCCAATCGCTCGACGGTCTCGTCTTCACCGGCAGTGCATCCAATGTCGAGCCGCGCCGTTACGGCGGCGCGCCGAGCGCACCGGGCACGCTGCACGATCCGGCACGCGACGCCACGACGCTGCCGCTCATGCGTGCCGCGATCGAGAGCGGCGTGCCCGTGCTCGCGATCTGCCGCGGCTTTCAGGAGATGAACGTCGTCTACGGCGGCACGCTGCATCAACGTGTGCACGAACTCGACGGCCACGACGATCACCGCGAAAACCAAACCGATCCGCTCGACGTGCAATACGGCCCCGCGCATACCGTGCGGCTGAGCGACGGCGGGCTGTTGCGCACGCTGGCCGGCAATTGCACAGAAGCCCGCGTGAATTCGCTGCACGCGCAAGGCATCGCCAAGCTCGCGCCGGGACTGACCGTCGAGGCGCTCGCCCCCGACGGCCTGATCGAAGCCGTGCGCGTGACCGATGCCGTGGCTTTCGCGCTCGGCGTGCAGTGGCATCCCGAATGGCAGCACGCGAGCGATCCGTTTTCCACCGCGATCTTCCGCGCGTTCGGCGCGGCGTGCCGGGCGCGCATGAGCGTACGTCTTTGCGCGCAGTCCGGCGCACACCCTTGAGCCACGCATGGGCACCGACGCCCGATGAGAACCGCTCACTCGGCTCACTCATAACAACGAATCGAGAACTCCTATGCACGACATCGACGAATTTCTCAAGAAGCATCGGATCACCGAGATCGAAGCGATCATCCCCGACATGGCGGGCATCGCGCGCGGCAAGATCATCCCGCGCAGCAAGTTCGAGTCGGGCGAATCGATGCGCCTGCCGCAGGCCGTGATGATCCAAACCGTGACGGGCGAGTACCCCGACGACGGCAGCTTGACGGGGGTGACCGATCCCGACATGGTCTGCGTGCCCGATCCCTCGACGATCCGCCTGATCCCTTGGGCCGTCGATCCCACCGCGCAGGTGATCCACGACTGCGTGCATTTCGACGGCACCCCCGTGGCGATTTCGCCGCGCCGGGTCTTGCGCCGCGTCCTCGAACTCTATGCGGCCAAGGGATGGAAACCCGTCATCGCGCCCGAACTCGAGTTCTATCTCGTCGAGATGAACAAGGATCCGGACTTGCCGCTGCGCCCGCCCGTCGGCCGCACGGGGCGCGCCGAAACGGGACGGCAGGCTTACTCGATCGAAGCCGTCAACGAGTTCGATCCGCTGTTCGAAGACATCTACGAATACTGCGATATCCAAGAACTCGAGGTCGACACGTTGATCCACGAAGTGGGCGCGGCGCAGATGGAGATCAACTTTCTGCATGGGGATCCGCTCAATCTTGCCGATCGCGTATTCCTGTTCAAGCGGACCGTGCGCGAGGCCGCGCTGCGCCATCACATGTATGCCACGTTCATGGCCAAGCCGATGGAGGGCGAGCCGGGCTCCGCGATGCACGTGCATCAAAGCATCGTCGATCTGGAGACGGGCCGCAATCTGTTCACGGACGGCGACGGCGCGCCCACCGAGTTCTTCTATCAGTACATCGGCGGGTTGCAGAAGTACACGCCAGCGCTGATGCCGATCTTCGCGCCGTACATCAATTCCTATCGGCGCCTGTCGCGCTTCATGGCTGCGCCGATCAACGTGCAATGGGGCTACGACAACCGCACCGTGGGCTTTCGCATACCGCATGCATCCCCCGCGGCAAGGCGCATCGAGAACCGGATTCCGGGCGTCGACTGCAACCCCTACCTCGCGATCGCGGGTACGCTGGCCGCCGGCTACCTCGGTCTCACGCAGCGGCTCTCGCCGACCGAACCGCTCGCGAACGACGGCTACCGGATGCCGTATCAATTGCCGCGCAATCTCGAGGAAGGACTGACGCTGATGGCCGCTTCGGGGCCGCTTGCCTCGATCCTCGGCGAAGCTTTCGTCAAAGCGTTCCTCAGGTTGAAGGAAACCGAGTACGACGCGTTCTTCCGCGTCATCAGCTCGTGGGAGCGCAAGCATCTGCTGCTGCACGTTTGAAACGGAACGCGCAATTCGATTTCATGGAGGGAGCATGAGTCACGATCTAGATCTAGAACCGTCCACCGCCGTGCCGAACGGCAGCGCGCCATCGCTCAGTACTGCCGACTATCGCGCACTCGACGCCGCACACCATCTTCACCCGTTTTCCGACATGGGCGCGCTCAATCGCGCCGGCAGCCGCGTGATCGTCAAGGCCGAAGGCGTCTACCTGTGGGACTCCGACGGCAACCGCATCATCGACGGCATGGCCGGGCTCTGGTGCGTGAACCTCGGCTACGGCCGCAAGGAGCTGGCCGACGCCGCCTATCGCCAGCTACGCGAGCTGCCCTACTACAACACGTTCTTCAAGACGACGCATCCGCCGGTCATCGCGCTGTCGGCCTTGCTGTCCGAGCTCGCCCCGGAGCCGTTCAATCATTTCTTCTATTGCAACAGCGGCTCGGAAGGCAACGACACGGTGCTGCGCATCGTCTATCGATATTGGGCGACACAGGGCCAACCGTCGAAGAAATATATCGTCTCGCGCAAGAACGGCTATCACGGATCGACGATAGCGGGGGCAACGCTCGGGGGCATGCGCTACATGCACGAGCAAATGCCGTCGAAGGTCGAGCATATCGTCCATATCGATCAACCGTACTTCTTCGGCGAAGCACCCACGGCTCTCTCGCCCGAAGCGTTCGGTCTCGAGCGAGCCCGGCAGCTCGAAGCGAAGATCCTCGAGCTCGGGCCCGAGAACGTCGCCGCCTTTATCGGCGAGCCGTTTCAGGGGGCGGGCGGCGTCATCTTTCCGCCTTCGAGCTACTGGCCCGAGATTCAACGCATTTGCCGCCAATACGACGTGCTGCTCGTGGCCGATGAAGTCATAGGCGGGTTCGGCCGCACGGGCGAATGGTTCTCGCACCGCCATTTCGGCTTCGAGCCCGATCTATTGACGCTCGCCAAAGGGCTGACGAGCGGCTATGTGCCGATGGGCGCCGTCGCACTGCACGACAGGATCGCCGCGCCGATCATCGAGAACGGCGAGTTCAACCACGGTCTCACGTATTCCGGCCACCCGGTGGCGGCGGCCGTGGCCGTGGCCAACCTCGAACTGCTGCGCGACGAGGGAATCGTCGAGTGCGTCGAGCGCGATACGGGGTCCTACTTCCAAGCGAGCCTGAGACAAGCGTTCGACGGTCATCCGATCGTCGGCGAGGTGGACGGTGCCGGGCTCGTCGCGGCCGTGCAGCTCGCGCAAGAGGCCGATACGCGCAAGCGGTTCGCCAACGGCAGCGAGGTGGCCGCGGTTTGCCGCGACTTCTGCTTCAACGGCAACCTGATCATGCGCGCGTCGGGGGACCGCATGCTGCTCTCCCCACCGCTCGTCGTCACGCATGCGGAAATCGACGAGATCGTGGACAAGGCGAAGCGCGCCGTCGATGCAACGGCACGGCAGTTCGGAATGGCGTAGAACGAATCGCAATATCGACGCGGCCGGCAGCCCACCATAAGAAGAACCGCGGCAATACGAACGTCCGCCGCATCGATCCGCGGCTGGACGGTTGCGAGGCGGCTAACCGGGCCGCCCTTCATCGAGACGCCGTGCCAGTTCGCGCAAGCCGTCCGATACCGCGACCGGATACGGCTCGTCGACATCGAGCGTGCGCTGCGCGTTCGGCAGCGCGCGCAGTTGCCGCCAGGCATGCGCGCGCGCGGAGTGCAGCGTCACAGGCTGTGCACAGCGTTTGCCGCCGCGCATGACCGGCTCGAGCAGCGGCTCTCCGTCGCGCCGCTCGTTTGCGAGCGTGATCAAATCGCCGGCCATCACGCCGTTCGGCCCAGTGAGCCGATACACGGCCTTGCGCGCGGGCCAAGTCGACTTCCCTTCCGAACGCTTGCGGCGCGGCTCCCCCCCGTATTCGACGAGCTTGTACGCGCAGTCGAGATACGGCGCGTCGGCCGAGGTATTCATCCGCGTGCCTACGCCGAACCCGTCGATCGGCGCTTGCTCGCTCATCAGCTGGTGCAGCCGATGCTCGTCTAGATTGCCGCTCGCGAAGATCGTCACGCCGGAGAGCCCGCCTTCGTCGAGAATGCGGCGCACTCGCCTCGCGTGCTCGCCCAGATCGCCGCTGTCGATGCGCACGCCGCGAATTGCGATGCCGTCGTTCAGGAGCAGCGGCGCCAGCGCCACGACCTTGCGCGCGGCTTCTTCGGTGTCGTACGTATCGATCAGGAGCGTCGCGTTCGTCGGCTGCGAGCGCGCGAAGTCCTCGAAGGCCACCGCTTCGTCCGCATAGGCCTGCACGTACGAATGCGCCATCGTGCCGTAGACGGGGATATCGAACGCGAGCCCCGCCGCGAGCGTCGCCGTTCCGCCGAACCCGGCCAGATAGGAAGCGCGCGCGGACAATACGGCTGCCTCCGCGCCATGCGCCCGCCTCAGCCCGAAATCGACGAGCAGCTTGTCGGGCGCCGCGAGCACGCAGCGGGCTGCCTTGCTCGCAACGACCGTTTCGAAATGAACGAGGTTCATCACACGGCTTTCGACGAGCTGCGCTTCGCGCATCGGCGCCGTGATGCGCAGGACCGGTTCGTCCGGGAAGAACACCGTTCCCTCTCGCATCGCGTCGACCTCGCCCGTGAAGCGCAAGTGCTCGAGCGAGCGCAGAAACGGAGCGGGAAAGCGGCGCGTCTTTGCCAGCGCCGATAGCTCGTCGGGCCCAAATCGAAGATGCTCGAGATAATCGAGCACTTGCTCTAGCCCGCCCGCCATTAAAAAATTACGCTGCATCGGCAATGCGCGCACGAACAATTCGAACGATGCCGTCTCGTTCACGCCGGCGTCGAAGTACGCCTGCAGCATCGTCAATTCGTAGAGATCGGTCAGGAGCGCACTGCCTGGCGATAGCTTCATGATGTCGTCTCCGCCCGGAAGGGTCGCATCCGAATCGATAGCAATTTGCACGCCCTTCGGACATGGGCCATCCGGCCTTCCCCACCGGGCAGCCGCATGATGCCTCCGCTTCGGCCAGTTGCACCGCGCGCTTGCGTACGCTTTCTCGCGAAGTCGTTACTTTCGTTTCGTGCGGTCGCTGCCCCGGTCCCAATCGTCCGAAGTTAAGGCGGGAGCGCGGCGCCGGCGAGCAGCGCGAAGCCGCCCGCAATCCAGCGACAGGCCACGTGCAAGACCCGCGGAATCGGCCGCGGCCCGAGCCGTGCCGGGCCTCGTGCGCGAAATTGAGGTAGTATCCGCACCGAAGCGAGCACCGGCCATGCCGGGGCGCCAGGCGCGCTCTCGCGGCCCCGAGCGGCCTGACGCGGATTCATCCCGTTTGGCCCGCAACCTGCTCGCCGTCGAAACGTTGCCCCTCACTCACTGACTGCCTCACCGTTCGTTCGCCGTGCCACAGCCCACGACTCCCGTCCCCCAGAATTTCGACGAATACTGCGCGCAAAAAGCGGCACCCGCGGGTTCGAGCGCTTATTACGCGCTGCGCCAAGCGCCGATGGCACGCCAGCCGTATCTGACCGCGCTGTTCGCGTTGCGCCGTGAACTGGAGGAAACGGTCAAGGACACGAGCGATCCGACGATCGGGCGCACGAAGCTCGCGTGGTGGCAAAAGGAAACGGCCGCGCTGGCCGCCGGCCAGCCGACGCACCCCGTCTCGCACGCGCTCGCCGCGCATTGCGGCGACATCGAGGCCGAAGCGCCGATGCTGCGCACGCTCGTCGCCGGCTTCGAGATGGACCTCGATCAAGCGCGTTATTTGGATTTCGCCAACCTCACACGCTATATCGAGCGCGTCGGCGGCGCGTTCGCCGGCGCCATCGCGCGCGCCACGGCACGCGAGCCGCGGCACGCCGACGCCTGGGCCGGCGCACTCGGCAACGGGCTGATGCTCGCGCAGTTCGTTCAAGATCTAGGCAACGATGCGCGGTACGGACGCATCTACCTGCCGATCGACGAATTGCAGCGCTACGGCGTGACGGCAGCCGAAATCATCAATCGCAAATACGGTTCCGCTTTCTCCGAACTCATGCGCTTTCAGACGAATCGCGCGCGCGAAACGCTGCAGGCGGCGCAAGCCGGCATTCCGGCCACCGAGCGCGCGACGCAGCGAACGTTGCGCGCCCAGACGGCAATGGCGCTCGCGCTGCTCGACGAGATCGAGCGCGACAACTTTCAAGTGCTGCATCAACGGATCGCGCTGACGCCGATCCGCAAGCTTTGGATCGCCTGGCGCGCGGCACGCAAGCGCTGAAACGAGGTGAACGAGGCGCGTTGAGACGAAGCCGACGGCGGCCTGCGGCTCGCCCAGCGCTAAGCGCGGGATCGACTACACGCGCAGGATCGGCAACGGCTGGAATCGCCCGCGCAGGACGCTCGCGGCATCGAGCCCCCACCAAGGGCCGAGCACGGTGGCATAAAGTTCGCGGAAGTCGACGCCGACCGGTAAGTTGCCGTTGCCGTCGAGCCGCGCCAGTGCCGGAGCGACGCCATGCAGGCCGCCGCGAACGCGCCCGCCGGCGACGAAATGCGGCGCGACGGTGCCGTGATCGGTGCCGTTGCTCTCGTTCTCCCGCGGCCGCCGGCCGAACTCCGCGTACGTCATGATCAAGGTATCGTCCCAGCGGCCCAGTTCGATCAAAGCGGAGCGCATCGCCATCATTGCCTGCGCCCATTGCCCGAGCAGCGCGGCATGCTGGCCCGGCTGGTTTTGATGGGTATCGAACCCGTTCAGCGTCAGACGGATCGCGGCGACGCCCTGCCCCGCGATGGGCTGGCCGCGCGGCGTATCCGCGCTCGCAAGCGCTTGCATCGCCGTCTTCACGCCCGCGCCGAACGCGCCGCCCGGAAAGACCGTCTTCAAGGCAAACTCGCCTGGGCGCGGCTTCAATCTGAGCGCCGCGTGAACGATGTCGTTCTCGACATCGAGGATGTGCGCGAGCTCCGGGTTGCGCTCGCTCAGCGCGGCCGGCTTGACGAGCCGCGATGCCTGCGCGAATTGCGCCGGATTGACGAGCGCGACCGCCCTTGCGCCGCCCATGAACGGCCCCATCTCGGCGCTGCCGATCACAAGCGCGTCCGCCGCGAATCCGGCCGGCACCGGCGTGCGCGCAAACGCGCGCGTCAGCCATCCGTCGCTCAAGTATTCGTCGGACCGCGAAGCGGTGTTCCAAATTTCGATGGAACGGAAATGCGAGAGATTGGGCTGCGCGTAGCTGACCCCCTGCACGATCGCCAAATGCCCCTCGTGCCATAAAGGCAGCAGCGGCTCCAGGGCGGGATGCAGGGCGGTACGCTCGTCGAGCGCGATCATGTGTTCTCGATCGATGCCGATGCGCTTGCGCAACACGCGATAGTTCGGATCGGCGTACGGAATGACGGTGTTCAAACCATCGTTGCCGCCCTTCAGTTCGACGAGAATCAGCAGGTTCCGGTAAGACACCGGGTGCGCCGGCGCCGGCCCGAGCATCGATGCGGCCTCGGCAAACGCCGCTTGCGTGGGAAGACACAGCGCGGCGCCGGCGGCGGCCGTCATCGAAGAGAGAAAGCGGCGTCGCTGCATGGCGTCAGTCCAGTTGGTAGGCGGGGTCCATCAGCAACGCACGCAAGTAGGCCGAGCTCGATGTGCCCGTGTCGATCGGATCGACCGGAGAGATCGGCAGCACCGCATGCTGCAGTTGCAGTTCGATCGACAGTCCGGAACGCTCGGTGGGCGCGGTGCCATAGCGGGCGAGCCAGCCGTCGAGATCGAAGCGCATGCCGTGCTGCGCGCGCATCGCATTGCCCGGTGCCGACGCCGGCCGCATCGATGCGGCCATGCGCTCGCCCGCCATGTCGCGCATCGCGGTCATCGTCGAAGCGCCCTTGGCGGCAGAGCCGGACATCGAGGGCGGCGGCATCCCCTTCGCATTTGCGTTTGCATTCGCCTTTGCCTTTGCCCGGTTCGGCCCCGTCGATCGAAAGAGCTGTTCGACGAACTGCTCGCGCGCGAGCAGCGTCGTGCTGTTGATCCAGGTCGAGCCGCCGGGCCAGCCCTTCACGTTCGGCGGCGCGAACAGGTTTTGGCCGAGATTGCGAAGCGTCCCCGCGAGCGGCGTCATGTCGTCGTCGTCCACGTCGAACGAGCGCAGCGCGCCGACGACGAATTGCGCCGGCGATTTGACGAGCACGCCGCGATTGCGCACATCCCAGAACGCGTCGGTCGAAAACAGCCCCCGCAGCGCAACCGCGATGTCGTAGCCGCTCGACCGAAAGCGTGCGGCGATGCGCTCGATCTGGGCCGGGTCGGGCGTCTCGGAGACGAACTCGCGCCACAGTTCGGTCACGATGAAGGTCGCGGTCTGCGGCTGCGCCAACAGGAGGTCCAGCACGGCATCCCCATCGAACGCGCCCGTGTGTCCGAGCACCGTCTTCTCGCCCGCGTCGTGCCAATCGGCGCGCCAGACGTACGCGCGCGTGTCGGGATCGAGACTCCAGCCCGTATAGGCGCGGGCCGCCTCGCTGACGTCGCGCTGCCCATAGTGTCCTTCGCCGAGCGTGAACAACTCCATGACTTCGCGCGCGAAGTTTTCGTTCGGATGCCCCTTGCGATTGCCCGCGCCGTCGAGGTACATCAGCATCGCCGGATCCTTCGCCACCGCATGCAGCATGTCGGCGAAGCTGCCGAGCGCATAGCGGCGCAGCAACGCGTTTTGCCGCGCCATCAACTGCGGGTACGGCACTTTGTCCTGTCCCGACGTAAAGTGCCCGTGCCAGAACAACGTCATGCGCTCGGTCAACGGCGACGGCCTCGTCGCCATCTCGTGAATCCACCATCCGCGCAATGCTTCGTAACGGCGCCCCCGCTCGGCGCCTTCGGCGCGCCGTGCTTGCGGATCGAGCGCGCGTTCCTCGGCGCGCGTCGGAATCGGCTCGTCGACCCAGGCCGGCATCGGCGTGACGGGTGTCGTGCGCGCCGTGGCCAGCAGCTTATCGACGGCTTGCTCGCGCGAGAGGCCGACGTAGGATGCGAGGGTTCGTTCGTCCGGTGCGAAGCCCGAGCGCGTAAGAAAATAGCGGGCGTCGTCGGAATCGAGCAGCGTCTGCCGATCGCCCTGATCGGCGTCAGCGCCCATGTCGGCGTTGGCGTCGGGCCCATGCCGTGCAAGACGCGCGGCTTTAGCGTGCGTCGAATGCGGGCGAAGGGAATTCGCATCGGCGCTCGAAGCGAATATCGTGAGGAGTAAAACGGCGATGAAAATAGCGGCCGGAGTACGAAGCAAACGTTTTCGCATCGCGCTCCTCTACGCGTTAAGCGAGGATTACCGCTTATAAAGCTCTCGTACCGCGTCTTCGATATGCTGACGCAGCAGGCGCCGCTCTTCAGCTGTCATGTGACCGTCACGCTGGTGATCGCCGAACTGGTCCGGCGACGACGCCGTGCGCACGATCGGCGCGGGCTGTGCCGGCGGAACCGGCCTCGGGGCCGACTGCGGCGGCAGGTAGCGATGGCCGTATGGGCGGAACGGATGAGGATGCTCGATGCGGCGCTCGCGCTGCGGCGCTTGCGCTCGTGCATCGGCGGCAACGATCAGACTCGCGATGGCACCGGCGATGGCGATCGCGACGATCCGCGCTCGCACGCGCGGCCCCGCGTGTCCCACCGTCATCTTGTTCCCTTCGTCGTGCGGCAACCGGCTACCTCGAATTACGTGTACTGATGCTCGACCCAACATCGAGCGCGCGAGAGTGGTGTTAATGGGATGAAGTATCCACCGAACAACCGCTGTCAGTGAAGAAGTTTATGTGCGGACCGTTTACGCAGCGCATCAACACGGGTAAATTTTGTAACCGTCTGTAACCCGATAATTCACCGTTTCGTGTCCCGCTTTGCAATCGCGATAAGATGCCGCTCATGGAAACGAAAAACCCTTCAAAGATTCTGGTCGTCGACGACGATCCCCGCTTGCGCGATCTGCTCCGCCGCTACCTCGGCGAGCAGGGCTTCAACGTGTACGTCGCGGAGAACGCGCCCGCGATGAACAAGCTCTGGGTGCGCGAGCGCTTCGATCTGCTCGTGCTCGACTTGATGCTGCCCGGCGAGGACGGGCTGTCGATATGCCGCAGGCTGCGCGGCAGCAACGATCGCACGCCGATCATCATGCTCACGGCGAAGGGCGAGGACGTCGATCGCATCGTCGGCCTCGAAATGGGTGCCGACGACTACCTTCCCAAGCCGTTCAATCCGCGCGAGCTGGTCGCGCGCATCCATGCGGTGCTGCGCCGTCAATCGCCGTCGGAGCTGCCCGGCGCGCCGTCGGAGACAGCCGAGGTGTTCGAGTTCGGCGATTTCGCACTGAATCTCGCCACGCGCACGCTGACGAAAGCCGGCCAGGAGATTCCGCTCACGACGGGCGAATTTTCGGTGCTGAAGGTCTTCGCGCGCCATCCGCGCCAGCCGCTCTCGCGCGAGAAGCTGATGGAGCTCGCGCGCGGCCGCGAGTACGAAGTGTTCGACCGCAGCCTCGACGTGCAGATTTCACGGTTGCGCAAACTGATCGAGGTCGATCCCAGCAGTCCGCGCTTCATTCAAACCGTCTGGGGCCTCGGCTACGTCTTCATCCCCGACGGCGCCGCGTGACGCATCGCGCCCGCTCTCCCCGCCTGCTCAGCTAGGCCCCCATGCGCATCAACCGGCGGTTTCTCGCCCACGCGTTCGGGGGCCTGTTTTGGCGCACCTTCTTGCTGATCGCTTTGCTGATCTCGGTCAGCCTCGCCGCGTGGTTTCAAAGCTTTCGCGTGATCGAGCGCGAGCCGCGCGCGCAGCGCGTAGCGCTGCAGCTTGTCGCGGTGGTCAAGCTCACGCGCACGGCGCTGCTCTATTCGGACCCGGATCTGCGCCGCGCGCTGCTGCAAGACCTCGAGAGCAACGAAGGCGTACGCGTCTATCCGCGCGAGAGCACCGATAAGTACGTGCTGCAGCCCGACGAATCGCTGAACCGGCTCATCGAGCACGACATCCGCGGGCGGCTCGGCGACGACACCGTCATCGCGCAATCGGTCAACGACATTCCCGGCGTCTGGATCAGTTTCAAGATCGACGACGACGACTACTGGGTCGCGCTCGACCGCGATCAGCTCGACAACGTCACCGGCCTGCAGTGGGCCGGCTGGGGCATCTTCGCGCTCGCGCTGTCCCTGTTCGGCGCGGCCTTCATCACGAGCCTCGTGAACCGGCCGTTCGCCCGACTCGCGGTCGCCGCGCACCGGGTCGGCCTGGGTCAAGCGCCCGAGCCGCTGCCCGAGCGCGGCCTCGGGGTCGCAGCAGAAACCAATCGCAGCTTCAACCAAATGGTGCGCGACCTCGAACAGCTCGAGGCCGACCGCGCCCTGATGCTCGCCGGCATCTCGCACGATTTGCGCACGCCGCTCGCGCGGCTGCGGCTGGAAACCGAGATGAGCCCGTCCGATCAAGCGACGAAGGACGCGATGGTCGACGACATCGAACAGATGGACTCCATCATCGGGCGCTTCCTCGATTACGCGCGCCCGCCTCAGCACTTCTCGCGGCCCGTAGATCTGTCGCTGGTTGCGGGCGACATGGCGGCGCGCCTGGCAAGCGAGGACGGCGTGCGGCTGAGCGTGCGGCTCGCGGAGACGGCCGTCATCGAGGCCGACGAAACCGACGTGCGGCGCGTGGTCGGCAATTTGCTTGAGAACGCTAAGAAGTACGGCTTGAGCGAAACGGACGGCATTCCGCACATCGTGGTCGAAACCCGCGTATCCCATTCTCGTGTGGAGTTGTCCGTGCTCGACGAGGGTCCCGGCATCCCCGAGGACCAGATCGGCCTCGTCACCCGCCCGTTCTACCGTGTCGACTCGGCCCGCAGCCAGGCGAACGGAACGGGCCTCGGCATGGCCATCGTGCAGCGCCTCGTGAGCCGCCACCGCGGTACTTTGAGACTGCGCAACCGCGCGCCCGGACCGGGGCTCGAAGTGACGATCGAGTTTCCCCTGACGAAGAGCGCTTGACGCCAGGCTCGATGCCCTCGATCCCCGCGCCCCCCGCGTTGTACGCGGCACCTCGCGGGACGGCCGGCGCCGCCGCGGCGCGAAGCCGTAGTACAGCGCAACGCGGCGCACGCACAGGAAATCCTATCGGCATAGTTGGAAATATCTATCCGCATCGTTAGATATTTCCTATTGAGCGAAAAACTCAATAGCGTTATAGTGACGCCTGTGTAACGTATTCGTTACAGCGTGCAGGTAGTTTTGCACAGCGCGTCTCAATCTCTTCTCAACCAGACATAGGAGTCACCGCATGAAAACCGTGGGCGATAAACTCGAAGCGTTCACCGTCTCGGCTGCGAAGCCGGGCTTCAACCACCACGAAGAAAACGGTCAGTCGGCCTTCGAAGAGATCACCGAACAATCGTTCCCGGGCAAGTGGAAGATCATCTATTTCTACCCGAAGGACTTCACGTTCGTTTGCCCGACGGAAATCGTCGAATTCGCGAAGCTGCAGAAGGACTTCGCCGAGCGTGACGCCGTGTTGCTCGGCGGCAGCGTCGACAACGAGTTCGTCAAGCTGGCATGGCGCCGTGAGCACAAGGATCTCGACAAGCTGAACCACTACGCGTTCGGCGACGTCAAGGGCGAGCTGATCGACCAGCTCGGCGTGCGCGACAAGGAAGCCGGCGTGGCCCTGCGCGCGACGTTCATCGTCGATCCGGACAACACGATCCAGCACGTTTCGGTGAACAACCTGAACGTCGGCCGCAACACGACGGAAATCCTGCGTATCCTCGACGGCCTGCAAACGGACGAACTGTGCCCGTGCAACCGCTCGGTCGGCGGCGCAACGCTGTAATAGCTAGCAGCGGCCGTGTAGCGGCCCCTGGCTCGAAGCCCGCTATGCTCTTTTAAGCCGGCGGGCTTTTTTATCGATTCAGCGATAGGAGAAAACAATGGAATTCGTGGCTGCGATTAAGGAGCTTATTCCCGACTACGCGAAGGACATTCGCCTGAACCTGGACGGCACGATCGTGCGTTCGTCGCTCGAGGGCAACGATGCCGTCGCCGTCGCGCTGGCGGCCGCGTTCGCCGCGAAGAGCCGCACGATCGTCGAGGCGATCCGCTCGGCCGGCGTGCTCTCGCCCGAGGAAGTGAACGGCGCCCAAACGGCTGCCGCGCTGATGGGGATGAACAACGTCTGGTATCCGTTCGTCGAAATGGCCGACGATGCCGATCTGAAGACGCAGCGCGCCGAGCTGCGCATGGGCGCCTACGCGTCGCACGGCGGCGTCGACAAGCGCCGTTTCGAGATGTATGCGCTGGCGGCGTCGATCGTCGGCAAGTGCCACTTCTGCGTGAAGTCGCACTTCGCGCTGCTCAAGAACGAACAAGGCATGTCGGTGCAGCAGCTGCGCGACGTCGGCCGCATCGCCGCCGTCGTCAACGCAGCGGCGCAGGTGCTCGCCGCGGAAGGCAAGTAACGTCAGGCCCCCTCGCCCGCGGCGTCGAGCAGCACGGCGGCTTGCGCCTCGATGCCCTCGCCGCGCCCGAGATAGCCGAGCTTCTCGTTCGTCTTCGCTTTCACGTTCACGCGGGCGGCGGGCAATCCCAAATCCTCGGCGATATTCGCGCGCATCGCCTCGATGTGCGGCGCGAGCTTCGGCGCTTGGGCGATGACCGTGCTGTCGACGTTCACGATCGCAAACCCGGCCTGCTTGATCCGCGCCGCGCATTCGCGCAGCAGCACGCGGCTGTCCGCGCCCGCGAAGCGCTTGTCGGTATCGGGGAAGTGACGGCCGATGTCGCCGAGCCCGGCCGCGCCGAACAGCGCGTCGGTCACGGCGTGCAGCAGCACGTCGGCGTCGGAGTGGCCGAGCAGGCCGCGCTCGTAGGGCACCGTCACGCCGCCGATGATGAGCGGCCGGCCCGGCACCAGTGCGTGCACGTCATAGCCTTGTCCGATTCTGAAATTCATTTGCAAGTCTCACTGCCGATTGTTAGGGGAACTGCTTCAAAATGGCTTCGGCCAGCGCGAAATCCTCGGGATACGTGACCTTGAAGTTGCGCAAGCTGCCTCGCACGAGACGCGGCGCATGGCCGAGCCATTCGATCGCGCTCGCCTCGTCGGTCAGATCGTGGCCGTCGAGTTCGGCCCGCGCAATCGCCTCGCGCAGCATGCCGATCCGGAACATCTGCGGCGTTTGCGCTTGCCACAGCCCATTGCGGGACTCGGTGCGCGCGATCCGGTCGCCGTGCGGGACGTCGACGCGCTTGAGCGTATCGGCCACCGGCAGCGCCATGATGCCGCCCACGTCGTCGTTCGCCAGCGCCGCGATCAGCGAGCGGATCAGTTCGGGCGTAATACCGGGCCGGGCCGCGTCGTGCACGAGCACCCAGTCGTCGTCGGTTGCGCCGAGTTCGACCAGCGCATCGAGCCCGCCCCGAACCGACGCCTGCCTCGACGCGCCTCCGCAAGGACGCACGGCAAAGCGCAGCGGCGCAAAGCGCCGCGCATCGAAATGGGTGTCGTCGGGCGAAATCACGACGAGCGTTTGCGCGAGTTCCTCGCAGGCGTCGAACGCGGCCAGCGTGAAATACAGCAGTTCGCGGCCGGCGACGGAGCGGTATTGTTTGGGCATCGGCGCGCCCGAACGGCTGCCGGTGCCCGCGCAAGGAATCAGGGCGAAGAAGCGGGAAGTCACGAAATCGGAATCGGCTTGGTAAGGCCGCCAGTCAAAAATGGACGACGGATTTTATAATAGGCGCTTTGCTCCCGGCAGCCCGTTCGTCGTTCGACCTGCCGCCGGGCGCTCGAAAGCCCATTGCCCGGCCCCATGCCTGCCCTGCAGTCGGGGCTTTCGCCACTTCACAAGCTAGGCCGCACGCCCTTCGTCATGCCGCAATCCGCCACCTCGTCCGCCTCGCCCAATCTGCCGCTCGCACTCGTCAAAGCCGGTCAGCGCTTTGCGTTCGACGGCACCCACGGCTCGTCCGATGCCCTGCTGATCGCGCGCTACAGCGAAGCGGCACGTGCCCAGGCGGCGAAGGGGCAGCATCCGCTGACCGCCGTCGTCTGCGCGAGCGCCGTCGACGCCCAGCGCCTGGCGCAGGAGATCCCCTGGTTCGCTCCGGACGCGCGCGTGCGCCTGCTGCCGGACTGGGAGACGCTGCCGTACGACACCTTCTCCCCGCACCAGGACCTCGTCTCCGAACGGCTGGCGACGCTGCACGACCTCGGCGCAGGGCGTTGCGACATCCTGCTGGTGCCGGCCACGACGGCGCTGTACCGGATGCCGCCCGCGGCGTTCCTGGCCGCCTACACGTTTTCGTTCTCGCAAGGCGAGCGGCTCGACGAGGCCAAGCTGAAGGCGCAGCTGACGCTGGCCGGCTACGAGCATGTGAGCCAGGTCGTACGCCCAGGCGAATACTGCGTGCGCGGCTCGCTGCTCGACCTCTTTCCGATGGGCTCGCCGTTGCCCTACCGGATCGACTTGTTCGACGATCAGGTCGACTCGATTCGCGCATTCGATCCCGATACGCAGCGCAGCCTCTATCCTGTACGCGACGTGCGCCTGCTGCCCGGGCGCGAGTTTCCGTTCGACGAAGCGGCCCGCACGGCCTTCCGCAGCCGCTGGCGCGAAGTGTTCGAGGGCGACCCGAGCCGCTCCTCGATCTACAAGGACATCGGCAACGGCGTCCCCTCGGCGGGCATCGAGTACTACCTGCCGCTGTTCTTCGAGGAAACGGCCACCCTCTTTCACTACCTCCCCGAGGATGCGCACCTGGCTTTCGTCGGCGATCTGGACGGCGCGATCCGCCGCTTCACGGCCGATACGAAGCAGCGGTACAACTTCCTGTCGCACGACCGGGAGCGGCCGATTCTCGATCCCGAGCGCCTCTTCTTGTCCGACGACGATTTCTACACGCTCGCCAAGCCGTTCGCGCGCCTCGTGCTGCCGACGAACGGCGGCGGCGCGTGGTCCACGGCCCTGCCGGTGCTGGCGATCGATCGTCACGCCGAGGATCCCGTCCTCGCGCTGCGCCGCTATGTCGAGAGCGGCGAGCGGCGGGTGCTGGTCGCGGCCGAGTCGGCCGGCCGGCGCGAGACGATCGCGCAGTTGTTCGCGGAGCACGGCCTGCGCCCCGCGCAAGTCGATAGCTACGAGGATTGGCTCACGAGCGAGGAGCGCTTCACGCTCGGCGTCGCGCCGTTGACAGCCGGCTTCTTGCTGCCCGCGAACGGCATCGCGATCGTCACCGAAACCGAGCTCTACGGCGCGCTCGCGCGCCGCGCCGGGCGCCGCCGCCAAGAGCAGGCCAGCAGCGTCGATTCAATGGTGCGCGACCTGTCGGAACTGAAGGTCGGCGATCCCGTGGTGCACGCGCAGCACGGCATCGGCCGCTACATGGGCCTCGTCACGATGGATCTCGGCGAGGGCGAAACCGAGTTTCTGCATCTCGAATACGCGAGCGACAGCAAGCTGTACGTGCCCGTCGCGCAGTTGCACGTGATCTCGCGCTATAGCGGCGCGGATCCCGAAAGCGCCCCGCTGCACGCGCTCGGCTCGGGCCAGTGGGAAAAAGCGAAGCGCAAAGCCGCGCAGCAGATCCGCGATACGGCGGCCGAACTGCTGAATCTCTATGCCCGCCGCGCCGCGCGCGAAGGACACGCGTTCAAGCTCGACCCGCGCGATTACACGAAATTCGCCGAGAGCTTCGGCTTCGAGGAAACGCCCGACCAGGCCGCGGCCATCGCGTCGGTGATCGGCGACATGACGGCAGGCCGGCCGATGGACCGGCTCGTGTGCGGCGACGTCGGCTTCGGCAAGACCGAAGTCGCGCTGCGCGCCGCGTTCATCGCCGTGATGGCAGGCAAGCAGGTCGCACTGCTTTCGCCCACCACCCTGCTCGCCGAACAGCACACGCAAACCTTCACCGACCGCTTCGCCGATTGGCCCGTGCGCATCGCGGAACTCTCGCGCTTCAAATCGACGAAGGAAGTGAACACCGCCGTCGAGCAGATCAACGACGGCTCGGTCGACATCGTCATCGGCACGCACAAGCTGCTCTCGTCGGACGTGCGCTTCAAGCGGCTGGGCCTCGTCATCATCGACGAGGAACACCGGTTCGGCGTACGCCAGAAGGAAGCGCTCAAAGCGCTGCGCGCGGAAGTCGACGTGCTCACGCTCACCGCCACGCCGATTCCGCGCACGCTCGGCATGGCGCTCGAAGGGCTGCGCGATTTCTCGGTCATTGCGACGGCGCCGCAAAAGCGGCTGGCCATCAAAACCTTCGTGCGGCGCGAGGAAGACGGCGTCATTCGCGAGGCGATGCTGCGCGAGCTGAAGCGCGGCGGCCAGGTCTACTTCCTGCACAACGAGGTCGAAACGATCGAGAATCGCCGCGCGATGCTCGAGACGCTCGTGCCCGAGGCGCGCATCGCCGTGGCGCACGGTCAAATGCACGAGCGCGAACTCGAACGCGTCATGCGAGACTTCGTGGCGCAGCGCGCCAACGTGCTGCTTTGCACAACCATCATCGAGACCGGCATCGACGTCCCGAGCTCGAACACGATCATCATTCACCGCTCCGACA
Organism: Trinickia dinghuensis; assembly: GCF_003367175.1. Taxonomy (GTDB): domain Bacteria; phylum Pseudomonadota; class Gammaproteobacteria; order Burkholderiales; family Burkholderiaceae; genus Trinickia; species Trinickia dinghuensis. The sequence goes on along the minus strand of NZ_QRGA01000005.1, from coordinate 58,420 downwards.
AGTTCGGCCTCGCCCAGCTGCATCAGCTACGAGGGCGTGTGGGACGCTCGCATCACCAAGCCTATGCCTACCTGCTCGTGCACGACCCGCAGGGTCTGACGAAACAGGCGCAGCGGCGGCTCGAAGCGATTCAGCAGATGGAGGAACTCGGCTCGGGCTTCTACCTCGCGATGCACGACCTCGAGATTCGCGGCACGGGCGAGGTGCTCGGGGACAAACAATCGGGCGAGATCCACGAGATCGGCTTCCAGCTTTATTCGGACATGCTGGCCGACGCCGTGAAGGCACTCAAGAACGGGAAGGAACCGGACCTCACGGCGCCGCTCGCCGCAACCACCGAAATCAATCTGCACGCGCCCGCGATTCTGCCGGCCGACTACTGCGGCGACGTGCAGGAGCGCCTGTCGATCTACAAGCGCTTGGCCAGCTGCGAGACGAGCGATTCGATCGACGATATCCAGGAAGAGCTGATCGATCGCTTCGGCAAGCTGCCCGCGCAAGCGCACGCGCTCGTCGAAACGCATCGGCTGCGGCTGGCCGCGAAACCGCTCGGCATCTCGAAGATCGATGCCGGGGAAGCGGCAATCAGCCTGCAGTTCGTGCCGAACCCGCCGATCGACGCGATGCGCATCATCGAGATGGTGCAGAAGCACAAGCACATCAAGCTCGCGGGACAAGACAAGCTGCGCATCGAAACGCGCAGCCCGGACCTGTCCGTGCGGCTCGCGACCGTCAAGGAATCGCTGCGCGCGCTCGGCGCGCCGGGGCGGCAAAGCGCGGGGGCAGCGGCGCGCTAATCAAGCGCGGCCGTTCGCGGCGGGGCCGGTTTTACCGGCCCGGGGCGCGGCGCGATCGACGGATCGGGGCGCCCCATCCCAGCCGTTTTGCGCGCGCACAATGGCGCACTGCACAAGCGCAAATCCGCGGCATTGCTTGGGGTCTTCCCGAATTTTTCGGTATGATCGGAGCCACTTAAAGGCTGGAGCTTCGTCATGTCGCTGGATGCTGAAACAGCACCGTTTTCCCCGCCCTCCTCGCAATCCCGGCCGGCCTCGGCTTCCCCCGCCCCCGCTTCGCAATCGCCGCTCGGCCTCGCCTGGATCGAGCGTTTGGTATCGATCGATACAACGAGTCGCGTACCGAACCTCGGGCTGATCGAGATGGTGCGAGATGAGCTCGCGGCGCTCGGGATCGTTTCGACGCTGACGCACGATCACCGCGGACAATGGGCGAACCTGTTCGCGACGATCCCCGCTCACGACGGCGCGACGAACGGTGGCGTAGTCCTCTCGGGGCACACGGATGTCGTGCCCGTCGACGGTCAAGCGTGGGATACCGACCCGTTCAAGCCCGAAGTGCGTGGCGGCCGGCTCTACGGACGCGGCACCTGCGACATGAAAGGCTTCATCGGCAGCGCACTTGCGCTCGTGCCGGAGATGCTGGCCGTGGGGCTTGCCAAGCCGATTCACCTCGCGCTCTCGTTCGACGAGGAGATCGGCTGCAACGGCGCGCCGTACATGATTGCAGATCTAGTCCAACGCGGCCTGAAGCCCGATGGATGCATCGTCGGCGAGCCGACGAGCATGCGCCCCATCGTCGCGCACAAGGGCATCAATGCCTATCGCTGCTGCGTGCGCGGGCACGCGGCCCATTCGTCGCTGACGCCGAAGGGATTGAATGCGATCGAGTACGCGGCGCGCCTGATCTGCCATATCCGCGACCTGGCCGATGCCATGCGCCGCGACGGCCCGTTCGACGAGCACTACGACGTTCCGTTCACGACCGCGCAAACGAGTACGATCGAAGGCGGCAACGCGATCAACACGGTGCCGGCGGAGTGCCGCTTCGCGTTCGAATTCCGCAACTTGCCGACGCTCGATCCCGAAACGATCTTCGCGCGCATCGAGCGCTACGCGCACGAGACGCTGCTGCCGCAAATGCGCCGAGCGCACCCCGACGCGGCCATCGAATTCACGAAGATCGCCGCGGCGCCGGGGCTCGACGCCTCGGAACAAGCGGCCATCACGGCACTCGTGCGGGCGCTGACGGCCAATCGCGAAACGCGCAAGGTGGCCTACGGCACCGAGGCCGGACTGTTCGCGCGCGCCGGCGTGCCGAGCATCGTCTGCGGCCCGGGCGATATCGAACAGGCGCACAAGCCGAACGAATTCGTCGAGCTCTCGCAGCTCGCCGCATGCGAGGATTTCCTGCGCAAATTCATCCACAGCATGACGGTCGGCGCGCAAGCCTAGCGAACCAAGGCCCTTTTTCTCGATCGATCAATCATTCACGCACTCACGAACGACGCGCTCCGAGCCATGTCCACCGCCATGCCGCAGCCCAGCAATCGCACGATCGATGCCGAACCGATCCCCACGCTCGACGCGATTGCCTCGCAGCATTTCGCGTTGACGCCGTGGGTGTTGCGTACCCCCGTGTTCGAGCGCCATGACTTCCCGTCGCTCGAAGGCACGTCGATCAACTTCAAGTTCGAACTGCTGCAAGCGAGCGGCTCGTTCAAGGCGCGTGGTGCATTCACGAATCTGCTCGCGCTCGACGCCGCGCAGCGCAGCGTTGGCGTCACCTGCGTGTCGAGCGGCAATCACGCCGCGGCCGTCGCTTATGCGGCGATGCGGCTCGGCGTGAGCGCGAAGGTCGTCTTGCTGCGCACGACCAGCGCTGCGCGTGTCGCGCTGTGCGAGCACTACCGCGCAGAAACGGTCATCGCCGATTCGCCGGCTCAGGCGTTCGATCTCGTGCGGCGCATCGAAGCCGAGGAAGGCCGCTTCTTCGTGCATCCGTTCAACGGCTATCGAACCGTGCTCGGCACGGCCACGCTCGGCTATGAGTGGGCGACGCAAACGCCCGACCTCGATGCCGTGATCGTGCCGATCGGGGGCGGCGGGCTCGCCGCGGGCGTCTCCACGGCGCTGCGCTTGGCCAATGCGCGCGTGCACGTCTTCGGCGTCGAGCCCGAAGGCGCCGATGTCATGAGCAAGAGCTTCGCCGCCAACCATACGGTCAAGATGGGGGCTGGCGCCATGAACACGATCGCCGATTCGCTGGCCGTGCCCCACACCGAGCAATACAGCTACGAGCTGTGCCGCCGCCATATCGATCGCATCGTCACGGTCTCCGACGATGCGCTGCGCGTCGCAATGGCCAAACTGTTCACGCGCCTGAAGATCGCCGTCGAACCCGCCTGCGCGGCACCGCTTGCGGCCCTGCTCGGCCCGCTGCGCGAGACGCTGCAGGGCAAACGCGTCGGCGTGCTGCTGAGCGGCTCGAATACCGATCCGGCTACGTTCGCCTCGCAGATCGAGCGCGTGCAGGCCTGAGGTGAAGGTTATCCCCAGATTGTGTTGAAAGACCTGTTGATAAGCTCTGCGCGAAAGCGCTAAGCGGTTGTACGCACAACGATTTTTTGCCGAGCTTCGTTCGTGTCAGATTTCGAACGAATGCAAGCGCGCGAGCGCCGAACCCGAGCACCGGCCTAGCACCGGACAACCGCCTTCAACCACCCGATTCCGCGCGGTGAACGGCGATGCCCTCCATCGGATCCATCGCCTCGCGCCACGGCGCGCGCTCGAGCATGCGGCGCGTGTCCTCATACCCGGCCGCGCGGCGGCGCGCGATGCCGTCCGGCGAGAAGTCGATGTCCTTGTGCAGATCGTCGTCGCCGAAGCTCGGCGCATCGAGTTCGATCACTTGCATGGTGGTGCCGCAGCCCCAGGCGAGCAGGTCCTGCACAGCCTGCATGTCCCGCATCGGCTCCGCGACGTATTGCCCGAGTTCACGGATCACGTGGCGCAGGCGGTGAATCTGCCGTTGACGTTCCAAATGGCTCTGCGCGCGGCTCGAATACTGGATGTCGCGCTGGCGCACCATCGCTTCGACGATCGACTCGGGCTCGCGCCCGCTCGCGGGCCACAGTTGCACGGCGAAGATGACGGAGCTGCGGCGCGGCCGATCGTCGAGCACGGCTTCGAGCGGCGTATTCGAATAGATACCGCCATCCCAATACGACTCGCCGTCGAGTTGAACGGACGGAAACCCGGGCGGAAACGCGGCCGACGCCATCACGTGCTCGACCGTGAGCCGTTCGTCGCGATTCGTGAAGTAGCGCATGCGCGCATCGGTGACCTGCACGGCTCCAACGGTGAGCCGGACGTCGCGCGTGTCGAGGTAGTCGAAATCGACGAGGGTGTGCAGCGTTTCGCGCAGCGGCTGCGTCGAATAGAACGCGGCATGCTCGCGCCCGAGCGGTGTGTTCAACGCCCACCATGCGGACGGCGACGGCGTGAAGAATGCGGGAATGCCTTGAAGGAAGATCGACGCGCGGCGCCACCAATCGTCGAAGGTGGGCAGCCACCCTGACGTCACGCCGCCCGCGGCAGCGACGCGCGACCAAAACGCATCGAGCTTTTCGAGCCGGGCCTCGCGGGGATTGCCGGCGATGATCGCGCCGTTGACGGCGCCGATCGAGGTGCCGATGACCCAATCGGGCTCGATGCCGGCATCGTGCAACGCCTGATAGACGCCGGCCTGATAAGCGCCAAGCGCACCCCCGCCTTGCAGCACCAGCACGACCTGACCGGCGATCGAGGGGTGCCCCGATCCTTCCGTAGGCGGCTCGCAGTCGCCGCCCGTCACGTTTTCGTCCATCTGCCTCTCCGTTGTCACGCGAAGCAATCTGTCCGACATACGCAGGAAAGCGGTGCCCGGATGCGTCCTACCCTGCGTCTTATCCTACAAGTTACTAGTGACCTTTGAAGAGATCGAGAATCTGCTTCTGCTCTTGCTGCGTCACGTCGGGCGGGGGCGCCGGCGGCGTCGCCAGGCCCGCCGGACCGACCGATCCGACAGCGGCGCTCGCATCGCTGGCCGCGCCGGCCAGCGCGGTGCCCGAATCCATGCCGATGCTCGCGACGTAGCCATTGCCCGGCACCTTATCGGCCAGATAAAGCTCGCCGTCGATCGTCGTCACGTCTTGCGGCATCGCCATCGGCTGATCGGGCACGCCGCGCAGCGCGTGGCCCATGTAGTCGACCCAGATCGGCAGCGCGAGCTGCGCGCCGAATTCGCGGCTGCCGAGGCTCTTAGGCTGATCGTAGCCCATCCAAGCCACGGCGACGAGCGTGGGCTGATAGCCCGCGAACCAGCCGTCCTTGGCGTCGTTCGTCGTACCGGTCTTGCCGGACAGATCCGAGCGATGCAGCACGTTCGTGCCCGCGCCCGTGCCCGCAGTGGCCACCGAGTGCAACAGGCTGTTCATGATGTATGCGTTGCCGGCGCTGAGCGAGCGCGGCGCGTTTTGGCCCGCGACGATCGGCTCCGCCTTCGAAATCGGTTGGCCGCGCGCGTCGTCGACTTCGGCGATCAGATACGGGTTGACGCGATAGCCGCCGTTGGCGAAGACCGAGTACGCCACGGCCGATTGCAGCGGCGTGACGAGGCCGGCGCCGAGCGCCATCGGCAAGTACGGCGGGGTTTTGTCGGCGTCGAAGCCGAAACGCTGCGTCACGTAGTCTTGCGCGTACTTCGTGCCGATGTAGGAGAGGATCCGGATCGAGACGAGGTTCTTCGATTTCTCGAGCGCGACGCGCATCGTCATCGGCCCTTCGGGATGATCGTCGTCCTTCGGCTCCCACGGCTGGCCCCCCGGCGAGCTGGGCGGGAAATACAGCGGCGCGTCGTCGATGAGCGTTGCCGGCGCGAGGCCCTTTTCGAGCGAGGCCGAATAGATGAACGGCTTGAAGCTCGAACCCGGCTGGCGCCAAGCCTGCGTGACGTGGTTGAACTTGTTCTTGTTGAAGTCGAAGCCGCCGACGAGCGCGCGCACGGCGCCGTCCTGCGGCGACAGCGAGACGAGCGCGCCTTCGACCTGCGGCAGTTGCGTGATCTGCCAATTGCCCTTCGCATCGGGCATCAAACGCACGATCGAGCCCACGCGGATGCGCTGCGCCTGCGACGCGCGAGCGCTCAAGCCCGATGCCGCGAAACGCAGGCCGTCGCCCGTGACCTGAGCCGTGCCGCCGTCCACGAACTGCACCGTCACTTGCTTGGGGCTCGCGTCGGTCACCACGCCCGCGACGAGTTCGCCGTCGTCGGGGTGATCGGCCAGTGCGTCGTCGATCGCCTCGTCGCGCTGGTCGCCCGCCTCCGGCAACTCGACGAACCCTTCGGGCCCGCGATAGCCGTGCCGGCGCTCGTAGTCCATCACGCCCTTGCGCACCGCATGGTAGGCGGCATCCTGATCGGCCGAGTCGATCGTCGTCGTGACCGACAGGCCGCGCGTGTAGGTTTCGTCCTTGTACTGCGCATACATCATCTGCCGCACCATTTCGGCGACGTACTCGGCATGCACGCTGTACTCGTTGCCGCCGGCCTTCGTGTGGATCGGCTCCTTCACGGCTTCGTCGTATTGCGCCTGCGTGATGTAGCGCAGCTCGAGCATCCGCTTCAGGATGTATTCCTGCCGGATCTTCGCGCGCTTCGGATTGACGATCGGGTTGTACGCCGAGGGCGCCTTGGGCAGCCCCGCGAGCATCGCGGCCTGCGCCACCGTGATGTCCTTCAGATCCTTGCCGAAATACACGCGCGCGGCCGCGGCGAAGCCGTAGGCGCGCTCGCCCAGATAGATCTGGTTCATGTAAAGCTCGAGGATCTGATCCTTCGTGAGCGCGCGCTCGATCTTGTACGCGAGCATCATCTCGTAGATCTTGCGCGTGTAGGTCTTCTCGCTCGACAGGAAGAAGTTGCGCGCCACCTGCATCGTGATCGTGCTGGCGCCCTGCGAGGCGCCGCCGTGCATCAGATCGGTCGTGCCCGCGCGCAGGATGCCGATGAAGTCGACGCCGCCGTGCTCGTAGAAGCGGTAGTCCTCGATCGCGAGAACCGCCTTCTTCATGATGTCGGGGATGTCGTTGAAACGCACGAGGCTGCGGCGCTCCTCGCCGAATTCGCCGATCAGCACGTGATCGGCCGTATAGACGCGCAGCGGCACTTTCGGCCGGTAGTCGGTCAGCGCATCGAGCGAAGGCAATTGCGGTGCCATCACAATCAGCGCATAGCCGACGATCAGCGCGCCGACAACGGCCAGCGAGGCCACGAGGCCTGCGAACGTCAGCGCGATGCGCGCGCCAAGGGAGCGGCGGCTGGCGGGAGCGGAACGGGGAGGATCTCGGTCGTCGGCCGGGCGGTCGGCGGAAGGCGGTCGTTTAATCGTAGGCATGACGGCATGAATGGCGAAGCGACTCTCAGCGCCTCGCTCGCGCGGGCGGCAAGCCGCCGCGCAACTCGTAGTAATCGTGTGGTCGGCCATGTACGGCAGCGAACCGCCGAGCGGGCCAACTGCGCATTTTAATGAAATCGCCGCTGGGGCATCGGAATTTTTTTGTAAGAATTGACACAATCCGGCATCTTCGCCCGATAGGTGGAAGTTATCAACAGAAAATGTTGAAAGACCTGTGGAGAAGCTGCAGAAAACGCGCGCAAGTCGTTGAACCGGCACGAATATCGCCGCCGCCCGCATTTTGGAGCAGCGCGTGCCGCTTTATGATGGAAAATGTCGTTGCCCCGCCCCGATTTCCGGGCCCGCCCCGTGCGAACCATAGGGCGTGTCCAATGCCAGCGAGCCGCCCATGAGCCAAAGTAGCGAACGCCTCGTCGTCTTCGTCACGCCCGCGCAAAAACGAGTCCTCACGGCTCGTGCCGCGAGCATGGGCATCAGCCTCAGCGAACTCGTACGGCGCGCGGTGCTCGCATTCGACGAGACGGGCCAAGAGGTGCGCGCGGCGGGGCTCGTCGATCGTCTCGGCGCGGCAAGCGAGGCCAGCCGGAAAAGCGATACGCTGCGCCGTCTCGCGCAAGGACAAGCGCAAGCGCCGGCACAGGCCGAGCCGCGGGAACGCGCGGCCGCGGCGCCCGGCGGCACGCCGCGCAAGTCCGGCGGCGCGCCTTCGCATGGCGCCGATCCATCGGATCCGGCGGCCGATAGCCCTGCTGCGCTCCCCGTGGCCGCGGCCGTGGCGCGGGCGCTCGTCGCCCAGGAGGCGGCACAGGCCGACGAGCGCCTGGACGCCGAAACCGAAGCGCTCGTGGCCCGCGTCATTCATCCCGCGCCGGGTGGCTCGGTTTAAGCGTGTTTTAACCCGACGCTGATGTACTATCCGCTGGCGGCAAAAACTGGGACGCGATGACCGCGCGGCCCTTGCAATCGCGGCTTGCGCCCCGACATTCGGCTCGCGCGCCGCGCTGCCGGGTGCAACGCGGCGTAGCATAGACATCGGTACGGGATGAACCGCCACACGCTCGCGCCCGGCGCCGAATTCAATTCACGGAGGTTTTCATGTCGCTATTCGATTCTATTTCGCGCACCGTCAAAGGCTTGCTCAACGACGCCGCCGATTCCGTGCAGGACCCCTCGCGCGACGCGCGCCAGATCGTGCGCGAACTCGACGACAGCATCGGCAAGGCGGAGAACGCGCTGATCGAAATCGAGGCGCAAGTCGCCACGCAGCAAAGCAAGCGCGACGCCGCGGCCGAAAAGGCGAAGAAGTACGAAGACGGCGCCAAGCGCGCGCTGCAATCGGGCGACGAAGGGCTCGCGCGCGAAGCGCTGTCCGCCCAGGCGAATGCCGAAGCCGAGCGCGACGCGCTGGCCAAGGAGCTCGCCACGCTCGAGCCGTCCGTCGATCAGCTCAAGGGCCAAATCGCCGATATGCGCCAGCGCCGCAACGATCTGAACGCACGCTCGAGCATCATTCAAGCGAAGCAGGAAATCGCGCAGGCCAAGGATGTGGCGGCCACCGCGCTCGGCGGCATCGGCGGCAAGAATCTGTCCGAAGATTTCCGCAAGCTCGAGGATAAGGTCGCGCTGTCGAACGCCCGCTCCGATGCACGGCTGAATTCGGCCGATACGTCCTCGGGCAAGGGGCTCGAAGATAAACTCGCGGCGCTGGATCACGGCCCGTCGGTCGAGGATCGCCTCGAGGCGCTGAAGAAGCAGATGAACACGAATACGCCGGCGCAATGACGCCGTGCGATGCGCCGCGCCGGCCGGTGCGGCGCTCGAACACAGGTTGATGGTTATGGAGACGGGCGCGCGTCGCCCGGTTCACTCGATGAAGACATTCCTCGCAGCCTTTGGGGCCGCCCTGCTATTCGTTTCGAGCGCGGCCTTCGCGGCCGTGCCGACCGCGAGCCAAGTCGATCAGGCGATGTCGCAAGGCAACTGGCAGCAAGCCGATACCGAGTTGTCGCAAGTGCTCGCGGCTCATCCGAACAACGCCCACGCGCACTATCTGTACGGTCAGGTCCTCGCGAAGGAAGGCCGCTACGCCGATGCGCTGACGCAAGTCCAGCAGGCCAAGACGCTCGATCCGCAAATCCGCTTCACGAGCCCGGCCCGCTTCAACCAAGTCGAATCGCACATTCGCGCGGAGGCGAACCGCACAGGCGCCGCGGTCGCGCCGGCGCAGAGCACCGGCACCCAGCTCGCGGGCGCCCTGCCGTCCACGCCCGCGCCGGTTCATCACCGCGGGCCCTCGATGGTCGCGTGGATCGTGCTGGCGATCGTGATAGTCGGCATCGTCTTGATTCTGCGCTGGACGCTGCGCCGCGCACGCTCGAACGAAGACGGCCGCGCCGACGAAGAGCGCCGCGCCCAGTTGAAGCGCGCGACAGAACTGCTCAACTCGGCTCGCGCGCTCAAGCTCGACGCGCGCCTGTCCAGCGCGCCGGGCCACGAAACGCTGGCCGGCGAAGTCGAAGGCGTCGAGAACCAGTTGCGCACGCTCGTCGAAACGCTCTCGAACAACGGCAACCCGGTCCCGGCCTATCAGCTCGAGGATCTGGCCCGGCGGATCGAGAGCCTGCGGGCCCGAGCCGAAGGCCGGCCCGATCCGAACGCGCAAACGTCCGGTGCCGGCCCCTCGGCCTATGCGCAAGAAGCCGAGCGGCTGCAGCAGCAACAGGCCCCCTACGGGATGCAGCAGCCGTATCCGCCGCAACAGCAGGCGCCCGTCATCGTTCAGCAAGGCGGTGGAGGCATGGATGGTCTGCTCACGGGCGTGCTGCTCGGCCAAGCGATGTCGGGCCGTGATCGCGTGATCGAACGCGACGTCTATATCGACGACGACGAAGCGCGCCGCCGTGCCGCGGAACGCAACGACGGAGGCAATGTCGATCTCGGCCAGGGCTCGAACGACTGGGACGACAACAGCGGCGGCAACGGCGGCGGTGTCGACTTCGGCGGGGACGACTCGGGCGGCGGCTGGAGCGATAACTGAGCGTGACGCGTTCGCTTGAGGTCCCGCTGCGCGTAGCGATCATCGGCAGCGGGTTCGCCGGGATCGGCATGGCGATCCGGCTAAAGCAGATGGGTGTCGCCTCGCTGACGATCTACGAAGCGGCGTCCGACATCGGCGGCACCTGGCGCGACAACGCCTACCCGGGTGCCGCCTGCGACATCCCCTCCCACCTGTACTCGTTCTCCTTCGCGCCGAATCCCGCGTGGTCCCGCACGTTCGGTTCGCAGGCGGAAATTCTCGACTACCTGAAGCGCTGCGCGAGCGAGCACGGCATCGCACCGCTGATTCGCTGCAACGCGCGCGTGGCGAAGGCAAGCTTCGACGACGCCGCCCGCGTCTGGCGACTCGACATCGTAGCGCCCGCCGGCGTAGGGACGCCCCACATAGCGACGCGCGACGTAGCGACGCCCGGCCTATCCGAAACGGTCGAGGTCGACGTCGTCATCGCGGCGAATGGCCCGCTCTCGCGCCCGGCAATACCCGATATCCCCGGAATCGAGCGCTTCGGCGGCGCGCTGTTCCATTCGGCGCGCTGGGATCACGGGTATCCGCTCGAAGGCAACACGGTGGCCGTCATCGGCACCGGCGCAAGCGCCGTGCAATTCATCCCCCACGTTCAACGGCGCGTGGCGCGGCTGCAGGTATTTCAACGCACGGCACCGTGGATCATGCCGCGGCCCGACCGCCCGATCGGGCCCTACGCGCGGCGCGCGTTTCGCTTCGTGCCCTTCGTGCAGCGTCTCGCGCGCTGGACCCTCTACTGGCGCCATGAAGCGCGCGGGCTTGCCTTCGTCGTCAATCCGAAATGGATGCGCGCGCCGATGCGCTTCGCCACGCGCTATCTCGAGCGGCGCGTGAAAGACCCGGCGCTGCGCGCCAAGCTCACGCCTGACTATCTGCTCGGCTGCAAACGCGTGCTGCTCTCGAGCGATTACTACCCGGCGCTCACCCAACCGAATGTCGAAGTCGTCACCGCGCCGATCCGCGAGATCGTCGCCGACGGGCTCCTGACCGAGGATGGGCGCCACCATCGCGTCGATGCGATCGTCTGCGGGACGGGCTTCGAACTCGCGGATGCCGGCGCGCCGTTCCCCGTCGTCGGGGCCCACGGCGCCGACCTCGATGCGCGTTGGCTCAGCGAAGGCCCGCAAGCCTATCTCGGCACGAGCATCTCGGGCTTTCCGAACTTCTTCATGATGATCGGCCCGAACACCGGACTCGGGCACAACTCGATGGTCTACATGATCGAGTCGCACATCGCCTATATCGCAAGCTGCTTGCGTACGCTTTGCCGCCGCCAAGCACGGACGATGGAGGTCCGCGAGGACGTGGAGTTCGCTTTCAACGAACGGCTGCGGGACGCGTTCGGCGGGACAGTTTGGATGAGCGGCTGCCGCAGCTGGTACCTCTCGAAGCGTGGCGGAAATACCGCGTTGTGGCCCGGCTTCAGTTTCACGTTCCGGCGGCTCACGCGGCGCGTGCGCGCCGACGATTACCGTTTCGTAGATTAGTTAGCTGGCTAGCGCGGGTTGCCCGACGAAAGGCTCTTTCGAAAGCCGAGCCCCGCCGGCCCGCTGCGACTGGTCGAGCGTATGAGCCTGCACATGAAAGACCGCCACCGCGGCATCGAGCTGCGCCGCCTGCTCTTCGAGCGAGGCCGCGGCCGCGGCCGCCTCTTCGACGAGCGCCGCGTTCTGCTGCGTGACGGAATCCATCTGCACGACGGCCCGGTTGATCTGCTCGATACCCGTCGACTGCTCGCCCGACGCGGCGCTGATCTTGCCGATGATGTCGGTCACGCGATGCACCGACGTCACCACTTGATCCATCGTCTGACCCGCACGGCCCACGAGCGCGCTGCCGTTCTGAACCTTGTCGGCCGACGCCGCGATCAGCGACTTGATCTCCTTGGCGGCGCTCGCGCTGCGTTGCGCGAGGCTGCGCACTTCGCCGGCCACGACCGCGAAGCCGCGGCCCTGCTCGCCCGCGCGCGCCGCTTCGACGGCCGCGTTCAGTGCGAGAATGTTCGTCTGGAACGCGATGCCTTCGATCACGCCGATGATGTCGCCGATCTGGTGCGAGCTCGACGCGATGTCCTCCATCGTGCGCACGACGTCGCCGACGACCTCGCCGCCGCGCGTCGCGGTGTCCGACGCGTCGCGAGCAAGATCGGTCGCCTCGAGCGCATGCGAGGCGTTCAGCTTCACCGTCGCCGTCAATTGCTCCATGCTGGACGCCGTTTCCTGCAGCGATGCCGCTTGCTGCTCGGTCCGCTGCGACAGATCGGCATTGCCCGTCGCGATTTCGCGCGCGCCGTGCATGATCGCTTCCGAACCCGTCCGTACGCGCGAGACGGTAGCGACGAGCGCCGCCTGCATGCTCTGCAGGCCGACGAGCAGACGCCCCATTTCATTGCGCTGATCGGCGGCAATCGTCCCGGTCAGGTCGCCCGAGGCGATGCGCTCGCAATGGCGAACGACGGCGTCGATGGGCCGCACGACGGCCGACACGAGCGCGGCCCTGGCGAACAAGCCGATCAGCAGCGCGGCGACAGCGATTGCCGCGGCACCCATCGCCAGCTGATGGAACGTCGCTTGCGCGGCGGCATAGCGCGCCTCCTGATGCGAGACCTGCAGCGCTTCGAGCTGGGCAATCGCCGTCTCATAGCGCGCGTACAGTTCCTTTGCGGTTTGCCCTTGGAGCGTGCGGAACGTGTTGAAGTCGTTCTGCTCGAGCGCTTGGAATTCGGGGGTGATCGCCTGTTGCACGAGGGCGGCGCGCGCCGTCGCAACGGCATCGGCCAAGCGCGATTCGTTCTCGTCGCGCGGCTTCTTCAGATAATCGGCCCACTGCGCGTCGCTGTCCTTGAGCACGCCGTGCGCCTTGGGAAGCAAATCGTCGCCGGCCTTGCCCATCGAAAATAGGGTCTCATAGCCGCCCAGTGCGAGGCGCACCTGCAGCATGCGTTCGGAGCTCGTCTTCAAATGCGTGAGCGCGGCCGTATCGGTCGCATACATTTGCTGGAGCGCGCTATTGCTCTGCTGCAGGCCCAGCATGCCGGCGGCCATTGCCGCGATCAGCGCGAGCGTGTATCCCGCGATCGTGAGCGTCAGCCCACCGCGTATCGTAAAGCGTTTGAACATGGCATTGCCGTGCGTGCGCTCATGACGAGGCGTAGCACGGTCCCCTCCGAGGTGATGGTAATGCGCACACGGTGCGGCTCTCTGATGGAGCGTCGGATGTACCCGGCCTGCTGCGAGTGGATTGATCGGGCGCGTCGTGCGTGCGAAGGTTCTTGCGCAATCTAAGTGTTTCGCGGCGATTGTGCAATGGCTGGAAGCACGATTGTCATACTATCGACATCCCTACTTAAGTCCTGCCGCACATCGTCCGTTAACGCATAGGAAGGCCCATCGCTCGGTGCCGTTTTCGCCCGCTTCCGGCGGCTCGCCGCCCTTGCCCGTCGCTCGCGTAAGTACCGCGTAAGCGAGATCCGATAGATATGGGTGGCAAGCGCCGCCTCGTTCGCGGCGCCAACGAGCACGACACAGAGACACAGAACAACGCGCGGGGCCCACCGGCATTCGAGCGAAGGAGACCAGCATCATGCGCATGACCTTGCGCCGGCCCCGTGCCGCGCGATCGATCGTCGGCGACATCGCCGAACATGCGGGCAAACTCGGCATCGAGATTTGCGACGTCGCGGGCCACGTCGAGGAAGTCGCGAGCCGCGTGGCGCAGCATGCGAACGTGTGCCGCTCGCTGCGCGAGTCCGCCTCGGTCACGATGCAGGGCAACCACCGGATCGCCGAGGCGGCTCGCCAGGTGCGGGTCGTCAGCCGGGAAGCGTCGAGCTCGGTCGAGCAATCGCGCCAAACGCTCGATGCGTCGCTGGCCGATATCCACGGGCTCGTCGAAGGCGTGACGAGCATCGCCACTCAGATCGAAGCGCTGCGCGAGGCGCTCGACCACGTGAGCACCGTCTCCGAGGAAATTTCGCTGATCGCGCGCCAAACGCATCTGCTCGCGATCAACGCGGCCATCGAAGCCGCCCGCGCGGGGGAATCGGGCAAGAGCTTCGCCGTCGTCGCGGCCGAGGTCAAGAACCTCTCGAGCAAGACCGCCCAAGCCACCGCTCAGATCGAAGCGACGCTCGCGCGCCTGACTCAGCAGACCGAGCAGCTGATCGCCGACGGCGCCGAAAACACAGCGCGCGCGCATCGCGTGAGGGAAGGCTCCGCGACGATCGGCGGTATCGTCGAATCGACCGGCAGCGCTATCACGCAGTTGCACGAGGAAGCCGAGCAGATCGCGACCCTGACGGGCGACATCGAGACCCAGTGCCATCGGCTCGAAAGCGAAGTGGGCGACATGGCGAGCGGCGTCGAGCACTCGAGCGCGAACTTCCTGCAAGCCAAGGATCGCCTCGCAAGCCTGCTGTCCGTCTCGGAGACGCTGATCGAGTTGACGGCCGCAACCGGCGTCGAGACACCCGATTCCCGTTTCGTCGAAGCAGCGCAGCGCACGGCCGCGCTGATCGGCAAACGCTTCGAGCAAGCGCTCGCGCGTGGAGAAATCACCGAGGCCGCGCTCTTCGACGCCCACTACGCGCCCATCCCAGGCAGCGATCCGCAGCAATTCATGACGCAATTCACGGCGCTCACCGATCGCGTGCTGCCCGATCTCCAGGAGCCGCTGCTCGCGCTGGACGAGCGCGTCGCGTTTTGCGCCGCCGTGGACGTGCGCGGCTATCTGCCGACCCACAACCGCAAGTTCTCGCAGCCGCAGCGGGCGGGCGACGCGGTCTGGAACGCGGCCAACTGCCGGAACCGGCGCATCTTCAACGATCGCACCGGGCTCGCCGCCGCGACGCACACCAAGCCGTTTCTGCTGCAGACCTACCGGCGCGACATGGGCGGCGGCAACCACGCGATGATGAAGGACGCGTCCGCCCCGATCTACGTGAACGGCCGCCATTGGGGCGGCCTAAGGCTCGCCTACAAGACCTGACGCACGCGCCGCGCGCGAAATTTCCCCCGTGACGATCGGCCGTTCGCTATCATGGCCGCGACGGCATGCGCCTTGCGCACCCGATGCGACTCGCATGCATCCCATCCAGCACGGAGGAACAACAATATGAGCATCGTCAAGGAATTCAGAGAATTCGCCGTCAAGGGCAACGTAATGGATCTGGCCGTCGGCGTCATCATCGGCGGCGCGTTCTCGACGATCGTCAATTCGGTCGTCAAGGATCTGATCATGCCGATCGTCGGCCGGGTGACGGGCGGGCTCGACTTCTCCAACATGTTCATTCGGCTCGGGGATATTCCCGCCACGTTCAAGGGCAACCCGGGCTCGTACAAGGATTTGCAAACCGCCGGCGTGGCCGTGTTCGGCTACGGCTCGTTCATTACGGCGGTCATCAACTTCATCATCCTCGCGCTGATCGTGTTCATGCTCGTCAGGTTCATGAACTCGCTGCGCAAGCCCGAGGCCGCCCCCGCGCCGGCCGAGCCGCCGCCTACGCCCGAAGACGTCCTGCTGCTGCGTGAGATCCGGGATTCGCTCAAGCGCTGAACGACCGATACACATGCCGCGCCCTCGCACCCCGCACGGCCTCGGCTGCCGCGCTAGGATGCGCTTGCACCGCCCTGCTGCGTTTTCGCCTCGGCGGTGCGCTGGATCAGCACCTCGAGCTGCGTGAAGTTGACCGGCTTGGTCAGGTGCGCCGTAAACCCGGCGGCCAAGCAGCGCCGCACGTCCTCGTCCGAACCGTATCCCGTCAACGCAATCGCCGGCACCTGAGAGTGCTGGCGTACCGAGCTGACGAAGTCGAGCCCCGTGCCGTCGGGCAAGCCGACATCGCTGACGATCAGATCGAACGTGCGCGCATGGGTGGCCGCCAGCGCTTCGGCCACCGACGTCGCGACCGCCACGTCGTGCCCCAGCGATCGCATCAAGTGCGCCATCACGTCGGCCGTGTCCATGTGATCCTCGACGAGCAGGATGGCGATTCGCTCGTCGGCCTCCGCCTTCGCCGAGGCGGTCTGCACGGGTTCTTGCGCGGGCATGGCCGTCGTCGGCAGCGCGATCGTGAAGGTCGCGCCGCAATGCGGCCCTGGGCTGCGCGCACCGACGGTGCCGCCGTGCGCATCGGTCAGCGCCTTCGTGATCGCAAGCCCCAAGCCCAGCCCGCCGAACTGCTGCGTCATCCGCTGGCTGCCCTGCTCGAATGCGTTGAACAGCTTGCCGATCTGCTCGGGCGCGATGCCGATGCCCGTATCTTCGATCTCGACCTCGATGCGCATGCGGGCATCGCGCGTGCGCACGTAGATGTGCCCACCGTCGGGCGTGAACTTCGCGGCGTTGCGCACGAGGTTCCACAGCATCTGTTGCAGCCGGGCCGGATCGGCGAGCACGTAATGGTTTTCCGCGCGCTTTTCGACATGGACGTCGAGCGCCTTGACTTGTATCTCGGCGCGAAACAACTCGAGCACGCTGTCCACGACGTCGTGCACGTCGACCGTTTCGAGCGCGAGGCGCAACTTGCCGTTGGCCACGCGCGTCAAGTCTAGGAGGTCATCGATGAGCCGCGCCTCGAGTTCGATGTTGCGGCGGATCATCTTCACGCTCGACTGCGCGGACGCCGGCAGCTCGGGCATCGTCTCTAGCACGCGCGTGCCCGCCAGCACCGGCGTGAGCGGCGTACGCAGCTCGTGCGAGAGCATGGCCAGGAAACGGTCCTTCGCGCGGTTGGCCTCCTCGGCCGTCTGCCGCGCGCACTGTTCGGCGGCGAGCAGCCGCTCACGCTCCTCCGTCGCCTCGCGCTGCGACTGGATATCGGTGCAGCTCGCGAACCACTTGCCGACGCGGCCGTTCGGATCGCGCACGTCCGCAATGCGCATGTCGAACCAGCGATACGAGCCGTCCGCCGCGCGCAGCCGCAGCTCGTAACGGTAATCGGCACCGGCCCCGCCGCTCACGGCATCGAGCAACGAGCGCCGCAACGCGCCGCGATCGTCCGGATGGACGGCATCGAACCAGGCGAGCCCGCGCGACGCCGCTTCGTCCAGCCCCGTATAGGCATACCACTGCTTGGAAAAGAAATCGCACTCGCCCTGCGCGTTGCTCGTGAACACGAGATGCGGCAACGCCTCCGACAAACTGCGGTAATGCGCCTCGCGATCGCGCAGCAGCAGCGCCTCGGCGGACGCACGCTGGAGACGGACCTGGGTCAGCACGCGCTCGACGGCCTCGGGCAAGTAATCGAGATAGCCGCCGGACTTCGGAACGACGTCCGACATACCGGCCCGCAGCGCCTCGATCACGCGCGATTCGTCGGTAAAACCGGTGACGAGAATCGCGGGCAATGCGATGCCTTCGGCGCGCAAGCGTCGGAAGAAATCGAGCCCCGTCTCGGCACTGTCGAGCTGATAGTCGAGCACGAGCATGTCGGGCGCATCGGCCGCGAGCCTGGCATGCGCCGCGCCGGCGCTCGGATAGGCGAAGACGCGGCAGCCCGCGCGCTCGAGGGACTTTCGCGCAAGCCGCAAAATACCCTCGTCGTCGTCGACGACTAGCACACGGGCACTTTCCTGGCGAAAAACATCGGTCATACAGGTTGATAGGTTCGTTCGGCGCGATGCCTCATGTTCATGTGTCAACTAAAGTCGACCAAGGTCACCAAGGTCAACTCAAGTCAGCTGATCCGCAGCGGCTGTTCGGGCAGCGTCACGTAGAAAGTCGAGCCGACGCCTTCCGTCGAATCGACCCACGCGCGCCCGCCATGACGCTCGGTCACGCGGCGCACGAGCGCGAGCCCGATGCCGTCGCCCTTGGCGCGGTCGCCGTGCAGCCGTTGGAACGCACTGAACATCTTCGGCATGCAGGCATCCGGAATGCCGAGCCCATTGTCGCGCACGTAGTAAGTTCGCATTCTAGGCGCACGTTCGCCGTTCTCCCGCGGCGCCTGTTCGAGCGTGCCGATCTCGATCCGGCCTACGCGCGACGTATCGATGTAGTTGACGGCATTTCCAATCAGGTTCGCGAAGATCTGCTCGATCGCGGTCGGATCGCCCCAGACGGGCGGCAGCTCGCCGACGGACACCGCCACGCCGCGCTCGACGATCGCCTGATGCAGCGATTCGACGACGCGCGCCACGGCCCGCGCGACGCTCACGCGCTGCCACTGGTATTCGAGCCGGCCCGCACGTGAAATACGCAGCAATGCATCGATGATCGAAGCCGAGCGCGACACGGCGGTGCGCAAAAAATGCAAGGCCTCGCTCAAGTTGCCGTCGAGCACGCGCGTAATGCGCGTGCGCTCGTTTTCGGGCAAGCGTGCCGCGTCCAGCATCGTGCGCAGCTCGTCGCACGACACTTGCAGCTCGCGCGAGAACCCTTGCAGGTTCACGAGCGGCGAGCGCAAATCGTGCGACACGCTGTAGATGAACATGTCGTTGTCCTGCTTTTGCTGACGCAAATTGTCGTTGACCTGCGTGAGCTCTTGCGCGCGCGACTCGAGCGTCGCCTGCAGCGCGCCCTGGTCGTGCTCGGATTCGGTCAGCAAAACGCTCGTGCGATGCAGCGCCGCATCGAGCGCGGCCAGCTCATCGTTGCCGGCGAGCGGCGAGCCGAGCGCCTGCGCGCGGCCGAGCCGCTGCGCATTGGCCGTCAGCGTCCGCAAGCGCCGCCCGATATTGCCCGCGAATGCGAGTGCCGCGATGGCCCAGATCAGCATCGAACCGGCGATCGCGGCGATCAGCGCATAGCGCTGCTGCTCGCGCGTCGCGGCCAACTGCGCGCTGCGCTCGGTATCGAGCCGCGATTCGTCTGCGACGAATGCGCCCAGCTCGTCGCGAAACGCCTGGATCTGCGGCGGCAGCGGCGCGCTGTCGAACGAGGTCAGCGGCGAATGCTTGCCGTCGTGCAATGCGCTATAGAGCTGGTCCGTTTCCGCCCGGTAGGCGTTCACCGCTTCGCGCATGCGACGCACGCGCTCCACTTGAAGGGGATCGTCGGCGACGAGCTTTTCGAGACGCGAAAGCCGGTCGCCGAGGTCGACCCAAACGACCTGTCTGTCCAAGAAGGAGGCATCGCCGAGAATCAGCCCCGAGCGCACGCGCGCGGCTTCGCGCAGAAGCGGATCGACGATGACCGACGCCTGATAGAGCACCTGTTTGCTGTGCGACGCCCATTGCGCCGCCTGCGTCGCCTGCTCCTGCGTCTTCGACAGCATGCCGACCAGCGCAAGCTCGACCAAGCTCGGCACGGCAATCAGCAGCAGCCCCTTAGTGAATAGTTTCATGCGTCCTTGGCGGCCCCTCGAAGTCGCATACCGCTGTGGCGCGGCACGGCACTTGCATTGCACGTCATGCAAGAGTGAAACCGGACCATTATCCGTGCTGTTTCAAGATATTTCAACGGACGATATATAGAGGCGCGTGTGCGCACAGAAGTTGGCATTTTTTATGAGTTAGGCCAGCACGCCGGCGAAACTCGGGCCTATTATTGCCATAGATGTCGAGCGCGGTGCGGCGCACGTCATGCACCGCTTCGACATGACTGCATATGGGCGTCGGGGATGCGGGCGAACGAATCATCGGCCGTGAATCCCACGATTTCGTATGCTATAAAAGATCGGACGTGCGGCGCGCGAGAGCCGGGAGTGGTCGCATGAGGACGCTGTGTTTCTTGCAACTCTTTTTCAGGCGAATGTTTATGTCCTTCCCGAGAAAGCGCAGGCGCGCGAGTGCGGACAGCAAAGAATCGTTCTTCGCCGTGCTGCGCCAGTTCAAACCGTTTGTCCAGCTCGATACGAAAATCGCCCGAGCCCGCTCGCAGGACGAGCCCGTGCTCTACGAACACGTCTTGCCGGGCCTCGATGTGCTGCTGTGCACGGTGCGCGGCGCGCAACCGCCCTATCCCGACGTCGACGAGTTGCGCCGGCGTTGCATCGAATCGATCGCCAACGCGCTCGAGCAGCCGCTTGAAGGCCTCGAGAACGGCGGCTATTGGTACGAGACGAACGGGTTCGGCTTCCTCGTCTTCGCCAGCCAGGCACGCGCGAAAATCCTGCCCGAGTTCGGTGCGGGCGCCGCGGCGCACGGCCCGCGCCGTCAGAACGCCGGCGACGCGACACCGCGCTCGTTCCGCTGACGAAGCCATCGCGCACCGGCGGCCGGGCCCGCCCGAGGCCTGAGTGTGCCTCGATGCGCCTTAGTGCTTGCGCTGCGCGGCGCGCGCCTGCGGCCGCACAATGTCGATAAATGCCGCCAGATCGGCCTCGCCGAGTCCCATCGCCGCGCCCAAACGCAGTACCTGCTGCACCGCGCCCACCACGGGCATCGCGGCGCCCGTCGATTGCGCCGCCGCGGCCACCGTGTCGATATCCTTTTGAAAGGTTTTCAGGGAACCGATGGGGGCGAGGCCCGCCTCGGTCATGCGCGGCACGAACGTGCGCAGCAGGACCGAATCGGCCCAACCGCCCGCCAGCGCCTCGGGCAGCCGCGAGGCATCGATGCCGGCCGCCTGCGCGAGCCCGACTGCTTCGGCAATGCCGGCCACCGTCGCGCAGACGATCGCCTGATTGCACAGCTTCGTCATCTGGCCCGCGCCCGCCTCGCCCATGTGCGTGAGGCGAGCGGCGTAAGCACCGATGACGGGCTCGACCGCCGCGACGTCGGCCGCGGCACCGCCGGCCATGACCGCGAGCGTGCCGGCCTCGGCCCCGGGTACGCCGCCCGAAACCGGCGCATCGATCCAGCCGATGCCGTGGCGTGCGACGCGCTCGGCAAACTCACGCGTGGACGCGGGCGCGATGCTCGAATGATCGACGATCCAGCGCACGCGGCCGGCGCCGGCGTCGGCCGTGTCCTCGCCGAGCAAGCCGCCGAGCCCGAACACGACCTCCTCGACGGCATGCGTGTCCGATAGGCATAGAAAAACGCCCTGCGCGTGCGCGACGAGCTCGCGCGGCGTATCTGCGACGCGCGCGCCGTCGGCCGCGAGCGCCTGCGCCTTCTCGCGGGTGCGGTTCCAGACCCAGACCGTATGCCCCGCACGCAGCAGGTGCCGAATCATCGGCGCCCCCATGAGGCCCGGTCCGCAAAATCCAATGTCCATCGTTCCTTCTCTCCTTCGATGAAAACGGGGCATGCCCCCAAACGGGCAGGCAAGGTAGGCGCGACATCGCACGCAGCGATCGGCATGCGCGAACGTCGTTGCCTATACTGGTCTACTCATTCTCGGCGAGAAACGGAGACGACTCATGAACGACCACGTCTACAAGTACATCGAACTGACCGGCTCGTCGACGAAATCGACCGACGACGCCATCCGATGCGCGATCGACCGCGCGTCGAAAACGATGCGCAATTTGCACTGGTTCGAGGTCACCGAGACGCGCGGGCACATCGAAAACGGCACTGTCGCGCATTGGCAGGTGACGCTCAAGGTGGGCATCCGCCTGGAATAATGCCGACGGGCGGCGGGCAGCTTTGCGCTGCGCCGTCCGCCCCTAAGCACACCCGCCCGTGCCGGGCCCGCCAGCTAGTGCGGCAGCGTGCCGTCCACGCCTTCGACGTACCAATTGAGGCGCTGCAGTTCGGAATCGGCGAGAGTCTTGCCGGCCGGCACCTTGATCGCGCCCGATTGATCCTTGATCGGGCCCGTGAAGACGTCGCGCTTGCCGCTGGCGATGTCGTCATGCGCCTTCTTCTCGTCCGCGCGAGCGTCGGCGGGCACCGCCGTGTTCAAGTCTTCGAGATCCACCGCTTGCTGAGGCAGCCCCCACCAGATCGGATCGTTCTTCCACTTGCCGTCGAGCACTTGCTGGATCACGGCCTGGTAGTAGACGCCCCAGTGCGCGACGACCGAGCCCAGGGCCGCATCGGGCCCGAACTTCTTCATGTCGGAGTCCCAGCCGAACGCGTGCACGTGTTTTTCTTCGGCCGTCGCGAGCGTGGCGCTCGAGTCGGTGTTCTGCAGCAGCACGTCGGCGCCCTGGCTGATCAGCGTCTCGGCGGCCTGCTTCTCCTTGCCCGGGTCGAACCAGCTGTTGATCCAGATGACCTTCGTGTGCACCTTCGGATTGACCGAACGCGCACCGAGCGTGTACGCATTGATGTTGCGCACCACTTCGGGGATCGGCACCGACGCGACGAAACCGAGCGTGTTCGTCTTCGTCATGTGGCCCGCGACGACGCCGGCGAGATACGCACCCTGGTACATGCGTACGTCGTACGTGCCGAAATTCTTCGCCTTCTTGTAGCCCGTCGCGTGCAGGAACACGGTATCCGGGAAATCTTTCGCGACCTTCAGTTCGAAGTCCTGATAGCCGAAGCTCGTCCCGAAGATGATCTTGTTGCCCTTGCTTGCCAAATCGCGGAACACGCGCTCGGAATCGGCCGACTCGGGCACGTCCTCGACACGCGTGATCTTGATCTTGTTGCCGAACTTGGCCTCGACCTGCTTCGAGCCTTGATCGTGGGCAAAGGTCCAGCCGGCGTCGCCGGGGTTGCCCAGGTACACGAACGCGACACCGGGCACGTCGGCCGCCTGCGCCGCGGGCGCGAGCGCGGCACCCAGCGCGAGCGCCGCGCAGGCGGCGAGCGAGGTCAACGTTTTTCTTCTCATCTGACTTCTCCAGTGGTGTGGGTGAAACGGTCGGGCAAGCGCACGGCCTGCCGTCGAGCCGGGTTGGGCGCGTAGGACTGCGCAGGGCCGCGTACGATCAGCTCGTCGCGTAAAACGCCTTGCCGAGCGATCCCGGCGCATTGAGCTTGATCGTGTTCGGATTGCGCGAAATGACGGCCAGCACGACGATCGTCGCGAGGTACGGCAGCATCGCGAGGAATTGCGTCGGCACGGGCACGCCCACGGCCTGGGCATAGAACTGCAGCCCCGTGACCGCGCCGAACAGCAGCGCGCCGATGAGCAGCCGGGCGGGCCGCCAGGTGGCGAACACGACGAGCGCGAGCGCGATCCAGCCGCGCCCCGACGTCAACTGCTCTTGCCACAGATGCAGATAGACGATCGAGTAGTAGCCGCCTCCGAGCCCCGCCATCGCACCGCCGAACAGCGTCGCGCCGTAGCGCACGCCGATCACGGGAAAGCCGACCGAATGAGCGACGCTCGGCGATTCGCCGACCGAGCGCAGCACGAGCCCGGCGCGCGTGCGATAGAGAAACCAGGCCACGAGCGCGAACATCGCGAACGCGAGATACCCGAGCGGCGTCAGCGAAAACAGCGCGGGCCCGAGCACGGGCACATGGGCGAGCCCCGGGATCGGCCACGCATCGATCGTGGCGCTGACCGATGCCGACGTGTACGGCTTGCCGACGTACGCGGAGAGCCCGGTGCCGAAGATCGCCAGCGATAGCCCGGTCGCCACTTGATTGGCGAGCATCGTGAGCGTGAGAAACGCGAACAGCAGCGCCATCGCGGCGCCCGCTCCGATCGCCGCCGCCACGCCGAGCCAAGGGTGGCCCGTCACGGCGGTGACCGCATAGCCCGTCACGGCGCCCATCAGCATCATCCCTTCCACGCCGAGATTGAGCACGCCCGATTTTTCGGTGACGAGCTCGCCGAGCCCGGCGAACATCAGCGGAATGGCGGCCACGACGGCGCTCGACGCAAGCGAGCCGGCTTGTTGAATATCCATGGTCGTTCGTTCTTTCTCTATCGCGTGTATCGCGTTCTATTTCGATCGGCGGGTGTCGTCCGGCCGGCAGGTCGTCAGGTTGTCGGTCGCCCGACAGCGCGGCGCTCGATCATCCATGTGCGACGCGCGCCACGCGTCGCACCCGGTAATTGACGAATAGATCCGCGCCTAGCAGACAGAACAGCAGCAGCCCTTGGAACACACCCGACAGCGCCTGCGGCAATTGCATCGAGGTCTGAACCGCCTCCCCGCCCAGATAGAGCAGCGCCATCAGCAAGCTCGCGAGCACGATGCCGATGGGATGCAGCCGGCCGACGAAGACGACGATGATCGCCGTGAACCCGTAGCCCGGAGACCACGTCGCCTGCAACTGCCCGATCGGCCCGGCGATCTCGCCCATGCCCGCGAGCCCGGCGAGGGCTCCGCTGACGAGCAGAGACATCCACACCGTGCGCGAATCGGAGAAGCCCGCATAGCGCGCCGCCAGCGGCGCCAGCCCCCCGACGCTCATCCGAAAACCCGCGAAGCTCTTGCGCATAAAGAGCCAGACGGCGGGAATGGCGGCCAGCGTCAGAAAGATCGATGCGTTGAGCCGCGTCCCGCGCAGCCAGTGCCAGTGCCAATCGCCGCCGAAGGTCGGATAGAGCGCGTCGCCCGAGAACATCTCCGAAATCGGAAAGTTCATCCCTTGCGGATCGCGCCAAGGACCGCTCACGAGATAGATCAGGAGCTGCGTGGCCACATACGTCAGCATGAGGCTCGTCAGGATTTCGTTGGTATTGAAGCGCGTCTTCAGAAACGCCGGAATCGAGGCCCACAGCATGCCGCCGACGATGCCCGCGCCCATCATCAAGAACAGGATCCACGCGCCGCTCGCTTGATCGAAGTGGATCGCGACGCCGCTCGCCGCGATGCCGCCCGCGAGCATCTGCCCCTCGGCGCCGATGTTCCAGACGTTCGCGCGATAGCCGACGGCAAGGCCGAGGCCGATCAGACACAGCGGCGAAGCTTTGAGCAGCAGTTCGGACCAGCCGTTGACGTCGGAAAGCGGATCGATGAAGAAGGCCCGCATCGCCTGCACGGGATCGCGCCCGACGAGACCGAAGATCAGAAAGCCGATCGCGAGCGTGAGCAGCGCCGCGATGATGGGGACGGCGAGCCGCATCGCGCGCGATGGCGTCGGGCGTGCTTCGAGTCGGTAAGGAAAATACATGATCTGTTTCTTTTCGAGCGTTCGTTGTTCGAGTGTCAGTACGTGTACTGCGTCGATTTGCGTCGATCTCTACCTGCCCCTATATGCCTCTACCTGCCGCGCCGTCCCGTTCGTTCGAACGTCGTGCCCGGGCAGCGACGCGACGCCGGCGCGGCGGTCAGGCATGCACGGGCTGCTCGGCGGGCGGCGCCGCGCCGTGATCGCCGAACAAGCCCGCCATCCATAAGCCGATTTCCTCGGCGTTCGTCTCGCCTGTCTTGCGCGCCGGCGACAAGCGTCCGCGCGCGAGAACGGCAATCCGGTCGCAGATGTCGAAGAGTTCGTCGAGTTCCTCGGAGATCACGAGCACGGCCACGCCCTTGGCCGACAGATCGAGCAACTGCTGCCGAATGAACGCGGCAGCGCCCACGTCGACGCCCCAGGTCGGCTGCGCCACCACGAGCACCTTGGGCGCTTGCAGCACTTCGCGGCCGACGATGTACTTCTGGAGATTGCCGCCCGAGAGCGACTGCGCGAGCGCATCGGGCCCGCCGCAGCGCACGTCGAACGCTTCGATGCAGCGAGTCGCGAACGCACGCATCGCGCGCGTCCCGATCCAGCCATGGCGAACCATGCCGGGCTGGCGATGCGCGGTGAGCAGCGCGTTGTCGACGAGCGACATCGCCGGTACCGCGCCCCGCCCAAGGCGTTCCTCCGGCACGAACGCAAAGCCGAGGCGACGTCGCGCGCCGGCCGAAAGGCGCCCCGCCCGCTTGCCGCAGATCGTCACGGCGTCGGGCTCGCCGGCACTGCGCTTCTCGCCGGAAAGCGCCGCCAGCAGTTCGGCCTGCCCGTTGCCCGACACCCCGGCAATCCCGAAGATCTCGCCCGCGTGCACGTCGAACGCCACGTTCTCGAGCGACGTGCCGAACGGATCGTCGCTCGCGACCGACAGGCGCTTGACGCTGAGCAAGGCCTCGCCCGGCGCATGCGCGCGGCGCGTGTAATCGGGCAGCGCATGGCCGACCATCAGCTGCGCGAGCGATTCGTTCGTCTCCTCGCGCGGCTTGACGTGCCCCGTGACGCGGCCGCCGCGCATGACGGTGGCCGTATCGCAGAGTTCTCGGATCTCGTCGAGCTTGTGGCTGATGTAGAGCACGCTGCAGCCTTGGGCGGCCAGGCGTTTGAGCGTCTCGAACAGCTTGCGCACGGCCTGCGGCGTCAGCACCGAGGTCGGCTCGTCCATGATCAAGAGCCGCGGGTGCTGCAGCAGGCAGCGCACGATCTCGACGCGCTGGCGCTCGCCCACGGTCAGGCTGTGCACGTGCCGCTGCGGATCGATGTCGAGGCCGTACTCGGCCGAGACGTCGCGAATGCGCTTGGCGAGCGCGGCCAGATCGAACGGTTCGTCGAGCGCCAGCGCGATGTTCTCGCCCACCGTCAGCGTCTCGAACAGCGAGAAATGCTGAAAGACCATCCCGATCCCGAGCTTGCGCGCCTGCGCCGGGCTCGCGATCTCGACCGGATCGCCCTCCCACCGGATCTCGCCGGCATCGGGCCGCACCGAGCCGTAGATGATTTTCATCAGCGTGCTCTTGCCGGCGCCGTTTTCGCCGAGCACGGCGTGGATCTCGCCCGGCGCCACGACGAGATGCACGTCGTCGTTCGCCTTCACCGACGGATATTGCTTGCTGATACCCGTCAGCGCGAGACGCGGCGCGGCCTGCGAGTGCTCGCCCGCCCGGCCGCCCAAGATTGAATGATCGCCCATGAGATCCGCCAAACCCGACTGCTTATTTGCTTCCGCGCAACGTGCTCACCGCCCGCCGCGCTCCCCGTCCATCTGGCCGCTCACGCCGGCCCGGCGCCGCCTAGCGCCGTCCGGCGCGCGGCCGTGGCCTGACAATACCCAAATCGCGGGCGAGCGTCGAGCCGACAATATCGTGCGGATACTCGATTTCGCCGTTGCGCCACACGGGTATTTGCGCGCTTGACGCGCGCTGTTGCTCATATTAAAAGTCTGATATCCCCACCCCTGCAGCATCAGCCGAAACATATATCGGAGCATTTCATGAGTCAGCAACGCGAGGCGATCGACACGTATTTATTGCGCGTCTTGCACACCCTCTTGATGGAGCGCAGCGTTACGCGCGCGGCCGTCAAGCTGAACCAATCGCAGCCGGCCATCAGCGCCGCGCTGCGCCGCCTGCGCGACATCACGGGCGATCCGCTGCTCGTGCGCGGCAAGTCCGGCATGGTACCGACCGAGTACGGCCTGCGCCTGCTCGAGCCCGTCCAGAACGCCTTGCGCGAAATCGAGCGGATTCGCTTCCAGCAGCACAACTTCGATCCCGCCACGTCGATCCGCTGCTACCGGATCGGCTGTCCCGACTACCTGAACGTCTTGTTCGTGCCGACCATCGTCGAACGTTTCCGGCAGGCGGCGCCGAACGCGCAACTCGAATTCCATTCGCTCGGCCCCTCGTTCGACTACGAACTTGCGCTGGAAGACGGCAAGCTCGATGTCGTCATCGGCAACTGGCCCGAGCCGCCCGAGCAGCTGCACTTGTCGAACCTGTTCGTCGACGAGATCGTGTGCCTGATGAGCACCACGCACCCGTTCGCCAAGCGCGGCACGCTCACGCTCGACCAGTACCTGAACGCCCCGCACCTCGCGCCGACGCCGTATTCCGTGGGCCAGCGCGGCGCGATCGACGTTCACCTCGCGCGCGAACGGCTCAAACGCCATGTCGTCGTCACGTTGCCGTACTTCAATCTCGCACCGTACGTACTGGTCAAATCGGACCTCCTGTTCACGACGACACGGCTGTTCGCCGATCACTACGCCAAGTTCCTGCCGCTGACGGTCTTGCCCGCCCCGCTCGACTTTCCGCCGATGCAGTACTACCAGCTCTGGCACGAGCGCTGCCATTACTCCGACGAAGTGCGCTGGCTGCGCAGCCTCGTCGCCGATGCGACGCGCACGCTCGTGGACCGCTCCTGACGGCCTCCCGGGCTACCGGGCTACCGGCCCTGACCGCGCGGCGGCGGCCTCGGCCGCCCCGCTCCAAACGGCGGCCCACCCGCCCCACGCCGCACGCCTTATGCCCTATGACGCGCGTGCCGCCTCGCCGAGCGAGCGCGCAAGCGCGTTGTGCCGCTCGAGCAGCGGCGCGAGTTCGAGCGTCGCCAAGCGCCCGTCCCGCACCACGACCCTGCCGTTGATGACGCTCAGCGACACCTGCGGCGGCGCGCAGAACACGAGCGCCGCCACCGGATCGTGCAGTGCGCCCGCGAAACTTGCCTGACGCAGATCGAACGCGACGAAGTCCGCCGCCATCCCCGGGGCGAGCGCGCCGATATCGTCGCGCCCGAGCACCGCGGCCCCGCCGAGCGTGGCCAATTCCAAGGCCTCCCGCGCGCTCATCGCGTCGGGGCCGAATCCCACCCGCTGCAGCAGCATCGCCTGCCGCGCCTCGCCTACGAGGTGGGCGCCGTCGTTCGACGCCGAGCCGTCCACGCCGAGCCCGACCGGTACGCCCGCATCGCGCATCCGTCGAATCGGGGCGATGCCGGAGGCAAGCCGCATGTTCGAGCACGGGCAATGCGCGACCCCGGTACGGGTGCGCGCGAACAGCGCGATGCCGGACGCGTCGAGTTGGACACAGTGCGCGTGCCAGACGTCGGCGCCGACCCAGCCGAGATCCTCCGCGTATTCGGCGGGCGTCATGCCGAAACGCTCGCGGCTATAGGCCACGTCGTTCACGTTCTCCGCCAGGTGCGTATGCATCGACACACCGTATTGCCGCGCAAGCGTCGCCGATTCGCGCATCAGATCGCGGCTCACGGAAAACGGCGAACACGGCGCGACGACCACGCGCAACATCGCGTAGCGACCCTCGTCGTGATAGGTCTCGATCAACCGCTGCGTGTCGGCGAGGATGTCGTCTTCGCGCTCGACCACCGAATCGGGGGGCAGACCGCCATCCTTCTGCCCGACGCTCATGCTGCCGCGGCTTGCGTGAAAACGCATCCCGATCCGCGCGGCGGCGGCGATGCTGTCGTCGAGGCGGCTGCCGTTCGGATAGATATAAAGGTGGTCGCTCGAGGTCGTGCAGCCCGAAAGCAGCAGTTCGGCCATCGCCGTGAGCGTGGACACCTCGATCATCTCGGGGGTCAAATGGGCCCAGATCTTGTAGAGGCTCGTCAGCCAGCCGAACAGCTCGGCGTTCTGCGCCGCGGGCACCGCGCGGGTCAGGCTCTGGTACATGTGGTGGTGCGTGTTCACGAGCCCCGGCATGACCAAGTGCCCGCGCAGGTCCAGCACCTCGTCGGCCGTGCTCGGCAACTCGCTCGTCG
Source organism: Trinickia dinghuensis (assembly GCF_003367175.1). Taxonomy (GTDB): domain Bacteria; phylum Pseudomonadota; class Gammaproteobacteria; order Burkholderiales; family Burkholderiaceae; genus Trinickia; species Trinickia dinghuensis. The sequence continues at coordinate 28,893 of NZ_QRGA01000005.1, read as the reverse complement.
CGCCGACCGCCACGATCCGGTTGCCCTCGATGAATAGCCCGGCATCCGTCAATTCCCGGCGCGCGCCGTCCATGGTCACGAGCACGTCGGCGTGCTTGACGAGCATCGTTCTTGGGCGCGCCGCACCGGTTGCGTGCATGGGCTGTTCGTTCGTCATTGGATGATTCCGCGTTGATGAGGTGTCGATAAAGGCATGGGCATAACGATCGGGAGCCAAAATAGCGCTGGCAATATATGCGGGAGCGATACCCACCCTCACCGTTTCGATATATTGATGGCGTTTTCGCCGGGCGAGCCTCGTTTTTCGCGCCGCGCGGCCCCCGTCCTCATGCGTGCGCCCTTATCTTTCATATCGCGAGCGCGCGAGCCGTCCGCAACTTCTTAGAATGGCGACACGGCGCTCGCATCAAATCGCCGACGGGTATGTAGCCACTGACGTGGAGCCTCGATCCGCCGCTTGCGTATTGGATCGGGTCGCTGCACGACACTTTTCGCATTCATCACAAGGAAAACTGCGAATGGGCAAGCTGACTACCCACGTTCTGGACACGGCGCACGGCCGCCCCGGCGCCGGCATCGCGGTCGAGCTGTTCAAGCTCGAAGGCGACGCGCGGCGCTCGCTCGCGCGCACCGTCACCAATGACGACGGCCGTTGCGACAAGCCGATTCTCGAAGGCGATGCCATGGTTCCCGGCGAATACGAACTCGTATTCAACGCGGGCGACTACTTCGCCGCGGCAGGCGTAAGCGTGCCCGAGCCGCGCTTCGTCGATCGCGTCGCGCTGCGCTTCGGCATCGCCGACGCGGCAGCGCACTATCACGTGCCGCTCCTGGTCTCTCCGTGGGCTTATAGCACCTATCGCGGCAGCTGAACAACCCACATACCAACGACATCAGGAGCTTGGAGGCATTATGGAAGGCTTTATCACCGACTGGCTGAATCTGACGATTCGCTGGCTGCACGTCATCGCCGCAATTGCATGGATCGGCGAATCGTTCTATTTCGTCGCGCTCGACAACAGCTTGAAGAAGCCGAAAGACCCCGTGCTGCAGGAGCGCGGCGTATTCGGCGAGCTGTGGCACGTCCACGGCGGCGGCTTCTACAACATGCAAAAGTACATGGTCGCGCCGGCGCAGATGCCGGACGACCTGCACTGGTCGAAGTGGCCGTCGTACACCACGTGGATGTCCGGTTTCGGCCTGTTCACCGTGCTGTACCTGCTCTCGCCGAGCACGTACCTCATCGATCCGAACGTGCTCGCCATGTCGCCGGTCGAAGCCGTAGCCGCCGCGCTGTGCTTCTTGGCCGCGGGCTGGATCGTGTACGACTCGCTGTGCCGCCTGCTCGGCAACAAGGACGGCGTGCTCGGCATCGCCGTGGGCTTGTACGTCCTCGCCGCCGCCTATCTCGCTTGCCACGTCTTCTCGGGACGCGCCGCCTATCTGATCGTGGGCGCGATGCTCGCGACGATCATGTCGGCCAACGTGTTCTTCGTCATCATCCCGGGCCAGCGCAAGATGGTGAACGCGATGCTCAAGGGCGACGCGCCGAATCCGATCTACGGCAAGCGCGGCAAGCAACGCTCGGTGCACAACACGTACTTCACGCTGCCCGTGGTATTCGCGATGCTGTCGAACCACTACGCGATGACGTACACGCACTCGTACAACTGGGCCATCCTGGCGGTCATCATGTTCGCCGGCGCGCTGATTCGCCAGTTCTTCGTCATGCGCCATCGCGGCCACGTGCTGTGGTACCTGCCGGTAGGCGGCGTCGCGCTGCTCGCGGCGGCCCTGGCTGTCACGCTGCCGCATCCCGTGGTGCCCGAAGCGCAAGCCGCCAATGCACCGGCCGTCAAGCTGGCCGATATCCAGCCGATCCTGCAGCAGCGTTGCATGGAGTGCCACTCGGCCCATCCGACGTTGATGGGAAGCGCCCCGGCCGGTGTCATGTTCGACACGCCTCAGGAAATTTCGACGAATGCGCAGCGGCTGTACGAACAGGCTGTCGTGCTGAAAGCGATGCCGCTCGGCAACGTGACCAAAATGACGCCTGACGAGCGCGAGAAGATCGCCGCTTGGTTCAACTCGGGCAAGCAGCAGTAACGAAAGGGCCCGGACGAACGAGGCCCCCATCGATAAACTCAGCCGCCGCCGTTCATGGGCGGCTGAGTTTATCGGGAACGGACGAAGCAAAGCCCCTCGGCGCTCATTCGCGCTCGAGGGGCTTTTTGCATGGGGTGCGCGCAAGCGCGCTTTCGAAAACGACCGGACGACCCGGTACGTCCGGTGCCGCCTATCTCTCCGCTACCGCGGCCAGCGGGGGCACCGTCAGGCGGTTCAAACGGTTCAAACGGTTCAAGCGGCTTGCGCGGCCAGTTCCGCCATGCGCGCCGAGCGCGCGGCGGGCGCTGCCAGCGCGGAAAGCATGGACCGGTCGTTGAAGCGGAAGAAGCAAACGAGCTGATCGCACGCGGCGAGCTTCAGCAGTTGCGGCCCCGACAGATCGGCGATGACATCGGCGACTTGCGCAGACAGCCCCAGCCGTTCGATGCCGGCGGTGCGGTCGGTGCGCAGCAGACGTTGCGCAAGCGCAAGGTAGGACAAGTTGATTTCGCGGATCGATTCGAGCGTCTCGCAACCGTTCATGACTATCTCTGCCAGGGGTTCGTGATTCGAATAAAAAAGGTGACGGATTAGCGGTGATACCTAGCCGGGCCAGCCGGTTTCCGTCGTCCAAGACGCGCTTTCGCGCGTCAAACGTTTGCTTGAAGTGGCGCTCAGCAGCCGCCGCGCTCATCGGCCACGCCGGCCGCAATCAGGTTGCGGGCGATCTCGCGCAGCAGATGCTGCGTAAGCGCACCGGAACCGCCGAGACAGAGGCGTTGCAATTCGATGAGGTCTTGGGCGAAGCGGCTCATGGCGATCTCTCCGTGACTCAAGGTTCGAAACCTTCGTGCCGTAATGTGCGGTAGCGAACGTTTCCCTGTGACGAAAGTATCGGCCAGCGCCTCGCGGAAACAAATCAGCCGCCGCTGAACCTTTCGTAATATCTGGCAGCACGTGTGTAAGCGTTTTCCTACATGCTGAGTGTGCGAGGGCTACGCCCGCGAACCCAACATGTGAAAACGCCCGTGCGATTCACACGGGCGTTCGAATTGCGGGGGCGCGGGAACGGCTAGCGGCCGGCGTCGCCCAGGGCCTCGGCGGTCAACCATACCGATTCGGGCAGCATTTGCTCGTCGCAGTTGTGCCCGTCTCCGCCGCGGTCGACGACGATGAAATCGCTGACGACATCGAGCGCGATCAGCGGATGGTGCCAGACGCCTTTCGCGTAGTTGACGCCTTGCCACCCGCTCGTAACGAACGCGCGTACGCCTTCCGGATCGAGTTCGCCGGCCGGCGCCACGACGACGAGGTACGGCTTGTCCGTCAACGGGATGAAAGCCTGCGAACCGAGCGGATGCCGCTCCAGCATCTTCACTTCGAAAGGCAGCACGCGCGGCTGGCCGCGGAACAGGTTGACGAGCGTGCGTCCGCCCGCTTCCGTCACGTCAACCTGCGCGAGATCGTGATAGCGAATCGTCGTGCCGAGGTTGATCGGGATCTGACGCGCGCCTTCGAGCTCGATGACGTCGCCGAACGGCGCGAACGCGTCCCGCGTCAACGGCTCGATCGTCAACGTCTTCATGAGCGTGCTGCTCATGCGAGCACGCCCCACGCGCGCAGACGCGAGACGCCTCCATCGGGAATGATGTTCAGACGCAGGTGCGTCACCGGGCCGATCGCGGCGATTTCCGATTCGAAGAAATGCTGCTTGTCCATTTGCAGCTTCTGCTCGCCGAGCAGCGTGGGCCAGAACATCGCCTGCGTGATCAGCGAACTGTCGGTCCCGCCCGTGACGTAGGCCGCCTGGATCGAGCAGCGATCCGGATAGTTGCCCTTGAAGAACGCCGTATCCACTTCGAGCTTCGTAATCGTGCCGGGACGCGCCAGTGCGATGATGGCCCAGTCGTTGCCCGGTTCGCGGCGGCGGCGCGTTTCCCAGCCGTCGCCCATGTTCACGCCGCGGCCCGGCATCAGGATGTTCGATGCGGCCCCGAAGTGCTGATTGTTGGCGGCGACGACATAGGCCCCGTTTTCCATCGCGGCCAGATCGACGGGCGCGCTGCGGCTCGCGTTCGTCCAGTCCACTTGCGGCTGGCCGTACACCCGCAAGCGCGCGACGCCGCCGTCCGGGTACAGGTTCACGCGCAGATGCGTGTAGGCCTGCCCGTCGGCCACGTCGACGTAATGGTGCGTGTTGCCCTGCAGCGTCATGGAGGGCACGATCTCCGTCCATTGCGTCGAGCCGCCGGGCTGCTCGCCGCCCGGCACGTACGCGGCCTCGATCGACGCCGCCGGCGGGAAGTTGCCGGTGAAGTGGCTCGTGTCGATGTCGAGACCCTTCACGACGCCCGCCCGCGCGAGCTTCACGATGCACCAGTCATACCCGGTCGTGCGCTTGCGGCGCGTTTCCCAGCCGTCCATCCACTTGCCGTGGTCGTCGTACTTGCCGGGAATGAACACGGCCGGCTCCGGATTGAGCATGCGCTCTTTCGGCGCGAAAAATTCGTCGCTCGCCTCGAGCGCCTGCGCGCCCAACCGCGGATCGGCCAGGTTGACGTAGCGGCGCGTGAAATCGGGAGCGTTGGGGTCGAGAGTCGGGAGAGCCATCGTTTTCGTCCTTCGTGTCTGTCAATTCGTTCGTACTGCGAATGAAACGTCGTATCGCCGCGTGCCGGCTCGCTGGCCGGCACGGGTTCATGCCGTCACGAGATCGTCGATGCGAAACCGTGCGATGCGGTAAATCTGCTCCAAGCTTGCGCGCAATTCATCTTCGCGCGAGTGGTTCACGCGCGCTTCGAAGTTCGCGATGATCCCGAAGCGGTCGAAGCCGCGCACGGCGAGAATGAACGGAAAGCCGAATTTCTCGCGGTAGGCCGCGTTCAAGCGCTGCAGCTTGTCGAACTCCTCCTGGGTGCACTGCGCGAGGCCGGCGCCGCTCTGCTCGCGCGTCGATTCGGCCGTCAGCTCGCCACGCACCGCGGCCTTGCCCGCGAGTTCCGGGTGAGCGTTGATGAGCGCAAGCTGACGCTCGCCGCCCGAGTTCGCGACGACGTCGCGCATCGTGGCGTACAACGCATCGACGCTCGCGAACGGCCGTGCGGCCGCGGCCTGCTCCGCCACCCAGGGCGAATGTTCGAAGATGCCCGAAAGCGCCGCCTCGAACGCGTCGCGCGGCATCGAATTCAGTTGTTCCAGCGAGTATTGCATCGGCTTCATGCGCGTGATCTGTCCGTTTTGGGCTGATAGGGATGATGCGCGTGCCAGTGGCGCGCGATGTCGACGCGACGCGTCACCCAGACGCGCTCGTGCCGTTCGATGTGATCGAGGAATCGCTGCAGCGCGCGGAAGCGTCCGGGCCGCCCCAGCAACCGGCAATGCATGCCGATCGAGAGCATCTTCGGCGCCTCGTCGCCTTCTTCGTACAGTACGTCGAAGGCATCGCGCAAATAGGTGAAGAAATGGTCGGCCGTGTTGAAGCCTTGCGGCGACGCGAAACGCATGTCGTTCGTATCGAGCGTGTACGGCACGATCAGCTGCGGGCGGGTTTCGCCGCCCGTCACCTCCACCTCGGTCCAGAACGGGAGGTCATCGCCGTAGTAGTCCGAGTCGTACAAAAAGCCGCCGTACTCGGCAACGAGCCGATGCGTGTTCGGACTATCGCGGCCCGTGTACCACCCGAGCGGCTTCACGCCCGTCACGCGCTCGATCGCCTCCATGCCCAGCCGCATATGCTCGGCCTCGCGCTCGGGCGACACGTCTTGGTAGTGGATCCAGCGCCAGCCGTGGCAGGCGATTTCGTGCCCGAGTTCGACGAAAGCGCGCGCGGCCTCGGGATTGCGCTCGATCGCCATGCCGACGCCGAATACGGTGAGCGGCAAGCCGCGCTTTTCGAACTCGCGCAGGATGCGCCAGACGCCGGCGCGCGATCCGTATTCGTAGATCGACTCCATGCTCATGTGCCGCGCCGGGTAGGCCGCCGCGCCGACGATCTCTGAGAGGAACTGCTCGGAGCCCGGATCGCCATGCAGAACGCAGTTTTCGCCGCCTTCTTCATAATTCAGAACGAATTGAACGGCGACGCGGGCGCGCCCCGGCCAATCGGCCTGGACGGGTTGCCGGCCGTAGCCGATCAGATCGCGCGGATAGCGGGAGTCGGATGTCATGGCAAAGAATTCAAGGCAAGCGTTAGGTGGCGATCGACGCGGTGCCGCAGAATGCGCGCGGCCGCAAGCGACGGTCAATTCGGTGGAATCAGTGTATAGAAAACACCCATGCGCGCCCATACAGCAAGGCCGATAACGGGGGTCACCGCAAACGTATGTCGGCAACGCCCCCGGCTTGCCGCAAGCGTACGCCGGCACGGGCGGCGCCGGGTAGGCTGCGCCCGGCTGCCCGTCAGGCCTCGCGCGGGCTGAAATCGGCCAGCGGCCCGTCATAGCGCTTGGCGAGCGGACGAGCGTACTCGCCCCGCTTGGCGGTTCCCAGCCCCAGCGAAACGAGGGCCTCGACCCACTTGACGGCTGCGGTCACACCCTCGACGACGGGCGCGCCGATCTCATCCTCGATCGCCCTGACCAGATCGACCATGCCCGCGCAGCCAAGCACGATCGCATCGGCGCCGTCCTCATCGAGCGCGCGGCGGCATTCATCGACGATCAAACGGCGTGCCGCGCTCCCCGGCTGATCGAGATCGAGCACGGCCACATCGCACGCGCGCACGCTGCGGCAAAACCGCTTCATCCCGTAGCGCTCCGCTAGATGCCACGCCATGCCCGTCGTGCGCGCAAGCGTCGTCACGACGGAAAAGCTCGGTGCGATCACACTCGCGGCATGCATCGCGGCCTCCGCGATGCCGACGACGGGGCCGCGCGCCAGCTCGCGCGCCGCGAACAGCCCCGGATCGCCGAAGCAAGCGATCACGTAGCCGTCTACGCCGTCGCGCTCGCCGCTCGCCACTTCGGCCAGCAAACCCGGCAACGCGAGCGACTCGTCGTACCAGCTTTCGATCGACGGCGGCCCCATGGTCGACGTGGCCGCCACGATGCCGGTGCCGACAGCGGCGGCCGCGCGGGCGCAGCTATCCATCGTATCGGTCATGCGCGCCGTCGTATTGGGATTGATGAGCTTGATCTTCATTGCCCTGCTCTCCAAATGCAAGAAACGCCGCACTTCAGCCGCGGGCACGGCGCGTCGCGAAGCCGTAGAACGCCGCACCTAATCCAACGCCGATGAACCACGAGAAATTCGCGAGCGACGCCAGGGCCGGTGTCATGACGCAGGCGACGGCGATGACCGCAGCCCCCAGCACGGCCGCGACGGCACGCTTGTTCACGCCGCCGCGATACCAGTACGAGCCCGACTCCGACATCGAATAAAGATCGTCGAGCACGACGTGCTGCCGCTTGACGATGAAGTAGTCGACGATCAGCACGCCGTACAGCGGCCCGATGAAGGAGCCCAATACATCGAGCGTGTAGTGGATCACGGCCGGGTTGTTGAACAGATTCCACGGCGTGATGAACACCGATGCGACGGCGGCCACCATGCCACCCGCGCGCCAGCTGATGTGCTTGGGCGCAACGTTGGAGAAGTCGAATGCGGGAGAGACGAAGTTCGCGACGATGTTGATGCCGATCGTCGCGATCATGAACGTTAGCGCGCCGAGCACAACGGCGAACGGATGATCGATGCGGCCGACCGTCGCGACCGGGTCGGTGATCATCTCGCCGAACACGGGGAGCGTTGCCGACGTCGTGATGACGGTCACGAGCGAGAAGGCGAGGAAATTCACGGGCAATCCCCAGAAATTGCCGCGTTTGACGCTCGAATAACTCTTGCAGTACCGGGAAAAATCGCCGAAGTTCAGCATCGGCCCGGAGAAGTACGACACGACCAGCGAAATCGCCGTGATCGTGACAGGCAATGCTTCCCAGCCGTGATATTTCACGGTGCCGAGATTGAGGCTGATGTTGGCGATCCCCGCGCGCCATACCATGTAGCCGGCCAGGATGAACATGACGACGTAGACCGCGGGCCCGGCGAAGTCGATGAACTTCTTGATCGTCTCCATGCCATTCCAAAACACGAGCGCCTGCAGCACCCAGAGCAGCATGAAGCCGGCCCAGCCCAATGTAGACAAACCGAGCCAACCATGGTGATGCACGTCGGCATAGGGCATCAGCTGCGGCGCGAATTTGAGCAGGACGATGACGAACGCACTCGACGCGAGATAGGTTTGGATGCCGTACCACGCCACCGCGATGAGCCCGCGAATCACGGCCGGAATATTGGCGCCGAGCACGCCGAACGTGGCCCGGCAGATCACGGGGTACGGCACGCCGTTGCTCTGGCTCGATTTGGCGATCAAGTTCGCGAAGACGTTGACGATGCCGATACCGACGAGCAGCGCAATCAGCACCTGCCAGCTCGTGAGCCCGAGCGCGAACAAGCTGCCGGCAAAGACGTAGCCGCCGACGCTGTGCACGTCCGACATCCAGAACGCGAAAATGTTGTAGCTGCCCCAATGCTGATCGCGCAGCGGCGCCAGATCGGCATTGCATAAACGTTCGCTGTAGCCGGCCGGCAAACCGGCATCGGTTCGAGCGGATGACGGGCCGATGGCGCCGGCATCGGTGGGTACGGACAATTCAGGCATGAGCGTCTCCGGTAAAGGACCAGCGTGTTGCCGCGCGGCACGGCTCGCATGCCGGCGCGCTATTGAGCGCCATATTCGAGCAGCCGCGGTCGGCGCACTCCGCGGCCATTGTCCTGATGATGTTTAGTTGTACTAAGTAATCACATGGGGCCGACGGCCCGTACCGCATCATTCGAATCGTCGCTGCCTTAAACGCCGAAGACTTCCCGCAAATCCGCCGCGCCGCGCGCGGGCCGATCGAGCATCTTCAGTTCGACCGCCTCCAAATGCCGCACCATCAACTCCGACGCTCGGGCCGTATCGCCCGAGCCGATCGCTTCGACGATTTCGGCATGCTCGTCGAACGAGCACGGACTGCGGCCGAGCGACTCGTAGAGCGCCGAAATCAAGGTCGAGCGCGCCACGAGTCCCGACAAGCAATTGCAGAGCACGCGATTGCCCGTCAATTGCGCGAGCGCGGTATGAAACTCACCCGATAACCGGATCCACGAACGAAAATCGCGGTGCTCGAACGCGCTGCGCTCCCGCTCGATCATCTTCGCGATCGCCTTCAAATGCGCCTCTTCCTGCCCGCGTTGATTGCGGCAGACTCGCTCGATCACCGCACCCTCGATGATCCGGCGCATCTCGAACACCTCGTGCACTTCTTGGAGCGACGGGCTGGCCACGAAGGCGCCGCGGTTCGGCTCCAAGTCAACGAGATGCTCGGTGGCGAGCAGCGACAACGCTTGACGCACCGGCCCGCGCTTGACGCCGAACACGTCGCACAACTGCGCCTCCGTGAGCTTCGCACCGGGCTCTAGCCGGTGCTCGAGGATGGCATCGCGGATGCGTTCGGCGATCGCCGCCGGCTCGGACAATTTCGTTTGCGACATGTTGGGTATATTAGATTCGACATAAAGATTGTCAACAATTTCTTTTGCACGGAAAGATGCACCTCAACGGTGAATTTTCCGACAAATCCGGTATTTAAGGCACAAACGCACCAATGAAGCGCACTGAATGCAAGCCGACGCCCTGAATTTCGGCACCGGCGGCCCCTTAAATTGTCAACAATCCTGGATGAGAATGACGAACGACAGGCGGAAGCGCCCGTCGCCCGTTGCCTTTCAGCGAAGCGTGGGATGCCCACTGACGGTGAGAGAAAAACCCGCTTGCCCCGCCTGCAGCCGAGCCTGCGCACCAAATGGAAGCGTGACGAGATCGGCACCGTGGCCGAACCGCAGTCCCGTCACGATCGGCAGCCCGGCGAAGCCGCGGACCTGCTCGACCATCGTGGAAAAATCGTAGCCGTTGTCGTAGGGCGAGAGCTTGCCGCCCGTGAAATCGCCGAGCACGAGTGCCTTCTGGCGGGCCAAGATGCCGGAAAGATGGAGTTGATAGAACATCCGCTCGAGGCGGAACGGGTGCTCGTTGACGTCTTCCAGGAACAGAATCCCCCCGTCGATCCGCGGCATGTAGGGCGTGCCGACAAGCGAAGCGATCATGGCCAGATTACCGCCCCAGAGCAGACCGTCGACGTCGATTTCGTCCGCCTGCGCGACCGGTTCGTGGACGGTGAATTCCGGCGATTCGAGCGCGCGCCAAAAGTGCTCGGCCGTAAACGCGCTCAACGTCTGCGCGCCGAAGTTGGCCGTCAGCATCGGGCCGCCGAACGTCACGATGCCCGCGCGCGCAAAAAGCGCCAGTTGAATCGCCGTGAAATCGCTGTGGCCGCAGATCGCGACGGAGGCGCCCGCAAGCCGGCGTTCGAGCCCCGCGTAATCGAGCGAGTCGAGAATCCGCGAGGCGCCGTAGCCGCCACGCAACGCGAGGACGATATCGGGCAGCGGACGATCGGGATCGGCAAGCCGGTTCAGGTCTTGCGCGCGCTGGGCGTCGGTGCCGCCGAAACGCTGGTGGCGGCGCTCGGCGGCGAAGGCACCGGCCACCCGGTGACCGTCGGCGCGCAGCCGCGCGATACCGCGCTCGACGGCGGATTCGTCGGGCGGATAACCGGACGGGGCGACGATCTCGATCGTGCGGGAACGGGTCATGGTCGATTTTCGGGACAATGAGTACGCACGAAGTACGCACGAATACGCATGCGCCTGCGCCCCGGCGTTCCGCTCAAACCGGCTGTTCGGGCAGGCACGCCGGGGCGTCGGCCGCGGCGGCCATGCGCTCGGCGCGAATGGTCCGGCGGCGATCCGCGAAAAACGACTTCAGCGCATCGCCGCACTCGGTCGCGAGCACACCGCCCTCGACTTCGGTATGGTGATTGAGCTGACGATTGGCGAATGCGTCGACGACGCTGCCGCAGGCACCCGTCTTCGGATCGTGCGCCCCGAAGACGACGCGCGCGATCCGCGCGTGCATGATGGCCCCGGCACACATGAGGCAAGGCTCCAAGGTCACAAAGAGTTCGCAGCCGGGCAGCCGGTAGTTCTGCAGCGATCGAGCGGCCGCGCGCAACGCGGCCATTTCGGCATGGGCGGAAGGATCATGGCCGCCGATCGGGTGGTTGAACCCCGTCGCGATAACCTCGTCGCCACGGACGAGCACGGCCCCGACAGGGACTTCGCCGGCCGCGCGTGCCGAGCGTGCGGCATCGAGCGCCAGCGCCATGTAGCGGCGGTCGCGCTCTGACACGGCCCGGCCAGCTTCGGTATCGGCTCCCGCTTGGCCGGTTAGGCCGCCCGATCCCGATGCTTGAGCATCTTGCGCGGCCGGCGGCGCGAGCGGTCCGCTCACGAAAACCCTACCTCGGGCGCGGCGACGGGCGCGTCCTCGCCGTCGCCGTCATCGCCGGCCAAGACACGCTCCGAGAGCCGCTCGGCAATACGGCGGCAATACTCGCGCGGCACCACGGTGGGCGCCCCGCGCAGCGATTCGAGCGCCATATCGAGCGCCAACAGCTTCGCCTGCAGCCGGCAACGTGTCGCGTTGTCCCCGGCTGCGTTCAATTCGTCCTGCAGGTGTCGCAGCGCGCGCAGCTGCTCCACTGCGGGCGGCACAAATCCCGCATTTTTCAATATGCGATTGGCGACACGGACTTCCTCGGGCACGAGCAAGTCGTCGTCTAGGTCTAGCGGCGCCCCGGCACCCGGCAAATCGTCGAACTCGCCACGCGCGGCGGCAGCGGCAATGCGCTGTTCGACCAAGGCATCAAGCAATTTCATCTGCGATCCACTACATTGCGGCGTCCGCATTTTAGCAGGGAGTCGAATCGGGTTTTCTGGAGCTATCGCTCGGATAACAGCGGCGTAGGGTCGGCGCCTATGCGCGCCCCCGGCTGTCAGCGCTCCGCCGGTATCGGCGCCGCCGCTCGAGCGGCGCCTTTTCGCGGGTTCGTGCCCCGTTATTTACCGACCTTCGCGCGCATCTCGCGCGCCGTCTCCAGCAGGCCTTCGTAGCCGGCACGGCTGTGCTCGGGCAGGTCCGGATCGCCAACCAGCGCACCGAGCGTCTCGATCAGACTGTAGAGAATGCCCTTTGCCGCGCTGACGGCAATATTGCCCGACGACAACAGCGTGTCGACATGGTTCAGCGCGTCGTTGAGATGGTCGACATCGGGATTCTTCGAATCTTCCTGGGTCCGGTTCGGATCGGGCGTCATAGTGGGTGTTCCTATCGATTCTCTTTTGGGGCGAGGCGAGGCGATGCAGGCCGATAGCCGCGCAGGCCTCCTCTATCTCTTATATACCGCGCGGCGATCATCGTCCACTGCCCCGCGGCCGTCACCCGTCCGCCCCCTCGCTTTTCGCCTCCATCGCCTCGATCGCCTTCACGACGGCCACCATGTCCTCGCCGCCGAATCCCATTTCGCGCGTCGCGCCATACAGCCCATGGCAGACGTCGAGCAGCGGCGAAGCGATCCCCGCGGCCCGCGCCGACGCGGCGATCAGCCGATTGTTGTCGAGTACGTTCTCGATGCTCGCCTGCTCGCCGAAGTTCTCGTGCAGCAGCTTCGCGGCCTTCACGCGCGACACGTCGCTCGCCATGGGCCCGGCATCGAGGATCGCGACGAACCGGGCGAGATCCAATCCCTGCCGTCTAGCGAAGTGCGTGGCCTCGGCGAGCCCCGTCACCATCGTGATGAGAAACAAGTTGACAGCGAGCTTCATCGTCAAAGCGGCCGGCACGTCCCCGCAATATTCCGACTGCCGGCACATCGCCGCGACGAGCGGTGCAACGGCGTCGACAGCGCCCCGCTCGCCGGCCAGCATCGCCACGAGCTGGGCGGCTTCGGCCGGCTTGCGCGACCCCGATACCGGGGCCTCGACGTAGCTTCCGCCCGCCGCTCGGATCGACTGCTCGAGCCCTGCCGAGTAGCCGGGGGACGTCGTGCCCATATGAACGATCGTGCGCCCCCGCACACGTTGCCTGAAAGCCGGCTCGCCGCGTGCGAGCACCCAGTCGATCGCCTCGGCATTGGCCAGCATCAGCAGCACCGTCCCGCAACACTCGAACACCTGCGCCGCATCGGCAACAACGCGCGCTCCAGCTTGCTCGAGTACGCCCCGCTTGGCCTCCGACCGGTTCCATACGACGAGCGGGATGCCCACCTTCCTCAGATTCAGCGCCATAGGCTCGCCCATCGAGCCCAAGCCGATGAAACCCACCGGCGTGTCCCACTGCGTCATCGCATCCCCCTTTTGCGTTGTCATGATTCGGCTCGCACCGCACGAATTCCGCATCGTGTGCATCGGCCTATCCGGCGCGGCGATTCGGAAGTCCGGCTCATCGTAGGGATTTGCTATTGTTTTGAAAATCGCAATGTTCGAAACCGCCACTTCAGGAAATCGAAAATGACCCACCCTCTCAATTTCGATATGGATGCGCTGCGCACGATGGTCGCCGGCGTGGAGCTCGGCGGTTTCTCGCACGCGGCCGCGCGGCTGCATCGCTCGCCGTCGGCTGTCAGCATGCAATTGCGAAAACTCGAATCGCAGGCCGGTCAACGGCTGTTCAAACGCCGGGGCCGAGGACTGGCGCTGACCGATGCGGGCACCGTTCTGCTGCAATACGCGCGCCGCGTGCTGGCGCTCAACGACGAACTGGGCGATGCGCTCGGCGCGGTCGATACGCGCGCCGCGGTTCGCGTGGGCATCCCGCAGGACTTCGCCGACGTCATCTTGCAAGACCTACTGACGCGTTACGCCGACGCGCGGCCGCGCGTGCAAGTCGAGGTCAAGGCGGGGAGAAACGTCGAGCTTGCGGCCGATGTGGCAAACGGAAAACTCGATGCCGCGGTGGCGTTCGCGGTACCGGCCACCGGCGGGAGCACGGGCAGCGCCGAACGAATCGCCACGATCCCCGCCGTCTGGCTCGGATGCACGCCGATGCTGCGTCGCGCCGGCGCACACACGACGGTGCCGCTGGCCGTCTTCGACGGCCCTTGCCTGTTCCGCGACATGGCGATCGATGCGCTTTCGCGCGCCGGCATCGCATGGCGTCTTGCGATGACCACACCGAGCCTCGCCAGCCTGTGGTGCGGAACGCGCGCTGGGCTCGGCGTCACGGTGCGCACGGCACTCGCGGTGCCCAAGCGCGTGTCCGTCCTCGAAGGCGGCCCTGCGCTCGGTTCGGTGGACGTCGTGCTGCACCGCGCCGGCGGCTGCACCGAGAACGCCCACCTGCTCGCCGATCTACTGCACGACGCCGTGATAGCGCAGTACCGTGCACGCGACTAATCTAATGCGCGATCGCGATCTTGCCGAAATGCTGTCCGCCTTGCGCGAGATGAGCATAGGCCTGCGGCGCCTCGTCGAAGCCGAACGTCGTGTCGACGACCGGCACGACCCTGCTCGCCGCGATCGCGCGCGCCACGTCGCGCAAGTCGGCCACCGATCCCGTGTTGTTGCCTTGGACGTTCAACGCCTTCGTCATGATCGTCATGAGATCGGCGGACGCCGTCGCCCCTGTCACGAAACCAATGACGAACACCGTTCCGCCGATCGCCGCCGCGTTGACGGAACGGCCGAAAGTTTGCGTCCCCCCCGTTTCGACAACTAGATCGGCGCCCACGCCTGCCGTGATGTCGAGCACGGCCTCGTCCCACGCCGGCGTACGCCGGTAGTTGATCGTATGATCGGCGCCGAGCGCCCTCGCCCGCTCGAGCTTCTCGTCGGACGACGACGTAATGACGACCGTCGCGCCCGCCGCCTTGGCGAGCTGCAAGGCGAACACGCTGACCCCGCCCGTGCCGATCAGCGCGACGACGGAGCCGGGCCGCACGTTAGCCGCCCTCAGGCCGCGCCAAGCCGTGGTAGCCGCGATCGGCAGCGTGGCCGCCGCTTCGTCGCTCAAATGGGCAGGCGTCGGAACGAGCGCACTCGCCGGCAGCACCGCATAGTCGGCCAACGAGCCGGGAAGCACGACGCCGCGCGTGGCCGCGCTCACGTCGGCGCGGGCAGGACCGCCCACCCACAGCGGCTTCGAATGAGGGATCACGCGATCGCCGACGGCGAACTCGGATACCCCTGCCCCGACCTCGGCAACTTCGCCCGCGCCGTCCGCCACCGGAATCACCGGGAAGCGAGGCACGCGATACCGGCCGGTCGCGACTGCCAGGTCGATGAAATTGAGGCTCGCCGCACGCATCCGCACCAGCACTTCGCCCGGGCCAGGCTGAGGTTGCGGCAAGGTCACGGCGCGCAAGGCGTCGAGGGAAGGCGCGGTGAGTTCGATGGCACGCATGGCTGGGCTCCTTGAGTTTTCTCGGTTTGGATGAATGAAGATTACTCGTGCACTCAAACCGGATAAACTGACTGAAGTACATCATACTCATGCACACCATGCAGCAATGGCCTGACGGAAATCATATCGCCGAAATCGCCGCGTTTGCCGCGGTGGCGGAACAGGGCTCGTTCACGAAGGCCGCGGCCGTGCTGGGCCGCGACGCCACGGTGCTGTCGCGCCGAGTGCAATCGCTGGAGCGGCGTCTGGGCGTACGGCTGCTGACACGCACTACGCGCCACGTCGCCATGACCGAAGCCGGCGCCGGCTTTCTCGCTCGCGCCCAGGCCATCGCAGCGGCACTGGCCGATGCCGGGGAGGAAGCGGCGGCGCACGGCAAAGGCGAGCCGCGCGGGACGCTCAGGCTCGCGCTACCGGCAACGTTCGGCCGAATGTGGATCGCCCCATATCTGCCCGAATTCATGGTGGCTCACCCGCAAGTGAGAATCGACGCGTCGTATTCGAATCGCTTCATCGATCTCGTGGCCGACGGATTCGATGTGGCCGTTCGGCTCGGTGAACTCGCCGATTCGAGGCTCGTGGCGCGGCGCATCGCCTCGC
Source organism: Trinickia dinghuensis (assembly GCF_003367175.1). Taxonomy (GTDB): domain Bacteria; phylum Pseudomonadota; class Gammaproteobacteria; order Burkholderiales; family Burkholderiaceae; genus Trinickia; species Trinickia dinghuensis. The sequence goes on along the minus strand of NZ_QRGA01000005.1, from coordinate 12,848 downwards.
GCAGGCGGCTGTTGTGCGCCGCCCCGGCCTTCCTCGATCGTCACGGCGAACCGGTACGGCCGGAAGATCTCGGGCGATTGCCTTGCCTCGCATTCACCGGCCTGGCGTCTCATCCGTACTGGACGTTCGGCAATGCGCGGGGAGAACGTGTAACCGTCCGCGCGGACGGCCCGCTGATATCGGACGATGCCGAAACACTCGTGCATGCGGCCGTGAGCGGCCTAGGCGTCATGCTGAGCACCGATTGGCTCGTCGGCCGCGAATTGGCAGCCGGGACGCTCGTGCCCGTTCTCACGCAGTGGTTGCCGCAAGACGAAGGCGCGATCTACGCGGTCGTTCCCTCGAACCGGCTGATGCCCGCGAAAACGCGCGCGTTCATCGATTGGATCGCGTCGCGATTTGCGCCGACGGCACCGTGGCGGGGGCAGTAGGCGCCAGAAAGCGCCCCGGACTCTCCGCCTTCGTCAGTCCGTCCAGGGATCGACGAGCGCAATGCCGCAATCGACGAAATCCTTGACGTTTCGCGTCGCCAGCGTCGCGCCGATGGATCGCGCTACGGCGGCGATCATGGCGTCGAACTGGCTGATCTGCTTTCCGGCAGTCCTGCGCGATACGGCAATGGAAGCGTAGATGTCCGCCGCGTCGCTATCGAAACTCAACAACCTGCCCGCGAAATCCTCTTCGAATATGGCGGCGACCGCAGTGGCCAGCGCTTGTTTGCGCGATCCGTCCGCCAATAGCCCGAGACCGTAGAAAATCTCGGCACGTGTGATGGTGGTCGTAAAAAGCGCGGCGCGCCGCTGGGCGCGAAACCACTCGATCACTCTGGGATCCGGCGCCGATCTCAGCGTTTCGGACAGGATGTTGGTATCGAGGACGATCATTCGCCGAAATCCACTCGGTCCGAAATCGTCTCGCGAGCCGGCAAATTCAGGTCGACACCGCCAAGCGGCACGATCCGGGAGCGGATGGACTCGATCAGGCTTTGCCGCCCGCCCTCTTCCGTCGACAGTGCGGCGCGCAGGATGTCCCGCGCCTCGTCCTCCATCGAACGCCCGTGATGCGCCGCCTGCACGCGCAAGCGGGATTTCAGCTGATCGTCGATGTTGCGAATCGTCATACTTGCCATGTCGATGCCCCCCGTTAATCATTGATTGCATGTTAATCAATGATTGCAGATTAGGCAACCCATGCAGCCGGCACCGACTCTCCGCGCTCGTCCTGCTGGCCGCGCAAGACGCGATCATCTTCATCTCGTGTTTCATGCTCAGGTTGCTCCTTGCCGCTCCCGGCGTCGCCATAGCTGGCGATTTTCCCGCTGGGCGGGGCCGCGTCGATAGCCATCCGAACGGCCAGCGAGCCAGCCGCAGGTCGGCGAGCTTGAGGAAGCAAAACAACGAGATGGAGACGCGCGAGTGCACGAGGAAGAGACGAACGCGGCGGGCTTCGCCGCGTTCGCCGAGTGCCGAGTGTCGAATGAACAACCGGTGGGCGGCGGTCGCGGAGGTCGAGCGCCCCCTCGAAGCTACGCGCTCATCCGCTCCGTGTCGGATATCTCATATTTGCGCATCTTCTCCCACAACACTTTGCGGCTGATACCCAGGTATTGGGCGGTTTCCTGGCGCCGCCATCCGTTCGTCGCGAGCGCGTCGAGGACGCGCGTGCGATCGGCCATGTCCCACCGGGCAATGCCGGGCGAGCGCTCGGAGAGCGCAGCCTGCGTCCTGCGTGCGTGCGCCAGCAGCACCTGTAGCCGCTGCGGATCCCAGGCGCGCATTTGTCTCACGGTCACGCCGATGCGTTCGGCGAGGTTGCGCAGCTCGCGCACGTTGCCGGGAAAGCGCATCTTCGAGATCGCGTCGATCAGCCACGGCGGCATGTCCGGCAACGTCGCAAGCAGTTCCTCGCCGAACACGGTGCCGATCACCGATCTGAAGATGCCGATTTTGTCGGCCGCCCCGCGCTCTTGGAGCGACGGTACGTGCACCTCGATGACGGCCAGTCGATAGTAAAGATCGGCCCTGAACGAACCTCCCGCCACGAGGCGGGGCAAATCCTTGTTCGTCGCCGCGAGCACGCGCAGATTCACCTTGATGGACGCGGTCGAGCCGACGCGCGTGACGGCGCCGTCCTCGAGCACGCGCAAGAGCTTCACTTGCTGATGGAGCGGGAGATCGCCGATTTCGTCGAGAAAGAGGGTGCCTTCGTCGGCTTGCTCGAAATAGCCCCGGTGCACACCGGCCGCGCCCGTGAACGCCCCCTTCGCGTGGCCGAAAAAGTGCGATTCGAACAGGCCGTCGGGAATCGCTCCGCAGTTGACGGCGACGAACGCCTCTCGGCTGCGCCGCGCATGCTTCGCGTGCAAGAGCTTGGCCACGCGTTCCTTGCCGACGCCGGTTTCGCCGTGGATCAGCACGTTGGTGTCGCAGTCGGCGAACATGTCGATTTCGTGCAGCAACGCACTCATGCAAGCGGCGTGAGCGATGAAAGGGCTCGTCGCGCGGGGATCCGGTGCGGGCGAACGCGCCTGAGCGGCCAGTTTCGCCACCATCGCACGCAACGCGGTACTGCTGAACCCGAGAGGCAGCACATGTAAATGGGTGTGCGCCGCGTGTTCGTACGACGGCTCCGACTCGCCCACCCAGATCACGGGCATCACGCTCGCGCGCTGGCATTCGTCGAGCATTGCGGCGGACCCGCCCACGGCACACATGCTGATCACGGCGACCGACACGCGCAATGCGCTCGGCACCGGCGAGTTCGTCAAGTCGTCGATCGGGATGACGTTGACGTCGACCCGATTGAAACAGCGCCGCACGCGCTCCACCAGTTCGGCGCCGCTCTCCAGAACGTAGATGTCCAACGCCCCGATTTTTTCGCTGCCTTTCATCGTTCGATCGCCCGTTGCGCGCGACTCGCCGGATCGCCCGGCGCTGCGTACCGCGCACAGAGGATGCGCCCGCCCCGATCCGGCCCGCTCGTCGAGAAACACGGTTGAAGCATGTCTACTCGTCCGCGTCGGCGCCTGCTTGCGACTGCAGTGCCTTGAAACGAGCCGTCCGATATTCGACAGGGCTCACACCGAATTGCTTCACGAAATGCTTGCGAAGGTGGTCCCCGTTGAACAGCCCGCAGTGCCGCGCGATCTTGTCCACCGGCAGCGCGGTGGTGAGGAGCAGTTTGCAGGCATGTTCGAGGCGAATCTTCGACAGATAGTCATGTGGCGTATGGCCCATCTCCGCGCGGAAGCGCCGCAAGAAATTGCGCTCGCTCATCAAGGCGTGTTCGGCCATGCTCGAGATGGGAATGCGGGAGCCGTAGTTCTGATTGAGCCATTCGACGGTTGCCTGGATCCGTTCGCTGGGCGTGGGTTTATCGAACGATGTGACGGCGTGCACACCGAGGCGAGTCTGCTCGGATTGCGCCTCGCTTGCAGGCCGTGTGCCGTTCACCTCTTCCTGCCACGCCGCATGCCGGTTCGCTTCCGGCGTCTCGCTCCGACGCGGCGCCCGCGCTTCACGCGGCTCACGCGCGGCCTGTTCGGAGGCGTCCCCGCCGCTGCTCGCTTCGAGCGAAAGCCTGATGATCTTCGCACCGCCTCCCGCGCGCGCCAGCCAAGAAACGATCTCGGGTCTCGGCTCCAATGTTCCGCTGCCCGATTCCGGCACCACGAAATATTGAAAATCCAGCGGATCCACGTCGTAAATCGCCTCGCACCAAACGGGCAGACATGCGTTCTCCCGAAGCACGAACCCGCTTCGCCCCGCGATGATCGTGATGCTGATCTTGCCGACTCGATTCGAGCCGCCCATCTCGGCGCCGAAACGCTCGCAGGTTCTCGCCAGGACGTTGGCCACGTCGCTCGAGGAACACTCGTCGCTGATCACCACGCCGATATGGCAACCTGCCTCGGTACGAGCGCCCGCGCCATCACGCGTACTGTCCGGCTGATGGCCTGCGGAGTAGTGGCCTTTCGCGGCCGCTCGCAGCCCGCCGGCGTTGTACAGATACATATCTCCCCCGTATGGGACGTGAATTTACGTTGTCCGCGGCGGGCATTGCGCCGCCGCCTCGTCACGCAGTGTGATGCTCGTGCCCGGCCGCGAATCGAATCGGGAAGCCCCGATCGTCAATGACGCCGCCATGTAAATTCGGGCCAAGTACGAGGCAAATATCCGGGTTTGCCGGGTGCGGCGCAACATCGGCGCTAAAAATGGCGCATAACCCCTAGCGCCCGCCATCGGCGGACGCGAACATTAGGTCATCGCAGCCCCGAGCAAGCTCGCCTGGATATGTCGCGGCACCCTATCGCCGAAAGTGTGGGAAAACGCATCGCAAAGCAGCGCCCATTGCCCCGCGTTCCCGCCGACGCTCGCGATCCAATCGCTTCAGCCACCCGCGCCACTGCACATGCCTCGCATTTCAAGGTCCCCGTTTTGTAGTAATTACCCGCTCCAAACAACGAATGGCCGCATACGTTTCCGCTCTCCCTACGTCCTGCCCCCGCTTTCTCCCGCCCCGGCGCTACAGGCCAATCGAATTGCGCGCTGTGTGCGCCCGGCCACTGTAGGAAAACCCCGACGAAATCGGTCCTCGCAGATGACGAATAGTTCAGCGGCGCCCGATATTTATCCAAAGTCATCTGAACAATACTGACGGTGTAGCAAGGTTCCAAGTGCAGATTACCGTTCACATTGTGTAGGACTCCTAAGTGTTTGCGTGGAACCAACCACTGGATTCGACTCCGCCCGGGCGAGTGACGGGCGCTCCGATTCCAACCGGTTTTTCCACCTTCTTGAGTTGAATAGGCCACGTCATGCGAGCTTCCCTTTACCCCTCGTCTCCCAATCCGACGCGAAGCATATCGGTAGGGATCCTAAATTTCTTCTCGGTGTTGCTCTGCGTATTCGCGATCTTCGGCGCGCCCAATGCGCATGCGCAAGCGCAAAGCACATTGCAGATCAACGGCGTCACGTACACGCTTTGCGCCTCGGAATATCAGGCGTGCTCATTCAAGGGCGCAGGGTACGTCGTATTCGGCACGACCTACGCCCCGTTGAAATACTCGCTCAACGGACCGTTCACCAACGGCGTGACGTGCAGCAACGGCATCGTGGCGCCCACCGACCCCGCTTACGGCTACCCCAAGAGCTGCTGGTATGCGACGACTTTGTCGGCGCCTTCGACGAGCTCGGTGGGATGTTCGACGCCCACGATCACGACCGGCGGCACGCCCAACGGCTTGATCACCGCCGATACGCCGAGCGCCGACGGCACGCGCATGTTTGCTCAAGGCAGCACCTTCCAGCTCGCGTTCACCACCAATGCGCCTTCGAGCGATACCGTGACCTGGTCGGTGCAGGACTATATGGGCAACATCAGAGGCAGCGGCTCGTTCCCCGTTGCCAGCGGCACGCAGACGAACACCCTCTCGTGTACCGCCAGCGCCGGCGGCTACTTCGCCGTCACCGCCACGCTGACCAACGCGGGTGGAACGCTGCCTGAAGCCGGCACGCGGCCGACGGGCATCGCGACGTTCGGCATCCTGCCCAATGTATCGTCGGTCCTGCCTGCCCCCACCTTCGCGCATACCGATCAGCATCGCTTCGGCATGCAAGGGTTCAACGGCAACAACGCCATGCTCGCCGATCTGGGCGTGACGCAAACCATCGACAATCGCCAGCTCTCGTTCATGGAGCCCAACGGCCCCAATTCCTGGACGCCCTCGCTGTCGGATCTCGGCTACCAGTACACCAACGGCAAGACGATGCGCCTCATCCGCCTCGACGGCATCCCGGCATGGGCCAGCCCGACCGGCGCGTACGAAGACGATACCTACGCTCCGACTGCCAACTACATGAGCTACTACCAGGGCTACATGGCACGCGTGGGTGCCGATACGGCCGCCATTCGCCAAGCGTACTTCCCCAATCAGCAAAGCAACTACTACCAGGTGACGTGGGAACCGCAGTGGGCCGATTCCGCGGCAAACTACGTCGCTATGTACAAAGCCGTGTACACCGGCCTGCACTCGACCGATCCGAATGCGATCGTCATGGGCTCGACCAGCCCGCACCCGTCGCTGGCTTCGAACTACGGCAATACGTTGAGCTTCTTGCAGACGTACGCTCCGCTCGGCATCGGCAACTACATCGACGGCGTCAGCACGCACGGCTACTACGGCGGCTATAACAATCCCGGCCATCCGCCCGAGCAATTCGACACCGATCCGAACCCGGCCAACGTCGCCACCGCGCTCGATCAGCAAATGCGCGCGCTGCGTGCCGAAATGCAGCAGGTCAAGCCCAACATGCGCCTGTGGAACACCGAGGTGGGCATCAGCTACGACGCCGGCTCGGCTTATGGTCCCAACTGCCCCTCGGCCAACCAGCTCTATGCGCAAGCGGCCGTCGCCGTCCGCACGCATCTGACCATCCTCGGCGAAGGCGCTCAGGTCACCTACTTCTTCTACGGCTCGGACTACCCCAGCGAAGTGGGCTTCGGCACCTTCTTCGACATCGTCGATCCGCAAGGCTCGTACGGCGCCACCACGCTGAGCCCCAAGCCCGAAGCCGTCGCGTTCGCCGCCCTCACCCGTATCGTCGACGGCACCCAGACGCTCGGATATCTGAACAATCTGCCCTCGATGGTTCATGGCTACGCCTTCCAGCAACTGGGCGGCGGCAAGGTCATCACCACGCTGTGGACCCACAACAACACGGCCTGGCCGACTTCCGGCGGCGGCTACAGCTCCACCTACAGCACGACCTACGCGCTCACCGTGGACAACCCCGGCACCAACGGCACCGTGACCGTGTTCGACCTCATGGGCAACCCCACCGCCGTGCCATACATCAACGGCGTGGTGACCCTCACCTTGACGGAATCGCCCATCTACGTGGTTTCGTCCAACGCCAACGTGATCGCGTCCAATGTGACCGTGCCCGTCGGCTACACCGGACAATAACGACAGCAACCTCAGGGCGGTAACACACGCGATGTGCCCGGCGCTTGCGCCGGGCACATCGCATTTTTCATTCCGAAGACCGCCCGCGCCCGCCGAGCTCGCATTAAGGCTCAGCCGGCACCTGGCACTTCAGTCATGCCGACATAACGCGCGCTGCATACCCGGATAGTTGTTTTCCGCCAATTTTCGCGGCGATGTTGCGTTGCATTAAGCAACGCGGCATATTTGCCCCAAGCAAAAATCGCCGACGCGGCCACGGTTCCACTGCATTTGGATTTACATCCGGGCTGGCCTCGCATTGACGCGCAAAATCTCATCGGGAGGTCGCTTGAAAGTCGCACTCATTACCGGCGTAACCGGCCAAGACGGCGCTTATTTGGCCGAATTGCTGCTCGATAAAGGCTACATGGTGCATGGCGTCAAGCGCCGCACTTCTCTTTTCAATACCGGCCGCATCGATCACCTCTATCAAGGACCGCACGAGCGGTGCCGCCGATTCGTCCTGCACCACGGCGACCTCACCGACTCGTCCAGCTTGGTGCGGATCGTCCAGCAAGTACAGCCGGACGAGATCTACAACCTGGCCGCTCAGAGCCACGTCGCCGTATCGTTCGAAGAGCCGGAATATACGGCTAATTCCGACGCGCTCGGCACGCTGCGTCTTCTCGAAGCCATTCGCATTCTCGGCCTCGAAAGAAAAACTCGCTTTTATCAAGCATCGACATCGGAATTGTATGGGCTCGTTCAACACATTCCGCAAAGCGAAACCACGCCGTTTTATCCCAGGTCGCCTTATGCGGTGGCCAAATTGTACGCATATTGGATAACCGTGAACTATCGCGAGGCTTACGGCATGTACGCCTGCAACGGTATTCTGTTCAACCATGAATCACCGATTCGCGGCGAAACGTTCGTCACGCGCAAAATCACCCGGGCCCTCGCGCGTATCAAACTCGGCGTGCAGGACTGCCTCTATCTCGGCAACCTCGACGCACGGCGCGACTGGGGACACGCGCGCGACTATGTCGAGATGCAATGGATGATGCTGCAACAGAACGAGCCCGAGGATTTCGTCATCGCAACCGGTAGCCAATACAGCGTGCGCGACTTCGTGGATGCCGCCGCTCGAGAGCTCGGCATCGCGATCGATTGGCGCGGCGTCGGGATCAACGAGAAAGGTTACGACGCGCATGGCAAGGTCATCGTGGCCGTCGATCCCCGCTATTTCCGGCCGACCGAGGTCCAAACGCTGCTGGGGGACGCGACCAAGGCTCGCCAAAAGCTGGGCTGGACGCCCAGCACGCAATTTTCCGAACTCGTGGCCGAGATGGTCCGGGAGGATTTGCGCAGCGCAGAGCGGGACGAATTGGTCAAGCATCACGGCTACACGGCTTTCGAGTTCAACGAATAACGATCCGCGAGGACAGCGATGCCCCCGTCCCCTGACAAGAATCAGCCGATCTACGTCGCAGGCCATCGCGGCATGGTTGGCTCCGCGATCGTGCGGTGCCTGCAGCGGCACGGATACCGGAATATCGTCACCGCCGACCGAGCCTCGCTCGATCTGCTCGACCCGCATGCCGTGAGGCGCTTCTTTACCGAGCGGCAACTCGCCTACGTTTTTCTGGCGGCGGCCAAGGTGGGCGGCATCCACGCAAACAACAGCTACCCTGCGCAGTTCATCTACGAGAACTTGATGATCGAGGCGAACGTGATCGAGGCGGCTCGTTCGGCCGGCGTCGAGCGCCTGCTCTTTCTCGGTTCCTCGTGCATCTATCCGCGCGACTGCGCCCAGCCGATCGTCGAAGAATATCTGCTGACGGGCCCGCTCGAGAAAACCAACCAGCCTTACGCGATCGCAAAAATTGCCGGCATCAATCTTTGCGAATCCTACAACCGGCAGTATGGAACTCGATATGTCTGCGCGATGCCCACGAATCTCTACGGGCCTCGGGACAATTACGATCTGGAAACGAGCCATGTGCTGCCCGCGCTGGTTCGCAAAGCACACGAGGCCAAGCTGAGAAGCGATCCCCACGTCGCGGTGTGGGGGTCGGGCAGCCCGCGGCGTGAATTCCTGTACGTCGACGACCTAGCCGACGCCTGCGTGTTTCTCATGGAGTCGGGCGTTGCGGAGGGGATGTTCAACATCGGCGTCGGCGAGGATGTGACGATCCGCGAGTTGGCCGAGATGATCATGCGCATCGTGGGCTATCGCGGAGAACTCGTTTTCGACGCGAGCAAGCCGGACGGAACGCCGCGCAAGCTGCTGAGCGTGGAACGCATGCAGAAATTGGGCTGGAAGCACACGACGTCCCTCGAGACCGGTATTCGGCGCGCCTACGAAAGCTTCTTATCCGAGGCCGCGAAAGCGTAGGACGCCGGGAGTATGCATAGCCGCGGGGAGTTCGATAGAACATGAAGTGCATCGATTTGAGCCTTTCCGGAAAGGGAAACTTTCAGGCGAAGCGCGGTATTCTTACCGTCTCTTTGTGGTTCGTCATTGAAACGCTGATGATCAAGAACCGCTTGATGCCGGTCTCGCGCATTCGTGTCGCATTGTTGCGTCTATTCGGAGCAAAAATCGGCGGAAATTGCCGCTGCCCCCATTCTATTCGCGTTAAGTATCCATGGAATCTCACGATAGGCGACAACGTCTGGCTCGGCGAGGACGTGTGGATATATAACCAGGCGCAGATCACGATCGGCTCGAACGTCTGTATTTCCCAAGGCGTGTTCCTTACCGCCGGCTCCCATGACGTATCCGGGAACATGGACTTGCGGGTAGCGCCCATCGTGGTGGAGGACGGCACATGGATCTCGACGAGAACCATCGTCCAAATGGGCGTGACCATTGGTCGTTCGGCCGTGGTCACCCCCAATTCGGTCGTTCATCGGTCTTTGGCCGGAGGCTTCATCCATGGCGGAAATCCTTGCCGGGTAATCAAACCTCGCTTTCCTTCCGCGCGCGATACGCAATCCTTTCACACGGAGACCGATCGCAATCCATCCATGCGGAATCTTTTTGAACCGCGAGAAGCCTTCTCGGTTGAAAGCAGCAATCAAGGCAAAGTACATTCCGACAACAAACTGTAACCGAATCCGCGCAGAATACTATTCATCCTTTTTTACCCTATTTATTCTCTCGTCGATAGTGTCGAGCGATGCGGTTTGTTTTAAAAAAATCGAATTCCGGCTTGCAAAAAATCATGAGACCACGTGAATGGTCGAGCGATCGCGCGGCCGGCTCGAATCGGAGAGCACGACATGCGCGACATTTCGGATCATAAAGACTTTGCCGGCGGCGCGAATGACGGATCGAGCGCGCGCAGTCCCTCTCGTCGCGCCGCCGCGCGGGCATCGCGCGTCGTCGTGTGTACGTTGAACTACGCCCCCGAGTTGACCGGAATCGGCAAATACTCGGGCGAACTCGTTGAATCGCTTGCGGACAGCGGCTTCGAAGTCGCTGTCGTGACGGCCCCGCCCTACTATCCGGGATGGCGTATTTTCAAAGGCTTTTCGAACCGGTACTCCATCGAGCATCCACACCCGAGAGTCAGCGTATTCAGATGTCCTCTGTATGTGCCGGCGAAGCCGGGCGGCGTGAAGCGTCTTTTGCATCATGCGAGTTTCATGTTGGCCGCGTTGCCCGCGATGGCGCGGCTCATCGCCTGGCGCCCCGACGTGGTTTGGGTCGTCGAGCCGAGCTTGATGTGCGCAATGCCCGCGCTCGCGGTCGCGCGGATGTCCCGCGCGAAATGCTGGCTGCACGTCCAGGACTACGAAGTCGACGCCGCATTCGTGCTCGGACTCATCAAATCCAAGTGGTTGAAGAAATTGGCGCTCGGCATCGAACAGGCGCTGATACGGCGCTTCGACATCGTTTCGTCGATCTCGAAAAAAATGTTGGACCTCGCGACAACCAAGGGCGTCGACAGCCGAAAGCTCGTGCTGCTGCCCAATTGGGTCACCGTGGGCGAGCACGAGGGCGACATCTCGAACAACCGGTATTGCGAAGAGCTTGGGCTTTCGCCGGAAAGCAAGGTTTGCCTGTACTCCGGAAACATGGGACAGAAACAAGGTCTCGAAATACTCGCCGATGCGGCGCGAACGCTCGCGCGGCGCAGCGACATCGTCTTCGTATTTTGCGGCGAGGGATCGGGCCGCGACGACTTCGAAGCACGATGCGCGGGATTACATAACGTGACGTTCTTGCCGTTGCAGCCGGCACATCGCTTGGCCGAACTGCTCGCCTTTGCCGACGTTCATCTGTTGCCGCAGCGAGCGGATGTCAGTGACCTCGTGATGCCGTCGAAATTGGCCGGCATGCTGGCCAGCGGGCGTCCTGTGGTGGCGACAGCGCAGGAAGGCAGCGAATTGAAATCCGTGATCGCGCAGTGCGGGCTCGCGGTCGACCCCGGCGATCCGCTCGCGTTCGCGGCTGCGATCGAGACGTTGATCGATCAACCCGCCTTGGCAATTCAATACGGCATGCAAGGGCGCCAATACGCGCTGACGAATCTCGACCGAAAACGCGTGATGGCGAATCTCGTCGATTCGCTAGCGCTTCTATGTAACGAATGAAGCTGTACCTGCCCGCGTTGCCCCCCGTCGATCGGGGGCGCAGCGGGGTGAGCAAGGCGGCTCGATGGGCCAACGGTTCGAGAGGACCCCGTATCTCCGAGGAAACGCGATGAAACCGATGGAACAGATGCAGATGAATTCGCTCGCGCAAGACGAAATCGACGTCAGGCGGTACGCCGATTTCCTGATCGAGGCGCGTTCGCTCATTTTCAAATTCGCACTCAGCGCCGTCCTGCTCGGCACCGTGTATGCGCTCGTCGCCCCACCCGTCTATCACTCGGACATGCTGTTCCAAATCGAAGAGGGCGCCGAATCGTCGAGAAGCCTGCTGGGAGACGTGTCGTCCGCATTCGACATCAAGACTGGAGCCTCGACCGAAATCGAAATCCTGCACTCGCGGCTGGTCGTGTCGAAAGCAGTCGATGCACTGCGCCTCGATATCGACGCCAAACCGCGGTACTTCCCACTGATCGGCGTACTCGCGGCGAAGTTCAATCGAACGCTGTCGGCGCCGGGGTTACTGGGGTTCGGAGGCTTTGCGTGGGGAAGCGAGCACATCGATGTCAGCACCTTCGAAGTCCCACAAAAGCTTTACGACAAGGCGCTCGATCTCCAATTCATGGGCAACGGCATCTACCGGCTGAGTTCGGCCGACGGCGAGCCTTCGTTCGAAGGCCGCGTCGGCATTTCAGAAACGTTCTCGTTTCCCGATGGCCCCGTCACCCTGAACGTCTCGTCGATCCGTGCGAAGCCGGGCGTTCGCTTCAAGCTCGTGCGTCACCCTCGGCTCGATACGATCGAGCGTTTGCAGAAAAAGCTTCAGGTTTTGGAAAAGGCCAAGGATTCGGGCGTCATTCAGGCATCGCTCGAATGCACCGATAGCGTCCTGTGCGGAAAAATCCTGCATACGATCGGCGCGGCGTATCTGGCCCAGAACGTCGATCGGAAGACGGCCGAAGCCCGGCGATCGCTGGCGTTTCTCAACGAACAGCTGCCGCAGCTGAAGGCCCAGCTCGAAGGCGCGGAACAGAAGTACACCCGTTTTCGCGATGAAAACGGAACGATCGACTTGAGCGCCGAAGGCCAATCTCTGCTGCAACAATCGAGCGCGGCCCAGACCAAGCTGCTGGAGCTGAAGGTACAACGGCAAGATCTGCTGACCCGCTTCTCGCAATCGCATCCGAGCGTCGTCGCGGTCAACGAACAGATCAGCGAGTTGAACGACTCGATCGCCGCTTTCTCGCAGCAGATGAAGCACTTTCCCGATATCGAACAGGAGGCGGTGGGGCTCTTTTTT
>NZ_QRGA01000049.1 GCF_003367175.1 Trinickia dinghuensis | reverse complement strand
CGGCCGTCGTCCCGGCGATCGGCTCACCGTGCGTGACCATCTGCCGCCCGAAGCTCGCGCGTTTCTCGCTCACGACCGCCAGTGGTGTCTCGAACAAGCGACGCGCGTGGGACCGGCTTGTGCCGAACTCATCGAGCTGCTACTGGCCGATCACATTCTCGAACGCTTGCGCGCGGCGCAGGGCGTCATGCGTTTGCAGAAGCCGTACGGCGCCTCGCGCCTGGAAGCGGCCTGCGCTCGCGCACTGGCACACGCCAGTCCCTTCTATCGGACCGTGAAGACCATCCTCGTGGGCGGCTTCGACCAGCGTCCACTTAGCGATTGCTGCGAACACGTCCACGCCCCCGGTGCGCGTTTCGCTCGCGACGCACAGTCTCTGTTTGCTCCCGACGCCGACGTGCGTCATTAACCCAGGAGATGGCCATGCAACCCATGCCAGCCTTGACCCCGCATCTGAAGCAATTGCGTCTGTCCGGTATCCTCGACTCGCTCGAAGCGCGCAACCGCCAAGCGATCGATGCGAAGCTCTCTTACGTCGACTTCCTGGCTTTGCTGATCGAAGACGAAGTCGCCCGGCGTGAACAGAAGAAGTTTGCGTTACGCATGCGCCGCGCCGCCTTCCGCACCAGCAAGACACTGGAGCAATTCGACTTCGATCGGCTGCCGCAACTGAACCGCGCGCTCGTGCACGATCTGGCCGGAGGCCGTTACCTCGGCGAACATGCGCCGGTGCTCATCGTCGGGCCTTGCGGTACCGGCAAGAGCCACTTGGCGCAGGCCCTCGGGCACTGCGCCGTGCGTCAAGGCGTCGACGTGCTGTTCACCACCTGCACCCAGCTCACCACGAGCTTGAATGCAGCACGTGCCACCGGCGCCTACGAGCGCCGACTTGCCAGCTTAATGCGCGTCGAATTGCTGATCATCGATGACTTCGGACTCAAGCCGCTACGTCCGCCCGCCGACGAGGATCTGCATGAACTGATCGCCGAGCGTTATGAGGC
>NZ_QRGA01000048.1 GCF_003367175.1 Trinickia dinghuensis | reverse complement strand
TACGCGTCGCGGATCTCGTTGAAGCGCGTCTCGCTGTACTCGACCAAGTCCATCTTGTTGATCGCCACGATCACGTGCTGCAAGCCGAGCAGCTTCACGATCGCGCTATGGCGCTTCGTCTGCGGCAGCAAGATCGTGCGGCCTTCCTCGTCCTTCGTCACGCGCGTGGCATCGACCAAGATGATCGCCGCGTGCGCCGTCGACGCACCCGTCACCATGTTGCGCGTGTACTGCTCGTGCCCCGGCGTATCGGCGATGATGAACTTGCGCCGCGCGGTAGCGAAGTAGCGATAGGCCACGTCGATCGTGATGCCCTGCTCGCGCTCGGCCTCCAAGCCGTCGGTGAGCAGCGACAAGTCGATCTCTTCGCCCACCGTACGCTTGTTCTTCGCGCGCGAGAGCGCCGAGAGTTGATCGGACAGCACGGCGCGGCTGTCATAGAGCAGGCGGCCGATCAGCGTGCTTTTGCCGTCGTCGACGCTGCCCGCCGTGATGAAACGCAGCACGCCGAGGTCTGCCGGTTGATGAGGAGTACTCATGATCTTCAATCCCAATTCGGTCTTCGAAGCTTCAACGCTTCGATCGTTCGGTGTGCTTAGCTTTAGAAGTAGCCTTGCTTCTTGCGCTGTTCCATCGCGGCTTCGGACGCTTGATCGTCCATGCGCGTCGCGCCGCGCTCGGTGATGTCGGTCACCGCCGTCTCGGCGATGATCTTCTCCACGTCGTCCGCGTCGCTGTCCACCGGGCACGTGCAGCTGATGTCGCCCACCGTGCGGAAGCGCACGAGCGCCTTCTCGCTCGTCTCGCCCTCGCGCATCGGCGTGAGCGGCGTCACCGGCACGAGCAAGCCGTTGCGGCGCACGATCTCGCGCTCGTGCGCGTAGTAGATCGAGGGCAGCTCCAAGCCTTCGCGCGCGATGTACTGCCACACGTCCAGCTCGGTCCAGTTCGAGATCGGGAACACGCGCAGGTGCTCGCCCTTGTGCAGGCGTGCGTTGTACAGGCTCCACAGTTCCGGGCGCTGGGCCTTCGGATCCCATTGGCCGAACTCGTC
>NZ_QRGA01000047.1 GCF_003367175.1 Trinickia dinghuensis | reverse complement strand
GTCTTGCAATGCACGCAGTTCTGCGCATTGATGACAAGGCGATCGGTGCCATCCTCGTTCTTGGCGAACTCATAGACAGCCGCGGGGCAGAAGCGTGCCTCCGGGCCCGCATACGTCCGCAGGTTGACGTTCACGGGCACCGACGCATCCTTCAGCGTCAGGTGAGCAGGCTGATTCTCCTCATGATTCGTGTTCGAGATGAACACGGACGAGAGCCGATCGAACGTGAGCTTGCCGTCAGGCTTTGGATACTCGATCGGCGTGCACTGCGCGGCCGGTTTCAGCATCTCGTGATCGCGATGCTTGTGATGCAGCGTCCACGGCACGTTGCCACCCATCAGTTTCTGCTCGATGCCCACCATGAGCGTGCCCAGGTACAACCCCTTGCTCATCCACTGCTTGAAGTTGCGCGCGCGGTGCAACTCGCCGTGCAGCCACGATTGCTTGAACGACTCCGGATAAGCCGCGAGTTCATCGCCCTGACGGCCTGCCTGCACGGCGTCGAACGCGGCCTGCGCCGCGAGCATCCCGCTCTTGATGGCCGCATGGCTGCCCTTGATGCGCGAGGCGTTCAAGAAGCCGGCATCGTCGCCCACGAGCGCGCCGCCCGGGAACACGAGCTTGGGCAGCGAGAGCAGGCCGCCGGCCGTGATCGCCCGCGCGCCGTACGAGATGCGCTTGCCGCCTTCCAAAAACTTGCGGATTTCCGGGTGCGTCTTGTAGCGCTGAAACTCCTCGAACGGCGACAGATACGGATTCGAATACCCCAGGCCGACGACGAAGCCCACCATCACTTGGTTGTTGTCGATGTGATAGAGGAACGAGCCGCCGTACGTCTGCGTATCGAGCGGCCAGCCGGCCGTATGAATGACGAGCCCCGGTTGATGCTTGGCCGGATCGATTTCCCACAACTCCTTGATGCCGATGCCGTAGACCTGCGGATCGGCACCCTGATCGAGCTTGAATTGCTCGTTCAGACGACGCCCCAGGTGCCCGCGCGCCCCTTCGCAGAACAAGGTGTACTTCGCGTGCAACTCCATGCCGAGCTGGAAGTTATCAAGCGGCTCGCCGTCCTTGCCGATGCCCATGTTGCCCGTGGCGACGCC
>NZ_QRGA01000046.1 GCF_003367175.1 Trinickia dinghuensis | reverse complement strand
ATTTAATGTCAAAAATAGAACAGTCTAAAAGAAATTCTGAATTTACATTATACACTGACGGAAAAAAAAATCCCAACACCAAGAAAAAATTATTGTAGAGTAATGAAATTTGGACAATGCATTTGTGTAGTTAACATGTTTAATTGATTAAATTTTCAAGATCACAGGTTAATTTAAGCTCAAGAAAATGCATTTCAAATGTGAAATGCTGTTGCATTAATAGCCGGTGTAACCTCCAGAATTTTGAATGCAAGCCTGCAAACGTGCATGCATTGTGTCATACAGGTGCCGAATGTCACTTTGTGGTATGGAGTTCCATGCTTGTTGTACTTGTTCTGTCAATACTGGGACGGTCTGTGCTGGCTGTGGATGATGCTGGAGTTGTCGTCCAATGATATCCCATACGTGCTCAATTGGAGACAGATCTGGTGATCTCGCAGGCCAAGGTAACATGTCGACACTCTGTAGAGCACGTTGCGTTACAACAGCGGTATGAGGGCGAGCGTTATCCTGTTGGAAAATTCCCCCTTGAATGCTGTTCATGAATGGCAGAACTACAGGTTGAATTACCAGACTGACGTACAAATTTGCAGTCAGTGTGTTTGGGATAACCACAAGAGTGCTCCTGCTGTCATAGGAAATTGCTCCCCAGACCATGACTCCAGGTGTAGGTCCAGTGTGTCTAGGCCGTAGACAGTTTGGTTGCAGGCGTTCCCCTGGCCTCCTTCTGACCAACACACGGCTATCACTGGCACAAAGGCAGAACCTGCTTTCATCAGAAAACACAACAGATCTCCACTCCGTCCTCCAATGAGCTCTGGTTTGACACCACTGGAGTCGCAAACGGCAATGGCTTGGAGTCAGTGGAATGCACGCTACAGGGCGCCTAGCTCGGAGCTGTCCTTCAAGTAACCGATTTCTAACAGTTCGTTGTGTCACTGTGGTACCAACTGCAGCTCGAATTTCTGTCGCAGATGCAGTACGATGTGCCACAGCCATACGCCGAATACGGCGGTCTTCCCTCTCAGTAGTTCCACGTGGCCGCCCGGAACCCGGTCTTCTTGAAGCAGTACCTTCATTTGACCACTGCTCCCAACAATCATGCACAGTGGATACATTCCGGCCAAGTCTTTCTGCAATATTGCGGAAAGAAAATCCACCTT
>NZ_QRGA01000045.1 GCF_003367175.1 Trinickia dinghuensis | reverse complement strand
GCCGAGCTGATGGATCCGGACAAGGAGCGCTTCGCGCGCGAAACCTCGGCGCGCACGCTGGCCGAAGTGATGGAAGGCGCCGATATTTTCCTGGGTCTCTCGGCGGGCGGCGTGCTCAAGCCCGAGATGGTCAAGAACATGGCGGCCAAGCCGCTGATCCTGGCACTGGCCAATCCGACGCCCGAGATCCTGCCGGAAGTGGCGCTCGAAGTGCGGCCCGACGCCGTGCTCGCGACGGGCCGCACCGACTACCCGAACCAGGTCAACAACGTCCTGTGCTTCCCGTTCATCTTCCGCGGCGCGCTCGATGCCGGGGCGACGACGGTCACGCGCGAGATGGAAATCGCGGCGGTCAATGCGATCGCCGAGCTGGCGCGCCAGGAGCAGAGCGACATCGTCGCGACGGCGTACGGCATTCAAGATCTCTCGTTCGGGCCCGCATACCTGATCCCGAAGCCGTTCGATCCGCGCCTGATCGTGAAGATCGCGCCGGCGGTGGCGCAAGCGGCGATGGACTCGGGCGTGGCGACGCGGCCGATCGAGGACATGGACGCCTACAAGCAGCATCTGCAGCAGTTCGTCTATCACAGCGGCACGACGATGAAGCCGATCTTCCAGCAGGCGCGCAGCGTCGAGCCGGGCAAGAAGCGGATCGTGTTCGCCGAGGGCGAGGAAGAGCGCGTGCTGCGCGCGGTGCAGATCGTGGTGGACGAAAAGCTGGCCACGCCGATCCTGATCGGGCGCCCGGGCGTGATCGAACACCGGATCGAGCGCTACGGGCTGCGGCTCACGCCGGGCGTCGATTACACGGTGGTGAACACCGATCACGACGAGCGCTACCGCGAGTTCTGGCAGGAGTACTACCACCTGATGGCGCGCAAGGGCATCAGCCAGCAGCTGGCGAAGGTGGAGATGCGCCGGCGCACGACGCTGATCGGCTCGATGCTCGTGAACAAGGGCGAAGCGGACGGGATGATCTGCGGCACGATTTCGACGCCGCACCGGCATCTGCACTTCATCAATCAGGTGATCGGCAAGCGCGAGGGGTGCACGGTGTTCGGGGCGATGAACGGGCTGGTGCTGCCGGGCCGGCAGATCTTCCTGGTCGATACGCACGTGAACGTGGATCCGACGCCGGCGGAGCTGGCCGAGATCACGATCATGGCGGCCGAGGAGGTGCGCCGCTTCGGGATCGAGCCGAAGGTGGCGCTGGTCTCGCA
>NZ_QRGA01000044.1 GCF_003367175.1 Trinickia dinghuensis | reverse complement strand
GCACATGCGAAGCCACCAGTCGGTAATCGTCGTAGATGCAGACTGAAGCATCGGTCGCCCGCAACCATAACTGCTTGCCGACCAACGAGAAGGGCACGGAATACAACACGCGCTGATGCGCGACGTGGCAGTCTCGATGAACCGATACCTTGTGCCAGGTACCCAGATCGGGCGCGACAGCGGGCAGCTCGCGCATCAGTGGCCGTTCGATCTCGAACAATTCGAGCGGTATTTTGCGCGTGGTACCGTGGATACGACGCCCCGCTTCGTGCATGACCCAATGACGAGCTTGCTCGTTCAGATCCGTGAAGTCTCGGAACTGGCGCAGCGGCAAGAAGTTGCCCTTCACGTATTTGACGCCGGCCTCCACGATGCCCTTCTTGGGCGGATCGGCCGGCGGGCAAGGATCGATGCGGAAGCCGTACCCTTCTGCACATTCCGCGTAGGCGCGTTGCACGACCGGGTCGTAGGTGCAGGCTCGCGTGATCGCGCACTTGGGGTTGTCGATGATCACGCGCGAGGGCACAGCGCCAAACCATTCGAACGCGCGACGATGGCAACCCAGCCAAGTCGCGACAGTCTGGTCCCACACGAACTCGACGTACTGGTGTCGCGAGAAGGCAAGCGTCATCACGAACGCCCACGTGCGCCTGAACACGCCGTCGGCGTCGGGCAGCATCGGGCCGGCACCGAAATCCACCTGCGCCGCTTCGCCGGGCGCAAAGCTTAGCGGCACGGTGGCATCGGGCGGACGGTCGGCGTTGATCGAAACGATCATGCGATAAACCGACGAATAGCTGCCGGTGTAGCCGTGCTCACGCCGTAATGCGGCCAGAATCGCGGTGCCGGGCACGTTCTGCTCGAGCCATGAGGCGATCAATGCGCGGTGGACCTCGAGCCCTGAGACGGTCGACCTCGCCTTGTGCGGTGGGCCGAGCGCCGCGGCGATCTCGGCGTCATCCGGTAACGGCGCATCGGGCTTGAGCCAGCCTCGTTGTTCGGCCAACTCCCGTAGTGCGGCAAGCTTGCGTCGCCCCATGTAGCGACAGCGTGCCAGTTCACGCTCGGAATCCCCGTGGCGCATGCGCACGAGAACCTGTCGATATTGATGCATCTCGATTCTCCGTCGGCCCATCGCAGCCTCCCTTGAGGGATCACGCCCCACAAGTTAAGCGCTGCAATGCGCATCACGATCGAGATGCTCGATTCCTTCCTTGGCTCCTATATGCCGAAAACCGGCTGGCTCCTATATGCCGGAAACGAAGTGGCTC
>NZ_QRGA01000043.1 GCF_003367175.1 Trinickia dinghuensis | reverse complement strand
GACTCGGTGCCGTATTACCAGAAGCTGTGGGTCGCGAAAGAGGACGAAGGCGTGCAGACGCTGAAGAAGGCCGGCGTGAAAATCATTCCGCCGGCGCAAATCGATCGTGCTGCATTCGTGAAGGCGATGCAGCCCGTTTGGGCGAAGTACGAAAAGACGCCGGCGATGAAGCAGATCGTCGACGAAATCGTCGCGACGAAGTAAGCGCCGAGGCGGCCCCGGCAAGCTTGCGTTCGAATTGATTGGATTTGATAAGCGAGGTTGCCGCGGCCGTCATCTTTCGCACCGGCATCGCCGGTATTCGCACGGTCTAGCCGGCCGTTGCGGTCCGCGGTGCCGTTGCGAGCGGTTGCATTGTCTTGTTCGAGATGTTCGAGAGTAGACCGATGAAATTCATCAAGCGTCCGAGCGGCATCGTTGCTCTTCTGATTACGGTGTTCGCCTCGATTTGCCTGGCCGTGCTCTGCGTGCTGGTCATGTACAGCGTCGTGATGCGCTACATGTTCGACAACGCGCCCGACTATGTCGAGCCGATCGCTTTGCTGATGGTGCTCGTGGTCGCATTCATGGGCGCGGCGCTGAAAGTGCGCGACGGCGGGCACATCGGCTTGGATTCGCTCGCGAAGGCGCTGCCGCCGCGTGGGCGGCTCGCGCTCGAAGTGCTGCAGCAGCTTTGCCTCATCGCGTTTTCCGTCGCGGTTTGCATCGGCACGAAGGAAATGGCGATCACGACCTTCGACGATCAAATCCCGATCCTGGGCCTGCCCGAGGCGATTCGCTACGCGATTCCGTTCGTCGCCAGCGCTTGCACCATTCTTTTCTCAATCGAGCGCTTGGTGGCGCTCTTCGCGGCTAAGCGGGCGTGATTCAAATGGAACTTTTGATTCTTGTCGTCAGTTTTCTGGTCTTCCTCGTGCTGGGGGTGCCGGTCTCGTTCGGGCTGGGCCTCGCCTGCGTGGTGACCTATCTGCATGAAGGACTGCCGCTCGCGACCGCGATGCAGTCGATGGTCTCGGGCATCAACGCGTTCTCGTTTCTGGCCGTGCCGTTCTTCATCTTGTCCGGCGAACTGATGCTGCACGGCGGGATCGCCGATCGCATCCTGCGCTTCGCGCAAGCCACCGTCGGGCATTTCCGCGGCGGTCTCGGGATGGCGAACGTCGTCGCGTGCACGATGTTCGGCGGCGTGTCGGGCTCGCCGACCGCCGACACCTCGGCCATGGGCGGCGTCGTCATTCCGCTGATGAAGCGCGAGGGCTACAGCGCCGCGTACGCGGTCAACGT
>NZ_QRGA01000042.1 GCF_003367175.1 Trinickia dinghuensis | reverse complement strand
CTGATATGACTCCCGGTGTCAATGGGGATCGGTTTTTCGGTTTCTCTGGTTCA
Organism: Trinickia dinghuensis; assembly: GCF_003367175.1. Classification (GTDB taxonomy): domain Bacteria; phylum Pseudomonadota; class Gammaproteobacteria; order Burkholderiales; family Burkholderiaceae; genus Trinickia; species Trinickia dinghuensis. The sequence goes on along the minus strand of NZ_QRGA01000042.1, from coordinate 1,506 downwards.
GATTGCTGGAATTTCCTGAGGGCGACGTAGCAGTAAATCTCGACGGTGGATCAAGCTGATATCCGCGGGTTGGGTACCGCATTACAGAGGTCCGCCCAATGAGCCTGCCGCTATCTAGTGCCGCAAGTCGGATGCTATCCGTTGCCTAGTCTTGTCGCGGGTTACTCGTGTGCCGGGCTACGCCGCCTTCAGGAAACTCCTCCGCCAGTTGTCAGGGTGGTCAGGGTTCTCCGATCGTTGCATCACGCTGTGAGTCCTTCGTGCGGTACCGCGAGCGACATCGCAAGCTGACTGATGTCCCAGATGAACCCGGCGAGTTCGCGGGCCACCGCGACCACCGCGATGTTCTTCTGCTTGCCGCGCGCGACGAGCTTGCGATAGCGCCGGCACAGGCGCATCTGTGCCTCCCACGCCCGGTCCACGATCGGTTTGGGGATGCCTTCCTGGCGGCGCTGGATCTCGGGGCTCACGCGCGCCGGATGCTGGTAGCTCCAGGCGGCCTCAATGAGCAGCTTCCTTGCATAGCTGTTGCCGTTCTTCGTGATGCTGCCCTGGCGGCGCTTCTCACCTGACGAGTGTTCCGACGGCGTCAGGCCCAGCCAGGCCATCAGCTGGCTCGGATGAGCGAAGCGCGACAGGTCGCCCAGTTCGGCGAGCACACCAACAGCCATGGTGAACTGCACGCCGCGCATCGCCTGCAGGGCCAGCACGACCGGATAGAAGCGCCAGTTGAGCACCGCCTCGCGCAACGCTTCCTCCAGACGCGCACATTGCGCCAGGCGGTCCTCGATCGCGCGCCGCTGTTCCTCAAACGCAAGCTGTTGCCAGACGCTCTCAAAGGCAAACGCGCTCACCCAGCGCCGGTGCGCCGGTCCCCAGTCGGCGCGCCCGGTATAGCGCACCCCGTGCAAGAGCAGAAAGGCCTTCACCCGTTGCCGGGCGCGCTTCAGGTCGTCTTTGGCGCTCACCCACGTGCGTGCCAGATCCCGGAACGCTTCATCGTCCACCGTGGGCACGTAGATCGATGAGAGGTCACCGGCGCGCAGCGATCGCACCAGCTTGATCGCATCGCGCCGGTCAGTCTTGACCCGTTCGCCCGGTTTCTTTGGAATCAGCGATGGGGCGCACACCATGCACCCGAATCCCCTCTGCACGAGCTGACGGTAAAGCCCGTAACCGCACGGGCCCGCCTCGTAGACAACGCAGACGTGCCGTGCCTTCGACTGAAGGCGCCTGCACAGGCGATCGACATCCGCCTGCGTCGTGCCGGTCTTGCCCAGCAGCTCGACTTCGCCCATACCGCGCGCATACGCGACCGTGATCGATTCCTTGTGTACATCGAGCCCGACGTACAGCGTAGTGCTATCGTCTTCCATGCTGGCCTCCGTGCCGGAAATCGCCGGGTGCGGCCCTGTCCGCACCGTGCGGCTCTGGCAGCAATGCTAACCCGCGTCTGATTCCTCACGGCAGGCCAGCCTTTGCTCCACGGGAGTCATACTGTCTAGT
>NZ_QRGA01000041.1 GCF_003367175.1 Trinickia dinghuensis | reverse complement strand
TCACCTTTTTTTGCGCGGTCAGCTCGATGTTGTCCGACTGCGCCTGAATCTCCACCTTCCCCTTCGCCGCAAACAGCTTCATCCCCGCGTTCTGCGCGAACAGGCTAACCTTCTGCATCACGCTTACCAGCAGCGATTTGCCCGCCGTCACCGACACGTTCTGGCCCGCCGTAAGCGCGACATGCTTACCGCCGCTGACGTGCACCGTCGCCGGCGTCGTCGCTTGCAATCCGCCCGCTCCAGCCAGCAGCAAGTGCGGCTCAGTCAGCTCGGGGAACGAACCACTGCCGTTGCTGCCCGCTCCGCCCTTAATGCCCGTAACCTGCGACTGCAACGCATCGGCCACGACGCTCTGATCGGCGCCGCTCTCCTGCGCCTGATGCTTTTGCGCCAGTGTGCCCAGCTGATCGTGCAACTCCTGCGCTTGCGCAAGCCGCGAGGCCGGCTCACTCACATCCGACAGATGCGACGTCGCCCCTCGCCTCGCCTCGGTACTGACCAGCATGCCCTGGCCCGAGCGGATCGCCCCGACGGCATCGGTACGCAGCTCGAACCCCTCGCCGCGTGCGTCCTGCCTGCCCTGCCAATCCTCGATGCGCGTCACGCTTCCCAACGAGAGCTGGCTGGCCGCATGGTCGCTTCTCAGCTGGGTTTGAATCGCATTGGCCGTGTCGTCAAACACGAGATGATTGCTGCGCCCGCCCGCCAGGTTGCCCGCATCACCCACGAGTTCACGGCTGCGGATACCTGTCAACGCGCGTTGATGCGGCAACTGCCACGCCGACAGCTTCGCCGTGTTCTGCACTCGGCCCGTGACGATCGGATGATCAGGATTGCCGTCCAGCCACATGACGATCACTTCGGAGCCGATCCGCGGCAGTGCGCTCATACCTTGGCTACCGCCAGCCCAACCGCTCGACACCCGCATCCACGTCGTGTATTTGCCTTCGCGGTCCCAGTGGAATTGCACCAGGCACCGACCGTGCTCGTCCGTATACAGGCTCTCGCCTTCCGGCCCAACCACGGTCGCCGTCTGCGGTGCAAGGATGCGCGTGTCGACGCTGTTGTACCCCGGCATCGGCCGCCAACGAATCCGTTTGCTCACGCAAGCGAACCGATTGCTGTACGTCGCCGTTGCGCCGACGCCCTGGAGATAGTTGTTCGTCGCAACGTGATGCGCAAACGTGATCAGGTATTGGTCGTCATAGTGGTTATTGCTCAGCGAGTAACCAAAGTGGTCCGTTAGCTGAAACCACCGTCCCGGCATCACGAAACGGTTGTTGCCGCTCGCTTCATACTGCCGCGCAATCGACTCGATCGCTTCGATGCGTCGGCTCGTTTGCTGCGACCCATCGTCCGTGTTGCGGTGCCCATACGCGCCGGAGTACTCGTACCACTCCAGCTTCTGTCCGCCGCTGCCTTGCCACGCATCGGTCCGCGCATCGGCTAAGCCGCCGGTCCGCGCGTTCAACTCGGGTTCCTTGAAGTCCGTGCGCGACTGCGCAACGTGCGTGGACGTGATCTGCTCCACAGGCGACCATGAAGCAATGCCGTCCGCTTCCTGCGAACCCGCCTCGCTTTGGTAAGGAATCTTGGCACTGCTGCCATCGATCGCCGGCTCGGTCCGAACCGGATCGGACACGATCAGCTTGTGCTCCGTGGCCGTGTGCTCGTACCAGTACGTGAGCCCCAAATGCTCCCAGCGGCGATGGACGTAGTTATGGTCGTGCTCGTCGAACTGGCACGCCATCGTCATCTGCAGGTCCTGCTCGTAGACCTTCCACTCCCACACCGGCAGCGTCCCGTAGTCTCCGAAGATGGTCGCCGTTTGCCCACGGATTGCCTGATCCAAGAACAACCGATTGTTCTTGCGCAGCGTCAGATAGCGCATCCATGGGCCGATGTCCGCCTCATAGAACGCAATCCCACCATCGGTCTTAACCAACCGAAATGCAAATACATAACCATTGAAGTACCGAAAGCTGCCGTCGTTGCGCAGCAACTGCACCGAGATCAGCTTGCCGACGAAATCCTTCGGATCAAGCTTGGCGTTATCGGACAGTATTTCGATAGCGAATCGAAAATCGCGCGATAGCGATTCCTCGCCTTCGAGGCGATTGACCAACAGGATGTTGTACGGTGCATCGTCCTGCGGGAATGACAACGTCAACAGACGATTGTTCTGCATCCCGCCGGCGAGCTTCCGGAGGTCTTGGACAGACAGGTTGGTATTCATTGGCAAGCCTGACGATAAGCCGGCATTCGGAGTCGCGCGATTTTACACAGAATCCTCTTTCCGGCAAAACAAGCTTAAGCACTATTAGTATTCATCACCGAAAATGAGTAAAAATTCCCAACTCATTTTAATATC
>NZ_QRGA01000040.1 GCF_003367175.1 Trinickia dinghuensis | reverse complement strand
TTAGGCACAGTTCCCGGTTATGCCTAGATCGAGACGGGATGAGTTCTGTGGTGACCGTGGAGTGCCAGTCGGAGGCAGTTGACTCCTGAAACGTCTTTGCATAATAGGAGCAGGCTTTCCCGATCGGCCATTCCGGCCGACGGGAGAAGCTCATGAACAACACACCGTCTCCGACTTCGTCCGCAACTCAATCACGAGGTAACGGCAATCGTTTGGCGCAGGCAGAACTGCCCGAGGAACTGAACAGCTGGGTCGGCGATTTCGATCGCCATCTCTCGCAGGTCGTGGGGCTTGCAGCCTCGTCCCGCCGCCAATATCGTTTCTTTGTCCGCCGATTCCTGGCGCAATTCTGCCCGGCGACATCCCATGATCGGTGGACGCCCCGCGCGGAATGGCTCACCACCTTTGTTCGCCAAGAGGCTGCACGCCTTCACGGACACTCGCGCAAGAAGCCAGGCACTGCACTGCGAGCGTGGCTTCGGTATCTGGTGTTCTGCGGCATGGCGGGCCGCGAGCTCGAAGCTGCGATACCCTCGATGCCCCAGTGGAAGTACGCCTCTCTGCCGGTGCGTCTCACCGCAGAGGAGACCGAGCGCGTGCTCGGAGCAGCGCTCGACGGCAGCGCCCACGAGTTGCGCAATCGGGCGATGTTGCTGGTCCTGGCGAGAATGGGCGTACGGGCCTGCGAGCTCACACATCTGATGCTCGACGATATCGACTGGGTCGAGGGCTGCGTGCGCATTCGTCCTGGAAAGTCTCACCGCGAACGGCGACTGCCGTTGCCTTGCGAGGTCGGCGAAGCATTGTGCGCCTATCTTCAACACGAGCGCCCCGCCAGTGCTTGCAGAGCAGTCTTCCTGAGTACGAGGGAACCGTACGGGCCGATTCTCGACTCGTCAGTCGTCTCGAGAACGGTCCGCCAAGCTATGACCCGAGCTGACGTGACGGGTATCCCGGCCGCGGCACATGCGCTGCGTCACACGGCGGCCACGCAGATGGTATGCCGAGGCGCAACTTTCAAGGAAGTCGCCGACGTGCTGGGACATGCCTCGCTGGCGACGACGGCGATCTATGCGAAGCTTGATCTCGCGACGCTCGCGCACGTGGCCTTGCCGTGGCCGGGAGTACGGTCATGAACGGGCATCCAGAGTTACGCGACCACCTTGATGCCTATCTTGCCGTTCGGGAGGCGCTCGGCTTCAACGATGCGGCCAGAAAGGCAGTGCTGAGAAGCTTCGTTGAATATGCGATCGTCGCCGAGAGGTGGCCGATCGACGCGCAGCTTGCGGTTGACTGGGCGTGCGGGCCATCATCCGTCCGCAGTCCGGCCGGGCAGGCAAGTCGCCTTTCTACGGCCCGGCGGTTCTTGTACTTCCTGCGTGCGAGCGTTCCGGAAACGCAGATTCCCGGAAGCGGATTGCTTGCGCGACCGCGACGGCGCAGGCCCTACATCTTCACGCAGGAGGAACTCGCCCGCCTACTGGACGCCGCCGCGGCAATGCGGCCACGTCGCAGATTGCGACCGCACGTATATGTATCGATGATTGGCCTGCTGGCCAGCACCGGTATCCGGGCGGGCGAGGCCATCCGATTGACGGTCGACGACGTGCTGCTTGACGCCGATCCGCCGAGGATTACGATCCTCGAGACCAAGTTTCGGAAGTCGAGAATCGTGCCCTTGCACCCGACGACCTCCGAGAAGTTGAAGGCCTATGTGCTGCTGCGCCAGAAGCTCGGCTACGCCGGGCTATCGGATCTGTTCTTCATGTCCGAGATCGGAACGGCGATCAGCTACGGATTCTTCGCGAACTGGTTCACGCGCACGGCTTACCGGCTCGGAATGGTGCCGTCTTCGGGCACCAGGTCGCCGACGCTGCACAGCCTACGCCATACCTTCGCCGTCGAGCGCTTGACGCAATGGTGCCTGGAAGGTGCACCAGTGCAGCAATGGATACCGAATCTGTCCGTCTATCTCGGGCATGTCAGCCCTGTGGAAACGTATTGGTACCTGACCGCGACACCGGCACTGCTGACTACTGCGGCGGCGACGTTCCGGCAGTATGCAAGTCTGGGAGAGAAGTCATGAAGACCACCACCATGATCGGCCCGTTGCTGCAGGGCTTCTTCGTCGAACATCTGCTCGCCCATAAGCATGTCAGCCCGAGAACGGTATCGAGCTATCGAGACACGCTTCGTCTCTTGCTCCAGTTCGTCTGGAACAAAACGCACATTGAGCCTTCGTCACTGCGCCTGGCCGCGTTGGATGCGCCCGTGATCCTGTCATTTCTTGACTACCTGGAAGTTGAGCGGCGCAATTCAGTGCGATCTCGTAACGCCAGGCTGGCAGCGATCCACAGCTTCTTTCGATGGGTCGCGCTGTGCGATCCGGAGTCGGTGGACTTGGCTACCCGCGTACTTGCGATTCCGTTGAAGCGGACAGATCGACTACTGGTGCAGGCGCTCACCCGTGCCGAAATCGATGCTTTGCTTGCAGCACCCGACCGATCTCTATGGCGCGGTCGTCGCGACTACGCGCTGCTGCTGACGATGTACAACACCGGAGCGCGCGTTTCCGAAATCATCGCGCTCCGACAGGAACAGGTCCAGTTCGGCGGCAGCACGCTGATCAGTCTTATGGGCAAGGGGCGCAAGGAACGAAGCATCCCGTTGTGGTCAAACACGTCTCAGGTATTGAAGACGTGGTTCCATGAACTGGAGAGCACTCGCACGCCGATCGCGTTTCCCAGTTGTCGCGGCCGGCAACTGTCGCGCAACGGCGTTGATTACATCCTCCAGCAAGCCGTCAATCAGGCCAGCGTGCAATGCACGAGTCTGATCAGCAAACGGATTTCGCCGCATGTCGTGCGCCATTCAACGGCCATGCATCTCTTGCAATCGGGCGTCGACATCAGCCTCATCGCACTCTGGCTTGGGCACGAGAGCATCGAAACCACCCACGTCTACATCGATGCCGATCTGGCGACCAAGGAGCGGGCACTCGAGAAACTGGCGCCAGCGGAAGCCGCCTCGTTCCGGTTCAAGCCTTCCGATAGCGTGCTTGCCTTCCTTCAACAGCTTTGATTATCAATAGTCTCGTCGCCGGCGATCCAAAGCTGGCGAAACCCGGTCGACGAGCTGGGCATAACCGGGAACTGTGCCTAAAAGCGCAAATTCCTATCATAAG
>NZ_QRGA01000004.1:185934-252505 GCF_003367175.1 Trinickia dinghuensis | reverse complement strand
GAACAGATCAGCGAGTTGAACGACTCGATCGCCGCTTTCTCGCAGCAGATGAAGCACTTTCCCGATATCGAACAGGAGGCGGTGGGGCTCAAACGGGACGTCCAAGTCGACACCGATCTCTACACGAGCCTGCTTAATACCACGCAGCAGTTGAAGGTCGTCGAAGCGGGGAAGCTCGGCACCGTGCGGCTCGTCGACGATGCCAACACGCCGGACGAACCGGTGAGGCCGAAGCGGATGCTCGTGATCGTGCTGTCGCTGATATTCGGCGCCGGTCTAGGCATCGTCATCGCCCTCATCCGCAAGACGTTGCGCAACCGCGTATCGCATCCGCAAGAAATCGAACGGTACACGGGATTGGAAGTGTTGACGGCGATTCCGTATAGCGAAGCGCAGCGGATGCTCACGCACACGACGGGGAATCAGCGCGCGGTCGCGGGATTGCTCGCGCACCGGCAGCCGCGCGACCCGGCCATCGAAAGCTTGCGTAATCTGCGTACGGCCCTGCATTTCAGCATGACCGACTCGCCGAGCAATATCGTCATGCTGACCGGTCCCACCCCCGATGTGGGTAAATCGTTCGTCGCCACCAATTTCGCCGCCGTGCTAGCGGCGGGCGGCAAGCGCGTCTTGCTGATCGACGGCGACCTGCACAAGGGGCGATTGAACGAGTACTTCAACGAGTCGCACGAGGACGGCCTAGCGGAGCTCGTGGCGGGAACGAAGACGCTCGACGAAGTGACGCGGCGCGGCATCGCGTCCGGCTTCGATTTCATCCCGACCGGAGCGCTGCCGGAAAATCCTTCCGAGGTGCTCCTATCCGACGCCCTGCGCCCGCAGCTCGAGACGATGTCCCAACGCTACGACATCGTGCTGATCGATACGCCCCCGGTCTTGGCCGTTTCGGACGCACAGGTCGTCGGTTTGCATGCCGGCGCCGTGTTTCTCATCGCACGCCACCAATCCAGCGACATCGGCGAAATTCAAGAATCGGTCAAGCGGCTGGGCCGCTCCGGCGTTGCTGTGAAAGGTGTGCTGCTGAACGGGTTCCAGCCGAGCAGAAACGGGTACGGCTACGGGTACGGGTACGGGCCGCAGTACGCCGGCTACACGTCCTCGCACCCCGCGCGGTAGCCGGTGCGGCAACGGGCTGTCCATCACGCCATGGAGCAAACCAGAACGTCACGGCCGCTCAGGCTTCCGACATTTTCCTTACGTGCAGGCCTTCATCCGAGCGCGGCGACGTGGGTGCTGTTGCAGCAGCTCATCGTGCGCGGCCTCGTCGCAGTCAAATTCCTGGCGCTCGGGCGAATTTTGGGGCCGGCCGCAATCGGCAGCATCAGCATCGCGCTGCTTGCGGTCGCCATCGCGGAGTCGCTTTCGGACACCGGCCTCGCGCAAGCCATCATTCAAGACCGCGACGCGCCGACCGCCTCGCAGCTGGGCGCCGTCTTCACGACGCTCGCGACACGTGGCATGTGCATTGGGCTGCTGCTCGCCGCGCTCGCGCCGACGATGTTCCGCGTATTTCATCTGCGCGCCGGGGAGATCGGTTTGCTGCTGCTCGCGGCAGCGATCCCATTCATTCGCGGAACTTCGTCGCCGGCGTATTACCTCGTTCAGCGCGAACGGCGCTTTCAGCATATTGCGGCGATCGAGATGTCGGCCGCCGTCGCCGATTGCTCAGTGGCAATCGCGAGCGCGCTCACGGGAGCCGGCGTCTATGCCGCGCTGTTCGGCACGATGACGGGCGAAACGCTCAAAAGCGCCCTCACCTGGATCACGATGGCACCGCGCCCCCCGCTCCGCCTCGCCTGGTCGGGCATCAGCCGCTATGTCCGGTTCAGCCGCTGGATCTGGGCAGCGAGCGTCGTCAGCCTGCTGCTCAATCAATTCGACAAGGTCGTCGTTGCGACACTGCTAGGGCCGGCGCAGTTTGGGGCTTATCAGATGTCGTCGAGGCTGGCTCAGATGCTGCTGGCGGACGCCGCCATCGCCATGTCGCAGTTCCTGTTCCCGACATTCTCCTCTCAACATCGCCAGAATTCGCAGCGCGCAAAGCGCCTCTTCAAACGATATCTCGCCGTGCTCTTCTGCGGCCTCGTCGTACTCGTCGTGTTGTTGCGCGCGTCCGCTACCCGTCTGTTCGTGCTCGTTCTCGGAAAGTCGTGGATCGGCGCCGTCCCGCTTTTCGACATTTTCGTGATCAACATGGCGATCGGCGCGCTGATCGCGGTGCTGGTCGCGTATCTGCGCGCGGTCGGCAATCCGAAGGCCGCCACCCATGCGTCGATCGTGCAGATGCTGGTGCTGGCCGTGACGGTACCGCTGGCAACCCGGTACTGGGGCGCGACCGGCGTTGCCTGGTCGATCACCGCAGGCTTGGCGGCCGCGACGATGTTCATGCTGTATCGATTGACAAGGAGCGATCAATGCGCGCGCTGCACCTAGTATGGGCGCCTCGCCTCTCCGGGGCTGAGGTGCTGGTCAAGGACCTGGCCTTGCATCAGAAGACCGAGGGACACTCGGTCTGCGTGGCGTCGCTGCTTCCCGAACAGGCCGACTTTTCGCCGTTGCGGGAAGAGTTGGAGCGCAAGGACGTGCCCTGCCGGTTTCCGGATCGAGCGCAAAGCTTGATCGGCAAGCTGTGGCGTTTGCAACACGTGATTCGGCACTTCAAGCCGGACGTGATCTTCGCGCACGCGACCATACCGGCGTTCTACGTTCGAGCACTGCCGATCGCCGTGCCCATCGTCTACGTCATGCATTCCGCCACCAACGATTTCGCGCGCGCGCTGTTTCGATGGGTCGAGCGTCTCTTGTCTCGGCGTGCGAGCGCGGTAATCGGTGTTTCGCCGGCGAACGTCGAGAATTACCACGCGGCGATCGGAACGCATCCGCTCTTGACCGTCATTCCGAACGGTGTCGATACCGCGCGCTTTACCGGCAAGGACGATGGGAACGACGTGCGCCGCTTGCCGAGAATCGCGCAGATCGGCCGATACACGGCCGTCAAGGATCAAATGCAGACGCTTCGGGCATTCAAGGAAGTGGTCGAATGCCTACCGGATGCACGGCTGGTGCTATGCGGGGTGGTCGAAGACCGAGCCTACCATGCCGGCGTCGTCGATCTCGCGGCAGAACTCGGAATCGCCGATCGCGTGAGCGTCGAAGGCCCGCGTTCCGACGTTCCCGTGCTGCTCGCCGAGTCGCAGGTGTATGCGATGCCGTCGCGCTCCGAAGGGCACAGCATCGCGTTTCTGGAAGCGCTGGCTTCGGGCATTCCCGTCGTCGCAAGCACCATCGTCCCATTTGCGTTCGCAAGGAATCTGCCCTGCGTGCAGCTGGTCGATACGAACGACACGCACGCTTATGCGAATGCACTGATCGCTGCGCTGCGGCAACCCAGGACCGCCCGCAACCTCACCGGCCTCACGCTTGCCGATACAGCAGACCAATATCTTTCTATTGCACAACGAGTGGTTCGCGCGTGAAGATCTCAGTAGCCGTTGCCGTATCGCCGCGCTCGTTCGACTGCCGATTCGTCGGAGGAACAACATGCGAGATCTCGTAAAGCAGTCGCTAAAATCCGGCGCGTCGATGCTTCCGGACAAGCTCTATTTGGCGCTTTCGCATCGTCGAAGAATCGGCCGGTTCCCGCGCTTTCGAAATCCGATCGCATTCAATGAAATGATATTGAGCCGGTGCCTGCGTCCCGATCCGCGCTGGCGAGATCTGACCGACAAACTGAGTGTGCGCGACTATGTGCGCGATCGGATCGGAGAGCCGCATTTGATCCCGCTGCTTGCCGCCCCCGATGTCTTCACGAAGGAGATCTTCGACCGGCTCCCGCCGTCGTTCGTCATGAAGGCGAACCACGGATCGGGATTCGTCGAGGTCGTCTGGGATAAATCGAAGCGTTCGTTCCACGAACTACGTCACATGGCCGAGAAGTGGCTCGAAATCGACTACTACCGCGTCTCACGCGAGCGGCACTACCGCGGCATCGAGCCTCGCATTTTCTTCGAAAAATTGCTGCTCGATCATTCGGGAATCGTTCCGTCCGACTTCAAAATGCACGTGTTCGGTCATGGTCCGAACGGACCGGTGATCTACACCGGCATCATTTCGGATCGGTTCGGCACTGCGCGTGCCGATGTCTACGACGCTCAATGGAATCGGCTCGGGCTGGCATGGGGCAGCTATCAGCGCAGCGAGCGCGCAGTGCCGCGGCCGTCGAATTGGGACGAACTGACCGCGATCGCCATGCGACTGGCCGATGGCCTTGGTTACGTCCGGGTGGACCTCTACGCCCCCGATAACGAAATCTATTTCGGAGAACTGACGTTTACGCCCGGCGGCGGGACGATGCCGTACACCCCGGATCACTTCGACTTCGAATGGGGGCGCATTTTGAGGGACGCCCGATACACCAGCGCTTGAGTCGGACGCTCGCCGTTCTCCGTTCGGCGCCGCACCCGGTTCGCGGCGGCCATGGCCACGGTCCGGTCTGGGCCGATACGCCAAGCGCCGACGGCACCGTGACCGTGTTCGACCTCATGGGCAACCCCACCGCCGTGCCATACATCGACGGCGTGGTTACCCTCACTCTGACGGAATCGCCCATCTACGTGATTTCGTCCAACGCCAACGTGATCGCGTCCAATGTGACCGTGCCCGTCGGCTACACCGGACAGTAAGCATGGATATTCGTCTCGCCTCTCAGCGGCACCCCGGCCATCCCGAGCAGATCTTGAACCGGGCGGTTTCGAACGTCGTGAAATGGATTCCGCCGATGCTATACGCCTATCTGCTCGCATCCACATTTGCGATAAAGACGTTCACGTTCGGCGGCAGTTATCTGTTCGAGGCGCCGCTGGCCTTATCGATCGGATTCGGTCTGCTCGCGCGCGATCCCCTCGCTCGCGCCGCGTATCGGACCGTCAGATACAGGCGAGGCCATGCGCTCGCGTTGTTCCTATTCATTACGACGCTCTTCGTCGTGGGCGCACTGGTCGGCCAGGACGTGGGCTATGCGTACGGAGACTATCGCGCGAATCTGATGGTCGCTTTGGCTTTTCTGGTGGGCTGGGAATTCAGAGACCGCGATCCGCGGCCGCTGATTCGGTTCGGGATCGCCACGGGCGCGCTCGCAATCCTGTCGTGGTATTTCCAATTGGCGTCGAACGATCTGGAGACGAAATTCACTTCGCCGTACGTCTGCCTCATCGTTGCCATCGTGTTGGCGTGCCGGATCCGTCGGGTCGTGCCGGCGCTCGTTGCGCTCGGCATGCTGATCTTTCTCGCGGCGGTGAGCTTCTATCGCCAATACTGGATAGGAGCAGGCGCCGGCGCATTGATCCTCGTGGGCTTCATGTTCGCGCGCTTCGACGCCGCGGCGCGTGTACGGACGGCCGCTGTCCTGATCGCGATGGCCGTCGTCGGCGTATTCGCCCTGCATTCCTACGCGGCAAAGATCGAGTCGTTCTTCATGGACGACCAATCTCGATACATTCAAAGTGTCGGCAAGACCGAGAATCTCATGTCCGCTTTGGGACAAGGCGACAATCAAATGCAGCAGTCCGACGTGGTACGCATGGCCTATTTCCAGTTCATGGTCGAACAGCCCTGGAAATTAGCGCTGCCGCACGGCCTCGGCTATCGATCGGCGTTCGACAACATCGATCCCTTTTTCAATAAGCTCAATTTCGACGTCACGACGATCGATTCGCTGCTGTTCTATCTCGCGTATCACTATGGTCTTGTCGTGACGGTGCCGCTGCTTGCTTGGCTGGCCCTGTCGCTTCTAAAGTGCCGAGCCCATGACGGAACGATCGCGATCCTCGGTTTGGCGATCGTCCTCGGTATCTCGCTGTCGTTCGACGGTGGCCAAGCCGTCGTCATCCCACGTGCGATCTGGCTGGGCATATTCGTCTCGTGCATCGCGAAGCCGGTGCGCATCCGGCAGGCCCGGAGGCGCTAACCCCGTTCGGCGTTTCCGCCCTTAGGCGTGCGTCCGCGCCCGCTTGGAACCGTAGGTGGCCAAGGCGTCCAGCAGCGACTGCGTGGACAGTGAAATATGAAACCGGGAAAGGAAGCACGCTCTGGCGCGCGCGCGCATCTCGATCCACTCTTCTTGGGACGTTTCCAGCCAGCGGTGCAACAGCCGCACCGCACCGCCCAGGTCGTCCTTATCCACGAAGCCGGCGTGCCATTGGTCGATTTCTCGCCAAATGTTGACCTTGTCGGTGATGAGCGTCGGCAGGCTCGCGGATAACGCTTCGGCCACGGATACGCCGAAGTTCTCCTGATGGGAGTTGAGCACGAAGGCATCGGATGCGAGAAATGCGCCCCACTTGAGATCGTTACCGAGCATTCCCGTCCAGGTTATCCGGTCCGTCAAGTGCAGCTCGCGGCATAGGGCCTTCGTCTCTTTCGCGTAGTCGCCCTGGTTGGGGCCAGCGATGATCAGGTGTACATCGGCGATTTTCTCGCGCGGCGTGTCTTTGACGCACTGCGCCAGAGCCCTCAACGTCAGATCGATGCCCTTCTTTTCGTGGAGCCGCCCCAGAAACAGCAGGCTTCGCTTTCCCCTCAAATGAGGAAATCGCGTCAGGAACAGCTCGCGCTGCCATTGCGCATCGCGGCCGGCGCCTGCCGTGCCGTAGTTCACGACATGCTCGTTGCAGCGGTACGGCCAGAACGACTGACGCGCCAAAATCCGCTCTTCCTCGGAGGTGAAAAAAACGGCGTTGGCGTCACGCAGTATTCTGTACTGCGCCCACGGCCAATAGAGGCATTTCTTGATGTGCTTGAGCGGGTAGCGCGTCTTGAAGTACGGATCGAGCATCCCGTGCGTGAAGACGTAATATGGAACGGCCGCACGACGCAGCGCGCGCCACACGCCAAGCGACGCGTAATTCCATATGCCGTTGACGATGACGAGGTCGTACTTCGAGGCGTTCGCTCGCAGCCATGGAACGAGCCTTGGAGAAAACCTAAAGTTGCCGAAGCCTGGCCCCAGCGGATAGCAAGTCAGCTCGCATTGCTGGACGCAACTGTCGCGCGGCCCATCTAGAGACACGATTTCCACCGAATTGCCTCTGCGCCGGTGTTCTCGCGCAGTTTGCAAAACGACCTCGATCGGCCCCCCGTAGCCGCGATCCACGGTGAACATTGCATGAAGGATGCGCAAGCCCATAAATCGTGTATGTCGCTGTGGTCATTTCATTAGATCCTGCGATCTACAACGCCGATCGCAGGGTGTTTTTAAAGTTGCTCACGGTATGCGCGGCGAGCAGCTGACCGCCGTCCGATTCGGCTACCGGCACCCGCCCGCGTTCCCCTGCGCAGGCCAACACCTCGTCGATGGCCGCGTTGATCGTCGGGATCGACAGATCCTCGAGTACGGGGCCTAGGCGATCGTGCTTCACAAACCATCCGATCAGTCCGAAAGCGGAGGCCAGCACGGTTTTGCCGCACCGATAGGCCTGCACGAGCACGCCGCTCATGCCGTAGTGTCCCTTGTAGCCCACCCATACGGCATCGCACGCGCAAAAAAGATCGACTTCCATTTCAGGAGAAATGAAATGATCGAATACCACCACGCCATCGCGCGAGCGGCTATCCAGCGATGACAAAAACGCCCGCACGTCGTCGCTCTGCTCCCCCGCAATCACGACCAGAGGATGCGTCTCGCGAACCTTGCACGCGCTCAGCAGTTCTTTGATCCCTTTGCGATCGGTAATGGCGCCGTAGACGAGGATCGTCCGTTCGTCTCGAAGGCCGAGTCGCCCCCTCGCCTCGCGGCTTCCGACTCGGCCCATCTCCGGGAATGGATCGGCGAGATACCGAACGGTGGGCTGACGCCCCGTCACGCGCAAGTTCTCACACCAGGCGGCAAGCGTCGGATCGATCGTCAATACCGTCGAGAGATTGCCCCGACGCAGCGCCAGGAAGAAGAGCTGCTTCTTGACGTAATCCACGAATGGACGTGGCGGGACATTGACGCCCATATCGCGATGGTGGAACGTTTGACGCATGACGATGCACATCCATCGCGACGCGCCAAACGGCGACCCGAGAAATCCGATGGCATTCAGGATGTAGTCGCCGAACGGAACGACAACGAGATCCACCTGCCGGGACCGTGTCGTCTCACGATACATCCACTCGAACGCCGCGTAAAACGCGAAGTCCGCTTTTACGCAAGCTAGCGCGGAGAGGAACGCGGATGCACGCAGCCCGCTCTTGTCGTAGTACACGACATCGACGGGCGAAGGGCCCGCTTCATAGCTTTCGAGCAGCGGATGCGCCCGGCTGTTCGAGTCGGTCGATATGATGCACTCGTATCCGGCTTCGACGAGCGCTTCGACCGCCCATTGGACATAGCGCCAGCGGTGGCCCGAAAAGTCCGGCTCGATAACGAGCGCGCGCGGTTTCATCCCGCGCTCCCGACATCGTTCGCAAGCGCGAGCACACTCTCGGCAAAAAACTCCGGCGTCCAATTCCCGATCGTCGCTTCCGCGCCGCGGGCGAGCCGCTCGCGCAAGGGACGGTCCGTGCCGAGCTGCTTCATTTTCTCGGTCAATTGAGCGACGTCGCCGGGGCGCACGATAAGGCCGTTGACGCCGTCGTGCACGAGTTCGTTCGCACAGCCGCAGGTATCGGACACGATCGCAGGCCGCCCGCAGGCCATCGCCTCGTTGACGCATAGGCCCCATTGATCGAAGGCGCTCGCCAGCACGATGAAATCGGCCAGCGCGTACAGGACCGGCATGTCGGTGTTCAGGACTTCCGTCAAGATCAGGACCCGCTCGCTTAGGCCGAGCGAATCGATCTTCTCGCGTATCGTCTGCTCTAGCGGGCCTTGACCCACGAGCACGAGGAATATGTTCTCGTCCGGCAGCGTCGAGCGCGCAAAGGCCTCCACAACCAATGCGACATTCTTGCGTTCGACGAAGCGGCTCACGCAAAGCACGTATTGCGGCGGCAATCCGAATCGCCGGCGCTCCTTGTCCGCGCGAGCCAACGCACGCTTCGCCGTTTCTTGAAAGTACGAGACGTCGATCACATCGAAGCCGATACGCGACCGGTGCATGGGAATGCCGAGCGACTTCGCGTACCTGCGATGCTTCTCTCCCGCAACGAGCGCACCGTCGAACCTGGAGACGATGACCCGCTTCATCGCTTCCTTGAGCCGATGCCGCTCGCCGTCGTCGGCTTTCGAGTCGGACATGTACACCAGCTTGAAGCGGCGCATTAGCGTCCTGATCACGCACAGGTAGATCGAATAGCTCGTGTGGTAGCCGTAAGTGATCACGAAATCGGGACGCGTAGCGCGCATGATCTTGCTGAGTCGAGCGATCACGAGAAACCAGTTCTTTCCCCCTTCTGCGGTGTCCTTGAAGACGGTGACCATTTCGGACGGCACGTCCTTGAGGAACGCCGTCCGATTGCTTTGCGGATAACCGTAGAAGTTCGTGTGTTCGAACATCTCGACGAGCGATATCTTGAATCCGCGCCGAGCCGCGAGCTGAACGAGCGCGCGATAGCGTGGGATATGATAGTCGCTCATATTGCCGATTACGAATTGGATACGCATATGCAATCGATAGAGTCAAAAATCGGATTCAATCGAGCGAAAGTTTCACCCGGCCAACATCTCACTCGCCGAGAATATGCCGTCTCGCTTGACGCGGCGCAATAACGGATTCCAAATTGGCCGATAACCACTAATCGAATGCCCAAGCTTTGTTGCCTAAGGGTGATTCGCAGGCCATGCGCTCGCGAGGCCCTCGCCTCACCCGATCATCGGGCTTCGGCCAAGGCCCTCACGAGAGCCTCGATGGTCGATCGGACATCCCGCCGGCACCTGCCGAAGGAGTCCGGCTAGACGCGCGGCCGCGCACACGGTTCTATCGCGTTGCCCCTACCGCCGTTGCGAGGGCCAGCACGTTCTCGGCGAAAAGCTGGGGCGTCCAACCACTGATCGTCGATTCGGCATTGGCGGCAAACCTCGTGCGAAGAGCGTCATCGTCGTTGAGCCGCCGCATGCTACGCGCGAGTTGATCGACGTCGCCCGGACGCACGACGTATCCGTTGATTCCATCGAGCACGAGTTCGTTCGCGCAGCCGCAAGTATCGGATACGATCGCGGGCCGCCCCGACGCCATCGCTTCATTGACGCACAAACCCCATTGATCGAACGCGCTCGCCAGCACGACGAAATCCGACAATGCATAAAAGACCGGCATGTCGGCGTTCACGATTTCCGTAAAGATCAGGACCCGCCCGTCAAGGCCGAGCGCGTCGATTTTCTCCCGTATCGCATGTTCGAGCGGGCCCGCTCCGATCAGCATGAGCGATACACCCGTGTCCGCAAGCCCAGCCCGAGCGTATGCCTCGATCACGAGCGGCACATTTTTGCGTTCGACGAAGCGGCTGACGCAGAGCACGTATCGCGGCGGCAAAGCGAAACGGTATCGCGAGTACTCCGCATGCGCGCGTGCCCGCTTCGCGGCATCGCGAAAAAACGCGACATCGATCACGTCGAAGCCGACGCGCGAGCGCTGCATCGGAATACCGAGCGACTTCGCGTACCGCCGGTGCTTTTCTCCGGCAACCAAGGCGCCGTCGAAACGCGATACGAAGATTCGTTTTAGCGCTTCCTTGATTCGGTGCCGCCGGCCGTCATCGGCCTTGGAATCGGACATGTAGACTAGCCGGAACCGCCGAAGCAGCGTCCGGAGTATGCACAGGTAAATCGAGTAGCTCGTGTGATACCCAAGCGTGATGACGAAGTCCGGGCGCGTCGCTCGGACGATCGCACCGAGCCGCGAGCAAACGAGCATCCAGTGCTTGCGGCCGTCGACAGCATCCTTGAAAACGGTAACCGCCTCGGATGGCGCGCCATCCATGAAGGCACGCCGAGCACTCTGCGGATAGTCGTAGAACCCCGTGCCCTCGTATAGCTCGACGAGCGAAACTTGGAATCCGCGCCTCACGGCCAACTCGACGAGCGCACGATAGCGCGGTACGTGATAGTCGCTCAAATTCCCAATGACGAACTGGATGCGCATGGCAGAACGAACGGCACGATATCGGTTGACGGATTGTCTTGCCGACGAATATGCCGCGTCGCACAACGTTGCGCAATTGGGGGCCGAAAAAATGGCCAAAAAGCACTAATCCATCCGCGCCCCATCGACGATCCCGGTGCGCTCCTGCGTGCCCCAATGCCGCCGCGCGGAGAGCAGGTGCACCCAGCCGAGTGCCGCCCCCGCATGCCGCAGCAATTGGAAGCTGAAGGGCTCGGCAATCGACGCGAGAATCGCCATCGGCAGACGCAACCCGCGACGATCGTTCGTCCAGCGCCGATAGAGGTAGACAGACCATAGATGAAACGCGAGATCGACGACGATCTTCGCCGCGATGACGCCGGAGATCGGCAGCACGACGGAGAACCGCCCCGTGACGATAAAGGCCAGCAATAGCGCGAACGCGGTCAGCCCGTAGATCGGCTGCACCGTGTCGATTGCCTTGACGGGCATCATCAGCAAACCAAGGGCGCCGTAACGGCGATTGCCCGTGATGTCGCGGTTCCAGTATTGCGTCTGGAGAAACCCGGCGAACCAGCGGCGCCGTTGACGCAGGAAGCTCGGCAGCGTTCCGGGCGCGTCGGTATGGGCGTGGGCCGTGCCGATCACGCGAACGCGCCAGCGCTTGCCGTGCTCGACGGCATAGCGGCGCAAACGATGAATGAGTTCGTAGTCCTCGACCAGGCACTGCGGATCGAAGCCGCCGACGCTCATGAGTGCGTCTCGCCGGAAGCAAGCGAAGGCACCCGATACGAGCAGCAGCGCGTCGGTGCGCATCCACGCGAAGCGCGAAATGAAATTGCGGATGTACTCGTAGGTCTGGAACCACTGGAAGAAGCGACCCGTCATCGTCCGCGCGCACACGGGCGTGATGATCCCCGTAGCGGCGACGAGCTCCGGCTCGCGCGCGAAGGCATCGCACATCGCCGTGCAGGCATCGCGGGCGAGATGCGTGTCCGCATCGACGGTCAGTACCGCATCGGTGTCGAGCAGCGCGATCGCGGCATTCAATGCCTGGGCTTTGCCGCCGTGAGGCAGGCGCAGCCAGCACAAGGTCGGATAGCGCGGGCTAAACGCACTCGCCTGCCCCTCCGGCGGCTGAGCGAGCCCGTATTCGCGTTTCAATAACGCGGCCGTACCGTCCGTCGAGCCGTCGTCGGCAATGACGATCCGGTGAGGCGCAACCTCTTGCTCGAGCAGCGCCGCGAGCGTGACCGGCAGGACCGCGGCTTCGTTATAGGCCGCGACGATGACACCGAGCGTCGGCATAGCACCGCGCAAGGCAGGCTCGCGATGCGCCTTCAGCAATGGCAACGTCTTGAACGTTACGAAAGCCAGCAGCAGCGTGTCGTAAAGGACGTAGGCGATACCCACCGACCATGCAACGAGCCCGCGCAGAAAAAACGCGCGCGCGAACAGCCCGACCCATAGGAGGAGCACGCCGGCGTGAATCAGCACGGCAACGAACGAAGTGCCGCGCGGCGACACCCGCGGCGACGCACGTTCGAAGGCGTCGTTCAGCGCGAGCCCGGCATTTGGCGTAGCGCGGCCCGGATGGCCGCGTTCGGGCTCGTCGTCACGTTTCGCAGACTTCGTGGACATCTGGCCGCGCGGGACCGAACTCATCGCCACATGCGCCGCAGAACGGACTGACGGTCGATGAACTCGTGCTTGAGCGCGCCGCCGACATGCAGGGCAAGCAGCAGATACAGCGCATAGCCGAACCATGCATGCACGGCACCGAACACATCGTGCAGATGCTCTTTCAGACCCGGTGCGAGATGCATCACGAAACCGATGCGCGGCCAGGACACGAGATGAAACAGCGTCATCGGATGCGTGGCGGCATCCTTCCAGGCCGAATCGTGAAGCCATCCCGACAGCGGCAGCCCGAGCATGAGCACGTAAAGCAGCCCATGCGCGATATGCGCGGCGGTGCGCTCCCAACTCGGAAACGTGTCGGGCAAGCGCGGCGGCCGATGCGACACGCGCCAAAGAATGCGCAACAGGACGAGTCCAAGCACGGTGATGCCGATCGACTTGTGCGTATCGATGACGGGGCGGACCCAATCGTCGGGCAGGTAGTCCACGGACCAAGCCAGAGCGACGTTGCATAGGATGCCGATTGCGACGGCCCAATGCAGGACGATTGCGACGCCGGTGAAACGGCCGGCGGATAAGGACCGACCGCGCGGGGCCGATGGCGATGAGGCGTTGGCAGGTGTTGTCATGGGCTCCGCGGCGATCTAACCGCGTAATACTCGAAAGATTCGAAAGGTTCGACGAAATTTGGTCTGGCAATGCGAGCGACGACGGACAACGAGGCGCAACAAGCGCCAGTCTTCATGCAGTGAGTACCCGTCGGGACGAAAAAAGTTGCAGCCGCGCCGCGCGCGCCCGTGATCATAGGCGATCGAGATGAAGTTCGCAGAAACCCTCGATGCCCGTGGACTCTGCCACGCAAGACAACGCGAGCCTTCGTGAGGCGATCATCCTCGCAATGCATGGAAAGAGCTGGGGGTTGCCGAAGCAAGGTGTGCTCGTCAAAGACGGCGTCGTCCATTTATGGGGCATGATCGGTTCCGAGGAAGAAAAACGCGCGATTCACGTGGCCGCCGAGAACGTGCCGGCTTCCCCTCGGACGATGACCGCATCCGCGCGGCTCCCCCTCGCGGCTCCCCCTACAAATATGTAATGATGCCGTCGTTAGCCCTCGACGAACTCGAGCCGTGCGAACGGCGCTTTTGCGAGCAGTTCCGCTATTTCTTCTTGCCGCAGCATGAAAAGCCGCCTTCGCCGAGTACACGAACGGCTTGACATCGCTCCGTAAAGAAGAAGCGGCCGCCCCGCAGTCAGCCGTCTCGCTGCAGTGCGACAAAGCCAGGAGACAAACATGGGACATCCCGCATCCGCCGTGCCCGAAACCGACCGGATCGGCATGCCCGACCCGCATCAGCCGGACCTGCGGGCGCTCGCGCTTGCCGCGCTCGGGGTCGTCTACGGCGACATCGGCACGAGCCCGCTCTACACGCTATCCACCGTATTCAGCGCCGACAACGGACTGGCATTGAACGCCTTCAACATCGTCGGCATCGTCTCGTTGATCTTCTGGTCGTTGATGGTGGTCGTCTCGCTCAAATATGTGGCGCTGATCCTCCGTGCGAACAACCATGGCGAAGGCGGGATCATGGCGCTGCTCGCGCTCGCTGCTTCGTCGGTCGCGGACCGGCCACGCTTGCGCCGCACCCTGCTCGCGGTCGGCGTGATGGGCGCCGCCCTATTCTTCGGCGACAGCGTGATCACGCCGGCGATCTCGGTGCTGAGCGCCGTGGAGGGCCTCGAAGTCGCGGCGCCGGTGCTGAAGACGTTCGTGATCCCGGTGACGCTGGCGGCGCTCATAGCGCTGTTCGTGATGCAAAAGCACGGCACGAGCGGCATCGGCCGGGTGTTCGGGCCGGTGATGGTGCTCTGGTTCATCGTGATCGGCATCGCAGGGCTAGTCCAGATCGTCGCGACACCGATCGTCCTCGTTGCGCTCAATCCGCTGCGAGGACTCGAGTTTTGCGCCCACCATCGATGGCTGGCGTTCGTCGCGCTCGGCGCTGTCGTCTTGTCGCTGACCGGCGCCGAGGCGCTATATGCAGACATGGGGCATTTCGGCAAACGGCCGATTCGCCTCACGTGGTTTGGCCTGGTGTTTCCCGCGCTCGCACTCAATTACCTGGGCCAGGGCGCGCTCTTGCTCTCTCACCCCGGCGCGCTGCAAAACCCGTTCTATCTGCTCTTTCCGCAATGGGCCATCTTCCCGATGATCGTGCTTGCCACGATCGCAACCGTGATCGCATCGCAGGCCGTGATTTCCGGCACCTACTCGATGACGAAGCAGGCCATGCAGCTGTCTTTCCTGCCGCGGATCAACATCGTTCATACGTCCGAGCAGGAAATCGGCCAAATCTATGTGCCGGGCATCAACTGGATATTGCTCGCCGCCGTGGTCGCGGCAGTAGTCGGATTCGGCTCGTCTACCGCGCTCGGCTCCGCATACGGGATTGCAGTCACCGGCACGATGCTCATCACGACATTCCTGACGTTCTTCGTCGTTCGCTACGCGTGGCATTACAACTGGTTGCTGTGCATCCTGGCGACGGCCTTCTTCTTCGTCATCGACGCGCTGTTCTTCTCCGCGAACCTGCTGAAGATCGTCGAGGGCGGCTGGTTCCCGCTCGTGATCGGCGTCGTCATGTTCACGATCATGGCGACTTGGGGCCGCGGCTGGGAACTGATGCTGGCCGAAGCGCGCGAACGCGCCGGGACGACGCCGCTCCAACCGTACCTGACTTCGCTTCTTGCGCAATCTCCCGTGCGTGTGGGCGGTACGGCGATTTTCCTGACGCCGACGCCGGATGCCGTGCCGCACGCCCTCATCAACAACCTGCGCCACAACCGCGTATTGCATGAACACGTGGTGTTCCTCACCGTAGTCACCAAGGATGTGCCGCGGGTACCCGAGCGCGGCCGCTTCAGAGTGGAGCAGCTATGTCCCGGCTGTTTCCGGGCTACGATCACCTACGGGTTCAAGGACGAAGTCGATTTGCCTCAAACGCTGGGCGCGAGCACCGTCGCGGGGTTCAAGTTCGAGCCGTCGGAGACCTCGTGGTTCCTGAGCCGAGCGGCGGTCGTGCCGAAGTCGGGACGCGGGATGGCGCTCTGGCGGGAGCGGCTCTTCGCGGTAATGCTGCACAACGTCGGCAACATCGCCGCATTCTTCAAACTGCCGGCGAATCGGGTGATCGAGGTGGGGGCGCGGGTGGAGCTTTAGCGCGGGTGGCGCTAGGGCATCCAAGCAACGCTACCGGAGGCGACCCGCCATCACGATCGCTGGCCGCCCGCACCTTTACCTTCACTGGCTTGCACCCTCCGGAATATTTGCGTGTCCTCCGGCTCGTGGTGGAGCGAGTGGCGCGGTGCCTGCGTCCGAAACACCCGCCACAGGAGCAGAAGCCGCGGCGGCTGGAGCGGATGCGGTATCGGCGGCGGGACTCGATACGGCAGGGGCAGCCGGCGCTTCGCTCGACGCCGCGGCCGCATCCGACGCAGCAGGGGCGGAAGATTCGTCACTGCTCTTGCTGCATGCCGCGAGAGCCATAGCCGTCAGCAGAGATGCTGCGAGAAGGGATTTCTTCAAAATCATCTCCTTTTGCGATTTGAATTAAGAGCTTGAGATAACACCGCTATGCTGCTGGCCGGCAAAGATATCCAGATTACTCAAAGCAGTCGTTCGACGCCAGAGAATCGATATTCGATCGGATTATCGATTGCAATGCTTTCTTGCTGTTGGGGCTGGCGCGATCTTATGGCGCTAATTGCCTGTGGCCGAGTCCGATTTTGCCGAATCGGGCGCGCAAAGCAGGAAGCGGGTCGTGATGTCGCCTTTCGGCCGGTCGACTTCAACTCCCTCGAACGCGCGTTCATGCGCTCGGCCTGACCGACGGTAATCGGCGATTCGATCGAAATACCGCCACATTTGTTACTCCCAACCTTCGCCTGAACGGTCCAAACTATTTTCACGGCCAACACCCAGCGACGCGCGGCAAATGGAATGTCACCTTAGCTGCAAAGCGCGAAAACGTCCCCGAATCAGGAGGTTGAAAAAGCCATGACTACTTCAAGCGGAAACGAAAGGAAAGACGGACAGCAGCCCACCATGCGCACGCCACCGGTTGTATCGCCGCAGGCATGGGAGACTGCGCGTCAGCAGTTGCTCGTCAAGGAAAAGGCTCAGACGCGTGCCCGTGACGCCCTCGCAGCGGAGCGTCGCCGGATGCCGTGGATGGCTGTGGAAAGCGCTTATGTCTTTGAAGGACCGTCAGGCAAGACGAGTCTGCTGGATCTGTTCGAAGGACGGCGTCAACTCATCGTCTACCGTGCCTTCTACGAGCCGGGCGTATTCGGCTGGCCCGATCATGGCTGCCGAGGCTGCTCGATGGTGGCCGATCAGGTCGCCCACGTCGCCCATCTTAACGCTCGCGACACCACGCTTGTCTTCGTCTCGCGTGCGCCGCAGGCGGACATTGCGAGACTGAAGGCGCGGATGGGCTGGGATATACCGTGGTTCACACTCACGGACAACTTCGACGCCGACTTCGGCGTGGGCGAATGGCACGGCACGAACGTGTTCTACCGTGACGGCGATCGGGTATTCCGCACCTACTTCATCAACAATCGCGGCGACGAGCAGATGGGCGGCACCTGGAACTACCTCGACATCACGCCGCTAGGCCGGCAAGAAGTCTGGGAAGACTCGCCCGAGGGCTATCCTCAGACGCCAACCTACAAGTGGTGGAACTGGCACGACAGCTATGTCGCGGACGCGCCGCCGGACAAGAAATGGGTGGAAGTGTCGGATGCCGGAGAAGCGGCATTTCGGAAGCAAGCGACTAACGGGCAGCCGTGAATCGAGGGGGCACCCCAAGGTGCCCCATATCAATCAGCCACGTCCAACTCACGCCTAGCCGATCGTCAACCATTTACCGCGCTACCCAATTCCCTGAAAAGCCTGCGACACGGCCTCGACAATTTCATCCCATATACCCGGTCGACGCAGTATTGGAATTTCCTTCGCCAATACATTGCTGAGTTCTCCGCGGTGCTGTTCGATCGAACGAAGCACACGGTCGGCTTGATGATCCGGCATCTCGACGACCTCTTTCAACGCGGCACGCGCACGGCCATGGCGGCGAAGATAGCGCGACTCTTCCCGCATCTGTTCGGTCAATGTCCGAGCCACAATGTTCGCGAGGAACACAACATGAGGCGCCAGATCCGGATAGCGCCACAGCGGTCTGGCTTGCTCCGCCCCACCAAACGCAAAATTCGACACCACGCCGTCCGGCCACGTTGTCTGCACCGGCTCGAAGGAGACGTGCTTCCGTACGGCTTGCATCAAAGGCTGTGACACCGAATCGAGCACCTGGTCATAACCACGACGCTCGACCGCATTGTCGGTAATGACCGCAGACACCGGCAGGATCACCGGGTCGGGCACCGCTCCGTCACGCCGCAACACGTCGTTGATCAAGAAGCGGTGCACGCGGCCGTTACCGTCCGCCAGTGGATGGATATAAACCAAGCCGAACGCCGCGACCGCACTGCGCATCACGGACGACTGGCCCTGAGTTCTCTCGAGGAATGCACGCAGCCCGTCCAGCATCGCGGCCACATCCTCGGCTGGAGGCGCCACATAGTGCACGACTTCCTGGTAGCGGACGGTTTCTCCGACGAAAACAGGAGATTGCCGCAGGCCGAAGTGCGTGATCGTCGTCCGGTCACCGAGTATGTCCCGCTGAAGTTCGGCTAGTGCCGCATCGCTCAAGGGCAGTTCCCCGTGCCCGGTACGCCGCGCCATCACATCCGCAAACCGCTGAACGCGGTCGCCCCGATCTGCCTCCCCCTCAATGGCAAAGCTTGCCCTGCTTTCCCGCAGGGTCATCCAGACGGCAGCCCGGATCAGCAGATCCTCGCCGAACTCGCCCGCGAGCCCGGCGAATAGATCAGGAACATTCAAAGCGGATGCATCCTGCACGGCGTTTGTCTTGGCCACGATCGGGCAAAAGTGGCGAGTTCCAGGCAGGTTGTCGTTCACCCGCCAGCGCCGTACTTTGACCGCTCGGTCAGGCGAGGCCGCCACTAGCTTGGTCAAGTCGATCGCATCGACGTAGTTGCCCCCCAAGTTCTCGGGCGGGGCCAATTCCCGTGCAGTCAGCCATTCATAGAGGAAGGCAGCGCGACGCGCATACTGCCCGGTAGGCTCCGCGGCTACCCATTCCTGGATGAAATCAGGCCCGGTGCGCTGGAACAGCCGGGCCAGAAACTCGAGATGCGGAACCTCATGGCGTAGATGGAACTGCAGATGGGCTGCCGGCAAGTCCGCCGGTCGCATAATCTCCAGATACGTCTCCAGCCGGAACCCTTCTTTCACCTCCGTGGATCGCCGCCCGCCCACTTGGCTAAGCACGGGCATCCGAAACATGGGCAACACGTCATAGGCACGCGCCAACCACGCGCCAACCACGCGCCACCAATCGGGTCGATCGGCAGGTCGCTCATAGCCTACTGTCTCCCGCAAGACGACTTACGCTCGCTCAAAAACGATTAGAATCGAGGTCAATTGCTCAAATTCGATTATGCTCCTGCCAAACGGTTTTTCCAACCGGCCAACCACCTGTGAGCGCTCGAAGAAAAGGGGCGCCGCAAGGCGCCCCCAAAATCAATCAGCTATATCCGATTGACTCCTAGCCGATCGTCAACCAAACGGTTAGAGCCTCATCTAGACGACGCTTGTGCGCGATCACGTCGCCACCGCTTAGAACGCCTTGCTCAACTGCACCCACCCGCGCACCGACGACGTGCTGCCCGCCTGCACCGGCCGAGCGCCCACCGGCGTCGCCACCGATGCACTCACGCTCGTGCCATGCGGGCCCGCCCAGTTCACCCCCACCCCGGCGCCGCCCAGGTTCGCGCTGTTCGAGCCCGCCTCGAACCCGTTGCGGTTGATGCTCACGTGCGCCGCGTCCACAAACGCGATCGCCTGCCACTGCCCGTACCACGCCTGCGGCATCGTGTGACGCAACTCCAGCGTGACGACACCGCCGTCGTCGCCTGACACCGCGTTCACGTCATAGGCCCGCACCGAGCCCGGCCCGCCCACCACCAACTGTTGCGACGAGTCCAGGTTGCCCGACGCCAATTGCCCCGAGATCGACAGGTACAGCGCATTGCCCCCGCCCAGATCCTGCAGCCGCGTCGCGCTCAGGCTCCACTTCGAGAAGCCCCCCTGCGTGCTCGCGCCCGACGCATCGACGGCCTGCGCTGCCGCGTTGTCGAAGCTCACGTGCCCGTACGTCCAGCTCAAGCTCCACACGCTCACCGCCCCCGCCAGCACAGCGTCACGCACGTCGCCCGATAGCGTCGTCGTCACGTTGTCCAGATGCCGTCTGGTGGCGGTACCGTTCGCACCGATCTCGTCGTCCAGCGACAGGTGGTCATACTCGAGCCCGGCATAGACGTTCAGATTGCGGCTTCGAATCAGCGGCTGCCTCACATCCGCGCTCGTCACCTGCGCCGTGCCGTGTGCATTGAGCGGCGACAGCGATCCCCCCAGCCGGTAGTCCAGCGCCGAGAACGACGCGCCCAGCCGCGTGCCCTCCCCGTTCAGCAGCGTGTCGTACCCGACGCGGCCATAGTTCATGTCCGCCCCGCTCGTCAGCCCGCTCACGCTCAGCTCGTCGCCGTGATGCAGCGGATTGAGCACGCTGACCGTGGCCGCCAACCGCGGGCGGCCGCTGTACGCGTTGTTGTAGTCGTCCGCCGTCACGCTGCCCGTGACCATCGAAGCCGAGGACGTGGCCACGTCCAGGTCCGACGTGCCCACCGCCGCTCCCGGTTTCAGCGTCGCGTTCACCGCCAGGCCCGGAATGTCGGAAAGCAGCAGCAGCGCGCGATCCATCTGCGCCTGCGTCACGACCGCCCCGCTTTGCAAGCCACCCAGCGTGGCCTGCAGCAGCGCGTCGCCGACACGGCTGTGATTGTCCAGTTCGATCTTGCCGTAGCGCGCTTCGATGACCTCGATTCGCACTACGCCACCGGTCAGCGTCTGCGCCGGCACGATGGCCCGCGCGAGCGGATAGCCGTGCGCGTGGTAGTAATCGGTGATCCTCAGCGCCAGCGCTCCGAGTTCAGGCAGCGTCAGTTGCTTGCCTTCGGATGAGGCGACCAGCGCATGCAGCGTAGCCGTGTCGATCTTGCTGTTGCCCGTGATCTGGATGTGCTCGACCTCGAAGGGCATGCTGCTCGGCAACGTGCTGCCGGCAGGCTGCTCGATGCTCAGGCCCGGGCGGTTCGCGCTCGGGCCTGGCGATACGGCCGGTTGGCTCTGCTGAAGCATCGTGCCCGCATTCGGGATCACAGGACCGGCGGCATGAGCGGCAACGGGGGACAGCGCGCCCACAAGGGCGGCGAAAAGCGGCCGCCGCGCAAGGCGGCCGCGAGTGGAACGTGTCATGGATGTGATGGATACGGATCAGTTCTGGCCAAGCAGCGCGTCAGCGGGCAACGTCACGCCCAGACGCTCGATTTGCAGCGTGCCCTTACCGCCCACGCTCATCGTGACGGTCGGCGTGGGGGTCGAGAGCGAGGCAGCGCCCGCCCCACCGCTCGACGAGGCCGGGCTCGGCGTTTCGCTCAACTGGACCGGCGCCGATATCTCGGAGATCGTCGACGAAGCGTTGAGCGATGGTCCGACACTGACCGATGAGCCGGCGCTGGCCGATGAGCCGCTGCTGAACGATGGCTCGGTGCTTAACGATGACCCACCGCTGCCGGTGCTCGCGAACGTCGCCTGGGTCAGTTGGCCCGCGTTCGGAAGCGTGGTTTGGGAGGAAAACTTCTGGGCCGTCGTCGTCGCGTTCCCGGAGGAGGCCGACTGGGACGAACCAGACGTGCTGGACGTGCTGGACGTGCTGGACGTGCCCGTCGCCGCTGCGGTGATCGTCAGCGCCGTTGCGTTGCCGGCCGCCTGCGTGAAGACATAGTTCGATGCCGTGAGTCCGCCACCGTCGATCGCATAGCTACCGGGCGCGGACGATGTAGTTGCGTTGGCGGTCCACGCGAGCGCGCCCGTGGTCGCATTGGCCTGCGTGTCGCCGGCCGCGAAACCCGTGACCGTCCCCGTCGAATTCGGCAACGACTTGCCCGCCACGCTCGATGTCGGCGTCGCCGTGTAGGTCAACGTCGCAGGCGTGATATTCGCCGAGAGAGTGGGCAGCGCGATCAGGTAGTCGTTGGCATCCGTGCCGCTAAGCGTATCCGTGGCGGTGACGGCAATGCCGCTACCGACGCTCTTCGAGGCGAACGTGCCCGACTGGTTCAGCGTCACCGTATTGGCATCGTTGCCGATCAAACCAGAGAGCGTGCCGCCCGTGAACGTCGCGGCCGTCGTGCCGTCGTACACCTTGTTGTTCGCGCTCGCGCCCGTGACTGTCAACGTTGCGGGCGTGATGTTCGCGGCGAGATTCGCGGGCTGCTGGGCGATCACATAGTCGCCCGCGTTCGTGCCGCTCAGCGTATCCGTGGCGGCAACTGCAATGCCAGTGCCGACGTTCTTGGAAGCGAACGTGCCCGACTGGCTCAGCGTGACGGTATTTGCATCGTTGCCGATCAAACCTGACAGCGTGCCACCCGCGAGCGTCGCGGTCGTCGTGCCGTCGTACACCTTGCTGCTCGCGCTCGAGCCCGTCACCGTCAACGTCGCCGGCGTGATGTTCGCGGCGAGATTCGTCGGTTGTTGACCGATCACGTAGTCGCCCGCATCCGTTCCGCTAAGCGTATCTGCTGCGGCAACGGCAATGCCCGTACCGACGTTCTTCGAGGCAAACGTACCCGACTGGTTCAACGTGACCGTCGTTGCATCAGCACCTATCAAACCCGACAGCGTGCCACCCGTAAGCGTGGCCGTCGTCGCGCCGTCGTACACCTTGTTGCTCGCGCTTGTGCCCGCCACCGTCAACGTCGCCGGCGTGATGTTCGCGGTCAAATTCGCGGGTTGCTGTGCGATTACGTAGTCGCCCGCGTTTGTGCCGCTCAGCGTATCCGTGGCGGCAACGGCAATGCCGGAGCCCACGTTCTTCGAGGCGAACGTGCCCGACTGGTTCAGCGTAACAGTATTGGCATCGTTGCCGATCAGGCCCGACAGCATACCGCCTGCAAGCGTGGCCGTTGCCGTGCCGTCATACACCTTGTTGTTCGCGCTCGTGGTACCCGTCAACGTCAGCGTCGCCGGCGTGATGTTCGCCGTGAGACCCGTGAGCTGCTGGGTGATCGCATAGTCGCTGGCGTTCGTACCGCTCAGCGAAAACGTGGCGGCAACGGCAACGCCGGTGCCGACATTCTTCGAGGCGAACGTGCCGGACTGGCTCAACGTGATACCCAATAGGTCGTTGCCGATCAGCCCGATCAGCCCGCTGCCGGTGAGCGTGGCCGTTGTCGTGCCGTCGTACACCTTGTTGCTCACGCTCGTGCCGCTCACCGTCACCGCCGCCGGCGTGATGTTCGCGATAAGACCCGTGGGTTGCGCGATCACGTAGTTGCTAGCATCCGTGCCGGCCAGAATATCCGTGGCCGTCACGGCAATGCCGGTGCCGACATCCTTCGAGGCGAACGTGCCCGACTGGATCAGCGAGACGGTCGCTGCGTCGGGACCGATCAGGCCGGACAGCGAGCCACCCGTAAGCGTCGCCGTCGTCGTCGAGTCGTACACCTTGTTGTTCGCGCTTGTGCCCGTCACCGTCAGCGTCGCCGGTGTGATGTTCGCGGTCAGATTCGCGGGCTGCTGGGCGATCACGTAATCACCCGCGTTCGTGCCGCTCAGCGTATCCGCCGCCGTCACGGCAATGCCCGTGCCGACGTCCTTCGAGGCGAACGTGCCCGACTGGTTCAGCGTGACCGTATTGGCATCATTGCCGATCAAACCTGACAGCGTGGCGCCCGTGAGCGTCGCCGTCGTCGTACCGTCGTACACCTTGTTGTTCGCGCTCGTCGTGCCCGTCAACGTCAACGTCGCCGGCGTGATGTTCGCCGTGAGTCCGGTCGGTTGCGTGATCACGTAATCGTTGGCATCCGTGCCGCTCAGCGTATCCGCGGCCGTCACGGCAACGCCCGTGCCGACATCCTTGGCAGCGAACGTGCCCGATTGGTTCAGCGTGACCGTATTGACATCGTTGCCGATCAGGCCGGAGAGCGCCCCCCCCGCTAGCGTAGCCGACGTCGTGCCGTCGTATGTCTTGTTGTTCGCGCTCGCACCCGTCACCGTCAGCGTCGCGGGCGTGATGTTCGCCGTGAGTCCGATCGGTTGCGTGATCACATAATCGTTGGCATTCGTGCCGCTCAGCGTGTCCGCAGCCGTAACCGCAATGCCCGTGCCGACATCCTTCGAAGCGAACGTGCCCAACTGGTTCAACGTAACGGTATTGACATCGTTGCCGATCAAGCCGGAGAGCGCCCCCCCCGCTAGCGTAGCCGACGTCGTGCCGTCGTATGTCTTGTTGTTCGCGCTCGTGGTACCCGTTATCGTCAGCGTCGCCGGCATCACGGTCAGCGTACCGGGCGCATACACCACCATCGCTTCGGGGTTCGTGGTGGTAAAGGTAATGGTCACGCCGCTCACCGTGAGGGCGTAAGGGGAGGCTCCTACGTTGACCGCACCTTGCGCACTCCCGCCGTACGTCGCCGTTGCGCCGGAAATGACACCGGGGCCGGTAGCTGAATAGCCAAAGCCACCCGAAAAGCTCGTGCCGTCATAGGTCTTGCTCCCGCTGGTGGCGGTCACCGTCACGGGCTGCACGAGTGCGGTCAGGATCGGAGCGGAAGCGCCATTGGTGCCCATCGTCCAGGTGTTGGTGAAATCCCAACCCGTGAACTTGCTCGCGTTTCCCATCTGGGCGGTGGTCAGCCCAGTTCCCCAAGTCGCGGTTAACTGACCGGACGTCGTAGTATTCCAGTAGCCGCTGGTGAGAGGCGCACTTCCGCTTCCTATGAGCCCCCCTGGGGTACCCGTCGCGGACAACGCTCCACTCGCGTAAACATCCGCAGTCGTGCCACCGAGGGCCGTGCCAATTAGCCCTCCCACATTAGTGTCACCGGTAACACTGCCGGTCGCGTAGGCATTCGTGATTTGGCCTTGAGCCAACCCAACCAAGCCCCCGACGACGTTCGTGCTGGCGGCATTGACGTTGCCCGTGGCATAGGATTGACTGATGGAGCCCGAGTGTGCATCCGTGCCAACCAATCCTCCCGCGTCAGTGCGAGTGCTACCTGTGGATGATTGCGTCACGTTGGACGTGCTGTAGCTCAATGTGATCGAGCCGGAGTTCCACCCCGCCAAGCCTCCGAAGACGGTGGTGCCGGTCACTGCGCCGGTGGAGTAACTATTGGCGATGGATCCCGGCGTAGTCGAATTCCCTACCAGGCCACCTACGTTTTGCGTGCCTGTCACGCTAGCCGTTGAATAGCTGTTGCTAACCGCCCCCAGGTTGTCGCCGATCAGAGCGCCGACGTTCTCATACCCCGTAACGGTTCCGCCAACGATGCCCACGTCCCTTATCACGGCCGTCGCGGTGGTTGTGGCGAACAATCCGACGTCTAGCGAGGTGCTCTTGCTGATCGTCAGATTGCTGATCGTATGCCCGAGCCCATCGAACACGTTGTTGAATCCGCTGATCGGGGCAAATCCGGCGCCGCTGCTCCAGCCGGAGGTAGCAGTCGCATCGATATTGCTGCCCAATGCATAGTTGACGCCACCCATGCCTTGCAGGTCCGTACCGGTGGTGCTGCCCGCGCTACCCAGCCTTGTGATCACGGTGAATAGCGTCGTCACGCCACCGTTGCCGAGTGTGCCGAGTGTCGTGCTGAAGTTGTTGCCGGCCTGCAGGTTGATCGGCGCGTTCACGTTGTACGTCGCGGTATTCCCCGTGAAAGTGGCCTGCTGGCCGTACAACAGCGACAGAGCGCCGAATATACCGTTCGCCGTGATGCTTTGATTGATGTTGATGTTGTTCTGCGCGCTCAACGTCAGCGTGGTATTGCTGCCCCAAGTTACCGTGTCGTTGATGTTGACGTTGCCGCTGCTGCCCGATGTGCCGGTTGTGCTTTGCAGCGTCACACTACCTTGATTCAACGCCGCGCTCAGCGTCGCGCCCGTCATGTCGCCGCCGCTGGCGGCCACCGTGAAGTCGGTCGGATCGATCAGCCAAGACCCAGACTGTCCGTTTGCCGCCAGCGTCGTAACCGTCGTGCCCGGCGCCACTTTCACGTTTGCCGCGCTCGTCTCGATCGCCCCGCCGTTGCCGCCGCTCGGCGCGCTCGCATCGAGCGTCCCGCTCACGTTGACGGTACCGTCCGCCATCCCGCCCAACAGCGTAATCGTGCCGCCTTGGTTTTCCACCGTGCGCGCTTCGACGACGCCCGTGTTATTGACTACGCTGGCCAGCAGCGCATCCTTGGCGCCCGCCGACATCATCACCGTGCCGCCGTCTGCTTGGATCAGCGCGCCGTTTTGCGCGAGATTGTTCAGCGTGCTTTGATCGACCTGCATGCCGACCAGGCTGTCGCCGCTGAAGTTGAGCGTCACCGCACTGCCCGCGCCGAGCGCCACCGCGCCTCGCTGCGCGACGATCGTGCCTTCGTTGTCGACGTGATTGCCGAGCAAGGCCACATAGCCGCCATTCGCGGCGGTGATCGTGCCTTGATTGAGCACCGTGCCCGTGCCGGTACCGCTAAACGTGCGCGCATTGCCGGACAGGCTCGCGTCGTTCACGTCGAGCGTCGATGCGACCAACCCGCCGACGTTGACCTGCGCGCCGCGGCCGAACACGATCCCGTTGGGGTTGATCAGGTACACCTGACCGTTGGCATTGAGCTTGCCGAGAATTTGCGAACCGCTCGTATCGAAGATGCGGTTCACAGCGATCGCCGACTTCGAGGGCTGCACGAAATTCACCGTTTCTTGCGGCGCCACGTTGAAGCTGTTCCAATTCACCGACATCGTCGGGCTGGACTGCACGATCGTGGTCGTCGTGCCGCTACTGCCGATATGGCCCGCGCCCGACACCACCTGGCCACCGGACGGCGCGGCCTGCGCCACTTGCGCCACGGCCGCGGTCAGTGCCAACGCCGCCACCGCAAGCTTGGTCCCCGTTCCCTTGGTTCTTCCCCGTGCAGTTTCCGAAACGGCAACCCAACGGTGATACCGCTGGCTCCAAACCAGTCGATAGGCGTGGTTCATCAATACCCCGAATAATTACTAGTACTAGTGTCTTTTTGTACAAGCGCGACGAGCAGCCGCGCTCGCTAAGCTCGCGTTTGATTCCGCCGAATGGAAACCGGGTGCGAACGGCATCGAATCGCCCCGAGTCCCGCGGCAGGCCGCCAGCCGTCGCGCCAGTCACGATGCGTGTTTACCCGGCCGCATCTCGAAAGCAAAAATATGACTGTTTGTAAGGCCGAGCGGACTTTGCCATGGGGCCGAAGGGAGCGTCAACGCCGCACGCACGAGTTAAACGTTTGCGTGTTGCATGCCCTAAATATTTTTTTTCTTACAGCGATTTACTGGGCTGCGAAGCGATTTTTCGCAGCAGTGCGGCCGCCATCGGACCCCATGCTGGACGAACGCAATGACGTGTCCGGGGCATGCCGATACACATGGGCCACATGCGCGGCATGCGTCCGCGCGCAGCGATTTCGCGGTTCCGCTCGATCAGCGGGGACGAAGTGTTCGGCGGGACCATGGCCGTACTGAGACGGAACGTATGGCTTCACCGCCGAAAAATATGTGAATCGTGGTGTTGTAGTGAGGCTCTTGTACGCCTCAGGGAAGATATCGCGGGCTCGGGGATCGGGCTGTCGCTCACTGAGCATCAGCCACGATCGCCGTTCCCTTTGCCTCGCGGCAACCGGGCGCCGGACGCCCGGCGTCAGACGGCCGCTTCAGCGTGGCTGCCCGGCAAATTTCGGTCAATACCGCTTTTTCGGCGGCATCGACCGTTTGATCTGCTTGCGCAGGCGTGCCACTGCGGCAGCCTTTTTGCGCTTGCGTTCTGCGGTAGGTTTTTCATAGGCCGTCCGGGCACGAAGCTCCGGAATCAAGCCGTTGCGCTCGATCGCGCGACGGAAACGGCGCAAGGCAACTTCCACGGGCTCGTCGGGTTTCAGAATTACGGTAGTCAATTTTTTCCTTGGTTGAGATCCGGCATCAGCGGTGATGTGGATGTGGCGTGCGCGCAGCGTCGTCGATGCGAATGTGATTCTTGCGAACACGACCAGACGCGCACGCCCCTCTCACCGCGCCACTTGTGCGGGCGGTGAATCAGGTGCGCGAGGGGAATGGTCAGACCTGGCTGCTCACAAAACCGGGCCGATGCGACTCCGGGCGTGCAATCCAGCAAGCAGTGTTATCACTGCCTTCACTGGCCTATCAATGGCGGATTCGCGACTAACCGACACGCGTCACTTCGGTGCTGTGCGATACGAACTGGTCCTGCATTGTAACCTAATGCCCACGTCTTCCCCGCCACTTTCGGCGGGGCCAGAAGGACCGTGGGCTGTTAGCCGCGCGTGTCGACCCAGTTGCGTGCCCACTGGCTCGAGTGCCGCAAGGCCTGCTCTTCACTCTTGAAGTAATCGAGTGAATAAAACCAGTAGCGACCTTCGGCTCGCGCGTTATCGATGCGTTCGAGCAACAGGTTGGATGAAAAGCTACCGTCGGGCAAACGATGCGCCGAGGATTGGACGGCATAGCCGTTGTATTGTTGAACTTGTTTGTTTTGCATTTTAATTTTAATGATATTTGAGCGCGCACGTGCCGTACGAAAAGTGCACGGATGCGTCGATCCAGAGCCATTCGAGCCGACTGATGAAGCAGTCGAAAGGCGAAAGATGGCGTTGAAGCCTGGGTAGAGAATGAGGTGCAACGAGGCGTATGGCGCTCGATAAGCTGCGGAACAAGCAGGTGCAGCTAAGGCGATCGCGCCAACTTTGGGAGACAAGACTCCGCGAGGGTGTCGCTGCAACCCGGCGTCCGTCATCGGATGCCGGGCCCTTCAAACTTTACAGCGGCTTGATGTTAGCCGCTTGCAGACCCTTCGGGCCTTGCTTCGTTTCGAAGCTCACCTTCTGATTTTCAGCCAGCGTCTTGAAGCCGTCGGCCTTGATCTCGGAAAAGTGAGCGAACAGGTCTTCGCCGCCCTTGTCCGGGGTAATGAAGCCAAAGCCTTTGCTGTCGTTGAACCACTTAACGGTACCGGTTTCCATGAAAAATCCTTGAGAAAAAAAACGAAGTTTTGCCCTGCAAAAAGAGCGCGTGAAGCTTCAAGGAGGGAGAGGACAACGAATACCGCTGAGGAGCGAGCAATTGATGAACAGCAATCGAACTTCTTGAACTTCGACCGGCACATTACCCGCAAGACGGATCAGCGTCAACACTTATCTTGTAACCGTCGGTTGTTCTGTGCCCGAAGAGCGCTCGACTACGAGGCCCATGACTAGAGTCTTTGGGGCTAGGTCGCCTCTGAGCCGCCTGTTACAATGTCATGCTCGCGCGTCATCCCAGCGTCATCCCATCATCCCAATAACGTAACCACCCATAGGGCGCAATCTTTGAAACGCCTCAGCCATGCGCTCATCGTGGCATTGCTACGAACACTTTCCGTTCTTCCTTACAAATTCGTCGCAAGACTCGGGATGGTTATCGGCACTGTGTTGTATGCGCTTCCGAGCCGCCGCAAGCATATCGTCCAGGTGAACCTGCGCCTTTGCTTCCCGGAAAAAAACAGCCGCGAACTTCAGAAACTCGCGATAGCTCACTTCCGCCATGTTATTCGCAGCTATCTGGAGCGAGGCATCCAGTGGTTTGGCAGTGCGCAGGCGATCCGGGATATCGTCCAGATCGAAAGCAAAATTGATCTCGACGACGCCTCCGCCCCGCCCACCATCTTCATGGGTTTTCACTTTGTGGGCATTGAGGTCGGCTGCATGCTCTACTCGACGCACCTGCCCGTTGCCTCGCTGTACACGCGTATGTCAAGCACAGCGCTATGCGATCTGGCCAAGCGGCAACGCGGCCGATTCGGCGCGGAGATGATCGAGCGCGCAACCAGTGCCAGAAAGATCGTGGAATTGTTGCGGTCCGGCAAACCCGTCATGCTGGCGGCGGATATGGACCAGGGCGTAGACAACTCGGTTTTTGTCCCTTTCTTCGGCGTTCCCGCCTGCACACTCACGGTCGTTTCGCGTCTCGCGAGGCTGGGCCGCGCACGGGTCGTTCCGTTCGTGACTGAGGTACTCCCAAATTATCAAGGGTATAAGTTGACGATTTTCGAGCCGCTCGCGGACTTCCCGTCGGGGAACGAAGTGGCCGACGCGCGCCGCATGAATGCGTTCCTCGAGGAACAGGTCGTTAAATTTCCCGAGCAGTACTACTGGGTGCACCGACGCTTCAAGCACCGACCACCCGGCATGGCCTCAGTGTATTGAACGGTTCCGCTTGCGCACGGAGCGTAAGCGTTGCCTCACTGCCGTCATCATTTGCCCGAGCCCGCACGACTGTCGAAACGCAAAGCGCCTACGCGATCGTTCGTGCGACGCGACAGGGCGCGCTCGCCGTCTTGCTCATTCCTTGCTCTCAGGAAAGATACATCCGCCATCGCGGACCAGCGCCTTCACCTCTTCGCTCACCTCCATGGGGCTTCCGCTTAATCGAGCAAGGAACGCCTTACTGCGCAGCACGTACGACTTCGAATCGTGCTTCGCGCTCCAAAGGACTACGTTAAGCACGATGGGAATGAGGTCCAAGCCCTTCTCGGTCAGCGTGTAGAAGTCCTTGCGCTTGTCGTCGGGGCTGGGCCCCCTCGAGAGAATGCCTTGCCCCTCAAGAAAGGCAAGGCGGGAAGCAAGGACATTGGTCGCGATTCCCTCTTCCGATCTCAGGAACTCGCCATACGTCTTCTTGCCGACGAAAACGATGTCGCGAATGATCAGCAGCGACCACCGATCGCCGAAGATTTCCACGCCGTAGTTCACCGCGCAATGGGACCGAACGTCTTCTTTACCCGTCGTCTTCATGCCTAGATCTTAACATCGCTTGCGTATCGCAAGTAAGTTTGCGCAGTTTACTTGCTTTTTGCAAGTGACATGACTAGCATGCTTTGTACGTTGAGCGCGGTCACGGGATCGCGCCGGCACGCCATCCATGATCAACCCCATGTCAGCAAGGAAGCTCGAAATGAAAATCGGCTTTATCGGCGCCGGGCCTGTCGCCCAAACCATCGCCAAACACGTCTTGGCGCACGGTCATCAGGTTGTACTCAGCAATTCGCGCGGGCCTGAGTCGCTCGCCGCCCTTGTGGCGGAGTTGGGTTCCGGCGCTGCCGCGGGAACGGTGAAAGAGGCTGCTGAGCAGGACCTCGTCGTACTTGCAGTCAAATGGTGGAACGTGCAGGCGGCGTTGTTTTCGGTCGGCGACTGGTCGGGCCGGATCCTGGTGGATACGACCAACCGCGTTGCCAGCGCGGAGCCTTTGGCATTAGGCGATATAACCGGTCGGACCTCGAGCGAGATCGTCGCCGATCTCGCGCCGGGAGCGAAGGTCGTCAAGGCGTTCAACACCGTTCCGATGTCCTGGATCTCGGATGTCTCGCCGTCGAAGCGCAAGACCACGTTCTTCGTGTCCGGGGACGACGCGAGTGCCAAAAAGACGGTGAGCGATCTTATCGAGGAGATCGGTTTCTACCCCCTCGATCTAGGTTTCCTCGCAGAGGGCGGCCGACTCCAGCAACTTGGCGGGCCGCTCGTGGGGGTCAATCTTACGTTCAATGAACGGTTCGTCCTTCCGACGATCGACTGACGAGCGACGATAGGCACTGCCCGCCTAACCGCTGGTGTGATCCGCCCCACCCACCTCCTTGATGAAGGCGAGCAGGCGCTCGCCGAGCCGAGCCGGCTGCTCCTGTTGGATCCAGTGACCGGCACCGTCGATCAGCTCGATGCCGCCCATTCTCGTCGCAGCCTTTGTCCTCATGAGATCGAGCGCGCCCGGCGCCGAATAGGTGCCTCAATCGCTCGTCCCGCCAATGAAGTGCGACGGGACATCGATCGTCTTGCCCGAAAACAGGCGCAACTCAGCGTTTAGGTCAGGGTCCGAAAAGACGCGATAAGCCTGCAGAGCGCCTTGAAACCCCGTGCGGCCATACTCTCTCCGTGTACACCCCGAGTTCCGGCTCGGTGAGCCATTTGCAGGCCCCGATGTCGGCCGCGGAAGGTTGGAATGGAGCGACGGTCTGGGGCATCGTCTTGCCGAGATCCATGACGTAATAGGTGGGCGTTCGTGCAAGTTCGATGGCGGTTCGCGCCTTCAACGGATGCGGCTTATTTCCCGGCCAGTCGGCGCTCTTGACGTAGAAAAATGCACGAAGGAATGCGTGTAAGCCTTGAGGGGGGTGCCACATGTCATGGTTGGCCTCCCGCGTGCTCAAGTATTGCTGGTAATGCGCTCTCGGCGGGTCGAGCGCTGCCAGCGCGGCCGCTAACTGTTGATTTTCAGTGTTCGGTTGAACCGGCGACGCCTCGCTTTGCGCGGTGTTGTCCGGTCGACAGGCCGAGACGTGCCCGCACGTTTACGGGGATCGACCTATCGAAATGTAACGAATAGGGTACCGATAAAACTCACTCCGGGTTTTTCCTGTTTCGGCCGCGCTCCAACACACGTTAGCCGGCACCCCGGTACCCTACGTAGCGAGCGCCCGGTGAAGACATCCCCGCGCGCCCTTGCCGTCAATCAAACGAGGGCAGGCACGCAGCGATACGGTAGAAGCGCGGCGACGTCGTCATGCGGCGTCGATATCGTTAGGCTCGCTCAAACAGGCTCCCTCGAACGCGGCCCTCGATACGGTCACAACCGTAATGCGGCGCTGAGGTCAGCGTGCTCGAAGGCACTCCCCATGCGGGCAATCTCCGCGCGCCTGGAACCGACTTCCTGAGCGACCGATTGCCATGTCCGGGTCACGTTGGCCGTCATGCACCCTTGATGCATTGGTTAGTCCTTTATTGACAAATGTATAAAAAACACAACAAACTCTCGGTACGATGCCCTCCCCAGACGAAACGCTCGAACAAACCGTCCTAGCGCTCGCCGAGCGCCGGCCGCTGCTGCGCGCCCGCGATCTGGTCAAACAAGGCCTACCGACCATGGTGCTCAGCCGGCTCGTTGCCGCGGGCAAACTCGAACGCGTTGCCCGAGGCGTCTACAGCCTGCACGGGTCCGTACCCAGCGAGCATCGATCCTTGGCCGAGTCCGCGCTGCGCGTGCCGCGTGGTGTCGTGTGC
This sequence comes from Trinickia dinghuensis, assembly GCF_003367175.1. GTDB lineage: Bacteria > Pseudomonadota > Gammaproteobacteria > Burkholderiales > Burkholderiaceae > Trinickia > Trinickia dinghuensis. Next base: position 219,479 of record NZ_QRGA01000004.1, on the reverse strand, counting down.
CTACTGTCAGCACTGCGCGTACACGGCATCGGCACACAAGCCCCCTTCGAGGTCTGGATGGCCATTCCGCCACATACGCCCACGCCGCGCCTGGATCAGCCGTCCCTGCGCGTGGTACGCATGTCAGGCGCAGCTCTGACCGAAGGCATCGAGCGGATAGAGATCGATGGCGTACAGGTGCCCGTGTTCAACGTGGCCAAGACGGTAGCGGACTGCTTCAAGTACCGCAACAAGATCGGCCTTGACGTAGCCCTGGAAGCGCTGCGCGACGGATGGTCGCAACGCAGGCTCACGATGGACATGCTCTGGCACTATGCGACGGTAAACCGCGTGACCAATGTCATGCGCCCCTATCTCGAGAGCATGACCACATGAACCGCAACCTCGCCGCGTCCATTCGCGCTCGCCTGAAGCAGCACGCGGATGCCGCAAAGCAGGACTTCAACCTGACGCTCACCCAGTACGGGCTAGAACGGCTGCTGTACCGGCTTTCGATCTCCCGGCATGCCGACAACTACCTGCTCAAGGGGGCCCTGCTCTTTTCTTTGTGGTACGACCAGCCGCACCGGCCAACGCGTGATGCCGATCTGCTGGGTTATTGCCCAGACGACATCGACACCACCATCGCGACTTTCCGTGAGATTGGCCAGATCGAAGTCGAGGACGGCATCGCATTCGAACCTGGATCGGTCAGGGGCTCCGAAATCCGCAAGGAGGCCGGCTACGGCGGAGTACGGATCGACCTGCAGGCGAAGCTGGATGGGGCGCGCATAGCGCTGCAGGTAGATATCGGCTTCGGCGACGCCGTTACGCCGGTACCTGAACCCGTGAGCTATCCGGTGCTGCTCGACGATCTGCCGGCCCCACAACTGCGGGCCTATCCGAAGTACACAGTGGTGGCCGAGAAGTTTCACGCAGTGTGCCTGCTGGGCATGGCCAACACTCGCATGAAGGATTACTTCGATCTTTGGGTACTGCTAACCGAGGAAACCTTGGATCCAGCCGAACTGCGCCGTGCAGTCCAAGCTACGTTCGCCCGGCGAAGGCTAGCCATCCCCGAAGCGATCGGGATAACTGCCGTGTTCGCCGTCCCGCCCCCCGTCATTGACATCGCCGATATACCTCGACATCAGCCATGATCGCCCTTCCCTTTACCACGCGGCAGCCGGACGCGCCGAGGCAACGCCGCAGCGGCCAGCGACAGCCCGACGGTATCGTGAGCAGCATCGGCAACGTCTTGTAGCCCGCGTAAAAGCCCCAGCGCCAATAGCACGGCTGCATATATGCCCATGCTTACGCCCGGATCGCCCGCCTCCACGCGCTGAAGCGTTGCCCTCGACGTAAAGGCGCGCTCGGCAATCACCGCCATGGTCAACCGACGGCGCCGCCGCGCGTCGTGGATGTCGGAACCCAATTTGCGCAGCGCCCGTCGGACACCAGCGGAAGGAGCGTGAGGGGTCGGCATCGTGCTATCTTCATTGGACACTAATCCGGAATAATGTAACACGAAGATAGCATTTCGGCGCCGAAGCGATTTATGACCGAGAGCCCGCCCACTCTCCCGACACAGCGCAAGTCGACCAGACACGAATAGCATCGTTATGCCCGCGCCGATATCCAGCACCGGCAACAGCCAAAAGAAAGGGGCGCCCTAAGGCGCCCCCAATATCCATCAGCTCCGTAGTAAAACTCACTCCCACTCAATCGTCGCCGGCGGCTTCCCGGAGATGTCATAAACGACGCGATTAATCCCCCGCACCTCATTGATGATCCGGTTCGACACCTGCCCGAGCAATTCATGCGGCAGATGCGCCCAATGCGCGGTCATGAAATCGAGCGTCTGCACGGCCCGCAAGGCAACGACATACTCGTACGTACGCCCATCGCCCATCACCCCCACGCTCTTCACCGGCAGGAACACGGCGAACGCTTGACTCGTGAGGTCGTACCACGACTTGCCTGTTTCCTTGTCGATCGTATTGCGCAGCGTCTCGATGAAAATCGCATCGGCACGGCGCAGCAGATCGGCAAAATCGCGGCGCACCTCACCGAGAATCCGCACACCGAGGCCCGGCCCCGGGAACGGATGGCGATACACCATCGCGGGCGGCAACCCAAGCTTCACACCCAGTTCGCGCACCTCATCCTTGAACAGCTCGCGCAGCGGCTCGAGCAGCTTCAAATTCAGCGTCTCGGGCAGCCCGCCGACGTTGTGGTGGCTCTTGATCGTATGCGTCGCCTTCTTGCCCTTGCCGGCCGATTCGATGACGTCCGGATAGATCGTGCCTTGCGCCAGCCACTTGGCATCCGTCAGCTTGCCCGCCTCGGCTTGGAACACCTCGACGAACTCGGCACCGATGATCTTGCGCTTGTGCTCCGGATCCGTCACACCGGCCAGCTTCGAGAGGAACGCCTCGCTCGCATCGACGTGAATCACGCGCACGCCCAAATGATCGGCGAACGTCGCCATCACTTGCTCGGCTTCGTTCAAGCGCAGCAAGCCGTGATCGACGAACACGCACGTCAATTGATCGCCGATCGCGCGATGCAACAGCGCCGCGGCCACCGACGAATCGACGCCGCCCGACAAGCCGAGAATGACGTGCTCGCCGCCGACTTGCCGACGAATCTTTTCGACGGCCTCGTCGATGTAATGCCCCATCTCCCAATCGGCCTTCGCCCCGCAAATCCGCAGCACGAAGCGTTCGAGCATCGCACGGCCCTGGACCGTATGCGTCACTTCCGGGTGCCACTGCAGCCCGTAGAAGCGGCGCGCCTCGTCGGCCATCGCGGCGATCGGGCACGATTCGGTCGACGCCATCAGCGCGAAGCCTTCCGGCATCTGCGTGACTTTGTCTCCGTGGCTCATCCACACCTTCAGCATGCCGTGACCTTCCGGCGTGTGGAAATCCTCGATGCCCTCTAGCAGGCTCGTATGGTTGCGGGCGCGCACTTCGGCATAGCCGAACTCGCGCACGTGACCCAGTTCGACCTTGCCGCCGAGTTGCTCGGCCATCGTCTGCATGCCGTAGCAAATGCCGAGCACCGGCACGCCCAATTCGAACACCGCCTGCGGCGCCCGCGGCGCATCGGCTTCCGTGACCGAGCTCGGGCCGCCTGAAAGGATGATGCCCTTCGGCGCGAATTCGCGGATGAACGCGTCGTCCACGTCGTACGGATGAATCTCCGAGTAGACGTGTGCTTCGCGAATACGGCGCGCAATCAACTGAGTGACTTGCGAACCCATGTCGAGGATCAGGATCTTGTCATGCATGGTGGGCACGGATCGATAGTGAACGAATGCGGACGCAGCGCTGGCCGCGCTGCGAATGAATGGTTAAGCACCGCGTGCCGCGTAGCAGCGGCGCGCGAACGCAAGATAATTGGGTCGAAAGCGCTGGAACGAATGCGCTCAACCATGAAACGGTGGCCGTGGCGCCGACGCCGACCGACTTGCGCGCACGTCGTCGCCGCCGCTCGCGGCACCGGCGCGTGCCGATGCAGACGCGCCGTCGGCGCCACGAACGCCCGGCTCCGATGACGGTGCAAAGGGCCGCTCGACCTGCCGCTCGGTACGCGGCGGAATCCCGGCGCCCGAGGCGCCCGCGTCGCTACGCTCCGCCGGACGCAACACGGGCTCTTCAGGCGCACCAGACGCAGAGGAGGCAGATGCAGCAGGCTCCGCTGTGGCGCCTCGCCCCTTCCCTTTGCCCTTCGCGCCATTGCCGGCCGCTTGCGCGGCTTTGTCGATTTCGCGCCGGCGTACCGCCCCCGCGAAGCGCGCGCCGCCGAGCCCGACGACGATGAGCAACCCGCCGATCAACAGATTCGGCACGATCCCGAGCGCCGGCAGCCACAACTTATGCGGCCCCAGCGTCCACGCCAGCACGAGCGCGCCGGCGAGCCACGTTACATGGCCCACGATCTTCGCAACACCAATCGTCATCGCGCCATCGAAGGCACCGCGCAGCGCAAGCCATGCCAACCCGAGCAGCGCGAGGCCGAGCATCTGCCCAGCCATCGCGGGCTCGATCGGGGTCAATTGCAGCGTGCGCTGCACACCGGCAATCGGCGACAGCAGCAACGCCGCGCCGGAGCTCAGGTAGAGCCCGGCATCGACGATCAGAACGGCGCGCAGCAGCGGTTTCATCGGCGATCGGGGTTTAGTCGACGTGGTAGTTCGGCGCTTCCTTCGTGATCTGGACGTCATGCACGTGCGATTCGCGCATGCCCGCCGCCGTGATCTCGACGAATTGCGCCTTCTCGTGCATCTCGTCGATCGTGCGGCAACCGCAGTAGCCCATGCTGGCACGCACGCCGCCGATCAATTGGAACAGGATCGCACCGACCGAGCCCTTATAGGCCACGCGCCCTTCGATACCCTCGGGCACGAGCTTGTCGATATTCGCCGAGTTGTCTTGGAAGTAGCGATCGGCGGCACCGTCCTTCATCGCGCCGACCGAGCCCATGCCGCGGTACGACTTGTACTGGCGGCCTTGGAACAGGAACACATCGCCCGGCGCCTCTTCCGTGCCCGCGAACATGCTGCCCATCATGACGGCATTCGCACCGGCCGCCAGCGCCTTGCTGACGTCACCCGAGAAGCGCACGCCGCCGTCGGCGATCACGGGCACCCCAGTGCCCTTCAGCGCTTCGGCAACGTTCGTGATCGCCGTGATCTGCGGCACGCCGACGCCGGCGACGATACGCGTCGTACAGATCGAACCCGGACCGATGCCGACCTTCACGCCATCGGCACCGTATTCGACGAGCGCACGCGCCGCGTCGGCCGTGGCGATGTTGCCGCCGATGACTTCGACGTGCGGGAAGTTCTTCTTGACCCAGCGCACGCGCTCGAGCACGCCTTGGCTGTGGCCGTGCGCCGTATCGACGACGATGACGTCGACGCCGGCCGCGGCCAGCGCCGCGACGCGTTCTTCGTTGTCGGCGCCCACGCCCACCGCCGCGCCCACGCGCAGCTTGCCGTGTTCGTCCTTGCAAGCGTCCGGGTGTTCCGTTTGCTTAGTGATGTCCTTGACCGTCATCAGGCCGCGCAGCTCGAACGCGTCGTTCACGACGAGCACGCGCTCAAGGCGGTGGCTGTGCATCAGCGCCTTGGCTTCGGCCAGCGCCGTGCCTTCCTTGACCGTGACGAGGCGCTCGCGCGGCGTCATGATCGTACGCACGGGCTCGTCGAGCCGCGTCTCGAAACGCAGGTCGCGGTTCGTGACGATGCCCTTCAACTGGGCGCCTTCGACGACGGGAAAGCCCGAGATGCCATGCTGCATCGACAACGCGATCACGTCGCGCACCTTCATTTCCGGCGGAACCGTGATCGGATCGCGCACGACGCCCGATTCGAAACGCTTGACCTTCGCGACTTCGCGCGCCTGCTCGGCCGCCGTCAGGTTCTTGTGGATGATGCCGACGCCGCCTTGCTGCGCCATCGCAATCGCGAGCCGCGCTTCGGTGACCGTATCCATCGCGGCCGAAACGAGCGGCATGTTCAGGGAAATGTGGCGAGTCAGCCGGGTCTTGAGGCTGGTGTCGCGCGGCAGAACGTCGGAGAACGCCGGGACGAGGAGCACGTCATCGAACGTGAGTGCTTTTTGGATCAGACGCATGGCAAATCCTATGGGCGCAAAAGCGAATTATACGCGATACCTCCCTGCTTTTCACTGCGCGAACAGCAAGTTAGCGTTTTTTCTGCGCGCGGCGCACGACTCGTTTCGCTTTCCGGTTCGACCCGTGTTCGCGAAAGTTTCGTTTGTTCCGGCCGCGCGTTCGAGCCCCGGGCTTGGTCAGCACAGAGGAAAAGCGGATGCTTCGCGGCGCCGCAAACGACATGCCGCACGCGCCGCACATGCCGCCCACATGCCGCCATTGCAGAATGAAACAAGACGACGGCCCCCGCCCCCGCGTAAGCTTCGCCCGCTGACTTATTTCGAAGGAGAGCGAACATGCGGCGCGGAGTGATGTACGGGATGTTGGCGGGCGCGATATGGGGCACGGTCTTTCTCGTGCCGCGCCTGCTGCCCGATTTCGCGCCGATGCTGCTCGGCGCGGCGCGCTGCATGATGTACGGCCTCGTTTCGGTTGCCGCGGCGCTGCCCATGGCGCGCCGGCTCGCAGGCAAGCTCACGCGCGCCGATCTTTGGGCGGTGGGAAAGCTCGCGCTCGTCGGCAATCTCGTCTACTACGTCTTTTTGACAGCCGGCGTGCATCGGGTCGGGATCGGCCCGACTTCGCTGATCGTCGGCGTGCTGCCCGTCACCGTCACGCTGGCGGGACGGCGCGACGCCGGCGCCGTCCCGCTCGAACGGCTGCGCTGGCCGCTGGCGCTCGTGTTGGCGGGGATCGTCTGCATCAACGTGGATGTATTCGCAGCCGTCCCCTCGCAGCCGGGCGCGGGCGGCGTGCTGGACAAGCTCATCGGCGTGCTGTGCGCCGCCGGCGCGCTCGCCAGCTGGACCTGGTTCGCCGTCGAAAACACCCGCTACTTGCGGCGCAACCCTCATTTCGACGGTAACGAGTGGTCCGTCCTGCTCGGGCTCGCCACGGGCGTGTTTGGCGCTGTCCTGTGGGGCATCTGCTCGCTGGTACCCGGCGCGGCGCAGGCTGCACCGCACGTTGCCGCGCGCTGGCACACGTTCTGGCTGCTCAATCTGGGCCTTGCGGTTGGCGCGTCGTGGTTGGGCACCGCCCTGTGGAACGCCGCATCCAAACGCGTTCCGCTGACCCTTTCCGGCCAGTTGATCGTATTCGAGACACTGTTCGCCCTGCTTTACGGGTTCGTCTACGACGCACGCCTGCCCCGGCCCCTGGAAGCCGCCGCCATCTTGCTGCTGATCGCGGGCGTGTCCTGGTCGGTCCGGCGTCACGATAGTCACGACGACGGGGCCGGACGTCCGGCCCCGATCGATCACGCTGCGCTTACGGTCGGCGCGAATCCTTAGACTGCCACTTGCGACCCTCGATCGAGCCCGCGCGGCGCGTCTTTTCCACGCGGCGCTGGCGCGCCAGCTTCGGATCGACGATGAGCGGCCGATAGATCTCGACGCGGTCGTGATCGGCGAGCAGCGCGTCCAGCGTTGTCGGCTTGCCGAAGATGCCGACCTTGGCCGTGGCGGCATCGATTTCGGGATGCTTGGCGGCGATCGCGCTCGCGGCCAGCGCATCGCGCACGGTGGCGCCGGCCGGGAGCGTCAGCGCGATCAGCGTCTGGGCGTCCGCCCGCGCGTAGCAAACCTCGACGGAAAGCGGCGCGCTCATGGCCGGCCGTAGCGCTCGTCGGCGCGCTTGACGAACGATTCGACGAACGTATTCGCGATGTGATTGAACACGGGCCCGATGAGCTTTTCGAGAATCACGCTCGAGAATTCGTAGTGCAGCGCGAATTCGATCTTGCAGGCATCGGTGCGCAGCGCCGTGAAGCGCCAGTAGCCCGTGAACTTGCGGAACGGGCCGTCGGCGAACTCCATGTCGATACGCGTGGGCCGATCCTGCGTGTTGTGCGTGGCGAAGTGCTGCTTGATGCCCTTGAAGTTGATGTCGATGCGCGCCTCCATCTCGTGCTCGTCCTGCCGGCGAATTTCGACACCCCCGCACCAAGGCAGGAAGTTGGGATAGTCGGCCACGTCGGTGACGAGATCGAACATTCTCTCCGCCGAGTGGCGGATCAACACGGTTTTCTGGACATCTGCCATAAGAAGCACTGCGCGCAGCGGAAGTGGGGCGAGCGTCGCGGCTCGTTGGCCGCCGCTTTGCTAAAATTGCAATTTTAAACGAGTTGGGCGCCGTTCATATTCATGAGCATCATCGACAACAGAAAGGCCTTCTTCGATTACTTCATCGAGGAACGCTACGAAGCGGGGCTCGTGCTCGAGGGATGGGAAGTCAAGGCGCTTCGCGCCGGGCGCGGCCAGATCAAGGAAGGCTACGTCATCATCCGTGACGGCGAGCTGTTCCTGATCGGCGCGCACATCAGCCCGCTGCCCGAGGCGTCGACGCACATCACGCCCGATCCCGTACGCACGCGCAAGCTGCTTTTGCACGGCGACGAAATCAAAAAGCTGATCGGCAAGGTCGAGCAGCGCGGCTACACGCTCGTGCCGCTGAATTTCCATTACAAGGAAGGCCGCGTCAAATGCGAAGTCGGCCTCGCCAAGGGCAAGAAGCTGCACGACAAGCGCGAGACCGAAAAGAAGCGCGATTGGGAACGCGAGAAAGCGCGCATCATGCGTTCGGCGAACTGACGAGGGAGCGGGGGCGCGTCAATCTGTCGCGCCCCTCATGCGCTCAACGCCCGTCCGCCCCGACGGTGCTCTTGCCTCGATTCACGATCGCGAGCGCGGAGGCCACCATCGAACCCAAGTCCGAGAGATTGCCCGGCACGATCAAGGTGTTGCCGGATTTCGCCAGATTGCCGAACGCATTCACGTACTGCTCGGCCACCTTGAGGTTGACGGCGTCCATGCCGCCCGTCGATTGGATCGCCTGAGCGATCTTTTGAATCGCCTGCGCGTTCGCCTCGGCCACCGCCAGAATCGCCGCGGCCTGCCCTTGCGCCAGGTTGATCGCCGCTTGCTTCTCCCCTTCGGATTTCTGGATCGCCGCTTCACGGCCGCCCGAGGCGATGTTGATCTGCTCCTGCTTGCGCCCTTCCGACGCCGCGATCAGCGCGCGCTTTTCCCGCTCAGCCGTGATCTGCGCCTGCATTGCGTGCAAGATCTCCTTGGGCGGCGTCAAATCCTTGATTTCATAGCGCAGCACCTTCACGCCCCAGCTCGAAGCCGCCTCATCGAGCGCGGATACGACGCTATGGTTGATCAGATCGCGCTCCTCGAACGTCTTGTCGAGTTCGAGCTTGCCGATAACAGAACGCAGCGTCGTTTGCGATAGCTGCGTAATGGCCTGCACGTAGTTGCTCGAACCGTACGATGCTTTCATCGCATCGGTCACCTGGAAATAGAGCACGCCGTCGACTTGCAGCTGCGTATTGTCGCGCGTGATGCAGATCTGGCCCGGCACGTCGAGCGGAATCTCCTTGAGCACGTGGCGGTAGGCGACGCGATCGACGAACGGCATGACGATGTTGAGCCCCGGCGCCAGCGTCGCATGATAGCGGCCGAAACGCTCGACGACCCACGCATGCTGCTGCGGCACGCTCTTGATCGTCTGAACGACGATCGAGATCACGACGATGAGCAGCACGACCCCGACGATAGTCATGTCCATGTTTTTTTACTCCTTCGTTGTTGACACGGGTTGATGCGAGCGCGTGGTTGCGCGCCCTTTCTCCACCAAAATGAGGCGGTTGGCCCGCACGGCCGAAATCTCGTAGAAGCGTGCGTCCTCGCGCTCCCCGGGAGCCAATTCGACGTCCCACTGGGCGCCGCGATAGGGCACGCGCGCCCGGCCGTCGTTCCAAGCCTTGACTTCAACCGGCGCGCCGACATCCAAGACGACGTCGGGATTGCTCGACGCATCGCGCTGCTGGCGACGACGGCCGAACCGCGAGCGCCGCAGCGCAACGACCGCGGCCAGCGCGACGAGTGCGGCGCAGACGCACTGCGCCGCAAAGCTCCCTCCGCTCAGCCTCACGAGCGCCCCTGCGATGAACCCGAGCGCGATCATCAACAAGTAGAACGTGCCCGTCAGCAGTTCGGCGACAATCAGCGTCCCCGCGCAGATCCACCAAAGAAAATCGTGCAGCGCCATTTGAATGGTCCCCTCGAAATAAAACGCCCCGGATATACCGGGGCGTTATAGCACGAAGCGAGGCCCGCATTGGTACGCGGGACCATCAACAGGGCATTGTTACTTGGCGGCCTTCGCCAGCGCTTGCCACGTCTCGATAATCGTGTCGGGATTCAGCGAGATCGACGCGATCCCTTCGTCGGCCAGCCACTGCGCGAAGTCGGGGTGATCCGACGGCCCTTGGCCGCAAATTCCGACGTATTTATCCATGCGGCGGCAGGTTTCGATCGCACGCTTGAGCAGGAACTTGACGGCTTCGTCGCGCTCGTCGAAATCGACTGCGAGCAACTCCATGCCCGAGTCGCGATCGAGGCCCAGCGTGAGCTGCGTCAAGTCGTTCGAACCGATCGAGAAGCCGTCGAAATGCTGCAGGAACTGCTCCGCCAGAATCGCATTGGACGGCACTTCGCACATCATGATGAGCCGCAGGCCCTTCTCGCCGCGCTTCAGGCCGAACTTCTCGAGCAAGCCGACCACACGCTCCGCCTGCTTAACGGTACGCACGAACGGCACCATGATTTCGACGTTCGAAAGGCCCATGTCCTCGCGCACGCGCTTCAATGCCAAGCATTCCATCTCGAACGCCTGCGCGAAATCCTGCGCGATGTAGCGCGAGGCGCCGCGGAAGCCGAGCATCGGGTTTTCCTCATCCGGCTCGTAGCGCGAACCGCCGATGAGCTTCTTGTACTCGTTCGACTTGAAGTCGGACAGACGCACGATCACCGGACGCGGATAGAACGCCGCCGCGATCGTCGCGATGCCTTCGGTCAGCTTGTCGACGTAGAACGCACGCGGCGACGCGTGTCCGCGCGCGACGCTCTCGACCGCCTTCTTCAAGTCTTGATCGACGTTCGGGTACTCGAGAATCGCCTTCGGGTGGACACCGATGTTGTTGTTGATGATGAACTCGAGCCGCGCGAGGCCGACGCCGGCGTTCGGCAACTGCGAGAAGTCGAACGCGAGCTGCGGATTGCCGACGTTCATCATGATCTTGACGGGAATCGGCGGCAGTTCGCCGCGCGAGACTTCCGTCACTTCCGTCTCGAGCAGGCCGTCGTAGATCTTGCCTTCGTCGCCTTCCGCGCACGAAACGGTGACGAGCGAGCCGTCCTTCAGCACGTCCGTCGCATCGCCGCAGCCGACCACGGCCGGCACGCCGAGCTCGCGCGCGATGATCGCGGCGTGACAGGTCCGGCCGCCGCGGTTCGTGACGATCGCGGACGCGCGCTTCATCACGGGCTCCCAGTTCGGGTCCGTCATGTCGGCCACGAGCACGTCGCCCGGCTGCACGCGCTCCATCTCCGACGGATCGTGAATCACGCGCACGCGGCCCGCGCCGATCTTCTGGCCGATCGCTCGGCCCGTCGCGAGCACTTGCGACTGGCCGCGCAGCTTGAAGCGCTGCTCGACCTTGCCGTGGCCTTGGCTCTTCACCGTCTCGGGGCGCGCCTGCAGGATGAACAGCTTGCCGTCGCGGCCGTCCTTGCCCCACTCGATGTCCATCGGGCGCTGATAGTGCTTTTCGATGATGACGGCGTATTTGGCGAGCTCGATCACGTCTTCGTCGGTGATCGAGAACCGATTGCGCTGCTCGTGCGACACGTCGATCGTCTTCACGCGGCCCGGCTCGCCCGGCTTCGTGAACTCCATCTTGATGAGCTTGGAGCCGATCGAGCGGCGGATGATCGGATACTTGCCTTGCTCGAGCGTGGTCTTGAAGACGTAGAACTCGTCCGGATTCACCGCCCCTTGCACGACGGTCTCGCCCAAGCCGTAGCTCGAGGTGATGAACACGGCATCCTTGAAGCCCGATTCCGTATCGAGCGTGAACATCACGCCGGCCGCGCCGACGTCGGAACGCACCATGCGCTGAACGCCGGCCGACAAGGCGACTTCCGCGTGCGTGAAGCCCTTGTGGACGCGATAGGAGATTGCGCGGTCGTTGTAGAGCGACGCGAACACGTGCTTCATGCGATCGAGGACGTCCTCGATGCCGACCACGTTCAGATAGCTTTCCTGCTGGCCAGCGAACGAAGCGTCAGGCAAATCTTCGGCCGTTGCCGACGAACGCACGGCGAACGACAGCTCTTCGGGCGAGCCGGCTTGGAGGATGTCGAACTGCGCGCGAATTTCGTCCACGAGGCGCGGCTGCATCGGCGCGTCGACGATCCATGCGCGGATTTCCTTGCCTGCGGCCGCGAGCGCCTTGACGTCGTCGACGTCGAGCGTCTCGAGCCGAGCGGCAATCCGTTCGGTCAAATTGTTGTGTTGGAGGAATTCGCGAAATGCCAGCGCCGTGGTGGCGAAGCCTGTCGGCACGCGCACGCCAGCCTCAGCCAATTGGCTGATCATCTCGCCGAGCGACGCATTCTTGCCGCCCACGATCTCCACATCGGTCATCCGTAGCTGTTCGAACGGAATTACATACGCCTGATCCTTCGTGACGTTTGCTGCGTTAGTCATACAAGCCCCTAAGTGTGAAAAAAATTCACGGTCGCGCGTGTGGGCTTGGTGCGCGCGGGCCAATGGAGCCCTGGCGCGCAGCACGCGAAACCTGTTGGAGAAGCAATCGCCACGCACGGCCGATTGCAATTGCTTATCCAACAGGTTGCCGCTATTCTAACCTGCTTCCATCGCCCTGCTCGCTCTCCTGCGACAAGGGGATGACAAAATGTAAATCGCCGGCACCCCTGCTCGCAAAAACGCGCGAAAATCGCGTTTCCGCCCTCAGCGCCACTGCTTTTGAAGCGTTTGCCGATGCCGCCTACCGTATTCATCGTCTCCGACGGGACGGGGATCACCGCCGAAACGTTCGCGCACTCGATCCTGTCCCAATTCGATCAGAAATTTCGCCTCGTGCGCGTTCCGTTCGTCGATTCGGTCGACAAAGCGTACGCGACGATCGAAAAAATCTCCGAATCCGCCGAACTCGACGGCCGCCGCCCGATCGTCTTCACGACGCTCGTCGACAGCGCCTCGAACGCGATCGTCAAGAATTCGAACGCGCTCGTCCTCGACATCTTCCAACAGTTCGTCGAGCCGCTCGAGCAAGAACTCGAAATGAAGTCGACCCACGCGATCGGCCGTGGGCACCAGAACGCCGATACCGAGGAGTACAAAACGCGGATCGAGGCGATCAACTTCTCGCTCGCTCACGACGACGGGCAGTCGAACCGCAATCTGGCCGATGCCGACGTCATCCTCGTCGGGGTGTCGCGCAGCGGCAAAACGCCGACAAGCCTCTACCTGGCGATGCAATACGGCGTGAAAGCGGCCAACTATCCGTTGATCCCGGAGGACTTCGAGCGCGGCAAGCTGCCCACGCCGCTGATTTCCCATCGGGAGAAGCTATTTGGATTGTCAATCGATCCGCAGCGGTTGTCCGAGATCCGCAACGAGCGGCGCCCGGGCAGCAAATACGCCGCGCCGGAGAATTGCCGCTACGAAATCAACGAAGCGGAAGCGCTGATGCGGCGGGAAGGCATCAAGTGGCTGTCGTCGACGCACAAGTCGATCGAAGAGATCGCGACGACGATCCTGCAGGAAATCAAGCTGGACCGGCCGACTTATTGAGTTAGGCGTTAGCGGGGAGACAAAGACAAGCGCCCCTCTCGGTCGGCCTGCTCGACCGCGGGGCGCCGCGTCACGGGTCCCGTCCCGACGGAGCAAGAGCACACTCAGCCCGCGTCAGAGGCGGCGGCTCAACGGCTCCCGCGCTGCTGGCGGCATTGCTCGAACAAACAGATCGCCGCGGCGGCCGCCACGTTCAGCGACTCCATTCCGCCCGGCTGCGGAATCGTCAGGCGATGCGTGACGGCCCCGCGCCACGCTGCCGACACGCCCGCCCCCTCGTTCCCGAAGACCCAAGCGATCGGCCCCGAGAGGTCGCAATCGTAGAGCGCCTGCGGCGCATGCGAATCGGTGATGGCCGCCGGTACGGCGAGCCGCTCGATCAGGGTCGCGGCTTCGACGTCTTCGTGGACATCGAGCAGGAAATGCGCGCCCATTGCCGAACGCAGCACTTTCGACGACCAAGCGTAGGCCGTACCCGGCGCGCAAAACACCTGCTTCACGCCCGCGGCGGCGGCACTGCGCAAGATCGACCCCACGTTGCCCGCATCCTGGACTCCGTCGAGCACGACGCAGCTTTCCCGCACGCGCTCGGGCAGCGTCGCGCCGATCTTGCGCACGAGCAGCAGCATGCCGACACCATGCACGACGCTCGACAATTGGCCGAACAACGCGTCGGGCAGCACGACGACGCGCTCGGCGTCGACACGCGCGACGATCGCTTGCGCCTCGTCGTGCTGTAGCGCACCTTCCGTCACGATGCATGTTTCGGGTTGCCCCGCGACATCGAGGTAGGCGCCGGCAAGGTGAAAGCCCTCCAACAGCGCTTGGCCGCCCTTCTTTTGCTGATGCGTCGAGGCGGCGAGCGCTTTCACGCGCTTGTAGAGCGGGTTGTCGCGCGAAGTGATCGATTTCACGAAAGCGGACCCTCGCCGACTTCACCGAACGCGTCCTCGCCGAACGCATCCTTACGGAGCTCGACCGCCGCAACGCGGCCGCCGCCGGGCAGCGTCACCTTGACGCCGAGCCGCTCGAACGCCACGCGCACGGGTGCGAACGATCGGCGATGATGCTCGCACGGCCCATGCTCGGTCAGCGCCGCCAAATGCTGGGGCGTGCCGTAGCCGGCATGCGCATCGAAGCCATACACGGGAAACTGCGCGTGCAGTTCGAGCAGCATCCGGTCACGCGTGACTTTCGCCAGGATCGATGCCGCCGAAATCGCGGGCACGAGCGCGTCGCCGCCGATCACCGCCTCGCTGCGTACCGATAGCTGCGGGCAGCGGTTGCCGTCGATGCGCGCGAGCGTCGGCGTCAGCGCCAACCCTTCGACCGCCCGTTTCATGGCCAGCATCGTGGCATGCAAAATATTGAGCCGGTCGATTTCCTCGACGCTCGCCGACGCCACGCAATAGCTGAGCGATCGCTCGACGATCTTCTCGTAGAGTTCCTCGCGCTTCTTGGCGCTCAATGCTTTCGAATCGTCGAGCCCGCGGATGCGCCGCTTCGGATCCAAAATGACGGCGGCCGCGACGACGGGCCCGGCGAGCGGCCCTCGCCCCGCCTCGTCGACGCCGCAAACGACATCGAGCGGCGAACTGAAATCGAGCGCGTCCTGCGATGAAACGCTGCCGCGCTTGGCGCGGCTCGGCGCGCCCGCCGCCGATTCGGCGTTCGAGGCGTCGGATGCCCGTTTCGCACGTGCCGACGGTGGCGAACTCGTCATAGACGCGGCTTCCTTGCTTCGATCACGCGCGCAACCGCTTCGGCTGCACGCTCGGCCGTATTCTTGCGCAGCGTCAGATGCATCTGCGTGAACACCTCGGTCAGCGTGCGCCGATTCGCGTCGTCGCGCAACTGAACGAGCGTGGCATCGGCCAGCGCCTCGGGCGTGGCGAAATGCTGCAGCAACTCCGGCACGACGAACCGCCCGGCCAGGATATTGGGCAAGCCGACGTACGGCAAATACCCCTGCCGGCGCATGATTTGTCCCGTCAACCAAGGCACCTTGTACGAAATCACCATCGGCTTCTTGAGCAGCGCCGCCTCGAGCGTGACCGTGCCGCTCTTCACGAGCACGGCATCGGAGGCCGTCATCGCGCGCTGCGCATCGCCGTCGGTGATCGTCAGCGCGAGACCGGGATGCGCCGCGACGAGCGGCTGCAACAGTTCGCGCAACGCCGGCGTCGCCGCGGGCATGACGAACGTCAGACCCGGCTCGCGGCGCTGCATGATCGCCATCGCCTCGAAAAACGTCTGCCCGATCAAGCCGATCTCCGAGCGCCGGCTGCCCGGCAGCACGGCGACGATCGGCCCCGCCGCGGGCAGGCCCAGCGCCGCGCGCGCACCGGCGACATCGGGTTCGAGCGGGATTTCATCCGCGAGCGGATGACCGACGTAGGTAGCCGGCACGCCGGCCTTTTCGAGCAGCGCCGTCTCGAACGGGAACACGCAGAGCATGTGGTCGACGGCCTTGGCGATCGTCTTGATGCGGCCGCCGCGCCAAGCCCAAATCGACGGGCAAACGAAGTGAATCGAGGCAATGCCGGCCGCGCGCAGCGGCTGCTCGAGCCCGAAATTGAAATCGGGCGCGTCGACGCCAATGAACGCGTGCGGCGGCTCCGCTAGCAGCTGCCGCTTCAGTTCATTGCGAATGCCGAGAATCTCGGGAATGTGGCGCAGCGCTTCGACGTAGCCGCGCACGGCGAGCTTGTCCATCGGCCAATGGGCTTCGAAGCCCTGCGCCGTCATGCGGGGACCGCCGATGCCGTAAAAGCGCGTTGCAGCCGGCAACGTGCGAGCGAGGCCGCCGAGCAGCGAGGCCGCCAGCAAATCGCCGGACGGCTCGCCGGCGACCATCGCGACGCGCAGCGGATTCGATTGCGTCATCGCCTAGCGAATGATGCCGCGCTGCGAGGTTTCGATGAACGTGATCAGCTTGCGCACGTGCTCGTCGCCATCGCCGCCCGCCGTTGCGAGATCCGCAAGCTGCACCTTCGCCTCTTCGAGCGACAAGCCGTTCTTGTACAGCAGCCGGTAGGCGCTGCGCAGCGCGGAGATCGCATCGGCCGAAAAACCGCGCCGGCGCAGCCCTTCGACGTTGATGCCGTGCGGCTCGGCCTTGTTGCCTGCCGCGATGACGAACGGCGGAATGTCCTGCACGAGCGCCGACGCACCGCCTAGCATCGAGTGCTCGCCGATCTTCACGAACTGGTGCACGCCCGACATGCCGCCGACGATCGCCCAATCTCCGATGATGACGTGGCCCGCCATCTGCGCGTTGCTCGACAAGATGACGTGGCTGCCGACGTGGCAATCGTGACCGATATGGACGTACGCC
The DNA here is from genome assembly GCF_003367175.1 of Trinickia dinghuensis. Taxonomy (GTDB): domain Bacteria; phylum Pseudomonadota; class Gammaproteobacteria; order Burkholderiales; family Burkholderiaceae; genus Trinickia; species Trinickia dinghuensis. The sequence goes on along the minus strand of NZ_QRGA01000004.1, from coordinate 202,810 downwards.
ATGATCCAGTTGTCGTCGCCGAGCGTCGTCACGCCGCCGTCTTGGACGGTACCGGTATGGATCGTCGTGAATTCGCGGATCGTGTTTCGATCGCCGACCACGAGCCGCGTGGGCTCGCCCTGATACTTCATGTCCTGCGGCCGGCCGCCGACGGACGCGTAGTGGCCGATCCGATTGTCGGCACCGAGCGTCGTATAGCCTTCGATGACGCTGTGCGAACCGACGGTCGTGCGGGCACCGATCGTCACGTTTGCGCCGACGACCGCGTACGGCCCGATTTCGACGTCTTCGCCGAGTTGCGCGCCCGGCTCGATGATCGCAGTGGGATGAATCCTGCTCATGCGCTTTTGGCCCTTCTCGTCACTCGTTCGTGTGCTTGACCGTGCACATCAGTTCGGCTTCGGCGGCGGTGGCGCCGTCGACTTCCGCGCGCGCCTTGAACTTCCAGATGCCGCGCATGTAGCGCTCGAACGTCACGTTCAGAATCAGTTGATCGCCCGGCTCGACGACGCGCTTGAAGCGCGCACCGTCGATACCGACGAAGTAGTACAGCGTCGTTTCGGGATCGTGCTCGCGCGGCTCCTCGGCGAACGTCAGGAGCGCCGCCGTCTGCGCGAGCGCTTCGAGGATCAGCACGCCGGGCATAACGGGACGCTGCGGGAAATGCCCCATGAAGTACGGCTCGTTGATCGACACGTTCTTCAACGCCTTGATGCTCTTGTGCGGCTCGAGCTCGAGCACCCGGTCCACGAGCAGGATCGGGTAGCGATGCGGCAGCAGCGTAAGAATCTTATGGATGTCGAGATTGATTTTTTCAGTGCTCATGGTGTGTCTGCTCCACGCAATGTTCTCGCGCGGGTGATTGACTGCGGATACCGATCGCGGCGCTTGGGATGCGCCGCTGCCCGAGCGCCGCCGCGCCGTGCGGTACTCGGGCGCTTGCCTTACGCGTTGCCCCCTCGCTCGGCCAGTGTGGCTTCGAGTGCCTTGATGCGCTCGCGCATCTTGTCCAGATTGCGCATCAGCGCCGCGCTCTTGTTCCATTCGGCGTGGCCGACGGCGGGGAATGCGCTCGTGTAGATGCCGGGCTTGAGCAGCGACTTCGACACGCCCGATTTCGCGGTCACGATGACGAAATCGGCCAGCGTGACGTGCCCGGCGACGCCGACCGCCCCGCCGATCATGCAATGGCGGCCGATCGTCGTGCTGCCGGCGATCCCGGCGCAACCCGCGATCACGGTATACGCACCGATCTTGCAGTTGTGGCCGATTTGAACCTGATTGTCGATCTTCACGCAATCCTCGATGACCGTGTCGGCCATCGCACCGCGATCGATCGTCGTATTGGCGCCAATTTCGACGTCGGCACCGATCGTGACGGCCCCGACCTGCGGAATCTTGACCCAGCTGCCCGTACGCGCTTCGCCCTCGCCCACGAAATCGGGCGCGAAGCCGAAGCCGTCGGAGCCGATGACCGCCCCGGCGTGCACGATGGCGCGCAGCCCGATCTTGCAGCCATGGTAGACGGCCACGTTCGGGTACAGATGGGAATCTTCGCCGATGCGCGCGCCGCGCCCGATCGTGACGTTCGCGTCGATCCGTGCTCGCGCGCCGACAACGGCACCCGCCTCGATCACGACGTGCGGTCCGACGACGGCATCGGGCGCCACCTGCGCGCCGGGATCGATGACCGCGCTCGGATGGATGCCGGCCACCGCTTTGGGCGCCGCCAAGTCGATGAACCACTGGGCGACCCGCGCGAAGTAAGCGTACGGGTTCGGCGTGACGATGAAGTTACGTCCCTCGCGCGAAGGAAGCTTAGCCAAATCGTCAGGCGCGATCAGAACCGCGCCGGCCTGCGTCGTATCGACTTGCGACAGGTACTTCGGGTTGGCGAGAAACGCCAGTTGATGCGGCTGCGCCTGATCGAGCGGCGCCAGGCCCGCGACCTTCAAGGCCGCGTCGCCGACGATTTCGCCGCCGAAACGCTGCGCGATTTGCTCGAGCGTCAATGCCATTCGCGTACCACTCCGTCGTTCAGTTCGTCGCGGCCGGGCTCGAGGCGGCGAGCGCTTTCAGCACCTGATCGGTGATGTCGATACGCGGGCTCACGTAGACGGCTTCCTGCACGATCAGATCGTAGTGTTGCTGCTCGGCGATCTGCTTGATCACCTTGTTCGCCCGCTCGAGCACGGCGGCCAGCTCCTCGTTGCGGCGCTGGTTCAAGTCCTCGCGGAATTCTCGCTGCTTGCGCTGAAAATCGCTGTCGAGCTGCGACAGCTGGGCTTGCTTGGCCGCGCGGTCCGTCGCCGACATCGATGCGCCGTTCTTGTCGAGCTGGTCTGACAGCGTCTTCAGACGGCTCGCCATGTCCTGCAGATCCTTATCGCGCTTCGCGAATTCCGCTTCGAGCTTGAGCTGGGCAGCTTTGGCCGCCGCCGATTCACGCAGGATGCGATCGGAATTGACCGCTGCGATGCGGGCCTCTTGAGCTTGCGCGACGCCGGCCACCGCGGCGAGCGCCCCCGCTAGCACCACGGCACCCAACACGCGTCTGATAAACGTACCAGTTTGCAAAATCTTCCTCTCGATGCTGGACAGGGTATGGCGCCGTTAGAACGCCGTCCCGATCTGGAATTGGAATTTCTGGTATTGATCGCCCGTATGCTTCGTGACCGGGAAACCCAAGCTGATCTTGAGCGGACCGATCGGCGAAATCCATGCGAGACCCAAGCCGTAGCCGTAGCGCAGACCGTTCGCGCCGACGCTCGCGCCTTCCGTCCCCCAGACGTTACCGCCGTCGAAGAACGTGAACACGCGCAGCGTCCGGTCATAGCCCGTGCCCGGCAGCGGGAACGTCAGCTCGACGTTGCCGACGACCATCTTCGAACCGCCGATCGGATCGTTCGTCGTCGTGTCGCGCGGACCGAGCGAACTCGGCTCGTAGCCGCGCACCGACCCGATACCGCCGGCGAAGTAGTTCTTGAAGATCGGGAACGGCTTGCCGCCCATGCCGTTGCCGTAGCCGCCCTGGAAGTTCAAGCCGAGCACGAAGCCGCGCGCGAACGAGTAGTAGTACTGCGCTTGCAAATCGGCCTTGTAGTACTGCGTCGCACCGGCCGGCGTGCCGTATTCGGCGTTCGCCTGCGTAAAGTAGCCGCGGCTCGGCACCAGCGCGCTGTCACGCGCGTCGCGCGACCAGCCCACCGTCAACGGCACGTTGTTGGAAACGCGGCCGAATTGGTTCACGTAGTCCAAATAAACCTGCGGCGTCGCGCTATCGACGTCGAGGCGGTTCTGCTCGAGACCGGCACCGAAGTAGACCGTATCGACTTCCGAGAACGGAATCCCGAACTTCAAATCGCCGCCCACCGTGATGATCCGGAAGCTCGAACTTGTGGAGTAGTACAACGGCTGCGTCGTACGGTAATAGACGTCGGTGATCCGCTTGATGCCGTCAACGGTAAAGTAAGGGTCGACCTGCGTCACCGTCAGGGTCCGGTACGACTTCGCCGTATTGACGTTTACGGAAAGGCTCGTGCCCGAACCGAACACGTTGTCCTGCGAGACCCCCGCCGAAAGCACGACCTTGTCGGTCGACGAGAAGCCCGCGCCGAGCGTGATCGCGCCCGTCGGCTTTTCCTTGACCTTGACGTCGACGTCGACCTGGTCGGCCGTGCCCGGCACCGGCACCGTCGTCACGTCGACGTCGGTGAAGTAGCCGAGGCGATTGATCCGGTCTTTCGAGAGCGCGAGGCGGCTCGAATCGAACCACGAACTCTCGAGCTGACGCATTTCGCGGCGAATAACTTCATCGCGCGTGCGCGTGTTGCCCGTCACATTGATGTGGCGTACATAGACGCGGCGGCTCGGATCGACTTGCAGCGTCAAGGCCACCTTGTGGTGAACCTGGTCGATTTCCGGCTGCGCGTTGACCGTCGCGAACGCGTAGCCGTACTCGCCGAGCTTGTCGACGATCGCCTTCGTCGTATCCTGCAGCTTGTCAGCCGAGAAGCGCTGCCCGGGTTTGACCGTGACGAGCTTTTGCAGCTCCGGACCGCGATCGAGCAGATTGCCCGCGAGCTTGATGCTCGACACCGTGTACGGCTCGCCCTCATGCACCGTCAGCGTCAGGTACATGTCCTTCTTGTCGGGCGAGATCGAAACCTGCGTCGACTCGATGTTGAATTCGAGATAGCCGTGGTTGAGGTAGTACTTCCGGACGTTCTCGAGGTCGGTCGTGAGCTTGTCCTTCGAATACAGATCGTTCTTCGTGTACCACGAGAACCAATTCGGGGTGGACAACTGCATCTCGTCGCGCAGCGTGCTCGTGCTGAACGCCTTGTTGCCGATGAAATTGACCTGGCGGATCTTCGCGCTCGGACCTTCGTTCACGGCGAACAGGATCGAGACGCGGCCGTTGTCGATCGGCGTGACCGTGGTCGTGACCTCGGCGGCGTAGAAGCCGCGCGTCAGGTACTGGCGCTTGAGCTCCTGCTCCGAACGATCGACGAGCGCTTTGTCGTAGTAGCGGCCCGGCGACAGGCCGACGCTCTTGAGCGCCTTCGTCAGCGCATCCTTGTCGAACTCGTGCAGGCCCGAGAAGTCGATCTCCCCGATGGCCGGACGCTCCACCACGTTGACGATCACGACACCGCCTTCCGTCGCGATGCGCACGTCGCTGAAGAAGCCCGTCGCGTAGAGCGCGCGGATCGCTTCCGACGCTTTGTCGTCCGTGAAGGTATCGCCTCGTTTGATCGGCAGGTAGGAGAACACCGTGCCGGGCTCCACCCGTTGCAAGCCCTCGATCCGGATGTCTTGGACCACGAAAGGCGCCGTCGCCGCGTGGGCGATGAGCCCGTGAGCGGCGAGCGCCGCGACCGCAACCGTCTTAGGAACAAAGCGATGAGGTTTGAACAACGTGCATCCCCAGAGTTTTTAGCTACATCTGTCCGCCGCGGCCGCGCCATGCGCGCACCGCCGGACACTTTAGAAATGGATTAAACGAGCCAGATCGTTGAAGAGCGCGATCGCCGACAAAACGACGATGCACACTAGGCCTGCCCTTTGCAAAACGAGCTGCCAGCGTTCCGATACGGCTTTGCCGGTTGCGGCTTCAACCAAATAATATAACAGATGCCCCCCGTCCAATACCGGAATCGGCAATAAGTTCAACACGCCGAGGCTGATGCTGACGAGCGAGAGGAAGGAAAGAAACGGTGCCCAGCCGAGCTGGGCGCTCTTGCCCGCGTAGTCCGCGATCGTCACGGGACCCGACAAATTCTTCAGCGACGCCTGCCCCGTCAACATGCGCCCGAACATCCGCAGCGAATACACGGCGATGTCCCAGGTGCGCCGCGCGCTGCGGGCGATGCTCTCGCCCGGCCCGTAGCGCACGCGCACCGTTTGCACATGGGTTTCGAGCGCGGCGCCGATGCGGCCGGCGGTCGTGCCCGTCTGCAGATCCTCGTGCGCCTCGGGCACGACCGTCAGCGCAAGCTGCCGGCCGGGCTCGCCGCGCTCGATGCCGAGCACGATCGGGCGCCCTGCGCGCGCTTTGACGTAGGCGATGAACGCCTGCGCGCCGTCGATCACCGAACCGCCCGCCGTGCGCAGCGTATCGCCCGCCTGCAAGCCGGCCCGCGCGGCGGCGCTGCCCGGCTCCACCGCGGCAACCGTCAGCGTGCCGCCTTGGTCGAAACCGAGCTTGGTCAGAAAATCGTCGTCGAGGTCGCGCTCGGGCAGGTTGCGCAGGTCGACTTGGAAGTCGTAGACGCCGCGGCCGTCGTGCGCTTGGAGCACGATGCGCCGATGATCGAAGGCCGCGTCGAGCAGCTTCCAGCGCAGATCCGACCACGAGCGCACCGCTCCCACGTCTGCGCCGCGCTCGTCGCCGATCGCCACGACGGTTTCGCCGCCCTCGAACCCCGCGCGGGCGGCGACGCTACCGGCCGGCGGCGTCGCGAGCGTGGCGACGGGCTCGGTCACGCCCGTGGCGAAGACGACCGAAAACAGCACCACCGCCAGCACGAAATTGGCGAGCGGCCCCGCCAGCACGATGGCGATGCGCTTGGCCACATGTTGACGGTTGAACGCGTAGGGAAGATCGGATTTCTCGATGCCGGGCCCAGGATCGCGCTCGTCCAGCATCTTGACGTAGCCCCCGAGCGGGATGGCCGAGATCGTCCATTCCGTCCCGGTCTTGCGCCCGGTCCAGCTCAAGAGCGGCCGCCCGAAGCCGATCGAAAACCGCAGCACCTTCACGCCGCACAGCCGCGCCACGCTGTAGTGGCCGTACTCGTGGACCACCACGAGCACGCCGATCGCAACGGCGAAGGCGGCGACCTCGATCAGCAGGTTCATCGGCGTCTCACTGCACCGCGCGATCGACGGAGCCCGTGCGGTTGGCCGCGTGCGCGAGAAGGCCGCGGCCGGCGATGAGTTCGCGCGCCGCGCGGCGCGCGTCGGCGTCGGCGCTCAGCACGTCGTCCAGGCCGCTCGGCGTGCGGTTGGACAAGCCGTCCAGCACGGTGTCGACCGTGCGCGCGATATCCATGAAGCCGATTCGGCGCTCGAGGAACGCGTCGACGGCAATTTCGTTCGCCGCATTGAGCGCGGCGCTTGCAATCCCGCCGGCTGCCATGGCCTGCATCGCCAGCGCAAGGCACGGAAAGCGCTCGTAGTCGGGCTTCTCGAATTGCAGCAAGGCGATCTGCGCGAGATCGAGCTGCGCCACGCCAGAGTCGATCCGCTCGGGAAACGCGAGCGCATGAGCGATCGGGGTGCGCATGTCGGGGTTGCCGAGTTGCGCGAGGACGGAACCGTCGGCGTACGAAACGAGCGAATGAATCACGCTTTGCGGGTGAATCAGGACGTCGATCCGGTCGCCCGCCAAGTTGAACAGCCAGTGGGCTTCGATGACCTCGAGGCCCTTGTTCATCATCGTGGCCGAATCGACGGAGATCTTGCGGCCCATGACCCAGTTCGGGTGTTTGCAGGCCTCGTCCGGCGTGACGTCCACGAGGGTTGCCGGCTCGCGCGTGCGGAACGGTCCGCCCGAGGCGGTCAGGATGATTTTCGTGACGCCGCCGTGTTCGGCGACGTCGCGCGGCAAACATTGGAAGATCGCGTTGTGCTCGCTGTCGACGGGCAACAGCGTTGCACTATGATCGCGCACCGCATCCATGAAGATCGCGCCCGACATGACGAGCGCCTCTTTATTCGCCAGCAGAATGCGTTTGCCGGCGCGCGCCGCGGCCAGCGTAGGCGCGAGGCCGGCGGCGCCGACGATCGCCGCGACGACGGTGTCGCACTGCCCGCTTTGCGCCGCCTGCACCAGCGCATCGGCCCCGTAGGCCACCTGCGTGTTGCAACCGGCCGTTTTCAGTTGCGCCTCGACCCGCGCGGCTGTCTCGGCGTCACCGACGACCGCCACCTCCGGCTGAAAGCGCAGGCATTGGGCGACGAGTTTATCGCCGTTGCGGTGGGCGGTGAGCGCGTACACGGAGTACCGCTCCGGATGGCGGGCGACGACGTCGAGCGTGCTGTCGCCGATCGAGCCCGTGGAACCGAGCAGAGTCAGACGTTTTTTCATATCTCTAATCCTGGGCCTCTAGGGTCTAGTGGGCCCCTAGCCAATGAGCAGCATCGCCAGCGGCAGCACCGGCAGCAGCGCGTCGATGCGATCGAGCACACCGCCGTGCCCAGGCAGCAGCGCGCTTGAATCCTTGACGCCCGCTTGACGCTTGAGCATCGATTCGAACAGGTCGCCGACGATGCTGAATGCGACCAGAACCGTCAGTACGAGCAGCATGCGCACCGGCCCCATGCGTTCGCCGAGGGCCGACACGAGTGTGGGAGCGAGCATGTGCGACGCCATGACGGCGATGGTCGCGATCATGACGGCCAACCACCCGCCGATCGCGCCCTCCCACGTTTTTCCCGGGCTGATGGCCGGCGCGAGTTTATGCTTTCCGAACGCCTTGCCGGCAAAGTATGCGCCGATATCGGCCAGCCAGACCACGAGCATCACCGACAGCACAAACGATACGCCCAGAATGCGCGCGGCGACCAGCGCGTGCCAGCAGGCCACGAGCACGACGAGGCCGGCAACCACGAGAAACAGCCGCCAGGGACCGTGGGCGAGCGTGGGCCTGCGCACGAGCACGAATGGGCCGGCGAGAATCCAGAACACGGCGGCCGCCTCGAGCAGCGGCCGCGCCGCATGCGCACCGAGGCCCAGACGCGTGCTCGCGGCCAGCGCGAGCGCGGCGACGACCGCATAGGCGACCGGCGCGAGCCCGGGCAGCCCCAACAGGCGCGCCCATTCCCAGGCGGCCAGGACGAGCGCGAACGCGAGCAGCGCGCCGAACGCCGCGACGGGCGCGAACAGCATGACCGGCAGAAACACCGCCAGTAGCACGACCGCGGTGATGACGCGGGCTTTCAGCATGGAAGGGAGTCGGCGTTTTGCGAAGATGCGTCTTGAGATTGCGGCTCGAGCTGAGCACTCGTGCGACCGAACCGGCGCTCCCGGCGGGCGTACGACGCGATGGCATCGGACAGCGTCTTGGCATCGAAATCGGGCCAGTACGCATCCGTGAAGTACAGCTCGGTATAGGCGAGCTGCCAGAGCAGGAAGTTGCTGATGCGCGTTTCGCCGCCCGTTCGGATGAACAGATCGGGCTCCGGCGCGTAGGCGAGCGCGAGATGCTGCGCGAACTCGGATTCGTCGAAGGGGACGACTCGCCCCTCGCTGACCGATTGTTCGGCCAGCTTGCGGGCAGCTTGCATGATGTCCCACCGGCCGCCGTAATTCGCCGCGATCGTCAAGGTCAGCCGCGTATTGCGGGCCGTTTTCGTCTCTGCCCGGCGAATCAGATCCTGTATGCGCGTATCGAACAGCGACAAATCGCCGACGACGCGCAGCCGGATACCGTTGGCGTGCAGCTTGCCGACCTCGCGCTCGAGCGCGGTGACGAACAGCCGCATCAGGAACGAGACTTCCTCGACCGGACGGCGCCAATTTTCGGAGCTGAACGCAAACAGCGTCAGATATTCGACGCCGGCGCGGGCACACTCTTCAACGGCCGTACGAACGGCATCGACGCCGCGCGTATGGCCGGCCACGCGCGGCAAGCGCCGCTGCGTCGCCCAACGGCCGTTGCCGTCCATGATGATCGCGATATGCCGCGGCACAGCCGCGATATCAGGCACGCGAACGGTAGAGCTGGTATAGGTCATGGCCGCCGGGACTCAAACTGCACAAAAAGAAGGACGCGTCGACACAAAAGACAAAAGACAAAAACGAAAGACGGAAGACGCACGAGCCTTAGACGGTCATGATCTCGGCTTCTTTCGAATGAACGAGCTTGTCGATCTCGGCGACGAATTTGTCCGTCAGCTTTTGAACCTCATCGCCTGCGCGACGGTCGTCGTCTTCCGAAATTTCCTTGTCTTTGACGAGCTTTTTCAATTGTTCGTTCGCGTCGCGACGCAAATTGCGCACGGCAACCTTCGCCGTCTCGCCCTCGCTCTTCACCACCTTGGTGAGTTCGCGGCGGCGCTCTTCGGTCAACGCGGGCATCGGCACGCGGATCAGATCGCCTTGCGTGGCGGGGTTCAGACCCAGATCGGACTCGCGAATCGCCTTCTCGACGACCTGCACCATCTTCTTTTCCCAAGGCTGCACGCCGATCGTGCGTGCATCGATGAGCGTCAGGTTGGCCACCTGCGAGATGGGCACGCCCGAGCCGTAGTAGTCGACCTGGATGTGATCGAGCAAGCCCGTATGCGCACGACCCGTGCGGATTTTCGCCAAATCGTTCTTGAACGCTTCGATCGTCCGCTGCATTTTCTGGTCTGCGCTCTTTTTGACCTCTGCTACGCTCATTTAGACCTCCAAAACTTCAACATTGTGCGCATCCGCGCATGCGCGGCCCGTGCAGCACCGCGGGCGGAAATGCGCCCCGCTTATATTCCGAGAGTTTACACGTGGACGAGGGTGCCCTCGTCCTCGCCTTGTACGATCCGCTTCAGCGCACCCGCCTTGTTGATCGAGAACACGCGAATCGGCAGCTTCTGGTCGCGGCACAGCGCGAACGCCGTCGCATCCATCACCTGCAGGTTGCGGACGATCGCTTCGTCGAAGCTGATCGTCGCGTAGCGCGTTGCCGTGGGATCTTTCTTCGGGTCCGCGGAGTATACGCCGTCGACCTTCGTCGCCTTCAAAACGACTTCCGCGCCGACTTCCGACCCGCGCAGCGCAGCGGCCGTATCGGTCGTGAAGAACGGATTGCCCGTGCCGGCGGCAAAGATCACGACCTTGCCTTCCTCGAGCTGGCGGATCGCGCGTGGGCGAATATACGGCTCCACGACTTGGTCCATCCGCAGCGCCGACTGCACGCGGGCTTCGATCCCCGCATGGCGCATGGCATCTTGCAACGCGAGCGCGTTCATCATCGTCGCGAGCATGCCCATGTAGTCGGCCGTCGCGCGGTCCATGCCCGCCGCTCCGCCCGCCACGCCGCGGAAGATGTTGCCGCCGCCGATCACGACGGCCAGCTGGGTGCCGAGCCGAACGACTTCGGCAACATCGGCCACCATGCGTTCGATCGTCGCGCGATTGATGCCGAACGCATCGTCGCCCATCAAAGCTTCACCGGAGAGTTTGAGAAGAACGCGTTTATAGGCTGTGGGCATAGCGGTATCCGATCGCGCCGAAGAGATCACGACAATGTGGAACTGTAGGGGTGAAACATAGACCCGGGCAAGCTCGGCCGCCGCCCGCACCCGGTTGAACCGGATGACGGCGGAGGGCCGGGTTAACCCGGATCGATTCGCTAGGCGAACCCGCCGCGGCGAGCATGGCGCCCGCCACGGGTACGGCAAACTGACTGGCGACGCTTACTGCTGCTTCGCGGCGGCGACTTGCGCGGCCACTTCGGCTGCGAAGTCGTCCTGACGCTTTTCGATGCCCTCGCCGACGACGAACAGCGCGAACTTCTGCACCGACGAGCCTGCCGCTTTCAGCATTTGCTCGATCGTCTGCTTGTCGTTCTTTACGAACGGCTGGTTCAGCAGCGACACTTCCTTCAGGTACTTCTGCACGCTGCCCTCGACCATCTTGGCGACGATTTCGGCCGGCTTGCCCGATTCGGCCGCCTTTTGCTCGGCGATGCTGCGCTCCTTGGCGATCAACTCGGCCGGCACATCGTCCGACGACAGCGAAACCGGCTTCATGGCCGCGATGTGCATCGCGACGTCCTTACCGACTTGCTCGTCCGCGCCCGTGTACTCGACGAGCACGCCGATGCGCGTGCCGTGCAGGTACGCGGCCAGCTTGTTCGACGTTTCGAAACGCGAGAAGCGGCGGATCGAGAGGTTTTCGCCGATCTTGCCGACGAGCGCGAGGCGCACGGCGTCGACCGTCTGGCCGTTCAGCGGCAGCGCCGACAGTGCGGCCACGTCGGCCGGGTTTTGGGAGACGACGAGTTCGGCCACTTGCTTGGTGAACGCGATGAAATCGTCGTTCTTCGCGACGAAGTCGGTTTCGCAGTTCAGTTCGACGAGCGCACCCGCGTTGCCGCCGATGTGCGAGGCGATCACGCCTTCGGCCGTGACGCGCGACGCGGCCTTGCTGGCCTTGTTGCCGAGCTTGACGCGCAGGAGCTCTTCGGCGCGGCCCATGTCGCCGTCGGCTTCCGTCAGCGCCTTCTTGCATTCCATCATCGGCGCGTCGGTTTTCGCGCGCAGTTCAGCCACCATGCTTGCGGTAATTGCCGCCATCATTCGCTCCTTGAGTCTGTCTTTCATACGCCGCTCGCTTTCGATGCGAACGGCAGGCATTCGTTCGCGGCGCATCGATCGCGCCGCACGTTTCGCCGGCACTTAAAAAAAGGGGGCCTATCGAGAGCCCCCTTTTTTGCCGGCGACGGGGTTGCTTTACTGCTCCCCGCCCACCTCGACGAACTCGTCGCCGTCGGCGCTGCGCGCAGCCTGCACGACTTCGTTGACCGCGTTCGCACGACCTTCGAGGATCGCGTCGGCCACGCCTTCCGTGTACAGCGCGACTGCCTTGCTGGCGTCGTCGTTACCCGGGATCACGTAATCGATGCCTTCCGGCGAGTGGTTCGTATCGACCACGGCGATGACCGGCACGCCGAGCTTGTTCGCTTCGGTCACGGCGATCTTGTGGTAGCCGACGTCGACGACGAAGATCGCGTCCGGAATGCCGCCCATGTCCTTCACGCCGCCGATCGACTTCTGCAGCTTGGCGATTTCGCGTTCGAACAGGAGCGCTTCCTTCTTGCTCATCTTTTCGAGCTCACCGGCCTCGACCGCGGCTTCCATGTCCTTCAGGCGCTTGATCGACACTTTCAGCGTCTTGAAGTTCGTCAGCATGCCGCCGAGCCAGCGGGCGTTGACGAACGGCATGCCGGCGCGCAGCGCTTCTTGCGCGATCGTATCGCGCGACTGGCGCTTCGTGCCGACGAACAGGATGGTGCCGCGATTGGCTGCCAGTTGACGCACGTACTTCAGCGCGTCGTTGTACATCGGCAGCGTCTTTTCGAGGTTGATGATGTGAATCTTGTTGCGATGACCGAAGATGAAGGGGGCCATCTTCGGGTTCCAGAAGCGCGTTTGGTGACCGAAGTGGACGCCGGCTTCCAGCATTTGACGCATGGTAACTGCCATGAAATTCTCCGCGAGGGTTGGGTCTTAAGCCGGCTGCCGTACCGGCCGCGTCGGCGAACATTCGCAGAACGAACGTTTGCGGATCGCGGCGCGGCACCCTGGGTGCGCCGGCTTGCGAATGGGTACTTCTTACGAACGGGTACTTCTTACTCTTCTTTCTTCTAGCCGTTTCTGTACCTAAGCACTTCTACGACTAGCCCGAAAGTATATCACGTGAGAGCGCAGACCCTCAAGCCGCGCGGCACGCCCGCTTTGGCCGGCGATCTTGCGCTGCACCGCAACATACCGGAACGCACGGGCGGCGCGAAAAGCGCACATCCCTGCACGACGCAGGCGGCTCCGGTCTGCCACGCGGCCCATATGGTGCGATAATCCCGGCATTCACGTACACACCGTTTCCAGGCCCGTACCCATGGCTACCTCGATCAAAAACGAAGACGACATCGCAAAAATGCGTGTCGCATGCCGTCTCGCGAGCGAAGTGCTCGACTACATCACCCCGTTCGTCCAGCCCGGCGTGACGACGGCGGAGCTCGACCGGCTTTGCCACAACTACATGCTCGACGTACAGGGCACGGTCCCCGCGCCGCTCAATTATCAGCCGCCCGGCTATCCGCCCTACCCCAAAGCCACCTGCATTTCGGTCAACGACGTCATCTGCCACGGCATTCCGGGCGATAAGGTCGTCAAGAGCGGCGATGCGCTGAACATCGACGTCACCGTCATCAAGGAAGGCTACTTCGGCGATACCAGCCGCATGTTCATCGCCGGCGAGGGCTCGATCCTCGCCAAGCGCCTCACGCAGATCACCTACGAATGCATGTGGCTCGGAATCGAGCAGGTGCGCCCCGGCGCGCGGCTCGGCGACATCGGCCATGCGATCCAGCGCCACGCCGAGGCGAGCGGCTACAGCGTCGTGCGCGAATACTGCGGCCACGGCATCGGCACGGTGTTCCACGAGGATCCGCAGATCCTGCACTACGGCCGCCCGGGCACGGGGCTCGAATTGCAAAAGGGCATGATCTTCACGATCGAGCCGATGATCAACGCCGGGCGCCGCGAAATCCGCACGATGCCCGACCAATGGACGGTCAAGACGAAGGACCGCAGCCTGTCGGCGCAATGGGAGCATACGGTACTGGTGACCGACACGGGGTACGACGTGCTGACCGTGTCGGCGGGCACGCCGGCCAAGCCGTCGATCGCCGTCGCGGCCTGAACGGCGGCACGGCGCGGCCTCAATCGACGAATCGACGAAGCGCCGCCCGTAGCGGCGGCGCGCTTTCGCCTATCCACGCACGTATCAACCGGCTACTCGCCGTTCGCTTAAACCTATGAGCGCCCCCGCCGTCATCACCGATCCCGCCTCGGTCAAAGCCGACTACCGCGCCGCCAAAGCGGACCTGCTCCCTCGCTTCAAAGCGGCGAGCCGCGTCGAATCGCTCATGCAGACGCTTTCGCGCACGACCGACGATGCGCTGCGGCGCGCATGGCTCGTCTGCGAACTGCCGGACTCCGCCGCGCTCGTGGCGGTCGGCGGCTACGGCCGCGGCGAGCTGGCGCCCTTCTCCGACATCGACATCCTCGTCCTGCTGCCCGATGACGCGCCGTCCGAACTCGACGCGCGCATCGAGCGCTTCATCGGCATGGCCTGGGACCTGGGGCTCGAACTCGGAAGCAGCGTGCGCACGGCCGCGCAATGCATCGAGGAAGCGGGCAACGACGTGACCGTCCGGACGTCGCTGCTCGAAGCCAGGCGCATCACGGGCAGCACCGCGCTGTTTCAGGATTTCGTCCTGCGCTTCAACGACGCGCTCGACCCGCGCGCCTTCTTCCAGGCCAAGGTGCTGGAAATGCGCCAGCGCCACGCGAAGTTTCAGGACACGCCCTACAGCCTCGAGCCGAATATCAAGGAAAGCCCCGGCGGCTTGCGCGATCTGCAATTGATCCTTTGGATCGCGCGCGCGGCGGGTTTCGGGCGCAGTTGGAAGGAACTGGACGAGCGCGGCCTCATCACGGCCCGCGAAGCACGCGAGCTGCGCCGCAACGAGGCCTTCCTGAAGATGCTGCGCGCGCGGCTGCACGTGATCGCCGGCCGGCGCCAAGACGTGCTCGTCTTCGACCTGCAGACGGCCGCGGCCGAAAGCTTCGGCTATAGCGCCACTCAGGCGCGCCGCGCGAGCGAGCAGCTCATGCGCCGCTATTATTGGGCCGCAAAGGCCGTCACGCAGCTCGCGACGATCCTCATCCAGAACATCGAGGCGCAGCTGTTCCCGCGTACGAGCGGGATCACGCGCGTGCTGTCGGACCGTTTCGTCGAAAAGCAAGGGATGATCGAGATCGCGAGCGACGACGTGTTCGAGCGCGCGCCCACCGCCATTCTCGAGGCCTTCCTGTTGTACGAGATGACGCCGGGCACGAAGGGGCTCTCGGCCCGTACGCTGCGGGCGCTCTACAACGCGCGCGAGATCATGGACTCGCGCTGGCGGCGCGATCCGGAGAACCGGCGGCTGTTCATCGAAATCCTGAAGCAGCCGCAAGGCATTACGCACGCGCTGCGGCTCATGAATCAGACGAGCGTGCTCGGCCGCTATCTGCTGAACTTCCGGCGCATCGTCGGGCAGATGCAGCACGATCTTTACCACGTCTACACGGTCGATCAGCACATTCTGATGGTGCTGCGAAACCTGCGCCGCTTCGCGCTTGCCGAGCACGCGCACGAGTATCCGTTCTGCAGCCAGTTGATGGCCAACTTCGAGCGGCAATGGGTGCTCTATGTCGCGGCGCTGTTTCACGACATCGCCAAAGGCCGCGGGGGCGATCACTCGACGCTCGGCATGGCGGACGCGCGGCGCTTCTGCCGCGACCACGGCATGGCGGCGGATGATGGGGCGCTCGTCGTCTGGCTCGTGCAGCATCACCTGACGATGAGCCAGGTGGCGCAAAAACAGGATACGAGCGACCCGGAAGTCATCAAGCAGTTCGCCGAACTCGTCGGCGACGAACGCCGGCTGACGGCGCTCTATCTGCTGACCGTCGCCGACATCCGGGGTACGAGCCCGAAAGTCTGGAACACGTGGAAAGGCAAGCTGCTCGAGGATCTGTACCGGATGACGCTGGCCGTCCTTGGCGGCGCGCGCCCCGACGAGCATTCCGAGATCAAGACGCGCAAGGAAGAAGCGCTCGCCCTGCTGCGGCTCGAGACGGTGCCCGAAAACGCGCATCGGGCACTGTGGGACGAACTCGACGTCGGCTACTTCCTGCGTCACGACGCGGCCGATATCGCCTGGCAAACGCGTGTGCTCCATCGGCATGTGCGCACGGAGGCGCCGATCGTACGGGCACGGCCGTCCCCGATCGGCGAGGCGCTGCAGGTGCTCGTCTATGTGCCCGACCGGTCCGACCTGTTCGCCGGAATTTGCTCGTACTTCGACCGCAACAGCTTGTCGGTGCTCGACGCCCGCGTCAGTACCACGCGCCACGGCTATGCGCTCGATAACTTCATCGTCGCGCGCACCGACGACGATGTGCAATATCGCGACATCGCGAACCTCGTCGAGCAGCAGCTCGCCACGCGGCTCTCGTCCGATACGCCGTTGCCCGAACCGTCCAAGGGCCGCCTTTCGCGGTTGTCGCGGACATTCCCGATTACCCCGCGCGTCGACTTGCGAGCCGACGAGCGCGGGCAGTACTACATCCTGTCCGTGTCGGCCAACGACCGGCCGGGGCTTCTTTATTCGATCGCGCGCGTGCTGGCGGAGCATCGGATCGGCGTCCATGCGGCGCGGATCAATACGCTCGGCGAGCGCGTCGAGGACGTGTTCCTGCTCGACGGCCGCGGCCTTTCCGATAACCGCCTGCAGATTCAGCTGGAAACCGAGCTGCTGCGCGCGATCGCAGTGTGAGACTTTATGCGTGCCAAACTGACAGCCAAGCATCCGCGCCCGACATCGCCGAGCCGCGCTCCCGTTCGTGCCGGCAGCCCGTCGGCCCGAAAGACTCCGCGTCCGGCGCCCGCCGAGCGGCCCGCTCCGGCGGAAAAGGCGGCCGCGCCGCGTCCGCGCGCCGGCGGTAAAGCCGACGCACCGAAGCGCGAGGGGTTTGCCGCGAAGACACCGCGTGCTCGTCCGACCGACCGTCGAAGCGAAGACGCGCCTCGCGGTGCGCCACGTGCTCGTCC
>NZ_QRGA01000004.1:0-185924 GCF_003367175.1 Trinickia dinghuensis | reverse complement strand
GCCTCGCAGTGCGCCGCGCGCTCGTCCGGCCGACCGCCGTAGCGAAGACGCGCCTCGCGGTGCGCCGCGCGCCCGTCCGACCGATCGCCGCAGCGACGACGCGCCTCGCGGTGCGCCACGCGCCCGTCCGACCGATCGCCGAAGCGACGACGCGCCTCGCGGTGCGCCGCGCGCCCGTCCGACCGATCGCCGAAGCGACGACGCGCCTCGCGGTGCGCCGCGCGCCCGTCCGACCGATCGCCGAAGCGACGACGCGCCTCGCGGTGCGCCACGCGCCCGTCCGACCGATCGCCGAAGCGACGACACGCCTCGCGGCGGTCCGCGAGATGCCCGCCCCCCGCGCGAGCGCACCTCGCGCGACGAAGGCGAACGTAGCGCGCGACCGACGAATCGCTTCCGCGATGCCGATCGGGCCGGTGGAAGCACTGACCGCCGGCCCAGCCGTGGCGGCTCTTTCGAGGATCGCCCGCGCGGCGATCGCCCGGCGCGAAACGCCGAAGGACGTCCGGTCAGGCAAAGCTCCGCATCGGCGAGCGCATCCGCGCCACGGCGCGAAGGCGGAGTCTCCCGCTCGGGGCCGAGCGCGAAAACCGGCTATCGCGAGGACCGGAAGCCGTCCGACTCACGCGCGCGTCCCGCCCGTCCGGGTCCGGCATCGGACAAGCGCGCCGACACGGCCGCCGGCAGAGGCGCCGCACCGTTGCGCGTGGCAAAACCGGTGAAAGCCGCGTCCTCCACGGGGCGCGCGGACGATGGCGCTCCAGCGAGCACGAGCGCCCGCCCGAGTTCCCGTTCTGATTCTGGTTCCGATGAAGGCCTCGTCCGTCTCTCCAAGCGCATGTCGGAACTCGGCCTGTGCTCGCGCCGCGAAGCCGATGAATGGATCGAAAACGGCTGGGTACGCGTAGACGGCGAGCGCATCGATACGCTCGGCAGCCGCGTGCGCCCCGACCAGCAGATCGAGGTCACGCGTGACGCCCAGGCGGCGCAGTCGCGCCAGGTCACCATCTTGCTGCACAAGCCCGTGGGCTACGTCTCGGGCCAGGCCGAAGACGGCTACGAGCCCGCGGTCACGTTGATCACGGCGGCCAACCGCTGGGAAGGCGACCGCGCGACGACGCGCTTCCTGCCGGGCCATCTACGCACGCTCGCGCCGGCGGGCCGGCTCGACATCGATTCGACCGGCCTGCTGGTCCTGACACAGGATGGCCGCATCGCCAAGCAGTTGATCGGCGAACATTCGAGCGTCGAGAAGGAGTATCTCGTGCGCGTCACGTACGGCGAGCGCGCGACCGAGGTGGCCGAGCACTTTCCCGCCGAGCAGCTCGCACTGCTGCGATTCGGCCTGTCGCTCGACGGCGCCGCGCTCAAAGCCGCGAAAGTCAGCTGGCAAAACGGCGAGCAATTGCGATTCGTGCTGCGCGAAGGCAAGAAGCGGCAGATCCGCCGCATGTGCGAACTCGTCGGCCTGCAGGTAGTGGGGTTGAAGCGCGTCCGCATGGGCAGCGTCGCGCTCGGCGCGCTGCCGCAGGGAAAATGGCGGTATTTGCTGCCGGACGAGTCGTTCTGATCGAACGATCCGGGGCCGCATGACCGTATATCGGCCGGCCCCTTGCCGCTAGATGGTCTTTCTCCGGGCTGCTCCGCGTTCGTTCGCGCAGCAGCCCGCTTGATTGGCGCACTCGATGCTCGAAATCGTCCCGGCCCTAGCGGAAAGGGGCAAGGCCTGCCGAGCAACCGGTCAATCGTCGCTGTTCGGATCGAGATCGGGGAACAATACCTCGGTAAAGCCGAATTTCGTGAAATCGGTGATCCGCATCGGGTACAGCTTGCCGATCAGATGATCGCACTCGTGCTGCACGACACGCGCATGGAACCCTTCGGCCACGCGGTCGATCGGCTGGCCGTATTGATCGAAACCGTGATAGCGGATCATCGAAAAGCGGTTGACGACCCCTCGCATGCCGGGCACCGACAAACACCCTTCCCAGCCCTCTTCCATATCCTGCGAAACCGGAGTGACCGTCGGGTTGATGAGCACCGTCTCGGGCACGGGCGGCGCCTCCGGGTAGCGATCGTTGTGGCCGAACCCGAAGATGACGACTTGCAGATCGACACCGATCTGCGGTGCGGCAAGCCCCGCGCCGTTCGCGTGGTGCATCGTCTCGAACATATCGGCGATGAGCGCGTGGAGTTCGGGCGTGTCGAAATGTTCGACGTTCTGGGCGATGCGCAGCAAGCGCGGATCGCCCATCTTGAGAATGTCACGGATCATGGATTGTCGCCCTCCAGGAGCTTGCGCATACCGTCTTCGTCGAGAATAGTAATCCCGAGTTCCTCCGCTTTCGCGAGCTTACTGCCGGCCTCTGAGCCCGCTACCACGTAATCGGTCTTCTTCGACACCGAGCCGGCCACCTTCGCGCCAGCCGCTTCCAGCATTTCCTTCGCCTGCTCGCGCGACAGCACGGGCAGCGTACCGGTCAGCACGAACGTCTTGCCGGCCAGCACGCCCTGCGGCGCGCGCGGCGCGGGCGGCCCTTCGGGCCAGGAAACCTTGCCCGGGGCGCGTAGCTGATCGATCACCGTACGATTGTGCTCTTCGGCAAAGAACTGATGAATCGACTCGGCCACAATCGGACCGACTCCCTCGACTTCCATCAACGCTTCGATCGACGCGTCCAGCACGGGATCGAGCGAACCGAAATGACGAGCGAGATCCTTCGCCGTCGATTCGCCGACATCGGGAATGCCGAGCGCGAAAATAAAGCGCGCGAGCGTCGTATGTTTGGCCTTATCGAGCGAGTCGATCAGGTTTTGCGCCGATTTGTCCGCGAAGCGTTCGAGCGCCACGAGCGTCGAAAAGCCCAGATTGAACAAATCCGCCGGCGTCCGGACCAGATTGCTCTCGACGAGTTGATCGATGATCTTTTCGCCGAGGCCGTCGATGTCGAGCGCGCGGCGCTGCGCGAAATGCTCGAGCGCGCGCTTGCGCTGCGCGGGGCAAACGAGCCCGCCCGTACAGTGCGCCACGGCCTCGCCGGGCAGCCGCTCGATGGCCGAGCCGCACGCCGGACATGCCGTGGGCATCACGAACGGCTGAGCGCCTTCCAGGCGTCGCTCCAGAACCGGGCCCACGACTTCCGGGATGACGTCGCCGGCGCGGCGCACGATGACCGTATCGCCCGAGCGCAAATCCTTGCGATGAACTTCGTCTTCGTTGTGCAGCGTCGCGTTCGTGACCGTGACGCCGCCCACGAACACGGGCGAGAGCCGCGCCACCGGGGTGATCGCACCCGTGCGGCCGACGTTCACACCGATCTCGAGCAGTTCCGTCAGCGCTTCTTCCGGCGGGAATTTATGCGCGAGCGCAAAGCGCGGCGCGCGCGAGACGAAGCCGAGCACGTCCTGGTCGGCTTTACGGTTGACCTTGTACACCACGCCGTCGATGTCGTAAGGCAGCGACTTGCGCTTCTCTCCGATTCGCCGATAGAAGCCGAGCAACCCCTCCGCGCCCGCAACGGTAGCGCGCTCGCTGCAGACAGGCATACCGAGTTCGCTGTACCAGTCGAGCAGCGCGTCGTGCGTGTCGGGCATGACCATCCCTTCGAGCACGCCGATGCCGTAGGCGAAAAACGAGAGCGGCCGCTGGGCCGTGATGCTCGAATCGAGCTGGCGCAAGCTACCCGCCGCCGCGTTGCGCGGGTTCGCGAACTCGCGTTGGTCGGCATCGCGCTGATGCGCGTTGAGGCGATCGAAGTCTCGCCTGAACATGAGGACTTCGCCGCGCACCTCGAGCACACGGGGAATGCGGCTACCCTTCAAGCGCAACGGAATCGAGCGCACGGTCCGCACGTTCTGCGTGACATCCTCGCCCGTCGAGCCGTCGCCGCGCGTGGCGGCCTGCACGAAACGGCCGTCTTCATATCGCAACGCGATAGCGAGCCCGTCGAACTTCAGCTCGCATGAATACTCGATGGGGGTGCGGCCGAGCCGGTCGCTCACGCGCTTGTCGAACGCCGTGATGTCTTCGTCGGTAAAACCGTTGTTCAGCGACAGCATCGGCAACGCGTGGACGACGGACGCGAAGCCGCTCGCGACCTCGCCGCCCACTCGCTGCGTGGGCGACTCGGGCGTGATCAGGTCCGGATGCGCGGACTCGATCGCCTGCAACGCCGAGAACAAGCGGTCGTACTCGGCGTCCGGAATCTCGGGCTGATCGAGGACGTAATACTGATAGTTCGCCCGTTCGAGTTCGGTGCGCAGCCAGGCGGCGCGTTCGGCCGGTCGGTCGGCGGGCGGAGCCGGTTCGTCGTGCTTGCGAGCCATGTCGTCGATGTTGTTCCGATCTTGTTCTAAATGCGTTCGGCCTCGAACGCGCTTTATTGGCTGAATAGGCGCCGCGTCGCCGGCGAGCCCGCTGGAATACCGGCCTCCTCGAGCCGAGCGTAAAGCGTCATCAGCTGCTTTTCGATCGCGAGCAGCGCTGCCTCGGGCAGGGGCCGCCGCTGATCGTCGACGACGCGCCCGCCGATCCGCTCCGCGAGCGATTTCGCGTAATCGCACATGAGCCGGAACGGCAGGATGTCTTCGTCGGCGACGGGCACGTCGAGGATCAGCGAGATCATCTGGCCGCCCTTGTACGTGAGATCGTCGCGCAGGAAGTTAGTGTCGCCGAACTGCAGCATGAAGACGGGGCTCTGCTTGGCGTCGAGCTTGACGAAACGCGTGCCGTCCCGCGAAAGCAGCAAACCGTCTTGCGACGCGACGGCCTGCACGTAATTGGCTGACCACGGCGCGCCATCGGACAGCACGTTGATCTGCAGCTGTGCGTCGCACTGTGCCGCGAACGCATCGAGCTCGCGCGCCATCGACACCGTTTCGAGCATGTCGGGAAACTCGGGCGAGCCGTCGATCGCATCGGCGAACTGCTGCACGCCCGAGACGAACTCCGAGAACTCGAGTTCGTTGAGCGCGCCGCTGCGGTTGGCGAGCTGCACCGCCGCGCGCAGCTCTTCATAACGCTGTGCGTTCTGCAGCAGTTCCCACGCCTGCCCGCCTTCCGGCTTGCCTTCAATGTACACGGGCTTGCTGCCCGCGCGGCGCAGACGCTGCGCGAGCGGCGACGCCTTCTCCCCGGCGATCGGGCCGGATAAGCGAATCGGCACGACGCAGTCGATGCGCCGGTCGACGATATGCGGCGGGGCAGCCGAGATCGTGGTCGCGGCGGGCGTCACGACGCTTTCCTGCGCCTCGCTCGCCGCCGCCGCCGGGGCGGCCACGCCCGCTTGCGGCTCGGGTGTGAAGCCGTTCGGCGTCGTGGTCTCGGCCTGGATGTCCGCCGGGATGTCCAGCGGCGCGGAGCCGCCGAAGCTCGGCTCGATCCGCGCGCCCTCGCCTTCGTGCGCGGCATCCGGCGCCGCGCTCTCGCGCCGCGACCCTCCGCGCGCCGGCTCGATGAACGGCCGCTCTTCCTCGTGATCGTGGCGCGCGGCCCCTTGCTCGGTGTCGGCCGGCATCGGCCGCGGCATCCGGCGGCGCACCTTGGCGCCCTGCCACGCGTTGTATACGACCACTCCTCCCACCACCACGGCGCCTGCGCCGATCAATCCGAGTGTCAACTCGTCCATGCACGCTCCATGAAGCATTCCTGTGTCGCGGCCCGCGCCGGGCGCCTCGCGCGCGGCGTCGCCGGCCGCTCGTTAGACGGTATTCTGGGCGAAACCGGCAGCCGTTTCCATGTCCACGGCCACGATGCGCGAGACGCCTTGCTCTTGCATCGTCACGCCGATCAGCTGCTGCGCCATTTCCATCGCGATCTTGTTGTGCGAGATGAACAGGAACTGCGTTTTGTTCGACATCGCGCGCACGAGGTTCGCGAAGCGTTCGGTATTGGCGTCGTCCAGCGGCGCATCGACTTCGTCGAGCAAGCAGAACGGCGCGGGATTGAGCTGGAACATCGCGAACACGAGCGCGGTGGCCGTCAGCGCCTTCTCGCCGCCCGAGAGCAAGTGAATCGTCGAGTTCTTCTTGCCCGGCGGCTGCGCCATCACCTGAACGCCCGCATCGAGAATCTCGTCGCCCGTCATGATCAGCTTGGCCTGGCCACCGCCGAACAGGCGCGGGAACAGCTCGCCGAAATGCCGGTTGACTTCGTCGAACGTGCCTTGCAGCAGCGTACGCGTTTCCTGGTCGATCTTGCGGATCGCGTCCTCCAGCGTGTCGATCGCGCGCGTCAAATCCTCCGACTGCGCATCGAGGAACGTCTTGCGCTCCTTGGCGGCCGCGAGTTCGTCGAGCGCGGCCATGTTCACAGGCCCGAGCGCGGTGATCGCGTTGTTGATGCGCGTGACTTCGCCCTGCAGATACGACGGCTTCATGTCGGGCGTCAGCTTCGCCTGCAGCTGTTCCTCGTTGACGCCCGCGGCTTGAAGCTGTTCGATGAACTGCTCGCCGGCGATGCGCGCCGCCTGTTCCTTGAGCTGCAGTTCGGTGATCCGATCGCGCAGCGGCTGCAGCGAGCGTTCGGCGGTCAGACGCGTCTCATCCGCTTGACGCAGCTTCGCCGTCAAATCGTCGAGCTCGTGACGCGCCGCCGACAGCGACGCCTCCTTCCGAGACCGTACTTCGAGCGCTTCTTGCAAGCCCGTGTGCGTCGTCTGCTCGTTGATCGTTTCGAGTTCGGCGCGCGCATCCTCGAGCGACCCTGCAATGCGCTCGCTCTGTTCGTGCGCGACTTGGATGCTGCGCTTCAGTTCGTCGATGCGGGTCGCCATGTTGCGGGCGGCAAAGCGGGCATCGGTGGCCGCGCGCTCGAGATCACGCGCTTGCGTGCGGGCCGCCGACAAATGCTCGTCGAGCGATTCGAATGCGAGCTGGTTGTCTTCGAAGCGCGCCTGCAACTGCGCGAGCTCGCCGTCGTGGCGCTCGAAGTTCGCCTCCGATTCCGCGCGCTGCGCGCGCTGCTCTTCGATTTGCGCGGTGATCTCTTCGAGTTCCTCGCGAATCTGCGTGCTGCGCTGCGTATAACGCTCATGGGCTTGCGTCAGCTTGAGCACGTCGAGCTGCAGCGCATGGACGCGCTGCGTCGCGCGCTCGACTTGCGCACGCGCATCGGTCACGGCTTGAGACGCTTGCGTATGCGCGGCTTCGGCACGGATCGCGGCCGTCTTCGCCTCGTCGGCGAGCAGCGTCTGCGCGCGCAATTGGCGCGTGAGATTCTCGATTTCCTGCTGACGGGCCAGCATGCCGGCCTGCTCGGAATCGGCGGCATACAGCTGCACGCCGACGCGGGTGACGACATGGCCGGCCTTGACGACAAGCATCGCCCCTTCGGGCAGTTGCGAGCGCTTGGCCAGCGCTTGCGTCAAATCGTCGGCGATATAGGCCTGACCCAGCCATTCGTTCAGCACGGCGCGCAGGCCGGCGTCGTCGATGCGCATGAGCGAGAGCAGCGGCGTGAAGCCGGCCGGCGTCTCGCGCGGCACACCGGCAGACGGCGGCGCGTAGAAGGCCAGCTTGGCCGGCGGCGCATCGGTCGCGAACGCGCGCACCCAGTCGAGATTCGAAATCTCGAGCGCGGCGAGCCGCTCGCGCAGGATCGATTCGAGCGCGGTTTCCCAGCCGGCCTCGACGTGCAGCTTCTTCCACAAGCGCGGCAAGGCCGCGAGTTCGTGCTTGTCGAGCCAGGGCTGGATCTTGCCCTCGGTCTGCACGTTTTCCTGCAGTTGCTTGAGAGCGACGAGCCGTGCCTCGAACTGATGGATCTGCGCGCTTTCGCTTTGCACGCGTGCCTGCGCCTCTCGGCGCTCGTCCTCGGCGCGCGGCAGCGTCTCTTGCGCATCCGTTAGACGCGCCTGCGCCTCGCTCAGGATTTCTTCCTGCTCGGCAAGCTGCATCCGCTGCTCTTCGAGCTGCGTTTCATCGGGAACGTCGAGACCGCCCGCCTCGGATTTGAGCCGCTCGTGGCGCTGCTGCAACTGCTGCAATTGCTGATCGGCGTTGCGCTGATGCGCGGCCTCGAGCTTGAGCGACTGCTCCGTCTGCGCGATGCCGCCGCGCTCTTCGTTCAACTGAGCCTGCGCGTCGCGCCAGCGCGCTTCGAGCGCCGGCAGTTCATCGTGCTTGGCCGCGGCTTCGTCTTCCGCCAGCGCCGCCTTTTCCTCGGCGACGGCCAACTGCTCCTCGGCTTGCTCGAGATCGTCGCGCGCCTTCTCGGCCTGGGCCTGCCACTGCTCCCGCTGGGCCGTGAGCGCCGCGATCTGCGCTTGCACGCGGTTGCGCGATTCGATGACGAACTTGATCTCGGCCTCGAGCCGGCTCACCTCGGCGTTCGCCTCGTACAGCGAGCCTTGCGCGCCTTGCATCGCGTCGCTGGCCGCGTAGTGCGCGACACGCAGCGTTTCGAGATCGGCCTCGACTTCGCGCAGCTTGGCCGTCTGCGCCTCGAGATCGATCTGCGCTTCGGCTATCGCCCGCTGCTGGCGGCCTTGCTCCGCGGCCGCTTCGTTCTTGCGCAACAGCCACAGCAACCGCTGCTTCTCTTCGCCGTCGGTCTGCAGTTCCTTGAACTTGGTCGCGACGATAGCCTGCGCCTCGAGCTTTTCGAGGTTGGTGCCGAGTTCGCGCACGATATCTTCGACGCGCGTGAGGTTCTCGCGCGTGTCGTGCAGCCGATTCTCGGTTTCGCGCCGGCGCTCCTTGTACTTCGACACGCCCGCGGCCTCTTCGAGGAACACGCGCAGCTCTTCCGGCTTCGCTTCGATGATGCGCGCGATCATGCCCTGGCCGATGATCGCGTACGCACGCGGGCCCAAGCCCGTGCCGAGGAAGATGTCCTGGATGTCGCGCCGCCGCGCGGGCAGGTTGTTGATGTAGTAGCTCGACGTGCCGTCGCGCGTCAGGACGCGCTTCACGGCGATTTCGCCGTATTGGCCCCACTGGCCGGCCGCGCGCCCTTCGGAGTTGTCGAACACGAGTTCGACGCTTGCGCGGCTGCCCGGCTTGCGGGCGGTCGAGCCGTTGAAGATGACGTCCTGCATCGATTCGCCGCGCAGCTCGGAGGCGCGCGATTCGCCGAGCACCCAGCGCACGGCATCGATGATGTTGGACTTGCCGCATCCGTTCGGACCGACCACGCCGACGAGCTGGCCCGGTACCTGGAAATGCGTGGGATCG
Source organism: Trinickia dinghuensis (assembly GCF_003367175.1). GTDB lineage: Bacteria > Pseudomonadota > Gammaproteobacteria > Burkholderiales > Burkholderiaceae > Trinickia > Trinickia dinghuensis. Next base: position 176,750 of record NZ_QRGA01000004.1, on the reverse strand, counting down.
ACGAAGGACTTGAAGCCAGCGAGTTTGATCGAGGTCAGACGCACGGCGATATCGCTGTTTTGGAGGGTCGAACAAAAACGCGGCCGGCCCTTGCCCGCGCACGACACCGCGACCGGCACATCCGAGCCGCGGCGCATGCGCGGCGGGCCGTCGCCGCGATGCTATTTGGTGTCGCGAGCGGCACGCGCCCTCGATATCGAGCGCATGCCCCGCGAGCAAGTGCCCATCATACCATCGCGGGCTCGCCGCGCCGCCGCGGGCGCGGCTGGGACAGGCATGAAGCACGCATCGAGCGCCCGGCCGGAGCGCGCCCGCCAAGCTATAATCGCTGCTTTCGCTTTTCCATTTTCCCGCATGAGGGCCGCGCGCAAGAAGCGAAGCGCGCGCACCGCCCTCTCCAACGTGCCCGCCGAGCCCGACGTGAATCCGCTACTCGACCGCCTCCAGCCCTATCCGTTCGAAAAGCTGCGCGTGCTGCTGAAAGACGCAACGCCGCCCGCCGATTTGCCGCACATCAGCTTCGGCATCGGCGAGCCGAAACATGCAACGCCGGCGCTGATCCGGGAAGCCGTCGTCGCCGCGCTCGACACGCTGTCGAGCTATCCGGCCACGATCGGCACCCCCGCGCTGCGCGAAACCATCGCGGCGTGGGCGATGCGCCGCTACGGCCTGCCCTCGCTCGACGCGGCCGCGGAAGTACTGCCCGTCTCTGGCTCGCGCGAGGCGCTGTTCGCGCTCGCGCAGACGGTCGTCGACGGTACGCGGCCCGGCGCGGTCGTGCTGTGCCCGAACCCGTTCTATCAGATCTACGAAGGCGCAGCCCTGCTCGCCGGCGCTGCGCCCTACTTCGTCAATAGCGATCCGGCCCGCAACTTCGCCTGCGATTACGCCGCGGTGCCCGGCGACGTCTGGGCGCGCACGCAGCTGCTCTATGTCTGCTCGCCCGGCAACCCGACGGGCGCGGTGCTCACGCTGGACGACTGGCGCGAGCTGTTCGCGCTGTCCGACAAGCACGGGTTCGTGATCGCGTCCGACGAATGCTATTCGGAGATCTACTTCGACGAGGCGAACCCGTCCCTCGGGGGCCTGGAAGCCGCGCACCGGCTCGGCCGCGGCTTCGAGCGGCTCGTCATGCTTTCCAGCTTGTCCAAGCGCTCGAACGTGCCGGGCATGCGCTCGGGCTTCGTCGCGGGCGACGCGGCGATCCTCAAACGCTTCCTGCTCTATCGCACCTATCACGGCGCGGCGCTCTCGCCCGTCTATCAAGCGGCCAGCGTCGCCGCCTGGAGCGACGAGGCGCACGTGCGCGACAACCGCGCCAAGTACGTCTCCAAGTTTTCGACGGTCACGCCGATGCTGGCCGACGTCCTCGACGTCCGGCTGCCCGACGCGGCGTTCTACCTGTGGGCGAACGTCGCGCGCACGGGCCTGACCGACGCCGAGTTCGCCCGGCGCCTGTACGCCGACTATAATGTGACGGTTCTGCCTGGCTCATATCTGGCGCGCACCGCGCACGGCGTGAACCCAGGCCGTGATTTTGTCCGCCTGGCACTCGTCGCCGATGTCAAAGAATGCGTCGACGGCGCCAAACGCATCGTCGATTTCTGCCGCGGCCTGGCGCGCTGATCCGCGCGCCCGAGCGCGGCGGCGGCAAGCGCCGAGCCGCGCTCCGAGTTGTGCCCCCGCGTCGCCCTTCAGCCGCACCCGTCATCCTCAGACTTCATTTAGCGAAACTACCGACATGTCGCAACACATTCAGCAGATCATCGACACCGCCTGGGAAAACCGCGCCGAACTCTCGCCGAAGGCCGCGCCCGCCGAAGTGCGCGAAGCCGTCGCGCACGCGATCGAGCAGCTCGACAAAGGCTTCTTGCGCGTCGCCGAAAAGAAGGACGGCGAGTGGATCGTCAATCAGTGGCTGAAAAAGGCCGTCCTGCTCTCGTTCCGCCTCGAAGACAACGCGCCGATGCCCGCCGGCGGCTACTCGCAGTTCTACGACAAGGTGCCGTCGAAATTCGCGAACTATACGGCTGAGGATTTCGCGGCCGGCGGCTTCCGCGTCGTGCCGCCCGCCATCGCGCGCCGCGGCTCGTTCATCGCCAAGAACGTCGTGCTGATGCCGTCGTACACGAACATCGGCGCCTATGTCGACGAAGGCACGATGGTCGACACGTGGGCCACGGTTGGCTCGTGCGCGCAGATCGGCAAGAACGTGCACCTCTCGGGCGGCGTCGGCATCGGCGGCGTGCTCGAGCCGCTGCAGGCGAACCCGGTCATCATCGAAGACAACTGCTTCATCGGCGCGCGCTCGGAAGTCGTCGAAGGCGTGATCGTCGGCGAAAATTCCGTCATCTCGATGGGCGTCTACCTCGGCCAAAGCACGAAGATCTACGATCGCGAAACGGGCGAAGTCACGTACGGCTACGTGCCGCCGGGCTCGGTCGTCGTGGCCGGCAACCTGCCCTCGAAGGACGGCTCGCACAGCCTGTATTGCGCCGTCATCGTCAAGAAGGTCGATGCGAAGACGCGTGCCAAGGTCGGCCTGAACGAACTGCTGCGAGGCGATTGATGAGCGCGGCGCGCACCGTCGTCTACGGCATACCGAACTGCGACACCGTCAAGAAGGCCCGCACGTGGCTCGAGTCGAACGGCGTCGCGTTCGAGTTCCACGACTTCAAGAAGGCGGGGCTCACGGCCGCGCTCGTGAAGGGGTGGCTCGCCGACGTGCCGCTCGAAGTGCTGCTGAACCGCCGCGGCACGACCTGGCGCGGCTTGCCCGACGACGCGAAAGCGGCCGCCGAAACGCAGCAAGGCGCGATCGCGCTGATGGTCGAGAAGCCGTCGGTCGTGAAGCGGCCCGTCGTCGTCGTGGACGGGCGCGTGAAATCGGTCGGATTTTCGGCCGACGAATATACGGCGCTATTCGCTTAGCGCCGGGCGGCGCGGCCGTGCGAGATTTTTCCTTTCAGCGTTAGCCGTTCGATAGACTAGGAATCGCACGCCGCGCCGCGAGACAATACGAGCATCGTCTGCCGGCCTTCGACCGCCGGCATTTTTTTATCAAGAACGAAACGCCTCTCCGAACCCATGTCCGGCACACTTGCCCTCACCGAACAACTGATCGCCCGCGCCTCGGTCACCCCCGACGATCAGCACTGCCAAAAGCTGCTGGTCGAACGCCTGGAAGCCGCCGGCTTCACTTGCGAGACGATCGAATCGCACGGCGTCACGAACCTGTGGGCCGTCAAGCGCGGCACCGATGGCGCGCGCGGCAAGCTGCTCGCGTTCGCGGGCCACACCGACGTCGTGCCGACCGGCCCGCTCGAGCAATGGGCCTCGCCCCCGTTCGAACCGACGCATCGCGACGGCAAGCTCTACGGCCGCGGGGCCGCCGACATGAAAACGTCGATCGCCGGCTTCATCGTGGCCAGCGAGGAATTCGTGGCCGCGCATCCGGATCATCGCGGCTCGATCGCCTTCCTGATCACGAGCGACGAGGAAGGTCCGGCCACCGACGGCACCGTGAAGGTGGTCGAGGCGCTGCGCTCGCGCGGCGAAACGATCGATTACTGCATCGTCGGCGAACCCACGTCTACCCACACGCTCGGCGACTGCGTCAAGAACGGCCGGCGCGGCTCGATGTCGGGCAAGCTGAGCGTCAAAGGCGTGCAAGGCCACATCGCGTATCCGCATCTCGCGCGCAACCCGATTCACCTACTGGCGCCGGCGCTGACCGAACTCGTGGCCGAACATTGGGACGAGGGCAACGAATATTTCCCTCCCACCACCTGGCAGGTATCGAACCTGCATAGCGGCACGGGCGCGAGCAACGTGATTCCGGGGCGGGCCGAGCTCATGTTCAACTTCCGCTTTTCGACGGCAAGCACGGTGGACGGCCTGCAGCAGCGCGTGCAGGCGATTCTCGACAAGCACGAACTCGACTACGATCTAGACTGGACCGTGAGCGGCCTGCCGTTTCTCACGCCGCGCGGCGAACTCTCGGGCGCGCTGGAGCGGGCGATCAAGGACGAAACGGGTGTCACGACGGAGTTGTCGACCACCGGCGGCACGTCCGATGGGCGCTTCATCGCGCGCATCTGCAAGCAGGTGGTCGAATTCGGTCCGCCGAACGGCAGCATCCACAAGATCGACGAACATATCGAACTCGCGTTCGTCGATCCGTTGAAGAATATCTACCGGCGCGTGCTCGAAGCGCTGATCGCATGACGCGCGCCGCACAGCACGAGGAGACGCCGCGATGACCACACCTTTTCGCACCATTCGGGACCTGCTGCGCTTCGCGGTATCGCGCTTCAGCCAGGCGCAGCTCGCGTTTGGCCACGGCAGCGCGAACGCCTACGACGAAGCCGCCTATCTGATTCTGCATACGCTGCACTTGCCGCTCGATACGCTCGATCCGTTCCTCGACGCACGCTTGCTCGACGAGGAAATCGACGCCGTGTTGAAAGTCGTCGAGCGCCGCGCGACGCAGCACGTTCCGGCGGCCTACATCACGCAGGAAGCGTGGATGCACGGGCTGCGCTTTTATGTCGACGAGCGCGTCATCGTGCCGCGCTCGTTCATCGGCGAACTGCTCGAGGACGGGCTGCAGCCTTACGTGGTCGATCCCGACGAAGTCGGCGCGGTGCTCGAGCTTTGCACGGGCTCGGGCTGCCTCGCGATTCTCGCCGCCCATGCATTTCCGAACGCGGACGTCGACGCCGTCGACATCTCGGCCGATGCGCTCGAAGTCGCGCACGTCAACGTCGCCGATTACTCGCTCGACGAACGCATCGCCCTTTTCGAGGGCGATCTGTTCTCGCCGCTGCCCGAGCGCCGCTACGACGTCATCATCGCCAACCCGCCGTACGTGAACCGCGCCTCGATGGACGCGCTGCCGGCCGAGTACCGGCACGAGCCGGAACTGGCGCTGGCCGGCGGCGAAGACGGCATGGACATCGTGCGCCGCATCGTCAAGGAGGCGCGCAACTGGCTGACCGACGACGGCTTGCTCGTCGTCGAGATCGGCAACGAGCGGCACAACGTGGAAGCGGCGTTCGGCGGGCTCGATCTGGTCTGGCTCTCGACGAGTGCCGGCGACGACACCGTGTTCCTGATCCAGGCCTGCGATTTGCCGGCCGTTTGAGGGCTCTGATCGCTCAAGACCGCTCACAACCGCCCGATGCCCGCTCCCGAACCGATGCCTGCCGGCCAGAACGACCCGAACGATCCGGACGGCAACGAAAGCGGCGGCAGCGACCGCTCCGACGATCACACGGCCGCGATCGAGAGCGCCGCGTCGCAAACCGGGCGGCTCTTGCTGATCGCCGCCGGCGCTGGGCTTGCCTACGGTATCTCGCTGCGCGACGCGCCGTATCCCGATCAAGCGGCGGCGAAGGTTCTGATGTGCGGGCTCCTGTTTCTGGCCTGTGCGCGTCATGAGCCGATCGGCGAGCGGGTACGGCTGATGGCGGCCTTGGCAGCTTCGGCCGTGGGCGATGCGCTGCTCGCGCTGCCGCAGCTCACGTTCTCATTCGTCGGCGGGCTCGGTGCTTTTCTCGTCGCGCACCTCGCCTATTGCGCCGTACTCGCGCCGCGTGCCCTGGGCACCGGGCTTTGGCGCGGCGCCGAAGCCTGGCGGCGAGCAGCCATAGGCTTGCTGTGGGCAGCCGCCGTCGCGATGTACGTCGTCTTCCTTCCGCATTTGGACGCGCTGGCGATTCCCGTCGCCGTCTACATGCTCGCGCTCTGCGCGATGGCGAGCTTCGCGCTGCTCGCCCGGCCTAGCGGCCCGGCGCAGCGAAGAGCCGGCCTGGCCTTGCCGCTGGGCGGCCTCGCCTTCGTTGCCTCCGATGCCATGATCGGCGTCGACCGCTTCCTCAGCCCGTTTCCGGGCAGCGACTACGCGATCTGGTTTTCCTATGCCATCGCGCAAGTGTCGATCGCGACCGGCATCCTGCTGTCCAACGACGATTAACCACAGATTGCTCTGTCCGGGGTGCAAACCCCGCCTGCAATCGCGGATTACCCTGCCCCTGAATCGGGGGCTTCGGTAAGATGCACGTGGACCGCGCGACGAGCAACGCAACGCGCTACGCATCGGACATTGGCAGGACGCCTGATCAACCGCACATGCATTTCGACTGGCTTTCTCTCGGTAGCCTGATTTTTGCCGCCCACGTGATCGGCGTGATCGCGGCCGGCCACGCCATTCTCAACACGCGCACGTCGCAAGGCGCCATCGCGTGGGCCGTGTCGCTCGTGGCCGTGCCCTACGTCACCGTCATTCCCTATCTGTTCCTTGGGCGCAGCAAGTTCTCGGGCTATGTCGACAAGCGCCGCATCGAGAGCGAGCTGCTGCGTACTCGCGCCCATCCGAACGCTTGGGATACGCATGCTTCTTCGATGGGGCGACCGGCCGAAGCGCTCGGCCATGCCGTCGTACGGGCGCTGACCGGTCTGTCCGGCATGCCCTTCTTGCCCGGCAACCACGTGCGCACGCTCGTGAACGGCGATGCGACGTTCGCGGCGATCCTCGATGCGATCGAGCAGGCGCGACATTACGTGCTGGTTCAATTCTTCATCGTCCGAGACGATGCGCTCGGCGACAAGCTCAAGACGCTGCTGCTGAAGAAGGCAGCGCAGGGCGTGCGCATCTGCTTTCTCTACGACAGCATCGGCAGCTTCGATTTGCCGCAGCGATACGTGTCGGCGCTGCTCGAGGGCGGCGTCGAGATCCATCCGTTCGCGACCAACCGACGCTTCGTCAATCGCTTCCAGCTCAATTTTCGCAATCACCGGAAGATCGTCGTCGTCGACGGCGAACGCGCCTTCGTCGGCGGGCATAACGTCGGCGTCGAATATCTCGGGGCCAATCCGCGTCTATCCCCGTGGCGCGATACCCACATCGAAATGCGCGGCCCCATCGTCGCGAGCGTGCAGTTCGTCTTCATCGAGGATTGGCACTGGGCGACGCAGCGTCTGCCGCGGCTCGAGCCCTCGCAGGCGGAGCAGCCCGAAAGCGTCGAAGATGTCGACATGCATTGCCTCGTCGTCGCACCCGGGCCGGCCGACAAGGAAGAAACCGGCTCGCTGTTTTTCGTCGAGGCCATCAATGCGGCGCAGACGCGAATTTGGATCACGACGCCCTATCTCATCCCCGACGAAGCCGTCTTCTCGGCATTGCGGCTGGCCGTCATGCGCGGTGTCGACGTGCGCATCCTGATTCCGAGCCGGCGCGATCACTATGTCGTGTTCGAAGCGTCGAAGCTGTTTGCCTACGACCTCATTCGCGCGGGCGTGCGGATCTTCCGGTACCGGCCCGGGTTCCTGCATCAGAAGGTCGTGTTGATCGACGAAGTGGCTGCGGCGATCGGCAGCGCCAACCTCGACAATCGTTCGTTCCGGCTCAACTTCGAGATCATGGTGCTGACGATCGACCACGCGTTCGCCTTGGAGGTGGAAGCGATGCTGGAGCGCGATTTCGGCGAAGCGTGGGAAGTGACTCGCCACGAATACCGCAATGCGTCGGCGCTGCGGCGCATCGTCATGCACGTGGCGCGGCTGTTTTCGCCGATTTTGTAGGCGAACAAGCTAGCAGACGTTGCCGCTCTCCCGTCGGGACTGCACGCCCCCTTCAATCTGGCGTGCACTTGCCGCTACCGCGGCAATCCATCAGCATCGACGGTCTTCCCATCCCGGACCTACGCTCTTTCAATCTCGCATTCTTACTGCATGTCATCTTCAGAAACAATTGCCAGTGCGGACAACGATCGGACGCTGTTGTCCGTTCTCTCGATGTCGGTATTTTTCGTCGGCGCGAGCGAGTTCATGCTCTCCGCGATGCTGAATCCGCTCAGCGTCGCGTTCGGCACCGACTCCGTCAGCATCTCCTGGCTGATCTCGAGCTACGCGTTCGCCTATGCCATCGCGGCCCCGCTCCTCGGCTATCTGTCGGACCGGATCAATCGCAGCCGCCTGCTGCTGATTGCGCTGCTATCGTTTGCGATCGACGGTGTCGGCATCGCTTTCTCGCCGACGCTCGAAATCGCAATCGGGCTGCGAATCTTCGGCGGACTCGCTTCCGCAGTCATCATTCCGACCGCGTTCGCCCTCATTTCCGAGGTCATTCCGCGCGCGCGCCACGCGTCCGCGATGGGGGCTGTCATGCTGGGCATGACGTTCGGCATTGCGCTCGGTCCCGCGCTGGCGGGCCTGCTAACCAACTGGGTCGGCTGGCGAGCACCGTTCCTACTGACGTCGACCGGCTGCATCGTCGCATTTCTAATCGGTACCGTAACGATGCCGAAACGGCACACCACCATCGCGACGCGCAAAACCCACGGCTTCAGGTGGCTCCGCAACCCGAACGTCACGCGTCCGCTGCTCGCAAAAGGCTTATGGAACGGAACGGGCGTATCCGCTTTCCTGTTGTCGGGAGAAGTGTTGCACCAGCGCTACCAGTTCGACGTTGCCCAAGTCGGGATGAGCGTGACCGCGTTCGGCATTGGGCTTGGTATCGGCAATCTGTCGGCCGGGAAGCTGCGGCGCCTGACCGGCAGCGAGGAACGATCGCTGATCGTCGTGACGAGCCTTTTAATCGCTTCAGTCGCGGCATTCAATCTTCTGCCGCTCCCGGTGTTCGGCGCGCTCGCCTGCCTGGCGGCGTGGGGCGCGGCGCTCGGGGCCGGAGCCCCTTCAGCGACGACCGTGCTAGCCGAACGTTCCAGTCACGACAAGGGCATGGTTCTGGCAACTGCGGAGACGCTCAATAACGTCGTCATCCTGTCGGTCGTCCCGCTCGCCTCTATGACGCTCGTGAACGGGACAACAGCCACGGCAACGGCGATCTTCTCCTTGGGCTTGGGTACCGGCGCCGCGCTGACCCTGTATGACGCACTAGTTGCAACAGATCGGGCGCCTTAGTATCTCTATTCGCTCCAAGTCCGAGACGTCTGGCGCGCCTTGTCGGTAGCTCGATAAGCAGCGCAAACTGAACATGGCGACAACGGGCCTTGGCCCTACAATAATGCTTCGATGCGCGCCGCGATTTCCTCGGGCTTCGTCTTCGGCGCAAACCGCTTCAACACGTTGCCCTGACCGTCGACCAGGAACTTCGTGAAGTTCCACTTGATGCTGCGCGTGCCGAGCAGGCCGCGCGCTTCCCCCGTCAGGTAGCGATACAACGGGTGCGCGTCGGGCCCCTTCACGTCGACCTTCTCGAACATCGGAAACGTGACGCCGAACTTCGTCTCGCAGAAGCTGCCGATCTGCGCGGCATCGCCGGGTTCCTGTTTGCCGAACTGGTTGCACGGAAAGCCGAGCACCTCGAACCCACGTGCGGCGAACCGCTCGTGCAGCTGCTGCAGCCCGGCGTACTGCGGGGTGAACCCGCATTCGCTGGCCGTATTGACGATGAGCAGAACCTTGCCGCGGTAGCGGTCCAGATTCACCGCCTCGCCGCCAAGCGTGCGGGCCGAAAACGTATAGAGCGTACTCACCGAGTCGCCTCCGAATGAAAAACGCAAGTCTATGCGAAAGCACCCCGCACGGATAAGGGCTGCCCGCACTAATTCCGGCCTCGAGAGCGTGCCTCGGCCGGCAACCGTCTAAAATAGCGGTTTTCGAGCAGCCGGCCCCGTCGTGATCCGTTTCAGTCAATTCAGCCTAGCCCGCGGCGTCAAGCCGCTTTTCGAAGCCACCTCGTTCACCCTGAACCCCGGTGAAAAGGCCGGGCTCGTCGGTGCCAACGGCGCGGGCAAGTCCACCCTATTTTCGGTCCTGCGCGGCGAACTGCATCCCGACGCCGGCGACTTCTCGCTGCCGCCCACCTGGCGCATCGCCCACGTCGCCCAGGAAACGCCGGCCGCGGAAAAAACGGCGCTCGAGTACACGCTCGACGGCGACGAGGCCCTGCGAGAGATCGAGGCACGTATCGCGCAAGCGGAAGCCGCCCACGACGGCGAAGCGCTCGCGCATGAACACGCCGCGTTCGCCGACGCCGACGGCTATACCGCCCCGGCCCGCGCGGAGGCGCTGCTGCTCGGCCTCGGCTTCACGCTCGCGCAAACGCGCGAACAGGTGGCGAGCTTTTCGGGCGGCTGGCGCATGCGCTTGAATCTGGCGCAGGCACTCATGTGCCGCTCCGATCTCCTGCTGCTCGACGAACCCACGAACCACCTGGACTTGGACGCCATCGTCTGGCTGGAAGACTGGCTCGGCCGCTACCCCGGCACGCTCGTGATCATTTCCCACGATCGCGAATTCCTCGATTCGGTCTGCAACGTCACGCTCCACCTCGAAAACCGTCAGATCAAGCGCTACGGCGGCAACTACTCGCAATTCGAAATCCTGCGCGCGCAACAGCTTGCCCTGCAGCAAAGCGCATACGAGAAGCAGCAAAAAACCGTCGCGCATCTGCAAAGCTTCATCGACCGTTTCAAGGCGAAGGCGACCAAGGCCCGCCAGGCGCAGAGCCGGATGAAGGCGCTCGAAAAGATGGAGCTGATCGCACCCGCGCACGTGACCTCGCCGTTCACGTTCGAGTTCCGCACGCCCGACGCCGCGCCGAACCCGATGCTCGTCATGGAAGGCATGCGCTGCGGCTATCGAGGCGACGACGGCATCGAGATCCCGATTCTCGACGGTGTCACGCTGTCCGTGCAGAACGGTCAGCGCATCGGCCTGCTCGGCGCCAACGGCCAGGGCAAGTCCACGCTCGTCAAAACGCTGGCGGCCACGCTCGATCCGCTCGGCGGCACGATGCACGCGGGTCGGGGCCTCGCGATCGGCTACTTCGCCCAGCATCAACTCGAAACCTTGCGGCCCGACGATTCGCCGCTCGCGCATTTGGCCCGCATTGCCCCCGAAACGCGCGAACAGGAACTGCGCGACTTCCTCGGCAGCTTCAATTTTTCGGGCGACATGGCCAGTGCGCCGATCGGCCCGTTCTCCGGCGGCGAGAAAGCGCGCCTCGCGCTGGCGCTGATCATCTGGCAAAAGCCGAATCTGCTCCTGCTCGACGAACCGACGAACCACCTCGATCTCGAAACGCGGCACGCACTAACGATGGCGCTCGCGCAGTTCGAGGGCACGCTGATCCTCGTCTCGCACGATCGCCACCTGCTGCGCGCGAGCACCGATCAGTTCATGCTCGTCGCCAAGCATCGGCTGCAGCCGTTCGACGGCGATCTCGACGACTACCGCGACTGGCTGCTGCAGCACGCGGCCGAGACGCGCGCGGCGGCAAAAGCCGCGAGCCAAGCGGGTGCGTCCGGCGAAAGCGCCCGCACGAGCGAAGCCTCGGCCGGCAACCGCAAGGATCAGCGCCGCCAGGAAGCGGAAGCACGCCAGAAGGTCGCTCATCTGAAGAAGCCGCTGCAAAACCGAATCTCTAAGCTCGAAAAGGAAATGGAAGCGCTGAACGCCGAAAAAGCGACGCTCGATGCGTTCGTCGCCGACCCCGCGAGCTACGAGGCGGCCATGAAGGCCAAACTGACCGACGCAATCAAGCGTCAAGGCGAAGTCCACGCGCGTCTCGAAACGCTCGAAGCCGAATGGCTCAATGCGCAAGAGGAACTCGAACAAATCGGCTAGGGCGCGCCACGGAGTGCAAGCGGCGCTCGGCTCGCCGCCCCCATCGCGCAGAGGCGTCTCTGATCACGGATCGATAGGAGGTGTAGGTTGACGACCGATGCTCCGCTGCATGGCCTGCGTGTGCTCGACCTCACGCGCTTGCTGCCCGGGCCGCTCGCGACGCTGCGGCTCGCGGAACTCGGCGCCGACGTGCTGAAGATCGAGGAACCCGGTGCTGGCGACGGAGCGCGCGCGATGATGCAGGCGCCGGCGGACCGCGCGAGCGGCATCCCGAGCAGCTTTTATCGTCTCGTCAATCGCGGCAAGCGCGAGACGCGGCTCGATCTGAAATCCGAAACGGGACGGACGGTGCTGCGCGCACTCGTGCGTGAATCGCACGTCCTCGTCGAAAGCTTCCGCCCCGGCGTGATGGAGCGGCTCGGGCTCGACTACCGGAGCCTCGCCAAGGTCAACCCGAAACTCGTCTATTGCGCGATCACGGGCTACGGAGCAACGGGCGCGTTCTCGCAGCGGCCGGGCCACGACCTCAACTATCTCGCCTACGCGGGCGTCCTCGATCAAATCGCGACGGCCGATGGCACGCCCGTCGTCCCGAATATCCAGATCGCCGATCTGCTCGGCGGCGCCCTGCCCGCCGTCACGCGCATCCTCGCGGCGCTTTGGCAGGTCTCGCGCGGCGGAGACGGCGCATTCGTCGATGTCTCGATGACGCATTCGATCCACGTCAGCAACATCGTCGCGCAGGCCACGCTCGAAAATGCCGATCGAGGGGCGCCGGAGAGCCTGGACGAATTGCACGCGGCCCACGGGCTGCTCAACGGCGGCGTACCCTGCTACAACGTCTACCGGACGGCCGACGGACGTTGGCTCGCCGTCGGCGCACTCGAATTGAAGTTTTGGGAACGGTTATGCCGCGCGCTGGGCCGGCCCGATTGGGCAGCCCGCCACTGGAGCCTGGGCCAAGTCATCGGCGGCCCCGACGCCGTCGCGCTGACGCGCGAACTGGCCGATCACATCGCCACGCATCGGCTCAGTACATGGGTCGAATTGCTCGAGCCGCGCGATTGCTGCGTCTCGCCCGTGCTGACGGTCGAGGAAGCGCGCGAGCACGTGCTGTTTCGGCCGCCGTCCGCTAAGCCGCATGCCGGCCAGGAGCCCGGCGGCGATATCTGACGTGACGGGCGCGCAACCCTACTCGAGTTCCTTGATCCGATCGATCGCCTGCTCGATCCGATCGACGGCCAGCACTTGGAGCCCGTCGATCGGCTGCTTCGGCGCGTTCGCCTTCGGAATCAACGCCGACGTGAAGCCGAGCTTCGCCGCCTCTTTCAAACGCTCCTGCCCGCGCGGCGATGGCCTGATCTCGCCCGCGAGGCCCACTTCTCCGAACACGATCAGCCCCTTGGGCAGCGGCTTGTTGCGCATCGACGAGTGAATGGCCAGCAGCACGGCGAGATCGGCCGCCGGCTCGGCGATCTTCACGCCGCCGACCGCATTCAGAAACACGTCCTGATCGAAGCAGGCGATTCCCGCATGCCGATGCAGGACGGCCAGCAGCATCGCGAGCCGGTTCTGTTCCAGCCCGACCGCCAGCCGGCGTGGGTTCGGCACTTGGGCCGTATCGACGAGCGCCTGGATTTCGACGAGCAGCGGACGCGAGCCTTCCTGCGTGACGAGCACGCACGAACCGGGGACGATTTGCTCGTGCTGCGACAAAAAGAGCGCCGACGGATTGGCCACGCCGCGCAGCCCGCGCTCGGTCATCGCGAAGACGCCGAGTTCGTTGACGGCGCCGAACCGGTTCTTGAACGCGCGCACGAGCCGGAACGACGAGTGCGTGTCGCCTTCGAAGTACAGAACGGTATCGACGATGTGCTCGAGCACGCGCGGGCCGGCTAGGCTGCCCTCTTTCGTCACGTGCCCGACCATGACGATGGTGGTGCCCGATTGCTTCGCGACGCGCGTGAGTTGGGCCGCGCATTCGCGCACCTGGGCAACCGAGCCCGGCGCGGACGTCAGCGCGTCCGAATAGATCGTCTGGATCGAGTCGACGACGGCAACGTCGGGCCGCTCGGCTTCGATCGCCGCCTGGATCTTTTCGAGCTGGATTTCGGCGAGCAGCTGCAAATCGGCCGCCCGCGAACCGGGTTCGAGCAGCGCCAGGCGCTGCGCGCGCAGACCGATCTGCGCCGCCGACTCCTCGCCGCTGATATAGAGCGCGCGGCGCTCCTCCGACAACGAAGCGAGCGACTGCAGCAGGAGCGTCGATTTGCCGATGCCCGGATCCCCGCCGATCAGCACGACCCCACCGGCGACGAAACCGCCGCCGAGCACGCGGTCGAACTCGCCAATGCCGGTCGAAAAGCGCGGCACGTCGGCCGCTTCGATGTCGGCGAGCCGCTGCACCGGCGCACTCTTCGCCAGCGATTGGAAGCGATGCGCGCCGGGACTCGGCGCGACCGTCTCGACGAGGGTATTCCAGGCGTTGCAAGAAGGGCACTGCCCTTGCCACTTCGGCGATTGGCCGCCGCATTCCGTACAGGTGTAAGCCGTCTTCTGTTTTGCCACGCGCGGTCCTTAGCCGTCTTTTTATCGATCGCAGAAATGAGATGAGATGACAAACGGGAAGCGAGAACCCGGTGTCCCTTTATTCGGCGAGCACGGGCACGCGCTGGGCGACCGCGCACATCAGCTCGTAGCCGATCGTGCCGCAGGCGCGCGCGACGTCGTCGATCGGCAGCTGCGCGCCCCAGAGTTCGACGCGCGAGCCGACGCTCGCCGTCGGGCAAGGCGTCAGATCGACCGTCAGCATGTCCATCGACACACGCCCCACCAAGCGCGTCCGGACGCCGTCGACGATGATCGGCGTGCCTTCGGGGGCACAGCGCATATAGCCGTCGGCATAGCCGCAGGCCACGACGCCGATGCGCATCTGCGCGGGCGCCGTGAAGGCGGATCCGTAGCCGACGGTCTGTCCCTTTGCTAGTGTTTGTACGCCGATCAGCTCGGAGGCCAGCGTCATGGCCGGCTGCAACCCCACCCCGTCGATTTCGGACGTGACGCCGGACGGCGAAGCGCCGTACAGAATGATGCCCGGGCGAACCCAGTCGAAATGGGCGCGCGGATGCCAGAGCGTGGCGGCAGAATTCGACAGGCTGCGCGCGCCGGCGATGCCTTCCGCCCCGCGTTCGAACGCTTCGATCTGATGTTCGATCCCACGCTCCCCGTCGGCATCCGAAAAATGGGTCATGAGCACGATCTGCCCAATGCCGGGGCAGGCGCGAGCCCGCTCCCAGGCCGCCCGGAACTTCTCGGGCGCGTAGCCGAGCCGATTCATCCCGCTGTTCATCTTCAACTGAATATTGACCGGCTTGGACAGACGCGCCATTTCCAGCATGCGCAGCTGCTCGTCGCTATGCACGGTCGTGGTCAAGCTATAGCGGTCGATGACGTCGATGTCGGTCGGGCGGAAAAAACCTTCCAGCAGGAGGATGGGCCCGGCCCAGCCCAGTTCGCGCAGCTTCACGGCCTCCTCGAGGTCGAGCAAGCCGAAGCCGTCCGTCGCCCGCAGGCCCGGGAACACGCGCGCGAGCCCATGGCCGTAGGCGTTGGCCTTGACGACGGCCCACACTTTGGAATGCGGTGCGCTGCGGCGGACAACGGCGAGATTGTTGGCCAGGGCGGCGGTGTGGATGGTAGCGAGAAGCGGGCGCGGCATGGCGTTTTTCGTAAGGGGCACAAGGCCGATCGGGATGGGATGGCGCATTGTCGGACGCGTGGCGGGTAGCCGCGCGCCGCCCGGGCGGCGCGCCGGCCGTCCGAAGCCACCTATTTTCGTGATATAAAGCCGTGCGCACAACCCATTTCGAACGGCCTAAGTCCTAACGCGTCATTCGCGCCCGGGGAGGACGCGCCGCAAAGGACCGCACCGCATCAGATGAAAAAAGGTTTTTACTCCATCATGGCCGCGCAGTTTTTCTCGTCGCTGGCCGATAGCGCCCTTCTGATTGCCGCCATTGCACTGCTCAAAGACCTCCATGCACCGAACTGGATGACACCGCTGCTCAAGCTGTTCTTCGTCCTGTCGTACGTCGTGCTCGCCCCGTTCGTCGGCGCGTTCGCCGATTCGCGGCCCAAGGGGCGGGTCATGTTCGCGACGAATACGATCAAGATCGTCGGCTGCTGCTTCATGATGGTCGGGGCACACCCGCTCGCCGCCTACGGCGTGGTCGGTTTCGGCGCCGCCGCCTATTCTCCCGCCAAGTACGGCATCCTGACGGAACTGCTGCCGCCCGAGCGGCTCGTCGCGGCCAACGGCTGGATCGAGGGCACCACGGTCGCGTCGATCATTCTCGGCACGGTGCTCGGCGGCGCGCTGATCAGCCCGCATATCGCCGTGCACATCCTCAAGCATCACGTGCCGTTCGTCGGCACCCCGGCCGAAGCGGCGATGCTCGTGATCATGGGCATCTACGTCACGGCCGCCATCTTCAATCTGAGCATTCCGGATACGGGCGCGCGCTACCCGAAACAGGAGCGCGGACCGATCAAGCTCATCACCGATTTCGCCGATTGCTTCCTGACGCTGTGGCATGACAAGCTCGGTCAAATTTCGCTGGCCGTCACGACGCTGTTCTGGGGCGCCGGCGCCACGCTGCAGTTCATCGTCCTCAAATGGGCCGAGGTGTCGCTCGGCATGTCGCTGTCGGAGGGCGCGATCCTGCAGGCGATCGTGGCCGTCGGCGTGGCCGGCGGCGCGGTGCTCGCGGCGGCGCGCGTGCCGCTGAAGAAATCGCTGTCGGTGCTGCCGGTCGGCATCGTGATGGGCCTCGCGGTGACGGCCATGGCGTTCTATAGCCGTCACGTCGTGCCGCCGAACTGGGGCTTTTACTTCGGCCACGTGCACGTGGCCGGCTATCTCATCATCGCCTACCTGTTCCTGATGTTCGTCGGCTCGCTCTCGGGGTTTTTCGTCGTGCCGATGAACGCGCTCCTGCAGCATCGCGGCCACGTTCTGCTGTCGGCCGGCCATTCGATCGCCGTGCAGAATTTCAACGAGAACCTGTCGGTGCTCGTCATGCTGTGTCTGTACGCCGTGCTCGTCTGGCTCGACGTGCCGGTATCGGTCGTCATCGTCTTGTTCGGCACGTTCGTCTGCCTCATGATGTGGGTCGTCATGCGCCGCCACCAGGCCAATCAGCGCGCGTTCGATTCGGTTGCGCTGATCGGCGAAGTGAAACATTGACGGCGCGCCGACACGCTTATCAGGCTTGTTGGACTTGTTAGGCTCGTTAGGCTCGTTAGGCTTTTCTCGTTCGTCACACCACCCGCCATGACCCGCGCCATCCCCAACGTGCTCACGATCGCCGGCTCCGACTCCGGCGGCGGCGCCGGCATCCAGGCCGACTTGAAGACGTTCTCCGCGCTCGGCGTTTATGGCGCGAGCGTCATCACGGCCTTGACGGCGCAGAACACACACGGCGTGCGCGCGATCCACGCGCCCGACAGCGCATTCGTCACGGCTCAGCTCGACGCCGTGTTCGAGGATATCCGCATCGACGCGGTCAAGATCGGCATGCTGGCGAATGCGGACATCGTGCGCGCGGTTGCCGCGGCCTTGCGCCGTTATCGGCCCGCGCACATCGTGCTCGATACCGTGATGCTGTCCAAGAACGGCCACGCGCTGCTGGCGCCCGACGCCGTTGCCGCCCTGCGCGAGGAGTTGCTCCCGCTTGCGGGACTGGTCACGCCCAACCTGCCGGAGGCGGCCGCACTCGTCGGCGCGAACGGCCAAGCGGCCGACGAAGCCGCCATGCGGCAACACGGGGAAGCGCTGCGCTCGCTGGGCGCGCGCGCCGTGCTGATGAAAGGCGGCCACCTGGGCGGCTCGGAAAGCCCCGATTGGCTCATCGACGAAACGGGCTCGCACCGGCTCGGCGCGGCGCGCGTCGACGTCAAACAAACGCACGGCACGGGCTGCACGCTCTCCGCCGCGATCGCGGCACTGATTACGCAGCGGCCGAGCTGGCTCGACGCCGTGACCGATGCCAAGGCCTATCTCGTCGGCGCATTGCGCGAAAGCACGCGCCTGCAGGTGGGCACCGGCATCGGCCCGCTCCATCACTTCCATCGGTGGTGGTAGCGAACGGCAAAGCTCGGCGGCACAGCCGCGCCGAGCAAGATCGTCCGTGCTCGGCCTCGATCAAGGGCGACCTCCGCCGGGCAACCGATCAAGCGTCTCCCAACGCGTAGGCGCGCGCCTCGTCCGGCCACTCGTCGGGCACGAGAAATCCCCGCTCCGTTTCACGCCAGCGCCCGAGCCCCGCAGGTTCGCGCTCGAACGCCGCGACCATCGTCGGGCCGGTGTGCTGCGCCAGCCGCTCGCCCAATGCGCCGACCGTCGACAACCCCGCCGCATCGACAGCCTCGTCGGCAACGGCAGGCCGCGGCGCGAGCCATGCCAAGCGCGGCAGCACGACCCAGCGAGCCGCGGGGCGGCGCGCGCAAAACGCCGGCCAGTCGCCGCGGGTCACCCAAAAGCCGCGATGGTGCGCAGGATCTAGGGCCGGCGCAACGGGCGGCGTTTCACCCCATCGGTAGAACAGCCAACCCTTGACGAACATCTGCGGCTGCCAGGGGCCGGCATGCCCCAACGCCGCGAACTCCTCGCGCGCCGACAGCGGCAACTGATGCCCCAGCAGATGCGCCAGTTTCAGGTCGAATCGATCCTGCAGATTGGGGCCGACATAATCGGCCAACTCGGCGCGCTCGCCACCCGCGTGCAGATAGCATTTGACGGCCAGCTCCCAGTGGAGACGGTGCCCGCTCGCGGTTTCCATAAGAAAATCGCACTCGCCGATCGTGCGTCCGGCCAAGCGAAGCGCCACGTTCGCCGCCACGAGCCGGCACGCCGGGCCATGCTCCAGGAAATAGCCGAGCAAACACTCGGCGTAGCGGCCCAGCCGCACGATCCGCGGGACCGCGAGCGCTTGCCGCAGATCGCTCGGATCACGCTCGAGCGCGAGCAGCCAGTCGACGGTGGCGGCCATCTCGTGCGCCGTCTCGAACACGGCGGCGAGTTCGCCCGCGGGGGGATGCCCCCGCAGCAACGGCCGGCTTCCGAGCAGCCAGGCCAGATCTCGAACGACGGGATCCGATAGCGTGTCTTGCAGCGCCTCGAGCACGGCGGCGGGTTCGACGGCCGGCTCGAGCGCGCTCATTGCGGCGCCTGTTCTTCGGCAAGCGCTTGGCGGTAGGTGTCGAAGGCAAGGCACAGATCGACCCATGCCTTCGCCTTGTCCGGCAAGCTGCGCAGCAAGTACGCGGGGTGGTAGGTCACGATCACGGGCACGTCCTCGTAGCGGTGCACGCGGCCCCGCAGCGACGAAATGCTCGCATCGGTCTTGAGCAGGCTCTGTGCGGCCACGCGCCCGAGCGCGACGATGAGCTTGGGTTTGACGAGCGCGACCTGGCGCTGCAAGTACGGCTCGCAGCGCGCGACTTCGTCGGGCTCGGGGTTCCGATTGCCGGGCGGCCTGCACTTGACGACGTTGGCGATATAGACGTTCTCGCCGCGCGCGAGCGAAAGCGCGCGCAGCATGCTGTCGAGCAGCTTGCCGGCCTGCCCGACGAACGGCTCGCCTTGCTTGTCCTCGTTTTCGCCCGGCCCCTCGCCGATCAGCATCCAATCGCCCGCGCGGTCGCCGACGCCGAATACCGTGTTCGTCCGCTTTTCGCAGAGCCGGCAGCGCTCGCATGCCGAGACGCGCGCTTCGAGTGCATCCCAGTCGAGCGCGGCGACGTCGCCCACGTCGCGCCCTTCGCTCGATGCAGCCGCTTCGGCGCGGCGAACGGGGATGGCGGGCGGCTCGTACGCGAGATCGTCCCAGGCGGGCTCGTCGATGGGCGATGGCTCGCTCGGCACCGGCACCGGCACCGGTTCCGGCGCCCGCTCGATCGCCGCGGCCGGCAAGGCCCCGAGCGGGTCCGATTGCCGTGCTTCATCCTGCGTGGGACGTTGATCGATCGACGCACCGCGCCGCACCCACAGCGTCCCGAGACCCAGTGTCTCGAGCGCGGCTTCATCGAGCGGCATCAATCGCCCTCCTTCGAAAACGTGTAGCGCATGACGAGCGCGTCTTCGCGGCCGTGCCGCCGCGCCGGGTAATAGTTCTTGCGCCGGCCGATCGTCGCGAATCCGAACTGCTCGTAAAGCCGCAATGCGCGGATGTTGGACGGCCGCACTTCGAGCAGCAGGCCGGCGAGCTGCTTGCCGCGCGTCACGCGCACGGCCTCGCGCAGCAAGGCAAGACCGGCGCCCGTGCCCTGCGCTTGCGGGGTCACGCACAGATTGAGCAGATGCATCTCGTCGACAACGGGCATAAGCACGCAATAGCCGACGAGCACGCCCGTGACGTGTCGCATGCAAATGCCGAAATAGCCGTTGCGCAGCGAATCTTCGAAGTTGCCGCGCGACCAGGGAAACTCGTAAGCCTCGTGCTCGACCGCCGCGACTTCGTCGAGATCGGCGTCCGTCATCGGCGACAGATAGCGGTCGGCCAACAACACCCCGCTCATCGCGCCTCCTGCCCACCGCGCGCCGCACGCTCGGCAAGCCGCTCGGCCGTCGTCTGCGCGACCTTGTCTCGCACGTACTCGGGCGCCGCGTGCTCGGCCGCGACCGTGCGCCCCGCCCGATAAGCGCGCAGCGCCGCCAGCGCCAACGGCCGCGCATCCGGCAGCGCCTCGCGATCGATCACCGCAGCGCGCTCGGCAACCGCCAGCCGAGCGCCGAACGCGTCCGCGGCATTGCCCGCGAGCGCGAACGGCACGTCGGGCGCGACGAGCGCTTCCGGCGAGCCGAGCGACGGCGGTGTCATCGTCTCCCATTCGCCGGCGCCGGCATTCCAGGCGTAGTCGGCCCAATACACTTGGTCCATGCGCGCGTCGAGCACGGCCAGCACGCGCGCGATCGAAGGATCGCGCAGCCGCGCGCCTTCGGCGCAAACGAGCAGCGTGCTGACCGGCACGACGGGAACGGCCAGCCCGAACGCGAGACCTTGGGCGACGCCCGTTGCCGTGCGCAAGCCCGTGAACGAGCCGGGACCCGAACCGAACGCGACGGCATTGCACGCGCCGAGCGCCAGCCCGGCTTCGTCGAACAATTCGCGCACGGCCGGCAGCACGCGCGTGCTGGAGACGGCGCCCGTCAACTCATGGCGCGCCCAAATGCGCGGCGGCGCCGGTTGCGAGGCAGCCGAAGGCGCCTCCGAGGAAAGCAGCGCGACCGAGCAATATTCGGTCGACGTATCGAGAGCAAGCAGCACGGTTGATGTCATGGGCGCTATTGTAATGCGGGTAGTGCGGCGCTCCGCCGCCCACGTGATGCGGCCGCGTTTGGAAGCATTGCTCGACCTTTCCGGCGGGAACGCTTGCTATGATCGGCGGCCTTATCGTTTTTGCATGGGAGAGAAAATCGTGAGCAACGTCGATGCGCAGTTCGAGCAAGCTCAGGTGGACGTCAAAGCCCTGTCGGAAAAGCCGGGCAACATGACGCTGCTGCGCCTTTACGCCCTGTTCAAGCAGGCCACCGAAGGCGACGTGCACGGCGACAAGCCGGGCTTCGCCGATATCGTCGGCAAATACAAGTACGACGCCTGGGCCTCGCTCAAAGGCACGGGACAGGATGTGGCGAAGCAGCAATACACCGAACTGGTCGAATCGCTGAAGAACGGCACCGCGAGCTGAGCGCGCGAGCCCGATGCCGGCCCGGGGGCCACGTTCGGCTCGCCGGGGGCCGCCCCGCCCGTATCCGGATGGGCCGGCTCGCAATGCGGCTGTCCATGGCAGTCCATGGCAGTGGCGCGCCGCAGCAAAAACCCTTATACTGCCGTCTGCGCATCACCCGCCGGCCCGTACATTAGTTCATGCGTGGCGAGTGCAGCGCGTTGTAGCGTTTTGCTCCAATCCAGTTTAGAACCTGTCCCCTTCCGCCTAGGCCCTCACAGGCCGTCTCATACCAGGCTGACGGCGACGCCATAACGGCGTCCCGTATCCGATACAGCTTCTAACGAAAAGCTCGCATTGCTTAGCGAGCTGCCCCCGTTTTTCGATTTGCTCGCGTGCGCTCATGCATGCTGAATCCGACGACTTGGGTAATGCCGATTGGCGCCGACGCCTTTTATTAGACGTCTTCTTAGGATTCACATGACTTCGAGCTTCGATTCCAGCCCGCTGAACGCCATCGCCGACGCCGCCCTCGGCCTGCACACCGATGCAGGAGCAGCCCCCGCTGCGCCCGTGGAAGCCGCGCCCGCCGATGCCGCAGCGGCAACCGACGGCACGGCAGCCGCTGCCGCGCCGTCGGGCCCCACCTTCGCCTCGCTCGGCCTGTCGCCCGAAATCGTTTCGGCGCTGACGGCAGCGGGCTACGCCGCCCCCACGCCCGTTCAGCAGCGCGCGATTCCCGTCGCTATCGCCGGCCGCGACTTGCTCGTTTCGAGCCCGACGGGCTCGGGCAAAACGGCGGCGTTCATGCTGCCCGCCATCGAGCGCTTCGCCCAGCTGCAAAAGACGCAAGCCGCGCAGCCGCGCGAACCGCGCGAAGCCGGCGGCGACCGCCGCCAGCAGCGCCGCGGCCCGCCGGTTGCCCGTCCCGGCCTGCTCGTCCTGACGCCCACGCGCGAACTCGCGATGCAAGTCACGACGGCCGCCTCGACCTACGGCAAGCACCTGCGCCGGCTGCGCACGGTCAGCATCCTGGGCGGCGTCGCGTACGGCCAGCAATTGATGCTGCTCGCGAAGAACCCTGAAATCCTGGTGGCGACGCCGGGCCGTCTGCTCGATCACCTCGAGCGCGGCCGTATCGATTTGTCGCAACTGCAAATGCTCGTGCTCGACGAAGCCGACCGCATGCTCGACATGGGCTTCATCGACGACATCGAAACGATCGTCGCCGCAACGCCCGCCACGCGCCAAACGATGCTGTTCTCGGCCACGCTGGACGGCAAGATCGGCTCGCTGACTAACCGTCTGCTGAAGGATCCGGAGCGCATCGAAATCGCGCGTCAAGCGGAATCGCGCTCGAACATCGCGCAGACGGTCCATTACGTGGACGACCGCGATCACAAGGATCGCCTGCTCGATCACCTGCTGCGCGACGAAGCGCTCGACCAAGCCATCATCTTCACGGCAACGAAGAGCGAAGCCGATCAACTGGCCGGCCGTCTGGCCGACGCGGGCTTCTCCTCGGCCGCGCTGCACGGCGATCTGCCGCAAGGCGCCCGCAACCGCACGATTCGCGCGCTGCGCGAGCGTCGCGTGCGCGTGCTCGTGGCCACCGACGTCGCCGCGCGCGGCATCGACATCCCCGGCATCACGCACGTGTTCAACTACGATCTGCCGAAGTTCGCCGAAGACTACGTGCACCGCATCGGCCGTACGGGCCGCGCGGGCCGCTCGGGCATCGCCGTGAGCCTCGTGCACCACGCCGAACAAGGCGCCCTCAAGCGGATCGAGCGCTTCGTTCGCTCGCCCCTGCCCGTCAACGTGATCGAAGGCTTCGAGCCGCGCAAGTCACCCCCCGCACGCACCGGCAACGGCCGCGGCCGTCCTGGCGGCGGCAACGGCGGCGGCCGGCGCTTCGGCTCGAACAGCGCGCCGCGCGGCAACGGCGAAGGCCGCAGCTTCGGTAGCGGCAATGGCAACAGCTATGGCGGCAACAGCGGCAACGGCTACGGCAATCGCGGTTCGAACTCGAACGGTTCGGGTTCGCGCAACGGCGGCGGCGGTTACGGCTCGCGTGACGGCTATGGCGCTCGCGACGGTCAAAGCCGCCGCGGCGACAGCGGGCGCGGTGCCCCGCGCCGCAGCAACGGCTAATCCGTTCTGACGCACGACCGCGTCAACGCTAAAAACCGGTGCCTGGCGCCGGTTTTTTTACGTCTGAATTTAATCGAACCCCTTTTTCACGATACGAAAAAATGTTTTGTGTCGTAAAAATCTGTGCTGCGTGGCACAACCCAAGACGTTGCGACATGGAAAATGGCTTTTCTCATTACGAAATAATGTGATCATGTATTTGATTTTATTGAATTAAATACATTCTCGAAACGTTCGAATCCGCCTATTCCCTCTGCTCCGATTTGCCTAGACTCTTATATAAGAGTTCGCGACCGAATGAAGGCTGCGACAAGCAAGATCACGTCCTTCTCTCATTCAAGCAACAAGGAGTCACACCATGTCACGCCAACAGCAAGCACAGCAACTGCAGGAGCAATGGGAAACCGATCCGCGCTGGAAGGGCATCAAGCGCGCCTATACGGCGGACGACGTGGTGCGTCTGCGCGGCTCGATCCAGCCCGAGCACACGCTCGCGAAGCGCGGCGCCGAGAAGCTGTGGGACCTCATGAGCAACGAGCCGTTCGTCAACGCGCTGGGCGCGCTGACGGGCAACCAGGCCATGCAGCAGGTCAAGGCCGGCCTCAAGGCCATCTACCTGTCGGGCTGGCAAGTGGCGGGCGACGCCAACGTGGCCGGCGAAATGTACCCCGACCAATCGCTCTACCCCGCCAATTCCGTGCCGCTCGTCGTGAAGCGCATCAACAACACGCTCACGCGCGCCGACCAGATCCAATGGTCCGAAGGCAAGAATCCCGGTGACGAAGGCTATGTCGATTTCTTCGCCCCGATCGTGGCCGATGCCGAAGCCGGCTTCGGCGGCGTGCTCAACGCGTTCGAGCTGATGAAGGCCATGATCGAAGCCGGCGCGTCGGGCGTGCACTTCGAAGATCAACTGGCGTCGGTCAAGAAGTGCGGCCACATGGGCGGCAAGGTGCTCGTGCCGACGCGCGAAAACGTCGCGAAGCTGACGGCGGCCCGACTTGCGGCGGACGTCTGCGGCACGCCTACCGTGCTCGTCGCACGCACGGACGCCGAAGCAGCCGACCTCATCACGTCGGACATCGACGAGAACGACCGTCCGTTCCTGACGGGCGAACGCACGGTGGAAGGCTTCTTCCGCACGAAGCCGGGCATCGAGCAGGCCATCTCGCGCGGCCTCGCCTATGCGCCGTACGCCGACCTGGTCTGGTGCGAAACGGGCAAGCCCGATCTCCAGTACGCGAAGAAGTTCGCCGAAGCGATCCACAAGCAATTCCCCGGCAAGATGCTCTCGTACAACTGCTCGCCGTCGTTCAACTGGAAGAAGAACCTCGATGACGCGACGATCGCGAAGTTCCAGAAGGAATTGGGCGCGATGGGCTACAAGTTCCAGTTCATCACGCTGGCGGGCTTCCACGCGCTCAACTACTCGATGTTCAACCTCGCGCACGGCTATGCGCGCTCGCAGATGAGCGCCTTCGTCGAACTGCAGCAGGCCGAGTTCGCCGCCGCCGAGAAGGGCTTCACGGCCGTGAAGCATCAGCGCGAAGTGGGCACGGGCTACTTCGACGCCGTCACCCAAACGGTCGAGCGCGAAGCCTCGACGACGGCACTGCACGGTTCGACCGAAGACGAACAATTCTTCGACACGAAGAAGGTGGCATAAACGACGGGACTCGCGAAAAGGGGACCAGGGAGAGCGCGAGCCCCGCATGCTTGCCGCATGCGGGGCTCGACGTTTAACCGGCCATGCCCATCGCACCGCCTAAGCCGTGCCTGCCGTGCCGGCCGATCGAGCCGCCTCAGCCCGACGCGGCCGCCACCGTCCGTTCAGCGATAAACGATCACCGGAATTTTCGTATGCGTGAGGACGCGCTGCGTTTCGCTGCCGATCAGCAGGCTGCCGAGCCCTCTGCGCCCATGCGACGCCATGAAGATGACGTCGCACCCGCCGCTCTCCGCGGCTTCGATGATGCCGAGGTAGGGCGACGGATGCACGCTCGTTTGGCTCGTGCAGCTCACGCCGGCACGGCGCGCGGCCGCTTCCACCTCGCCCAAGTGTTCGCGGGCCTCGCGCTCGCTGCGCTGCTGAAAATCGTCGGGCTGCTCGACGATGATTTCCGAAAACGGCGAGTACGGATACTGCGGCAAGCAGGCGTAAGCGGTGATGCGGGCCCCGACGGACCGCGCGAGATCGATCGCGCCGTCGATCGCCTTTTGCGACAGATCGGAGCCGTCGGTCGGGACCAGGATGTGCTTGAACATGTGGCCTCCCTTGTCGATCGCGCCCCGCGGCGCGAGCAAGTTCAAGTCGATTGTAGTGCCGCGCCGATCGCCCGGCAGGCGCGCCTCGGGTGACTCCGCATATCGGAAACCCGCGCGCCCGGCGCGCTAAGCGTCGTGACGAGGTGCGATTGCGAAGGATTGCGGCGGATTGCGATTGCTATCGCCACCGTTACCGCCATTGCTATCGCTATTCCTATCGCCAGTACCCGGGACGCTCATAGGTATGTTTGAGGAAATCGAGAAACAAGCGCACTCGCAACGGCAGATGCCTGCGTTGCGGGAACACGGCATGAATGCCGATCGGCGGTGCGGCAAACGCATCGAGCACCGTCACGAGCCGGCCCGCCGCGATGTCCTCCCCCGCTTCCCACGAAGAACGCCAAGCCAGACCGTGTCCCGCCAGGCACCACTCGTGCAAGACGGCCCCGTCCGAACACTCGAGCGTCCCCGACACTTTGATCGAGACGGTCTTGCCGTCCTGCGCGAACGTCCAGCCGCGCTGCTGATTCACGCCCGCGGCGAGCGCGAGGCAGTTATGGTGCGCGAGATCCGCGAGCGATTGCGGCGTGCCCTGCCGCGCCAGATACGCAGGCGCGGCTACGCACACACGGCGATTCTCGGCCAGGCGCAGCGAAACGAGCGACGAATCGGGCAGCTCGCCGAAGCGCACGGCGCAGTCGAACCCCTCGTTCACGAGATCGACCATGCGGTCGGACAAATCGAGTGCGATCGACACCTCGGGGTGGGCCAACGCGAACTCGGGAATCACGGGCGCCACGTGCTTGCGCCCGAAACCGGCCGGCGCCGAGATCCGGACGTGTCCGCTCGCCTTGACCCCGCCGGCCGACACGCTGGCCTCGGCGTTCTGCATGTCGTTCACGATGCGCTGGCAGTCCTCCAGAAACGCGGAGCCCTCGAACGTCAGCGTGAGCTTGCGCGTCGTGCGCACGAGCAGCTTCACGCCGAGCCGCTCCTCGAGCGCGTCCAGCCGGCGGCCGATCACGGCCGGCGCGACGCCCTCCGCCTGGGCGGCAGCCGAAAGACTGCCTTTCGCGGCCACGGCCACGAACGTTTCGATTTGTTTGAAGCGCGACATGAAGAAACAGCCCTTCCAAAAACGATCGATCGGTTGATTATGTATCAAAAAGTCAAAGATAAAGTGACGCCTGCGGACTTTTTCTACGTCCAAGTCACAAATAGAATACCTTCCTGACCTTAAGTACAGGAGTGCTGGGCCATGACCACAACCTCGTCCTCGTCTTCAATGCGACGTTTCCCGAAAGCCGTGCTGTTCGACGCTTACGGCACGTTGTTCGACGTGCACTCGGTGGTGGCGGCGGCCGAGCAGCTGTTCCCCGGACAAGGCGACGCCCTCTCGCAGCTATGGCGGCTAAAACAAATCGAATACTCGCAATTGCGCACGCTGGCCGATCAGAACGGCTCGCACTACAAGCCGTTCTGGGACGTGACGCTCGACGCGCTGCGACATGCCGCGCGCCGTCTGCGCCTGCCGCTCGACGCGGCCGGCGAAAAGCGCTTGATGGATCAGTACGCATGCCTGTCGGCCTTTCCCGATACGGCACCGGCCTTGCGCGCACTGCGCGAATACGGCGCCGCGCCGAGCGGCCGCTCGCTCGGCCTCGGCATTCTCTCGAACGGCAATCCCGGCATGCTCGATATCGCGGTGAAGAGCGCCGGCATCGCCGACCTATTCGATCACGTGTTGTCCGTGCACGCGGCCCGGGCCTACAAACCGGCCCCTTCGGCCTACGCGCTCGGTACGCGCGCGTTCGACGCCAGTGCGCGGGAAATCGTCTTCGTCTCGTCGAACGGCTGGGACGTGGCCGGCGCCGGCTGGTTCGGCTACACGACGTTTTGGATCAATCGAGCGGGGGCGCCGCTCGAAGAGCTGGAATCGAAGCCGCGCGGCATCGGCACGAGCATGTCCGACCTTGTCGACTTCGTGAAGACGCTCGCGCTGACCGAGAAGGATTGATGCGCATGGATTCGCCCGCCACAGCCCGAACGCGCGAAGACATCGCCCTAACCGTTGCAATTGCTATTGCTATTGCCATTTGACCGACCAAAGGAGACTTTCCATGGCGAACACGCTGTCGTTGCCCCAAGGTATGCAAATCACCGGTGAAATCGAGCCGGGCTTCGAGACGATCCTCACGCCCGAGGCGTTGAAACTCGTCGCCGACCTGCACCGTACGTTCGAAGCGCGCCGCCGCGAGCTGCTGCAAGCACGTGCCGAGCGCACGCGGCGGCTCGACGCCGGCGAGCGCCCCGATTTCCTCGCGCAGACGAAGGCCGTGCGCGAAGGCGATTGGAAGATCGCGCCGCTGCCGAAAGACCTCGAATGCCGCCGCGTCGAAATCACGGGCCCCGTCGAGCGCAAGATGATCATCAACGCGCTGAACTCGGGCGCGGACTCGTACATGACCGACTTCGAGGATTCGAACACGCCCAACTGGTTCAACCAGATCACGGGCCAGTTGAACCTGAAGGACGCCGTGCGCCGGACGATCTCGCTCGAGCAGAACGGCAAGACGTACAAACTGAACGAGAAGACCGCGACGCTCGTGGTGCGCCCCCGCGGCTGGCACCTCGAGGAAAAGCACGTGACCGTGGACGGCCAGCGCGTCTCGGGCGGCATCTTCGATTTCGCGCTGTTCCTGTTCCACAACGCGAAGGAGTTGATCGCGCGCGGCAGCGGCCCCTACTTCTATCTGCCGAAGATGGAGAGCCACCTCGAAGCCCGCCTGTGGAACGACATCTTCCTGGCGGCGCAAGAGGCCGTCGGCCTGCCGCGCGGGACGATTCGCGCGACGGTGCTGATCGAGACGATTCTTGCGGCGTTCGAGATGGATGAAATCCTGTACGAATTGCGCGAACACAGCGCGGGCCTGAACGCCGGCCGTTGGGACTACATCTTCTCGGCGATCAAGAAGTTCAAGAACGACAAGGACTTCTGCCTGGCCGACCGCTCGCAGATCACGATGACCGTTCCGTTCATGCGGGCTTACGCGCTGCACTTGCTCAAGACATGTCATAAGCGCAATGCACCGGCCATCGGTGGCATGAGCGCGCTGATTCCGATCAAGAGCGATGCGGCCGCGAACGAGAAAGCGATGGGCGGCGTGCGTTCGGACAAGAAGCGCGATGCGACCGACGGCTACGACGGCGGCTGGGTGGCTCACCCGGGTCTCGTGCCGCTCGCGATGGAGGAGTTCGTCGCCGTGCTCGGCGACGCGCCGAATCAAATCGCCAAGCAGCGCGAAGACGTGCAAGTCACGGCGAAGGACCTGCTCGACTTCCGCCCCGAAGCGCCGATCACCGAAGCCGGCCTGCGCAACAACATCAACGTCGGCATCCACTACCTCGGATCGTGGCTCGCCGGCAACGGCTGCGTGCCGATCCACAATCTGATGGAAGACGCCGCGACGGCCGAGATTTCACGCTCGCAAGTGTGGCAGTGGCTGCGCTCGCCGAAGGGCAAGCTCGAGGACGGCCGCAAGGTGACGGCGGATCTCGTGCGCGCGCTGATCGCCGAAGAGCTGCCGAAGATCAAGGAATCGGTTGGCGGCGAGACCGCATCGTACGATCGCGCCGGCTCGATCTTCGAGCAGATGTCGACGTCGGAAACGTTCACCGAGTTCCTGACGCTGCCGCTGTACGAGGAAGTCTAAGCAGATGGAAAAACGGCGGCTGGGCATGGAGCCTGACCGCCGCTTGCGCTGCCGTGCCGATGTGCAAATCGCACGCGGCACGGCATTTTCGTTTTCGTCTTCGGGAGTCTTCGGGCGTCGCTTGGGGATCGCTCAGCGGCCGTATTTCAGCGCACCGACCGAGTCGCGCGCGAGGCGATAACTGATCCAATCGCCGGCCTCGATGCGCGCGCGCCCGCCTGCCGACACCTCGTCCACAGGATAGAAGAAGCACGGGAGTTCGCGGCCCGCCACGGCAACCGTGATCTCACGCGATTTGAACAGCGTGTCGACGCCCGGCTCCACGCCTTCGATGTCGTCGAGCACGGGCACCAGCGCCTCGTCGATCTCATAGACATCGCCCCGCACCGGTCCCGCCGCCTCGTCGCGCACGAGCCCCGGATAATCCCCCAAGTCGTACAACCGCCCGACGACCGCTGCCCGGCCGACCAGCCGCGGCGCCTTGACGCCATGGCGCGCGGCAGCCAGCCCGATATCGTTGATTTCACCTGCTCGCAGCGTGCCGTACACGAATACGTATCGCATTTGCCCTCGTCCTTTGTTGTGTGGGTTTGTACGCCGCCGGCAGCATGACTCGGTTCGATGCTTGGGGACTTCGCCGGCGAACGTTCGGCGCCGACCATGTTGCGGTGGTTGACGTAGCCCCGCTCAGTCTCGGCTAGCGCATTATGCATGTCGAATAGGACCGGCGCACATACAATACTCGTCACAGTCGCTTCCCATGCGCATAGGCTTTCATTTCACCAACGGCTCTTCGCCTTGAGCACGAACGAAACCGCTGCACCGGCGACCGCCCGCGTGCACTTGCTCGACATCCCGCCGTCGGTCGCGCCCACGCCCGCGCATCCGATCCGCGTGCGCGCCCGCCCGATGCCGGCCGGCGAACGCATCGCGATGCATATGCATGCGTGGGCACAGCTCGCCTACGCCTCGCGCGGCGTCATGCGTCTCGCTATCGAGGACAGCACGTGGATGGTCCCGCCCTCGCGGGCGATCTGGGTGCCGCCGCGCGTGCCGCATGAGGTCGTCATCGTCGAGCAAGCGTATCTGCGCACGCTCTATATCGATGAGTCCGTCATCCCGGCGGGGCTCGATGCGTGCCGTGTCGTCGACGTATCGGGGTTGTTGCGCGAAGTCATCGCCGCGCTCGGCGCCGAGGGCTTGGACGCGGGCCGCGAGCGCCTGCTCGGCACGCTCGCGCTCGATGAGATCACGCGTTCGGAACCGCTGCCGCTGTCGGTGCCGATGCCGACCGAGAAGCGTCTGCGCGCGCTGTGTGAAGCGCTGCTGGCCGATCCCGGCAACACCGACCCGCTCGAATACTGGGCTGCCAGCGTCGGCGCGAGTACACGCACGATCGCGCGGCTGTTTCGCCAAGAACTCGGCATGAGCTTTTCGCAATGGCGGCAGCAAGCCGTGCTGGCTCGCGCGATTCCGCTGCTGAACCGAGGCCGCGCGCTCTCGCAGATCGCGCATGAACTCGGCTACCAGAGTCAGAGCGCGTTTTCGGCGATGTTCCGGCGCGCGTTCGGCGAAAGCCCGCGCGCCTTCATGATGCGCGACGGCGAACAGGCGCCCGAGCGCGGCTCGGCGGCGGACGACGACGATTTCGACGGCACGCTGGACGCATCCGAAGACACGTGATCGACGCCTGCGCACGCACCACCGGATCGCTCAGCACCCGACGGCGGCGTGAGCCGGCGAGTCAGCGGGTTAGTCGGTCACTCGGTCGAATTCAAACGCGCCGCGTCATATGGCGGATGGCGCCCAGTTGGGCGAGCCGCGGCCCCGCCACTCGATAACCCATCCGCAGGTACAAGCGCGCGGCAGGATTATCGACGAACACGCGCAATTGCAGTTCGCGCAGCCCGCGCTCGCGCGCCCATTGAAGCGACATCTCGAGCAGGAACGTCCCCGCCCCTTGACCGCGATGGTCGGCTGCGATTTGGACATCGCGGATATGCAGCGAATCGCCCTCCTCGGTGAGCCGCAGCAAGCCGATCGGCTCGTTGTCGACCTCGAGGATGAAGTTCTCCGATTCCTGATAGCTCGCGAAAAAGAGATCGGCTCGCCAAGCCAATCGATGCCGCTCGTAATAGCGGCCCATGTTGGTACGCGTAAGCGCTTCGGCGAAAGCGAAATCGCTCATCGACGCCTCGCGCAGCTGAAACGGCGAGGGCGCGTATTGCAATGGCGCGTCGGTCGGATCGAACATCGTAGCCGGAACGAAGGAAACCGTGATCACAGTACGGCAGCCTCGGGCGTCTTGCAATGGCGGATTGTCCGGTCTCGTACGAAGACTTGGGCCATGCTGACGCGGTGCACCGGTATTTCTTGCGTGTGGAACGTGTATGGAACGTGCGAGAAAAAAGCCCGTTCGAATCTTATTCGAACGGGCTTCTTATTTGGCGGAGTGGACGGGACTCGAACCCGCGACCCCCGGCGTGACAGGCCGGTATTCTAACCAACTGAACTACCACTCCAATCTTGCATCTTCGCTCGCGGACGTCAGTTTGTTTCCGCAAGCCGCGGCGCTTCAATTCCGAAGCACCGCCGATGTTTGGCGTCCCCTAGGGGATTCGAACCCCTGTACTCACCGTGAAAGGGTGATGTCCTAGGCCTCTAGACGAAGGGGACAACAGGTACTGCTCAACCTACTTTACTGCTTACACTTTTATTGAAAAAGCCCGCTCAAGCGATACCTGAACGGGCTTTGTCTGGCGGAGTGGACGGGACTCGAACCCGCGACCCCCGGCGTGACAGGCCGGTATTCTAACCGACTGAACTACCACTCCTTGATTGCCCATCATACCCGCGAACGTCAGTCTCGTTTCGCAGGCCGCGACGCTTCGATTCCGAAGCACCGCCGATGTTTGGCGTCCCCTAGGGGATTCGAACCCCTGTACTCACCGTGAAAGGGTGATGTCCTAGGCCTCTAGACGAAGGGGACAAAATCTTTTCACTACCGCTTTCGCCGCTCAACTTCCGTCAACAGCGAAGAACGCTATTCTAACTCGTCGATTAGCATTTGTGAAGTTTTTTCTTTCAGTCACTGCCCTTCGAAAGCACTTCACAACCGCCTACCGACCGAATCGCGCAATATACGACTTCACGCGAAAACTAGAACAGCAGAGCCTCGAATTATACGCACAGCTTGCGCGCGAGCGCAAGCTGTTTCGGGGCGATCGCAGCCGCGGCTGACCGCGACTACTCGCTGCCCGGGTTGTTCGCGCTACCGAGCACGTGTCCGTTCACGGTCTGGCCGTACATCGAATTCGGCGAGTCGTGATACTTCTTCCGCGTTTCCTGGACCGAACCTGTGAAGCGGGGATCCTGCGGACGCTCGTGACTATCCATGAACAGCGCCACGTCCCACGCTTGCTGATCGGTGAGCGTACCGCCCAGACCCAGCGGCATGTTCGCCTTGACGAACCCGGCGGCATTCTGGACTTCATGCATGCCGGCACCCCAGTTGAACGATCGATCGCCCCAGAGCGGAGGGAAGACCGTTTTCCCCTCGCTGCTCTGCCCTTGTCCGTCCGCGCCATGGCACAGCGCGCAGTGCTGCGCGTACACCTGCTCGCCACGCCGGTAATCGGCCTTCCGCGCGGGCGGCGCGAGTTTCGGATACCCTTGGCCCGCGAGCTTCTCGCCCAACGGCGCGCCTTTCGCGAGCCAGTACGAGTAGGCCTCCAACGCAACCAGCACCGGGTCGCCCAACGGCGGCGCCTTGCCGTTCATGCTGAAGCGAAAGCAGCCTTGCATCCGCTCGGCAAACGTATTCACGTGGCCGTTCTTGCTGCGATAGGCGGGGTATGAGATATAGGCCGCCCAGAGCGGGCTCGAATCCGCCTTGCGTCCGGCATCCAGATGACAACTCGCGCAGTTGAGCGAGTTGCCGACGTACTTGCCCGCGAACTGGCGGGTGTGCATGAAGATCTGCTCGCCCAGCTTCACCGACTTGCCGAAGTCTCCGCTCGGCATTGCGGTCTCGGGCGGCGGTTCGAAACGCCGCGCTGCCGAGGCGTCGCTCGCGGCGGCGGAGTCCGCTGCCCACACGATATTCGATGCGCACGTCACGCCCGCGATCAGCGCGACGAACACGGCCCGGCTTCCGCATGTTCTTCTCATCTCTTCTCCCCTCTTACTTCGACGCATTCGATGCCGGCGCTTGCTCAGCGTAGTACGCTGCGACGGCGTCGATGTCGGCGTCGGAGAGCTTGCCGGCCACGGTCGGCATCAGCGCCATCGGCCCCGGCGCGCGCTTGCCGTCTTTCCATGCGTGAAGCTGCGCCTCGATATAGGACGCAGGCTGCCCCGCAAGCGGCGGAAACACGCTGCCGACACCCGCCCCGCCAGAACCGTGACACTGCACGCACGCGGGCAGACCCTGCTGCCATCGGCCGCGTGTCGCAAGCCAGGCACCGAGGTCGGACGTGAGGGGATCGGCCGTATCGCTGTTGCGAATGCCGTCCGGCGGCGGCAGGCTGCTGAAGTACTCGGCCACCGCGGCCCTTTCGCCGGAGGACATCATTTTGGCGAACGGCTGCATGACGGGACTTGGCCGGCTCCCGTCCGCGAACGCCGCCAGTTGAGCCGTGAAATACGCTTCACCGAGACCGGCGAGCCTCGGAAAACCGGAGGCCGGCTGTCCCTCGCCGTGCGCGCCATGACAGCTCGCACATGCGGGAATGCCTTTCGCGGTCCCTTGCGTGGCGATCGTCGCACCCAGCGACGATGGCGGCACGGAGTCCGCATCCGCCGCAGCCACGCCCTGCGACACAAGTGCGAACGTGACAGCGGCGGCTCCCGCACACAGTGCGAAATAGGACCTCATGCCCCTCTCCTGGTCTTTTCGATCTCTTTGGTGTCTTTCCACTCTTGGATTCTCCATCGGCGCGAATACGGCAACCTAAACATAACAGACCGGTAGCCTCGGGCCACGACACCTACGGCTATTGCTCCGCGCGCTTCCCAATCTTTGCCGCCTCATGCGCGGACATCAGATCCAGGAGCGTTTCGACGTCGGCGGGCTTGACGAGGTAGTGGTCGATGCCCGCATCGGCCGCATGGCGCACGTATTCCTCCTGCCCGTAACCGCTCAAGGCGATGATCAGCGCGCTCTCGCACGGCCCTTCGCGCCGAAGACGCCGGGCGAGGTCGTATCCGCTCATATCCGGCAATCCAATATCGAGCACGACGATGTCCGGCAGCATCTCGCCGGCAATCCGCAGCGCGGATTGTCCATCCGCGGCGCATTTGACGCTGAAGCCATGCAGGGTCAAGAGCGCGTCGAGACTTTCCGCCGAGGCCACGAGATCGTCGACCACGAGTGTGCGCGTCGCCACCTTCCGGTTCAGATGCACGACCGGAGCAAGCGCCGGAAGCTTCTGCAAACCCGCGGTCGCGGGCAGACGGACCACGAATTCCGCCCCTCGGCCGACGCCGTCGCTCCGGCATTTGACCGATCCGCCGTGCAGTTCGGTGAGATGCCGCACGAGCGTCAGGCCGATGCCGAGCCCGCCCAGCGAGCGGTGCAGCGAGGTATCGGCCTGCGCGAACAGATCGAAGACATGGGGCACGAAGCGCTCGTCGATGCCCTGCCCGTCGTCGGCGACGGTAATCGATGCGGATCCCTCTTCCAAGCGCGTGGAGAGCCGGATATGCCCGCCGTCGGGCGTGAATTTCGATGCATTGTTCAGCAGGTTCGACACGACTTGAGCAAGACGGACGACATCGCCCTCGACGACCGCATCCGGCGCACCCTCGTCGCAGGTCAAGGTCTGCGCGCGGCGAATGAAGTGCGGGCGGCTCGTCTCGACCGCTCGGCCGACGATCACCGACAACGGCACCGGCGCTTTGCGCAAGGTCACCGTTCCCCTTGCGATACGCGAGGCATCGAGCAGATCCTCGACGATGCGCACCATGTGCTCGACCTGCGTCCCGACAATCTCGCTGGCCCAGCGTAGCACCTTCGTGTCGTCCGCTTTCGCGCTGCGCATGACGGCGGCCGCATTCGCAATGGGCGCGAGCGGGTTGCGCAGCTCGTGCGCCAGCATGGCGAGAAACTCGTTCTTCCTGCGGTCGCCGTCGCGGATCGCCGAGAACAGCAGTGCGTTTTCGACGGC
Source organism: Trinickia dinghuensis (assembly GCF_003367175.1). GTDB lineage: Bacteria > Pseudomonadota > Gammaproteobacteria > Burkholderiales > Burkholderiaceae > Trinickia > Trinickia dinghuensis. The sequence goes on along the minus strand of NZ_QRGA01000004.1, from coordinate 141,130 downwards.
GATCTCGGCGCGGCTCATGAACTCCTTGAGCAGCGTGTTGTGTTCGGGTGTCGCCGCATCCGCACCGGTCGTGCAAAGCACCACGGCGCCGCTCAGGCTGCCGGTCACCAACGGAAATATGCTGACACGCCGGATGCCGGAGAAGCGATGGGCCGCTCCCATCGTTTCCAGAACATGCGTTGCGCCCGGCGCGTGATCGAGGGTGCCGTCGTCGAGCAGCCGGTTCAGATAATCGCTGGCGTCGGGGAAGGAAACCGCCAACGTGTTCTGCCGAAATCCGGCGAAATCGGGCGCCGGGAGCGGGCCTCGCATCGCCGACCGGGCGACGATTTCGCTTCCCGACTCGCCCACCCGCCTGACCGCCACGAACGCCAACTCGGCGAACTCGCCCGCGACCAGTTCGACGATGCGCTCCAGCGTCGTGTCGATTTCGAGCGAGCGCGTGAGGACCTGGCTCGCGGCGGCGAGAAAATCCGCTCGCTGCCGGGCACGCTCCGCGGCGGCCCGGGCTTCCTCGGCACGGGCAAAGGCCTCGCGTTCCTCCGCCCGCGAGAGCAGCGCCTCGTGCATGCGATGCATCTCGACGAACGCCTTCACCTTCGAGCGCAGGATTTCGGGAATGACCGGCGAGGAAATGTAGTCGACGGCGCCCAGCGAATAGCCGCGCTTCATCTCCGCTTCGTCGACATAGGCCGTCACGAAAATGATGGGCGTGGTCGCCGTTTTCTTATAGTTGCGCAGTAGCGACGCCGTTTCGAGGCCATCCATGCCCGGCATGTTCACGTCGAGCAAAATGACCGCGAAGCTTCGCTCGAGAACGGCTTTCAGCGCTTCTCGTCCGGACCCGACGATGATCACGTTCTCGCCCAGCTGCTCGAGGACCGTGCGCGTCACCACCTGCTGCTGCGGCAGATCGTCCACCACCAGGATATCGACGGGCTGCTTGAGCCCTGTAGCATTCTCCAAGGCGCGCTCCTACCGATGCAGCCAAGCGTGCAGCACCGCGAGCAAGTCGTCGCGGTTGACGGGTTTGGATAGATAATCCCACGCGCCCGCTTCTATGCAGCGCTCCCGGTCGCCCTTCATCGCCTTCGCCGTGACCGCGATGATCGGCAGTGCTCGTCCGATGGGACGCTTGCGGATCTCCCGCATGGTGGTCAGCCCGTCCATCTCCGGCATCATGATGTCCATCAAAACGATGTCGATTTCCGCGTCGGCCTCCACCAGCGCGATCGCATCTCGTCCGTTGTCCGCCCAGACGTGGCGGATCCCGTGATCCTCGAGTACGGTCGCCAGCGCGAAGATGTTGCGCATGTCGTCGTCGACGATCAGCGCTTTCCGGTTGGCCAAGCCGGCCCCGGAGCCATGAATGCCGTCGATCAATTTGCGGCCCTCGGCCGGCAGCCACCGGTGGTCGAAATGCAACGAAGCCACGGTTGCATCGAAGAAGCGCGCCGGGTCGGAGGCGCGCAGCACGCGGTAGCGCTCGGACGGCTCGACGATCCCCGCGGAATGCTTGCCCGACGAAAGAACGACGAACGTGACGGGCACGAACGACGGGCACTCCGCCAGAACGGCCGCCACGCGCGGCCGGCTCTGCTCGAACAGCTCTTCCGTGATGGCCACCGTGGCCGAATGATCGCCCGTCAGCGCCCCCGCCAGCTCGTCGCCGGTCGAAACGATGACCGGCGAGATCTTCTCGCTCGAGAGCAAGGCAAGGAGTTCGTCGCGCTGCGGCGACTCCGGCATCGCGACCAGCAGTTTTCGCGGCGACGCTGCCGCATAGCGAGCCAGCGAATCCAGCGCGTCGTCCAATATTTCGCGCGACTGAATCGGTTTCGGCAGGAACGCCAACGCACCCTCGCGCAGCGCACGCTCGCGCGACTCGTCCGTGGAAATCACGCAAACCGGCGTATGCCGGGTTGCCATGTCGTGTTTGAGGCGGCCCAATACACGCCAGCCGTCCATGTCGGGCAGGAACAGATCCAAGGTGACGAGGTCCGGCTTGAATTGGTCGGCGAGCGTCAACGCCGAGGCGCCGAGCGGCTTCGCCAAAGCCTTGAAGCCATGGTCGCGCGCCGCATCGAGCAGGACTCCCGCGAATGCTTGATCGTTTTCGACGATCAACAGCACGCGGTCGCCCGGCAGGATGTCGAGCCGGTCGTCTTCCGGCGTCGCCAACAGTTGCCGCGCTTCGTCGACGACGGTATCCACGAACGCTTGCGCCTGCAGCCCCTTCGCGTCCTTGCCCATTCCGGCATCGGGCGCGGGAAGCGCCACCGCCACGTCTTCGCTCGCGACGGCAGCCGGCTTGCGCGGCGCGCGCCCCGTATCCGCCGACAGCGGCAAATACAGCGTGAAGGTGCTGCCCTTGTTGGGGGAGCTGACGAGCCTGATCTCGCCACCGAGGAGCTTCGACAGTTCGCGGCTGATGGCGAGGCCAAGGCCCGTGCCGCCGTACTTGCGGCTCGTGCTGCCGTCGGCCTGCTGGAATGCCTCGAAGATGATTTGCTGCTTGTCCGCGGAAATTCCGATCCCCGTATCCGATACGGAGAACGCGACGACGTCCTGTGCGCGGGTGAGGCTGTCGTTATCCGCGGTCCATCCCCCGAACACCTCTTCGATCGACAGCGTCACGTGTCCGCGATGCGTAAACTTGAACGCGTTGGACAGCAGGTTCTTCAGAATCTGCTGCAGGCGCTTGATGTCCGTGTGAATCGACGCAGGCAAAGCCGTTCCCACGTGGATCACGAAGTCGACGCTGCGCGACTCGGCGACGTGGCGGAAATTGCGCTCGGCATAGGAGGTCAGATCGGCAAGACGATGCTCGGCGAAGTCCATGACGACCGTGCCCGATTCGATCTTCGACAGGTCGAGGATGTCGTTGATCAGCATCAGGAGTTCGTTGCCCGACGAATGAATCGTCCGCGAAAATTCGATCTGTTTCGACGAGAGATTGCCCTCGGTGTTCTTGCAAAGCTGGTCGGAGAGAATGAGCAGGCTGTTGAGCGGCGTGCGCAACTCGTGCGACATGTTCGCCAGAAACTCCGACTTGTACTTCGACGTCAGCGCAAGCTGCTTGGCCTTCTCCTCCAGCGCCTGGCGGGCCTGCTCGACCTCCGTGTTCTTGCGCTCGACTTCCTGGTTCTGGTGCGCGAGAAGCCGCGCTTTTTCCTGTAGCTCCTCGTTCGTCTGCTGCAACTCTTCCTGGCGGCTCTGCAACTCGTGCGCGAGCGATTGCGACTGCTTGAGCAGGTCCTCGGTCCGGGTATTGGCCTCGATCGTATTGATGACGATGCCGATACTTTCCGTCAGTTGATCGAGGAACGCGAGGTGAATCGGATTGAAGCGCTCGGCCGAAGCGAGTTCGATGACGCCCTTGACCTGCCCCTCGAACACGATGGGGAGCACGAGCACGTTGTGCGGCACGATGGTGACGAGGCCCGACGTGATGCGGAATCCGTCGATGCCGGAGGGCTCGAGCAGAATCTTGCGGCGCTCCACCGCGCATTGACCGACGAGCCCCTCTCCCAGCTGAATGCCCTTGCCGTGCGATAGATGCCCGCTCGACGCGTAGCTCGCCATCAAGCGCAGCAAGGTTTCGTCGGACGACGCGTCCAGCACGAAGAATTCGGCCTGCTGCACGCCGACCACCGGTGCGAGTTCGGAAAGAATCAACTGCCCGACCGCGACGAGATCCTTCTGCCCCTGCAGCATTCGGCTGAACTTGGCCAAATTCGTCTTGAGCCAGTCCTGTTCGGTATTGACCTGCGTCGTGTCCTTCAGGTTACGGATCATCTCGTTGATCGTATCCTTCAGGGCGGCGACCTCGCCCAGCGCTTCGACTGTGATCGAGCGCGTCAAGTCGCCCTGCGTCACCGCCGTGGCCACCTCGGCAATGGCACGAACCTGCGTGGTCAGATTTGCGGCGAGCTGGTTCACGTTTTCGGTGAGCCCCTTCCAGGTGCCGGACGCGCCCGGCACCTTCGCCTGGCCGCCGAGCTTGCCTTCCACGCCCACTTCGCGCGCCACCGTCGTTACCTGATCGGCGAAGGTCGCGAGCGTCTCGGTCATGCTGTTGATGGTATCGGCAAGCGCCGCGATCTCGCCTTTCGCCTCGACCGTCAGTTTGCGTGCCAGGTCGCCGTTCGCCACCGCCGTCACGACCTTCGCGATGCCTCGCACCTGACTCGTGAGATTGCCCGCCATGAAGTTCACGTTGTCGGTCAAATCCTTCCACGTGCCGGCCACGCCCTGCACATAGGCTTGTCCTCCGAGCTTGCCCTCGGTCCCCACTTCGCGGGCCACGCGCGTCACCTCCGATGCGAACGAACGCAACTGGTCGACCATCGTGTTGATGGTGTTCTTCAGTTCGAGGATTTCGCCCTTCACGTCCACCGTGATCTTCTTCGACAGGTCGCCGGCCGCCACGGCCTTCGTCACGTCCGCGATGTTGCGCACCTGGCTCGTCAGATTGCCGGCCATGAAGTTCACGTTGTCGGTCAGATCCTTCCAGGTACCGGCCACGCCTTGCACGTCCGCTTGCCCGCCCAGCCGGCCTTCCGTGCCGACCTCGCGCGCCACGCGCGTCACCTCCGACGCAAAGGACCCGAGCTGGTCCACCATCGTATTGATGGTGTTCTTCAGTTCGAGAATTTCGCCCTTCACGTCCACCGTGATCTTCTTCGACAGATCGCCCGCGGCCACGGCCTTCGTCACGTCCGCGATATTGCGCACCTGGCTCGTGAGATTGCCCGCCATGAAGTTCACGTTGTCGGTCAAATCCTTCCACGTGCCGGCCACGCCCTGCACGTCGGCCTGGCCGCCGAGCTTGCCTTCAGTGCCCACTTCTCTGGCCACCCGCGTGACTTCCGACGCGAACGAGCGCAACTGATCGACCATCGTGTTGATGGTGTTCTTCAGTTCGAGGATCTCGCCCTTCACGTCCACCGTGATCTTCTTCGACAGGTCGCCCGCCGCCACGGCCGTCGTCACGTCGGCGATGTTGCGCACCTGGGCGGTCAAGTTGCCGCCCATCGAGTTCACGGAGTCCGTCAGGTCTTTCCAGGTGCCCGCCACGCCCTGCACCTCGGCCTGGCCGCCGAGCTTGCCTTCGGTACCCACCTCGCGGGCCACCCGCGTGACTTCCGATGCGAACGAACTCAGCTGGTCCACCATCGTGTTGATGGTGTTCTTCAGTTCGAGGATCTCGCCCTTCACGTCCACCGTGATCTTCTTCGACAGGTCGCCGGCCGCCACGGCCGTCGTCACTTCGGCGATGTTGCGCACCTGGGCGGTCAAGTTGCTGCCCATCGAGTTCACGGAGTCCGTCAAATCCTTCCAGGTCCCCGCCACGCCCTGCACGTCGGCTTGGCCGCCGAGCTTGCCTTCCGTGCCCACTTCACGGGCAACGCGCGTCACTTCCGATGCGAACGAACGCAACTGGTCGACCATCGTGTTAATGGTGTTCTTCAGTTCGAGAATCTCGCCCTTCACGTCCACCGTGATCTTCTTCGACAGGTCGCCCGCCGCCACGGCCGTCGTCACGTCGGCGATGTTGCGCACCTGGGCAGTCAAGTTGCTGCCCATCGAGTTCACGGAGTCCGTCAGGTCCTTCCATGTTCCCGCCACGCCCTGCACGTCGGCCTGGCCGCCCAGTTTGCCTTCGGTGCCCACTTCTCTGGCCACCCGCGTGACTTCCGACGCGAACGAGCGCAACTGATCGACCATCGTATTGATGGTGTTCTTCAGTTCGAGGATTTCCCCCTTCACGTCCACCGTAATCTTCTTCGACAGGTCACCCGCCGCCACGGCCTTCGTCACTTCCGCGATGTTGCGCACCTGGCTCGTCAGATTGCCGGCCATGAAGTTCACGTTGTCGGTCAGATCCTTCCACGTGCCGGCCACGCCTTGCACGTCCGCCTGGCCGCCGAGCTTGCCCTCGGTACCCACCTCGCGCGCCACCCGCGTGACTTCCGATGCGAACGAGCGCAACTGATCGACCATCGTGTTGATGGTGTTCTTCAGTTCGAGAATTTCGCCCTTCACGTCCACCGTGATCTTTTTGGAGAGGTCGCCCGCGGCGACGGCCTTCGTCACTTCCGCGATATTGCGCACCTGGCTCGTCAGGTTGCCGGCCATCGAATTGACCGAGTCGGTCAGATCCTTCCAGGTACCGGCCACGCCCTGCACATCGGCCTGGCCGCCGAGCTTGCCTTCGGTGCCGACCTCGCGCGCCACCCGCGTGACTTCGACCGCGAACGTGCCGAGCTGCTCCACCATCGTGTTGATGGTCTTGGCCGTCCGCAGAAATTCCCCCTGCAGTGCGCGCCCGTCCGCCTCGAGCGCCATGCTCTTCGAGAGGTCGCCCTGCGCCACCGCGCCGATCACACGCGCCACCTCGCTGGTCGGGTGCACGAGATCCGCGATCAGCGAGTTCACCGAATCGATCGAATGGCCCCAGAAGCCTCGCGCGTACGGGAGCGCGGCACGCTCCTTCAGGCGCCCCTCCTTGCCGACGACCCGGCTCAAGCGGCCGAGTTCTTCCGACATCCGGACGTTCTGTTCGACCACCTCATTGAACGTATGCGCCACCTTGCCGTGGACACCCTCCCAATTCGACGGGAGCGGCGCGGCCTCGCCTTTCTGGAGCGCGGCGAGCGAGGTCAGGACGGCGCCCGAGCAAGCATTGGCATCCTTCAGACATTCGAACAAACGATTCACGCCTTCGGCGGCATCCAGCCACCCACCCGCGAGGCTGTCGCTATTCATGGCTTGATCGCCGGACGCCACCGCGGCGCCGGCCAAGCGGCTCGACACTCTGCCGACTTCGCGGACCACCCGCCCAGATTGCGACGACAAGAGATTGAATTCGGAGGCGACCTTTCCGGCTTCGCCGGTCCAATCCTCGGGCAGGCGGTGCGACATGTCCCCCCTGCGAAGCGCGCTCAATGCGGCGGCGATCAGCGCCAATTGGTCATTAGACCGCTGCGCCGTCTCGGTAGCGAACGTTTCCATGAGTCCCTCAGAAGTCGGGCTGAGCTTTAATTGTTTTGAAAGGAATCGGACGATTGCGACAAAGGCGCCGCTCCGGTCGCTTGTCTAGGCATTCGCAGCGCAGTCTAGCGCATTCCCCATAGCCGCGGAGAGGCTCGGGAACCCTTTCTCCTCATCGGATGAATCGCCGCCGTTTCGGCCTCGCGAAGCGATCGATTCTTCGTCCCTTCCACGACGGACTTCAACGATCCGACGGATACCCCGATCCGCGATCCGCTTCAGTCATGCCTCGCTCGACGCGGCCTCACCTTGCCCTTGTCTTGCTCCCTGTTTTCCAGTTGCGCCGCATTCGCGTAAACCCGCTTGCACCACGAATATGGTGGACTTATATTGCATTTCACCACCAACTATTACTATGAGATAACTTATGAGCGAAGACGTTCTGTTCTCGAATCACGGGCGGATTGCGATCATCACGTTGAATCGTCCCGAGCGCATGAATGCGTGGACCACCCCCATGCGTGAAAAGATCATCGAAGCGCTCCACCGCTTCAACGCCGACGAGCAAGTCGCGGCGATCATCATGACGGGCGCGGGCAATCGCGCGTTCTCGGCGGGTCAGGATCTCTCGGAAGCGCATGACTTCGACGGCGAGCGCGCCGTGGCTTGGGTCAAGGAGTGGCAGCGCTACTACGCGGCGCTGCGCGGCCTGCACAAGCCGCTCGTCATGGCGCTGAACGGCACGGCCGCGGGCTCCGCGTTCCAGGTCGCCCTGCTGGGCGATATCCGCGTGGGACACCCCGGCGTGCGGATGGGCCAGCCGGAAATCAACGCGGGAATCGCGAGCACGACCGGCCCCTGGATCATGAACGCCATGCTCGGCATGTCGCGCACGATCGAGCTCACGCTCACGGGCCGTCTCATGGACGCCGAAGAGTGCCATCGCATCGGCCTCATTCACCATCTCGTTCCCGAAGAGCGGGTGTTCGAGAAAGCGCTCGAAATCGCGACCGAGCTTGCCGAAAAGCCACCTGTCGCGATGCGCCTGGACAAGCAGCGCTTCCGCGAAATGACCGAGGCGGGTTTCGTCGACTGCATCGAAGCGGGGATGCGCATTCAGCGCGAAGCGTACGACTCCGGCGAACCCGCTCGCATGATGGAAGCGTTCCTCCGCAAGCGCGCCAAGTGAATCGCGCTCGGGATTCGATCCCGAGTCGAGCCTGAATCACGCCTGAGTCGAGCCGTACCCATTTCAACCGCATTGGGGAGACCTGAATATGACGCAAGACATCGATCCTACTCGCCGCCGCATTCTTCAAGGCGCCGGCGCGCTCGCCGTGGCCGGCATGATGCCGCTGGCCGCCCGCGCCCAAACGAAGCAGATCGTGGTATCGGATCCGGGCGGACCTTATACCTCCGCCTATCGCGCGGCGTTCTACGATCCGTTCGAGAAAGCCACCGGCATCAAGGTCGTCAACGTTGCGCGCGAATCTCAGCCCGTCGCGCAATTCGCCGCGATGGTGAAGACCAAGAACTACGTGTGGGACGCCACGATCCTCACGCTGTCCGCCGATATTCCGTACCTCCAAGCGAACGGCCTGCTCGAACCGATCGGCCTGAAGGCCAGCGACTATCCGGAGCTGATGTCCGACGCGATTACGCCCGACTGGCTCGGCGTGGACGTCTATTCGACCGTGCTCGCCTACCGTCAGGACAAGTTCGCCCAAAACGGCCCTAAAACGTGGGCGGATTTCTGGGACGTCAAGCGCTTCCCCGGCCGCCGATGCCTGCGCCGCAGTCCGATCGACACGCTGGAGCAGGCGCTCTTGGCCGACGGCGTGCCGATCGACAAGCTCTATCCGCTCGACGTGGACCGCGCCTTCAAAAGCCTCGACAAGATCAAGCCGCACATCGCCCTCTGGTGGACCAGCGGCGCGCAGGCAATGCAGGCGATCCAGAGCGGCGACGTCGACATGATCTCGACCTGGAACGGGCGTGCGCAAGCCGCCAAGGATGCGGGTGCACCGGTGACGATCGTCTGGAATCAGGGGCTGTATTCGATCGAAGGCTGGGGCATTCCGAAAGGCACGCCGCGCGCCGACGCCGCGAAGCAGTTCGTGCGCTTCTGCGCCGACGCGAAGCGGCAGGCCGTGCTGACGCAGACGCTGGCCTACGGTCCGACCAACAAGCAGGCATTCGAGTCGATTCCGCCAAACCGCGCCGCGCTCCTGCCCACAGCCCCGCAAAACATCAAGGACATGCGCCTGCCGAGCCCCCAATGGTGGGAGGCGAACCGTCAGAAAGTCACCGAGCGGTTCAATTCGTGGATTATTTCGTGAGGTACGAGGGATGAATTCGAAACTCGAGGCGATCGGCATTGCCAAGCGCTATGGCGATACCGTCGCGCTTGAACCGACGGACCTCGCCGTGCAGGCCGGAGAATTCCTGACGCTGCTCGGTCCCTCGGGTTCGGGCAAGACGACGCTCCTGCAGATGATCTCCGGCCTCGTCGCCCCGAGCGAGGGGCGCATCGAGATCGACGGGCGCGACGTCACGCACGTGGAGCCCGGCAAACGCGGCATCGGCATGGTGTTCCAAAGCTACGCGCTGTTTCCGCACATGAGCGTATGGGACAACGTCGCGTACGGTCTGCGCATGCGGCGCAGGACGCGCGACGACGTGCGCGCCGCCGTCGACGAAGCCTTGGCCATGGTGCGCATGGCCGAATTCGCGAAGCGCTTTCCGAAAGAGCTGTCGGGTGGGCAGCAGCAGCGCATCGCGCTCGCGCGCTGCTTCGCCTACCGGCCCTCGGTGATCCTGCTCGACGAGCCGCTCGGCGCACTCGACAAAAAATTGCGCGAGCACATGCAGTCCGAAATTCGACGCCTGCACAAGGAACTTGGCGCGACGTTCGTCTACGTCACGCACGATCAGGACGAAGCGCTCACGCTTTCGGATCGCATCTGCCTCATGAATCAGGCACGCATCGAACAAGTGGGAACGCCTTCCGATCTCTACGATCGTCCGGCGACGCGCTTCGCGGCCGGCTTCATCGGTCACTCGAATCTGCTGGAGGGATCGCTCGATGCCGCGCGCGGCAAGAGCGGCGAGCCGATCCTGCTTGCCGCGGGCGGCCGCATTCCGTTGCCGATGAATTCGGCTTCGGCCATCGTGCCCGCCGCGCGCCATACGCTGCTCGTGCGTCCCGAAGCGCCGCGCCTGGTCGAACCTTCGAACGGGTTCGTCGACGGCACGATTTCGGATGTCGTCTTCTTCGGCAGCGACACACGTGTGCAGCTTTCGATGACCGACGGCAGCCAGTTGACCGTCCGTTGCGAGCGCAGCCTATCCCCGCGCATCGGCGACAAAGTGGGCCTCGTTTGGGACCCGCATCGCACGACGCTGTTACACGCCTGAGGATCCGACATGACGATCGCTTTGTCCGCGCGCCGAGAGAGCCAAACCGCTCAGCGCGGCCGGCCCAACTGGCTCGCGCGAGCCGTGCAGTTCCTGCCGATCGTGCCGGCGCTGCTGTTCCTGCTCGCTTTCTTCATCGTGCCCGTCGGCGACATCCTGCAAGGCGGGCTCGTCGACGCGGACGGACACTTCGGCTTCGCGCAGTTCGTTCGCATCGCACATACGCCCGTCTATGCGAAGGTGCTCTGGATCACGTTCGCCATCTCGTTTTTGACGGCGGCGCTGTCGATCCTGCTCGGCTATCCGGTGGCCTACATGCTGAGCCGAATGTCGGCGCGCGTGCGCGAGCGCTGGCTCTTGTGGATCATGCTGCCGTTTTGGACCAGCTACATCGTCAAGACCTATGCGTGGATGCTGCTGCTTTCTAAAACGGGCGTGCTCTCCACCATCGCGCTTTCGCTCGGTCTCGTGCACGAGACGAACGGCGTGATTCCGTCGCTCACGGGCGTGCTGATCGGCATGGTGCATTCGATGCTGCCGCTCGCCGTGATGACGATGCTTCCCGTCATGCGCGGCATCGACGATCGCCTCGCGCAAGCGGCCGAAACGCTCGGGGCGGCGCGCAGCACGAGCTTCTTTACCGTGTTCCTGCCGCTGTCTTCGCCGGGTGTCGCGGCGGCCGGGCTGCTCGTGTTCATCACGAGCCTGGGGTTCTTTATCGTGCCCTCGCTGCTCGGTTCGCCGAAAGAATCGATGATCGCGCAGCTCGTGATCTCGTCCGTCCTCGAATTGTTCGACATGCATTTCGCCGGCGCGCTCTCGACCGTGCTGCTCTGCTGCTCGATCGTGATCTTCCTTGTCTACGACCGCATGGTGGGCCTGAGTTCGCTGACCGGGGAGCCGACCGAGCGTTCCCGCGGCTCACGGGCGCAAGGCCTCAAGCTCGCCGTGCTGATGGCGGCCGGCCGCTTCTTCGCGCCGCTCATGATGCGCCGCAACGCGCAAAGCGGGCCCGCCGCCCGCGCGGCGAGCCCGCTGGGCCTGTACACGATCGTCATCCTGGTGGTGCTCGTGGCGCCCGTGCTTTCGGTGATTCCATACGCGTTCACGAAGGCCGAGTTCATCGCATTTCCGCCGCATCTGTTCAGCCTGAAATGGTTCGGCAGGTTCATGACGTCGCCGGTTTGGCGCAGCGCCGTCATCCGCTCGTTCGAAGTCGGCTTAGGCACCGCGCTGCTGTCGCTCGCGCTCGGCTTCGGTGCGACGCTGACGATGACGCGCATGTCCGCCCGTGCCAGCAAGCCCGTGTTCGCGCTGCTGGTCGCCCCGCTCATCGTGCCGCGCATCGTCGTGGCGGTCGGCCTGCTCTATCTCTTCAGCCGATTCGGGCTCACGGGCACCAATCTCGGCCTCGTGATCGGCCACACCGTGCTTGCGATTCCTTACGTAGTCGTGACGCTCGCCGCCGGCTTCCAGCGCTTCGACTGGCGTCTGGACGATGCCGCGCGCGTGATGGGCGCGTCGCCGCTGCGGCGCATCACGTCGATCGTGCTGCCGCTGCTGATGGCGAGCGTCACCGCCGCATTCCTGTTCGCGTTCCTCGTTTCGTTCGACGACCTGACCATCGCGATCTTCGTGAGCGGCGGCATCAATTCGACCCTGCCGAAGCAGATGTGGGACGACATCCAGCTCGCGATCACGCCGACGCTCGCTGCCGTTTCGACCACGCTCGTCATCATGATCGCCCTCGTCGTCGCGTTTTCCTCCTGGCTCAAGCGCCGCGCGCGCTAAACCCCAAGCTTATCGATCGACTCGACCATGCATCGTCATACAGATTATTTCCCCCAACGCCACCTGGACGACAAACTCGACTGCGTCCCGCTCATCGCGGCGGGATTGCGCCATACGCCCGCGCGGACGGTCGCGCAGTTCGACGATCGGGCGATCACGTGCCGCGATGTCGCGCGGCATATCGCCCAGTTTCAGCGTTGGTTCGCGCTGCATGGGCTCCAGCCCGGCGATCGCGTCGCCGTGATGCTTCAAAACAGTCCCGAGCACATTCATCTGATCTACGCGCTGGTCGCGAGCGGCCTCGTCTGGGTGCCGGTGAATACGAAGCTGCGCGCGGCGGGCCTCGAATACGTGTTGCAGCACGCACAGCCGAAGCTTTTCATCACGGACGACGAATCCGCCGGATTCGCCGCGCAGATCGAATGCGTCGAGTCGCGGCAGGTGCGCCTGCCGCGACTCGACGAGGGCGACACGAACGAGGCGTTCAAGACACCCGAAATCGGCGTGCACGATACGCTGTGCATCATCTACACGTCGGGCACGACCGGCGCGCCGAAGGGCGTCGTCTTCACGCACCGCATGATGCGTATCGCCAGCGAAGCGGCGATGCGCGTGGCCGACGTACGAGCCGGCGACCGGCTTTTCATGTGGGAGCCGCTGTGCCACATCGGCGGCGCGCAGATGCTGCTGCTGCCGTTTCTGGAAACGGTGACGCTGCATGCGGTGCCGCGTTTCTCGGCATCGCACTTCTGGCCGCAGATCGAGCGCTCGGGCGCGACTCAGTTGCACTACCTCGGTGGCGTGCTCGATATCCTCATGCAGTTGCCTCAAGCCGAGCAGCCGCAAGCCCATACGCTACGCGTGGCGTGGGGCGCGGGCGTCAGCGCGGCCGCCTGGGAGCCGATCCAGACGCGGCTCAAGGTACGCCTGCGCGAGTGCTACGGGATGACGGAGTGCTCGAGCTTCGCGACAGTTAACGTCACCGGCAAGCCGGGATCGATCGGCCGCGCGCTGCCGTGGATCGATCTCGAACTGCTCGATGAAAGCGGGCAGCCGGTCAAGGACGGCGACCCAGGCGAAATCGTGCTGTCGAGCAAGGTGGAAGGCACGCTGCTGCCGGCCTATCTGAACAATCCCGAGGCGACGAACGCCGCATTGCGCAACGGAAAGCTGCACACGGGCGACTTCGCGCGGCGCGACGCCGACGGCGATCTGTTTTTCATCGGCCGGCGCACGGACAGCATGCGCGTGCGCGGCGAGAACGTGTCGGCGTGGGAAATCGAGCGTGTTTTCGCGGGCCACCCCGCGATTCTCGCGAGCGCTGCGATCGGCGTCGCCTCGTCGATCGGCGAACAGGACGTCTTGCTCAACGTTCAGTTCAAAGATGAGCCTGTGGATTGGGAGACCTTGCATGCCTGGGCGCGCGAGCGCCTCGCGAGCTTTCAATTGCCGCGCTATTACAAGGCGGTTGACCGCTTCGAGCTGACGGCCAGCGAGCGCATCAAGAAACATCTGCTGTCGCGCAGCCTTGACGACGCCCGGGACATGCTCGAAGCCATTCGAGGCTAATTATCGCTAGCCGGGAATCTCTTACGGGCATGCGATAATTCGCCGCAAACAAATGAAAGACGAAAACGTCATGAGCGAGCCCAAAACCGCGCGCAAGCGCGCGAGCCGTATCGAGGTACCGGCCGCCGAAGCGGCCGATCCGAGCGCATCCTCTCTTTACGTGCAGTCCGTCGAAAAGGCGATGAAGGTCCTCACCGCGTTCGACGGCAGCAAGCGCCAGCTATCGCTCTCCGAGATCGCGATGCTCACGGGCTTCGACATGAGCGCGACGCAGCGCTTCACCTATACGCTCGCCACGCTCGGCTATCTCTTCAAGGATCCGGACAGCCGCAAATACGAACTGTCGCCGCGGCTGCTGGACTTCACTTACCACTACCTCACGTCGAACGAACTCGTGAGCCGAGCAACGCCCTATTTGCAGCAATTAGGCTCGGAAACCGAAGAGGCGACCAATCTCACGGTGCTGGACGATACGGATATCGTCTTCGTGCTGCGCATCGTGAGCCGCAACGTGTTCAATGCGCACGTGATTACCGGCTCGCGCCTGCCCGCATACTGCACGGCGCCGGGGCTCGCGATTCTCGCGACGCTCCCCGACGGTGAAATCGACGACATCCTCTCGCGCACGAATCTCGTCCCTTACACGGCAGCGACCGTGTACCAGCCGCGCAAGATCAAGGAACGCATCGTGCAGATCCGCAAACAGGGTTACGCCCATGCGGAAGACGAATATTTCGTGAGCGACATTTCCACGGCGGCGGCGATCACGAACGCCCACGGCCGGGGCATCGGCGCGGTGAACATCGCGGTGGCCCGATCGCGATGGCATGCCGATCGCGACGAGAAGCGCTTCGCGGACCTCGTCATTTCGACGGCTTCGGCGATTTCCTCGCGGCGTCGCGTGGAATAGCGCCGGCAGAACCGCGGCGTTTGCCGCGAGCGTCGGCAAGCACGAGGCGACAATTGCGGTAGCGTGTTCGTCACTCGGCCACGCTTGAACCATGGCCGAGTTTCGCGGAAATCGCGCGCCCCGCCGCCGTCAGCAACGCCACGTAATGCGCCTTCGTATCGGCGCCGCAGCGCATCGTCGGAAACGAAATCGACAATCCCGCGATCACGCGATCGAACCGGTCGAACACCGGCACCGCGAGACACCGCAGGCCATCCTCCTGCTCTTCGTTGTCCTCGCCGTATCCCTGCTGCCGCACGTGCGGCAGGATGCTCATCACCGCATCCGCGGACGAGAGCGTCTTCGCCGTCGACTTCTTGAACGTGACGCCGGCGAGCACCGCGCGCGCCTCCTCAGGCGGCATCCAGGCGAGCAGCACCTTGCCGATCGCCGTGCTGTACAGCGGATTGCGGCGGCCGATCCGCGACTGCATGCGCAGCCCGTAATCGGCATCGATCTTATGGATGTAGATGATCGCGTCCTCGTCGAACGCGCCAAGATGGACGGCTTCGCGCGTCAGTTGCCCGATGCGGCGCATCTCGAGATCGGCCTCGCGCACGAGGTCGACGCTCTCCAGCGCCTTGCTCCCGAGTTCGAACAGCCGGATCGTCAGCCGGTAACGGTCGGTCTCGCCTTCCTGCGCAACGTAACCGAGCGTCTTGAGCGTTTGCAGGAAGCGATGGACCGTCGTCTTCGACATGCCGATCTGCTGCGACAACTCGCTGATGCCGATCTCGCGGCGATCACCGAGCGCCGCGAGAATCGCGAACACTCTCCCGACGGCCGCGACCGAATCGCCCTTCTCACCGGCGCCGGCCCCGGCCGACGAATCGGCCGCCGGCTCCGTGTCCTGCTGATCGGGCTTGCGCTGCCTGGGTGTTGCTTTCATTTCCGTGAATCCGTGAGAGGCGAATCGGCAAGCATAACGCGTCCGCCGCGCCGCGGGATCAACGCGCGAGCCAGCCGCCGTCGACAGCCAGCGTGTGGCCGTGCACATAGTTCGACGCGCGCGATGCGAGGAACAGGGCCGCACCCGCGAGATCGTCGGGCACGCCCCACCGGCCGGCCGGGATGCGGCCGAGGATTTCGTCGCTGCGCCGGCTGTCCTCGCGCAGTTGTGCGGTATTGTCGGTCTCCATGTAGCCGGGCGCGATCGCGTTCACGTTGATGCCGCGCGCGGCCCATTCGTTCGCCAGCAGGCGGGTCAGTCCCAGCACGCCGCTTTTCGACGCGGTATACGAGGGCACACGAATCCCGCCCTGGAACGACAGCATCGATGCGACGTTCACGATCTTGCCGCCACCGCCCTGCCTTACCATCTGCCGGGCGACGGCCTGAGACAAGAAGAACACGCTCTTCAGATTCACGTCGATGACGGCGTCCCAGTCCGCCTCGGTGAAATCCAGCGCATCGCAGCGCCGGATCGTGCCCGCGTTGTTGACGAGGATGTCGACGTGACCGAACGCGTCGACGGCGCCGGCAACGAGCCGCTCGACCGGCTCGAGCGTCGATAGGTCCGCTTGCACTTCGACGAAGCGCCGCCCGGCCGCTTCGACGCGCGCCGATGTCGCGGCCGAATCCGAACGGTTTCCGCCGACGATGTCGCAGCCCGCCGAAGCCAGCGCGACGGCCATCGCGGCACCCAGCCCGGTATTGCAGCCCGTGACGATCGCCACCTTGCCGGTCAGATCGAACAGGCCGGCAAGCGCGGATCGAGCGTCGGCTGCAGGAAGATTGGGGGTGTCGCGTTTCATGATGTCAGCGCAGATCGGCAACGGCGACGTGATCCATGTCCTTGAACACCTGATTCTCGCCGACCATCCCCCAGATGAACGTATAGGCCTTCGTGCCGACGCCCGAATGAATCGACCAGCTCGGCGAGATCACCGCTTGTTCGTTGTGCACGACCAGGTGGCGCGTCTCGCGCGGTTCGCCGAGCATGTGGAATACCGCTGCGTCATCGGAGAGGTTGAAGTAGAAATACACCTCCATCCGCCGCTCGTGCGTATGGCACGGCATCGTGTTCCAGAGACTGCCCGGCTCGAGCTTCGTCATCCCCATCGAGAGCTGGCACGTGGGCAGCACGTCGGGCACGATGAACTTGTAGATCGTGCGGCGGTTGCTCGTTTCCGCGGCGCCGAGCGTTTCGGGCGAGGCTTGCGCGAGGGTGATCGTGCGCGTCGGATACGCGGTGTGCGCGGGGGCGCAGTTCAGGTAGAACTTTGCCGGATGGGCTTGATCGTCGCTGCCGAACACGACGCCCTGCTCGCCTTGACCGATGTAGATTGCCTCTTCCGTGCCCACCGCGTGACGCCGCCCGCCTGCTTCCACCCAGCCGGGCCCGCCGATGTTGATCGCGCCCAGTTCGCGCCGTTCGAGCAGATGGCTCACACCCATCGCGGCGCCGAGCGACGCGGGCACCTCGACCGGCCGCGTTGCGGGCGATGCGCCGCCTACGATGATGCGGTCGATATGGCTATAGGTGAGCGACAACGCATCCGGCGCGAACACGTTCTCCACCAGGAAATGCCGGCGCAGGCCGTCCGTGTCGAGCGTTTTCGCGTGTTCGCTGTGTATGCCTTGCCGCACTTGCATGCCGTGTTCTCCATGTGATTGAGCCGAACGCGCGGCATCCGCGCCGCCGACTGCCTGCCCGTGGGCAAAGTCCGAGATCCTAATATATGGAACATCGGTCCGAATTATTAGCCAGACGCACGCCCATCCGCCAACGATCGCCAATCGAATCCCTTTTATTCACAGGGTATACGACTAGCTCAAGCTCGTACAATTTCGGAACGCTGTTCCATTTTTTGTGACTATAATCCATCGGCACTCATCATTCAACAACGGGACGCGTCGACGTCCACGGAGGAGACGTGAAGCTGAAACAGGCTATCGACCGCATTCCGGGCGGACTCATGCTGGTTCCGATGCTGCTCGGTGCGTGCGTGCATACGTTCGCGCCCAACGCCGGGAAGTACTTCGGTTCGTTCACCAACGGCCTGATCGCGGGCACGGTACCGATCCTCGCCGTGTGGTTCTTCTGCATGGGCGCGACGATCAACCTGCGCGCGACGGGCGTCGTGCTGCGCAAATCGGGCACGCTCGTCGTCACGAAGTTCGTGGTCGCGTGGATCGCGACGGTGATCGCCGCACACTTCATCCCCGGCGACGGCATCAAGACGGGGCTCTTCGCCGGGCTATCGGTGCTCGCGATCACGGCGTCGATGGACATGACCAACGGCGGCCTCTACGCGGCCGTGATGCAGCAGTACGGCAGCAAGGAGGAAGCCGGGGCGTTCGTGCTGATGTCGATCGAATCGGGGCCGCTCGTCAGCATGATGATTCTCGGCGCGGCCGGCGTCGCCGTATTCGAGCCTCGCCTCTTCGCCGGCGCCGTGCTGCCGTTCCTGATCGGCTTCGCGCTCGGCAATCTCGATGCGGATCTGCGCGAGCTGTTCGGGCGCTGCGTGGTGCCGCTCATCCCGTTCTTCGGCTTCGCGCTCGGCAACGGCATCGACCTGCACGTGATAGCGAAAAGCGACTTGCCGGGCACCGTCCTCGGGCTCGCCGTGATCGTCGTCACGGGCGTGCCGCTGATCTTCGCGGATAAGTTTCTAGGGGGCGGCAATGGAGCGGCGGGACTCGCCGCGTCGTCGACGGCCGGCGCCGCGGTCGCGAATCCGGCGATCATCGGCGAGATGATTCCCCAGTTCAAGCCGATGGTGCCGGCGGCAACGGCAATCGTCGCGACCGCGTGCCTCGTCACGGCGATTCTCGTGCCGATACTCACGGCGATGTGGGCACGGCGGGCAATGCGCGCGGGTGGCGGCGATCAGCGCGTTTCTATGAGCCTGCCCGAAGCTCAATAAACATCGCGAACGTATCGCTTGTCTCGCGTCAGCGAGGAGACGTAGTCGGCCGCCTTGTCATCGGTCATGCCGCCATGCCGCGCGACGACGGATCGCAGCGCGGCGTCGACATCCTTGGCCATGCGGCTCGCGTCGCCGCACACGTAGAAACTGGCCCCATCCTGCAGCCATGCCCACAACTCGGCACCCTGCTCGCGCATGCGATCCTGCACGTAGATCTTGTCCTGCTGATCGCGAGAAAACGCGACATCCAGCCGGCTCAACAGTCCGCTGTTGTGCATACCCTCGAGCTCGTCGCGATAGTAGAAGTCGGTCGCCGCACGCTGCTCGCCGAAGAAAAGCCAGTTGCGGCCTGTGTCGCCGCGCGCCCGGCGCTCGTGCAGGAAGCCGCGAAACGGCGCGACGCCGGTGCCCGGGCCGACCATGATCATCGGTGTATCGCCGCTGCGCGGCGGACGGAAGTGCGTGCTCTTCTGCACGAATACAGGCACCGGCGCGTCGTCAGCACGATCGGCCAGAAACGTCGACGCCACGCCCTTGCGATCGCGACGGCCGTTGCTGTAGCGCACCGCCGCCACGGTCAGGTGGACCTCGCCCGCGTGCGCCTTGGGGCTCGACGAAATCGAGTACAAACGCGGCTGGAGGCGCTTGAGCATGCCGAGCAATTCGGGAGCGGACAGCGCGACCGGATACTCGTGAAGGATGTCGGTCAGCTGCTGGCCCCAGAGCCATTGTTTGAGTTCGGCCTTGTGGTCCTCGCCAAGCAAATTCTTAAGTCCGGTCCCGCTCGCCCGCGCTGCGATGAAGGTCAAGGCTTCCGCGCTCGGCCGCGCGATTTCGAAGTGCCGGGCCAATGCGTCGGCGAGCCGCATGTCGCCTATACCGGCCACGCTCACCGCTGCTTCCGCCTTCAATCCCGTCAGCCCGAGCAGTTCGTCAACGAGTTCGGGACAGTTGGTCGGCCACACGCCCAGCGCGTCGCCGGCTTCATATTCGAGGCTGGCGTCGCCGCTCGCGAGCGAGAACGAGCGGGTGTCTTTCGACGCCCCGCTCCGATTCAGACGGACGTTGCTCACGAGTTTCGACGGCGCCGGCCGTGCCTTCGTGGCCGCGCAGCCCGGCAGCACTTCGGGAATCGCGCCCTCGGCGGATACCGCGTGCTGCGCGGCATCGTCCGCCTTGATACAGGCGACGGTCCGATCGAGCCAGCTGTCGGCGGACGGCTGAAACTCGGTGTCGCAATCCGTGCGCTCCGTCAGGCGGACCGCGCCCAGTTCCAACATGCGCTGATCGACATTGGAACCGTGCCCGCAAAACGGGTCGTAGTTGCGGTCGCCGAAAGCCAGCACCGCGTAGCGAACGGAGTCGAGACGCGGTGCACTTGCCGATTTGAGCGACGCCCAAAATTCCTGGCCATTGTCGGGCGGATCGCCGTCGCCGAAGGTGCTCGTCATCAGCAGCACGTATTGCGCTTTCGGCAGGTTCGCGATCGCGTAATCGCCCATGCACGCTGTGCGAATCTCGAAGCCGGCCTCCATCAACTGCATGGCGTAGCGCTCGACGAGCGACTCGACGTTGCCGGTCTGGGAAGCCCATAGGAGCGTGACCTTCGGGCGTGTATGCACGATCTGCACGCCGGCCGCTTTTTCTTGCGCGAGCGCGGGCATGTCCGACGCTGCAGGTGCGGCCCCGCCGGGCACCTCGCTGCGGCTGAACGTACCGGCAAGCAATCCGTCGACCCACATGCGGGTTGTCGCCCCAAACGGCGCGCTCGCCGGTAGCACGGGTATGCCGCGCGCGGTCTGCATCGAGGTGCGCAGGCCGCTGATGAAGCCGGCCAGATAGACACGTTCGGCGTCGGTTATCGGGGGCGCGGCGAGTTCGCCCAGGCCGAGAATCGCGCTGAGCGCGTCGATACGGGACATATCGGATTCCTGCGTGAAGAGGGAGGTAGTCACGTCCGAGACGGACCGATGATGCGACGGTGCCGCATCCTGAATGAGGTCCTGCGGGAGCGAATGGGATTCAACCGCGGCTGTGCTGAGCGCGACCGCGCAGAACTTGAGTTCCGGCTGCTGGGAAATCCGATCGACCGCGTCGCTCGTGACCGCGTTGATGCAAAGCTCCTCGCCGAACACGTCGTTCCAGTGCATCGGGGCAAAGCAGTTGCCGGGGCGGACGCGGTCGGTGACCACCGCGGGCAGCACGGCCCGGCCGCGGCGCGAGCGGATTTCGACACGGTCTTTTTCCGCTATGCCGAGCGTTGTCGCATCCTCGGGATGGATCTCGACGAATGGCGCGGGATTCAGCTTGTTCAGCATCGCAACCTTGCCGGTCTTCGTCATCGTGTGCCACTGATGCTGCAGCCGGCCCGTATTGAGCACAATGGGAAACAACGGGTCGGGCATTTCCGCGGGATCGGCGTGGGGCCGCGCGAAGAACACACCCTTGCCGTGCGGCGTGGCGAACACGATGCGCGGGCGGCTGCCGTCGGCGTGCTCCTTCAAGGCCTGGCTCACCCCGTCGTTCAAATAGCGGATCGGGTTCCGGTCGCGTAGCGGGCCGGGCGCGCAGGGCCACTGCAGCGGCGTCTCGCGCAGCTTCCGATGGCTTGCCCCGCGCAGGTCGTAGCCGGTCTTCGGATTCGCGAAGCGCGTGATCTCGTCGAATACTTCTTCGGCCGACGCATAGCTGAACGCATCGGCGAATCCCATCGCGCAAGCCACCCGCGCAATGATCTGCCAGTCGGGCAGCGCTTCGCCCGGCGGGTCGATGGCCTTTTGCATCAACGTCATGTTGCGCTCGGAGTTGATCATCACCCCTTCGGCTTCGGCCCAGAGCGCGCCGGGCAACAGGATGTCGGCGTACCGGTTCGTTTCCGTATCGAGGAACGCGTCCTGCGTGATGACGAGCTCCGCCGCACTGAGCCCCGTCACGACGGTCTGCCGGTTGGCGACGGTAGCAACAGGATTGGTGCAAACGATCCAGCATGCCTTGATATCGCCCGCCGCCATGCGCGAGAACATATCGATCGTGCCGCCGCCGACGGAGGTTTTCAGCCTCCCGCTCGGTACCTTCCATACGTCTTCGACAAACCGGCGATCCGCGTCGACAAGCACCGAGCGCTGGCCCGGCAAGCCGGGCCCCATGTAGCCCATTTCGCGGCCGCCCATCGCGTTGGGCTGTCCCGTCAACGAGAACGGTCCGCTGCCGGGACGGCAGATCTTGCCCGTCGCCAGATGCAGGTTGCAGATCGCGTTCGTGTTCCAGGTGCCGTGCGTGCTCTGGTTGAGCCCCATCGTCCAGCAGCTCATCCATTCGGGAGCCTCGCCGATCCATTGCGCCGCGCGGCGGATGTCGTCCTCGGCGATGCCGGTGATCTCCGATACCTTGGCCGGCGTGTAGTCGTCGAGGAAGGCGGGCATGTCGTCCCAGCCTTCGGTGTAGTGCGAGATGAAATCGGCATCGGTCTGGCCGTTCGCATGCAACAGGTGCAGCAAACCGTTGAGCAGCGCGAGATCGGTGCCGGGTCGAATCTGCATGAACAGATGCGCCTTGTCGGCGGTCGCGTTGCGCCGAGGGTCCACGACGATCAGCTTCGCACCTGCCTTTACGCGTTCCATCATGCGCAGGAACAAAATCGGATGGCAGTCCGCCATGTTCGCGCCGATGACGAAGAACAGATTGGCTTTGTCGAAGTCTTGATACGAACCTGGGGGCCCGTCGGCGCCGAGCGAAAGCTTGTAGCCGCTTCCGGCGCTTGCCATGCATAGGCGCGAATTCGATTCGATGTTGTTGGTGCCGACGTAGCCTTTGGCGAGCTTGTTGATCAGGTACTGCGCCTCGATCGACATCTGCCCGGAGACGTAGAACGACAGCGCATCGGGGCCATGAGCGTCGAGTATCGACCGCAGCCGGCGCGCGGTTTCGTCGATTGCCTGCGCGATCGGCATCGGCACAGGATCGGCGTCGCGCCGGTGGCGTAGGAATGCGTGCTCGAGCCGGCCCGACTTGCGTAGCGCAACGTGGGCCGACGATCCCTTCGTGCAGAGTCGGCCGAAGTTGCTTGGATGATCCTTATTGCCGGAGATCTTGACGACCTGCTCGTTCTCGACGTGCAGCGTCATGCCACAGCCCACGCCGCAGTATGGGCACACGGTATCGACGGTTTTGATCGTCACGCATTGATCTCGGCTGTGGGGACCGCCGGGCATAAGCGAATTCCGGGCCAGCCGGTCAATTCGATACTTGCGTCGACGAAATCAAGGAATCAGCGGCTTCGATCGTGGTGGATTAGCGACGTGCGTGGCCATTTTCAGGCAAAGCCGCACGCGCATGGTGCGCCGCAGCACCCAATGCGTGCGGCGACGGTGCACCCGGAATCCACCAGCCGGCGGCCTTCACCGCGTCGTTGTATTCTGCTGTATATTTCGACGATTGAACGATGCAGCAATGAAACCAATGGCGGAGAAGGTGCAATGGAACATTCAGCGCAATGGGCGTTCGACATCGGCATGCTGCACGACGAAATATCCGCGGGCGTCGTCCCGTTGCGGCGGCGAGCCGGGCATCAACGCATCGAACTGATCGGCGAGGTGGTCGACGCATTCGTACGGCTGCGGGGCAGCGTGCTTCGCTTCGTTGCGATGCTTTCGGGTGGAGAGCCGAAAGACGGCGTCGGCGGCGCGCCCGATTCGCAGCGCTTCGACCAACTGCTCTCATCGCTCGCCATTCACGCCGAGCGTGCGAAGCTTCGCCGCCTGGGGGAGCTAAAGCGGTTCATCCGGTATGCCGCGCTTGCGGAAGCCCATCGCGACATCATTTTTTCAGAGTCGCCCGTCGCCGATGAAGCTGCGCTTCGTGACGTAGCGGACGCGCTGGAGCATTTGGATACGATGCTGGTCGGACTTTGCGTCGACCATATGCTCGCGTGCGGCACACGGACGGCATTGCCTCCGTTTATGCGCAGCGATCGGCAAGGCTCGGCCATCGAAGAGACGTTGATCGCTCATTGATCGAGGCTTTCTTTAATGCCTCGCGCGGCATCAATACGGACCGCCTAGAAGCCGCCTCGTCACCGCAGCAAGAGTCCGCTTAGCTCAGCGATTTGCGTCGCGCAGCTTTGTTGCGCCTGCTGCTCGATGTTGCGATACAGGCGAACGACCTCTTCCCCCACCTCCGTGAGCGTACAGCCGCCGCCATTGGCCCCGCCCTGCTCGGACAGCGTAGCCGGCGAGCTTAACGATCGGTTGAGTTCGTCTAGCAACATCCAAGCGCGTCGATACGACATGCCAAGCCCGCGCGCCGCGCCGGAAATGGAGCCGTGCTCGCGGATCGCCTCGAGCAGAGATACCTTCCCTGGACCGATCGCAACCGTTTCACCCAAGCGGATGCGCATGCGGAAACTGGCCTTCGGCACTTTGGAAGCAGCCGGTTTTGAAGTCGTGCGGGAGGGTGTCATGCGCGAAGCATACACGACGGCATGCCTTGCCCGAAAACGGACCGCCGGCTAACGACGTCACGCCGCGACCGCTTCGGCCATCGCATCGCCGGAATCACACGGAGCATCCGTTCGAGCCAGATACCCCCTTCCCCCTCCTCGTGCAGTTAGCCGAGCGCGCTCTGCGCTGCCCGATGTATCAACACCGGCACGGACTTCGAGGTTGGCGTGTTGCACACGTCGCCAACGCTATCGAGCGGCACGAGCGGATTCGTCTCCGGGTAGTACGCTCCGATGCAGCCGCGCGGAATGTCGTATTCGACCAGCAAAAATCCATGCGCGCGGCGCTCCACGCCGTCGTCCCAAACCGTCTCGAGATCGACGCGCTGCCCGGCTTCGAAGCCGAGCATGCGGATATCGTCGGGGTGGATGAACAACACGCGGCGCTCGTTATAGACACCGCGATAGCGGTCGCTCAGCGCGTAGATCGTCGTGTTGTACTGATCGTGCGAGCGTGTCGTCATCAGCGTCATCAAGCGCCGGCCGTGCCGTGCGCGGGCACGCTGGATCGGCGTGTCGGACGGCAGCGCGTGCGCGATGAACGTCGCCTTCCCGGATGGCGTCAGCCACTCTCTCTCACGCGATGCGACACGCAAATGAAATCCGCGCGGATGCGCGACCCGTGCGTTGTAATCGTCGAAACCTGCGATGGATGCCTCGATCGCATCGCGAATGCGCGAATAGCCGGCGCCGTAACCGAGCCAGTCGACGCTATCGACGCCGTCTTCTCCATCGCTGAACAAGGCATGCCCCATGCGCGCGACGATCGCCGGCTCCGACAGCAGATTCGGGGAAGCAGGCTGATTCATCCCATACGACATGTGCACCATGCTCATCGAGTCCTCGACCGTCACGCCCTGAGAGACACCGTTCTGCAGATCGATTTCCGTGCGGCCGAGCGTCGGCAGGATCAATGCGTCCCGGCCATGGATCAGGTGGCTCCGATTCAGCTTCGTCGTGATATGAACGGTCAGCGCGCAGCGGCGCAGCCCCTCCCACGTACGCGGCGTATCGGGCGTTGCCATCGCGAAGTTGCCGCCTAGCCCGATGAACACCCTGATGTGGCCTTCGAGCATGGCTTCGATCGTCTCGACGACATCGTAGCCATGCCTGCGCGGCGGCTCGAAATCGAATGCGCGGCCAAGGCGGTCCAGAAACGCGGGCGTCGGTTTCTCTTCGATGCCGACCGTTCGATTGCCCTGCACGTTCGAGTGCCCCCGCACCGGACACAGCCCGGCGCCCTCTTTGCCGATATTGCCGCGCATCATCATCAGGTTCGACAACAACTGCACGGTCGCGACCGAATGCTTGTGCTGTGTGAGGCCCATTCCCCACGTGACGATCACGCGCTCGCTGCGGGCGTAAAGCCCCGCGAGATCGTCGATCTGCTCGTACGGCACCCCGCTTTCCGCAACGAGCGCGGCCCAGCTTTCCGCGCGCAGATCGGCCGCGAAGGTGTCGAAGCCGCTCGTGTGCGCGTCGATGAACGCGACGTCGAGCACACGCGCCGAGCCGATTGCGCGCGCATCGTCGTCGAGTTCGAGCACGCGCTTCGCGATCCCCTTGATCAGCGCGAAATCGCCGCCCACCGTCGGCTGCACGAAGCGCCCCGCGATACGCGTGCTCGACATCGTCAGCATCTCCAGCGGGCTTTGCGGATCGGCGAAGCGCTCCATTCCGCGCTCCTTGAGCGGGTTGATCGAGACGATCGCGGCACCGCGCTTCGCGCACTCGCGAAGCTCGCTCAACATGCGCGGATGGTTCGTCGCCGGATTCTGGCCGAACACGAAGATCGCATCGGCGGTCTCGAAGTCCTCGAGCGTGACCGTGCCCTTGCCGACACCGACCGTTGCCGGCAATCCGCGGCTCGTCGCCTCGTGGCACATGTTCGAGCAATCGGGGAAATTGTTCGTGCCGTATCGCCGCACCAGCAACTGATACAGGAACGCGGCCTCGTTGCTGGCGCGGCCCGAGGTATAGAACGCCGCCTGGTTCGGATCGGGCAACGCCCGCAAATGACGCGCGATCAGCTTGAAGGCATCGTCCCAGTCGATCGGGCGGTAGCGATCGGTCTCGGCGTCGTAGATCATCGGATCGGTCAGGCGGCCGTGCTGCTCGAGTTCGTAGTCCGATTGCTCGAGCAGCGCCGTAACCGAATGTGCTTCGAAGAACGCAGGCGTCGCTCGCTTGCCCGTGGCTTCGGCGGCGACCGCCTTCACGCCGTTCTCGCAGAACTCGAACGTGGACGCATGCTTGCGGTCCGGCCACGCGCAGCCGGGACAATCGAAGCCGTTCGGCTGGTTCTGGCGCAGTAGCGCCCTGTAATGCGCGCCCGGTACCCTCTCCTTGATCAGATTGACCGTGACGGACTTCAACGCGCCCCAACCCGCGGCCGGATGGGTGTAGGGCTCGATTTTGGCGACAGGCGATGCTTTCTTCGACACGGCGGGAAATCCTCTTCTCGTCGATCAGGTGTTTATCGGGAATGCCCGCAGCGTACGACCGCCGCCGCAGCCCGTGTACGTACACCTGCCCGTCGAAAAAAAGAGTACAGTTTCGCCGAATGCTGCAACGCATCGAAAAGCTGTACTTTTAAGGCACAAAATGAAGCGCTACGAAATACTGGCCGAAGATCTCGCGATGCAGATCGAACGCGGCGTGTATCGGCCCGGCGAGCGGATACCGTCGGTGCGGCAGGCCAGCCTTCAGCAGCGGCTCAGCATCACGACCGTGCTTCGGGCCTATGTGATTCTCGAGAGCCGCGGCCTGATCGAGAGCCGGCCGCAATCGGGCTATTTCGTGAAGGGGCGCGCGCAGCCCTCGCCGGCGGCCGAGCTGCACGTTTCCGCGCCGCTCGGGACATCGGCGGCGGTCGACGTCAGCGAACTCGTGCTGTCGACGCTGCGCTCCATCGCGCGCGACGATACGATGCCGCTCGGCTCGCCGTATCCGGACGCCGCGCAGTTTCCGGTGCAGCGCCTGGCTCGGCACGCACAGTCGATCTCGCGCAGACGCACGCGCTGGGGCGTGATCGACGACCTGCCGCCGGGCAATCCCGAGTTGATGCGGCAAATCGCACGGCGGTATGTCGAGCGCGGGATCGCGGTCGAGCCGGACGAAATCGTCGTGACGATCGGCGCGACCGAGGCGATCAATCTCTGCCTGCAGGCGGTCGCGCGGCCGGGCGACACGATCGCCGTCGAATCGCCGACCTTCTACGCGATGCTGCACGCGATCGAACGGATGGGGATGCGGGCCATCGAAGTCGCGACGCATCCCCATCTCGGCATCGATCTCGATGCGCTCGCCGGCGTGCTGGAGCGCGAGCGCATCGCGGCCTGCATGGTCATGCCGAACTTCCAGAACCCGCTCGGCTTTCAGATGCCGGACGCACGCAAGGCGGCGCTCGTCGATTTGCTCGCGCGCCATGAGGTGCCGGTGATCGAGAACGACGTCTATCACGAACTCTATTACGGCGACGCTCGGCCGAGCGCACTGAAATCGTTCGACCGCCAAGGGCTGGTGCTGCACTGCGCGTCGTTTTCGAAGAGCTTGTCGCCTGGCTATCGGATCGGCTGGGCGATGCCGGGGCGGTTTCGCGATCGCGTCGAAAAGCTCAAATTCCTCAATACGCTCGCGACGCCGGCAATCGAGCAGCTTGCGATCGCCGAATACCTCAAGCACGACGGATACGACCATCATCTGCGGCGCATCCGCAGGCAATATACCCAGCAGTCGAATTTGACGAGCGCGATGGTCAGGCGGTTCTTTCCCGAGGGCACGCGGCTATCGCAGCCCCAGGGAGGGTATGTGCTGTGGGTCGAGCTTCCCGGCGGCATCGACGCGATGCGGCTCTATCAAGCGGCACTCGCCGAGCACATCACGATCGGGCCGGGACATATGTTTTCCGCCACGGGGGATTACCGGCATTTCATTCGGCTCAATTACAGCTATCCGTGGTCGGAAGCCATCGAGTCGGCATTGCGGACGCTCGGGCGGCTGGTTCACGAGATGCAGCCGAGTGGGCGATCGTGATCGTGATCGTGATCGACTAGACGTGACCGATCCGTAACGTGTCGACCTAGTTCATTCATCGCGTGCGTACTTGGCATTTCGTACCGGGCACACCGAATCTAAAGCGCAGGGGTGCCACCCGCGAGAATCATGCTCGCCCATTCAGCATCGATGTTCGCGCCCGACAGAACGATTCCCACATCGCGGCCGGCAATCCGATCCTTGTCTTTGAGCGCAGCGGCCAGCGCCGCGGCACCCGCTCCTTCGGCAAGATTATGCGTGGCCCGGTGAAGCAGCCGCATCGCATCCGCGATCTCGTGGTCCGATACGGCGATGAAGTCGTCGGCTCCCCTCGAGTAAATCTCGTAAGCCTCGGGAACGGGTATCCGTACAGCCAAGCCGTCGGCGAACGTTTTTGCGCTGGGCGTCTCGACCACGCGCCCCGCTTTGACTGATAAAAGCGCCCCTTGCGCTTCCGTGGAGACTACGCCCACGATGCGCGTGCGCACGCCCAACGCGTCGCGTGCGGCAATCACACCGCAGATGCCCGAGCCGCAACCGATCGGCACATACACCGTATGGAGGTCGGGTTTCGCCTGGAACATTTCGACCGCATAGGTCGCGACACCTCGCACGATTGCTCGATGAAACGGCGGGACGAGAAAGAGTCCTTCTTCATCGGCAACGCGCATCGCTGCCTGCCGCGCTTCGTCGAAATCCTGTCCGGCTTCGCGAAGATCGGCGCCATAGGCGCGCATCGCTGCGTTCTTCTCGATCGAATTGCCGTGGGGCACGAAGATCACGGCGCGCATGCCCGCCGCCGTCGCAGCACGGGCCTGGCTCTGGCCGTGATTGCCGCGGGTTGCGGTCACGATTCCAGGGCAGTCGGGATGGCTTCGCCTAAGCCAGCCGATAAACGTCATACCGCCACGCACCTTAAAGGCTCCGGTGGGAGCATGGTTCTCGTGCTTGATCCAAACTCGGGCGCCGGTTGCCGTCGACAGTTGCGGCCAAAAATGCAGGGGCGTGGCTGGCATTTGGGCGTGCACCCACTCGCATGCGTCGAACAATTCCGCCTTTGAAAAACCACTCGCGCTATCGCTCATCGTCGCTTCTCCTTCAATCGATGGCGAATGGTACGATGGGCCTCGAGTTCATTTCTTGAACGAAATGCATATGAGCGAGCCGATAGCCCAAAGCGAAACAGGCGGAATCGTGGCGGAACTGTGGCCCGCTCAAGCCTACGAAGTCGATGACACGCGAGCGCTCGGCATCGCGGGATTCGCGTTCGCAACCCAGGCAGGAATCGATGCGATCGATACCGGCAGGCGGCGCCCATTCCATCGGCGCGTCAATAGCCTGTCATGGGTTCCGCCGGGTTGTCCGGTCTATTCCAGTTCGTCGGCAGGCGGCGAATATCTCGTCATTCAGAATGTGAGGGCCGATACGATCGGCCATGCCGACGCGACGCAGCGGTCGATTACCAACCTAGTAGATGAGGAAGCGATCGCAACCGCTCATGGCCTGCGGCGCGCACTCATGTCCGGGCGCGATGTCGACCTGCGCGCCATACTCGACAACCTGAGCGCACTGCTCCTGGCACACTTTGCTCCCGGCGCGACGGCGCCCACCGAGTGGCTGACGAACAGTAGGCTGACTGCCATCGACCGGTTCATCGACGCCCACCTGCACGAGCGGATCGAGGTTGCACAGCTTGCCGCGGAACTCGAGCTATCGGTGGGTTTTCTCGTATGTGCGTTCAAACGGGGAGCCGGCACGACACCCCATCGCTATCTCATGGAAAGGCGGCTTGCTCACGCGCGCGCATTGCTCGAATCGGGGTTGCCGATTGCCGACACTGCCTTCGAATGCGGCTTCGCGGATCAAGCGCATCTGACGCGCCATATGCGGTCAGTGCTGGGCATCACGCCACGGCACTACCGCCTATCCGAACACACCCGAATGTGAAGCACGCGGCCGGCGTGCTCAAGCGGCAAATCAATAGCTGTAGCGCACTCGCAGCGAAACCTGCGAACCCGCGCTGAACTGCGTCGACGCATCGGCCGAGACCGACAGCGATTTGCTCAGTTGCGCATCGACGCCCGCACCGACGTCTACTAGGTTGTGCGGCATCCCGGCGCCGAGCACCCGAAATACCGTGCCGTCTTGCGCAACGACGGTGTCCGTGCGGTTCACGTTGGCCAACTCGTGTGAGTAGTCGAGATCCAGATGCACGGAGGACGGATGCGCGTCCGTCCCGAACGCATGCGAAAGCGACACGCCGACGAACGGCTGCACGCTGTGCGCATTGTCGGCGCCGACCGTCAAATCCTGGCCGCCGGCACCCGTTTCGGCGAACGCCTGGCCGTGCACGTACGCGTAACGCAGCCCGGCGCGCGGGGTCAGCGTGACGCTGCCGGGCAACAGCATCGGCAAACTAGCCTGCAATGCGCCGGTGATTTCCTGCAAATCGGGGTTGCCCTGCGCGGTATTGGTGGAACCGGCGCCGAACGGCCGCTTGATGGCGCCGAAGTCGAAACCGTAGCCGAGCAGCGCGACCAGATTCACCGGACCGACCCAGCGGCCGCCGTAGACCGACCCATGCAGCGCGTCGAGCGTCGCCGAATCGGGCGTTCCGCTTTCACCGACGTCGGCGTGCGTATAGCTGACTGCCGTGCCGACCAGGTAGTCGCCGTAGTGACGGTCGAGGCCCGCGGTGAAGCCGTATTCGTGCGCGCCGTAGCCGGACGCGGCGGCGTTGCCGCCAGCCTTCGCATAGCCGCCGGTGGCGGTGACCCAGCCGGCGTCGCGCGCGGCGGCATAGCTGCGCGGCCCCGCGGCGGCGGCCGACGGCGGTGCCGCCAGCCGTTCGAGCAGCGCCGCGTTGCCGCTCTGCGCGTTCTGCACGGCCACCGAGCCCAGCGCCGGGAAAATGCTCACGTCGACCGGCGCGATCGTCGTGGAGAGCAGCAGGTCGACCGCGTCGGACTGGTATTCGACCGTCGGCGTAGCGCCGTTCAGATTTGCCCCCGGCTGCACTTGCGACGAAATCTGACTGAAGCGACCGCTGACCGAAGAAGCGGTAAGGATCGTATAGCTACGCGCGGCATAGGTGCCCGGATCGTAGAGCAGCGCGAGCGCGCCGTTCAGCGTCGCACTCCCGTTCACTTTCAGTTGCGATCCGGAAGTCGGACTGACTTCGATCGTCAATGTGCCGTTCGACGCCTGCGTGTAATTGCCGTTGACCGTCAGCGTGCCGATCGTGCCGCCGGGCATGACGTTGCCGCTGTTCGCGACCGCGCCGTCGATCGAGCCGTGCCCGCGCAGCAGGCCGGCCGACACGACGGTCACGTCGCCGCCGAGCGACGCGCTGTCGTCGCCGAGTTCGCCGACGATCAGGCTGCCGGACGACACCACCGTATGCCCGGAGAACCCGCTGTTCGCGCCGGCGATCACCGTGGTGCCGCCGCCTTGCTGGACCAGCGTACCGCTGCCCGACAGCGTACCGCTGTAGGTCGTCGCGCTGCCGTTGTTCAGCAACAGCGTGCCGTTGTCGATCACGCCGCCGGCTAGCGTGGCGGTCGCGCCGCCGCTGCCGAGCAAAGCCTGCCCGCCGGACTGCACGGTCAACCCCGATACCGCGCCGAATACCTGCGCGCTGCCGCCGTTCCCAACCGTGACGCCGGCCGCGGCACCGCCGCCGGAGATAGTCTGCAAGCCGCCGCCGTTGACCACCGTACCCGACGCGACGCCGCCCGAAGCGACGATCTGGGTAGCGCCGCTGTTCAACTGCGTGCCTGAGGCGAAGCCGCTGCCGGAGATGGTTTGCGTGCCGCCCGCAAAGACCGCCGCGGCGATCGCCGAACCGCCCGCGTAGATCGTCTGCGTGCCGCCCGATGCAATCGTCGTGTTGCTCGCGGAACCACCCGAAGAAACATTCTGCGTGCCGGAAACGAGCGCACCGGCGTCGCTGCCGCCGACGATCGTCTGCACGCCGCCCGCCGCGACCGTCGCACCGCGCGCGTTGCCGCCGGACGACACATTTTGTGTCCCGCCGCTACTGACGATCGTATCGATTGCGAGGCCGCCGGACAGCACGTTCTGCACGCCGCTGGAAGCGATCGACGCGCTGGTTGCGGAACCGCCCGACAGATTCTGCATGCCCCCGGAGGCGATCGTCGCCGAACTCGCCGAACCGCTCGCATAGACGTTCTGCATGCCGCCCGACGAAACGGTATCGCCGATCGCGGTACCGCCCGACGACACCGCCTGCACGCCGACGATCTGCGCTCCGCTGTCGACGCCGCCCGACGCGACGATCTGCGTGCCCGACACCATCGCATTGACCGCCGAGCCGCCGGCGTAGATCGTCTGCGTGCCGCCAGCGGCGATCGTGGTGCTGCTCCCGGTGCCGC
Source organism: Trinickia dinghuensis (assembly GCF_003367175.1). GTDB lineage: Bacteria > Pseudomonadota > Gammaproteobacteria > Burkholderiales > Burkholderiaceae > Trinickia > Trinickia dinghuensis. The sequence goes on along the minus strand of NZ_QRGA01000004.1, from coordinate 108,607 downwards.
CGGACAAGTTCTGCGCGCCGCCGGATCCGATCGTCGTGTTCGAGGCACTGCCCTGGGCCGATACGTTCTGCGTACCGCCGGACGCGATCGTCGAGCCCAAGGCGACGCCGCCGGACGAGACGTCCTGTGTCCCGGACACCTGCGCCGTCACCGCCGAACCGCCGGCGGAAACGGTTTGCGTACCACCGGCAGCGACGGTGCCGCTGCTGACGGTCGCGCCGGACGACACGTTCTGCGTGCTGCCGCTACTGACCGTGACACCCTCGGCAACGCTGCCGCTGAACAGATTCTGGATACTGCCCGCCATCAAATCGGTCGCGCTGATCGTGCCGCCCGACGATACGTTCTGCGTCCCGCCGCTACTGACGATCGTATCGATCGCGAGGCCGCCGGACAGCACGTTCTGCACGCCGCCGGAGGCGATCGACGCACTGGTCGCGGAACCGCCCGACAGGTTCTGCGTGCCACCGGAGGCGATCGTCGCCGAACTCGCCGAACCGCTCGCATACACGTTCTGCACACCGCCCGAGGCAACCGTCGTACCGCCAGCGACGCCGCCGTCGGAGATATTTTGCGTACCGCCCGAAGAGACCGTCGCAGCGATCGCCGAACCGCCCGCGTAGATCGTCTGCACACCGCCCGATGCAATCGTCGCGTTGCTCGCGGAACCGCCCGACGAAACATTCTGCGTGCCGGAAACGAGGGCGCCTGCATCGCTGCCGCCAACGATCGTCTGCACGCCGCCCGCCGCAATCGTCGTACCGCTCGCGCTACCGCCGGATGAGACGAGCAGCGCCGCCCCGGAGCCGACGCCGGTCGCGGTCGCAGTACCGCCGCTCGACAGAATTTGCGTCGCTCCGGCAGTCAGCGTGGTAGCCGAAGCACTGCCGAACACCGCCTGCGTGCCCCCACTGCCGATCGACATGCCGCTGACGACCGCGCCCGACAACACGTTTTGTAAGCCGCCGGACGCGATCGACACGTTCGACAGCAGCGCGCCGGACGAGACGTTCTGCGTGCCGCCGAACAGATTCACGCCGAATGCGCTGCCGCCGGCCGAGACGTTCTGCACGCCACCGCCGCCGATCGTCGCGGCCGATGCCACTGCACCTGAATCGACGTTTTGCACACCGCCCGAGGACACCGCTGTTCCGGAAGCGATGCCGCCGCCCATCAGGTTCTGCGTGCCGCCCGAGATCACCCCGTTGATGTCGTCACCGCCCGACGAAACGTTCTGGACGCCGCCGGATCCGACGGTCGTATTCGAGGCACTGCCCTGCGCCGATACATTCTGCGTACCGCCGGACGCGATCGTCGCGCCCGACACACTGCCGCCGGACGACACGGCTTGCATGCCCCCGGCAAGCACCATCGCGCCGCTCGCCACGCCACCAGCCGAGATGGTCTGCGTGCCGCCGGACACGTTCGTGCCGATGTCGGTGCCGCCCGACGAGATGTTCTCGACGCCGCCCGCTGCGATCGTCGAACCCGAAGCGACGCCGCCGGACAATACGTTCTGCGTACCGAACACTTGCACCGTCACCGCCGAACCGCCGGCGGACACGGTTTGCGTGCCGCCGGCAGCGACAGTGCCGCTGCTGACGGTCGCGCCGGCCGACACGTTCTGCGTGCTGCCGCTACCGACCGCGACACCCTCGGCAACGCTGCCGCTGAACAGATTCTGGATACCGCCCGACATCAAGTCGGTCGCGCTAACTGTGCCGCCCGACGACACGTTCTGCGTCCCGCCGCTACTGACGATCGTATCGATCGCGAGGCCGCCGGACAGCACGTTCTGCACACCGCCGGAGGCAATCGATGCACTGGTCGCGGAACCGCCCGACAGGTTCTGCGTCCCCCCGGAAGCAATCGTCGCCGAACTCGCCGAACCGCTCAAATAGACGTTCTGTACGCCACCCGCGGCGACTGTCGCGCCCGAAGCAGCGCCGCCGGACGAGACGTTTTGTACCCCGGAAACCACCGTCCCGCCGGCCAAACCGCCGGCCAGCACAGCTTGCGTACCGCCTGCGGCGATCGTCGCGCTGGAATCGACGCCGCCCGACAGGTTCTGCGTCCCGCCCGAAGCAATCGTCGTCGCACTCGCCGAGCCGCTCGCATAGACGTTCTGCAGGCCGCCTGCGGCAACCGTCGCACTGGCGGCGACGCCGCCGGACGAAACGTTTTGTACGCCGGAAACCGCAGCCCCGCCGGCCGAACCGCCGGCCAGCACGGTTTGCGTCCCGCCCGCGGCGATCGTCGCGCCGGCATCGACGCCGCCCGACAGGTTCTGCGCCCCGCCGCTGTTGACCACGGTGCCCGACGCGGCGCCCCCGCCGAACAGCGTTTGCACGCCGCCGGAACCGATCGTCGCGCCGCTCGCCGCGCCGCCGGATGAAACGTTCTGCACACCGCCCGCCGAAACGACGTCGCCGGTCGCCGTGCCGCCCGACGATACCGTTTGCACGCCGACGATCTGCGCGCCGCTGTCGACGCCGCCCGATGCGATGATCTGCAAGCCCGACACCATTGCATTGGCCGCCGAGCCGCCCGCATAGATCGTCTGCGTTCCGCCGGCGGCGATCGTGGTGCTGCTCGCGGTGCCGCCGGATAGGTTCTGCGCGCCGCCGGACGCCACCGTGGCACCACTTGCCGTGCCGCCGGCGAATACGACTTGCGCACCGCCTGACGCCACCACCGCGCCGCTGTCCGCGGCGCCAGAGAAAATGTTCTGCGTGCCCTCGATCTGAGTACCGGTCTCAGAGCCGCCCGCGGAAATGTTCTGCACGGCGCCGGTGCCGATCGTCGTGTTCGACGCAACACCGCCCGACGACACGTTCTGCGTGCCCGACACCAGGACGTTTACTGCCGCGCCGCCGCCGTAGATATTCTGCGTGCCGCCGACGAATATCAGCGTGCCGCTAGCGACGCCGCCCGACGAAATGTTCTGGATGCCGGCGATGCCGCCGCTGGTATCGACGCCACCGCTGCCGATGCTCTGCGTGGCGCCCGCGGCGATCGACGCATACGAATCGGCCCCTTCTAGCGTTTGTGTCCCGCCCGACAGCACCGTTGCACTCGATGCGGAGCCGCCGGCGAGCACGGTCTGCACGCCGCCGGAGCTGACCGTCGCCGAAGTATCCGAACCGCCGGACGAAATCGTCTGCGCGCCGGCGATGATGCTGCCGGTGGTCGCGCCGCCGGACATGACTGTCTGCGCCCCGCCGGTGAGGATCGCGGCGCCAGTGGCTATACCGCCGCTGCTGACGGTCAGCATGCCGTTGCCGTCGATCGTCGCGCTCGTGTCGACGCCGCCGCTCATCACAGCTTCGTTAGCGTCGCTGCCGACCGTGGTATTGCTGGCGGTGCCACCGGCATCGACCTCCAGATAGCCACCGCTGTTGATGGCCGTGCTGTTCGCCGCGCCGCCCGACAGATAGGCCGAACCACCACCACTGATGGCGGTATTTGATGCGGCAGCGCCCGCATAGACGGTCAGCGTGCCGCTGACCAACGCCGTACCGCTCGCCACCCCGCCCGAGCTGACGATCATCCCGCCGCCGCTGCTCACTGTGGCCGACACGGCCGACCCGCCCGAGCTGATCGTCTGCACCCCGCCCAGATTCAGCGTGCCCGACGCGATCCCGCCGGAGTAGACGTTTTGGTCGCCCAGACTGCGCACGGTCGTGGAAGTCGCGATGCCGCCGGCGAACACGCTTTGCGTGCCGAACGCCGAAAGCTTCGAGTCAAGCGAACTGCCGCCCGACGAAACGTTCTGCTGACCGCCGCTGCTGACGACCGAACTCGTCGCGATACCGCCGTTCAGCACGGTCTGCGTACCGCCGCTGCTGACCAGGCCGCTCGAGGCGATGCCACCGGAACTGACGAACTGCTGGCCGCCGGTCCGAATCGTCGTCGCGGTCGCCTTGCCGCCCGACATCACCGTTTGCACGCCGCCGCTGCTGATCGTCGCGCTGAAATCGCCGCCGCTGAACAGCACGTTTTCGTTGCCGCCAAGGCGCACGGTCGTGGCGCTCGCGGTGCCGCCCGACGACACCGTCAGCACGCCGCCGTTCTCCAGCAGCACGCCCGACGCGAGTTTGCCGGAAATCCTGAACGAGCCGATCGCGTTGGTGCCGCTGACCTGGAACGCGTTGGTGTCGGCGATCAGCGCGCCGCCGCTCGACTGGAACGTCGCGCTCGCAGCGCCGCCGGCGCTGACGGTCAGACTGCCGCCGCTGAGCAGCGTCGTGCTTATCATGAACCCGGTGTTCGAAACGACCACCGCGCCGCCGCCCGAAATCGTCGTTTTGCTGCCGACGCCGTCGGCTGCGATGATCTGCTCGCCGCCGCTGCTGACCACCGCGGCCACCGCCGAACCGTTCGAGTTGACGATCTGCGTGCCGCCGCTGCTGATCGTCGCGCTGGACGCGATGCCGCCTTTCGATACGACTTGGCTGCCGCCGACGTAAACCGTCGTCGTGCTCGCCACGCCGCCAGTCATGACTAACTGCTGGCCGCCGCTCAATTTCGTGCCGACCGCCGAACCGCCCGAACTCATTCTTTGCTCGCCGCCGCTAAAGACAGTCGTACTGAACGCGAGGCCGTTGCTGGCGAGGAACTGGGCTCCGCCGCTGCTCACGATGGCAGCCGAAGCCCGGCCGCCAGAGAACACGGTCTGCGTCGCGCCCGGGCCGATGAGGGTGCTGAACGCCGTAGCCGAAGCCGAAATATTCTGCTGGCCGCCGAAGAGTGTCGTGCCGCTATCTGTGCCGCCGCTCCGCACGGTCTCGATGCCGCCGCTGCTGACCACGGTTGCCGATGCGGTGCCGCCGCTCGACACGATCTGCTGGCCGGACGACCCGACCGTCGTCGCGCTCGCGGTCCCGCCCGACGACACCGTCAGCAGGCCGCCGTCTTCCAGCAGCAGCCCCGACGCGATGCCGCCCGATATGCTGAACGCGCCGAGCGCATTCGTGCCGCTGATCAGCGCCGCCGTCGTGTCGGTAATCAGTGCGCCGCCGGAGGATTGCGCGATGCCCGTCGCCGAGCCGCCCGAACTGACGGTCAGCAGGCCGCCGGACAGCAGCGTCGTCGCACTTGCCGTCCCTCCCGAGCTGACCAGCTGCCCGCCGCCGCTACCGACGGTTGCGCTGACGGCCAGGCCGCCTGAGTAGACGGTTTGCGAACCCGCAATCTGCGCGGCGGAATCGACACCGCCACTGCTGACGTTTTGCGTGCCGCCGGCGGAGATCGTTGCGCCGGTTTCGCTGCCGCCGCTCATCAGGGTTTCGACGCCGCCGCTGTTGATGACGGTACCGCTTCCGGTGCCGCCGCCATCGACCTCCTGATAGCCGCCGCTGCTGACCTGCGTGCCGACCGTCGCGCCGCCCGAGAGGAATACCTGGCCGCCGGTGCTGATCACGGTGGTGCTGGCGACGCCGCCCGACGAAACGACCTGCGTCCCGCCGCTGCTGACGGTAGTGCTGGTGGTTGCGCCTCCCGCATTGATGATTTGCGAGAAGTTGGCGGAGACCGTGTAGTCGGCGACGTTACTGCCGGAGGAGACGTAGACGTCGGTTTGCGCCCGGGCGGGCCGGGCCGTCCAAGCGGCGACCGTCAGTGCCGTGAGCAGCGACAGCAGCAGGCCCGGGAGGCGTGCGCGGCGTTGGCCGAAGCGGTGTATGCCGTACTTGCGGCGAAAAGTGATCGGCTTCATCCGAGCGCGGCGCGGCCCGAACAGGCAGCAAGGTCATCCCGACCGACGACGCACGCGGCGTCAGACACCACCGAAATCGGCAGGCATGCTGCGCGCAGGTCAGACAGCACGGATCGCGGCATGGAGGATGCGGGTCAAGTCAAGGGCTCAGAGCATCAAAACGAGTCGGTCTTGCGGACTCGTGGCGTTTTTTTCCGTTGTTCGGCCGGCGACAGCGCGGGGACACGTTAGCTTCTAATCGGCATATCTTATGAAATCTGAAGGGGTTTGCGAAAAATTTTTAAGAATCGCCCCAGCGATCGGCGGACATCTCCGAGGCCGATCGACATAAACTTTTCCGCTGCTCGGTCCGTTAAGATGCATGCGCCCCGTCGTTTTCCGCGGACGAAACCCCGTGTGCGGCGTGTGCCTAGCCATCGATAACCGCTGCGAGCCGCGGGCTCGCCGCCCACCCGAGTACATGAATATGGCCGATTCGTCCGTTCCGGCAACTTCCGTCACCGACTTGCCCGCAGCATCAGCGGCTTCGGAAATGTCCGCATCGGCCGCCGAGCCGTCAGTCACCGCGGAGCCCGCGTCGGGACACCCCGGCGATCCGACCATCAAGCCGGCATTTCCCGCGCCGGCCCAGGTTCCAACGCAGACGGGCCCACGAGGCATCCGCTTCGACTTCAACGACGGCTGCCGCGTGGCCCTGCCCGAAGGCGACTGGCGCGTGTGCCTGCGCGACGTCGAGACCGGCAACATCCTCTTTCAGACCGAGCTCGCGGCCGGATTCGTCGCCAGCAGCAAAAAGTACTACGTGCGCTTTTCGATCGAAGTCTGGAATCGCAGCGCGCCCGCCGATTCCGAGCCGCTGCTCAAACATGTGTACGACGCGGCCGATCGCCCCGTGCTGATTCAATTCCCCGTGGGCACGCTCGGCGATCTCGTCGGCTGGTTTCCCTACGCGGTCAAATTTCAGCGCAAGCACGGTTGCACCCTCACCTGTGCGATGTCCGACAAGCTCATCCCGCTGTTCGCGGGCGCCTATCCGGAGATCGAGTTCGTGACGCACGAGCAGGTGCGGCCCGAGCGCTATTACGCGACCTACAACATCGGACTGTTCTTCGACGACCACGATCACATCTGGCAGCCATGCGATTTCCGGCATGTCGGCCTGCACCGCACCGCGGGCTACATTCTCGGCGTCGATCCGACCGAGGAGCCGCCGCTGCTTTCGCTCGAAGACGATAGCCGGCCCATGGAAGAGCCCTATGCCGTGATCGCCGTGCAAAGCTCGACGCAATGCAAATACTGGAACCACCCTACTGGCTGGCGCGAGATCGTCGCCTTTCTGAAGCAGCAGGGATATCGTGTGGTTTGCATCGACCAGAAGCCGACGCATGGGTTCGGGCTCGTCTGGAACCACATTCCGCACGGCGCCGAGGACGAGACCGGCGATCGACCTATCCAGGAGCGCGCTCGCTGGCTCAAGCACGCCAGCCTCTTCGTCGGGCTATCGAGCGGGCTCGCCTGGCTCGCTTGGGCCGCGCGCACGCCGGTGGTGATGATTAGCGGCTTCACGCACGAAACCAACGAGTTCGCTACGCCGTTTCGCGTCATCAACTATCACACGTGCAATAGCTGCTGGAACGATGTGCGGCACCGTTTCGATCATCAGGATTTCTTCTGGTGTCCGCGCCATAAAGATACGCCGCGCCAGTTCGAATGTACGCGGCTCATTACGCCCGAGCAGGTCAAGGCGACGTTGATGCGGATCCCCGGCTTCGCCGAACCGGTCAAGGCGCGAACGGCACGCTCGCGGCGGCAGCGGTAGCGGTAGCTGAAGCGAAGCCGTCACCCACGAGCGCGACGATGCATTGCGCGGAGGCCGGCTTTGCTTAGCTAAGGTGCGTATGCCACCAAGGGGTGAAAGTCGATATCGGTGGCCTCCTCGAGGCCTACCACATTGACAGTCATTTCGCGCGGCAGTCCAAGCATGTTGCACGATACGACCGTGGGATAGAGATTGTTCGAATTGCCGAAGAAATTCTCGGGATTGAATAGCGGGGGAAAGTGCCACCATAGCCGATAACCTCGAGCCCAGATCCATTCGATCAACGCACGCGAAAGCGCGATCCGGTCGTTCTCGACGTACAGCACCGGACGCGATTTCTCGATCACTGCCTCAGCCCCACGCAACACGTCCAGCTCCGCGCCTTCGACGTCGATCTTCAGCAGCCCAACCGCCTGCCCGCCGATCGCATCGTCCAACGTGACGCAAGGAACGGCCAACGACGCGGGCCCGGGATCCTGCGTCATGGCAACGGCACCGAAGTTGCCGGGCGACTCATAATCGGGCACATCGAAATACACGGTGCCGGCCTTTGCGCCGCATGCCCAGGGCCACGCACGCACGTTCGTCAGGCTGTTTAGCGCGAGATTGGCGCAGAGATTCTGGAACAGGAACGGTTGTGGTTCGAACGCGATCAGGGTGCGCCCCAACTCGCGCGTGCGCTTCGCCAGCGCCACCGTGTGCGTTCCAATGTTGGCCCCCACTTCGACCGCGGCGCCGGGCCGAACGAACAACTGGGCCAGCAGTTGCGCCTCGATTTCGCCATACTCGCCGTATTCGACGATCGCACGCCCCAGAAAGAAATCGTTGGGATTGGCGAGCAGCCAACCATGGCGCGCCTGAACGAGAACATGGGGCGGCGCGACCGGGATATGGCGCGCCGAACGTGATTCGAATGAGTCTGTCATGTATCCAATGTCTGGTAATCGGTGTCGCCAGACCGGGACCAGGGATGGCGGCGAATCCGTCTCCGACGGTGTGGATACCCTATACGGATTACTTGGAGCGCGTCAATCCCGCCGCCGATCTGGACAAAGTCATTGCGCGGCCCGTAGCGGCGCATCCTCGAGTAGCCAGGCGAGTACGAATGCAAACACGACGATGATCGCCGCAGCGACGAACACCGCGTGCATCGCGCCGGCGAAAGCCGAAAGGTACTTGTCATGCAGATCGGCAGGCAGTTGAGCGATCGCCGAGGGCGTGAGCGCTTGCGGCAGCTCGGTGTCGGGCCCGGCCATCGCAGCGAGCCGCGCTTCGAGTCCATGCGAGAACAGCGCGCCGAACACCGCCACGCCCACTGAGCCACCAATCGAACGAAATAGCGTGGCTCCCGATGTCGCCACCCCCATGTGCTTGAATTCGACCGTATTCTGGACAGCCAGCACGAGCACCTGCATGACCAATCCGATGCCACAGCCAAGCAGCCCCAGGTAGGCATACATCACGCGCAGCGGTGTCGAGAGTTGCACCGTGGCGAGCAGCGTCATGGCCACGCCGACCAGGAACGTGCCGACGATCGGAAACATCCGGTACTTGCCGATGCGGCTGATAAGCTGGCCGGAAAGCGCCGACATCGCGAGCAACCCACCCATCATCGGCATCATCTGCATACCGGCCTCGGACGGCGTGGATCCCTTCGCGACCTGCAGATAAAGCGGCAGGAACGTCACCGCCCCGAACATCGACACGCCAATGATGAACCCGATCAAGCTGCACAGAACGAATGTCCGCTGACGGAACAGCTCGAGCGGAATGATCGGTTCGGCAGCCAGCCTTTCTTCGTAAACGAAGCCGCATCCGCATACGATTCCGAGCGCCAGTGTCAGCCAAAGCTCCGCCGACGACCAAGGCATGACGGTGCCGCCTTCGCTCGTGAAAAGAATAATGCAAGTCAGCGCCGAGGCAAGAAACGCCGCCCCCATGTAGTCGATTCTATGTTCGACGAGCGCGGTACGCGGCTTGAACACCGCGCCGACAACCGCAAGCGCGACCGCGCCCAAGGGCAAATTGATATAGAAAATCCAGCGCCAGGACAAATGCTCGACCAGAAATCCGCCTAGCAAAGGACCGACCACCGTCGCGAGGCCGAATACGCCGCCGATGATGCCTTGGTAGCGTCCGCGCTCGGCCGGCGGCACCACATCGCCGATCGCAGCCATCGTCACGACGAGCAACCCACCGCCGCCGAGCCCTTGCAACGCGCGCAACGCGATCAGCTGCGGCATGTTTTCCGCGAGCCCGCAAAGCGCCGACCCGACTAGAAATATGGCGATCGCGATTTGCAGCACGATCTTCCGGCCGAACAAGTCGCCGAACTTCCCGTAGAGCGGAACGACGATCGTCGACGACAACAGATAGGCCGTGACAACCCACGATAGTTGGTCAAGGCCGCCCAACTCACCGACGATCGTGGGCAGCGCGGTCGAGACGATGGTCTGGTCGAGCGCCGCCAGCAGCATGACAAGCAGCAATGCAGGAAACAGCAACCTGAGTGGCGGAAACCGCGGCAGGTCGGCCTCTTCTGCCACGCGGCCTGCCGCGGCGTGCGGCGATGTTTGCAATTCCATGGTTCGTGGTCCGGCGCCAATATTAATTAACTCGAAAATTAATATATGCCCCGAGACGGCCTGCTGTCAAATGACGAATCGTGAGACTATGTTTCACCGTGTCACCGCTCCACCGCGTAGACAGCACCAAACCGAAACACAAGCATGTCCGAACGAAAACCAGAATCCGCCGGGCCGGAGCGCGTGGCAGGCCGCCGCGCTAGCGTTGTGTCCAAATCCGCGGAACCGGCGGCACCGCGGCGCCGGCCCGGCCGGCCGTCGGGCACCGCCCGAGGTCCGCTGCAGCGGGAGAAACTACTTGACGTCGCGCTCGGCTTGTTTGCACGGCAAGGCATCGTCGAAACGACGCTCGGGGAGATCGCCCGCGAGGCCGGCGTGACGTCGGCGATGATGCACTACTACTTCCACACGCGAGAGCAGTTGATCGACGTGCTCATCGACGAGCGCTTTATCCCGCTACGGGAAACGATACGCGGCGCGTTCGAGCATCTTGACGATCCGGTAGCCGCGATCACCGACCTCGTCGAACGCTTGGTGAAGGTTTCGGAAGACCATCCCTGGTTCGCGCCGCTGTGGATACGCGAAGTCGTCAGCGAGGGGGGGATACTTCGTCAGCGGATGAACGATCGATATGGCGATGCCGATCAGAACGCGGCGCTCGCCCGCATTGTGCGATGGCAGCGCGAAGGCCTGCTCAATGCACATCTCGAGCCGTCGCTCATCATCGAATCGGCGGTCGGATTGACGATGCTGCCGCTGGCCACGTCGGGACTTTGGAATACGACCGCCGCGCGGCGCAGTCTGAGCGCGCGCGAGATCGGTCGGCACGTGATTGCATTACTGACGCATGGGATCAGCAGCTCGCGATGACATCAACCCCACGGATATGCGAAAGGTAGTCCGGCAGCCTCATCCGTCGTTGCTTCGCATTCATACAGGCACAGCCTCCGCCAATACCGCCGCCCTGAATTTGATCGAGAGGCCTTTCGGAGTGAGCACGTCCACCGGCACGCCCAGCAGATCCTGCAACTCGTACTGGATGCCACCGATATCGAACAGCGACGTCTCGGGAAGCGGGTCGACGAGGATGTCCAGATCGCTGCCATCCGCATCCTCGCCGCGTACCACCGAACCAAACACGCGGGGGTTCACAGCTTTGTTGGCAGCGACGATACGCCGGATATCGTCTCGATGTTGGCTCAATGCCTCAGAGGGCTTCACCGTCCTCTCCTAGTACGTGGCTCCCGTAGGGAATTGGGTTCCCGTGCGAGAGAAAGGCCGGCCGCGATGTGCGGCAAGCATGCCGAAGCTCATTTTAGGTGCGAGGTACGCTGCGTGCAACGCGGACGCAAACGCGAGAATACGAGGAGAACTCTACGGACCGTAGAAAAAGAAAAAGCCCTGGAAATCCAGAGCTTTTCTTTGAGACTGTCTGCGGTTTTGGTGGAGGTAAGCGGGATCGAACCGCTGACCTCTTGCATGCCATGCAAGCGCTCTCCCAGCTGAGCTATACCCCCTTGCAGAACAGAAATGAGAGTATATAAGTCTCTATCCGTCTTGTAAATACCCTTCGCCGAACTTTTTGCATATCGCTGCAAAACGATCGACGAAGAGACTAGCTCGTCACGCCGACAGCGCGCCTTCGATGCGACTCACCACACGCTCGCGCCCGAACAACACGAGCACCGCATCGATCGACGGCGTATGCGTCGTGCCGGCCACGAGCAAGCGCACGGGCATCGCCAGTTGCGGCATCTTGAGCTTGTGTGCGGCGAGCGTCGCCTTCAGCGCAGCGGCCACGCCCTCCTTCGTCCATTCGCAACCGCGCAGCGCGGCGGCGAGTTCGGCAAGCGCAGGTTTCACCGCATCGGTCACGTGCTGCGTCAGCGCTTCGGCTTCCGGCGCCGGCGTGCGATAGAACATCGCTGCGTTCTCGACGATCTCCTTGATCGTCGTCGCACGATCCTTCATCAATGCAATGACGGAGGCCGAATCGGGGCCCTGCGCAAGCGCGGCTTCAGCGATACCGAGTTCGGCAAAGAAAGGCTTAGCCAACTCGGCAAGCCGCGCGTTGTCTGCTTCCTTGATGTAGTGGTTGTTGAGCCAGTTCAGCTTGTTGTGGTCGTACTGCGCGGGCGACTTGCCCAAGTGCTCGAGATTGAACCACTCGACGAACTGCTCGCGCGTAAAGATCTCGGCGTCGCCATGCGACCAGCCCAAGCGAGCCAGATAGTTGAGCACCGCTTCGGGAAGATAGCCGACGTCGCGATACCCCATCACGCTCATCGCGCCGTGACGCTTGCTCATCTTCTCGCCGGCTTCGTTAAGCACGGTCGGCAAGTGCGCATAGACGGGCGTCTGCCCGCCGAGCGCGCGCAGGATGTTGATCTGCCGCGGCGTGTTGTTGACATGATCGTCGCCGCGGATCACGTGCGTGATGCGCATATCGAGATCGTCGACGACGACGCAAAAGTTGTACGTGGGCGTACCGTCGGGCCGAGCGATGACCAAATCGTCGAGTTCGTCGTTCGAGATTTCAATGGGGCCCTTGACCGCATCGTCCCAAGCGACGACACCGTCGAGCGGATTCTTGAAGCGGATCACGGGCTCGACGCCGGCCGGCGGCGTCGGCAGCGTCTTGCCGGGTTCAGGACGCCACGTGCCGTCATAGCGCGGCTTTTCACCGGCCTCGCGCTGGCGCTCGCGCAATGCCTCGAGTTCTTCCATCGACATATAGCAGCGGTACGCGAGCCCTTGCTCGAGCATCTGCGCGACGACCTCGCGATAACGGTCCATGCGCTGCATCTGATAGAACGGGCCTTCGTCGAAGTTCAGGCCGAGCCACTCCATCCCTTCGAGAATCGCATCGACCGATGCCGACGTCGAGCGCTCGACGTCCGTGTCTTCGATCCGCAAGATGAACGTGCCCTGCATCTTGCGAGCGAACGCCCACGGATAAAGCGCGGAGCGAATGTTGCCGAGGTGGATGAAACCGGTGGGACTCGGAGCGAAACGGGTACGGACGGTGGTCATAGGTAGCGTCGATAGTTCGAGGGCATCCGCATCCACAAAAGCAAAAAGCGGCGTGCCGTCGAGCAAAGAGAAATAGACGCCGATTATACCCGGCGCCTTGCGCCGAACGCCCGGCGCCGAACAAGCCGAGCACGGCGCGCCGAGCCGAGCAGCCACTCAGCCGCGCCCGATCGCTTTGCCGTATGATGTGCGCGCGCCGCGTCCCGCGCGGCGTGCCGGCCTGGCTTTCAAATTCCATCCGGCGCATCGATGCGTGCCGAAGGTTCGGCGCGCCGCCGGAGAAAACCGTTGAAACCGTCTTCCCCCCGCCTCACCCGCCGCGGATTTTCGATTGCGTGCGCCTCGGCCCTGCTCGCGGCCTGCGCATCGCCCGCCACTCGCACGAACGAATCGAACGCCGCGCCGGCCCGGCCGCCGGCAGCCCCGCCGAAGCCGCTTCGCATCGGGCTCGCGCTGGGCGGCGGCGCGGCACGTGGCTTCGCCCATATCGGCGTCATCAAAGCACTTGAAGCGCGCGGGCTGCAGATCGATATCGTCTGCGGCACGAGCGCCGGGTCGGTCGTCGGGGCGCTCTATGCCTCGGGGATGAGCGGTCTGCAAATCAATAAGCTGGCCCTGACGATGGACGAAGCGTCGATCAGCGATTGGGCCATGCCGTTCCGCACGCGCGGCTTCCTGCAAGGCGTCGCGCTGCAGAACTACGTCGATACCACCTTGCATCATCGGCCGATCGAAAAGATGGTCAAGCCGCTCGGCGTCGTCGCCACCGATCTGCGCAGCGGCCAGCCGATCCTCTTCCAGCGAGGTGACACCGGCATCGCGGTACGCGCTTCGTGCAGCGTTCCGTCGATCTTCGAGCCGGTCAAGATCGCCGGGCACGAGTATGTCGACGGCGGGCTGGTTAGCCCCGTGCCGGCTTCTTTCGCGCGCAAGATGGGCGCCGATTTCGTCATCGCCGTGGACATCTCCGCCGATCCGCAATCGGCATTGACACAGAACTCGTTCGACGTGCTGCTGCAGACGTTTACGATCATGGGACAGACGATCAAGACCTACGAGCTCGAGAAATACGCCGACTTCGTCATTCGTCCCAATCTGGCCGCGATGAGCGGGAGCGACTTCGGGCATCGCAACGAAGCAATCCTCGCTGGCGAAGTCGCCGTCTCGCAGCTCTATGCGGCGTTGGAGCGCAAGCTCGCAGAACGACGCGCGGGTGTGGCCACCGCGGCTTGATTCCTGCTCCCGGCCGCAACAAAGCAAAAAGCCCGCTGCGAATGAAGCGGGCTTTTTCGTTCTCCGGCCGAAACCGGTTATAGCGCGTGCAGCCGCAAGGCCGCGTCGATTATCAATTGCTACCGATACTAGCCGCGTCGCCTGCGCCGCTCTGATCGGGGCCGCCGATCGTCACGCTAATGCGCTTGCGCAGATCGTCGACTTTGCTCGCCGAGAATGCCGTTTCGATCCGGCGCGCGCCCTCGAAGCGCTTCTCCCAATATCCGTCATCCAGATCGTCGACACGAATCGTGCTGCCCGTGGACGGGGAATGCACGAACTTGTTGCCGCCGATGTAGATGCCGACGTGCGAGAAGCTGCGGCGCATCGTATTGAAGAAAACGAGATCGCCCGGTTTCAGATCCGCCATCCGGACCTTTTCTCCGACACGGCTCATCTCCTCGGCGCGGCGCGGCAGCGCCAAACCGAGCGTGTCTTGGAACACGTAGCGCACGAAGCCGCTGCAATCGAGACCCGAATCGGGCGAGCTGCCGCCCCAGCGATAGCGCACGCCAATCATATTCAGCGCGCCGACGACGACATCGCCGGCCTTGCCGGCCACGCCGGACAGGAACGCCTTGGCGCGGCCGCTCGTCGTCGTGTCATCAGACGATTGCGCCGCTGCCGCTACGGTATTCGACGTGGAAGAAGAGGAGGACGATGCGTCCGACTCGGTTTGAGTCAGGGCCGGAGAAGCGATTTGTTGTGAATTGTTCGTTACGTCTGCGAACGCGCCGTTTGCTGCCGTCATCAACACGCCAATGAACATCCCGGCGACGACACGCGTACAAGCCTGGGCAATATATCGGTGCTGCATTGGTCGGTAGGTTTTGCTTAAGAATCAGTGGATTGTGAAAAGTTTGGACGATACTAGCCACGATGTAACCGATTGTCAAAACAAATTAAAAAAAACAATCGGGTTACCCAGACAATTGCCAGGATTTACCCTTGCAGGCTCGCGTCGAGGAGTTTTCGCGTATACGGATGGGTCGGATTGGAGAATATCCTTTCCACGTCCCCCGTTTCAACAATGGCTCCGTTTTGCATGACAGCGACGCGATGCGCCATCGCGCCAATCACCGCCAAATCATGGCTGATGAATACGAAACCGAGGTTGTATTTGTGCTGGAGCGTCGTCAGCAGGGTCAGCACCTGCTGCTGAATGGAGACGTCGAGCGCGCTCGTCGGCTCGTCGAGCACCAGTAAGCGAGGTTCGAGCACCAGCGCCCGCGCAATTGCAATCCGTTGCCGCTGCCCCCCAGAGAACTCGTGCGGGTAGCGCGCGAGCGCCGTTCGATCGATCCCCACTTCACGGAGCGCCGCGATCACCTTTTCGCGACGCGCGCCGGCGTCCAGTTGCGGTCGATGCAGCGCCAGCCCCTCGCCGACGATACGCTCGATGGTTTGCCGCGGCGAAAGCGAACTGAAGGGATCTTGAAACACGACCTGCATGTTCGAGCGCAGATCCGTTTGCTCGCGCCCGCGGTAGCTCGAGAGCGGCCGCCCTTGGAATTCGATCGCGCCTGCCGCCGTGCGCTGCAAGCCGAGCAGCGCCATCGCCAGCGTCGATTTGCCCGACCCCGATTCGCCGACGATTCCGAGCGTTTCTCCCTGACGCACGTTCAAGGTCGCGTCCGACACGGCATCGAAGCGGCCCGCTCGGAACCACCCGCGCAGGCCGGCCGCCTTCGTCGCGAACGATACCGACACGGCCTGCGCGTCGAGCAGCACGGGCGCGATCGGCAATACCGGCGTCACGTGCCGCTGCGGACGGCTCGCAATCAGCCGCTGCGTATAAGGATGCTGCGGCGCTTCGAAGATGCGTTCGACGGGGCCGCTTTCGACGAGCACGCCCTTTTCCATCACCGCCACGCGCTGGGCGAAGCGCCGCACGAGATTCAGGTCGTGCGTGATCAAGAGGACGGCCATCCCGCGCCGCTGCGCCTCGTCGCGCTGGATTTCGAGCAGCAGATCGACGATCTGCGCGCGGATCGTGACGTCGAGCGCCGTCGTCGGCTCGTCGGCCAGCAACAGGCGCGGACGGCACGCCAGCGCCATCGCGATCATCGCGCGCTGCCGCTGGCCGCCCGACAGCTGATGCGGATAGCTGAGCACGCGCTTTCCGGGGTCGGTCACGCCCGTGCGCGCGAGCAGCTCGACGGCGCGCACCCGTCCCTGCTGCGCCGACACGCCCTCGTGCGCGACGATGGTCTCGGCAATCTGCTCGCCGATCGTAAACAGCGGATTGAGCGCCGTCATCGGCTCCTGGAAGATCATGGCGATTTTCGAGCCGCGCAGGCCCTGCATCGCCCGCTCGCTCTTGCCGAGCAGATCGTCTCCTTCGAAGCGGACCGCGCCGGTGACGCGCGCATCGCCCAGCAGCCGCAGGATCGCCAATGCCGTAACCGTCTTGCCCGACCCCGATTCGCCGACGAGCGCGACGCGCTCGCCCTGCCCGATCGCAAACGTCAGATCGTCGACGGCCACGGTGTCGCCGAATGCGATACCTAGATGCTCCATTTCGAGCAGCGGCTCGCCGGCCACGTCGGGAACGCCTGGTGCGATGACCGGTGCGCTCATTGATTGCCTCCCGCGCGCATCGCGTCGGCGATGCGCGTATCGAGCGCGTTGCGCAGCGCATCCCCCATGAACGTCAACAGCAGCAGCGTGACGACGAGCACCCCGAACGTCGACAGCGAAATCCACCAGGCATCGAGATTGGCCTTGCCCTCGGAGAGCAGCTCGCCGAGGCTCGGCGTCGGCGCGGGTACGCCCAGGCCGAGGAAGTCGAGGCTCGTCAACGCGAGAATCGACCCGCTCATCCGGAACGGCAGGAACGTGATGACGGGCGTCATGCTGTTGGGCAGCACATGGCGCCAAATGATCTGCCAGTTCGAAAGCCCGATCGCACGCGCGGCACGCACATAGTCTTGCGTCCGATTGCGCAGGCATTCGGCGCGGACATAGTCGGACAAGCCGATCCACCCGAACAGCGACAGCAGCACCACGAGCAGCACGAAGCTCGGTTCGAAAATCGACGCGAAGATGATCAGCAGATATAGCTCGGGCAACGCGCTCCAGATTTCGATCAGACGTTGGCCGACGATGTCGATGCGGCCGCCGAAATACCCTTGCACGGCACCGGCAAGGATGCCGAGCACACTGCCGATCAGCGTCAGCACCAAGGCGAACTCGACCGACACGCGAAAGCCGTACAAAAGCCGAGCGAAGACGTCGCGCCCTTGGGCATCGGTGCCGAGCCAGTTCGCGTGCGACGGCGGTGCCGGGTTCGGCTCGCGCGAGAAGTAGTTCAGCGTGTCGTAGTAATAGCGGTTCGGCGGGTAGATCGCGAAATTGCCCGGCAACGCCAAGCGATGCTGAACATAGGGATCGAGGTAATCGGCGGGCGTCGGGAAATCGCCGCCGAAGGTGGTCTCCGCGTACGTCTTGACGATGGGAAAGTAGTAATGGCCGTCGTAGCGGACGACGAGCGGCTTGTCGTTCGACCAGAGCGGCCCGGCCAGACTCGCGGCGAACGCGACAACGAATACCACGAGGCTCCAATAGCCGAGGCGCTGCGCCTTGAAGCGCAGCCAGACGCGACGCATCGGCGACGGCGAAGCGAGCACGCTCGGCAACCCACTGCGCGCCACGGCATCGGCGCCGGTACGGGGGCGAACTTGACTCAACGTTAGCGCTCCAGTCGTTCGAATTGAATGCGCGGATCGACCCAGACGTAGCAAAGGTCCGAGATCAGCTTCGTGGCCAATCCGATCAGCGTGAACAGGTACAGCGTGCCGAGCACGACGGGATAGTCACGGCGCACGACCGATTCATACGAGAGCAGCCCGAGACCGTCGAGCGAGAACAGCGTCTCGATCAGCAGGCTGCCCGTGAAGAACGCGCCGATGAACGCCGCCGGAAAACCGACCACGAGCGGCAGCATCGCGTTGCGGAACACGTGCTTCCAGAGCACGCGCTTTTCGTTCAGCCCTTTGGCGCGCGCCGTCAGCACGTATTGCTTCTTGATCTCGTCGAGAAAGGCGTTCTTGGTCAGCATCGTGACGACGGCGAAGCTGCCGACGACCGATGCGGTCACGGGCAGCGCGATGTGCCAGAGGTAATCGGCGACCTTGCCGAGCAGGCTCAACTGCGAGAAGTTGTCGGACACCAGCCCGCGCAGCGGGAAGATCTGCAGGAACGAGCCGCCACCGAACAGCACGAGCAGCAGCACGCCGAGCACGAAGCCTGGGATCGCGTAGCCGACGAGCACGACGAGGCTCGTGGCGACGTCGAACGGCGAGCCGTTGCGAATCGCCTTGGCGATGCCGAGCGGCACCGATATCAGATAGGTCAGGAAGAACGTCCATAAGCCGATGCTGATCGACACGGGCAGCTTCGAGACGACGAGCGACCAGACGCTCTGATGGTGAAAGTAGCTCTGCCCCAGATCGAAGCGGGCGAAGCGCTGGAGCATGAGCCAGTAGCGCGTGAGCGGCGGCTTGTCGAAGCCGTACAGCGCTTTCAATTGCGCGAGCTGCTGCGCGTCGACGCCCGAGTGCGCGCGCAGGCCGAACGGCGGCGCCTGCCCCTCTTGGGTCGTGCCCTTGCGCAACTCGTAGGCCGCTTGCTCGACGGGACCGCCCGGCACGAACTGGATGACGGCAAACGTCACGGTCAGCACGCCGAGCAGCGTCGGAATCATCAGCAGCAATCGTTTGAGAATGTAGCCCCACATAATCGAGCACCCGTGGATGAGCTAAGCGAGCTAAGCAAACGCGCGGATCGCGATCCGCATTCAGTGTGACACGGCGGCATTCCCGCCGGACGCGGGCGGCGCGAGCCACCACGTCGACACGATCCAGTCTTCCGCCGAATAGTACAGCGGCAGCGTCGCGGGGTAACGCAGCGTGCGCTTGAAAGCGATGCGGTGCGTCGTATTGAACCACTGCGGCACGACGTAGTAGCCCTGCATGAGCACGCGATCGAGCGCGCGCGCCGCGTCGACGAGCTGATCCTTCGTTTGCGCATGCACGAGCTTCTGCAAGATCGCGTCGACGGCAGGCGACTTCAGGCCCATCAGATTGTCCGAACCGTGCTCGTCGGCCGACTTGCTGCCGAAGCGCGAGACCTCCTCCGTCCCCGGCACCTGCACGTCGGGATAGCGCAGCGAGGTCATGTCGAATTCGAACGAGTCGTAGCGCTTTTGGATCAGCGCGAAATCGACCGTGCGGAAGCTCGCCTGGATGCCGAGCTTGCTCAAGTTGCGGATGTAGGCCAGCGCCACCGGCTCCATCGCCGCGCCCGAATCGTCGAGAATCTCGAACTTGAACGGCTCCCCTTGCGCGTTGCGCAGCGCCCCGTCGCGATAGTGCCAGCCTGCGTCGGCCAGCAACGCGCGCGCCTTGAGCAAGTTGGCGCGCAGCGAGCCCGGCGGATCGGTATTGGGCTGCACCGTCATCGGCCCGAACACGGCAGGGTCGAGTTGAGCCCGCAGCGGATCGAGAATGGCGAGTTCGCCGGCGGTCGGCATGCCGGACGCCTGCTGCGGGCTGTCGGCGAAGTAGCTGTCGAGCCGCGTGTACGCGCCGTAAAAAAGCTGCCGGTTCAGCCACTCGAAGTCGAATGCCAGATCGAGCGCCTTGCGCACGCGCACGTCTTTGAACAAAGGCCGCCGCAGGTTCATCACGAAACCTTGCATGCCGGCGCCGTTGTGCTGGCGAAACTCGTGCTTGACCAGTTCACCGTTGTCGAAGCGCTTGCCGACGTCACGCCGGGCCCAATTGCGCGAGATGTACTCCACGAGCGCATCGTATTCCCCAGCTTTGAAAGCCTCGAGCCGCGCGGTGGGGTCGGCGTAGAGCTTGTAGGTAATGTGGTCGAAGTTGTTCGTGCCGACGCGCACGGGCAGCGACGCGCCCCAATACGACGGATCGCGCCGATACGTAATCGTATGGCCGCCGTCGTAATGATCGATGACGTACGGGCCACTGCCGATCGGCTGCTGAAACGCGAGTTGATCGAACGGCACGTGCGTACCGTCCTTCTTGAGCCCCCACTTGTGCGAGAAGATCGGAATCGCGCCCGCGATCAGCGGCAACTCGCGGTTCGGCTGGCGAAATTCGAAGCGGATCGTGGCCGGATCGACGACGACCGCCTTCGTGATATCGCCGTAGAAGACGGAGAACTGCGGCGCCGCCTGCGGGCTCTTCAACGTGTCGAACGAGTACTTGACGTCCTCGGCCGTCACGGGATCCCCGTTCGAAAATCGCGCGAGCGGATTGATATGAAACGTGACCGAAAGGCGATCGGGGGCAACGCGGATGTCGTCGGCGAGCAGGCCGTAGGCGGATGCCACCTCGTCGCTGCTGCCGGTCGTCAAGCTCTCGAACAACATCTCGATGCCGGGTGCCGGATTGCCGCGCAGCGTGAACGGATTGAACTTGTCGAAACTCGTGAGCCGGTTCGGATTGGCCAGCACGAGCGTGCCGCCTTTCGGCGCGTCGGGGTTCACATAGTCGAAGTGCTTGAACCCCTGCGGGTACTTGGGCTCTCCGAATTGCGCGATCGCATAGACGGCGTGGGCGGGCGCGGCCGCGCCGAACAACCAGGCGAAACAGCAGGCGAGCAGCAGATGCCGAGTGCAAAACTTGCGGGCGCCGCGCGGTGAATAGGAGCGTCGGCCAATCGTCGTTGTCGCCTTCATCGGAAGATCGGAAGTGGCAATGTGAGAGAATTCTACCCAAACCTGTATCCGCCACTGCCGCGCCGTGCCTGCACGCACGCGGCACTAGGCACCGACAACACTAGGACTAGGAGAATTCATGGGCTTTCTCGCTGGAAAACGCATTTTGCTGACCGGTCTGCTCTCGAACCGCTCGATCGCGTATGGCATCGCTCAGGCCTGCAAGCGCGAAGGCGCCGAACTCGCTTTCACGTATGTCGGCGATCGCTTCAAGGACCGCATCACCGAATTCGCCGCCGAATTCGGCAGCGAACTCGTGTTTCCGTGCGACGTCGCCGAAGATTCGCAGATCGAAGCGCTGTTCGCCTCGCTCGGCCAGCATTGGCCCTCGTTCGACGGCCTCGTGCATTCGATCGGCTTCGCGCCGCGCGAAGCCATTGCCGGGGATTTTCTCGAAGGCATGACGCGCGAGAACTTCCGCATCGCGCACGACATCTCCGCGTACAGCTTCGCCGCCATGGCCAAGGCCGCGCTGCCGCTGCTGTCGGCGAACGCCTCGCTGCTGACGCTCTCGTACCTCGGCGCCGAGAAGGTCATCCCGAACTACAACACGATGGGTGTCGCGAAAGCTTCGCTCGAGGCCTGCGTGCGCTACATGGCCACCTCGGTCGGCTCGAAGGGCATGCGCGTGAACGCGATCTCGGCCGGCCCGATCAAGACCCTTGCGGCAAGCGGCATCAAGGGCTTCGGCAAGATCCTCGACTTCGTCGCGACGAACGCGCCGCTCAAGCGCAACGTGACGCTCGAGCAAGTGGGCAACGTCGCCGCGTTCCTGCTGTCGGATCTCTCGAGCGGTGTGACTGCCGAGATCATGCACGTCGACAGCGGTTTCAGCACGGTCGTCGGCGGGATGGCACCCGAAGCGGCCGAGTAACGCGCGGCTCGTTCGACGCCGCGCTCGCGCCTCGCCTTGTATTCGGCTTTCGGTGGGCGCGCGAACCGCTGAGCACGCTGCAAATAAAAACCGCCTGCGGCGTGACGCCGAAGGCGGTTTCTCTTTTGTGCCGGCGCGTGCCGCGAGGCATGCGCCGAACGTCTTCCCTGATTGCCTGCTGCTTAGGATTGCCTACGATCGGCCCGTTGTCGGTCAGTGACCCCAGCCATGGCCGTGATCGTGGTCGTACCCGCGGCCATGATCGCGATCCCAGCCGCCATGATGGCGCCATTCATCGCGCCCCCACCAGCGGCGGCCATCCCAGTAGCGGTCGCCATGCCAGCCGATCACGACCACGGGCGCCGCATAGACGGGAGCCGGTTGATACACGACGGGCGGAGGCGGCGGCGCATAAACGGGCGCGGGCGCGACGTACACCGGAGCGGGAATGCCGATGTTGACGCCGATATCCACCCGTGCCATTGCCGAGGTAGAGACGCCGACGGCGAGTACGCCGACGGCCAACGAAACGATGCTTGTGAGTGATTTCATGGTTTCACCTTCGAATACGTAGCGTGGTTGGGTGGAACTATAGCGCGGCGTGTCCGATAGTCGTATTTCAAACTTGTAACTGTTGCTGCAGAACGTCTTGACAGCCGAGGCTCATGGCTTCGTTCGATAGAGCCATGGCCAATCGTCGGAGAAGAGACCGACGCATTCTCCTTGGAAGCGTTCCCGCGCCATCACGAACTTCGCGCCGTCGAAGATCCACGTCGTCATCGCCCCGCAATCGCCCATCCCTCGTGCTCTGTCGAAAACGCTCAGTTCGGCTTTGCTCGATTCGTAGCCGGCGCTCGTCAGTTCGTTCGGCGGTACGTCGTTGTCGTCGCCATTACCGTTGCGGGCCTGCGCGCCGAAATCGAACGGCTTCGCCGAAAACGGCTCATGACGCGTCACGCGATACCAGAGACTCGTGGGGTTGTAGGCCTCGCTATCCCCGCATCCGAGCGAGACGAGCGCCTCGTCGGCAGTCAGCGCGGAGGCCGTGCTGCCATCGGGAGGTCCGGCCTTGCCGTCGTCGGCATTGCCTTCATCGTCGATGCAACGTTTGACGTCGGTATGAAAACGCGCGAACGTCGCCGCGATCAACCGGTGCTGCTCGGCCGGCGAGAGATCGGGCACCGGCTTCGCCGGGCCGATGATGGAAATGGGCTTGGCTGCCGGCACCGTCGATGCGGGTGCGTTGCCCGCGCGCCGCCAAGCCGTCACGGTCCCGACTCGGCCCTGCTTGTCGTCGACGGCGAGCAGCGCCGCGCTCAAGCCTGCAAGGGATAGCTTGGGTACGGAGGCCGAGGAAGTGCCGCCGAAGCTCAGCGTGCTCGCATCTCGCGCGGCCGCCACCCATGCGGCAATGACGCCGGGATCCTCGGTCGCGAGACGGTACGCGTATGTCTGCGCGTCCTTGTCTTTCCACTCGGTCCATTTCGATCGATCGACGGCGAACGGATGACCGTCCAGGTGCATGTGGCTTCCATCGAACGGCTTATCGTTTGCGATTTGCAACCTCGCCGCGCCGTCGGCGCCCGCATCGCGCCGCAGCCAGACGACCAGCGCATCGCCGTTTCCACTGTCATCGGTGCCCTCTGCCGTGCAACGCTCGATGTTGTCGCAGACGACCTCCCAGCCCTTGAAATCGCCGACATAGGTGCCTTCGCGCTTCGCGCCGGCGGCCTGCGCGGGTGTCATCGCCACCGATGTGCAGAACACGCATAAAGCGCCCGCGGCGAGTGCCGCGCTCGAGCGCCGGACGAGGCGCGCCACAAGCATGGTCATGGTCATGTCAATCCCCCGTCAATCGTCAATCACCCATCAATCCCCTTTCTCCGGCTCCGTCAGCGCGGTCGCATAGCGTGCGACCGCACTCGCGATCCGTTCCGACATGGCGGGATCGCGCACCGCGCGCGCCAGCGTAACACCGCCGGCCAGCAGCGACATCAGCGCGATCGCCCGATCGTCGTGGTCGTCGCCCGGCAAATCGCGCAAGCCCGAGGAGACCTCCTCGAAGATCGACGACAGCACCTGCTCATAGGCTTCGCGCGTCTCGTCGTCGGCGCGCATCACCTCCGGCGATAGGCTCGCGAGCGCGCAGCTTTCACCGAGATCGCAAGTGCGCCGCTGACCGAGATAGAACGCGATGAACGACCGGCGCCACGTCGCGCCCTGCTCGCCCTTCAGCATCGCGATCGCCTGCTTCACTTGCTCCATGCCCGCCAGCACGACGGCACGAAACGCCTCGCCCTTCGACTTGAAATGGCCGTAGAACGCGCCGTTGGTCACGCCGGCTTCCTTCGTCAGCGGCCCGATACCGGAGCCGCCATACCCTTCACGCCGGAATAGGCGGGCGGCCGCGTCGAGGATCCGCTCGCGGGTCTCATGCTTGTGTTCGATCGAGTAACGCATAAAAATTTTATAGAGCATCTGCTCTCTATTGCATAGAGAGCGGTTGGTATGTATTCTATAGAGAGCGATCGCTATTTATAACACGTCCCAGTCAACCCATCTGGAGGTATTGCCATGCCCATCACATTGACCGTACCCGAAGGCGTCTTCAATTCCGACGCCGAAGCGAAGGTATTTTCCGAACTGACCAACGCCCTGCTTGAAATCGAGGGGCTGCAAGACAATGCGTTCATGGTGCCGAACGTCGTGGGCACGCTGAACGTTCTACCCCGAAACCGGATCTTCTCAGGCGGTGCCGCGGCGGCCGCGGCGTTCGTCGAACTGAAGCTGCCGGCCGTGGCGCTCGCATCGTCTGAAGCCAAGCGGCGCTTCATCGAGCAGGCTACCGAGATCGTCGCGCGCGAGTCGAGCGGCAAACTCGTACAGGAACGGATCTGGGTGAACGTCGTGTACGCCGAGGACGGTGCGTGGGGAATCGGCGGGCGCGGATACGACAACGCCGCCTTGGGCAACGCGATTCAGGCTGCCGCGCGGTCACGGGGCCAATCGTCGCGACAAGCTGTAAACAAGCTTTAGGTAGTACACCATTGCCCGAACTCACCGGCCGGTGACGGGCTGACTGCGCAAAGTCCCGCGAGCTTCAAGGCCCGCGGGGCTTTGTCTTTGCCTTTGTCATACCCGCGCATCGATTCCCGCTCGCTTCCTCGCCCCGCCCTTTCTCCAAGAACGGACTCAGTGTCTTGCGCACTTCGATCGCTCCGATCAAGAGGATCTATCATTTCTGATCGATTCAATCAAACAAAAGGGTAAACACTGAGCCAATCGATCATTCAAGCCCATATAATGACTACACCGATCAGAACGCAGCGCGAGATGGTCGGGAAATCACTGAAACAATGATCGAATCGCTCAATCCTCACACAGAACAATGGAGACTCGGATGAAGAAGGCATCGTTAGTGCTGCTAAGCCTGATCGGAGCGGCCACCGCGGCGCACGCGCAAAGCAGCGTGACGCTGTACGGCCTGATCGACACGTCGCTGGTGTACACGAACAACCAGAAAGGCGGCAGCAACTATCAGATGTCGAGCGGTACCCTGTCCGGCAGCCGCTGGGGCATGAAGGGATCCGAGGATCTCGGCGGCGGGCTGAAGGCCATCTTCCAGCTCGAAAACGGCTTCAGCGGCACGACGGGCACGCTCGGCCAGAACGGCCGCGAATTCGGCCGCGCCGCCTGGATCGGTCTCGCGTCGCCGTTCGGCACGGTCACGCTCGGCCGCCAGAACGAGCCGTCCGCCGATTTCGTCGGCCCGCTCGTCATCGCGAATCAATGGGCGGGCGGGATCGGCGCGCATCCTGGCGACACCGACAACCTGTACGTGAATTCGCGGATCAGCAACAGCATCAAGTACATGAGCCAGGATTACAGCGGCTTGCGCTTCGCGGCACTGTTCAGCCTCGGCGGCACGGCCGGCGATTTCAACAACAATCGCATCTGGAGCTTTGCCGCAGGCTATAACCGCGGCCCGCTCGCGCTCGGCGCCTCCTACATCGACACGTCGCGCCCGAACACCGCGCTGTGGGACGGCACAGCGGGCGCCGCGCCCATCTCGCCGAACAACACGCCGATCTTTTCCGGATACACCTCGGCGCGGACGCAGCGCGTCGTGACGGTCGGCGGCAACTACACGTTCGGCGCCGCGAAAGTGGGCCTCGTGTACTCGAATTCGCGGTTCGACGACCTCGGATCGGCAGCCGCCGCCGCGCCGATCGCACGCTTCGCCGGCGCGAGCCCCGTGTTCGACAACGTCGAGGCGAGCTTCAGCTACCAGCTCTCGCCGGCACTCCTCGCGGGTCTCGCCTACGAATACACGCGCAGTCACGGCGCGAGCGACGCACACTACAACCAAGTCAACGCGGGCGCCGACTACTTTCTGTCGAAGCGCACCGACGTCTACTTGACGGCCGCCTACCAGCGGGCGAGCGGTATCGACTCGACGGGCAAAACGGCGGTGGCCGAATTGTGGCCGATCGCCGCGTCGAGCAATTCGCATCAGATCGTCGCCGCGCTCGGCCTGCGGCATAAGTTCTGATGTTTTGACGCATCTCGGCGCGCTCGTTGCGCCGGATGCGCAGGATGAATTCGCCCGGTCGCGATGAGGCGCTCGGGCAAACACGGAGTATCGAGCATGACCATCACTTTCAAAGGCATCGTGCCGGCGCTGATCACGCCGATGACGCGCGACGAGGAGATCGACGAGAACGGATTGCGCATGCTCGTCGACCGGCTGATCGACGCGGGGGTGCATGGCGTGTTCGTACTCGGGACGAACGGCGAGTTCATCGGCATGACCGAGGACGAGAAACTGCGCGTCGCGCGGATCGCCGTTGATCAAGCGCGCGGGCGCGTGCCGGTCATCGCCGGCACCGGCGCGTATGCCACGCGCGACGTGATCGCGCTGAACGCGAAGATGCACGACGCCGGCGTCGATGCGGTGTCGGTCATCACGCCGTATTTCAACGGTGCGACGCAGCAGGAACTGTTCACGCACTACGAACGGATCGCGGCGTCCACGCCGCTGCCGGTGATGCTCTATACGATCCCCGCGAAAGCCGGCGTGACGCTGAACATCGACACGGTCCGCCGCTTGGCGGAGATTCCGAACATCCGCGGCATCAAAGACAGCGGCGGAGATTTCGATCGTCTGCTGCAACTCATCAACCTGCGTCGCGACGACTTCGCGGTCTTCACCGGCACCGATTCGATGATTCTGTGGACGTTGATCGCCGGCGGCGACGGCGCGGTGGCCGCGACCACCAATGCCGTGCCGTCCGTCGTGATGTCGATCTGGCAGCGCTTCCAGGCTGGCGACGTCGCCGGCGCGCGCGCGGCGCAGGAAGCGTTGCGGCCGCTGCGCGACGCCTTCGCGATGGGCACGCTGCCGGTCGTGCTGAAGACGGCGGCCGAGATGCTCGGCATGCCGGCCGGCCCCGCTCGTTCGCCGGCGCAGCCGCTCGACGCAGCCGCTCGCGAGCGGTTGGCGAAGGCGCTCGCGAACTACCCGCGCGTAGCTTGAGCGACCACGGCGACCGCAGCGACCGCAGCAACCGCAGCGACCGTATCCATCGCAAGCGACGCGGCGAATCGCACGCTCGAGTCTCCCTCCCGGCCACCCCTCGTCCCCTATCGACTGACCGCAATCATGAGCACCGTTTACCATTTCCAAACCATCAAGCACGTCGTGCACGGGCCCAACAGCCTCGATCAACTGCCCGAGCGCCTTGCCTTGCTCGACCGCCCGGTGCGCCGCATCGCGCTGATCACGCAGCCGGTGATGGAAGCGAACGGCGTCATCGCGCGCGTTGTCGATGCACTGCGCAGCCGTGACGTCGAAACGCTGATCGTCCGCGACGTGCAACCCGAGCCGACGATCGAAAACGTCGAAACCGTGTTTCACGAGCAGATCGAACCGTTCGCCCCCGACGCCGTGCTGTCGATCGGCGGCGGCAGCGTGCTCGACGCGGCGAAACTATTCGCCGTGCGGCTGACGAACAGCCAACCGCTGCGCGAGTGGCTCGGCATCGATCTGATCGCCGCGCCGGGCGTGCCGCTGATCCTCGTGCCGACAACGTCGGGCACCGGCTCCGAAGTCACGCCGAACGCGATCGTCACCCTGCCGGACGAAGCACTCAAAGTCGGCATCGTGAGCCGCCATCTGCTGCCGCAACTGGTCATCCTCGACGCGACGCTGACACTCGATCTGCCGAAGCCGATCACGGCGGCAACCGGGATGGACGCGTTCATCCATGCGCTCGAATCGTACATTTCGACGAAGGCGAACCCGATCAGCGACATGTTCGCGATGGAATCGATGCGGCTCATCGGCGCGAATCTCGTGCAAGCCTACGAGAACGGCCATTCGCTCGCGGCGCGCGAGGCGATGCTGCTCGGGTCGATGTACGGCGGCCTCGCGCTGACCGCGGCCGGCACCGCTGCCGTCCATGCGCTCGCCTATCCGCTCGGCGGGATGTTCAACATCACGCATGGCGTCGCCAACTCGATGCTGCTGCCGCACGTCATGGCGTTCAATCTCGACGCGATCGTCGGCCGCCTCGCGAACGTCGCTCACGCGCTCGGCATCGCCCGGCATGACGACACCGATCAGGCAGCCGCCGAAGCGTTCCTCGAACGCCTGCGCCAATGGACCTCCGCGCTGGCCATCCCGCAGGATTTGCGTCAATTCGGCGTCGGCGAGCAGGATCTCGACGCGCTCTCGGTTGCCGCGCTGAAGGTCAAGCGCCTGCTCGGCAACAATCCGAAGACGCTGACGCACGACGACATCAAATCGATCTACGCGCGCCTGCTGCCATGACTTCCCGCTCGAACGCCCCCGTATCGCTGCTGATGATCGGCGATGACTTGTCGGGCACCGCCGACTGCGCGGTGACCTGCGCCGCCATCGGCCTGGCGAGTGTCGTCGGACTTGGCGTGCAGGCAGCCGGCGGATCCACCGACGCCGCAGTGCTCGCCATCGACACCGATACGCGCCGCGCCGCGGCGGCCGACGCCGCACGAGCGACGGTCGCGGTCTGGCACGCACATGGCGCCGGGCGCAAGCTGTACAAAAAAATCGATTCGACGCTGCGCGGCAATGTCACCGCCGAAATCGCCGCGCTGGTCGGTGCCGGCATGGCAATCGTCGCGCCCGCGTTCCCCGCCGCCGGCCGCACGACGGTGGGCGGCCGGCAGTTCGTATTCGGCGTGCCGGTCGAAGCGTCCGAAGTGTGGCGCAACGAGGCCCTCGACGGGAAGGCGGATTTGATCGCGATGCTGGCCTCGGCGAGCCTGCGCGTCGCCCATGCGGATCTGACATTGGTGCGCGGCGGCGCGGACGCACTGAACGCACGGTTGCAAGCCTGGTTCACCGACGGCATCGATGCCGTCGTTTGCGACAGCGAAAGCGATGAGGATCTGCGAGCCGTCGCCGATGCATCGGCACGGCTCGAACACGTGTACTGGGTCGGATCGGCCGGACTCGCGGCGCCGCTCGTCGCGACGCTCGCGGGCTTCGACGACGACGACCGAGGCGGGAATCGCCTTGTCGAGTCGGCCAAATCCATTTCGACGGGCGGACACGCGGATGCGAGCAGCACGGCAATCGCACAAGCCCCTACTGCGACGTTACGCGAAATCGAAGGCAGCACTTCCGCGCATCCGCGTGGCGTGCTCGTCGTCGTCGGCAGCATGTCGAGTGTCTCCCACGGCCAAATCGACGCGTTGCAGCGCGATGCCGGCGAAACGCTCGAGCGCGTGGACATCGACGCCGCGACGCTGCTCGACCCGGTCAGCGCGGCCGCGCTGACATTGACGGCCCGCGTATCGAACGCACTGCTGCGCGGCCGCCACGTGATCGTCGCGCTGAGCCAGGCGCAACGCGCGCCGCTCGCGGACGGCGCGCTGCTCGCACGGCGCCTGGCCGACCATCTCGCGCCCGCCGCGCGCAACGCAGCGGGCCTCGTGGCCACGGGCGGCGAAACCGCGCGCGCCTTGCTGTCCGCGCTCGGCGTCACGTCGCTGCGCGTCATCGACGAAATCGAAACCGGCGTGCCGCGCATGGCCGCCCTCGACGCGGGCCGCCTGCTGCCCGTCGTCACGAAGGCCGGCGGATTCGGCCGGCCCGACTCACTCAGCCGCGCATGGCGAGCGCTTGCCGCGACGCGCGCAGCGGATACGTCCGTACCGCAAGAACCCCTCGGAGAAACAACCATGACATATCGTCCCGTAATCGGCATCACGATGGGCGATGCCGCCGGCGTGGGCCCGGAAATCATCATGAAGAGTCTCGCGCACGAATCCGTGTACGAGACATGCCGTCCGCTCGTGATCGGCGATGCGAAGCGTCTCGTCGATGCCGGCCGCCGCGCGGGCGTATCGCTGACGATTCGTTCGATCGCCTCGCCTGCCGAAGCCCAGTTCCGATGCGGCGAAGTCGACTGCATCGATCTCGCCCTGATCCCGGACGACCTGCCCTACGGCAAGCTCTCCTCGATTGCCGGAGATGCCGCGTACCAATACATTGCGCGCACTGTCGAGCTGACCTCGAAGGGCGAACTCGACGCCATCTGCACCGCGCCGCTGAACAAGGAAGCGCTGCACGCCGGCGGCCACATCTTCCCCGGCCACACCGAAATGCTCGCGCATCTGACCGGCATCCCCGAGGTGTCGATGATGCTCGTCGCGCCGAAGCTGCGCGTGATCCACGTGACGACGCACATCGGCCTCATCGATGCCATCCGCAAGATCGAGCCCGGTCTCGTGCAGCGGACGATCGAGCGCGCGCAGGAAACCCTCGTTCGCGCAGGGATCGAAAAGCCGCGCATCGGCGTCTGCGGGATCAACCCGCATGCGGGCGAGAACGGCCTGTTCGGCTATGGCGAGGAAGAAGAAAAGATCATCCCGGCCGTCAAGGTGCTGCGCGAGCGCGGCCTCGACGTCGAAGGGCCGCTGCCGGCCGACACGCTGTTTTTCCGCGCGGGGCGCGGCGATTTCGACGTCGTCGTCGCGATGTATCACGACCAGGGTCACGGCCCCGTCAAGGTGATGGGCCTCGAGGCCGGCGTGAACGTGACAGTCGGGCTGCCCGTGATCCGGACCTCGGTCGATCACGGCACCGCGTTCGACATCGCGGGCAAAGGCATCGCCGACGAACGCAGCATGCTCGAAGCGTTGAAACAGGCACGAGACCTGGCGACGCGGCGCGCGGTTCAAACGGTCTAGGCGGCCTAAGGCCTGGGCTCAAGGCCCAAGGCGCGGCCGTACCGCCGAGACGCGCACGACGTGCGCGTCCGACTCTTCCAATATTCGGAGACATGAATGAATACGTTCAACGACTGGGATACCGCGATCATCGTCGCGATCGTCGTGGTCTATATCGTCGTCACCGCGTGGGTCAGCATCCGGCTACGCAGTCGCACGACCGAGCAGTTCATGGTGGCCGGCCGCGCCACGCCGGCGATCGTGGTCGCCATCCTGCTGATGTCCGAATTCATCGGCGCCAAGTCGACGATCGGCACGTCGCAGGAAGCGTTCAAGGTCGGCGTATCGGCCGCGTGGTCGGTGTTCGCCGCCTCGATCGGCTTCCTGCTGTTCGGCCTGTTCATGGCGAAGCGGCTCTATCAATCCGGTGAATTCACGATCTCGGGTTTCATCGCCCAGAAGTACGGCAACACGGCGAAGCTCGTCGTGTCGGCCGTCATGATCTACGCGCTGCTGATCGTAAACGTGGGCAACTACGTCAGCGGCGCAGCGGCGATCTCGACCGTGCTGAAGGTCAACCTGCCCACCGCCGCGCTGATCACCGCGATCGTCAGCACCATTTACTTCGCATACGGCGGCCTGAAAAGCGTTGCGTACGTGACGATCTTCCATAGCGCGGTCAAGCTCGTCGGTATTGCGGTGCTCGTCTGGGTTGCGCTGTCGATGACGGGCGGCATCGCGCCGATGGTCAAGGCGATGCCCGCGCACTACTTCACCTGGAACGGCTCGCTCGGCGGCGGAACGATCGGCGCGTGGATCATCGGCACTGCCGGCGCGATCTTCTCGACACAGTTCATCATCCAGGCAATTTGCGGCGCGAAATCCGCCAACGATGCCCGCAATGCGACGCTGATCGCCGCCGCGCTTTGCGTGCCGATCGGGATCGCGCTCGGCCTGCTCGGGGTTGCCGCGAAGTTCCTGTTTCCGAACATGAACGGCCTGTATGCGCTGCCCGTGTTCCTGCAGCATATGCACCCGCTGCTGTCGGGTCTCGTGACCGTGTCGCTGGTTGCATCGATCTTCGTGAGCGTCAGCACGGTTGCGCTCGCCATCGCGTCGCTGGTCGTCAAGGACTTCTACGTGCCGCGCTACCGGCCCACGCCTGAACGCGAATTGCGCGCGACGCGGCTCATCTCGCTCGCCGTCGGATTCGTGCCGCTGATCTTCGTGCTGTTCGTGCCGCAGATCCTCGCGCTGTCGTTCTTCACCCGCGCATTGCGTCTGACGGTCACCGTCGTCGCGCTGATGGGCATTTATCTGCCGCTGTTCAACAGCAGCCGCGGTGCGATTTGGGCGCTCGTGGTCGCGACGATCGCGACCACGGTCTGGTACCTGCTGCACAACCCCCTCGGCATCGACAACATGTATGTCGCGCTCGTCGTGCCGGCGATCGTGATGTGTCTCGAGCGCCTGTTCGGCTCTCAAGGGGGTGGCAGCAGCGTGCGCCACGCGACTCAGTCCGACGCGTAATCCCAATCGAATGACCCGCCGGGGCCTGCCCGCCCGCATGTCCGCATGCGTGGGCAATGGCACCGGCGGTTGGTGGAAAGCAAACGAGGTTCGATCATGACAAGTTCTTCCGTGTTGCCCGACGAGGCGACGACGATGCCCGGGCGCCTGCATCCTGCGGCAGGCGACGATATTCGCATCGACGCCTACCTGCCCGCCGCCACCGTGCAGAATCACGCGGCCAATCTCATCTCGCTGACAAACGGCGACCTTCTGTGCGTCTGGTTCGGCGGCACGCAGGAAGGCGTGCCCGACATCTCCGTCTACCTCTCGCGCCTCGACGCAGGCTCGAGCGCATGGACCGCCCCGGTGCGGCTGTCGGACGATCCGACTCGCTCCGAGCAAAATCCGATCCTGTTCGAAGCGCCTGAGGGCAAGCTTTGGCTGATCTACACCGCGCAGTTGTCCGGCCATCAGAACACGTCGATCGTGCGCCGCCGCATCTCGTCGGATAACGGCCGCACGTGGGGGCCGATCGAAACGCTGTTCGATACGCCGGGCACGTTCGTGCGGCAGCCGATCGTCGTTGCGCCGGACGGCGCGTGGCTGTGTCCCGTGTTTCTGTGCCGTGTCGCGCCGGGCGAGCGCTGGTCCGGCAACGACGATATCAGCGTCGTGATGCGCTCGCTTGACAACGGCGCGACGTGGCACCGGCATGAGGTGCCGGGCAGCGTCGGCTGCGTGCACATGAGCATCCAGCCGCTTGCCGACGGTTCGCTCGTCGCCCTATTCCGTAGCCGCTGGGCCGATCATGTCTACTTGAGCCGGTCGCGCGACGGCATCGAATGGGACGTGCCGAAGCCGCTCGATCTGCCGAACAACAACTCGTCGATTCAATGCGTCACGCTTTCGAACGGGCATCTGGCGCTCGTATTCAATCCGAGCAGCGCCGCGCAGAGCACCGGCCGCCGTGCATCGCTGTACGACGACATCGAGGACTCCGAAGACAGCGGCGAGCTGGCGACACAGGCTGCCTCGGCGCACGGGACGGCATTTTGGGGTGCGCCCCGAGCGCCGATGACCGTCGCCATCTCGAAGGACGGCGGCCGCACCTGGCCGCTGATGCGAAACCTCGAAACCGGCG
Organism: Trinickia dinghuensis; assembly: GCF_003367175.1. Taxonomy (GTDB): domain Bacteria; phylum Pseudomonadota; class Gammaproteobacteria; order Burkholderiales; family Burkholderiaceae; genus Trinickia; species Trinickia dinghuensis. The sequence goes on along the minus strand of NZ_QRGA01000004.1, from coordinate 74,694 downwards.
ACGGCTATTGCATGACGAACAATTCGACGGACAAGCTGAACCGCGAGTTCTCGTATCCGACGATCGTGCAGTCGGCCGACGGCCGCCTGCATGTCGCGTTCACCTATTTCCGGCAACGGATCAAGTACGTGAGCGTTACGGAGGATTGGGTGGCGGCAGGCGAACGCGTCGCCGCCGCATAGCAACGGGCGGCGGGTGGCGGGTGGCTCGGATGCGGCGCGCGCGGGATAGTGTGGAGAAAATGGATACACTACGTCGGCGCCGGCGCATCGGCGCCGCAGCCCGCCGCGCCGATGCGCGGTGCTCCCTACCCTCCGCCGATTCGATCATGAAAGTTGCCCGCCGCCGCGAAGCGATGCTCCAGGCCGTCCTGTCCGGCATGACCGAGGTGGCCGCGTTGTGCGACCACTTCGGGATGTCGGAAGCTACCGTCCGCCGCGATTTGCGCGCGCTCGCCGATGAAGGACTGATCCTGCGCACGTACGGCGGCGCGGCCTCGGTCAGCGCGCATGCGCCGGAAGAGTCGCTCGAAGAACGGCGCCATAGCTTTCAGGCGGAGAAGGACGCCATCGGCATCGCGGCGGCGCGGCATGTGGCCGACGGCGACACGGTGTTCCTCGACGGCGGCACGACGACGGCGGCGCTGGCGCGAGCACTTGCGCTTGCCGGCCGGCGCGATATTCACGTGATCACGAACAACCTGCTTGCAGTGCAGAGCTTGGCCGGCAGCCATGTGCCGCTGACGCTGATCGGTGGAGAGGTGCGCGAGTCGAGCATGAGCACGCTCGGTGCGCTGGCCCAACTTGCGCTGACGCGGATTACGGTCGACAAGGCGTTTCTCGGTGCCGACGGTGTCGTACCGGGGCGCGGATTGTGCGAGGCGACGCCCGAGCAGGCCTACCTGAAGGAGTGCGTGATCCGGCAGGCCGCGAGCGTATTCGTGCTGGTGACGGCCGACAAGCTCAACCGCGACAGCCAGCAACACTGGGCGCCCATCGAAAAACCGTGGACGCTGATTACGGACGCGACGCCGTCGCACCCGAGCCTGCATGCGTTCGAGACGCTCGCGGGTGTCGCGATCGAATCGGTCGCGGCGGACGACGTCGCGTTGAATTGAATCGAAGCCGCCTCAAGCGGCTTCGCGTTGAACGGCGGGACTGCAAGTGGAATCGGAAAAACGAATCGTCGTGACGGGCGCGAGCTCGGGAATCGGGCATGCGATCGCGCAGCGTCTGCTCTCGGACGGCTATCGCGTGGTTGGGCTGAGCCGCACCGCGCCGGATCTGGCGGATCCGCGCTTCGAGCATCGGGCGGTGGATCTTGGGGATCTTGGATCGATCTCACCGCTCGCTTTTGAACTCGGCGCAGTCGATGGGCTCGTGCATGCGGCGGGTTTCATGAAGACCGCGCCGCTCGGGCAACTGGATGCGGCGAGCGGCGAAGCGATGTGGCGGCTGCACGTCGGTGCGAGCGCGGCGCTCGCAGACGCGTTGCTGCCGGCCATGCCCGACGGCGGCCGAATCGTGCTGATCGGCAGCCGGGTGTCGGACGGCGCGGCTGGGCGCAGTCAATATGCGGCGGCGAAAGCCGCAATGGTCGGGATGGCGCGCTCGTGGGCGCGTGAACTGGCGCCGCGCGGGATCACGGTGAATGTCGTATCGCCGGCTGCGACTGAGACGCCGATGCTGAAGGATGGGAATCGCGCGTCGAGCGCGCCGGTAGTGCCGCCGATCGGGCGTTATGTGAAGGCGGAGGAAGTCGCAGCGCTCGTGGCGTTCTTGATCGGCGATGCCGCCGCGGCGATTACCGGGCAGCAGATTATGGTTTGTGGGGGGAGTTCGTTGTGAGCAAGTGTTGCAGCGATGGCAAATACTTCCTTGCGTCGGCGTGTGCGGCATCAGGGGCAGAAAAATCGACGTGAGACGCGTTCTCGAGGACCAGGCTCGGGCAAGGCGGCACGCCAATATTACGCGTTTCTTGTCAGCGAGGCCGAATTCACGGAAATCATGGGCCGCATGGAGGCCCGCAAAGTTCGGTACTGGGCCGATCCGGCACAGCACCGCGAGGGCGAGATCAACACGCGCGACGGCGGGCGTGGAGCGTATTTCGAGGATCCGAACGGACATCTGCTTGAAATACTGACGCGCCCGTATAGCGGGCATTAGAAGCGCGCTGCCGACACCGCTAGGTCCGGCCACCTGGCTACGCCTGCACCACCGCGCTTTCCGTCTCCCGCGGAAAGCGCAGCGTAAATTCGACCCATCCGTCCTGAGTGCAATCCGCCGACACGCTGCCGTCGTGCAGGCGCATGATGGCCTGCACGATCGACAAACCGAGCCCGCTCGATTCGGTGGAATTGCTGCGGGCCGTGTCGCCGCGATAGAAGCGGTCGAACAAGCGCGCGAGTTCGTCGCGCTCGATTCGCGGCCCGCGATTGCCGATCACGATGCACGCGCCGGTCTCGTCCTCTTTCCCGCGCATCCGCACCACCGTGCCCGGCTCCGCGTAACGCACGGCGTTGACGGCCACATTGCTGATCGCACGCCGGCACATGATCGCGTTCGCAACAATTTCGCCGCTGGCATCGACCTGAAACGTAACGCCTCGCTCGTCCGCAATGCCGTCGAAGTACTCGACTATCGACTCGAGTTCATCGCGAATATCGATCCGCTCGCGATCGATACGCTGCTGCCCGTGATCTGCCTGCGCGAGAAACAGAATGTTTTGCGCGATACGCGCAATCCGCTCGAGTTCCTCGAGATTCGACTCGAGCACGCCTCGGTATTCCGCGACGCTTCGCTCATGCGCTAGAGCGACCTGCGTCTCGCCGATCAGCACGCCGATCGGTGTGCGCAACTCGTGCGCGAGATCCGCGGAGAACTGCAGCAAACGTTCGTAGCCGTGCTCGAGACGATCGAGCATCGCATTGAACGACGCCGCCAGGCTTTGCAGTTCAGCGGGCGCACGAGCCACTTCGAGGCGAGCAGACATGCGGTTCGGTGAAATCTCCGCGGCCTTGTCCGCCATCAGCCTGAGCGGCATCAACCCGCGGCTCGTGACCCAATAGGCCAGCGCTAGCGTGACCAGCACCGCGCAAATGACGTTGATCCACACCCGGATGAGATAGACATGCAGCACGCGCGCCTCCTGCGTCATCACGTGCGCGGCGATAATCTGCACCACCTCGCCGCTGTCGCCGATTTGCGCCTGCGCGGCGACCCAGCGCATACGCACGCCGTCCGGACGCTTGCCCTCGTACAATGCGTCGAGCCCGACGCTGCGCGCAACGGGCACGATATGGAACGGCGGCAGCGCCATATGATCGGGGTTCACGTCGATGATCGGGGCCATGCCAGGGCGCCGGAAAATAATGACGTCCTGGCTGTCGCCGAGCATCGTCTCGAAGAGCTTGGGGCGCGCTTCGATTTCCTTGATCGTGTAGAGATCGTGCAGCAGCGAGCGAAAATGCTCGACGCGGCCGATCAGTTGATAGTCGGCTCGCGTGGACAATGCCAGGTTCGTGGCATGGTACAGCGCCGCCCCCACCATGCCCACCACCACGCATACGATCGCGGCAAACGAAAGTGCGATACGTACCGCAAGCGAACGAGAAGGCCGTCTCACGAATCTTCCCCGAATGAATAGCCAATGCTGCGCACCGTGTGAATCAGCTTCAGATCGAACGGATTGTCGATCTTCGCGCGCAGCCGCTTCACGGCGACGTCGACAACGTTGGTATCGCTGTCGAAGTTCATGTCCCAAACTTCCGAGGCGATCAGCGTGCGCGACAGCGCCTCGCCCTTCCGTTTGCAAAACAAATGCAGCAGCGCAAATTCCTTGTTGGTCAGCGTGATGTCGAGCCCCTTTCGCATGACCTTGCGGCGCAGGACGTCGACGTGCAGATCCGCGATCGTGAACGTATCCGACTCGCGCATCACGCCGCGCCTGAGCAGCGTGCGGATACGCAGGACGAGTTCGGTGAACGAAAACGGTTTGACGAGGTAATCGTCGGCGCCGAGTTCTAGACCATGGATACGATCGGTCACATGATCGCGCGCGGTCAGAAAAATGACAGGCAAGTCACGTTTCGCGCGCAATGCCGACATGACTTGCCATCCGTCGATGCCCGGCAGCATCACATCGAGCACGATCAACTCGTACGGGTTGGCCAATGCCTGATGCAGACCGTCCGTGCCGTTGCGCGCGAGATCGACCTGATAGCCGGACTCGGTGAGGCCTTTCTTCAGATAATCGCCGGTCTTGCGGTCGTCTTCGATAACGAGAATGGTCATGCTGGCGCAACCCTGATTGCATTGGCGACATTCTAGCGACGGCACGCGATTCCCGCGAAAAATGACAAAAAAGTCATGGACGGGTCATCGATCGATCAGCGGCCGCTCTCTACCATGCGAAGCGTTTAGGCTCGATCGAACGCGAGGCATGACGTGCAAAGGCAAACGCTTCAACCCGTCCAACCCCTGTGGCTGCGCATCACGCATTGGCTCAATGCGCTCGCCATTCTGATCATGGTGACGAGCGGCTGGCAGATCTACGATGCCTCCCCGATCTTCAAGTCGCTGACATTTCCGCCTGCGGTCACGCTGGGCGGCTGGCTCGGCGGCGCGATCCAGTGGCATTTCGCGGCAATGTGGCTGCTGGTGGCGAACTTCATCGTCTATCTCGCCATGAACATCGCAACCGGACGCTTCCGGCGCCGTATGTTCCCGCTGAGCATCAAGCGCGTATTCGGCGATGCCTATGCCGCGCTGCGCGGCAAACTCGGCCACGACGATCTCTCGCATTACAACGCCGTTCAGAAGTTTGCTTATCTGGCCGTGGTGTTGGATCTTGTGGTCGTCATCCTCTCGGGCCTCGTCGTCTGGAAATCGGTGCAATTCCCTGCGCTTCGCACGCTGATGGGCGGCTACGACAACGCCCGCGTCGTGCACTTCTTCGGCATGAGCTTTCTAGTCGCCTTCTTCGTCGTGCATGTGGCCATGGTTGCCCTCGTGCCGCGCTCGCTCGTGCTGATGATCCGCGGGCGCTAGCGCCTCTCCAAGGAACTTTCGACCATGTCGCTCAAACTATTCAACGCCAGACCGGACGCCGACCTCATCATCAAGGACGCGGCGAAGGAATTGAAAGCGCCCGCCCGCCGCCTATTCGGCAAGCGCATCCTGTCGCTCGGGGGGCTTGCCATGTTGTCGGGCTGCAGCATCAGCGACGACAAGTCCGTCAACGCCATGCTGCGCAAGATCTCCTCGTTCAACGACGAGGCACAGGCATTCCTGTTCGATCCGAACAAACTCGCGCCGACCTACCCCGAGTCGATGATCACGCGGCCGTTTCCGTTCAACGCGTTCTACGACATCGATGAAGTGCCCGAAGTCGATCCGTCGACCTACAAGCTGACGGTGGGCGGCCGAGCGATCGGCAAACGCGTGTGGACGCTCGACGAGCTGCATGCGATGCCGCAGGAAAGCCAGATCACCCGGCACATTTGCATCGAGGGCTGGAGCGCGATCGGCAAATGGGGCGGCGTGCGTTTCGCGCGTTTCCTGGCTCTCGCCGGTGCGGACACAAGCGCGAAGTATGTGGCCTTTCACTGCGCGGACAACTACTCCACGAGCATCGACATGCCGACGGCACTCCATGCGCAGACGCTGCTCACGCTCACTTACGACGGCCAGATCCTGCCGCCGAAATACGGCTTCCCGATGAAGCTGCGCATGCCGACCAAGCTCGGCTACAAGAACCCCAAGCATATCGTCGCGATCACCGTCACCAACGAATACCCGGGCGGCTATTGGGAGAACCAGGGCTACAACTGGTTCGGCGGTTCATGAGGCCATCGCCTCGCATTTACTCACCATTCACTCACGTTCGACACCACAAGGAGATTCCATGTCGACTCGAATCAAGCTGGCCGTCAGTGCACTCACGCTTTCGCTCGCGTCCGCGGCTTTCGCTCAAGCCCCGGCAAAACCGGCACGGATCCGCGGCGACATCGTTTCGCTGTCCGGCGACACGCTCACCGTCCATCGCCGCAGCGGCGACACCGTGAAAATCGCCGTGAAGGCCGACACGCCCGTCACCGCGCTCAAGAACATCAAGCTGCAGGACATCAAGCCGGGCTCGTTCGTCGGCACGGCCGCGATGACCGGCGTCGACGGCAAGCTCACCGCGACCGAAGTGCTGGTGTTCCCCGAAGCTGCGCGCGGCACGGGTGAAGGCCACTACGCGTGGGACATGGGCCCGAGCAGCACGATGACCAACGCAAACGTCGATCAGGTGGTCCAGGGTACCGACGGCCGCAACCTGAAGCTTTCGTACAAAGGCGGTTCGAATGCGGTGACCGTGCCGGAGAATGTGCCCATCGTGACCTTCGCACCGGCCACGCATGCCGACCTGAAGCCCGGCAAGCAAGTGTTCGTGGTCGCGGCTCCGGCAGGCGCAGACTATACGGCGCAACGCATCGTGGTGGAGAAGGATGGTGTCAAGCCACCGATGTAAGCGAGCGCGCATCGGATGAAGCCGATACGCCCGCCGGGTCATGCCGGCGGGCGACGTCTATCTAGATGCCATTGAGGGGAATCTTGATGTATCTCACGCCGTTGCTCTCCGCGTCCGGCATGCGGCCGGCGCGCATGTTCACCTGAACGGACGGAAGCAGCAGCGCCGGCATATCCAGCGTCTTGTCCCGCGCCGTGCGCATTGCCACGAACGTCGATTCGTCGATTCCCTCGCGAACGTGAATGTTTTCCTCTCGCTGCTGTGCGACCGTGCTCATGAACTCGACGCTGCGGCCGCCCGGTTGGTAGTCATGGCACGTGAAGAGTTTCGTGTCCTTGGGCAAGCCGAGAATTTTTTCGATCGAGCGGTACAGTGCTCCGGCATTGCCGCCGGGGAAATCGCAGCGCGACGTGCCGTAGTCGGGCGCAAACAGCGTATCGCCCACGAAAGCCGCCGTATCCGGGCCGTCCGTCACCACGTAGGTGATGCAGGCCGGTGTATGGCCGGGCGTATGAACGGCTTTGATCTCGAGCGTCCCGAGCTGCAGGGTGTCGTTGTCGTCCAAAAGCCGATCGAATTCTCTTCCGTCGCAGGTCGAGTCGGAGGTCAAGTTGAAGACCGGCCCGAAAATCTCCTGCACTTGGACAACCCCCGCGCCGATCGCGATGCTTCCGCCGATTTTTTCACGCAGATACTGGGCGGCCGAGAGGTGGTCGGCATGCACGTGCGTTTCCAAGAGCCATCGCACCTTCGCGCCGAGTTCATTCACACGGGCCACGAGTTTATCCGCGCTTTCCGTCCACGTGCGCCCCGATTTCGCGTCATAGTCGAGCACGCTATCGACGATCGCGCACTCGCGCGTCCGGCTGTCGCACAGGAGGTAGCTGACGGTCGACGTGCGCGAATCGAAATGGCCTTCGATCATCATAGGCTGGACGCTCCCGTCGAAGCATGGACGCGCGTCGCCAAACGGCTCCAGAGCGCGCCCGATCGGTTTCCGGTTCGGCAATACGCGAGAACGGGCTTGGGTAAAGCGTCGACCAAGGCGCCGAATGCATCGACTTCCGCATCGCCGATGCGGCCGGGCACGATCGGCAGATAGCGCGCATCCATGCCCAGTTCACGCGCGGCCGCGGCGATTTCCTCGAAGGCCGGTTGATCGGCGCCTTCCCCGTCGGGCCGATTGCAGATCACGGAGCGGAAGCCCGCGTCGTGAATGGCCTTCAGATCGGCGGGCGTGATTTGCCGCGAGGCGCAAAAACCGCTCGAAGCAGTCGACCGGCATTGCTCGAGGGCGCGGCGGAAACAGGAAACGGCGAAGTCGACGTCCTGCTCCGTCGTAAAGCGGCCCAAGCTCACGCGTACGGTCCGGCCCGCCGCATCGGCATCCAGGCCGCTCGCCGTCAGCACGTGGGATGGCTTACCGGCCGCCGAATTGCATGCGGACGTGGACGACACGGCAAGCGCGTCGCCGAGCATGAACGGGTAGAAGCCGGGCACACCCACGGTCAAGCTCAAGGTATGAGGAATACGGCGCGCCGTGGCGGCGTTTTGGGTGACGTCTCCCAGTGCGAGAACGGCATCCACCAACCGAGTACTCAGCGTGGCGATCCGTGCCGCGTCGCTGTCGAGTTCCGACGCTGCCACCTCACACGCCGTTCCCATCCCGACGATCTGGTGCGTCGCGAGCGTACCCGAGCGCAAGCCGCGCTCGTGTCCGCCGCCGTGCATCTGCGGCGCGATACGGGCGGTGATGTCGCGGCGGACGAATAGCGCGCCGATACCTTTGGGTCCATAGACCTTGTGCGCGGACATCGACAACATGTCGATTCCAAGCGCCTGCACGTCGATCGGCGTTTTGCCGAGCGCCTGCGCCGCGTCGACGTGGAGCAGCGCGCCGGCTGCGTGCACGATCCGAGCGATCGCGGCAATGTCCGTCAGCGTGCCGAGTTCGTTGTTCACGAGCATGAGCGACACGAGCCCCGTTTCCGGGCCGATCGCGGCGGCCACGGCGCCGGCGGTGATTTCGCCGTTAGGCGTCGGCGACAGATAGGAAACCGAAAAGCCGCGCTTCGAGAGGCTCGCCATCGTATCCAGAATGGCCTTGTGCTCAATGCAGCTCGTAATCAGGTGACGCTTGCCGGTTGCGGCATCCGCATAGCCTTTGAGCGCGAGATTGTTCGACTCGGTCGCGCCTGACGTCCAGATGATTTCGTCGGCGCTCGCGCCGATGAGGGCGGCGACCTGCTCTCGCGCCCGTTCCACCTTGGCCCGCGCCTGCGTGCCGGCCGCATGCGAAGTAGACGCGGGATTGCCGAATACGCCGTCCACACCGAGACACACCGTCATCGATTCGATCACCCGCGCATCTGCCGGTGTGGTTGCCGCATAGTCGAGGTAATGCAACGTATCGTGTTCGCTCATGATCCTTCTTCGCCACTCAGGTATGGGGAAATGATACGGTGGCCCAGAAGGAAAAAGTCTCCAAAATTAGCTGAGAGTTGGATCGTTCGTAGAAAAATTTTTTACTCACCCCTCCCTGAGCGGCGACACGAATCCACGCCCGCGACTGCAAATCCCCGTCGTCTCGAAACCTGACGACGGGCGCGGAAGCCGTTACCTGGGCCGAAACGAAGCTCGGGCAAGCGTGTGCTCGAATCGAAGGCAAGATGGATAGCGGGGCTTTTAAGCGCGACGAGTAGATGCACGTCAAGGAACGCCAGCAGTCGCAGCTCCCTCAGGCGCGATGCCGCTCCGGCGGTTTCGCGATCACACCGTCCATCACGGGCGCGCCTTGCTTGATGAGAAAGTCCCGAAACAGCGCCGTGACCTGCGAGATACGCCGGTCGGCAAGCGTGACCACATACCACTCACGCTCGATCGGGCTTCCGGGGAAACGCAATTGCCCCAACAACCCGGTCCGCAATTCGAGCGCGCACGCATGCAGCGATAGGAACGCCACGCCGAGACCGGCCTCGGCCATCTGCTTGATCGCCTCGTTGCTCGACAGCTCCGAACCGATATGAAACTTGTGGCCCGAGGACTTGAACAGGTTTTCGACGGTCGTTCTCGTGCCGGCGCCGCGCTCGCGCACAAGCAAATGCGCCGCCTCGAGATCCGTCAAGCTCACCCGCTTGCGCCGCATGAGCGGGTGCGACGGCGCGGCGACGAACACCATGGGGTGCTTCGCGAACTCGACGGCATGGGTGCGCAACTCCTTCGGCGCACTTCCCATGACCGCGAGATCGATCTCGTGCGCGGCCAGCATGCGGATGATCTCATCGCGGTTTCCAACCTTGAAGTAGCTCTTGACGTGAGGACGCGTCGCCGTGAATTTCACGAGCAGCGGCGGGATCAGATATTCGGCCGTCGTGATCGCGCCGATTCGAAGCGTGCCGCCTAGGTCGCCCGTCAGCGCCGCGACTTCGTCACCGGCCTCGCTCCACAAATGCAGAATTTCGCGCGCATAGCGGCCGACGATTTCGCCCGCGGCGGTCGGCTGCACGCCCCGTCCGACGCGCTGAAGCAAAGCCGCGCCGACGGCCTCTTCCAACAGCCGGATCTGCAGCGAAACGGCGGGCTGGGTCAGATTCAGTTCTTCCGCGGCACGCGAGACACTGCCGAGCCGCGCCACCATGTCCAGCGCCCTCAGTTGCCGGAACGTCGCCGTCTTACCTATTAGCGAATACATATGCGTCGCCTCTAAACATTAAGCTGCCTTGGTCTAGGGCGAACTATATCGTCATACCAGGAAAGCCGCCATCCATCGAAGGGCGGCTATGAAGCACGCCGATGCCCGCGCCGCACGCGTTCCCCGGCATCGTGACGCGCCGCCGGCCGCATAAAGCTTGAATAAGCGCGCTGACCGCCTAGGGAGTTTTCCGTAAGGTGTTGTGCGTAGCGCCCCACGCGACGCCCACGGCGCCTGCAAGACCGCCTCGGCACCCGATTCGGCACACCGAATCGCCGCTAAAGGTTGATCGCGCGATGCCGTTATGCAGATACCGATTCGCTCGCACTATCCGCCGCCATGGACACACTCACGCGCTTCGACCCGTGCCGGCATTTGCCGATTGCGACTGCTTGCGTGACGCCGCCGGCTCCGATCGATCTCGCCTCGAATCGAGGAGCGAACTGACGTGCGATACCTCCACCGCGCCCTCCTCTTGGCAGGCATTGCCGCACTGGCGCTGGTGTCGCTGTGCGGCTGCCGGCACCATGACCGGCAAGACCAGTACGACCGTTCTACCGCGAGCGACGCATCGGCGCCGGCCCGCACCACGATCACCGCGTTGATCTGGGCGCCCGATTGGCCCGAACAGATGCTCCAGATCGCCGAGGAATTCGGCAAGCTCAATCCCGATATCCACGTGAACGTGCAGTTCATGATCGGCAATTCGGTCGAAGAGAACATCAAACCTCGTGTCGCATCCGGCAACCTGCCCGATCTCGTCAGTGTGAACCCCAATGCGTATGCGGCGGAACTGGCGGATCAGGGCGTCCTCGCCGACGTGGGCGGGACATCCGCGTGGCAGAACATGCTGGGCGCGCTCAAGAGCGATTGGACAAGCCGGCAAGGCAAGAAATTCGGGATCTCCGGCGGCGTAGCCACGACGCTGATCTATTACAACGAGGCCATGTTCGCGAAGGCAGGGATCAAGACACTGCCGACCAACTTCCGAGACTTCCTCCGTGTTTGCGAGCAGTTGAAACGGGCGGGCTTCGTGCCGATCATGTGGAACGGCGGCTTCCCGAACATGCTCGGAAACGGGCCGTTCGCCTCCGGCTTCGCCAACGACATCGTGGCACGAGAGCCCGACTGGAAGCGCAAGATCGCCGATGGTTCGTTGAAACTCGACACGCCCGCGGGTGCCGATATCTTTGAAAAGATCGCGTTGATACCCGAGCGCGGATACGTGCAGAAAGGGTTCATGGCGACCGACTACGACGGCGGGATCCAATTGTTCAAGGATGGAAAGGTCGCCATGGCTTTCCACGGCAGTTGGGCCGCCGGTCTCTTGCTGCACGGCAATCGTTTCAAAGTAGGCATCTTCATCCCGCCTTGGAACGCACCCGGACAGCAAGTGGTTCCCGTTATCGGCAGCGAAACGGGGTTCGCCGTCTGCGATACGCCGAATAAGGCGGCGGCCATGCGCTTTCTCGAGTTCATCGCCGGCAAGGGCTTCCCGATTCTTCAGCACAAACGCCGGAACATTCCGCCTTTCAAGCACGTCGAGGGCACGGTCGTCACGGATCAGGCGATGGTCGACTACACGAACGCGGTCAGTCGTTACCGTGTCACGTCGAGCCCGTACTATTCGGTGCTGCCTTCGAACTCCATCGAGCAATTGCACCGGTTGATGCAAGACGTGCTGCTCCAGAAGATTTCGCCTCGTCAAGCCGCCAAGCTGCTTGACGAGTCGATCAAGAATCAGGCAACGATGCACTACAAATGAGCGCGATCATTGCCCCACTGCGACGCGTGTTCGCCTACCTTTCGCTCGACGTCTTACGCCGCGTTGAAATCCGATATCGGCTGATCACCGCGTTCGTCTTGCTTTCGCTGCTGCCGCTCGTGAGTTCGGGCTTTATCGCCTATGCGAAGTCGACCGCGGCGATCAAGGAGAAGGCGGAGATCTTTTCGCGGGGGGCGGTCAAGCAGGTCTCGCGCAACATCGCGCTGCGCATGGAGCAGATCGAGATCGACAGTAGCCTGCTCGTTCTGTCCGATCGCGTGCAAGGCGATCTCACGCAAGTCACGAACGGCAACGCGAAAGAGCAGATCGAGGCGCGCGAGGACATGACGCGGCTGCTGCTCGACCACTACGGATCGATCGACTACGTCAATCAGAAGTATCTGCTCGATGGCGACAACCGAGTCATGGACACGCAGGCGTTCGCGCGGCTGACGCATGGCGTGGTCAAGCTGGTCGAACAGGCGCATCGCCAAGACGGCCGGCCTTATTGGGGCAGCTACGACAGCGGCTTCGGCCAACGCGATCTCGGCATGGTCCGCGCCATCATCGGCAAAAGCGCCAACCGGCAAATCGGCAGCCTCGTGCTCGTCGTTCGGCCCGAGCATTTCTCTACCGTCTTCCGCGATTTCGCCTCGGGGAGCGGCGCCAATATCTACGTGCTCGACGCCGGCAATCGCCAGGTGATCGTGCGCGCCAACGGCACCGCGCTCGACGCCGACCGCGTGGCCGAACCGAAGTTGATGGAACAGATCGCTCATGCGCAGGCCGCGAGCGACACGGGCGGCATCGTCGAGTTCGAGAGCCGGCGCGGCGGACGCTATCTCGCGGCCTACGACCCGATTCCCGGCACGACCTGGTTCGTCGTGAGCACGACATCGGAAAAGGCACTGACGGCGCAGGCGCAGTCCGCGCGCAACCAGATCGTGCTGGTCGGCATCGCGGGCTTTCTGCTTTCGATCTTTCTGGCCTACTTCATTTCGCACAGCATTACCGTTCCGCTGAAGCGGCTCGTGCAGAAGATGGACGACACGGGCAACGACGCGGGCGCGGAAGCCGACGTGCCTGACGAGGTACCCTGCGGCGCGCATCGCAGCGATGAACTCGGAAGATTGGCCCGGCGGTTCGACCGCATGAGCGCGGCGATCGGCCAGAAGATCCAGAAGATCAACGAAATCAACGCGCGCCTCGAAGAGACCGTAACGGAACGAACAGCCGAACTCGCCAGGAGCGAGCAAGATTTCCGTACGCTGATCGAGAATTCCCCGGACACGATTGCGCGCTACGACCGCGACTTGCGCCGCACTTATGCGAATCCGGCGTTCTGCTTGCTTGCCGGGCGCAGTTTGAAGGACGTGCTCGGCAAGCGGCCGTCGGAAGTGCCTGGCGGCGAGAGCACCCTCGCCTACGAGCAAAAGATCACCGAAGCGATTGCGACCGGAAAGAGCGCGCACCTCGAGTTGAAATGGGTCGGCTCGAACAAGCGGGAACAGTGCACCCATATTTCACTGACGCCCGAGATCGACCCGTCCGGCAAAATCAACTCCGTGTTGGCGACCGGGCGCGATCTGTCGGATCGCATGGCGTTCGAGGAAACGATCTGGAAGCAGGCCAACTTCGACACACTGACCAATCTGCCGAACCGGCAGATGTTTCATGATCGTCTGGAACACGAAGCCCGGATGTCGGGTGCCGACGGCAAGCGCATGGCATTGATGCTGATCGACCTGGATCGCTTCAAGGAGGTGAACGACTCGCTTGGGCACGACCAGGGGGACGTTCTACTCGTGGAGGCCGCGAAGCGCATCCGCTCTTGCGTGCGTGAATCGGACACGGTCGCTCGCCTCGGCGGCGATGAATTCACGGTCATTCTTCCGATGCTCGAGGGGACCGATGGCGTGAGACGGATCGCGGGCGCCATCGTCGAAAAGCTGGCCGAACCCTTCACGCTCGGTACCGACGAAGCGTTCATCTCGGCCAGCGTCGGGATCACGATCTATCCCGACGATGCGACCGAACTCGACGTGCTTTTCAAGAACGTCGATCAGGCGATGTACGCGGCAAAGAACGCCGGGCGCAACCGCGTCGGGTATTTCACGCAAGATCTGCGCGTGGTGGCGGAAAAGCGGCTGCGGCTCACGAGCGACTTGCGCTCCGCCATCATCGGCAAGCAGTTCGAGCTTTACTACCAGCCGATCGTCGCACTCGCGACCGGTGAGATTCGGAAAGCCGAGGCGCTGATTCGCTGGATGCACCCCGAGCGCGGCATGATCAACCCAACCGAGTTCATTCCGTTGGCGGAAGAAACGGGACTCATCGTGCCGATCGGCGATTGGGTGTTCCGGCAGGCGGTGCAGCAGGCGCGGCGGTGGCGGACGCTGTTCGGGCCGGCGTTTCAGATCAGCGTGAACATGTCGCCCGTGCAGATCCGGCAGGACAGCCTCGTGTGCGCCCACTGGTCGGAGCATCTCGCGCAGGAAGGAATGCCCGGGCAGGCCATCGCGGTCGAAATCACCGAGGGGCTGCTGCTCGACGCAGAGTTGAACGAGAAGCTGCTGACGTTCCGTGACGCCGGGGTCCGTGTGTCGATCGACGACTTCGGCACCGGGTACTCGTCATTGGCTTATTTGAAGCGGTTCGACATCGATTACCTCAAGATCGACCGGTCGTTCGTGCACAACCTCGGGTTCGACGCCGACAATCAGGCGCTGTGCGAGGCGATGGTCGTTCTCGCGCACAAGCTCGGGCTGGAGGTCATCGCGGAAGGGGTCGAGACGACGGAACAGCGCGATTTCCTGCGGGGGATCGGCTGCGATTTTGCACAAGGATTCTTGTATTCGCAGCCGATTCCGCCGGAGAGGTTCGAGGCTCGGTTTGCTACTGTGCTGGTGGCTTGAGGGGAGAAAGGCGCCGCGAAATGACCGTGCGCCTTCAAGGTCGTGCCGGTCGCGGCGAGCCTCGTCGTTTCCCACTCCTACTGTGGACCCAGAATAGCGGGCAGTTGCGAAGATTGGGCACCTAACGACCTCCGCAGCCGACCGTTTGCATCTTCCCAATAGATCGCGGGCGTCCCTTCGATACCGAGTGCCGTCATCAGCTTCGCGTTTTCATCGAGCTTTTGCTTCGTCGCTGCATCGATGGTCGTGAGCGGCGCGATGCCGGTCGCATCGAGCGACTTCATATGCCCCGGCTCACTGTGCGCATTGACCTTGCACTGGGTCACTTCGTGGTCATGAAGCGCTTGCCGCGGATGCTGAGCCTCCAATAGCGCGGCAGCCTTTCCATAGCTGGTCGGCGTCAAAATGCCGACGACGATATTGCGCACCTGAACCTTGCCCGTTTTTACCCATGGCTGCATATCCACCCACAAGCGGTTGCAATACGGACAATTGGGATCCGTGAAGACGTAGACGATGCGCTTCGCGTCGGGGTTACCCTCCGCGATCCAATGACTTCGTTCGAGTTGCCCTAATACGCCTGCGCTCACCTGCCCTGCGCCGGCCATTTCGAGCGGAGGCTTCGTCATATCGCCGCCCTGCTCCGCTGCCATCGCGACCAACGCCGATGCTCCCGCGACCAGCGTGAATGCCCCCACCGCATACGCGATGCGCCCGATTCGAAAAGTCATTGCTTTCCTCCATTTTGTTTATTGAAACGCTGCGGGTTCGAGTAGCGCCGACGATAAGGCGACCGCGTTAACGGTGGGTTAACGCGCGATCCGCTACCATGGCAAGCACCTCATATCCGGAAATTGACCAAGACGCATCCGATGTTCCGCATTCTTCTCGTCGAAGACGACCATTCGCTCGCCATCGGCATGAGCGCCGGCTTACGCATGGCGGGATTGACCGTCGAGCGCGTGAGTTCGGCCGCACGCTCGCACATCGCCATGAGCGAAAAGCACTTCGACCTCGTGCTACTGGATCTCGGGTTGCCGGACCAGGATGGACTGGAGGTGCTGAAGGATTGGCGCGCACAGGAAATCGCCACGCCGATTCTGGTCGTAACGGCGCGAGATGCTATTGAACATCGGATTGAAGGATTGACTTCCGGCGCCGACGACTACCTGATCAAGCCATTCGATCTCGGCGAATTGATTGCCCGCGTGCACGCGCTCATTCGGCGAGCCACCGCCGTCAGCAAGAACATGTTGCAGCATGGGCGGCTACGCTTTTCTCTTTCGGACAGTGCCGCCTGGCTCGATGAAGAACCCGTCGTGCTCTCGCGCCGCGAGACCGTGCTGCTGGGTGTGCTGCTCCGACAGCCGCAAGCGGTATTCAGCGCCGATCAATTGCGTGCCTATCTATACGGCTCGGATGACGGTGTCGAAAGCAACGCGCTCAGCGTTCACATCCATCACCTGCGGCGCAAGTTCGGCGCGCAGATCGTCGAAACGGTCCGAGGCATCGGTTACCGTCTGGGGAAAGCCGAGTGATGCCCGATCTCCGAAGTCTCCGGTTCAGGCTGTTCGCCATTATCGGAATCTCCACCGTGCTGCTGACCGGTGCGATGAGCCTATGGTTGTTCCATGCCGTCCAAACCGAACTGACCCGCACGTTGGATCGGCGCCTTACCGCATCGGCCCATATGGTTGCCGGCATGCTGGCTAGGCAATCGGAAAGCGCGCGTGAAGACTTCGCGAGCAAGGCGGTGGCGGCCCCGCAGGCTCACGCAAGCCGCACCGATAGCGAGTCGTGCGAGATCAGTTTGCTGAGCGCCGGGAAGGTCGTCCGGACCATCGCCCGCTCCGCCGACAGCCCTCACTGGGGCGACCTCGCGCCGGGCCTGTCCACCCAAGCGGTCGCCGGCGAACGCTGGCGCGCCTATTCGCTCGTCGTCGGCAACCTGCGCGTCACGACTGCGGATCGCATGTCGGTTCGCTCGATGCTGATACGCGATCTGGCGTTCACCGCGCTCGTGCCGTTCTCGATAGCCATTCTCGGCGTTATAGCAATGATCTGGATCGGCGTGTCTCGCGGGCTGGCGCCGCTCGAGCGCATCCGAAAGATCGTGGCCGCACGTGCTCCAGGCGACGATCATCCGATTTCGTTTCCGCGTGTGCCTTCCGAGCTAAAGCCGCTGACCGACACCATCGAGCAGTTGGTTTCGCGAATGTCGATGGCCGTGGTGCGCGAGCGCCAATTCACCGATGCCGCCGCACACGAACTTCGAACGCCGCTCGCGGGCGTCAAATTGCATCTGCAGATACTGCAGATGGCCATTGATGCGCGTTCCAATCCCCCCGAAGTCGGCACCTCACTCGACCTCGCGCAATCGGATGTGCGGCGCATGCAGCATGTCTTGGATCAGCTGCTTTGGCTTGCTCGCGTGGAAACATCGGTAGGTTCCTCAACTACCGAGGATCGTTGCGATGCGCAGATGACGGCTGCGAGTGTGTTCGACGAATTGGGTGGTAGCGCACGGGGCGGGCTGCATCGCGTCACCCTCAATAGCATGCTCGCGCAACCGCTCGATGCCGCCATCCCCGAGCTGCTGCTCGCCACGGCGCTGCGCAATCTATTAAACAACGCGCTGCGCTATTCGCCCGAAACCGCACCCGTTGTTTTTACGGTATCGAGCGATGACGCCTGCGCCGTCGCCTTCTCCATCGAAGACAACGGCCCCGGCATGAGCGACGCTCAGATTGCCGATGCTCCACGCCGGTTCTGGCGCGGACACAACGATTCGGAAGGCAGCGGCCTAGGGCTAGCCATCGTCGCGGCAATCGCGCAGAGAGTCCACGGCCGACTCGTTCTCTCGAACCGCCCAGGCCATTCCGGCCTGCGCGCGACACTTCATGTGCCCTGCGCGGCCGAGATCCCGATCACAGGCGCATCATGCTTTGCCAACGATTAGCCGCAACGACCCATCGAAATGCGGTTGCGCCCGGAGAAATCCATACTTGGCATCCCATGTTCCATCGTCGAGATCGCCGCTCAATCGCTTCACAAAGAGCGGTTCAACTGCGGGATCGACAAAGCTCCATGCGGAATTCGCTCGCCGAGCCCCGGGCTCGAGCAACCGCTCCGGCCTACCGTAGTAGGCTTCGCTGAACCCGTCCGTGCAATCCAAGGGGATTTGCACGGAAACCACGTCCGCTTCACCGCCCAATCCTTCCACGATCTCGGAGATCGGGGGATATCGTCTTGCCTCGACGGCAATCATCTCCGGCGCATATTCGGCCAACCACGAGTTCTCGAGGCGAGCAGGATCGCACGTCAAGATCAGAACAGGGCCCGAGGTGACACGCCGCATTTCGGCGAGTCCCGCTTTGAGGTCGGGCCATTGATGGACCGTGAAGGTCGCCATACTCGCGTCGAAGGAGCGGTCGGCAAAGGGTAGGCTTTGTGCGACGGCGTCTATCGCAACCGGCAAGTGAGCGGGCCGCTGAGCGCGCATCGACGCGGACGGTTCGACTGCTGTGACATTCCGGTTTACCGGCTCATAGGATCCGGCACCCGCTCCGACGTTGAGCACGGAGCGAGCGTCAACGAGTGCCTCCGCTATGAATCCCTCAATGTGCGGATCAGGCTTCCGGTAAACCGTGTAGTCAACGCCGATCGCCCCGTAGTTCGCATCGCCCGCACTGCCATCGTCGTGTCTGTTCTTCAACTTCTTTTTCCTCTCTCATATTGAAGTCATTCCCCATCGATCCGCGAGCCGGAGCGGCGGGTTCAATGGGCACGATAGCCCGTCCCTATTTGATATATAAATTCAATCAACTTCACGAATCGATAGCATAGAGCCATACTTCACTCACTTTCCAACCCAACCAGAGGATTTACGCGAAATGCCGATCATCAACAGTCAAGTCAAGCCGTTCAAGGCCACCGCATATCACAATGGCGATTTCGTGACTGTCACGGACGAAAGCTTCAAGGGCAAGTGGTCCGTCGTCTTCTTCTACCCGGCGGACTTTACGTTCGTGTGTCCGACCGAGCTCGGAGATCTGGCCGACCGTTATGCCGAATTCCAGAAAATCGGCGTTGAGATCTACAGCGTGTCGACCGACACGCACTTCACGCACAAGGCGTGGCACGACACGTCGGACACCATCGGCAAGATCAAGTACCCGATGATCGCCGATCCGACCCGCGCGATCGCCCAAAACTTCGATGTCCTCATCGAAGAAGAAGGCTTGGCGCTGCGCGGCACGTTCGTGATCAATCCGGAAGGTCAGATCAAGCTGTGCGAAGTGCATGACAACGGTATCGGCCGCGATGCCGCGGAGCTGCTGCGCAAGGTGCAAGCCGCGCAACACATTGCCGCTCACCCGGGTGAGGTATGCCCCGCGAAGTGGACGCCGGGCGCTGAAACGCTGACGCCGTCGCTCGACCTCATCGGCAAGATCTAAGCCGTTCGCTACGGCGCAATGCGACGCCACCGGCACGATGGCGTCGCGTGCTGCCCATCGCCGTTACGCCCCGCCGTTACGCACCCACAAGAAACACCGGATAAGCCATGCTCGACGCCAATCTCAAGACCCAACTGAAAACGTATCTGAACCATGTCACGCGGCCCATCGAGATCGTCGCGTCGCTCGATGACTCGGCGAAATCGCAAGAGCTGCTGGCGCTGCTGAACGAGATTGCATCGCTGACCGATCGGGTCGCCGTGATCGAGCGCCGCGACGATGACGAGCGCAAGCCGTCGTTTTCGATCGGCGAGCCGGGCAAGGCCGCCGGCATTCGGTTTGCGGGCATCCCGATGGGACACGAGTTTACGTCGCTCGTGCTCGCGTTGCTGCAAGTGGGCGGCCACCCGGTGAAGCTCGACGAAGCGGTCATCGAACACATTCGCGAGCTCGACGGCAATTACGTGTTCGAAACGTATTTCTCGCTCAGTTGCCAGAATTGTCCCGAAGTCGTCCAGGCGCTGAATGTGATGGCGCTCATCAATCCGCGTATCCGTCATGTCGCGATCGACGGCGCGCTGTTTCAGGGCGAGGTCGAGTCGCGGCAGATCATGGCCGTGCCGACGATGTTTCTCAACGGTGAAGTATTTGGGCAGGGCCGCAGCGGCGTGAAGGAGATTCTCGCGAAGCTCGACAACAACGCCGGTGCGAAGGCAGCCAAGGCGCTCGAGAACAAACCGGTGTTCGACATGCTGATCGTCGGCGGCGGGCCCGCCGGCGCCGCGGCCGCCATCTACGCGGCGCGCAAGGGTATCGCAACGGGTGTAGCCGCCGAGCGCTTCGGCGGCCAGGTGCTCGATACGCTCGCGATCGAGAACTTCGTCTCGGTACAGGAAACGGAAGGACCGAAGTTCGCCGTGGCGCTCGAAGAGCACGTCAAGCACTACGAAGTCGACATCATGGACACGCAGCGCGCCGAAGCGCTCGTGCCCGGCAAGATCAACGAAATTCACCTCGCCAACGGCGCGGTGCTCAGAGCGAAAACCGTCGTGCTGGCGACCGGTGCGCGTTGGCGCGAGATCGGCGTGCCCGGAGAGCGCGAATACCGCAATCGGGGCGTGGCGTACTGCCCGCACTGCGACGGCCCGCTTTTCAAAGGCAAACGCGTGGCCGTTATCGGCGGCGGAAACTCGGGGGTCGAAGCGGCAATCGATCTTGCCGGCATCGTGCGCGAAGTCACCCTGCTCGAGTACGGCGAAAGCCTGCGCGCGGACGAAGTGCTGCAGCGTAAGCTGCGCAGCCTTGTGAACGTGACCGTGGTGACGCGAGCACAGACGACGCAGATCGAAGGCGACGGCGGCAAAGTAACGGCTCTGGTCTACAAAGACCTGCGCTCGGACGAACCGACGCGCGTCGAACTCGAAGGCGTGTTCGTGCAAATCGGGCTCGTGCCCAACACTGAATGGTTGAAGGGAACGGTCGAGTTGTCGCCGCGTGGCGAGATCGTGGTCGATGCCAAGGGGGCAACCTCGCTGCCGGGCGTGTTCGCGGCCGGCGACGTGACGACGACCCCATTCAAGCAAATCGTCATCGCCGTCGGGGAAGGCGCGAAAGCGTCTTTGGGTGCCTTCGACTATTTGATCCGCAGCACTGTCGAGCCGACGGCGAGCGCTCCCGCGATCCGCGAAGCCGAACCCGCACTTGCCTGATGGCAAAGTCCAAGGGGGCAAGTAAAAATGGAGCCCTGGCCGAACAACGAGAAGAACCTCGATCTCCTAGGTTTATGGTCCGGCCTTCTCGTACAGCTTTTGTACACCGCGCGGGAATGTACGCAGCCGGACGCCATTCGCAGGTTAAGGGCGTTCGGCGTTCGCAATCCCAATACGGTTGCGCGCAACCTCCTGGGCGAATACGCGAAAGCTCATGACTTCGCCGTGGCCTCGGGCTTCAAGCTACCGCAATCGGAGATCGAACGGCTCATGCACGAACAAGGGCTTCGTGACGACCTCAGCGAAGACTTCCGCGCACTAGCGCAACAGTATCAGCAGCTGTCGGCGGCAATGTGGCCTAGGTGCGGAAGTCCGCAGTTCAGATGGGTCAGCAGAAAAGCCCAAGTGCACTTCGCCCGCGCGAATGCACTCGGACAAGAAAGCTGACATTGGACGGACGCATGAGACCTGAATCACGCGCCCTTCATGTTTCGCCGGCAACGCTCCTTAACAATCCATCAACGCACGCTTGCGCTTTTCAGCGCGCCACCGGCTCTGGTTCCTTGAGCCGGTTCGCCACGCGCGTGGCCTCGAAATAGGCGGGATTGGGCGGCCGCTTCAAATAACGGCCACGCCCGCGCTCCGCTCGCAGATCGCCATCGGCCCATGCCAACTCGCCGCGCGCGATCGTATGCGTGGGCACGCCCTTGACCGTGATGCCCTCGAACACGTTGAAATCGACGTTCTGATGATGGGTCGCCACCGAAATCGTCCGGGTCCTCTGCGGATCCCAAACCACGAGATCGGCATCGCCTCCCTGCACAACCGCCCCTTTTCGCGGATAGAGATTGAAGATCTGCGCGGCGTTGGTCGACGTCACGCGCACGAACTCGTTCGGCGTGAGTCGCCCCATGTTGACGCCGAAATGCCAAAGCACGGCCATGCGATCCTCCACGCCGCCGCATCCGTTCGGAATCTTCGTGAAATCGTCCCGCCCCATCGCCTTCTGCGATGCGCAGAACACGCAATGGTCGGTTGCCGTCGTCTGCAGATGGCCGGCCTGCAACCCATGCCAGAGCGCATCGCGATGCGCCTGCGTGCGAAACGGCGGGCTCATGACGTGGGCGGCCGCACGCCCCCAGTCAGTATCCCGGTAGACCGATTCGTCGATGACGAGATGACCGGCGAGCACTTCGCCGAACACGCGCTGGCCTTCGCTGCGCGCGCGGATGATTGCATCGAGCGCATCCTTCGCCGACACGTGCACGATATAGACCGGCACGCCCAGCACCTGTGCGATCCGTATCGCTCGGTTCGCCGCCTCGCCTTCGACCTCGGGCGGGCGCGACAGCGGATGCGCTTCGGGCCCCGTGAAGCCGCGAGCGAGCAGTTCGCGCTGCAGGCGGAACACGAGTTCGCCGTTCTCGGCATGCACCGTTGGCAGTGCACCGAGTTCGAGCGCGCGCATGAAACTGTTCACAAGCACTTCGTCATCGGCCATGATCGCGTTTTTGTAGGCCATGAAGTGCTTGAAGCTCGAGACCCCATGCTCGTGCACGAGCGTCCCCATGTCGCGATGAACGGATTCGTCCCACCAAGTCACCGCCACATGAAAGCCATAATCGGCCGCCGCCTTCTCGGCCCAGCCGCGCCAATCCTCGAATGCGCCCATAAGCGGCTGGCGCGGGTTCGGAATCACGAAATCGATGATGCTCGTCGTGCCGCCCGCCAGCCCGGCCGCGGTGCCCGTGAAGAAATCGTCGCTCGCCCGCGTGCCCATGAACGGCAACTCCATGTGGGTGTGCGGATCGATGCCGCCCGGCATCACGTACTGGCCGCCCGCGTCGATCACGGTTGCACCGGGCGGCACGTCTAGATCGGGGCCGATCTGCGCGATCGTGCCGCCGGCCCCGCTGTCGTGACACAGCACGTCGGCCCGGTAGGTGTCGTTTGCGTCGACCACGGCGCCGCCGCGAATCAGGATTGCCATGTCGAAACCTCCTATCTCATGCAGTACCGTCGATGAATGCTAGTGCCAGCGCTCGTGCCAAGTTCCCTACGCCCGGGCGATGCGCGGGCTCGCCCGATTGCCGAGCTTCATCCAAACGCCATAGACGAGCGCCGCCAACACGAGCCCGACGAACCAGGCATACGTATAGAGGCCCTTGAACACGTCGGGCACATTCGGAAATGAAGACGGAAAAGCGGTATTGAGAAAGCCGGGCAGATTCGGCAGCACGCCCACCAGGAGCGCGGCGACGGCGGCGAGATTCCAGCCGCCCGTGTACGCATACTCGCCGTGCTCGTCGAAAAGCTCGCCATGATCGAGCCGCGTGCGACGCACTAAGAAGTAATCGATCATCATGATGCCCGCGACCGGGCCGAGCAGCGCCGAATACCCGACGAGCCACGTGAAAATGTAGCCGTGGGTGGTGGCCAGGATTTTCCACGGCATCATCACGATCGCGATCGTCGCCGTGATGAGGCCGCCTGTCTTGTATGACACCGCTCTAGGCCAGAGGCTCGAAAAGTCGTAAGCGGGGCCGACGAGATTGGCCGCGAGGTTGCAGCACATCGTATCGAGCGTGAGGATGATGAGCGCAACGCCGACGCCGATGCCCGTCATGCGGCTCGTGAGGTCGATCGGGTCCCAGATCGCCTTGCCGTAGAT
The DNA here is from genome assembly GCF_003367175.1 of Trinickia dinghuensis. Classification (GTDB taxonomy): domain Bacteria; phylum Pseudomonadota; class Gammaproteobacteria; order Burkholderiales; family Burkholderiaceae; genus Trinickia; species Trinickia dinghuensis. The sequence continues at coordinate 50,973 of NZ_QRGA01000004.1, read as the reverse complement.
GACGACCGTGGCCGAGGTCACCACAACCGAGATCACGGAAAGCAGCGCCATCGGCGCGGGTAGGCCGATCGCCTGCCCCACCATCTGATCTCGCTGCGTGCGCGCAAAGCGCGTGAAGTCCGGAATGTTCAGTGCCAGCGTGGCCCAGAAGCCGACCATCGCCGTCAAACCCGGCCAGAACGTCGCCCAGAACTGCCCCGCTTTCTTGCCGCCCGCGACGAACTGCGACGGCGTCGACAGCATCGAGCCGACGCCGCCCGCCTTGGAAGTCGCCCACCAAACGAGCGCCACGCACATCACGACTTTGATCGGCGCAGACCAGCTTTCGAGCCAGCGGATCGAATCGGTGCCGTTGACGATGAAGTAGATCTGGATAGCCCAGAAGAACAAAAAGCACGCTGCCTGCCCCGCCGAGATGCCGAGCACCGCGATCGGCGCGCCTTGCAACGCGTTGCCCGTCAGGATGTTGAGCAGCGTATAGATTGCGCTGCCGCCTAGCCAGGTCTGAATCCCGTACCAGCCGCAGGCAACGATCGCGCGCAACAGCGCGGGCAGCTTTGCACCGTGCGTGCCGAACGACGCCCGCACGAGCACCGCGTAAGGGATCCCATGCTTGGCGCCGGCATGGCCGATCAGCAGCATCGGCACGAGCACGATCACGTTGCCGAGCAGCACGGTCAGCACCGCTTGCCACGGCGACATGCCCTGATCGGTCAGCCCAGCGGCCAGCATGTACGACGCGATGTTCATCACCATGCCGACCCATAGCGCCGCGAAGTGATACCACCTCCAGGTGCGCTTGGCGGGATCCGTCGGTGCGAGATCCTCGTTGTAGAGCGCACTCGCAGTCAGGCCCGGCTGCATCAGCGCATCGCTGCTTCCTACAGACTGATTCATCCCTTTCTCCCGTCGTCGCCTCCGTGCGATCCGCACGTATGGAATGTCAAATGGCCCGCGCGCCGTCTGATGCGGCGCGTCCGGACTCGAGTCAGGCCGCTTGCGCAGGAAGGCCCGCCTCGTCCTGCGTGCGCGCCGGGTTGTTCGGATGCGTCGTCCAGTTCGAATAAGCGCCACTGTCGACGCGCTCCATCGTGATGCATCGCTCGACCGGGCAGACGTGCATGCAAAGATTGCACCCGACGCACTGGTCGTCGATGACCTCGAAATGACGCACCCCATCCTTCTCCCGCGTAATCGCCTGGTGCGAAGTGTCCTCGCAGGCGATATGGCAAAGCCCGCATTGGATGCAGCGCGACTGGTCAATGCGGGCCTTGATGTCGTAACTCATGTTCAGGTACTTCCAGTCGGTCACGTTCGGCACGGCACGGCCACGCACGTCGTCGAGTGTCGCGTAACCCTTCTCGTCCATCCAGTTCGAGAGGCCGTCGGCAAGATCGGAAACGATCCTAAAACCGTAATGCATCGCGGCCGTGCACACTTGCACGCTGCCCGCGCCGAGCACGATGAACTCGGCGGCATCGCGCCAGGTCGTGATGCCGCCGATGCCCGAAATCGGCAACCCTGGCGTCTCCGTGTCGCGTGCGATTTCGGCGACCATGTTCAATGCGATCGGCTTCACCGCCGGGCCACAGTAGCCGCCGTGCGTGCCCTTGCCGTCGACCGTCGGCATCGGCGCCATCTGATCGAGGTCGACTGCGACGATCGAATTGATCGTGTTGATCAGCGATACGCCGTCGGCACCGCCTTTGAACGCAGCGCGCGAGCCGAGGCGGATGTCGGTGATGTTCGGCGTCAGCTTGACGAGACACGGTAGTCGCGTGCCCTCCTTGACCCAGCGCGTCACCATTTCGATGTATTCGGGCACCTGGCCGACGGCCGAACCCATGCCGCGCTCGCTCATGCCGTGTGGACAGCCGAAATTCAGTTCGACGGCATCGGCGCCTGTGTCCTCGACCTGCGGCAGTATCCACTTCCAGTCCTGCTCGTTGCAGGGAACCATCAGCGAAACGATCAGCGCGCGGTCCGGCCAATCGCGTTTGACCTGCGCGATCTCTTGCAGATTGACCTCGAGCGGGCGATCCGTGATCAACTCGATATTGTTCAAGCCCGCGATCCGCTGCCCGTTCCATTCCACGGCGCCGTAGCGCGAACTGACGTTGACGACGTGCGGGTCTAGGCCGAGCGTCTTCCAGACCACGCCGCCCCAGCCCGCCTCGAAGGCGCGGTTGACGTTGTAGGCTTTGTCGGTCGGCGGGGCCGAGGCCAGCCAGAACGGATTCGGCGATGAAATGCCCGCAATGGTGCAGCGAAGATCGGCCATGGTCGGCTCCGTGTGGCGAAAGCTGAAGACTGAAAGCTGAAACCTGACGGCGAAAAGCAGAGGTCGAACTCAGTGCGTCAGGCCGCGTGCTTAGCAGTGCGGGCAAAATCGCGATCCATCGATTCGGCCGCGAGCTTGCCGTCCTGCACGGCCTGTACGGTCAGATCGAGACCTTCGTGCGTGGCGCAGTCGCCGCCGGCCCAGACCTGCGCGAGCGAGGTGCGGCGCTCATCGTCGACGGCGATGCGCCCGCCATCGAGCGCGAGGATGTCGCGATCGATGCCGTCGGCGACGAGCGTCTGCCCGATCGCCTTCAGTACCATGTCGGCCTCCACGGTGAACCGCTCTCCCGTACCGACCAGGCGACCTGTTTCGTCCTCGCCGGTGCGCTCGAATTCGACACCGGCTACATGCTGCCCCTGGTCGTCGGCGATAAGCCGCAGCGGCCTTGCATGCAGCATGAGCGTCACGCCCTGCTTCTGCGCGAATTCCCGCTCGGCCCACGTCGCGCTCATCGCTTCAACGCCACGCCGGTAGACCATCGTTACGGTCTGCGCGCCGAGCTTGCGGCTTTGCACGGCGGCGTCGACGGCCGTGTTGCCGCCGCCGATGACCACCACGCGACGGCCGACCGGCACTGTCGACTTATCGCTTGCCTGGCGCAGCCGCCCGATGAACGCGATGGCATCCTCGACACCGGCGAGCGATTCGCCCGCGATATCGAGTGCCTTGACGCCGGCGAGGCCCACGGCCAGAAACACCGCGTCGTGCTGTTGGCGCAGATCGGCGAGACTGATGTCGCGCCCAAGCGCCGCACCCGCCCGCCATTCGATGCCGCCGACCGACAGCAGCCATTGCACCTCGCGTTGCGCGAACTCGTCGACGGTTTTGTAAGCCGCAATGCCGTACTCATTGAGGCCGCCGGGCTTCGTATGCGCATCGAAAATCGTCACGCGGTGGCCCGACAAAGCAAGACGATGCGCACAAGCGAGCCCAGCCGGGCCGGCGCCGACCACCGCGATGCGGCGCCCCGTATCGGGTGCGCGCGCGAAAAGCGGCTCGCCTTTAGCCATGGCCCAGTCGGTCGCATGCCGCTGAAGCGCACCGATTTGAACCGGTTCGTTGTCCTGATGATTTCGAACGCATGCGCCTTCGCAAAGAATCTCGGTCGGGCAAACCCGTGCGCACATGCCGCCGAGCGGATTGGCCGATAGGATGTCGCGTGCCGCGCCCTTCAGATTGCCGTTGCCGATCTTACGAATGAAACCCGGGATATCGATTTGCGTCGGGCAAGCATGAACGCACGGCGCGTCGTAGCAATAGTGGCAGCGGCTCGCCGCGATCGCGGCCTGAGCGGGGTTCATGAGCGGCGCGATATCGGCAAACTCGCAAGCCAATTGGGCCGCGTCGCGCCGGCCGGCGGAAATATCGCCGGTTTTCTTGATAGTCATGCTCGCTCCTTCCCAGGAAAGACGACAGGACAACGAGAAACGGAAAACAAAAACCGGTGGCCGTTGGGACCGTATCCCTCAGGCCGGCTCGCACGCGCGCTCGAGCATCGCGTGCAGCAGCACGTTCGCACCTGCCTCGATCCACTCGGGCGTGGCATCCTCGATTTCGTTATGGCTGATGCCGTCGACGCAGGGGACGAACACCATCGACGTCGGCGCGACCTGTGCGAGATAGCAGGCATCGTGTCCGGCGCCCGACACCATGTCTCGATGCGAGTATCCGAAGCGCTGCGTAGCGCGCCTGACCGACTCGACGCAGGCGCGATCGAAAGCAACGGGGGCGTAGTAAAAGATCTGCTCGAGGGCGGTTTCGAGACCGATGCCGCCTGCGATGTCGGCCACGCCCTGACGCAGTTCGGCGTCCATTTGTGCGAGCACGGCGTCGTCGGGATGGCGAAAATCGACGGTGAAGAACACGCGCCCCGGAATGACGTTGCGCGAATTCGGATGGACTTGCATCATGCCGACCGTTGCGCAGGCCAGCGGTGCATGAGCAAACCCGATCCGGTTGACGAGGTCGACGACGCGCGCCGCACCGAGCAGCGCATCGCGGCGGCGCGGCATCGGCGTGGGACCCGCATGGGCCTCCTGCCCGGTCAGCACGACTTCATACCACCTCTGCCCCTGCGCATCGGTGACGACACCGATCGTCTTGCGTTCGGCTTCGAGAATCGGGCCCTGCTCGATGTGCAATTCGAACGCCGCGTGGATCGGCCTTCCGCCGCAGGGTATTTCGCCGGCATAGCCGATCCGCTGCAACTCCTCCCCGATCGTCTTGCCCTCGATATCCTTGCGCGAGAGCCCGTATTCGAGCGTGAAGACACCGGCGAATACGCCCGAGGCCACCATCGCCGGGGCGAAGCGCGAACCTTCCTCGTTGGTCCAGATGACGGCCTCGACCGGATGCTCCGTTTCGATGCGATGATCGTTGAGCGTGCGAATGACTTCGAGCCCGCCGAGCACACCGTAGATGCCGTCGAAACGGCCGCCGGTGGGCTGCGAATCGGCGTGGGAACCGGTCATGACCGGGGCGGCTTCTCCATGGCGGCCGGCACGCCGCATGAAGACGTTGCCCATCTGATCGACGCTGACCGTGCAACCGGCCTCCTTCGCCCAGCCGACGATCACGTCGCGGCCTTGCCGATCGAGATCGGTCAACGCAAGCCGACACACCCCGCCTTTCGCTGTCGCGCCGATCTTGGCCATCGTCATCAGGCTGTCCCACAGACGCCGGCCGTTGACTTTCACCGACGAATCGATGCCCCGCTCCGTCATTGCACTCGTGCTCATCGGTTGCGCTCCTTATCGAAATCGCACCATTAGCAGGCCTAACTATCGCTTGGGAACCGCGTATTGAAGTACGCGCTTCATCGCATCTCGAATCCTGTCCAACTGGACAGGTTTTAGAACATTGGCATCGACAATTCAATGTTTTCTTTTTAGCTTGTGGGCGAGACCGCTCGCGTTCGCATCGATGGGCGCAGTTTCAGGCGCTCCTTGCAACGTTGCGACTACAATCGGATCAGATACGGCAGATCATTGAAGAAGGCCCTTTCATGAAGACCGACGATCGGCAGGCAGACATGACCGAGCATTCCGACGCGCCTTCGGATGAACCGATGTTGCGACGCCGCAAGGCGCATATCCGCCTGTCCAACGAAGCGCATCTGCTCGCTTGCGCCGAGGCCGTGTTTGCCGAGCGCGGGTTCGAAGGCGCGAGCACGGCGATGATTGCCGAGCGTGCCGGTGTGCCGAAGGCCAACGTGCACTACTACTTTCCGACCAAGCTCGCGCTCTACCGCAGAGTGCTCGACGACGTGTTCGAGGAATGGCATTGCGCGGCCGATACGTTCGATTCGAGCGACAATCCCGTCGAAGCGATCGGGGGATACGTGCGCGCGAAAATGGCGCTCTCGCAACGCCGGCCGCTCGGCTCGAAGGTCTGGGCCAGCGAGATCATTCAGGGCGCCACGCACATGCAGGACATTCTGTCGGAGCGCGTGAAGCCCTGGATGGAATCGCGCGTGGTCGTCATCAACGATTGGATCGCGCGCGGGCTGCTCGCGCCGATGGATCCACGTGCATTGCTTTATATGATCTGGGCGGTCACGCAGCATTACGCCGATTTCGATGCGCAGATCAAAACGCTTTCGGGTAAGCGTGCGTTGTCGAAGAAAGCATTCGAAGCGTTGACCGAGGAAGTCGTGGCGTTGGTCATTCGTGCATGTGGGGCGAAGGCGCCGTAGGGCGTTGCCAGAGGGGATGTCGCCAGCGGAAGTTGCAAACCGCCTTGAGAAGCGGCTTCGCGTCCTGGGCACGCCCAAAGAAAGAACGCCCCGATCTGCAACTCCCATGCACTGCCGGCTGAGCCAGCAACGAATCGTCAATTCGATATTCACGTAACACTGGCGCGCGTCTCGTGGCGAGCGCGGCGGCGCGATTCTTTTGGTCTGAATCTGTGTCGAGATGATATGGCCTTTACGAGATGGCCTTACTGTTACGGGCAGTCGTGAAGGGGGATTCTATGGCTTTGAACGCATCAAGCAGAATGCGCCCGAAGGTGGTGACTCTGCAGAAGAGCAGTATCGCCGAGATTCTCCAACGGACCGAGACTGCAGCCGAAAACGGCGCGCTGGCGGATACCAAGGCTCCTGAGAGGTCTCGAACGAAGATGCGCATCCGTTTTCTGGCCGCAGCTCCTAGGGGATTCTAGGAGCACCCACAGCAGATGCGTGCGATACACCCGCCGCCCAAAAAGAAAAAGCCCCGCAAGTCCGAGAACTCGCGGGGCTTTGTCACCGCCTATTGGCGGAGACGGAGGCCGCCAAATCCGGTCCCAACCCGATCCAACCCCATCCAAACATCTCCCAATAATTCAAACACTTGCACTGTCCAAGCATCCAATTTACGCTAGCACCTTCCAACCCCATCCAGCGCTTGCTGATGGGCTGAATGATGGGCTAGAAAATCGATGCTAACCGACAAACAAGCGAAAGCACTAAAGCCGGACGACAAGCCGGCCTTCGACGGAAAGGTCACCGGACTGATGCTGGTACCGTCCAAATCCGGCTGCAAATGGATCTTGCGCTTCACCAGCCCGGTGACGGGCAAGCGACGCGACGCCGGTCTCGGCATCTATCCAGAGACGTCGATCGCCGAAGCACGCGAAAAGGCGCTTGCCATGCGCAAGCTCATCGATAGTGGGGCGGACCCGATCGAGCAACGAAATCGGGAACGCGAGGCTGCCGTCGTCGCCGCAGCCGAACTCACGTTCGAGAAAGCTGCTCGCAAGGTTCACGAAGAACTCAAACCCGGTTGGAAGAATGAGAAGCATGCCGCGCAGTGGATCAGCACGCTCGAAACCTACGTGTTCCCGAAACTGGGAAACCGCAAACTCGATGCAATCAGCCCCGGCGACTGTGCGGACGTCCTGCGGCCGATCTGGCTAACGAAGGCGGAAACTGCGAGCCGCACTCGGCAACGGATGCACGCCGTCATGCAGTGGGCGTGCGCGCATGGCTACATTGCAGCGAACCCAGTCGGCGTTATCGATCACATTTTGCCCAAACAGTCGAGCAAGGCAGAGCACCAACCTGCTATGCCTTGGCGGCGCGTACCCAAATTCGTCACTGATCACCTTACAACTCATGGACCGGGCGACAGCACCCGCTCTGCCCTCCTGCTCCTGATCCTAACCGCAACGCGAAGCGGCGAGGTCCGCGGTGCGACATGGGACGAGTTTGACCTGCATGCCGGCGTCTGGACAATCCCTGCCCAGCGCATGAAGGCGAAAGAATTACATCGAGTCCCCCTGTCCGAGCACGCGTTAACACTTGTTAAGACTCTCAAGAAAATCAAGCTGCACGACGTTCTAGTCTTCCCCTCTCCGCGGGAAAAAGTCTTGAGCGATATGACGCTGACCGCGTTGCTCCGCCGCGTCAAAGCAGAGAGCGATACCACCGGGAGATTTGCGACCGCCCACGGCTTCCGCTCCAGCTTCCGCGATTGGGCTAGCGAGCAGGGTTACGCTCGGGACCTTGCCGAACGTGCACTCGCCCACACCGTGGCAAACAAGGTCGAGGCGGCGTACCACCGCACTGATCTGCTGGAGCAGCGACGGCCGCTGATGGAGAGTTGGGCCCAGCACGTCTTTTCCTACAAGCTCGACTGTCGATAACGGCGGACGATTGGATGCAGCCAGCATTGGTGACTTTCAGACACCCGCTCGGCTAGTGCATTTCCCCTTTCTTGCAGGCGCCGCGGATTGATTACGGTCGACTCCGGTGCGAGCGCCTTTTTGCGTGTTCCGAATGCTTGGGATGCCCGCTTCTATTGATTCGAGCCCTCGCTGTTCTGCCGCAACTTTCGCTGCCCTTACAGCTTCATCGAAGCTCACCAGTTGCGGCTGGTCCTTGTCGACCAGCGCCTTCAGTATCTTCGCGAAGTCGACCGCCAAGGCAACATCCGACGCCCGCGATCAGCGTACCTCACTGAGTTCAATCAACAGATCTTTCGCTGCGACCCGCTCACCAACTTTCACATGCACAGCTGCGATTTCGCAATCGCGCTCCGCCGCGATATGGGTTTCCATCTTCATCGCCTCGAGCGCAATGAGCGTCGTGCCGGCCGTCACGCGCTGACCCGGCTGGACGGCCAACGTGACCACCGAGCCCGGCATCGGAGCAGCGATATGCAGCGGATTAGCTGGATCGGCGCGCTGCGGGCCATGGCGCTCCTTGCCCGCCTGCCCGACCGTCTTCTGCTCGACCAGCGCGGAACGCGACTGGCCGTTCAGCTCGAACAATACCTTCACGATGCCGTCCTGCGCATCGGCATGCTGCCCCTGCAGCGACACGAGCAGCGTCTTGCCCGACTCGATTTCGATCGCCACCTCCTCCTGCGGCTGCAGCCCGTACAGGAACGCCGGCGTCGGCACGACCGACGTGTCGCTGTACGCGCGAACATGCGCGTAATAGTCGACCGTCTGCTTCGGATACATCAGGTAGGACGCGAGTTGCCGGTCGTCGAGCGGCTGCTCGCAGGCGGCCTCGGCCTGCTTGCGTACCGCGTCGAGATCGACCGGCGGAATCCGGTCGCCGGGACGATACGGCGCCGGCGGCTCGCTCTTGAGCACCTTGCGCGACAGGTCCGCCGGGAAGCCATCGGGCGGGAAGCCGAGCTCGCCTTTGAACAGCGACACGACCGACTCGGGGAACGCGACGTCCTTGTCCGGAGTGCGAACGTCGTCCAAGCCGAGGTCGTTCGCGACCATCATCAGCGCCATGTCGCCGACCACCTTCGACGTCGGCGTGACCTTCACGATGTCGCCGAACAAGCGGTTCACGTCTGCATACGCGCGCGACACCTCGGTCCAGCGATGATCGATACCGAGCGAGCGCGCCTGCTCGCGCAAGTTCGTGTACTGGCCGCCGGGCATCTCGTGACGGTAGACGTCGGCCGTGCCCGCGCGGATCTCCGATTCGAACGGCGCGTAATAACGGCGCACGCCCTCCCAGTACATCGACGCTTCGTGCAGGCGGTCCTGATCCAGCCCCGGATCGCGTTCGCCGCCGGCCAGTGCGGCCGCGATGCTCGACAGATTCGGCTGCGAAGTGAGCCCGCTCATCGCATCGAGCGCACCGTCCACCGCGTCGCAGCCCGCACCGACCGCCGCCAGCACCGACGCCGCGGCGATGCCGCTCGTATCGTGCGTGTGGAAATGCACGGGCAGTCCGGTTTCCTCCTTGAGCGCCTTAACGAGCGTCGCGACGGCCTGCGGACGGCAGATGCCGGCCATGTCCTTGATGCCGAGCACGTGCACACCGGCCTGCTGCAGCTCGCGGGCGATGCCGACGTAATACTTGAGGTCGTACTTCGAACGCGACGTGTCGAACAAATCGCCGGTGTAGCAGATCGCGCCTTCGCACAGCATCCCGCTCTCGCCGACCGCGTCGATCGCCACGCGCATGTTGCGCACCCAGTTCAGCGAGTCGAACACGCGGAACACGTCGACGCCCGCATTCGCGGCCTGCTGCACGAAGAAGCGCACGACATTGTCCGCGTAGTTCGCATAGCCGACTGCGTTCGAGCCGCGCAGCAGCATCTGGAACAGGATGTTCGGCACGCGTTCGCGCAGCAGCGCGAGCCGCTCCCACGGGTCTTCCTTCAGGAAGCGCAACGCGACGTCAAACGTGGCACCACCCCAGCATTCGAGCGAGAACAGCTGCGACAGTTCGCGCGCATAGAACGGCGCGACCGGCAGCATGTCGGCCGTGCGCATGCGCGTCGCAAACAGCGACTGGTGCGCATCGCGCATCGTCGTGTCGGTCAACAGCACCTGCTTCTGGTCGAGCATCCAGCTCGCGAATTTCTCAGGGCCGAGCTCACGCAGGCGATCACGCGTGCCGGCCGGAATCGCCACCATCGTATCGATCTTCGGCAGCACCGGCTTTGACAGTGGCAGCGCCGGCAGCGTACGGCCGCTCATCTCCGTATTGCCGTTCACGTTCAGCTCACCTAGATAGCGCAGCAGCTTCGTCGCGCGGTCGCCGCGCTTCGCGAATGCGAGTAGCTCCGGCGTCTTGTCGATGAAGCGCGTCGTCACGTCGCCTGCGATGAACGCCGGGTGATTGATCACGTTCTCAAGGAACTGCAGGTTCGACGTGACACCGCGAATCCGGAACTCGCGCAGCGCGCGATCCATCCGGTGAATCGATTCGGCGGCCGTCGGCGCCCAGGTCGTCACCTTGACCAGCAGCGAGTCGTAGTACGGCGTGATCACCGCGCCGCCATAGGCGGTGCCGGCGTCGAGACGCACGCCGAAGCCGGCCGCGCTGCGATAGGCCGTGAGCCGCCCATAGTCGGGCAGGAAGTCGTTCTCCGGATCCTCGGTCGTGATCCGGCATTGCAGCGCGTGGCCGTTCAGTGGAATCTCCTGCTGCTCCGGTACGCCGGCCGCACGCGCGACGAGCGCACCTTCGCCGTCCGCCGCGTCCTCGGCCAGGCCGATCCGTCCGCCTTCGGTGATGCGAATCTGTGCCTTCACGATGTCGATCCCGGTGATCATCTCGGTCACCGTGTGCTCGACCTGGATGCGCGGGTTCACCTCGATGAAGTAGAACTGGCCAGTGTCGGCGTCCATCAGAAATTCGACAGTGCCCGCGTGCGTATAGCCGACTGCGCGCATCAGGCGCAGCGCCGATTCGCACAGCGCCCGCCGGCCGTCGTGATCGAGGTACGGCGCCGGCGCGCGTTCAACGACCTTCTGGTTGCGCCGCTGCACCGTGCAATCGCGCTCGTACAAATGCACGACGGTGCCGTGCAGGTCGCCGAGCACCTGCACCTCGACGTGGCGCGCATTGCGCACAAGTTTCTCGACATACACCTCGTCGTTGCCGAACGCGGCCAGTGCCTCGCGCCGAGCTGCGGCCAACGACGCCTCGAGGTCGCGCTCGCTCTCGAGCACGCGCATCCCGCGTCCACCGCCGCCCCAGCTCGCCTTCAGCATCAGCGGATAGCCGACTTCCGCTGCCAGTACCCGGCACGCGTCGACATCGTCCGGCAGCGGTGCGGTCGCGGGCATCACGGGCACGCCGGCGGCGATCGCCGCATTGCGCGCGGCCACCTTGTTGCCGAGCGTGCGCATCACATCCGGCGACGGGCCGATCCAGCGAATGCCGGCGTCGATCACCGCCTGCGCGAAATTGGGGTTCTCGGACAGGAAGCCGTAGCCGGGATGGATCGCGTCGACCTTCGCCTGCCGCGCGACGCGCAGGATGTCGTCGATGTCGAGATACGCGGCGAGCGGCTTCTTGCTTTCGCCAATCAGATAGCTCTCGTCTGCCTGGAAACGATGCAGCGCGAGACGGTCCTCCGTCGAATACACCGCCACCGTACGCATATTCAGTTCGGCGGCGGCACGCATCACACGGATCGAGATTTCCGAGCGATTGGCGATCAGCAGTGATTTAATCGGGGAGCGTTTCATGATCGACGATGCAAGAAATTAGAAATGCCTCGTAGAGGCATTGTTCTTGAGGGTTTTAGTTATAGCCGAGGACCGCGATCAACAGTACGTCTGGTCGATCCATCGCGCTGTCCGCCCGGGATTACAGGGGATGTGCAGGACGTGCTGATAAAGCGACGACTCCTTCTGAACGCTCCGATGGAGCGACGCATATGCGCCCTGTCCCGTCTACTCAGAAGCCCGCGCGTTGAGCGGGTTTCTGCCTTTCAATTTCACCTCTACGGCTTCTCGTCGCGTGCTGCCGACGTGCCTCCGTTTCGGTTAGTCCGTGCCATCTCCCTCCGGACAACGGTGCATCCGCTGCACCGAGCCCCAGCTGCTCAGCGGCCACTTTTGCCGCACGTATAGCGTCATCGAAGTTCTTCTCGCTTGCAACGTGGGCGCGATCGACATTCACGACCCAGCTGTCAAACATGAAACGCCATCGAATTCTGCGTTCCTCGAGGAGCGCAGAAAACCAACGCCAGATTGACGCATCTTCAGCATTGGCCGCCGCCGCTGCATCGAGGCGAACTCGTTCCATCGCGCCCATATTCCTCTCCCCGGATCCGAGCATCACCAGCAAGAAGGCCTCGCAAAAAAACGCTACGCCAGTTGTGCCACCAGTTCAGGGATCTCCGAGAATAGATCGCCAACGAGGCCGTAATCGGCCACGCTGAAGATCGGCGCCTCCGGATCCTTGTTGATCGCCACGATTACCTTCGAATCCTTCATGCCGGCCAGATGCTGGATCGCACCCGAGATGCCAACCGCGATATACAGCTGCGGTGCAACGATCTTGCCGGTCTGGCCGACCTGGTAGTCGTTCGGCACGTAGCCTGCATCCACTGCCGCGCGCGATGCGCCGAGGGCTGCCGACAGCTTGTCGGCCAGCGGCTCCAGCACCTTCGTGTAATTCTCGCCGCTGCCCAGACCGCGGCCGCCCGATACGATGATGCTGGCCGACGTCAGTTCCGGACGGTCCAGATTCGTCACTTCACGGCTCACGAACTGCGACTTGCCAGCGTCTACCGCTGCTTCGATCTTGTCGACCGAAGCGCTACCGCCTTCCGTTGCAACCGGATCGAAACCCGTTGCGCGCACCGTGATGACCTTGATCGGGTCGCTCGACTGCACCGTCACGATCGCGTTGCCCGCGTAGATCGGGCGCTCAAACGTGTCGGCCGAATCAATCGCCGTGATATCCGAGATCTGCGCGACGTCCAGCTTCGCAGCGATGCGCGGTGCTATGTTCTTGCCATAGGCCGTCGCCGGCGCGAGGATGTGCGAGTAGTCCTTCGCAATGTTCAGCACAGTCGCTTCGACGTTTTCCGCCAGGCCCGCTTCGAGTTTCGGCGAATCGGCCAGCAACACTTTCGAAACACCTGCGATCTTCGCTGCTGCATCTGCCGCCGCTTGCGCGTTGTGGCCTGCCACCAGCACGTGAATGTCACCGCCGATCCTCGCCGCCGCTGCCACCGTGTTCAGCGTTGCGGCCTTGATCGACGCGTTGTCGTGTTCTGCAATCACCAGAGTCGTCATTTCCTTCTGCTCCCGCTTACAGCACCTTGGCTTCGGTCTTCAGCTTCTCGACCAGCGTCTTCACGTCCGGCACCTTCATGCCAGCCACGCGCTTCGGCGGCTCGACCACCCTCAGCGTCTTCAGACGCGGTGCGACGTCCACGCCCAGGTCTTCCGGCTTCACCGTTTCCAGCGGCTTTTTCTTCGCCTTCATGATGTTCGGCAGCGTCACGTAGCGCGGCTCGTTCAAGCGCAGGTCCGTGGTCACGACTGCGGGCAGTTGAAGCGACAGCGTTTCCGCGCCACCGTCGACTTCACGTACAACCGTGGCCTTGCCATCGGCGATCGTGACCTTCGACGCGAACGTCGCTTGCGGCAGGCCGGCCAGCGCAGCCAGCATCTGGCCCGTCTGGTTCGAATCGTCGTCGATCGCCTGCTTGCCGAGGATCACCAGCTGCGGCTGGTCCTTGTCGACCAGCGCCTTCAGGATCTTCGCGACGGCCAGCGGCTCGACGCTGTCGTTCGACTCGACGAGGATCGCGCGATCCGCGCCGATCGCTAGCGCCGTACGCAGCGTTTCCTGCACTTGCGCGACACCCACCGACACCGCGATCACTTCGGTCGCGACCCCTGCTTCCTTCAGGCGCACGGCCTCCTCCACCGCGATTTCGTCGAACGGGTTCATCGACATCTTCACGTTCGCGATGTCGACACCTGTGTTGTCCGACTTCACGCGGATCTTCACGTTGTAATCGACCACTCTTTTCACTGGCACCAGAATTTTCATCACATGTCCTCGAAAGGTTCTGGTCGGCAGTTTGCATATCGAACAATCCTGCTGGAATTCAAGATTCTGAAACAGGGCCTTCAAACCCTTCGAATTCGTCGATCCAACGTACGTCCGAAGCTTGCCAGACGGCGAGTTCCCCAACGTTAACTGGAGGTTAAACGTCCATTACGCAATCGCAAATTGAGTTTGGGGTATTGCTACGGCACGCTTGTCTCATCCGCAAACGCCGTACATATCGGCACATGCCGGTCACGCGATATCCCTTTATCTACTCTCGACGTCAACCGTCCAGCCCATCATGTCAGCTAACTGGCCCGATACCATCTTTGAGCATTTCAAGTCCTCCGACGTACGCCAGGTCGCGTACGTACCCGACGCCGGCCACAAGCGCCTCATCGAGCTTTGCGAAAGCGATTCCGACATTCACGCCGTATCCCTAACCACCGAAGAAGAAGGCGTTGCCATGATGGGCGGCGCCTGGGTCGGCGGACAACGCGGCGTACTACTGCTGCAATCGAGCGGCGTCGGCAACTGCATCAACATGCTGTCGCTACAGCACGAGTGCCGAATGCCGATTCTGATGCTCGTCACGATGCGCGGTGAGTGGGGCGAGTTCAACCCGTGGCAGGTCGCGATGGGTAAATCGACCCAGGAAACCCTGGAATCCTCCGGTGTCTATGTGTATCGCGCGGACGATGCCGACGAAGTTGCCCCGACCGTCCAGGCGGCGCTGAATTTCGCATTCAATACGTCGCGTATGGTGGCCGTACTGATCGGCCAGCGTGTGATCGGCACGAAGAACTTCAAAAAGTGAGCATCGACATGACGCAACAGACCACTCCCCTGAACCGCCGAACGGCCGTTCAACGCATCCTCCGCGATCGCGCGGACCGCGTACTGGCCGTCACCAGCCTCGGCAACCCGACCTTCGATGTTGCCGCCGCCGGCGATACGCCGCAAAACTTCTATCTCTGGGGTGCAATGGGTGGCGCCGTGACTTTCGGGCTCGGCATCGCACGTGCACAGCCGTCAAAGCGTGCCGTGGTGTTCGTCGGCGATGGCGAAATGATGATGGGCCTCGGCTCGCTGGCTACCGTCGGCGTCGATCGTCCGTCCAACCTGTCGATCGTCGTGATCGACAACGGACACTATGCCGAAACCGGAATGCAGCCCGCACATGCTGGACGAGGCGTCGATGTCACCGCTGTCGCACGGGCGGCCTGCATCGAGAACGCGCGCACGATCACGACGGAAGCTCAACTCGACGACTTCGTCGACGCCATTCTCAATGGCGACGGTCCGGTACTCGCAACCGTCAAGGTCAGCACCGACCCAGCCCCGACGTGTCTGCCGCCGCGCGACGGCCCTTATCTGCGCAGCCGCTTCCGCGAAGCACTGCTCGGGTCCGCCGCACACGCAAGCCAATAAGGGCTTACGCGGGCAGATCACCATGCATGAAGGGTTCCGCCCACCGCGGGACCCTTTTTCCATTCCTGGACGTCACCTATCCTCCCGGTACAATCGGCATCTGGTTCCCTTTTTGTCCAGAGTCCGCATGCCGTCCCAAACCGACAAAGACATGCTCGTCGCGCTAATCAGACAGTTGGATCGCCATCCGGAGTTGCTGGAGCGAGTCTTCGACTGCCTCCCCGACGTTCTCTATTACGTCAAGGATGCCCGTGCGCGCTATCTGTCAGTCAACCAGACGCTGATCGATCGAAGCGGCCTTGCACGTGATGACGTCATCGGCAAGACAGCAGATCAACTCTTTCCCGTAACCGGCGCGAGCACCGTCGCACAAGACTTGTCCGTCATCGAAAACAAGTCGCCGATCGTTGATCGACTTCGTCTGTACTCGACTGGCATCGGTCACAAATACTGGTGCCTCAGTTCGAAGTTTCCAATCATCGACGAGAATGAAAGCGGCATCGGCATGATCGGCGTCTCCCGCGACCTGCCGCGACCCGATGAACGGCATCACGGATACCGTCGACTCTTCGACTTTCTTGCCTATCTGGAACAGCACTTGAGTCAGAACATCCTCATCACGGAGGCGGCCGATCATGCCTCGATCTCGGTCGACACACTCGAGCGCCTGACCCGCGAAGTGTTCCACCTGACGCCGAAGCAGCTACTGATGAAGATGCGAATCGATCACGCATGCAAGCTGCTCGAAACCACTGATCACAGCATTACCGACATCGCAGCCAGTTGCGGTTACGCGGACCATAGCGCGTTTACGCGTCAGTTCAAACTTGCCACGCACCTGACCCCGCGGCAGTATCGCGACGCCCGCGGACGTGGCCTTCACCCGGCTTGACGGCAACAAGATCACGGCCCCAAAGAGAACGCGCCGGACACCACAACGGCGACCGGCGCGCGCGCCTCGAGCGTGATCCGGCCACGCTCAATAAACAGCCTCCTCGACTACCAGATTTCCGGTAACGATTCGATCGGCCGACAGCGGAGTCAGGTCGATCGTCTGGTACTCATCGAACGACAGAAGTTCCGCTATGCCACGGCCGACGCCGGGGCTATGCATCATTCCGTGACCACTGAATCCCGCGGCAACGAACGAATTCTCCGGGCCACTTTGACCAACGAGGCCGTTGTGATCGAGCACGTTGTATTCGTAGTAGCCAGCCCACGCATGTTCGACACGTAGCGCTTCGAAAGCCGGGATCCGTTCCGCGAGTGTCGGCCAGATTATGTCGTCGAACTCCGCGAAGTTGACGTCTAGCGGCAAGTCGTCGAGATCATTCTCGGCCGACGGCGACACAATGCACAGGAAGTGATTTTGCTCCCGCCTCAGATAGATGCCCGAGGTGTCGATCAAAATCGGGAGGTCCGGTATTGCGGTCGGACAGGACACAACAAATGCGCAACGTCGGCGCGGTCGAATAGGTAGGTCGATTCCGACCGTGCTCGCGAGCTTCGATGACCACGCACCGCCCGCATTGACGAATTGATCCCCGGCAATCATACGACCATCGGTCAATTCGACATGCGTGATGCGATTGCCGGCCGTCCGGTATGCCGCCGCGTCGCCTGTTACGAACTGGACGCCAGCCTCACGTGCCCGATTGCGATACCACTGCATCAGACTGTATCCGTCGAACCAGCCTTCTCCGGACAAGCCCTCTGCTGCATACGCGAGATCGCTGACGTTCAACCACGGATAGCGTGCAATCAGTTCCTCCGGCGATCGCTCGGCAATGGCGACGCCCATCGACCGCGCCAGCGCAGTTCGCTTGCGCAGCAAGGGCGCCTGCTCGGACGTACCAACGAACAGATAGCCGCAGTCGGTCAGATCGACGCCTGCGCCGAACCGCTCCTTGTCGCGTTCAATCGAACGCATGAATTCGTAACCGAATCGCGACAGCTGGATGCAGGACGGTGTCGAGAACTGTTGACGGATCGAGCTGGCCGACAGCGCTGACGATGCAATCCTGTATGTCGGATCACGTTCGATAACCCAGATCTCACGATCCGTGCGACCCTGCTGGGTCAGGAAGTAGGCGATGGAACACCCGATACCGCCGCCACCGGTAATGACGATTCTTTCGCTCATGACATGCCTCTTGGTGATGCGTCGTGGTTCGATGCGTCAGATCGAATTCAAGCCAGCAGCTTCGCGCATGCCGCCTCGATACGCTGGAGCGCTTCTTCCAGCTGCTCGACGGATGCGGCATATGACAGCCTGAAATACGGAGAAAGCAGGAACCCTGTCCCGGAGACGACTGCAACATTGGCATTGTCCAGCAGGTATCGGACGAAATCCTGGTCGCTTTCGATGCGCTCCCCGGACAATGTACGCCGCCCGATCAATTCCTGGCAGCCAACGAACGCATAGAACGCCCCCTCCGGCTCGCGGCATTGCAGCCCGGGAATGCGACGCAACGCTTCGACGACCTGCTTGCGCCGCTGGTTGAATGCGCGTAGCGAAGTCTCGACAAACACCTGACTACCGGTGAGCGCCTCAACAGATGCGTACTGCGCGATGGACGTAGCGCTCGTGACGATCTGCCCCTGCACGAGATTCATCGCTTTGATGAGCTGCGTAGGTCCCGCTGCGTAGCCGATACGCCACCCCGTCATCGCATACACCTTCGACACACCGTTGATGAGAAGCGTGCGCTCGTAAAGATCAGGGGCGACGTTCAGGATGTTGTTGAACGGGGTGTCGATATAAATCAGCTTCTCGTAGATGTCGTCCGACAGCACCCAGACATGCGGGTGCCGACGCAGCACTTCGGCGAGAGACACCAGTTCGTCACGCGAATACACGGCACCTGTCGGATTGGACGGCGAATTCAGCATCAACCACTTGGTGCGCGGTGTAATGGCGGCTTCGAGTTGTGCCGCCGTGAGCTTAAAGCCTGCAGTTTCCGGGCATGGGACACAAACCGGCGTACCGCCCGACATCTTCACGATCTCGGGGTAGGACACCCAACAGGGTGTCGGCACAATCACTTCGTCACCAACGTTCAGCGACGCAAAGAACGCCGCGAAGATCGCCTGTTTAGCCCCCGACGACACGCTGATACCAGCGACCGGATAGATTAGGCCATTGTCGTTCGCGAGCTTTGCCGCAATTGCCTCGCGCAACTCCGGGATGCCCGCCGCTTCGGTGTAGCGCGTCTTGCCGCTGCGCATTGCCCGAATGGCTGCCTCCTGGATGTTCTCGGGAGTCGGAAAATCCGGCTCGCCCTGCGACAGCGATATCACGTTCCGCCCGGCCCGGCGCAGCTCCGCTGCCCGCGCGGCCATCGCCATCGTCTCCGCGGGCGCGATCCGCCCGATTCTGTCCGCAATGATGTTCATTTAGGTTGTCAGGTCCGGAAAAAAACCGGCCCGGCGCATGGACGTACGCCGGACCGGGACATCAAACTTACAGACGCTCAGCCACAGCCTTGATCTGCATGAACTGAAGCAGGTAGTCCGGACCACCGGTCTTCGTGTCGGTACCAGTGAGATTGAAACCGCCGAACGGCTGGATCCCAACGAGCGCGCCTGTGCATTTGCGGTTGAAGTACAGGTTGCCGACATGGAACTCGCGGCGAGCGATCTCGATGCGCTCGCGGTCGTTCGAGAACAACGCGCCGGTCAGACCGTAAACCGTGTTGTTCGCAACCTTCAGCCCTTCTGCGAAGTCCTTCACGCGGATGGCCGCAACGAACGGACCGAACACTTCTTCCTGCGAAATGCGTGCGGTCGGCGACACGTCGCCGATGATCGTCGGTTCGATGAGATAGCCGGGTGCGTCCACCCCTTTGCCGCCCGTCAGCAGTTTGCCTTCGCCGCGCCCGATATCGATGTACGACTGAACTTTCTTGTATTGCATCTCGTTGCACACCGGGCCGAGATTCGGGTTGTTCTTCGCTTCGTCAACCACGAGCTTCTTCGTGCGCTCGATCACGCGTTCGATCAGCGCATCGTAGACCGAGTCCACGACGATCAAGCGCGAGCACGCGGAGCACTTTTGACCCGAATAGCCGAACGCGGCCTGAATGACACCGGTTGCAGCATCGTCCAAGTTGGCGGTCTCGTCGACCAGGATGCCGTCCTTGCCCCCGAGTTCGAGGAATACGCGCTTGAACCACTTCTGGCCAGGTGCGAGCTTCGCGGCGGACTCGTTAATTGCCGCACCGGTCGCAAGAGAGCCCGTAAAGTTGACGAACCGGGTACGCGGATGTGCGACGAGATACGAGCCCACATCGCGACCATTGCCAGGCAGATAGTTAACGACGCCCGGCGGCAGGCCAGCTTCCTCGAAGATGTCGAAGACCTTCGACAGCGACACGACCGTGTCCTCCGCCGGCTTGCACACGACCGTGTTGCCGACGACGATCGCCCCAACGGTCATCCCCGTCATCAGCGCCATCGGGAAGTTCCACGGAGAAATCGTCACGCCGGCGCCGAGCGGAATGTAGAAGCTCTCGTTCTCCTCGCCCGAATAGTGGATCAGCGAACCCAGTCCACCGACGTGAGTCAGCGCCTGTCGTGCGTAGTACTCCGTGAAGTCGATCATCTCTGCGACTTCAGCGCTTGCCTCGACATAGTTCTTGCCGATCTCGTAGACGAGCCATGCTTCGAGCTCGCGCTTGCGGCGACGCATGATCGCTGCCGCCTTCAGCATCACGCGCGAGCGATCTTCTTGCGTCCAGCGTTTCCACGATTCGAACGCCTTCCATGCCGCATCGAGTGCCGCATCGGCGTGCTGCTGCGTTGCCGTCGCCGAGTAACCGACGATTTCTGCCGGGTTCGACGGGTTCGTCGAGACGAGCTTGTCGTCCGTCATGACGCGTTCGCCATTAATGATCAGAGGATACGTCTCGCCAAAGCGGGTACGCACCTTGTCGAGCGCACCACGCATTTCTGCGACTGCGGCGTCGGTGTCAAAGAGGTCGAACGGCTCGTTCGCGTACGGTGCAATCAACATCGCTATCTCCTGTAGAGGGCAGTCGGATCGACGGAGGACCTCATTGCGCTCCCCCGACGTTGAGCGGATTGTCGATCGACGAAAACGAGCCGTCTTGATTTGCGTCGAGATTATTTTGCGGAATTTCGCATAGTAAAATCTCTGACATCACACAATTCGACCTCTATATCCACCAATTTATATGGTTAGCACGGAAATATAAGCCCGTAGATAGATTCCTTACTTTTGCGGATTTTTTCCTGTTGCTATGATTCGCTCATCGGCACGCCAAAGCTAAGAGGCAAATCATGGGAATGCATTTCGATCTGGTCGATCTCCGCCTGATGAGCGCCATCGCGGAAACGAACAGCCTGACACGCGGCGCTGAGCGCTCGTGCATGTCGGTACCCGCCGCGAGCACTCGCATCAAGAATCTCGAAGAGAGCATGGGCTCCAAGCTGCTGTTCCGGACGAGTCAGGGTGTGACACTTACCCCTCCCGGGCAGGCGTTCCTGCATCACGCGCGGCTCGTACTGTCACAACTCGAAAACTTGCGAGGCGACATGCAGGAGTACGCGCGCGGCATCAAGGGGCACATCCGATTGTTCGCCAATACCACCGCGACAACGGAGTTCCTGCCTAACGACCTGCGGGACTTTCTTGCAACCCACCCGGACGTCAACATCGGTTTGAAGGAAAGACTGAGCCACGATATCGTCCGCGCGATCAGCGAAGGGTGGGCGGACGTCGGCATCGTGGCGGGAGAGGTCAGGACCGAATCGCTGATGACGCTGCCCTATCGCAGGGACAAACTGATCCTCGCCGTCCATCCGTCGCATCCGCTGGCCGACCACCAATCGATCCCCTTCGCCGAGACCACGGGCTTCGACTTCATCGGGCTCCCAGAAGCGAGCGCGATCCACACCTTCCTCAATCGAGTCGTCAACGATCTTCACAAGACACTTCAGGTGCGGATCGAAGTAGGCAACTTCGAAGCACTGTGCCGAATGGTCGAGGCGAACGTAGGGATCGGTGTGCTGCCATTCTCTTCGGCGGCACGGTATGCGCGGCTCATGAACGTCAAGCTCGTATCTATCGAGGACGACTGGGCAACCCGCAACTTGCTGATCTGCATACGCAGCCTCGATCTGTTGCCATCCTTCACGCGCGAACTGGTCGACCAGCTCACCGGCAAAGCCCAGGACGACGACCACATTCACAATGCCGTTCAGGTCGCTGTGGCACCTTAAACACCACTTAAAGCCCCGTTTCCGAAGCACAAATTGTCGTCGGCAGTCCGGTGCGTCACTCTTGCAGCAACGACGCATTTTGGAAAACTGACGATATGTCCGCAGAATTCGACAACCTTCGTAACTGGATCGGGCGCACGCAGACCGATCGCGAAACGGTCTCGCCTCGACTCGCCTCGCAGCTCGCCGCGTTGCTCGACCACGAAGCAACGCTTGAACCGGGCGATGCGCTTCCGCCGCTCTGGCACTGGGCGCTCTTTCCCGCCATTGCTCGTCAGTCGCACGTCGGCGTCGACGGACACCCTACACGCGGCGGGTTCCTACCACCCGTACCGTTGCCGCGCCGCATGTGGGCCGGTAGCCGGGTGCAATTCGAACGTCCGGTTCGAATCGGCCACGACGTCACTCGAACCTCACAGATCGTCGATGTCGGCGTGAAAGATGGTCGCAGCGGACAGTTGGTGTTCGTTCGTGTTCGGCATCAGCTCGAAGATCTCGACGGCACGTTGCTGTCTGAAGAGCAGGACATCGTCTACCGAGACGCACCTAGGGTACCTGGCTCACCGGATAGCGGATTGGAGGCACCAAACGACGGCACGTGGCGGCGCCTGATCGTGCCCGATCCCGTGCTGCTGTTCCGCTATTCGGCCGTGACCTACAACGGCCACAGGATCCACTACGACCGTCCGTACGCTATCGAGCAGGAAGGGTATCCCGCGCTGGTCGTCCATGGTCCGCTGACCGCCACGCTGCTCATCGAGCTAGTACGCCGCAACCTGCCGCGCGCACAAATCGCCGGATTTTCATTCAAGGCAATCGGCCCGCTATTTGATAACGAACCGTTCTACGTGTGCGCGGCCCACGACCCGACATCACCCGAGATCCGCATCTGGGCTGAAAACGCCCTTGGTCGGCTATGCGTCGATGGGCGCGTGACGCTGACCGAAGCCCGTCCCGCCACAGGAAACTAAGAGGAGATAAACGTGTTGGATATCGCCGCACCTCACCAAGAGATTCGCGAGGCAATTCGCGACCTGTGTTCGAACTTCCCGTCGGAGTATTTCCGCAAAATCGACGAGGAACGCGCATACCCGGAGGCCTTCGTCCAGGCACTGACCGATGCAGGTTGGCTTGCCGCCCTGATTCCGCAGGAATACGGTGGATCCGGTCTGGGCCTGACCGAGGCATCGGTGATTATGGAGGAAATCAATCGCAGCGGCGGCAACTCGGGGGCCTGCCACGGTCAGATGTACAACATGGGAACGCTGCTGCGCCACGGCTCCGCCGAACAGAAGTCGAAGTATCTGCCGCAGATCGCCAGCGGCAAGCTCCGGTTGCAATCGATGGGCGTGACCGAACCCACGACGGGCACCGACACGACGAAGCTGAAGACGACGGCCATTCGCAAGGGCGATCGCTACGTCGTCAACGGACAGAAGGTATGGATCTCGCGCGTCCAGCATTCAGATCTGATGATTCTGCTTGCTCGTACGACACCGATCGACCAAGTAACGAAGAAATCCGAAGGCATGTCGATTTTCCTCGTCGACCTTCGCGAAGCGATCGGCAACGGCATGACGGTGCGCCCGATACCGAACATGGTGAACCACGAGACAAACGAATTGTTCTTCGACAACCTCGAGATTCCCGCCGAAAACCTGATTGGCGAAGAAGGCAAGGGCTTCAAGTACATCCTTGACGGGCTGAATGCCGAACGTACGCTGATCGCGGCCGAATGCATCGGTGACGGGTACTGGTTCCTCGACAAGGTCTCGAAGTACGTGAAGGAACGTGTCGTGTTCGGCCGGCCAATTGGTCAGAACCAGGGCGTACAGTTCCCGATCGCGCGAGCCTACGTGAACGTCGAGGCCGCGAGCCTGATGCGCTATAAGGCATGCGAGCTGTTCGATGCGAAGCAGCCGGCCGGCGCGCAAGCGAACATGGCCAAGCTGCTTGCGGCCGACGCATCGTGGGAAGCAGCGAACGCGTGTCTGCAATTCCACGGCGGGTTCGGCTTCGCGAACGAGTACGACGTCGAGCGCAAGTTCCGCGAGACCCGCCTGTATCAGGTTGCACCGATCTCGACGAACCTGATCCTGTCGTACGTCGGCGAGCATCTGCTCGGTCTGCCGCGATCCTTCTAAGAGCCCGCCATGAAACCACTGATCGACATCAAAGTCGTCACGCTCGAGCACGCGATCGCGGCGCCTTTCTGTACACGGCAGCTCGCCGATCTTGGCGCTCGCGTCATCAAGGTCGAACGTCCTGGAGTGGGCGATTTCGCACGAGCCTATGACGAACGCGTCAACGGCGAAGCATCGCACTTTGTCTGGTGCAACCGTTCGAAGGAAAGCCTGACACTCGACGTGAAGGCACCGGACGCCAAGGCGGTACTCGGAAAACTGCTTGCAGACGCCGACGTACTCGTGCAGAACCTCGCGCCCGGTGCAGCGGCACGCCTCGGCCTGTCCTACGACGCGTTGCATGCGTCTAATCCCGGGCTGATCGTCTGCAACATCTCCGGCTATGGGCCGGACGGTCCGTATCGCGACAAAAAGGCCTATGACCTGCTGATCCAGAGTGAATCCGGTTTTCTTTCCGTGACGGGTGGCCCCGACTCGCCAGCAAAAGCGGGCTGTTCGATAGCCGACATCGCCGCCGGCATGTACGCGTACACGAATATCCTGGCAGCGCTGCTCGAGCGATCCAAGACCGGGCTCGGCAAGCAGATCGACGTCTCGATGCTCGAAAGCATGGTCGAATGGATGAACTATCCGATGTACTACGCATTCGACGGTGCATCGCCGCCCTCTCGGGCAGGTGCGGCACACGCCACGATCTATCCGTACGGCCCCTTCCTGGCGGGAGACGGCAAGTCGGTGATGCTCGGCCTGCAGAACGAGCGTGAATGGGCCGCATTCTGCGAGCACGTCCTTCACGTACCGCAACTGGCGGAAGATCCTCGCTTCAATTCGAATGCGAAGCGCGTGGCGTCACGGGATGCGCTGTGCGTGATCATCGTCGATGCATTCTCGAAGCTCACCGCAGCGAATGTCGTTGATCGACTCGACACTGCACAGATCGCCAATGCACACATGAACGAGATGGCCGACGTCTGGGCGCATCCGCAGTTGCGAGCGCGCAACCGGTGGGTCGAAATTGATTCTCCTGCTGGCCGCATTCCGGCCCTCCTTCCGCCCGGCGTCGATCATGCTGAAGACGTTCGCATGGATGCGGTCCCCGCCCTGGGGCAACACACCGAAGCACTTCTCCACGAACTCGGTTTCACCGATGCAGACGTTCGCAGATGGCGCGACACGCACGTGATCTAACCGGCAACGGCAAGCGACTCGAACATGACCCACACCCAAACGCTCGCGAACTTCGCGGCACAACTTCGCTTCGACCAAATTCCCGTCGACGTGATTCGTCGCACGGAAGACCTTTTCCTCGACTGGTACGGCTCGGCACTCGCGGGCCGAGGCGCCCGCCCGGTGGAGACCATCCACAAGCTCGCGTTCGAGTTCGGCCCCTCATTCGGCCCGTGCGAGGTGCTGACTTCGCGGCGCACGACAAGCTCGTTCTTCGCTGCGCTGGTCAATGCCGCCGCCTCGCATTTTGCCGAGCAGGACGATCTTCACAACAGTTCGGTATTGCATCCGGCCACGGTCGTCTTTCCCGCCACATTGGCCGTCGCGCAATCACTTGGGCGCAGCGGAAAAGAGTTCTTGACCGCATGCGTCGCGGGCTATGAAGTCGGCGTGCGAGTCGGCGAATTCCTTGGCCGCTCCCACTACAAGACGTTTCACACCACCGGTACCGTCGGCACGCTTGCTGCCGCTGCGGCAGTCGGCCGCTTGCTGAACCTCGACGGCGAACAAATGCTGCACGCGTTCGGCTCGGCCGGTACGCAAGCGGCGGGTCTGTGGCAATTCCTCAAGGATGCGGCAGATTCGAAACAGTTGCATACGGCAAAGGCCGCAGCAAGCGGCCTTTTCGCAGCCTATCTCGCGGCAGAGGGTTTCACCGGCGCGGTAGACATTCTCGAAGGCGAGAAGGGAATGGGAGCGGGGATGTCGGACCAGACGCACCCGGACAAACTGGTTGATCGGCTCGGCACACGTTGGGCACTGGCCGAAACCTCGTTCAAGTATCACGCTTCGTGCCGACACACCCATCCCGCCGCCGACGCGTTGCTGCAAATCATCGAGCGCAATGCGCTGAAGCCGGACGACATCGAACGCGTGGTCACGCATGTTCATCAGGCTGCAATAGACGTCCTCGGGCCGGTCGTGAATCCGCAGACGATCCATCAGGCGAAGTTCTCGATGGGCACGGTGCTCGGCCTCGTATCGGCCTATGGGCACGCCGGCGTGCGCGAGTTCGACGCACATTACGCATCGCCCGACATCGCGCGCTTCCGTGACAAGGTTCGAATGGAACTCGATCCGGAAGTCGACTCCGCCTATCCGGCACGCTGGGTCGGCAAAGTCACCGTAACGACGAAGGACGGCCGCACCCTTGAGGGTCGCGTCGACGATCCGAAGGGCGACCCCGGCAACACGTTGTCGCGTGCTGAACTGGAACACAAGGTTCGCACGCTCGCGCTGTACGCCGACGCGGCAACGGAAGCCGAAGTCACCGAATCGATCGGGAAGATCTGGGCCATCGCCGAGGCCAAGGTCGTTCCATCACTGCTCGCCTCACGAAACCCGGAGAATCGACATGTCTGAACTCGCACCCCGTTCCTATCTGTTTGTTCCCGGTAATCGACCGGATCGCTTCGCGAAGGCCACGGCCTCGGGCGTCGACGTCGTAGTGATCGACCTCGAAGATGCGGTGCCACCTGCGGAAAAGAAGGTCGCACGCGCCGCGCTTGCCGAGTGGCTAGCAACCAACGACACACCGGTCGCCGTGCGCATCAACGACGCCAACAGCGAATGGTTCCGCGAGGATATCGCGCTGTGCCGCGCACCGTCCGTCAAAACGGTCATGCTGCCGAAGACCGAACGCATCGACGACATCTTCCTCTGTGAGTTCGCCGGCAAGCCGGCTGAAGTCCTGCCGATGATCGAAACGGCGCAGGGTTTCCGCAATGTGGTCGCTATCGCGCAGCACCGACTGACGACTCGCCTCGTGTTCGGCAACATCGACTTCCAGCTCGATCTGTCGATCGACGGTGACGACGAGCAGTTGCTGTACTTCCGATCGCACATCGTGCTGGCGTCCCGCCTCGGCAACTTGCTGCCGCCCGTCGACGGTGTGAGCCTCGCACTGGATGATCCCGCGCAGATCGAGCGCGACACGCTTCGTTCGAAGCGGCTTGGCTTCGGCGCAAAACTCTGCATTCACCCGAAGCAGGTCCAGGCAGTCAATGCCGCGTTCCTGCCGACGGAAAGAGAGATCGAATGGGCACGCAAGGTTGTCGAAACAGCCTCCGCATCACACGGCGCAGCCGTCGCAGTCGACGGACGCATGGTCGATCGCCCGGTCATTCTCAAGGCACAGGAAATTCTCGCGGAATCGCAACGACGTGCGGTGGCCGCGTCCTAACCGAATGGAGATAGGAAAGATGGAACGCTTTGAAATGGTCATCGGCGGACGAAGCTGTCCGTCGTCATCCGACGAATGGTTCGAGACTGAAAATCCGTACACCGGCGAACCGTGGGCAATGGTTGCGAAAGGTACCGCCACCGACGTCGACCGCGCCGTCCAGGCTGCACACACGGCCTTCACGTCTGGCCCGTGGGCACAAATGACACCGAGCCAGCGCGGCCAACTGTTGCATCGTGTCGGCGACCTTATCGCTCGCGACGCGAAACGGCTCGCCGAACTGGAGGTGCGTGACAATGGCAAGCTGATGGCCGAAATGTATGGCCAGTGCCAGTACATCCCGCAGTGGTACTACTACTTCGGCGGCTTGGCCGACAAGATCCAGGGCGCGGTGATTCCGCTCGACAAGAAGGGCTACTTCAATTTCACGCGCAACGAGCCGCTCGGTGTCGTCGCCGCGATCACGCCGTGGAACTCGCCGCTACTGCTCGCCACGTGGAAGATCGCGCCGGCACTCGCGGCCGGCTGCACGGTTGTGATCAAGCCGTCCGAGTTCACATCGGTGTCGACGATCGAGTTCGCCAAACTATTCGAAGAAGCAGGCTTTCCGCCGGGCGTGGTGAACGTGGTCACCGGATTCGGTGCGGACGTCGGTGCGCCGCTCGTCGAGCACCCCCTCGTCAAGAAGATCACTTTTACGGGGGCCGATTCGACCGGGCGCGCGATCAACGAAGCCGCGGCACGACAGTTCAAGCACGTGAGTCTCGAGCTCGGTGGCAAGTCGCCGAATATCGTCTTCGAAGATGCGGATCTCGACGACGCCGTGAATGGTGCAGTTTCAGGGATCTTCGCAGCAACGGGGCAGACCTGCATCGCCGGCTCGCGGCTACTGGTTCAGGAAAGCATCTACGACTCGTTCGTCGAGCGCCTGTTGGCAATTGCCCGCACTGCGAAGATGGGCGATCCCGCATCGCTCGAGACGCAGGTCGGACCGGTGACGACCCGTCCGCAATACAAGAAGGTGCTCGCGTACATCGACATCGCGAAGGAAGAAGGCGCGAAGCTGCTGCTCGGCGGCAACCCCGGCAGTGTCTCGGCTTGCGGCAACGGTTGGTTCGTCGAGCCGACGATCTTCGGCGACGTGCGCAACGACATGCGGATCGCACAGGAAGAAGTGTTCGGTCCGATCCTGTCGATCATCAAATTCAAGGATGAAGACGACGCGGTGCGCATCGCGAACGACGTTCGTTTCGGGCTGGGCTCGGGTGTCTGGACCAAGGATATCGGCCGGTCGCTGCGCGTCGCGGAACGCATCCAGGCCGGCATGGTGTGGGTCAACAGCTATCGCGCAGTGAGCTACATGTCGCCTTTCGGCGGGTACAAGGATTCCGGGCTCGGGCGCGAGAACGGCATCGACGCGATCCGTGAGTATCTGCAGACGAAGAGCGTGTGGATCAATACGGGTGTGAAGACAGCCAATCCGTTCGTCATGCGGTAATACGACGGTGTGGGCGGGGCGCTCCCCCGCCTAAAAAAGAACGACGAATTTCACGCCATTTCCCAAATACATCACGCCCGAATCTCTTTCGCGCCGGGCTTCCGACGCTATATATCGGAACGCCCCACCCCAGTTCCTGCTGCTCGGCCTCCAGACCATCGACCTATCCCATGAGCAAACGAGCAGCCAGCGCTATCGCGCGTACTTGAACGTCCCCTGCGCAGTGGCAATAAGAATACGCCCGTCGACCCATGCCTCGCCGCGGCAAAAGTAGATCGATTTGCCTTTACGCTCGAGAATGCCTCTGGCCGTGACCTGATGGCCGATGCCACGGTCCAGGTAGTTGATTGTCAATGAGAGCGTGAAGCCGTGAACCGCTTCGCCCGAGTCACTGTGCAGCCCGGCATAACCACAGGCAGCGTCCAGCAGCGTCGCGACCGCACCGCCCTGCAACACGCGTTGCCGGTTCAGATGCGTCGCGCTGATCGGCATCGCGATCTCCGCAAATCCGTCGCGCCATTCGGTCAGGGTCGCGCCCAACGCTTCGAGAAACGGATTATCGAGTTCGTGGCGGATCATCGGATCACTCCATGCATGAATTACACGCCCGCTACTTCGGTCAGTCGCGGCGGAAAGGGAGGTCGGAGGAAATGCGATCTGACAGCGCAACGACATTCGAACATGCCGCCGGATTTCCGCAAAGTACAAAAAACGTGCCTCCCGTCGACCGGCACAAAGGACGAATGTCTCCGCTGCGGGCCGACCAAGTCCGGCACCAGTCAAATGGCCTCGTCGTCTAGACAAGAGCACAAGTGTGCGCGGGTCGACCCGCCACACCGAAAGGCCGTGCCTTACTCTTTTCTTGCGCGGACCTGAAGATTGACACCGGCGCCCGCTCTCGCCGTATCGAAGTACGTGAAGCCGCTGCCATCCGGCAACCGCCCGCGGCCGAGCACCTCGATGCCGGCCCCGATTGCAACGCCTTCCGCGGCGTCGACGTCCGGGACCGCAAACCCGAGATGGAATACGCCTTCACCGCGGTTTTCCAGAAAGCGCTTTTGCGGCGTGTCACCGTCGCCCGGTTCACAGAGCTGGAGCTGAACGTTGTCGACGTTCGCAAACTTGTACTTCAACTTCAGAAAAGCGTCACGATCGTAGCCGTCGAGCTGGAAGGCATCGAGTGGCGGAAAGTCCGTCCAAGGGCCGATGCCGGCGGATTCGTAATACGCAGTGGCCGCATTCATGTCGCGGACAACAATACAGACGTGATGCAGTTTTCGGAAAATTTCAGGTTTGCTCATGTCAACACCAGTCGAGATACCAAAGGAAGGCACGTAGGATCTGTGCAACGTGCTTTCCGCCCGTCACACCGGCCCATCCATTCAGCCAAACTTGGAAGCGTTTGGTGCCGTAAATTGGTCCGCCGCCTCTTCGCGGCTTTGTCCGGCACCCGTGTTCCATTGGAAGCCCGATCGGGCAATCACACCCGGCTTCAAACGTTGGTCGGTACTGTAATCCTCGAACGGATGGAAGAACAGCGGCGGCGTCTGCTCGAGCGTTCGCAGCCGTTCCTCGTACGACGCCAGGTACAACGCCCGCTCCTCTGCCGACACGCGTGCCGGCATCCACGACAAGTGCGGCGGTAGCACGTCGAAACCTAAGTACTTGAAGATCCCGTTATGGATCGGCCACAGCAGGTGGTTGATATCGCCGTCGACTCCGTCCGGCTCGTACAGGCTCGATGCCGTGCCAGTCGTAGTCGAGATCATCGCCTTGCGCCCCTTGAACATGCCGGTATCGTATTTGCGCCCGGTCGCGTACGCGAAGCCACGCGTCATCACGCGATCAACCCAGCCTTTCAGGATCGCCGGCATGCCGAACCACCACATCGGGTACTGGAAAATGATCAGGTCCGCCCAAAGGACCTTCTCTTGCTCGACGGCCACATCCGGTGTCGGCTTCGACGTCGCGAACATGTGCTCCTGCTCGGCTGACAGGTCTAAGTAATCGGGGTTCGCACGCGGACCGGTGAAATCATCCATACCGAGATCCGCGCGCCATTTCATCTGATACAGATCCGACACGCGGACCTCATGTCCGAGCGCGGTCAGCGTCGCGACAGCCTTATCCTTCAACGCACCATTGAACGATTTCGGTTCAGGATGGGCAAAGACGATCAGCACCTTTATGTTCTCACTCCGTCAAAATAGATCGGGAAACATATCCGACATGAACACCGGACCTCCGTGGTTCCGATCTGTTAGCGTGAATTCTGACCTGGTTCTCGGCAGCCGTCTTGTGACAGAGCGGTAACTTTTTGCGGAATTTTGCACAGTCAGGCAATGCAAACCGAAGCATCTCGATTGTCGGGCCTGGATTCATCTGAATCGCCTGCATAAGACTGAACGGAGCCGCGCACAGTCAATGGGGCAGTTGGTACGCTATTTCGCCCCGCAAATTGAACAGCACCAGCGCCCTGGGCCCCGGTGCGATCAATCACGCGGCGTCGAGCTGCGTTGTATCCCCCTCCAGATACGCCGCGCGCACAGCCGGATCCGCCAGCAGCGAACGCCCGTCTCCTTCGAGCGCGATATGTCCGTGCTGAAGGACGTATCCTCTATGGGCAACTCGCAGTGCATGATGGGCATTCTGCTCAACAAGCAAAACCGTCATTCCATATTGCGTGTTGAGTTCGCGGATCACCGAGAAAATCTTCTTGATGTAGATCGGTGCGAGGCCCAGCGACGGCTCGTCGAGCAGCAGCAACCGCGGATGCGACATCAATGCCCTTGCGATCGCAAGCATCTGTTGTTCGCCGCCGGACAACGTTCCCGCACGCTGGGATGCCCGGTTGCCGAGAATCGGGAACATCCCAACCATCCGCTCGAGGTCCTGCGATGTCCGTCGGTCCCGGGAAGTATCCCCCATCAGCAGGTTCTCCATCACCGTCATACGCTGAAAAATACGCCGCCCTTCCGGGACGATCGCGATATCGAACTTAGCGATCTCGTGCGACGGTCGCTTAGTGATGTCGCGTCCTTCGAACGCGATCGAACCGCCGCTTGCGCGCGGATAGCCAAAGATCGTGTTCATCAGCGTCGACTTGCCGGCGCCGTTCGCGCCGATCAACGTGACGATCTCCCCCTCGTTCACCTGGACGTTGACGTGATGCAAAGCCTGCACGCTGCCATAGTGCGCGGACAATTCCGAAATCTTGAGCATGAAAGGATTCCTCGCGTAGTCAGGCTTGCTGGTCTGATGTTTCGCTTTCCTCTTCGCCGAGGTAAGCGGCAATCACATCAGGATTTTCCTTCACCTCGGCAGGGGTGCCCTCGGCAATCTTCTTGCCGTGATTGAGCACGACGATGTGATCGGATACCTTCATGACCACGCTCATGTCGTGCTCGATGAGCAACACACCGATACCCCTGTCCCGAGCAAGAGACGAAAGCAGCGCGGTCAATGCTGCGGATTCACGCGGATTTAGCCCAGCAGCGGGTTCGTCGAGGCAAAGCAGAATCGGATCAGCGCACATCGCGCGAGCAATCTCGATGCGACGCTGAACACCATACGGCATGTCGCCGGCCGGCTTGTCGACAAGGTCTCGCAGATTGAGTTGCTCGAGCCATTCCATTGCCTTCGCAACGGCATCGCGGCTGGCAGAGCGATATCCGCGCAAGTTCAACGCACCGGAAATCGAGAAGCGCGACGCTTTCTGGAGCGCGTTGTGCTGGGCGATCATCAGGTTCTCCAGAACGGTCATGCGCGGAAAGAGCCTGATGTTCTGAAAGGTCCGTACCACCTGTCCGACACGTGCAACGTCCGCGTTTCGCATCGCATCCAGGCGCAACTTCCCGCGCGTGGGATGCTCCAGGGCAATCGCGCCCGACGTTGGCTTATAAAAACCGGTCAGGCAATTGAAGAACGTCGTTTTTCCTGCTCCATTCGGACCGATGACCGAGGTCACCTCGCCGGCGCGCGCGGTCATCGACATATTTTCGATCGCGCGAAGGCCACCGAACTGCATCACGATGTTTTCGACGTGCAGTAGAGGTCCGCGCTCGGCAGGCGATTCGCTCCGACCCAATCCAGCAGGAGCGCTTTCAAAAATCAACGGCGTCATCGGATCCACCACTTGCCCTCCACAGGTGCCGTGATCGTTGCGCGACGATGACTGATCAGCCCACCGGGCCGCACGATCATGATTAATACCATCGCAAGACCGAACAGCAGCATGCGATAGTCAGAGAAATCCCTTCCGAGTTCGGGAAGCACTACGAGCACAGCAGCCGCAAATACGACGCCCAGCTGGCTACCCATGCCACCCAGGACGACAATCGCAAGAATCGTGGCCGATTCCGAGAACGTGAAGCTCTCCGGGGAGATGAAGCCTTGGCGCGCGGCGAAGAACACACCGGCAAATCCGGCGAGCATCGCTCCGATCGCGAACGCAGACAACTTGATGTTCGTTACGTTAAGCCCCATCGCCTTGCAAGCAATCTCGTCCTCCCTGATCGCTTCCCATGCCCGACCGATAGGCAGCCGGCGCAGGCGCGAAACAAACAGGTTCGTAAGCAGTGCCATCCCGAGGATCAGGTAGTAGAGAAACACGATCCGCTGCTGCGGCGAGTAGCCGATACCGAACAGACTTGAGAAGGTCGGTCCGTCTGCCGACGCTTGCATCGGCAGCCCGAAAAACGTCGGCTTCGGAATAGAAGAGACGCCGTTCGGCCCACCGGTAACGTCACTCCAGTTGATCAGTATGAGCCGGATGATCTCTCCGAAGCCGAGCGTGACGATCGCGAGATAGTCACCTCGCAAGCGCAGCGTCGGATAGCCGAGGATCACCCCGAAAGCGGCGGCGAGACCACCCGCGATCGGCAGGACTTCCCAGAATCCGAGACCAAAATGGGTCGACAGCAATCCGTACGAATAAGCCCCCACCGCATAGAACGCGACGTACCCCAAATCGAGCAGGCCTGCCAGGCCGACGACCACGTTCAGCCCCCAGCCGAGCATCACGTAGATCAGCACCGTCGTCGCCGTATCGACCACGTAGCGATTGCCGGAGAACAACGCCGGCAACACGATCGCGAATGCGACGGCACATGTCCCGATCCACGTCAGCCTCGACGAAGACACCACGGCCTGCTTGCCCTTCTGTACGCGCCCCTTCCGGATAGTCGCAACATATTCCAGCAGACACTGCAGTGCCATGCGCCCGACAAACGCGGCGATCACAAAGGCACCGAGCAACGGCCAACGGGTCTGCACCTGAAGGCCACCTGAGCCGTCGTGAGTCGTCAGCCCGAGCATCGGCAGTCCGACAACGGCGGCAACAATCGCCGCGCCCAGCGCGTCGCGAATGCGAAATGGAAGATTGACTTGCTTGGACATCGTCGTGCTCATCAGACTTTCTCCACCTCTGGGCGGCCGAGCAGCCCGGACGGCCGGAACATCAGGAACACGATCAGGATCACGAACGTCGCCACGTCCTTGTATTCCGGCGACAGATAAGCCGACCAGAACGCCTCGATCAGGCCGATAATGACACCACCCAGCATCGCACCGGGAATCGAGCCAATGCCGCCGAGCACCGCCGCCGTGAATGCCTTGATGCCAGCAATGAAGCCGATCGAGAAGTCGACAACACCGTAATAGAGCGTGACCATTACGCCGGCGACAGCAGCAAGTCCGGCGCCAATCATGAACGTCACCGAGATGATGCGGTCCGCGTCGTAACCAAGGAATCGCGTCATGCGTTGATCCTGTTCGCACGCGCGTTGCTGCCTACCGAACGAAGTTTTGTGGATGAACAACGTGAATGCGCCCATCAGCGCGATCGTCACGATGACGATCAGAATCTGGATATTCGACAGATAGACATCGTGACCCGCGCTGCCCATCGGTATATTGATGCCGCCAGTAACGGCAGGTTGAATCGACTTGACGCGTGCGCCCTGTGTGAGTTGAACCATGTTCTGCAGGAAGATCGACAGACCGATCGACGAAATCAGCGGCGCAAGGCGATTCGAGCCGCGCAGCGGGCGGTAGCCGACCCGTTCGACCGTCCAACCGAACGTAGACGTCAGCACGATCGAGACAATCAACGTCACGCCAATAGCGAGCACCACAGAAGAAACGCCGCTCGAACCGAGCAGCGTGAGGCATGTCACGGCAATGAACGCGCTCACCATGTAGATGTCTCCGTGAGCGAAGTTGATCATCCCGATGATGCCGTAGACCATCGTATAGCCGATTGCGATCAGACCGTATATCGCCCCCAAGGTCAAACCATTGATCAGCTGCTGTAACGCCTGACTCATAGCTTCTCCGATACATCTAGTTGCAGCGCGGCATTCCATGTGGTGTGGTCCGCCGCGCCCTTCATGCAATATGTGCTTGCAGCCGCATCACTTGACGTAGTCGTAGCTGTTGCCGTTCCATTTGTAGACGACGTAACCCGGATTCTTCAGATCCCCTTTCGAATCGAATTTCAGCTGACCGACGACGGTGTCGAACGTACCGTCATGGAGTTGCTTGACTACCGCGGCGTAGTCAGTGCTTTTCGCACGCTTTGCGGCCTCGGCGTACGCCTGCATGGCAGCATACGAATAGAGCATGTAACCCTCCGGCTCGATCTTCTGTGCCCGGAAGGCAGCCACAACCTTCGACGCAGCTGCACTCTTGCGTGGATCAGGCGGAAACGTGAACAGCACCCTGTTGATTTGTGGCCCCGCCGCACTCACCAGTTCGTTGTTGCTGAGCGTGTCACCGCCGATTACCCTCAGATCGAGACCGGCCTGCGCGGCCTGACGCAGGATAAGCGCGACTTCCTGGTAGTAGCCGCCGTAGGCCAGAACCTGCACACCGGCGACCTTCAACTTGCTGATCAATCCGGAGTAATCGAGCTCGCCCGCCGTGATGGACTGACGCAATGCAACAGGTATCTGCCTTGCCGCGAGCCCTTTTGCAATTTCGTCGGCCAGACCGCCACCGTAAGCGGTCTTGTCGTCGATGACGGCAATTTTCTTGCCTTTGAAGTGGCCCGCGATATAGGCGGCCGTAACGGAGCCCTGCTGATCGTCGCGCCCCGTAATGCGGAACAAGCCCTTGATTCCACGCTCTGTGATCGTCGGGTTCGTCGAGACGGTAATTTCGGGAATCTGCGCGTCGTTGTAAACATCCGACGCGGGCAACGTCGAACTGGAACACCAGTGGCCGTTGACGAATACGACCTTCTTGTTGACGAAGTCGTTGGCGACCGAAACCGCCTGCTTCGGATCACACACATCGTCGCCGACGATCAGGTTCAGCTGTTGGCCCAGAACGCCGCCAGCCGCATTGATATCCTTCACCGCCTGCTCGGCACCCCTCCTGAACTGCTCGCCACCCGATGCGTACTCGCCCGTCATCGGTCCGGCGACCCCAACGTTGAGACTCGCATTCGCCGACACGGCATAAAGCAGCGCCACCCCGCCGACGCCGATTGCAACACTCATCCCATTCAATACTTTCCGGCCATTCATAACCATCTCCAAAGAGCAGGCTTCGATGTGGGGCGCGCCTTGGTCATTGGCCGCCACCTTCGTGTGACACCCATGCCGGGGCACGAGTGAATGAAGGTTGCCTACGTCAAAAACGACTCGGAATTCGATTATGCGAAACCGGGTATTAGTGGCTGTCTAAATATGCAGCCTTCCAATCGAATAGCGCGGAGTGGCGCAGAGTTCCGGCCACGGAACCCTGCCAGTCAATATGTTTGAGGGTTGACACCTATGCCAACATATTCGGCACCTCGATCCGGAGTGCCAGATCGATCCCGCGAAGCAGCAGGTGACGGGCCATCGATATGCTACCGATCAGCTGCCAGATGGCCCGTCTGCACACGAGCAAGGATATTTCGCTCGAACAGCCAGCCTGTAAATTCCGACCTGTCGCGTAAGATCGCCTCTACTCTCACCTCACGGTTGAGAACCAATCGAAACAATCGCCCGGCGGCGACCACGGTCCGTTTCGTCGATCACGCTCACCACGCGTTTGTTCGAATGCAGGGCAACGCCGCTATAGTTCATAATGAGCTTCCTCCGGTTAAAGCGGTTTTGGCAAACTCACTTTAACCCCATCTCCCGCCAGAACGACGGTGGGATGCCCGCTAGATGATTTTCAATCAGGCATTTCCCGGGACTATTGAGTGATCCCACTCTGTCACACGACCGAGTGTGCCGGACAGATGCGCGAGTGCCGCGTAGACCCGCGGCCGGCAGTGTTTCAATCAAATCCACCAGGCTAGAATCATCCTACAAATATCCGTCACCAAATCGCTGGCGCAGACCGAATGATCCTTCGCCTTCGGCAAGTCACTCGACACACCCGTCGAATCTTCTTCAACAAACTCCGAGCAACAGCTGGAAATGGTCGCTAGTCTGCGCGCTGCGCAATCAGGATGAGTAGGCGACTGGCGCACCAGCGCAGACAGGCGAGCCCCAACAGGCTAGACGCCGCCCGATGTTGACGTGTCGGGAATGGCCTGTCGCGCTGCGACTGTACTCGCATCTCGCGCCTTCCATGTCGGACATCAATCTCGAGCGCGATTCGGGTCGCACGGGGCCGCCCGTGGACGAGGGGGGAAAACGCGATCAAAGCAGTTGACGATCTGCAACGTCATACGTCGATTCAAAAAAAACTGGGCCATATATCACCGTCGCGAGCCGCATACCTCTTAGCGGCTTCGCCAGCATAACTTCGTGTTGGCGTCGTTCTCTTCGTCAGGAGTCAAACGATGCTTCCCCTCTCCCCTCTCGATTACCTAATCTCCTTTTCTCTAGCGTTTGTGGGCGGTGTCGTCGTTGCCGTATGCCACTGCAAGTACGTGGACAAGATTCGGCACGAGGTCGTCGTCCATGCATGACCGTCCTCGATTCGTTCCGTTCGACGACGAAGAAGACGACTGGTCGCCTGACGCAAACCAGCTGCGACAGCTACGTGCTCGGGACAACCACGACTCGTACGTTCATTCGGACGCAAACGATACAGTCCCCCCCTGTCCAGCAGGCGACTCTCCGCGAACCGCACAACGGCACATCGCGCGACGAATCTTTGGTGCGGTGGGCGCCGCGGCCGGCGCTACCGGCGCAATCGCAGCTGCACTCTCCGGCGCAGAAGTGGGCGCGGCTGTCGGGATCATCGCCGGTCCCCTCGGCGCGGCATGCGGCGGCTTTGCCGGCGCGATCCTCGCCGGGCTCGTCGCCGGTGCCGCTGGCTGCGCCACAGGTGCCGCGTTCGGCGAAGCACTCGACGTGAAAGTGCTCAACAACTGGCGCTGCCTTGCCTGCGGACGCACCTTCACGGTTCGCCCCGACTGACTCGCCTCTCTCTCATTTTCCGCTTTTCGAAAACCTGCTCGGCCTCGTGCCGGGCTTTACCTGTATCAGCGGCGCGTCGCCTGGCAGACGCTTGTCGACGCGGTCTGGAAGGCGGCCGGGGATCGCTCGCAGCCGGTCCACGTGCGGCGGCAGCGCCTCTTGGCTCTGCGCAACACGGGCGTCATCGGAAAGCGCGTGTTCTTAGCCTGCTGGGAAGAGTTGCAGGCTGACGAGAGAACGGCGGGCTGGCGCGATTGATAGCCAAGGAAGTGCCGCCGCGCGGCCCGTGGGCCGATTGGTTGTTGAAAGCAAAGCTCCCGCTTTAGTGGAGCATCGTTAGAAGGAAACGAAAAAGTGAGAACGAATCACACCAAGGGGTTCGCAAGACTGGCAATCGTCGCAGCGGTCGGGGCTGCACTTACCGCGTGCGGAGGTGGAGGCGGTAGCAGCTCCAACACATCGACAACAAGCCAGCCGACAACGACCGCCGCCAGTTCGATGACCGGGACCGTGGCCGTGGGCGCCGCGCTCACGAACGCCGCCGTCACGGTCATCGACGCCAGCGGCAAAACGGCCACCGCCACGTCTGGCAGTAACGGCACGTATAGCGTGTCCCTTTCGGGGCTCACCGCCCCCTTCCTGATCACCGCGACCGATCCGTCCGGTGCGTCCACCACGCTCTATTCGGTAGTGGCGAGCTCGAATACCTCGAGCGGTGCGCCGGTGACCGCGAACGTCACTCCTTTGACCACCGCGGTCGCCGCCCTCATGACGGCTTCGGGCAATCCGGCCGATCTTTCGAGCAATACTTCGGCGATTACGCCGTCCGCTATTTCGACGGCGGAAGCAACACTCGACACGGCGCTTGCACCGATCCTGTCGGCCAACGGCGTTGCATCGAGCTTCGATCCCATTGCGACGGCGTTTTCGCCCAATCAGACAGGCGCCGACTCGGTCATCGATTCCATCGCCGTCACCCCTTCAACGACCGGCACGGGACTGCAAATCACGAGCCTCGCGAATTCGAGTGCGCCGATTCCGCTCAATAGCACGACGACAGTTTTGGCGCCGCTCTCGGCGCCGAGCCAACCCGCGAACTACCTGGCGAGCCTGCAAATGTCGCTGAGCTCCTGCATGGCTGCTACCGCTTCGGCGTGCTCAACGGCTGTTGATGCGAGCTACCTGAATAATGGCAACGCCACTATGCAAACGAGCCATCCCAGCTTGTTTGCGACGGGCGCCATGCTTACCGGTATCAAGACGCTCGCCTTCTTGCCTGCTGGCACGCTGCCCGCGGTCACTAATCCGGCAGCGTTGGTCGATCTCATCTATACCGACGCAAGCGGCAATCAAAACTTCATAGCAGATGTCGTGCAAAAGACCGCTAGCGGTTGGGACATCATCGGCGATCAGGAACAGTACGCCATCTCGATCGCGTCGTTCGTTGGCCGCCTGCAGTACACCGATTCAGCGGACGCAGCGAACAACCGCTACGAATCGGGCCTCAACATCCAGATCCCGCATGGCATCACGAGTGGCAGCAGCTACGTCGTTTCGGCGTTGGTAAAGGGGCCGGGCCTGCCCGCCTCGGGCGCGATTCTGACGAGCGGACTCACCGGCACTATCGGCAACAGCCTGCTCTTCACCTCACAGCCTGCGGCTGAACCCATCTACGACTGTTCGTCGGCACCCTGTGCCTTGAACGGTGCGGGGATCTCAAGCGGCACAGTCGCGCCGAATGGCGGCATCACATCGGAGTTCAAGTGGGATTGGACCGGGCTGACCGGCAACAGCGTTACGGTTCCCACTACGCCTGACTACGCTTCCGCGCCCATGGATCTTTCGCAGATCCAGCAGTTCGGCGCGTATACGGTGACGCTCTATGATCAGGCCGGTACCCAATTCGGCGCGCCGTTGACCGTACTGAACACCGCGCCGATCGCAGCCGCGGCATCCGGCACAAACGTTCCATGGCAGACGCTTGGCAGCGACATCATTGCGGATTTTCTGACATCAGGCGGGCCCGATACTGCGGTGACGAGTCTCGTAACGGCGAATGTTGATTGGACAGTGCCGCAAGCCGCCAGCTACCCAAATCCCTCGCTGGCATTTCGTACGTTGTCCGCCGAACAGTTCATGAGCGGCGTTGAAAGCTATCGCGCGCAACCGAACTCTGCAGTCAGCACTGCTGCGCCGACTGTGAGCGGGACGAACTACACCCAAACGCTGTCCGGCATGGTCGATGAAATTTCGCGAGCCACGAATCCCGACTCGACGGCTTACGTCCAGTTGGGATGGCAAACCGCGAGCGGCTTCTACAGCAATACCTGGCAGTACGGGCATCCGTAAGCCGCCTGTTTCGCCATCGTAGTCGCTTATCAAGCGCGAGGGATCCGTGGACGGTCACGAATCCCTCTTTCTTTGCATCCCCACATTTACGAGTCGGTCGCGTAAGCGCAGCCGACCTTCTCTTCACGACCAAGGACGACCAATCCATGAAGATAGCTTCGATGAAATTCGCAAGTATCGCGTTATGCGTTTCGCTTATCACACTGCTCGCCGCATGCGGCAATGACGGTCCATCGACCAGCAACATCAAGGCGCGGTTCGACGCCAATCTGTCTGGCTGCGACTACGTCCACCTGAGCGACTTTACCCGTGAAGGCGATGAACCTAAGCACTGGGTGCAGAAGGGAACAGACCTTAACGGAAGCGACGTTGAGCGCGACTGGACGCAGGACCGCATCAAGGTGAGCTACACCATCTCTCTCGACGACATTCCCGATGTAAAAGCGGCTGTCGCCAACTACATCAACGCCGCCAGCAAGGCGAAGGCGCTTCGAGCCGATGCCGATGCGAAACAACAACTCGTCGAGGCCGGTGAACTGGCCGCTGGTTATCACCCGGACGGCTCGTCGGCAGCAAACGACTATCTTGCCGCGCACCCGGATCAAGTCGCCGCAGCGCAGGCAGCAGATCAAGCGGCACAACAAGCCGCCGATAACGCCAGCAAGCTCGGCGCTGCGCCGTGGCAAATCGCAGCCGGCGCGCTGCATGACGTTTGTCCGGACCTGAAGGGCACAGGCATCGTCGCGAAGCTGTTCTGGACTCCGCAAACCGACCCGACGACCTATGGAACGGCGGTATCGCGTCAACTCACCGAAAGCATTCTCGCCTCGAAAATAGACGGAGGTGACTGGATGTATTGAGCATAAGGTCGACGGCCTTGGGTTCAACGGTAAGAACACGGTCCGTTTTTTGGCATAATCAAAACCGACAACAGTCGGCAGTTGGATCGCTAACGGCCGGAAGGGTAAGCGCGTTGCAAAACACCAAAATGCAGGCAGCGAGCAGCGGGCTCCCCGCGTATCGCAGGAGCCCTCTTTTTTTTCGCCCAATGGCAGGCACCGACCCACTGCAGTCGTTCGGTACCGCGCAGCCTGGACGGCTGGACCCAGGATATTCCGGCCATTCGCGCGACCGCGTTAGGGGTGCGCATTATCAGTTCTGTTTCGACGTTTGCGGTGCTTCACGCGTCAGCTTCGTCTGTCGCCGGTTTTTTTCATTGATGATCTGGCGACGTCGATGGTCCGTCATCTTTTTCCAGTCGCGGGCTTCCTCACGCGTTCGGTAGCAGCCGGTGCAGAGCCCGGTCTTGCCCTCGAACGCGCACAGGTTGATACAGGGCGATTTGACAGCCACGGTTCACGCCACGGCCCGGTAGGGATTCACTTCGACCGTCACATGCGACAGTCCCTTGAACCGCTTGAGCGCCGCGTGATAGAAACCCGGGTCGCGCTGTTCTTCGCCTGTGGCGACCGACACGACCGCGCTCATATGCCCAGGGCCTACGCGCCACACATGCAGGTCAAGCACGGTGTCGCCGTTGTCTTCGATGACGTGGCGGACGCTCTCGGCCATGCGTCGGTCCGTGCTCATGTCGAGCAGGATGCCCCCCGTATCGCGCATGAGGCCCCACGACCAGTTTGCAATGACGAGCGCGCCAATTACGCCGGCAAGCGGGTCCATCCAGACCCAGCCAAATGCGCGGGCCAGCAACAGGCCGATG
Organism: Trinickia dinghuensis; assembly: GCF_003367175.1. Taxonomy (GTDB): domain Bacteria; phylum Pseudomonadota; class Gammaproteobacteria; order Burkholderiales; family Burkholderiaceae; genus Trinickia; species Trinickia dinghuensis. The sequence goes on along the minus strand of NZ_QRGA01000004.1, from coordinate 8,709 downwards.
ATGGCCAGCACGGAAACTGCAGCGTCTGCAATCACGTGAATATAGGCTGAGCGGATGTTGTGGTCGCGGTTAGCTGCAGCCTGCGCGTCGTCGTGGCCGTGCTCGTGTTCTTCGAACTCGATTGAATGCTCGCCATCAGGCAGGCGGACAACGGCCTTGAAGGCATGCGGCTCGGGAATGTCGTCTTTCGACTCCAGATAGCCTCCACGGTCGACAAACGCGAAGGTCTGGTGCTTGCCATCGGGGCGGATAGTCGTAACTGAAACAGCATCGGCGCTTAGGTTCGAAGCAGCCGTTTCCGGTTTGATCCGGAAGACGGGCGGCACGCCATCTTCGAAGATCGACACGGCATAGACTCCCGCGCTACCGAAGATGCGTTGCACCTCCTCTTCGTGGCCGTGGTCGTCTTCATGCCCATGCCCATGCCCATGCGCGTGGCCATGAGCGTGCCCGTGACTATGTCCATGGCTGTGCCCGTGGTGGTCGCCGCTCAACAGCCAGACGCTCGCCAGATTGACCAGCAGGCCAAGCACCGCGATGGGAATCGCCTGGCCGAAGTGGATCGGCACCGGCGAGAGGAAGCGCGAGATGGCCTCGTACCCGATCAGCAGCGCAATCATCGCGAGCACGATGGCGCTGGTAAAGCCTGCGAGGTCCCCCAGCTTGCCGGTACCGAATACGAAGCGCGGGTCGGCCGCGTGCCTGCGTGCGTAGGTATACGCCAACGCGGCGATCAACATCGCTCCGGCGTGCGTCGACATGTGGAGGCCGTCCGCGACGAGTGCGAGCGAGCCAAAAAGGCTCCCGCCTACGATTTCGGCGACCATCATCGCGCTGCACAGCGCGATCACCATCCAGGTTCTGCGCTCGTTCTCTGCATGGGCTGCGCCCAGGAAGATGTGATCGTGTCCCGCCCCGAAAGCGGCGTTCTCGAATTGACTCATGTTTCTCTCACTTGAAATAGCTGTGCACCACTTCGATCAGTTGCTCGGTGCCGCTGCCGTGCTCGTCGTCGTGCGGCTCTGCGTCGACGAGGTGCGTCCGGATGTGGTCTTCGAGAACCACTGCGAGCAGGCCGTTCATCGCACCGCGGCTGCTGGTGATGAGCTGCAGCACGTCCATGCAGCCACGCTCGTCCTCAAGCGCACGCTCGATGGCCTCAACCTGCCCCTTGATGCGGCGCACCCGGTTGAGCAGTTTCTGTTTTTCGCGAATCGTGTGGCTCATGCTGTGCCTCCCTATATACCGTAGGGGGGTATGTTACCAGAATAGGGTGGAGGGGTATACCAAAGTGCTGTTGCTATTCGGTTGAAGCGCACGTCCTGACTGGGACTGCACATTCGCTGCTGAGTGACCGCTTCCGAAGGACATTTTGTCGTTCGGGCGGCGCACGGGGGGCCAGTACGGCCGTCTGGTTGTGGCCGACCAGAGCCCGACGACCGAGCGCGCGGATGGTCTCCGGCGCGTGATCGATGCAAAAGGCATAACCCGACCCCGAACAGCCCTTCAGACTGACCGTTCGCAATGGCCGCTTCCAAGGAGCAACCGCCACTCGTCCAACCAAATTGGTCGCGAGTAAGCGGCTAGAGTCGACGGTGGCTCATAGGCTGGTGGGCGGCCGTCATAGGCTCACGGCCCATTTACCATTCCCGCGGTCTCGACAGAGCGCAGGAACCAGCCGGTCACACGTGCAATTGGCCGCTTGCGGTCCCCCGCTCGCCAGGAGTGAGCCGCCTCGGCCCTGTTCGGCTTCCTGCAGATGGGCTGCGGCCTTGGCCACTTGTCTTTGCGCAGGCTGTGCCAGCCTATCTGGCCTTCTATATCGTCCTGGCTGTCACCTTGCCGCTGTCCCCGCTGGGGTTCTGGGGATCGGCCGGTCGCTGAATGCCAGAGGTACGCTGGTCATGCGAAGGCGTGCTTGCTGTCGCGGACGCGCTCAGTGACGCGAGGATCTCGTCGCGGCAAACCGCCAGGATTTCGTCGGCCAGCGGCGAGTCGTCCGGACAGGCCCGCGACATGACGATGGCGCCCACTGCGTGCGCCAGTGTGTCGAGGGACCGGGCTCGCGCCTGGCCCGCATCCGCACCGCCCTCGGGGCTCAGCGCAGCCAGCAGGCTCTCGATGCCGGCCGCAAACGTGGCCCGAACTGCTTCCGGCTGACGCGCGGCATCCCCGCCCAGCGCGGCCATCGTGCAACCAGTCGCGCGGGTGTCACGGTGCTCGCGCGAAAGGTAATAGCGCACGAACTCCGGCGCGTTTACACCCGCGCTCAGCGCCACGGTCTGCGCGATGCCGCAGGCCGCCGATTCCGCCATCAGGTCGGCCTTGGAGCGGAACTGTTTGTAGAAGCCGCCGTGGGTGAAGCCGGCGGCGGCCATCAGATCGGCAACGCCAACCCCATCGTAGCCGCGCTCCCGAAACAGCTTGGACGCCGTCTCGACAACGTGCTCCCGGTTGGCCTGCGCCTGTGCCTTGGTGATCTTCATTTCCTGACCACGGTGGGTTCATGTCTGTGATCGCTCCATTATACATTGATGTCAGTCGTCATCAAAACATTGACACGTTAGATTATGAGCGTCATTATTGTCTTCGTTCCCAACACCAGAAACTGACGCAACATGACCGACAAGACGCTTTTCGAGCCCTACGCCCTTGGCCGCCTGACACTCGCCAATCGCTTAGTCATGGCACCGCTGACCCGCAATCGCGCAGGCGCGGGGCTGGTGCCCAGCGAGCTGGCAGCGACCTACTACGCCCAACGCGCCTCGGCCGGCCTGATCATCACGGAGGCCACTCAGGTGTCAGCCCAGGCCCAGGGCTATCAGGACACCCCGGGCCTGTACACACCCGAGCAAATCGCCGGCTGGCGCAAGGTCACCGAGGCTGTGCATGTCAAGGGTGGACGCATCTTCGCGCAACTCTGGCACGTCGGCCGTGTTTCGCACGTCGATGTCCAGCCTGGCGGCGCTGCGCCGGTGGCGCCTTCGGCCATCCGCGCGGCGACGAAGACCTTCGTCAACAACGGCTTTGCCGACGTGTCGCAGCCACGCGCCCTCGAACTCAACGAATTGCCGGGCATCGTTGGCGACTTTCGTCGAGCCGCGGCCAATGCCATGGCCGCCGGCTTCGACGGCGTGGAGATCCACGGTGCCAACGGCTACCTGCTGGAGCAGTTCATCAAAGACGGGGCCAACCAACGCACTGACGCCTACGGCGGCTCGATCGAGAACCGTGCGCGCCTGTTGTTGGAAGTCGTCGCGGCAGTGGTGGAAGAAATCGGCGCCGATCGCACCGGTGTGCGCATTTCGCCTGTGTCACCGGCAAACGGGATCTCGAGCAACGATCCTCAGCCGCAGTACGACTACATCGTCGGGCAACTCAGCGCGCTGGGCATCGTCTACCTGCACGTGGTCGAGGGTGCGACCGGCGGCCCGCGCGATGTCGCACCGTTCGACTACGACGCGCTGCGCCGCCGGTTCAGGCAAACCTACCTGGCCAACAACGGCTACGACATGGAACTCGCTACCGCCAGGCTCAACGAGGGCAAGGCAAACCTGTTCGCCTTCGGCCGTGCATTCATCAGCAATCCCGATCTGGTCGAACGCCTGAAGACCGGCGCACCGCTGGCGCAGCCCGACTTCGCCACGCTCTATGGTGGCGGCGCTGCGGGCTACACCGACTACCCGTCCATCTCCGGCTGAGGCACGACCAGTTTACGCCCGCATCAGAACGATCCTTGTAAAGGAAATAGCCCATGACCACGCTTCCGACTGTTCTTATCACCGGCGCCTCCTCCGGCATCGGCGCCACCTACGCTGAGCGCTTTGCCCGCCGCGGCCACGACCTCGTGCTGGTTGCACGCGACAAGGCGCGCCTCGATACGCTTGCCGCGCGCCTGCGTGAAGAAAGTGGTGTGGCTGTCGAAGTGCTGCCGGCCGACCTCACCCAACCGGCCGACCTGGCAGCGGTCGAGACTCGTCTGCGCGAGGATGCTCGCATAGGCATCCTGATCAATAACGCCGGGATGGCTCAGTCTGGCGGCTTCGTGCAGCAGACCGCTGAGGGCATCGAACGCCTGATCACGCTCAACACCACCGCACTGACGCGGCTCGCCGCCGCGGTCGCTCCGCGCTTCGTGCAGTCGGGTACCGGCGCGATCGTCAATATCGGCTCGGTGGTGGGTTTCGCGCCCGAGTTCGGCATGTCGATTTACGGCGCGACCAAGGCCTTTGCGCTGTTCCTTTCGCAGGGATTGAACCTCGAGTTGTCGCCCAGCGGCGTCTACGTGCAGGCGGTGCTCCCGGCTGCGACCCGCACGGAGATCTGGGGGCGCGCCGGCATCGACGTCAATACGCTTACCGAGGTGATGGAGGTCGGCGAACTGGTTGATGCGGCACTGGTCGGCTTCGATCGCCGCGAACTCGTCACCATCCCGCCGCTGCACGTGACCGAGCGCTGGGACGCTCTAGATGGCGCGCGTCAAGGGCTCATGTCGGACATTCGACAAGCGCACGCGGCCGATCGCTATCGGCCGGAAGCCTGACCACTGCGGCTTCTCTCTTACTCGAAGGCCCGGCCATGCCTTATCGACCGACACCCCGGCTCAGCCCTCACAGGTACCTGTCAACGGAGCATGTGAGGAATCCGGAGTTCGGCTGCCCCGTCGCCGCCCTCGGAACGGAAATGTCGCGTCAGGCGCCCGCGGTGCGACGCGTGGCTGCGCGTCGCATCAAGGAGGCGATCGACGTCGTTTGCCGCCAATCGGCTGACTGTGGCCAGCCTGGTGTGCATGAGCTCACCCTGGTGACAGTCGCCACGATGACTGGGGCGGTGGTACTGGCCCGCGCGATCGACGAAGAGGCACTGTCCAAATCGGTGCTGAAAGCGGCGCGAGAGCATCTCGCCGTTGTTGCGAACTGAATTTAGCCCTCGTTTTTTGCCCTTCAGGACGATGACTAACATATCGAACCCCGTTACCACGGAGGAGAATCGACCATGATCTTCAAAGCGCTGGTGACGTCTTATGCCCACGCAAAGACAAACCTGGTCAAGGCGGGTGGGACCACCTTTGCTTACCGCGAATTGGGACAGCAGGGCGGTGTCCCGCTGGTTCTGCTCAACCACTGGGGCGCCGTGCTGGACAACTTCGACCCGCGCATCGTGGATGGCCTGGCGCGCGAGCATCATGTAATCACCATCGACTATCGCGGAATCGGTTTATCCGGCGGCTCAGCGCCGGTGACCGTGGACGAGATGGCGTGCGACACCATCGCAATGATCCGCACGATGGGTTTCGATCAGGTCGATCTGCTCGGTTTCTCGCTCGGCGGCTTCGTGGCACAGGACGTGGCCCTGAGGGCGCCGAGCCTCGTGCGCAAGCTCATCCTTACCGGCACGGGTCCGGCAGGCGGTCAGGGTATCGATCGTGTCGGTGCGCTGTCGTGGCCGCTGATACTCAAGGGCCTGCTGACGCTACGCGACCCCAAGACCTATCTCTTCTTCACCGCTACGACGAACGGCCGGCAGGCGGCAAGCGCCTTCCTGAAAAGATTGAAGGAACGCCGCACCGGCCGCGACAGGGGACCGACACCTCGCGCTTTCTTTCGCCAGCTCAAGGCGATCAAGGCTTGGGGCCAGCAGGTGCCGCAGGACCTCGCCGGCCTGCGCATGCCGGTCCTGATCGTCAATGGCGACAACGACATCATGGTGCCCACCACACTGAGTCGCGACATGGCCCGCCGTATTCCCCATGCGCAGCTCGTCATCTACGAAGACGCCGGGCACGGCGGCATCTTTCAATACCACGTCGACTTCGTGTCGAAGGCGCTGGCGTTCCTGGCAGCATTCGCCTCACCTCACATTGGAATTAGAGCAACATGAAAGCGCTGACATTCAAACGCTATGGCAAGTCACCCGAGATCGGGTTCGACGACGTTCCGCGCCCCACGTTAAAGTCTGATGAGCTGTTGGTGCAGGTCTACGCGGCGGGATTGAACCCAATCGACAACATGATTCCAGCGGGAACGTTCAAACCCGTCCTGAAGTTCGAATTACCGGCCACGCTGGGCAGCGATATTGCCGGCGTGGTGGTTGAGGTCGGCAGCCGCGTGACACGTTTCAAGCCGGGCGATGCCGTTTTTGCCAGCCTCTTCGATCTTGGCAGAGGAGCGATCGCCGAATTTGCGGCGGTACCGGAAAGCGTTGCCGCACAGAAGCCTGCCAGGCTCGATTTTGTGCAGGCGGCTTCCATTCCGATGGTCGGACTCACCTCATGGCAAGCATTGAAAGAGCGCGCCAATGTTCGAGCTGGCCAGAAGGTATTCATCCCTGCGGGCTCGGGCGGTATTGGCACGTTTGCGATCCAGTTGGCAAATTACTTTGGCGCCAAGGTAGGAACGACCACCAGCACGGGCAACGTCGAACTGGTCACCGGGCTGGGTGCAGACGAGGTGGTCGACTATAAGAAGCAGGAATTCGAGAAGGTGCTGCGCGGCTATGACGTGGTGCTCGGTACACTGCGCGGCGACGCTATTGAAAAAGCCGTCGGCATTCTCAGACCAGGGAGCAAGATTGTCTCGCTCATCGGTCCGTTGGACGCCGCCTTTGCACGCGCACGACGTCTGAATTTCTTTTTGGCGTTCGTGTTCGGCTTGATGAGCCGAAAAATCATGCGCCTTGCAAGAAAGCAGGACGCCACTTACTCGTTTCTATTCGTGCGTCCCGACGGCGCCCAACTCTCCGAAATTGGTGGACTCCTCGAGTCGGAATGCATTCGTCCGGTGATCGACAAGGTGTTTTCGTTCGAGCAAGCGAAGGAGGCGCTTGAATACTTGGCCCAGGGACGCGCGAAGGGCAAGGTCGTCGTGAGGATGAAGTGAGCTGCCAAACAGTTGATTGTGCAGGAGCTTGCACTGGCGATTGAAGCGGCAGAGGGGGCGACCAGGTTAAGGCTCATAGAGAACCGGATGGCCGGTCAGGCGGACGGAGCCGACGCCCGAATGTCTGAGCGAAAGCGCGAGCGAATGACGCTTGTTGGCCGGCCTCTGCCTGATGCGGTCGGCCGTTCATGGCCGATCGCTGCCCGCTCCCGCAGGCCCAGCAGCGACCGCATGACGGTGCAGCTTCCAAGGCGGGTCAGTGACGAATTTATTTCGCGCGGTCCAAAGCCTTACCCAGAAAGGTTCTGCGGTTCCCGGCAAGCTCCGTAACGGCTAATTGACACATTTGTTGTCGCAACGTTGACAGATTTAATACGGTCTACGAAAGCCTGCGGTCTCATGGTAGCGGAACATGAGGCTCGTGTGGATGTCTTCGAGTTTCTTCAGGAAAAGCTGTTTGCTGTCCATGGATATCAGAATCCGTTGGCGTCGAGCACGAAAACTCACCGGCAGTTGCTGAGCTTTCGTTACATTGTTTCTTCAGCTTCCGGCCCCGGGGAGGCCCGGCATACGCGTCGGGTGTTTTCCGTCCTACTGACCGAATCCTGTCTTGCGTGCAAAGTGGTCAAGGATGTCAGCGTAAGCCGCCTTGACATTGCCGCCTTCAGAAGTTGCCATCGCCTGAGCGTGACGCAAAAGCAGGTGCTCTACCAGTATCGGGGTCGACCAAAGCAAAGCTTCGTCGGCTCCGCGCCCCGTTGGGGGCGCAGAGCACGTCGAGGGTTGGCCCAGCGTGGCCGAGCCTGAATCGGCGGTGAACCGTACAATGAAAGCGTTGCTCACGCCTTCCGTTCATTTGGCCGTCGTTGCATCCACCCATGTATAGCCGAGCTGCGTGATACCTGACACGAGACTCTCGAAGTCCGACATGGCCGGTACGCCAACACCCGGTTCAAGCCAATACGGGTGGAAGAAGAACGACGCAAAGCCGTCCCTCACGACGAGCGCGTACTGCGCATTGGTCAGCATCTGTTGGACCGTGTAGGCGGTACACGAAAACGGATCGATATTGCAGATGTTGTATTGGATGCTGCCCATGTTTTCAGGAACAATGCGTGCCCCGTAGTAGTCTTGATTGATGATGTACGGGAAGAACTGCCCGGCCGAGAAATCCTGGTTGGCGGCACCGGTGCCGATCTGCGGGTCCGTCGCCGTGTAGTAGACGGCTCGCTCGTACGACGTCGCAAACTCCGCGGCCGCGGCTTGAGACGCGAGCGGCGACATCTGGTATTGCGGCGCGCCCCACCCTGCAACCTTGTAGCCGTTGCTCGTGAACTCCTGCAAGCCGTCCTGCATCCGCCCTTCGGCCCATTGCTCCGAGTCCTCGTCGACCGGCCGGTTCTGGACTGCATACCAGAACTCGTAGTCGTTGCCCGACACCGCATTCTGCACGTTCGGCGTCGAATCGTACTGATGCGTGTAGCCGTGCATGACGATCGAGCCACCGCGAGCAATGGCGTAGTTCAGCGCCGACTGCAAACCCGTCGCCTGCGCGAGGTGAATCGTCTCGGGCACGCCACCGTTGTAGTAGCCGTTCGGGTCCGTATAGAGCGGGATCGTCGCCATCGTAAACGGGATCTTCAAGCCGTACAGGTAGTCAGTCAGTTGCTTCATCGAAGCGGTCGTGGTGTAGGCGTCGAGGTCCTCGAGCCGTACGATCGCGCGATGGTTCGTGGCGGCGCCGTCATTGAGGATGTCGTGCAGCATGTCGCAGATCACGAGGTACCGATCCGTCGGCCCGATATACGAGAACGGCATGTCGGCGAAGTAC
>NZ_QRGA01000039.1 GCF_003367175.1 Trinickia dinghuensis | reverse complement strand
TTATCCCCAACTGTGGGGTAAAACGCTCCGGTTATAGGATCAAGCCGTACGGGCAATTAGTATCGGTTAGCTAAATGCATTACTGCATGTACACACCCGACCTATCAACGTCCTGGTCTCGAACGACCCTTCAAGGGGATCAAGTCCCCGGGGATATCTCATCTTAAGGCGAGTTTCCCGCTTAGATGCTTTCAGCGGTTATCTCTTCCGAACATAGCTACCCGGCGATGCCACTGGCGTGACAACCGGTACACCAGAGGTTCGTCCACTCCGGTCCTCTCGTACTAGGAGCAGCCCCCTTCAAATATCCAACGCCCACGGCAGATAGGGACCAAACTGTCTCACGACGTTTTAAACCCAGCTCACGTACCTCTTTAAATGGCGAACAGCCATACCCTTGGGACCGGCTACAGCCCCAGGATGAGATGAGCCGACATCGAGGTGCCAAACACCGCCGTCGATATGAACTCTTGGGCGGTATCAGCCTGTTATCCCCAGAGTACCTTTTATCCGTTGAGCGATGGCCCTTCCATACAGAACCACCGGATCACTATGACCTGCTTTCGCACCTGCTCGACTTGTCGGTCTCGCAGTTAAGCACGCTTATGCCATTGCACTATCAGCACGATTTCCGACCGTACCTAGCGTACCTTCGTACTCCTCCGTTACACTTTGGGAGGAGACCGCCCCAGTCAAACTGCCTACCATGCACTGTCCCCGACCCGGATCACGGGCCAAGGTTAGAACCTCAAACAAACCAGGGTGGTATTTCAAGGACGGCTCCACCGAAACTAGCGTTCCGGTTTCATAGCCTCCCACCTATCCTACACAGATCGGTTCAAAGTCCAATGCAAAGCTACAGTAAAGGTTCATGGGGTCTTTCCGTCTAGCCGCGGGGAGATTGCATCATCACAAACACTTCAACTTCGCTGAGTCTCGGGAGGAGACAGTGTGGCCATCGTTACGCCATTCGTGCAGGTCGGAACTTACCCGACAAGGAATTTCGCTACCTTAGGACCGTTATAGTTACGGCCGCCGTTTACCGGGNATCGTTACGCCATTCGTGCAGGTCGGAACTTACCCGACAAGGAATTTCGCTACCTTAGGACCGTTATAGTTACGGCCGCCGTTTACCGGGACTTCAATCAAGAGCTTGCACCCCATCATTTAATCTTCCGGCACCGGGCAGGCGTCACACCCTATACGTCCACTTTCGTGTTTGCAGAGTGCTGTGTTTTTATTAAACAGTCGCAGCCACCAGTTTATTGCAACCCTTTCACCCTTCTGGCGCAAGCCAGTCAAGCTACAAGGGCGTACCTTATCCCGAAGTTACGGTACCAATTTGCCGAGTTCCTTCTCCCGAGTTCTCTCAAGCGCCTTAGAATACTCATCTCGCCCACCTGTGTCGGTTTGCGGTACGGTCATCGTTAGACTGAAGCTTAGAGGCTTTTCTTGGAACCACTTCCGATTGCTTCGCAGCTCTAGGCCGCTCGCGCCACACCCTTGAATTGCGCGCCCGGATTTGCCTAAGCGCCTTCTCCAATGCAGCGACCGGGACTTCCAACACCCGGACAACCTTCCGCGATCCGTCCCCCCATCGCATCTAACAATGGTGCAGGAATATTGACCTGCTTCCCATCAGCTACGCATTTCTGCCTCGCCTTAGGGGCCGACTCACCCTACGCCGATGAACGTTGCGTAGGAAACCTTGGGCTTACGGCGAGGGGGCCTTTCACCCCCTTTATCGCTACTCATGTCAGCATTCGCACTTCCGATACCTCCAGCATCCTTTACAAGACACCTTCGCAGGCTTACGGAACGCTCTCCTACCATGCGTGCAAGCACGCATCCGCAGCTTCGGTATATAGCTTAGCCCCGTTACATCTTCCGCGCAGGACGACTCGATCAGTGAGCTATTACGCTTTCTTTAAAGGGTGGCTGCTTCTAAGCCAACCTCCTGACTGTTTTAGCCTTCCCACTTCGTTTCCCACTTAGCTATATTTGGGGACCTTAGCTGGCGGTCTGGGTTGTTTCCCTCTTGACACCGGACGTTAGCACCCGATGTCTGTCTCCCGTGATTGCACTCTTCGGTATTCGGAGTTTGCTATGGCGAAGTAATCCGCAATGGACCCTTCAACCATGACAGTGCTCTACCCCCGAAGGTGATACACGAGGCACTACCTAAATAGTTTTCGGAGAGAACCAGCTATTTCCAAGTTTGTTTAGCCTTTCACCCCTATCCACAGCTCATCCCCTAACTTTTCAACGTTAGTGGGTTCGGTCCTCCAGTACGTGTTACCGCACCTTCAACCTGGCCATGGATAGATCACTTGGTTTCGGGTCTACGCCCAGCAACTGAACGCCCTATTCGGACTCGCTTTCGCTACGCCTGCCTTAATCAGTTAAGCTTGCTACTGAACGTAAGTCGCTGACCCATTATACAAAAGGTACGCCGTCACCCCTTACGAGGCTCCGACTGTTTGTATGCATGCGGTTTCAGGATCTATTTCACTCCCCTCCCGGGGTTCTTTTCGCCTTTCCCTCACGGTACTGGTTCACTATCGGTCGATCACGAGTATTTAGCCTTGGAGGATGGTCCCCCCATCTTCAGACAGGATTTCACGTGTCCCGCCCTACTTGTCGTACGCCTAGTCCTTCCATACTGTTTTCGCTTACAGGGCTATCACCTGCTATGGCCGCACTTTCCAGAGCGTTCAGCTAACAATACAGATAACACGTACAGGCTCTTCCCATTTCGCTCGCCACTACTTTGGGAATCTCGGTTGATTTCTTTTCCTGCGGTTACTTAGATGTTTCAGTTCACCGCGTTCGCTTCACATGGCCTATGTATTCAGCCATGGATACTCCATTCGGAGTGGGTTTCCCCATTCGGACATCCCCGGATCAAAGCTCGTTTGCCAGCTCCCCGGGGCTTTTCGCAGGCTACCGCGTCCTTCATCGCCTGTGATCGCCAAGGCATCCACCACATGCACTTGTTCGCTTGACCCTATAACGAGAGCGTCTCAGGCTTCCAATGAAGCTGGACACTTACGCTACAGGTTTGAGTTTTCGCGTTGTGCCGTATTCCAAGTCATCTTTCGATCACTTTAAATACTTTGATACAATCACTACCCATTGATATCTTCCACGTCCATCTCATAGACGCTTCCAATATCCATTACTACTTCTTCCAGATTGTTAAAGATCGACAGCCGACTCATTACTACTCAGTCGCTCTGACTGGCTCAATCGCCAATGCAAAGTATTCGCCGAATGACTCAGCAAACTCTTAGCGTTGGTGGTTGGTGGAGGCAGACGGGATCGAACCGACGACCCCCTGCTTGCAAAGCAGGTGCTCTCCCAGCTGAGCTATGCCCCCATTCCAGAGACTGCTCAGGTTTCTTGCGCCAGACAATTGGTGGGTCTGGTTGGATTCGAACCAACGACCCCCGCCTTATCAAGACGGTGCTCTAACCGACTGAGCTACAGACCCCTGAGTCTGTCTTGATCTACAGCCGATAAGCGTGGACGCTTAACTTTGTGACGCTTAAGCTCGAGAAAGGAGGTGATCCAGCCGCACCTTCCGATACGGCTACCTTGTTACGACTTCACCCCAGTCATGAATCCTACCGTGGTGACCGTCCTCCTTGCGGTTAGACTAGCCACTTCTGGTAAAACCCACTCCCATGGTGTGACGGGCGGTGTGTACAAGACCCGGGAACGTATTCACCGCGGCATGCTGATCCGCGATTACTAGCGATTCCAGCTTCATGCACTCGAGTTGCAGAGTGCAATCCGGACTACGATCGGTTTTCTGGGATTAGCTCCCCCTCGCGGGTTGGCAACCCTCTGTTCCGACCATTGTATGACGTGTGAAGCCCTACCCATAAGGGCCATGAGGACTTGACGTCATCCCCACCTTCCTCCGGTTTGTCACCGGCAGTCTCTCTAGAGTGCCCTTTCGTAGCAACTAGAGACAAGGGTTGCGCTCGTTGCGGGACTTAACCCAACATCTCACGACACGAGCTGACGACAGCCATGCAGCACCTGTGCGACGATTCTCTTTCGAGCACCCCCACCTCTCAGCAGGGTTCCGTCCATGTCAAGGGTAGGTAAGGTTTTTCGCGTTGCATCGAATTAATCCACATCATCCACCGCTTGTGCGGGTCCCCGTCAATTCCTTTGAGTTTTAATCTTGCGACCGTACTCCCCAGGCGGTCAACTTCACGCGTTAGCTACGTTACTAAGGAAATGAATCCCCAACAACTAGTTGACATCGTTTAGGGCGTGGACTACCAGGGTATCTAATCCTGTTTGCTCCCCACGCTTTCGTGCATGAGCGTCAGTGTTAGCCCAGGGGGCTGCCTTCGCCATCGGTATTCCTCCACATCTCTACGCATTTCACTGCTACACGTGGAATTCTACCCCCCTCTGCCACACTCTAGCCCGCCAGTCACCAATGCAGTTCCCAGGTTAAGCCCGGGGATTTCACATCGGTCTTAGCGGACCGCCTGCGCACGCTTTACGCCCAGTAATTCCGATTAACGCTCGCACCCTACGTATTACCGCGGCTGCTGGCACGTAGTTAGCCGGTGCTTATTCTTCCGGTACCGTCATCCCCCCGCCATATTAGGGCAGAGGATTTCTTTCCGGACAAAAGTGCTTTACAACCCGAAGGCCTTCTTCACACACGCGGCATTGCTGGATCAGGGTTTCCCCCATTGTCCAAAATTCCCCACTGCTGCCTCCCGTAGGAGTCTGGGCCGTGTCTCAGTCCCAGTGTGGCTGGTCGTCCTCTCAGACCAGCTACGGATCGTCGCCTTGGTAGGCCTTTACCCCACCAACTAGCTAATCCGCCATCGGCCGCCCCTTGAGCGCGAGGTCCGAAGATCCCCCGCTTTCCTCTCTCGAGCGTATGCGGTATTAATCCGGCTTTCGCCGGGCTATCCCCCACTCTAGGACACGTTCCGATGTATTACTCACCCGTTCGCCACTCGCCACCAGGGTTACCCCCGTGCTGCCGTTCGACTTGCATGTGTAAGGCATGCCGCCAGCGTTCAATCTGAGCCAGGATCAAACTCTTCAGTTCAATACCTGTTACTGTTTTCGGTTCAGTTAAGAACCGGTCGCTCACTCAACGTACTGACAGTTCAAATTCGTCTCTCGACGAACAAAAACCTTCCTCAATACTGTGTGAGACTTGATACTTTCGCTATGGAACCAATCCGAAGATCGACTCCCGCGTCCGCCATCAAGCGCCCACACTTATCGGCTGTAAATTTTTAAAGATCGCGTCGCTTAACCGCCAGCAGCACCAGAACACCTTCTC
>NZ_QRGA01000038.1 GCF_003367175.1 Trinickia dinghuensis | reverse complement strand
TTCAGGAGTCAACTGCCTCCGACTGGCACTCCACGGTCACCACAGAACTCATCCCGTCTCGATCTAGGCATAACCGGGAACTGTGCCTAATCTCTTAATTCCGATGCACTATTCGATTCGATGGCGCTTCAGACTTGGGCCGAGAATCTGCTGTCGCTTTCACTGAGCGCGGGGGGTGATCGATTGATTCATACGCCGATGCTTCGAGAGCGCGTAGAGGGCTGCGAGTCCTTTGCCGTTCGCTACTTGTCGAAGGTGACGGCGGTGGCCACACAAGGTTTCGAGGAAAACGACGCGGCCGCCAAGGCCGAAGCGCATCGCGCGCTGTTCGCGCTCTATGAGCTTCAGCTTTGCCGCCCTGACGACGAAGCCGCGCCTAACCAGCACGATCCGCTGCTGTACAGCGTTCGCAACCTGCTCGAACGAGCTTGGCTTGCCGCCGAGCGCGCCGCTCTCGTCCCCTGCGCGGCGGAAAGCCCGGCACGGACGGTGAACACGATCGCACGGCTATGCAAGGCACACGATGCGAGTTCGCACCGGCTGTTCGATTACCTGGCCGTGCAGGCCGACCGCATAGCGATGCAGCGCTTCTTCGCAAGCGACAGTGCGCTGAACATCCGGTTCTTCGACTTGCTGGCGCTGTCCATGGTGGGCTCCGAGGAGTTCACGCGCCCTGAACTCGTTCAGAATCTTTGGGACGAATCGGGCCGCGGCAATCGAAACGAAGCGCATGTCCATACGTTCCGCGATCTGCTCGATACCTGCGGGCTGACGCAGATGCGTTTCAATCAGATCGGCGCGCTGCCATGGCAAGGATACGCGGGGCACAACCTGTTCATGATGACCGCGTTGAGCCGCGAGCATTATTGGAAATTGCTCGGTGTCATGGCAGTAACGGAACTGATCGACCCTGCATCGTACGAGAAGGTCGTTCATGGCTGCCGGCGCCTTGGGTTCGCGGGCGATGCGTATCGCTACTACTCGGAGCATGTCGAGATCGACGTCGTGCACGGCCAAGGCTGGCTTCAGAACGTGATCGTGCCGCTGATCGAACGCACGCCGGCCGCCGCCGCTGATGTTGTGTTCGGCGCGCAACTGCGCCTTGCCTCGTGCGAGCAGTACTACGACTGCCTGCTCAGCTTGCTGGAGCAGACGCAATACTCGATGGCGTGACGGCGGGGCGCGAACGGGCCAGGATCATCTCGCGGGCGACGGACCACGCTTCGGTTGCCGCGCTCTTTCGGCCGGCGATTTGAGCCGACAGCGTGGCGCCGTCCAGCAGCATCATGAACACCGGTGCCAGCGCCGACGCTTCGCCCGGGTCGATCATCTCGCACAGGATGCTCTCGATACGCTCGGTCAACCCGGCTTTCTGGGCAGCCGCCGCTGCGTGGATCGGGTACCCCTTCGACGGAAACTCGGCTGCTGCGTGTGCGAACATGCACCCGCTGAAGTCCTCGGCATTGAACCAATCGCGATGCCATTCGAAGACTTTTTGCATGCGCTCGAGCGGTGAGCCTGCCTGCGCGAGCACCTCGTCGAGCGAGGCGGCGCACGCGCGCGCACGCTGCTCGAGCACCTCGACGATCAGATCGGTCTTCAATGGAAAATGCCGGTACATCGTCGTCTTCGTGACGTGCGCCTCCGAGATAACCCAATCGATACCCACGCTGTGATAACCGTAGAGCCCGAATAGGCGCGTAGCGGTGCTGACGATCTGATTACGTTTTTCGGACATGTCGGTGTAACGGATCGAGGTGACTTTCATTATCGCCGCGGCGAGCATCGCGTCAATAGGTTAAGGCACGCAGTGAGGCTGCCCGTTCGGCCAGCTCGGGTGAACGGTCCTGTAGCTTTGTGACAAGGCGATGATGACATGCGGCACGATACGGCGCGACGGCACGCGATAAATACAAGCGCGGCGAACTCGCGCGGTATTGGTGAAAATCAGCAAGCCTTTGACCGCGTTCCCACTATTTTGTCCAGCGACACAAAGCCTTATAATCGTTTTCAACGACCGCTGAACAATGAGTGTGGATAATAGCCGCGGAATAGACAAGCGGCGGCAGCCCGATCACCGCCCAGAACGAGGCGGAAGGAGACCTTAATGAAGTGTCCCCCTGCATTGGCGACCGAGACCGAACGGCTTAAGGCCCTGTCCGAATACCGGCTGGGACGCGACCGGCCGCTGCCCAGTCTCGATCCGGTGGTTCAGATCGCGGCGCGCATGTTCGGCATGCCGGTTGCCGCGGTCAACATGATCGGCACCGATCACGTCTTTTTCGCGGCAAGTACCGGCTTCGACGGCACAACGGTCGACATGAGCCGCGACGTTTCCTTCTGTGCTCACGCCATCACCCAAGATGAAGTCATGGTGGTGCCGGACGCCACGCTCGACGAGCGCTTCCACGACAATCCGCTGGTCACGGGATCGGCCGGGCTACGGTTTTACGCCGGCGTGCCGCTGCGCTCTCCGGAGGGCTATCCGCTCGGCGCGCTGTGCATCATCGATGCCGTACCGCACGACGATTTTTCGCCGGACGACCGCGAGCGTTTGCGCGAACTGGCGAAAATGGCCGCTGACCGACTCGAGCTGCGCCGCCTCGAAATGTCCACCGAAGAGGCCAAGCCATCCTTCGGCAAAGCCGTGCGGAACTCGCCAACCGCGGAGGTGCGGTTGGACGAGGGCGGCGTCATCGTCGACTGGAACGTCTCCGCCGCTGCGCTCTTTGGATACGAGCGAGAAGAAGGCGTCGGCCGCTCAATCGATATTTTCGCTGCCGAGCGCGACCGCGCTGCATTGCGCGATCTGCTTACGCGTGCAGTCGCGGCCCGTTCGGCCGACGGATTGTCGATGCCGTCCGGCCTGCACGGGATCCGCAGCGACGGGACCGAGTTTTTGCTCGGCGTTTCGCTGTTCTGCTGGGGCGAAAACGGTTCGCTGACGATCAGCGCGCACCTCGATGATCTGAGCGCGCTTCAGTATAAAAGGGACGAGACGCTGCGCCTCGCGAACACCGACGTCCTCACCGGCCTTGCGAATCGCGCGTGCTTTTACCGTCGCGTCGAAGAGGCGCTCGTGGAAGGGTCGGACGCGGCCCTGATCATGATCGATCTCGACGGGTTCAAGGACGTCAACGACACGTTGGGGCATGCGACGGGCGATGCCGTTCTCTGCGAGACAGGGCGTCGTCTAGAGCGGGTCGTGAGGGGAGGGGACATCGTGGCCCGCGTGGGCGGTGACGAGTTCGCGATCCTGCTGCCGGGTTGCACCGATCCGGCGCGGGCGAAGGCGGTGGCCGATCGCGCGATCGCCGCGCTGTCCGAGCCGATCGTCGTGGACACGTGCGAAGTGCGCATCGCCTCGACCTGCGGCGTGGCGGTGGCTCCGCTTCACGCGAAAGGACCGTTGGAGCTGATCGGCAACGCGGATCTCACGTTGCGCAATGCAAAGAGCGTGGGCCGCGGTCAGTCGTTCTTGTTCGTCCCCGAGTTGCGGATGGAGGCGATGGCGCGGCGGCTTTGCAACGTCGAACTGCACCGTGCGGTCAGCGACGGCGAGTTCGTGCTCTTTTACCAGCCGCAAATCCGGCTTTCCGACGGCGTGCTCACCGGGGCGGAGGCGCTCATCCGCTGGTGGCATCCGCAGCGCGGGCTGCTGTCTCCCGCGGCTTTCCTCCCCGCGCTCGAACACGGCCCGCTCGCGGCCACGGTGGGCCTTTGGGTACTCGACGAAGCATGCGCTCAAGCGGCACACTGGCGTCGACACGGCGTGAAGGACTTTCGCATGGGCGTCAACCTGTTCGGCGTGCAGTTTCGCGTCGGCGACATCGCGTCGGAGGTCGTGGCGGCACTCGAACGGCACGGTTTGTCGCCGGATGCCCTCGAACTCGAGGTCACCGAGAATATCGTCGTCGACGATGAACGGGTGCCCGCGTCGCTGCACCGACTGCGCGAGCACGGCGTGGGTATCGCATTCGACGACTTCGGGACCGGTTATGCGTCGCTCAGCCAGCTGAAGTCCTATCCGCTCAGCCGAATCAAGATCGATCGCGCCTTCGTGCAAGGCATGCTCGAATCGGAGCGCGATCTCGCCGTGATCCGCGCTATCGTCGATCTGGCACGCAGCTTCGGGCTCGATACCATTGCCGAGGGCATCGAGACGGCAAACCAGCTCGACAGTTTGCGGCAACTCGGCTGCCACGAGGGGCAGGGTTATCTGTTTAGCAAGCCGGTGCCGACGAAGCACTTCGGCGAGTTGTATGGGATCGGTGGGGTGGGGCGGATGGTCGCTTGAATCTGAATAAGAAATTATCAACATATCAACTGCTCTATCGTCAGCCACACCAAATCCGTGTGCGGCCCCCGACATATTCGTTCGATTTGATAGCCCGCGAACTCGCTTAACCGTGCATGCTGATTACGCAGGGCTGCGAATAGCGCACGACCCCCTTCGTCTTATTCGCCCCGCGCAGATCAACCGTGAGAATGCCTCCCGAGATGCTCCCCCGAGCATCCCGGCGGGCCGCTGCATCCCCCAAACCCTGTTCGCCGCTCAGACCGCATGCGGATGAGCACAAGGAGCCGGCTATGCCTGTTCGCGACATGTCCTCTCGTCATCGCCAATTCGTCCCATTGGCAATCGCAGCGCTGTTAACGATTTCGCTTTCGAGCGGCTTCGCATCGAGCGAAGCCAACGCGCAAAGCACGAGCAATAACGGCAAGAACTCAAATTCCACCAAGAGTTTCAAGGTCCCGGCATTGCCGACGGGTTCCGGGAATGTGCAAATACAACCGGGCATGTCGAAAAAGGATTGGGCGGACG
>NZ_QRGA01000037.1 GCF_003367175.1 Trinickia dinghuensis | reverse complement strand
ATCGTAAGTGAAGCCCACCTGGGCACTGCCTTGCGTGATCGTCGTGAGCCGATCGGCGTTGTCGTACGCATAGGTCACGCCGCTCTGGCCTGCCACCTGGAAGCTCGTGCGCCGGTTCGCGGCATCGTACGCGTAGCTGACACTGCCCTGTGGCGTCGTTTCGGCGGTCAGCCGATCCAGACCACCTCTTCACCGTATGTGTTTCAAACATCCGCTCCAGGATTGATCTTTCGGAAATACGCTTCGTTGCGACTGGTTGCACTGCTAAGCAGATTCAGCAGTTCGGCTGCGTGCGCACGCAATGGGACCCAGCATGAGTGATTCATTGCACGCAGGCTCCCAGCTGTGGTTGTGTCTCCTTCCAAAACAGTAGCTGGGATTTGGTCGAGCGCAGTCACAATTGCGGCAATGGCATCCCTTTCCTGTTCGGCAAGTCGGTTCGGAAGATTCAATAGCAACAGCCCTGCCGAGACGTCATGCTTGATTTCCCAAGCGGTATTGTAATTACCCATCAGGTCGCACTGTACATCCGCATCCTCCGCCAGAATCTTTAATGCCTCTATAAAATGGTAGTAGGCGTTTGCAAATTGTTCGTCTGGGGATAGTTCATAGCTATCGAATTCAGTCGTCATTTTGTGGACCTCGATCTTGA
Source organism: Trinickia dinghuensis (assembly GCF_003367175.1). Classification (GTDB taxonomy): domain Bacteria; phylum Pseudomonadota; class Gammaproteobacteria; order Burkholderiales; family Burkholderiaceae; genus Trinickia; species Trinickia dinghuensis. The sequence continues at coordinate 7,068 of NZ_QRGA01000037.1, read as the reverse complement.
TTTGCGCATGACAAAGTTCAGTACGCTGGCGAACTGTATGTCCCGAGGAATATGCCAACACCCCAGGGCTGTCAAGGGAGGAATCGAAACCGGGCTTGACTCAGAATTAGGGGCAGGGTGTGCTTCGTCCGCCGTTATGGGATTACCATTTAGATCATAACGATACCACCCCCTTTCCCCAGGTGTGTTCGTTTTCCAATACCCTTTCTCGGCATTGGAGGGGCCACCATTCGCTTTGTCAGGTACATATGTGCACATTTCTCGACCGCCTGGGGACTGCTTCGGACCATAAAAGGACCCTGGCAACTGGCCGGGGCCTGCGGGCGACCATGGTCCACCTGGAATGCTCGAGGGCGGTGTCATTCCCGGAGTCCAAGCCTGTAGCCCGAGCGGGTCTATGTGCCGAGATCAGTCATGGATGATTCGATGCTTCATCGAAATCAATCAACCATTAATTAATAATCCTCTTTAATATTCATCCTTGGAGCAAATTATTTGAATCTTTCCTTCACCGGCGTCAAGATACTGATGTCCGGCCCTGGAATTGGCGCACAGACCTTCGAGCAAAGCGATCATTCGATTGACTTGCAAAGCAGAAACACTCCATATTGCTTCACCATCGTTCACCTCTACACGATTCTCTGTTCCTGTCGCGCTCGGCCTCAGAATCACGTCACGAAGCCCGTCCAGACTGACGACCGTAGTTGCGCCAAAATTGGCTACAAGAGACTCTGCTTTTTGCCCCCAGTTCATTATTACTTGCCGAAGAATGATAATTTCCGCTCCAGATCCGGCCATCAAAATCGTATCTTTCCCCTTAAACATTTTATAATATCCAATTACCATTGCGCGCTCCAATCATTTTACTGGTGATTTCCCGTCTATCGGGACATTTTCCCACTCCGAGTTCCAAGAATTCCAAGAATTGTAGTCCCAATGCGGGTTGTGCCACTGATCCTCGCCTTTGTAACGCCATTCCCCCCGTTTTCGTCCCACAAGCTCTTCCCATTGCCACGAGTGGCAGGTCCGACAGAGCACGAGCCAGGGCTCTTGCCCGGGGGTAAAAGCCCATTCGGAGGAAGACCTGGACCGTTATCGTTGGCATTCGTCGCTCCCCTTACTGCACTAATTACGGACTGAGCAAATCGAACTGGGGGGATGAAACACTCGACGCAGACAGGGGCAAGCCCTTCCTCTTGCATATACAACCCGAGGGGGTCTATGGCCCCGATGGGATTTCCTGCCACGTAAGCATAAAGATTATTCCCTTCAATCGATCCTATGGGATCTTCGGATATAAAGCGACTGAACCCTGAGTGATAATACCGCGCTCGATAGTAGTAAAGGCCTGTGCCATCGTTCTCCCGGTCCGTGTACTGCGACGCGTTGCCATTCACCTCGCCGCTTGTTGTCGTATTGCCGTACGGCTCGTAGGCGTAGGTCGTCTTCACCGCGCCGCTGCCATCCGTGAGTGCCACTGTGCTGCCCAGAGCGTCGGTGACAAAACTTCTCGTCCCCAAGCTATCGGTGCGGCTAAAGACCTCGTCGATCCCGGGGCCGGTCAGCAGGTTTGCGCTCGGCGTGCCACCCGCGAGTTCCTGCACGGCGTTCACACCGTCGTAAAGGAAGTTCGTCGTCGTGCCGTTGATCGTTTTGCCGTTGCGTCTTCCCGTGGCATCGTACGCAAAACTCGCCGTCGCGGCTCCCGTGAGCGAGATGAGCCGATTCCGCGAATCCCATCCGTAACCGAGGCTACCGTCGGCCGTGAGGTTGCCGTTGGCGTCATACGTCAGCGCTGTACCGGCCCAATTAGTCAAGCGGTTGCCGGCGTCGAAGGTGGCGCTTGTCAGCGCTGCAGGCAAGGTCATGGTGGCCAGCGACCCGCCGATCTGGGTCCGCCTACCTGCGTTGTCGTAGGCGTAGGTGAGGTTGCCGAGAGTTGTACTGCCATTCGCGTAACTGATCCCGGTCAACTGGCTTGCCGTGTCATAGCTGTAAGTCGCCACCATCCCGTTGGGCAAGGTCAGTGTCGAGCGACGGCTGTCCGCATCGTAGGTAAAGCCCACCTGGACGCTGCCTTGCGTAATCGTCGTGAGCCGATCGGCGTTGTCGTAGGCATAGGTCACACCTCTCTGGCCTGCCACCTGGAAGCTCGTGCGCCGGTTCGCGGCATCGTACGCGTAGCTGACGCTGCCCTGCGGCGTCGTTTCGGCGGTCAGCCGATCCAGCGCGTCATAGGTCCGCGTAATCGTGCCACCCTGACTGTCGACGATTTGCGTGGGCCGGCTGCCTGCATCGTAGGTTGTGCTTACCGTCGCATCTGGCACCGAGAGTGTGCCGCCCGATTGCGTCTGCCCATACGCGGCTGATACGCGGCGGTTCAGTCCATCGTACCCAAAGGTCGCGACCTTGCCGGTCCGATCGGTGAACTGCGTGAGGTTGTCGTCGCCGTCGTACGCATAGCTCTCGGTGGCCTGAAGCGGATCGGTGCGGCTTGCAGGCCGATCTTTTGCGTCGTACGTGAAGCCGGTAATGCCGCCGTTCGCATCGGTAAAACTAGTGAGGTTGCCATTGGCATCGTACGCAAGACTCGTGACGCCTCCGCGCGCGTCGGTCTCGCGAGTCGGCAAGCTGCGCCCGTTGTAATCGAAGCGAGTGGTATTGCCCAGCGGATCCGACTCGGACATCAGTCGCCCGATTCCATCGGTATGCCGGGTGGCGGTGCCCCCCGAGTGAGTAGGGATGGGCATCAGGTTTATCGATTCAGGCCTTTATGAGCCACAAAACACTCCATAAACCAATATGACCGCACACCCAAATCCGATAATCCCCTGAATCTTAAAATTCAACTTCATTTTTGGCTCCAACAATTTATCTGATGTTTTGTTGTGAATGACCCTGAAATACCAATACCATATTTTACTTTTCAAAATATATCCAATAATTAATTCTGGTCTAAACAATGCAATGGACGAGTAAAATATGATCCAACATATTACCAAAGATAGAATCATGTTTTTTTCCATAATCCCCTCTCACCAATGTACCCCGACGTTAAACAGCCTTGTGTTATAACCTATGCTTGCACCCGGGACTTGTAAGTTGCCGCCAAGACGTGAAGGATCGTCATTCCCCGGATTCTGAGGCGACGACCAGGTCGTTCCGATTCCAAACCCAGAGTTGGCACTCCATCCGCTAAGAAAATGGTCGAGCTGGCTTTGCGACGGTGTGCAGGAGTCACCCGTCCATCCAGCGCCCATTGACCGGCCGCTTCCAAACAAATTTGCTCCGAGCGATGGGCCCGCGTATACGTCTCCATACCTGTCCAAACTCACGGAAATGCCCACAAAGGGGATAGGGGTTGGAACTGTTAGCGTCAGGTAGTCCGGCCACCTGGTCGTCCCTAGTGGATCGACAAAGCTGATGGCATTCCCCCCGGCATAGGCCAGCGGATTAGCACCACCCGCCAGCCCGATCGGATCTTCCGCCACGAATCGACTAAAGCCGGGGTTGTAGTACCGGGCTCGATAGTAGTACAGGCCCGTGCCGTCGTTCTCCCGCCCGGTGTACTGGGCAGAATTGGCATTCACCTCGCCGCTCGTTGTCGTATTGCCGTACGGCTCGTAGGCGTAGCTCGTCTTCACCGCGCCGCTGCCATCGGTGAGCGCCACTGTGCTGCCCAGAGCGTCGGTGACAAAGCTTCTCGTCCCCAAGCTATCGGTGCGGCTAAAGACCTCGTCAATCCCAAGGCCGGTCAGCAGGTTTGCGCTCGGCGTGCCACCCGCGAGTTCCTGCACGACATTGACGCCGTCGTAAAGGAAGTTCGTCGTCGTACCATTGATCGTCTTGCCGGTGCGTCTCCCCGTGGCATCGTACGCAAAGCTCGCCGTCGCGGCTCCAGTGAGCGAGATGAGCCGATTACGCGAATCCCATCCGTAACCGAGGCTGCCGTCGGCCGTGAGGTTGCCGTTGGCGTCGAAGGTGGCGCTTGTCAGTGCCGCAGGCAACGTGATGGTGGCCACCGACCCGCCGATCTGGGTCCGCCTACCTGCGTTGTCGTACGCGTAGGTGACGTTGCCGAGAGTCGTTCCACCATTCGCGTAACTGATCCCGGTCAACTGGCTTGCCGTGTCATAGATACGCGATCTGCTCGAAGGCAAAATTTCAGGGGTAGCTCAAGATCGGGTTGCCGCCACATATGCGTACCTTCTCGCTGTGAATTATATTTGCAGCCGCAAGCTCTTATGATCTCTCTGTAGTTCTCGCACTGCCTCTATCGCCGCGCATAAAACCAGCTTCGCTCCACCAAATCTACTAAAAAACCCAAATTCCCCAGACAACAAGATTCGCCCAAGAGCGCGCTTCGCATAAATATGCCCCAGATTCGCCGCACGCTCAAAATGCATGTGCGCCACATCGAAATTCTTATTTACGCCAATTCCATCTCGATACATTCTTCCCAAATTAAAAATTGAAGGAGCATACCCCAAATTTGCACCCTTTTCGAACGTCATATGGGCTTTTTCATATTCACCCTCTTTAAGATATAAGCGTCCCAGATAAAAAGTCGCCATTCCCGACCCGGCTTCACACGCAGACGAAAACCAAAACTCCGCTCGATTTATGTCATCATCACCAGCTCCCACCGATTTATTCCAATAATAATGGCCAAGCCGAATCATGCAGTAAATAGATCCTTTCTTGGCCAGATCAATTAATTTCCGCTCCCCCTCCGAGGAATTTTCCTTCAATAAATTCAATGCCTGCCTTACACCGTCAAGATCAGGCTCCTGTTCCCACTCATCCTGACTCTGTTTAGTCACATTAAATCTCCAAAATTACAGGGAAATTATCCCATCCATTTTATTTTTCTTCGGGCGGCTTGATAATTATAGCAGGCGGCGGCTCCGGAGGAGGAGCAGGTATTTCAGGCAAAGTCTCCTGTCCAGTCAATTGACAATACAAACATACAATTGGCACAATAACTTTATCTACCCAGAAATTACCCGTTGTAGCCACCTGAGTCGACGGCGGATTGTTATGTCCGCCTGCTGGGCAGCTATTTCCGCCCAACCCGAACGGATCCCCCGACAACCCGCCTCCACCCAGCCCGAATGGATCACCCGACGACCCGCCGCTTCCCGGACTCGGCATGAATGCCAGTCCAAGCGGATCAACCCGATTGATCGGACTGCCTCCAACGTATGCATATAGGTCAGTTCCGCCAGCGAACCCGATTGGATCCTCTGCAATAAATCGACCGAACCCAGGGTGATAATACCTTCCTCGGTAATAGTAGAGACCGGTTCCGTCGTTTTCTCGACCAGTGAATTGGACCGCATTAGTACCGGTTTCGCCGCTCACAGACGCATTGCCGTAGGGCTCATACTGATAGCTGGTCTTGATCGCGCCGCTGCCATCCGTGAGCGCCACCGTGCTGCCGAGAGCGTCGGTGACAAAACTTCTCGTCCCCAAGCTATCGGTGCGGCTCAAGACTTCGTCGATCCCGAGGCCGGTCAGCATGTTCGCGCTCGGCGTGCCACTCGCGAGTTCCTGCACAGCATTGGCACCGTCGTAGAGGAAGTTCGTCGTCGTGCCGTTGATCGTTTTGCCGTTGCGTCTTCCCGTGGCATCGTATGCAAAGCTCGCTGTCGCTGCTCGCGCGAGCGAGATAAGCCAATTACGCGAATCCTACCCGTAACTGAAGCTGCGGTCGACTGTGCGGTTGCAGTTGGAGTCATAGGTCAGCGCGATACCGGACGGGGTCGTCAAACTCGGGATTGTCGCTCCTCCTCTGCGAATTCGTATCCAGGCGTGGAAAGTAATCCACGATGGCCATCTTTACAACACACCACGAAAAATGAAGGAACTTGTTTAATTGTCAAGCAACCAAGCCATGGCTCACTCAGTTACAATACCAAGTCATTCAATGGACGCCATTGAATTCCCTTCGATATAGACAAGCCTATCGATCATGCCACCTCGAAAAAAAAGCCGCCATTCCCTTTCCCCAAAAATACCCAACCCACAAAGCAATCGGAAATAAAAAATAGAAGAAAATAACGGCCCAGCGCAACAAAGAGTAAACATCACGCTCCGGAATTACCGTCAAAGTCATTACAAAATCCACCAATAAAAATGGAACACCAAATCCCAGGACACCTCGCCGATAAATTGATCTATTTTCCGGTTTATTTCGCAATCTCCTCATATAGCTCACGCTCCAATACGTGAATGGAATCCACGATAGCGAAATTATTATAACAAAAAATTTGTGCATTAATTTCCCCATATGATCAGCGAGTGTAGACGTAAAAATAAACGGTGCCTGCCGCTACCCCAAGCAAGGCGCCAGCCCCTCCTCCTATCATTGCGCCAGCCATGGCACCGGTAGCTACTGCATCCCCAATGCTAACGGCAGATACCACAGTAGTCATTTCCATAGCCTCGGTTACACCAGCTGCTAGACCATAACCCCCTCCAAACACAGCGCCCATTGCCGCTCCTGTCCCGATCGAACCACCTATTATTTTGGCCGCGACGTTTCCAGGATCGTTGGGATTTCCCGATTGACCTCCGCATGGTTGGCCACCACCGCCCGGTCCGTACGGCCCCATCCCTGGATTGTCCCGCCCCCGCGGATCCCGAATGCCGATAGGATTCCCTCCGACGTAGGCATAGAGATTGTTTCCGCCTGCCAGTCCAATTGGATCCTGTCCCACAAAGCGGCTGAACCCTGGATGGTAGTACCGGGCTCGATAGTAGTAGAGCCCAGTGCCATCGTTTTCACGTCCGGCGTACTGAATGGCATTGGTGTTCGTCTCGCCACTCGTTGTCGCATTGCCGTACGGCTCGTAGGCGTAGCTCGTCTTTATTGCGCCGATGCCATCCGTAAGTGCCACTGTGCTGCCCAGAGCATCGGTGAGGAAACTTCTCGTCCCCAAACTATCGGTACGGCTAAAGACTTCGTCGATCCCAAGGCCGGTCAGCATGTTCGCGCTCGGCGTGCCGCCCGCGAGTTCCTGCACGGCATTGGCGCCGTCGTAGAGAAAGTTCGTCGTCGTGCCG
>NZ_QRGA01000036.1 GCF_003367175.1 Trinickia dinghuensis | reverse complement strand
ACGCGGGGATGAAGCTGTTTGCGGCGAAGGGGAAGGTGGAGATTCAGGCGCAGTCGGACAACATCGAGCTGACCGCGCAAAAAAAGGTGAAGATCTTGTCGACGACCGACAGCATCGAGATTGCTGCCGAGCAGGGGATCTTGCTGACTGCCGGCGGTGCTTACATCCGAATCAAAGGCGGCAACATCGAGATTCATGCGCCGAGCAATATTGATATCAAGGGGGCGCAGCATTCGTTCGCGGGACCTGCGCAGCAGCCTTATCCGATGCCCACGCTTCCCGTGGCGGCAACGCCTCAGATGTTCAGTCAGCGTTTCGATGCGAAGCCATTGCTTGGCCGTCAGTTCAACCTTCCGTACAGCCAGGTGCCCTACACGGTTAGGGATGAGAGCGGGAAGGTCGTGGGGGCGGGCACGCTCGACGAAAACGGCTTTACCGACCGTGTTTTCACCGCGACGCAGTCGAAATTGAAAGTCTATATCGGTGATGATCCATGGCGTGTATTCGTTGATTCGAAGCACAGCGCTTAATCGCCGACAGCAACAATCGAGAGGGTAGGCATGGGGAACGATTCGGTAGAGCTTCAAGATCAAGGCGTGACGTCGGCTCCGAATGGGAGCGTCGGTGATGCCCAAAACGGCGCGGCAGCGAACGGCGGTACTGCACAGATTGTTGCACCTCAGGCACAGGCCGCTAATCTCCCGGACCAGATGACCTCCGCTCCGCTGACGACCGGCAGTGCCAATAGCGATGCCATGGCAACGCAGGCAACGCAGGCAACGCAGGCAACGCAGGATGCCGGATCGGGAGCGCCCCAGACGGCACAGACGGCGTCGGATGTCGGATCAGGGACACCCCAGGCCACCCAAACCACGCCGGCTGGATCAACACCCCAGACGACACAGACGACGGCGGACGTCCAATCTGGAACGACTCAGGCGCCTGCTGATACGTCGCCTTCCAATACCCAAACAGCCGACGCTCAATCGAGCACGGGACAGGAGGCGAGCCATACGCAGCCCGACGACGCTTCGTCGACACAACCCTCACTGGATTGCCGCTTTTGCGGTTTGGACGGCGAACCGATCGCAGGTGCGCAGTACCGCTTTGTCATCGATGGGAATGACGTATCGGGCACAACTGACGGTAGCGGCAACGCTCAAACACTGCAAAACTTGAAGCCTGAGTCGGATTGCACCGTCTTCATCAAGCGGGACGATGGCACCTTTAAACAGATTGCTGCCTTCACTGTCCCCTCGACGAGCGGGTACGTGACATTGATGAGTCCGAGCGCGCTGCTAGAAGGCCAGACCGAGCTGCATGGTGGGAGTCAGCAAGACGTCTACAGCGAGCCCGACCCAGTTGGCAGCGATAAGGCTACGACGGATGCCTCGACGCCCGGTGGGGACGCGAATAACGGAGGATCGAGTGCTGGAAGCAGCGCAAATACGGCGAGTGCCAGTACGGGCGCGCAGCAAGGCAATCCGAGCGCAAATGCTACGCCCGCACCGTCGACTCCGCCCAAGCCGGCACAAACGCCTCCGGCGCCGCACCCTTCGTCCGCAGCACCTGCGCCTAAGCCATCGAAGCCGGCCGCGGCGAGCAAGGCGCTAAAGGGCGGGACCGGGAAGGCGCCGCAAACGAAGGCGGTACAGACTAAACGAGACCAGCTTAGCCATCCGCAGGCCAAGCCAACCCAGGATTCGACCGATTGGCTCGATCAGAAGGTCATGGCGACGTGGCACTACGTCGAGAATCTTTTCGGCGTAAAAACCAATCCCGTGATGGCTGCAGATCACAGAGCTACACCCGCGGCTAGCGCAAAGCCCGCAGCAGCAACCAAGCCGAGCGCGGCAGCAACGGCCCCGCCGAGTGCGACCGCAGCGGGAGGTGACGGGCCCTACATTGCGCTTATGCAAGTCGCCGAAGAGCAGACGGCTCACCTATTGCCTTCGACGAGTACTGCCGCCAATCTCGCCGAGCTCAGCAAAGGAACGTTCAAGTACAGTGGGAACAAGGCCGTCGGGGACGCGAAACACTATTGCTACTTGTACGTGAAGGTGGCGCTGTGGCGTGCCAAGTATGTCAAAAGTGCACTGGCGGGCAACTATGCCAAGGTGGCAGGGCCATTTCTCGAGGAAGCGGGCTTCAAGAACGTAACGGGTGAAATGCCTGACGCGCGCTGGGCGCTGCCGGGTGACGTGATCGTTTATAAGCTGCATGGAGATGAAAATCCGACAGTCGATAACAAAAAACCGGCAGGCCACATCGATATTAGGACTTACCATCACTACATTAGCGATTTTCGTCGAAATCATCTATTTTTTCATGGGCATAAATCGTACTACGAAGTCACTGGTGTTTACAGGAAGCCTGGTTACTCAGACTCGTCGGTGACGGCGAGAGTTCAGGCATTCCTGAAGGTGATTCGGTCAAGAGAAACTTCCACGCTGTTTGATCGTTACGGCGATAAAACCACCTATAGCGCGGTATATGGTGCGGTCAAGCTCGAGGATTGCGCTAAGGATCTCTCAACGCATCCCTTTGCGAATAAGGATGTAGATCACTCACCTGCTGGGGCGTACCAAATCACTAAGGGCACGTGGACGAGCGGCTGGAAGGACAATGGAATGCCCAACGATTTTTCGCCTGCGACTCAGGACCGCTACGCCGTTTGGATCATGGAAACCCAATGGGAAAAGAGCAGCGATCAATCGAGCCAGACCGCGCTTGGTTACGTGCGGCTCGGCGATCTAGATAACGCGGTGAGGTTACTGAGGTCCCAATGGGCTTGCCTTCCCGGTTCGAAACAGTCCAGGGGGTACACTATGGATCAGCTGAAGGCCGATTTCAATAAATTTCTCAAGGAATATATGTAATGAAGAGTCTGAATTGCATACTCTTGGTGGCTGGTGTTATTTATTCTTCCGTCACCTTTTCGCAAAATCTGACTCCTTCTGCGGCGGATGTTCAGAGTATAGATGCGTTTGCTGAAAAAATTTATAAAATCCCGTATCGTAATATTGTGTGTGCGTTTAGTGATCTAAATCCAGAGACTCGAGTGTATATTGATAAGAAGGTCAATGATAAAAGGATTAGAGAGAAAATTTACCAATCAACTTTTGGAGATATTTTTACTGACGCTCTTTTTAAAAAATTCGAAAAGCAGTGCGTTGATACAAATTGGGCTGGATTGAAGCCTGATTTCCGGACTGCAGACCAGGATTCGGAGGATGATCATTTGATTGAAAATGCGCCTATTCTAAAAATAAAAGGTAAGCCAATTATTCTTAAGATCAGTTCGAATCAGGCGCGTGTCAAAATTCTTTGGAGGCAGATCGATACGGATGGAAAGAATACGCAGATAATGAATGGGAGAACCGATCTGATCTTGGTGCGGGAGCATGGTTCGTGGCGGGTTGATAACGCTATTACCAATCCTTCTTCTGCATTTGATGATGATAGTGTCGACGAGTTTTATAACTCGGTCGGTGTATCACGTTTGATAGACTGACGGGGCGAATCTATGTGCCTCTCGTTTTCGCCGGACGCTCCTTGTTCGAATGGTGTGAGGCCGAGAATTCGTCAGGGAATAAATGGGATGAAGATTTTGAATTCCTTGAATTCCTTGAATTCCTTGAATTCCGTTGCTTGCGCCGTCTATTCGGGAGTTGTTTATCCGCAGGCTTCGCAAGTTTCGGTGAGGGATGCTCGGGATATCGATGCATTGATGAAAAAGTTTACCAAATGCCGTATCACGAAATCGTCTGTGCTTTTATTAATCTAGATTCGGATACTCATACCTATGTGGATAAGAAATTCAACAATAGGAAGGCTCGGGAGAGTGCTTGCCGAACTACGTTTGGTGATGTGCTTTCAAGTGAATTTTTGAGTAAATTCGATAAATTGTGTGCTTATACGAATTCGGCTAGATTGAAACCGGATTTTAGGACGGAGAGCGGGGATGAAGAGAATTATCACCTATATACCTATCCTCCAGTTTTGAGGGTGACCGCGAAACCTATGATCATTCAGGAAAGCTCGAATCGCGTGCGACTCAAGGTTCTGTGGAGGCAGGTTCGGAGTGAAGGAAAAACACTCTCGTGATGACCGGAAGAATTGATCTGAAATTTGTTCGGGAGCACGGTTTTTAGCGTATTGATGATGCGATTGACAATACGACATTTGATGATGAAGCCGATCTCAGTGCCAGCGATTTTGAGAAAACAATTGGAGTGAAAATTCTGAGATCGGGGCGTTAGAGCGGTGCTTGGATCCTTGTATCCATCACCTGTGACAGTCCATCTATCCATCGAATATTTCGACTGAATCCTCGATGTGGTTCAGCGCCAACCGGACCCAACGCAACAGTTGCCAATCTTTTCAAACGCGAAGACATGAAACGTTATCTGATCCTCAACGGCGACAAGACCACGGCGAACGGCACGGTCGTCGCCAAGCCAACCACGATCCGATTCCAAGGCCGCGACGTCGCACACGAGGCCGACGATGTGCAATGCCCAGCATGCAACACGACCGGCAAAATCAAGTGCGATGGACCGCGCCAAGTGATGACGGCACCCGACGGCCGACATGCGGCACTGAGCGACGATCTTTGCATCTGCAAGTGCAGTCCGACGCCGAAACTCGTTGCTTCGCAGCAATCGATGTCGGTCGAGTCATGACGTCTGATTTTCGATGCAGCGGATCACAACGTACGGTTTGCATGATAGATAGATGGTGACGATCGAATTGAAAGGACCTGAGCCGATCGTCCGGAAACTGAGTGAGCGACTGCTTGTCCTTGAGTAAAATTTCCATCCATCGATGAATCGCTTCGAACCCGGCCTGCTCGATAAATTGTTCGGCGACGGCACGCATCAGCCGGCGCCTGCCGTCGTGCGCCAGTTGTCTCTGGACGAACTCAAGGGTACGGTGGCACGCCAGATCGAGTCGCTCCTGAACGCCCGAATCACCTTCACCGACGAACGCCTTGCTGGGCTGACCGAGTGCCAGCGGTCGATACTGACCTACGGACTGAACGATTTCGCCGGGCTCAGTCTCGCAAGCCACGACGACCGGATGGCGATCTGCAATTCGATACAACGGGCAATCGAACGACACGAGCCGAGGCTGAAGCAAGTGACGGTGAAACTGGAGCTGACCGCACAGTCGACGAATGTACTGTGCTTCGCCATCCAGGCGCTGCTGGTGGTGCATCCGGCCGAGGAGCCGGTCAATTTCGACGCAATGCTGCAACCGTGCACGCTGCAATATTCGGTCACGCGGGCACGGGCGAAAAGGCTATGAGGGAAGGTCCCGCACGCGGTAGCGGCGCTGACCGGATAACACACGAAACCTGAGAGATAGATGGAAGAGTTACTACCGTACTACGAGCGCGAACTATCGTATTTGCGCCTTTGTTCCGGGGACTTCGCGCGGCGCTATCCAAAGATAGCGGGGCGGCTGTTGCCGGTGGGCGAGCACAGCGACGACCCGCAAATCGAGCAGATGATCCAGGCGATCGCACTGCTCGATGCGCGAATCGCCAAGAAGCTCGAGGACGATTACCCGCAATGTGTGGAGGCGTTACTCGACGTTTTGCAGCCTCACTATCTGCGACCGTTCCCGGCGTGCTCGATCGCACAGTTTTCCGTTGAGTACACGGGCGGCGAGTCGTGCTCGCATACGCTGCCACGCGGCACGGAATTGGTCAGCCGATCGATCAACGGTGTCGAATGCCGATTCAAAACCGCTTACGAAGTGGCGATTGTGCCGCTCGCGATCAGCGAAGCGCGATATATGTCGGCGGCGGCAGCACCGGTCGTGCTACCGGTAAACGCGGCGGGCATCGTGTCGATTACGTTTGCGTCGACGGCACCACACCTGGATCTGCGCCAACTCGCTTTACGTTCCGTTCGCATGCACTTGAATGGCGAGTCCTCGTTCATTGCCGCGCTCGCCGACGGTCTGTTCATTCATGCGCTGGCAAGCTATGTGGAGGTCGAGGGAAACGCCCGTTGGAAGCTGCTGCGGACAATGCCGGTCTCGCAGGCGGGTTTCGGCGAGAGTGATGCGCTGCTCGACTATCCGATGCGATCGCACCCGGCGTACCAGCCGTTGTCCGAGTATTTCGGATTTCAAGAGAAATTCGATTTCGCCGACGTCGATCTTGGGGCGATGCTCGACACTGGGGGAGCATGCCGACGCGTGACGCTTCATGTGGTCCTCAAGGAGGGGCACGGCAACCCGCATGCATCTCGGCTGCTATCCACGTTGTCGGTTGCTCACTTCAGGCTCTTTTGTACGCCTGTTGTGAACCTGTTTCGACGGCGCAGCGAACCGGTTCGGGTGACACATCGAGAGGTTGCGTATCCGGTTGTGGCGGACGCACGCCATGCGTCTGCCTACGACGTTTACTCGATCGATTCAGTGAACCTCGTGCGTCAAACGCAGGAGCGTAACGAGATCATCGAGTTCGAGCCATTTTTCTCGCAGCGCTACGGTGACGACCAACGGGCCGGGCATTACTGGGTTGCTCGCCGTGACGAAACGGTGGCTTCCAAGAGTCCGGGCTACGAAACGGAGATTTCGGTCATCGACGTCGATTTTGACCCGATGGCCTCGCAGACCGATACGTTGAGTCTCCGCCTGACATGCACGAACCGGGACCTGCCGTCGAGACTCGCGATTGGGCTCGAGGGCAGCGATCTTTTCGTACCGGACAGATCCGATGACGACCCGGCGCTCGGCATTGCGATGCTGCGCCGGCCAACGCAGACACTTCGCTTCAAGCGAAGCGACGAATTGCCTTTGCGGCTCGCTACGCACCTCGCGCTCGATCACCTCTCGCTTACGGATATGCATGTCGAAGCGCTCAAGGCCGTGCTGGTGTTGTACGACCTGCGGCGCTCCGCTGTATCGTCCCGGCATATCGAGGGAATCGTCAAAGCCGAATCGCGCGACGCCGTGCTCGAATTGCCGGGCAACCCGTTTATGACGGCCGTGCAAGGTACCGAAGTGCGCCTGACCATCGACGAGACCCATTTCGTCGGAGCGAGCATCGCGACGTTCGTGGGTGCGATCAATACGTTTCTCGGTTACTACGTCCATCTGAACAGCTTCGTGCAATTGACTGTCATCTCGAAACATACGGGCGAAGAGATCGTGCGATGCAAGCCGCGCAGCAGCGATTTGATTCTCGGGTAATGGAGGGGCCTTTGTCGATGAATGCAAACTACGACGACCGCGACGATGACCTGCTGCGGCACTTCTACGAGCGGGAACTCGAACTGCTACGCCGGGATATGCGTGCATTCGCAAAGCGGAACCCCGCAGCGGCCGCACGTCTGTCGATCAACAGCGATGGGCGCTCGGATGATGCGGGCATCGAGCGTCTCGCGCAGTCGACGGCGCTGCTCCACGCGCGCCACAGCGTGAAGATCGACGATGATTATCCAGAATTGACGGAGGCGTTGATACAACGGTCGTACCCGCAGTACCTGCGACCGTTCCCATCGTGCTCGGTCGCCCAGTTCGACATCGAAGGCATGTTCGACAGTTTGACCGAGTCGGTCCGGATTTCCCGCGGGACGCAGTTGCAGACGAACATCGAGCGGTGTTCTTTTCGAACCGCGTACGACGTCGTGCTTGCGCCGGTGCGAATCGCGCGCGCACAGTATGCGTTCACGCCGACTGCGCCGACTAGCGTGACGCTGCCGCCTGACGCTAGCGGCACGCTATCGGTTACCTTTCGCTCCGCCAAAACCGGCAGTCGGCTCGATATTGCTACACCTGCCAAGCTGCGCGTCCATCTCGCGGGGCAACCGCAAGTGGTCGCCGCACTGATCGACACCATGCTGCTACGCACGGTGACTGCGTATGTCGAAGACAGCGAGGGACGCTGGACTCGTCTTCCGATTCGTCCCGTTTCAGCTGTGGGTTTCGGATCGCAGGATTGGCTGTTCACAGACGCGAAGGAGGCGGGGCAACAGTTCGGGCTGCTAGGCGAATACTTCGCGTTCGCGCAACGCTTCCACTTCGTCGATCTCGATTTTGCCTCGATATGTGCGGCGGCCCCGGGTGAACAACTCACGCTGCAGTTGATCGTGAGTGGTTTGTCTGCGAATTCGCGAACCGCCCAGCAGTTGGCCCATCTTTCTGCGGATCACTTGAAGCTGTTTTGCACGCCGGTGGTGAACTTGTTCGGAAAAGCGGGTGTGTCGCTCAAGTACGATCTGGAGAGCGATGCGTGGCCGATTCAGGCGCAGGCCAAGAACGACGCGCTCACCGAGGTTTGGTCGGTCGATCACGTTTCCACCGAGCAAGGGGCACCGCTGCTTTCATCCGCCGCGCTAATGGCCAGTCACGCGAGCAACGCGCGCCCCAGGTGGACATTTGGACAACGCAGGGGCTCCTCGTCGTCGGGGATGGGGCGAGTTGCTGAGCTTAGCCTTGTCGGCGCCGACGGCGCACTTGGGGCAGGGCGCGGCATTGACATGCTGCGAGCCGACGTGACTTGTTCCAATGGTGACCTGCCTCGTTCGTTGCCTGTCGGCGCCTTGGAAGGAGACATGCGGATGGAAGGCAAGGCGCGCGCGACTAGGAAGATCGCGCTGCTCCACGCGCCGACGGCCGTCGTTCACCTTTCTCGCACGAACGGTGCGCTTTGGCGGCTCATTGGTCAGCAGACCGCGCACGCCATCCGGTTGAATCAGGCGGGCTTGCCTGTTCTCAAGCAGATGCTCCAGCAGTTCGCCGTGCTGTCGCCGCCGCAGGCTCGTCACATCGACGGGATCACAGGTCTTCGTCACCGGTCGGTAATGACCCTCGTCGCGAGAGCACCGCAACCGGCGATGGTGCGCGGAATCGAGGTTACCTTGGAAATTGACGAGCAACTGTTCGTCGCGAACAGTGTTGCCGTATTCGCAGGCTTGATGGAACGCTTCTTCGCGCCCTATGCGGCAGCCAATAGTTTTGTCCAATTGGTTGTCGTGTCCATTGGCGGCGCAGTTCACTGGCGGGGGGAGCCAATGAGGGGCACTGCTGCGCTTCTGTGAGGTGGTAATAGTTGCACGATATTAAAATGAGTTGGGAATTTTTACTCATTTTCGGTGATGAATACTAATAGTGCTTAAGCTTGTTTTGCCGGAAAGAGGATTCTGTG
>NZ_QRGA01000035.1 GCF_003367175.1 Trinickia dinghuensis | reverse complement strand
CGTCGCCGGCGATCCAAAGCTGGCGAAACCCGGTCGACGAGCTGGGCATAACCGGGAACTGTGCCTAAAAGCGCAAATTCCTATCATAAGACTTGAAGTTATAAAGATCGCGAGAATCATTACTTTTTGACGCATCAGCCCCGACTTTTCTTGCGCTAATCTGAGCGGCCCTCTGCG
This sequence comes from Trinickia dinghuensis, assembly GCF_003367175.1. Taxonomy (GTDB): domain Bacteria; phylum Pseudomonadota; class Gammaproteobacteria; order Burkholderiales; family Burkholderiaceae; genus Trinickia; species Trinickia dinghuensis. The sequence continues at coordinate 9,257 of NZ_QRGA01000035.1, read as the reverse complement.
ATCCGGACGATCCGCAATGGCAACCCTCGAACGCACCGCGTACCCGCGCTTCCCCGAGGTTCTGGCACCCCGGGAACTACAAGCCTGTTACACACCGCTGCCTGACGAACTCGAATGGGCGCGCCGGTCAACCCGCGGCGAGCGACCTCGACTGGGCTTGCTGATGTTGTTGAAGGTCTTTCAACAACTGCACTACTTCCCGCCGATCGACAGCATTCCGCCCGCCGTCGTCGATCATCTCCGGGCAGCCGCCGACATCGGCGATACCGTGCTGTTCGGCTATGACACCGCGATGTCCCCGACGCTGTTCCGGCACTACACGGCAGTTCGCGCCTATCTCGATGTGAAGCCGTACTACGGCACCGACGCAAACGCGATCGCCACGCGAGCGGCGCATACCGCTTCGCTGACGATGGATCAACCGGTCGACATCATCAACGCGACGATCGACGAACTGATCGCGCGCAATATCGAGCTGCCGGCGTTCTCGACGCTGGACCGGCTGACCGAGCAGATCCATGCTCGGGCGCAGGCCCGACTCTTCAAGCGCGTCACGCGACGCCTGACCGATGAGCAGAGGCGAGACCTCGACCGGTTGCTGGCTCGCGATCTGTCGAGCCGGCAGACGGCCTACAACCGGATCAAGCGCCATGCGAAACGGCCGTCTCGGCAGCACCTGGATTTGCTGATTGATCAGATCGCCTGGCTCGACGAGCTCGGCGATTTCTCACTGGCCGTCGCCGGGATTCCCGCGGCGAAGCTGCGTTCGCTTGCGCAACAGGCCATGGCGCTCGACGCCTCGGCACTCAAGAACGATACGCTCCCGGAGAAGCGCTACACGCTGATCATCGCGTTGCTCAATCGAATGCGCGTGCGCGCCCGCGACGATCTTGCCGATATGTTCGTGCGCCGGATGGGGGCGATCCATAAGCGCGCGAGCGACGAGCTTGACGTGATCCAGCGCAAGCAGCGCGAACAGGTCGAGGACCTGGTGGGCATGCTCGATGGCGTAGTCGACATCCTTGCCGACGAATCCGACGAGACCGCGATAGCTAAGGCCGTCCGCAAGCTGCTCGCCCCGAAGGGCGACCTGGAACCGCTGCGCGAGAGTTGCGCGGCGATCCGCGCGTTCAGCGGTCGCAATTACCTCCCGCTGATCTGGAAGCACTTCAAGGCCCATCGTTCGGTCATGATGCGCGTTGCCCGCACCCTCGAATGGGATTCAACGAGTCCGGTCCGCCTGCTCCTGAATGCCCTCGACGTCGTGCTGGAAAACGAATCGCGGCATCGGGAGTGGGTCGATGCCGAGGTCGACCTGAGTTTCACGGCGCCGCGCTGGCGCAAGCTCGTGCGGCGCTCGCACGGCGACGGGTTGCCGACTAACCGCCGTTACCTTGAGCTGTGCGTGTTCTCGTACATGGCCGAGGAGCTGCGGGTCGGCGATCTTTGCGTTTCCGGCTCTGATGCTTATGCCGATTACCGTGACCACTTGCTGCCGTGGCGGCAATGCGAGCAGCAGTTGCCCGACTACTGCGACAAGCTGGGTATGCCGACGGACAGCAGCGACTTCGTGCGCCACCTTCGTCAATGGCTCACTGATGCGGCCAGTAAGCTCGACGAGGAGGTGCCCCGCAAGCGCGAGCATGTCGTGATCGATCGTCATGGCGAACCGATTCTGCGCCGAACTGTCGCGAGGGAGATCCCGGCGAGTGCGATCGCGTTGCAGGAGCGGCTCAACGCCCGCCTGCCGACACGCAACATGCTGGACATCCTCGCGAACATCGAACACTGGACGCATTTCACGCGGCACTTCGGACCGTTGTCCGGCAGCGATCCGCAGATACGCAAGGCGGCCGAGCGCTACTTGCTTACCGTTTTTGCGATGGGCTGCAACCTTGGGCCGACCCAGGCCGCCCGCCATCTCGATTCGGATGTGACCGCGCACATGCTGTCGTTCGTCAATCGCCGCCATATCAGCCTGGATAGGCTCGAGACCGCGCAGCGCGAGTTGATTGAGCTGTACCTCCGGCTCGATCTGCCGAAACACTGGGGCGACGGTAAGACGGTGGCCGCCGACGGTACGCAGTACGATTTCTACGACAACAATCTGCTGGCCGGCTATCACTTCCGGTACCGGAAAATGGGCGCCGTCGCGTACCGGCACGTCGCCGACAACTACATCGCGGTGTTCCAGCACTTCATCCCGCCCGGTGTGTGGGAGGCGATCTACGTGATCGAGGGACTTTTGAAAGCGGGCCTGTCGGTCAAGGCCGATACGGTCCACGCCGATACCCAGGGCCAGTCGGCGGCCGTGTTTGCCTTCACGTACTTGCTCGGCATCAATTTGATGCCGAGAATTCGCAACTGGAAGGATCTCGTTCTCTACCGGCCTGACAGCAAGGTCAAGTACAGCCACATCGACAAGCTGTTCACGGCGACGATCGACTGGGCGCTGATCGAGCAGCACTGGCAAGAGCTGATGCAGGTCGCGCTGTCGATCCAGGCGGGCACCATCTCGTCGCCGCTGCTGCTGCGCCGGCTCGGCTCCGAAAGCCGCAGAAACCGACTGTACCTGGCCGCACGCGAGCTCGGCAACGTGGTGCGCACGGTGTACCTGCTCCAGTGGATCGGCAGCCTCGAGTTGCGGCAGGACGTCACGGCGAATACGAACAAGATCGAGTCATACAATGGCTTCTCGAAATGGTTGTCGTTCGGTGGGGATGTGATCGCCGAGAATGAGCCGGAGGAGCAGCAAAAGCGCCTGCGCTACAACGACCTGATCGCGTCGGCCGTGATTTTGCAGAACACGGTGGACATGATGCAAGCGCTGCGTGAGATGGTGGCGAACGGCGAGAAGGTCCGCGCCGAAGACATTGAGTTCCTGAGTCCGTACCCGACCCACAACATCCGGCGCTTTGGCCACTATAAACTGCATCTGGACCGTCGGCCGGAAGCCTGGATCAAGGACCCGCTGTTCGGCCATGCCCGTACCTACGCATCTCGCCCATGACTGCACGCCCGGCTATTACCACCACCTATTTCGGCGACGTCGATACCGCCGCGCTCGCTCGCCTGGAATCGAGCTACGATACGACGCGCCTGTTGGCCGCCGTCGACATTGTTGATCGCATCCGCACACAACTGCATGATCCAGAAGGGTTACGCGACGATCTGCTGGAGATCCATAGCATGGCGCACTCGGTCTTGAATGGTGTGCCATCGGTGCCGTCACGAAACGAGGGAACCTTGCCGGAGCAGGTGCTCGACGCGCTCGATCTGATTGACGAATTCGTCATGGAACTCACGCGGGTGAGGCAAATTCTCGAGCCGCTCGAAGCGCTGCACCCGGACGACGGGTTTGGCGAGAATTGAACGCGCTTGCCCCGTTCAAGTTGCCACGGGCAGGCAATCGTCCTTTTCGTGCGAAATATGGCGTTTGACCCTCACGATGATCTCGTTGTCGATACCAGACCAGACTCGGTGGTGCAGGCCACCCGACACGCGTTCCCTTCTATTGAACCAAACGAGGCGGGGTGAGCGCGCCGTACGCCGGTCCAATCCCGCTCGCACCCATGCCCTGGCACATATCGGGATTGGCTGCCAACTCGACCACAACATACTTGCTGGAGCCCTGCCAGTTGGCCGAGTCGACCTTCAGACAGGCGAACGCCACAATCGCCGTGCTTGCGCCCGTATTGATAGGCTGTTCGTTAATCACCGGAAATATTTCGTAGGCGCAGCTTTGGTTACCGTCGAGCGCACTGCAGGCGTCGACCGCTTGCAAGTTCGAAGAAACCGTTCCGTTTTCGATGAATATCTGGGACCCAATGCTGGCCGCCGGTGAGGGTGCACTCTTGTTGATATAGCTTCTTATCGTGGAAGCCCCCACTTGTCCACCATTGGCCAACGACGTCCATTGTCCCGTATTGCAGCCCGTACCTGACTGGTCATGGTAGCTCGAATTGATTTGAAACTCGTAAGGCTTACCGACCGTTTGCGGGAGAGTTTGGTCACCACCCATGTTTAGCGGGCTCGTGCTCGTTGCCAGCTTCGGTTGGTCCGTGCTCGAATTCCAGAAAGCCTGCATCGCGCTATACATACATTGGTTGAGTGCGATGGGGAAAAGACCACCTGGGCCAAGCGAGCTCGGGCGCGATACCACAGCGACGGCTTGGGCGCTGATAGGTACCGAGGCCAATCCGATGAAACCACCAAAGAAAAGACTCACTGGCCCGTTATTCTTGCCGCTCGATCTGCTTACCGTGACCTGGACGGCGGGCAAATCATTGGTCCCCGGTGTATAGGGCAACGGCTGCAGGCCGCTTGGTGTGCCTGTGAGATTCCAATAGCCATAATCGACCGTCGCGGTCGTCAGTGTGGCACCGTCCGACTTATTCAGCGAAATTGCGGTGGTCGCTTCCGTAGACGCGGTATTCCAATCCGGTGCCGTAGCGGTCAAATTCCCACATTGGCTTCGTTGATAGACGCATCCGACGCCTGCCAACGCAGCAGCATCAGCGGCATTTTGCAATTCGTTTCGAACTACGATCAAATGTCCGACATCAATAGCTATAGCAGCAAAAGCTAACAGTATAGGCAGCCACAGCGCGACCAGTACCATCACAGCACCGCGTTGCCGCTCAAGAGCCCTGGTATGGCGATGACGTATAGGCAGACCGCGTTGGCGGCGCCGCAATACCGCGACGTTTGGGCAACTCATGATCAATTTCCCCCTATTCATTGTTCATGGTTGTTGTCGCGGACATCGTCAGCGGCCCGGTCAGCGGAGCAATGAGTTTCCCCAGCCCAATGGGAGCAAAGGTATACGACACTGTCACGGTGACGGGACTACCAAATGTGCCTTGTGCCCCTGAAACGCTGACGTTCGCGGCCGGGCAAGTGTTAGCGCTACTTCCAAGCGATACTAGGTAGCTGCTGCAGTAGTTCGTCGCAACCTGCTGGATCTGTGCCGTGGTCGGCTTTGGTGAAGCCAGCACGATGCCGGCCCTTGCCGCCTCACGGCTCGCGTTGGTGATGACTGCCTTGTCGTAGATCGCCAGACTGAATTCAATGATTCCGAACACGACCAACAGCAGCAGCGGCAAGACAATGGCAAATTCAACGAGCGCGGCACCCTTTTGTTTTCTTCGTTTTATCAGGGCGCTGCGGATCCTCATTCTGCTTTTCATGATTTCCCCCGAAAGCATATTTTTATAAAAAGATACTGAAGACGCTCAGCAAGGCGGATCTGGGTCACCTGATCGGCGCGGTCCTTTTTCCGGTCCTCGTTGGACATGAACGGACACAAAGCAAGTGTCAGGCCACTCGTGTGAGATCCAACTACGGCGGCGCCTTTGATCACGGGCGAACCGCGTATCACACATGTCTGTGTCCAGGATGTCGCAATCTTGAGACGGGAAACTTCAGACAAAACAGGCGACGAATGCGGAAGCTGAATGATCGCAGTCGCCCGATGCACCGCGCGCCGACGCCGGTCGAGTGTCCTGCTAACGAGCGAAGTCGACGTTTGAACAGCTCTTTGCTATGACGAAAATAGAATCCGACGAGCCACGCTTTTTGTCTTTAGGTGTCCCCTGATCTTGGGCTACCATAGTTCGATCTGGAATCGAAAAACACCCGGCGGCAGCGGAGTTGGACTTGCCCGGCTAATACCCCCGATCAGCCCAGAGGAAAAAAATGCTGAGTCCGCATGAATTCGCGACTTTGATACTTGTCCAATCCGCGCCCGATCAGGTCGATCTCAATCGCGAGGAACTGGATATGCTGCTCGAGCGCCAACTGGTCGCGCTTGAGCAACTCGCATCCGGATTACAACGTCCTCAAATCACAGAAGATGGCGATGCCATGCTGCGGGCTGTGAGAGGAAAGTGCTGAAGTTGTACTGATGGGCAAACCCGTCATCCCGGCCGGGTGCCATCGCGTCGACCAGTGGGGGAGACGCAAGCGGACGCCACTCGGGGTCGCATTCCGCTACGGTTTTGAGCAAGCGGTCGCCTCGCGTCATTTATGGCCGTTTGTTCTTTAGTGTGATCTCAGGGGGCCGAGTCGGCACTTGCAGGCTTTGACCGCCTTGCAATCCAGGCTGGAACAATGACGCGATACGCGCGAACAGCTCGTTGGCTCGGGTCTGAAGCACGAGATCATTTCCTAACGGTCCTAGGGCTGATTCAATGCGAGTTCGCCAATATGCTGCCTCGCCCAACCTCGACTGCGGACAGTGGCCTTGGCGCAGCGGGTCTGCCTCTAACATCGTAATCATGGCTGCAATGTGCTTGAGATCCCTCTCGATATCAACGGCGGTGGGCATTCGTTAGCTCCTCGTTGGAATTTTGCTTGCGGCGCACCACTCGCATTCCGGTGGTGTCTTTCGGTTTGTGACTACCCCGTTCACATGAGCAAGCAACAACGGCAGTGTAGATACACCTTTCGCGTCTGTGCAGACCGACGTCGGTTTATACGATGGCTCTCCCACATACCCGACCAAGGCTGAGGAAGGCGAACCGCTAACGCGTCATCTCCTCAATGTCCGCATGCCGACATATGCGAAGAACGTTGACTGCTCGCCCTCGCATGCGAAGTTTTGTTACTCATGCGTCCCTCCGCGCGGACCAGAATGGGGCATTCTTGAGAATGCGAGCGCCTACAGAATCGAAAGTGGCAGCAGATCGTAGAGCGTCGACTGCATCAGGTCGACATGCTCAGGTTCGTCGGCGGATTGCGCTTATACAGCCGCCCGACGGTTGGCGCGGCTGCGTACGTCGTCGGTCGTTGCGATCGGCAAGGCAATGAAATCGCGCTCCGGCATTTCGTCGAACGTCTGCGGAAATGGCAGGTACAGCTTCAAGATCCAGCGCTCGCCGTCTTTGCGCGCCGCGTACGGATGCAGTATTTCGCCATCGGGCAAACATCGATCAAAGCGCAGCACCCCCTTGTTGGGGTATGGGAGCGAGGATTCCTCGCGGCGCGCACGCATCATCTGGGTGACGACCTCGTGCGGAAAACCCGGGTGCCCGGTATCGGCTTCCTTGATCGCCGCGCGAATGGCGTCGTCTTCCGTGAGGTGGCAGTTAGCCATTGCGTGCTCGTCAAACACCTCTTCTGTCGCGACGTACGGCGGCCCCCGATACCAATTCGGATCCTCGTACGCGAGGCGGATAGCGACGATGGTTCGGGTGCCGACGTCAGTACAGCGCCAACGGAAACCGGCCAGGCCGAGAAATTCGAGTCCAATGTGAAAGTCAGAGTGCTTCATGGTTCGCGGTCTCGTCTGGAACGCATCTATTCTGACAGAGGAAGTGTTGCAGACCAGTTGGGCCAACAAGAAGAAAGAGAATCGTAAGCAATGACAGCAATGATAGACTGATAACTATTATTATCAGTCCATTACTGTTTTTTATCTAAACTGGCTTTCATGAAAACGCGCGAGACCCTTCCCGTCAACAACATGGGCCCGGATCTCCCGGATGAAGCGGAGCTGGCCGCGTTGCGCGGTTGGTACGCTGGCCTGGATGCACGCGCCTCCGTCGCTCGATATCTGGGTGAACGACGCGCAAGTGGGGCGTCGTCGCGCGGCGTGCTCGGCCAGATTCGGCGGCAGCTCGTCGCGTACGCGTTGGCTCGCCTTCGCGTAGATCTGGCGGCCGTCTTCGTCACTCGCCCGACGAAGACGTCAGGCGAACACGTGGCCCGCGCGATCGAGATACTCCGTACTCTGCCGGTTCAGTCCCCCTCGATCACCGACGAAATCGAGATGTGGCTACCGCCCCGCATTGTCGCGGCGCTGCACGCGCACGACATTCGCACCTTGGCCGACTTGACTGTGCGCATTCCGCGGCGTCGCCGCTGGTGGTCGGCGATCGCCGGACTCGGTGTCGCCGGCGCACGCCGCATCGAAACGTTCTTCGCCGCGCATCCGACGCTCACCGAGCGGGCGCGAGCCTTGATTGCCGCCGCGCCGTCCGGCAACATCGTGCCGTGGGAGCAACTGCGCGTGCCACACGAGGTCGACGGCTCGCGTGGACAGTTTCGCGCCCCGCAGGTGGCTTGTTTGCTGAACGCGTCCAACGACTACGAGGCGATCCAATCCTGGCTCTCCCTGCACGAATCAGCCGCAACGCAGCGTGCCTATCGGAAAGAGGCAGAGCGCCTGATCCTGTGGGCGATCGTCGAACGCGGTCGCGCACTGTCGTCGCTTACCACCGACGACGCGATCGCCTATCGCGCGTTCTTGCGACGGCCGACGCCGCGCGAGCGCTGGGTCGGACCATCACGGCCGCGGCACAGTGTCGAATGGCGACCGTTCATTGGCTCGCTGTCCGCCCGTTCGGCAGCCTACGCATTGAACGTCCTGTCGGCGCTGTTTCGGTGGTTGGTCGAGCAGCGCTACGTACTCGCGAACCCGTTCGCCGGCGTCAAGGTCAAGAGCCACGCTCGACGCGCGGGATTGGATGTCTCCCGTGGTTTTTCCGAGGGCGAGTGGCTGCTGATCCGAACGCTCGCCGATGGTCTCGAGTGGTCGTACGGCTGGAGCGTGCCGGGCGCGCAGCGCTTGCGGTTCCTGCTCGACTTCGGCTATGCGACCGGCTTGCGCGCGAGTGAGCTGGTCGGCGCATCGCTCGGCGACATTCGTCGGGACGAGCATGGCGATCACTGGCTGCATGTCTTAGGCAAAGGCGGCAAGCTCGGCAAGGTAGCATTGCCGCCACTGGCCCGCACCGCGCTCGATCAATATCTCGTGCAGCGCGCTCTGCCGGTGACGCCCGCGCGCTGGAGCCCCACGACGCCGCTCGTCGCGAGTCTCGAAGAGGATGGCGGCATCGAAAGCACGCGGCTGTGGCGGGTGCTGCGACGGTTTTTCGTGCTGGTCGCCGACGCAATCCAGAACGAACGGCCCGCAACGGCCGAAAAGCTGCGCCGCGCAAGCCCTCATTGGATACGCCACACGCACGCATCGCACGCGGTGCCGAGCTGATCATGGTCCGCGACAACCTACGCCATGCGTCGATCTCGACGACGTCGACCTATCTGCATAGCGACGAGGTGCAGCGCGCCCGACAGTTCGATCAAGCGTTCGCTGCACTGAACATCAAGCGGTAGCTCTTTATATCGCATCAGCTATAAGTACGAGCGATCTCATAACCCTATGGCTTATGATAGGAATTTGCGCTTTTAGGCACAGTTCCCGGTTATGCCCAGCTCGTCGACCGGGTTTCGCCAGCTTTGGATCGCCGGCGACG
>NZ_QRGA01000034.1 GCF_003367175.1 Trinickia dinghuensis | reverse complement strand
TGCGCATCACGATCGAGATGCTCGATTCCTTCCTTGGCTCCTATATGCCGAAAACCGGCTGGCTCCTATATGCCGGAAACGAAGTGGCTCTTTTATGCCGAAAACGCCCCGGCTCCTTTATGCCGGAAGCCCGGTGGCTCCTATATGGCGGAAGATGACAGCCGGCAAGTAGGAAAACACGATGGGCGAACTCACAGAGGCCCTCAAGGCCGCTTGGGGCATGTTGCTGGAGATGCCCGTATCGATCGATGACCCGGAGGCGTCACAGTTGGCGCCTGCGCTCGAGGCCGTGCTCGACCTCCATGACCTGATCGAGATGCAGGCACAGGACAATGCCATCGCCACTGCAATGACCAACGTAAGTACGGCCATGGTCGCGTTGTCGATGGCCGATAGCAAGGAGGTCCGCGCGGTTGTCCGCAAAATCCGGGACAAGGTCCTGGACGCAGGTTCGGATATCAAGGATTGGTAGCAAATGCGGAGCGATGATGTTCACGACAGCCAAGGCCGAACTGCACGAGCACGTGCGCCTCGTCGCTGAGACGGAGGGTTACGACGCGACGTTGGCCGCCAAGCCGGAAATCGTGCCGACGGACGAATCGCTCGCCGAGCGGCGCCGGAAGGAAGAGCGCAAGCTCGAGCTGATCGACAAGTACGAGTTGATCTAGGAAAACGGCAATGTGCGCATCTCGGGAAGCCGTAAGGATATTACAGGTGCTGCGAAATCTTTTAGTCATGATGGCAGTGATCACTTCGACGTCGCGGGCCTATGGTGCTGACTGGTTACTGGCCTATAAAGATCGAGATGGTCAAACCGACTATGACCGGGCCACGATGGTGCGCACGGGCTCAATCGTGAAGGTCTGGACCCGGACCGACTTTATGCCTCCGAAGCGAGTTGCAGGTTTCAGGGAGCTGATCGGAAGGATGGTCACGCGCGAGATCGTAGACTGCAGTTCGCGAACGCCTGCAACTGGCCAAGAAACCCTGTTTGATGGTCACTTGCAAGCGGTCTTTACGTGGGATGGCGATCCGGTATTTCGCGAGGTATCTCCCGACTCGAACGGGGCGGCCCTTGTGATGCTGATGTGTGATTGAACCGCGAGCCAAGGAAAACAAGGGATAGAGACATGCGCGTTAAAGCAAACATCAGCGCGACGGAATTCCCCCAGCAAGGAGCGCGCGCGGGCAAGCGGGTGCTCGTGTGCTTCCATCACGACACATCCCGTGCGATCGAGGGCGTTGTGCTGCGCGACGATGCAGAAGAACCGTTCCGGCGCGTCATCCACCTCGACGACGGGCGCGTGGTCCTGGATACTGAGTGCCAGTTTCAGCCGCTCTAATGACAACGGAAAACAGATCTCGTCCGGGACCACATCATGCGCCGAAGACTCGCAATTATCTTGGCTCTATTGACAACGGCGAACAGCGGGGTTGGGTACGCTCAGGCTGAACGACAAACGACGTTGCTTCAATGCGCCGGAACCATGACATGGGCGGGACACAACGCACCGAAGGATGTCGCCATTCCTGCATCAAGAGAGGTCGCTGATCGCTTCACGTTGAGTGGCAACACGTTGCAACCGGACAGCATCGGCGACTATCCTGACTGCAGCTACGGGGATCTTGCTCGCTTGTTTCGCATGCGAAAAAGTTGGCCTATATACGGAAGATACACGCGCTGCTTTGCAGTCAACGTGGGACAAATGCCAGTTACTTGACAAACAATGTAGGCCGTGGGATTGACGCCATCGGAAAACGAAATATGGACCGATCCTCGCTTATTGATGCCATCCTTGCCCAAATGGACGAAGTCTTGGGGGCATGACGGCTTGGCCGGGGAGCCAGAGCACTACGCCTGGCTTCTTGAGCAGTACGGGATTAGCGAGGAGGAGGATGTGCAGTGGCAGCTTGTTCTTGAGTACAGCATGCATACGTTGTCCAACGAAGATCGCGAGGATCTCGAGGTGATGCAGTTCGTCGAAGACGACGGGCAGGTCATCCCGTTCCTCGAGGGCTTGTTGCACAAGTACGAGAGCGCCCAAATACGATTCGCCTGTTGATCAATTCCAACGGGTAGCACCAAGGAAAACGAGGAGAGTCACATGCATCCGGGTCCGACAGTCCAAGCCCTCCTAAAGAGCGCTTTTGAACCTTGCGCTGGCTTCGCTGGCGCATGTCCTTCGGCCAATTGGAGCCCGGCAGAGGGGCACGTGCCTAGGGGCTTTTGCGGGGCCATAGGCGAAGCGGGAGAGGTCCGTCTGGTGCTGGTGTGCGCTGAACTCGGCGACCCACACGAATCGGAGTCCCACGAAGGTGATGGGTCGCCATCTGGGCGGCTGTTCTCGGTGAGCAATTACGCGTGGGCATGCTTCGCTCATGAAAGGATCAGTTTCACAGGAATGTTCGGGACCTGCTGAATCTCTGCTGGCCGACACTGACGTTCGAGCAGCAGATGCGCAAGACATGGATTACAGACTCGGCTCTCTGCTCGACATCGAAAGAATGCGGGCCAGTGGAGCGCGGCATGGAGCGGGAATGTGCAAGGCGCTATCTCGTTCCTCAACTGAATCAGTTTCCGGGCGCAATGGTGGTCGCGCTAGGCCGAAAAGCGGAAGATCGCCTTCAGCGAGCCGGGATCGCCGGGGTCGAATATGCTTACTCGGTGGCGCCCCCGGGTGCAATCAGAGATCCGCGCGTGCGTCGTGGGAAAGAATCGCGACCTTGGTTCGCGACCATTTCTCGAAGGAATAGGAAAACATGGAACTGAACGTAGCGTTTTCTTGTCCGTGCGGTGCATTTTTCGACCAAAATATCGATGTCGATACGCCGGAGTTGTCGACCGACCCGGCGAGTTTTGAGGAACAGGAAATCAAATGGCGCAAGAGCGCACCGCACGGCCGGACGCCGGGTAGTACATTCACATACGGGGTTCAAATGCTGGTAATCAAGCTGATATTGGTTGCTGCCGTGCTTGCAGCGCTCTTCGTGGGCATCGCGAAGTTCAACAACCACTGCGCATCGAAATTCAGTCATGCATTCTTTACCAAGCGCGCTTTTTACATGACCGCAGCAGCTATTGGGGTGTACGCCGTCGGTGAAATGTGGAAGCATTCATCGCAACAGTCTCACGGCGACCCTCTCAACGGCATAGTCCTAATGGTGGTCGGTGGTCTGATCGCTGCGTGGTTGGTGTTTGATAATGTGAAACAGACCAACATGCTTTACGGGATCGGTGGATCGGTGGTATCTCTGGGCCTGTTCTCGGTGCTTGCGTGGATCTGGCTACCGCTGATGGCGATCGGCCTTGTTTGCTACTTTCTCACGCTGATGTCAGCAAAGCCGGTTTACGTTGTGAACCGTTGATCGATAGGTTGAGGCGCATCGAGTGCAGCGCGGATGGATCTGCGCAGCGTTATCCACAGATTCTGTTGATAAGGCTGTGGGTTCCTGCTTCAAAGACGAAGCCCAGCCGCTCAGCCGCGCGCCACGGCTTGAGCATGCCGTCGGCCACCGCCTGAATCACCTTGTACCGGTCCAGCTCGCGCATCGTCATCGTGATCCGTTCTGTCGCAGCCATCGCAACCTCCGGCGCCGAGATCGGCTGCCGGCCAGCGTACGCCACGCAAAAGCGGACATTTGAACTTAGCTAAAAGCGGACATTACAACTTAGCCGCTACACGATTTTGTCAAAGCCAGATTCAAATGTCCGGGTGCGGGCTAAGTTCAAATGTCCGCTTCCAGCTCAATAGAAATGTCGAGGTTCGCCGTTGGTTGGTTCTCATGGTTCTCGATAGCAGCAGCGTAGAAGGCATGTGATTGAACGGGCAGGGCGCTGATGCATCAGGTGATCGCCCTGGCAGACCGACGGCCTGGTTTGCGCCGTTGGGGTTGGGTCTGCATGTGCTGCTGCGCCAGTTCTTCGATCGCTTGATTCAAATCCGCCTGGGTGAACTCGCGCGGCTTCTTCGTGCCCGGTGTGCGGTTCGGTGAGCGAACCGCTGCGCCCAGGTTCGTGCGCGAGGGCGCGGCCGCAATCCGACGGCTATCGCGCTGCGCCTGCATCATTTGCGCAATTTGTAGCGCGTGCCCGAGACGCTTGTGCTCGACGATTGCACCGGCATCGACTTCGGGCAGCTTGTCGTGCTCGCGATAGGGCAAGGCCTGTCCATCCGCGCGCAGCTCGATGCGCCCGTTGGGGTATTCCCACACTTCGATGGTGCGGCCAATAAGCTTGCGATAGGCGACGGTATCCTCGAGCAGGTACAGCACCCGGTCGTAGCGCACGCTCAGCGCCTTGCTCACTTTGCGCGATTCGCGCCACGTGAGCAGCAGGTCCAGGTCCTCGTCGGCGCGCAGCGGTCGATGCGCGTCGAACTCGCTCTTGGGCGGCTTGGCAAAGCGCGCGTTATACGCAGCGATGAAGGCGGGCGCATACGCATTGGCGGCCTCGACTGTGTTGATCCCGCGCAGCCGTAACTCCTTCACCAGCCGGTCCTGCAGTGTCAGATGGGCGCGTTCGACACGCCCCTTGGCCGGGCTGCTGTTGGCGCAGAACGTGTCGATATTGAGCTCGTACATCGCGCGCCCGAAGTGCGTCACGCTGTCGCCGGTCCCGCTCGCCGCGGTCTTGCGAAACACGCTGGCCTTGTCGCTGTAAAACGCCACCGGCTTGCCATGGCGCTCGAGGTACGCTCGCGTCGCCTCGAAATAACTGAAGGTCGACTCGCTCGCCGTGAAATGCAACATCATCAAGCGGCTCGTCGCGTCATCCACATACACCAGCAGCGTGCATGGCGAAGCTCGATCCTCGAACCACGCGTGATCGCTGCCGTCGATCTGAATCAGTTGCCCCAGGCAGGCTCGCCGCGCGCGCGGCTGATAGATCTTGGGCGGGCGCTGCCGGCGCGGAATCCACAGGCCCGCGTCCGTCATCAGCTTCCTGACCGTCTCCTTGGCCAGGTGGATGCCGTGACACTCATGGAGCTTCTCGCAGGCCAAGGTCGGCCCGAAATCGGCGTAGCGATCTCGGATGATTGCCAGCGCTCGATTGGCAATCGCGGCGTCCAGCCGGTTATTGCTCGGCTTCGCGCGCCGGCGCGAGACCAGTCCGCCCGGGCCGTCTTCGCGCAGCCGAGCCGCCAACCGCCGAATCTGCCGCGTCGTCAGACCCAGCCGCTCAGCCGCGCGCCACGGCTTGAGCATGCCGCCGGCCACCGCCTGAATCACCTTGTACCGGTCCAGCTCGCGCATCGTCATCGTGATCCGTTCTGTCGCAGCCATCGCAACCTCCGGCGCCGAGATCGGCTGCCGGCCAGCGTACGCCACGCAAAAGCGGACATTTGAATCGACTAGCTTTCATCTTACTTTCAACCGCGATTTTCGGTTGATAATTGAGATTATGTCAAATTATCATGAGCGATGTACGACGTCGTTTTGTCTACGCGGCGCTCGGGGGTTTCTCGGCGGTAACGCGCTACACGACGCCCACGAAAGATCCGCTTTTTTGCGCCGGCACTTCTCGTGCCTTCCTTGTTACTTCCTGCCGGCGTCAGCACGCGCTTTGTCCGTCTCCGCGGAAGCTGGATTCCCCCAGAAATCACCGCATATGGCGTGAGCAAGAGCGGCATCCAAGCCGATTGATCGTGCGTTGCGTGCGCGCTCTTGCAGCAGCACGTAGCTGAGCAACACGATTGCCACAAGTTCGATGCAAAGGATCACCCCCCGTCGAAACGACATGCCGGTTTTCTGGATTTCTGACATGCTATGCGAACTCGTTGACGATCAGTTTCGTGAAACCTGTGGGACGGATAGCATAGATCGAGTGCGATTCCTGGATTACTGCCACACCGTCATCCAGTGCGGACACTATCGGCCGTAGTTTATCAAGACGCGTTCGCTGTAGCGCGGCAGTTCCCCGCAGAACTCGCTCGCTTCTTTGCACATATCTATGCCAACATTGTTGGCGTAATTGCGTTCCCATCGCTCGCGAATTTTTGCGTCGGGATGCATTCCCTATGGGAGCGAATTTCTGCAAACGAACGGTAGTCCCGGTCTGCGGAAAGTCCCTCCTAAGCTTTGTAAGTAAGCGCCTGCTGTTAGCGGTACGACGTACACGAAAACCATATGGAGACCTGCACAAATGACCCTGGCCGCGTTGCTTGGCCCGACATACGCCGGCGTGCAAGATCGCGTGAACACGAGGCCATACACCATGGATCAAGTCTGGCAGCAGACGCAGCGTCTGCAAGCGATCCCGATGGCCAACCCGCAAAAAATGAGAGATTTGGTGATGAGATTCACCCAACTCCGCACGTGGGCTGAATTCACTGCAGCTTTCGACCTGGCGGTGCCGCTGGTTGCCACATGGTCCGCGGAGCAAATCCACCAACTGCGGACTGCACGTCTCGCAAACCCCGCCCTGACGCCTGCCGATTGGGGGGCCATCGGGGCGGAACTGACAGCGGCGAATGCTACCGTCCCGAACGTCCAGCAATTTGCACAAATCCACCGGCCTGAACGAATCCCCCCCTGGCCCATCGGCGAAATCGTCGCGCTCGCGCAAGCCTTCAACGCCCAACAGCACGGCATGACGGCCACGCAATGGCGTGAGGTCACCGCGTCTCTGCAGGCACCGAACATGACATCCGCGGCGGCCCTCGCCTTCATCAGCCTTCCTGCTGCGTCTTGGAACGCCGGAAACAAGCGTCAACTCGCCCTACAGTTCCAGACCGACCGAGGCGGCCTCACGGCGGTAGAGTTTGCGGCGGTGGCCACGGCACTAACGCTCCAGCGCGCCACACCTGATATCGGAAGCAGGTTCGCCCGTATGGCCAACTACCCAGCGCCGGAACGTGCGGCGCTCGCGACGTCCTTCAACGCGAACCAGGCAGGCCTGAGCCCAGGGGAGTGGCTTGACGTCGTCCGCCCGCTCGCCGCAGCCCATGCAACAGCGGCGAATGCTGAGGCCTTTGTGCGATTGGAATGGGCGCGCGCGGAGCGGCTTCTGCTCGTGCAAGCTTTTCAAGCCGGCCAACAAGGGATGAGCGCCGCCGAATGGGCCGCCCTAGCAGGAGCACTCACCGGGGGGAATGCTCGCGTCGACGTTGCCAATCCGCTAATCGCCCTCGCCGCCTGGCAGCCAGCCGAACGGAGGGGCCTGGCCGCGGATTTCCAGAGCAACACGCGCGGTCTTCCCTCGGCGCAATGGGCTGCTATCGCGGCGCCACTGACCGGCGCTCGCGCTACAGCCGCCACCGCGGGGCAGTTTGCGGCGCTCGTCGGCTGGCCTGCCGCGGAGCGGGCTGCGTTGAGCACTGCGTTCGAAGCCAACCGTCACGGCCTGACTTTGCCCCAGTGGGTCCAGCTAGCCACCAGCCTTACCGGTGCACGTGCCACGGCGCTGATTGCCGGTCACTTCGCATCCCTCGCCGGCTGGGCGACGGCTGAAAAGCTCGCGTTGGCAGCGGCATTCGAGGCCAACCAGCACGGCCTCACGTCGGCGCAATGCGTTGCGATTGCCGCGGTGCTGACCGGCGCGCATCGTACGGCGAATACCGCACGGCACTTCGTCGGGCTGCCGGGATGGAGTGCGGCGAATCGCGTTCTTTTGGCACAGGACTTCATCGCCAACGCAGGCGCCGGCGCGGCAAACGAATGGGGGGACGTGGCGTTTCCTCTCACGGATGCCCGCGCGACCGTCGCCAATGTCACGGCTTTCGGCACGATCGCTCGCTGGACCACAGCCCAGCGGGCGGCCTTGGCCCGCGCGTTCAACACTAATACCCGCAACAGCACCGCGCAGGATTGGGCCTTGATCGCGACGCAATACGGGGGCGCCAATCGCGCGCTGCGCACGGAAAGGCACATGGCCTACCGTGCAAGCAACTGGCCGGCCACCGTCAATCTGGGTGGCGTTGCGTATCGCTTGCGCGCTATGGGGCGCGACGACGACGTCGGACTTGTTTATGAGCTGCCGACCGGGGCACAGTTTCCGCACATCACCATTCATGCTCTCGAAGTCACGCGCTCACCTGCCACGTGGAGGCAGGCGGGGCAGGATTACCAAGTGGTGCTTGACGACGGCGCGGGCCGCACGTATCCCTATCGGGGCAATGCCTATAGCCCTTTCCCAGGCAACCCCGCCGCCGCGGCCGCTACAGCGGCCACACTAGCCGGCCAGTTCTGGGGCGCAATTTGATCAGATAGCCGACAAACTCATTCCGGGCGCGAGCATCACTCGCTGCACGACGCTCGTGCGAATGCCTTTGCGTTCATCTGATCGGCGTGTAGCGTGCATTGCTGGTCTATGCGACGTTTTATGCTGTGCTTGCCTCGATTGGTACGCTTGCCGTGAGCCGCTCGGCGGACGTGGCTGCTGTTTACGTCTTGTCCACGGCGACTAGATTGCACAGCGCGCCAATTCTGGGCGATTCACTCCTCCCCGTCGCTCCCCTGCTTCACCTCAATTTTTTGTGCCAAGGGCCCCCTCGTTCACCAGAGATCCGATGTTTACTCGACGGTAGCTCCACCTCGGCTCGGATTCCGTCTCGCGCAAACGTACAAGTCTGGCTTTGAACTGCTCTAGTGTTTCTCCCCCAAGTACAAGTCGCAGTTTTTCGAAGTACTTCTTCGAGCTGGCCCTTGCAAACAACGGAAAGGTTGTGCGTGCTCCGAATGACATGAGAAATACGGATGTTTCAGGCCACCAGCGCTGGCCGCCCTTTTCCAATGCAAGGAAAATGACGATGTCTGCCTGCGCTAGGGACAGAAACGGCACGCCGGACGATTGACACCTCTGCTTCAGAAGATCCGGGCACGTGGGTGCATACCAGGAACGATCCGCATAACCCGTTGACGTGATGTAGCGCGTTTGTGCTACAGACCGGCATGACTTGGCGACAATATAATTTTCAGCGATCCGGAATGGTTCCAGCCATCTATAACTCATGCCGCAGAAACTGCTATTCGTTTGCGCGCGAGCTTGGCTTGAATAGATGCGAGAAGCGAGTTCTGGTCAGCGGCAATATTCGTCTATGAAGAGGAATGATCTATGATAATGATGCCTTCCTACGCTGAATGGATGCGTACAACGGATGCCGGCATCGTAGCTCGGCGTGGCGCCGACCTTGAGCGGGTGGACGCAGCTTTGGCGGCCTATGACCGTACGCGAAGCAGAGCCGCGCTTGAAGCATTGGATCTGGAATTCAAGAATTGGAAGCGCAAAAATCCACGGTGGAACACCTCGGCGCGTAATCGGAACGGCGCGTTAACCAATTTTGGTAAAGCGCTTCTCGAGCGCGTCGACGTCATGCTCAGGCAGCAGAACTTCCTGTGGTGTCCAGGCGTCGACGACGAAATGAAACGGATCGGCAGGGGGATGATCGGGGACCTCATGCTGGACGGTACGCTCTACGAAGGTGGTGCGACGGGTCTTGAGAAGTTCAGTTCGAACGCCAAGTGCTATATCCTTGCGCACGCAAATACAGATATGCCTGTCGTTCAGACAAAAAAAGGCAAATGGAACAGCGCGGAGATCGCGGCCATGCTACTTGCTTCAGGACTCAACCCGGAAATCAGGCAAATCGAGATGCTCGTATGCCACGCGGGCGAATCCGTCAACAATGCTGCGGCAGGAAATAAGCTGTATGAGTTGTTTCGAAAATACAAGGCTGCTCAGGCGGCGCAAAACGAAACACTCGCTGCTGCTGTCGAAGCGCAATACGCTGCGGCGTCGGCACTAACTACCGATCCTAAATTTTACGAGGACGGAAGCAATCCTTTCACTGAATCGGATGAGCAAAGAGAAAGACGGCTGACCAAACAGTCCGAGCAATTGTTGCCGGTGGCGGCATCCCTGAGCGATGCGCTGAAGAAGCTCGGCTTTTCCAACTTCACCCTGACGAGTTACAGGGCTCCCGTCAATACGAACTTTGGTGCGAAGGTCTACGAGAACGGAGTCCGTTCTCCAGCAGGCGTCCGCCTCGATCTGGACGAGAAACGCAAGACAGACCCCAAGGTGGGCGCATTGGCGAAGCAAGGGAACCACCTTGCTTATCTATACGCTCTGGCAAGCGACTGGCCTGAGTACGCGGTTGTCTGGCGCTGAATTTTCGGCACGATCGCTCACTGGACCACAGCCCAGCAGGCGGCCTTGGCCCGCGCGTTCAACACCAATAATCCCTATCTCGGCAATACCTATAACCCTTTCGGAGGCAACCCCAGCGCCGCAGTCGGCACAACGGCCACACTAGCCGGCCAGTTCTGGGGGGTAATTTGATCAGCCAGCCGATAAGCTCATTCCATTCGACTCATAGACGCGATTCGATCTGGTCGGCTACGTCACATACTGCCGGCGTGGCGCTCGCTCCGCATCGGAATATTAACGGTGGCTCTCAAGCGGTCAGTGCGAAACGCGCCCTCGGCGCGTTTCGCACAATGCAACCGCTTCTAAGGTCTCCCCTTCATTGGGCCGTCGTTGCATCCACCCACGTATAACCAAGCTGCGTGATCCCTGACACGAGACTCTCGAAGTCCGACATGGCCGGTACCCCAAGACCGGGTTCTAGCCAATACGGGTGGAAGAAGAACGACGCAAAGCCATCCCTCACGACGAGCGCGTACTGCGCATTGGTCAGCATCTGTTGGACCGTGTAGGCGGTACACGACGGCGCATCGATATCGATGGCCTTCGTGCCCAACATGCGTTTCAACTCTTCAGTGAATGCGCCTAGTGTTGCGGTCATGCTGTAGCCCCCCGTTCGGCAAACCGTTCTTCAAACGCCCTTTTCATCCGGATTCCAACTGAACAGCCGGCTGGCCATCCCGATCAGCGCGAGGCCTGCCGCCGCGACGACGATCATCCAAAGCAGGACATCGGACAGAACATAGGTGCCCGCGTAGATGGTTCGGGACTTTTCGATGAACACGAAGATCGGCGACAAGTGGACGAACCTCTGCAGCCACGGCGGCAAGATTGCGACGGGTAGAAAGGTGTCCGATAGGAAGATCAGGGGGATATTGATGAAATTGATCAATGCCTGGGCCGTCCCGATGCGCTTCACGACCGCCGTGATCAAGATGCTGCAGCCGATCAGCACGAGGCCGCCCGTCACCATGAAAACGCTGAATAGCAGCAGATTGCCCGGGGCTACCGGACGCGCATGCGGGGCAACGCGCGAAAACACGCCGACGAACAACAGGCTGAACAGCGCGAGAATCAAGACACGCGATGCCGTGTAGCCCAGGAAGAACGTGTATTTTTCGATCGGCATCACCTGGAACAGCTTCAACCGCGATCGCGCTCGCAACTCCACGAGTGCCACGGCAAAGCCGAACAGAGCCGTACTGATGATCGTCACCGCGGCGAGGCCGGATATCAGATAGTCGTTATAGCTCAGGCTGCTGCCGGGTGCATTCCCGTTCGACCCGAAAATAGTCCCAAGCACGAAGAACATGCACACCGGATAGGCAAACGTCCAGAACGCCGCGACCGGGTGCTTGAAATAGGTAACGAACTCCATTCTGAAAAGATGCGCCAATGCTCCGCGGCGCGTACTGATTGCCCTACCCATGATTAATCGACTCCAAAAGATCGGCAGCGCCGGTTTCCCACAGTGCGAAGCGAGCCAGCGGCAGGTCGCGTGCCGCATCGAGTGCCGCGGCGCGCAACGCCTCGCCGCCATGGACGGTCAGCGTTTGACCGATGGTCTTCGGGTGGATGGACAAGCCGCCTCGCGTCAAGCGCAGTTGTACCTCCCGGCGCGCATCCGCCAAGCCTGTGAATGAGCACCCCACTGGACCGAATTGCTGCCTGATGATCGTGTTCCTGGGCCCGTGATGGGCAATCGAACCGGCTTGCAGCATCAGTATTTCGTCGCAGATCGCGACCACGTCGGCGCAGTGCGTGATCACGAGGCAAGAGAAACGAGCATTGGACTGCGCCATATCGGCGAGCAGACGACAAAAAACCTGTGTAAAACGTGGATCGAGGTTCGAGGTCGGCTCGTCGAGAATGAGCAGGTCCGGCGAATGCGCCATCGCCATCGCAAGCTGCAACCGCTGCTTCTCTCCCGAGGAAAGCGATCCGAAGCGGCTTCGCGCAAGCGGACCGAGATCGAACGCATCGAATATCTCAGGGCGTGAAACCCGATAGGCCCGCTCGTGCAGGGATCGGATATCTCGTACGAGATAGCGCTCGTTGTAGCCGGCCTCCTGCCATTGCACGCCGATTCGCTGCCGCTCACGCACGGGTAGCGCGCCGGCGCGGCATCCCAGCACACGAACGGTCGCGTGCGTTGCCGAGCGCTCGCCGAATAGATGGGCCAACAAGGTGGATTTGCCTGCGCCGTTCGGGCCGATAACGGCGACCACGCTCCCCGCGTTCACCCGAAATGCCGGAATCGTCAGCGTGAACTGCTCGCTTACCCGATCCGACAACGACTCCACCAACACCACCCGCTCCGCGGCATTCCCGTGCGCCGCACGGACGGCGATCGCACGTTCGGATTCGATCATTTCCATGGCTAGCCGACCGAGAGCGCTGTCATTTGCTGGTCGATCTCTCGCAGCGTCGTGTTCTCGTCGATGCTGATCTCGTCGTAATTCACTACGTTGCAGTAAACCTGCTGGCAGATGATGATCATCTCGACCACATTCAGCGAATCGACGCCGATTTGCGACAGCGGAACGTCTAGGTCGATCTCGTCGAGCGCAAGCATCGTCTTGACACCATCGGACAATTGAACAAGTGTCGTTTCCATCGGATAACTCCGTAGTTTCTTGTGTTTCGCGAGGACACGGGCATCCCCTCGCTTCGGCGTTACCGCCCAAGCGAGCTTGATCAAGGGATCGTCGAATATGAGCGGATCCTTAAAGGCCGAGTCGTATTTTTTGCGTGTTTTGGCCGTCGCCCACCGAAAATACGGCGTCGCCGAAGATGGGGCCGCGATTTCGGGGTTTTCTATTGTTACTCAAACCCCACGGCTCGGAGGGCGAGCCGTACGGTCCATTCAACGCGAGAGCACCATCGTGATTGCGATCCTCGAACGCCGAAATAGCATAATTTCCATTTGGCAAAGTTACCGTGGTCGACAATGGCTGTTTGTTACCGTCGAGCGACAATAGTTTAATCCCGTTTTCATTCTTCACGATCGGAAAGCTGCTCGCGGCTGCCTCCGGAAAAATTGCAACCAGGACGACGCCCTCACCTGGCGTCACACCTTCGATGTCAATTTTCAATTGACCGGCGAAAGCATAGGTGGACTGAAAAAAAATCGCAGCTATCGCCAGCCTACGTTGCCAGCCCAACAGGCTCATCAGCATCCTTAATCTCCGTACGATTTTTAATCAAGATTCGAGCGGTTATGGATAACCAGCAATCGTCTAATGCCGGGCGTACCGGGCGAGGTGCGACGAGGCCGCAGTGGCTCCAGCCACGGTCCCGAGAGAAGCAGGTAGGTCCGTTGCCGCCTCGCATGCCACAGCGGACCGTGTGACATTCAGGTATTGGAAGATCGACAGGAAGCTTTCGAAATCGGAGACAAGATAATCAACGCCGATTTCTCTGAAAATCTCATCGATATCACGGTCCTTCTCCGCACCGACAGTTAGATTTCCGCCGAGAAACACCGGGCACGCCAATGCATAGCGCTCTCTGCATTGGCGAAGGCCGATCAGATCGTCATAGGCATGGCCGTTCTGTGCACCGAACACGATCGCTTGCGCAGTGTAATCTCGGGCCGCCGAGAACATCCGGTCAAGTGACACACAAGCACCCAAGTTCAATACTGCGATGCCGTGCTCTTCGAGAAAAAGCTTGAAAAGATAGATTGAGACAGTGTGACAATCCGATTCTGTCATACCGATCACTAGACGGGCCGGCTCGAAAGAATTTGCCGGTGCAACGCCCCCGTGCCCCGATTTTACGGTGATCCCCATTCTACTCTCTCAGTTAAGGTCTTCTATTTTTGCTTCGAGCTGCATGACGAATTGTCAGTCACCGCATCATATGATGCGCCTGCGACATATTTCGTCCGGTCTGCACTGCTTTTGTCATTTGTTTTGATCGTATTAGAACAAAGGGCCGCATGCAAGCGAAAAAAAGAGCGTTCTTAGCACTCAAACGCCATCGGGGAGCAGATCTCCAATCTCGACGGGGAATGCAAGTGACTATATATAGTAGGCGATAAACTTAATAAGCATTTATCTATGGCTAAATCGAACGGCTTCCCGGACGGGCGGGAAGCTGGGTGCCAGATCGACGATAGCGCGGACCACGGCGAGATCGCGCTCCGATTCGAGCATGCGTTGCACGAAGGCGCGATCGATCTTGATTTCGCTGAGCGGATAGGACTTCAGCTGGCTGCGCGACGCATAACCGGTCCCGAAGTCGTCGAACGCGATACCCACACCATGCTCGCGCAGTCGGCGCAGCGATGCCGGCACCCGTTCATCGTCAACCACGATATTTTCGGTGGCCTTGAGTTCGAGAGCATCCGGCGGCAGACCGTGCCATTCGAGTGCCGTCTCGATCTCCGACGCAATGTCGCCGACGCGAAACCGACCACTGTCAGATTTGGTCTAGACTATTGCATTTGATCAGATAGCCGACCAGCTCATTTCGGTCGACTCATTGACGCGATTTGAGCTGGTCGACTACGTCAAATACTGCCTGCGTGGCGCTTGCCCGACATCGGAATATTAACCGTGGATCGCAAGCGGTCGGTTCATTGAGCCGTCGTTGCATCCACCCACGTATAACCAAGCTGCGTGATCCCTGACACGAGACTCTCGAAGTCCGACATGGCCGGTACCCCAAGACCGGGTTCTAGCCAATACGGGTGGAAGAAGAACGACGCAAAGCCATCCCTCACGACGAGCGCGTACTGCGCATTGGTCAGCATCTGTTGGACCGTGTAGGCGGTACACGAAAACGGATCGATGTTGCAGATGTTGTATTGGATGCTGCCCATGTTTTCAGGAACGATGCGCGCCCCGTAGTAGTCTTGATTGATGATGTACGGGAAGAACTGCCCAGCCGAGAAATCCTGGTTGGCGGCACCCGTGCCGATCTGCGGATCCGTCGCCGTGTAGTAGACGGCTCGCTCGTACGACGTCGCAAACTCCGCGGCTGCGGCTTGAGACGCGAGCGGCGACATCTGGTATTGCGGCGCGCCCCACCCTGCAACCTTGTAGCCGTTGCTCGTGAACTCCTGCAAGCCGTCCTGCATCCGCCCTTCGGCCCATTGCTCCGAGTCCTCGTCGACCGGCCGATTCTCTACCGCATACCAGAACTCGTAGTCGTTGCCCGACACAGCGTTCTGCACGTTCGGCGTCGAATCGTACTGATGCGTGTAGCCATGCATGACGATCGAGCCACCGCGAGCAATGGCATAGTTCAACGCCGACTTCAATCCCGTGGCAGCCGAAAGGTGAATCGTCTCGGGCACGCCACCGTTGTAGTAGCCGTTCGGATCCGTATAGAGCGGGATCGTCGCCATCGTGAACGGGATCTTCAAGCCGTACAGGTAGTCGGTCAACTGCTTCATCGAAGCGGTCGTGGTGTAGGCGTCGAGATCCTCGAGCCGCACGATCGCGCGATGGTTCGTGGCGGCACCGTCATTGAGGATGTCGTGCAGCATGTCGCAGATCACGAGGTACCGATCCGTCGGCCCGATATACGAGAACGGCATGTCGGCGAAGTAC
>NZ_QRGA01000033.1 GCF_003367175.1 Trinickia dinghuensis | reverse complement strand
CGCACCATCAGTTCCTTGATCTTGCCGATCGCCTTCGTCGGGTTGAGCCCCTTCGGGCACACGTCGACGCAGTTCATGATCGTATGGCAACGGAACAGACGGTAAGGGTCTTCAAGGTTATCCAGGCGTTCGCCCGTGGCTTCGTCGCGGGTATCGGCGATGAACCGATACGCTTGCAGCAGCCCCGCGGGGCCCACGAACTTGTCCGGATTCCACCAGAAGCTCGGGCACGACGTCGAGCAGCTCGCGCACAGAATGCACTCGTACAGCCCGTCGAGCTCTTCGCGCTCCTCCGGCGACTGCAGGCGCTCCTTCTCCGGCGGCGGCGTGTCGTTGATCAGGTACGGCTTGATCGAATGGTACTGATTGAAGAATTGCGTGAAGTCGCAAATCAAATCGCGCACCACCGGCAGCCCCGGCAGCGGACGCAGCACGATCTTTTGCGGCAGATCGTTCAGGTTCGTCAGGCACGCCAGGCCGTTCTTGCCGTTGATGTTCATCGCATCCGATCCGCACACGCCTTCGCGGCACGAGCGGCGGAACGAGATCGTTTCGTCCAGCGCCTTGAGCTTGACCAGCGCGTCCAGCAGCATCCGGTCGCCCGAGCCCAGCTCCAGCTCGTACGATTGCATGCGCGGCGCCGCATCCTTGTCCGGATCGTAGCGATAAATTTCGATAGTACGTTTTGCCATTTCGCGTGTGTCCTTTGAATGCGCCGGCTTAGAAGGTACGCGCCTTCGGCGGCACCGATTCGACCGTCAACGGCTGCATGTGCACCGGCTTGTAATCGAGGCGATCGCCCTCGCTGAACCACAGCGTGTGGCGCAGCCAATTGACGTCGTCACGCTCCTGGTGATCGTCCAGCGCATGCGCGCCGCGGCTTTCCTTGCGCGCGTCGGCCGACACCATCGTCGCCCGCGCCACCTCGATCAGATTCGCCAGCTCCAGCGCTTCCACCCGCGCCGTGTTGAACACCTTCGACTTGTCCTTCAGGTGCACATGCTCCACGCGCTCGGCGATTTGCTTGATGCTTTCCACGCCTTCGGCCAGCAGCTTCGACGTGCGGAACACGCCCGCATGCGCCTGCATGCTCGCGCGGATGTCGCCCGCGATCGCTTGCGTGTACTCGCCCGAGCTCGACTTGTCGAGCTTGTCCAGACGCGAGAGCGCGAAGTCGGCCGCGTCCGCCGGCAGCGGCTTGTGCTCCTTGATGTCCTTCACGTGCTTGACGATGTGGTTGCCCGCGGCACGGCCGAACACCACCAAGTCGAGCAGCGAGTTCGTGCCCAGGCGGTTCGCCCCGTGCACCGAGACGCACGAGCATTCGCCCACCGCGTAGAAGCCGTTCACGGGCTCTTCATGGCCGCGCGGCGTACCGACCACTTGACCGTGAATGTTCGTCGGGATGCCGCCCATCTGGTAATGGATCGTCGGCACGACCGGGATCGGCTCCTTGATGCAGTCCACGTTCGCGAACTTCAGCGCGATTTCGCGAATCGACGGCAGACGCTTCATGATCGTCTCGGCGCCGATGTGCGACAGGTCCAGCAGCACGTGGTCCTTGTGCGGGCCCACGCCGCGGCCTTCCTTGATTTCCTGGTCCATCGAGCGCGACACGAAATCGCGCGGCGCCAGATCCTTCAGCGTCGGCGCGTAGCGCTCCATGAAGCGCTCGCCGTCCGCGTTGCGCAAGATGCCGCCTTCGCCGCGCACCCCTTCGGTGATCAGCACGCCCGCGCCGGCCACGCCGGTGGGGTGGAACTGCCAGAACTCCATGTCCTGCAGCGCGATGCCCGAACGGGCCGCCATGCCCAGGCCGTCGCCCGTGTTGATGAACGCGTTGGTGGACGCCGCGAAGATCCGGCCCGCGCCGCCCGTGGCGAACAGCGTGCACTTGCCTTCGAGGATGTACACGTCGCCCGTTTCCATCTCCAGCGCCGTGACGCCGAGCACGTCGCCGTCGGCGTCGCGGATCAGATCGAGCGCCATCCATTCGACGAAGAACTGCGTCTTGGCCGCGACGTTTTGCTGATAGAGCGTGTGCAGCAGCGCGTGACCGGTACGGTCGGCCGCCGCGCACGCGCGCTGGACGGGCTTCTCACCGTAGTTGGCCGTGTGCCCGCCGAACGGGCGCTGATAGATCGTGCCGTCGGCGTTGCGGTCGAACGGCATGCCGAAGTGCTCGAGCTCGTACACCGCGTTCGGTGCCTCGCGGCACATGAACTCGATCGCGTCTTGATCGCCGAGCCAGTCCGAGCCCTTGATCGTGTCGTAGAAGTGGTAGTGCCAGTTGTCTTCGCTCATGTTGCCGAGCGATGCGCCGATGCCGCCTTGCGCGGCCACCGTGTGCGAGCGCGTGGGGAACACCTTGGAGAGCACGCAAACGG
Source organism: Trinickia dinghuensis (assembly GCF_003367175.1). Lineage (GTDB taxonomy): Bacteria > Pseudomonadota > Gammaproteobacteria > Burkholderiales > Burkholderiaceae > Trinickia > Trinickia dinghuensis. Next base: position 19,226 of record NZ_QRGA01000033.1, on the reverse strand, counting down.
ACAAGCCCGCGCGCGCCAGCTGCAGCGAGGCGCGCATCCCCGAACCACCGGCGCCGACGATGACCACGTCGAAGCGGCGACGCGGCAGAGAATTTTTGATTGCAGCCATTCTTTTACACTCTCCAGAGAATCTGCGCAGCGTAGCCCGCACAACCGAGCAACCAGACGATCGTCAGCGCTTGCAGCGCCAGGCGCACGCCCACGGGCTTCACGTAGTCCATCCAGATGTCCCGAATGCCTACCCACGCGTGGTAGAACAGCGAGATCAGCGTGACGAACGTCGCCAGCTTCATCCATTGAGTGGCGAAGATCGAGGCCCAGCCGTCGTAGGAGAAAGCCTGCGCACTGAAGAACCAGGCCAGCAGGATGACGGTGTAGATCGCCATGATGGTGGCGGTCACGCGCTGCGCGAGCCAATCGCGCAGGCCGTAATGCGCGCCGACGACGAGGCGCTTCGAGCCGATTCGGTTGTTGGCTGACATTTTTTTAGAAAGCTCCGAACAGTTTGAGCGCGAAGGCGATCGTAAGAATCGACGACACGACGAGAACGACGACGGACGTGCGCTTGCCGCTCTCCTTGGATACCGCGTCGTGGTTCATGTCCATCAACAAGTGACGGATGCCCGCGCAGAAATGAAAGAGAAAGGCCCACGCCAGCACGAGCGTGACGATCTTGACGATGATGTTCGAGAGGAAGAACTTGAACGACTCGAAGCTCAACTCGGACGTGAGGCTTTGGTCGAAGAGGAACAGCAGGAAGGGCAGGAAAACGAAGAGGAGCGCACCGCTGACCCGGTGCAGGATCGACACGCGCCCTGCTAGCGGTAGACGGTAGGCCGTCAAGATTTGCCCCAGACCGATGTTCCGGAATTCCGGCCTCGGCTTCTTTGCGGCTTCTGCCATGNCCTGCTAGCGGTAGACGGTAGGCCGTCAAGATTTGCCCCAGACCGATGTTCCGGAATTCCGGCCTCGGCTTCTTTGCGGCTTCTGCCATGTAGTACCCCTTTGTCGTATCGAACCTGATCGGCGCTGCACCCCTGCCGCAAAACCGTTGAATACGACGGGCCCAACGGGCGAGCCGACCCGGACCGAGCGCGGTCAGGGTACGTGGGGGAGCGTGAGTCAATGCGAGGCGGAAGCCGCCCGCAAAATTTGGCGATATTTTGTTCCTGTGCTGATATGCTGTCCAATATCTATCGTGTATTCCAGAAATACTTTTAAGCGATATCAGGATGGAACTACGGCATATTCGCTACTTCCTGGCTGTGGCTGAGGAACGAAACGTCACGCGGGCGGCGGAGCGGCTGGGCATCGGTCAGCCTCCGTTGAGCCAGCAAATTCGCGCGTTGGAAACCGAACTGGACGTCCGCCTTTTTCGGCGGACGGGGCATGGCGTCGTGCTCACGGAAGCCGGCGAGGCGTTTCTGATCGATGCGCGCCGGCTCCTGGAAAGCGCGGGCCAAGCCATTGCCAATGCGCAAAGCGCCGGCCGCGGCGAAACGGGGCAGTTGAACATCGGGTTCACCGGGTCGGCAGCTTTCAACCCGGTTGTGCCGAGGATGATCCGGTTGTTCCGGCAGTCGTACCCCGGCGTGACGCTTACGCTTTCGGAAGGAAACACGGCTGAACTGCTGGAGCACCTCAAGTCGGGCCGCGTCGACGTGGCTTTCGTGCGGCTCGGCGCCCAGTCTCCGGCGGGAATGACTTTCCATCACATCGCCGCTGAACGCATGCAGCTAGTTCTGCCCGCAACGCACCCATTGGCCCGCAAACGACGGATCAAACTCGAGGCGCTTGCCGGCGAACCGTTTGTCCTGCTGCCGCGCGACGCCAGTCCGACGCTGCATGACGTCATCGTCGGCGCGTGCCGCAACGCCGGATTCGAGCCGGTTCTCGGCCAGCAGGCCCCGCAGTTGTCGTCGGTCGTCAACTTCGTCGCCGCGGAGTTCGGCGTGTCGCTGGTTCCGGAATCGGTCTGCCGGATCCAGGTCGAGGGCGTCGTGTATGTCGATGTTGCCGGCGCGAACATCACGATTCGCCTTGCGTTAGCCTCGCAAGAGCCGGCCACGACGTCGAAGGTGGCCAACTTTCTTGCTATCGCGCGGCAGTTGACGGCGCCCTTGGCGAGTTGATCTGACCGTCGAGAACCGCCCGCCGGCATGGTTTCAGCGATTGGCCAGACACGCTGGGATGAACGTCAGAATCAGCACCGCGGAGAGCGTCAGCGTCCCCGCCGTGAGCACGAGCCCCGACGCCAGCGTGTGCGTATAGGACTTGAGCCATCCGATCACGGTGGGGCTGATGAAGCCGGCCAGATTGCCGGTGCAGTTGATCAGCGCGATGCCGGCCGCCGCCCCGGTGCCGCCGAGAAACGCGGTGGGCAGCGCCCAGAACATCGGCAGCGTGGTGACGACGCCGGATACCGCGAGCGTCAGCCCGATCATCGACAGCACCGAACTGTTGCCGCCGAGCGCGCACAAGCTGAATCCGGACGCCGCAACCAGTGCGGGGACGACGGTATGCCAGCGTCGTTCGCGGGTGCGGTCCGCATGCCGGCCGACCGCAATCATCGATACCAGCGCAAACGAATACGGGATCATCGTCAACAGACCGATCTCGAGCGGATCGTCGATGCCCGTGCTGCGGATGATCGTCGGCTGCCAGAAGCCGATCGCGTACGAGCCCATCACCACGCCGAACAGAATCAAGCACAGCAGCCATACGCGTGCCGAACCGAACACGGCGCGCACGGAACCGTGCGTCCGTACCGAGTCATCGGCGTCGATTTCGCGCTGGATCAGCGCTTTCTCGTCGTCGCTCAGCCACTTGGCGTCGGCCACGCGATCGTCGAGACCGAAGTAGATCGCGATCCCCAGCGTGATCGACGGCAACGCTTCCACGATGAAGAGCCACTGCCAGCCCCCGAATCCCCACGTGCCGTCGAACGCGCGCATCAGAAAGCCGGAGAGGGGACCGCCGAGCAGCCCGGACACTGGAATGCCCGCCATCAGCAGCGCCACCATCTTGCCGCGGCGATGCGCCGGAAACCAATACGTCAGGTAGAGGATCATGCCGGGGAAGAAGCCAGCTTCCGCCACGCCGAGCAAGAAACGCACGACATAGAACATCAGCGGTGTCGTGACCCAGGCGGTGACCATCGAGAGCAGGGCCCAGGTCACCATGATCCGAGCGATCCAGCGACGCGCGCCGAAGCGGTGCAGCAGCAAGTTGCTGGGCACCTCGAACAGAAAATAGCCGATGAAGAACAAGCCGGCGCCGAGGCCGTAGGCCGCATTGCTGAAATGCAGACTCCCGAGCATCTGTAGTTTGGCAAAGCCGATATTGACGCGATCCAAGTAGGCGACCACGTAGCCGAGAAACAGCAGCGGCATGAAGCGCCAAGCGACGCGCCGGAACAGCAGATCGGACGGATTCGTTTCGATCGCCGGAGAAAAGGACGTTTGGGGTTGCAAGTTTGTCTCCTGACTCGCCGCGCCTTGTCGTTTTGAATGCCGTGGCGAGTGAATGATGGGCTTGTTACGCATCCGCCGTATACGGTTCTGAACGAAAGGAAAGCGACGTTCGGGGCATGCGTTGAGCCGAGTATTCCGGCGCGGCTCGCCAGGAACAAGTTCGAGTCGTTTGCTTTAGAAGTTAATATTTTTTGCGTTCGGGCTGGCCGAGGCAGACCGGAAGCGATGGTTTCATGCTCATGAAGCCGCGTCGCAGCCGGATCTCATTCCGGCCGGCCGCGCGAGTCGATTGCTTCGCCGAACTCGGTGACGACCTCGAGCAGGGCCTGAACCAGACGCATACGGGCGGACGAGCGCCCCCAAATCAATCCCATCACGCGCTTCGGAAAGGGATGAGGCATAGGCCACTTCGCGAGCGACAGACCGGTGCCGCGCGTCGTCAGCCAGTCGGGCACCAGCGAGACGCCGAGACCGCGATCGACCAGCACGGAGATGGCGTCGAGGCCATCGAGCTCGCAGCGTTGGTGGGGGCGGATACCGTGTTGCCGCAGGTAGGCATCGGCCAGTTGCCCGCCTACCACGTTGCGGTCGTAGCGCAGGAACGGTTCGGTTTGCAGCACGGCATGCGGGTCGGTCACCGTCATGGATGCCGGCGTGAGCAATACGAGCGGCTCCTCCCGAAACGTATGCCAGTCGCAGTTCTTCGGCAGATCGTGCTGAGGGTGGACGAGCAGGGCCGCGTCGAGCTCGCCGCCGACCACTTTCCGATACAGGTCCGCCGACTTGCCGGGCTCCAGATAGAGATCGATCTGGGGATGACGGGCCAACAGCGTCGCGAGCACGTCGGGGATCAGATTCATCATCATCGTCGGCGTGCCGCCCAGGCGAAGTTCCCCGCCGAGCGACGAGGGGCCGACGAGATCCGACTTCAGATCGCGGATGTCGTGCAGGACCGTGCGGGCGCGCTCCAGAATTCGTTCGCCTGCCTCGGTCGTGCCGACCGTGCGACCCGAACGCCGCACCAGCTTCGCGCCCAACTCCGCTTCCAGCATCTTGACCCGCTGCGCCACGGCGGCCGGCGTCAGATCGAGGCGGCGAGCGGCTTCCGCGATCGATCCCAGTTCGACCACGTACACAAAGCTTTGCAGATACCGGGAGTCCATCGATAAAAATTTTATCTTGTGAGAAAGCAGAAGCGTACTGTTTCTGACGATTCGAGACTAGCACACTTCTCCGGCAGGCCGCGTATGAGACCGGCCGCGTTTCCATCAGATCAGGAGTGTTGTCATGTCGAAGATCGAATCCATTTCCGTGTGCGCGGCGGGCGTCCCGCTCGACCGTGTCACCTCGTTCGCCACGCGTACCGTTTCGACCCGCCACTACGGCTTGGTCAAGGTTCGTTCGAGCGACGGTGTCGAAGGAATCGGGTTCTGCTATGTCGGCAGCGCGGGCGGCGAGCTGTTGCGCGTTGCGGTGGAGCAGTTGCTGGCGCCGGTCTTGATCGGCAAGGATTCATACGCCGTCGAGGGCTTGTGGCAGGCCATGTATCAGGAGGCGCTGCTTCATGGCCGCGCGGGCACCGTCATGCGCGCCATCAGCATCTTGGACACGGCCATCTGGGATCTGAACGCGCGTACTCACCAACTGCCGCTGCACAAATATCTGGGTGCCGTCGAACTGGACAGCGTGCCGGCCTACGCCAGCGGCGGCTACTACCTCGACGGCAAGACGCCGGCCATGCTGGGCGAAGAGATGGCGAGCTATGTCGAGATGGGTTTCAAGGCCGTCAAGATGAAAGGCGGGCGCCTGAGCCCCCGGGAAGAGGAAGCGCGCGTTCGCGCGGCGCGCGAAGCGATCGGACCGGATATCGAGTTGATGATCGACATCAACAACGGCTGGACCGACACGACGCAGGCGCTGCAGCACTTGCAGCGCATCGAGCAATACGCGCCTTACTTCATCGAAGAACCGTTTTCGCCGGACGACATCGACAACCACGCGCGGCTGGCGAAGTTGACCCGGGTGCCGGTCGCCACGGGCGAGATCGGTTATGGGCGGTGGTACCACAAGGAGCTGCTGGAGAAGGGCGGCGCGGCCATTTTGCAAACCGACGCCGTGGTATGCGGCGGCATTTCCGAATGGCGCAGGATTGCCGCGACCGCGGCGAGCCACGGCGTCGTCATGTGCCCGCACTGGTTTCACGACGTCCACGCTCCGCTCGTTGCGGCCACGCCGAACGCGCGATACGTCGAATTCTTCTGGGACGACCAGGTATTGAACTTCCGGCGCCTGATCGACCGTCAATTGGAGCATCGTAACGGCCGCGTCATGCTGCATCAGACGCCGGGGCTCGGATTCGGTTTCGATGAAAGCGCGGTGGCGAAGTATGGGAAATGGACCGTGGTCGCTTGATGCGGCGCGTGCGGCTGCGAAGCTGCGTGAAGGTCGGCGATGGCACGTGATCGTACGTGACGGTATGTCAGGAACAGGGAAATCTTATGGATCTGGGTTTACAAAATAAAACCGCGCTGGTGATGGGCGGCGGAGGCGGGCTCGGCCGCGCGATTGCGGTCGCGCTTGCGAGCGAAGGCGCGAATGTCGCGCTTGCCGATCTGGACGCCGCGGCGCTCGAACAATCGGCCGAGGCCGTGCGTGTGGCCGGGGCACAGGCTCTGGCTCTGCCATGGGACATGAGCGACCTATCGGTCGTCGACGCGCGCATCGAGACGATCGAGCAGCGGTTCGGCTCGGTGGACATCCTCGTCAACAATACAGGCGGGCCGCCTCCGACACCCGCCTCGGGCCAACCGAGCGGCGTTTGGGAAAAATACTTCCGCCTCATGGTGCTCTCGGCGATCGCAATCACCGATCGCGTGCTGCCCGGCATGCGCGCGAAGCAATGGGGCCGCGTGATTACGAGCACGTCGTCGGGTGTGGTGTCGCCCATCCCGAACCTGGCCATCTCCAACGCGCTGCGCATGTCGCTCGTCGGGTGGTCGAAGACACTTGCGCGGGAAGTCGCGGCAAACGGCATCACGGCCAATGTGATCTTGCCGGGCCGCATCGCGACCGATCGGATCCGCTTCCTCGACGAGGCCAAAGCGCAGCGCGAAGGCCGGGCGGTCGAGGAGGTCGCCGCGCAAAGCACGTCGTCGATCCCCATGGGCCGCTACGGCAGGCCGGAGGAATACGCGGACGTCGTCGCGTTCCTCGCAAGCACGCGCGCATCGTATATGACGGGCGGCATCGTCCGCGTCGACGGTGGGCTGATCGCCAGCATCTAACTTACGGAAATCTCGTCATGTCTTCCGACTCACTCGAATCTCCCAAATCTTTCGACGCTCTCGATCCGCACGTTGCCGCGGCGCTCTCGCAGGTCTCGACGGCAACGCTGACGACCGTTCTGCTGAAAAAGGGGCTGCGCAACGTGTGGCTGCGCGGCACGCGGGCGCTGTGTCCCGATCTACCGCGCGTGGTCGGTCGTGCCTTCACGCTGCGCTTCGTCCCGGCGCGCGAAGACCTCGCGACGCCGGAATCATGGTCGTCGCCGCGTTCGACACGCGCTGCGATCGAAGCGATGCCCGCGGGCTGCATTGCTGTCGTGGATGCGATGGGCGTCACCGATGCCGGGATCTTCGGCGACATCCTGTGCGCGCGAATGAAAAAGCGCGGTGTGGCCGCACTGGTCACGGACGGCGTGGTTCGCGACGTCGCGGGCGTGGCCGGCACCGGCTTGCCGGTCTGGTGCCAAGGCACGGCTGCGCCGCCCTCGGTTGCGGGGCTGACCTTCGTCGGCTGGCAGGAGCCGATCGCTTGCGGTGGCGTTGCCGTGTTTCCGGATGACGTGATCGTGGTCGATGCGGACGGCGCAGTCGTCATTCCCTCGGCATTGGTCGACGAGGTGATTGCGGCCGCGGCGGAACAGGAACGGCTCGAGAACTGGATCATGGAAGAAGTCGAGCGCGGCGCCGCGTTGCCGGGGCTCTATCCGCCCGATGCGGAAAGCCGGGCCCGGTACGAAGCAGCGATGAGCGAGAGGCGCAGCAAGTAGCGTCGAAGACGACGCGGTACGCAGGCTGGCGTCACCGCGACGTCCACCGACGAAAAACGAAAGAGGCCGGCGATGCATTCGCCGGCCTCTTTCGTTTTGTTTTGGTGCATGGCCTGCGCCGTGCACCAAAATGTCTAGTCAACTTGTTTGATGTGAGGAAAAAAGGACTAGTACATACCCCTATAACACCATGTTTTACGGCACTTCTCCTTGCTATGCGTTTTTGTTTCATGCAAGCTTGTCTATACAACCTCGCAGCAACGCCAACCCCCATGGATGCGAGTCCAGTCTTTCCCACGCAATAGGAGTGTCGAAATGAACGTGAAGCGCACCATGCTCGTCAAGGCATGGATCGGTGCGGTACTTGGTATGGCTGTGCTGGCGGGGCCCGCCCAGGCTAAAGAGTGGACGTCCGTGACAATCGCAACCGAGGGCGATTACGCGCCGTGGAACCTGACGGAGCCTGGCGGCAAGCTGAGCGGTTTCGAGCCCGAACTGGTCGCGAATCTGTGTGCCCGCATCAAACTGCAATGCAAACTCGTCACGCAGGACTGGGACGGCATGATCCCGGGTCTGCAGGCGGGCAAGTTCGACGTGCTGGTCGACGCGATCTCGAGCACGCCCGACCGCGAGAAGATCATCGGGCTGTCGCGGCCCTATGCGGCCACGCCCGCGACCTTCGCCGTCGCCGATACGACGATCCTGCAGAAGGCGGCCGCGAAGCCGATCGTCGTCAAGCTCGACAACAACGCGCATACCGGTCAGCCCGGCGTCGAGGCGCTGCGCAAAGCGCTCAAGGGCAAGACGATCGGCATCCAGTCGGGCACGGTGTACACGGACTTCATCGAAAACAACTTCAAGGACGTCGCGACGATCCGCCAATACAAGACCGCGCCCGAGCGCGATCTCGACCTCGCGAACGGCCGGATCGATGCATCGTTCGACGACGTGACCTACTTCACCTCGGGCGCGAACAAGAACGCGTCGATCGTGATGGCCGGTCCGGAAATCGCCGGTGCCGTCTGGGGCCCGGGCGAAGGGTTGGCATTCCGCAAGCAGGACGCCGATTTGAAGGCGAAATTCGACACGGCGATTGCCGCGGCGATCGCGGACGGCACGGTGACGCGCTTGTCGCAGAAGTGGTTCAAGACGAACGTCGCTCCTTGAGCAGTATGCGAAAGGCCTGCAGCGTGAAGACCGGGAGCGAGACATGAGTGCTTTTGAAATGTTCGGGTTCGGGGTCGACGGGTGGGGCGGCGTGATGCTGCTCGGCGCGTCGATGACCGTCGCATTGACGCTGGCGGCGCTCGCCATCGGCGCGGTGTTCGGCGCATTGGTCGCTTGCGCGAAGCTGTCGCGTTTTCGCGTCGCGGGCTTCTTGGGGGAGTGCTATACGACCGTCTTTCGCGGCGTGCCCGAATTGCTCGTGATCTACCTGTTCTATTTCGGCGGGTCCGGGTTCGTGTCGGCGGTGGCACACTGGTTCGGCTCCGACGGTTTCGTCAGCGTGCCGCCGTTCGCGGTCGGCGCGTTCGCCGTGGGCATGATCTCCGGTTCGTATCAGGCCGAGGTTTACCGGGCGGCGGTCCTGGCGGTCGCCCCCGGCGAGCTCGAGGCGGCATGCGCGATCGGCATGTCGCGGGCGACGATGCTGCGCCGGATTCTGATTCCGCAGGTGCTTCGCTTTGCGCTGCCGGGCATCGGCAACGTGTGGCAGATGAGCCTGAAGGATTCCGCGCTGATTTCGGTGACGGGCCTGGCCGAACTGATGCGCGAAAGTCAGGTGGGTGCCGGCTCCACGCACGACTACTTCCAGTTCTTCATTGCCGGCGGTGTGCTGTATCTCGTGATCACCGGGGTGTCGAATCGCATCTTCGGCCGGGCGGAGGCCGTGGTCGGGCGTTCGTTCAAACGTAACTTTGCTCGCAACTGATCGTTGCCCGGGGATTCCACATGTCGATCGATTTCGGTTTTCTCTACGACACGATGTGCCGGCTGCTGGTGGCCGTGCCGGCCACGCTCGCGATCTTCTTCGCGTCGCTGGTGCTCGGCGGCCTGTTCGCGCTCGTGATCGTGACGATGCGCGTCTCGCCGTATTGGCTGCCTAACCGCTTCGCGCGGCTCTATATTTTCGTGTTTCGCGGCTCCCCGTTGCTGATCCAGCTGTTCTTGATCTATTACGGGCTCGGCCAATTCGGCGTGATCCGCCATAGCTTTCTCTGGCCGCTGCTGCGCGAACCGTACGTATGCGCCGTGCTGTCGCTTGCGCTGTGCACGGCGGGCTACACGGCGGAGATCATCCGCGGCGGCTTGATGGGCGTTCCGATCGGGCAGATCGAGGCCGGCTACGCCATCGGTATGTCGGGATTCAAGCTGCTGCGCCGCGTGATCGCGCCGATCGCACTGCGGCAGTGCCTGCCGGCGTATTCGACGGAAGCCGTGCTGCTCGTCAAATCGACGGCGCTCACGAGTCTCGTCACGGTCTGGGAAGTCACCGCCGTGGCGCAGGACATCATCCGCCAGACCTATCGCACCACCGAGGTGTTCGCGTGCGCGGCGTTGATCTATCTGTGCCTGAACTTCGCCATCGTGCGAGTGCTCGGGGCGTTCGAGAAGCGGCTGTCGCGTCATCTGCGCGCGCCGAGGACGCCCGCGCCCGCATCGGCTTCGACCCATCTCGTCCGCGCTGCTTCACGGTAGCTGGGCACGCACTCGACGGAGAACCTATGAACACGAATCCATCCGCACCTGTCACGCTGTCGGTCAAGAATATTCAGAAATCCTTTGGCGATCATCACGTGCTCAAAGGGATATCGCTCGATGCCAAGGAGGGGGACGTGATCTCGATCCTCGGCGCGAGCGGGTCGGGCAAGAGCACGTTCCTGCGCTGCCTGAACCTGCTCGAGACCCCCGACGACGGTTCGGTCTCGCTCGCGGGCGAAGAGTTGAAGATGAAGCGGCGCCGCGACGGCCGCCAGCAGCCCGCCGATCGTCGCCAGGTGGATCGCATCCGCTCGCAGTTGGGCATGGTGTTTCAGAGCTTCAATCTCTGGTCGCATATGACGGTGCTCGACAACCTCATCGAGGGGCCGTTGCGCGTGCTCAAGCGCAATCGCGCCGAGGCAGTGGAGGAGGCCGAGATGCTGCTCGCCAAGGTCGGGATGGCGGACAAGCGCGGTCATTATCCCGCGCACTTGTCGGGCGGCCAGCAGCAGCGTGTCGCGATCGCGCGTGCGCTGGCGATGCACCCGAAGGTCATGCTGTTCGACGAACCGACGTCGGCGCTCGATCCGGAACTGGTCGGCGAGGTGTTGCGCGTGATGCGCTCGCTTGCCGACGAAGGACGGACGATGCTCGTCGTCACGCACGAGATGGGCTTTGCGCGGCACGTCTCGAACCGCGTGATGTTCCTGCACGAGGGACGCGTCGATCTCGACGGCACGTCGCAAGAAGTATTCGGCGAACAGAAGTCGGAACGTTTCCGCCAGTTCGTCTCGAGTCACCAGGATCGCGCGGCGCACTGAAGCCGCGGTTCATGTCTTTCGCGAAACCATGAAGACTTTTATCCGTTCCACCGAACCGTTCGACTGGCACGCGATTGCCGAAATCGCCGGCGGTGCCCGGCTCGAACTGTCGGACGACGCCAGCGCGCGTATCGGCGCGGCACGCGCGCTCGTCGAGCAGATCGTCGAACGCGGGATCCGCGCCTATGGCGTCAACACCGGCGTCGGGGCGCTGTGCGATACGGTCGTGTCGCAGGCCAAGCAGCACGATTTGTCGCACAACATTCTGATGAGCCATGCGGTGGGCGTCGGTCCGCTGCTCGGGCCGGAGGCGGTCCGCGCGATCATGGCCGCGGCCGTGAACAACTACGCGCACGGGTATTCGGGCGTTCGGCTCGCGGTAGTCAGGCAGCTCGTCGCGCTGCTCAATGGCGACTGCGTGCCGGAGGTGCCCGCCTTCGGTTCGGTCGGTTATCTCAGCCATATGGCGCATATCGCGCTCGTCTGCGTGGGCGCGGGCTGGGCGCGTTTTGGCGACACTCGCGTGAGCGGCGCCGAGGCGTTGCGCCGGCTCGGGCTCGAGCCGTTGTCGCTGGAGGCGAAGGAGGGCCTGAGCCTCGTGAACGGCACGCCTTGCGTCACGGGCCTCGCCGTGCTCGCGCTTGCGCGGGCACGGCGTCTGCTGGACTGGGTCGATGTGGTGGCGGCCATGACGTTCGAGAATCTGCAGGGGCAGGTGGAGGCGTTCGGCGCGCAATCGCTGGCCTTTCGCGTGTCTCCGGGCCTCGAAACGGTGGGCGCGCGTCTGCGCGGAGCGCTGGCGGGCAGCGGCATCCTCGCCGTGGCCGCCGGGCGGCGCACCCAGGACTCGCTGAGCTTGCGCGCCATTCCGCATGTGCACGGCGCGGCGCGCGACGTGTTCGACGATGTAGCGAGATCGGTGGACCGCGAACTCGCGTCGGTGACCGACAACCCGATCGTCGCGGGCACGCCCGATCACCCGAGCGTGTATTCGCAAGCCCATGCGGTCAGCGCATCGCTCGCGCTGGCGATGGATAGCCTCGGCGTGGCACTCGCCCAGGTGGCGGCGATGTCCGAGCGCCGGATCGACCGGCTCGTGAATCCGCTCGTCAGCGGCTTGCCCGCGTTTCTCGCGGCGGACGGCGGGACGCGCTCCGGCTTTATGATCGCGCAGTACACGGCGGCGTCGCTGGTTGCGCAGAATCACCGTGAAGCCGCGCCGGCGAGCCTCGACGGCGGCGTGACGTCGGGTTTGCAGGAAGATCATCTGTGTCATGCGACACCGGCGGCGCTGAAGGCGCTCAACATCGTCGAGAACGGTACGCGCATCGTCGCGATAGAATTGCTGGCCGCCGTGCAGGCTTACGACCTGCAGCCTGCCGATTTGCCGCGTTCGCCTTATACCGAGGCGCTGCGCACGCGAATTCGCAGCGTCGTGCCGATCTACCGGGACGATCGTCCGCTTGCGGACGACATGAACCGGGTGTTCCGGATGATCGTCGACGATGCGCCTCCACCGCTGGCCGATCCAGAAAGACGACCGAGTCGACTACAAGATGAATATGAACGCACGAGCTGAGATTGCGGCACAACCGGCCGAGGCGCCGCGCAGGACCTTGCCTGCCTACGAGCAAATCAAGCGCTACGTGGTAGACCGCATTGCGGACGGCACCTGGAAGCCGGGCGACATGATTCCGTCCGAGGCGGAGCTGGTCAAGGAGTTCGGGGTTGCCCGCATGACCGTATCGCGTGCACTGCGCGAACTGACCACGGAGCGGGTGCTGACGCGCGTACAGGGTTCCGGCACCTTTGTCGCGCCGCGTCATTACGAATCTCCGGTGCTCGAGATTCGAAACATCGCCGACGAAATCATGTCGCGTGGCCATCGCTATGGCGCGCGCGTGCTGACGCTGGATCGAAGCGACGACCCCGAAGCGATGGCGGCACTCGATCTTGCGAAGGGGCCGGTGTTTCACTCGCGTATCGTCCATACCGAGGAAGACGAGCCGATTCAGTACGAGGATCGCTTCGTGAATCCGCACGTGTTTCCGGAGTACTTGCAGCAAGACTTCACGTTGGAGACGCCGAACCACTACATGGTGCGGCTTGCGCCGATCCAGCGCGCCGAATTCCGGATCTACGCGCAAAAGCCCGATGCGCACGTGCGCCGTTATCTCGAGATGGAAATCGGCGAACCCTGTCTGCTCGTCTGGCGCCGCACTTGGGTGGGCGATTTGGTGGCCACCTCGGTCCAGCTGTGGCATCCCGCCTCGCGTTTCCATTTGACCGGCAGCGTTTGACGGATTGATTCGAGGCACGATTTTTCCGCCTCGATGCAGCCGGCGCAAATAAGTTAGGAATCCTAATTAAAAGCACTGATGCCTTCGAACCGAGGGTGGCATTAGCATCGTGGTTAAGTGGCCATGTTGTCTATGCAAATGTTTTCTTCCCATGGCGTGAGAGAGAAAGGTTTTTCCCCATATTTGCAGTGATTTCGCTGTATTGGCGAAAACCCTGATTCGGTGCAATTTCAGTTGTATAGACAAGTTGATCGGGCTAGACTCGGCGTCATCGACAGTCGTCCCGCGACCGTTCTTCTTCTCTCTCAAGTTTTCATTTGTTCCGAGGCTCTTATGAACTTTCCGAAGCACATCGATCCGCGTCTGGACACCACCCGCACGATTCGCGCGCCACGCGGCAGCGAGAAGACTTGCAAGAGCTGGCTGACGGAAGCGGTCTACCGGATGATTCAAAACAATCTCGATCCGGAGGTGGCCGAGCACCCGCACGCACTCGTCGTCTACGGCGGGATCGGCCGTGCGGCGCGCAACTGGGATTGCTTCGATCAGATCCTCGCTTCGCTGCGCGAGTTGAACGACGACGAGACGCTGCTGGTTCAATCGGGCAAGCCGGTCGGTGTCTTCCGCACGCATGCCGATGCGCCGCGCGTGCTGATCGCCAATTCGAATCTCGTTCCGCATTGGGCTACCTGGGATCATTTCCATGAGCTGGACCGCAAGGGGCTCATGATGTACGGCCAAATGACGGCGGGCAGCTGGATCTACATCGGCTCGCAGGGCATCGTGCAAGGCACCTACGAGACGTTTTTCTCGGTGGCGAACCAGCACTTCAACGGCGATCCGAGCGGGCGCTGGATCTTGACGGGCGGCCTCGGCGGCATGGGCGGCGCGCAGCCGCTGGCCGCCACGATGGCGGGCTTCTCCATGCTCGCGGTCGAATGCGACGAATCGCGCATCGATTTTCGCTTGAAGACGCGCTATCTGGACAAGAAGGCGAGCACGCTCGACGAAGCGCTCGCGATGCTGGACGAGGCGAAGCGCGCAGGCAAGCCGATCTCCGTGGGGCTGCTCGGCAATGCGGCCGACGTCTTCCCCGAACTCGTTGCACGCGGCATCACGCCCGATTGCGTGACGGACCAGACGAGCGCGCACGATCCCATCAACGGCTATCTGCCCCAGGGCTGGATGCTCGAGGCGTGGCGCGAGCGGCAAAAGACCGATCCGCAGAGCATCGTCCAGCCGGCGAAGCAGTCGATGGCCGTGCAAGTTCGCGCCATGCTCGCGCTGCAGCAGCGTGGCGCGGCGACGCTCGACTACGGCAACAACATCCGCCAGATGGCCCTCGAAATGGGCGTCGAGAACGCTTTCGATTTTCCCGGCTTCGTGCCGGCTTATATCCGCCCGCTCTTTTGCGAAGGCAAGGGGCCGTTCCGCTGGGTGGCGCTGTCGGGGGATCCCGAAGACATCTACAAGACCGACGCCAAGGTCAAGGAACTGATTCCCGACGATCCGCACCTGCACAACTGGCTCGACATGGCGCGCGAGCGTATCGCGTTCCAAGGATTGCCGGCGCGGATCTGCTGGGTCGGCGTGAAGGATCGCTATCGCCTCGGCCAGGCGTTCAACGAAATGGTGCGCACGGGCGAGCTCAAGGCCCCGATCGTGATCGGGCGCGACCACCTCGACACGGGCTCGGTTGCCAGCCCGAATCGCGAGACCGAGGCCATGCGGGACGGCTCGGATGCCGTCAGCGACTGGCCGCTTTTGAACGCGCTGCTGAACACCGCGGGCGGCGCATCGTGGGTGTCGCTGCATCACGGCGGCGGCGTCGGGATGGGCTTTTCGCAGCACGCGGGGGTCGTGATCGTCGCGGACGGCACCGATGCCGCGCGCGAGCGCTTGGGACGCGTGCTGTTCAACGATCCGGCGACGGGCGTGATGCGTCATGCGGATGCGGGCTACGAGCTCGCGCAGCGTACCGCTCGCGAAGCCGGTCTCAAGCTGCCGATGCTTGGGCGCTGACGCAATGCGCGGCGCCGCCAGCCGCTATCGCGACGAAGCCGAAATCTACGCGGCCTATCGCGCGGCCGTGGCCCGCCTGCTGCAATGACGCCGCACGTGTTGGATGTGATGCTTTCGCGCACCCGTTTAGAGCACCCAGAGTGCAGTAAAACACTAACGCAAGCTTGAAATTTGGAGATCCGAATGAAAAAGAAGCTGACGGCGCTCGCCGTGACCGCCGCCTTTGCCTCGCCCGTATTCGCGCAAAGCAGTGTGAGTTTATATGGCGTGATCGACGAGGGGCTGAACTACACCAATAACGTCGGCGGCAGCCACGTGTATGAAATGCAGAGCGGCTATGCGCAGGGCAGCCGCTGGGGCCTGCAGGGTAGCGAGGATCTCGGTGGCGGCACGAAGGCGCTGTTCCAGCTCGAGAACGGGTTCGACGTCAATTCGGGCCGGCTGGGCCAGGGCGGCCGGATGTTCGGCCGTCAGGCATTCGTCGGCTTGAGCAATGGACAGTACGGCACGGTCACGTTCGGCCGCCAATACGACTCCATGGTCGACTACGTCGGGCCGTTGACCTCGAACGGCAACTGGGCCGGCTATCTGTTCTCGCATCCGTACGACAACGACAACACCGACAACTCCTTCCGGCTCGACAATGCGGTGAAGTACGCGAGCCCGAACTTCGCAGGGCTTCAATTCGGCGGCGCGTATAGCTTCAGCAACAGCACCAGCTTTGCCGATAACCGCGCGTACAGCTTGGGCGCGCAATACCAGCGCGGCGGGTTGCTCGTCGCAGCGGCTTACCTGCAGGCCGATCACCCCGGCGACGGCTCCGCGGGCGCCATCACCGCGAACGACGCGAGTTTCATTGCGCAGCGCATGCGTGTGTTCGGTGCGGGCATCAACTATACGTTCGGCCCCGCAACGGTGGGCTTCGTCTACACGAACTCGAACTACAAGAATCCGACCGGCAACGGCTATCTAGGCACGCCGAGCGCAATCGTCGCGTCCGGAACGACTTTGAATGCGCTGAAATACCAGAACTTCGAAGTGAACGGTTTCTACCAGGTCACGTCGGCGTTCTCGCTTGGCGCGGCGTATACGCTGTCGCTCGAGCATGACGATTCGTCGGCCGGCAGCGCGAAGCCCAAGATCCATCAGATCGGTGCGATGGCGGACTACAACCTGTCGAAACGCACCGATGTCTACGCGCAGGCCGCCTATCAGCACGTTGCCGGCGACAAGACGAATTCGATCCTCGATCAGGCATTCGTCCTCGGCACCGACGCGCCGTCGTCGACGGCGAACCAAGTCGTCGTGCGCCTGGCGCTGCGTCACAAGTTCTAATATTCCAACGTTCTAACGGGGTTCTCCGAGAACCACGCGGCACCTGTCGCACATCTGTGTGCCCAGGTGTCTTTGACCGCTCGCTTGCGCAAGCACGCGGGCGGTTTTTTTGCCGCGGTGCGTTCTGCTAGGTCAAAGCCGCCGAAGCGGACGCGCCGGAATTCCCGAAGCGTTCGACGAGAAAATCGATGAATGCCCGCGCTCGCGCGGACTGATTCCGTTTATGCGGGTAGTAGACGAACAGATCGGCGAGCGGCTGCACATACTCGGGAAGCACGATTCTTAGTCTTCCGCTTTCGAGGTACCTCGAAAGATCCCATTCCGAGCGGATCAAGATGCCGTGCCCGTCGAGCGCCCAGCCGAGTACGATATCGCCGTCGTTGCTCGACAGCATGCCCCGCACTTTCACCACTTCGACGTGTTCGCCGTGCATGAGGCGCCAGACGCCATAGGCATCGTCGTTCTGACGATGAAGGATGCACTGGTGATGTGAAAGATCGGCCGGGCTCGTCGGCGTGCCGTGCCGCTCGAGATACCGCGGCGATGCGCACAGGAACCTGCGATTCGTCATGATGCGCCGAGCGTTGAGCCGCTTGTCCGGCAACGAGCCGAACCGGATGGCCAGGTCAACGCCGCTCTCGACGAGATCGATCGGGCGATCGGTCACGTCGAGCTGCACTTCGACGTGCGGGTATTGCTTTGCGAACTCGGACACGAGCGGGGCAATGGTCGTGCGGCCGAACCCCAGCGTCGCGTTGACACGAAGCAATCCGCGCGGCACCGAGCGGCTCGACGAAACGGCATCTTCCATTTCGTGAATTTCGGCCAGGATCCGCGCCGCGTGATGCAGATAGGTTTCGCCTTCCACCGTGAGACTGATGCTGCGCGTCGTCCGGTTGACCAGTCGCACCCCCAGCCTCGCCTCCAGTTGAGCGAGCCGTTTCGTCGCGGCGGGCGGCGTCAAGTCGAGTTCGCGCGCGGCCGCCGCAAGGTTTCCATGCCGGGCGAGCAAAACGAAGAACTGGAGGTGGGAGGCGATGTCGGTCTTCACGCGGCCTTCACTTTAAGTTAATAAAGAAGTGATTTTCAGTGAATCTTACCGCGACCTTTCGCGAATAATCTAGCGCCTCCTACAGCGCGTTGCGTCGACAACGCGCGACGCCTTCAGGAGACCGTCGTGAGAATCGTTGAAATTCGCGAGAAGACCGTTCCGATCAGCTCCCCTATCCGGAATGCCTACATCGACTTCAGCAAGATGACGCTGAGTCTCGTGGCCGTGATGACGGATGTCGTCCGAGACGGTAAGCCGGTCGTCGGCTACGGTTTCAACTCCAACGGCCGCTATGGGCAGGGCACGTTGATGCGTGAGCGGTTCATTCCGCGTTTGCTCGAGGCCGCCCCGGCCTCGCTCGTCGACAAGGACGGCAACAATCTCGATCCCCATAAGATCTGGGACACGATGTTCCAGAACGAAAAGCCGGGCGGCCACGGCGAGCGCTCGGTGGCGATGGGCACGATCGACATGGCGGTATGGGACGCCGTGGCTAAGATCGAAGGCAAGCCGCTGTTCCAGTTGCTGGCCGACCGTTACGGCGATGGCCGACCGAACCGCGAGATCTTCGTCTATGCCGCGGGCGGCTACTACTACCCCGGGCAGGATCACGAAAAGCTCAAGGACGAAATGCGCAGCTATCTCGATCGCGGCTACACGGTCGTGAAGAAGAAGATCGGCGGCGCTTCGCTCGACGAAGACCTGCGCCGCATCGATTCGATCCTGAGCGTGCTGGGCGACGGTCAAAAACTGGCAGTCGATGCAAACGGCCGCTTCGATCTCGATACGGCGATTCGATACGCGAAGGCGCTTTCGCGATACGACCTGTTCTGGTACGAGGAAGCCGGCGATCCGCTCGATTTCGAATTGCAAGCGACGCTGCGCAACTACTACGACAAGCCGATGGCAACCGGTGAAAACTTGTTCTCGATGCAGGACGCGCGCAACCTCATCCGCTACGGCGGTATGCGCGCCGACCGCGATTGGCTGCAGTTCGACTGTGCGTTGAGCTATGGATTGGTCGAATACCTGCGCACGCTGGACATGCTGCATCAGCATGGCTGGTCGCGTAGCCGCTGCATCCCGCACGGCGGCCACCAGATGTCGCTCAACATTGCGGCCGGGCTCGGCTTGGGCGGCAATGAATCGTATCCCGACTTGTTCCAGCCGTACGGTGGATTCCCGGACGGCGTGAAGGTCCACAACGGTTACATCACGATGCCGGATCTGCCCGGCATCGGCTTCGAAGGAAAGGCGGATCTATTCGCCGAGATGCAAAAGCTGTCCGCATAAGCGGCCGGTACGACCGCGCCGCCCCATCAACCCGTCTCCGTCTCCAAGACCAATAACATGACCGTACGATCCGACATGAAGGATTTCCGCGAAGCCGCGCTCGATTATCACGAGTTTCCTTCGCCGGGCAAGATCGCCATCGCGCCGACGAAGCAGATGATCAACCAGCGCGATCTG
>NZ_QRGA01000032.1 GCF_003367175.1 Trinickia dinghuensis | reverse complement strand
GCCGAAGGACAAGGAAATGGTGATGCCGGGCGACAACGTGTCGATCACGGTGAAGCTGATCGCCCCGATCGCCATGGAAGAAGGTCTGCGCTTCGCGATCCGCGAAGGCGGCCGTACCGTCGGCGCAGGTGTCGTTGCGAAGATCATCGAGTAAGCCAGTTAATTCTCGTTGGTCTGTGGTTTCGGGGTTGGCTGCAGGGTCAACCCCAAATGGTTTAGGGGTATAGCTCAACTGGCAGAGCGTCGGTCTCCAAAACCGAAGGTTGGGGGTTCGATTCCCTCTGCCCCTGCCAAAATTCTGCGCCGGAATCGGTGCATGTTAGGGTGTTATGGCGAATCCTTCCGTCGAAGCTGTGGATACTTCCAGCGACAAGTTGATGGTTATCGCGGGCGTATTGCTGTTCTTGGCCGGATTCGTGGGTTTCTTCTGGCTGAGTGGCCAGGAATGGTATGTACGCGGCGCGGTGTTGGTTGTCGGCGTCGTGGCCGGTGTAGTGGTTGGTCTCCTGTCCTCCCCCGGTAAGGGTTTTATCGCTTTCGCCAAGGACTCCTACAAGGAAGTCCGCAAGGTTGTCTGGCCGACTCGCAAGGAAGCAACGCAAACCACGCTCGTAGTCTTCGGCTTCGTGCTGGTGATGGCGGTGCTGCTGTGGCTCAGCGATAAAACCATCGAATGGGTCATTTTCTCGGCGATTCTGGGATGGAAATGATATGAGCGATACTCCGGCATCTCCGAGCGGTAAGCGTTGGTATGTCGTGCATGCGTACTCCGGCATGGAGAAAAGCGTGCAGCGAGCGCTCCAAGAGCGTATCGAGCGCGCCGGCATGCAAGACAAGTTCGGCCAAATCCTCGTTCCGACTGAGGAAGTCGTGGAAGTGAAGGGCGGTCACAAGTCGGTGACCGAACGTCGTTTCTTCCCCGGCTATGTTCTCGTCGAAATGGAGATGACCGACGAAACGTGGCACCTCGTCAAGAACACGGCGAAGGTGACGGGTTTCATCGGCGGCACGCGCAACAAGCCGAGCCCGATTTCCCCGCGGGAAGTCGAAAAGATCATGTCGCAGATGCAAGAAGGCGTCGAGAAGCCGCGGCCGAAGACGCTGTTCGAAGTGGGCGAGATGGTTCGTGTCAAGGAAGGTCCGTTCACGGACTTCAATGGCAGCGTCGAGGAAGTGAACTACGAGAAATCGCGCGTGCGCGTCTCGGTCACGATCTTCGGCCGCGCCACCCCTGTCGAGCTGGAATTCGGGCAGGTCGAAAAGCTGTAACAGATTCCAACGGGTCGCCCGCTAGCGGGCGGTCCGTTTTCGCGCTTACGGTCCGCGTTATGGCCGTTGAGGAGCGTCAGTAGCCGCAGCGTACCGCGGCGAGCGCGCGCTACTACTCACTGAACGCTCACGCGTTCCAACGAGGTTTTCGACATGGCAAAGAAAATCATCGGCTTTATCAAGCTGCAGATCCCTGCAGGTAAAGCCAATCCGTCGCCGCCGGTTGGTCCGGCACTGGGCCAGCGCGGCCTGAACATCATGGAGTTCTGCAAGGCGTTCAACGCGCAGACCCAAGGCATGGAACCGGGCCTGCCCGTTCCGGTCGTGATCACGGCATTCGCCGACAAGAGCTTCACGTTCATCCTCAAGACGCCTCCGGCCACGGTGCTGATCAAGAAGGCTGCGAAGGTCGACAAGGGCTCGGCTAAGCCGCACACCGACAAGGTCGGCGTGATCACGCGCGCGCAAGCCGAAGACATCGCCAAGGCGAAGATGCCTGACCTCACGGCTGCCGATTTGGACGCCGCGGTTCGGACGATCGCTGGCAGCGCCCGCTCGATGGGCATCACCGTGGAGGGCGTGTAAATGGCTAAGATTTCCAAGCGTCTGAAAGCATTCGCGAACAAGGTCGACGGTCAGAAGCTGTATGCGATCGACGAAGCCCTCTCGCTCGTGAAGGAATGCGCCACGGCGAAGTTCGACGAGTCGATCGACGTTGCCGTTCAACTCGGCATCGATGCGAAGAAGTCGGACCAAGTCGTTCGCGGCTCGGTCGTGCTGCCCGCCGGTACCGGTAAGTCGGTCCGCGTGGCCGTGTTTGCTCAAGGCGAGAAGGCCGAGCAAGCGCGCGCAGCCGGCGCCGAAATCGTCGGCATGGAAGATCTCGCCGAGCAAATCAAGGGCGGCAACCTGAATTTCGACGTCGTGATCGCTTCGCCGGACACGATGCGCGTCGTCGGTACGCTGGGTCAGATCCTCGGCCCGCGCGGCCTGATGCCGAACCCGAAGGTCGGCACGGTTACGCCGGACGTCGCCACGGCTGTGAAGAACGCCAAGGCAGGTCAGGTGCAGTTCCGCGTCGACAAGGGCGGTATCATCCACGCCACGATCGGCCGTGCGTCGTTCGAGCCGGCAGCGCTGCGCTCGAACCTGTCGGCACTCGTCGAAGCGCTGCAAAAGGCCAAGCCGGCAACGAGCAAGGGCGTGTACCTGCGCAAGATCGCTCTGTCGAGCACGATGGGTGTCGGCGTTCGCGTCGATCAATCGTCGCTGGCCGCACAGCAGTAAGGAATCGATCGCGTCCGGCGCGGCAGTTGCCGGCCGGCGCGGTATTTAAGGGCTTTGGGCGGTCGTGAGAGGGCAGCATGCCTCGCACGGCCGGTTGTCAAAGACCGTTGGCGGAGTCGCAGCAGGTGGGCGTCTCCTTAATATGAGCCAACGCAGATGGCGAACCCGAAAAAGTTTTGTAGTGATGAACTCATGGGCCCGCGCAGCGATGCGTAAGCCGGTGAGCGAAATACTCCTAACCCTCGGACGCCGTTGTTGAACGCGGTGTATCGGGCTGAATGAAGCCTGGCGCACCGAATCTGGAGGTTAACCGTGCCACTGAACAAAGAAGATAAGCAGGCCGTCGTCGCTGAGGTCTCCGCGCAAGTCGCGAAGGCCCAGACGATCGTGCTGGCCGAGTATCGTGGAATCGCGGTTGGCGATCTGACGAAGCTGCGTGCGAAAGCGCGCGAGCAGAAGGTGTACCTGCGCGTGTTGAAGAACACGTTGGCGCGTCGCGCCGTCGAGGGTACCCCGTTTGCTCCGTTGGCAGAGCAGATGACCGGTCCTCTGATCTACGGCATCTCTGAAGATGCGATTGCTGCTGCCAAGGTCGTCAACGACTTCGGCAAGAGCAATGACAAGTTGATCATCAAGGCCGGCGCATACGAAGGCAACGTGATGGACAAGGCAGGCGTGCAAGCGCTGGCCAACATCCCGAGCCGGGAAGAGCTGCTGTCCAAGCTGTTGTTCGTCATGCAAGCGCCTGTTTCGGGCTTCGCGCGCGCACTCGCTGCGCTCGCCGAGAAGAAGCAGGGCGAAGCTGCCTAACCAGGCGGCGCATGGCGCACTTCGGTCGAGCGTGATTGATCGCCGGCTGTATCCGAATTCAATTTAGGAGTATTTCACATGGCAATCGCAAAAGAAGACATCCTCGAAGCCGTAGGCTCGATGTCGGTTCTGGAACTGAACGAACTCGTCAAGGCGTTCGAAGAGAAGTTCGGCGTGTCGGCTGCTGCAGTCGCAGTGGCAGGCCCCGCAGGTGGCGGTGCAGCCGCTGCTGTTGAAGAGCAGACGGAATTCAACGTCATCCTGACCGAAACGGGCGCCAACAAGGTTTCCGTGATTAAGGCTGTTCGCGAACTGACGGGCCTGGGCCTGAAGGAAGCGAAGGACCTGGTCGACGGTGCACCGAAGCCCGTGAAGGAAGCGGTGCCCAAGGCTGCTGCTGAAGAAGCGAAGAAGAAGCTGGAAGAAGCCGGCGCGAAGGCTGAAATCAAGTAAGGCCCCTCGCGTTGTGCGAAGGCTGGCGGTTTTTCCACCGCCGGCCTTTTTGTGCTTTGTGGGACTATGTTTTGCTAAGGCCTTCTGGCTGTGCGAAACGAAAGCCCCAGAGGCCAAAGAAAATTGTCAGGTCGCACGCCCACGGGCGCACGCCGAGCGGCATTTTTCTTTGTCTTCTGAAGCGACTGCAGAAGGCAAGTTTGGTCGGGCAGCGGGCAACACAGGCATCCGCTGCCGTCAGCCAGCGGTTGGTAGCGGCCAACCACCAAGCTTCTAGGCTCGTTCAAGCCTCAGGACGGCCATCGGGTCTCAGTCGGTGAACACTCGGGTTGTCTCATCTGGCGCCTATAGCCTCGACAACATGCCCGCCGTGATTCGGAGATCGTATGCAATATTCCTTCACCGAGAAGAAGCGCATTCGTAAGAGTTTTGCGAAGCGCCCCATCGTTCACCAAGTACCTTTCCTGCTGGCCACCCAGCTTGAATCATTCAGCACGTTTCTGCAAGCTGACGTACTCGCTAACGCTCGCAAACCCGAAGGTTTGCAAGCCGCGTTCACGTCTGTTTTCCCGATCGTTTCGCACAACGGTTTCGCGCGCCTCGAGTTCGTGAGCTACGCGTTGTCGCCGCCGGCCTTCAACATCAAGGAATGCCAGCAGCGCGGTCTCACCTTTTGCTCGGCCTTGCGCGCCAAGGTGCGCCTGGTCCTGCTCGACAAGGAATCGCCGAGCAAGCCCGTCGTCAAGGAAGTGAAGGAGCAGGAAGTGTACATGGGCGAAATTCCGCTCATGACGCCCACCGGCTCGTTCGTCATCAACGGCACCGAGCGTGTCATCGTCTCGCAGCTGCACCGTTCGCCGGGCGTGTTCTTCGAACACGACAAGGGCAAGACGCACAGCTCGGGCAAGCTGCTGTTCTCGGCACGGATCATTCCGTACCGCGGCTCGTGGCTCGATTTCGAATTCGACCCGAAGGACATCCTGTACTTCCGCGTCGACCGTCGCCGCAAGATGCCGGTCACGATTCTTCTGAAGGCCATCGGCCTCTCGCCCGAGCAGATCCTCGCGAACTTCTTCGTCTTCGACAACTTCACGCTGATGGGTGAAGGCGCGCAGATGGAGTTCGTCCCCGAGCGCCTGCGCGGCGAAGTCGCGCGCTTCGATATCAGCGATCGCGACGGCAACGTCATCGTCCAGAAGGACAAGCGGATCAACGCGAAGCACATCCGCGACCTCGACAACGCGAAGACGAAGTTCATCTCGGTGCCCGAGGATTACCTGCTCGGCCGCGTTCTGGCGAAGAACGTGATCGACGGCGACACCGGCGAAGTCATCGCGAACGCGAACGACGAAATCACCGAAAGCACGCTCGAGAAGCTGCGCGAGGCGAAGGTCAAGGACATCCAGACGCTCTATACGAACGATCTGGATCAAGGCCCGTACATCTCGTCGACGCTGCGCATCGACGAAACGACGGACAAGACGGCCGCGCGCATCGCGATCTACCGCATGATGCGTCCGGGCGAACCGCCGACCGAAGAAGCGGTCGAGGCGCTGTTCAACCGTCTGTTCTACAGCGAAGACGCGTACGACCTCTCGAAGGTCGGCCGCATGAAGTTCAACCGCCGCGTCGGTCGTGACGAAATCACGGGCCCGATGACGCTGCAGGACGACGACATCCTCGCGACGATCAAGATCCTGGTCGAGCTGCGCAACGGCAAGGGCGAAGTGGACGACATCGACCACCTCGGCAATCGTCGTGTGCGCTGCGTCGGCGAACTGGCGGAGAACCAATTCCGCGCCGGTCTCGTCCGTGTCGAACGCGCGGTGAAGGAACGCCTCGGCCAAGCCGAAAGCGAAAACCTGATGCCGCACGACCTGATCAACTCGAAGCCGATTTCGTCGGCGATTCGCGAGTTCTTCGGTTCGTCGCAGCTGTCGCAGTTTATGGACCAAACGAACCCGCTGTCGGAAATCACGCACAAGCGCCGTGTTTCCGCACTGGGCCCGGGCGGTCTGACGCGCGAGCGCGCGGGCTTCGAGGTGCGCGACGTGCACCCGACCCACTACGGCCGCGTGTGCCCGATCGAAACGCCTGAAGGTCCGAACATCGGCCTGATCAACTCGCTCGCGCTGTATGCGCACCTGAACGAGTACGGCTTCCTCGAGACGCCGTACCGCAAGGTCGTGGACAGCAAGGTGACGGATCAGATCGACTATCTGTCGGCGATCGAGGAAGGCCGCTACGTGATCGCGCAGGCGAACGCGGCGGTGGCCGAAGACGGCACGCTGACCGACGAACTCGTCTCGTCGCGTGAAGCGGGCGAAACGCTGATGGTCACGCCGGACCGCATCCAGTACATGGACGTGGCGCCGTCGCAGATCGTCTCGGTGGCAGCATCGCTGATTCCGTTCCTCGAGCACGACGACGCGAACCGTGCGTTGATGGGCTCGAACATGCAGCGTCAGGCCGTGCCTTGCCTGCGTCCGGAAAAGCCGGTCGTCGGTACGGGCATCGAGCGTACGGTGGCAGTCGACTCGGGCACCACGGTGCAGGCGCTGCGCGGCGGTGTCGTCGATTACGTCGACGCGGGCCGTATCGTCATTCGCGTGAACGACGATGAAGCGGTGGCCGGTGAAGTCGGCGTGGACATCTACAACCTGATCAAGTACACGCGTTCGAACCAGAACACGAACATCAACCAGCGTCCGATCGTGAAGGTCGGCGACATGGTCTCGCGCGGCGACGTCCTGGCGGACGGCGCATCGACGGACCTGGGCGAGCTCGCGCTCGGCCAGAACATGCTGGTCGCGTTCATGCCGTGGAACGGCTACAACTTCGAAGATTCGATCTTGATCTCCGAAAAGGTCGTGGCCGACGATCGCTATACGTCGATCCACATCGAAGAGTTGAACGTCGTCGCTCGCGACACGAAGCTCGGACCTGAGGAAATCACGCGCGACATCTCGAACCTGGCCGAAGTGCAGTTGGGCCGTCTCGACGAGTCGGGCATCGTCTACATCGGCGCGGAAGTCGAAGCCGGCGACGTGCTGGTGGGCAAGGTCACGCCGAAGGGCGAAACGCAGCTCACGCCGGAAGAGAAGCTGCTGCGCGCGATCTTCGGCGAAAAGGCATCGGACGTGAAGGACACGTCGCTGCGCGTGCCCTCGGGCATGAGCGGCACGGTCATCGACGTGCAAGTGTTCACGCGCGAAGGCATCCAGCGCGACAAGCGTGCGCAGCAGATCATCGACGATGAACTGAAGCGCTACCGCCTCGACTTGAACGACCAGCTGCGTATCGTGGAAGGCGATGCGTTCCAGCGTCTGGCACGTATGCTCGAGGGCAAGGTCGCGAACGGCGGTCCGAAGAAGCTCGCGAAGGGTACGAAGATCGATCAGGCGTACCTGTCGGATCTCGACCACTACCACTGGTTCGACATTCGTCTGGCCGACGAAGAGGCTGCCGCTCAGCTCGAAGCGATCAAGAACTCGATCGAAGAGAAGCGTCACCAGTTCGATCTGGCGTTCGAAGAGAAGCGCAAGAAGCTCACGCAAGGCGACGAGCTGCCCCCGGGCGTGCTGAAGATGGTCAAGGTGTACCTGGCCGTCAAGCGCCGCCTGCAGCCTGGCGACAAGATGGCCGGCCGTCACGGCAACAAGGGCGTCGTGTCGAAGATCGTTCCGATCGAAGACATGCCGTACATGGCCGACGGCCGTCCCGCCGACGTCGTGCTGAACCCGCTCGGCGTGCCGTCGCGGATGAACGTGGGTCAGGTGCTCGAAGTGCACCTCGGCTGGGCTGCGAAGGGTCTCGGCTGGCGTATCGGCGAAATGATGCAGCGCCAGGCGAAGGTCGAAGAGCTGCGCACGTTCCTGACGAAGCTGTACAACGAGTCGGGCCGCGCCGAAGAACTCGACAAGTTCTCGGACGACGACATCATCGAACTGGCGAAGAACTTGCGCGAAGGCGTGCCGTTCGCGACGCCGGTGTTCGACGGTGCGACGGAAGAGGAAATGTCGAAGATGCTCGACCTGGCGTTCCCGGACGACATCGCGCAGAACCTCGGCATGACGAAGTCGAAGAACCAGGTGCGTTTGTGCGACGGCCGCACGGGTGAGGCATTCGAGCGTACGGTCACCGTGGGCTACATGCACTACCTGAAGCTGCACCACCTTGTCGACGACAAGATGCACGCGCGTTCGACGGGCCCGTACTCGCTCGTGACGCAGCAGCCGCTGGGTGGTAAGGCGCAATTCGGTGGTCAGCGCTTCGGTGAAATGGAAGTGTGGGCGCTCGAAGCATATGGCGCTTCGTATGTGCTGCAGGAAATGTTGACGGTGAAGTCCGATGACGTGACGGGCCGGACGAAGGTGTACGAGAACCTCGTCAAGGGCGACCACGTGATCGACGCGGGCATGCCGGAATCCTTCAACGTGCTGGTGAAGGAAATCCGCTCGCTCGGCATCGACATCGACCTCGACCGCAACTAATCGGACTACGGAGAGAAGGCAATGAAAGCTCTGCTCGATCTATTCAAGCAAGTCCAACAAGAAGAAGTTTTCGACGCGATCAAGATCGGTCTGGCCTCGCCCGACAAGATCCGTTCGTGGTCGTTCGGTGAAGTCAAGAAGCCCGAGACGATCAACTATCGTACGTTCAAGCCCGAGCGCGACGGCTTGTTCTGCGCGAAGATCTTCGGGCCGATCAAAGACTACGAATGCTTGTGCGGCAAGTACAAGCGCCTGAAGCATCGTGGCGTGATCTGCGAGAAGTGCGGCGTCGAAGTGACGCTGGCGAAGGTGCGCCGCGAGCGCATGGGCCACATCGAGCTGGCCTCGCCCGTCGCGCACATCTGGTTCTTGAAGTCGCTGCCGTCGCGTCTGGGCATGGTGCTCGACATGACGCTGCGCGACATCGAACGCGTGCTGTACTTCGAAGCATATGTGGTGATCGACCCGGGCATGACGCCGCTCAAGGCGCGTCAGATCATGACCGAAGAGGATTACTACAACAAGGTCGAGGAATACGGCGACGAATTCCGTGCCGAGATGGGCGCGGAAGGCGTGCGTGAACTGCTGCGCGCGATCAACATCGACGAGCAGGTCGAAACGCTGCGCACCGAACTGAAGAACACCGGTTCGGAAGCGAAGATCAAGAAGTACGCGAAGCGCCTGAAGGTGCTCGAGGCCTTCCAGCGTTCGGGCATCAAGCCCGAATGGATGGTGCTCGAAGTGCTGCCCGTGCTGCCGCCCGAGCTGCGTCCGCTCGTGCCGCTGGACGGCGGCCGTTTCGCCACGTCGGATCTGAACGACCTCTATCGCCGCGTGATCAACCGGAACAACCGGTTGAAGCGTCTGCTCGAGCTGAAGGCACCGGAAATCATCGTCCGCAACGAAAAGCGGATGCTGCAGGAGGCCGTCGACTCGCTGCTCGACAACGGCCGTCGCGGCAAGGCGATGACGGGCGCGAACAAGCGTCCGCTGAAGTCGCTCGCCGACATGATCAAGGGCAAGGGCGGCCGCTTCCGTCAGAACTTGCTCGGTAAGCGTGTCGACTACTCGGGCCGTTCGGTCATCGTGGTGGGCCCGACGCTGAAGCTGCATCAGTGCGGCCTGCCGAAGCTGATGGCGCTCGAGCTGTTCAAGCCTTTCATCTTCAACAAGCTCGAAGTGATGGGCGTCGCGACGACCATCAAGGCGGCGAAGAAGGAAGTCGAGAACCAAACCGCGGTGGTGTGGGACATCCTCGAAGAGGTGATCCGCGAACATCCGGTGATGCTGAACCGTGCGCCGACGCTGCACCGCCTCGGCATTCAAGCGTTCGAGCCGGTCCTGATCGAAGGTAAGGCGATCCAGCTGCACCCGCTCGTTTGCGCGGCGTTCAACGCCGACTTCGACGGCGACCAGATGGCCGTGCACGTGCCGCTGTCGCTCGAAGCGCAGATGGAAGCGCGCACGTTGATGCTGGCATCGAACAACATCCTGTTCCCGGCCAACGGCGATCCGTCGATCGTGCCGTCGCAGGATATCGTGCTCGGCCTGTACTACGCGACGCGCGAAGCGGTCAACGGCAAGGGCGAAGGCCTGTCGTTCACGGGCGTCTCGGAAGTGCTGCGTGCGTACGAGAACAAGGAAGTCGAACTGGCTTCGCGCGTGAACGTGCGTATCACCGAAATGGTGGTGAACGAGGATACGTCCGAAGGCGCGCCGCAGTTCGTGCCGAAGATCACGCTGTATCCGACCACGGTCGGCCGTTCGATTCTGTCGGAAATTCTGCCGCCGGGGCTGCCGTTCTCGGTGCTGAACAAGCCGCTGAAGAAGAAGGAAATCTCGCGTCTGATCAACACGGCGTTCCGCAAGTGCGGTCTGCGCGCGACGGTGGTTTTTGCCGATCAGCTGATGCAGTCGGGCTTCCGCCTGGCCACGCGCGCCGGCATCTCCATCTGCGTGGACGACATGCTCGTGCCGACGCAGAAGGAAGTGATCGTCGGCGACGCCGCGCGCAAGGTGAAGGAGTACGACCGCCAGTACATGTCGGGTCTCGTCACCGCGCAAGAGCGCTACAACAACGTGGTCGATATTTGGTCGGCAACGTCGGAAGCGGTCGGCAAGGCGATGATGGAGCAGCTCTCGACGGAACCTGTGGTCGATCGCGACGGCAAGGAAGTGCGCCAAGAGTCGTTCAACTCGATCTACATGATGGCCGACTCGGGCGCCCGCGGTAGCGCGGTGCAGATTCGTCAGCTGGCCGGTATGCGGGGCCTGATGGCGAAGCCGGACGGCTCGATCATCGAGACGCCGATTACGGCGAACTTCCGCGAAGGCCTGAACGTGCTGCAGTACTTCATCTCGACGCACGGCGCGCGTAAGGGTCTGGCCGATACGGCGCTGAAGACGGCGAACTCGGGTTACCTGACCCGTCGTCTCGTCGACGTGACGCAAGATTTGGTCGTGACCGAAGACGATTGCGGCACGAGCAACGGCGTGGCGATGAAGGCGCTCGTCGAAGGCGGTGAAGTCGTCGAAGCGCTGCGCGACCGGATTCTCGGCCGCGTGGCCGTGGCCGACGTCGTCAACCCGGAGTCGCAAGAGACGCTGTACGAATCGGGCACGCTGCTCGACGAAACGGCTGTCGAAGAGATCGAGCGCCTCGGCATCGACGAAGTGCGCGTGCGTACGCCGCTCACTTGCGAAACGCGCTACGGCCTGTGCGCGGCCTGCTACGGCCGCGACCTGGGCCGCGGCTCGTCCGTGAACGTCGGCGAAGCGGTCGGTGTGATCGCGGCGCAGTCGATCGGCGAGCCGGGCACGCAGCTGACGATGCGGACGTTCCACATCGGCGGTGCGGCATCGCGTGCG
The DNA here is from genome assembly GCF_003367175.1 of Trinickia dinghuensis. Classification (GTDB taxonomy): domain Bacteria; phylum Pseudomonadota; class Gammaproteobacteria; order Burkholderiales; family Burkholderiaceae; genus Trinickia; species Trinickia dinghuensis. The sequence goes on along the minus strand of NZ_QRGA01000032.1, from coordinate 9,911 downwards.
GCGGTGGCGTCGTCGGTCGAAGCGAAGAGCAACGGTACGGTCCGCTTCACGGCGACGATGCGTTACGTCACGAATGCGAAGGGCGAGCAGATCGTCATCTCGCGTTCGGGCGAAGCGATGATCACCGACGATCACGGCCGCGAGCGCGAGCGTCACAAGGTGCCGTACGGCGCCACGCTGCTGCAGCTCGACGGTGCGCAGATCAAGGCCGGTACGCAGCTGGCCACGTGGGATCCGCTGACGCGCCCGATCATCACCGAGTACGGCGGTACGGTGAAGTTCGAAAACGTCGAAGAAGGCGTGACGGTTGCCAAGCAGATCGACGACGTGACGGGTCTTTCGACGCTCGTCGTGATCGACGTGAAGCGCCGCGGTTCGCAGGCCAGCAAGAGCGTGCGTCCGCAGGTGAAGCTGCTCGACGCGACCGGCGAGGAAGTGAAGATCCCGGGCACGGAGCACGCGGTGCAGATCGGCTTCCAAGTCGGCGCGCTGATCACCGTGAAGGACGGCCAGCAAGTGCAGGTGGGTGAAGTGCTCGCACGTATCCCGACCGAAGCGCAGAAGACGCGTGACATTACCGGCGGTCTGCCGCGGGTGGCGGAACTGTTCGAAGCGCGTTCGCCGAAGGATGCGGGCATTCTCGCGGAAGTCACCGGCACGACGTCGTTCGGTAAGGACACGAAGGGCAAGCAGCGTCTCGTCATCACGGATCTCGAGGGCAATCAGCACGAGTTCCTGATCGCGAAGGAAAAGCAGGTGCTGGTCCACGACGCCCAGGTCGTCAACAAGGGCGAAATGATCGTGGACGGTCCGGCCGATCCGCACGACATCCTGCGTCTGCAGGGTATCGAGGCGCTGTCGCGCTACATCGTCGACGAAGTGCAGGACGTGTACCGTCTGCAGGGCGTGAAGATCAACGACAAGCACATCGAAGTGATCGTGCGTCAGATGCTGCGCCGCGTGCAGATCGTCGACAACGGCGATACGCGCTTCATTCCGGGCGAACAAGTCGAGCGGTCGGACATGCTCGACGAGAACGATCGGATGATCGCGGAAGACAAGCGTCCGGCCACGTACGACAACGTGCTGCTCGGTATCACGAAGGCGTCGCTGTCGACCGACTCGTTCATCTCGGCGGCATCGTTCCAGGAAACGACGCGCGTGCTGACCGAGGCGGCGATCATGGGCAAGCGCGACGATCTGCGTGGCCTGAAGGAAAACGTGATCGTCGGCCGCTTGATCCCGGCCGGTACGGGCTTGGCGTTCCACAAGGCGCGCAAGGCGAAGGAATCGTCGGATCGCGAGCGTTTCGACCAGATCGCCGCGGAAGAGGCGTTCGAGTTCGGTACGCCGGAATCGGCGGCGGCGCCGTCCGACGAAGCGCCGGCCGACGTGCCGCATCAGCAACACCCGGCGGAGTAAGTCTGGGCGGCGCATCGCGCCGCTCGCCCAACCCGCTTACGCCAATGGCGCAAAAACCGCTCGGTTTCGACCGAGCGGTTTTTTTTTACCCGCGAGCGGGCGTCCGGGCCGCGCTGCGCCGGATAGGGGCGCAGCTGAGCATGGCCGAAAAGAACGAACACCTGTCCGAATTCGTCCGTCGCGAAAAGAATTAATTTGAACTGATAATCGCGGTGGCCATAAAAACAAAAAAAGGCCCGACCTCCGGTGATTTGTCGCGCTTTATTAAAAAGTCGAAAAATCCGACCGGCGAAATTGTTGGTGCAAATATCGATCGATATTCGGGAGGGCATGATGAAAATCGTTTTCACCGAGCCGGGCGTGGTCAAGCCGAAGCTCGCCACGGTGTGGGTTGGCCTTGCGGTCGTTACGCTTGCGGGGGTTGCGCCCCTTTCCTATGCAGGGCCCCTTCCGACAGGAGGAAATTTCGTCGCGGGAAGCGGATCGATTTCCACCAATGGCGCGTCGCTCACGGTTAATCAAACTTCCGGTCGCGGCATCATCGATTGGAATGATTTTTCAATTGGAAATGGGAGCCATGTCGCATTCAATAATGGGTCCGGTGCAACGCTGAACCGTGTTACGGGGACAAATCCGTCGGCGATTTACGGAACGCTCTCCGCCACGGGCAGCGTGTACTTGATCAACGCGCACGGCATCGTGGTTGGGCCGAATGGCCAGATCACCACGGGCGGGCGCTTCGTCGCCTCGACGCTCGATGCCGACAATACCGCCTTCATGAACGGCGGCGCGCTCACGCTGTCGGGCGCATCGAAGGCCGATGTGGTGAACCTCGGCCAAATCGGATCGACCAACGGCGACGTGTTTCTGATCGCGACGGGATCAGTCCAAAACTTCGGCAGCATCAGCGCGTCCAAAGGCACGGCCGAGCTCGCGGCGGGCAAGACGGTGCTGCTGCAGGATTCGACCAGTACGCGCCAGGTTTTCGTGCAGGCGGGCAGCGGCGGCAACATCGTGAACGGCGGGCTGATCGCGGCCGCGCAAGCGAGCCTGCAAGCGGCGGACGGCAACATCTATGCGCTCTCGGGCAATCACCAAGCGATTCGTGCGACGGGCACGGCGACGCGCGACGGTCATGTCTGGCTCGTCGCCGATACGGGGAATGTCTTCCTGGAGAGCGGCGTCGAGGCGAAGAACGCCGACGGAAGCGGCGGGACCATCGATACGACGGCCGGCAAGATCGAATTCAATCCATTCGGCGCGACGATGCAAGCGGGCCAGTGGAACGTTACGACACCGGGCTTCACGCTTGGCCATCTGGCGGCGAGCACGTTCTCCCGCAGCCTGTCGGCCGGAACGTCGATCGCCGTTCAGACGACGGGCGCCGGCGGAAACAGCGGCGACATCGACGTCGCGGCAAGCTTGGGCTGGACGGGCGCGGCCTCGCTCTCGCTGAACGCGTTCCGGAACGTGCAGGTCGAGCAGGGCGTCACGATCAAGAACGCCGGCGCCGGTAGCCTCGCTCTGCGAGCCGATGCCACCGCAGCCGACAACGCGGGGGGCGTCGTCAACGACGGCATCGTCGACTGGTCGAAGAGCACGGGGCTCGTCAATCTCTATCGCGACATGAACGGCGCCTACTCGCCGGGCACGCTGCTCGGAAATTCGGCGTGGACGTCCTTGCCCGATGAGGGCATCGTGTCGCAAATGACCGCGTACAAGCTCGTCAATTCGCTCGCCGATTTGGAGAACGTGTCGCAAGACCTTGCCGGCAATTACGCGCTCGGCCGCGACATCACGTTCGGCAGCGGCTACATCGACCAGATCGCCGGCGCATCGCCCTTCATGGGGCAGTTCGACGGAATGGGCCACACGCTAAACGGCGTGTCGATCAAGGCGGGATCGCAGGGGTTCTTCTACGGTTGGGGCGGGCCGCTGTTCGGCGTCATCGGCACCACGGGCGTCGTGCGTAACCTCGGGCTATCGAACGGTGATGGCGGCGTCGGCCATTGCTACTCCAGTGCGTGCTACCTCGGGGTGCTGGCGAGCGAAAACGATGGGCTCATCGCGCGCAGCTACTCGACCGGAGGCTTCTACTTCAACGACTTCGGGCCCGGTACGGGCTACTCCATCGGCGGGCTCGTCGGACTGAACACGGGAAAGATCGTGCAATCGTGGAGCGGCGCCTCGGTGTCGGGCCTGCCCGACTTCACCGGCGGCCCCGGCAACGGCGATCTTGGCGGTTTGGTCGCGAACAATACCGGCACCATCAAGCAGTCGTACGCGACGGGTTCGGTCAGCGGCGGCGGCTGGGCGTTCGTGGGCGGGCTCGCCGGGACCAGCAGCGGCACGGTCGCCGAGTCCTTCTCGACCGGCGCGGTTTCGGGCGGCGGCGGATCGTTCTGGTTCGGTCCGGGAGGGGCAGCCGGGGGCTTTATCGGGACGGGCAGCGGCGGCGGCGGCACCGACTACTGGAACGCGCAGACGTCGGGCATGCATGCCGATAGCGGCGGCGTGCCGGCGCCAAACGGACTGACGACGGCCCAGATGAGCACTGCCGCTAGCTTCGTCGGATGGGATTTCGGCGCAGGCGGCGCCTGGACGATGCCGGCCGGCGGTCAACATCCCGTGCTGCGGTGGCAGGCCGAATAGCGCCGCGAAAGGCGCTTTAGTCTTGCTCGGGCACCTGCGCAGGCAGGGGACAGGGGGCGCCCCTTTCCCCGTCCCTTGTTCTCGCCGTTCGGCGGCGGTTGCAAGGGACGCGAGCGTGGGGACGGCGCACCTGCGTCCGTGTCGTCGTACACTGCACCCCCCGGCCTGTTAGCGACGGACGCATTGCACGATCGGCCGGAAGGCCAACGCGTCTCAAACAGGTCCCGGCCGAAGCGAACGGGTTGGTAGAATTGCGTCCATCCGTCGTTTGCCGTTCAGATCGTCTACATGTCGCGTGCTCTAGAAATCCTCAACGAAGTTTTTGGCTACCCTGCGTTCCGAGGGCAGCAGCGCGATATCGTCGAACACGTCGCCGGCGGCGGCGATTGCCTCGTGCTGATGCCGACGGGCGGTGGCAAATCGCTTTGCTACCAGATCCCGTCGCTGGTTCGGCGCGAAGCGGGCCTGGGCGCCGGCATCGTCGTCTCGCCGCTGATCGCGCTCATGCAAGATCAGGTCGCCGCGCTCACCGAAGTCGGCGTGCGTGCAGCCTATCTGAACTCGACACTCACGGGCGCCGAGGCGGCGGCGACGGAGCGCGCGTTGCGCGACGGCGATCTCGATCTGCTGTACGTCGCGCCCGAGCGTTTGATGACGCCTCGTTTTCTCGATCTGCTGGAGCGCGCGCGCATCGGCTTGTTCGCCATCGACGAAGCGCACTGCGTGTCGCAATGGGGGCACGATTTCCGTCCGGAATACATGCAGCTATCGGTGCTGCACGAGCGTTTCCCGTCCGTTCCGCGCATCGCGCTGACGGCCACGGCCGATGCGATCACCCGCGACGAAATCGTGCATCGCCTCGCGCTCGACGAAGCGAGTGTGTTCGTCTCGAGCTTCGATCGGCCCAACATCCGCTATCGGATCGTCGAAAAAGACAACGCGCGTACGCAGCTGCTCGATTTCATCCGCGCGGAACATACGAACGACGACGGCACGACCGATGCCGGCGTCATCTATTGCCTCTCTCGTCGAAAGGTCGAGGAAACGGCCGATTGGCTCAAGACGCACGGCGTGCGTGCGCTGCCTTATCACGCCGGCATGGATTTCGAAACGCGGCAGCGCCACCAGGAGCTCTTTCAGCGCGAAGAGGGTGTCGTCGTGTGCGCGACGATCGCCTTCGGCATGGGCATCGACAAACCCGACGTACGCTTCGTCGCGCACCTCGATTTGCCGAAGAGCGTCGAGGGCTATTACCAGGAGACGGGGCGCGCGGGCCGCGACGGTCTGCCTGCGAACGCTTGGATGGCCTACGGGCTCGGCGACGTCGTCCAGCAGCGCAAGATGATCGACGAGTCGGAGGCCGACGAAACGCATAAGCGCGTCCAGACGGGCAAGCTCGACGCGCTGCTCGGGTTGTGCGAGACGTCGGCGTGCCGGCGCGTGCGTCTGCTGTCGTATTTCGGCGAGGCGAGCACGCCTTGCGGCAATTGCGATACCTGCATCGAACCGCCCGCGACGTGGGACGCGACGCGCGAGGCGCAGATGGCGCTCTCGTGCGTGTTTCGCGCGCGCCGCGCGAGCGGGTTTCATTTCGGCGCCGGGCATCTGATCGACATCTTGCGCGGCAATCGTACGGAAAAGGTGCGCGAGCGCGGTCACGACACGCTCAGCACGTTCGGCATCGGCGCCAGTTTGTCGGAGCCCGAGTGGCGCGGCATCTTCCGCCAGCTCGTCGCCTACGGCTATCTGACCATCGATCACGAAGGCTTCGGCGCATTCGTGCTGACCGAGGCCAGCAAGCCCGTGCTCAAGGGCGAACAAAACGTCACGCTGCGCCGCTACGTGAAGCCGACGCGCACGCGCCAGGCTTCTTCGCGCACGGGCGAGCGGGCCGATCCCACGGCGGGGTTCGGGCCGCGCGAGCGTGCGCGCTGGGAGCGGCTGCGCGCATGGCGCACCGATACGGCCAAGCACGACGGCGTGCCGGCCTACGTGATCTTCCACGATGCAACGTTGGCCGAGATCGCGCGCTCGGCGCCCGATACGATCGACGATCTGCGCCATATCCCCGGCATGGGCGCGCGCAAGCTCGAGCGCTTCGGTGACGAACTGCTCGAGGTGGTCGGCGCGGATTGAGCCGGGGAGATTGGGCGCGCGCGTGCCCCGCCCTCGCCCCGCCCAGCGTAAGACAGGCCGCCCCATCCCGGCCCCTCGCTGCCCCGCCAGCCATGGCGCTCCTCGCAAGCTATTGACGCGCTTGACCTTTTTGCCATATCATGCCGGGTTCCTGTTCTTGGCTTTGTGGCCGAGGGTGTTCGCGCACGCGTGAATCAGCCTTGGCTCGGATCCGGGCGGGAAGCTTGACACGCACCGTAGGCCGCTTTGCCCGGCAGGCGGTGCGGCGTTTTTATCAATTTCTGGAATACACAATGCCAACCATCAATCAACTGGTTCGCAAAGGCCGCACGTCGGAAACGACGAAGAGCAAGAGCCCGGCTTTGCAGGACTGCCCTCAGCGTCGCGGTGTGTGCACGCGTGTGTACACGACGACGCCTAAGAAGCCTAACTCGGCACTCCGTAAGGTTGCCAAGGTTCGTCTGACGAACGGCTTCGAAGTCATTTCGTACATCGGTGGTGAAGGCCACAACCTGCAGGAACACTCGGTCGTGCTGATTCGCGGCGGCCGTGTGAAGGACTTGCCGGGTGTGCGTTACCACATGGTCCGCGGCTCGCTGGATACGCAAGGCGTCAAGGATCGTAAGCAAGCTCGCTCGAAGTACGGTGCGAAGCGCGCTAAGGCAGGCAAGTAAGTCGCCTCGCCGAGTAGTCGAGTCGTTTTTAGGCGGTGGTGCCGGAATCGCCGGTGCTGTCGAGTAAGTGGTCACCCGTCCAAGCTGGTTAGTCGTCAAAGATAGATCGGGTTAGTTGGTGGCCGCGGGGCTCCAGGTTGAGCTCCAACTGAAAAGTCAAAGGAAGAAACATGCCGCGTCGTCGCGAAGTCCCCAAGCGGGAAGTGTTGCCGGATCCGAAGTTCGGTAACGTTGATGTAGCAAAGTTCATGAACGTGCTGATGCTCTCGGGCAAGAAGTCGGTGGCCGAGCGTATCGTTTATGGCGCTTTCGAACAGATCCAGACCAAGGGTGGCAAGGACCCGCTGGAAGTGTTCACGGTGGCGCTCAACAACGTCAAGCCGGTGGTGGAAGTGAAGAGCCGCCGCGTTGGCGGAGCGAACTACCAGGTTCCGGTCGAAGTGCGTCCGTCGCGTCGTATGGCATTGGCGATGCGTTGGTTGCGCGAGGCCGCGAAGAAGCGCAGCGAGAAGTCGATGGCTCTGCGTCTGGCCGGTGAGCTGTCGGAAGCCGCGGAAGGCCGCGGCGGCGCGATGAAGAAGCGCGACGAAGTGCACCGGATGGCGGAAGCCAACAAGGCGTTCTCGCATTTCCGTTTCTAAGCCCGACGCTTAGGTCGTAGCGGAAAAAATTCCGGGCGGGTGCGCTTATAAAGCGCCTCGCCCGTTTGTGTTAGGGCGCGAAGACAATCGAAACCTTCGTGCTATCCCAATAGAGGATCAAAGTGGCTCGCAAGACACCTATCGAGCGCTACCGCAACATCGGTATTAGCGCTCACATCGACGCCGGCAAAACGACGACGACCGAGCGCATCCTGTTCTACACCGGTGTGAATCACAAGATCGGTGAAGTGCACGATGGCGCGGCGACGATGGACTGGATGGAGCAAGAGCAAGAGCGCGGCATCACCATCACGTCGGCTGCTACCACGGCCTTCTGGAAGGGGATGGGCGGCAACTATCCGGAACACCGCATCAACATCATCGACACCCCGGGCCACGTCGACTTCACGATCGAAGTCGAGCGCTCGATGCGCGTGCTCGACGGTGCGTGCATGGTCTACTGCGCAGTGGGCGGCGTGCAGCCGCAGTCGGAAACGGTGTGGCGCCAAGCGAACAAGTACAAGGTGCCGCGTCTCGCGTTCGTCAACAAGATGGACCGTACCGGTGCGAACTTCTTCAAGGTCTACGACCAGCTGAAGACGCGTCTGAAGGCGAACCCGGTGCCCGTCGTGGTGCCGATCGGCTCGGAAGAGACCTTCAAGGGCGTCGTCGATCTGCTGAAGATGAAAGCGATCATTTGGGACGAAGCGTCGCAAGGCACGAAGTTCGACTACGTCGATATCCCCGCTGAACTCGTTGACACGTGCAACGAGTGGCGCGAAAAGATGATCGAATCGGCCGCCGAAGCCAGCGAAGAGCTGATGGAAAAGTACCTCGGCGGCGAAGCGCTGTCCGAAGACGAAATCGTCAAGGCGCTGCGCGACCGTACGATCGCTTGCGAAATCCAGCCGATGCTGTGCGGCACCGCGTTCAAGAACAAGGGTGTGCAGCGCATGCTCGACGCCGTGATCGACTTCCTGCCGTCGCCGGTGGATATCCCCCCGGTCAAGGGCGAGCTCGAAAACGGCGAGTCGGCTGAGCGCAAGGCATCCGACGAAGAGAAGTTCGCGGCGCTCGCGTTCAAGATCATGACGGATCCGTTCGTTGGTCAGCTGATCTTCTTCCGCGTCTATTCGGGCATCGTCAATTCGGGCGACACGGTCCTGAACTCGACGAAGGACAAGAAGGAGCGTCTGGGCCGGATTCTGCAGATGCACGCGAATCAGCGCGAAGAAATCAAGGAAGTGCGCGCCGGTGACATCGCGGCAGCCGTGGGCCTGAAGGAAGCGACGACGGGCGACACGCTGTGCGATCCGCAAAACCCGATTGTGCTCGAGCGCATGATTTTCCCGGAGCCGGTGATTTCGCAGGCCGTGGAGCCGAAGACGAAGCCGGACCAGGAAAAGATGGGCATCGCGCTCAATCGCCTGGCTCAGGAAGATCCGTCGTTCCGCGTCCAAACGGACGAAGAATCGGGGCAGACGATCATCTCGGGCATGGGCGAGCTGCACCTCGAAATTCTCGTCGATCGTATGAAGCGCGAATTCGGCGTGGAAGCGACCGTCGGCAAGCCGCAAGTTGCGTATCGCGAAACGATCCGCAGCAAGGCGGAAGACGTCGACGGCAAGTTCGTCAAGCAGTCGGGCGGTCGCGGCCAGTACGGTCACGCGGTCATCACGCTCGAGCCGAACGAGCAAGGCAAGGGCTACGAGTTCCTCGACGAGATCAAGGGCGGTGTCATTCCGCGTGAATACATCCCCGCGGTCGACAAGGGTATCCAAGACACGCTGAAGGCTGGCGTGCTGGCGGGCTTCCCGGTCGTCGACGTGAAGGTGCACCTGACGTTCGGTTCGTACCACGACGTCGACTCGAACGAAAACGCGTTCCGGATGGCCGGCTCGATGGCCTTCAAGGAAGCCATGCGCAAGGCGAGCCCGGTCATTCTCGAACCGATGATGGCCGTGGAAGTCGAAACGCCGGAAGACTACATGGGCAACGTGATGGGCGACCTGTCGGGCCGTCGCGGTATCGTCCAGGGCATGGAAGACATGGTTGGCGGCGGCAAGATCGTTCGCGCCGAAGTGCCGCTGTCGGAAATGTTCGGCTACTCGACGTCGCTGCGCTCGCTCACGCAAGGCCGTGCGACGTACACGATGGAGTTCAAGCATTACGCCGAAGCGCCGCGCAACGTCGCTGAAGCAATCATCAGCGCGAAAGCGAAGTAAGCCAACCGGCTTTTACATCGACTACTTTTTGAAAGAAGAGAATCATGGCTAAAGGTAAATTCGAGCGGACTAAGCCGCACGTGAACGTCGGCACGATCGGTCACGTCGACCACGGCAAGACGACGCTGACGGCAGCGATCACGACGGTGCTGACGGCAAAG
>NZ_QRGA01000031.1 GCF_003367175.1 Trinickia dinghuensis | reverse complement strand
GATCGGCGAGACGACGAAGATCGCCTGGCCGTATTACCTCGCCATCTTCAGCGCGATCAACATCGTGACGTACTTCCCGTACTTCTCGACCTGGTTGCCGAGCATCATCAACTCGCATCCGGTCTTCTGACCGCAAGCGAGAGGCCACCGTCAAATTCTCATCGATTGGGCCCGCTCGCGCGGGCCTTTTTTTTAGATGTACCCCGCCTACATACGCGGCGGACAAGAACGAAGCAGAACGAATCAGAAGATTCAGGAGACCACATGCTCGACAACATCAAGATCCGTGCGGGCCTCACGGCAACGGTCTGCGTCTTCGCCGCTTTGTTGATGACGGTGATCGGGATCGGCTACGACACGCTTGCCCATGCGATGGACGGGTTCACGCAAGCGCAGCGCGCCTCGACCGCGCTCGAATCGCTCAATGCCAGTTCGGAAAAGCTGCTGCAGGCGCGGCTCACGCTGTCCAACTTCGAGATATTGTTCCACGTCGGCAAACCGACGGACGGCTTGCTCGATGAAGCGAAGCGTCTGCTGACCGAGTCGAATCGCGACTTCGATGCCTACGCGGCGCATCCTTCCGCTGGGGAAGCCGAGCGCTCGCTCGCCGCCAGCGTGGCCGATGCGCGCGCCGCGCTCGTGAAGCAGGCGATCGAGCCCGAATACAAGGCGCTCGTCGACGGCGATTTCACGACGTTTCGCACGATTCAAGGCGATATCGCCGATCGCAGCTACCGCGCTTACGCAAAGGCCATCGGCGCGCTCGAAACGCTCCAGTCGGATGCGCAGCGCAACAACGCCGACGCGTTGACGCGACGTTTCAAGACGTCGGTGCTGCTGTTCGCGGGAATCGGCGCGGCCGCGATCCTGCTTTCGTTCGCGACCCGCATGCTGCTCACGCGCGCGCTCGTCAGACCGATCGATCGCGCGATCGGCCACTTCGGGCGGATCGCGGCCGGCGATCTCACCGGATCGATCGCGCAGGGTTCGCGCAACGAGATGGGGCAGCTGCTCGGCGCGCTTCGGCAGATGCGCGATGGGCTAGCAACGACGGTGTCGGCCGTGCGCGGCGGGGCTGGCGTCATTGCGGACGGTGTCAAGGAAATCGCCGCGGGCAACCGCGATTTGTCGGAGCGCACCGCGCAGCAGGCCGCATCGCTTCAGCAAACGGCGGCGACGATCGAGACGCTCTCGTCCACGGTCAAGTACAACGCCGATCATGCCAAGGAAGCCAACTCGCTTGCACGCGGCGCGCTTGACACGGTGACGCGCGGCAGCGAGGTGGTGGGGCGCGTGGTCGAGACGATGAACGGTATCACGGCGTCGTCACGCAAGGTGACGGACATCACCGGCATGATCGAAGGCATCGCGTTTCAGACGAACATCTTGTCGTTGAACGCGGCCGTCGAAGCGGCTCGCGCCGGCGAGCAGGGCCGAGGCTTCGCTGTAGTTGCTTCGGAGGTGCGCTCGCTCGCGCAGCGCGCCGCGACGGCCGCGAAGGAGATCAAGGAGCTGCTCGGCCAGTCGTCGACCCAGATCGAAGAGGGCGCGGCGCTCGTCGCCGTGGCGGGCGGGACGATGAGCGAGGCGATGAGCGCGGTCGAGCGCGTGACGCAGATCATGATCGAGATCGAAGCGGCGGCGAGCGAACAGCGCGCGGGCATCGAGCAGGTCAACGGCGCGATTGGCCAGATCGACGGCGTCACGCAGAACAACGTCGCGCTCGTTGAGCAGGCCGCCGCCGCGGCGAAATCGCTGGAGGAGCAGGCGGCGATGCTGCTCGACGCCGTCGCCGTGTTTCACGTCGAATAGGGGAAAGGGGAGGCGGGGGAACGGCGCCGGGCGCCGCTTTCACCGCCGGCGGGATCGCCCGCCGGCAGTTGTATCCGCCTCTATGGGCGATCGGCTTTGAAACGTGCGGCGAGCTGCTCGGCACCGCGGCCGAGGAGGCCGATGTCGGAGCCCACCGCTGTGAAGAGGCAGCCTAGTTCGATATAGCGGCGCGCGAACGTTTCGTTCGGCGTCAGAATGCCGGCGGGCTTGCCCGTCGCGACGATGCGGCGAATCGTATCTTCGATCACCGCTTGGACTTCGGGATGGCCGGGCTCGCCGACATGGCCGAGCGCGGCGGCCAGATCGCCGGGGCCGATGAAGACCCCGTCGATGCCGTCCACGGCAGCGATGCGCTCGAGGTTCTCGAGCCCGAGGCGGCTCTCCACCTGCACGAGCACGCACAGTTCGCTCGCGCACGTCTTCGCGTAATCGGCGACACGGCCATAGCCGGATGCCCGCGCGCCCGATGCATAGCCGCGTACCCCTTCGGGCGGATAACGCGTGAATGCGACGGCCTCTTTCGCCTGCGCCTCGGTTTCGACATAGGGGATCAACAGCGTCTGCGCGCCGATATCGAGCAGACGCTTGATCGTCACCATCTCGTTCCACGGCGGCCGCACGATCGGATGCGTTTTCGAACCGGCCATCGCCTGGAGCTGGCCATGCACCATCGGCAATTCGTTCGGCGCGTGCTCCATGTCGAGCAAGAGCCAATCGAAGCCGGCGCCGGCCAGCAGCTCGACCGACGTATGGCTGGCAAGACTCGACCAAAGGCCGATCTGTGATTCGCGCGCCGCGAGTGCGCGCTTGAAACGATTCTCGGGCAGTTTCATGATGGTGTCCCGGTGACGTCGAACGATGCGCGCTCAGCGCGATTGAGGGCTCGGGTTCGTGCGCGAGTAATCGTAGCTCGCGAAGCTGCCGCCTTGATAGTGCTGCCCGGTGGCATCGATCGGATTCGGCTTGCCGACGATGTCCGCCGCGTAGTCTTCGGCATTCTGGCGCGGCTCGTAGCCGAGGCGGGCGGCGCCCGCGTTGTCCCAATAGCTGCGCGTGTTCGCCGACACGCCCCAGACGACTTCGAAGCCGATATCGGGGGCGTTGATCGAGCGATCGATCAGTTGCATTAGATCGTCGAAACCGAGCCACGTGCTCAAGTGGCGGAAGTCGGTCGGCTTTTCGATGCAGCTGCCGATGCGGATGCAGACGCTTTCGATCCCATGCTTGTCCCAGTAGAGGCGTGCCAGGCCTTCACCCCACATCTTGCTGAGGCCGTAGAAACCGTCGGGACGAAAATCGCAGTCGAGGCCGAGCTTCGATTCGACCGAATGCATCCCGATCGCGTGATTCGAGCTGGCGAAGACGATGCGCTTCACGCCATGGCGCCGCGCGCCTTCGTACACTTCGACGAGCGCGCGCAGGTTGTTCTCGATGATCTCCGGCAGCGGCCGTTCGACGCTCGTGCCGGCCATATGAATCAGTACGTCCACGCCCGACAGCAGCCGGTCGACGACGGCGGGTTCGCGCAGGTCGCCATGCATGACGTCTTCGCCGTCGACGAGCGGCTCGAGCGGCTTGGTGCCGGCCGCCGATCTCAAGTTCGTGCCGCGCTCGAGCAACGCTTTGCGCAATACGCGGCCGAGTTGGCCGGCCGCGCCGGTCAATGCAACTTTCTTCACGATACAAATCCTTGCGAAAGGGACTTCAAATAGGGGCTTGCGCGGCTCAAGAACTCAGTGCGCCGCGCGTATCCAGCTCCAGCGGTTCGAGGTTCGCGTTCGAGCCGGAGGTCGGGCTCGGCGCGATCAGCTTCCACGCGACGACGGCTCCGATGATGTCGAACAATGCCAGGCAGGCGAACAGCGGGTTGTAGCCGACCGTGCTGGCGAGCGCGCCGACGACGAGCGAGAAGATCGTCGCGCCGAAGTAGCCGAGCATCCCGGACAGGCCGGTCGCGGTCGCGACTTCGTGCTGGCCGAAGACATCGGAGGCTAGCGTGAACAGGGCGCCCGACAGCGCTTGATGCGCGAAGGTGCCGACGCAGAACAGCGCGATGGCGGCATACGGGCTCGCGGCGAGGCCGACACAGCCGGGGCCGATCATCAACACCGCGCCGGTGACGATCACGAGCTTGCGCGAGGTGACGAGCGAAACCTTGAAGCGGCGCATGAAGAACGGTGCGAGGTAGCCGCCGACGAGGCTGCCGAGATCGGCCGCGAGGAACGGCAGCCAGGCGAACAGCGCAATTTCTTTCAGGTTCATGTGACGCACGGTCACCATGTAGAGCGGAATCCAGGCGCCGAACGTTTGCCAGGCGGGCTCGGCCAGCATGCGCGCGATACCGATGCCCCAGAAGCGGCGTGTGCGCATGATCGCGCGCCAGGAGGGACGCGCGCCGGCGCTTTCCTTGGCGTTATTGCTTTGGCCTTCGCGGATATAAGCCAACTCCGTACCGCTCAGATTGGGGTGCCCCTCGGGCGAACGGAAAAAGACGAGCCACAGCGCGACCCAGAGCAACGCGGTGCCGCCCGTGATGACGAACGCCATTTGCCAGTCGTATTTGACGATGCAGAACACGACGAGCGGGGGCGCGAGCATGGCGCCGAGCGAGGTGCCGGTATTGAGCCAGCCGGCCGCGATCGAGCGCTCCTTGGCCGGAAACCATTGGCTGATCGTCTTCATGCCCGCCGGAAAGATGGCGGCTTCGCTGACGCCCAGCATCGCGCGGAACGTGGCGAGCGCGGGCCAGCTCATCGCGAGGCCGTGCAGCATGTTCGCGACGGCCCAGGCGAAAGCGAAGATCGCGAAGCCGATCTTCAGGCCGACGAGGTCGATGACGAAACCCGCCACCGGCTGCGCGAGCGCGTAGGCCGCCTGGAACGCGGTAACGATATACGAGTACTGGGCGGTGGTGAGGTGCAGCTTCTCGATGAGCGTCGGCGCGGCGATGGCCAAGGAGCTGCGGGCCAGATAGTTGAAGATCATGCCGAGCATGACGAGCCCGACGATCCACCACCGCAACCCTTTGATCGGACGATGTTGCATTGCTTGTCTCCTGACTGCGCCTTATCCGTCTAGTACGTCGTGCTAGTGCGTCTTGCCCGCCGCGCGCCGATGGCGCTGGGCTTGCTGCGGCGGGCCGAGTGCTTATGCCTTCGCCGCCGCGTCGGTCGAGAAGTTCGCCATCAGTTCGAGCGCGCGCACGATCGCGGAATGGTCCCAGCCTTGGCCGCCTTGAGCCGCGCACGCGCTGAACAGCTGCTGCGTGCTCGCGGTGTTGGGCAGGGCCATCCCGAGCGCACGCGCGGTGTCGAGCGCGAGGTTCAGATCCTTTTGATGCAGCTCGATGCGGAAACCCGGATCGAACGTGCGCTTGATCATCCGTTCGCCGTGCACTTCGAGCACGCGCGACGAAGCGAACCCGCCCATCAGCGCCTCGCGCACTTTGGCCGGATCGGCGCCGGCCTTCGCGGCAAACAACAGTGCCTCGCCGACCGCCTCGATCGTCAGCGCAACGATGATCTGATTCGCGACCTTGGCGGTCTGGCCGTCGCCGTTGCCGCCGACGAGCGTGATGTTGCGGCCCATCAGTTCGAAGAGCGGCTTGGCACGCTCGAATGCTGCTTGCGGGCCGCCCACCATGATCGTCAGCGTGGCGGCTTTCGCGCCGACTTCGCCGCCCGATACGGGGGCGTCGAGATAATCGCAGCCGAGTGCGTTGATGCGCTGGGCGAACCCGCGTGTCGCGAGCGGGGAGATCGAGCTCATGTCGATCACGAGCTTGCCCGGCGTGAGGCCCGCGGCGACGCCGTTTTCGCCGAAGAGGACTTCGTCGACGTTAGGCGTGTCGGGCAGCATCGTGATGACGATGTCGGCTGCCTGTGCCACGGCCTTCGCGCTGTCGCATGCGGCCGCGCCGGCTGCCGTCAGTTCGCCGGGCACGGTCCGGCGCGTATGCGCGAACAACGCGTGCCCGCCTTTCAGAAGATTGAGGGCCATGGGCGCGCCCATGATGCCCAAGCCGATAAATCCGACTTTGCTCATGTCAGTCCTCGGATGAACGCTCGCGCGCCCAGTCAGTAGAAATGGAGTTAGAGATAGCGCTCGGCCCAGCCGAGCCCGGCGGCCGTCGTGGAGGCCGGCTTGTATTCGCAGCCGATCCAGCCGTCGTAGCCGATCTTCTCGAGATGGGCGAAGAGGAACGGGTAGTTGATTTCGCCCGTACCCGGCTCGTGGCGGCCGGGGTTGTCCGCCAGTTGCATGTGAGCGATCTTCGGCAAATGCTTTTCGATCGTCGCCGCGAGTTCGCCTTCCATGCGTTGGGCGTGATAGATGTCGTATTGCACGAACACGTTCTCGCTCCCGCTCGCTTCGATCACATCGAGCGCCTGCCGCGTGCGGTTTACGTGAAAGCCGGGGATGTCATACGTATTGATCGGCTCGATCAACAAGCGGATGCCGGCGCCGGCCAGCGCTTGTGCCGCGAACTTCACGTTCGAGACGAACGTGTCGTGGATCGTTTCCGGCGCGACGCCGGCAGGGGCGATGCCGGCCAACACGTTCAGTTGTTTGCAGCCGAGTGCCCGCGCATAGTCGATCGCGGTGCCGACGCCGTCCTGGAACTCGCCCACGCGGTCGGGCAGGCACGCGATGCCGCGTTCACCGCCGGCCCAGTCGCCGGCCGGCAGGTTGTGCAGCACCTGCACGAGGCCATGCTTGCCAAGTTGCTCGGCAAGCTGCTGCTTGTCGTACGCGTAGGGGAACAGGAATTCGACGCCTTTGAAGCCGGCGTTTACCGCCTGGGCGAAGCGATCGAGGAAATCGACCTCGCCGAACAGCATCGTGAGGTTCGCGCAGAGTTTCGTCATGTCGTGTCTCTTGGGGAGCGTGCGTCCGGTTGGACCGGACGACGATTCCGATCGCTCGAGACGCGGGAAGCCAACTGGGAGCGTACCGCCATTGGCGCGTACCGCCATTTACCCTGTCGCGTCCGCGCCGTCGACCATGTAAGACATCGTCAGCGAAACAGCTAAAGTTGTCAAGCAAATTGACGTGGACCCAGGGCTTTCCCTAGGAGGCGTTCGCGCCCGACTCAGGAGCCGAACATTCGGCTCAGCGCGCGTTCGAGGTGATCGCGCATTGCGCGCGTCGCGCGAGCCGGGTCGCGTTGCTGAATCGCCTCGAGCACTTCGAAGTGCTCTTGCTGGACGAGCCGCTGCCGCTCGATCGACTTGACGAGCGACAGGTTGCGCGACAGGTTCATGCTGAACACCATCTGCTCTTGAATCGACGAGAGTGCGGCAACGAAGAATTGATTCCTCGACGCGCGCGCGACGGCCATGTGAAACGCGAAGTCGTCCTTCGCGCCGATGCCGGAGGTTTCCACGATCGTCTGCAGGTTGTCCCACTCGTGACGAATCGCGGCGACGTCCTCTTCTTCCGCTTTCTCCGCGGCGAGCGCGGCCGCGCCTGCTTCGATCACCACGCGATACTCGTAGCATCGCCGAATGTCCGACAGCGTCTCGAGCGGCGCGAAGCGGCGCACGTCCGGATCGGGACGCCGCACGACGGTCGTGCCCGAACCGTGGCGCGTCGCGATGATGCCGTCGGCCCGCAGCTGCGCGAGCGCCTCGCGCACGGTCGGACGCGACGTCGCAAAGCGCTCCGCCAGCGCGTGTTCGGTCGGCAGACGCTCCCCCTCCTTGTACTCGCCGTCGATGATGCGGTTGAGGATGTCGCTGTAAATCCGCGCCGGCATGCGCGGCGCCTTCTGCTCGGCCATTTGGGACGGTGTGGGATGAGTTGTCAGGAGTGTGACTCGATTGTAAGTCACGGCATGTCGTCAATCATAGCGCGGCGCTCGATTGCGCCCTATTCGTGCGATGCCGGGTAGTCGGCAATCGATACTCGTCAGTCACGTCGGTCGGCCGAGGGACCGTCGAGCGGACATCGAGGCACGCTTGCAGAGCTTGCAGCGGCTCGCGCCATAACAATGTCCGCTACAGCGTTCCGGCGAACTCCGGCTCGGGCAGCCCGCGGACGCCCGGGTTCAACGCCCACACGAAACCGTCGTGCTCGCCGACCGGATCGGGGCAGATGGTCGTGACGAACAGCGTGTCGAAGTTCGGTCCGCCGAACGCGCACATCGCGGGCTTCGACGCCGGCAGCGCCAGCTTCCGATCGAGCCGGCCGCTCGGCGTGAAGCGCAGCAGCAAGCCCGCATCGTTCGCACAGGTCCAGTAGCACCCGTCCGCATCCACTGCCGCGCCGTCGGGGCGCCCTGCGTGCTCGTGCAAGTTGACGAAGACGCGGCGGTTGGTCGGCGCGCCGTCATCGATGTCGTAGTCGAATGCCCAGATGAGGCGGCTCGACGCGTGCGAATCGGAGAGGTACATCGTGCGTCCGTCGGGCGACCAGGCCAGGCCGTTTTGCGTGCATAGGCCTTCGACGATCGGCGCGGACAGTCCTGCTTGTGCATCGTAGCGGTAGAGCTTGCCGGCGGGGTGGGGCGCCGTTGCGTCCTGCACCATCGTCCCCGCCCAAAAACGGCCTTGGCGGTCGCAGCGGCCGTCGTTGAAGCGCATCCGCTGCGCCTCGTGCGTGACTGTGGCGAGATGGCGTACCGTCACTTCGCCGCGAAGCGCGCCGGAATGTTCGGTGCTCGCATCGATGGCGGAAGGTTCGTGCAGCTTAACCGCGAACAATCCCGTTTCCAGCGCGGCCAGCACCGTGCCGTTCCGGTCGAATGCGACGCAGCCCACGCGTTCGGTCAACAGCCATTCAGTGCGGCGCGCGCGCGACAGCTCATAGCGCACGAGCGTCTGCGCGGGGATGTCCACCCAGTAGAGCGCGCCTTGCCCCGCACGCCAAACGGGGCTCTCGCCGACGGCGCAGCGCCGCGCGTCGCGCGGCTCCAAAAGGTGCGGCTGCATGGGTCCGCTATCGTTCGTCATCGCTATTCCGTTGCCGCTCGTTGGGACGTGCCCTTGACGAGTCGTGAAGGTCGGGCATCGAGGTCGTTGCCGCACCAGCCGGCGCCTCGACGCAAATGCGGCTAATGTTGTTATACAACATTTAGATTGTCAATCATGTGTGCCACTGAGAAGGTGGCTTTCGCCCGGCGCGGCTCGAGGCAAATCGATGCCTCGGCACAACGCTCAACGCATTCCTAAATCTAAATAGAAATATTTCTCATTTGCATTTATCATTCGAGCTCGTCAGATCAATCGCTACCGACGGGCGGCGGCTTCGCCAACGTCATCGTTTCGTTCACTAAAAATATGTCTGATCGCTATCGGGGTTTGTCTTGCTGCTTCGCGCTTCGCCTACTTCCAGGTTTCGTCGCGGGCGCGGTGCTCGCGATGTCCGCCGGCCAAGCGGCGGCGCAAGCCGTTGCCGCCACGTCTTCGGCGGCTACTGCTGCCGCTCCCGCTTCCGCCTCGCCTGACGGTGCGCTGCCCGCGATCACGGTCAAGGGCAAAGCCGAAGCCCTGCCGGGCGACTACGCGCCGACCTACGCGGGCGGGCAAGTCGCCCGCGGCGCCGATTACGGCGTGCTCGGCAAGCAGGACAACCTCGACATGCCGTTCAGTGTCACGAGCTATACGTCGCAGCTGATCGAAGATCAGCAGGCGCGCACGCTGGCCGACGTCGTGGCCAACGACCCGGCCGTGCGCAGCGCGTTCGGCTTTGGCAACTTCTCCCAAGAATTCATCGTGCGGGGCTTTCCGCTCGACGGCGACGACATCGCGCTCAACGGCTTGTACGGCATCGTGCCGCGCCAGCTCGTGATGACCGAGGCGCTGGAGCGGGTCGACGTCTTCAAGGGGGCGAACTCGTTCGTCGAGGGCGTGCCGCCTTCGAGTTCGGGCGTGGGTGGCGGCATCGATCTGCAGCTGAAGCGTGCGGACGACAAGCCGCTCACACGTGTGACGTTTTCGGGAACGGCGTCGGGCGAAGTCGGGACGCACGTCGACGTCGGCCGCCGATTCGGCAGCCGCGATCAGTTCGGCATTCGCGTCAATTCGGCCGTGGGCGGCGGCGAAACGTCGATCGACGGCGAGCATCGGCGTGACGCGATGACCTCCGTCTCGCTCGATTACCGCGGCGACAAGCTGCGTCTGTACGGCGATTTCATCTATCAGCGCGAACGGATCACCGATGGGCGCTCGGTTGTCTATGTCGGCGGCAATTCGATTCCCGCCGTTCCGTCGCCGAGCTACAACTACTCGCAAGCGTGGAACTACAGCACGCTCGAAGACACGATCGGCATGGTGCGTGCCGAATACGACTTCCTTCCGGGATGGACAGCCTATGCGAGCGCGGGCGTGCATCACGACAACGAGGGCGGTCAATACGAGTCGCCAACGTTCGTTTCGCCCACGAGCACGACCGGCTACCGGCTCGGCGTGCCGTATAAAGCGGACGGCGTAGCGGGCGAGGCCGGCGTGCGCGGCCGATTCGCGACCGGTCAGGTCACGCATCGGATCAGTGCGGGCGTGTCGATTTCGCATCTGAATACGTACAGCGCGTACAGCATGTCGAGCACCTTTCCGACGAGCCTTTACGACACGCCCCAGGTGCCGCTGCCGGCCACCGCGTTTGCCGGCGGCAATCTCTCCAATCCGGGTTTGACCAGCACGACGCTGATGCGCAGCGCAGCGATCGCCGACACGCTTGGTCTGCTGAACGACCGCGTTCTGTTGACGGCGGGCGCTCGGTACCAGAAGCTGCATGTCGACGATTTCGGCTACACGGGGGCCGTATCGTCGATCTACGATCAGTCCGCGACGACGCCCGTGTTCGGGCTCGTCGTCAAACCGTGGCAACACGTGTCGTTCTACGTGAACCGGACCGAGGCGCTGTCGCAAGGCGGACAGGCACCCAACACGGCGCGCAACGCGAATCAGGTGCTCTCGCCCTATCGATCGCGGCAGGTCGAGGCGGGCGTCAAATACGACGCGAATCGCTATGGCGCGTCGTTCGCGATGTATCAGATCGATCAGCCCTCGGCGTATGTCGATCCGACGACCAACATCTATGGCACGAATGGCGATCAACGTCACCGCGGCATCGAAGCGTCGGTGTACGGCGAGCCGATTAAAGGCGTTCGCCTGATCGCCGGCGGCACCGTGATCGATGCAAGATTGCGTGGCACGCAAGGCGGGCTCGACGACGGCAACGAACCAATCGGTGTGCCGCGTTATCTGTTCACGCTAAACGGTGAGTGGGACATTCCGGAGCTGAAGGGCGTGACGTTGATGGGGCGCGCGACCTATACGAGCAAGCAGTATCTCGATGCGGCAAACCAGTTGTCGATCGCACCGTGGACGCGCTTCGATGTCGGCGCACGCTATCGGCGGAAAGTCTTCGGCCATGAGACGGAACTTCGCGCGATGGTGCTCAACGTCGCCAATCACGCTTACTGGAGTTCGGCACTGGGCGGTTATCTGACCCAGGGCGCCCCGCGCACGGTGATGTTGTCGTTGTCGACCGACTTCTGAGGTCTAAGCGAGCAAACGCCATGAGGATGACAAGCACGGCAGGATATGAACATTTGTTCGCTGCGAGGTGTGTGCAATGAGCGGTTGGATCGCGCTCGCCGGTAGCCTCGGCTCGGCGATGTTCGCATGGCGAGCGTCGCCGGCAGCCGCCCTTGCGGTGGTAGCGGGCCGTCGTCGTGCCCAATGGCTCGCGGCTGTCT
The DNA here is from genome assembly GCF_003367175.1 of Trinickia dinghuensis. GTDB lineage: Bacteria > Pseudomonadota > Gammaproteobacteria > Burkholderiales > Burkholderiaceae > Trinickia > Trinickia dinghuensis. The sequence goes on along the minus strand of NZ_QRGA01000031.1, from coordinate 12,458 downwards.
GCGCGCTGGTGTCGGCCGCAGTCTGGATCGATGCACTCGGTTGGCTGCCGGGCCTGTGCGCGGCGTGTGTATCGATCGGTGCATGTTGCAGCGTGGTGCCTTTCTCTGTCGAAGGGGCCCGGCGCCTGCGCAAAGCAACCGCGGGAGGAAGCACATGCCGTATCGCTTCATGATCACGCTCGCGTCAACGTTGCCGCTTTCCATTGCGCTATGCGCCGGATTCGCGATGCTGCTGCCCGGCGGCTGGCGTCATTCGGCGATCGGCGCGATGGTGCTCGCGATTCCGATGTGGATCGGCATTGCATCGTGGCTGATGGCGGTTTCGTCGCGGCGTCGGTTCGTTGCGGTGCTGTTGGGCGCGTACACCGCGGCCAGCGCGCTGTTCTTCGCGGCAAGATTCATTGGCATGGCGAGTTGACGATGCGTGCACAAGTCCTTCGCGCCTATCACTGGCTGCACACGTGGACGGGCATCGTGGCCGGGCTCGCGCTCTTTGTCGCGTTCGTCGGCGGCGCGCTGACGATGTTTCAAGATCCGATCAGCCGTTGGGAGCGTCCGCAGGCGCGCCACGTGCAGCCGTCCATTGCCGATGTCGATCGGCTGACGTCGGCGGTGCTGGCGGCGCATCCGGTAGCTGCATCGCGGCTCGGCATCATGTGGCCGACGGCGGCGATGCCGGACCCGACGGCGTTCTGGTTCGAGGGTCGTCGCTGGCATTACGTGGCCCTCTCCCGGCGCACCGCGAACGGTTCGGGCGCTTCGGCGCTCGTTTCGCACGACACGCCGCGGCTGGCCGCGTTCTTGGACCGACTGCACTATGCGCTGGCGTTGCCGCCGTTCGGGCGGTATCTGATGGGCGCGGTGTCGATCGCGTTCGGCTTTGCGCTCGTGAGCGGGTTGATCGTGCATCTGCCGCGGCTGACGAAAGACCTGTTCGCGTTGCGGCCCGGCAAGAATCGCAAGCGCTTTTGGCAGGATGCGCACAACGCACTCGGACTGTTCGCGCTGCCGTTCTACGCGATGATCGCGATCACCGGCGCCTTCATGTGCCTCACTACGGTGATCGTCTTCGTGTTCAACGTGGCGTTCGGTCACGAACTGTCGGCGGCGCTGCCGGCGATGCGGTCGCCCGTCGCGCAAGCCGCGGCGCCGTCGCGCGAAGAGGCGTCTCATGCAGCGCCGCTGCGGGCGGGGCAACTTCTCGACGCCGCGCGGCGCCGTGTGCCGGATCTCGATCCGAAATGGATCACGTTCGTCGGCTATGGCAAGCCGGACGGATTCGTCGAAGTTTGGGGCGATGTTCCGAATGCGCTGGGGACGCAAGGTGCGATCGCATTGCGGTTGAACACCGGCGCAGTGATGGGCAACCAGACGCCCGGGGCGCGCGATGCGAACCATGCGATCGGCAGCGCAATCTACGGATTGCATTTCGGCACCTATGGCGGGCTCACGCTGCGCTGGATCTATTTCGTGCTTGGTCTATGCGGCGCGGCCATGGTGCTGACCGGAAATTTGATGTGGCTCGAGGCGCGGCGCAAACGCGATACGTCGATGCAGCCGCGCGCGGCGCGCAATGTGGCGCGGGCGACCGTGGGGGTGTGCGTCGGCACATGCGTGGGAATCGCGGCCGCGTTTGTCGGCGCGCTGTGCTGGCCGGAGGTCGGCGCCGCGCGAAGCTTCGGAGCCGCCCTGGCTGTGTGCCTTGGATATTCCACGTTGCGCACGCCGATCTTCGCTGCCCGTGATCTGCTGGCCGTGGCCTCGTTGATGTCCGCGAGCATTGCGATTGCCGACGCCTTGCTGACCGGTGACGGTCTAGCGTTTTCGATCGCGCGACACGATTGGGCGCTGGCCGCTATCGATCTCGCGGCATTGGCGGCGGCGATATTGTTTGCCTGCTGCGCTCGCGTCGCGCATCGCCGTGCCGTGCACGGGGCGGCGACCGGTGTCTGGGCCGGCCGCTGGGCATGAGCTTTCTGAAGAGTGAGTGCGGCCTATGGGTTCGCACCTTCGATGGTGAATTTCGCCATGGCCGACCAATCTCGCTCGCCCAGTCCTGCTTCGATCGCGTCGGCCATCCGGCGATGGACGGCGGTGAGCATCGGCAAAGCGCGCCCCGCGTCGTCGGCGGCTTCGGACGCGAGCCGCAAATCCTTCAAGCCTAGCGTCGCCTTGAAACCGGGATCGTGGCTGCCATCCGCGATTTGAGCCGAGTAGACCTGGTACGAACGGCTGCCGAAGAGCGTGTTCAAGATCAGATCGAAGAAGCGCTCGCGCGGCAAACCGTTCGCCTCGGTCAGCACGATCCCTTCTGCCATCGCCTCGATCGCCATCGAAATCATCATGTTGCAAGCGATTTTCGCGGCGTTCGCGGTCGGTGCGCTCGTGCCCATGTCCCAGACACGTCCGCCGATGACATCGAGTGCTGGCCGTATTTTGTCCACCGCTTCGGGTAGGCCGGCCGCCAGGATGTTGAGTGCGCCCTTGGCCGCGACGTCGGGACGTCCGAGCACGGGAGCGGAGACGTAGCCGATGCCTACTGCCTCGTGCGCCGCGACGAGTTCTCGAGCGAACGCGACGGAGATCGTCGATGTGACGACATGCACGAGGCCGGGTTTCGCGTGTGCCAGTACATCGGGCGCGATGAGCGTGGAGCGGATCGCGTCGTCGTCCGACAGCATCGTCAGCACGATATCGCCCTGAAACGCATCGACGGGCGAAGCGACGATCGCCACGCCATCGACCGAGCCGCCCGAGCGGTTCCACGCTTTCACGTTGTGCCCTGCGCGTACTAGGTTGCTCGCCATCGCGCGTCCCATCGCGCCGAGACCGATGATGCCTATTTCCATGGGGTGTTCCTTTGGGGAGTGAGTCGCTGGCGATAGTCAGGCTTGGCGCGCGTCGCTCGTGGCTTGCGCGTGCTGCGTGAGCCAGTCGAGCACGGGCGCTAGCGCTTCGTCGGAGTTCTTCTCGTAGATGAGCCCGTGCCCGTTGCCGTGCACGCCGTGATCCGCTAGCTCCAGGAGTTCGGCAGACGCACCACATGCGTTGAGAAATGCGGCGGTCGGCGGACTGGCCGCGGCGAATGCGGAGGCCTCCGCGGTCACGATCAGAATCGGCAAGCCGGCCAGCGACGGCAGCCTGAAATCCCCGGGCTGTGCGCGGCGCAGTACGTCCGGATCGTTCGTCGGCGGCTCGAATCGCAGCGGTGCGGCCGTCGGTCCCCAGCGCATCGGGCCGATGTTCGGAATCGTCGCGAACGGCGGTCCCATCGGCTCGATCGCCGCGATCGCCTTGACCAGATGCGGACGTCGATCGGCCACGAGCCAGCCGTCCGGTCCCGATGCCGAATGTGTGATCAAAATCGCCGGGCCGATCCGATCGAGCAGCGCCGCGGTGCGGTCCGCGTCCATCGTCTGCGAGGCTTCCAGGTCGGCCGGCAGCGGGCCGTAACCCGCGATGAACTCGTCCATCGCGGGTTCATCGGCGGCATCGAACGGCCATTGCGTATGTCGCGCGTCGTCGCCGGGGAAGTAGATTTGGCGGCCGCCTTCGTACGAGAAAGGTGGACCCATGGGGCCGATCGTGTCGACGTGATAGGGCGAGCGTCCGTGTCCGGGCCGGTCGACGACGAGCACCGCATAGCCGGCCTCCACTAGGCGCTGCGCCCAGCCTGGCCGTCCGTCCGGTGTGTCGAACCATTCCGTGCCTTGAAACCCGCCGCCGTGCATCAGCACGATTGGCCAACGGCGTGTGACGTGCTCGGGCGCTTCCCATTCGACGTACATCGGCCCGCGTTGATAGGTGCGTTCGCCGATTGCGATGCGTTCTCCCGGTACCCAGAAATGACCGCGCTTGGTGGTGCGCGCGGGCGTGGTCGACCACGGTGTGAAGGGACTGCTGCTCATAAGGGGATCTCGTCCTTTTCGAGGGGTCGCTTGAATTAATATAGTGAGCACTATATATTTCGATAAACGGTGACGCAAGGAATTTTATAGTGAGCACTAATTTAAATGCGGGAACGAAGGCCGGACGTGGCCGGCCGCGTGCGTTCGATCCGGAGGCGGCGCTGGAGATGGGGCAGCGCATGTTCCATGCGGCGGGCTACGACGCGGTTGGACTGAGCGCGCTGACGGATGCGCTGGGTATCAAGCCGCCGAGCTTCTATGCGGCGTTCGGCAGCAAGGCGGCGTTCTTCGAGCGCGTGCTGGAGCGGTATGCGAGTACCGAACTCGCGCTTGCCGATATCCTGCGTGCGGATCGTGATCCGGCGGATGCACTGGCTGATCTGCTAGCACGCGCGGCGCGAAGCTATGCGCACGATCCGCAGCGGACCGGTTGCCTCGTGCTCGAGGCGGCGCGAGGCAACGACGAAAGCGAGAGCGCGGTGCTTGCGCGGCGGATTGCGGAGAGGAGGCGTGAACAGGTTCGCGTGTATGTGGCAAAGACGCATCCGAAGAAGGCCGATGCCGTTAGGGACTATGTCGCGACGGTGATGTCCGGTTTGTCGGGTAGTGCGCGCGAGGGGATGTCCGAGACGCGGCTCGTTGGGGTCGCTCGGGCGGCGGGGGAGGGGATTAAGGTTTTGCTGGGGTGAGATCGTCGTTTTGCGGTTAGCGCCGACGCACGGCATGAGAACATAGAGCACCTAGAACTAGGATCGCGCTACCGCGATTTCTGAACCGTTCGAGATGCCCATGACTCAGAACCCGATACACCCTGTCGAAGCCAGAGCCTCAATCCAGGCCTTAGCCGGCTCTCTTATTCGCGAGGTCGCCAACAGCGGCATGGGCCGAACCGATGTCTTGCCTTTTTGGTTCGGGGAATCCGATGTGGCAACCGCCAGCTTCATCCGCGAAGAGGCGGCACGCGCGATCAGCGAAGGCGAGACCTTTTACTCTCAGAACCTCGGACGTCCCTATCTGCGGGAAAGCATCGCTACTTACCTCTCGGAATTGCACAGGCGGCCGATTGGCGCGGAGCGTATCGCCGCGATCAGCTCCGGTGTTACGGGTCTTTTGATCGCGTCCGAACTGTTGCTGTCTGCCGGGGACCGTGTCGTCACCATCACACCGCTGTGGCCTAATGTCTGCGAGATCCCCAAGATTCTCAGCGCTAAAGTCGCGCGCGTTCCGCTAAGCGTCCGCGACGGCAGATGGACACTCGACCTCGATCAGCTTCTGAATGCGCTGACGCCCGGAACGAAGGCGTTGCTCATCAATTCGCCGAACAACCCCACGGGTTGGACCATCGACGAGCAAAGCATCGCGGTCATACTTCAGCATTGCCGAAAGCATGGCATTTGGATCGTCTGCGACGATGTTTACGAGCGACTGGTCTACGATCCGAGTCGCCGCTCGGCCCCATCGTTTCTGAAACACTACGAAGACGGCGACCGCATCATCTCGGTCAACAGCTTCTCGAAGGCTTGGTGCATGACGGGTTGGCGCGCGGGCTGGATGGTGGCGCCGCATGAGCTCATGGCCGACATCGCCAAACTCATCGAGTACAACTTCTCGTGCATGTTCGAGCCGGTGCAGCGCGCGGCATCGATTGCCCTACAGAAGGGCGAACCCGAAGTTACGCGTCTCAGAGAAATGTTGTCGCATACGCGGACGCTACTCTCGCACGCTCTGACAACGCTTCCGGGCGTAGAGGTACCCGATGCCGGCGGCGCGATGTACGTATTCTTCCGAATCGCCGGCCACAACGATTCCCTGGGCCTCGCCAAAAAGCTGGTGAGCGAAGCAGGCCTCGGCCTCGCTCCCGGCTCGGCCTTCGGCCCCGAGGGTGATGGATGGCTGCGTTGGTGCCATGCCGTCAGCTCCGACGCCAAACTGCTGGACGGAGTCGACCGGCTACGCGGGTTCCTTGCTCGCTGCGTGCTTTGATTCTAACGAGGCGGGCGAAATCCCAGATAGGGTCGTGCAGCTTTTGAGACCTGGCGTGCATCTCACAGCATGCCACCTAGTTGTCTATATCCGGACGGGTATAGTTAGTGAATCAAAAACGCAAGCTTGTCTCACGCACCGCGTATCTTGGTGGCAGCCTAACTGCAGCGGGATCCGCCCCAAACAAAAAGCCTCGCAAGACCGAAATCTTGCGAGGCTTTTTTAATCCCTGGTGCCCGGGGCCGGACTCGAACCGGCACGCCTTGCGGCGGGGGATTTTGAGTCCCCTGCGTCTACCTGTTTCACCACCCGGGCATTCGTCGGCGCCAAATGGGCTCCGAACGGAAGAGCGAGATTGTGTCAGAAATCGTCTCGCTTGACAAGCCGCGCCGCCCGCGACGTTTCCTGCGCGCGGCGGCTTCCTTACTGGCTCAGATAAACGAACTTCCCGCCCTTGATCGTTCCCATCACGCTCGCGCGCTGATCGAGCCCGACGTGATCGCTCGCGCTGGTATTGACGACGCCGTTCGGCACGACGATCTCGTGCGCCTGCTCCAGCGCGCCGCGCAGCGCCACGCGAAACGCCTCCGTGCCGGGCTGCGCCGTCTTCAGCGCCCGCGCAACCGCATCGTTCAGCCGCGGATAAACACCGGCCGCGTCGGCGGCGAACTGCGTCACCGTACCCGCGCCGTACTTCGCTTCATACGCGTTGACGAAGGCCAGTGCCTCCTTCTTCGACGGATGATCGGCCGGCAGCGTGCGCGCGACGATAGCGGGCTGCGTCGGGAACAGCGTGCCTTCGACATCCTTGCCGCCGAGCTTGATGAACGCGGGCGTCGCGATACCGTGCGTTTGGTAGATGGGCCCCTTGAAGCCGCGCTCGACCAGTTCGCGCTGCGGCAGCACGGCCGGCGTGCCCGCTCCGGCGACGAGGATCGCATCGGGCTTGGCTTCCATCAGCTTGAGCACTTGTCCCGTCACGCTCGAATCGGTGCGGTTGTAGCGCTCGGTCGCGACGATCGAGATGTGGCGCAGCTTCGCGAACGTCGAAAACTCCTTGAGCCAGCCGTCGCCGTAGCTGTCGGCGAACCCGATGAAGCCGACCGTCTTCACGCCATGGTTCGACATGTAGCGCGTCATGACGTCGGCCAGCGCGCTGTCGCTCGCCGCCATCTTGAACGCCCAGACGCGCGGGCCGGCCTGCGGCTCGACCACGACGCCGGCGCCGACCAGCGTGATCATCGGCGTATGCGACGCGGCCACCGGATCGAGCGCGGCCAACGCGGCCGGCGTGACATTCGGGCCGACGATCACGTCGACATGATCTTCGTGGATCAGCTTGTTGATGTTGCGCACGGCCGTGCCCGGATCGGAGCCGTCGTCGAGGAAGATGTACTGCGCCGGCTGCCCGGCGATCGTCTTGGGCCACATCAGCATCGCGTTCTTGCTCGTGATGCCGATGACGGCGGCCGGACCCGTCGACGACAAATCGACGCCAACTTTGACGTCGGCCTGCGCCGGAACGGCTTGCGCCGCGCAAACGAATGCAAACGACGCGAGCGCAAGCGCGCGGCGGAAGGGGGCGGACAACGCCATGCCATGGTCTCCTAGGGTTCGCTACTTAGGTTACTTAGTCTTGGGCTTGAAAGTCCCGAAGGCTCGAAGGGAAGCCTCCGTCCGAGCAAGCGTTCGCCCGGCGGCTGCCCGATTCCGCCTCACAGTTCGTAGTTCTCGTGCTCGCCCTTCAGCGCCTGCTCGATCAGCTTGCGGTTGAGCGTCGGCGAAAGCAGCTCGACGAGCGTATACACATAGCTGCGCAGATAGGCGCCTTGCTTGAGCGCGACGCGCGTGAGGTTGCTGCCGAACAGGTGCCCGACCGGCATCGCGCGCAAATGGCGGTCGCGCTCGGCATTGAACGCGATGTCGGCCATGATGCCTACGCCCAAGCCCAGTTCGACATAGGTCTTGATGACGTCCGCGTCGATCGCCTCGAGCACGATGTCCGGTGCGAGCCCCCGCAGTGAAAACGCCTGATTGATCTTCGTGCGCCCGGCGAACGCGTTGTCGTACGTAATCAGCGGGTACTGCGCCAGATCCTCGAGCGAGAGCTGCTTGCGCTGCAAGAGCGGATGATCGGCCGGCATGATGGCCACGTGATGCCACTGGAAGCAGGGCAGCGAGACGAGTTCCTTGTATGACGAAATCGCCTCGGTTGCCACGGCGACGTCCGCATGATCGTGCATGACCATCTCCGCCACCTGGGTGGGGCTGCCTTGCAGGATCGACAGATGCACCTTCGGAAACCGCTTCTTGAACTCGGCGATCGCGCTGGGCAGCGAGTAGCGCGCCTGCGTGTGCGTGGCGGCGATCACGAGGTTGCCCTGGTCCTGCGCCGCGAAGTCCTTGCCCACGCGCTTCAGGCTCTCGACCTCCTGCAGGATCCGCTCGACCGAGGCCAGGATGATGCGCCCAGGCTCCGTCAGCGACCGCACGCGCTTGCCGTGACGGGTGAAGATCTCGACCCCCAGCTCATCCTCCAGCTCGATGATGGCCTTCGAGACGCCCGGCTGCGACGTATACAGCGCCTTGGCGGCTTCGGTCAGGTTGAAGTTCTGCCGGACGGCCTCGCGCACGAACCTAAATTGGTGCAGGTTCATTTATAACCCTATAGGCATAAGGAAAGAATTTTTTAGTCGTTTGAAATATAAGGCCAGTTTATTACGATCGACGCACGTTTTTCAATATGTATAGCTGTTTTCGTCATTAGCAAATGACAGGTCGGTCTGAACGAAGGCCTGTCGTCTGCCTCGATAGAGATTCGGGCGCCGCGTACCAGGACGCGGCGCGACACAACCTGGGGTCCCGAATGTATCAATACGATCAGTACGACCAGACCATCGTCGACGAGCGCGTCGCGCAATACCGCGACCAAGTCCGCCGCCGCTTGTCGGGCGAATTGAGCGAGGACGAGTTCCGCCCGCTGCGCCTGCAGAACGGTCTCTACATGCAGCGTCACGCCTACATGCACCGCATCGCGATTCCGTACGGCAACCTGCGTACCGATCAACTGCGCATGCTCGCGCACATCGCGCGCAAGTACGACCGCGGCTACGGACACTTCTCGACGCGCACGAACATCCAGTACAACTGGATCAAGCTCGAGGAGACCCCCGATCTGCTGGCCGACCTCGCCTCGGTGCAGATGCACGGCATCCAGACGTCGGGCAACGACATCCGCAACATCACGGCCGACCAGTTCGCCGGCGTGGCCCCCGACGAGATCGTCGATCCGCGTCCCTGGGCTGAGATTCTGCGCCAATGGTCGACGTTCCATCCCGAATTCAGCTGGCTGCCGCGCAAGTTCAAGATCGCTGTCTGCTCGTCGAAGGAAGACCGCATTGCGGTCAAGATCCACGATCTGGGCGTCTACCTGTCGAAGAACGAAGCGGGCGAAGTGGTTTGCGCGATTCTCGCGGGCGGCGGCCTCGGCCGTACGCCGATCGTCGGCTCGATCATTCGCGAAAACCTGCCGTGGCAGCATCTGCTGACCTACTGCGAGGCGGTGTTGCGCGTCTACAACCGTTTCGGCCGCCGCGACAACATGTTCAAGGCGCGGATCAAGATCCTCGTGAAGGCGCTCGGCCCGGCGAAGTTTGCCGAGCAAGTCGAAGCGGAATGGCAGCACCTGAAGGATGGCCCCTCGACGCTGACGCAAGCCGAGTTCGATCGCGTCGCGCGCCATTTCGAGCCGCATACTTACGAAAAGCTGTCGGACACCGATGCGTCGTTCGAAAAGCACCTGCTCGAAAACCGTGCGTTCGCGCGCTGGATCGAGCGCAACATGCGCCCGCACCGGGTGCCGGGCTATGCCGCGGTCACGCTTTCGTTGAAGCCGGCCAAGGGCGCGCCGGGCGACGCGACGGCCGAGCAGATGGAAGCGGTGGCCGATTGGGCCGACCAGTATTCGTTCGGCGAAGTGCGCGTGTCCCATGAGCAGAACCTGATTCTGGCCGACGTGCGCAAGCGCGACCTGTTCGCCGTTTGGGAAGAAGCGAAGAAGCAAGGCTTCGCAACCCCGAATCTCGGTTTGCTGACCGACATCATCGCGTGCCCGGGCGGCGATTTCTGCTCGCTCGCCAATGCGAAGTCGCTGCCGATCGCGCAGGCCATCCAGGATCGCTTCGACGATCTAGACTATGTCTACGATCTGGGCGACCTGTCGCTGAACATCTCGGGTTGCATCAATTCGTGCGGCCATCACCACGTGGGCAACATCGGCATCCTCGGCGTCGACAAGGACGGGTCCGAGTGGTACCAGGTGACGCTCGGCGGCGAGCAGGGCGAGGGCGCCCGCCTCGGCCGCGTGATCGGGCCGTCGTTCGCGGCGGAGGAAATGCCCGACGTCATGAGCAAGGTGATCGATACGTTCGTCGAGAACCGTATCAACGGCGAGCGCTTCATCGATACCTATAACCGGATCGGCGTTGCGCCGTTCAAGGAACGCGTCTACGCGTCGCGCCAGCCGGCGCATGCGTAACCGCAGGGCGAACAGGGATATTTGCAGATGACTTCGATTATCAAGAATCGCTCCGTGGTGCGTGACGACTGGACGGTCGTGCGGGCGGCCGAGGACGGCACGCTGCCGGCGCTCGATGCGCTGCCGGTAGGCCGTGTCCTCGTTCCGTTTGCGCTGTGGAAAACCTTGCGCGACGCGCTCGTCGCGACGCGCACCACCGCCGATCTCGGCGTGTGGCTCGCACCGGACGACGAACCGGGCGAACTGGCCGGCGATTTCGACAAGATCTCGCTGATCGGCGTCGATTTCCCGGTATTCCGCGACGGCCGCGGCTACAGCACGGCACGTTTGCTGCGGGAGCGCTACGGCTGGCGCGGCGAGCTGCGCGCGATCGGCGACGTGCTGCGCGATCAGCTGAACTTCATGTTCCGTTGCGGCTTCGATGCTTACGCCGTGCGGGCCGACAAGGACATCCACGATGCGCTGCGTGCGTTCGAGGAGTTCACGGTCAAGTATCAGGGCTCGTTCGAGACGCCTCAGCCGCTGTTCCGTCGCCGCGCGGCGCTGGAATCGGAGCAGTCCGCATGAGCCAGGACCGGACCCCGGCCAGCGCGCCCGTCGATGCCGCGTTCGAAGCGAAGATCGAGCGGCTGCACGCGTTCGTCGACGATATCGCGCAGCGCCACGCAAGGATCAAGCTCGCGAGCAGCTTGGCGGCGGAGGATATGGTGCTGACGCATGCGATTTTGTCGCGCCAGGCGCCGATTGGGATTTTTTCGCTCAATACGGGCCGCTTGCACGCGGAGACGCTCGGCATGATCGATCGTGTTCGCGAGCGTTACGGCTACGAGATCGAGCAGTTTCATCCGCAAGCCGAAGCGGTCGACGAATACGCGAAGACGCATGGCCTCAACGCGTTCTACGAAAGCGTCGAATTGCGCAAGCGCTGCTGCGAGATTCGCAAGGTCGAGCCTTTGAACCGGGCGCTCGCCGGTGTCGATGCCTGGGTAACGGGCCAGCGCCGCGAGCAGTCGGTCACGCGCACCGAGCTCCATGAAGAGGAGCGCGACGCGGCGCGAAACATCGCGAAATACAATCCGCTGGCGGATTGGACCGAAGGCGAAGTGTGGGCCTACCTCAAGCTGTTCGACGTGCCCGTCAATCCGCTGCATGCGCGCGGCTATCCGAGCATCGGCTGCGAGCCTTGCACGCGCGCGGTCCGTCCCGGCGAGGACAGCCGCGCGGGACGCTGGTGGTGGGAATCGCGCGACTCGAAGGAATGCGGGTTGCACGTGACGTCGACCATCCAGTTCGCGCCGGGCGCGGCTGACACGCCGGCATCGGCCTGAGCCTGCCGCGGCGTCAAGCAGCATCAGCATATGCAGTATCCGAATGTCGTGACGGCCCGCTCTGTGCACGGCCCACGGACAAACGATAGGAAACCGTTAAACATGAGCACGATTGCCGAACCCTCCGCGAAGACCCCGCTCACGGTCAGTGCGACCCGCATGGACCACCTCGACTGGCTCGAGGCCGAATCGATCCACATCCTGCGCGAGCTCGTGGCCGAGTGCAGTAAGCCGGCGTTGCTGTTCTCGGGCGGCAAGGATTCGGTCGTGGTGCTGCATCTGGCGCTGAAAGCATTCGGCCTGGGCGCCAAGCGCGCCACGTCGCTGCCGTTCCCGCTCGTGCATATCGACACGGGCCACAACTATTCCGAGGTGATCGATTTCCGCGATCGCCGCGCCGAGCAGATCGGTGCGCAACTGGTCGTGGGCCACGTCGAGGATTCGATCAAGCGCGGCACGGTGCGCCTGCGCCGCGAGACCGATTCGCGCAACGCGGCGCAAGCGGTGACGCTGCTCGAGACGATCGAGGCGCACGGCTACACGGCGCTGATCGGCGGTGCGCGCCGCGACGAAGAGAAGGCCCGCGCCAAGGAACGCATCTTCTCGTTCCGGGACGAGTTCGGCCAATGGGATCCGAAGGCCCAGCGCCCGGAACTGTGGAGCCTGTACAACGCACGCCTGCACAAGGGCGAGCACCTGCGC
>NZ_QRGA01000030.1:286-26363 GCF_003367175.1 Trinickia dinghuensis | reverse complement strand
CAGATCGCGCTGGTTGATCATCTGCTTCGTCGGCGCGATGGCGATCTTGCCCGGCGAAGGAAACTCGTGATAATCGAGCGCGGCTTCGCGAAGCTTCGCCTTGGCGGTGGTGGAATTCGTAGACATGAGGTCGTGAGTCCAGTCTGTTTGCTTGTTACGCGGATTAGAATGAGAGTTCGATGCATTGTAGCGCCATTCGCCCCCCTCTCCGGACGCCCTGTCCGTCCGGCCGGGTGCGCCGAGCGCGAACCCGCCGTCGCAACCGCTCACGTTGACAAGCCCCTTTTATGTCCCTTTCCGAGTTCGCGCTGATCGATCGCTTCTTCGCGCAGCGCGCACGCCAAGGCCCTCGCAGAGCCACGCTCGGCATCGGCGACGATTGCGCGCTGATCGCCCCCGACCCCGGTGAATCGCTGGCCGTTTCGACGGACATGCTCGTCGAAGGCCGGCATTTCCTGCCGAACGTCGATCCACAGGCGCTCGGCCACAAGACGCTCGCCGTCAACCTGTCGGACCTGGCCGCGATGGGCGCGAAGCCACGCGCATTCACGCTTTCGCTCGCGCTCGAAACGCCGCGCGAAGCCTGGCTCGAAGCGTTCGCCGAGGGCCTGTTCGCGCTCGCGGACCGGTTCGATTGCGAGTTGATCGGCGGCGATACGACGAGCGGGCCGTTGAACCTGTGCGTCACCATCTTCGGTGACGTGCCGGCGCAGGCCGCGCTGCGCCGCGACGGCGCACGCGACGGCGACGACGTCTGGGTATCGGGCACGCTCGGCGACGCGCGGGCAGGACTCGGCATCTTGCGCGGCGAATGGCCCGCGGAGCGCTTCGACGAGCGCGAGCGCGCCTCGCTGCACCATGCGCTCGAGCGCCCCGAGCCGCGCGTCGCACTCGGGCTCGCGCTGCGCGGTCTGGCGCATTCCGCGCTGGACGTCTCGGACGGCTTGGCGGGCGACTTGCTCCACATCCTCGAGCGCTCGCGCATGCGGGCTTCGATCGACGTCGACGCCGTCCCGCGCTCGAGCGCCATGAGCAAGCTGCCCATCGAGACGCAGCGGCAGTGCACGCTTGCGGGCGGCGACGACTACGAACTCATCTTCACGGCACCGCGGCACGTGCGGGAAGCGATCACCGATGCCGGCGCGCGCGTGAACGTCGCCGTCACGCGGATCGGTACAATAAGTGCCCTGCGTCATGCGACCGACGAGCCGTCGATTGCATGGCACGACGCGTCGCGCTCCCCGCTCTCCTTGACGCTGCACGGCTTCGACCATTTCGATGCACACTGACCCGACGCTCCCCGGCACGCCGCCGCCGGCAACGCCCCATTCGCCCTCGAAGAAGCGCCGCGCGAGCGCCCGCTTCATGCTTTCGAACCCGATCCATTGGTTCTCGCTCGGCTTCGGCAGCGGGCTCTCGCCCATCATGCCGGGCACGGCGGGAACGCTGTTCGCGTGGGCCTCGTTCGCCGCGCTCGACGGCCGGCTCACCGTCGCCGCTTGGGCGGCGCTGATCGTCGTCGGCTTTTTCGCCGGCATCTACATGACCGGATTCACCGCGCGCAAGATGGGCACGGACGATCCATCCCCGGTCGTCTGGGACGAGATCGTCGCGTTTTGGCTCGTGCTGCTGTTCGTGACGCCCGAAACCTTCTCGGGCCAGCTCTGGGCGTTCCTGGTGTTTCGCTTCTTCGATATGGTCAAGCCGCCGCCGATCCGCTACTTCGATCGCCGCGTCAAAGGCGGCTTCGGCATCATGCTCGACGATCTCGTCGCCGCTTTCTTCACGCTGCTCGTCATCGCGCTCTGGCGCATGACCATTTGAGCATCACCCTTTGAATCCGAGATCATCGCAATGCCCACCGATTCCGTCGTTCATCAACTCGCCGTACGCGCAGGCAACAAGCTGCGCGAGATGCGCCTCTTCCTCGCGACCGCCGAGTCGTGCACCGGCGGCATGGTCGCCACGGCCGTCACCGACATCTCGGGCAGCAGCGGATGGTTCGAGCGCGGGTTCGTGACCTATTCGAATCAAGCGAAGACGGAAATGATCGGCGTGCCGACCGAACTGATCGACAGGCACGGCGCCGTCAGCGAGAACGTAGCGCGCGCCATGGCCGAAGGCGCGCTGCGCAACAGCCGCGCGCAGGTGTCGCTCGCCATCACGGGCGTGGCCGGCCCCGGCGGCGGCACCGAGACGAAGCCCGTGGGGATGGTCTGCTTCGCCTGGAGCAATCGCCTCGAAACATCGGCCGAAACGCACGTGTTCAAGGGCGATCGCGAACAGATCCGCGTCCAGGCGGCCGCGCATGCGCTGCGCGGCCTGCTCGATCACATCGAGAAAAGCGAGCGATGAGGGGCTTGCAAAAGCAGCCGCCGAGGAGCTTATAAAAGCGAGTGCTGAGCGGGTCCGCAACAGCGCACACCGGATGGGTAGGCGCTATAGCGAGCGCAGGTAGAACTTGCTCGCGCAGCCGGCGCTCGAGCAAGCGAGCCGATCAGCGATAAGCGTTGATCTTGTCGCGCGTGTCCTGAGCGGCGCGCGCGGCGGCCTCGGCGAAGTGCTCGTCCTTGCCCGCATAGAGAATCGCGCGCGACGAATTGATCATCATCCCCGCGCCGGCGCTCGTGCGTCCGGCGCGCACCGTCGCCTCGACGTCGCCGCCTTGAGCGCCGATTCCCGGAATCAGAAGCGGCATGTCGCCGACAAGGCCGCGCACGATCTCGATCTCTTTCGGAAACGTGGCGCCGACCACCAACGCGAGTTGCCCGCTCGCATTCCATTTCTCGGCGGCCAGCGAAGCGACGACTTGATAGAGCGGCCGCCCGCCCGCTTCCAGAAACTGCAGATCCGAGCCCCCCGGGTTCGACGTGCGGCACAGCACGACGACGCCCTTGCCTTCGTGCGCGAGGTACGGCTCGATCGAATCGAAACCCATGTACGGATTGACCGTCACCGCATCGGCGCGGTAGCGCTCGAACGCCTCGCGCGCGTATTGCTCGGCGGTGCTGCCGATGTCGCCGCGCTTGGCATCGAGGACGACGGGCAGCCCCGGATGTTTGTCATGGACGTGCGCGATCAGCGCCTCGAGCTGATCCTCGGCGCGGTGCGCGGCGAAGTAGGCGATCTGCGGCTTGAACGCGCTCGCGAACGGGGCCGTGGCATCGACGATGTCGCGGCAGAAATCGAAAATCTTGTCGGGGCGGTTCGCGAACGCGCCCGGGAAACGCGACGGTTCGGGGTCGAGGCCGACGCACAGCAAGGAGCCCGTGCGCTGCCAGGCGTCGCTCAGCGAGCGGACGAACGAGTATGAGGTGGACATGGCGAAATCGAAATGCGTGCCGGTGGCGGGAAAGGCCCGTATTCTACCCGCCGGCGCGCCCGCCCGAACGCCGGCGTCCCTGACGTCGACCAGCCGCTAGCGGCCGACCGGCTCGACCGTGAAGCGAAACTCGCGCTCGAGCGTCTCGCCCGGCGCCAGCACCGTCATCCCGTGCTCGCACGCGCCGCCCGGCAGATTGACGGCGTTGATCGGATGATCGACGGGCTCGAAGCAGAAAAAATCCTCGCCCGGCGGCGTATAGAGCACATAGTAGTCGGCGTCGCCTTCGATCGTCAGCGATAGCCGCTTGCGCGGCCAAACGACGGCGGCCCGGCCGCTCCATTGCGTGAACGCGTGGTTCACGAGTGCATCGGGCAACGGATAAGCGACGCCGAACGTCCAGGCCGGCGGCACCGGCACATGGCGTACGGGCAACCAGTCGGGACCGGGCACCCATAGTCCGTCCGCCGCGGCCGACAACCGCGTGTCCCCGTCGCGCGCGAGGAACGGATGCAATCCGAGCCCGAACGGCATCGGCTCGCTGCCGGCGTTTTCGACGGCGAGCGTCACCGAAAGCGTCGCATCGTCCAACGCATATCGGAGCGTCGCGCGATAGGCATACGGTTTGGCGCGTTCTCGCTCGAGCGCGAGCGTCGCATGCGTATCGCCGCGCTCGACCACGCGCCAGGCTCGCAGCCAGCCGTCGCCGTGGATCGGCAGCGGCTCCGAGGTCCGGTTGCGCGGCACGACGAACTCGCGCCCCTCGAATTGAAACCGAGCGCCGCCGATCCGATTCGAGTAAGGCACGAGCGGATAGCACGCGAGCGCGTTCGGATCCGTGTCGGCCTGCGCCGACGGGCAGCCGCGGAAAATCGGCGTCGGCACGCTGCCGTCGCCGTGCCAGTCGAAACGGGTCATGCCGCCGCCAAGCGCGGGCGCGACATCGACGCGCAATTGCTCGTTGGCCAGCGTCAGCTCCGCGCTGCGGCGCACACCGCCCGCCCCGCGCGCGATCGCGGACGTCCCGGGCCCCGAGCGGACCGGCTGGACGATCGACGCCAGCTTCGCGCTGCGCGCCTCGGCGCGCGTGCCATGCGTGTCGGACGCGCGCGCGCCCCTCGTGACAGTGGCATCGGTATTCGCTGTGCTCATGATCAGCTCCGTCGAGAGGCGCCGGACCGGCCGTCGCCGGCGCGGCGATATGCGAAGGCGTGTCTTTTGCCGCCTTTGACCCTTGATGACCGCTTCGGTTTAACCCAATTCGTCCGGGTTTTCACCCGGGTTTGCCGTCACCGCCCGAGAAACAGCGGCTCAGGCAGCCCGCGCCGCGCGCTCGATGCCACGAAAACCCCGCCTGCGCCCGCTTCCGCCGCCAGCAATGCCGGATCGAGTTCGCTACGCGCGGTCGTGATATACAACGTGGCGAGATGCGGGCCGCCGAGCGCCACGCAACTCGGATGGCTCGTCGGCACGCTTACGCGTTCGGTCTCGACGCCATCGGGCCCATAGCGCACGACACGGCTGCCGCCCCACTGCGCGTTCCAAAGGCCGCCCTCGGCATCGACCGTCGACCCATCGGGCCCGCCGTCGGCGTCGAGCAAGCGCGTAAACACGCGAATGTTGCCGATCGAGCCGTCGGCACCGTAGTCGCAAGCGAGAATCTCGCGCGTCGGCGTATCACAGAAATACATCGTCGCGCCGTCGGGGCTGAAGCCGATACTGTTCGAAATTGCCGGCTCGGGCAAAGGCAGCTTCTCGAGCGACAAATCGTGATTGAGACGATAAAAGCCGCCGATCGGGCTCAGTTTGGCGCCTTCGTGCTTGGTGCCGAACACGAACCGCCCCTGCCGGTCGCAGCGTCCGTCGTTCAAGCGCGTCTCGCGCTCGGAATCGACGTCGACGATCCGGCACATCTCGTGCGTCGTCAAATCGAAGAACGCCAAATGGGTCGCGAGGCCCAGCAGCAGACGATGGGGATCGGCGCACAGCGCGAACGTCGCGAGCCGCTCGGGCATGGACCAGCTCGTGCGCTCGCCCGTGCTCGGGTCATAGCGATACAAGCGCGCGCCTTCGATGTCCGTCCAATAGAAGCGCTCCGTGCGCGCGCACCAGGTCGCCCCCTCGCCGAGCATGCACCGCGCGTGCACGGCGAGCGACGCCCGAAAGCCTTCGCCCCTCATGCCCAGCCTCCGTCCACGATGAACTCCTGTGCCGTCACCATGCGGCTGTCGTCGGCCGCCAGAAACAGGGCCATACGCGCCAGATCCTCGGGCATCAATTCGCCGTCGAGGCATTGCCCTTCCTTCAGCGCGCGCTTGCCCGCTTCGTCGAGCCAAAGCCGCCGCTGCTTCTCGGTCAAGACCCAGCCCGGCACGAGCGCATTGACGCGAATGCCGAACGGTCCGAGATCGCGCGCGAGCGCATGCGTGAGGCCTTGGATCGCTGCCTTCGACGTCAGATAGACGGGCATGCCGCCCTGCTTGAGCATCCAGCTGATCGAACCGAGATTGATGATCGAGCCGCCGCCCGCGCGCTTCATGTCCTCGGCAACCGCTTGCGCGGCAAAGAACTGGTGCCGCAGATTGACGGCGATGCCGGCGTCGAACGAGGACGGCGTCACGTCGGCGAGCGCATGCCGCACGTCGTTTGCCGCATTGTTGACGAGCACTGTGACAGGACCGAGCGCGCTTTGCGCATCGGCGATCGCGGCGCGCAGCGCATCGATGTCGGTCACGTCGCAGGCCAGAAAGAGCGGTTTGCCGCGTGCATCGCCGAGCGCGTCGGCGAGTTCTTGGCCGGCGCTGGCGTCGATGTCGCAAAACGCGACGCGCGCGCCTTGCAGCGCGAAGTGCTGGACGAACGAAGCGCCGATGCCGGTCGCGCCGCCCGTGATGAACACGGTACGGCCGACGAGGCTAGGGTAGCGCGCGTAGGGGCCTAGCTGCGGGTGGTCGGGAAGCGCCATCGAAAAATTCTCCGTTACCTTTATCGTTCTTTACCGTGAGCTCCGGGCCCGCAACTCGAACTCGAGCGCGGCCCCGGCAAACCTTCGTCGCTCAGTCGCTCAGTCGCGCGAGCCGCGGTTCTTGAGCTGATCGAGCAGCACGGCCGCGAGCAGGATCGCGCCGCGCACCAGATATTGGTAGAACGCGTCGATGTTCATCAGGTTCATGACGTTCTCGACGGTGCCCATGATGAGCACGCCGATCACGACGCCCGAAATCGTCGCGCGGCCACCGAGCAGCGACACGCCGCCGAGCACACACGCCGAAATCACGTTCAGCTCGAACCCTTCGGCCGCGTTCGGCTGGCCCGACGTGATGCGCGAGGCGAGAATCACACCGGCCAGCGCCGTCACCGCGCCTTGGATCAGGAAGATCATGACGCGCGTGCGCTCGACGTTGATCCCCGCCAGCCGCGACGCTTCGGGGTTCCCGCCGATGGCGAGGGTATTGCGGCCGTACACGGTTTGGTTGAGCAGCACGCCGAAACCGATGAAGCAGACCAGCGTGACCCAGATCGGCAGCGAAATGCCGAACATCGCCAAGCCGCCCAATGCGATGAACGTGTCCGACGACACGCCCACGGCTTGCCCGTGCGAAACGATGAAGCCGAGGCCGCGCACGATTTCCATCGTCGCGAGCGTCGTGATCAGCGCGTTGATGCGCAGGTAGGCGATGACGGCGCCGTTGACCCAGCCGATCGCGGCACCGGCCGCCACGGCGGCGACGATCGCGATGAACGTGCTGCCCGTCGCATTGAGCACCATCGCGCAGAGCACGCCGGCGAACGCGACCGTCGAACCGACCGACAAGTCGAAGTCGCGCGACGCGAGACAGAACATCATCGTGCAGGACACCATGCCGATCTGCGAGACCGACAGCGCCAGGCCGAGCATGTTGTCGATCGAGAAGAAATGATCGACGGTCAGCGACGTCGTCACGAACATGACGGCGAAAATCAGAATGAGACTGTATTCGGTTACCTGTTGCCACCACTTCTGCCGATCGTTCGTCTGCGGGATCAACGCCTCGGCCGCGCGCTTGGCGCCCGCCTCGACGAGGTTTTCTCTTGCTTGCATGTCGTGACTCCTTCACCGTCGTTCGCGACGGGTTTTTCGTTGCATCCGTTCCGTGTGCGGCACCGCTCGCGCGTCGACGCTCAACGCGTTATGCCGCCTCGCGCGCCTCGCGTCCGCCCTGCGGCAGCGCCAGCTCCAACAGCGCCGGCTCGCTCGCCTCGCTGCGCGCGAGCTCGCCCGAGATCCGCCCTTCCCGCATGACGACGATGCGGTCGGACACCCCGAGCACCTCGGGCAGCTCCGACGACACCATCACCACCGCGCAGCCGCGTTCGGCGAGTTCATAGATGACGTTATAGATCTCGTGTTTCGCGCCGACGTCGATCCCGCGCGTCGGCTCGTCGAGAATGACGACCTTCAGGTCGGGCTCGGCGAGCCAGCGCGACAAGATCGCCTTTTGCTGATTGCCGCCCGAGAGCAGACGAATCTTCTGCCGCCGGCTCGGCGTCTTGATCTTGAGCAGCTTGATGAAGCGGTCGGCCGTCTCGGCCTCTTTCGCGCGATTGAGGAACAATCCCGCGCGCAGATAGTGCCGGCGGCAACTGATGTTGATGTTCTCCGACACCGATGCCATCGCGACGATGCCCTCTTCCTTGCGGTCTTCGGGGCACAGCACGATGCCCCTGCGGATCGCTTGAGTCGGGCTTTTCACGTCGTCGGCCGGCGCGCCGTCGAGTGTCAGATGCCCGCCATGCCGTTTTTCGGCGCCGTACACGAGCTGCATCAATTCGCTGCGTCCCGCGCCCACCAGCCCGAAGAAGCCGACGATCTCACCGGCACGCACGTTGAAGCTCGCGGGCGCGGACAGGCCGTGGCCCTCCACCGCATCGACGGCCAGCCGCACGTCGCCCTGCTTGCGCGTCCGATAGCCGTAGATGTCCGAAATCTCGCGCCCCACCATCTCCTTGACCATCGTCTCGCGGGTGACTTCGGCGAGCGACGGATGCGAAGCCACCTTGCGGCCGTCGCGGAAAATCGTACAAGCGGTGCACAACTCGTAGATCTCGTCCATCCGGTGCGAGATGTAGATGAGCGCGCGGCCGTCGGCCTGCAGCTCGCGTACGAGCTTGAACAGCACTTCCGTCTCGCGGTGCGAGAGCGAACTCGTCGGCTCGTCCAGCGCGATGACGCGCGCGTTGCGCAGCAGCGCCTTGCAGATTTCGACCATCTGCCGCTGCGCGATCGACAGCTTGCCGAGCCTGGCGTTCGGGTCGAGATCGACGCCCATCTGCGCGAGCCGCTCGCGCACGAAGCGCTTGGCACCGCGCTTGTCCACCCAGCCGAACGCATTCGGCAGCCGGCCCAGCAGCAGGTTCTCCGTCACCGTCAAATCCGGAACGTATTGCAGCTCCTGGTGAATCACCGCGACACCGGCCGCGATCGAAGCGGCCGCGGTCGGAAAACGCACTTCCTGGCCGTCCATCATGATGCGGCCCGAATCCGGCTGATACTCGCCGCCGAGAATCTTGAGCAGCGTCGACTTACCCGCGCCGTTTTCGCCCATGAGCCCGTGCACCTGGCCGGCCTCGACCTCGAACGACACGCCGTCCAGCGCGCGCACACCCGGAAACACCTTGCCGATATTGTCAAATCGCAACGTTGCTGACATCTCACCTATCCTCGCACTGAAGGGTCATCCAGGCCGGCCCGCGAGTCAGCGTCACGTTCCTCGCTGACTTCGCCAACTTTCTGCCGGCCCGGAAAGCCACGCCGATTACTTCGCGGCGAGGCCCATCTCTTCACGCACCTTCGCTACGTCGTCGCGCGTGGCGAGCATACCCGTCGTCTGCGTCAACAGCGGCGGCTGCTGGCCCGCCGTGATCCACTTGTACATATCTTCCGACGTCTCTTCGCCGTGACGCTTCGGGCTGATGATGACCGTCGCGAAGAAGCCCGTCGCCGCCGGCTTCTTGAACTCGTTCAGTGCCGAATCCGAGCCGCCGATGCCGATGCCGATCATGTTGTCGGCCTTGAAGCCACGGCTTTCGGCCGCGCGCACGGCGCCGAGCACGGCTTCGTCGTTCAGGCCGTACGCCACCCAGTGCTTGAACTGCGGGTTCTTCGTGATGGCGATGTTGGCGGCGTTGAACGCGTTTTCCGTGTCGGTCTTCGCTTGCGGGGCGGCGATGATGTTCGCCTTCGGGAAGCCCGATGCGACGAGCACGTCGGTCGCGCCTTGCGTACGATCGTGGGCCGTCGGCAGTTCCTCGTAGGTCACGTCGATCGCGCCGACATCCTTCATGTCCCAGCCGCGCTTCTTGATTTCGTCTGCGAGACCCTTGCCGACTTGCTGGCCGATGTTATAGGCCGAGATGCCCATGTGCGGCACGGTTGCGATCGGCTTGCCGCTGCCGTCCACGAGGCGGTCGTCGACCGTCATCATCTTCAGGCCGTCGGCCTTCGCCTTCGCGACGATGCCCGGCCCGAGCTTCACGTCGGGCGTGCAGATGATGAAGCCTTGCGCCTTTTGCGCCTTCAAGTTGTCGATGGCGCTCATCACCTTTTCACCGGAGGTCGCACCGATCTTCACGAGCGTGAAGCCGTCCTTCTTCGCGGCCATTTCGGCGAACTTCCATTCGTCCTGGAACCAGGGCTCTTCGGGCTGCTTCACGAGGAAGCCGATCTTGACCTGATCGGCGGCTTGCGCGGCCGGCACGTTTGCAACGATCGACGTCACCGCCGCCGCAGCGAGCGTGAGGAAAAGTTTACGCTTCATGAGGTCTGTCTCCTGTCTGATTGAGCGTTTGAGCGTTCGGCCGCATTGTCTTTGTCGGATGACTCACGCGGCCAGTGCGTCATCCGGTTCCCGCAACGCCGCGCGGGGCTGCCGCACGGCAAGGAAATCAATGTTTCATGTCAATCGTGGTACAGCGCCGTGCGCCCACCGTCGATCGTGATGCAGGTCGCGTTGATGAACGGCGCCTCGTCCGAGGCGAGAAACACCGCCGTCATCGCCACCTCCTTCGGTTGCGCGATGCGCTTCATCGGCTGCAGCGCCAAAGTCGCTTGGCGAGCCGCTTCCGGGTCGGGCTGCGCATTCCACCAATCGTGCGTGAGCTGCGTCTCCACGTAGCCGGGCGCGATCGCGTTGACGCGCACCTGCCGCGCCGCGTACTCGATACCGAGCGCGCGCGTGAGTCCAATCACGCCGTGCTTCGCAACGGGATACGGAAAGCAGCCCGGAATGATCTGGAACGAATGCGTCGACGCGATGTTCACGATGCTGCCGCCACCGCGCGCAACCATGCCGGGCAGCACGGCCTTGCAGCCGTTCCAGACGCCGTCGAGATCGACGGCGAAGCAGCGCCGCCAATCGTCGTCGCTCATCGTGAGCGGATCGCAGAACACGTTGATGCCGGCGTTGTTCACGAGCACGTCGATCGGGCCGAACGCATGCTCGGCCGCATCGCAGGCGTCGGCCACGGAGGCGGACCGGGTCACGTCGGTCTGCACCGCGAGCACGCGCGCGCCGGGCGTCGCGGCTTCGATCCGCTCGCAAACACCGCGTGCGGCATCGAGGTCGAGTTCGGCCAGCACGGTGGCCGCCCCCTCGCGCGCGAACGCGTGCGCGATGGCTTCGCCGATCCCGCGGCCGGCGCCCGTCACGAGCGCGACCTTGCCTGCCAGCCGGCTCACCGTGCAGCCTCCTTGTTCACGTCGCGCCAGGCGGCGATGAACGCGCGCGCGTGCTCGGCCGTGGTCGCCGCGTCTTGCCCCGCGCGGTACAGCGCGGAACCGAGGCCGAAGCCGTTGGCGCCGGCCGCGACGAACGTGTTCATGTTCTCGGGCGTCACGCCGCCCACCGGCACGAGCGGCACGCGCTTGGCGATCACGGCGCGCCAAGCTTTCACGACATGCGTGCCCAATTGCTCGGCGGGAAACATCTTCAGGACATCGGCGCCGCTCGCGAGCGCCGCGAACGCTTCGGTCGGCGTCGCGACGCCGGGGGCGCAGGCCAGCCCTTGTTCCTTGGCAGTCCTGATGATGTCGGTGTCGCCGTGCGGCATGACGATCAGCTCTCCGCCCGCGCGGGCAACGTCGCCGACGAATTCGGTCCGCAGCACGGTGCCCGCGCCGACGATCACGTCGGCCGGCAACGCCTTGCGCAACGCGGCGATGCTGGCCAGCGGATCGGGCGAATTGAGCGGCACTTCGACGATGCGAAAGCCCGCGTCATGGAGGGCTTGCCCGTGCGCCACGACTTCGCTCGGCGTCACGCCGCGCAGAATCGCGATCAGCGGGCAGGACGCGAACGCAGCCATGAAGCGCGCGTGAGGATGGTATGGCTTCGGAAGATCGAATTCGTTTTGCATAACGTACTACCTAACTCGTTGAGAATCGCCGACGATGCGTCGGACGGTTAGCTCGCGATGCATCGGCATCAACGCCCGGACGCGGTCGCATGGCGTTCCACGAGCCCCGCCTGCGTGGCGATCCGCCACAGCCCGTTTTCGGCGGCGGCCTCGACGACGCTCGCATGCACGCAGCCGAACTCGGCCAACGCGAGCCGATAGCGCTCGCACAAGGCCGCGCTGCCGATCAGCCGCGGCGCCTCGCTGGCCAGCGCCGCGCCGCGCGATTCGAGCAGCGAGGCAAGGCCGGCGAGTTCGTGGCCGATCAGCAAGCCCGACAAATAGTCGGGCTGCTGTTCGGTCGCGAGCGACCCGGTCAAGCCGAGCGTGCGCGTACTGAAAATCGTGGCGAGCAGCCCGGCGCGATGCGCGTGTTTGGCCACGGTCACGCCGCGCAGGAACGCTTGCGTATCGGGCGCGGCCGGCTCGGCCATCGTGCGTCCGAGAATCGTGTGATCGCGCAGGGCGGCATAAAGCTCGCCGGTCATGAACGTATGAAACGACTCGATGCGCTCGCCGCGCACGACGGCCCACTTCGCATGCGTGCCCGGCAAGCCCACCAGCGTCCGCGCAGCACCCGCGATCGCATCGCTCGCGAGCGCGCCGACAATTTGCGTTTCCTCGCCCCGCATCACGTTCGGCAGCTCGCTGCGCTCGATGACGCCCGGCACGATGTGCAGGCAAACGCCGCGCGCCGTCGTGACGCGCACGATGCCGGCCACCAATGCGCAAGCATCGGCGGGCGTGTCGACATAAGGCGCTTCGCGCCAGCCTTGAGCGCTGCCGACCATGCCGGCCGCGATCACGGGCAGATCCGGCGTGGATTCGAGCCACTGGCCGCATGCCGCTTCGAACGCGGCGTCGAAACCGCCGGCTTGCGGCAAGCGCATGATCCCGTCGCTCGACGCGCGCGAGTCGATAACCTCGCCGCGCGCGTCGAACAGATACCCGCGCATCGCGGTGGTGCCCCAGTCGAGCCCGATCAATACCGGTCGTGCGGTCATAGCTTGTACAGCGCTCATCGTTTGATACGGCGCGCGCCCGGCGCGACCCACCCAAGTTCTTCGGAAATCGCGCGCGCTTCGCGCTGCACGATCGGTACCAGTTCATCCATTCGTTCGAGCGGCATGTAGGGGATCGTGCTCGCCACGGAAACGGCGGCGATGATCGTGCCCGACGCATCGCGAATCGGGGCTGCCACGCAGCGGATCGACGGCTCGTTTTCCTCGAGGTCGAACGAGTAGCCGCCCGCCGAGTAGCGCACCATTTTTTGCAGGAACATCGGCTTGTCCGGGCGGGCGTCGTGATCGAAGCGCACGCTCTCGAGCGCGCGCCTCGCCGCGTCGTAGAGGACGCCCCACGTCTGCGGCGACAGATCGAGCATCAGCGCCTTACCGATCCCGGTCGAGGCAAGCGTCATGCGATGGCCGACACGCGAGCGCATTTCCAGCCCGCGCGTGCCTGCGATCTTGTCGATGTAGAGGACATCGTCGCCGTCGCGCACGCCCAGGTGGATCGTATCGAGCGTGGCTTCCGACAGGCGTTCGAGATGCGGACGCGCCACGGCGGTCAACGGCATTTGCTCGAGCGAGATCGTGCCGAGTTCGATGAGTTTCGGCCCGAGCAGATAGCCGTTCGGCCCGTGACGCAGATAGCGCGCCTGCACGAGGCTGCTCACGAGCCGGTGCGTCGTGCTGCGGGTCGTGCCGAGCGCCGCGGCGAACGCACGCATGTCGCGCGCGCCGTTCGCGCATGCCTCGATGATG
Source organism: Trinickia dinghuensis (assembly GCF_003367175.1). GTDB lineage: Bacteria > Pseudomonadota > Gammaproteobacteria > Burkholderiales > Burkholderiaceae > Trinickia > Trinickia dinghuensis. Next base: position 12,842 of record NZ_QRGA01000030.1, on the reverse strand, counting down.
GCGAGCCCGCGCAACAGCGTTTGCGTGCCAGCCTGCGACTCGTTGATCTCGAGGGGGGACCCCGTCATCGGGGCCGGTTCCGGCGTGCCTGCGGAGAGGCTGCCGAGCGCCGGCTCGGATGCATCGCCCATCGCAGCGGGATGGGTCAGGGTTTCGTCATGGGCTGTCATCGGGCGCGTCTCCATGCGGGTGAGATGCTTCGCTCTCGAATCGCTTCGTCGTTCGTATTTCGATCTGCGGCCTTCTCGACCGCTCGCGACGGATTGTAGGCACGCCTCCCAGGATGCTCCAACATTTGAATCACCTGCCCATATATTGAGACAAGATGATCTGCGAACGGATGCGATCGGCACCATGGCAAGATGCCGGGCGCAGCTCTATTCCTTCAAAGGACCGATCAATGAAACCGATCATCAATCTGGCCGATGTCGAACTGTCCCCACTACCGGCCGGCGTGGCGCCGCCCGACTCGATGGCCGATCGCTACGCTCCGCGCATGGGCGCCATCGGCTCGCGCATCGGCGCCGCCAAGCTCGGCTACAACGTGACCGCGGTCGCACCGGGCAAGCGCGCGTTTCCGTTTCATAACCATCGCGTCAACGAAGAGATGTTTTTCGTGCTGGAAGGGACGGGCGAAGTGCGCATCGGCGATGCCGTCTACCCGATCCGCGCGGGCGACGTCATTGCCTGTCCGCCCGGCGGGCCCGAGACAGCCCACCAAATCGCGAATACAAGCGAGGTGGAATTGAAGTACCTGGCGGTGAGCACGAAAATGCTGCCGGAAATCGCCGAATACCCGGATTCCGGGAAATTCGGCATCCTCGCGGAATTTCCCGGCGCACCCGGGGAGCGGCCGAAGGGATTCAGATTCGTTTCGCGCGAGAGCGAAAGCGTCCCGTATTGGGAAGACAACTGAGTTGAGAAAAACCGAGGAATCGATCGGCTGAACGGACCATCGTGGAACGGGAATCCAACGGACGAGCACCCACGCAGCCCAGGCGGCCGCCGTCCTAATGCGGCAATTCGGCGGCGCCCATGCGCCGTGCGATCACGCCAGCCCGCTGCGAAAGATACGCGGACGAGCGGTGCTGATCGAAGTACTTCGGATTCGGCAGCATGACGGCGAGGCGCGCCGACTGCCAGGCCGTCAACTGCGATGCGGCGCAACGGTAGTAGTACCGGGCGGCCGCCTGCGCGCCATAGACGCCGTTGCCCCACTCGACCGAGTTCAGGTAGATCTCGTAGATCCGCTCCTTGTCGAGCAGCGTTTCGAGCATCCAGGTGATGATGAGCTCCTGCCCTTTGCGCAGGTAGCTCTTTTGGCGCGAGAGAAACAGGTTTCGCGCCAACTGCTGGGAGATCGTCGAACCGCCGGCGACGATCTTGCCGCGCTTCTTGTTTCTCTCCCACGCCTGCAAGATCGCGTCGGTCTCGTAGCCCTTGTTGTTGACGAAGTTCGCATCCTCGGATGCGATGATCGCGCGCTTCAGATTGCGCGAGATGCGATCGTAGGGCACCCATTGATGCTGAATCTCGAGATCGGGGCGATCCTGCGCGAGCCGCCAGGCATCGGCCCGCATGAACGCCGTCGAACTCGGATCGACGACGGCCCAGAGCGCGATCTGCGCGAAGTAATAGGCTTGCGTCGCCACCCAAGCGAATGCGCACACGGCCACGGCATAGAGCACCCAGCCGCCGATGCCTTTCCCCGCCTTCCCTCTCATTCTCGTCATGGATGCGCCGTGATACGTGGCTACGTGGCTACATGAGTGCGTGACTACGCTAGACGGATGCCCCCAGCATCGAGCGCAGTTCCGCCAGCACCTGAGCGCTCGCGGGCCGCACACCACGCCATACCCAAAACGATTCGGCGGCCTGCTCGACCAGCATCCCGAGCCCGTCCGAAATCCTCGCCCCGAGCGCCTGCGCATGCCGCATGAACACCGTGGGCTGCGCGCCGTACATCATGTCGTAAGCGAGCGTGCCGGGACCGAACGCGCGCTCGTCGCACTCGGGCACTTCGGCAGTGAGCGAGCCGGCCGTCGCATTGACGATGACGTCGTAGGGGATCGGCTCGATCGTCGACGGCGCCCCGCCCGACAGTGCGCAGCCTGCCTCGCGCGCCGCTTGCGCGAATTGCTCCACGAGCGTCTGCGCCTTTTCCGCGGTCCGATTGACGATCGTAAGCGCGCACGGGCCGCGCTCGAGCACCGGCAGCACCGCGCCGCGCGCCGCCCCGCCCGCGCCGAGCAGCAAGACGCGCGCGCCGTTCAACTCCACGCGCAAGTTCGTCTCGATATCGCCGACGAGACCCACGCCGTCGGTGTTGTCGCCGTAAATGCCGTCCGCGTCGAATCGCAGCGTATTGACGGCGCCGGCCGCACTGGCGCGCGGCGAGAGCCGATCGGCCAATGCATAGGCCTCGAGCTTGAACGGCACGGTGACGTTGAGCCCACGCCCGCCCGCCGCGACGAAGGCACGCACGGTGTCGGCGAAGCCGTCGACCGGCGCGAGCAGGCGCCGGTATTCGATGCGCTCGCCCGTTTGCTCGGCGAAGCGCGTATGGATGACGGGCGACTTGCTGTGCGCGATCGGATTGCCGATCACCGCATACAGGTCGGTCCCCGCTTGCGCGGGAGCGATCGACGGGATGGGCTGCGTCCCTTGCTCGGCAGCGCCGCTCATTCGGCCACCTGCGCGGGCCGTGTCGCGCCGCCTTGGGCGTCGAGCGGCGGCTCGCCTTCCTGGCCGGAATCTAGCGCTTCGCCGCCGGCCTCTCCGCCCGCCGCCTCGCCGCCTTCCTCCGGCGCCTCGGCTTGTGCTTCCGCCTCGCCTTCAGCCGACGCATCCGGCGCGTCGACGATCTCGGCCTCTTCCTCTTCGTCCTCCGCGGCCATGGCGGCGGCACCCGGCGCATCGAGCACGCGAATCGGCCGCACGGACGCCTCGACGGTCAACTCGTCGACCGCCATCACTTCGAGGACGATCCGCGTGCCGCGCGCATGCACGCCGAGCCCAGGCACGTGCATCACCAGCGGCACTTCCTCGAACCGCACGAGATCGCCCTTCACGACCGACGCGACAACTTCCTTCTTGTTCTCCTGCGTGAGCCAGCGCAAGCACCAGAAGTACTCCATGCGGCGCTGATGATCGGAGTAGGCCGTGTAGGTGTCGTCGAACCCCTGGACGACCGCGAACAGATCGGCGTCCTTCGGCTTGAACGGTGCGATGAGCTTGGCCGCGACGCCATGCTGGACGCAAGCGAGCAGTTGCCACTGATTGACGAGGTCGGTGTAGCGGCGCAGCGGCGAAGTGCTCCACGCGTATTGCGCGACGCCGAGCCCTTCGTGCGGCGCGGCGTTCGTCTGCATGCGCGTGCGCTTCGGTCCGGCCGCGGCGAACGTGCGCTGCGTGCGGTAGATGCCGGGCACGCCGTGATCGTGCAGCAGCGCGCCCCAAGTCGAATTCGAGAGAATCGCAAGCTCGGCGACGATCAGGTCGAGCGGCGAACCGCGGCGGCGCGGCGTGATCGTGACGTGCTCGCCTTCGACGTAGAAGTTGTAGTCGGTATTGCCCGGCACCTCGCGCCGCAAGCCATAGCCCGCCCGCGCCGCCTGGCGTTTCTCGAATAGCGCCTGGGCCAACGGCCACAGCACGGCGATCTCGTCCTTGTGCGGATACTCGCCGCTGCCGGCGGCGAGCGCCTCTTCGGTCACGAGCGCGTCGAGCGTGTTGTGACGCAGATTGCTCTTCACATAGACGAGCTCGGCGTGCGTTTCCGTCGCGACGATCTCCTGCGTGGCGCGGTTCACGATGATATAGAGCGAGAGCGCGGGGCGCAGGCCGCCTTCCGCGAGCGTGAAGGCCTGAACGACCTCGTCGGGGAGCATCGTGATCTTGTCGCCGGGCATGTAGACCGTCGACAGGCGCCCACGGGCGATCGCATCGACCGCGTCGCCGCGCGCGATGCCGAGCGCGGGAGCGGCAATATGCACGCCAACGCGAACACGATCCTCCGCGAGCAGCTCGACGGAGAACGCGTCGTCGATTTCGGTCGTCGTGACGTCGTCGATGGAAAACGCCTGTGCATGGGCCGTCGGCAGATCCTCGGGCACCGGCCCGGGCGTCACGGCCGGAAAGCCGGTGCCGTGCGGAAAATACTCCGACAAAAACCGCGCCTCATGCAGCGCGCGTGCCGAAGCGATGCCGCCGCACTCGAGCATGAGCCGCGCCGGCGAAATGCCGCGCGCCGCCGCGGCGCCCTCAAGCGCCTTGTACTCGATCCCGTTCTTGTCGGGCTTCGTCAGCAGCGCGAGTGCCTTGCCACGGAACGCCTCGGGCAGCCGGCCGGCCTTCAATTCCTCTTCGTATTGCGCCTGCACGAGCGCCTGCTGGCGCTTGCGCTCGAGCCCCGCGAGCGCCATCTTCAGCTGCTCTTCGGGCGCGCGCTGATATTGCCCGCGGCCCTTGCGCCGAAAGTAGACAGGCGCGCCCTGCATGCGCATCACGAGTGCCGCGCGTTCGACGGGGCCCGATTGCGCACCGAAATATTCGCCGGCGAGCGCGGCAAACGGAAATTCGTCGGCCGGCGCGCATTCCCACAGAAAATCGAGATCGATCTCCTGAGCGGCCGCATCGGCCTCTTGCAGCAGTTCGGCCGCGCTCGGCTTGTCGAACTCGATCAGCACGTCCTTCGCGCGCACCTTCGCGCGCCGGCCGCCCGGCAGCTCGACTTGCAGCGCATCGCCTTGGCGCGACAGCACGCTGCCGACCTTCAAACCGCCCGATTCCTCAAAAAAAACGTTCACTCGACACTCTCATTACGAATTTGGCCCTCGCAGCACACCTCGCGCGCAAACCGCGCACCCGCTGCGGATCGATGTTCTGGTGCGGCGCACACGCGGCCGCGGCGCCGGCACCGTAGCCGCGCTACGCGTGCGCGGCCGGGGTAATGCCGCAATAGGCGAGCACGTCGTCGGCGTAATCGGCGAACTCGCTGATCGCGTGATCGCTGCCGACGATCAGTTTCGTCTCGACGCCGGGGTAATGCATGAGCATTTCGCGGTAGTCGAGCACTTCGTCGCCCGTGGCGGCGATCAAATAATAGCGTTCCGGCCGCGTGATCGACGCGACGCCGAGCGCGCGCAGCTCGTCCAGATGATGCGGCTCGACGACGATGCTGCCGCCGCCGTGCCAAAGCGGCTGCTCGCCCAAATAAGCCGACAAATCGCGTTGCGGCAAGACCGCGGGGTTGAGCAGCACCGCACGCCAGCCGTGTTTTTCGGCAAGGTGGGTGGCGAAATAGCCGCCGAGCGAACTGCCGATCACCGTGATTTCGTCCGCGGCGAAACCCGCCACCTGCGCTTCCGCCACGGCAACCGCCTCGAGCGGCGAGACGGGCAGCATCGGGCAGCGCCAATCGTCCTCGCACCCAAGCGCGGCCACGCGCGCCGCGAGCAACTGAGCCTTGAACGATTTCGGCGAGGAGCGAAAGCCGTGTAGATAGAGAATCAAACGGCGCCTCTTGTACTCGAAGCACTCGAACCGAGCGCTTCGAGCAATTTCTGATGGACGCCGCCGAAGCCGCCGTTGCTCATGACGAGCACGTGGTCTCCCGGGCGCGCCGCGTGCGCGACCGCGGCGACCAATGCGTCGAGATCGTCGAAGGCGCGCGCTTTCTCGCCGAGCGGGGCGAGCGTCTCGCCAAGGTCCCAGCCGAGCGCGTCGCGTCCCGTCGCCGCGCCGTAGCCGAAAACGAGATCGGCTCCCGTGAGACTCTTGGGCAGCTGCGCCTTCATGACGCCGAGCTTCATCGTGTTCGAACGCGGCTCCAGCACGGCCAGGATCCGCGTGCGTTCCCCGCCGACGCGCGTGCGTAGCCCCGCGATGGTGGTCTCGATGGCGGTCGGGTGGTGGGCGAAATCGTCGTAGACGGTGACGCCGTCGACGCTGCCGCGCACTTCCATGCGCCGTTTGACGTTGCGAAACTCGGTGAGCGAGGCCGCCGCCTGAGCCGGCGGCACGCCGACGTGGCGCGCCGCCGCGATCGCCGCCAGCGCGTTGAGCCGGTTGTGCTCGCCCTGCACTTGCCAGTTCACGATGCCGACGCGCTCCCCGCTCCGGTAGACGGCATAGCGCTCATCGATCGCCTCGCCGTCGGCCGCGGGCAGCGCACTCCAGCCGCCGTCGACGCCGAAGCGCTCGACCTCGCTCCAGACGCCGCGTGCCAGCACGCGATCGAGCGCGGCCTCGCGCCCATTGACGACAAGCCGGCCGACACCGGGCACCGTCCGCACGAGATGATGAAATTGCGTTTCGATCGCCGCGAGATCCGGGAAGATATCGGCGTGATCGAACTCCAAATTGTTCAGGATCGCCGTGCGCGGCCGGTAATGGACGAACTTCGAGCGCTTGTCGAAGAACGCCGTGTCGTACTCGTCGGCTTCGATGACGAAGAAACTCGAATCGGTGAGCCGGGCCGACACGCCGAAATTCAGCGGCACGCCGCCGATCAGGAAGCCGGGGTTCAGGCCGGCGTCCTCCAGCAGCCAGGCGAGCATCGAGCTCGTCGTCGTCTTGCCGTGCGTGCCCGCCACCGCCAGCACCCACTTGCCCGCGAGCACATGTTCGCCGAGCCATTGCGGCCCCGACACGTAGGGCAGGCCGCGATCGAGAATCGCTTCCATCAGCGGATTGCCGCGCGAAACGACGTTGCCGATCACGAACAGATCCGGCTTCAGATCGAGTTGTTCGGGGCCGTAGCCTTCGATGAGCGTGATGCCTTGCGCCTCGAGCTGCGTGCTCATCGGCGGATAGACGCCGGCGTCGCAGCCCGTCACGGTATGTCCCGCGCCGCGCGCGAGCACCGCGAGGCCGCCCATGAATGTGCCGCAGATGCCGAGGATGTGGATATGCATAAAAACTGTCTGCTCGTCTCGTACCGCGCTTGCCGCGAGTGCATGGTGGGACGCGAACGCCGGGCGGGCGAGCCGCGTGAGGCCCGCTATTGTACCCGACGCGCTCGCGTCGCCCGGGCGCGCGGGGCGATACCGGACGATCTAGTATGATTGGCGGATGGTGCGCAAATCTTTTGTCGATCCGCAGCGCGTGCGGGAGGAAATCGCGATCGCGGCGGCTCGCCTGATCGCCGAGGAAGGGCTCGACTACGCCAGCGCCAAGCGCAAAGCCGCCCGGCAGGTCGTCGGGCAGGTCAAGGTAGCCGGTGAATGGCTTCCCGATAACGACCAGATCGAGGAAGAAATCCGCGAATACCAGTCGCTGTTCCAGTCCGATACCCAGCCGGCGGTGCTGCGCCGGCTGCGCGAAATCGCACTCGACTGGATGAAGCGCCTGGCCTCGTTCAATCCCTATTTGACGGGCGCGGTGCTGAACGGGACGGCGGGCGAGCACTCGGACATCCATTTGCAGGTGTTCTGCGACAACCTGAAGGAAGTCGCGATTTATCTGCTCAACGCGAACGTGCAGTACGACGTGTCCGAGACGCGCCATTTCGGCGGGCGCGGCGACGTGGAAACGCTGAGCTTCCTGTGGCGCGGCGCGCGCGACGAAGAGCCCGTCGGCGTCCATGTCGCACTGTACGACACGGACGATCTGCGCGGCGCGGTCCGCGCCGACGCCCGCGGCCGCGCGGCAAGGGCGAGCACCGAGACCGTCCAGGCCCTGCTGGCCGAGGACGATGCCGCGCCCTTCACCAATTGAACGTCGACCGACTCTATCTCGTTAGATGATTAGATGAATACGAAAGCTACTCTCGCCTTTGCCGCCGTCGCGGTCGCCGCGGCTGCCGTCGGCGTCGGCGCCCGGCAATGGCTGTTCTCGGAATCGAGCAGCGCGGATGCCGCGCAGCCGCAAACCCACTCGCTCGAGGCCGCCGCGCCGACGAGCGGCGCCGTCGAACAATTGCTGTCCGCGCCGCTGCAGGATGTGGCCGGAAAAACGCAGACGCTCGCCCCCTATAAAGGAAAGGTGCTCGTCGTCAACTTCTGGGCATCGTGGTGCGGGCCCTGCGTCGCCGAGATGCCCGAGCTGGTGCGGCTGCATGACGCCTACGCGAAGAAGGGGATTCAATTCGTCGGGATCGGCGTCGACTCCTCGCAAAACGTGCAGAACTTTCTGAAGAAGATCCCCGTCGACTACCCGATTTTGGTCAGCGGATTCGGCGGGGCCGACCTCGCCCGCAGCCTCGGCAACACGGCCGGCGCGTTGCCCTTCACGGTCGTAATTGACGCCAACGGCGTCGTACGGTCGACAAAATTAGGACAAGTCACACCAAGCGAGTTGAGCAAGACGCTCGACGCCCTCTGAATGCATTAAACTGCTTCGATGCAGATCGAAGCAGTTTAACAGCCGATTTCCGTGAATTAGTCGAATTTAGGCACAACAACGGATGAAAGCCGGCAAAAACTACCGCCTCACGAACCGGGATTTTCATCCGCTGCTAGACAAGTTTTGACAATCGGCGCTAAAGTGCGCGCAATTCCGCGGAAACAGAAGCGAATCATGAGACGATTGCTGGTACTGCACGGCCCGAACCTCAACCTGCTAGGTACGCGGGAGCCCGAGGTCTACGGCCGCGTCACGCTGAGCGAGATCGATCGAGCGCTCGTGGCCCGAGCGCAAGAAGCGGGTTTCGAGCTGGCGACGTTCCAGAGCAATCACGAAGGCCAGCTCGTCGATCGCGTGCAAGCCGCCCGCGCGGAAGCGGTCGAGTTCGTCGTGATCAACCCTGCTGCCTACACCCATACGAGCGTCGCGCTGCGCGACGCGCTGGCGGGCGTCGGCATCCCGTTCGTCGAAATCCATCTGTCGAACGTGCATCGCCGAGAGCCGTTCAGGCACCACTCGTACTTTTCAGATCAAGCCGAAGGCGTCATCTGCGGGCTCGGCTGGAAAGGCTATCTGTACGCACTCGAGTTCGCGCTCGAGCGGCTGGCGTCGCAAGGCGCACGCAGCTGATTTCAGAACACCAAATCGGCACCGGCGCGAGCCGGCGCCTCACGCATTGAACAAGGGGATTCCCTATGGATCTACGTAAGCTGAAAACTTTGATCGACCTCGTCTCCGAATCGGGTATCTCCGAGCTCGAGGTGACCGAAGGCGAAGGCAAAGTCCGCATCGTCAAGAATGCGCCGCCGGTTTACGTACAACAGCCCGCCGCGTATGCCCCGCCGATGGCCGCGGCCGCCCCCATGGCAGGCGCCGGCGGGTTCGAGCAAGCCGCGGCGGCAGCCGCCGCGGCCCCAGCCGCCGTGCAAGGCCATGTGATCACCTCGCCGATGGTCGGCACCTTCTATCGCTCGCCCTCGCCGGGCGCCGAACCGTTCATCCAAGTGGGCGACACGGTCAAGGAAGGCCAGACGCTGTGCATCATCGAAGCGATGAAGCTGCTCAACGAAATCGAGTCCGACAAGGCCGGCGTCGTGAAGGAAATTCTTATCGAAAACGGCCAAGCCGTCGAATACGGCCAGCCGCTTTTCGTCATCGGCTGATCGCGAAGCGGGCCCGAGCGCTATCCGCAGCCTCGGGCGTACCCCGTTTAGCTCGAATGCCGTGCGCCGCCACTCATCGCGGCCCCACGACGCACGAGCCCATTAATGCGTCGGACCATAGCCATGTTTGAAAAAATTCTCATTGCCAATCGCGGCGAAATTGCGTTGCGCATCCAGCGCGCGTGCCGCGAGCTCGGCGTCAAGACGGTCGTCGCCTACTCGATCGCCGACAAGGACGCCAAGTACGTCAAGCTCGCCGACGAAGCCGTCTGTATCGGACCGGCACCGTCGCCCCAGAGCTACCTGAACATGCCCGCGCTGATCAGCGCAGCCGAAGTCACCGATGCCGAAGCGATCCACCCCGGCTACGGCTTCCTTTCGGAAAACGCCGATTTCGCCGAGCGCGTCGAGCAGTCGGGCTTCGCCTTCATCGGCCCGCGCCCCGAAACGATTCGGCTGATGGGCGATAAGGTCTCCGCCAAGCAGACGATGATCAAGACGGGCGTGCCGTGCGTGCCCGGTTCGGAAGGCGCGCTGCCCGACGATCCGAAGGAGATCGTCAAGATCGCGCGCGCGGTCGGCTACCCCGTCATCATCAAGGCGGCGGGCGGCGGCGGCGGACGCGGCATGCGCGTCGTGCACACCGAGGCGGCGCTCGTGAACGCCGTGAACATGACGCGCGAGGAAGCCGAGCGAGCGTTCGGCAACCCGCAGGTCTACATGGAGAAGTTCCTCGAAAACCCGCGCCACGTGGAAATCCAGGTGCTCGCGGATTCGTTCAAGAACGCGCTCTGGCTCGGCGAACGCGACTGCTCGATGCAGCGACGTCACCAGAAGGTGATCGAGGAAGCGCCCGCGCCCGGCATCGCGCGCCGCCTGATCGAGCGCATCGGCGACCGCTGCGCCGACGCTTGCAAGAAGATGGGCTATCTCGGCGCCGGCACGTTCGAATTCCTCTATGAGAACGGCGAGTTCTACTTCATCGAAATGAACACGCGCGTGCAGGTCGAGCACCCGGTCACGGAGTTGATCACGGGCGTCGACATCGTGCAGGAGCAGATCCGCATTGCCGCCGGCGAAAAGCTCGCGCTGCGCCAGCGCGACGTCGTGTTCCGCGGCCACGCGATCGAGTGCCGGATCAACGCCGAGGATCCGTTCCGCTTCACGCCGTCGCCGGGCCGCATCACCTCGTGGCACACGCCTGGCGGCCCTGGCATTCGCGTCGATTCGCACGCGTACAATGGCTATTTCGTTCCGCCGAACTACGACTCGATGATCGGCAAGCTGATCGCCTACGGCGCGACGCGCGAACAAGCGATCCGCCGCATGCGCATCGCTTTGTCGGAGATGGTCGTCGAAGGCATTCAGACGAACATTCCGCTGCACCGCGAGCTCATGCTCGACGGCGGCTTCGTCGAAGGCGGCACGAGCATCCACTATCTGGAAAACCGGCTCGCGGAAAAGCAGCAAGCCGCACCGGAAGAAGCGTGAGATGGAACGGCCCCCACGCTCACTTCGTTCACTGCCCCCCGAGGGGGCGTTCAGCCTCCTTGGGGCGGCCCAGCGGAGGCTGACGTGAGCTATCGGGAATTGATCGTCGAGCTGGACCGGACACGCGCCGAGGCGCTGTCCGACGCGCTCATCGAACTCGGCGCGCTGTCGGTATCGGTCGAAGACGCCGATGCCGACACGCCCGACGAGCAGCCGCTGTTCGGCGAGCCCGGGCTCACGCCCGATCGCACGGCCTGGCAGCATTCGCGCGTCGTCGCCTTGCTGGCTCCCGAGCAGGAACCGGCGGTGCTCGCGGCTGCCGCTGCCAACGAAATCGGCTTGGACGCCACGCCCGCCTTCACGTTGCGCGACGTGCCGGAACAGGACTGGGTGCGTCTCACGCAATCGCAATTCGAGCCAATCGCGATCGGCAAGCGTATTTGGGTCGTGCCCTCTTGGCACGATGCCCCCGATCCGCAGGCGCTGATCCTCGAACTCGATCCGGGTCTCGCCTTCGGCACGGGCAGCCACCCTACCACGCGGCTGTGCATGGAATGGCTGGAGGAATCGGTCGCGCCTAGCCAATCGGTGCTCGACTACGGCTGCGGTTCCGGAATTCTGGCGATCCTCGCGCACAAGTGCGGCGCCGCGCCGGTTTTCGGCGTCGACATCGACCCGCAGGCCGTCGACTCGGCTCGACTGAACAGCGAACGCAATCATGCCGAAGTCGCCTACTCGCTGCCCGACGATTGCCCGGCCGGTCAATTCGACATCGTCGTCGCGAACATCTTGTCGAACCCGCTCAAATTGATGGCCTCGATGCTGAGCGCGAAGGTCAAGACGAGCGGGCGCATTGCTCTGTCGGGCGTACTCGCGCGGCAAGCCGAGGAAGTCGCGGACGCCTATCGGCCGTGGATCGACATCGGCGTTTGGCGCGAACACGAAGGATGGGTCTGCCTTACCGGCGTCAAACGCGCCGCCAAGCCGGACGGCCATTGAGGCGCGGCCGAACTCCCGGTGGGAAACCATTAGAATAGCGCCTATCGATCGACGCACCGGCTCGTCCCGGTTCTCCCGCTCACCATGGTTCTAGCCACACGCTGTCCCCACTGCGAAACGGTTTTCCGCGTGCAGGAAGCACTGCTCGCGGCGTCCGGTGGGTTCGCTCGCTGCGGACACTGCCAGCAAGTTTTCGACGCTCGAAGCAATCAGCTCGATCCGCACGCGGGCTCGCATCCCGCCGCTCACGAGAGCGAATCGGCGCCGTTGCCGCCGGCGGCCGAGCACGAACCCACACACGACGACCCGCACGCATCCGCGGCGGAAGCCCACGCGCAAGCTGAACGCGAAGCCCGAGAGCACGCTGAAGCACAGGCTCGCGCGGAAGCCGAGGCGCGTGCCGAGCAGGAAGCCCGAGAGGCGGCTGAAGCTCAAGCCCGTGCCGAAGCCGACGCTCGTGCCGAGCAGGAAGCCCGAGAGGCGGCTGAAGCTCAAGCCCGCGCGGAAGCCGACGCTCGCGCCGAACAGGAAGCCCGAGAGGCGGCTGAAGCTCAAGC
>NZ_QRGA01000030.1:0-265 GCF_003367175.1 Trinickia dinghuensis | reverse complement strand
AGCCCGGGAAGCGGCTGAAGCTCAAGCCCGCGCGGAAGCCGACGCTCGCGCCGAACAGGAAGCCCGGGAAGCGGCTGAAGCTCAAGCCCGCGCGGAAGCCGACGCTCGCGCCGAACAGGAAGCCCGAGAGGCGGCTGAAGCTCAAGCCCGTGCCGAAGCCGACGCTCGTGCCGAGCAGGAAGCCCGAGAGGCGGCTGAAGCTCAAGCCCGCGCCGAAGTCGACGCCCGTGCCGAGCAAGAAGCCCGAGAGGCGGCTGAAGCTCAA
>NZ_QRGA01000003.1:680-634061 GCF_003367175.1 Trinickia dinghuensis | reverse complement strand
CCTGCCGGGGCGCGCGATGCTGCGCGAGCGGCGCCGGCCGTCCACCGGGTGCGCAATGTCGCGTGCGCCGCGCCGGGCACCTGCCGGGGCGCTGGATGCTGCGTGATCCGCGCTGGCCGACAGTCGGGGTGCGGGATGTCGCGTGCGCCGCGCCGGCCGCTCGATGCTGCACGAGCGGTGCTGGCCGCCCGCTGGGTGCTCGATACGGCGTGCGCTGCGCCGGCCCGCCCTCTGGGGCGTTCGATGTCGTGCGCTGCGCTGGGCGCCCGTTGATAGGGGGCGGGCGAAGACTATTCCCCCGACCACTGGCTATGTGGCTTTATCGCTACTCCGATACTTTGTCCGTTCCGCTTGCCATCGGCGGTGGGGCAAGTAGATGGATCGCGCGGGGCGTCGCGTCAATACGGCCAGGCTGAACGTCTTGGCGCATCGCATGGATAGCCGCGCTTAACAAGGCGTCATGCCGTTCGTCGCTTCGCTCAGTGTTACGGTAGGAAATTTCCCGTTGGAAGACTTGAACGGCGTCCAGCACTGCAGGAGAGGCAACCAGCGCTAGCGCATTCACCGCGTCAGCATAGCGGTGCTGCGCTTCTGGCGTCGAACGACCCGAGACGATGCTCGACAGCGCTAAGACGTACTCCTGATAGTGTTCGAGCTTCGTTTGTCGCCAGCCAGACTCATGTTCGCGTCGCCGCGCGAGCGTCGACGTGACGATTACCCCGACTAGGGCGAAGGCGCCGGACGCGAGCGCGGCGAGAATCGCGGGAATGGCTGCTGTACTGAGATTCACATCGGCCCCCGATGGCAGTTTCTTTTCGTCAGTTCATCGAGCGGCATTATGCCGAAGTGTGCGATATGAGGTGGTGAGCAATACGGTGTGCGAGCCAACCAATCGATTCGCCGTAACCGCCGCAACTGGCCGACCGGGCTTAGTCAACCGGCGTTTCGAATCGCTTGGTTGATCTGGATGACTGTATAACCGGCTTCGTTGGCCTGGTGACAACCGCCGTAACCAGGCGTTCTTGTCCGTTTTATCGGACCGGCCGCACGCGTTCCCCGATGCGCGATCTGACGTAGTGCTCCGTCATGTTTCGGCTCTGGTGTCCGAGTAACTTTTGCGAGTGCGAAAGGTCGCCGGTGTCGCTTGCCGCCTTTGCCCGAATATCGCGAAATTGGAACGAGACGCCTGCTAGCTTGCGCGCCTTGTCGAATCTCGATCGCAGTTCGAACGGGCTTACCGGGGTGCCGTCATCGTTCTGTAGCAGGTTCGCGCCCGTCATCTTCCTGGGCCGGGCGATGATGCGCTCGATGACCGCCTTTAACTCCCCCTCGATCGCAATTCTCAGATGCTTCCCCGTCTTGTTCTGGACGATATGTAGGTGATCGCCCCGAATGTCCGCTCGTTTCACTTTCAGCACGTCGGCCGGGCGCTGTCCCGTAAGGTAGGCCAGGTCCATCGCGTCTTGCAGCGTCGAGTGCGCGACGGCATGGACGGCCCGGAACGCGTCGTCGGTGACGTATATGTCCCGCCCACTCTCGCGGAACCCTTTGACGCCGGCGCACGGATTCGACGCGCTCGTGTAACCCCACTCTCGAGCCTTGTTGTAGATGTGACTCAACAGCGCTTTCTCGCGGTTCGCACGCACCTTCGCGGTTTCCCCCCGAATGTCCAGATACTCGCGCACATGGACAGGCGTAATTGCGTCGATTGGCATCGCCCCGAAGACCGCTTTCAGGTTCTCTAGTTCTTTGAGGTTGTCGCTGCGCGTGCGTGGCGATTTCGTTGGCAGCACCTCTCGCATATACCGCCGCGCGACGACTGCGAAGGTCCGGTCTTCGTCTTGCGCCGGCTCCGCTTCGATTTCAGCCCACTTGCGCCTCGCTTCGTTTAGATCGGTCCCGAGTGGTGTCCACTGGCGCGGCAGCGATGTTCCGACGTGGTAATAGCGGCCTCCCTTCATGTGCATCCGCGGCGGGAGGTCAAGGTTCGTTTTTCTCCTACGCCCCATGTGCCGCCCCCCGCGTCGTGCGTGTCCCGCGCAGCGCCTCGAAACGCGGCCGGATTGCTGCCGTTTGGGATTCCTCCCGGGCCGACTGCATTGCCCCGAGCCGTGCCTCGAAATAGCTGCATGCAACCTTTGGACGGCGCTGCGAATCTTCCGCGAACCGCCAACCGTTCGCCCGCAACCATTCGATTTGCTTCGCAGACCGGACGAATCCCGTCAGTTCTTCGAGTTCTTTTTTTGAAAGGAACATGCCCTACCTCATCCGTGAGCCACGCCGAACGCGCCGGCACATAGGGCGCGTGCTGATAGCTTGATGCTCACTTCTCTGCGCGCGACGATGCGCCAGAGCGCGGCCCAGCCTTGCTTGTGGCCGATACGGCTTCTTCATTTTTCGGATGACATGCATGCGCAAGCGGGCCATGTTTGCCAGTGCGCTGACTGCTGTATTGAGCTTGAATTGCTTTCTCATCGCGCCCCCGCTGCAGTGACCGGCGCCGGTTCCGCGTCACCTTCGCGCTCGACGGGGAACGCATATACGTCTGCCGTGTGCAGCCGGCTCAACAATTCACCGATCTGGGCCTGCATGCCTTCCAACTGCGTCTTGATGTGATGGCCCTTGAACATCCTTCGAAGCTCGATGTTTTCCGCGATGAGTTCAACGATTCGAGCCTTCGCGCGCTCGCATTCGGCTTGCACGGAATCGAGATGCCCCATTGCCTGGGCGTAGTAGGCCAACTGGCCGTGCGTAAATCGGATGTCGGGATACTCGGCGCTGCACAGATAAGCCTTGCCGTCCCGATGCTCTACGAAGAGGTCCGTAAAGCCGCATCGGCTTAACCAGACCTCGGGGTTTTGGAGCTGGCAATGCATTACGTACCACGCCGAGAATGGGATTGGGCTGTTGCCCTTTTCCCAATTTCCGATGGTCTTTTTGCTAACTCTAAACAGCGCCGCACATTCATCCGGAGTCAAGTTCACGAAATAGCGCCGCCAGTGCTCGAACTCCCCGGGCGTGACACTCTGTCGGTTCATCGCTTCGCGATACCAATCGGGCATGCCAAAGAAGGGGGCATCCTTCCCCTTGCCCTTTGGTCTAGGGCGAACCGGAAATGTCACCGCGGGGTAGCTCCAAACTTTGGCGATGTTAGGGTGCTGTGCATTGACGTCGCGGCGCGCGGCACCGAACCCGCGTTGCTCGGCCACTTTCATCATTCGTATTGTGTCGCGCCGAGCATCTTTCTCCTCGCTTTGTTGTCGCTCAGGAGTTGGAATTCTTGTCACAGTCGCATTGTTAAGCCCGGCCGCGGTCTTTTGTGGTTTAGATGGTTCGTATCGCATCGTCTTGTTCGTTATGTCCGGTTGGCATCAGGCTACGTGCGTGCTTGGTCGCATCGAGAGCCTTTTCGCTTCAATGGGATCGGTCCTGCTTATGGAATTGATTGGGCGAGACTCGAAAATCGAGGGGATTACCTTCGCAGCACGTCGTTTTTCACGGGTTGGTTCGGTCGGTCCTCGGTGGAGTCGGCCTTGTTCGGGCGTGTTTCACTGGCGTCGTGCGTACAGTTATTGACACGAGTCCGAGTGCTCGCGCCTTCGGCGCTGCGCTGAACCACCTTCCATTCATAACGTGTCGCCGGAACGAAGATCGGCGCCTCGACGCGGTAATCGCAAATGCCGTCGACGATGTGTGCGAGCCCGAGCGCTTCGATGCCGTGCGGCACACGCACGAGGCGCGAACCGTAACGGCCTTCTCGCATTTCTGCCGTGTACTTCACGCTGATGCGTCGCGCTTCGCCTGCGATGCCCCCCATCGCGCGCGCGTACTCGGCCCAATCCGCTCGATGGTCGTCAGTCTTCTGGGCCGCTCGCCACGCCGCGCGGATCTCCGGGGATTCCTCCGCAGTCGGAAGGTCTATTTCCTTCACACGGCGCAGCTCGCGCCAGACGCCCACAGGGGCCCCTCCGAACTGTTGAAACTGACGGATGCCCCATAGCGCCGCCCACGCCTCGACGCGCTGCGATGGCGTGATTTCGACGTCCCCGAGCACGTCGGCCGCGACGACGAAGCCTTCTTTCGTCTTGTGATCGCCGACCCCGTGCCCGTCGATGTTCTTGCTGATGTACTTCGAGATGTACCCGACTGCCGAGCCTTTGGCGTCGTCAATAACGTTGAACGTCACGCGATGCTCGTGTGCGCCCGATTCGTTGCCATCGACACGTAGGCCGTGCCTGCGCATCACGGCGCAGAAGTGGTCAATGTCGTTTGAGAACACGATCCCATGCCAATGCGGCGTGGCATCGTGATTGGGCTCGGCCACGCGCATACCGAAGTAGGTCACACCGTCTCGCTTGAGCTGTGCCCGAATGCGAGCCCATACCTTTCTCAGATAGCGTTGGGCGTCGCGCGGCGTCGCGCCGCTGTACTTTTTGTTCGGCCTAAACGTCGTCCCGGACTGGCTCACCGCATGAAACCGACTTGGGCACGTCAACGAAAACATCACGCCACGCATGCGCGCACTTGCCGCCAACCCCTCACAGCCTCGTAGACGTGTGAATAGCTCGCCACGTTTCAACGCTTTGTTCGAAATGCTCTTTGCTGCCAGCTCCGCGAGAGTGAAACGGTGCCCCAGCTCGTTCTCTAGCGCTACGGCTTCCAATGTCGCTGCGTTGCGGCGGTTCTGCGCAATGCGCCGCCGCACGGCGTCATCGCTTGCATACGGGTCCGATCGGTAGTGGACGTAGTGCAGCCGAATATTCGAGTGTTCCAGTTCGCGGGTGTGCAGCTTGCGGATTTGTCTCCGCCACCACAATTCGCAGCTCACGCGGGCGACTTGCTCGGATGATTGATCGAAGGCGGGTAGGGCGATGCCGTATGCCTTGCATGTTGCCTTTGCGACCGTCAACGCGTCGTGGTTCGTGAGGCCGATAGTGCGCAACTGGAAATCGTTGGCGATGCGTCGCGCCTTGTCGCAGATTTCCATGTCTGATGCATTCGGACGCACCGGCAAGGTGTCGGGCGCGTGCTCCTCGAGGAACGCCGTAGCGCTGCGCTCGGCCGCGGCCATATCGAACATGTACGGCGCATTCGCGCGCTGTGCGCTGTTGCGGCCAGCTTCTTCAGCCTTCCGGTATGCCCGCTTGTACCAGCGGAACGGCAGACGTTGGCGGGCCTTCTTCATGGCGGGCAACGTCGGCAAGGTGGCGTCAATTGCGTGCGCGTAGACCCACATCATCGCCCCCGTCCGGCGCCGCGGCGTCGCAACACGCGATAAATGCGTTCCAGCGCGGCATCGCCGATCGGCGTTGCTGGGACGTGCGCGACGCTCGATGGTCGACAGGCGAGCCGGTTGCGATAAGCGTCGGTTGTCACGCTGCCGGGCATGTGCTCGACTTCTTCCTGGTCCGCGTCGTGATAGCCGAGTTCGGAAAAGGCGCTCATCGACAGCCCCCGCGCAGCGGGTCGACGATGATCGCGCCGGCACACATGCGCGACATGAAGGCGATAAAGGCTCGGGCTTCCATATCAAACAATCCCCGGGTGGAAGTCTTCGAAATCGTCCTCTTGCGCGTCGCACCAGCCCCGTTGCCAGTCGTGCCAATCGGCCGACAGCGCCTCGTATGGGTTATCCGACAACGGGCATCCGTATTCGTACGCTTGGCGCCCTGCGGCGTAGGAGGGGTCTTCCATGTCATGCCCCCAGCCAGTGAAAGAAGCGATCGACGGCGCAAGCGATGCGCGAAGGCCGGCGAAAGTAGGGGCCGTCTATCGCGAAGCCGCCCAATGCGGATGGATGAATACACGCCGACCGGCGCCGATATATCGTTACTGCCGTTTGCGTTCTCGCTTGCATTTCCGAGCCTCGCGCCACGTTTCGTCAGGATGTGTTGAGCCACGCCGGGGCGTTCGACGCCTTCGGCGGGGTATCTCGAAATTGGGGAAGCGGCGCTTGACTAAGCGCCGCGCACCGTCAGCCGGTGGATGTGAGCGGGTTTGTAGCGGTGGGCTGTTGATTCTTGATTGCGGCAACCACAGCCCACATGACGAGCGCGCCGATGACGAGCGTCGCGACGCTGCTGCCCTTTCCGGTCAGCATGGGGAACGGAGCATCCATGTCTTATGCCCCCTGTTGGCTGGGTTGGCTCTTGGTCTGCGCTTTGGA
Source organism: Trinickia dinghuensis (assembly GCF_003367175.1). Lineage (GTDB taxonomy): Bacteria > Pseudomonadota > Gammaproteobacteria > Burkholderiales > Burkholderiaceae > Trinickia > Trinickia dinghuensis. The sequence goes on along the minus strand of NZ_QRGA01000003.1, from coordinate 627,895 downwards.
GCTTGCCGGAGCTTTCGAGTCGCCCCGCACATCGGCGTCATCCTGTGACCCTTGTGCGACCAGAGGCGAGCCTGAATCCGACGCCTTGCGCTGTACAAGGTGCGCGTGCGTCTCATCCTTCGAGTTCTGATCGATGTCCGCAAGAAAATTGGTTCCCTGCATGTAGCGGAACAGCATGTAGTTTTCGGCCATCAGGCCGAATAGGCGCTGGCTGTCCAGGGCAGTTTCGTCGGTGTAACCGCCCAATAGCCCCTTAGCGGTTACCTTCCGCATGAGGTCGGAGATTTCCTCATCGTTCTCGTCCATGCGCGCGAGCGCTGACTCGACTTCCTCATCGGTCAATTTCTCGCTAATAGTGAAGCTCATTCGCGGGGCAACCGTGCCCGGAGGAACGGGAAACGAGCCACGCGGCACAGGCGAGATTGCCGGCTTGTCGTTCGTCGGCTTGCCTGCGTCGTCGGCGCCGAGGTCGACGCCCTTATCCTTGAAATATTCGACCAACGTGTCTTGCGTGGACTGCGGAAGCGCGTTGATTCGAAACGTTTCGAAATGCTTGATGAGCGTTGCGTTGACGCCCGTATCTTCTGCGAGCTTTGCTTGCGTGATGCCGGTGGTTCGGCGCGCCCGTCGCAATTGGTCCGCGGTGATCGTCATTTTTGGCCTCTGTCGGAAAAGACATCAAGTGTCGGTTGATCGGACTCTACCCCATGGTTATCTATCCGTCAACTGTAGCTTTATCCGACAATCATGGCGAAAAAAAACCGGCGGGCGCCGGTCTATCTATTCGCTGCTTCGTGTTCTGGCCTTTTCCTCGCGTGCTTTCCTAACCTTTTCAGCGCGCTCGTCGCTGACAAGATCCGGATTGACTTGAGCCACATGCTTTCTAACGTGTTCGACGTCAATCGTGGCGTCTGGGTCTGTCTTCAAGGCCACCGCGGCATTGAGGATGCCCGCCATAAGATCCATCGCCTCAAGAGCTTCGCGCACTTTGTCGGCGGGATACCTTGACGAGACTAGGCCAAGCAACAGCTTGTAAAACGCATCCCGCTCGTCGGGCGGAAGCATAAGTATCAATTGCCCCGCCTTCATGACCTGCACGTGCTCTGAACCGGTGCCAAACACTTCTTCAAGCGGTGTTTTAGGGGACTCTGGGTTATCTCGTCCCGTAAGCAGCTTATTCGGCGTGATGCCAAGTGCGTCGCACAGTTTGCGGATTTCATTCGCGCCTGGCTTGTAGCGCCCGGCCTCATAGTCGTGCAGGGCGGTTCGAGCGATGCCCGTTGTCGCGTGCAGTTGGCTAACCGACAGGCCGCGCGCCTCACGACTGACCTTCAGTTGGATAGCGATAACGTCTAGCTGCTGACCTTCGGCCTCGCTTTGATCGACGGCGGCCCCACTATCCACTTTGCGTGGTGTTTTCGCTTTCACCATGCTTCGAGACTCCTTAGTGACTCGCGGCTTTGCACGTTCCGGCTTATCGGACCACACCTCATTCTTGTTTTTTGTAGAAGACGTGATCCGAATGTAGAAGCGAAAAGGGCTCCGATTGCTCGGAGCCCTTTAAATACTTGGTGGGGCGTGAGTGACTCGAACACTCGACCTACGGATTAAGAGTCCGCTGCTCTACCAACTGAGCTAACGCCCCAACAGACTGCGAATTATGCAGGACTTTTTTATGCTTGCCTAGGCCTTTTCGTCATTTTTTAGCGAAAACTTTGCTCGCCGGCCCCAACGCGCACACAAAAGCGCCCGGCACCGCACCAGCCGGCCATCCTGCGCCCTTCATCAATACTATTTTTCCCGTCCCGGTATGATGACGGGACCGCACCGCCACATCCGCGCGACGCCCGGCGCCGCGCACAAAACCAGAGCGAGGGCTAGGCAACGACTCGCATCGACGCGGCCCACAGGAGACATCAAATGACAGAAGCCGCCATTCTCGATCTGCTCGATCGCGTCCTTGCCCCGTGGGTCCGCTCGCTCTCGCTCAAGCCGGTGACCGTCTCCGACGACAGCGTCACCATGCGCCTGCCGTTTTCGGGCGAGTTTCGCCACTCGGGCGGTGTCATCTGCGGCCAAGTGTTCATGGCCGCGGCCGATACGGCCATGATCGTCGCCATCTCGGCGGCGCTCGGCGAGTTCCGTCCGATGACGACAGTCTCGCTCAACATCCACTTCATGCGCGCCGTCCGCAAAGGCGACGTGCTCGTGACCGCGCGCGTGCTGCGCATGGGCCGCAATCTCGTCTTCGGCGAAATCGAACTCGCCGACGAAGAAGGCAAGATGGCGGTCCACGCGACGACCACCTACGCACTCGTCAACTGAACGGGCACCCCGCCGCGCAGCGCTCACCGAAAAAAGGAAACATTCATGTTCGACCAGGTCGTCTTCGCGGGCGGCGGCAATCGCTGCTGGTGGCAGGCCGGCTTCTGGGACGTCGTCCAACCCGAACTGGGGGTCACGCCGCGCGTCATCACGGCCATTTCGGCCGGCGCCGCGACGGCGTGCATGCTCTATACGCGAAGCGACTCGCAATGGGTCATGCGCTATTACGAAGACGTGCTTCGCCACAACAAGAAGAACGTCTACTGGGGCAACCTCTGGCGGCGCGGCGCCGCTGTGTTCCCGCACTACGCGATCTATCGCCAAGCGCTGCTCGACATCTACGGCGAGCGGTTCGCCAAGCTCGCCGACGCACCCGAGATTCGGATCGGCGTCTCGCGCGTGCCGCGCTGGCTCGGCGCGCGCACGTCGGTCGCGGCGGGCCTCATCGCCTACAACATCGACAAGCACGTGCGCAAAGTGCTGCACCCGACGCTCGGCCGCACGATCGGTTTTCGGCCCGAATTCGTGCGCGCGCAGGCGTGCCTCGTTGTCGATGAGCTCGCTGATCTGATCCTGCAGTCGTCATGCACGCCGCCGTTTACGCCGGTCTTGAGACGCAACGGCCGTCCCGTCCTCGACGGCGGCATGGTCGACAACGTCCCCGTCGACGCGCTCGACGAGACGCCAGGCCGCGTGCTCGTGATGGTGACGCGCCGCTATCCGCGCCCGCAAACTTTCGTCATATCGCACGGCGCGCAACAGCGCCTGTACGTGCAGCCCTCTTGCAAGGTGCCGATCTCGAGCTGGGACTACACGCAGCCGGCGCTGATGCGGCCCGCCTACGACCTCGGCCGCGCGGACGGCGAGGCATTCCTCACACGTCTACCGCAGATCGAGGAACTCAGCGCCGCCGCACGACACTCAACGCTTCCGAATTGACGACGCTCGACGTGTCCCCTTCATCGAAGGCAAGAATGTTCTTGAACGCGGCGCTGAAGTACAGCTCGTAGCTTTCGCGTTCGACATAGCCGATGTGCGGCGTGCAGATCACGTTCTCCATCCGCAAGAGCCCGTAACCCTGCAGAATCGGCTCGCTTTCGAAGACGTCGATGGCGACCATGCCGGGCCGATTGTGCGAGAGCGCGTTGACGAGCGCATTTTCTTCCAGCAGCTCGGCGCGGCTCGTGTTGACGAACAGCGCCGTCGGCTTCATCCGCATCAGATCGGCTTGCTTGACGATGCCGCGCGTGTCCTCGTGCATACGCAAGTGCAGCGTCAAGACGTCGCTCTCTTCGAACAGCGCCTCGCGGCTCGCGGCCGCCTCGTAGCCGTCGGCTTGCGCCGCCTCGAGCGAATGCTCGCGGCCCCACACCAGCACGCGCATGCCGAACGCCTTGCCGTAGCCGGCCACGAGCCGGCCGATCTTGCCGTACCCCCAGATGCCGAGCGTATGGCCGCGCAGCACGGTGCCGAGCCCGAAGTTCGGCGGCAGCGCCGACGTCTTCAAGCCCGACGTTTGCCACGCACCTTGCTTCAGATTCGCTACGTACTGAGGAATGCGGCGCTGCGCCGCCATGATGAGCGCCCACGTCAGCTCGGCCGGGGCGATCGGCGAGCCGACGCCTTCGAGGACGGCGATGCCGCGTTCGGTGCACGCGGCCAGATCGATGTGACTCGACACCTTGCCTGTCTGGCTGATCATGCGCAGATGCGGAAGCTTGTCGAGCAGCTGTGACGTGATCCGCGTACGTTCTCGGATCAGAACCAAGGCATCGACTTCCGCGAGCCGGCTAGCTAACTGTCCGAGGCCGCGAACGGTGTTATTGAACACTTTGACGTCATGGCTGGTCAGTAGTTGGAAGCAATCGAGTTTGCGGACGGCGTCTTGGTAGTCGTCGAGAATGGCAATCTTCATAAGTTAAAAAGTGGAGTTTTGCAGTGCACGATGTACACAATAGACGCAGTGATATGCTTGTCGGTTCCAACCGGTCTAGGAGAAAAGCTGGCATGCGCGATGCGACACGCTCGATCACGATGCTCACGGCTTTCGCTAAGCAGGACCGCTTCTTTTTAACAGCTTGTCGCGCCGACACGCAAGCCGCGGATTACGCGCGCGCGCCGTTCGGCACGCAAGACCCTTGCGCGCCATGCGCTCGACAAGCTGCTCCGCTCCTGACGCACTCGTTCCTACGCGCAACGTACGTGTATGAACGCGCCTCTCGCATGCAGCGTCAGCGAGCCCAACCCGTTTCCTTCTTAACGATGACAAAACGGAGACTGCTCGATGAACCATTCCGCCTTTGGAGGCGCCGCCACCCTTGAAGTGCCTGCCTACGTCAAGCATCGCAAGCTGATCGACTGGGTTCAGCGCATCGCCACCCTCACCAAGCCCGATCGCGTCGTCTGGTGCGACGGCTCGCAGGAGGAGAACGATCGCCTGTGCGACCTGATGGTCGCGGCCGGTACGCTCAAGCGCCTGAACCCCGAGTTGCGTCCGAACTCGTACCTCGCCTGCTCGGATCCCTCGGACGTCGCGCGGGTCGAGGACCGCACGTTCATTTGTGCCGAGCACCGCGACGATGCGGGCCCGACGAACAATTGGATGGAGCCTTCGGAGATGCGCGCGACGCTCGAATCTCTGTTCGACGGCTCGATGCGCGGCCGCACGCTTTACGTCGTGCCGTTTTCGATGGGGCCGCTCGGTTCGCCGATCGCGCACGTCGGCATCGAGTTGACCGATAGCCCGTACGTCGTGGTCAACATGCGGATCATGACTCGCATGGGGCGCAAGGTTTACGACGTGCTCGGCACCGACGGCGATTTCGTCCCCTGCGTTCACTCGGTCGGCGCGCCGCTCGCGGCCGGTCAGCCCGACGTCTCCTGGCCCTGCAACCCGACCAAGTACATCGTCCATTTCCCGGAAGCGCGCGAGATCTGGAGCTTCGGTTCGGGCTACGGCGGCAACGCGCTGCTCGGCAAGAAATGCTTTGCGCTGCGGATTGCATCGACGATGGGCCGCAGGGAAGGCTGGCTCGCCGAACACATGCTGGTGCTGACCGTGACCTCGGACGAGGGCCGGAAGTATCGCGTCGCCGCGGCATTTCCCTCGGCCTGCGGCAAGACGAACTTCGCGATGCTGATCCCGCCGCGTTCGATGGACGGATGGTCGATCTCGACGATCGGCGACGACATCGCGTGGATCAAGCCCGGCAAGGACGGACGGCTGTACGCGATCAATCCCGAGGCCGGCTATTTCGGCGTTGCGCCGGGCACCAGCGAGAAGACCAACTACAACGCCATGGCCACGCTCAAGGCCAACGTGATTTTCACGAACGTGGCGCTGACGGACGAGGGCGACGTGTGGTGGGAAGGGATGACGGACACGCCGCCCGCGCACCTCATCGATTGGCAGGGCAACGATTGGACGCCCGAGATCGCGAAGGAAACGGGGCGTAAAGCTTCGCACCCGAATGCGCGCTTCACCGCGCCCGCGTCGCAATGTCCGTCGGTCGATCCCGATTGGGAAAATCCGGCGGGCGTGCCGATCGACGCATTCATCTTCGGCGGCCGGCGCTCGGGTACGGTGCCGCTCGTGACGGAAGCGCGCAATTGGGTCGAAGGCGTCTACATGGCCGCGACGATGGGCTCTGAGACGACCGCCGCCGCCGCCGGCAAGCAGGGCGTCGTACGGCGCGATCCGTTCGCGATGCTGCCGTTTTGCGGTTACCACATGGGCGATTATTTCGGCCATTGGCTTGGCGTCGGCGAGCGGCTCGACAAGCTCGGTGCGAAGGTGCCGAAGATCTTCTGCGTCAACTGGTTCCGCAAGGGGCCCGACGGCAAGTTCGTCTGGCCGGGCTTCGGCGAAAACATGCGGATCTTGCGCTGGATGATCGGCCGCGTGGAAGGGCGCGCGACTGGCACCGATCACGCATTCGGCGTCTCGCCCCGGTATGAGGACATCGACTGGAACGGTCTCGATTTCTCGCGCGAGCAGTTCGACCAAGTCATTTCGGTTGACGATGCCGATTGGCGGCGCGAACTGGCCCTACATGCGGAATTTTTCGATTCATTACGACATCGACTGCCGGCTGCGCTAACTCAGACGAAAGCGGAAATTGAAAATCGTCTGACCCCGGCTTAACAATTAGAACACTCGCTCGGCGCTGCCAGGCGCCGCGAGGCTCGTGCCAAGGCCGCCTTCGGGCGGTCTATTTTTTTGTGCGACAAATGTGCGATTTACATGCATGAAATTCACGATCCGGCGCGAATTTTCACTATATGGATTTTTAGCAATGATCCATTACCGCTTATTTCTAGCTGCGAAATAAACATCATTCCGTGCGCAACTCTGCGCGAGTTTCAAAGTCGTAGGACAATTACGGATTGGCTCAGGAATTTTTTTCTGAGTAACAACAAGCGGCAGGAGTCGTCAATGGATCATTTGCAGTCAATGCGTGTGTTCGTGAAAGTGGCGGATCTTGGCAGTTTCGCTCGTGCAGCCGGGTCGATGGATATCTCCAACGCTGTCGCCACGCGTCATGTCGCCGATCTCGAAGGCCGCCTCGGCACGCGTCTGCTGAACCGCACTACGCGCAGCCTCTCGCTGACCGAATCGGGCCAGGTCTACCTCGAACGCGCCCGCCAAATTCTCGACGAGCTCGAAGATGTCGAGCAGATGGTCGTCGCCCGCAACCATGAGCCGGTCGGCACGCTGCGGATCGTCGCCCCGGTCGTGTTCGGCTTGCACAACCTTGCTCCCGTTCTGCAGACGTATTCGCAGCGTTATCCGAAAGTCGTGCCGGATCTGACGCTCGTCGATCGCAGCGTGGATCTCGTAGAGGAAGGATTCGACGTCGGGATCGTCATCGCTCAAAAGGTGCGCAGCGCGAGCATCGTGACGCGCCGGCTGACGACCGGCTGCATGATTGTCTGCGCCACGCCCGCATACCTGGAGAAGCATGGCACGCCCACGCGCCCCGAAGAGCTGCTCGAGCACGCTTGCCTGAGTTTGCCGACGGAGTATTGGGGCGACGAGCGCATCTTCACGGGGCCGGAAGGCGAGGTGCGCGTACGGCCGTCGAACGTGATCGTTGCGAACAACACGGAGATGCTGCGTCAGTTCGCGCTGCTCGACATGGGCATTGCGATTTTGCCCAGCTATTTGATCGGCAGCGATGCGACGCGCGGCAATCTCGTGCGCGTGCTGGCCGATTACCGGCTGCCGCAGGTCGAGATCAACATCGGCTATCCGAGCCGGCGCCACTTGCCGGCCAAGGTGCGCACGTTCATCGACCACCTGGTCGAGCACTTCAGCCAAACGCCGAACGGCACGCTCGGCGAACTCTGGCTCAAGGATGCGCCGGAGCGGGTGGCCGCTTCGCCGGCACCGCGGATGGAATCGGTCGACGCCGACGAAGAGCTGTTCGAAGTCGAGGCCGAGAGCGAGGCATTCGGCGGGCGGCGTGACGGCGACAGCACACTGCGCAAGATGGCTCGGCACTCGCGCGGGCGGGTGAGTACGCCCTCGCCGATGTGAGGAGCGGGGCGAGCGGGGTCGGCTAGTCCCGGTTGAATTCGGGGGTAGGGGGCTCCGCCGTGTTGGCATAAAAAAAGCGAGCACAGATGCGCTCGCTTTTTTATCCGCGGTGCGGCCTAGCTAAGGCTGAGGCTAAGCGTCAGGCGTTGACCTTTCGCGCCGTCGCTCGCTTGGCCGGCGCTTTGGCAGCCGCCTTCACGGCGGTTTTGCCCGCCGCGGTCTTGGTCGCGGCCTTCTTGGCCGGTGCTGCCTTGGCGCCTTCCGCCTCATCGCCGTCGGTGGTGTCCGCAGCCGACGAGCGCGATGCCGATTTTGCCGCGGTCTTCGCCGCCGTTTTCGCGGAAGGCTCTTTCGGCTCCTTCTTTTCGAACTCGAAGCCGATCTTGCCGTCGCTCTGCTTGACGAGAAAAGCCTTGAAGTTGCGGCCCGTGCGCGACGACTTGAAGCTCGTCAGCAAATCGGTCCGGCCTTCGCCGAGCAGCTTCGCCATCTGTTCGCGCGCGATTTCCTGCTGCAAGATCACCTTCCCCGATCGGAAGTCGCATGTTTTCGGGCTCGCCACGGAGTTTTCGCAGACGTAGCTCATGCCGTGCTCGAATACGCGCCCATGGCATTTCGGACAGGCGCCGACGCTCTCTTGCGCCGAGAAGTCGGGCGCTTCGCCATCCTCGCCGCCGGCATCCTGGCCGAAATCGAACTCGAGCTTGTAGTTCTTCGTCTCGTCGTCGAACGACAGCTTGAGGATGGCCGAGAAGGGCCGTCCCATCTTGCTGCGGAAGCCCGACAGCGGGCCGATCTGCTTATCCGCGAGCAGCGTCTCGACTTCGTCGGTCTCGAACTGGCGGCTGCCGGGAATCTTCGAAATCGAGAACTCGCATTGCGTGCAAGCGAAGCGCCGGTAGTTCTCCTTCACCTGCCCGCCGCAGTTCGGGCAGGGCGTAGCGAGCGTGACGTAATCGCCGGGAATCGTATCGGAGTCGTACTCCTTCGCGCGCTTGACGATCGTCTGCGTCATGCGGGCGATCTCCTGCATGAACGCGTCGCGCGCGAGGTTGCCGCGCTCCATCTGCGACAGCTTGTACTCCCATTCGCCCGTCAATTCCGGCGCCGTCAGCTCCTTCACGCCGAGCCCGCGCAACAGCGTCATCAGCTGGAATGCCTTCGCCGTCGGGATCAGCTCGCGGCCTTCGCGTACCAGATATTTTTCGCCGAGCAGCCCTTCGATGATGGCCGCGCGCGTGGCCGGCGTGCCGAGCCCCTTCGCGGCCATGGCCTCGCGCAACTCGTCGTCCTCGACGAGCTTGCCCGCGCCTTCCATCGCCGAGAGCAGCGTCGCTTCGTTGTAGCGCGCGGGCGGTTTCGTCGTCAGGCCATGGGCCGCGACCTTGTCGGTCTTGACCTTCTCGTCCTTTTGCACAGGCACGAGGTTGGCATCCTCGCCACTCGTCTCGCGGCCGTAGATCTGCAGCCAGCCCGGCTCGACGAGCACCTTGCCTTCGGTCTTGAAGTGATGTCCGACGACTTCGGTGATACGCGTCGTGACGCGATATTCGGCCGCCGGGAAGAACACGGCGAGGAATCGCTTCACAACCAGGTCGTACAGCTTCTGCTCGGGCTCCGACAGCGATTTCGGCGCCTGGAGCGTGGGGATGATGGCGAAGTGGTCGCTGATCTTCGAATTGTCGAAGATGCGCTTGTTCGGCTTGACCCATCCCTTGTCGAGCACCTGCTTCGCGAACGGCAGGTAGTTGTTGCTCTCCTTGAGCATGTCGAGCGTGCTCTTGACCGTGGCGATGTAGTCCTCGGGCAGGGCGCGCGCGTCGGTACGCGGGTAGGTCAGGACCTTGTGCTTCTCATACAGCGCCTGCGCGAGCCCCAGCGTGTTCTTCGCCGAAAAGCCGAAGCGGCCGTTCGCTTCTCGCTGCAGGCTCGTCAGATCGAACAGTTGCGGCGAGAGCTGCGTCGAGGGCTTCGATTCCTCGGTGACCGTGCCGATCTGATCGCGGCACGCCGCCACGATCGTTTCGGCCGCGGGGAGGCTCCACAGCCGCGAGTCGCGTTTTTCCGGATCGAACTCGTCGCGCTTGAACTTGGGATCGAACCAGCGGCCTTCGTAAAAGCCGCCCGCGCAGACGAAGTCAGCGCGCACTTCCCAATAATCGCGCGGCACGAAGCGGCGGATCTTTTCTTCGCGCTCCACGACGATCGAGAGCGTCGGCGTCTGCACGCGCCCCACCGTCGTCAGGAAGAAGCCGCCGCCCTTGCTGTTGAACGCCGTCATCGCCCGCGTGCCGTTGATGCCGACGAGCCAATCGGCCTCCGAGCGGCAGCGCGCGGCATCGGCGAGCGGCTGCATGTCGACGTCGCTGCGCAAATGGGCGAAGCCGTCGCGGATGGCGGCCGGGGTCATCGACTGCAGCCACAGCCGCTGAACGGGCTTCTTGGCGTTCGCGTGCTGTGCGATCAGCCGGAAGATCAGTTCGCCCTCCCGCCCCGCGTCGCATGCGTTGATGAGGTGCTCGACGTCTTTGCGCTTGATCAGCTTGGTCAGCACCTTCAGCCGCGATTCGCTTTTCGCGATCGGATTCAGGTCGAAATGGGGCGGAATGACGGGCAGGTGCGCGAAGCTCCATTTGCCTCGCTTGACTTCGTATTCTTCGGGCGCGGCGATCTCGAGCAGATGGCCGACCGCCGACGAGAGGACGTACTCGTCGCTCTCGTAGTATTCGTCATGTTTGGTGAAGCCGCCGAGTGCGCGCGCGATGTCGTTCGCGACAGAAGGCTTCTCCGCAATGATCAGTGCTTTGGACATGACAGGATTAATGTAGTGACCGGGGTCCGATCCCGGATTTTGTTCCCTTTGACGACCGCTTTATAGCACATGGCGCGAAAGGGGCGGCGTGTCGTGCCAAAAAGCATGGAGCCGGCGGGGGCACCGCCGGCACCGGCCGCCGCGCTCAGACGCGTGCGGCGCAAGCCTTTGCGGACGACGGGCCGGTGCGATCGGTACGCACGGAACGTGCCACGCGGCGGCGTCGCTCATCGGCGCTTCAATGCGGCTCACGCGGTGGCAAGCGCGGGACGCACCTTCGGCGCGCCCGTGGCGTTCGGCAAGGCTGTCAGATCCGAAAGCAGGCGCTCCGCGATCGCCCCATGCGGCAGCACAGTCCCGAAAAAACGTGTCGTGATGTCGTCCTCGATGAGCAGCGTCGGGAAATTCTCGACGTCGAGATCGTCGAAGCGGTCCGCGTGGGTTTCGATGTCGATCCAGGCGAAGCACATATCGGGATGGGCGTCGGCGAGCCGGTCGAACGTTTCGCGGTATTCGCGGCACGTGCCGCACCATTGGGCGCACAAGCAGGCGACGAGCAGCGTGCTCGGGTCGCTGACGCGCTCGGCGATCCGGTCCGAGTCGGTGTCCAAGTTCAGCGCGGGCATGATGCGTTCCTTCTCTTTCTATTTCCCGATAGCGGTTTTGGAGGACTGTAGCACGCCGGATTCGGCCGCCGTTCGGCCTCAGTCATGATTGTGTCGGACCGTGTGCCGAACGTAACGGCCACCCGGCAGGACCGCGAGATGCCCGCGCAATTCGAGTTCGAGCAGCGCGCCCTGCAGCGTCGCGCTATCCATTTCGGTGCGCGCGGCAAGGATTTCAAGGGCGGCCGGCGCGTGGCCGAGCGCCTCGAGCAGCCGGGCGGCGTTTGCGGACAGCGGAGCCGGCGACGGCAGGGCAGGCTGCGTGTCGAACAGCGGCAGCGGTTCGGCCGGCTGCCTCTGCGGCGATCGTACCGGCTTGCGCGAGATCGCCGTTGGCGTGGGCGTTGCTGCCGGCACCGCGCGCGCGCCGGTGCGCGCGGAGCGGCATTGCGCCGGGCTGCCAGGCGCCCGCGCGGGCGCTGCCGCGGACTGAGCGAGGCCGAGGGCGTCGAGCACATCCTGGGGCGTTTCGGTCAGCATGGCGCCGTCTTTGATGAGCTGGTGGCAGCCCCTCGACAGCGGTGCATGGATCGACCCGGGTATCGCGAAAACATCGCGCCCCATTTCGTTGGCGAGCCGGGCCGTGATCAACGATCCCGAGCGCAGCGCCGCCTCGACCACGAGCACCCCCTTCGTCATCCCGGCAATGAGCCGGTTGCGCTGCGGAAAATGGGACGGCTTGGCCGGCGTGCCGAGCGGCCATTCGGAGACGATCGTGCCGCGCGCCGCGATCTCGTGCGCCAAGGCTCGATGCCTGGCCGGATAGACGAGATCGGCGCCCGTTCCCACCACCGCCACGGTCGCCCCGCCCGCCGCGAGCGCGCCCCGGTGGGCAGCGGCATCGACCCCGAGCGCAAGGCCCGACACGACGACGAGGCCCGAGCCGGCAAGCTCGCGCGCGAAGTGCGAGGCGTCGTCGATCCCTTGCGGCGTCGCGCCGCGGCTGCCGACGATCGCCACGCTAGGCGCGTGCAGCCATTCGAGCTGGCCGCATGCGTAGAGCAGAGGCGGCGGATCGTGCATGGTGAGCAGCGCCGGCGGATAGGCCGGATCGTCGAGCGCGACGAGCGCATTGCCGGGCAGCGCGGCCCAGGCGCAGGTGCGTTCCAGTTGTTCGCGGATATCCGCGCGCGCGGCCGTGGCGACGGCCTGCGCGGCTTCGTCGCCCGCCGCCTGGGCGAGGGTGTCGAACGACTGCGCGAGCAGCGCCTGCGCATTGCCGAACGCCGCGATCAGCGTGCGCAGGGCGGGCGGCCCGAGCCCCGGGGCGCCGGCGAGTGCGAGCCAGGCGCCGAGCGTCGCCGGCGTCATCGAGCGTGCCTGCATCGGCGTGTGCCTCCACCGCGCCGCCTGCGGATTCGCGAGCGCCGTGATAAAATTTTCACCATCCGAAATACTCCAGAACGTAGCCGATGCGCGTGTTCGCGGCCGCAAACCGTGGCCTGACGACGCGTGCGGTTCGGCGTATCTTCGATAACCGGCGAGACCCGCGCCAGCTAGCCGAACGGCCTAGCGATCCCGTAAATCGACGATGCGCTCAGCTTGAGCGCTATGTCGTAACGACTGTTGACACCATGGCTTTACTGAGCATCCTCAATTACCCAGACAAGCGACTGCACAAGGTCGCGAAACCGGTCGCGAAGGTCGACGACCGGATCCGCAAACTCGTCGCCGACATGGCCGAGACGATGTATGCCGCGCCCGGCGTGGGCCTGGCCGCGACGCAGGTCGACGTGCACGAGCGCGTGATCGTCATCGACGTGTCCGAATCGCACGACGAGTTGCGCGCGTTCATCAATCCCGAAATCCTGTGGTCCAGCGACGAGCGCCAGATGCACGAAGAAGGCTGCTTGTCCGTGCCCGGCATCTACGACGAGGTCGAGCGCCCCGAGCGCGTGCGCGTGCGCGCCCTGAACGAGAAGGGCGAGACGTTCGAGATCGACTGCGAGGGCCTGCTGGCCGTGTGCATCCAGCACGAGATGGATCATCTGATGGGCCGGGTCTTCGTCGAGTACCTGTCGCCGCTCAAGCAGACGCGCATCAAGACGAAGATGAAGAAGCTCGCGCACGCGATGTGACGTGATGCTACCGTCGGGCTCGCCCGATCCATCCTGCTTGTCCTATTTGCCGTTTTCGCTCGATCTATGACTCACACGCTGCGCGTCGTTTTCGCCGGCACGCCCGAGTTCGCCGCCAGCGCGCTCGCCGCCATCCATGAAGCCGGTTTTCCGGTGCCGCTCGTGCTGACGCAGCCGGACCGGCCCGCCGGACGCGGCATGAAGCTGCAGGCGAGCGCCGTCAAACGCTACGCGCTCGAGCGCGGGCTCGAGGTCGCGCAGCCGCCTTCGCTGCGCCGCGCCGGGAAGTTTCCCGCCGAGGCCGCGCAGGCCGTCGAGCGGCTGCGCGCGACGCCGCACGACGTGATGGTCGTGGCCGCCTACGGCTTGCTGTTGCCGCAGGAAGTGCTCGATATCCCGCCCCGCGGCTGCATCAACATCCATGCATCGCTGTTGCCGCGCTGGCGCGGCGCCGCGCCGATCCACCGTGCCCTTGAAGCCGGCGACGCCGAGACGGGCATCACGCTGATGCAGATGGACGCGGGCCTCGATACGGGCGCGATGATCGAAGTGGCGCGCACGCCGATCGATCCGCGCGACACGACGGCGACGCTGCACGACAAGCTGGCGGCGCAAGGGGCGCAACTGATCGTCGACGCGCTTTCGACGCTCGAGCGCACCGGTGTCTTGCCAGCCTCGGCGCAGCCCGCGGACGGTGTGACCTACGCGGAAAAGATCGGCAAGCACGAGGCGGCGCTCGACTGGCGTGATTCCGCCGCCGCGCTCGCGCGGCAGGTGCGCGCGTTCGATCCGTTTCCGGGCGGCGTGGCGACGCTCGAGGACGGTACGGCGCTGAAGGTTTGGGCGGCTGAAGCCGTGGCCGTGACGGCGGGCGCGAGCCCCGACGCCGAGCCGGGAACGATCGTCGCGGTTTCGCCCGACGGTGTCGTCATCGCTTGCGGCGAAGGCGCGCTGCGGCTCACCCAACTGCAAAAGCCGGGCGGCAAGCGTCTGCCCGCGCGCGAATTCCTGGCCGGCACGACGCTCGCGGCGGGGCAGCGCATGCGGCTGCCTGAGTCCGTTTAATTAGATGAATTAGATGCATTAGAGGAGACCTCGAGCATGTTCGGTATCGTCCACTTTCCGTTTTTCGTCGTCGCGGTGCTGTTGCTGAACGTGACGCCGGGGCCCGACACCGCCTACATCGTCGGGCGCAGCGTCGCGCAGGGCCGCGGCGCCGGGCTCATGTCCGCACTCGGGATCTGCACGGGCTGCTGCGTCCATTCGATCGCCTGCGCGTTCGGCCTGACAGCCTTGCTGGCGGCATCCGCCACGGCATTCACGGTCATCAAGTTCGCGGGTGCGATCTACCTGATCTATCTCGGCGTGCGTCTCGCATTCGCGTCGCCGGCGAAATCGCAGGCCGCGCAGGGAGAAGCCGGCGCGGCGCAAGGCGCCCGGTCGCTGCGGCAGCTCTATCTGCAGGGTTTTTGGACCAACGTGCTCAATCCGAAGGTCGTGCTCTTCTTCGTCTCGTTCTTCCCGCAGTTCGTATCGAGCGAAGGCGAGCACAAGGCCCTGGCCTTCCTCACGCTGGGCGGCGTGTTCGTTGCGATGAGCGTCGTGTGGTGCTTGTTCCTGGTTTGGGTCGCGAGCAGCGTCACGCGGGGGCTCGGCGGCAAGCCGGCCGTCAAGAAATGGCTCGATCGCCTGGTCGGCAGCGCGTTCGTCGGCTTGGGGCTGCGGCTTGCCGCTGCGACGCAGCGCTGACCGCGGTTTTTCGTTTTCGCGCGGCCGGCGTGAGCCGATTTCTGACGAATAGCTTACAATCGAGCGTGACGCCAGGGACGGTCTAGATTCAGATTCGTCGCCCGGGTGCAAACGAAAAAGGAGTGCACATGTTCAATTGGGTCAAAACCGCGATGCTGATGGCGGCGATCACGGCCCTGTTCGTCGCGATCGGCGGGATGATCGGCGGCTCGCGCGGCATGATGTTCGCGCTCGTCATCGCACTGGCGATGAACTTCTTCTCGTACTGGTTCTCGGACAAGATGGTCCTGTCCATGTACAACGCCCAGGAAGTCGACGAAACGAGCGCGCCGCAGTTCTACCGCATGGTGCGCGAACTCGCGACGCGCGGCGGTTTGCCGATGCCGCGCGTGTATCTGATCAACGAAGACGCGCCCAACGCCTTCGCGACGGGCCGCAATCCCGAGCATGCGGCCGTCGCGGCCACCACGGGTATTTTGCGGATCTTGTCCGAGCGCGAAATGCGCGGCGTGATGGCGCACGAGTTGTCGCACGTGAAGCATCGCGACATCTTGATCTCGACGATTTCCGCGACGATGGCCGGTGCGATTTCGGCGCTCGCGAACTTCGCGATGTTTTTCGGTGGGCGCGACGAGGACGGGCGTCGGGCCAACCCGATTGCCGGCATCGCGGTCGCGTTGCTCGCGCCGATTGCCGCGGCGATGATCCAGATGGCGATTTCGCGCGCGCGCGAGTTCGAGGCCGATCGCGGCGGCGCGCAACTGTCGGGCGATCCGCAGGCACTGGCTTCCGCGCTCGACAAGATTCATCGCTTCGCCTCCGGCATTCCGTTCGCCGCGGCCGAGGCGCATCCCACCACCGCGCAAATGATGATCCTCAATCCTTTGAGCGGGGGAGGGGTGGCGAAGTTGTTCAGCACCCACCCCGACACCGAGGCACGTATCGCGCGCCTGATGGAAATGGCGCGCACGGGCCGCTACGACTGAAGACTGAAGCCATCCGGCAGCGCTGATGGATACGTAGCAAACGGGCCCTCGCGAGGGCCCGTATTGATTTCCGAGTCGTATTTTCTCGGGGGGCGTTCGAGACGCGCTCAACGCCTGCTCGATGTCGGTCTGACGCTCGGCAGCACTCGCAATCGTGTCGTCCCGTGGGGCGCCCTCGGACGCGCGTTACAATGTCGCGTTCTATTCGCGCGCATCCCTGCTCGATCTGCTTACATCGCGCGACCTTCGCTTTCTCGATGACTCGATCCGCTCCCACCCGTCGCAAGGCGCCGAAAGCCGGCGCAGCGCAATTTTCCACGCTGCATCTCGCGCCCGACTCGCTCGGCTTCGCGCTCGACTGCGCGGCGCTTGCCGTCGGCGCGGTGCGTACCGGCACGGCATTGCCGGCCGCGCTCGCCGCTGTGCAGGCATCGATGCCTGCCGCCGCGGCGGCGAGCGCGCGCGGCGCGATCCAGGACCTCGCCTACCGCACGCTGCGGCGGCTCGGCACCGTCGATTGGCTCGTCGGCCAGCTCGTGAACAAGGCGCCGCCCGCGCACGTCGGCAATGTGCTGTCCTGCGCGCTGGCCCTGCTGATCGACGACGAGCGGCACGCCGCATACACATCGTTTACGGTCGTCGACCAAGCGGTCACGGCCATTGGCGCGCGCCGCGAGTGTGTGTTCGCCAAAGGGCTCGTCAACGCCGTTCTGCGCAATTTTCTGCGCGAACGCGAGGCATGGCTGGAGAAGGCGCAGGCGGATGCGGTCGCGGCATCGAACTACCCGCTCTGGTGGGCCGAAGCGGTGCGGCGTGCCTGGCCCGATGCCTGGCAGCGCGTACTGGCGGCCGGCAATGCGCCCGGGCCCTTGACCTTGCGCGTGAACGCGCGGCGTTCCACGGTGGCCGAGTATCTGCAAACGCTCGACTCGAACGGCATCGCGGCCGACGCCATCGGACCGTACGCGGTGCGGCTTGCAACGCCCTTGCCCGTCGATCGGATTCCGGGGTTCTCGCAAGGCGTCGTCTCGGTACAGGATGCCGGCGCGCAGCTGGCGGCCGAGCGTCTGGATGTGCGTGACGGCATGCGCGTGCTCGATGCGTGCGCGGCGCCCGGCGGCAAAACGGGACACATACTCGAGTTGGCCGACGTCGACCTCGTGGCGCTCGAGTCGGATCCCGCTCGCGCGGCGCGCATCGAAGAAAACCTGACGCGCCTCGGTTTGCGGGCGAACGTCACCGTCGGGGATGCCGGCACGCCCGCGGCGTGGCACGACGGGCAGCCTTTCGACCGCATTCTCGCCGACGTCCCGTGCTCGGCGTCCGGCATCGTGCGGCGGCATCCCGACGTGCGCTGGCTGCGCCGCGCAACCGACATCCCCGCGCTCGTGACCGAGCAGCGCCGCATTCTCGACGCGCTATGGCCGCTCGTCGCACCGGGCGGCGAACTGCTCTACGTGACGTGCTCGATCTTCCCCGAGGAGTGCGAGGAACAGGCACGCTGGTTTGAAAGCACGCATGAAGATGCGGTACGATTGGACGCGCCTGGGCAACTGCTGCCGGCCGGCCTTCCCGCCGCGGCATCGCCCTCGGTGTCTTTATCGACCGGCACGCATGCCGCCAAGTCGGAGCGCCCCGGCGCCGACATTGACCACGACGGTTTTTACTACGCGCGCTTTCAGAAACGGTGACGATCAGCAAACGCTTTTTTCGGCTTCGGCTCGTAGCCTTGCTCTGGATTGGGGTGACCGTTTGCTTCGTTGCGGCGGGGCCTGCGCGCGCCGATACGATTGCGGTGCAGCGCGCGTCGCTGCAGGCCGACGGCACGGGCGGCTGGAATCTCGACGCACGCTTCGACTTCGAGTTGAACAGCAGCCTCGAGGATGCCGTCAACAAAGGCATACCGCTTTATTTCACGACCGAGTTCGATCTCACGCGCCCGCGTTGGTATTGGTTCGACGAGCAGCCCGTGTCTGTCACGCAAACGCTCCGGCTGTCGTTCCAACCGCTGACGCGCGAGTACCGCGTGTCGAGCGGCGGTCTGCAGCAGGGCTTTTCGTCGCTGAACGAAGCGTTGGCCGTCATCAAGCACGTGACGTCCTGGCACGTCATCGATCGCGGCCAGGTGCAGCCGGGCGAAACGTATACGGCGTCGGTGCGCATGCAGCTCGATACCGCGCTGATGCCCAAGCCGTTCCAGGTCGATGCGGTCAACAATCGCGACTGGACGCTCGCTTCCGACTGGAAGCGCTTTACCTTCACGGTGGCTGAACGTGCTAAATAGCGTGCGTCGAAGAGCGGACGTGCGGAGCATCCTCGTTCGCGTGATCGTTTCCACGGTCGCCGTCACGGCGCTGCTGCTGCTCGTGCTGCTCGCCGCGGCCAGCGCCAATACCGAATTCTTCGATCGCTATTATTCGTGGCTTTATGCGGCCAATATCGCCGTTGCGCTCGTCTTCCTGCTGATCGTCTTCGCGCTCGTCGCGATGATTCTCGTGCGGCTGCGCAAGGGCAAGTTCGGCACGCGGCTGCTCGCGAAGCTCGCGGTGTTCTTCGCGCTCGTCGGCGTGTTGCCGGGGGCGATCATCTACGTGGTGTCATACCAGTTCGTCTCGCGCAGCATCGAGTCGTGGTTCGACGTCAACGTCGAGACGGCGCTCACCTCGGGCTTGAACCTCGGGCGCGCGATGCTCGATGCGTCGTTGTCCGACTTGCAGACGAAGGCGCGCGTGATGGCCGAGCAGCTCGCGAGCACGCCGCAGTCGAATACGACGCTCACGCTGCTGCGCATGCGCGATCAGTTCGGTGTGCAAGAGGCGATGCTCGTCGAATCGACGCGCAGCGTGTCGGGTGCATCGCCCGATCTGCATGTGATCGCGCAGACGTCGGGCAATTTCGCTTCACTGATGCCTGACGATTTGCCGACGCCGATCATGCTCGATCAGGCCCGCACCCGCGGTTATGCCTCGATCGAAGGCGAAGTCGACGGCGATCCCCATGCGAAAGGGGCGAAAGGGGCGCTGCGATTGCGCGTGGTGGTACTCGTGCCCGATGCGAGCGCGTCGCTGCTACAGCCCGCCGAGCGTTTCCTGGAATTGACGCAGCCTGTCTCGCCCACGCTCGCTCGCAATGCCGATGCCGTCCAGCGTGCCTACCGCGAATATCAGGAGAAGGCGCTGGGTCGTACGGGCTTGCGCAAGATGTACATCGGCACGCTGACGCTCGCGCTGTTCCTGGCGACGTTCATCGCCATGATGCTTGCGCTTGCGCTCGGCAACCAGCTCGCGCGGCCGCTGTTCTTGCTGGCCAAGGGCACGAAGGAAGTGGCCGAGGGCGATTACACGCCCAAACGCGAGATCAAATCGCGCGACGAACTCGGCTTCCTCACGCAGTCGTTCAATGCGATGACGCGCCAATTGTCGGAGGCGCGCGGCGCCGTCGAACGCAACCGGATCGCGCTCGAACATTCGAAAGCCTACCTCGAGAGCATCTTGGCCAATCTCACGGCCGGCGTATTCGTGCTCGATCGCCAATTCCGCTTGACCACGGCCAATCGCGGAGCGGAACGGATCTTCCGCCAGCCGTTCCAAGGGATGCTCGGCGCGTCGTTCGAGCATATCGGCGTGCTCGCGGAGTTCTCGGCCATGGTGCGCAAGGCGTTCGCGGATCGAGAGGCGGCGAGCGAGCGCGGCGTCGACGACGGCGGCCACTGGCAGCAGCAAGTCGCGGTGTCGGTGCCCGGCGAGACCGAGACCCTCACGCTGCTCGTGCGCGGCTCGCGGCTCGTGGCCGAAACCCCGGCGGACGCCGGCAGCGAGGTGGGAACGGCCGGCTATGTCGTGGTGTTCGACGACATCTCCGACGTCATCTCCGCTCAGCGTTCGGCCGCATGGGGTGAGGTGGCGCGCAGGCTCGCGCACGAGATCAAGAATCCGCTGACGCCGATCCAGCTTTCGGCCGAGCGACTGCAGATGAAGCTCGCCGATAAACTTTCGGCGCACGATGCCGATGTACTGAAGCGAGGGGCGACGACGATCGTGAATCAAGTGGCGGCGATGAAGCAGATGGTCGACGATTTTCGCGATTACGCGCGCACGCCGCCTGCCGTCTTGGCGAACCTGCAACTGAACGATCTCGTGACGGAAGTGCTGAGCTTGTACGGTGTCGAAGAAGGCAAGAGCGCGATCGTGGCCGAACTGTCGGCGCTGCCGGTGATCCGGGGCGACGCGACGCAATTGCGCCAGGTCATCCACAACCTGCTGCAAAACGC
The DNA here is from genome assembly GCF_003367175.1 of Trinickia dinghuensis. Lineage (GTDB taxonomy): Bacteria > Pseudomonadota > Gammaproteobacteria > Burkholderiales > Burkholderiaceae > Trinickia > Trinickia dinghuensis. Next base: position 607,471 of record NZ_QRGA01000003.1, on the reverse strand, counting down.
GCAGGACGCGGTCGCGGAGATCGCGAACCCGCGTGTCGTCATCGAAACCAAGACAGTAGAATATGGCGACCCCGACGCGCAGGGCAAAGTGCGCGTCGCGGTTCGCCTGACCGTGTCCGACAACGGCGCGGGTTTTCCTGCCCGCATCCTGACCCGCGCGTTCGAACCGTACGTGACGACGAAAGCCAGGGGAACGGGGCTCGGGCTCGCCATGGTCAAGAAGATCGTCGACGAACACGGTGCGCGTATCGACATTCGGAATCGCGTGAAAGCGGGCGAAACGATCGAAGGTGCGCAGATTTCGATTTTGTTCCTGCAATTGGCAGACGACGCGGCACCCGTGCCAGGCTCGGCCTCGAACGGCGGCGCAGCGTCGGGGACGACAAAAGCAATAGCGCAGACAAGGGCAGCATAAATGGCAACCATCCTGGTAGTAGACGACGAAATGGGCATCCGGGAGCTGCTCTCGGAAATCCTGAGCGACGAGGGACATGCCGTGGAGGTGGCGGAAAACGCGCAGCATGCGCGTGACTACCGCCTGCGTCAGGCCCCCGATCTGGTGCTGCTCGACATCTGGATGCCCGATACGGATGGCGTGTCGCTGCTCAAGGAGTGGGGCGCGCAGGGGCTGCTCACGATGCCCGTCATCATGATGTCGGGACACGCGACGATCGACACGGCGGTCGAGGCGACGAAGATCGGCGCACTCAATTTCTTGGAGAAACCGATCGCCTTGCAAAAGCTGTTGAAGGCGGTCGAGCAGGGGTTGGCGCGCGGCAGTGCGGCTGCGCCTGTCGCCGGCGCGGTCGCCGTAAAGGCGCCGGTGCCCGCCAACGCGACGACTGTCGCGGCAGCGGTTGCGTTGCCGGTGCTGGCGGCCGATGCGGTGGCGACGAGCACCGCGGCGACGCAAGCGGCGTCGATTTCGTTCGACATCCCGCTGCGCGATGCGCGCGATGCATTCGAACGGGCCTATTTCGAATACCACCTGGCGCGCGAGAACGGCAGCATGACGCGCGTAGCGGAGAAGACGGGGCTCGAGCGCACGCACCTGTATCGCAAGCTCAAGCAGCTAGGCGTCGATCTCAGCAAGAACAAAGGGGAATGACGGGGAACCGGCCTCGGCGCGGCTTCGGCGTTCCCGTTATTCTCGCTCTACGCTTTATCGAGCGGCGAACAAAAACTAGGCGAACAAAAACTACTTGAGCGACACAAATCTCCTTGCTATACTCTCGCTTCTTCGTGGCCCGGTAGCTCAGTTGGTAGAGCAGCGGATTGAAAATCCGCGTGTCGGTGGTTCGATTCCGCCCCAGGCCACCATTCGTTTCAAGCAAAAAGCCCAACCGATTGGTTGGGCTTTTTGCGTTTGATGGTCATGGCAGGTGTGAGAAGCCTCGCTGCGGAGTCTGTCGCACTCATTGCCCCACGTACCCAATGGGCGCCGTCACGTTGGATTTCATCAGCTTCGCGTTCGACGAAACCACGTAGATCGGTGAAGCTGTCAACGATAGCTTCGCGACACCTTCAGTGAAGGGCACACGGGTCGCGTTGCCCATCATGTCGAATACGATAACCGTTCCACGTTTCGTCGGCTCGTCGACGGTCAGCGAAAAGGGTGTGCGATAAGTCGAGTTGTAAATGCCGTCGCGCGTTGGCCATTGGGCATTATCGTGCGCCCATAGTGCCGTTACGACGGGACCATTGCCGAGCCGTTGGAAGGCATAGCCATGCACCGTCGGCGGTAGCCGTTCGAGGCGGCCCAGCGTTTGCGTGCCATCGACGATCCGCGTCATGGCAGCCAATGCGAGCGCCTCGGGTTTCGGGCTCAGGTTCGTCGCCGAGTAGGAGCCTTGCGGGTGGTCGTCGTCGAAGAATGTGCCGAAACCCACCTCCTTCGGGTAATCGGGACCGTAGAAAAAGTAGGTCACCTGGGCGCCTTCGCCGAGGATGATCAGATGTGCACGCGCGGCAACGACAGCCTGAGCATAGAGCTGGTTGGCTGTCGGGAAATCGGGTCCATACTGGCTTCCGCTGTCGTAGCTCACGCCGAATTCAGTCGACCATAGACGCATGTTCGGCTTCGCGCGTTGCATTGCGGCTCGCAGTGTTTGCATTTGCCGGTCGAGAGCCATCTCACGTTTGGCGGGATCGGGATCGTCGTCGTATCTTTCAGGTGGGTTGTTGGGTGTGTTGTACCAATCCCAGTAAGCATGTGTCGTTACGCCATCGATGTAGCGCGAGAGCCCCGCGTCGTTCTTCAAAGCGCCTGTCGTGCAGGGCGGGCACTTTGCCGGAAAGTCGGACGTGCCCATCACGACCGCATTCGGATCTGTCGAGTGCAACCCTTTGTAGGCGGCCGCGTACATGGCAACGAAATTGACTGCGGAGTCGCGCCAATGCAAGCCCGGCTCCCAAGTCACCTGATAGTAGTTGTGCCGCTGATTGGGATAATAGGCGCGGCGAATCGCTTCGGTGTCCTTCCCGACACGCGCCATATAGCGTCTGAAGTAATCGAGCCGCGCCGGGATGGGCGCGTATGCGCTCGTTTGTGCACCGGTCGGACTGGCCCACCCTGGGATGCCGTCAAGGCGAACTAGCCGCATGACGCTCCCCTTCTTGTAGCGTTCCGGGACGGTCGAGAGCGACGGCGTCCAGGTGTCGGGCCCTTCGGGTTCCATGACGGCCATCTGGCGATCATCGATCGTTTGCGAAACGCCGAGGTCAGCCAGCATGCGACCGTTGCCGTTGAATCCCTGCATGCCAAAGCGGTGCTGGTCCTGATGCGCGAAGACTGCCGGCGGAAGGAACTCGGATACGTCGGGCAGAATGCCGAATGTCGCGATCCCTGCCGGGCGAGTGCCCGCGCGCGGCAGCGTGTCGCCGGCACGGCGGAGCCTGGCGGCGACCGCGAAGTAGCCGCTTGCAGCGGAAGTGCATGAGAGCCGCGTGGTTCGCGCGCCAGGCGCGACGGTAAACGTGCCGCTGGCGCGAACGTTGCCGAGGTAGTCCCGGATCGACCAGGCGACGCTATCGGCCGAAGCCGTTGCGGTGACGAACGACAGGTCGAAGCGGCTGCCGCGCGCAAACAGCCGGGTGCCGTCGCGGCTCGGCGTATCCGCGTTGATCGGGCCGTTCGCGGTACCGCCCGCCGTCGTTGAAGGCTTACCGCAGTCGATGGAAAACGGCTCGTTCTCGATGTTCGGGGGTAAGGACGTGCGCGCGACCGCTCGGTCATGCGATCGTGCGACGGGAGGAACGTCCGACGCGGACGCGTGAGCCGGGCAGGCAGCCAACCCGAGGTGTCCTAGAGCGAGAAGGATCCCGACGCACTTCAGGGGTGTATACGATGCACGAGCCATGGCGGAAAATTTTCGAGGGCGGACAAGGTGATGAAGGCGCACCCGCGAAGGGGCGGCCGCGGGCGATGCCGCCATGACGCGCCGGTGGTTGCCATAGACGCTCAGTCCACTTGCTCTACGACGGGCGACGCCGGATCCAATTCAGTGGTCACGCGTCCCGCCGCGACGGGGGCAGTGCTGGAAATCGCCGTCAGGATACGGCGGGCGAGCCTGTTCGCGGGCCGTTGAATCGCGATGTCCGACACAAGAGCGCAAACGTAGGACAACGCGAGCGCGGCGGCGAACACTGCCGGATAGAGTATGAGAGACGCCGTCGGACTCTTGAGCGCAAAGATGCCATGGCCGCCGAAGAACTTCATGCTGGCAAAGACGATGGCGAAGTGCCAAATGTATATACCGTAGCTCTCTCGTCCGATGGAAAGCACGCGCTGGATTCCGGCTCGCCCGACTCGATGGTCGGACAGCAGCGCGATCAGCCCGCCGGCTGCAACAGCCGCCAGGATTGGCGAGAGGAGCGGGAACGTATTGTGCCCGACGCCCGTCTCGTACGTGAGCGCAAGGGCGCCCACTATAACAAGCCATGCCAGCGCGGCCTTTTCGGTGGACAAGATCGTGCCGCGCGTCAAAAGCTCGCGTGCCCTGCACCACAGGCATATGCCAACCATGAAGCATGGAACCTGCGTGCCGGGCCAGAAGTACAGGTAGGTATCGTCGGCCACTTTAGTCAGTTGATTTCCCGCGGCGAGCACCGTCGCCGCGACGCAAAGAGCGACGATCGATGCGACCGCGATCAGTCTCTTAGGCGCGGAGCGGATCCAATAGAACAGTGCCGGTGCGATCGCGTAAAAAAACATTTCGATGCCGATCGACCAACCGCCCGGCACCACATCGTTGATTGCATGCGGCGCGAGGGCATGAACGAAAAACACATTGGCAATAACGGCCCAGATGCCGTGGGCGCCGAGGACGACGAAGGTTGCATGCAGCCTGTCTGCAACGAACCAATCGATGAGTGCATATACGGCTATCGCACAATAGTAAAAGGGTGCGATTCTAAAAAAACGTTTCACGTAAAAGCGCAGCACCACGGTGGCTGGCTTTTTGTGGTGAGCGGCGTCGTTCTCCAATGTCATAAAGACTGTCAGAGCGCTGATGACGAAGAAAAGCTGAACGCCGTATTGCCCCATGTCGAGTATCGTCTGCGCCGGGATAGGCAGAGCCGGGAAGCAATAACTGACGTGTACCGCGACTACGGCCATGACCGCAAGCGCACGTGCGGCGTCGAGGGAGGCGAGTCTATTTTTCATTTCACAAGGTCATTGCCGGGATGGCTGTGCCAGCCCATTCGACGAATTTCGCTGAAGCGAACCAAGGAGTGTTGGTGGCGCGCTGGCCTGGCTATGGTCCGCATGTGACTGCGCTGGCAATATGACGCGTTGCAAAATGCCCGGCAACGGACACTGAAAAATTGGCGGATGACGCAGGTCGGTGGCGATGAATTGGAACGACGACTAGAAAAATCGGACAGGGCTGTAGGGGTTGACAAAAATATAAGAAAGAATTTTCCCGTCAAGCAGGCCCATTTAAAATTGACATATTGCCGCCGCATTCGGCTATTAGCGTTGTGTCGGGAGACTAACCGGTATACGTGGAATCACGGCATGGCGACGCGACACCTTTGTGATCGAGATTCGCGACGTTGACGCCGGCTAACCTCATCCCTATGAATTAGTGCGATTGTGGTTGCGATGAGGGCGGTACTTTTGCTGGCCAAAGCAAGTGATGTCGCGCGGCGATCGGCGCATTGCGCACCGTTGACGATCGAGGTCGGATTCCCAGCGGTTCCCTGACCGGGGCAGATGGGCTAAAATCCCGCCCAAAGCGCGCCGATGAGGCGGTCTGCTTTCCGGTTCGAGTCGACCTCGAAAAACTAGGTGAAACCAACGGCTTCGGATGGCGTGTGGCCAGTCCGCCCCGGGCCGAGGGCAGTACCCGACCGTACGGATCGCTCCGAGTGCCGCTCGATGCGGCCTTCTACTAGGCGGTATAAGCGCCGCGCTACTTGCCGCTCGAACGCGAGGCATATACTTGCGAAGCATCGCGCGGCGCCAGTGTCGTGCCCGCGCACAGGCATACGCCGTGCGCTCCCCTTGATTGACGGTTCACGGAGTTTTCACAGTGATTCGGACAGACGCTAAGCGTGGCGCGCTCGTGCTTTTTTCGGGCGGCCAAGATTCGACCACGTGCCTGGCTTGGGCGCTCGAGCGCTATGAGACGGTCGAGACGCTCGGCTTCGATTACGGCCAGCGCCACCGCGTCGAACTCGAATGCCGCGACTCAGTGCGTCAGGCGATCGTCGACGCGTTCCCGCACTGGGCCGAGCGCCTGGGCGAGGATCACATGATCGATCTGTCCGTGCTCGGCGCGATCAGCGATACGGCGATGACGCGCGAGATCCAGATCGAGGCCGCGGCGAACGGCTTGCCGAACACGTTCGTGCCGGGCCGCAATCTGATGTTCATGACGATCGCCTCGGCGATCGCCTACCGCCGGGGCTTGTCGGTCCTCGTCGGAGGGATGTGCGAGACCGATTTCTCGGGCTATCCCGACTGCCGCGACGACACGATGAAGGCGCTGCAAGTGGCGCTGAACCTCGGCATGGATAGCCGCTTCGTCGTCGAGACGCCGCTCATGTGGCTCGACAAGGCCGACACGTGGCGCCTCGCGCAAGATCTCGGCGGCGATGCGCTCGTGGAACTCGTGCGCGTCGAGACGCACACGTGCTACGTCGGCGAGCGGGCCGAGTTGCACGACTGGGGCTTCGGCTGCGGCGAATGCCCGGCCTGCCGCTTGCGCAAGCGCGGCTACGAAGCATTTCTCGCCGGCGAACAGGTGACGCAGCCGGCGTAGCGGCGCGAAGGCGCCGGGCCGATCCGTCGTGGGTGGGCCCATTATCGAGACGGAAGACAGAAGCAGCATGACGTACGCGGTGAAGGAAGTTTTCTACACGTTGCAAGGCGAGGGCGCGAACGCGGGCCGCCCGGCCGTGTTCTGCCGGTTTGCCGGCTGCAATCTGTGGTCGGGGCGTGAAGAGGACCGCGCGGGTGCCGTATGCCGCTTTTGCGACACCGATTTCGTCGGCACCGACGGCGAGAACGGCGGCAAGTATCGCGATGCCGATGCGCTCGTTCAGAGCATTGCCTCGCTGTGGCCCGAGGGCGAGGGCCATCGCTTCGTCGTCTGCACCGGCGGCGAGCCCATGCTGCAGATGGATGAAGCCCTGGTTGCCGCGCTGCACGCGGCCGGCTTCGAAGTGGCGATCGAAACGAACGGTTCGCTGCCCGTGCTCGAGTCGATCGATTGGATTTGCGTGAGCCCCAAAGCCGATGCGCCGCTCGTCGTGACGAAGGGCAACGAACTGAAGGTCGTCATTCCGCAGGATAATCAGCGCCTGGCCGAGTATGCCGAACTCGACTTCGAGTATTTCCTCGTACAACCGATGGACGGCCCGTCGCGCGACCTGAACACCCGCCTTGCGATCGACTGGTGCAAGCGCCATCCGCGCTGGCGGCTCTCGATGCAGACTCACAAGTATCTGAACATTCCCTGATTCGCCGTGCTGACGATTACCCGAAAACTCGAATTCGACGCGGGCCACCGCATTCCCGACCACCGCAGCCAGTGCCGGAATCTGCACGGCCATCGCTACGTGCTCGAAATCACGCTGCGCGGCGACGTCGTGGAGACGGAAGGCGCGCCGGATCGCGGCATGGTGATGGATTTCGCCGATGTCAAATCGCTCGCGATGGAGCATCTCGTGAGCCGCTGGGACCACGCATTCCTCGTGTTCGAGGGCGACGCGCGCGTGAGCGAATTCCTCGAATCGATACCGGATCACAAGACGATCGTGCTCGATCGCATCCCGACCGTGGAAAATCTGGCCGCGATCGCGTTCGACATGCTCGCGCGGGTGTACGACGCTCACTACGGTGTGAACCTGCGACTGCAGCAGGTGCGCCTTTACGAAACGCCCAACTGCTGGGCCGACGTGGTGCGCGACAGCGGCGTTTAAGGCGCTTTGGGGCCGGCGGGCCGCGCTCGGCGGCCCTGCATCCGAATGGTTATTGGCGGCGTATGATCGTACGAGGGCCGGTGGTGTATCGCGCCGCGGCCCGCCGACAATAATCCAAGGAGCGAGACATGCCGGCCGCTGCATCCGCGAGCGCACAACGCTCGCTGTTCAGGTGGCGTGCTCAGGGAGCATCCCGATGAGCGCGTTCACGAATCCCCTCAAGCAACGTCTGAAGGAAGGCGAGCCGCTCGTCGGGCTCTGGCTTTCGCTCGCCAGCGCCGACGTGGCCGAAGCGCTCGCTCATGCGGGCTTCGATTGGCTCTGCATCGACATGGAACACGCGCCGAACGACTCGGTCGACGTGACCTCCCAGTTGCGCGCGATTGCGGCGGCGCACTTGCCGACCGAGCCGATCGTACGCGTGCCGACGTCCGAAGGCTGGCTCGTCAAGCGCGTACTCGACGCGGGTGCCCGCACGCTGATGTTTCCCAATATCGAATCGGCTGCGGAAGCGGCGCACGCGGTGCGCCTCACGCGCTATCCGGGCGCGGACGCGCCCGACGGGTTGCGCGGCGTCGCGGGTGTCGTGCGCGCGGCCGCATTCGGTGCGCGCCGAGATTACGTTCAGGGCGCGAATACGCAGATCGCCACGATCGCGCAGATCGAATCGGCGCGCGCGCTCGACGAGGTCGACGCCATCGCCGCCACGCCCGGCATCGACTGCTTGTTCGTCGGTCCTGCCGATCTCGCGGCGAGCCTCGGCCATCTCGGCGATTCGAAGCATCCGGACGTGCAGGCGGCCATTGCGCGCATTGCCGCCGCGGCTGACAAAGCCGGGATTCCGGCCGGGATCTTTGCGCTAGACGTCGCGAGCGCGCGCCAGTATCGCGAAGCCGGCTTTACGGTGATCGCGCTCGCCGCCGACGTCATCTGGCTCGTGCGTGCGACGCGGGCGGCATTGCAGGAGATGAGAACATGAGAGGGCGGACGATGAAGAAGCGGATCCTGTCGATGCTGGTGCTCGGTGCGGGTGCTTGGGCAAGCGCGAGCGGCGCGCTGGCGCAGGGCGCTTCCGAGCCGCAGGGGCAAGCCGGCGCCGATGCCGAAACGCAGACGGCCGTTGCCGACTACAACGCCGGCAACTTTGGCGTCGCGCTGAAGGAGTTTCGCCATGCGGCCGATCGCGGCAACCGGCTCGCCGAATTCAACTACGCGATGATGCTGCTCAACGGCGAGGGAACGGCCGTCAACGTCGCCGAAGGCCGCAAGTGGCTGCTCAAGGCCGCCGAGGCGAACATGTCGCACGCTCAGTACGTCTACGGAAAGATGTACGACGACGGCGATTTCGTGACGCGCGACCCGGCCGTGGCGCACCAGTGGTTTCTGAAGGCCGCGCAGCAGGGGCACGTCCAAGCGGAACTCGCGCTCGCGAACCAATTTCTGGACGGCCGCGGCACGCCGCGCGACAACGCGCAGGCGTTCATTTGGTACAAGAAGGCGGCGGAGGGCGGCGACATGACCGCCCAATACGTGACCGGCTCGTTCTACGAACTCGGCGGCGACGGCGTGGAGCGCAACTTGAACGTCGCCCGCGCCTACTATGCGGCGGCGGCGGCCCAGGGCGATCCGGCTGCCCGGCTCAAGTATCAGGACCTGAGCCAGGAGTTGGAGAAAGAAGCCAAAAAGCAGCCGAAATAAGCCGCAGCCGGGATAGGAAGCAGCGGAGTTAGGCCGGAGCCGGGAGCGCCGGCTCTCAACTCTCGGCGCTCAACTCTTCATCAACCTTTTTTGCCGGCCGACGCTCATGATGAGGCCGACGGCGATCCCGAGCGTCGTCAGGGCGGTGCCGCCGTAGCTCATGAATGGCAGCGGCACGCCGACCACGGGCAGAATCCCGCTGACCATGCCGACGTTGACGAACGCGTAGGTGAAGAACGCCATCGTCAACGATCCCGCGAGCAGCCGGCCGAACAGTGTCGATCCGTTGGCCGCTATATAGAGCCCCCGCGCGATCAGCGCGGTGTAGAGCGTCAGCAGCACGAGCTCGCCTGCCAGCCCGAATTCCTCCGAAAACACGGCAAAAATGAAGTCGGTATGTTTTTCGGGGATGAAATCGAGGTGAGCCTGCGTCCCTTTGAGCCAACCCTTGCCGAGCGGGCCGCCCGAGCCGATCGCGATGACGGCCTGGATCGTATGGAAGCCCTTGCCGAGCGGGTCCGACGTCGGATCGAGCAGCGTGCAAATACGATGCTTCTGATAGTCGTGCATCAGCGGCCACTGCACCTGCGGCTGGCAAATCTTTTCTTGGAACGTGGCGACGAGGCCGATCCCGATGACGGCCGCGATGAGCACCGGCACGATCAGCTTGAAGGACAGGCCCGCGAAATAAATGACGAATAGGCCGGCGGCGAACACGAGCACGGCCGTGCCGAGATCGGGCTGCTTCGCGATCATCCCCACGGGCACGAGCAGGATCACGAAGCCGACGATGAAGTCGTACCAGCGCATCGAGCTTTCGCGGCGCTGGTAATACCACGCCAGCATCAACGGCGTGGCGATCTTCAGGATTTCCGACGGCTGAACGACGACGCCGACGTTGATCCAGCGTTTCGCGCCTTTTTTCGTGACGCCGAACAGCGCCACGGCAACGAGCATCGCGATGCCGAATGTATAGAGCGGGACCGCGAAGCGCATCAGCGTTTGCGGTGGAATCGTGGCGAGCACCCACATCAGGACGAACGTCAGCAAGATATTGCGCAGTTGATCCTCGACGCGTCCGGGCACGTCGATGCTCGCGCTGTAGAGCGTGACGATGCCGACGCACAGCAGCAGGAACACCGTCAGCGCGAGCGGACGATCGAAACCGACGAACATCTTCTTCAGGCGATCGAGCCAGGCGCGCTTATCGAAGGCGATGGGCATGCCTCTCTCCGTTACTCGTTGGGGCCGGATGAGCCCGGCGTGGCCGAGGCTGGCGCTTGCGCGTCGCCTTGGCTTTCTCGCGGCGCGGCGAGCGCGCTGCTGGCAGCGGCGTCGCGCGGTGCTCGCCGCTTATGCGGCACGGGGGGCGAGCCGCCGGCGGCCGAGCCCGATGCCGAGCCTTTGTTGCGCAAGCGGCGCATCGCTTCGACCGCCGCGACCTGCGGCTCCGAGGCGCTCGTGCGGGACGACACGGCCGACGAAGCCGACGCCGCCGACGCCGCTCGCGCGGCGGATGCCCCGCTCTTCACCGGCGTAGTGGCGAAGGCCGTATTGGGCGCGGATGCAGCCGCATCCGGTGCCGACGCCGGCGACGCCGAGATGACGTCGGATGCGATCATCGGTGCGGATGCGCCGTTGTCGTGCGGCGCCGACGCCGGTATGGCCGGCAACGGCAGCGCCGCGAATCCGGCCGCGACCTTGACGGGCTGCGCCGTGCCGTCCTCGGCATCGGACGCGCCGATGACGGGACCCGCGATCGCCTGCGTGGCCGAGCTGGCTTGCGCGACGGCCGCTTGCAGCACGCCGGGCTTACCGCGCTGAAGCAGGTAATAGTCGAGCACGCGGCGCACGATCGGGCCCGCGGCGCTCGCGCCCCAGCCGCCGTTTTCGACGATCGCGGCGACGGCGATCTTCGGATCGTCGGCCGGCGCGAACGCGATGAACAGCGAGTGATCGCGCAGGCGCTCGGGAATCGCGCCGCCGTGATATTTCGCGCCTTGCAGCGAATAGACCTGCGCCGTACCCGTCTTGCCGGCCGCCACATAGGGCGCGCCGCGGAACACTTCGTAGCCCGTGCCGGACGGATTGGTCGTCACGGCGATCATCCCGTTTTTCACCACGTTGATGTCGGCTTGGCTCACGTCGATGTGGCCGCTCTCGTGCGGCACGGTGAGCCGCATGTCGTGCGTGATCGGGTTCTCGATTTCCTTGACGAGGTGAGGCCGCATGACGATGCCGTTATCGGCCAGCGTCGCCGTGGCATGCGCGAGCTGCAGCATCGTGAACGAGTTGTACCCCTGGCCGATACCGAGGCTGATCGTCTCGCCTTCATACCAGCGCTGCTGTTCGGGCTTGCGGTAGGCCTTCTTCTTCCATTCGGTCGACGGCAGGATCCCTCGCGACTCGCCCGCGATGTCGATCCCGGTCAGCTGCCCGAAGCCCCATGGCTTCATGAACTTGGCGATCGCGTCGACGCCGAGATCGTGTGCGAGCATGTAGAAGTAGGTGTCGTTCGACACCATGATCGCGCGGTTCATGTCGATCCAGCCCTGGCCTTGCGGCACGTCGTTGCGGAACGTGTGTCCGCCGAACTGGTAGAAGCCGGGATCGTGGAAGCCCCATTCGGGCGTGCGCTTGTGCAGCGTCAGCGCGGCGAGCGCCATGAACGGCTTGTACGTGGAGCCGGGCGGGTAGGCGCTGTGCAGCGGCCGGTTCAGCAGCGGGTGATCGGGCGAGTTGTTCAGCTCGTCCCACGTTTGTTGATCGATACCGTCGACGAACGCGTTGGGATCGAAGCTCGGCGCCGACACGAAGGCGAGGACGTCGCCCGTCGACGGCTCGATCGCGACGAGCGCGCCGCGCTTGCCCGCGAACGCTTGCTCGGCGACTTCCTGCAGGCCGATGTCGAGGGAGAGCACGAGATTGTTGCCCGGTGTCGCCTGCGTGCGCGAGAGCGTCCGCACGGGGCGCCCGCCCGCCGTCACTTCGACTTCCTCGAAGCCCGTCAAGCCGTGCAGCTCGGCTTCGTAGCTTTGTTCGACGCCGATCTTGCCGATGTAGTCGGTGCCCTTGTAGTTGTTCGCATCGAGCCGCGGATCATAGTGATCGGGATCGCTGTCGTTCTGTTCGCTGACGGCGTCGATTTTCTCTTGATCCCGCTGCGAGATGCGGCCGATGTAGCCGATCACGTGCGCGGCCGTTTCGCCGAGCGGATATTGGCGGAACAGCCGCGCGCGGACGTCCACGCCCGGAAAGCGGAAGCGCTGCGCCGTGAAGCGCGCGACCTCCTCGTCGGTCAGGCGCGTGCGGATCGGCAGGCTTTCGAAGTTCTTCGAATCCTCGAGCAGCTTTTTGAAGCGGCGGCGGTCGCGCTGATCGATCGTCACGACCGTCGAGAGTTCGTCGATCACGTGATCGAGCGAATCGTCGAGCTTGGAGGGTGTGATCTCGAGCGTGTAGGCCGAGTAGTTGCGCGCGAGCACGACGCCGTTGCGGTCGGTGATGATGCCGCGATTGGGCACGATCGGCGCGACCGAGATCCGGTTCTCCTCGGCCTGCAGCGAATATTTGCTGTAATGCCAGACCTGCAGGAACAGAAAGCGCAGGATCAAGAGCCCGAAGCAGACGAGCACGAACAGCCCCGCCGCCGCTACGCGAAAGCGGAACCTCGAGAGCTGCAGCTGGGTGTTTTTGAATTCCGTCATGCTTAGCTAAACAGACCCTTGCGCAAGCCGCGCTCAGGAAGGGGCCTCAAATGGGCCGCGTGTCGTCCGGATCGGCCGGGCGGCGCTGCGGCATGAGAAGCAGCGAACAAGCGAGCGGCCACAGTGCGGCTTCGACGAACCCGTGCACGAGCTGACCCCAGCCGGGGAACGCGGCGCCGGTCAGCAAGCGGATGATGAACGGCACCAGCTGCGCCGTGACGAGCAGCGGCGCGACCGCGAAGACCTGCAGGCCGCGCGGCATCCACAGCACGCGGCGATGAATCGTGATGGCGCCGTACGAGAGCAGCGTATAGGCGAGCGCGTGCTCGCCGAGCAGGCTCGCATCGTGCACGTCCATCAAGAGCCCGAGAAAGAACGCGATGCCCATGCCGACCTTGCGCGGCTGATGGACGTTCCAAAACAGCAGCACCAGGGCGACGAAATCGGGAATGCCGATCAGCCGGCCCCACGGCATCAGATTCAGCAGGAACGCCGCGGCGAGGCTGAACGCGATGAAGTACGGATTGACCGGCAGCAGGATGTACTGCGGACGATTCATCGCTGCGCTCCCGACGCGGCGCGCGGGACGCGCGCGCCATGGGCTTTGGTATCGGCATTGGCCGAGGGGGTCACGGCCTTCCCGGCCGGGTTATCGGCCGTTTTGCCCGCGGCCTTGTCGATCGCCTTTTTATCTTCGGGTTTTTGCGCGCCGGCCTTGGCGTCAGGCTGAGCCGTCTTGCCGGCGGCTTTACCGTCGCCCTTTACGTCGCTTTTCTCGTCGCCCTTCGCGGCTTTCTTCGCTTTCGCATCCTTGGGCTGCGACGCCGCCACAGGTTCGGCGGGGCGGGGCGGCAAGTCGCTCTGGTAATGGAGCACGAGCACGTCGCGCGCACCGCGCACGGCGGCCACGGGCACGCAGACGACGCGCGCGAACGCGGTATCGGCCTGCTTGTCGACGCGCACGACCTTGGCGACGGGCAACCCTTCCGGATAAACGCCGTCGAGCCCGCTCGTCACGAGTTCGTCGCCGGCGACGACATCGGCGCTGATCGGCACGAATCGCAGCTCGAGGGTGTCCCCCGTGGCCGTGCCGTACACGACGCTGCGCAAGCCCGTGCGCACGATCTCGACGGGCACCGCTTCGTCCTTGTCGGTCAGCAGCGTGACTTCCGACTGCATCGGGAACACGCGCGTGACCTGCCCGATCATGCCGTCTTCGCTGACGACGGGCGAGCCGTTCTGAACGCCTTGCTGCGAGCCGCGGCCGATCACGACTTTCTGCGTGAACGGGTCGCGCATGCCGTACTGGACGTCGGCCGGGATCGACTGTGTCGTGACGTTGCGCGAGAGATTGAGCAGCGCGCGCAGATGGGCGTTTTCGGCCGTGAGCGTCGAGACTTGATTCGCTTGCAGCGAGAGCTGAAGATTCTTGCTCGTCAGCGTTTGGTTGTCGCGCCGCAGCGTATTGCTCGTGACGGCGAACTGGGCCGCGTCGACCACGAGGTCGCGCGGCAGGAGCGCCGCGCGCTGCAGCGGATAGAGCCCCGCATCGAGCACGGCGCGCACGACTTCGAGCGTCTTGAACCGTGCGTCGGAGACCAGCAGCACCAGCGAGAGGACGACGAAGAAGATGAGCCGCGCGAGCGCGGACGGACCTTGCTTAAATAGAGGCGGCGGACTGTATTCCATGGTCGACGCCGAAAGCGTGAACGTTGGCGGAGGCTTGAGCGGCGCGCATCAGCGCTCGATCGACGCGGAACGAGCAATGCGACGAGCGATGGGTGCGCGGCTCACCTGCAACGTGTCACTCGTACGAGAAGATGCTGCCGAGTTTGTCCATGCGTTCGAGCGCCATGCCGGACCCGCGCACGACGCACGTGAGCGGATCCTCGGCGACGAGCACGGGCAAGCCCGTTTCTTCGGCGAGCAGGCGATCGAGATCGCGCAACAGCGCGCCGCCGCCGGTCAGCATCATGCCGCGCTCGGCGATGTCGGCGCCGAGTTCGGGCGGCGTTTGCTCGAGTGCGATCTTGACCGACGAGACGATTTGATTGAGCGGGTCGGTCAGCGCTTCGAGGATTTCGTTGCTCGAGATCGTGAAGCTGCGCGGAATGCCTTCCGACAGATTGCGCCCCTTCACTTCCATTTCCTTGACTTCGGAGCCGGGGAACGCCGAGCCGATTTCCTTCTTGATCGCTTCGGCCGTTTGTTCGCCGATCAGCATGCCGTAGTTGCGGCGGATGTAGTTGACGATCGCTTCGTCGAATTTATCGCCGCCGACGCGCACCGAACCCTTGTAGACGATGCCGCCGAGCGAGATCACGCCCACTTCGGTCGTGCCGCCGCCGATGTCGACGACCATCGAACCCGTTGCTTCCGACACGGGCAGGCCCGCGCCGATCGCGGCCGCCATCGGCTCTTCGATGAGGTAGACCTGCGACGCGCCGGCGCCGTGAGCCGCTTCCTTGATCGCGCGGCGCTCGACTTGCGTCGAACCGCACGGCACGCAGATGATGATGCGCGGGGAGGGCGAAAACATGCGCGATTCGTGGGCCGTTTTGATGAACTGCTTGATCATCTGCTCGGTGACCGTGAAATCGGCGATGACGCCGTCTTTCATCGGACGGATCGCTTCGATGTTGCCCGGCACCTTGCCGAGCATTTGCTTGGCCTCGCGGCCGACTGCCTGAATGGTTTTCTTGCCGTTGGGGCCGCCTTCTTGACGAATCGACACGACGGACGGCTCATCGAGGACGATGCCTTTGCCGCGCATGTAGATCAGCGTGTTGGCTGTGCCGAGGTCGATCGCAAGGTCGTTGGAGAAGTAGCTGCGCAAAAAGCCGAACATGAAATCCTGTCTCGCGGGAGAGGCCGGGCTTCGCCGTGATGGCGCCGCGCGGCGGCGGAAAAAATAAAAGCTTCGGGTTCTGAGCGGCTGCCGTTCGAGCGCCGCCACGCGAGCGCGAAGCTGCAATGAATCAATGAATTCGACCGGAGGCCATGGCACGCGAGGCGGCGGCTAATCGTTTGCGCCGAGGCGCCTTGGGCAGGGGGCGGTCCGGGTTTGGTTCGAACGCGTAATGATACCTTATAATTTCGACCTATTTGTAGTAAACGGACGGTCCTTTTTGCCGTTGCCGGCCCTCCCGCAGAGGGTACGATCCGACACCCTAACTCCCTGGCGCAACATCGTTTTTTGCCACGTTGCGCTTAAGTCCTTGCTTCCGGTGAAACGCATGGCTTTGACCCTGACCGATGTGAAACGCATCGCCCATCTCGCGCGGCTCGAATTGGCCGACGCGGACTGCGAGCACACCCTCGCCCAGCTCAACGAGCTTTTCGGGCTTGTCGAGCAGATGCAGGCCGTGGATACCTCCGGCATCGCGCCGCTCGCGCATCCGATCGAGCAGATCGAGGACGTCGCGCTGCGCTTGCGCACGGACGCCGTGACCGAAACGGTCGAGCGCGAGGCCAATCAAAAGAGCGCGCCCGCGGTGCAAGAGGGGCTGTTTCTGGTCCCGAAGGTGATCGAGTAACCGCCCGCTTCAGGACCTACGGAAAGAGACCGACATGTACGAAAAAAGTTTGAGCGATCTCGCAATTTCGCTCGCAAGCCGGGCGACATCCGCCGTCGAACTCGCCCAGATGTATCTGAAGCGGATCGACGACGCGCGCGCGTTCAATGCCTTCATCGAAGTCGACGGCGAGCGTACGCTCGACCAAGCGCGCGCGGCCGATGCGCGGCTCGCGCGCGGCGAAGGCGGCCCGCTCACGGGCATTCCCGTGGCGCACAAGGATGTGTTCGTCACGCGCGGCTGGCATTCGACGGCCGCCTCTAAAATGCTCGCGGGCTACGAAAGTCCGTTCGACGCCACCGTGGTCGAGCGCCTTTCGCGCGCCGGCATGGTGACGCTCGGCAAGACGAACATGGACGAATTCGCGATGGGTTCGTCCAACGAGAATTCGGCGTTCGGCGCCGTGCGCAATCCGTGGGATACGCGCGCCGTGCCGGGCGGCTCCTCGGGCGGCTCGGCCGCGGCCGTGGCCGCGCGTCTCGCGCCGGCCGCGACGGCGACCGACACGGGCGGCTCGATTCGCCAGCCCGCGTCGTTCTCGGGCGTGACGGGCATCAAGCCTACCTATGGGCGCGTCTCGCGCTACGGGATGATCGCGTTCGCCTCGTCGCTCGATCAAGGCGGTCCGATGGCCAAGAGCGCCGCCGATTGCGCGCTGCTGCTGAACGCGATGGCAGGGTTCGACGAGCGGGACTCGACGAGCTTGCAGCGCGCCGACGAAGACTACGCGCGTCATCTCGGCCAAGCGTTCCGTGCCGACGCGCCCGCGGGCAAACCGCTCGCCGGCCTGCGCATCGGCCTGCCCAAGGAGTACTTCGGCGATGGCCTCGCGCAGGACGTCCGCGCGGCCGTCGATGCGGCCCTGAAACAATACGAGGCGCTCGGCGCGACGCTCGTGCCCGTCTCGTTGCCGAAAACGGAGCTGTCGATTCCCGTCTACTACGTGATCGCGCCGGCTGAAGCATCGTCGAACCTGTCGCGCTTCGACGGCGTGCGCTACGGCCATCGGGCGAGCGAGTACCGCGATCTGCTCGACATGTACAAGAAGTCGCGCGCTCAAGGGTTCGGCCCCGAAGTGAAGCGCCGGATTCTGGTCGGCACCTACGTGCTCTCGCACGGCTACTACGACGCGTACTATCTGCAAGCGCAGAAGATCCGCCGCATCATCGCGCAAGACTTTCAGGAAGCCTTCAAGGCTTGCGATTTCATCATGGGTCCGGTGGCGCCCTCGGTCGCGTGGGACATCGGCGCCAAGGGCGACGATCCCGTGCAGATGTATCTGGCCGACATCTACACGCTTTCGGTCAGCCTGGCCGGCCTGCCCGGCATGAGCGTGCCGTGCGGCTTCGGCACCGGCGCAAACGCGGGCCGCCCCGTCGGCCTGCAGATCATCGGCAACTATTTCGACGAAGCCCGTATGCTGCAGATCGCCGATGCGTTCCAGCGCGCAACGGACTGGCACACGCAAGCGCCGCAAGCGGCTTCGCGGGAGGCATGAACATGGAGTGGGAAGTCGTCATCGGTTTGGAGACGCACGCGCAGCTGTCGACCGTCTCGAAGATTTTCTCGGGTGCTTCGACGCGCTTCGGCGCCGAGGCCAACACGCAAGCGTGCGTGGTCGATCTGGCGTTGCCGGGCGTGCTGCCCGTGATGAACCGCGGCGCGGTCGAGCGTGCGATTCGCTTCGGTCTCGCCATCGGCGCGACGGTCGCGCCGCGCAGCATCTTCGCGCGCAAGAATTACTTCTATCCGGATCTGCCGAAGGGCTATCAGATCAGCCAATACGAGATCCCGGTCGTGCAGGGCGGCACGATCACGATTGCCGTGCCCGCCAATGAAAAGGCCGGCACCGCGGCCTATGAAAAGACGATCAATCTGACGCGCGCGCACCTCGAGGAAGACGCGGGCAAGTCGCTGCACGAAGACTTCGCGGGCATGACGGGGATCGACCTGAACCGCGCCGGCACGCCGCTGCTCGAAATCGTCACCGAGCCCGAAATGCGCAGCGCCGCCGAGGCCGTGGCCTACGCGAAGTCGCTGCATGCGCTCGTCGTCTGGCTTGGCATTTGCGACGGCAACATGCAGGAAGGCTCGTTCCGCTGCGATGCGAACGTCTCCGTGCGCCCCGTCGGCCAGGAGAAATTCGGCACACGCGCCGAGATCAAGAACCTGAACTCGTTCCGCTTCCTCGAAGAAGCGATTCAGTACGAAGTGCGCCGCCAGATCGAGCTGATCGAAGACGGCGGCACGGTGGTGCAGGAAACGCGCCTGTACGATCCCGATCGCCGCGAAACGCGTTCGATGCGCAGCAAGGAAGACGCGCACGACTATCGCTACTTCCCCGATCCCGATCTGATGCCGCTCGTTATCGATGCGGGCTGGATCGAGCGTGTGCGCGGCGAGATGCCCGAGCTGCCGGTCGCGATGCAGCAGCGCTTCGCCGAGCAATACGGCGTCACGCCTTACGATGCGGCGGTGCTGACGTCGAGCAAGGCGATGGCCGGCTACTTCGAAGCCGTCGTCGCGAAGGCGGGCACGGCGCAGGCGAAGACGGCCGCGAACTGGCTGATGGGCGAAGTGTCGTCGCAGCTGAACCGCGACGGGCTCGACATCGATGCCTGCCCCGTTTCGGCCGCGCAACTCGCGCTCGTTTTGCAGCGGATCGCCGACGGTACGATCTCGAACAAGATCGCGAAGGAAATCTTCCAGGCGATCTGGGATGAAAAGGCGACCGACGAAGCCGCGGCCGACCGGATCATCGAAGCGAAGGGATTGAAGCAAATCTCCGACACCGGCGCGCTCGAGGCGATCATCGATGAGGTGCTCGCGGCGAACCAGAAATCGGTCGAGGAGTTCCGCGCCGGCAAGGAAAAGGCGTTCAACGCGCTGATCGGCCAAGCCATGAAGGCGACCAAGGGCAAGGCCAATCCGCAGCAGGTCAACGAGTTGCTCAAGAAGAAGCTGTCCTGAGCCTCGTTCGTCACGCTCGATGATCAGCAAGGCATGCCGGCGCCGCCAAGCGCCGGCATGCCTCGTCAACGAAGGCAACGAAGATAACGAAGGGGGCACGAGAGGGCATGGCCAAGAGCGCGCGGTTGGATGACTTCCGAATCCCGTTTTTCGACGGCGATAAAGCCGGCAAGCGCGTGTCGCTTGCCGATTTCGACGCGGGCGCCAAGCCCTTTTCGGCCGGTTCGAAGCAAGCGGACCGGGAGCGCCTGGCCGAGTACGCCGTCAAGCTCGACGAGATGCAGGAGCGCCTGCATGCGCAGCGTCGCGAGCGCGTGCTGCTCATCTTGCAAGGGATGGACACGAGCGGCAAGGACGGCACGATTCGCGCCGTGTTCCACGAGGTCGATCCGCTCGGCCTGCGCATCGCCAGCTTTCGCGCACCCACGCCGGACGAGGCCGCCCACGATTTCCTGTGGCGCGTGCATCGACAGACCCCCGCCGCCGGCGAACTGACGATCTTCAATCGGAGCCATTACGAGGACGTGCTCGTGCCGCGCGTAATGGGCGAGCTTCATGGCGCCGAACTCGAGCGCCGATATGCGCACATTCGCCACTTCGAATCGCTGCTTGCCGATTCGGGTACCGCGATTCTGAAATGTTTCCTGCATATCTCGAAGGACGAGCAGCGCGAGCGCTTGCAAGCCCGAATCGACGACGAGACGAAGCACTGGAAGTTCGATCGCTCCGATCTCGAAGCACGCGAGCATTGGGACAAATATCAATCCGCGTACGCGCAGGCGCTCGCGGCGACCTCGACCGAGCGCGCGCCGTGGTACGTGATTCCGGCCGATTCGAAATCGCATCGAAACGTGATGGTGGCCGCGTTGCTGCTGCGCGTGTTCGAAGGCTTGAAGCTCGAATATCCGCCCGCGAAAGAATCGCTGAAGGGCATCACGGTTACCTAAGCTCAGCGCCCGGCACCGATACCGCCGGCTCCGTCGCGACTTAACCTCACCATTACAACAAGGACGTCACATGCTGCGAGTGATCACGGCGAATTTGAACGGCATCCGTTCCGCCGCCAAGAAAGGCTTCTTCGAATGGTTCGGCGAGCAAAAGTCCGACATCGTCTGCGTACAGGAAGTCAAATGCTCGCAAGACGACATGACTCCCGAATTTCTCGCGCCGCACGGTTTTACCGGATACTTCCAGCATGCCGTGAAGAAGGGCTATAGCGGGGCGGGCCTCTACACGCGCCACGAGCCCGACGATGTCGTCATCGGCTTCGGCAGCGAAGAGTTCGATCCCGAAGGCCGCTACGTCGAGGCACGTTTCGGCAAGCTGTCGGTCATCTCGGTGTACGTACCGTCCGGATCGAGCGGCGAAGACAGGCAGCAGGCCAAGTTCCGCTTCATGGACGAGTTCATGCCGCACCTCGCCGAGTTGAGCAAGGAGCGCGAGGTGATCGTCTGCGGCGACGTGAACATCGTCCACAAAGAGATCGACATCAAGAACTGGAAGAGCAACCAGAAGAATTCGGGCTGCCTGCCCGAGGAGCGCGCCTGGCTCACGAAGCTGTTCGACGAGGTAGGCTATGTCGACGTGTTCCGCCGTCTCGATACGCGAGCCGAACAGTACACGTGGTGGAGCAACCGCGGCCAGGCGTACGCGAAGAACGTCGGGTGGCGTATCGACTATCAAATCGCGACGCCCGGCATCGCCGAGACGGCGAAAGGCACGTCCATTTTCCGCGACATCAAGTTCAGCGATCATGCGCCGCTGACGATCGACTACAAGCACAGCTTGAAGTGACCGCGAGCGCGGCTGCCGGGGCGCCGCGCTTGGGGCCGCTAGCGGCGGACGCGATCGGACAGCGAAGGGTTTTCCGCATAGTACCGCCGCAGGAACGCGTGCCGCGGCCCGTCGCGATCGACGATGGTCCGGTTTTTTTCACCGATTTCTTGGCGCAGCAACCCGCCTTGCTCTTCGCGCGCCGCCGGCCAATCGACTTTGTTGGGGCCGCCGCTAGGCGAGCCGGTCTTCACGAATTGCTCTATATAGCCCGAGAAGAAGGCTGCCACGACGCGGTCGTTCAGCGTCCAGATAAAGCGGTTCGACATTCCAAGGTTGTCGAGTGCGAATTGGATCTCGCCGCCATGCACGGCCCCGTCCTCCGGTAATGGGTTCGGTTCGGGGTTTCGCTGGGGCGGACGCTTGTGTGTGAAGTAGTAGTAGTAAACCGGTGAGCCGCTGGTTTGCCGATGCGCGTCGACCCAGCGGCGCGTGGCATGACTGATGAAGATATCGCTGGCCAACGACGTGGCCGATCGGCGCACTTCGTCGTCGTCGCTGCCGGGGTACAAGGCCTGCGCCTCGCTCGCATAGGGACCGAACAGACGCTTGAGCGCGGCGCCCCACCGTTCCGGGGTTGTCGGCTGCTTGCCCAAGATCATCGTGTGCGGGGCCTCGTGCGAGTTGCTGCCGACGAGTAGCGGTACGCGCGCTTGCGAGCCGGCCTCGTAGGTCGCTTCGAGCGATTGCTTCAGGAAGTGGCCGTCCACCGACGGCCAAAAGAGGAACGCCGGTTTGTCCTTGGTCCCCATGCCGGCCAGCAGCGTCTGAGCCGGCATCGCCCGCAGAGCACTCAGCGACGTTGCCTTCATCTTCCGCGCGAACTTCTGCGACGCGGTCGTCGCATCGCTGCGCGACCATACCTCCAGGGGCCCAAGTGCCGCGCCGCTTTGTCCGATGGCATGGGCGAAGAGCCCGCGCGACAACGGCGAGGCCATATGGGCGCTGACCGAAACGGCGCCGGCCGATTTGCCGCCGATCGTCACCTTTTCGGGATCGCCGCCGAATTTGGCGATGTTCTCACGTACCCACCGCAGCGCGGCCTGTTGATCGAGCAGGCCGTAATTGCCGGCAGCGCCATGCGGAGATTCGAGCGCCATTTCCGGCAGCGCCAGGAAGCCGAACACGCCGAGCCGGTAGTTGACCGTGACCGTCACCATCCCGCGCGAGGCGAGGGCCGCGCCGTCGTAGCGCGGCTCGGAGCCGTCTCCCGCCGCGAAGCCGCCGCCATAGAAGTAGACGAGCACCGGAAGCTTTTCGCCGGCCGTGCGCGCTGGGGCCCAGACGTTTAAAAAAAGGCAATCCTCGCTCATTTGGCGCGAGCGGAATTCCATTGGAAACAGCGCTAATTGCATGCAGCGCGCGCCGAACTGAGACGCGTCCCGCACGCCGGCCCAAGCCGTGACCGGCTCCGGCGGCTTCCAGCGAAGCTCGCCGATGGGCGCTTGCGCGTACGGGATGCCTCGGAACGCACGCAATTCGATCTCTCTGAAGGAGGTCTTGACGCCTTCGATCGTGCCGGCGGGCAGATCGATGCGGGTCGGCGGCCGATCGGCGGCGGCGCAAGGCGCATTCGGCAGCAGCCAGCCGAACGTGGCGGCGGCGAGCGCGGCGACGGCGCGCCGGCGCGGCGAACGCAGTGAGGGAATGCATCGAATGGCCGTCATTTGAGTCTTCATCGTGATCCTCTCCAGTCATAGATTGATGAGCACAGACCGCAATTCGCCTTGAAGACGCGAATGAATCATCGACGCCATGAAGCAATGGCGCGATGAGATTGATGCCGTATTGGATTTATTCGAATCGATGCCGTCGTGCATCGAGTTTTATCGGCGCAGTGCCGATCGGCGCCGGCGTGAGAGGCATTCTGGTGTAGGACTTGCCGGTAATCGACGTATTTCGTTCAAATAAGACCGAGTGAATTGCGTGCGTGAGACGTAGCGGTATCACCCCGGGAAAATGCATCGACGCAATGCGATTTAGGCTGGGAAGTCATCGTGATTGGCCGGTGGGCGGGTGCCGATCGACCAGCGGCGTGACGCTCACGCCGTGCTGCCCGATCGGTTTCAGTGGCCTTTGGCTCGGGTCGTGACCGCGGGCATGCCGTCGTAGTCCGGCAATTGGTCGAAGGCGATGCCACGCGCCTTGGCATACAACGCGAGCATGTCGGGCAGACGCTTGATGAGATCGCGCCGCCGCGCGGCGCTATAGGGGTGCATGGCGATGAAGCCGCCGCTTTTATCGCTGCGGGCTAGGGCGGCCAGCTTGTCCCAGAGCGTGACCGCGGCCCGCGGATCGAAGCCCGCGCGCGAGGCGATGTCGCCGCCGATGACGTCGGCCTCCGTTTCGTCGGTCGCGTCGAACTTGAGGTCGGCGAGGCGGGCGGTGGGCATCGGCGTCGATGCCTCGCCGAGATCGGCGATGCCGAATAGGCGCGAGAGCGCCACGGCGCCGAGCGGGACCCGCTGCTCACCGAGCTGTTCGCGCACCTGCTCGCGCAGTGCGTGCGCAATCTCATGGCCGAACAGCATCGCCAGTTCGTCGTCGTTCAGATGGGCGCGGTCGAGCAGTGCGCTGTAGACGACGAGCTTGCCGCCCGGCAGGCTGACCATGCGCGCGTCGCGCGAGCGCACGACGCTCACATCCCAATGCCAATTCTTCGCGCGCTCGCTCCATTTCGCTGCGAACGGCGAGAGCTTGGCGAGCAGCACGCGCAACCGTTGCACGCGCGGATCGTCGGCCGGCAACAGGCGGCCGTCGCTGCGCGCGCGATTCATGAGCCGATCGTATTCGGCGGTCGATTGGGCCTCGACGACGGGCGGCGGCAAGGGATTGCGGAACAGACGCGTCTGGCCGAAGCGGATCGGCGCACGAGGTGCAATCTCGGCCGTGAACGAGGTCGAGGTGCGGGGCACGGCCGGCAGGCCGGCTGCTTCGGCGGCGGCGAACCCGGGCGCGAACCCGCAGATCCACACGACGGCCGCCGCGAGGGCGAAGATCGGCGAGCGTGGCCCGCGCAAGCGGGCCGGCGCCGCTAAGCGCGCTCGCTCCACGGTGCGATCCTCGGCAACAGCAGCATCCCGGGCGCCGCCAGCGCGGCGCAGACGAAAAAGTAGTCGAACCAGCCTATCTTCGCGACGACGAAGCCGCTCGCGGCCGCGGCCAGCGTGCGCGGCACCGAGGCCAGACTCGTGAACAGCGCGAATTGCGTGGCCGTGTAGCGCGGATCGGTCGTGCTCGCGATGTAGGCCGTGAAGGCCGCGAGCGTGAGACCGGTGGCGAAGGTCTCGAAGCCGTAGATCAGCGCGAGCGCGCTTTCCGAAGGGCCGATTTTCGCGAGCCAGGCGAAGCCGAGCGTCGAAACGATCTGCACGAAGCCGAAAATCCAGAGCCCGCGCGCGATTCCGATCTTCACGAGCCAGGCGCCGCCGATGATGCCGCCCGCGATACTGGCCCAAAACGCGGTTGCCTTCGCCGCCACGGCGATCTGCGTCTTTTGGAAGCCGATGTCGAGAAAGAACGACGACGACAGCGTCGTTGCCATCGTGTCGCCGAGCTTGTACAGGAAGATGAACGCGAGCACGAGCAGTGCGCTGGCCAGCCCGTCGCGTGCGACGAATTCCGACAGCGGCAAGACGATGGCCTCGCGCAGATTCTTTGGCGGTGCGCCGTGGACTTGCGGTTCGCCGACGACCAAAGTGAGCACCATCCCGGGCAGCATGAAGGCGGCGGTAGCGATGAACACCGCCGTCCAGGGCAGATGATCGGCCAGGATGAGCGAGAGCGAGCCCGGAACCAGCGAGGCGGCCTTGTAGGCGTTCACGTGCACGGCGTTGCCGAGTCCCTGCTCGGTATCGGTGAGCAGCTCACGCCGGTAGGCGTCGATGACGATGTCCTGGCTGGCGCCGAAAAACGCAACGAGCGTGGTGAGGGCGGCGACGGTCCAAATCGCCTCGCGCGGCGAGACGAAGCCGAGCGAGGCGATCGCGCCGGCAACGAGCAGTTGGGTGGCGAGCATCCAGCCGCGGCGCCGCCCCGGGCGCCAAAACGGCAGCCTCGGCACGTAGCGGTCCATCAGCGGGGCCCAGACGAACTTCCACGTATAAGGGAACTGGATAAGCGCGAAGAGGCCGATTTCCTTCAGATTGACGCCCTCGGAGCGCAGCCAGGTCTGCACGAGATAGACGAGCGTAAATAGCGGCAACCCCGACGTGAAGCCCAGAAAGACGCAAATGAGCATGTGCCGGTTGAGGAACGCGCGCCAACCGGGGTGCGCCTCATGAGCGCTCAGCCCGGCATGTTCGTGATGCGGGGGCGGGATGTCTCGTTTGATGGTCAACCTCTTCGATGCAGCGCGCTCAGGCGGCAGCGGCCCCGTTCGAGCCGCGCCTGACGCGGTAGACCGCAAGACTACCACGCCAGTTCTCGCCCCAACGGACCGCGCGCCCGCCATGCAGCACCACGCGGTCGAGAATCTCGATGCCGACTTCGGGGGCCAGGGCTTCGAAGTCCTTGATCGTCAGCACGCGCACGTTCGGCGTGTTGTGCCACTGGTAAGGCAGCGATTTCGACACCGGCATGCGCCCTTGCAGCACCGACAGCCGGTGCGGCCAGTAGCCGAAGTTCGGGAACGAGACGATGCACTCCTTGCCCACGCGCACCGTTTCGCGCAGGATCGCGGCGGTTTGGTGAATCGTCTGCAGCGTTTGCGAAAGGATCGCGAAATCGAAGCTGGCGTCCTCGAACAGGCGCAGGCCGTCCTCGAGGTTCTGTTGCATGACGTTCACGCCTTGCCTCACGCAGGCGAGCACGCCCGCGTCGTTGATCTCGATGCCGTAGCCGGTGAC
Source organism: Trinickia dinghuensis (assembly GCF_003367175.1). Taxonomy (GTDB): domain Bacteria; phylum Pseudomonadota; class Gammaproteobacteria; order Burkholderiales; family Burkholderiaceae; genus Trinickia; species Trinickia dinghuensis. The sequence goes on along the minus strand of NZ_QRGA01000003.1, from coordinate 581,410 downwards.
GCCGAGCTCCTCGGCGAGCAGCGCGAGCAGGCTGCCGTCGCCGCAGCCCAAATCGAGGACCGTTGCATTGGGCTCGACCCAGCGGGCGATCGCCCGGAAATCGGAGCGCGTGGCGAGCGAATCGATGGCGGCTTGATTCATGCGCGGACCTCCTCGGCAATGCGTTCGTAATAGGCGCGCACCACGTTGTGATAACGCGCGTCGTCGAGCAGGAAGGCGTCGTGCCCGTGCGGCGCGTCGATTTCGGCGTAGGTGACGCGCCGCTTGTGTTCGAGCAGCGCCTTGACCAGCTCGCGCGAGCGCGTGGGCGCGAAACGCCAGTCGGTCGAGAAGCTCGCCACGAGATACTGCGCGCGCGTATGCGCGAGCGCGGCCGTGAGATCGCCGTCGAAGTCCTTGGCGGGATCGAAGTAGTCGAGCGCCCGCGTAATCAGGAGGTACGTGTTCGCATCGAAATAGTCCGCGAATTTGTCGCCTTGGTAGCGCAGATACGATTCGACCTCGAACTCGACGTCGAAGCTGAAACGGTAGTCGTCGCCGACGGTATCCGCGGCCCGGCGCAGCGCGCGCCCGAACTTGGTGGCCATGTCGTCGTCCGACAGGTACGTGATGTGGCCGATCATGCGGGCGACGCGTAGGCCGCGTCTCGGTTTGACGTCGTGCGCGTAATAGTCGCCGCCGTGGAAATCGGGATCGGAAAGAATGGCCGAGCGCGCGACTTCGTTGAACGCGATGTTCTGCGCCGAAAGCTTAGGCGTCGACGCGATGACGATGCAGTGCCCGATCCGGTCCGGATACATGAGGCTCCAGGCGAGCGCCTGCATGCCGCCGAGGCTGCCGCCCATCACTGCGGCGAAGCGTTCGATGCCGAAGGCGTCGGCCATGCGCGCCTGCGTATTGACCCAATCCTCGACAGTCACGACAGGAAAGCGCGCCCCATAGGGCTTGCCGGTGGCCGGATCGATGCTCATCGGGCCCGTCGAGCCGAAGCACGAGCCCAGATTGTTCACGCCGATGACGAAAAAGCGGTTCGTATCGAGCGGCTTGCCCGGCCCGACCATGTTGTCCCACCAGCCGACGTTCTTCGGCTCGCCCGCATAGACGCCGGCGACGTGGTGCGACGCATTCAGGGCGTGGCAGACGAGCACGGCGTTCGAGCGCTCTGCGTTGAGCGTGCCGTACGTTTCGACCATGAGGTCGTAGCCCGCGAGCGACGCGCCGCTTCTGAGCGCGAACGGTTCGGGAAAGTGCATGCGTTGTGCAGCGACGATGCCGATCGATTCCATGTATTCCGCCTTCTGACAGGGCGGCTAAACGGTGTCGGCGATGCGCGAGACAATGGCGGTGCGCGGCAGACGACCTCTTTAGCCGCATTTATAGTGAACCGGAGCCCAAGCTCGGGTTCGCGCGCCCGCAATCGAGTCGACAAATCGGCGCGCCGCCTTTCGCGACCCGGGCCAAAGGCCGGGGATGGGTCACGCTGATGGCAATAGCCGGGAAAGGATAGCGGAAATCCAGATAACGCGCCATCCACGATCGCGCTATTGGAGAATCAGCCGCAGCTGGGCGTCGGCATGTTCGGCCGGCGCGCGCGTGAAGCCGCTCTTTGCGTACCGGTGCCAGCGGCCCATGACGTAGCTCACGAGCAAATTGGCGCGCACGGCGGGGTCATAGTCGGTGGGCAGCGGGGCGGCGGCGTGAGCCCGCTCTTGCTCGCGATTGTTCGCGTCGGTGTTCACGTTCTCGGTTGGGTTTGCGCTCGCGTTGGCATGCCTTGCCTGATTGGCGTCCATCAGCGCGATGCGCAGGCTCTGCTTGACGGATGTCTCGACGCGCTCGAGCATCTGCGCGACGCGCTCGGCTAGCCGAGCGTGTTCGCCCACGAGCGCTTCGCCCGTCAGTACGCGGGTCATACCGGGGTTTTTGGCCGCGAAGTTGAGCAGCATCATGCCGATCGCGCGCGCCTGCAGCACGCCGTTCGGCTCCTTTTCCGCAATCTGGTTGATGAGCCCGAAGAAGGTCGCCTCGATAAACTCGATGAGCGCCTCGAACATTTGCGCCTTGCTCGCGAATTGGCGGTAAAGCGCGGCTTCCGACACGCCGAGCCGGGCGGCGAGCGCGGCCGTCGTGATTTTCTCGTTCCTCGGTGCTTCGAGCATCGCCGCGAGCGTGTGCAGAATATGGACGCGCCGCTCGCCCGGCTTCATGCGCGGTGCACGCGCGGGGTTCGTGGCCTGCGTGTCGGCGTCTAACGCTTGGTCCTGCTCTCGAATCGGCTCCATCTGTGCCCCGCTTCGTGACCCGGTCGAAGCGATTTTAGCGAACGAATGCGACGATCGACATAGTGCGGGCGCCCACTGCCCGGCAAACGTGCGATTTTTCCTTCGATGCGTGCCGGCGCGGGCAGGTGTCCGACGATCCAGACGGTGCCGATGCCGAGCTTTTTGTAGTGCTTCAGATGCGAGCGCGTGTCCTCGACGAGGATCGCGTCCTCCGTCGGCACGCGCGCCTCGCGCAGCACCCGACGCAGCATGGGCAGGTCCGGCTTGGCGTGCCACGATCCGTGCCTGCGCATATCTTCGATCGCGATCACGCGCTCGAACAGCCGCTCGATCCCGAGTTCGCGCAGCACGTCGCGCGCGTACTTTTCCGGCGCGTTCGTCAGAATGAGCTTGCGGCCGGGCAGGGCGGCGACGAGCCGGGCCAGGCCGCGCTCCGAGCGGACCATCGCCGGCAGATCGTGGAACGTGTGGACGACGCGCAGGAAATCGTGCGGATCGATCGGATGATGGCGCGCGAGCCCGAGCAGGGTCGCGCCGTAACGCCGGGTATAGCGCACCCGCAGCCGGTCGGCCTCGGCCGTTTCGACGCCGAGCGAGTCGACGATATAGCGCGTCATGGCCTCGTTGATCGCCGGAAAAATGGCGTGCGAGGCGTGGTGCAGCGTGTTGTCGAGATCGAACAGCCAGACCGGGCCGCCCGTGCGCGGGCGCACCCGGGGGCGCCTGCGGGAAATCGGCGACGAAAGCATGGGCGAGTACCGGGAAGCGACGCTCGGGCCGGCGGCATGGCCGCCCGGGCCCGAATGCGCGCGAGCGCTCAGTGCGAGCGGATCATCGTGCCGAACGGCTGCTCGGTCAGAATCTCGAGCAGCACCGAGTGCTCGATGCGGCCGTCGATGATGTGGACCGAGCGCACGCCGCTCTTGGCGGCGTCGAGCGCCGACGCGATTTTCGGCAGCATGCCGCCGGAAATCGTGCCGTCTTCGAAGAGGGCGTCGATTTCGCGCGCCGACAGATCGGTCAGCAGCGTGCCGGCCTTATCCATGACGCCGGGGATGTTCGTCATCATGACGAGCTTTTCCGCGTTCAAGACGACGGCCAGCTTGCCTGCCACGAGATCGGCGTTGATGTTGTACGACAGGCCGTCCTCGCCGAAGCCGATCGGCGAGATGACAGGAATGAATGCATCGTCTTGCAGCGCGCGCACCACCGCCGGATTGATCGATTCGACCTCGCCGACTTGGCCGATGTCAATGTACTGCCCCGGGTTGTCGCGGTCGGGCATCATCAGCTTGCGGGCGTGGATGAGGCCGCCGTCCTTGCCGGTCAGGCCGACGGCATGGCCGCCGAAGTGGTTGATCAGCGTGACGATGTCTTGCTGCACTTCGCCGCCCAGCACCCACTCGACGACTTCCATCGTCTCTTCGTCCGTCACGCGCATGCCTTGAATGAACGTGCCTTGCTTGCCGATCTTCTTGAGCGCCTGATCGATCTGCGGGCCGCCGCCGTGCACGATGACGGGATTGATGCCGACCAGCTTGAGCAGAATCACGTCGCGCGCGAAGCCTTGCTTCAGGCGCTCTTCGGTCATCGCATTGCCGCCGTATTTGATGACGACGGTTTTGCCGTGGTATTGGCGGATATAGGGCAAGGCCTCGGCCAGTATTTCGGCTTTCAGCACGGGCGCGATCTGGGAGAGGTCGATGGGCTCGGACATGGCGGCAAGCTCGGCAGGCAACGGTTCAAACGGGGGGCGAAAACAGGCGGAATTGTACAGGACTGCGCCGCGCAGCCGCGGTTTTTGGTCGCAGTGCGGGTATGACGCGCCGTTTCTTTGACACAGATGCATGCGGCATGCCGAGAACGCTGGCATCATGGCTACATCGTGTTGTTTTTACAACAATATTTGCTTGATTTCGCTGTGACGGTGCCGTCCATGGATGCCCAAAACGCCTCGCCGCGGTCCGATTCGAGCGCGCGCTGTTCGCGCTGCGGGCACGTTTTCGACTGCGGCGGCAAGACGCGGCCGTTCGATTGCTGGTGCGCGCGGATGCCGGCGCTGCCGGCGGCGTCAAAGCGTGCCGGCGCATCGTCGGCATCGGCCGCATCGGCCGCGCGCTGCCTGTGTCAGGCATGCTATGCCGAGGCGTTGGCCGCCGCGGGCGGTCCGGCCGATCCCGCCGGTTCGGCTGGGTCGGCCGGTTCGAACGACACACGCGAAAACTCCACTGACTAAACTTCGATGCACCGTATTACGAATACCGGCCGTATGAATCTCGGGCACCTGTTCTGGCTGCGCTGCCTCGCGATCATCGGGCAGCTCGTCACGATCGCCGTCGTTCAAACGTTCTTCGGCGTGCATTTGCCGCTGCCGGCGATGCTGATCATCATCGCGCTCGAGGCGATCTTCAACGCGGCGACGTGGCTGCGCGTCGCGAGTGCGCGGCCCGAGACGGATCTCGAGCTGCTGGGCCAGCTATGGGTCGACCTTGGTGCGCTCTCGGCACTGCTGTTCCTATCGGGCGGGACGACGAATCCTTTCGTTTCGCTGTATCTGCCTTCGCTCGCGATCGCGGCGGCCGTGCTGCCGTGGCGGCACATGATTTGGCTGGCGCTGTTCGCGATGTCCTGCTATGTCGCGCTCGGCTTCGATTCGGTCCCGCTGAACATGGACAATCCCGCGAACGTGTTCGACTATTACCGGACTGGGATGTGGGTGAACTTCATGGTGAGCGTGGGGCTCATCGCGTGGTTCGTCGCGCGCATGTCCAACGCGCTGCGTCAGCGCGACGCTGCGCTCGGCGATGCGCAGCAGCGGCTTTTGCGCGACGAGCGGGCCGTGGCGCTCGGGGTGCAGGCCGCCACCGTCGCGCACGAGATGGGCACCCCGCTGTCGACGATCGCGATGGTGACCGAAGAGCTGCGCGAGTCGGCCAGAAGCGATGCGGCACTGGCGCCGTACGCCGACGATTTCGCGCTGCTCGAACAGCAGATGACGCTGTGCACGTCGGCGCTGGCCCGGTTGCGCAGCCGCGCATCGGTCACGCCGGCCCGCGAGCGGCTCGATAGCTGGCTCGCGAGTTTTTGCGAGCAGTGGCGCCTGCGCCATCCGCATGTCAAGTTCGTGCGGCTCGGTGTCGCGGCGGCCGACGATATTTGGCTGGACGAAACAGCGGCCGTCGGCCAGATCCTGACGATCTTGCTCGACAACGCGGCGCGCGTGAGCCGCGATCGCGTGACGCTCGCCGCTGCCGTGGCCGGCGGCTTCATCGAATTCCAAATCTGCGATTCGGGGCCCGGAATCTCGCCGGCGCTGCGCACGAAGCTCGGCGCCGCGCCGGTCGACAGCACGCAAGGCGGGCACGGCGTCGGTCTTTATCTTGCCTTTGCCGCTGCCTCGCGGCTGAACGGATCGATCGAGCTGCTCGATGGCGAGCCGCACGGCACGCGTGCCGTGCTGCGCGTGCCGGCCGCGCAGGACGACGGACAGCCGCGGCGCGCCGCGCCCACAAAATCGAATTCGAAGGAGAACGAAATATGAGCGGCAATCAATTTCTCGTGATCGACGACGACGAAGTCTTCGCGGGTATCTTGGCGCGCGGGCTCACGCGCCGCGGCTTCACCACCCATCAGGCGCACAACGCCGAGGAGGCGATCGCGCTGGCCAATCAGCATCGATTCGATTTCATCACGGTGGATTTGCATCTGGGCAGCGATTCGGGGCTGAACCTTGTCGCGCCGCTGCGCGATCTGCAGCCCGATACGAGGATGCTCGTGCTGACCGGTTACGCGAGTATCGCGACGGCTGTGCAGGCGGTGAAGGACGGCGCCGACAACTATCTGGCCAAGCCGGCCAACGTCGAATCGATTCTGGCCGCGCTGCAGAACGAGGCGAGCGCGGCTCAGGCCGAGGCCGCGATCGAACATCCGACGCTGCTGTCGGTGGCGCGGCTCGAGTGGGAGCATATTCAACGTGCGCTGGCCGAGAACGGCGGCAATATCTCGGCGACCGCGCGGGCGTTGAATATGCATCGGCGGACGCTGCAACGAAAACTCGCGAAGCGGCCGGTGAAGCAGTAAGGGAAGCCGCCGATGGAGCGCGATGGCGTCCCACCCCGTGCGTTCCGGCCGCGCGAAGGCGGCCGGAGCGGTGTTACCGAAACGAGTCTATCGAGATGACTGCTCCGTTACAGCGTCGGTAGCGGGCGGAACGGTCGGACCGGAGGTCGGCGCCCCCGCGACGAGCCGCTCGACCAGACCTTGCCGTGGCCCGCTGCGGTCCCAAACGGAATTCGTTTGCTCGCCGATGATCTGCATCAGGATGCCGCGGTTGTCGGTGACGACGGCCGGCCAACGGGGCACGGAGCCTCCCCCTTGCGCCGCCGTTTCCTCCGCCGAGGAAGCGCCCGCGCTCGACGCCGAGCCGCTAGGATCGCCCGTCTTCACGAATTGCTCGACGTAGCTCGAAAAGATCCGCGACACGTCGTAATCCGCCGCCGTCCATGCGTATCGGCGCAAATTGCCCAGATTGCCGAGCGAGTAGGCGATCTGGGCGTCGTGCGCTGCGCCGAGGACCGGCTCTCGCTTCTGATTGGAATCGGCGGAATCTTTGATCTCCGGCGGCAGCGGCTGTGTGTAGCGGTAGTAGAAGATCGGCGAGTGCCCCGTTTCCCGGTGCCGGCTCATCCATTTCCAGGTGCTGTGGCCGACGAAAATGTCCCCCGCCAGCGCGGTAGCCGCGTGCATGACCTCGTCGTTCGTGTTGCCGGGATAGTGCGCCAGCACCTCTTCTGCATGCGCCGGGAACGTCGTCTTGACCACCTCGCCCCAGTTCTCCGGCGTTGGCGCTTTATCGCCGAGGAGCGCCGTGTAGAGCGCCTCCTGCGAGTTCGATCCCAGCATCAGCGGGACCTGCGCTTGTCCGCCGTTGGTGAAGACCTGATCGGGCGACTCGGTCAGGAACTGGCCGTCGATGCTGGGCCAAAAGGTGGTGGACGCGGAACTGGCCTTGCGTGGGTTGGCCGCCGCGAGCAACGTCTGCGCGGGTAGCGAGCGCAGCTGCTGCAGCGACGTGGCGCCGACGCGCGCCGCGAACTTCGCCGCTTGCTGCTCGGCCTGCGCTCGCGGCCACATGCCCCTGGGCGTGAAGGCTCCGCCGCTTTCGCCGATCGCGCGTGCGAACAGCCCGCGCGAGAGCGGAGAGGCCATGTGGGCGCTCACGGCAACGGCACCTTCCGAATCGCCCGCGATCGTGACTTTCGACGGATCGCCGCCGAACTGCGCGATATTGGCCTGCACCCAGCGCAATGCCGAGACCTGATCGAGCAGACCGTAGTTGCCCGTCGTGCCGCTCGGCGATTCGCCGCCGGCGTCGGACGGGGCGAGGAAGCCGAACACGCCGAGCCGGTAGTTCACCGTCACCATGACGATGCCGCGCGAGGCGAGATTCGCGCCGTCATAGCGGGGGAGGGAGCCGTCTCCCGACGTGAAATCGCCGCCGTGGAAATACACGAGTACGGGCAGCTTGGCCTCTTTGCCGCTCGCCGGTGTCCAAACGTTCAGATAGAGGCAGTCTTCGCTCATCGCCGTCGCGCGCGAGTCGAGTTTGCCGTTCCCGGCCGGCTGCATGCAGCGCGGCCCGAACTGCCGGGCTTCTCGTACGCCGGCCCAGCGGGCCACGGGTTGCGGTTCGCGGAAGCGGAATTCGCCCACCGGCGCGGCCGCGTAGGGAATGCCTCGGAACACACGGACGTTTTTGTGCTCGCCGCGCATCTGCACGCCTTGGACGATGCCCTCGGCGAGCTGAGCCGTCGGCGGCAGTTTCGGTGGCGCCGGCAAGCGTGCCGAATGGGCTCCGGCTGCGTACAACAGCGACGCCGCCGTAGCAACGACCGTCAGGAGATGAAGCTTTGCCGCATGATTCGATGATGTTTTCACGAGTGTGCCTCCTTTTTGATTGGACTCTCGTCCAAAGGACCCGCCGTCACGGTGGGAGGCTCGATCATCGATGTCGTAAAAATCGGAAGGGCGATAGTGCTTCGAATTCCGACCGAATTACGTTACAGGGGCGTGTCGGGCGGTGCACCGCGCCGCGATGCACCGTTCATTTCAAGGCGGACTCGCCAAGACCTAGGACCCGAGACTCAAAGCACGTAGCGCGACAAATCCTCGCTTTGCGCGACCTCGCCGAGCGCGCGGTCGACATAGGCCGCATCGATCGTGACGGTCTTTCCGGCGTGATTGCCGGCCGAGAACGACACATCCTCGAGCAGCTTTTCGATCACGGTGTAGAGCCGGCGCGCGCCGATGTTTTCGGTACGCTCGTTGACCGAGAACGCGATCTCGGCCATGCGCTTGATCCCTTCTGGCGCGAACTCGAGTTGGACGCTCTCGGTGGCGAGCAGCGCTTGGTACTGCTTGACGAGGCTCGCGTCGGTCGCGATCAGAATCGATTCGAAATCCTCGACCGACAGCGAATCGAGTTCGACACGAATCGGAAAGCGCCCCTGCAGTTCGGGAATCAGATCGCTCGGCTTGGACAAATGGAACGCGCCGCTCGCGATGAACAGGATGTGGTCGGTCTTCACCATCCCGTAGCGCGTGTTGATCGTCGTGCCTTCGACGAGCGGCAGCAGATCGCGCTGCACGCCTTGTCGCGATACTTCGGCCCCACCCGTCTCGCTGCGCGAGGCGATCTTGTCGATTTCGTCGAGGAACACGATGCCGTTCTGCTCGACGTTCTGCACGGCCTTGGCCTTCACTTCCTCGTCGTTGAGCATCTTCGACGCTTCTTCGTCGGTCAACAGCTTCATCGCTTCCTTGACCTTGGCCTTGCGGCGCGTCTTCTTGCCGCCGCCGAGGTTCGCGAACATCGAGCGGATCTGCTCGGTCATGTCTTCCATGCCGGGCGGGCCCATGATGTCCATGCCGGATTGCGGCATCTCGACGTCGAGTTCGATCTCCTTGTCGTCGAGCTGGCCTTCGCGCAGGCGCTTGCGGAACGTTTGACGCGTTGCGCTTTCGTCGCCGGAAGCCACATCGCTTGCGGATGTCGAACCGAAGCCGACGGGCCGGGCGCTCGGCAAGAGGATGTCGAGGATGCGGTCCTCGGCTTGATCTTGTGCCTTGGTGCGGACCTTGCGCATCTCCGTTTCGCGCGTTTGCTTCACGGCGATCTCGATGAGGTCGCGCACGATGCTGTCGACGTCGCGGCCGACGTAGCCCACTTCGGTGAATTTCGTCGCTTCGATCTTGATGAACGGCGCATCGGCCAGCTTGGCCAAGCGCCGCGCGATCTCGGTCTTGCCGACGCCCGTCGGCCCGATCATGAGAATGTTCTTCGGCGTGATTTCCTGGCGCAGCGGCTCGGCCACCTGCTGCCGGCGCCAGCGGTTGCGCAGCGCGACGGCCACGGCTTTCTTCGCCTTATGCTGGCCGATGATGTGTTTGTCGAGTTCCGAGACGATCTCGGCCGGGGTCATGGTGCTCATCGATTCCTCACTTGACTTGCGTGACTTGCTTGCTCGCGCTTAATCGATCGTCTCGATGACGCGGTTGTGGTTCGTGTAGATGCACATGTCGCCTGCGATGGCGAGCGACTTCTCGACGATCTCGCGCGGCGACAACGCCGTATTCTCGGCCAGCGCCCGCGCGGCCGCCTGCGCATAAGCGCCGCCCGAGCCGATCGCGCACAGGCCGTCCTCCGGGTCGAGCACGTCGCCGTTGCCGGTGATGACGAGCGTCGTTTGCGCGTCGGCCGTGATCAGCATCGCCTCGAGCCGGCGCAGCATGCGGTCGGTCCGCCAGTCCTTGGCCAGCTCGACGGCGGCGCGCGTCAGGTTGCCTTGATGTTTCTCGAGCTTCGCCTCGAAACGGTCCAGCAGCGAGAATGCATCGGCCGTGCCGCCGGCGAAGCCTACGAGCACCTTGCCGTTGTAGATGCGCCGTACTTTCTTCGCGCCGCCTTTCATGACGATGTTGCCGAGCGTCACTTGGCCGTCGCCGCCGAGCGCGACTTTGTCACCCTTGCGCACGGAGACGATCGTCGTGCCGTGAAATTGCTCCATGGTGCATTCCTCGAGAATACGGAAAACCGTAAAGAGGCTCGGCGGCGCGGTGCCGCGCGAGCGGAAAAACGGATGGCGTCGGGCACGCGCCGCATCGAATCGTATCGAAGCGCGAGCGTTTTCCACGCGCATTGAGCCCATTTTAGGGCGTGCGCGGTTTTATCAAGAGGGGAACGGGGCGACGACGCGCGCGCTGGACATCGAGCGAGCACTCAGTCATTGAACGGCAAGGGGGGCGCTGAGATATCGACTGGCCGGCATCGGTAAGCTTTGCCGAATCGGATCCGGGCCGGCGTCGATTCGCTTCGGGTTGAGTCGCACCCGGGCAAGCGCGGTAGGGGGCGGCGCGCAAAAGAAAAAGCGCGCGGGGTACCGCGCGCCTCGTCGGAAGCAGCGTGCATGTGCGCGGCATACCGGCCGCGCTGCCGGTGCGTCAATCCCCGAACAGCTTTTGCCGCAACTCGCGGCGCTCCTGCGCCTCGAGCGAGAGCGTGGCGGTCGGACGCGCGAGCAGACGCGGAATGCCGATCGGCTCGCCCGTTTCCTCGCACCAGCCGTAGTCGCCGGCGTCGATTCGTGCGAGCGATTGCTGTACTTTCTTCAGCAACTTGCGTTCGCGATCGCGCGTGCGCAACTCGAGCGCGTGCTCTTCTTCGATCGTCGCGCGATCGGCCGGATCGGGCACGATCACCGTTTCGCGAAGGTTCTCGGTCGTTTGACCGGCGTTGCGGAGGATTTCCGCCTGAAGCTGTTCGAGCCTGTTCTTGAAGAAGGCGAGCTGATCCTCGTTCATGTAATCCTTGTCGCTCATCTTCAGGATTTCGGCTTCGGTCAAGAGTCGTTTCGTCGTCATCTGCGTGCTTCTTCAATGTGAGGCAAAACCCATACATATTGCCCGCACTTTCGTATTGCCCGCAAGCGGTGCTTTGGAAGCGCCGACGCCCGCGGCCCATTGTGGCCGTAAGACGCCGTCACGCCGATGCGGGGCCGAACTCCTTAAGGAAACCGATCCTCGGGTGCTCCTACCCATTTCGATACGGCATCGCAACACGCGGCTTGCGTTACGCGAGCCTTGGCGCTGCGTCTTTCGGTATCTCTCTCATTTTGTTTCGGCCTTGTCCGGATAAGGTTTCCCGGTGCCGCCGCCTATCCGCCGGAAACCGGCGGGGACGTATTGTAACTGAATCGTTCTTCGGCGCCGCAACAGAGAAAACCCTGCCGGGGCGTGCCCAATATCCTGAAAATATAGCGCGCGCCCGTTCAAAAAGCGAACCCTCGGCCGGCCGCGCGCGTGCGACTTCCCACGTGCCGGCGAATTTAGGCGAGGCAGGCGTCGAGGCCGTCCGTAATGAGATCCTGCGGCAGATCGATGCCGATGAACACCATCTTGTTCGTCTTCTTTTCGGCCGGCAGCCACTTGCTCGCGAGATCGCTACCCATCATTTGATGCACGCCCTGGAAGACGACCTTGCGGTCGACGCCTTTCATGTAGAGCACGCCCTTGTAGCGCAGCAGCCGCTCGCCGTAGATCTGCAGCACGCCGCCCAGGAAGTCTTCCAGCTTGTTCGGATCGAACGGGCGATCGTTGCGGTAGACGAACGACTTGATCTTGTCGTCATGGTGCGCGTGGTGGTGATGCGCATGCCCCTCATGGGCGCACTGGCCGTGGTCGTGATCGCAATGCTCGTGGTCATGATCATGGTCGTGATCGTGGCCATGTGCGTGGCCATGATCGTCTTCGGCCAGGAAGTCCGGATCAATTTCGAGCTTCGCGTTCAGGTTGAAGCCGCGCAGATCGAAAATTTCCTTGATGTCGGCCTCGCCGAAGTTGACGACCTTGATCGTCGCCTTCGGGTTCATGTGGATCAGGCGGTGCCGCAGGTCGGCCAGCACGGCTTCGTCGACGAGATCGGATTTCGTGACGAACAGGCGATCGGCGAAGCCCACTTGCCGTTGCACGACTTCGTGCTCGTCGAGCTGCGCGTTCGCATGTTTCGCGTCGACGAGCGTGATGATCGCGTCGAGCAAGAACTCGTCGGCGATTTCGCTATCGATGAAGAACGTTTGAGCGACGGGGCCCGGGTTGGCCAAGCCCGTCGTCTCGATGACGATGCGGTCGAACGCGATCTCGCCGGAGCGCTTGCGCTCGGCCAGATCGGCGAGCGCGCGATGCAAGTCGCCGCGGATCGTGCAGCAGATGCAGCCGTTGCTCATCTGCACGATTTGCTCGGCTTGGTTCTGGACGAGGATCTCGTTGTCGATGTTCTCCTCGCCGAACTCGTTTTCGATGACGGCGATCTTCATGCCGTGCTTTTCGTTGAGGATGCGCTTGAGCAGCGTGGTTTTGCCGCTGCCGAGGAAGCCGGTCAAGATGGTGACGGGGATCATGTTCAATCGCCTATGGTCGAAAATCAGGGACGGTTCGAGCGGAGCCGGCCACGAAAAACTAGAAGCATACCGGTGTGCGCGTGTCTTCGCGGGGCGCCCACCGGCGTCGAGAGGCACGAGCACACTCCTGAAAAAGCCTGAGCGTGCCCTAAACAGCGTAGATGGGGGCGCTCAGACGATTTGCAACAGCAAGCCCTTCAGGTATTCGCCTTCGGGGAACGCGGCCAGCAGCGGATGGTCCAGGCCCGCGCCGAGGCGCTTCAGAATCCGCGCGTCGACGCGTGCGTCGGCCGCCGCGCCGGCCACGATCTTTTGGAACAGATCCGCATCGATCGCGCCCGAACACGAGTAGGTGAACAGCAGGCCGCCCGGGCGCAGCAGGCGGAAACCGGACAGGTTGATGTCCTTGTAGGCGCGCGCCGCGCGGTCGACGTGCTCGCGCGCCGGCGCGAACTTCGGCGGGTCGAGCACGACGAGATCGAACCGCTCGCCGTCGTCGACGAGCCTGCGCAGCGTACGGAACGCATCGGCATCGAGCCACTCGGCGCGGGCCGCATCGAAGCCGTTGGCTTCGACGTTCGCGCGCGCCAGCGCCAGCGCCTCGCCCGACGAGTCGATCGAGACCACGCGCTTCGCCCCGCCGCCGAGCGCCGCGAGCGAGAAGCCGCCCGTGTAGCAGAAGCAATTGAGAACGTCGCGTCCTGCCGCGTACGCCTGCACGAGGGCGCGGTTGTCGCGCTGATCGACGTAAAAGCCGGTTTTGTGGCCGCTTCGCACGTCGACGTGATAGCGCACGCCGTTTTCGCGCGTGATCAGCGTATCGGCCGGCGCGTCTCCGGCCAGCACGCCGGTGATTTGTTCGAGGCCTTCCTTTTCCCGGATCGACACGTCCGAGCGCTCGTAGACATTCGGACATCCCGTCGCGCCGACGAGCGCCGCGACGATCGCTTCCTTCCATGCCTCGACGCCGGCGGCCATGAATTGGCAAACGAGCTGGCCGCTGCCGGCGCCGCCGTCTTGCACGTAGTAGTCGACGACGAGCCCCGGCAGCCCGTCGGCTTCGCCGAAGATCAGCCGCACGGCACCCGTGTCGCGCACGAACGCTTGCCGGTGCGCGAAGGCGCGCTGCACGCGCCGCTTGAAAAACGCGTGGTCGATCGGCTCGGCTTCGTCGAAGCTCCAGACGCGCAGGCGAATCTGCGAGTGCGGGCTGTACGCCGCCCGCGCGAGAAAGCGGCCGTCATGGGCGCGCACGACGACGGTGGCGCCGGATGCCGGCTTGCCCTCGACGCGGTCGATCGCGTTGGCATAGACCCACGGATGGCGGCGCAGCAGCGATTTTTCTTTCGAAGGCTTGAGCGTAACGGTGTTCATCGATCAGATCAGTTCGGCAAAAACGAGCAAAAACGAGCAAAAACGAGCAAAAACGAAATGGGGCGATACGTCGCCGGCACCGGCGGGCCTTGCGCGCGCTTGCGCCTCAATCGCGCTTTTTCGCGCGCGGGTGGGCCGTATCGTAGATTCGCGCGAGGTGCTGAAAATCGAGCGAGGTATAAATCTGCGTCGCGGCGACGCTGGCATGGCCGAGCAGTTCCTGCACCGCGCGCAGGTCGCCGCTCGATTGCAGCAGGTGCGTCGCGAACGAGTGGCGCAGCACGTGCGGGTGGACGTTGGCCGGTATGCCGGCCCGCAGCGCGGCGCGCTTGACGCGCTCGCGCACGACGTTCGGCGACATCCTCGCGCCGCGCACCGAGAGAAACAGCGGATGCGGGTCGGCCTTGACGAATTGGCCGCGCACGGCAAGCCACGCGCCGAGCGCCTCGATCGCCTTGCGGCCGACGGGCACCGTCCGCTGCCGCTTGCCCTTGCCGAGCACCGTCACTTCGGCCGCCGCCATATTAAGCCAACCGGCCGAGCGGTAGCCGTCGCCGTCGGCGAATGCGGCATCGAGCCCGACGAGTTCGGAAAGCCGCAGCCCCGACGAGTAGAACAGCTCGAGGATCGCCGAATCGCGCAGCCCCTCGGCCGTATCGGCCGAACTGCCGTCCATGAGGGCGGATGCGTCGTCGACGGACAGCGCCTTCGGCAGCCGCTTCGGCTGCTTCGGCGCCCGCACCGCCGCCACCGGGTTGGCCGGGAGTTCGGCGCGCTCGCCGAGCCACCGGTAGAACGCGCGCCAGGCCGACAGGCGATGCGCGATCGAGCGGGCCGACAGCCCGCCCGCATGGGCTCTGGCGACGGCTCCGCGCATGTCGACGGCCGAGAGCGTCGCGAGCGGCCGGCCGTCGGCCAGCCGCAGCAGCGTGTCGAGTTCGTGCGCATAGCTGCGCAGCGTGTGCTCGGACAGCCGCCGCGCATGAGCGAGACCGGCAAGGTACTGCGCGATCAGTTCGGAATCGGCGGCGGACACGAGCGGGGCTCTTCGTTCTTCGTTCGATGCGCGCGGGCGGCGGCCTTAGCGCGCGAGCAGCCGGCTCAGCGCCGCACTCGCGAGCGTGCCGATCTGCATCAGGAAATCGGTTGCCATGCCGTCGTGGAAACGGCGCGGATCGGGCGAGCCCATGACGAGCAAGCCGAACGCCGGTGCGGCCGGCGCAGCGGCTGCGATGTCCTGCGCGGCATCGGTGTTGCCCGCGCGCGGTTCGCGCAGCGCAAGCAGCACGACCGACTGAACGAGCGCGGCATCGCCCGCGCCTGCTTCGCCTCCGGCGTGGCTGGCGGCGGCGTCGCTCGAGGCCAGCCACTGCGCCGCTTCGAAGCCCGCGTTCGCGCCGCAATACGGTGCGTCGAGGCCGCTCGCGAACAGGCGCACCTCCTCGCCGACCTGGCGCGCGAACTCGGCATCGCGATAGGTGTCGGCGACATCCCACAGGCGCAGCGCGGCGCGCGGCACGTCGAACACCTCCATGAGGCCTTGCGCGACCGTGCGCGGCAGGGCGTGGGCATCGCGCTCGGCGATCACATGCGCCGTCCAGCGGTTGAATTTGGCGGCGATGCTGTCGTTCTCGTGCCCGTAGCGCAAGAGTTCCGCGAGGCGCCGCTCGAGCAGCTTGTTCTTTTCCCTGAGCATGTCCATCTGACGCTCTTGGAGCGAGACGGCGGCCTTACCGTGCGGGTTGGCGAGCCGGATCGCGGCCAGCAGCTCCGCGTGCTGCGAGAAGAACTCCGGATTGGCGAGCAGGTAGTCGGCGACTTCGCGATCGTTCATGGGTTTCGTGTCGGCAAAAGAGCAGGCAAGAGCGAATGGATAAGAGGCGGCAATCGCGCCGTGTCGGTATCGGTGTCGGTATCAATCGGCGAGTTCGATCTCGCCGTCGAACACGGTCGCGGCGGGTCCGGACATCATGAGTGCGGCGGCTTCGTCGCGCACGCCGTCCCAGGCGATCGTCAGCGTGCCGCCCAGCGCGTGCACGGTCACGGGCGAGTCGAGCAGCCCGCGGCGAATGCCGGCCGCGACCGCCGCGCAGGCGCCCGTGCCGCAGGCGAGCGTTTCACCCGCGCCGCGCTCGAACACGCGCAGCGCGATCTCGCGGCGCGAGCGCACCTGCATGAAGCCGGCGTTGACCCGCTGCGGGAAGCGCGCGTGATGCTCGATTTTCGGGCCGACGCTCGCGACGGGAAACGTGGCGACGTCGTCGACCACCTGCACGGCATGCGGATTGCCCATCGAGACGGCCGACACCCAATACGTGCCGCCGCCGATCTCCAGGGGCCAGAGCGTATCGGCGCCTTCGCGGCGGCCCGCGAGGCCGTGCGCGTCGAACGGCACGCGGGCGGGCTCGAACACGGGCGCGCCCATGTCGACGACCACTTCGCCGTTTTCCTGCAGCGTGAGCGTGATGAGGCCGCCGTGCACTTGCACGCGGACGCTGCGCTTATCGGTCAGCCCCGTATCGCGGACGAATTTGACGAAGCAGCGCGCGCCGTTGCCGCAATGTTCGACCTCGCCGCCGTCGCAATTGAAAATGCGGTATTTGAAATCCGCGCCATCGACGGTGGGCCGTTCGACGAGCAACAGCTGATCGGCGCCGATGCCGAAATGGCGATCGGCGAGCGCGCGCACTTGCTCGCTCGTCAGCGCGAGCGAGCGGCTGTAGCCGTCGAGCACGACGAAGTCGTTGCCCGCGCCGTGCATCTTGGTGAACTTGAGCTTCATAGTGCCGATATTGTAAGCGGTAAGGGGCGCCGCGGCAGGACTGCTCGAACGCTCGAATACTGCGGCGAGCCCGGCGCGCCGCTCAATCGTAGAGGCTCGGCATGCCGGGAGGGCGCGTCTTGAAGCGCTTGTGCACCCAGTAGTACTGCTCGGGGATGCGCGGGATCTGCTTTTCGAGGAATGCGTTCATGTAGCGGGCATCCGCATCGTCGTCGCCCGTCGGAAAGTTTTCCCAAGGTTTGAAGACTTTGAGCCGATATCCCTTGTAGTTGGGCAGCACCTCGCCGATGAACGGCAGCACCTGCGCCTTGCCGACCTGGGCGAAGCGGCCGACGGCCGTGAGCGTGCAGGTCGGGATCCCGAAGAACGGCACGAACGTCGAATTGCGCGCGCCGTAGTCCATGTCGGCGCCCAACATGACGGGCTTGCGCTCGCGCAGCCAGCGCAATACCACGCGCGCGCTGTCCGCGCGGCTCGCCATGTCGGCGCCGAAGCGGCCGCGCGCGTACTTGGCGATGTCGTCGAGTTCGGGGTTCGACATCGGCTGATAGAGCGCGGCGCATTGGCGTTGCAGCGCGACGTTGATGAAGACCGAGCCCGCTTCGATGCCGACGAAGTGAAAACCGAGCAGCAGCGTGGGCGGCATGTCGGGATCGGTCAGATCGACTTCGCTGTCGACCTGGACGAGCTTCGTGAGCTTTTCCAGAGAGCCGAACCACTGCACGCTGCGCTCGACGTAGCTGCGGATCGCATGACGAAAGTGCTTGCCGGCGATCTCCTCGCGCTTTTGATCGCTCCATTCCGGAAAGCACAGTTTCAGATTCGTATGAACGATGCGGCGGCGCTTGCTGGGGATTTGATAGAGCAGCCAGCCGAGGCCGTCGCCCAGGCGCGCGACGAAGCCGTACGGCAAGATCCCGAGAAGCTTGAGCACGCCGATGGCGCACTTCGTGCCGAGTCGCTTCAGCATGCGCGGGCCTCGGTCAGCGACGCGCAAGGCAGGTGCGGAGCCCGCGAGACGCATGCGCGCGGCGCGCAATGCGTCGAATAGAGGGGTGGAAGCACGGCAGTTCGCTCTGTGACATTCTCGAGAAGCCGTTATAATACGGGCTTCGCCGAGTTAATAGACAACTTGCGGGGCGAAGTCGCCGGGCGCCAGCAGCGTCCGGACGATATGGGAAATCCGCTAAAGCGTCGCCGCTTCAGGCTCCCGAAGCTGGCTACGTGAACTCAACACCGTAACCTCTAGGAGTCTGCAACGTGGCAAACGACTATCTCTTCACGTCCGAATCCGTTTCCGAAGGCCATCCCGACAAGGTCGCCGATCAAATCTCGGACGCCATTCTCGACGCCATCCTCACGCAGGACAAGTACTCGCGCGTTGCCGCCGAAACGCTCTGCAACACGGGTCTCGTCGTGCTGGCAGGCGAAATCACGACGACGGCCAACGTCGACTACATCCAGGTCGCGCGCGACACGATCAAGCGCATCGGCTACGACAACACCGATTACGGCATCGACTATCGCGGCTGCGCGGTGCTCGTCGCCTATGACAAGCAATCGCCCGACATCGCGCAAGGCGTGGACCGCGCGCACGACAACAACCTCGATCAAGGCGCGGGCGACCAAGGCTTGATGTTCGGTTATGCCTGCGACGAAACGCCGGAACTGATGCCGCTGCCGATCCACTTGTCGCACCGCTTGGTCGAGCGCCAAGCGTGCTTGCGCCGCGACGGCCGTCTGCCTTGGCTGCGTCCCGATGCGAAATCGCAGGTCACCGTTCGTTACGTCGACGGCAAGCCGCATTCGATCGACACCGTCGTGCTGTCGACGCAGCATGCTCCGGACATCGAGCTGTCCGCGCTGCGTGAAGCCGTCATCGAACAGGTCATCAAGCCGACTTTGCCGGCCGATCTCATCAAGGGCGACATCAAGTTCCTCGTCAATCCGACGGGCCGGTTCGTCATCGGCGGCCCGCAGGGCGATTGCGGCTTGACGGGCCGCAAGATCATCGTCGACACGTACGGCGGTGCGGCACCGCACGGCGGCGGCGCGTTCTCGGGCAAGGATCCGTCGAAGGTCGACCGCTCGGCCGCCTACGCGGGCCGTTACGTCGCGAAGAACATCGTGGCGGCGGGCCTGGCGTCGCGCTGCTTGATCCAAGTGTCGTACGCGATCGGCGTGGCGCAGCCCACTTCGGTGATGGTCAATACGTTCGGCACGGGCAAGGTGTCGGATGCGACGATCACGAAGCTCGTGCGCGAGCACTTCGATCTGCGTCCGAAGGGCATCATCCAAATGCTGGACCTGCTGCGACCTGTCTACGAGAAGACGGCGGCTTACGGCCACTTCGGCCGCGAAGAGCCCGAGTTCTCGTGGGAAGCGACCGACAAGGCGCTCGTGCTGGCCGAGGCGGCCGGCACGGAGCCGGTTGCGGAACTAGCGTAACGACCGTCTGCGCTCGATAGAGCGCGGAAGTGCAAAAACAAAACCCCTGCCGCGGCCGGGGTTTTGTTTTTTTGGCCGAGCCCGCCCCTCAATCCCAGCAGTTGCGGAAGGCAACCGCCGCGATGACGGGTACGCAGAGCACGAGCGGAATGGCGAAGTAGGGGACCTCGAGGTCGGTCGTCCAACTGTAGACGAGCCAGCCGATACCGGCCGCAAGCGTGCCGGCGCCGACCAGCGCGGTCAGCACGTTCAGCGTGCGCTTGGACGGCCCCTTGTGCGGCCGCGGTTCGGGGGTAGGCGTATTCATCGCAAATCCTGGCTCGTTGCGGCCAGGCCGATTCGGTAAAGGACCTTACGATTTTACGCTTGCCCCGCGCGGCCGGAGCATCCGTACGAGGCCGCAGCCACGTTAGCGGGCCGCGAACGCGAACCAGCCCGCGCTGGCCGAAAGACGGCGCGGCCGACGGCTGCCGACGGTGGCGGTGGATCCCTGGGTGCTCTCCGTCCCCAAGCGGCGCACCGTCGCGCGGCGCAGCAGCCGTCGCAGGAGCACGCGGCGCGCACGCGTTCCGCGCGTGCCGGTGCGCAGCGCGGAAAGCACGGCGCGCAGCCACGCCCGGAACGATCCGCCCGTGTGCTCGGCGCGGACGGGCATCGCTTCGCGCCGCGACAGCGCGTCGGCGCGCGCGGCATGGTGCCGCAGCGCGCGCATGGAGGTACGGCGGCCAAGGCGGGCCGGGCTGAGCGTCATACGCGTTTGGCTATGACGAGAGGCAAGACGTTTTTGCATGGCAACGGGAATACGGTGAGCTGTCTCACGACGAATGCGAGACCGCCGCGTGTGCGCAAGGAGCATGCCACGCGCGAGTCGAGCAGCGCGGGCCGTCAACTGCGGCGAGGGCGAAATCGGGGAATGCGGCGACGGCGCGCGGCATCGGGCGGGGCCGCGGGCAGCCGGGAGTGACGATCGACATGCGATGCAGGCTACACGCGAAACGTGACATGTGTAAGTCGTGCGGACCCTTGCACGCGATCGGTGCCGCGACGCACTCCTCGCGGGCGCTTTAAAATGAAGCGTTTCCGCCCCGTGCGGCCCTTCAGCAAGGAAGGTTTCATGTCAGCGCAATCGAAAAAAGAACAAGTGCAGGAGCTGCGCGAGCGCGGCTTCGTCGTCGTGAAAGGGCTCGTATCGAGCGAGCGGTGCGCGGCGATCAAGGCTGTTGCGGTGCGGCAATTGCACGAGGCGGCGCAGCCGGTCGAGTTCGAAGCCGATTTGCGTTATCCCGGTGCGCCCGATTCCAAGCATGCCCCCGGGGGACACACGGTGCGGCGCTTGCTGGACGCCTACACGCGCGATGTCCTGTTTCACGAGTGGGCCACGGCGCCGGAAATCAAAGGCTGGATGGAGCTTTATTTCGGGGAATCGCCGCGGCTTTCGCGCGCGCATCACAATTGCATGATGACGAAGCATCCGGCGTACGGCAGCTTGACGGGCTGGCACCGCGATGCGCGCTACTGGTCGTTCGGGCGCGACGACCTCGTTTCGACGTGGCTCGCGCTCGGCAAGGAGACGGTGGGCAACGGCGCGCTTTGGCTCGTGCCCGGGTCGCACATGATGACGTTCACGTCGGAGCAGTTCGACGCGCAGAAGTTTTTCCGCGCCGATCTCCCCGAGAACGAAGCGTTGATCCGCACGGCCGTATCGCCGGAACTCGATCCCGGCGATGTCGTCTTCTTCCATTGCAACACGCTGCACTCGGCGGGCCAAAACGTCACCGGCGACGTCAAGTTCTCGCTCGTGTACACCTACCACGGCGCGAGCAATGAGCCGCTGCCGGGCACGCGGTCGGCGTTGAAGCCCGAAGTATCGATCTGACGCGTGGCGCCGGCGGCGCCGCGTTCGCCGGGAGGGCGGTCAACGTCTGCCGGAGGGCATCGTCAGTCCGATGAGCCCGGCGAGCGTCGCGACGACGCCGCCCGCGATCAGCCAAATCGTCTTGTTGGTGGGCGCGCCCGTGAAAACGCGCGATACGTCGTTGGCAAGCGAATGGAACGATTGGCCGCCGAAGTACAGCAGCACGACGCCACCCGCGATCAACGCCAAGGAAATCGCTTTGATCATGGATTCTCTTATCGATGGTTTGAAAGCCGTAAGCAGGCGGCAGTGTAAGAACTTTGTCGCGTGCGTGTCCATCGGTTCGCACCCCCCGTCGCCGCGCGGCAGCGCCGTCGACACACTCTTCCACGTACACATCGAGGACTCTCATGGCCTATGAAGCCGCATCCGCCCGCTACTCGGACATGCAATTCCGCACCTGCGGCCGCTCGGGGCTGAAGCTGCCCGCGCTGTCGCTGGGCTTGTGGCACAACTTCGGCGATACGACGCCGCTCTCGACGCAGCGCGATATTTTGCGCACGGCGTTCGATCTCGGCATTACCCACTTCGATCTGGCCAACAACTACGGGCCGCCGTACGGCAGCGCCGAAACGAATTTCGGCCGCTTGTTCAAGGATGACCTCCGTCCCTACCGCGACGAGTTGCTGATTTCGTCGAAGGCGGGCTGGGACATGTGGCCGGGGCCGTACGGCCAAGGCGGCGGCTCGCGCAAATACGTGCTAGCGAGCCTCGATCAGAGCTTGCAGCGCATGGGGCTCGATTATGTCGACATCTTCTATTCGCACCGGTTCGATGCCGATACGCCGCTCGAGGAGACGGCCGGCGCGCTCGCTACCGCGGTGCAGCAAGGCAAAGCCCTCTACGTCGGGATCTCGTCATACTCGGCCGCGAAAACACGCGAGATGGCCGCGCTGCTGCGCGAGCACAAGGTTCCGCTGCTCATCCATCAGCCCTCGTACAACATGCTGAACCGGTGGATCGAAAGCGAGTTGCTCGGCGCGCTCGAGGAGGAGGGCACCGGCTGCATCGCCTTTACGCCGCTGGCGCAGGGGCTGTTGACTTCGAAGTATCTGAACGGCGTGCCGGAAGATGCCCGCGTCAACAAGCCCGGCGGCGGCTCACTGAAGCAAGACCATTTGAGCCGCGAGAACATCGAGCACGTGCGAAAGCTCAACGAGATCGCGAAGCGGCGCGGGCAAAGCCTCGCGCAGATGGCGCTCGCTTGGGTGCTGCGCGACGCTCGCGTGACTTCGGCGCTGATCGGCGCGAGCCGTCCCGAGCAAGTGCGCGAAAACGTGGGGGCGCTCGCGAACCTCGCGTTCTCGAGCGATGAGATCGCCGAGATCGATCGCCATGCGACCGAGGGCGGCATCAACCTGTGGGAAAAGCCGTCGACCGATCAGCGCATCTGAACCGAAGCGCGACTGGAAATACGGCCCTGTGTTCGTCGATAGGCTCCGTGCGGCGCTATATCAGCACCGGCAGTCCTTCGACGAGCACGACGGCGAATACGACGCCGAGCATCGCTCCTATCACACGCAGGACGTTGTGCACGAGCCGCGAATGCGCCGGGCACGCGCCGAGGAACAACGCGCCGGCGAGCGCCATCGGAATGACTAGGATGAAGTCGCTGATGGTGAAGTAAGTCGACATGCTCGTCTCCTCCCTGTTTTTGCTGCGCTGCAGTGCTGCAAACACGCACACGCATTGATCCGAGTATAGGAGACGGAGCGCGATTTGCGTTATGTGGTACCGGCGCGTTCGCGCGCGCTGAGCCAGACGGCGATGACGACGCCCGCAACGAGCAGCGCGCCGACGAGCGCGGTCACGCCGTTCCAGCCGTAGGTGCCGAAGCATCGCCCCCCGTACCAGCCGACGAGGCTCGAGCCGAGGTAGTACGCGAGCAGATACAAGGCCGCGGCCTGCCCTTTCGCGCGCTCGGCGAGGCGCCCCACCCAGCCGCTCGCCACCGCGTGCCCCGAGAAAAAGCCGAAGGTCACGCAGGCGATGCCGGCCACGATGGCCGCGATCGCGCCGAGCTGCGTGAGCGCGACTCCCGCGAGCATCAGAACCAGGCTCGCTATCAAGACGCGTGCGCGGCCGAACAGGTCGGCCATGCGCCCGGAAAACGGCGAAGCGACGACGCCGGCCAGATACACGACGAAAATCGCTCCGATCTGTGCTTGGCTCAGGTCGTAGGGCGGTGCGAGCAGCCGGTAGCCGACATAGTTGTAGAGCGTCACGAAACTGCCCATCAGCACGAACGCCATTGCAAATAGCGCTCTCAGCCGGGGCTCGGCGAGATGCGCCGCGAGTGCCTGCCGATGGTGAGCGAGGGGCAGGCCACGCCGCGGGACGAAGTGCCGCGACGGCGGCAGCAAGGCGCGGAACGCGAACATCGACGCCAACCCGAGCACGCCGATCACGGCGATCGAGATGCGCCAAGTGAACAGATCGGCCAGCCCGCCGGCGATGACGCGGCCGGCCATGCCCCCGATCGCCGTACCGCCGACGTAAAGCCCCATTGCCAGGCCGAGTCCGTCGGGATGCACTTCCTCGGCGAGGTAAGCCATTGCCACGGCAGGCACACCGCCGAGCGCCGCGCCTTCGAGCGCGCGCAGCACGAGCAGCTGCGACCAATGGGGGACGGCCGCGACGGCGAGCGTCAGCAGCGACGATACGGTCAGCGAAGCCGTCATGAGTCCGTGCCGGCTCAGGCCCTCCGATACGAAGCCGGCCGCGAAGATCGCGAAGGCGAGCACGGCGGTCGTGAGGGAGATGGCGAGCGAGCTTTGCGCGGGCGTCGTGCCGAACGTGGAGGAAAACGCCGGCAGGAGCGGCTGCACGCAGTAAAGCAGCGAGAACGTCGCATAACCGGCAAAGAGTAGGGCCAGACTCGCTCGCCAGTAAGCGCGCGAGCCGCGTTCGAGAAACGGTGCGGTTGCCGGCACATTACTCCCGGGGCGGGGCCGGGGTTGCTACCGCGCCGGGCGCCGGTTGCGGCGCGGCGGGTTGCGCCGAGCGATACGCCGTCGTGGCTGTGGGTTTGACGTCGTCTAGACCATGGTTTGCGCACGCCCCCAGTGCGACGGTGAAGCCGACGGCGAGAAGTCGCCGCGCGCGGCGGGCAGACCGCGTGCCGTGTTGCGAAAGCTTGTTCATCATTCGTTCTCCTGTCGGCGCCCGGCGCAGGCACAGGGCGCCTGCGCGCTTGCTCGCCGGTGCGCAAGCGGTGTGCCCTGCGGGAGCCGTCGGCGAGATGGGTTGCGCGGCCGCGCGCGGATCGACTGTATCGGGCACGGCGCGTTATGCTTGGACTATACCGCCTGGTCCGAGTAACGTAATGCGGGGCGCAGGCGTTCAGACACCGTTTTACAGGGGCAGGCAGGCGCGATCGAGCGTTTCGAGGGTTCTTATAATTTAAATGGTCAGCTTTTTGTAAGGACGATTGCGAGAAATGACGGTCAATCGGCCGTTACATTCGGCTTTCCTCGATGGCCGGTTGCGTGAACAATCTAGTCATCGTTTAATGCCCTGAAGGGGAGACATCATGCAAGTGGGTTCGATCGTCAGATCGGTGCATATGGCCGTGCCGTCGGGTGCGCGCGGAATCGTCATGCGCGTGCTCGGCGATATGGCGATGGTCGTCTGGTTCGCCGGCGAGCCTGGCGCGTCGCTGCAATTGAATACCGAGCCGTTCTTCCTCGAAGATCTGATCGACACGGGCGAACTCGTTGCACGCCCTGCCGGTTCGCTGGTCCATTGACGTTGGGTTTTCTCGGGCTGCCGAAGTAGACGTACGCCGGGCCGCGTGCCGATGCGGCACAATGCCGGCATGAACGAGCCTTTCTCCGATTCCTCAGATGTGCCCGGCCTAGCTGCCGCGCATCCTTTCACCCGGCTCACGCCGGAATGCGTGCTCGACGCGATCGACAGCGTGCTGGCCCCAACCGGCGTGCGCACCGACGGGCGTCTGCTGCCGCTCAACAGCTACGAAAACCGCGTTTATCAGGTCGGTGTCGAAGACGGGCCCCCTGTCGTCGCGAAGTTTTATCGGCCGCAGCGCTGGTCCGACGAAGCGATTCTCGAGGAGCATGCGTTCGTCGCCGAACTTGCGCGGGCAGAGGTTCCCGCCGTTCCGGCACGAGAGATCGACGCGCGCACGCTGCATGCGTTCGGCGGTTTCCGGTTTGCGATTTTCGACAGGCGTGGCGGACGCGCGCCCGATCTCGATCGGCGCGACACGCTCGAGTGGATGGGGCGCTTTATCGGCCGCATTCATGCGCTCGGCAAGCGACAGCCGTATGCCGCGCGGCCCACGCTCGATATCGCGGCGTTCGGCTACGAGCCGCGCGAATTTCTGCTGTCGCACGCATTCGTGCCGCCCGAGTTGCGCGCGCCGTATGAGGCGGCGGCGGCATTGGCGCTCGAAGGCGTCGAGCGCGCTTTCGATGCGGCGGGCGAGGTAGCCCATTTGCGGCTTCACGGCGATTGCCATGCGAGCAACGTACTGTGGACCGATGCCGGCCCGCACTTCGTCGATTTCGACGACAGCCGCATGGGGCCCGCCATTCAGGATCTGTGGCTGCTGCTGCCGGGCGGGCGAGCGGAGGCGTCGAGCGCGCTGTCCGATCTGCTCGCGGGCTATGAGGACTTCTGCGAATTCGAGCCGCGCGAGCTGCATTTGATCGAAGCGCTGCGCACACTGCGCTTGATGCATTACACGGCGTGGCTCGCTCGGCGTTGGGACGATCCGGCGTTCCCGGCCGCATTTCCGTGGTTCAACACGCAGCGGTACTGGGAAGAGCGCGTGCTCGAGTTGCGCGAGCAGATCGGCGCGATGCAGGAAGGGCCTTTATGGCCGGTGTGACGTGAGTGCCGCTGCGCCTCGCCGCACCCTTTTCGTCATATCGCCTCGTCTCTTTGGGGCCTTGCTTCGTTGCTCAGAGCTTGAACATCAGACGCATCAGCGCGTGAAAGCGCCGTCCGTACGGCGGCAGCAGCAGCGAGCGCGCGTTGATGCGCGGCTGCATGAGCACGGGTTTCATCTTCGAAAAGGTCGTGAAGCCGTCGTACCCATGGTAGGCGCCGATGCCGCTCGCCCCCACGCCTCCGAACGGCAGCCCCTCGCACGCGATGTGCAATAGCGTCTCGTTGACCGCGACGCCGCCCGAGACCGTCTCGCGCAGCACGCGTTCGACGGTTCCGCGCGCTTCATCGAACAAGTAGAGCGCGAGCGGCCGCGGCCTGGCGTTGACGTAGCGCAGCGCATCGTCGAGCGTGTCGTACGGCACGAGCGGCAGCAGCGGCCCGAAAATCTCCTCTTGCATCAATGCGCTCGTATCGGGCGCGTTCGTCACGACGCACGGCGGAAACTGCCTGCGCGCGGCGTCAGGAGAGGCGTCGGTCAGCGGATGGAGGGACGCGCCCGCCTGAAGCGCTTCGTCGGCGAGGTTGCGCATGCGATCGAAGTGGCGCGCGGAGATCAGCGTCGTGTAGTCGGGGTTGCGCGCGAAGTCGGGATAAAGGCGCGCCACGCGCGAACGCGCTCGTTCGACGAATGCTTGCTCCATGCCGCGCGGCACGAGCACGTAGTCGGGGGCGATGCAGGTTTGGCCGGCATTGAGCGTCTTGCCGGCAACGATGCGGTCGACCGCGGCATCGAAGCGCGCGTGAGGCCCGATGATCGCGGGCGACTTGCCGCCCAGCTCGAGGGTGACCGGCGTGAGATTGGCCGCCGCGGCCCGCATCACCTCGCGCCCGACCGCGGTCGAGCCGGTGAAGATCAGATGGTCGAGCGGCAGCGCGCAGAAGGCGGCGCCGACCGATGCATCGCCTGTGACGACGGCCACCTGTTCGCGTGCGAACGTGCGCTCGATCAGTTGCCGCACGAGTTCCGCCGTGCGCGGCGTGTACTCCGACATCTTGATCAACGCGCGGTTGCCGGCCGCGAGCGCGCCGATCAGCGGGCCGACGGCGAGCAGGATCGGATAGTTCCATGGCGCCACGATGCCGACGACGCCGAGCGGTTGAGGGATCACCTTGGCCGTGGCCGGCCTGAGCCAAACGCCCGTCGCGCGCCGTTGCGGCTTCATCCAGCGCTTGCCGTGCTTGAGCGCCGAATCGATCTCGCTCTTGACGAGCCAAAGCTCGGAGAGCATGAGTTCGGCTTTCGAGCGCTGGCCGAAATCGGCGTCCAGCGCTTGGGCGAGCGCATCTTCGTTGTCCAGCAACATCGTGCGCAGTGCTTTCAGATGTGCGGCTCGCGTTTCCCATGACGGGTACGGCTCACGTGCGTGGGCTTCGCGCTGCAATTGCAGCAACGCCTCTAGTGTCGTCGCGCTGGGCAAGTCGTTCTTCATCTGCGGTTGTCTCCTTTCGCTGGCGGCCCGGCCGCCGCCGGTTTTCAGGCGTTGAACGCGTGCGCGATGAGGGCGCCGTGATCGAACGTGGCGGGCACGGTGCCGTAGACGCGTCCGCACGAGCCTCCCGTGCTCGACGTCGCGAGGCGGGTCGCGATGAATGCCTGCGCGTGATCGTTTAGTCCCGCGCGTAACAGCAAGACCGCCTGCGCGCACAGCACGAGTTGCTGAGCAAGCGCGCGTGCGCCGGCTTCGCGTTCTTCGGGCGGTGCGGCGAGCGATGCCTGGAGTGCGTCGAGCGCTGCGACGAGGGCGGGCGAGCCCTGCGCATCGGCCCGCCATTCGGCAAGTAGCGCGT
Organism: Trinickia dinghuensis; assembly: GCF_003367175.1. Taxonomy (GTDB): domain Bacteria; phylum Pseudomonadota; class Gammaproteobacteria; order Burkholderiales; family Burkholderiaceae; genus Trinickia; species Trinickia dinghuensis. The sequence goes on along the minus strand of NZ_QRGA01000003.1, from coordinate 553,453 downwards.
GCGCACCTTGCGTATCGCGTTCGAGCGCGCGCAGCACGTCGAGACACATGACGTTGCCCGAGCCTTCCCAGATCGAATTGACGGGGGCTTCGCGATAAAAGCGCGCCATCGGTCCTTCTTCGACGTAACCGTTGCCGCCCCACACCTCCATCGCCTCGCCGGTAAATTCGAGCGCGCGCTTGCAGACCCAAAACTTGGCCGCGGGCGTGACGATGCGTCGCCAGGCGCGTTCGGCATCGCTCTCCGCGGTGCCGGTGCGTCCGGCGGCGAGATGCGCATCGAACGCGCGCGCCAGCCGCATGAACAGCACCGTGGCCGCCTCGGTTTCCAGCGCAAGATCGGCCAGCACGTTGCGCATCAGCGGCTGATCGACGAGCTTGCGCGAGAACGCGACGCGGTGGCGCGCATGATGAATCGCTTGAACCAGGGCCGCGCGCATGAGCGCCGCGCTGCCGATCACGCAATCGAGCCGCGTGTAGTTCGCCATCTCGATGATCGTCGGCACGCCGCGCCCTTCGTCGCCGATCATGATGCCGTAGGCACCGGCGAATTCCACCTCGCTGCTCGCGTTCGAGCGATTGCCGAGCTTGTCCTTCAGACGCTGGACGCGGATCGCGTTGCGTGTGCCGTCGGGTGTGTAGCGCGGCACGTAAAAGCACGAGATCGGCGCATCGGTGCCCGTTCGCGCGAGCACGAGATGTGCGTCGCACTGCGGCGCCGAGAAGAACCATTTATGACCGACGAGCCGATACTCGGCGCCGCGCCCCGACGCCGCACCGAGCGCGGACGCACGCGTCTGATTCGTACGCACGTCGGAGCCGCCTTGTTTTTCCGTCATGCCCATGCCCACCATCATCGAGCGTTTGCGCGCGAGCGGCGCATCGCTCGGATCGTGCTCGCGCGAGAAAAGCTTCTCGGCGAGCTGGGCGAACAGCATGTGCTCGCGCTGCAGCACCGGGATGCTGGCGAACGTCATCGTCAGCGGACACAGCGAGCCGGATTCGAGCTGCGCATGCAGGAAATAGCCCGCGCAGCGCGCGGCCATCGCGCCCGAACGAGGTGTGTCGAACGGCAGCGCGTGCAGCCCTTCGTGCCTCAGCAGCGCGAGCAGCCTATGCCAGCTCGGGTGAAACTCGAGCGTATCGATCCGCTCGCCGCGCGGGCTGAATGTGAAGAGTTCAGGCTCGTGGCGGTTCGCCGCGCCGGCGAGTGCGATGACCTCGGGTTTGCCGAGCATGGCGCCGTCGAGCGCCAGCGACGGCGCATGCCATGCCGCGCCTTCGCGTTCGACAGCGGCGCGCAACGTCGGATCGCACTCGTAGAGGTTGTAGTGCTCGAGTGGCGGGACTTGATTCGTGATTTCGTGCGTCGCCGGCGGGGCTTGCGGTTCCATATGCGTGTCTCCAGTCGGGTCCCATGCGCGGGCTTTCGGCGGCGATGCGTTCGACATTCGGCGCACAAGCCGCGAGCGGTCTGGGGAAGGGGGATGCGTCGGCGTTCGAACCGCATGCGGAAAGGGTGGCACGTGCATGCGCGTCTGGCTCAATAATAGGTTCGCGCAGTGCCCTTGTTTAGAGGAATCGCTCTGCGATGGGCGTTCCGCATGCCTCGCCGCGCTCCCTACAATGCGCGAAAAACATCGGAATGCGGGCCGGCGCGCCTACGCCGCACGGTGCTGAACATGGGAGAGAGGGAGGGGCGGATGCAATACGATTACATCATCGTCGGCGCAGGCTCCGGCGGCTGCGCGCTCGCGGGACGGCTCGCGCGGCAATGTCCCGATGCGACGATCGCATTGATCGAGGCGGGCCCACACACGGCGCGCAATTGGCTCGTCAATACGCCGCTCGGCCTCGCCGCGCTCGTGCCGTTCAAACTAAAGACGAATTACGGCTATCTCACGGCGCCGCAGCCCGGCCTCGCCGGCCGCCGCGGCTACCAGCCGCGCGGACGCGGCCTCGGCGGTTCGAGCGCGATCAACGCGATGATCTACACGCGCGGCCATCCGCTCGATTACGACGAATGGGCAAGTCTAGGCTGCACCGGGTGGGGCTGGTCCGAGGTGTTGCCGTACTTTCGCCGCGCAGAAGACAACGCGCGCGGAGAGAACGAATGGCACGGCGTGGGCGGGCCGCTCGCGGTGTCCGACTTGCGCTTCCGCAATCCGTTCTCGACGCGCTTTGTCGCCGCGGCGATCGAAGCGGGCTATCGCGCGAACGACGATTTCAACGGCGCCGATCAAGAAGGCGTCGGCTTCTATCAGGTGACGCAGCGCGATGGACGGCGCTGCAGCGTCGCCCGTGCGTATCTGTATGACCCGAGCGCCTCATCGTCTGGTGCGGGTTCGCTTGCGAACGTCGATACGATCGTCGGCGCTTGCGTGCTGCGTGTGCTGTTCGACGGCGCACGCCGAGCCACCGGCGTCGAGATCATGCGCGAGGGTCGCATCGAAACGCTGACCGCGCGCGCTGAAGTGATCCTCGCGGCCGGTGCGTTCGGCTCGCCGCAGTTGCTGATGTGCTCCGGTATCGGCCCGAGCGAGACGTTGCGCGCGCTTGGCGTGCCGCTCGTGCACGAAGCGCCGGACGTAGGCCGCAATCTCGTCGATCACGTCGATTTCACATTGAACGTGCGCGTCTCCAGCACGGAGCCGGTCGGCTACTCGCTGCGCGGCTTCGCGAAGATGATCGCGCAATTGCCGGCCTTCTTGCGGCGCGGCGAGGGGATGTGGTCGAGCAACGTCGCCGAGGCCGGCGGTTTCATCAAGACCGATGCGTTGCTCGATCGTCCTGACCTGCAGCTGCACTTTTGCGCGGCGCTCGTCGACGATCACAGCCGGCGTCTACATTGGGGGCACGGCTACTCGGTCCATGTCTGCGTGCTGCGGCCCAGGAGCCGCGGGACTGTCACCCTCGCGAGCGCCGACGCACGCGTGGCGCCCCGAATCGATCCGCGTTTCCTTGCGGATCCGTCCGATGCCGAGACGCTGCTCGCCGGCGTGCGCGTCGCGCTGCGCATCGTCGCTTCGCCGGCGCTGGCCGAGCAAGGGGGGCGCCTGCTCTACGTTCCGCCGCACGCGACCGACGCCGAACTGCGCGAGGCGATCGCGCGCCATGCCGATACGATCTATCACCCGGTCGGCACGTGCCGCATGGGCAGCGATGCGCACGCCGTCGTCGATCCGATGCTCTGTGTGCGGGGCGTCACAGGCCTGCGCGTCGTCGATGCTTCGGTGATGCCGACGCTGATCGGCGGCAATACGAACGCGCCGGCCGTCATGATCGCCGAGCGCGCCGCGGATTTCATCGCGCAGGCGCGCGGTGGGGCTCAATCGTCCTTGTCTTTGGGCGTTTCGCCCGCATTGTCCGCGCGCGTGTAGACGAAATCGTCGTCACCCGGCTGGCCCGGCAGCGTTTCGCGTGCGACATCGAGCCACGCGCGCGCGGCATGCGAGAGATACCCGCTTTTGCGCCAGGCGATGGCCATCTCCCAGCGGATCTCGGGTTCGACCACGGGCCGGCAGGTGAACTGCGTGGGATCGAGCCGCCGGCAGTACGGCGCGGGCAGCAGCGCGATGCCGACCCCGGCGCGCACGAGCGCGGCCATGAAATCCCAATGGCTGCTGCGCGAGACGATCTGCGGCGCGAAGCCCGCGTCGCTGCACGCGCGCGTGACGACATCGTTGAGCGCCAAGCTCTCGCCGTAATAGACGAACGGCTCGGCGGCGAGATCGGGCAGGCGCACTTCGCGCGCGGCGTCGAAGCGCGAGCCGTGGGGCGCGACGACCCACAGCAGCTGCAGCGACATCGGCAGCACGTCGAACACCTGCTCGTCGACGGGCAGCAGCACGCCGCCGAATTCGAGTTCCCCCGCCAGCAGCGCCGCCTCGATGGCGCGGGATCCCTGCTCGAACAACTTCAGTTCGATCTTCGGATAGCGGCGGCGGAACGCGGCGATGATGGGCGTGAACAGCGAGCCGCCCATCGGCGGAATGCCGATCGTCAGGGCGCCTCGGCCGAGCGTGCCGACGTCGTCGAGTTCGGCCTGCAATTGCGCATAGGCCGCCAGCACGTCCTGCCCGCGCTGAAAGACGATGCGTCCCTCGTCGGTCAGCACCATCTGGCGGCCTTCGCGCAGCAGCAGCGGCGCGCCGATCTCTTCCTCCAGCGCCTTGACCATCTTGCTGATGGTGGGCTGCGTGACGAACATGCGCTCGGCCGCGAGCGTGAAACTCTGCTGCCGGACGACCTCGGCGAAATAGCGCAGCGCGCGTAGCTCCATGACGGTCCTCGATTGCGATTGTTCCAAATTGGAATGCAAGCGATAAGTTTAAGTCATTTTATTTATGGAGTGTGTGCTTATACAATTTCTTCGTGGAGTCAATAGGGGGTTTTGCCATGACGAAGAAATCGATCGAGAGCCTGACCGGCGTGGCCCGGATCGTGGCGCAGAGCGCGCTGTTGGCCGCTGTATGGTTCGTTGCCGATTTCGCCTCGCGGCATCTGGATCTGCCGATCCCCGGCAGCGTAGTGGGCCTGGGGGTGTTGCTCGTCGCCCTGCTCACGGGCGGCATCAGGCCGCGCTGGGTCAAGGCCGGCGCCGACTGGCTGCTGTCCGAGCTGCTCCTGTTCTTCGTTCCGGCGGCTGTCGCGGTCGTGCAATACGGCGGCCTGTTCAAGTCCGACGGGTGGCGCCTCGCGCTCGTCGTCATCTGCGGGACGTTGACGGTCTTGGTGGCCGTCGCGTTCACCGTCGATCAGGCGGTGCGTCTCGAGCGCCGGCTCGCGCTGCGCCGTGCGCACGTGGCGGCGGCGTGAAGCGCGGATAGCACGCAGCACGCAACGCCGTGAAATTGAAAAGTTGAACCGTCGAAAGACTGCAAAACGATACCGGGGAATACGTCATGTCGGTTTCATCGATCCTGTCCTGGCCCGTTGCCGAGGCCCGGCCGCAATGGGTGGCCGCGGCGTGCTTCGTGTTGACGATCGCCTTTTACGCGTTGGGCAAGCGCCTGTATGCCCGCTTCAAGCAGCCGTGGCTCACGCCGCTCGTGATCGTCCCCGCGATGCTCGCCGTGGTGGTGCTCGCGATGCGCATTCCCTACTCGGTCTACTTCGCCGATACCCGCTGGCTCATGTGGCTGCTGGGCCCGGCCACGGTGGCGTTCGCCGTGCCGATCTACGAATACCGCGACTTGATGCGGCGCCATTGGATCTCGCTCGCGGCCGGCGTGACGGTGGGGATCGTCGTGGCGGTCAGCGGATCGTTCGCCCTCGCGAAGCTGCTGCATCTCGCACCGGATGTCGCGCGCAGTCTCATGACGCGCTCCGTGTCGACGCCGTTCGCGCTCGCGGTGTCCGATCAGATTCACGCGCCGAAGCAGTTGACGGCGCTGTTCGTGATCGCGACGGGCATCTGCGGGATGCTGCTCGGCGAACTCGTGCTGCTTGTCCTGCCGCTGCGCAGCCGCCTGGCTCGCGGTGTCATGTTCGGCGCGGCCGCGCACGGCGTGGGCACCGCGAAGGCGCGTGAACTCGGCAGCGAGGAAGGTGTCATCGCGAGCCTGACGATGATGATCGCCGGCGTCGTCATGGTGCTGCTCGCACCGCTGCTCGGCGCGACGCTGGGCTAGGAAACACCCGCGTCGCGGCACGGTCTTTGCCGCAATGGCGTGATGATTATTGATGCTACAATGCCAGCCACTTCCGAGGAGCGTTGCGACGGGGCCACCCGCCAGGCTCGGAATTCAATCGGACGGTATGCCGTTAGCGCGTTAGCTGCGCGGGCGTGCCGCTCCATCGAACGGCGCTCACGTCTATTTTTTCTAGAACTCATTTAGAAAAGGAGGGCGTGATGAACGCCGCAGTTATCGATTCGAAAAATCAAGATTTCATCGTTGCCGACCTGTCGCTCGCCGATTGGGGCCGCAAGGAATTGACGATCGCCGAGACCGAAATGCCCGGTCTCATGCAAATCCGCGAAGAATACAAAGCCGCTCAGCCGCTGAAGGGTGCGCGCATCGCCGGTTCGCTGCACATGACGATCCAAACGGGCGTGCTGATCGAGACGCTCAAGGCGCTGGGCGCCGACGTGCGCTGGGCATCGTGCAACATCTTCTCCACGCAGGACCATGCCGCGGCCGCCATCGCGAAGAGCGGCACGCCCGTGTTCGCGTTCAAGGGCGAATCGCTCGACGAGTACTGGGAGTATTCGCACCGCATCTTCGAATGGCCGAACGGCGAGTTCGCGAACATGATCCTCGACGACGGCGGCGATGCGACGCTGCTGCTGATCCTCGGCTCGAAGGCCGAGAAGTATCGTTCGGTCATCGGCAAGCCGACTAACGAGGAAGAAGTCGCGCTGTTCAAGTCGATCGAGCGCCATCTCGAGATCGATGGCTCCTGGTACTCGAAGCGCCTCTCGCAGATCAAGGGCGTGACCGAAGAAACGACGACGGGCGTGCATCGCCTCTATCAGATGGAAAAGGACGGCCGCCTGCCGTTCCCGGCCATCAACGTCAACGATTCCGTCACGAAGTCGAAGTTCGACAACCTCTACGGCTGCCGCGAATCGCTCGTCGACGGCATCAAGCGCGCGACCGACGTCATGATCGCGGGCAAGATCGCCGTCGTGGCTGGCTACGGCGACGTGGGCAAGGGCTGCGCACAATCGCTGCGCGGGCTCGGTGCGACGGTGTGGGTCACGGAAATCGATCCGATCTGCGCGCTGCAGGCCGCGATGGAAGGCTACCGCGTCGTGACGATGGACTACGCGGCCGACAAGGCCGATATTTTCGTGACGGCCACGGGCAACTACCACGTGATCGGTCACGATCATATGAAGGCGATGCGCCACAACGCGATCGTCTGCAACATCGGCCACTTCGATTCGGAAATCGACGTCGCTTCGACGCGCCAATACACGTGGGAAAACATCAAGCCGCAGGTCGATCACATCATCTTCCCGGACGGCAAGCGTGTGATTCTGCTGGCCGAAGGGCGTCTCGTGAACCTCGGCTGCGCGACGGGCCACCCGTCGTTCGTGATGTCGAACTCGTTCGCCAACCAGACGCTCGCGCAAATCGAGCTGTTCACGCGCGGCGGCCAGTACGAGAACAAGGTATATGTGCTGCCGAAGCATCTCGACGAGAAGGTCGCACGACTGCACCTGGCCCGTATCGGGGTCAACCTGACCGTGCTGTCGGATGCGCAGGCGAACTACATCGGCGTCGAGAAGAACGGCCCGTTCAAGCCGAACCACTATCGTTATTGATCGCGTGAGCCGGCCGGGACGTCTCGCTCGACATGAGTGCGAGGCGCGCCCGCCACCGGCAGAGGCGGGTAACGGTATCGAGGCGGTGCCGCCGGTGCGCGGCGCCGCCTTCGTTCAATGCAATACCGAGCCGCGCGGCATCGCGCCGCGACTCGAAGCCGTCTTGCCGTCAACCGTCCGAGAACATTCGACCAAACGCCGAAGGAACCCGCTATGACCGTGCTGCTGACTTGGGTGATCAATGCGCTCGCGCTGCTGATCATCACGTATCTCGTGCCGTCGATCCACATTCGCAGCTTCGGCACGGCACTCATCGTCGCGCTCGTGCTCGGGCTCATCAATGCCTTGCTGCGGCCGGTGTTGATCGTGCTCACGCTGCCGGTCACGATCGTCACGCTCGGGTTCTTCATTCTCGTCGTCAACGCCTTGTGCTTCTGGCTCGCGGCGTCGCTGTTGAAGGGCTTCGAGGTGTCGGGGTTTTGGTCGGCGTTCTTCGGTTCGATCTTGTACAGCATCGTGTCGTGGCTGTTGTCGGCACTGATCTTCGGCAATCGCAGCCTCGGCTGATCGCGGCTCGGATAACACCGGATCAAGAAGCGGATCATGAATCCCATCGAAATCTCTTTCGAATTTTTTCCGCCTAAGACGCCCGACGGCGTCGAGAAGCTGCGCGCGACGCGCGCGCAATTGGCGCCGCTCAAGCCCAAGTTCGTCTCGGTCACCTTCGGCGCGGGCGGATCGACTCAGCAGGGCACGCTCGATACCGTGCTCGACATGGCCAAGGACGGTATCGAAGCCGCGCCTCATCTGTCGTGCATCGGCTCGTCGAAGGAAAGCCTGCGTGCGATTCTCGAGCGCTATCGCTCGAACGGCATCCGCCATATCGTCGCGTTGCGCGGCGATTTGCCTTCGGGCATGGGCGAGGTGGGCGAACTGCGCTATGCGTCCGAACTGGTCGCTTTCATCCGTGCCGAGCACGGCGACTGGTTCCGCATCGAAGTGGCCGCGTATCCCGAGTATCACCCGCAGGCGCGCTCGCCGCGCCACGATCTCGAGAACTTCGCGCGCAAGGTCAAAGCGGGCGCGGATGCCGCGATCACGCAGTATTTCTATAACGCCGACGCGTATTTGCGCTTCGTCGACGAAGCTCGCAAGCTCGGCGTCGATGTGCCGATCGTGCCGGGCATCATGCCGATCACGAACTATTCGCAACTCATGCGATTTTCGGAGATGTGCGGGGCGGAAGTGCCGCGCTGGGTGGCCAAGCGGCTGGAAAGCTTCGGCGACGACCGGGAAGCGATTCGCGCTTTCGGGCTCGACGTCGTGACGCAGCTATGCGAACGGCTTGTGAAGGAAGGCGCGCCGGGGCTGCATTTCTATACGCTCAATGCCGCTACGGCGACCAAGGCGATTTGCGAGCGGTTGGCGTAAGGCCAGCGCGTCGCCACGGTAACTGAAGTCGCCGCCGGCTTTGTTCCGTCGTTACTTTGTTCGTTAGGACTGCCGACGTTCGCAATAGCGATTGCGAATCGTCGGCAGTCCTGATCATCGGTCTCTACCAGCGCTTAATACCCTAGCGCTTCCCCTGCCGGACGCCGCTCGTCGTTCGCGCCGTAGAAATACCCGACGCGCACCTTGCCCCCCACCGACGAATCGTTCCCCGAGCTTTGCGAAGCGTCCGCGGCAAGACCGGGGAGTCCCACTTCGATCAGCTCAGCCGCGCCCCACGGCGTTTGCTGGACCATCTTGTAGCCTTCGCTCTTGAGAATCTTCAGCGTATCGGCCGAGATCCCGTACGGCTCGTAGTAGACGACATCAGGCAGCCACTGCTCGTGAATCCGCGCGGCATCGACCGCTTCCTGCGGCTCCATGCCGTAGTCGATGATGTCGATCGCCGTCTCGAGCGTCGTCGTGATGATGCGCGAGCCGCCCGGCGAGCCGATCACGAGGAACACCTTGCCGTCCTTCGTCACGATCGTCGGCGCCATCGACGACAGCGGGCGCTTGCCCGGTGCGATTGCATTGTTCGGGCCTTGCACGAGACCGAACATGTTTTGCGCGCCGACCTTCGACGTGAAGTCGTCCATCTCGTCGTTCAGGAAGAAGCCCGTGCCCGGCGTCATGACGACGGCGCCGAAGCGGCCGTTGACCGTGTAGGTCGTCGAAACGGCATTGCCTTGCTTGTCGACGATCGAATAATGCGTCGTCTCCTTCTTTTCGGGCAGCGATGCGGCGTCGGCCAGGTCCATCGACGGCGTGGCTTTGTCGGCCGGGATCGAGGCGCGAATCTGCGCCGCGTATGACGGGCTGAGCAGTTGGTCGAGCGGGTTCTTCACGAATGCCGGATCGCCGAGCTTCGTGTTGCGATCGGCGTAGGCATGACGCATCGCCTCGGCCATGTAGTGCACCGCTTCGGCCGAATGCCAGCCGTAGCTCTTCAGATCGTAGCCTGCCAACGTGTTCAGAATCTCGCACATCGTCGTGCCGCCCGAACTCGGGGGCGGCGCCGAGATGAACGTGTAGCCGTGATAGTCGCAGGTCACGGGCGTCATTTCGGTGGCGCGATAATTCGAGAAATCGGCGGCCGTCAGCAGGCCGCCGTTTTCTTTCGATGCCGCTTCGATTTCTTGCGGAATCTTGCCCTTGTAGAACGCGTCGGGGCCGCGCTTCGAAATGGCTTCGAGCGTATTGGCCAAGTCCTTCTGCACGAGGCGATCGCCGGGCTGCAGCGGCGTGCCGTCCTTGCGCAGGAAGATGCGGGCGATGCCCGGGTCTTGCGCGAAGCGCTTGACGGTCGTGTCGAGGATGTCGGTATCGGCACGCGTCAGCACGAAGCCGTCGCGCGCGAGCTTGATCGCCGGCGCCATCACTTGTTCGCGCGTGAGCTTGCCGTACTTGCGCTCGGCGAGGTCCATCCCCATCACCGTGCCCGGCACGCCTACCGCACCGTAGCCAAACAAGCTCGCGCCTTTCTTGATGTTGCCCTGCGCATCGAGGTACATGTTCGCGGTGGCGGCGGCTGGCGCCGTTTCGCGGAAGTTGATGAAGGTGTCGCGGCCGTCGGCGAGGTGGATCGTCATGAAGCCGCCCCCGCCGATGTTGCCGCAGCACGGATTGACCACCGCCTGCGCATAGCCGACTGCCACGGCCGCGTCGATCGCGTTGCCGCCCATCTTCAGGATGTCGACGCCGACTTGCGAGGCGAGATGCTGCGAGGTGACGACCATGCCGTCGCGCGCCTCGACGGCAGGGCGCGAGGCGGCCATGGCGCCGACGGCGAGCGTGCTCGTTGCGATGAACGCCGCGGTCAGCGCGGCAACGAGGGGGGTGTCTTTCTTCATCTTCATCTTCATCTTCATCGTGTCTGTTCGCTGTGAGAGGTTTGTTATCGGTTCAGGGGAATGACGGCCGGTTATGCGTCCTCGGCGACGCGCCCGGCTCTCAGTGCTTCGATGCGTTTCAATCTGGCTTTGGCCTCGTCGGGCGCGCGTTGCACGAGCGCGGCGATGAGCGCTTCGGTTTGCGCGAGGACCGGCACCTTCGTGTCGAACGGCGATGCGGCCTGTCCGAACGAGACCAAGACGGCGTCGGCGAAGCTCGCAATGGGCGAGCGCCACTCGTCCGTGAACAGCACGACGTGCGCGCCGAGTTCGCGCGCCACGCGTGCGAATTGAACGACGCTCTCTTGGTAGCGGCGATAGTCGTAGACGACGAGCACGTCGCCCGGCGCGAGATCGGCGAGCGCTTCGGATCCGCGTTCGAGCGACGGTTCGACGTGGCGCGCGCGCGGGCGCAACTGGCTTAGGAGCCTCGCGAGCCACGATGCGATGAACTCGCTCGCGCGGCCGCCGCAGCAAAGCACGGTGCGCTGTTGATCGGCGAGCAGCGAGACGGTGCGCTCGAAGTCCTCGCGCGATGCCATCTCCGCCGTCTTGCCGATCGCGAGCGTCATCGAGCCGAGCATCGCCTGCTGCGTGTCTTCGGTGTGCGGCTCGTCGGCCGACGATTCGAGCCGCGAGAGCGGCGAGTTCATGCGGGCGTCGACTTCGGTGAGCAAGGCGCGTTGAAATTCGGGATAGCCCTCGAATCCGAGCTTCAAGACGAGCCGATGAACCGTGGGATCGCTGACGCCGGCAGCGCCGGCAAGCTGCGAGATCGACGTCAGTGCCGCGCTCGGGTAGTTGGCGAGCAGGACGGCCACGACGCGCCGCTCCGCGACGGTAAAGCTGTCTTCACGCTGCTTGAGCAGGATGCGCACGGAAGGGCGGGTCACGATGCCTCGTTCGATGAATCGATGAAATCTTCGGCTGCATGAGCGGGCCGTAGCCCGGAATGTAACGTTCATTACGTTGACGGAATGCTAACAAGCCAAAAACGTTCGTCAACGGCGCAATGGCTCAGTGTTTACCCGCGACATAAGGCGCATACGATTCATCTAAGGTAATCGGTGTCGTGATGGTTATTACATGGACGGTGCATTTCATCGTACGGGCGCCGTGCTACGCTTGCTCGCTTGCCAATGAAGGAGCGTTTATGCCGGTACGTCGTCCGTTTCCCGCCGTCCGCTTCACTTCGTTCATGATCGTGGCGGCCGCTATGGCCAGCGTCCTGCTCGGCACTGGCCACAGCGCAGCCGCCGAGCTGCCTGCGAAAACGCTCGTCTACTGCTCCGATGCCAGCCCCGCCGGTTTCGATCCGGCGCAATACACGACGAGTGTCGAGTTTTCCGCCGCGGCGTACACCGTCTACAACCGCCTCGTCGAATTCGAGCACGGCGGCACGAAAGTCGAACCGGGCCTGGCACAGTCGTGGGAGATCTCCGACGACGGCCGCGTCTATACGTTTCATTTGCGTCACGGCGTGAAGTTCCATACGACGCCGTATTTCAAGCCCACGCGCGAGTTCGATGCCGACGATGTCGTGCAGACGTTCGAGCGCATGCTCGATCCGAACGACGCGCTGCGTAAGGCCTATCCAGTCTCTTTTCCGTACTTCGTCGATCTAGGTCTAGCCGCGAACCTGGCTAAGGTCGAGAAGCTCGACCCGTACACCGTGCGCATGACGCTGCATACCGCAAGCGCGCCGTTCTTGTCGGAACTGGCGATGCCGTTCGCGTCGATCATCTCCGCGGAATATGCCGGTCAATTGATGCGCGAGGGCAAGGCCGCCGACTTGAATCGCAATCCGATCGGCACGGGGCCGTTCATCTTTCACAGCTACGAGAAGGACGCCACAATCCGTTTCGACGGCAACCCCGACTATTGGAAGAGCGGCGTCGTGCGCTTGAGCAAGCTCGTGTTCGAAATCACGCCCGATCCGCAGGTGCGGGAGGAAAAGCTCAAAGCGGGCGAATGCGACGTGATGAACTATCCGAGCCCGGCGGACGTCGCGTCGTTGTCGAGCGACCCCAATCTGCAAGTGCCGCACCAGGTCGGCTTCAATCTCGGCTTCCTCGCCTACAACACGACGCACAAGCCGCTCGATAACGTCGACGTGCGCCGCGCGCTCGACATGGCCATCGACAAGCAGGCGATCGTCAAATCGGTTTATCAAGGCGCGGGCGAGGTGGCCGTCAACCCGATGCCGCCCACACAGTGGTCGTACGATGCGGCGCTCAAGGATGCGCCTTACGATTCCGCGCAAGCGAAAGCGCTGCTCGCGAAAGCGGGCTACCCGAATGGCTTCGCGTTGACGCTGTGGGCCATGCCCGTGCAGCGTCCTTACAATCCGAACGCGCGTTTGATGGCCGAGATGATCCAGGCCGACTGGGCGAAGATCGGCGTGCAGGCGAAGATCACGACCTACGAATGGGGCGAGTACGTGCGGCGGGCGCATGCGGGCGAGCACGACGCGATGCTGATCGGCTTCACGGGCGACAACGGCGATCCCGACAATTGGCTCGGCGTGCTGCTCGGTTGCGCGGCCGTGAACGGCAGCAATTTCTCGAAGTGGTGCTACAAGCCGTTCGACGATCTGATCGTCAAGGCGCGCGAGACGAACGACGTCGGGCAGCGCACGCGGCTCTACACGAAAGCACAGGAAATCTTCAAACAGCAGGTGCCTTTTACGCCGATTGCGCACTCGACGGTGTACCAGCCGCTGCGCAAGAACGTCACGGGCTTCAAGATCGATCCGTTCGGCCCCACGCAGTTCTGGGGCGTGGGCCTGAAATAGCAACCCGGCAACGCCGCGCCGCGACGCTCGCGGCGCCCCCGGAATCAATCGTGCTTGCGGGTAACTCCGCGTTGAATCCTCCGATCTTTCGACTAGATATCAGAGGACGTAGATTGACAGACAATTTTAGTGGCACTAAACATGTGCGAGGCAAAAGTCAACGCGAGCAATTGCTGATCGTTGGCTTTCCCCGACCGCTTGTTCGGGTAATCAAAGCTCAGTAATATCCGCGTACGCTGGCTACGGCCGGCATGAGACCTGGAGGAAACATGAAGCAAAACAGACTGTTGCGCGCTGTGCGGTTGAGCGCGATCGCGGCCGCCACCGTGACGGTATCGCTCGCAGCGACGATCTCGCACGCGGCCGACATCCCCAACAAGACCCTCGTGTACTGCTCCGAGGGGAGTCCTGCCGGTTTCGATCCCGCGCAATACACGACGGGTACCGACTTCACCGCGAACACGTTCACCGTCTACAACCGCCTTGTCGAATTCAAGCGCGGCAGCACGCAGGTGGAGCCGGCGCTCGCCGAGTCGTGGGATGTTTCGCCTGACGGAAAGACGTATACCTTTCATCTTCGTCACGGCGTGAAGTTCCAAACGACTGACTATTTCAAGCCGACGCGGGAGTTCAACGCCGACGACGTTGTCTTCACGTTCGAGCGCATGCTCGATCCGAACCAGCCGTTCCGCAAGGCCTATCCGGTGTCGTTTCCGTACTTCACCGACATGGGTCTCGACAAGCTGATCACGAAGGTCGAAAAAGTCGATCCGTACACGGTGCGCTTCACGCTGAGCCAAGTGAACGCGCCGTTCATCCAGAACATGGCGATGGAATTCGCATCGATCCTGTCGAAGGAGTACGCGGATCAATTGATGAAGGAAGGCAAGGCGTCGGACATCAACCAGAAGCCGCTCGGCACGGGTCCGTTCGTCTTCAAGAGCTATACGAAGGACGCGACGATCCGTTTCACCGGCAACCCCGACTACTGGAAGCCGGGCGCCGTGAAGCTGAAGAACCTGATCTTCTCCATCACGACCGATGCGAGCGTGCGCGCGCAGAAGCTCAAGCGCAACGAATGCCAGGTCATGAGCTATCCGAATCCGGCTGACATCGCCGATCTGAAGAAGGACGCCGACATCGCGATGCCGTCGCAGGCGGGCTTCAACCTCGGCTACCTGTCGTTCAACGTGTCGCATAAGCCGCTCGACAACGTCGAAGTGCGCAATGCGCTCGACATGGCCATCAACAAGAAGGCCATCATCGACTCCGTCTACCAAGGCGCAGGCCAGCCGGCGAAGGCGCCGATGCCGCCGACGCAATGGTCGTACGACGGCAACCTGAATCTGCCCTCCTACGATCCGACCAAGGCGAAAGCGCTGCTCACGAAGGCCGGATTCCCCAACGGCTTCGACATCACGCTCTGGGCCATGCCCGTGCAGCGGCCGTACAACCCGAACGCGAAGCTGATGGCCGAGATGATCCAGTCCGACTGGGCCAAGATCGGGGTCAAGGCGAAGATCGTCACCTATGAGTGGGGCGAGTACATCAAGCGCGCGCACGCGGGCGAAGACGATTCGATGCTGATCGGCTGGAGCGGCGACAACGGCGATCCCGACAACTGGCTCGGCACGCTGCTCGGCTGTGAGGCTGTGAACGGCAACAACTTCTCGAAGTGGTGCTACAAGCCGTTCGACGATCTGATCCAGAAGGGCCGCACGACGAATGGGCAGGACGCACGCTCGAAGATCTACACGCAAGCGCAGCAGATCTTCGCCCAGCAACTGCCGTTCTCTCCGATCGCGCACTCCACCATCTATCAACCGACGACCAAGAACGTCGTCGACATGCGCATCGAGCCGCTCGGCTATGCCCGTTTCGACGGCGTCAGCCTGAAGTAACGGCGATGCGGTACGCTCTTTCGGGCATGCCCGGGAGCGCTAGCTCGTTCTCCGGCGACAGGGACCTCGCGTCCCTCGTCGCCGGTCGCGTTTTTTCTCCTGCAAGATAAAGGGACGAACCATGTTCCGATTCGTATTACGTCGCATCGGGATGGTGATACCGACGTTCATCGGCATCACGATTCTCGCCTTCGCGCTCATCCACCTGATTCCCGGCGACCCGATCGAAGTCATGATGGGCGAGCGCGGCGTCGATCCGGCGATGCACGCGGCCGCGCTGCACCGGCTCGGGCTCGACGAGCCGCTGCCGATGCAGTACATCCATTACGTGTGGCGTGCGCTGCACGGGAACCTCGGCGTATCGATCATCACCAATACGAGCGTGATGAACGAATTTCTGGCACGTTTCCCGGCCACCGTCGAGCTGTCGATCTGCGCGATGGTGTTCGCGCTCGTCATCGGCCTGCCGGCCGGCGTCGTCGCGGCGCTCAAGCGCGGCACGATCGTCGATCACGGCGTGATGGGCACCGCGCTGACCGGCTATTCGATGCCGATCTTCTGGTGGGGCCTCATCCTCATCATGTTTTTCTCCGTCGCACTCGGGTGGACGCCCGTGTCGGGCCGCATCGCCGTCGAGTACGACATTCCTCACGTGACGGGCTTCATGCTGATCGATGCGCTGCTGGCGCCCGATGAAGGTTCGTTCAAATCCGCCGTGAGCCACCTGATCCTGCCCGCGATCGTGCTCGGCACGATTCCGCTCGCGGTCGTCGCCCGCATGACGCGGTCCTCGATGCTCGAGGTGCTGCGCGAGGACTACATCCGCACAGCGCGCGCGAAAGGGCTCTCGCCCGTGCGCGTGATCGTCGTGCATGCGCTGCGCAATGCGCTGATTCCGGTCGTGACCGTGATCGGTCTTCAAGTCGGCACGCTGCTCGCGGGCGCGGTGCTGACCGAGACGCTGTTTTCGTGGCCCGGCATCGGCAAATGGCTCATCGATGCGATCAGCCGGCGCGACTACCCGGTCGTGCAAGGCGGGATTCTGATGATCGCGTCGCTCGTGATCGTCGTGAATCTTTGCGTCGATTTGCTCTACGGCGTGCTCAATCCCCGCATTCGCCACACGCGCTAAAGGAGCCCGCAATCATGGCAGACATTCAAAACACGGTTCCTCAAAGCGTCACGCCGCCCAGTGGACGCGCACTCGCGCTGCGCGAGTTCTGGAGCAACTTTTCGCGCAATCGCGGCGCGGTGGCGGCCGGCATCGTCGTGCTCGTGCTGGTTTTCGTCGCGATTTTCGCCCCGCTGATCGCCCCGCATAGCCCGATCGCGCAGTACCGCGACTACGTCAAGATTCCGCCGGCCTGGCTCGACGGCGGCAACTGGAAGTTCGTGCTCGGCACCGACGAAGCGGGCCGCGACATCTTGTCCCGCCTGATGTACGGTGCGCGCATGTCGTTCTGGATCGGCTTCGTGTCGGTCGTGCTGGCGCTGCTTCCGGGCATCGTGCTCGGCCTTTGCGCGGCGTTCTTCGGCTGGGCCGATACGCCGATCATGCGCGCGATGGACGTGCTGCTCGCGCTGCCGTCGCTGCTGCTGGCGGTGGCCGTCGTCGCGATCATCGGCCCGGGGCTGACCAACACGATGTTCGCGATCGCGATCGTCGCGCTGCCCGGCTACGTGCGCTTGACGCGGGCATCGGCGCAGGGCGAACTGCAGAAGGAGTACGTGACCGCCTCGCGCGTGGCCGGTGCCGGCACGCCGCGGCTCATGTTCTCGCAGGTGCTGCCCAACTGCACGGCACCGCTGATCGTGCAGGCGACGCTCGGGTTTTCGTCGGCGATTCTCGACGCGGCCGCGCTCGGCTTCCTCGGGCTCGGCGTGCAACCGCCGACGGCCGAGTGGGGCGCGATGCTCGCATCGGCGCGCGACTATATCGACAACGCCTGGTGGATCGTGACGATGCCCGGCATGGCGATTCTCATTTCGGTGCTCGCGATCAATCTGCTCGGCGACGGGCTGCGCGACGCGCTCGATCCGAAACTGAAACGGTTGGCTTAATCATGAACAATCTTCTGACCATCCGTAATCTGGCTGTCACATTCGGCGGCGCACCGGCCGTCGACGGCATGAGCCTCACCGTTGCCCCCGGCGAGGTCGTGGGCGTCGTCGGCGAATCGGGCTCGGGCAAGAGCGTGACGATGATGGCGCTGATGGGCCTCATCGACGCGCCAGGCGTCGTCACCGCCGACGAAGTCACGTTCGACGGCAAGGATCTGCTGAAAGCCTCGGCGAAAGCGCGCCGAAAGATCGTCGGCAAGGACATCGCGATGGTGTTCCAGGATGCGCTGACGAGCCTCAATCCGAGCTACACCGTCGGCTATCAGATCAAGGAAGTGCTGAAGCTGCACGAGGGGCTGCGCGGCGCGGCGCTCGATCGGCGCGCGCTCGAGTTGCTCGATCAGGTGGGCATTCCCGACGCCAAAGGCCGGATCACGGCATTTCCGCATCAGCTTTCGGGCGGCATGAATCAGCGCGTGATGATCGCGATGGCCGTGGCCTGCAACCCGAAGCTGTTGATCGCCGACGAACCGACGACCGCGCTGGACGTGACGATCCAGGCGCAGATCATGGATCTGCTCGTCAAGCTGCAGAAGGAGCGCGGCATGGCGCTCGTGCTGATCTCGCACGATCTGGCCGTGGTCTCCCAAGTGGCTCAGCGCGTGGCGGTCATGTATGCGGGCGAAGTCATCGAGACGAATCGGGTGCCCGACATCTTCGCGCAGCCGCATCATCCGTACACGGAAGCGCTGCTCGCGGCCATTCCCGAGCACAATCGCGGTGCCAAGCGGCTCTCGGCGCTGCCCGGGATGGTGCCGGGCCGTGACGACCGCCCGAGCGGGTGCCTGTTCGCCCCGCGCTGCAAATACGCGGTGGACGACTGCCGCAAGGGCCGGCCGGCGTTGGATGCGGTCGATCCGCACAATGCGCTCGCAGGTGTGCGCTGCATCAAACCTTTGAACCTCGAAGCCATGCGCTCGAACACGACCCAGCACGGAGGCGCCCGATGAACGCAGTCCCGGAAGTGACGCGCGCGCCGCGGCATGACGATAACCTCGTGCTGGTCGCGGATGGGCTCGCGAAGCATTACCCCGTCAGGCGCGGCATGTTCGGCCAGGCGACGGTCAAGGCGCTGAACGGGGTGTCGTTTTCGCTCGTGCGCGGCAAGACGCTGGCCGTCGTCGGCGAGTCGGGCTGCGGCAAGTCGACGCTCGCCCGGCAGCTGACGATGATCGAGCCGCCCACGTCGGGACGGCTGCTCGTCGAAGGCGAGGACGTGGCGGGGGCCGACAAGGAGAAGCTGGCCCAACTGCGCCGCCGCGTGCAAATGGTGTTCCAGAACCCGTTCGCCTCGCTCAATCCGCGCAAGACGGTCGAGCAGACGCTTTCCGAGCCGCTCGTCATCAACGCTCAAATGAGCGCGACGGAGCGCGCGGGCCGCGTGGCGCAGATGATGCGCACGGTCGGGTTGCGTCCGGAACACGCAAAACGCTATCCGCACATGTTTTCCGGCGGACAAAGGCAGCGGATTGCCATCGCTCGTGCGATGATTCTGGATCCGCGTATCGTGGTGGCCGACGAGCCCGTTTCGGCGCTCGACGTTTCCATCCAGGCGCAGATCCTGAATCTGTTTATGGACCTGCAAGAGCAGTTCAAGACGAGCTACGTCTTCATTTCGCACAACCTGTCCGTCGTCGAGCACATTGCCGACGACGTGATGGTCATGTACTTCGGCGGCGTGGCGGAGTTGGGCGAGAAAAAGACGATCTTCGCCAAGCCGCGCCATCCGTACACGCGTTCGCTGATGTCGGCCACGCCGGCCATCTTCGAGGCCGACCGGCGCACGCAGATCAAGCTGGAAGGCGAAATGCCGTCGCCGCTCAATCCGCCTTCGGGCTGTACGTTCCATCAGCGCTGCCCGTACGCGATCGACCGGTGCCGGGCGGAGGAGCCGAAGCTGCGCGAAGTCGACGGCCGCCTCGTGTCGTGTCACCGCGCCGAAGAGGTGGGGGACGCGGATGGCTGAAGCGCGAGCGGCGCGTAACCGTGCGCGCCGCTCGCGCGAGGACGCCTTCGGGGCCGTCCTCGCGCGGCGGGCACGGGCCTGCCTGCGACGGTTGCAGGTGCTCGTGCTCACGTTTCTCTTCACGCTGGCGCTCGATCCGCGCTCCGGCGGGCCGATTTCTCCGGCTTTCGCGGGGCCTGCCGCCGCACCCGTCGCGCAAGCGGCGCCTTCGCCGAGCGCGGCGATTCCCGGTTTTCATGGGCCGCCGCCCGGCTTCGGCGGGACCACCGCGAGCGGCCATGTGCGGGCCGAGCCGGCTCATATGCCGTTTTACGTCGCCACGAAAGGCACGACGACGATCTACCTGCTTGGGACGCTGCACGTCGGCGATCCCTACGATTACCCCCAGAATCAGCCATTTCGGCCGCCGATCATGGCTGCGCTGAGGGCGTCGCCTACGCTTGCGCTCGAGATTTCGCCCGACGATCTGCTGCGTTCGCAAGACGACGTCTCGAAGTACGGCGTCTGTTCCTATGCCTGCCTGCCGCGCTTGCTGCCCGAGGCGATCATGCACAAGCTCGCGTTTCGCTTGCGCGGCAATCCGGCTGCGCTCGAGGAAATCAAGAAGACACGGCCTTGGCTGGCCGCGCTGCTCGTCGAAACTTACGATTCGCTGGCCGCGGGCCTGCAAACCGAATACGGCACCGAGGCGCAGCTCGAAAACGTCTTTTTGCCGACCAAGGGCAAGATCGTCGGGCTGGAGACGCTGGCCGAGCAGATGCGGGCGTTCACGAATCTGACGCTGGCCGAGCAGCGCGAGATGCTGGCGCAGGACATCGCGCAGACGCCGACGCAGAACATGGACGACGTGAAGACGCTGCATCGGCTGTGGCGGATCGGCGATGCCGACGCGATCGCGGCTTGGGCGTCGGCGAAGTCGGAGCGGCTCGCGCGCACGCTCGCTGTCGCGCAAGCGCTCGACAACCGCATCGTCTATGAGCGCAACCGGCGCTTCGCGGTGCGGATGAACGCGATCGCCGCGCCCAATCGTCCGATTTTCGTCGCGATCGGGGCACTGCATTTGGGTGGGCCGAAAGGGGTGCTCGCGCTCCTGCGTCAGCGCGGGTTTACGGTCGAGCCCGGGTGATCGGCATCTCGCCGCCTGCCGATCGCTCGCTTGGGCTGCGTCGATGCCGGCGCATTGGCAGCCGGTCTGCACTTCAACTCGTCCGAAATTTCCAAGGTCCAGCCGCTTGTGCTTCGCACATGCCTATAGTTCGACCGGCGCGCGGTCAGCCTTTGTCCCGCTGATCGCCTGATTGTGGCGGCGATTTTCCGCAGGCATTTTTCGATCGTCGCTGTTCATTACCGCCGGAAAAACTATTGGTCGACGTGATGGAATCAAGTGACGATGTAGCAACGGGTGATCTCGTGCTCTGTGTTCCCATGGGCTGGGATACCTATATTTCCAGGGAATTCCATGAAATCCATCGGAATTTGGTGGCACTCGGATGGAAGTTGATGGTTGTGGGTGCAGTAGAAGAGGAGCAACTACTGGAGTCCATTCATCGAGCACGTGTCGTGCTGCTTTGGGAGTGCTATGAGCTTTTGGAGCGACACGCAGAGCCGTTCGCTGCGCTGCCCCACGGCGTTCGTCGTATCGTATTTTGCGATGACGTCCACTATTTCAGCGCTCATCGGCGCGCACAGCGGCAGCGCGCGTTTGATTGGGCAGACTTAATTTTGGCCACTTATCCGGAAAAGCTCGTCGATTGGTTTCCGGAGACGAAACGAAATATCAAATGGGTGCCTCATGCGGCGGCATCCTACTTCACGCCCATATTTGCGCCTGCCTCCGATCGCATATTGCTATCGGGCTCGCGGGCGTGGCCCTATCCCTTCCGTCAATTTTGCGCCGCGAAGCTCTCGCCCGAGGTTTGCCACGTTGTCGATCACCCGGGCTACCCAGGCTATCCGGGCGACAAGGCAAATCAAATGCGGGCTGACACCAAGGCACTGGCGGCCGTTGGCGGGGAGCGATACGCGTCGCTGTTGCGCCGTCATCCGGCGATGCTCGTATGCGGCTCGATATTCAACTACCTGGTGGCCAAAGTATTTGAAGGAATGGCGGCCGGATGTTTGATCGTCGCAGATCGATCATCGCTGGGCCTCCGGCTCGCGGCGCTAGGGTTCCATGAAAACGAGCATTATCTCGGGACCGATATTTTTCACGCAATGGAGGATTGCGCAGCCGTTCAACGATCCTTTAGCAGCAGCGACAAGTGTTGGTCCGTGATCACAGAGAGAGCCGCGCAGAAGGTGGCGGCGCATCATACGACGGCAATTCGCGCCAGTGAAATTCACACGCTGTGTGTTGACGAGGTGCGGAATTGAACGCCGATTACTTGTTAAGGACCTATCGAGACGCGGGAGCCGTCTATCCTCTGCCGGGACTGTCTATGCGCGAGGTTAGGGAAACCCAGGACAACTATCGGTCCATATGTGATCGCGGTCAGGTTTTGCCGAAAAGGGAGCAGAGAGTATTCGGGCATCTTTTGCATCCGTGGGTCGCGCAACTCGTCGCACACCCGGCCGTGCTGAAAGTCGTACGTGCTCTGATAGGTCCAGACATGCTCGTATGGGTCAGTGAGTTCAATGTCAAGCCGCCGCAGACGAACGGATTTTTTTCCTGGCACCAGGATCTCTACTACTGGCAGCACCGATATAACGACTTGCCCGCAATTCCGATGGTGACGGTCTGGCTTGCGCTGACCGACGCGAACGCGGCTAACGGGGGAATGCGGGTTCTGCCGGGTAGCCACTCCTTGCTCGTCGAACATACGGAGCAACCCAATCCCAATAACATGCTGACTCGGGCGCAGCATGTGCGTGGCGCGGTTGATGAGAGCAGGGCTGCACAGGTTAACCTGAATGCGGGCGAATTTTCGGTGCATCATCCGCTGTTGTTTCATGCATCAGGACCGAATGACAGCGATTTGGCCCGTATTGGCCTCGTGACGCGCTACGTGGCGCCTCAGGTCGTCCCGGCTGTGAGGCCTGCCTATACGTGGCTGGTTAGCGGCGAGGATGCTCTCGGCAATTGGGATCATGTCGCGCCGATGGATGTAATGAGCGGTGGAGCGCTGAGGCAAAAATGTATGAGTGCGGTACAAGCCGCAACCGGCGCTCGCTTCAAGTAAGCGCGTGAAGCACAAGGTCTGGTTTGCATCTCTCGGCGCCCTTTGCGCCATTGGGCCGGTGTCCATCGACATGTATTTGCCCGCGGCGGCCCATATGGCCGTCGCGTTTGGCGTGGGCGCAAATGAGATTGCACTGTCGGTCCCGAGTTACCTCGCTGGGGTACTCATCGGGCAATTGGCTCATGGGTTCGCGAGTGATCGATACGGCAGGAAGCCGCCGCTCTACGTGGGATTGCTGATCTATAGCGTGTCGTCGTTTGCATGTGCGTGCGTGGGGCGAGTCGATTGGTTTGTCGCCTTGCGGTTTCTGCAAGGGATTGGCGGAAGTGTCGGGATGGTGCTGACAAGGGCGATGATTCGCGATCGTACGGACACGCGCGATGCGGCACGCGCGTTTTCCGCACTAATGCTGATAGCGAGCGTTGCTCCACTGATGGCGCCGCTGCTTGGGGCCACCTTGCTTCATATGGGCGGTTGGCGCGTGATATTCGCTTCGATGGGTTCGTTCGGGGTCATCCTGTTCGCTGTCTGTAGAGCTTTACCGGAGACGCTGGACCGTAGCCGACGCGACTTGGACACGCGCTCACCCGGGCCGCATCATTGGCGCGAAATATTTCGCGATCGCCAGTTTGTCGCTTGCGCCTTGTCCAGCGGGTTTTTGCAGGGCGGCATGTACGCTTATATCGCGATGTCGGCGATCGTTTTCCTCGATGAGTACGGGTTATCTTCCGGCAGGTTCGGCATCATGATCGCGGCCAATTCACTTGGAATGGTGGTCGCAGCCCAGATCAATGCTTGGCTGATTCGGCGGGTTGACCTGCAAAGCATCGTCAGATGGGGGCTCTGGACATCGGTTGCATCGCTGATGTTCCTCGCAGGCTTCGCGGAAAAGCCGCCAGCCTCAGTATTGTTTGCTGCTGTCTTCGTCTATTTGTCGACAATCGGGTTCGTCGCACCGAATTCTGCGGCGATTGCCCTTGCAAGGCATACGGATTCCGCGGGTTCGGCAGCGGCGCTATTAGGATCATTGTTGTTCGGTATTGGCGTAGCCAGCGGCGCGATCGTCACTCACGTTCTACCGGATACCCCGACGCGTGCCTTGATGCTTGTTATGGCTGCATGCAGCGCTTTGGCTACACTCGTGTTTTATCTGGGGCAGCGCAAGCGGCCCTGACGGGCCGCAGCACATCCCCTCACCGAAACATAAACATATTCAGCAGCACGATGTTCACGATCAGCAGGACAATACCGGTCGGCGCTTGCACCTTGATGACGGCGTTCTTGTCCGGCAATTCCAGCAACGCCGCCGGCACGATGTTGTAGTTCGCCGCCATCGGCGTCATCAACGTGCCGCAGTAGCCCGAGAACATCCCGATCGCAACCATCACGGCCGGATTGCCGTGAAACACGTTCACGAGGATCGGCACGCCGATACCGCCCGTCATCACCGGAAAAGCCGCAAAGCCGTTGCCCATCACCATCGTGAACAGGGCCATGCCGACGCAATAGACCGCCACCGCCACGAACCGGTAATCGAGGTTCACATAGTCGGTCGCCACGTGCGCGACCGCCTTGCCGACACCCGCATCGGCGAACACGAGCCCGAGCATCCCCAGCATCTGCGGCAGCACCGCAGCCCAAGACAGCGCATCGATCAGGCGCCGCGCCTCCTTGGCCGATTGCCCCACCGAGTCGCGCGTGACGAAGCAGGCCACGGCCAGCGCGACGACGCAGCCGATGCCGAAGCCGACGAGCGTCGCGTTCTTCGGATCGATGAGCGGTACCCCGCCCACGACGAGCTTCCCGGCCAACAGCGTCACGATCACCGTCACGGCGGGGATCGTCAGTGCCGGAACGAAAAGCAGGTTGCCGAGCCGCTTGGCGCTCGCGTTGCGCGTCTCGTCGCTCGGCATGTTCGGTTTGGCGCCGAGCACGCCACCGAAGCCCGCGATGACCGCCATTGCGATGACGAGCACGCCGACCAGCTCCGCCGGCAGCGCATCGCCGACGAGGAAGATCACCGCGTAGATGATCCAAAAGCCCCCGGCCGCGAAGCGGCGCGGATGCTGCTTATCGGTGACGATCATGACGCCGACGATGAGGAGCAGGGCCCCGACGAGCCAAAAGAGATGGGTGAGTAAAAGCGTCATGTTCACTCTCCCGCGGCGTTGGCCGACGATTGCGCGGATACGCCGCCCACGCGCGGCGCGCTGCTTCCGTCAACGGCAGACGAGGCTTGCGCCCCGTGCCCGAGTTCCTTGGCAAGACGCCGGTCGAGCAGATACAGCCGCACGCTGTGGATGATGAACGCGGCCAGCGCGGTCGGCATGCCCCAGACAGCCACATGCATCGGCGCGACGGAGATGCCGGCCTCTTTCAAGAACGTAACCATCAGCACGATGGCACCGAACGCGACGAAGATATCCTCGCCGAAGAACAGGCCGACGTTGTCGGTCGCGGCGGAATAAGCGCGCAACCGATAGCGCACGGCGTCGGAGATCTTGCCGTAGCGCGTTTCGGTCGCGCCTTCGGCCATCGGCGCGAGCAGCGGCCGCACCATCTGCGGATGGCCGCCGAGACCCGTCAGGCCGACTGCCGCGGTCAGCTCCCGCACGAGCAGGTAGACGATCAGGAGACGCCCGGCCGTGGCCGCTTTGATGCTCGAGATCCACATCTGCGCGCGCTCCCTGAGGCCGTGCCGTTCGAGCAGGCCGATAACGGCAAGCGGCAACAAGATAATCAGCGGGATATTGCGGGTCTTCAGAAAGCCGGTGCCGATGGCGGCGAGAATTTTGTCCGGCGGGAAATGCGCGCAAAGCGGGGTGACGACCGCCGCCACGGCGACGATCAACATCGGATTGAAGCGCAGGAGGAAGCCGACGATGATGACGGCCACTCCCAGTAACGGCCATAGATTGGTCTGCATTGGTTTGTCTCCATTACACGAACGTCGATAACATCGCTTCGCGCCACTTCTTTTTGTATTGCCTGCACGCACGTCGCGGCAAACGCAGGCGATGCGTTTATCTAATATTCATCGCCTTTTTTTGACACGGCTCTATCGGCCGCTTGCCCTGCTTGGACTGCGAGTTGAATCCGGTCAGTGCGACAAGCCCGAAGCCGCCTGCACCTCGACACCGTTTTCCTCGAGCGTCCGGCGCAGCTTCTGCGCGAACGCGAGCGCGTGCGGACCGTCGCCGTGCAGGCACAGCGTGCGCACGTCGAGCGGCACCCACTCGCCGGTGACAGTGCGCACGCGCTTGTCGCGCACCATCGAGAGCACGTGCGCGAGCATTTCGTCGTCGTCGTCGATGAGCGCGCCGGGCTCGCTGCGCGGCACGAGCGAGCCGTCGGTGCGGTAGCCGCGATCGGCGAATCCCTCCTCGACCGCGGTGAGGCCTGCTTCGCGCGCCATCTCGATGAAACGGCTGTTCGCCAGTCCGAATATCGCGACCGACGGATCGAAGTCGTGCACGGCCGAGATGATGGCCTCGGCGATCGCGGGATCGCGCGCGGCTTGGTTGTAGAGCGCCCCGTGCGGCTTCAAATGGACGACCCGCACGCCCTCCGCCTGGGCGATCGCGGACAGCGCACCGAGTTGATAAAGAATGCCGGCGTAGATGTCGTCGGGCGGCAAATGCATTTCCTTGCGCCCGAAGTTGGCCGGATCGTGAAAGCTAGGGTGGGCGCCGATCGCCACCTTCCGCTGCGCGGCAAGCCGCACGCAATCGCGCATCGCGTTCGCGCCCCCGGCGTGCCAGCCGCAGGCGATATTCGCCGAGCTGACGAGACCGAGTAGCGCTTCATCGGCATCGCCACCTTCGCCGAGATCGGCGTTCAAATCGATATTCATGACTTCCTCGTTACAAAACCTTCAAGCGGCGCGCGAAACACGTCGCATCCGCTCTTCATGCATGGCGATCGCGGCATCGATCTGCCGCAGATACGCGTGTTCCTCGGCGAGCGCGTAGCGCGCTTCCTCGCGCGTCGTACGGACAAAGCGAATAGCGGCGCCGAGCCGCACCTGGGCGAGCTTCCATAGATCGGCGGCGATCACGACGCCGATGCGGGGATAGCCGCCCGTCGTCTGCGCATCGCCCATCAGCACGATCGGCTGCCCGCTGCCCGGAACCTGGATCGTGCCGGGCAGCACCGCGTGCGAGAGCAGCTCGGTTTCCTGCTCGCGGACGAGCGGGCTGCCCTCCAGGCGATAGCCCATGCGATTGCTGTTCGGCGTCACGCGCCATTCGTCCAGCCAAAACGCGGTGCGCGCCGCCTCGCCGAACGTGTCGTACTCGGGGCCGCGCAGCACGCGGATCACCGCCGCGCGTTCGGCGCCGACGGCATGTTTGCCGCGTCGCATCGGCCCGCGCGCCACCTCGGCGAAACGGCACCATTCCGGTGCCTTCACGCCGAATGCCGGCGCATCGACCGACGTCGCTTTTCCCTGCTGCCGGGTGTTCGAGCCGATCGGCAGCCGGTCGCCGTCGCGCAGCTTGCGTCCGCCGAGCCCGCCGAACGCGGCGCTCAGATCGGTGCTGCGCGAGCCGAGCACCGGCACGACGTCGATGCCGCCTCGCACACAAATGTAGCCGCGCATGCCGCGCGTCGGCCCAAGCAGCACCAATTCCTGACCCGCACGAACCGGCAGGCTCCACCAAGTGTGCACGGGCGAGCCGTCCAATGTCGCGCTGAATTGCGCACCCGTGATCGCGACGCGCGCGGCCTGGGCGAAGCGAAGCGCCGTCGGGCCGACGGTCACCTCGATCGCTGCCGCCTCCGGCGCATTGCCGACGAGACGGTTGCCGACTTCGAGCGCGAGCGTGTCGAGCGCGCCGGCCTTCGCTACGCCCAGGTGCCGGTACCCGGGGCGGCCGAGATCCTGCACCGAAGAGAGCACGCCGGCACGCAGTACGTCGATCATCGAACGATCTCCAAGACGGTGAAGCGTACGCGGTCGCCGGGCTGCAGCAACGTCGGCGCATCTCGCGTGGGGTCGAAGAGCACGGAGGGCGTGCGCCCGATCAACTGCCAGCCGCCCGGCGAGGCGGCCGGATAAATTCCGGTTTGCGCGCCGCCGATGCCGACCGATCCGGCCGGCACCTCGAGCCTCGGTACCGCGCGGCGCGGCATGTGCAGCGATTCGTCGAGCTCGCCGAGGTAGGCGAAGCCCGGCTGGAAGCCGACGAAGAATACGATGTATTCGGCGCTCGCGTGACGCTTGACGACTTCGTCGACGCTCAGCCCAGTGTAGTCGGCCACGGCTTGCAGATCGGGCCCGTCCGCGCCGCCGTAGCGTACGGGAATGTCGACCTCGCGCGTGGACGGCTGTACGCCGACCGCCCGGTTCCACGCCACCGAAAGCTCGGACGCGAGCGTTTCGAGGTCGGCGGACCGCGGATCGAAGACGACCGTGAGGTTGTTCATGCCCGGCACGACTTCGACCACGTTCGGCCATTCCCCCAAGGCCTGAGCGAGCGCCCAGATCCGCTCCTGACAAGCGAGCGTCGCCGGCGCCGGGGCCTCGCACACGAGCGCGCTATCGCCGAACGGGTAGATTCGAGGTTCTGTCATCTCAGTGCACGCGGGGCCTGGATCAGGTCGCATTATCGATAAATTATCGATATTTTACCCATAAGCGTTTCCGCTAGTGATAGTCGAGGGGCGGGCAGCGTACACTTCGCACACTCCTTCTTCTCATCATCAGCTTGCTAGTCGCCGCTATGTCGCGCCATCCGACCAAGATCGTATCTTCGGAACACCTCGTCTCCGAGACGAGCGTCGAGCTCTCGGAATTCGAATACGGCCTGATCATGGCGAGCAACGCGTTCAACCGCTGGATGGTGCGATGCATGTCGGCGGCCGGGGCCAAGGACATGACGGCCATCGAAGTGTCGCTGCTGCACCACGTCAGCCACCGCGAACGCAAGAAAAAGCTCGCCGATATCTGCTTCGTGCTCAATATCGAGGACACGCACGTCGCCACGTATGCGTTGAAGAAGCTCGTGAGTAGAGGGTATGTAAAAAGCGAAAAGACCGGCAAGGAAGTCTTCTTCTCCGCGACGCCGGCCGGGCGAGACCTCTGCAACAAGTATCGCGAGGTGAGGGAAAGCTGTCTCATCGCGGCGCTCAAGGAAAGCGGGCTTGCCAACGAGCAGATCGGCGAGGCCGCTCAACTCATGCGGAATGCATCGGGCCTCTACGATACGGCCGCGCGCGCCGCTGCATCGCTTTAAGACTGGAGTTGATTTCGCCCGCCGTGCTGCGCCGCACGCGCGGTGAGACATGACGCTTCGTGCTACGCCTCGCCTTTATGTGGGCATCTGCGGGCTGGCGAACAACCCGGCGTCCGTGACGATCGCGTCGAGCGGTATGTCGTGCACCTCGCGCGGCAATGCCGCTCGGCATGCTTCGTAAGCGATTCCGATCGTAACCGGCTTGGCGGCGCCGGACCATGACGACAGCGTGCGGTCGTAATAGCCGCCGCCGTAGCCGAGCCGATAGCCGTCGCCGTCGAAGCCCACGCAGGGCACGAGCAATAGATCGGGCAGCACCGGCTGCGTTTGTTCCGGTTCCGGTATGCGATGGTGTCCGATGCGCATGGGCGTATCCGGCGTCCATGCGTGAAAACGAAGCGCGTGTCCCTTCATGGCAACGACCGGCAGCGCAGCCTGGCGCCGCGCATCTTGCGCGAGCCATTCCCCGACGATCGTGCGTGCGTCGAATTCGCCCGTGAGCGGCCAATAAAATCCCACGGTGTGGGGTGCGTGACGCGCGAGCGCCTCGCGCAGATGGACGGCGAGCGATGCGTTGGCGAAGCCCGCTGTTGCGGCCTCGCAACGCGCTTGCAGCAAGCGTTTTCGCAGTTCGGCTTTCGATTCCGCCGAGGGGTTGCGTGCTATGCTTTCGCTCAATTTTTTGCTCCCCGAACCACGATGTCAAAACGCTTTGTTCGAGTATATCGCGCGGCCGCTCTCGCCCTCGCCGCCGTTGCGCTCGTCGCCTGCGGCACGGCCTCCGCGGGACGCCATTCGCGTCCGACCGCCGCACCCACGGACGACCAGATTTTCGTGAAGCTGCGTCAGGCTGCGTTGGGCAACGACCCGGTGCGCGCGGCGCAGCTCGCGGCGATGATTCCGAACTACCCGGCGCCGTCGTACCTCGAGTACTACCAGCTCCGGCCCCAGCTCTTCGACGGCAGCGGCCATGCGCGCCTCGACGCGCCGGACCAGGCCGTGCTTTCGTTCTTGCAGCGCCATGACGGCGAAGCGATCGCCGACCGGCTGCGCAACGATTACCTCGTGGTGTTGGGTGCGCGCCACGACTGGCGCGATTTCGACGAACAGTATCCGCGCTTCGTGCTCAACGACGACACGCAAGTGAAGTGCTACGCGCTCGAGTCGCGCGCCGCCCGCGGCGAAAACGTCGCCGAAGCGGCGCGCGCGCTGCTCGTTCAGCCGAAGTATTACGGCGACGGCTGCGTCGATCTCATCACCGCCCTGGCCACGAGCCATCAATTCACCGACGACGACGTCTGGCAGCAGATTCGCCTGGCCTACGAGCAAAACGCCACGGGCGTCGGCAGCCGGCTGTTCGACGCGCTCGGCCCGCAGCGTCCCGATCAGAAACTCATCGATCAGGCGACGAGCGCGCCGCCGCTCCTGCTCGCTCGCGGCGTCGGGCCCGATTCGGCTTCGCACGCGCTTGCGCTGCTCGCGGTCACGACGATGGCGCGCAACGACGTCGTCACGGCCGCGGCCACGTTCGCGACGATCGCGCCGTCGCTGTCGCTGGCCGAGCGTGCGATCGGATGGGGCACGATCGGATATCAGGGGGCCGTGCGCCAGGTGCCGGGCGCCGTGGATTGGTACCGGCTCTCGTCGAACGCGCCGCTATCGTATCCGGCCTACAAGTGGCGCACGCGCAGTGCGCTGCTCGCCGGCGATTGGACGATGGTGCGCTGGTCGATCGAGCAGATGCCGAGCGCGCTGCGCAGCGAGCCGGCTTGGATTTACTGGCACGCTCGCGCACTCGAGCAGAGCGGCAATCCCGAAGACAAGGCGCTCGCCACGCAAGAATACGAGCGCATCGCCTCGGGCTTCAACTTCTACGGGCAGCTTGCCACCGAAGCACTCGGCCGCAAGATCACCGTGCCGCCGAAGACGTCCGTGACCGACGCCGAAGTAGAAGCGGCGAGCCATACCCCGGGTTTCGACCTCGCGCGCCGCTTCTACGCGCTGAACTTGCGCCTCGAGGGCAATCGCGAGTGGAACTGGCCGCTGCGCGGCATGACCGATCGGCAACTGCTGGCCGCCGCCGAGTATGCACGCCGGATTCAGCTCTACGATCGCACGGTCAATACGGCCGATCGGACGCAGACCGAGCATGACTTTTCGCTGCGCTACCTCGCGCCGTTTCGCGATATCGTGGAGCGCGACGCGAAATCGACGGGGCTCGACGTCGAATGGGCGTATGGGCTGATTCGCCAGGAATCGCGCTTCATCATCAACGCGCAGTCGGACGTCGGCGCGGGCGGGCTGATGCAGCTGATGCCGGGCACGGCCCGGATGGTGGCGCGCAAGATCGGGCTCGGACCGCTCTCGGCCGAGCAAATGAACGACATGAATACGAACATTTTGCTCGGCACGACGTATCTGTCGATGATCTACAATCAATTCGACGGTTCGGCCGTGCTGGCCACGGCGGGCTACAACGCGGGGCCCGGCCGCCCGCGCCAATGGCAGGCGACGCTGCAGCGTCCGGTCGAAGGCGCGATTTTTGCGGAGACGATTCCGTTCAACGAGACGCGCGACTATGTCAAGAACGTGCTGTCGAACACGGTCTACTACGCGGCGCTGTTCGAAGGCCGCCCGCAGTCGCTGAAGGAGCGCCTCGGCGTCATCCTGCCTCAGACGCAGTAAGCGAGGCGCTGCGAGCCGGCCTGCGCGCGCGATGCGCGCCCGCATGCCGGCGGTGCCGTGGCGGCGGCCGCCCGCAGGGAGTCGAAAAATGCGACATCAATCCATTGCGCTGGTCGGCGGTTCCGGCTTCATCGGCACGCATCTCGCCAACGCGCTCGTCGCGGCCGGCAAGAACGTGCGCATCGCCACGCGCAAGCGCAGCCATGCGAGCCACCTCACCATGCTGCCGCTCGATGTGATCGAACTCGATCTGTTCGATCCGCTTGCGCTCGCTCGGTTCGTCGAGGGCGCGGATGCCGTCGTCAATCTCATCGGTACGCTGCACGGCGGGCGCGGCCGGCCCTACGGAGCCGAATTCGCCCGGCTGCACGTCGAATTGCCGTCGAAGATCGCCGCGGCCTGCGAAGGCAAGGGCGTTCACCGGCTCGTTCACCTGAGCGCGATCAACGCCGATTCGAGCGGCCCGAGCATGTATCTGCGCTCGAAAGGCGACGGCGAAAAAGCCGCGCTCGCGGCGGCCCAGCTCGCGACGACGATCTTTCGGCCTTCGGTCGTCTTCGGTCCCGAGGACCGCTTCCTCAACACGTTCGCGGCGCTGGCGCGCCTCTTTCCCGTGCTGCCGCTCGCCAAGCCCGACGCGAAGTTCCAGCCCGTCTACGTCGGCGACGTCGTCAAGGCGATCGTCGGGACGCTCGATCTCGATGCGGCGTCCGGGCGGACTTACGAACTCGGCGGCCCCACGGTCTATACGCTCGAATCGCTCGTGCGCATGTGCGGCGAGATGATCGGCCGCCATCCGCGCATCGTGCGGCTGCCCGATGCACTGGCCTACATGCAGGCGATGACGTTCGAGACGCTGCCGGGCGCACCGCTCATCACGCGCGACAACCTCGATTCGATGTCGCTCGACGCGGTCATGAGCGGCCCGCTTGCCGAGGAGCTGAACATCGAACCCGTCGCCATCGACGCGATCGCGCCGACCTATCTGAACGACGCTTCGCTGCGTTCGCGCTTCAGCGCATTTCGCGCGACGGCGGGACGTTGAGCCGGAAGGAAACCGGGGCCGCTCCGGCCCGGTCCGCGCGGTGTGGTTCAATGCGGCTCGGCTCGGCGGTGCGCCGAGCGTCGATTGCGTGCTCATGGCACCATGGCCGTTTCGCGTAAGCTTTCACGCCCCGCGCGATTAAACTTCAACGCTGTTCTCAAACGCTTCTTTCGGTGGCGCATGAAACTCATCATCGGTGATAAAAACGACCCATCTTGGTCGATGCGGCCCAGGATCATGATGAAACGAATGGGCATCGTCTTCGGCGACGACGCATGAAGATCTACGCGGTAGGCGGCGCGATTCGCGATGCGCTCCTTGGCGTGCCGGTATCCGACCGCGACTACGTCGTCGTCGGCGCGACGCCCGAGCAGATGGTCGCGCAGGGCTATCGTCCCGTCGGCAAGGATTTTCCCGTGTTCCTGCACCCGCAGACGCACGAGGAATACGCGCTCGCGCGCACGGAGCGCAAGACGGCGGCGGGCTATCACGGGTTTCAGTTCTACTACGCGCCCGACGTCACGCTCGAGGAGGATCTCGCCCGGCGCGACCTGACGATCAACGCGATGGCGCGCGAAGTGCGGCCCGACGGCGAGTTGGTCGGCCCAGTCATCGATCCGTTCGGCGGGCAGGACGACTTGCGCGGCCGGTGCTTTCGGCACGTCGGCGAGGCGTTCGTCGAGGACCCGGTGCGGATTTTGCGCGTGGCGCGTTTCGCGGCGCGCTTTCACGACTTCGTGGTGGCACCCGAGACGCTCTCGCTGATGCGGACGATGACCGAAGCGGGCGAAGTCGACGCCCTGGTGCCCGAACGCGTCTGGCAGGAGATTTCGCGCGGGCTCTCGGAGCGCAAGCCGTCGCGGATGTTCGAGGCGCTGCGCGAATGCGGCGCGCTGGCGCGCGTGCTGCCCGAGATCGATGCGCTGTACGGTGTGCCGCAGCGCGCCGACTATCACCCGGAAGTCGATACCGGCGTGCACGTGATGATGGTCGTCGATTACGCAGCGGCTC
Source organism: Trinickia dinghuensis (assembly GCF_003367175.1). Lineage (GTDB taxonomy): Bacteria > Pseudomonadota > Gammaproteobacteria > Burkholderiales > Burkholderiaceae > Trinickia > Trinickia dinghuensis. The sequence continues at coordinate 519,863 of NZ_QRGA01000003.1, read as the reverse complement.
GCGGCTATGCCTTGACCGTGCGTTTCGCCGCCTTGACGCACGATCTCGGCAAGGCCACGACGCCCGACGACATCTTGCCGCGCCACATCGGTCACGAAACGCGCAGCGTCGATCTGCTGCGGCCGATGTGCGAGCGCCTGCGCGTGCCGAACGAGTGCCGCGACTTGGCGCTGCTCGTCGCGCGCGAGCACGGCAATATTCATCGTGTGATGGAGATGGGCGCGCAGGCGCTCGTGCGGCTGTTCGAGCGTTGCGATGCGCTGCGCAAGCCGGCACGCTTCGCCGAGGCGTTGCAGGCTTGCGAAGCCGACGCGCGCGGGCGGCTTGGGTTCGAGACGCGCGAGTATCCGCAGGCCGATCGGCTGCGCGTGGCGCTGGTGGCTGCGCGCGGCGTCGATGCGGGCGCAGTGGCGCAGGCGTTCGCGAACGATCCGGCGAAGATCAAGGACGCTGTGCATCGGGCACGGGCGAAGGCGGTGGCCGACGCGTTAGGCGATGAAAAGGAAAAGCGGGGCGAGTGACGCTCCGCTCCCCTGGGCTTAGCCGTTCACAGCGTGTGCGTCCGGTCCCCCCGCGCGAATGCGTCGAGCGCCCCGTCGATGGCGCGCGAGAACGCGATCACCTTGAACAGTTCGCCCATTTCGGCCTCGGACAGCAGCTTCTGCACAGCGTTGGCCGCGGGCAGGAACTGGGCCGCATCGGCCGGATCGATCTCGGAAAGGACGTCGGTAATGCCGGCGTTCATCAGGAAGCGAGCTTGCGACGTATAGCCGAGCAGATCCGCCCCCGTTTCGACGCCCGCTTCGGCGATGCGCGTGAATTCGACGTGGGCCGTGATGTCCTGCAGCCCCGGATAAAGGAACGGATCGCCATGCGCGCGGTGCCGGTAGTGGCACATCAACGTGCCTTCGGTGCGCTGCGGGTGGTAGTACTCGCCGCGCGGAAAGCCGTAATCGATGAAAAACGCCGCGCCGCGCGCGAGCATCGTGCAGACGGTGCGCACGAAGGCCGCGCCGGCCGGGTGCGCCTCGGCGACGTAGTCGACGTGCGGGTCAATCTCGGCGTCGAGTTGCGCGAGCAGGGCGCTGTCTTCCTTCGAGAGCGAGATCCCGGGGGCATCGAGGGCACGAGTTTCGAAGCGCAGCGCGCCGGCCTCGTCGATGCCGACGCCGCGTGCGTGCCAAACGCCGCCCGTGCGCGCGTATAGCTGGATCGGCATCGCATCGAGCACCTCGTTGCCGATGATCGCGCCCTCGAACCGCTCGGGCAATGCATCGAGCCAGCGTACGCGCGAAGCCAGCGGGCCGCCCAGCGTTTCGATCGTTTCGCGCTGACGTTCGCGCAGCTCCCCGGACAGATCGACGATGGTGTAGCTCTCGAGCGGCGTGCCGAGGGCATCGAGGGCCGACAGGATGCCGGCCGCGAGCCGCCCCGTGCCGGCGCCAAATTCCATCAGCTGGCGCGTACCGCTCGCATCGAGTGCCTGAGCCAGCGCGCGGGCGAGCGTCCGCGCGAAAAGCGGTGAAAGCTCGGGGGCCGTGACGAAGTCGCTGCCGTCCTCGGCGCGGCGGCCGAATTTGCGCGCGCCGCCGCTGTAATATCCGAGGCCGGGCGTGTAGAGAGCAAGCTCCATGTAGCGATCGAACGGCAGCCAGCCGCCGGCGGCTGCGACCGCATCGCGGATCCGCGCGATCAGTTCGGCACTGGCGGCGAGCGCATCGGCGGTCGGAACGGGTAAACTAGCGGGTTCGTGAGCATTTTGATTCATTCCCGCATTGTAAATGACCGTCTCCGTCGATTCTCGCCCTGACGCCGGCGTCGCGGCGCCACCCTCGCGCGTCGTACTCGTCACGGGCGCGGCGCGGCGCATCGGGCGCGCGCTGGCGCTCGGCTTCGCGGCCAAGGGGTGGGATGTCGCCATCCATTACGGCACGGCGCGGGCCGATGCCGATTCGCTCGCCGCGCAGATTCGCGCGCTGGGCCGCCGCGCCGCCGTGCTGGCCGCCGATCTGGCGGTCGAATGCGAGGTGGCGGGGCTCGTCGCGGCTTGCACGCAAGCGCTCGGCCGGCCCGCCTGCATCGTCAACAACGCGTCGCGCTTCGTCGAGGATACGGCGCGCGACGTCGGCTACGAGACGCTGCTCGCGCATATGGCGGTGAACGTCGGCGCGCCGCTCGTGCTGGCCAAAGCGCTGTTCGAGGCGACGCCCGACGCCGCGCGCGAGGACGAGACGCTGCGCGGCGTGGTCATCAACGTGCTCGATCAGAAGCTGTACAACTTGAATCCGGACTATCTGTCGTACACGCTGTCGAAAGCGGCGCTGCAAACGGCGACGGTCACGCTGGCGCAGGCCCTCGCGCCCAAAGTTCGTGTCGTCGGCATCGCGCCGGGGCTGACGCTGCAGTCGGCGGACCAGACCCCCGGCGAGTTCGAGGAGGCGCATCGCGTGACGCCGCTCGGCCGCGCCTCGACGCCCGAGGATATCGTCGCGGCGGCCTGCTATTTGGCGGATGCGCGCGGCGTGACGGGCGCAACGCTGGTGGTCGACGGCGGACAGCACTTGGTGCCGCTGCCGCGCGACGTGATGTTTTTGACGCGCTGAGGCGCTTCGGCCCCGGCCCCGGCCGCAATGGGTCTGTCGCGCTCGAGCAGCGCATTTTTTGATTGGAACGAATATGGTTGCCGCTCTCTTGCATCCCCGACTCGCCGACTGCCGTAGGCTGTTTCTGCGCAATTACGAGGTCTACATCAACATCGGCGTGCACGAGTTCGAGAAGCGCGGGGAGCAGCGTGTCGTCATCAACGTCGAACTGTTCGTGCCGCTCGCGCAAACGACGCCGACCGAGGACAAGCTGCACGAGGTCGTCGATTACGACTTCATGCGCGCGACGATCGCGCGCCGCGTCGGCAAGGGTCATATCCATCTGCAAGAGACGTTGTGCGACGACATCGCGGCGATGATGCTCGAGCATCCGCGCGTGCGCGCCGTATCCGTCTCCACGGAAAAGCCCGACGTCTATCCCGATTGCGACGCCGTGGGCGTCGAAGTATTTCGCATCAAAGAGGAATCCGCATGAACGCGCCCGAGAGGATCACGCCTGAGGGCACGGCCGAGCCATCCGACGAACACGCCGCAGGGCTTGCGCAAGCGCCGTCGAACGACACGCCCGGTGAGGCGCTCTCGCGTCCCGCGCTGACGCGCCGCGAGCAAAAAGAAGCGTACGAGAACAACAAGCTGTTCAAGCGGCTTGCTCGGCTCGTCGGTCAAGCGATCGGCGACTTCAACATGATCGAGGACGGCGACAAGGTGATGGTCTGCATGTCGGGCGGCAAGGATAGCTACGCGATGCTCGATATCCTCATGCGTCTGCGCGAGCGCGCGCCGATCGATTTCGACATCGTCGCCGTCAACCTCGACCAAAAGCAGCCCGGTTTTCCCGAACATGTGCTGCCCGAATACCTGACGAGCCTGGGCGTGCCGTTCCATATCGAGAACCAGGACACCTACAGCATCGTCAAGCGTCTTGTCCCCGAGGGCAAGACGACGTGCTCGCTCTGTTCGCGGCTGCGGCGCGGCATTCTCTATCGCGTGGCCGGCGAACTCGGCGCGACGAAGATCGCGCTCGGCCACCATCGCGACGACATCTTGCAAACGACGCTGCTGAACATGTTCTACGGCGGCAAGCTCAAGGGAATGCCGCCGAAGCTGCAATCGGACGACGGCAAGAACATCGTGATTCGGCCGCTTGCCTACGTGAAGGAAGTCGATCTCGAGAAATACGCGCAATTGCGTGCGTTTCCGATCATTCCCTGCAATTTGTGCGGTAGCCAGCCCAACCTCAAACGTGCGGAAATGAAGGCGCTGATCCGCGATTGGGACAAGCGTTTTCCGGGGCGTGTCGACAACATGTTCAGTGCGTTGTCGAACGTGGTGCCGTCGCACCTGATGGATGCGGGGCTGTTTCCGTTCGCGGGGCTGCGTGCGACGGGGCAGGCCGACCCGCTGGGCGACATCGCGTTCGACGACGAGCCGTGTGCCACGGGGGCGGCGGGCGACGGCGGCGAAGGACGCGGCGCTCAGGCGATTTCCTTCGTTCCGTTCGACGAACTATAAGGCGCGCACGCCGCGTTCGGCCATACGGAGCATGGGCTGGCGACGCCCGTCGCACGGCTTTTGCATGAGAGGCTGCATGCTAAAATCGCGCACTTTGTACTCCTATTTTTCGCCGATGCCATGAACATCGTCATTTTGGCTGCAGGCACCGGCAAGCGCATGCGTTCCGCGCTGCCCAAGGTGCTCCACCGGTTGGCCGGCCGGCCGCTTCTCTCGCATGTCATCGATACCGCTCGGTCGCTTGCCCCGGCGCGGATCGTCGTCGTCGTCGGCCATGGCGCGGAGGCCGTTCGCGAGGCCGTTGCCGCGCCGGATGTCGCGTTCGCGCTGCAGGCCGAGCAGCTCGGGACGGGGCACGCCGTGCAACAGGCGCTGCCGCTGCTCGATCCGGCTCTCCCGACCCTCGTGCTTTACGGCGACGTGCCGCTCACGAAGCCGTCGACGCTCAAGCGCTTGGCCGATGCGGCGGTCGAAGGCCGCTACGGCATTCTGACGGTCACGCTCGACGATCCGACCGGCTATGGCCGCATCGTGCGCGACGCCGGCGGCTACGTGACCCGCATCGTCGAACAGAAGGACGCGACGCCGGATCAGCTGCGTATCGCCGAGATCAACACGGGCATCGTCGTGACGCCGACGGCGCAGCTGGCGATGTGGCTTGGCGCACTGAGAAACGACAACGCACAGGGCGAGTATTACCTGACGGACGTGGTCGAGCATGCGATCGAAGCGGGCTTCGACGTCGTCACGACGCAGCCCGACGACGAATGGGAAACGCTCGGCGTCAACAGCAAGGCGCAACTGGCCGAACTCGAGCGGATCCACCAGCGCAATTTGGCCGACGTGTTGCTCGGCGCGGGCGTGACGCTCATGGATCCCGCCCGGTTGGACGTACGCGGCGAACTCACGTGCGGTCGCGACGTGTCGATCGACGTCAATTGCGTTTTCGAAGGCAGCGTGACGTTGGCGGACGGCGTGACGGTCGGCGCGAACTGCGTGCTGCGCGACGCGACGATCGGCGCCGGCACGCGCATCGAGCCGTTCACGCACATCGAAGGGGCGAACGTGGGCGCGAACGCGGTGCTGGGGCCGTACGCGCGGCTGCGGCCCGGCGCGGTGCTCGGAGAGGAAGCGCACGTCGGCAATTTCGTCGAGGTGAAGAACGCAACCCTCGGCCACGGCGCGAAGGCGAACCATTTGACGTATATCGGCGATGCCGACATCGGCGCGCGCGTGAACGTCGGGGCGGGGACGATCACCTGCAACTACGACGGTGCGAACAAGCACCGCACGGTGATCGAGGACGACGTCTTCGTCGGTTCGGACACGCAGTTCGTGGCACCGGTGCGGGTGGGCCGCGGCGTGACGATCGCGGCCGGCACGACGGTGTGGAAGGATGTGCCCGAAGGCACGCTCGTGCTCAACGAAAAGACCCAAGTGACGCGCGGCGGCTACGTCCGCCCCGTCAAGAAGAAAAGCTGAGCCGTGAAGAGCTGAGCCGCGTTGACGCCGCATGCGCTCGCGCACGGAAGCGAGCGCGAGCGCGGCGCATGATTGAAGAATGAAGCAAGACTTGCGAAAGGAAGAATTCCCATGTGTGGCATCGTCGGCGCCGTAGCGCAGCGTAATATCGTTCCCGTCCTCGTCGAAGGACTGCGCCGCCTCGAATATCGCGGCTACGATTCGTGCGGCGTGGCCGTGCTGACGAACGGCGCGCCGCGCCGCGCGCGCAGCGTCGCACGCGTGGCCGACCTCGACGCGCAAGTGAGCGAGCGACATCTCGAAGGCGTCACGGGCATCGCGCACACGCGCTGGGCCACCCACGGCGCGCCGGTGACCGACAACGCGCATCCGATCTTTTCGCGCGACACGGTCGCGCTCGTGCACAACGGGATCATCGAGAATTTCGAGGCGTTGCGCGAGATGCTGCGCGGCAAGGGTTATGAATTCGTCTCGCAGACGGATACCGAAGTCATCGCGCACCTGATTCACAGCCTGTACAGCGGCAACCTGTACGACACCGTCTGCGAAGCGGTGAAGCAATTGCACGGCGCCTACGCGATTGCCGTGGTCCACAAGGACGAACCGCACACGGTGGTGGGCGCGCGGCAAGGTTCGCCGCTCGTCGTCGGCGTGGGGCAGGGCGAGAATTTCCTCGCCTCGGACGCGCTGGCCCTGGCCGGCAGCACCGATCAGTTCATGTTCCTCGAAGAAGGCGACGTTTGCGAGCTGACGCGCGAGGGCGTGCGCATCAGCGATCGCAGCGGCGCACGCGTCGAGCGCGAGATCCGCACGGTGCATTCGTACGGCGGCGCGGTCGAACTCGGCCCGTATCGCCACTTCATGCAGAAGGAAATCTTCGAGCAGCCGCGCGCGATCACCGACACGATTCCGGCCAGCGACGCGTTCGAGGCGAAGCTTTTCGGTGACGGCGCGTCGGCGGCATTCGATGACATCGATAGTATTCTGATACTTGCATGCGGCACGAGCTACTACTCGGGATTGACGTCGAAGTACTGGCTCGAATCGATCGCCAAGATCCCGACGCAGGTGGAAATCGCGAGCGAGTATCGCTATCGCGAATCGGTGCCGAATCCTAAGGCGCTTGTTGTCGTGATCTCGCAGTCGGGCGAGACAGCCGATACGCTGGCCGCGCTCAAGCATGCGCAGGAACTCGGCCATCGTCATACGCTGGCGGTGTGCAACGTCAGCACGAGCGCGATGGTGCGTTTGACCGAGATGCAATTCTTGACGCACGCGGGCACGGAGATCGGCGTGGCATCGACGAAGGCGTTCACGACGCAGCTCGTCGGTCTGTTCACGCTGGCGGTGACGCTCGGCAAGATCCGCGGTTTCGTCGATGCGGACAAGGAAGCGGGCTACCTGAGGCAGTTGCGCCACTTGCCGGCCGCGTTGAACAGCGTGCTCGCGCTAGAGCCGCAGATCATCGCGTGGTCGGAGGAGTTTTCTCGCAAGGAGAACGCGCTGTTCTTGGGGCGCGGGCTGCACTATCCGATCGCGCTCGAAGGCGCGCTCAAGCTCAAGGAAATCTCGTACATCCATGCCGAGGCTTATCCGGCCGGCGAACTGAAGCACGGGCCGCTGGCGCTCGTGACGGAAGCGATGCCGGTGGTGACGGTGGCGCCTAACGATGCACTGCTCGAGAAGCTGAAGTCGAACATGCAGGAAGTGCGTGCGCGCGGCGGCCAGCTTTACGTGTTTGCCGATTCGGATACGAAGATCGTCAATGAAGAAGGCATGCACGTGATTCGGATGCCCGAGCATTACGGCATGCTCTCGCCGATTCTGCATGTGGTGCCGCTGCAGTTGCTCGCGTATCACACGGCATGTGCGCGCGGGACCGACGTGGATAAGCCGCGGAACTTGGCGAAGTCGGTTACGGTGGAGTGAGGGGGGCGGCGAACACTTCCCTACCGCCGGTATAGCGCCTTCGAAATGAATTCGTCGAGCGGGCATACCCGGGTTTCGGCCCAGGTTTGTCCCCTCGATTCCTCTAGCCTCTCCCGCCGCTTCCGCCTCTCTCCGCTCCGCAAATCTCCCGTCGGTTTTGGACGCGAGGCCACATCGGCCTATGCCTCACGACGGTCAGGACATCACCAGATACTTCACGGCGTCCATCGCCAGGCTTATCCCAAGTCCACCCAGCATTGCGCCCATCACCCATCTCTGAGCGAGCATCAGACCAGGCCTGCCTTTGAGAAACCTGGCCATCCCGCTAGACGCGACGGCAACCGAGCCGTTCGCGAGAGCGAACGCCGCGATCAGCAACGATCCGAGCGTGAGGGACTGACCAAACACATCGCTTCGTTCGTGGTCAATGAACTGCGGCAGCAACGAAATGAAGAGCATCGCTAGCTTGGGGTTCAACAGGCTGGTTGTCGCACCCATCGCAAGTAGCCGAAGCGGCGGTTCCTGCGGCAATTGACGCACCTCAAATGGTGAGCGTCCCCCGGGCTTCACAGCTTGCCAGGCAAGGTAAAGAAGGTATGCCGAGCCCGCTGCGCCGAGAATGGCGCTCGCACCCGGCACTTTAAGTACGAGTGCCGTGATTCCAAACGCGGCACTGAACATGTAGAAGAGGTATCCGAGCATGACCCCGGCTAACGAGACAAGGCCAGCTCCGCGGCCCTGTGCAATCGAGCGTGACATCACGTAGACCATGTTTGGGCCGGGCGTAATCGCGAGCATGCCACCCACCGCCAGAAATTGGTACATCGACCCTGAAATGTGCATTGAGTCACCTCGATAAGCTTGATGACTCGATTTTCCGACCACCCGCCTCTGAAGGGAAATGAATTAAACTGCATCAACTCGTCAGATTTTCTGAATAATATGAAGAAGCTCGATTTGGACGTGCTTGAGATGATCGTGGCTGTGGCGGACTCGGGCTCATTTGCCAAAGCGGCACAGACAGTGTTTCGGTCGCCGTCGGCCGTCAGCATGCAAATCCGCACAATCGAGGAATCGCTCGGTAAGCAGCTTTTCGTGCGTGACACTCGCAACGTGGCGGCTACTGCGGAAGGCAAAAGACTGGCGGACTACGGACGTCGCATGCTGGAGATGCGTGATGAGGCGTGGGCTTCGATCGTTCGACCCGAAGTGGAGGGACAGGTCGCAATCGGCGTTCCCGACGACTATGTGTCTTCGCTGTTGCCTCAAGTACTGGCAAGGTTCGCGGTCATGCATCCACGGGTGGACATCCGCGTTATCGGACTGCCCAGCATCGGCCTTGTGCCGATGCTGAAAGACAACACCATCGACCTGGCTTGCCTGACTAAAGTAAAAGGACTAGCTGGCGAATTTATCCGGTATGAGCCAATCATCTGGACGGGCTCTGAAAAGCGGAAGATTTGGCTCGAGCGTCCGTTACCCATCGCAGTATTCGCGGACGGCAGCATGGCGCGTGACCACGCAGTGCGAGCCTTGAGACGGAACAACATCAAGTTCCGAATGAACTATGAAAGCCCGAGCTTCCTCGGTCTGCTCGCCATGGTCCAGGCAGGCCTCGCGATAGCGCCGCTCGCAAAATGTAGCATTCCGGGAAATTTCATTCAACTCACGGAGAGCGATGGGGTACCTGCGATGGATGATGCCGAGGTCGTCCTCGCGCGCAGCGCCAAATCCGATCGGCCCCCTTGCGATTATCTTGCGCAACAGATTCTCGACGAATGGAAAGAGTGACCGTCGACGTGGCTCGAGATGCAACCACGTGACTGACCTGCTTGACGCTATCGCATCCAGCCTGCGGCGCAGGGCATCGATTTTGTTGGTGGCGATTCGCTTGCTGTCGGCCGCGGCTTTCGTCGCCTTCGCCTGAAGGGCCCGCTCTGCATCGGCAAGCCGGGTACGTTGGTTGAACATATCCTCTTCGAGCTTTGCCGCCTGCGACCGATTGAACCGTTCGATCATGTCTTTGATGCGCTGCGCGTCGGGCGCATGCTGTTCGAGGAACATCGCGTCGACGGCCTTCGGAATCGAATGCGCGGTCCCTTGCTCATGATAGGCCGGCCTGACCGGCGCATAAACAGCGGTTAGGCGGCGAACAGCGATAGCGTGCTGAGTTCTCTCATCAGGGCCGGCTTACGAGACTCCAGCACATCCGACTCAATCTGAAAAATCACGGACTTGATGACATCTGTCTGCGACATCGCTGTTTTTTGGGCCAGATTCTTCAGGTCCTCGGCTATGCGTGGCGCGACTTTCATGGAGAGGCGCCGGCGAGCGCCGCCCCGACGTTCCTTGTTACCGGTGAACGCTGATGAACATCGTGCCTGGGTTGCCGCGATCCCAGATCGGAGCGCGGCAATCACAGCTAGCTTCGCCCCCTTGAACCCTTTGGGGAGGGAAACTAGGGCTCTATCATACGAAGAATGTCGTAAGAAACGGGGAGCTTCCGTAAAAATAATCATTTTGCTGCCCACCCGGTTCGTGTCCCGGTAGTCGGTAAAAAGTAAGACTAATATAAAGACCTGGATTGCTCCGTTGTCCGGTCGTCGTCATGGTTCTTTCTGTGGATAGCCTGTAAATGTCCGTTTAAATAAGGGCTTAGAGCGCCATCAACATAGGGATTTCCTGAGCCTTACAGACGGCATTGGAAGCCCTTTCCGATCAAATAAAGTATTACAATTTTCGCCGTAATACGAATTTGTCACCGTGAGTTCCCCGCACCGCGCGTGACCAAAAAACAACCCGCGTTTCGGAGACCAGATGAAAGTCGCCAACCTTTCCATTGCTCGGAAGCTCTACACGACCTTCGGCGCCGTGATCGCCGTGCTGGTGATCCTCGGTGCCACCTTCTATTCGTTCTTTTCGTCGGTGACGAGCGCGAACCGCCTGAACATCCATACGTATCAAGTCATCGATGAGACGCGGCTGTTGTCCGAAAGCCTGATCAATATGGAAACGGGCCTTCGCGGCTACGCGCTCGTCGGCGAAGACGCCATGCTGGAGCCGTACCTCACCGGAGCGAAATCGTTCAAGGAGCGATTGGCGGCGATCCGGAATCTCACGAGCGACGACCCGCGACAGCAGGAGCTGCTGCGCAAACTCGAAGCCGAGGAGTCGCAATGGGTATCGAGCTTCGTCGATAATCTGCTCGCGAAGCGCAAATTGGTGTTGGCGGTCAGCATGACGATGGATCAGTTCGTCGATGCGTACAAGGCAAACACGGGTAAAACGCAGATGGACGCGATGCGTGCAACGCTCGACGAGGTCGCTGCGAACGAGTCGTCGCTGCTTGCGGTGCGCGCGGCGCAAGCCGAGTCACGGCAGATGGAGACCAAGGTCGCGCTGATCGGCGGCACGCTGCTGGGGGTTGTACTTGCGTTCATTTTCGCGACGTGGATCTCGCGGCTCATTGCCTCGCCGTTGCGTGAGGCCGTGGCTCATGCCGAAGCGATTGCCGCGGGCGACCTGACGCGCACGATCGATTCCCGCACGACCGATGAAGTGGGCGCCTTGATGCGCGCGTTTGCGGGCATGCAGCACAAGCTCGCCTCGGTCATCTCCACCATCAAAACGTCGACCGACTCGATCAACGTTGCCGCGGGCGAGGTCAGGGCCGGCAATGCCGATTTGTCATCCCGTGCGGAGCAGCAGGCCGCCTCGCTCGAGGAGACGGCATCGAGCATGGAACAGTTGACGGCGACGGTGAAGCAGAACGCCGACAACGCCCGTCAGGCGAGCGGCCTAGCTTCCACTGCCTCGGAAGTCGCCGACAAGGGCAACGACGCCGTGGGCCGTGTGGTGGCGACGATGGGCGACATCAACGAAAGCTCGAGCAAAATCGGAGAGATCACCGGCATCATCGAAGGTATCGCGTTCCAGACGAACATCCTCGCGCTGAACGCGGCCGTCGAAGCCGCGCGCGCCGGAGAGCAAGGCCGGGGCTTCGCCGTCGTCGCCAGCGAAGTGCGCAGCCTCGCGCAGCGCTCGTCGGCGGCGGCCAAGGAAATCAAGGAACTCATCGGCGCGTCGATCGACAAGATTCGCGGCGGCATGACCGAAGTCGAAGAGGCCGGACGGACAATGTCCGAAGTGACCGTCGCCATCGGCCGCGTGACCGACATCATGGGAGAGATCGCTGCGGCCTCGGACGAGCAAAGCCGAGGCATCGAACAGGTCAACCAGGCCATTACACAAATGGACCAGGTGACCCAGCAGAACGCGGCGCTTGTCGAGGAAGCTGCGGCGTCTGCTCAGTCGCTCGAAGATCAAGGCAGCGAACTCGGACGTGCGGTTTCGATCTTCCGCATCGCGGCGAACAGTGCTGCTTCCGCACCGGCGAAGGTGGCTGTTCGTCCTGCGATCCGCATGTCGGTGAAACCGTCGACGGTGCTCTGACCAGTTACGCCCTCGATCCACGAAACGATGAACTCCGCATGCGCAGGCGAGGCGCTGCCTCACGGGTACGCGAAGAAAAACCGCGTGAGATGAAAGAAGACCGGGGCGGCAAGACAGATGCTGTCGACCCGGTCGAGCATACCGCCGTGGCCGGCGATCATGACGCCCCAGTCTTTTGCGCCGAGCGAGCGTTTCACTGCCGACAAAACCAACCCGCCCGTAAAGCCGCATACGACGATGACGGTCGACATCAGGGCGGCCTGCCAGAGGTTGAACGGCGTCAGACGATACAGTCCGGCGCCCAGTGCAATCGCGAGGGCGCCTCCGCCGACGAGTCCTTCCCATGTCTTCGACGGGCTGACGAGCGGCGAGAGCTTGTGCTTGCCCCACAGCTTGCCGCAGACGTATTGGAATACGTCGCTCGCTTGCACCACCAGCAGGAAAAAGAGAAGCAGTGGCCCGTTGCTGCCGAAGTAGTGCGGAAACTTCAGCAGCAGGAGCGCCGGCGCGTAGCTCAGCGAGTAGACGCAGACCATGAGCGCCCATTGAATCTTCGCGGTGCGCTCGAGAAAGTCGGCCGTATCTTGCGAGAACGCCGCCGCTGCAGCCAGCACGAGAAATGCATATACGGGGATAAATATGGCGAACAGGCCGTACCAGTGCACCGCCAACAGAAAGTATTGCGCGGGCAAGGCAACGTAATAGGTCAGAACGAGCGACCAGTAGTCAGAGGGTTTCGTCGGCGTCAATGCGAGAAACTCGCGCAGCGCGAAAAACGAGCACAGGAAGAACAGGGCGATCGTTGTGTTGGCACCGAGCCATAGGGCAGTGGAGACGATGCCAATCATGACCCACCACGCCGAGATGCGCGCGTTCATGTTGGCGATCGTCGCATTGCCTGCGCCATAACTCGCCCGTAGAACGGCACCCGTCGCCGTGAAGACGCTCAGCAGCGCCAGGATTCCAATGAGCGTGATCCAAAAGACGTGAGGCATGGCTTATCCCTTGACGGTGTTCTGCAGGCGCACCACGGCATCGCGCGCTTCGGTGAGAAAGGCTTCCTTGTTGTCGCTCGTGGCGCGAGCGATTTCAGTGCCGAAGGAAACATGGCAACTGATCGGAACCGGCAGCACCGCCCCCTTGGGCATGGCTCGGGCAAGGTTGGACAAGTGGACGGGTACGAGCGAGACGTCCGGAAACTGCAGGGATAGCCAGTAAATCCCGCTTTTGAACGGTCCGACTTCGCCTGTGAGGCTGCGCGTTCCCTCGGGGAAAAGGATGAGCGACGAGCCGTAGGTGAGCGCGTCTTTGACTCGTTCCAGCGGATCGCCGCCGCTCTCGTGTTTGCGTTCGACGAAGACGACGTTAAGGATGCGGTTCGCGATGAAGCGTCGCACCGGCGACGAATCCCAATAATCGCGCGCGGCCGCCGGCCTGGCAAAGGCCCGAACGTCGGGAGGCAGTGCCGCGAGGATGGCGAGCGTGTCGACATGGCTCGAGTGATTGGCGAAGTAGATCGTTTGGCGCGGGCTCGGCCGCGCCGTGCCGTAGCGGCCGTGCGCGCCCACGACGAGCCGCACCACGCCGAGCAGCCAGCTTTGCAGGACGTTACGCATGGGTGGCCCCGCTACTCGTATTGGCTTCCTGCAGATCCCGAACGATTGCGCGGGTGCGGGTGATGCAGGTCACGGCGCTGCCGGCCGCAATGATCGAAAGCGCGATAAGCAGGCAGACGTGATGCCGGTGCAGCAGGGTTTCGGCGGCCGTGGCCACGCACGCGAGCGTGAGCAGCGCCATGCGATGTTGCTTGGCCATCGGGCCGATGAAACGCTGTTCAAGACCGACCGCGCCGCCGAACACTCTCACGTACGCGGTGAGCGCGGCCAGAAGCGCGGAGGCCCACCCGAGCGATGGCACTCCCGAGGCATAACCCGCGGCCGCGAGCAGCAGACTATCGGCAAGCCGATCGGGAAATTCGTTGTAAAGCGCGCCGACGACGGACTTCTTCCCGCCTTCGACGGCGACGAGCCCGTCGATGACGTTGCACAGAAGGCGTAATTGGATGCCTGCGATCGCGACGATCATCGCCCAGGGGCTATCGATGCGCAGCAATGCGATCGCACCTAGTGCCGCGAAAATGACGCTCGCGCTCGAAATTTGATTCGGGGTGACGGCGCTGCGGGCAAGCATGCCCGATATCGCGACGATGAATCGGTTCGATCTGGATTTGATCGGCCGCCGGTTTTCGCTCATTGTTTTCCTCGGTCGCTGTTATTGATGTCCTGACCGGGGATTGGCGCTCTCTTCGCTCACCCCGGCCGGTTGGATCGCGCGATTCGGGTCGCACGATCGCGTTTCGCGGTCGGGGTGTATTTTAATCAGATTAATTCATGAGGTTTCGTGCGATAGCGCATTTAGGACGATGAGCAGTCCAAATCGCGCTTCGCGGCGCCATGCTCCTCTTTTTCGGCTTCGTTCGATTTCGAGAAAAACGCTCGAGTGGCCGGCCAGTAGACCGGCCCGCAACGACTACGACGCCAACGCCTCGGTGATCGCTTCGCAAAGCTCCTTCGGCGCGAACTTCGCGACATACCCGTTAGCACCGGCATTGCGCACGTGCGCTTCGTTGGCCGAACCCGTCAGCGAGGAATGAATGATCACGGGAATATGCTTGAGCCGCTCGTCCGCCTTGATCTTGCGCGTTAGCATGAAGCCGTCCATCTCGGGCATTTCCAGATCGGTGATGACGAGCGCGATCTTGTCGCGTGCCGGCACCTTGTCCTTGTCCGCTTCGTCGGCATAGCGCAGCAGCATCTGCCACGCTTCCTCGCCCGTATTGGCGATCACATGCGGCGCGCCGATCGCGGTCAGCGCCTGGTCTAGCAGCGAGCGCGCGAACGCCGAATCGTCGGCGGCCAGGATCTTTCCGCCGCCGGCCGCGTAATTGACCTCGGCACTGAGTTCGGCTTTGTTCACGTCGCGATGCTGTTCGGGGAATACGTCGCGCATGACCTGCTCGACGTCGAGCACCTGCGCCAGGCGCAACTCGCCCGAATCGCCGTTGAAGCGCGCCATGCTCGTGATGTAGCCCGTGCCGCCGGCGCATTCGGCCGGATGCACTTGGCTCCACTCGAGGCGCACGATGTCGTCCACGTCCTCCACGGCGAATGCCTGTGTCGTACGCGCAAACTCCGTGATCAGCAAGATGTTCGGTTCGCGCGAAGGCGTGTTGCCCGTCAGACGGCACAGATCGATTACCGGAATGATCTGGCCGCGAATGTCGATCGCACCCATCACGGACTCAGGCGCGCCGGCGATCGGCGTGATCTCGCGGTTCGTGATGATCTCGCGAACCTTGAAAACGTTGATGCCGTACAGCGCCGGCGCCATGCCCTGCCGGGCGGTGCCCAGGCGAAACAGCAGAAGTTCGAACTTGTTCTTGCTCGTGAGCTGCGTGCGCTCATCGTGCATGATGTCGTGACTAGACATGCGTGCCCTCAATATGAAATCCGACCGGCGTCCCAAACCGCTTCGTCCGCGGGATGCGCCATCAATCTGGTTGTCGGCGGCGCGCGGCAAAAGCTAAGGGCTCGTTACATCTTTCGCGATGCGGAAAAACCAGGGTTGAATTCGAGTGCGCCCAGGTCTAGGCGAGTTGCGGATGCAAACGGTGGAACGTTGGGGAGGCGCGAGAACGCGCGGAGGGAGTGGGCCAGCCTGTTGATATGCCGACGATATATCGACCGGGAACGGGGCGCGAACGAAGCTCGCTTGCGCGGCTTCGTGCCGGCCCGTTCCCCGCGGGGAGCGACGCGCTACTTGGCCGCGTCGGCCTCGCATTTCTTCATGAACGACGTTTTGGCCGCGCCTGCGAGGGCCTTGCCGTTCGAACCGACGGCCTTGGTTTCGCAACCGGACTTGGCCGCTTTCATCGCGTTTGCCTGACATTTCTTCATGAACGACGTCTTCGCGGCGCCGGCGAGCGGCTTGCTGTTCTTGCCCATCGCTTGAGCTTCGCAGCTCGACCCCGATGCCGCCGCGGTGGTCGCCGAAGCTTGGGCGTGCGCCACGCCCACTGCAAACATGCCCGCGATCGCAGCCAAGACAAATTTGTTCAACATGACCATCCCTCCTGAAGTGGCGTGAAGCGGAACGCTTCTCCCCGTTAACGGTGCCGGAACGCGATGGTTGACGGCGGCCGAGAAGATTCTGCGAACGATCGGCGGATCGGCACAAAGCAGGCCACAACGCCGGTACAAAGCTGGTACAAACCCGTACGAGCTAGCTGATTCGCATCGATCGGACAATCTTGCCGGGCTACCGAAACGCTGCTGTCATCACAGCGTCGCATCACCTCAAGGGCCAATCTCGGCTGCCATGCGCCGAGGGCTGCGCAGACAGGGCGGTTAGTCCTCGTCGTCCGCATCGCGCGCCTCGACGAGACGTTCGACGCGACGATCGGGGATCAGCCACAGCAATGCCGTCCCCGCGAGAAAGGCGAGGCCGATGCTCGGATAGCCGATCCACGCGGAAGCGATACCGAGCAGATACAGGATCGGCGAGGCTTTGCTCTTCATCCCCTTGCCGATCGCCCGGGCGAGAAGGCTGTCGGGGCCGTGATGGCGGACGAGCCCCGTCTGCAGGACGGCCCATGCCAGTGCGCAGGCGAGCAGATTGACGCCGTAGAGCACCGTCGGCCATCGAGCAAAATGGTTCTCGCCCATCCACCCCGTGCTGAACGGCAACAGCGACAGCCAGAACAGCAAATGCAGGTTCCACCAGAGAATCGTCCCGTTCACGCGCCGCGTGGCCTGCAGCATGTGATGGTGATTGTTCCAATAGATGCCGACGTAGATGAAGCTGAGCACGTAGCTCAGCATGATCGGCCAGAGCTGCAGCAGCGCACTCAAATCCTCGCCGTGCGGCACTTTGAGCTCGAGCACCATGATCGTGATGATGACGGCCATCACGCCGTCGCTGAATGCTTCCAGTCGGTTCTTTTCCATCGTTTGGTTATCGTTGGTCGGTGCATGGGGCGAGCACATTCTCGCGCCGATCGTCGGTTCCGCGCAAAGGCAGGCGCCAAGGCCATCGCGCGGCCGGACATGATCGCTTCTGTCTTATGAGTCGCATACAATGGCGCGGCCCTACCTCTCGTTGCCGGTGAAGCTCTCGCGTTGTGCGCAACCGCGCCGGGCATAGCGATGCCCCGTGCACGGACCATTTCGACGTCATGCTTATGAGTTCAGATTTCGTTTGGCGGCTGTTGGCCGCATTCGCCTGTGGCGTGGCCATTGGGCTCGAACGGCAGATTCGCCAGCGCACGGCGGGTTTGCGCACGATTACGCTCGTGGCCTGCGGCGCCGCGCTGTTCGTGACGCTCGGCACGTTGATCGGCAACGGCGGCAACGGCGGCGACGGCGTGACACGGATCGCGTCCTATGTCGTCTCGGGTGTCGGCTTTCTCGGCGGCGGCGTCATCATGCGCGACAAAGGCTCCATCCAGGGCATCAATACGGCTGCGACGCTCTGGTGCTCGGCTGCCGTCGGCGTACTGTGCGGATCGGGCTACTACGTGCCTGCACTAGCCGGAACCGTCCTCGTGCTCGTTACTAACACGGTGTTGCGCGACGTCAGCCGGATGATCAACTCGACGCCCGTTTCGGCCGCCGATCTCGTGCGCCAATACGTGATTACGGTCGTGTGCCGGGAAGAAGACGAAATCCACGTGCGCTCCATTCTCGCCAATCCTATGTCGTCGGCGCCGCTGTCGTTTCAAAGCCTCATGAGCCGCGACGTGCCCGACCAGCCGCAGCGTATCGAAGTGACGGCGACGCTGCGTTTGCATCCGAAGGACCAATCGAAGCTCGAACACGTGGCGGGCCGCCTGAGCATGGAAAAGGGCGTATCGAGCGTCAGTTGGGCGGGGCTCGACACCGAGCCGACGCTCGAGTGAGCGGGTGACCGCTTTGTCGTCGCTCGCGGCCAACCTCCGAAAGACCTGCCGCGCGTTCGCGGGATGGGGCCCCGGCTTGCTGGTCATGCTGGCCGACTGCGATGCCGGCAACGTTGTGGCCGCGGCGCAAAGCGGTGCGCAATGGGGCATTCGTCTGCTGCCGCTGCTGCTCGTGCTGGCCGTCCCGCTCTATATGGTGCAGGCGCTCTGCGTGCGGCTCGGCGTCGTGAGCGGCCGCGGATACGGCGCGCTTGTGCGCGAACGGTTGGGTCGCGGGTGGGCCGCGATCGCGGCCGCGGCGCTCTTCGTCGCGGTGATGAGTTCGCTCGTGACCGAGTTCACGGGCATCGCCGGCATCGGCGAGATGTACGGCGTCTCCCGGGCGGCCTCGCTCTCGCTTGCCGGCGCGTTCCTATTGGCGGTCGTGTCGACGGGATCGCATAAGCGCGTCGACCGCGTCGCGATGTTCATCGGCCTCTTCGAACTCGCCTTCTTCATCGTCGCTTGGCACGCTCGGCCCGATTGGCCGATGCTCGCCCGGCAGTTGGGCGACGTGCCGATCCGCCATCCGCAGTTCGTCTATCTCGCCGCGGCATTGATCGGCGCGGCGTTCAATCCGTGGATGATCTTCTATCAGCAAGCCGCGATCGCCGACGAACGTCGCTCGCTGTCCGACTATCGCTCCGCGCGCGTCGAAACGGCGGTCGGTGCGGTGCTGACGCAAGCGCTGACGGGTGCGGTGCTCGTCGCGGCGGCCGCCACGCTGTCTCGACATGGCGCTTCGTCAGGACTGCGGAGCGTCGGGGAGATCGCCAGCGCGTTCTTCGGCGTAGCGGGCGAGGAGGCGGGCAGGCTCATCTTCAGCGTGGGGGTGCTCGGGGCCTCGCTGGTGGCCGCGATCGTCTGTTCGCTCGCGCTCGCATGGGGCTTGAGCGAAGTGTCGGGTCATCGTGGCTCGCTCGAATCACGTCCCGCGCGCGCGCCGTGGTTTTACGGCGTCTATGCCGCGGCCGTCTTGGCCAGTGCCTGCCTCGTCTGGCTCGAGCCCGATCTCGTGTCGGTCAACGTGGCCGCGCAGGTCGTCAACGCGCTGCTGCTGCCCTTCGTGGTCGGCCCGTTGATCGTGCTCGGCATCGTGGCGTTGCCGGCGGCCCATCGGTTGCGTGGAGCATATCGATGGGTCGTCTGTGCGGCCGCCGCCGCCGTATGCGCTGCCGGCGTCGTCGGTGCCGTCACCGGTTGGCTCGGTTAGCCTAAGCCTTTAGCCCGCTCGGGCGTCGCGCTTACCCCACAGGGGCCTTCGCAAATGGACCGGGGTGCGATGAAGGCAACCGTCTATCAGGACGCGAAGCCGTGTCGCGCATGATCGCCCATCTTCAAGGCAGCATCGGCGTCGAATTACATCGGTGAGTAAAGTTACTCAATGATGGAATTCGCCCCCCTCTACCATCGCACTTTCCCCCCGCAACTATCAGCCTCGACGGGTTCGCCGGCCCGGCTCTCTTTGTTAAATTAGCTCGAACAAGATAAACGTTGCCCAGGCGAGGAGGTCCGGCGGCGATGCTACGCCGCGACTTCCTCACACAGCATCCCCTGTTTTCGCGGCGGCAACGCGCCGCCGTCCCACCGAATGTTGGCGCGATTGCCGGCATCCCGCAGGAGGTGTCCTGCATCTCATTTATTTAGGAGTACGAAATGGAAGAGGTCTCACGCTACTTCGAAGCACCGGCAGTGGCCCCGATGCCCGTGAAGATGGGCGGCTGGTAACCCACCCGCAGGTTTCGGGATAGACAAGAAGAAGGGGGAATCTCCCCCTTCGAATCGGAGAAACGCATGCAGCTGCTGTCAGGGAAGTCGCTCGTCAAATTCGATCGGCAGTTTCCGATCTACAACTTCTTCTTTCCGAGCCAGGGCAAGGCGCGCGCGCAGGCCACCGTCGCGGAAGTTTGGGAGGAGGCGGCGCGTCACATCCGATCGCGCGCACTGTATTTTCATATTCCGTTCTGCGACACGATCTGCAACTTCTGTCCGTTCACGCGGGGGCGCTATTCGAGCCGAGCCGTCATCGACGAATACGTTTCGATGCTGCTCGCGGAAATTCGTCTGAAGGCGGACCTCGTCGATTTGAAGCAAGTGCCGATCTCGGCGATCTTTTTCGGCGGAGGCACGCCGAGCCTGCTCGATCCCGAGCAAATTGCTTCGATCGGTCAGGCGATTCGCCAGGCGTTCGATCTGTCGCGCCTGCGCGAATTCTCGTTCGAAGTCGAAGTGAAGAGCCTGACGCCCGAACGCGCCGACGCGATGCGCGAGATCGGCGTGACGCATCCCCGCTTCGGCTTGCAGACCTTCTCGCCGAAATGGCGCGAGACGTTCGATCTCACCGCGTCGCTCGATCAAATCTATGACGCCGCCTCGTTGCTCAAGCGCTGCTTTTCCTTTCAGACGTTCGACATTCTGTACGGCATGAGCGGGCAGGACGAAGAGGAGCTGATGGCCGATTTGCAGGCGGCCGCCGCACTGGGCACCACGAACGTCGACATCTATCCGATCGACAACATCGTTACCCAGGTCGGGCTGCATGCGAAGCTCGCGCAAGCCGGCGCGATGCCGACTTCGGCGATGCGCAAATTCGGCATGAACGTGCTGATCGACCAAACGATGCGCCACGCCGGCTTCATGCCGCATAACGGTCATGGCTACTTTCGGATCGGAGAGAGCGAAAGCACGAGCGGCGATGTCGTTAGCGACGCTTATTCGTTCGCCTATCACGAGCACGTATATGGCTATCACGATCATGACCTCATGGGCTTCGGCATCAATGCGATCAGCTCGACGATCGGCCATGTCATGACGCAAACGCACAGCAAGAAGGTTTATCGGGAGGCGATCTCTCAAGGCCGCATCCCTTGCGAGATCAGCATGCACGAGCCCGCGCTCGATTACGCGCGGCCCCTCGTGCTGCGCTTGCCCTATCACGGCCGCATCGACAAGCGGCGCGTGCGATGGGACGCCGTGCATCCCGAGGTATTGGAGAAGCTCGAGCGCTTGAAGCAAGAGGCGCTCGTCGCCGAAGACGCCGAGTCGCTGTCGCTAACCAAGCTCGGCTGGTACTGGTACGTGAATCTGATGGTTTTCCTGATGCCGCACGCCGATCAGCTGTTGATGAACGCTATGGTGATCGACAAGCTGAAAGACCCCGGACGCCGCTTCTCGACGCGAGAGCTCCTGTTCCCGATCGTGCCCGTGCCGGCGTAGGAGCCACGATGCTTGCGATGCTGCGCAAGGAGCGCCGTCTTTCCGTCTTGTTGACCGGCAATCTGTTGTCGCAGATCGGCGACGGCGTCCACGAGTTCGTCTTCATCGTCACGGTCTTGCATGCCACGCATGCGAACGTGGCGCTGTCCGGTGCCATCTATTTCTTTCGATTCATTCCTTACGTCGTGCTCGGTCCGCTCGGCGGCGCGCTGTCCGACCGCTGGCCGCGCCGCTCGCTGATGATTCACGCCGATCTCGCGCGGATGGCGATCACCGTTGCGTTTTGTCTGCTGCTTTCGAGCGGGCGTGTCGGTATGACGGCGCTCGCGCTCATCGGCATGTCGATGACGGCGTTTCGCACGGTGTTCCAACCGGCCTTTCAAGGCACGATTCCCGCGCTCGTGCGCGCCGAGCATCTGCCGGCGGCCAACGGCGCGACGCAAATGGCGGCGGAGTTGGGCGGCCTAGTGGGGCCGGCGCTCGGCGGTACGCTGCTCTATGCGGTTGCGGCCCCGGGCTACGTCCTGGCTATCGATGCGGCGACTTACCTCGTGTCGGCGCTTTGCATTCGTCATGCGATCGCGGTACCGGCCCTCGCCGAAAGCAAAAGCGAACACGCCACGCCCACGCGCTCGACGACGCTGTGCGGGCTCTATCGCGAATTCGGCGCGAACTTCAAAGCCGCGCTCGTTCGGCGAGACCTGTTCGTGAGCATCGGCTACTCGGCGTTGTGCATTCTGTTCGTCGGCGCGGCGCTGCGCGTGCTCATTCCGACGATGCTCAAGGGGGCGGGCTTCGCGGACAGCATGATCGGCTACGCAATGAGCTTCCTCGCGCTCGGCGCGGTGATCGGCGCGCTGCTGTGCGGCAGCATTTCGCGCGATTTCAGCACGCCGAGCCTAATGAGCTATTGGCGCTGCTACGGCTTCACGCTCGCACTGCTGCCGCTCTGCGCGATCAGCGCCCCGGTGACGCTTGCCGGATGTTTCGCGCTCGGCGCCATCGGCGCGTTCGTCGACGTGGTCTTGCCGACGAACATCCAGCGCTTGTCGACGGAGGCGAATGTCGGCAAGAACTTCAGCCTGTTTTCTACGCTGGCCAATACGAGCGAGGCAATGTCCGGCGCGTTCGCGGGCGCCCTGAGCGTGGTCGCGCCCGTCGGGATCGGCATTTCCGTGATCGGCATCGCCGTCGTTGCCGTCGGCTGCGTGGGCGCCGCGCGAGCGGCGATCCGCCATGACTGATTCCCTCCATCTCGCCTATGGGCGGCATGTGCTCGCCGATATCGCCGACACGAGTGCCGACGTGCTGAACGACGGCGAGGCGCTCGCGCGGGCCTTGACCGAGGCGGCGCTGGCCGAAGGCACGACGGTGCTCGGCACGATTCGCCATGCGTTCGAGCCGGCCGGCGTGACGGTGCTGCTGCTGCTCGCCGAGTCGCACGTCTCGCTGCATACCTACCCCGGCGAGGGGCGCGCATTCTTCGACGCGTTCACCTGCGGCGTGCGCTGCGAGCCGATCAATATCTTTCGGCGGTTCGTCGACGCGAGTTCGGTCGGCAGCTATCGGATCATTCACTGCGAACGCGGCGACGCGGGTAAACGCTAATGGAACGGCGGCCGCGCTGGAACGCGCAGGTCGTCATACGCAAAACCTTTCACCTTGTGGCGTTTAAATTCAGACGACCATCGGGTTTGACCCTAAGCATACGCCGCTGATTATTTGCGGAATATGCGTATAAAAGTCTTCGGCGTCCTGCCGTAATCATGAAAGGGTGCGTCGGGCATGCGTCAGATCGCCACCGCGCACTTTTTCGGAAATTGGTAAGGACCCCAAAATGAATCGACTCGACAGCATGACGGTGCTGAGCAAGCTCTTGCTGGCGTTCGCCGTCGTTATCGGCCTCGGCATGGTCGTCGGCGGCGTGGGCGTATGGGGGCTCGCGACGATGCACGGCATCGCGGCCGACCTCGGCACCTCGCAGATGGACGGCCTGTACGCCATCGAAGAAGCGAACAAGTATCGGCTCGACGCCGACCTCTCCGGCGCAAACCTCGGATTCTCCGCCGATGCGGCCGCGAAGCAGAAACTGCAGCAGCGGATGACCGACGCGCTCTCCAACATCCACGAGGATCTCGATCGCTTCGGCGCGACGCTCAAGGACGAGCACGGGCAGGCTGTCCTGGCGGACGTCCGCACGAAAGAGCAGGCTTGGGACAAGTACATCCAGTATCAAACGGGCGCCATGCCGATGCCCGCCGGCATGGACGATCACGCCATGGTGCAGGGCGTGATCGCGGCCAGCGACGAATTGCGCGCTTCGCTCGAAACGGCGATCACCTATAAGCACCAGATCGCGACCGATAGCGTGGCCGATGCGACGGCGCATTTCGAGTCGATGCGCGCGATCATTTTCGGGTTCATGGCCGCATCGCTCGTCGCGGGCGCCGCGCTCGCCTGGCTCATCGCCCGGCGGCTGTCGCGCCAGCTCGGCGGCGAGCCCGGCTATGCCGCGCATATTGCAAGCTGCGTCGCCGCCGGCGATCTTTCGGTGCGCATCGAAACGCGCGCGGGCGACCGTACGAGCCTGTTGTGGACGTTGAAGGATATGCGCGACCGGCTGGCCGAGATCGTGGCTCGCATCGGCAGCTCGAGCGTGGCGATTGCCGGTGCATCGGATCAACTGGCGCGCGGCAATGCCGATTTGTCCGAGCGCACCGAGCAAGCAGCCGCTTCGCTCGAAGAGACCGCGTCCAGCATGGAGGAGCTCAGCTCCACCGTGCGGCACAACGCCGACAACGCGCGCCAAGCCAGCACGCTGGCCGGTGCGGCTTCCGAAATCGCGACGAAGAGCGGCAACCTCGTGGGCGAAGTCGTCGATACGATGCGCGAACTGGCGAGCGGCTCGAAGCGTATGACCGACATCATCGCGACGATCGAGGGCATCGCGTTCCAGACGAATATCCTGGCCTTGAACGCGGCCGTGGAAGCGGCTCGTGCCGGCGAGCAAGGGCGAGGTTTCGCCGTTGTGGCCGGCGAGGTGCGTTCGCTCGCGCAGCGAAGCGCCGTCTCGGCCAAGGAGATCAAGACGCTGATAGAAGCGTCGACGGCCAGTGTCGACAGCGGCGCCGATCTGGCCGAGCGCGCCGGTTCGACGATGACCGAAGTCGTGCAGGCCGTGCGGCGCGTGACCGATATCATGGGCGAAATCTCGGCCGCGTCGGGCGAGCAGAGCAAGGGCATCGAGCAGGTCACCATCGCCGTGTCGCAAATGGATCGCACGGTCCAGCAAAATGCGGCGCTCGTCGAGGAAGCGGCCGCGGCCGCCGGCTCGATGTCGAGCCAAGCCGGGGAGCTGAAGTCGGCCGTCGCCGTCTTTCACCTGGGGTAGCCACTCCGCCCTGGGCGTAACAGGCATAAGCGTGACAAGCCCAGGCCTAACGGCCGCGGCGCTTGTCACCGGTTATTGCCGTCCTTAAACTCGCGCGTGATTCCGATGCGCCGTCGCAACGAGACGGCGCCTTCCCGGTACTCACCTCTATAAACACGCGAGAAGGAGCCCAACGAGCATGGCCGAATCCTATTTTCCGCGCTGGCGCCTTGCGCCGCGCGCCGCCGAGGGCCGCGTCGTCGCGCCCGACGAGCGCCTGCCTTGGCCGCAGACGCTCGCCATGGGCGTGCAGCACGTTGTCGCGATGTTCGGCTCGACCGTGCTTGCCCCGCTGCTCATGGGCTTCGACCCGAACCTGTGCATCTTCATGTCGGGCATCGGGACGCTGCTGTTCTTCGTGCTCGTCGGCGGCCGCGTGCCCAGCTACCTCGGCTCGAGCTTCTCGTTCATCGGTCTCATCATCGCGGTGACGGGCTATGCCGGACACGGCGCCAACGCCAACATTCCCGTCGCGCTCGGCGGCATCATCGCCTGCGGCGTCGTCTACGCGATCATCGGCCTCATCGTCGGCGCCGTCGGCACGAAGTGGATCGAAGCGCTCATGCCGCCCGCCGTCACGGGCTCGATCGTCGCCGTGATCGGCTTGAATCTGGCGCCCATCGCCGTCAAGGGCGTGAG
This sequence comes from Trinickia dinghuensis, assembly GCF_003367175.1. Classification (GTDB taxonomy): domain Bacteria; phylum Pseudomonadota; class Gammaproteobacteria; order Burkholderiales; family Burkholderiaceae; genus Trinickia; species Trinickia dinghuensis. The sequence goes on along the minus strand of NZ_QRGA01000003.1, from coordinate 494,605 downwards.
CGGATCGACGTTCGATTCGTGGATGGCCGTCGTGACGGTGCTCTGCGTCGGCGTCGTCGCCGTCTTCACGCGCGGCATGGTGCAGCGTCTGCTCATTCTCGTGGGGCTCGTGGCCGCTTATGCGATCTACGCCGTCGTCACGAACGGCTTGGGCCTGGGCAAGCCGATCGATTTTTCGGTCGTGGCCCATGCCGCCTGGTTCGGCCTGCCGCACTTCTCGGCGCCCGTCTTCGATCCGCATGCGATGCTGCTGCTCGCACCCGTTTCCGTGATCCTCGTCGCCGAGAACCTCGGCCACATCAAGGCGGTTAGCGCCATGACGGGGCAGAACCTCGACCGCTACATCGGCCGCGCCTTCGTCGGCGATGGCCTCGCGACGATCGTCTCCGGTTTCGCCGGCGGCACGGGCGTAACGACCTACGCCGAGAACATCGGCGTGATGGCCGTCACGAAAATCTATTCGACCGTCGTGTTCGTCATGGCCGCCGTGATCGCGCTGATCCTCGGCTTCTCGCCGAAATTCGGCGCGGTGATCGAAACGATTCCCGGCCCTGTCCTCGGTGGGGTGTCGATCGTCGTGTTCGGGCTCATCGCCGTGACGGGGGCGCGTATTTGGGTCGTCAACAAGGTCGACTTCTCCGATAACCGCAACCTCATCGTCGCCGCCGTCACGCTCGTGGTCGGGGCCGGCAATTTCTCGCTGCAGATCGGCGGCTTCGCACTCGGCGGCATCGGTACCGCGACGTTCGGCGCGATCCTGCTCTATGCGCTGCTGCGCGGCGAAGCGCGGCGAGGGACCGTGGTTTGACCTGAGCGCGTGCGCGCGGTGGGCTAAATTGCACCGCGGCGGTGCATGGGTCCGCCACCGCGCCGCACCGCCGCCCTGCGGCATCGTAGCGCGCATGCCGCGTCGAGCTCGCGGCGCGCACGCCTGCCGCACCGCGAGCCGTATCGCGGTTGCGCCGCCCCCGCATTGGGGGTGCGCGCGAGCATGGAGCTTGCTTTCGTCACGGCTACCACTACAGTGAGAAGATCCGAGGGAGCCGTCGATGACGCTTTTTGCCGTTCGTTCCGAGAACAGTTTCAGCCGCCGCGCGGGGAGGTCGCCATGGTGACGCCCGTGCGCGAGGACACCGCGGCCGGGCTCGCGCTCGAATCCGACATGACGTCGGGCCAGCAACGCTATGCGCTGCGCCATCGCGACCTCACGCTGACGAGCGTGTTTCAGCCTATCTTCAGCTTGGCCCACCTGCGCTCCGTGGGCTACGAGGGTTTGCTGCGCGCGCACGACATCTTCGATCGCCCGATTCCGCCGCTCGACGTGTTCGGCGAAGCCGCGCGCCAAGGCGAGCTGCACTATGTCGATCGTCTCGCGCAGTCCCTGCATCTGGAGAACTTCAAGACGCTGCATGCCGAGCGCGAATGGCTGTTCCTGAACGTACACACCGGTGCGTTGGCCGACTCGTATCATGCGGCGGCGTTTCGCGCGCACCTCGATCGGCTCCAGTTGCCGCCGCGGCGCATCGTGCTCGAGCTTCAAGCCGTGCGTGCCGACGAGTTCGACAAGCTCGCCGAGGAGGCCCGGCGTTTTCGCGAGCAAGGCTTTTTGATTGCGCTCGACGATTTCGGCGCGGGCGACTCGAATCTCGAACGGATCTGGCAGCTCGATCCCGATATCGTGAAGGTCGATCGCATGATGCTCTCGCAAGCGGCGCACCGCACGCCGGCCGCTGAGATCCTGCCGGGCTTCGTGTCGATGCTGCACGAAGCGGGCAAGCTCGTGCTCGTCGAGGGCATCGAGACGGAGCACGAAGCGCAGCTCGCGTTTTCGTGCGATGCGGACTTCGTCCAAGGCTTCTATTTCGGACGGCCGAGCCCCGCCGCGGCCGACGGCCCCTATGCCGGCGAGCGCATCTCGGCGCTGGCCGAGCGGCATCGCGCGCAAAGCGAAGCGCGCGAACGCTCGCGCACCGGCCGGCTCGCACCATATTTGCACGCGTTTGCCCGCGCGGGCGAGCGTCTAGCGCAAGGCGAGCCGCTTGAGGAGGTGTGCTGGAATTTCCTTGCGCTCGATCATGCGGCGCGTTGCTTCCTGCTCGACGAGCAAGGGCGGCAGGCGGGGCGTAACGTCGTGCTGCGCGCGGACCGTGCGGGGCAAGAAGCGCGCTTTTTGCCGGTAGCCGATGCACAGGGGGCGAATTGGATGCGCCGGCCTTATTTCAGCGCCGCCCTCGAGGCGCCCGACCGCATTCATGCGACGAAGCCTTACCTGTCGATCAACGAAGCGCTGCCTTGCGTGACGCTGTCGATGGCCGTGCGGATCGGCGAGCGGCTATGCGTGCTGTGCGGCGATATCGATTGGCTCGGCGAGGGCCGTCTCTAGCGTTTTCCCTACGAGAGCCCCCGGCGTTCTTGCCGGCGGCTTGATCTGTCCGCCTCGGCGCCTATCATCAGAATAGGCGCGACCGGCGCATCACCCGTTCGAGCGGCCGCGGCGCGCGTCTTGCTGTCGATTCGATATCCTTCGATACCGATATCTGCAATACGCGCGCCGCGACCGGGCCTCGACGCTCGCTGCACCGCAGGCCGAGACGCGCTCCCATTCATAACAAGCACAAGGAGCAAGAACATGATGGTTCGGCATCTACGCAGATCGCGCGTATTCGATCGTCTATGGCAAGCGTCGCTAGTCGGTACCGGCACGCTCGCGCTATCGATCGCGATCGTACCCAATGCCGCGTTTGCGCAAGAGACGATCAAGATCGGGGTGCCCGTGCCGCTGTCCGGCAGCTACTCGACCGCCGGCAACGACATCCTGAACGGCGCGAAGCTCGCCGCCGACGACATCAATGCGAAAGGCGGCGTGCTCGGCAAGAAGATCGAACTCGTGCAGGAAGACGACAAATGTGACGCGGATGCGGCGGCCGGTGCGGCGCAGGCGCTCGTCGACAAAGGCGTCGTGGCCGTGGCGGGCGGTTACTGCTCGAGCGCGGCGCTGCCCGAGATGCGCGTGTTTCACGGCGCCGGTCTCGCCTACGTGATGGATGCATCCACCAATCCGGGATTGACCGAGAAGGGCTGGGACGATGCGTTCCGCACCATTGGCCGCGACGACGAGCAAGGGCCGTTCGCGGCGAAGCTGATGAAGGACGTGCTGCACGCGAAATCGGTGGCCGTCATCAACGACAACACGACCTACTCGAAAGGCTTGGCCGACAATACCGTCGATGCGCTGAAGAAGGAGGGCGTCGACGTCGTCTATAACGATGCCGTGACGCCGGGGCAGATGGACTATGCCGATGTGGCCAAGAATGTCGCCGACCTCAAGCCCGACGTCGTCTACTACACGGGCTATTACCCCGAAGCTGCAGCGCTCGCGAAGGACGTCCGGCAACTGAAGCTGCCCGTCAAATACCTGATGGGCGGCGACGGCACGACCGATCCCACGCTGATTCGAACGGCCGGTTCGTCCGCTAAAGGCATGATCTGCACGACGGCACCGCTGCCGCAGTTCCTCACCAATGCCAAGGCGAAGCGTTTCGTCGCCGACTACAAGAAGGCGTATAACACCGGCCCCGGGCCGTACTCGATCTACGAGTATGACGCGGTGTCGGTGGTGGCGAAGGCGATCGCCGACGCGAAGTCGACGAAGCCGGCGGATATTGTCGCCGCCTTGCATAAGGTGTCGAATTTCGACGGCGCGACCGGCGACATCACGTTCAACGAGAAGGGCGACCGCGCCAATGCCGTCTATATGGCCGTCATCGCGGAAGGCGGAAATTTCAAGGCTTACCGGGAGCTTGGTCCGAACGGACACTGGGTATCGCCGAAGTAAAGCGGCTTGCGCGGGGGCGGGAGCGGGATGGGCGAGGCTGCTCGCTTGTCCCGTTCCCGCCCGCGTTCCGGCTTTTTCGGCTTACTTGGCAACCACGACTGGGATGCCGCGTAGCGAGCCGGCCCCCTTCATTTCGTCGAGCGCCTGCTGGACGGCTCGGCTCGTCGCCGCCTCGAGCGCGAGGCGTGCCGCGAGTTCGCGCTCGGTGCGCTTGACGCTAGCCAGGTTGCGCAGCTTCACGTGCCCGTAGCCGCGTACTTTGGCGTGCAGTGCGGCGAGCGTGGTCACGTCGTCGGCGTTGACTGCATCGAGCACCGCGAACGCGCGCTGCATCGTGGTTTCGTAGTCGTCGGCGAGCGCGCGCTCCATGCGGCGCTCGACGGTCCGGGCGAACGGATCGAGCGCCGTGCCGCGCAAGCCGCGCCACTTCGCAAGCTGCCCGAGCACGGGCCACATCCACTGGCCGAACGTCTTCTTGCTCGGCACTTGGCCCGCCTTGGCTTTCGCGAGCGTCGGCGGGGCGAGATTGAACTTCACGCGAAAGTCCTTGCCGGCCGTGCCTTCGAACTGCGCTTCCAGGGCTGCGCGGAAAGCGCCGTCGGTGTGCAGCCGTGCGACCTCGTACTCGTCCTTGACCGCGAGCAGCCGATAGAACGTGATCGCTACTTCACGCGCGATGTTCGCCGAAGGCACCCGCTGCTGTGCGGCGTGCGCCGCGGCAACGAGCGCCCGGTAGCGTTCGACATAGCGCGGGCCGCCGTAGGCGGCGAGACGCGCCTCGCGATCGGCGACGAGCGTGTCGAGATCGATGGCCGTATCGGCTTGCTCGCTCGCCGCCGCAGCGGCCGCGCGCGCGGCATGGCGCTCGGCCCACAGCGCGTCGAGCGCGGCCGGATCGCCGGCCGCGAGGCGGCCGACGGCGAACGCGAGCTTGTTCATCGGCACGGCGACGTTGTTCAGCTCGATCGCGCGCATGAGGGCGGCGTGCGAGACCGGTACCAGGCCCAGCTGCCAGGCGAAGCCGAGCATGAGGATGTTCGCGCCGATCGTGTCGCCCAGGAACTTGGCGGCCAGCGCTTGCGCATCGCAAGTCGACATGCGCTCGGCACCGGCGGCGTGCTGCATCTTGTCGATCAGCGCATCGGCGTGCAGGTTGGCATCCGGGTTGCCGACGAACGAAGCGTTCGGGATCGCATGCGTGTTGACGACGATGCGAGTGCGTCCGTGGCGCACCGTCTGCAGCGCGTCGGCGCCCGCGCCGACGACCATGTCGCAGGCCAGGAGCACGTCGGCCTGCTGCGTATCGATGCGCACCTGATTGAGCCATTCGTCGCGCGCGGCGAAGCGCACGAACGAGAGGACCGAGCCGCCTTTCTGCGCGAAGCCCATGAAGTCGAGCACCGAAGCGCTCTTGCCTTCGAGGTGAGCGGCCATGCTGATCAACGCGCCGACCGTCACGACACCCGTGCCGCCCACGCCCGTCACGAGAATGTCGTACGGCGCGGCATCCAATCCCGCTTGCGGGACGGCCAAGGCGTCGACGCGCCGCTCGAGCGCGGCTTCATCGAATGCCGCGCCGGCCGCTTTTTTGAGCTTGCCGCCCTCGATCGTGACGAAGCTCGGACAAAAGCCGTTCACGCACGAGAAATCCTTGTTGCACGATGATTGGTCGATCCGGCGCTTGCGTCCGAGCGGCGTTTCGATGGGTTCGACCGACAGGCAGTTCGACTGTACGCCGCAATCGCCGCAGCCTTCGCAGACTTCCTCATTGATGAAAAGACGCTTGTCCGGGTCGGGGAACTCGCCTTTCTTGCGCCGGCGGCGCTTTTCGGCGGCGCAAGTCTGATCGTAGATGAGCACGGTGACGCCGGCCGTTTCGCGCAGCTCGCGCTGCACGGTATCGAGTTCGCGCCGATGGTGGAACGTCGTGCCTTTCGGGAACTGGCCGTGATGGCCGTCGTACTTTTCGGGTTCGTCGGATACGACGATGAAGCGCGAAACGCCTTCGGCTTCGACCTGCCGTGCGATCTGCGGCACCGAGATGCTGCCGTCGACGGGTTGGCCGCCCGTCATGGCGACGGCGTCGTTGTAGAGAATCTTGTAGGTGATGTTCGTCTTCGCCGCGACCGCTTGGCGGATTGCGAGGATGCCCGAATGGAAGTAGGTGCCGTCGCCCAGGTTCTGGAAGACGTGGCGCGTCTTCGTGAACATCGAGTGCGACGCCCAGTCGACGCCTTCGCCGCCCATCTGAATGAGGCCGGTCGTGCCGCGATCCATCCACGACGCCATGAAGTGGCAGCCGATTCCGGCTTGGGCGATCGAGCCTTCGGGCACTTTCGTCGAGGTGTTGTGCGGGCAGCCCGAGCAGAAGTACGGCGTGCGGCGCACGGCGTCGGCCGCGTTCGAGAGGATCTGCGGCGCGACGAGATCGACGACGCGTTCACGCCGATCGAGCCCGCTCTTGTGGCGCGCGAGCCATTCGGCGAACACGGGCAGCACGCGCGAGGGGCGCAGTTCGCCGAGCGAGGACAGCAGCGGCCGGCCTTGGGCGTCGTGCTTGCCGACCACAGTGGGCCTATCCGCCGCGGCTCGGTTGTAGAGATGATCCTTGATCTGCTGCTCGATGACGGGCCCTTTTTCCTCGATGACGAGGACTTCCCTGAGACCTTCGACGAACGTGTCGAGACGGGTCATCTCCAAGGGAAACGACAGCCCGACCTTATAGATCCGCACGCCGGCCGCATCGAGATCGGCGACGGTGAGGTCGAGCCGCCGCAGCGCTTCCATCAGATCGAGGTGGGCCTTGCCGCAGGTGACGATGCCGACGTCGGCGCGGGGGCTCGCGGCGATCCACTTGTCGATGCTGTTGATGCGTGCGAACGCGCTTACGGCGTCGAGCTTCGCGTCGAGCCGGGCTTCGATCGTCAGGCTCGGCAGGTCGGGCCAGCGGTTGTGCAGGCCATCCGCGGGCGCCGAGAAATCGGCGGGCGCGGGCCAGTGCATCGTAAGCGCGTCGAGATCGACCGTGGAGCCAGATTCGACCGTTTCGGAGATGGCCTTGAAGCCGACCCACGCCCCCGAGAAGCGCGAGAGCGCGTAGCCGTAGGCGCCGAATTCGAGCATGTCGGCGATGTGCGACGGATTCACGATGGGCATGTGCCAGGCCATCATCGCGAAGTCGCTTTGATGGGGCATCGACGACGAGACGCAGCCGTGGTCGTCGCCGGCCACGACGAGCACGCCGCCGTGCGGCGACGAGCCGTACGCGTTGCCGTGCTTGAGGGCGTCGCCGGCGCGGTCGACGCCGGGCCCCTTGCCGTACCACATGGCGAACACGCCTTCGACGGTGCGTTCGGGATCGGCTTCGACGCGCTGCGTGCCGAGCACGGCCGTGCCGCCGAGTTCTTCGTTGATGGCGGGCAGAAAGCGCACGTCGGCCGCTTCGAGCAGCTTCTTCGCTTTCCACATTTGCTGATCGACCATGCCGAGCGGCGAGCCGCGGTAGCCGCTGACGAAGCCGGCGGTGTTCAAGCCCTGTGCGCGATCGAGTTCGCGTTGCTGGAGCATGATGCGCACGAGCGCCTGCGTGCCGGTGAGAAAGATCCGGCCGCGCGTGGCGGACAGGTTGTCGGTGAGCTTGTACTCGGATAGAGCGGGCGTGCCGTCGGTCGGCAGGCGGGCAGTCATGGTTTTGTCTCCTTCGATCCTTCTTTGCCCCTGCCGTGCCGGCGAGCGGCCGGTGATGGATGACGCGGGTCGCGCGTGGGGCTGTGAAGCGTCTATTCTTTCGCGGAGATGGGGGAGGATTTTTCTTATCTATACTGGAGCGAGCGCTGTACTCGGAGGTTCTTGCGCGTGCAGCCTAAAAACGAAGAAGAATTTTTCTTGGACTCGAGGAGCATCCGAAAATGCAACGCCCAAGCTTCATTCGCCACTGGACTGAACTCGAAGGCGAAGACGACGCCCACTACAAAGGCGACACCGAATTGATGGCGATCGGCGCGCCGCTCGCCGCCAAGCTCGGACTCACTCGGATCGGTATTCATCACATCCGCCTGTTGCCCGGCCGGCGCACCTCGTATCCGCATGCGGAAAGCGCCGAAGAGGAGTTCGTGTTCGTGCTCGAAGGCACGCCCGACGCCTGGATCGACGGACATCTGCATCGGCTCGCGCCCGGGGACGCAGTGGGCTTCCCTGCCGGCACCGGCATTTGCCATACCTTCATCAACGATACGGACAGCGAGGTGCGGCTCATCGTCGTGGGTGAACGGCCCAAGGACGAAAACCGCATCCGCTATCCGCGCAATGAAGCGCACGAAGCCACCCGGCCCGATCGCTGGCTGGATTGGCCCGAACGCGCGTTGGGGCCGCACGACGGACTGCCGGAGCGGGTGCGGAAGGCTCGCGAGGAGTAAGCGCCGCTAGGCTTGCCGGTTAGAGGGAGCGCGCCTGCTTGACGCGGCTCGTTCATCCGACGAAGCCGCCGCAAGCGATGCGGCCGATTAGTTCAATTCGGCCGACGACATCCCGTCCGATTCGCCGATCGGCACGACGTCGTCGAACTTCGTGTAGTCGATGTGCGTGATGCCTTCCTCGTCGTCGTGCAGCAGATCGACGAAGCGATGCTGCCAACGGATCTCGTCGTGCGCCCAGGTGTGACGTCCGTACATCGTCTGCGTTGTCGTTTCGTCGGCGCCTTCGATCATGAGCATCAGCGATGCCTCGCAGGCGGCGAGGCTTTCGGCCGTCTCGCCATAGAGCGGGCTGCCCTCATCGATCACGTGCATGAGGTTCCAGCCGAGCAGGAAGATCGGATGCTGCTCGCGCATCAGCTCCAAATCGTGGATGCGCCAAAGCGAGTAGCCTTCCGGCTTCGTCTCGTGCCGCATCAGTCGCAGCCGCGCTTTCGCTTCGAGGATGACGTTCTGGCGCGCATTGGCCGCGCGCAACATCAGCGTCGGGCGGCCGTCCAGCGTACGGATCACGGCGTAGCGCGCGAAGATGATCCGCGCGCGCGGGCGCGAGAAGCGGACGAAGATGAGGCCCGTTGCCAACGCGATGCTCGACATCCCGGTGAAGATTTCGAGCGTGGCGATGGTGTGCGCGTAGATCGTCTGCGGATGCATGTCGCCGTAGCCGACGGTAGCGAGCGTCTCCACGCTGAAGAAGAAGGCGCCGAGGAATCCGTCCGGTGTTTGATTCGCGATCGGCGCGTGGCCGAACGAATAAAGCACGGCGAAAAAGGCGTTCAGCAGGACGAAGAAGCCGGCGAGCGCGGCGAAGAACATGGGCCAGCGCGCAGTCAGCGCGCGGTGGTAGAGATCGAGCCGCGTGCGATCGGGCATCCCGTGCGTGACGATGTTGCCCGCGCCCGTGCGCAGGATGCGGCCGCCCTGGCCGCCGGCGGCGCGACGCTTCGGCACCTGCCGGTTATGCGGCGAGCGCGGTACGCGGCGCGGCGAGCTTGTAGCGCCGGTAGCGCCGGTTTCGCGAGCGGGTGTGTCGGGCGGGGTCTCGTTGTGCGTGTCGGTTGCCATCGCGCTGGCGCGTCGTCGTGAACGGGCGCAGCGTAGCACGCACGGACGCGGCGCGCGACTACGGGAACGCCCTCGGCTTCGGCACGCCCGCGCCGTGTTCGATGTCGGCCACCGCTTGGCGATGCGCGGATTCGATTGCCTCGGCCACGTTCGCATAGCCCTTGTCGCCGCCGACCGTCATCCAGCGCTGCACGGGCTTTTCGTGCTGCCGGATTTCATATTCGGCATCCCAGTGCGAGCCTTCCAGTTCGATGGGCCGCACATGGATCGAATAGACGCCATAAACGAATTGCTCTTCGGCCATCTTGAAACCTCCATCCGCCGTTCGTCGGCGCGCGTTGTTCCAGAGGGACGGGCGGCCCGCGCGTGGACCGCTTCCGCCGCCGCGCTGCAGTTTACAGTTCGATTTCGCCAAGGATTTGGTGCGCAAGCGCCTTCGCTTCCTCGAGCGCCTCCGACACCGTGGCGCTGACGCCCTTGACTTCGTAGACCGTCGTTTCGGGCTCGGTTGCGTCGTCGCGCGCTAGCTGGACGACGCCCTGAAACCGGCCGTCCTCGAGTTTCTGCACGCCGGGCGTGGCCGTGTAGATCCCTTTCGTGTAGGTGACGTCTTCCATGATGGCGCTCCTAGTCGGACGCATGAATCCATCTTAGGGCCTGTTCGCGCGAATTGCAGGGTCGCCGCGAACGCACCGCGCCCGCGAAGGGGATTTCCTCCGCGGGCAGGGCTCGATCAGCAAGGGACATTCCCCGATCACCGGGGCGGGGCGCACAGGCGTGGGGCGCCGGAAGAGCGACTCTGAGAAGCTATGCGCTCATTGCAGGAGCGCAACGACTTCGTCGAGCGTTGGCGAATGGCCGCCCGCGTGGCGGCACGCGGCCGCGCCCGCGGCCAGCGCGAATGCCAGATGATCGCGCCAGGCGCGTTCCGGCCGCTGCATGAGGCTGAACAGCAGGCCGCCGATGGAGGCGTCGCCCGCGCCCACGGTGTCGACCACCTCGATGCGCGGCGGCATCGCCGTGATCGTCTCGCCCGGAGCGATCAAGGTAGCCGGCCCCGAGCCGCGCGTGACGAGCACGGTGGCCTCGCGATTCATCGCGCGCAATTCCTCGAGCGCCGTGTCTTCGTCGGTGCCGAACAGGCACCGCAAGTCTTCGTCGGATACCTTGATGAGATCCGCGAGCGCGGCCATCGTCTCGAGCATCGGGCGGTAGCCTTGCTGCATCAGGTTGCGGTAGTTCGGATCGAAGCTGATCTTGACGCCTTGCGAACGCAGATCGGCGGCCAGTGTCGCCAGCGTCGCGGAAAGCGGCGCGCGCGCGAGGCTGATGCCGCCGAAATGCGCCCAGCGCACACCGCCCATCCATCCCTCGGGCAGCGATTCGGGATCGAATGCGAGATCGGCGCTGGCGTCGCCGATGAAAAAGTAGGCGGGCGGGTGCGTCTCGTGAACGATCGCCAGCAGCGGCGCGCGATCGACGCGCTGCAGGAAGCGCAAGTCGAGTCCGGCCGTTTCGCTCGCGCGGTACAGATCGTCGGAAAAGCAGTCGGTGCCGATCGAGCCGGCGAAGGCCGTCGGCACGCCCAGGCGCGCCACGGCACGCGCGACGTTCCATCCGGCGCCGCCGGGATGCGAGGCCCAGTGCGGACCGTCCATGCGGACGAGATCGGTCAGGATGTCGCCCGCGCTGACGAACAGCGGGAAAGCCTTTGGTGCCGCGTTCGTTCCGCCGGCGGTCGCGGTGGCCGGGCTCGTCGTGCTCGGAGTTTGCATAGAAGGTCCGTTCAAGCTCGGCTCGCGGAGTCGCTGCCGTTTCCTTTTCCGTTTCCGTTTCCGTTCAAGCCGCTGCCGCTACTCTGGCCGTTACCGACGGCGGCTGCCTGCGGAGCCGATGCGTGCGCGCTTGCGTCGCCGTTCGCCTCGCCGAGCGCGTTCAGCACTTCGTAGCAGGCACCCATCGTGTGATAGTCGGTCTTGCCGGCCGGGCTCTTGTCGTCGCCGTACTTGCGGTTGTCGCACGTGAGGATGCGATACCAGGCGCCGTAGCGATGATCGACGAAGTGCGTCCAGCTATAGCTCCAGATCTCATCGTACCAGTCCCAGAAGCGCTCGCTGCCCGTGCGGTGGCCGAGCAGCGCCGCCGTGGCGAGCGTCTCCGCCTGGACCCAGAAGTATTTGTCGTGATCGCAGATTTTGCCGTCGGGCCCGAAGCCGTAGCACAGGCCGCCGTGCTCGTCGTCCCAGGCATGCGTGAGCGCGGCGTCGAACAGCTCGACGGCACGCGGCAGCAGCCATGGCAGCGGGCGATGCCGCTCGAGGATCAGCAGCAGCTTGGCCCATTCGGTCTGATGCCCGGGCTGAAAGCCCCACGGCCGGAAGATGTTCGAGCTGTCTTCCTCGTTGTAATGCCAATCGACCGACCAGTCGGCGTGAAAGTGCTCCCACACGAGCCCATGCGAGAGCTTCGCTTGCCGCTCGGTGATATTCGTCGCGATCCGCTCGGCGCGGTCGAGGTAGACGAGATGCCCCGTCGCCTCGTAGGCCGCGAGCAGCGCCTCCGTCGTGTGCATGTTGGCGTTCTGGCCGCGATACGTCGAGACGTTCCAGTCGGGCGTCGCTTCGTCGGCATAAAGGCCCGCGGCCGGATCCCAAAAGCGGCGCTCCATCAACTCGAACGTCTCGGCGATCTGCAGCCGCGCCTCTTCGATGCCGGCCATCGCCGCGTGCGCCTGCGCGAGCAGCACGAACGCGAGGCCGTAGCAGTGCCGCGTGCCGTCGACCGTGTGCTTTTCGCGGTTGCGCCACTCGATCTCCCAGTCGTACCCCCGCAGTTCCGGATCCCAGTGTCCGTCGCGCAAGAACGCGAGCGCGTGGCGCGCGTATTCGAGGTATTGAGGATCGCCGAAATGGCGGTACGCCATCGCGTAGTTGAAGACGAAGCGGCAACTGCTCACAAGGTGGCGCGAAGCACGGTTGTAGACGGTGCCGTCGTCCTTGAAGTAGTGGAAGAAGCCGCCCGACGGATCGTGAGCCGCCGGCGCGTAGAACGCCAGCGTGTCGGCCACGTGTTCGAGCAGAAACCCGCGATTGCGGAAGTCGTCGACGGGCGGCACCATCGCATTCGTATGGACGACGCTGGATGCGGGTTTGGGGCTTCGAGAGGCGTTGGGCAGCTTGGTCATGTCGTCGTTTCCGATTCAATGCCGGCCGAACCGAGCGCGTGGTGCGCGCCGGCCCCGCCGACCGTACTGGCCCGAACGACGAGCCTGACGGGCAGGCGCACCGTCAGCTCACCGGGCGTATCTTCCAGCAGCAATTGCACGCCGCGCGCGCCGAGCGCTTCCTTGTCGATCGCAATCGTCGTCAGTGCCGGCGTGGCATGTCCGGCAGCGGGGATGTCGTCGAAGCCGACGATGGCGATGTCCTCGGGCACGCGCAAGCCGCGTGCGAGCACGACGCGCATGGCGGCCAGCGCCGCCACGTCGTTGTAGGCGAACACGGCATTGGGCGCGCGCTCGGGCCCGTGCGTGTCGAGCAGACGCTGCATCGCCAGTGCCGCGCCGTCGTCGGGCGGCAAGTGCGCATCGATCGACGTTTCGAGCGAGGGATCGAACAGCAGACCGGCTTCGAAGAACGCGCGCCGATAGCCGAGCGCCCGCTGGGCGATGCTGTAGTGCGCGAGCGAACCGCCGATGAAGGCGACGCGCTTGCGCCCGAGATCGAACAGGTGCCGCATCGCGAGCGCCGCGCCCGCGGCGTTGTCGAGGTTGACCGAGCGCATGTTCGGCGCCCATAGGTCGATCAGGACGAGCGGGCGCTGCATCGCGGCGACGGCCGCGAGCGTTTCGGGCTCGACGAAGCCCGCCACCGCGATCGCATCGGGCGCATGCAGGCGCAATTGTTCGGCCACGTCTTCGGTCGGGCCCGCCGTCAGCAGCGACGGGACGATCCCATGTGCGCGGCAGGCGTCTTCCACGCCGTGCAGGACGTGCGAGAAGAACGGGCTCGCGCCGAAGTTGTTGTGCTGGCGGTGCAGCAAGAACGTGAGGCGACGGATGCGCGGGCGCAACTGCGCCGCGTCGTAGCCGAGCCGCTGTGCCGTTTCGACGACGCGCATCCGCGTGGCTTCCGACAATCCCGGCTGGTTTTTCAGCGCACGCGACACCGTGCCGATCGACACGTTCGCCGCTCGGGCGATGTCGCGAATCGTGGTGGCCATCTCGCTCGCACTCGGTGGAAAGGAATGCGGCCAATTGTATAGTAAAAATGGCGAACGACCGCCCAATCAACGTTAGGAATTCACCTTAAACGTTGAAGCGGTAAGGAATACGCAAAGAAATGTTGTTTAGTAAAAAATGCTAAACGGCCATTTTAGAGCGTTGCAGCCGAATCCCGAAGGCGACGACGCCGACGATGAGGCTCGACAGCAGCCGCAAGCCCGCCGGCAGTAGACGGCGCCGGATGTCGAGCAGCAGCACGATGCGGACCTCTTCGCTTGCGTTGCGCACTTCGTGTTCGAACGTGTCGTCCCAGAGCATGAACTGGCCCTCGTGCAGACGATGCGCGGTGCCGTCGACGGTCAACGTGGCGGCGGGGTGGCCGGCCCCGTCGAGCGGCATGACGAGCGGCAGATAACCGCGCACGATGCCGCGAAACGGCCCGCGATGCGGCGGAATGTACTTGTGCGGCGCGAGGAACGAGAACGAGGCGGACAGCACGTCGGGCGAACTCGCGACGAGCGCCGCCAGCGTGGGGCTGCGCGCGAGATTGCGGGGCACGCGGACGCCGTACGCCTGCATGATGTACATCCGCCAGTCGCGCGCGTCGTTGGCCGAAATGTCGGCCTGCTCGCGCATGATGTCGTGAAAGCGGGGAATGGCGTTGAATTGCTGGGCGATGCCGAGCGCTTCGGCGCGCAGCGCGGGCAGCGCGGCGGCGAAGCGCTCCGCATCCGGGAAATATCGCGCCGTGTCCAGCACGGCGGGTTCGGCAAGGCGCCGGTCATACCAGCGGCGCAAGAGCTGTGCGCCTCTGTCGTACAGTCGTCCCATCGTCGGGTGTCCCTTATCCGCTCGTGGCGGCGCGGCAGGCGTCCGCGCCCACTGCGCGGGATCGGCCGGCACCGGTGCAGTATGGCACCGTTACCCATGCGGATAGGGCGAGGCCGGCATCCGCCCAGCTCCGAAGGGGTTACCGCGCGTTACCGCGCCACCCGATCGAGCGATCGAGCGATCGAGCGGCCAAGCGGCCAAGCGATCACCCGAGCGCGGGTGCGCGCTGGTGTATCGCCGCGCCCGGCGGCTCATGCAGATGCAGTTGCTCCGCGCCTTCGTCGAGGTCGATGACGAAGAAGCCGTCGGCCTGCTGTTTGGCGCGATGCTTGGCGAGCGCCGCCACGGACGCGATCTCCTCGCTGCCGTAATGCACGCCGCCGCGCTCGCGGGGCGTCACGCGCACGCAGCCGATCGCCATCGTCACGAAGCTGAAGAAGGTGGGATTGCCCCGCCGGTCCTCGCCGTGAATGCCGCCCACGTCTCGGTCTTCGTCCGCGTAAAAACGCAGTGCGCCGGTGTCGAAGGCGCGCAGCGCCCGCACCGCGCGCTCGGACCAGTCTTCGCTTTGGAACAGCACGAGAAAGTCGTCGCCGCCCACGTGCCCAAGGAAGTCGCGCGTCGGGTCGCAGGCGTCCGCGAGCACGGCCGCCGCGAATTTCAGCACTTCGTCGCCCTGCCAGTAGCCGTAGCGGTCGTTGAACGGCTTGAAATGGTTCAGATCGACATAGCAGGCATAGAACTCGGCGCGATGTTCGACGAGCCGTGCGATATGCGAGCTGATCGGGATGTTGCCGGGCAGGAACGTGAGCGGGTTGGCGTAGCGGGCCGCTTCGATGCGCACTTCCGTGACGGCGCGCACGAGGTTCTCGCCCGTGCCGAGGCCGACATAGCGTTCCTCGTCGGTGATGACGAAGCCGTCGGCCAGATAGCGCTGATCGTCGCTCGCGAGCAGCTTGGCCATCTGCTCGACGGTCATCGATTTTTCGATGAGGACGGGAGACGCATTTGCGAACAGCATGCAAGGGCGTTTGCCGAATAGCTCCCGGTGATACGGCAGGGCATAGCGGTCCATGAAGCTGCGCCGGTTGATGAGCGCGATCGGACGATCGTGCTCGACCACGGCGACGGCATGCAGCGTCGGCAAGCGGTTGAAGAGTTCGAGCACGTCGTTGTTCGTCGCGCTCTTTTGCAGCGCCGGCGCGGTGACGATCATCTTCGCGGCCGCCATGCCGCCCGAGGGCGAGGCGGCCACCGGGCTGCGCGTCGCGCCCGGGAAGACGGCGATGTGCCCGGCGCCGAGCGCTTCGCGTGCGCCTTGCGCGCACTCGCGAGACACTTGCGCGCTGGGCCGGCCGATGAAAAAGCCTTGGCCTAGCGCGATGCCCATGTCGCGCACGACGATCAGATCCGCCGCGGTTTCGATCCCCTCGGCCACGAGCCGCGCGCCGCTCGCTCCGGCGAAATGCTGCATCGCGCGCACGGCCTCGAACTTGAGCGGATCGCCCGCGATGCCGTGGATGAAGAAGCGGTCGATCTTGACGACGTCGGGCTGCAGGCGCACCCACAGATTCATGCTCGCATTGGCGGTGCCGTAATCGTCGAGCGCGAACTGGATGCCGGTTTCGCGCAGCGCGCCGACGGCCGGCGCGAAGCTCGCCACGTCGGCGATCGCGGACTGCTCGGTCAGCTCCAGGACGAGCCGATCGACGGCGAGCCCGTGCCGCTGGATCCAGGCGATCGTGCTCTCGCGCGTTTCTCGCAGCGCGACGAGGGCCTCGGCGCTGAAATTCAAGAACAGCTTGCCCTCGCACCCGAGGGAGGCGAATGTCGCGACGCAGGTGCGCGCGGCGGCGTGTTCGAGCGCCACCGACAGCCCCTCGCGGGCCGCTTTGGCGAACAGGGCTCCCGGCGCCTCGAGTGCCGTCCCCGCCGGGCCGCGGATCAGCCCTTCGTAGCCGAGGATGGCGCCCCCGTCGAAATCGACGATCGGTTGGAAGACGGCGGTCAGCGTGCGCCGAGCGATCAGCTCGGCAACGTCAGACTCGCCGGGCGGGGGGGACTGGCTCAAAGACATGACGAGACAACAAGCCGGAAAGATTGGACATTCGGCTTATCGACCCAAACGCTTGAGAATTGAGTGAATTTTCGGTGAAGCGGTGCACTGAGATGGTGCGTCGCCGTGGACCGCGGGGCCCGGCGCCGTGTCGGCGCGGCCGTCAATCGGCGAGGGGCTCGCGTCCGGGCACGGCCAGCGAGTCGTTGGCGGCGTCGGCCCGGACGTGGTCGCGCACGAGATCGGCCATGCCTATCGTTTCCGCATCCTTGATCGGCACGATTGCGTCGGCCGGCCGCTCCGCGATGACGACGCGGTTGCGTCCGCTGCCTTTCGCGTCGAGCAGCGCCGCATCGGCGCGCCGGATCA
This sequence comes from Trinickia dinghuensis, assembly GCF_003367175.1. Taxonomy (GTDB): domain Bacteria; phylum Pseudomonadota; class Gammaproteobacteria; order Burkholderiales; family Burkholderiaceae; genus Trinickia; species Trinickia dinghuensis. Next base: position 477,755 of record NZ_QRGA01000003.1, on the reverse strand, counting down.
CGCGTTCGATCGGTTCGCCGCGCACGTGCTGGGCGACGCCCACGCTGATCGTCAGCGTGATTTCGAATTGGCGCCAGTCCTCGATCCGCCGGCGCAGCCGCTCCGCCACCCGCGCGGCATCTTGCTCGTCGGTGCCCGGCAGCAGCACGACGAACTCCTCGCCGCCGAACCGGCCCGCGACGTCGCTCGGGCGCATGCTGTGCTGGATGTGCTGGGCGATTAGCTGCAGCGCTCGGTCGCCGGCCTCGTGGCCGAAACGGTCGTTGACGGCCTTGAAGTGATCGGCATCGATGTAAAGCACGGAAAACGGCTGGCCCACGCGTTCCGCGCGCAGCAGGATGCGGCGTCCGAGCTCGAACACGCGGCGCCGGCGCGGGAGCTGCGTGAGCTCGTCGATGTCGGCGAATGCGCGCAACTGACGCTCGAGCCGAAAGCTCTTCTTTTGCGAGCGCAGGGCGAACAGGTTCGTGACGAGGCTCGTCGAAATCGCGATGAACATCGACAGCACGATGCCGAACTGTTCGACCGCCGACGGCTGGCTCAGCGCGACGAGCGCGAGCGGGCCCGCCACGGCGAGCGCTGCCGCGGCCGGAAAGTCCCATCCTCGCAGCAGCACCGGGCTGAACGTCAGCGGGATCAGCACGAAGGCGGGCAGCACGATCAGCGTGCCGTCGCCCCACTGCAGCGCATGCAGGACGATGCCGGCCTCGAGCGACGCGATGAAGGCGAGCGCCGCCAAGCTTGCGCGCAATCCGCTGCCCTTGCTCCAAGCGATGACGAGCGCGGCGGCCATCGGCAGCGCAGGCAGCGCGCTCGTGAGCGCGGCCGGCGCCATGCGCTGCTTGTCGAGCCAGGCATCGCCGGCAAGGAGCACGACATAGCCGACGAGTGCCGTGGCGAGTTGGGCGCAGAGGAACGACCAGAGCCGATGGGCGGCGTAGTCTTCGAACGAATAGTTGTCTTCCGGCGCCTCGATCGTCTTGGCGCGCCGCCCCCGTATGCGCCGCATGCGGCGCGACGCCGCCTCATGGCGCACGTTGTCGGATCGATCCTCGCTGGTCATTTATTCTCTCGCTTGGACGTGCAATTTTCTGCATTTATGGAAAAGCTTATCGGCACCCCGTTTCGTCGCGCCATTCTAATAGCGCTAAATGTCTAGTGGAATGATTTTAAGAAGATTTATGAACCGCGGGCGGCCGACGGCGGTTCGAGGGCGGTGCAAGGCAGTCCCGGCGGGCTTTGACGGAGTACCGAAAGCCGCGGGCGTGATCAAATGCGGAGTCCGCCGATTCTGACTTTTTGTGTATCGCCAAAAACGCAAACGTTTGCCGGACGCATCCGTTTTCTTTCGCAGTGCAAAATACCCGGGCGGTATTAGGTTTTTTCTATAACCCTGATTTTCGATGCGATGCAATATGAGGCCGGCGCTTCGGCGCGCTCACCCGATGCACGCGGCACCGGGTGGGTGTCGCGCGGTACTCAGTGCTGCTGTGCACCGGCCGGCTGCGAGCGTTCGGCGCGCGCGTCGCGCATCGACCATTTCTGGGCCAGGGCCGCGCAGACCATCAACTGCATTTGATGGAACAGCATGAGCGGCAAGACGACGGCACCGACGGCCTGCGATGCGAAGATGACTTTGGCCATCGGGATACCCGAGGCGAGACTTTTCTTCGAGCCGCAAAAGATGATCGTGATCTGGTCTTCCCGGTTGAAGCCCAGGCGCTTGCTCGTGACCGTCGTGATGCCGAGCGCGATCGCGAGCAGCACGGCGTTGACGAAGAACAATCCGGCCAGCGCGGCGAGCGGCAGGTGATGCCAGAGCCCTTCGTTGACGGCTTCGCTGAACGCGGTATAGACGACGAGCAGGATCGAGCCTTGGTCGACGAACTTCAGGACGCGCCGATTGCGGTCGAGCCACGGGCCGATCACCGGCCGCAGCAGCTGGCCGGCGACGAACGGCACGAGCAGCTGCATGACGATGGCGCCGACCGTATGCCAGCCGGAGCCCGACGTGGCCGCGTGGTTCGTGACGACGACGCTCACGAGCGCGGGCGTGAGAAAGATGCCGATGAGGCTCGATGCCGAAGCGCTGCATACGGCGGCCGGTACGTTTCCGCGCGCGATCGACGTGAAGGCGATCGAGGACTGCACGGTCGAGGGCAGCGTGCAGAGAAACAGAATGCCCGTGTAGAGCGCGGGTGTGACGAGCGGCGCGACGAGCGGCTTCAAGGCGAGCCCCAGCAGCGGAAACATCACGAAGGTGCTCAGCAGCACGACGACGTGCAGCCGCCAGTGCGTGGCGCCCGCCACGACGGCTTCGCGCGACAACTTTCCGCCATGCAGAAAGAACAGCAGGCCGATGGCGATATTGGTGAGCCAATTGACGGCGACGGCCGTTTCGCCTCTGCACGGCAGCAGGCTGGCGAAGATGACGGTACCGACGAGAGAGAGGGTGAAGTTATCCGGAATGAGATAGGTAAGACGGCGCATGGGCAAACTTCTCGTTATCGCAAAGTACGACTAGCCGAATGGCATAAAAAGCGAGGGGTGAAAAATGGGGTGCAAATGTCGATTTGCGGTGCAGCAAAATAGTCGCACAAATGCGGCTGCATAGACAAAACGTCACCGTAACACCGAGTTACAACGGCGTCGCTCGTCTAACACTTTTTGCCTCGACACGTCGATGGGCGGCCCATAAATTACACATCGAGATCCCTCGGAGCACGATTTATCTGACGACCGCTCGGTAAAGAAGGCGCGTGTGGCGCGCCGGTGCGCGACGGCAATCCTGTAGGGCGGTAGGCGAGTGCATCGATCATGGCGGATTCGGCTTTAAACCTCATTGGACGTTGGATGGCGGGCGCGCTGTGCGCGGCCGCGGCTTGCGCCGTGCATGCGCAGCCGCCGCACGGCCATCGCGGCGGATTTGCTGCCGCCGCGCCGCACGTTCGGCAGGCTTGGCGAGCGCCGAATCGTCCGATGGCGGGTATGGCTCCGCGTCAGGGCTCCCGCAGCTTCGTCATGGCAACCGATCCGTACGGGCACGGCGGCGCGCACATGGTGCCCGCACCCGCGATCGCACCTGCTACCGTACCGTTCCGTCCAGTCAGCGAAGAGGCCCGCACGCTCGCGCGCGAAGGCGGTGCCGCCTATCTGCGCGCGGGATCGATCCGCGCCGACATTGCCCGCTACAACGAGGAGCGCGAGGCGAACCGCCCCGTGCCGCGTCCGCCCAATGCGGGTGTGCCCCGGCCGCCGCAGTCGTCGCTCTACCGCAATTAGCGCGCCCGGGACCCGGGACCCGGGACGCTGGGTGCCGCGACCGTCTCGTCCGGCATCCTCATTCCACCGGTTCATCGCTCACCGTCGGGTCGATCGCTGCAGTTCATTCCGCTCGTTTGCGCTCTTTTCTTCCTTTCGGCTGACGGATTTCGGCATCTCGCCTGCGTGCCCGACGCCATCGTGATGTAAATACGCCACACTTTTGACCTCCTCAGCCCCCTTCTCGCGCGGGCGAGGCACTCTTCGGACGAAATTATTTTGCCGTCCGTCGCGCGTGCGTCATATTCGTTCCTGTCTCTGAGCGTGCGGCTGCGAGCGAGCACCGGCGCGCCTTTCCGGTCGTTCGTCGCGCGCCGCGCCCGTGCACGGCCCGGTTTGCCTGCACCGGACGCGCGCCACAGCGCATTCGTATGACGCACGCTTAAGCGAATCGCTATACCGGCAATAAGCGGACGTAATTTTGTCCATAAATATGGTCCGTAACGATGGATCCGCCCCCGAACAAATTCGGCGACCACAGCGCCCCACGCGGTTCGCACGCTTCACTTTTCTGAAAAAAGACAGGAGATCTCATGAAAGCCACCGTCAGCCGCGCGCTGAAAACCAGTATTCGCATGGCGGCCGTTGCCGCTTTCGCGGCCGCCGCAGGAACGGCTGCACATGCACAATCGAGCGTGCAGCTCTATGGCCAAGTCGACACGTGGGCCGGGATGCAGCAATTCCCGGGCGGGCAACGCGCTTGGGTGGAAGGCGGCGGCGGCATGTCCACGTCGTACTGGGGCATGAAGGGTACGGAAGATCTGGGCAACGGCTATAAGGCCGTGTTCACGTTGGAAGACTTCTTCCTGCCGCAAAACGGCGCCTATGGCCGCTTCACGGGCGACAGCTTCTTCTCGCGCAACGCCTACGTCGGCATCGAATCGCCGTACGGTACGGTGACGGCGGGCCGTTTGACGACGCATCTGTTCGTCTCGACGATCCTGTTCAACCCGTTCATCGATTCGTACACGTTCTCGCCGATGGTCTATCACGTGTTCCTCGGCAACACGGCGATTCCGACGGGGGCGACGTACGCCACCGACACCGGCGTCGTCGGCGATTCGGGCTGGAACAATGCGGTGCAATACTCGACGCCCAACTACAACGGCTTGTCGGGCAGCGTCATGTACGGCCTCGGCAACCAAGCCGGCCAAAACGGCGCGAAGAAGTGGAGCGCGCAGTTCCTGTACTTCCACGGTCCGTTTGCCGCGACGGGCGTCTATCAGTACGTGAACTTCAACAATGCCCCCGGCGACCTCGTGAACCCCGCGGCGTTCGGCACGATCGTCCCCTTCAAGAGCCAGGGTGTGGCCCAGCTCGGCGCCAGCTACGATCTGAAGTTCGTGAAGTTCTACGGCCAGTACATGTACACGAAGAACGAGAACGTCGTGGGCGGCGCCGGTTGGCACGTCAACACGGGGCAGGGCGGTGTGACGGTGCCGGCCGGCCCGGGCACCGTGATGGCGTCGTACGCGTACTCGCGCGATTCCGGCGGTCTCAATCAGACGCGCCGCACGTGGGCGCTCGGCTACGACTACCCGTTGTCCAAGCGCACGGATCTCTACGCGGCGTACATGAACGACCAGTTGAGCGGCTTGTCGACGGGCCAGACGATCGGCGCGGGGCTGCGCGCGAAGTTCTAAGGCGGTTCAGGGACTCGGAAGAAAGGCCGGGCGGTTTGCGTCCGGCCTTGCGAAAAGGCGCTTGCCCGGTGACGGGCAGGCGCTTTTTTTGCGCCTATGTGCGCACGCGTCCCGAGCGGGCAGCCCCGACAGTTGCTTATACTGCGATCATCAAGTGCGCAGCCGGCACGCGCCAGCGAGGGCAGCCATGACCGATCTTTCGATGCCGCAACGTCTCGGCCCGACGGGGCCGGTGCCGGCCCCGCGTCTGCGTTTCGTCACGGCGGCCGCGCTGTTCGACGGCCACGACGCCGCGATCAACATCATCCGGCGCATCCTGCAGGCGAGCGGCGTCGAGGTGATCCACCTCGGCCATAACCGGTCGGTCGCCGAAGTCGCGAGCGCGGCGCTCGAGGAAGACGCCGACGGCGTCGCGGTGTCGAGCTATCAAGGCGGTCACGTCGAGTACTTCAAATATCTGGTCGACGCGCTACGCGAGGGCGGCGGCGAGCGCATCCTCGTGTTCGGCGGCGGAGGCGGCGTGATCGTCGCCGACGAGATCGACGAACTGATGCGCTACGGCGTCGAATGCCTGTACTCGCCGCACGCGGGACAGCGGCTCGGGCTGCAGGGCATGATCGACGACATGATCGCTCGATGCATGAAGGCGAAGGCGGCGGTGCATGACAATACCCACAGCGAAACAGAGGCGACCCAGCTACTAGCGAAGCTTGACGGCGAGGGCCCACAGGCTCGGCGCGCGCTCGCGAAGGTGATCACTGCGCTCGAAAACGGCCGTGCCGACGCCGCCACGCGTGCGGCGCTGGCCGAACGCGTACGGGCGGCACCGGCCGTCCCGGTGCTCGGCGTGACGGGCACGGGCGGCGCGGGCAAGTCGTCGCTGACGGACGAACTCGTACGACGCTTTCGGCTCGATTACGGCGACACCCTCTCGATCGCGGTACTCGCGATCGATCCGTCGCGGCGCAAGTCGGGCGGCGCGCTGCTCGGCGACCGGATCCGCATGAACGCGATCGGCGAGTGGGGCAACGGCCCGCGCATATTCATGCGCTCGCTGGCGACGCGCGAGGCGGCGACCGAAGTGCCCGAGGTCGTCCCGGACGCGATCGCTGCGTGCAAGGCGGCCGGCTTCGACCTCGTTATCGTCGAGACGTCGGGCATCGGACAAGGCGACGCCGCGATCGCGCAGGTGGCCGACCGCTCGCTCTACGTGATGACGCCCGACTTCGGCGCGGCCAGCCAGCTCGAAAAAATCGACATGCTCGATTTCGCCGATTTCGTCGCGATCAACAAGTTCGATCGCAGCGGTGCGCTCGACGCGCTGCGCGATGTCGCCAAGCAGATGCAGCGCAATCGCGGTGCCTTCACCGAAGATCCCGAGCGGATGCCCGTGGTCGGCACGATCGCGTCGCGCTTCAACGACGACGGCGTGACGGCGCTGTACAGGAGGATCGTAGGCACGTTGCACGAACTCGGCTTGCGAGCGCCTGAACGCGGAGCGTCGGGCGCGCGGCTGCCTCTGACGGATGTGCGCCATTCGCATGAGGGCGGCGCGATCGTGCCGGCCGCGCGGATCCGGTACCTATCGGAGGTTGTCGAAGCGGTTCGCACATACCGTGCGAAGGCAGACGAGCAGGCGCAATGCGCGCGCGAGCGATGGCAGTTGACTGAAGCGAAGCGGATGGCCGCGCAGGGTGCCGATGCGAGCAGCACGGCCGATCCGCTGCAAGCGCGCCTCGACGCGCTGATCGCCGAGCGCGATGCACGTCTCGGCGCGCGCGAGCACGCGCTGCTCGACGCCTGGCCGCGCACGGTGGCCGAATATGCGGGCGACGAGCGCGTCGTGACGATCCGCGGCCGCGAGATCAGAACACCGCTGACCGTAACGACCCTCTCGGGCACGTCGATCCGCCGAGTCTCGCTGCCGAAGTTCACCGATCCCGGCGAGACGCTGCGCTGGCTCATGCTCGAGAACTTGCCCGGCTACTTCCCGTTCACGGCCGGCGTATTCCCGTTCAAGCGCGAGAACGAAGATCCGACTCGCATGTTCGCGGGCGAAGGCGATCCGCCGCGCACGAACCGGCGCTTCAAGCTGCTTTCGGAAGGGATGCCGGCTCGGCGCCTCTCGACGGCATTCGACTCGGTGACGCTCTACGGCGAGGACCCCGACGAGCGGCCCGACATCTACGGCAAGATCGGCAACTCGGGCGTATCGGTCGCGACGCTCGACGACATGAAGACGCTCTACGACGGATTCGATTTGTGCGATCCGGCCACGTCGGTGTCGATGACGATCAACGGCCCGGCCCCGACGATTCTCGCGATGTTCTTCAATGCGGCGATCGATCGGCAGCTCGAGGAACTGCACGCGCGCTGCCAGGCCGAGGGGCGCGAGCCGAGCGCGAACGAAATCGACGACACCCGAAAGCAGGCGCTGCGCGACGTGCGCGGCACCGTGCAGGCCGACATCCTGAAGGAGGACCAAGGCCAGAACACCTGTATCTTCTCGACGGAATTCAGCTTGAAGATGATGGGCGATGTCCAGGCCTATTTCATCGAGCACGGCGTCGGCAATTTCTATTCGGTGTCGATCTCGGGCTATCACATCGCGGAAGCCGGGGCGAACCCGATCACGCAGCTGGCCTATACGCTTGCGAACGGCTTCACTTACGTCGAGGCTTATCTCGCGCGCGGCATGGCTATCGACGAATTCGCGCCGAACTTGTCGTTCTTCTTTTCGAACGGCATGGAGCCAGAGTACACGGTGCTCGGCCGCGTGGCGCGCCGCATCTGGGCCGTGGCGCTGCGCGAAAAGTACGGCGCGAACGAGCGCAGCCAGAAGCTGAAGTATCACGTGCAGACGTCGGGCCGCAGCCTGCATGCGCAAGAGATCGCGTTCAACGACATCCGCACGACATTGCAAGCGCTGATCGCGATCTACGACAACTGCAACTCGCTGCACACGAATGCTTTCGACGAAGCGATCACGACGCCGACGGAGGCGTCTGTGCGGCGCGCGATCGCGATCCAGCTCATCATCAATCGCGAGTGGGGCCTGGCGAAGAATCAGAATCCGAACCAAGGCAGCTTCGTGATCGAGGAACTCACTGATCTCGTCGAAGCGGCCGTGCTCGACGAGTTCGACCGCTTGACCGCGCGCGGTGGGGTGCTCGGCGCGATGGAAACGGGCTACCAGCGCGGACGCATCCAAGACGAATCGATGCGCTACGAGCATCGCAAGCACGACGGCTCGTATCCGATCGTCGGCGTCAATACGTTCGTCGGCGAACAGGAGCACGACGCGCACGGGCCGCTCGCCCTAGCGCGCTCGACGCGCGAGGAAAAGCAGAATCAACTCGATGGGTTGGCCGCGTTCCACGCGCGTCATCGCGGCGAAGCCGGTCCGATGCTCGAGCGTTTGCGGCGCGCCGTCATCGACGGTGAGAACGTATTCGCCGTGCTGATGGAGGCGGTGCGTGTCTGCTCGCTCGGGCAGATCACGCACGCGCTGTTCGAGGTGGGCGGGCAGTACCGGCGCAATATGTGAAGCGCCGCCTCGCACCGCTTCGTTCAACCAATTACCGCGCCGCCAGCACGCGCTCGCGCGCTTCGTCGTATTCGCGCTTCAGGCGGGCGACGAGTTCGGCCACGCTCGGCACATCGTCCATCAAACCGACGCCTTGGCCCGCGCCCCAGATGTCCTTCCACGCCTTCGCCTTGTCGCTGCCGAAGTTCATCTTCGTCTTGTCGGAAAGGGGCAGCGCCTCGGGGTCGAGCCCGGCGTTGACGATGCTTTCGCGGATGTAATTGCCGTGCACACCCGTGAACAGGTTCGTGTAGATGATGTCCGATGCACTGGCACTGACGATTGCGTGCTTGTAGTCGTCCACGGCGTGCGCTTCCTGGGTCGCGATGAAGCGCGTGCCCATGTAGGCGAGATCGGCGCCCATCGCCTGCGCGGCGAGGATCGAGCCGCCGTTGGCGATCGAGCCCGAGAGCACGATGGGGCCGTCGAAAATCCGCCGCACTTCACCGACGAGCGCGAACGGCGAGGTCGTGCCCGCGTGTCCGCCGGCACCGGCCGCGACGAGGATCAGGCCGTCCACGCCGGCTTCGAGCGCCTTTTGCGCATGGCGCAGGTTGATGACGTCGTGCAGCACGATGCCGCCGTAGCTGTGCACGGCATCGATGATCTCCTTGGCCGGCGCGCGCAGGCTCGTGATGAAGATCGGCACCTTGTGTTCGACGCAGACGCGCACGTCGTGCTCGAGCCGCGTATTGGACTGATGAACGATTTGGTTGACCGCGATCGGCCCGATCCGCGCATCGGGGTTCGCGGCGCGGTGCGCGGCAAGCCCTTCGCCGATCTGCGTCAGCCATTCGTCGAGCAATTCGGCCGGCCGCGCGTTCAGGGCGGGGAACGAGCCGACGATCCCGGCCTTGCACTGCGCAAGCACCAGGTCCGGATAGCTGACGATGAACATCGGCGACGCGACGACAGGCAGCGTCAGATTCTGTAAAGCGGCGGGCAGGGCCATGACGCGTGTCTCCTCTCGATAAAAGAACGAACGTTCGAATTATAAACGATCTAAACCGCGCCGTTGCGGCCCGAAGCTTTGGAGTGAGTGCTCTGGTTCTACGTTTCGTGGCCCTCCGAACGGGCGCGCGTCATCCACACACCTAAAATACGGAAGGTTCGAACAACGATTAAGAGGCAGGACGAACGCTATGAGTTTCGCCGACTTTACTCCGTTTCGCGTCGACGCCGACGGCGTCGAAATCTTCGGGCAGACTGGCGGCGACGGTCCCCCTTTACTGCTGCTGCATGGGCATCCGCAGACGCATCGGATCTGGGATCGCTGCGTGGAACGCCTTGCGAAGCACTTCACCGTAGTCGCCACCGACCTGCGCGGCTACGGCCGATCGGGCAAGCCGGCGAGCGACAACACGCACGCGCCGTACTCGAAGCGGACGATGGCGGCCGATCAGGTCGCCGTCATGCGTCATTTCGGGTTCGAGCGCTTTTTCGTCTGCGCGCACGATCGCGGCGCGCGCGTCGCGCATCGGATGGCGCTCGATCACCCGGACGCCGTCGAGCGCATGATGCTGCTCGATATCGCGCCGACGCTCGCCATGTACGAAGCCACCGATCGCGCGTTTGCAACGGCCTACTTTCACTGGTTCTTCCTGATTCAGCCCCACCCGCTGCCCGAGACGCTGATCGGCGCGGATCCCGAGGCCTACGTGAAAGGCGTCATGGGCAACCGTCACGCGGGGCTGGCGCCGTTCGAACCCGACGCGCTGCGCGAGTATTGCGACGCGTTGTGCTCGCCCGGGGCCGTCCATGCGATGTGCGAGGACTATCGCGCCTCGGCCACGATCGATCTCGAGCACGACCGGGCCGATCTGGAGCGCGGACGCAAGATCGGATGCCCGTTGCGCGTGCTGTGGGGCGGGGAGGGCGTCGTTGCGCGCTGCTTCGACCCGTTGCGCGAGTGGCAGCGCGTCGCGCGCGACGTCAGCGGCCGCGCGCTCCCATGCGGGCACTACATCCCCGAGGAAGCGCCCGATGCGCTAATCGCCGAAATCCATGATTTCTTCGAAGCCGACGAATCGGGCGAGCGCATGGTGAAGCCCGAAGGACGCCTCAGCGAACACCGCGCTTGAGCGCGCGCGGTTGCTTCTCCGCTTCACCCTCCTCGTCCTTGCGAGTCTCCGCGGCGCCGCGCGCCGTGCGAGGCTCGGCCTGCCCGAGCGGCGGCAAGCGCCGCGCGACGGGCGTTGCCTTGACGATTGCCGTGCTCGTCTCCGCGCGCTCGCCGACCTTCATCAAGATCTCGTCGAGTTCCTCGATCGTGCGCAGAAAGAGCCGGCAGATGAAGCAATCGTCGCCCGTGACCTTGTCGCACTCGACGAATTCGGGGATACGGCGAATTTCGTCTTCCACGAGATGCAATTGCCCCGGCAGCGGCTTCACGCGCACGATCGCCTGCAAGGTGTAGCCGAGCGCGCGCGGATCGATTTGCACGGTGTAGCGCTCGATCACGCCTTGCCCCTCCAAACGGCGAAGGCGCTCGGCGGTGCTCGGCGCTGAAAGCCCGATCTCGCGTGCGAGGTCCGCGATGGGCGTACGGGCATCCTCGGCCAGTAGCCGAAGCAGGGCGCGATCGGTCGCGTCGAGATCCCCGGCGGTCGAACCATTGGCAAGGCGTTTTGACATATCAACCTTCGATTCGAAGACAAAATTGATGATTGACCTAAGTTTAGCCATGTCTATGCGAGTTTCAAATCGCTAGACTGATTTGCATCGGACTTCGATTTTCGGCGGCGCCTTCCATCGTGGGGCTAGCCACCGAAAGCCGCAAAACCAAACACCCAGAACCCAGGACAGGTGCATCCATGGCTAACCAGACAGGACAGGAAATCCGGCGCGGCGCCTTCGAAATGATTGCCGCGATGTTGATCTCGGGCACGATCGGATGGCTCGTCGTCGCGTCGAGGCAGTCGCCCCAAAACGTCGTCTTCGTGCGTTGCGCGCTGGGTGCGCCGACGCTCGCGGCGATTTGCTGGGCGCTCGGCTTGATCCGCAAGGACATGCTGACGTGGCGCACGCTCGGCCTCGCAGCCGCGGGCGGCGCCGCGATTGTCGCGAACTGGGTGCTGCTGTTCGCGGCGTACTCGCGCGCCTCGATATCGATGGCGACGGTCGCTTACAACACGCAGCCGTTCATGCTCGTCGCGCTCGGCGCGGTCGTGTTCCGCGAGCGCATCACGGCATCGACGGCGGCGTGGCTCGGCGTCGCGTTCGCCGGCCTCATGCTGGTGGTGAAGGTGCAGCCGGCCGTGCTGGCCGTGCCCGGGCAATATCTGAAAGGGATCGGCTACGCGCTCGGTGCCGCGTTCTTCTATGCCGTCTCCTCGATCATCACGAAGCGGCTCAAGGGAACGCCGCCGCAATTGATCGCGTTGATTCAAGTCACGCTCGGGGTGTTCCTGCTCGCACCCTTCGTGAACTACCATGCGCTGCCGGCCACGGCGATGCCATGGGCCGATCTCGGCACGATCGGCATCGTGCACACGGGGCTGGTATACATCCTGCTTTACGGTGCGATTCAGAAATTGCCGACGTCGATGACGGCCGCGCTCTCGTTCATCTACCCGATCGTCGCGATCGTCTGCGACCGCTTCGCATTCGGCCAAACGCTGGCGTGGGTGCAGGTTGTGGGCGCTGTGCTCATTCTGCTCGCGGCGGCTGGGGTGAACTTCGGATGGCGCATCGTGCCGCGCCGGCGCGTGGCGTATCGCGCCGCGGAATGCGACTGAACGCGGCGCTCGCCGATCTGCAGGGAAATCACCGATGCGACCCACGCGGGCGCGTCGGTATCATGACACCCGGCGCTGATCACGTCGTAAATTGTGCCGTTCGTCCTCGATGATGAACGGCTTTCTTTTTTGTGCGACGATTCCCGATTCCGGGCTCCGCTAGGCGCGATGCAGCACCTGCGCGGCTACGCGCGCAATGCGACGTCCACGACGGGCGCACCCGTCAGCGCGATCAATTCCTGCGGCGACAAATTGAACACCGCGTGCGGATGACCCGCCGCGGCCCAGAGGCTATCGAGCTGCAGCAAATCCGAATCGATGAGCGTGACAGGCGGGGTCAAATGCCCTATCGGGCAGACGCCCCCGATCGCGTAGCCCGTTTTTTCGCGGACGAACTTCGCGTCGGCCCGGGCGATGTCGCCGACATGCTGCGCGACCTTCTCCTCATCCACGCGATTGACGCCGCTTGCCACGACGAGCACGGGCGCATCGTCGTCACGCCGGCGAAACAGAATCGATTTCGCGATTTGCGCGACGGAGCAGCCGAGCCCCGCGGCGGCCTCGGCCGACGTCTTGCCCGTTTGCGGCAGCATGACGACGGGCTTTTCGTGTCCGCATTCGCGCAGCAGCAGCGCCACGCGCTGCGCCGAATCGGGCAGCGCGGCGAGCGGTTCCGATGCGTCCGCTCCATCGGGCATGTTGGTCGGTGTGATGTGCTGATGCTCCATGTCGCCTTCGTTCCTGCGTTTCCGCGTTTCTATTGTGCGCTTCGATCGTTCCGTGGTCGAACGTTCGAATTCACGAGGCGCATGCGGCGTTTGCCGCTTTCGCGAGCAGCGCGCGTCCCGCGCGCGAGGCGTTCGCGCGCCCGATCGATTTCGAAATGAACTCGCCGATCGAGACGACGGCCTCGAGATCGATGCCCGTCTCGATGCCGAGGCCGTTCATCAGATACAGGACGTCTTCGGTCGCGACATTGCCCGTGGCGCCCTTCGCATAGGGGCAGCCGCCGAGCCCGGCCACCGAGGCGTGGAAAATCTCGATGCCTTCGAGCAGCGCCGCATAGATGTTGCCGAGTGCTTGCCCGTACGTGTCATGAAAATGCCCGGACAGTTGCTCCCTCGGGAACACCTTCGTGACGGCCGCGAAGACCTCTCGCGTGCGGCCCGGCGTGCCTACGCCAATCGTATCGGCAATGTCGATCTCATCGCAGCCTAGCGCGGCCATGCGCTGGACGACGTCGACGACGGACGGGACCGGCACGTCGCCTTGATAGGGGCAGCCGAGCGCGCACGAAATGCTGCCGCGCACGCGCAGGCCGCTTTCCTTCGCGGCGCGCGCGACGGGCTCGAAGCGCGCGATGCTCTCGGCGATGCTGCAGTTGATGTTCTTCTGCGAGAACGCCTCGCTCGCGGCGCCGAAGATGACGATCTCATCCGCATGGGCGGCGAGCGCGCCGTCGAAGCCCTTCATGTTCGGCGTGAGCACGGAGTAGATCGCGCCCGGGCGGCGCTCGATGCCGGCCATCACCTGCGCGCCGTCGGCCATTTGCGGCACCCACTTCGGCGAGACGAACGATGCCGCTTCGATATTGCGAAAGCCGGCCGCCGACAGGCGGTTCACGAGATCGATCTTGACCTCGGTCGCCACGAACTCCTTTTCGTTTTGCAGCCCGTCACGCGGGCCGACTTCGACGATCTTGACTGAGCTAGGCAAAGACATGGAATGTCTCCTCGATGATATTCGTTTGGAATGCTAAGCAAATGGGCGCGGCGTCCGGCGCGAACGAGCCTGAACGCAAGCGAAGCCGCCAGCCATGATGGGCGATTTTAGTAGCCGCGGAGGAGGTTGACGATGCCGCCGATTTCCTCTCCGCGTGCAAGCGCTTCAATCTTACGCGCAATTTGCGCGACCGCCGGCTCGCGCAGTGTCTGCGCGGAGATATGCGGCGTGATCGTCACGCGCGGCATGCGCCAGAACGGATGCTCGCTTGGGAGCGGTTCCTGCGCGACGACGTCGAGCGTGGCGGCGGCGAGTGTGCCTTCGCGGAGCGCGTCGATGAGATCGCCCTCCACGAGGTGCGCGCCTCGCGCCAAGTTGACCAGGTAGGCCCCCGGCGCAAGATGAGAGAACGTGTCGCGGTTGAGGATGCCGTCGGTGTCGGGCGTGCTCGGCAACAGGTTGACGAGCAGTTTCAAGCCGCCGAGGAATACGGGCAGCTCGCCGCGTCCGGCGAAGGTGGCGACGCCGTCGATCGTCTTCGCGCTGCGGCTGTAGCCGCGTACCGGGAAGCCCAGCGAGGCGAGCGCCGTCGCCACATATGCGCCGAGCGCGCCGAGCCCGAGCACGCCGATGTGAAACGATTCGCGCGGATGAGGTTCGAGCGCATGCCACGGCGCCACGCCTTGAGTGCCTTCGATGCCTTCACGCTGCGCCCGTTCGTATTCGTCGAAGCGGCGCAGGTAGCGCAACGCGGCATGGATCGCGTATTCGGCCATCTGCTCGGCCATGCCGGTATCTTCGAGCCGTACGAGCGGCACGCCGGCCGGCAGCGTGCCGGGTTCGCGCCGCTCGAGCGCAAGTAGCGCATCGACGCCCGCACCGAGTACGAACACGGCGCGCAATCGCTCGCGCTGCGCGAACAGTTCGGCCGGCGGGCGCCAGACGATGGCATAGTCGGCGGCGGCCGTATCGCCGGGCGACCAGAGGCGCACGTCGGCAGACGGCAGCTCGCGCGCGAGCGACGCGATCCATGCGGGCGCGTCATCGGCTTGCGGTGTGTACAACAAGATCTTCATGCGGTGGCTTGGGCGCGATTGTGCCGCGCCCCATCTCTGCGGGCGATGGGCGCTATTTTAAGGCCTCTTCGTGCCATTGCCAGCACCATCGCCATTGCCATTGCGCTGGCCGATATGACTGCGGCCCGCGTCGGCGGGCCGCATCGGATCCAACGCCGCGAGGGGTTTCAGCCGAACGTCGTCACCGGCGCGACGGCTGCCGGGTCGGTGAAGCTCGGGCGCCCCGTTTCCACGTGACCGGCGAAACGCCGGACGAACGTGGGTGCACCGCCGGCCGTCATCGTCGTCTCCGCCGTCACCGTCAAGTCGTACCAATGATGGCTGTCGGCCAGGCGCCAGCAGGCCTCGTGTTCGCTGTGCGGCGCAAGTTCGATTTGCCGCATCGGTACGCCGTAGGCGTTGTCGACGACGGAAAGTCTCACGTGATCATGGCCGCGATTGGCGAAGCGCAGGCACAGGTGCCCGTTCGCGACGTCGTAGCCCGTGGTGACTTCCACGTTTCCCGCGTGGCGTCGGCTGAGTTCGCCATTCGTGCCATTCGTACTATCCGCGCCATCGAGCGTCACGGTGCCGGCGAAGTCGCGCACGAAACCGTTCGGACCGTAGACCGTGAATGTATAGACACCGTTCGTCACGCGCAGATCGAACGCATCGCGCAGCGACTTGTGCGCCTCGACCGTATAGCGCCACGGGCCATCCGTCCGATTCTTCGCATAGACGTAGAAGTTCGCGCCTTGCTCGCCGGTGTTGACGAAATGCAGCGCGAACGTTGCTTCGTCGGCATCCGCGTGCCCGTTCACGTGCAACTCGTAGGGCAGGGCACGCGCGCGGCGCACGCCGGGCTCTTGCGGATCGACGGCACCGGGGGTAGCCGGCACGCTGGGCGGGGGCAGCGTCGAGCACTGGTTGTCGGCGATCGACTTGTAGTTGCTCGTATCGGGCAGCGGCGGCATCGTCGCATCGGGCGAGCGGAAGTCGAATGCCGACGTCAGATCGCCGCAAACCGCGCGGCGCCATGGCGTCAGGTTCGATTCATGAACGCCGAAGCGCGTCTCGATGAAGCGGATCACCGACGTGTGATCGAACACCTGCGAGCACACGAAGCCGCCCTTGGTCCAAGGCGAGACGATGGTCATCGGCACCCGCGGTCCGAGGCCGTAGGGCAGGTTGTCGGCGGTGTAGTGGCCGCCGCGGGCCGGGTTGACGACATTGTGGATCTCGCCGTCGGTCGTGACGGTCGAGAGCCCCTGTGCGCGGGTGGTCGGCGGCTGCGGCGGCACGATGTGGTCGAAGTAGCCGTCGTTTTCGTCGTACATGATGAACAGGACGGTCTTGCTCCACACCTCGGGGTTCGCCGTCAGCGCGTCGAGAATCTGCGACGTGTACTCGGCACCGTAGGCCGGCGTGTACTTCGGATGCTCGGAGTACGCGGCAGGCGGCAGCAGCCACGAGACCTGAGGCAGATTGTTCGCGAGGACGTCGGCTTTCAACTGATCGAGCGAACGCACCGTCATCGCGCGCTGCTGCAGGGGCGAGCCCTGCGGCGCGTCGATGTACTGCGCGAAGTTCATCAGGATGTTCGTGCCGTAGTTGCCGTTCAGCGGATCGACCCAGGTCAGCCCTTGCTGATAGACCTGCCACGAGATGCCGGCCGCCTGCAGGCGCTCGGGGAAAGTCGGCCACGACAGAATCTGGTAGGCGGGCGGCCCGTCGCCGTCCACATAGTCGTTGTTGTCGAGCAGCGGCCCGCCCATCGTGCCGGTCGGATCCACGGTGCCCGTCATCAGATACGAGCGATTCGGGTGCGTCGAGCCGGGAATCGAGCAGAAGTAGTTGTCGCAGACGGTGAACGCATCGGCGAGCGCGTAGTGGAACGGAATGTCCGCGCGCAGGTAGTAGCCCATCGTCAAGTCGGTCTTGTACGCGGGCCACATGTCGTAGCGGCCGGCGTCGATGGCGTTTTGCGTCGCGTACCACGAGTGATCGAGGTCGCCCACGCATTGGGCGCTCGTCGTCTGCGTGTTCAGGTGAAACGGCAGCACGGGCTGCGCGGGGTTCTCCTTCGACGGCTGCCGCCACACGGGAGCGCCGTTCGGCAGCGGGATCGGGAAGCGATCGTTGTAGCCGCGCACGCCGGGAAGATGGCCGAAGTAATGATCGAACGAACGGTTTTCCTGCATGAAAACGACGACGTGCTCGACGTCGCGGATCGTGCCCGTGCGCGAGGCCGCCGGAATCGCGAGTGCGCGGCGGATCGAGTCCGGAAAGATCGTCATCGCGGCGGCGGCGCCGGCCGATTGGGCCATCGATTGAAGGAAACGACGGCGGCTGTTCGAAGTCATCGAGTTCTCCTGGTTCTTCGCTGCGTATTCGTTCGAGGGGTTCGGGGCTTTCGATTGCGGCAGGCAGGGCGGGGGCGAGCGCTATACGCACGCACGCACGCGAGGCGCGGCTGCGCGGCGGACAGTGTGGCGAAACGATAAGAAGAATTTGTGAATCGAGACGGGGCGACGCGTGTCGTCAATGTCTGGCGCGGGAGCGGATGGCGCGATGGTCTGAAATTTCGAGAACCCGCTAGTAGGCCGCTTTGTACGTGCGATAAATGCACGGCAGCAAGGCGCGAACCTAGCCGCAAGAACCCAGCCCAGGTTTCTCGCGAACGGCCGGGGCGTGATTGACCTACTCAGCGGAGCTGGAGCTTATGGATTTCGAGACGATTTATCTCATGACGGAGAATGGACGTTTTGTCTGCACGGATCAATTCGGCGATCTGACGATCAAGAACGATCGAGCTGATGCGAGCTGCAGGCAGCGGGCAGGTTGGGGCGCGGGCGAGTCCACCGTGGTTCTTTACAATCCGGCCGCGGACAGATTTTGGGCGGTCGCGCCGGATCCGGCAACACCGCATGTGGACGGCCTTGTCACGGCTCAAAAGAACGAATGGACGACGTTCAACTACGAATTTGCCGATGCCGATCGAACGTCGATGACGTTGCGTACCGTGAACGGTGACTATGTGTCGCGGATCGACATCGGCCGTCCGCAAGCGTACCTCGCCGCGAGCGCGACGAACGCGGGCGAGGCAAGCCGATTCCGTGTCATTCGTTTCGCGGACGATGCCGCGTGAGCGGGGCTCGGAGCAGAAAGGCCGACAACGAGACGACGGAGGCCGCTAGGGCGAGCGGCCTCCGTCGTCAAGGCGCGCGCGATGTCAGTGGCCGCCGCAGCCGCCCGAGCACGATACGCCGGCTTCCATCGGCTCCGCGCTTCCCGCGCGCATGCCGAGCCGGTCGAGCAGCTTACGGTCGGCATCGGCTTGCGGGTTGCCCGTCGTCAACAATTGATCGCCGTAGAACATCGAATTCGCGCCGGCCAAGAAACACATTGCCTGCAGCGCGTCGTCCATCTGCTGACGCCCGGCCGAAAGCCGCACCACCGCGCGCGGCATCGTAATGCGCGCCACGGCGATCGTGCGCACGAACTCGAACGGATCGATCGGATCGACGTGGCCGAGCGGCGTGCCTTCGATCGCGACGAGATTGTTGATCGGCACCGACTCGGGATACGGGTCCATGTTCGCGAGCTGCGCGATGAGCCCCGCGCGCTCGCGGCGCGATTCGCCCATGCCGATGATGCCGCCGCAGCAAACGTTGATGCCCGCATCGCGCACGCGTTCCAGCGTATCGAGGCGCTCTTGATAGCTGCGCGTCGAAATGATCTGGCCGTAGAACTCGGGCGACGTATCGAGGTTGTGGTTGTAGTAGTCGAGTCCGGCCTCGCGCAGCGTTTTCGCTTGGTCGTCCTCGAGCATGCCGAGCGTCATGCAGGTCTCGAGGCCCATCGCCTTCACGCCGCGGATCATCGCCGTGATCGGCTCGAGGTGCCGCTCTTTCGGGCTGCGCCACGCCGCGCCCATGCAAAAGCGCGTGGCGCCGTTTTCCTTCGCGACGCGCGCCGCATCGAGCACCGCGTCGACGTCCATCAGCTTCTCGGCCTTGAGCCCCGTGTCGTAGTGCGACGATTGCGAGCAGTACTTGCAGTCTTCCTCGCAGCCGCCCGTCTTGATCGAGAGCAGCGTCGAGAGTTGGATCTCGTTGGCGTCGAAGTGCTCGCGATGCGTTTGCTGCGCGCGGTAGAGCAGATCGTTGAACGGCATCTCGTACAGCGCGACGACGTCGGCGACGCGCCAGCGCGGGGCGGCAGTCTCCTTCGCATCGCCGCCGCGCGCCGTGTCGGAGTCTTGCGAGGCGGTCTGCATGGCGTTTTGGGCTTCAGTCATAGCGTGGATCCGGTTGGGAATCGATGGAGTCTAAAGGGCGGGTCGAAAGCGGTCCGATCAACCCGCGTGCGCTTGCAGCGCGCTTAACAGCGTCGTCATGTCGAGGTGCGTCGCGGCCAGTTCCGCCGACGGCGGTGCGAGATAAGGCACGGTGCCGATGAGCGGCACGCCGTGCTCGCGGTGGAGCCAGGTGCGGAGGGTCTCGATGTTTTCGTCGGCGAAGCGCATCTGCGGATCGACGACGTTCGCGACCCAGCCCGCGAGATGCAGGCCGCGCGAGGCGATCGCCTCGGCCGTGAGCAGCGCGTGGTTGATGCAGCCGAGCCGCACGCCGACGACGAGCACGACGGGCAGCCCGAGCGCGAGCGCGAGGTCGGCCGTGTCGCGCTTGTGATCGAGCGGCACGCGAAAGCCGCCGACGCCTTCGACGACGACGACGTCCGCGCGTCGCAGCGCTTCGCGATGACAGTCGACGATCGGCGCGATCTCGAGCGTGCGGCCTTCTTGCGCGGCCACGATGTGCGGGGCGGCCGGCGCTTTGAGCAGGTAAGGCGTTCTGACCTCGGGCGGCAGCAGCGCGCCGGAAGCCGCGTCGAGCTGATCGGCATCCTCGTTGTGCCAGAGGCCGTCTTCCGCGCTCAAATACGCGCCTGCGGCGATCGGCTTCATCGCCGCGGCGGACAGCCCCGCCTTGGCGAATCCGCGCAGCAGCGCGCACGAGACGAGCGTTTTGCCGATCTCGGTATCGGTGCCGGTGACGAACAAGGAAAGCGGCGGCGTCATGCGCGTCATGCAGATTCTCCCGTGAGAGCGAGGGCGGCCTCTAGCCGGTCGAGATCGGCGAAGCTGTGGCCCGCCGAAAGCGAAACGCGCAGGCGAGAAGTACCGGCCGGCACGGTGGGCGGCCTGATGGCCGGCACCCATAATCCTTCTGCGTCCATGCGGGCCGCGAGCGCGAGCGTCTCCTCGTTGCTGCCGATGATGAGCGGCTGCACCGCGGTCGGCGAATCGATCGGGCGCCAGCGCGTGCTCCGCAAGATCGTCCGCGTGCGCTCGATCAGCGCCTGCAGATGCCGGCGGCGCGCCTCGCCTTCCTCGCCCGCGATCAGCGCGAGGCTGGCCGAGACGGCATGCGCTTCGGCAGGCGACGCGGCCGTCGTGAAGATATAGGGCCGCGCGCGCTGCAGCAGCCATTCGACGACCGTCTCGTGCGCGATGACGGCAGCCCCGGCCACGCCGACGGCCTTGCCGAACGTGCACAGGTAGACGAGATGCGGCGAGCGCAGCGCGGCCTGCGCCACGGCGCCCCGGCCCTGCGGGCCCAGCACGCCGAAGCCGTGGGCGTCGTCTACGAGGAGCCACGCGCCATGCCGCTCGGCCAGTTCGAGCAGCCGCGCGAGGGGGGCGATACTGCCGTCCATGCTGAACACGGCATCGGTGACGATCACCTTCGCCGAGGCATCGGAGGCGTCGAGCATCGCCGAGAGTGCTTCGGTATCCGCGTGAGGATAGATTTGCACCTCGGCACGCGACAGCCGCGCACCGTCGATCAGCGAGGCGTGGTTCAGCGCGTCGGAAAACAGCGTCGTGCCGCGTCCCGCGAGCGCGGTGACGGCGGCGAGATTCGACATGTAGCCCGTCGAGAACGTGAGCGCGCGCGGCGTATCGACGAAGCCGCCCGCGAACGCCGCGAGTTCGTCCTCGAGGATCGCGTGCGCGCGCGAATGGCCGCCGAGCAGGTGCGAGCCACCGCTGCCCGCGCCGTAGCGATGCGCGCCTTGCGCGACGGCTTCGGCCAGCAGCGGATGCGCGGCGAGCCCGAGGTAGTCGTTGCTCGCGAAGCCGACGATCGCACGGCCGTCCACCGTCATATGCGCGGCGCACGGCGTGTCGGCGACGCGGCGCCGGCGCGTGAGCCCGCGCGCGTCGAGATCGGAGAGGCCTTCTTTCAAGGTATCGAGCAGAACCATCATCGAACTCCCGCTGCCAGTGTGGCTTCGAACGTCTCGCGAGTGCGCGAGGCGAGCAGTGCAATCGTTTCGGAGTCCAAAATATACGGCGGCATCAAGTAGACGGTCGTGCCGATCGGCCGCAGCAGCAGCTCTCGCGACAAAGCTTGTTCGAAGAAGCGACGGGAGAACGTGCGTGCGGCGTCCCCCTCGACGGCCGCGTCGAACGCGACGATCGTGCCGGTGCGACGGAAGTGGCGCACGGCTTCATGCGAGCGAAGCGGCGACAGCGCCTCCATCAAGAGGGCGCTCTTCTTTTCGTTTTGCGCGAGCACGTCGTCGCGCGCGAACAGGTCGAGCGTGGCGAGCGCTGCCCGGCAGGCGAGCGGATTGCCCGTGTACGAATGCGAATGCAGGAAGCCGCGTGTAGTGTCGTCGTCGTAGAACGCGGCATAGATCTCGTCGCGCGAGAGGACGAGCGAGAGCGGCAGGTAGCCGCCGCTGATCCCTTTCGACAGGCAAAGGAAATCGGGCCAAATGCCGGCTTGCTCGCAGGCGAAGAAGGTACCGGTGCGGCCGCAGCCGACGGCGATTTCATCGGCGATCAAATGCACGTCGTATTCGTCGCATAGCTTGCGCAGGCCCGCCACGTAGGCGCTGTCGTGCATCGCCATCCCGGCCGCGCATTGCACGAGCGGCTCGACGATGAGCGCGGCGATGCGCGAGCCATGCGTTTCGAGCCGGGCTCGGACGTCCTCGAGCGCGCGCTGCGCGACGTCCCCCGCGCTTTCGCCGGATCCGGCACGGCGCGCGTCGGGCGAGGCGACGATGTGGGCGGAGCGGATCAGCGGGTCGTAGGCATCCTTGAACAAGGCCACGTCGGTCACGCCGAGCGCGCCGATCGTCTCGCCGTGATAGCCGTTGGCGACGCAGACGAATTCGCGCTTTTCCGCCCGGCCCCGGTTGCGCCAGTAGTGGAAGCTCATTTTCAACGCGATCTCGACGGCGCATGCGCCGTCCGATGCGAAGAACGCGTGGCCGAGCGTGCCGTGCGTCATGGCCGACAGCCGCTCGGCGAGTTCGACGGCGCATTCGTGCGTACAGCCCGCGAGCATCGCATGCTCGAGCGTGTCCAACTGCAGCTTCAACGCGGCATTGATGTCGTCGTTCGCGTGGCCGAACAGGTTGACCCACCACGAACTGATGGCGTCGAGATAGCGATGGCCCGCCCGGTCGTAGAGCCAGGCGCCTTTACCTCGAGCCACGGGCACGAGCGGCAGCCGCTCGTGGTGCTTCATCTGCGTGCACGGATGCCAGACGGCCTTCAGGCTGCGGGCGACCCAATCGCGTTCGGCTGCGTCGTGGTGGGCGTGGTCCCGCGCTTGACGTTCGTCTGTTGCTTGTCTGTTCAATCACCGCTCCATCGCGCGAAAGCGGCGCGCGGTCGCGCCCTATTCATGCGGAAAACGCGCGACAGGTCTGTCGATTCGCCATGCTCGACAGGCGCCGCGTGGACAAAAACGGCGTGAGATTAACGCGTTCGGCGCGCGATTGCACCTGCCCCTGGACGGCGGTCCGACGGGCGCTTGGACGCAGTTGGGACCATCTGGCGACGCTTTTGGGGGAATCGATTGAAATGGACTCAGTTAGCGACGGCAGAGCGGGACCCCCCACGGAAAATTTTTTTCGGCTCGGTGGGCAAAACCGGTTCGCAGGCGGCCTGCCTGGCTTCTCAAACGTCGGAGGGATAGGGGTAAACGAACGGCTAGCCTCGAGCGCGCCCGGGCATTTTCGGGCGGTGTTGCTGTCCGGTTTCTCTAGTGATGGGTGATCGACGCCTGCCGACGGCGCAGGTCGTCAAACGCAAGGAGAGCGCCGCTTGAAACCGACGGCCGCTGGCGAACTCGCTTGAATTCGCTCGAACCCGATCGCCGGGTTCAGTCGCGGCTAGCCAGCGAGGATTCGTCCGCGTCCTCGTGCGTCGTCGACGATGCGGTTTGCGAAGTGGAGGAAGACTTGTCGTTCCAAACGACGTGATTGTCGACGGCGTAGAGCCGGCACGGCGAGTTGCCGTTTTCCTTGCTGCAGTTGGCGAGCGCGGTCGACATCGGATTGTCGCCGCCTTCGGCCCAGGACCATGCGCCCGTGGACGATACGGCGAACGCGCGCGTCGGGTACTGCTCGAGGAACGTGCGGTAGGCGGCGCGGCCGGCCTCGTCGAGGTAAGGCACGGCATTGATCGAGTCGATCGCGGCGAAGCCCGACGGCTGCGGAATCGCCGGCGCCTGCACTTCGTACTGCACACGCGTGGGCATGCCGATCCGCTCGAGGAATGCCTCGACGGTCGGCCACCAGATCCGCACGCCGTCGCGATCGACGACGAGCCGGTGCGCATCGTTCTTGTAATCGCCGAAGTCAACCATCTTGGCGCGCGCGCCGTGCTCGACGTAGCCGGCGTACATGCGCTTCGTCAAGTTAGGACTCCAAACGGAATCGTTGTCGCCGTAGATCCACAGCGAAGGCACGTGCACGCTCTCGCCGTACTGCTCGAACGCGTGCGTGAGGTTGTCTTGCCAGCCGGCGCAGGCGTCTTGCCGCAGGCCGCCCGAGAAATTGATGAGGCCGCGCACGCCCTGCGCGGCGTTCATGCCGTACGCCATCGTGGTCAGGCCGCCGTGCGACGTGCCTGCCACGACCATGTGCGATGCATCGACGTACGATTTGCCCGACATATAGGCGATCGTCGCTTTCACGTCGGCGGCTTGCGCCACGCCGTTCTTTTCGACGTCGCAGCCTTCCTGCTGGTAGGTGCCGCCCGAATCGGCAAAACCTTCGCGATTCGGCGCGACGACGACATAGCCGCGCCGCACGAACTCGCGGGCGAACGAGAGCGGACGGCTGCGCGGCTGCGCGCGCGGGTCGCCCTCGATCTTTCCGTGGTTGAACACGACAAGCGGGAACGGACCCTCGCCGTCGGGTTTGTAGATGGTCGCCTCGAGCGTAATTGTTCCGGCTGCATCGACGGGGATGCGCACGATGTGCTCGTTCATGTTGCCCGCGAGCGAGGGCAACGCATAATCGGTGGTGCCGAAGTCGAGCGGTGCGACGCTCGCGCGGCCGAGCGGCCTCGTATCATCGTTCGAGGCGATCGTCATTTCGCGCATGGCGTGCGTATCGCTCGGCGAGGATACGTCCGCGCCGGCAAAAGCGCTGGCCCATGCGCACGCGCACAAACAACCGACGAATACGTTTTTAAAACTCATGCGCGTGTTTGCCCTGATTACAAATTTGCGTCGCGGGGACTATCCGGTCCGATTGATCAATCGATCGATCAATCCGATCTAGCCAGTATCCGCGAGCCGTTCGTGACGCCGTTACCCGAAAAGAGGCCGGCACCGGCCGCAATTTGGCCCATCGGCGGCGGGACGGCGGCAGCCGATCGTGCAAAACGGCGGGAACGGGGTGCGTGGCGGTGAGCCGCTAAGAATTAAACAAGGGCTTAATCCATTGCGCGGTTGTGTCACCGGCATTTGCAGCCGGCTAGGCCGTCAAGAAACGAAGACGCCCCAAAACACCGATGCACCACAAGCATGGCCATCGTAGCGTCGCCGAAATGAAACGCGCAATGCAGGAGAACCCGGGGCGCGCGAGCGGTCCGGGTCGATGTGTCGGCAACCTTTGCCTGCGCAAAGATCGCCTGAAAAAGGGCGCAAGTTAGCGCTCGCTGACGTCGCCGTCCACGTAGCGCCAGCGTTCGTCGTCGCCGCGCACGAAGCGGCTGACCTCGTGCAGTCGATGTCCGCGTCCGCCCTGTTTGTAGCGGGCGACGAATTCGACGATCGCGTGCCGGGCGTCTTGCGGTTCGAATCGCTTCACTTGCAAGCCGAGCCAGCGCGGCGCATCGGGTGCGTCCGTCTCGACGTCGAGATCGGCGGGACAGGTGGCAGGGTCCCATGTCGCGCGCAGGTAGTCTGTGTGACCGAGCACATAGGCGGTGTAGCGCGAACGCATCAGTTCGAGCGCGGTCGGGGCCACGGCGCGGCCGTCGAGGTAGGGGCCGCAGCAGGCGTCGAACCGCGGCGCCCGCGCACCCCCCGGGCGGCCCGGTGCCGTGCCCGCGCACGGACATTCGAGTGGCGCCTGCTTGCTCGCGTCGGCTGCCGCTGTTGTCGGCGCCGTTGTCATTGCGCCAGGCCTCGCGCGATCAGAATCTTCTGGATATCGCTCGTGCCCTCATAGATCTGACAAACGCGCACGTCGCGATAGATGCGTTCGACGGGGAAGTCGCTGACGTAGCCGTAGCCACCGAATGCTTGGATCGCGCTCGAGCAGATGCGCTCGGCCGCCTCGGAGGCGAACAGCTTGGCCATCGCCGCTTCGGTCAGGCACGGCAGGCCCGCGTCCTTGAGCGAGGCGGCATGCCAGACGAGCTGACGCGCGGCTTCGAGTTGCGTGGCCATCTCGGCGAAGCGGAATTGAACGGCCTGGTGCGCATACAGAGGCTGGCCGAAGCTTTCCCGTTCGCGCGCATAGGCGAGCGCCGCCTCAAACGCCGCGCGCGCCATGCCGACGCTTTGCGCCGCGATGCCGATGCGTCCGCCTTCTAGCCCCGAGAGCGCAATCTTGTAGCCTTCGCCCTCGGCGCCGATCCGATTGGCGGCCGGGATCCGGCAGCCTTCGAAGACGATCTGCGCCGTGTCCGACGAATGCTGGCCGAGTTTGTCTTCGAGCCGGGCGACGATGTAGCCGGGCGCATTCGTCGGCACGATGAACGCGCTGATGCCGCGCTTGCCGGCGGCTTTGTCGGTGACGGCCATCACGATTGCGACGTCGCCGTTCTTGCCGCTCGTAATGAATTGCTTGACGCCGTCGATGACGTAGCTGTCGCCGTCGCGCACGGCGACTGTGCGCAGCGCCGATGCGTCCGACCCCGCTTGCGGTTCGGTCAGACAAAACGCGCCGAGCATGTCGCCGCTCGCGAGCGGGGTGAGCCATTCGCGCTTTTGCTGCTCGCTGCCGTAGGCGAGCAAGATGCTGCAAACGGGGCAATTATTGACGGAGACGGCTGTGGACGTGCCGCCGTCGCCTGCCGCGATTTCCTCGAGCATGATCGCCAGCGCGAGCGCATCGAGCCCCGCGCCGCCATACTCGCTCGGCACGAGCACGCCGTAGGCGCCGAGTTCGGCAAGCTGCTTGTGCACGGTTTTCGGGAACGTGCGCTCGCGATCCCACGCGGCCGCGTGCGGCGCGATGGCCTCGCGCACGAACGTGCGCACGGCGTCGCGTATCATCGAGTGGTCTTGGTCGAGCACCATGGAGGATGTCTCCGTGAATTCCGTATTTGGTTAGGACTGCTTTCTAATCATTGTGGCCGGCGTGAGGTCGCAGCGAGGCCGGTGCGCGCCGAGCATGACGTTCGCCGGAACTACCGGAACTACCGGGACTACCAATCGATCGCCGTGCCGTCGTATTGCACGAACCGGCCGTGATAGGTCTCGCGATCGACCGATGCCGCTGCAATGACCGCGCGCATGCCCGAGACGCTGCGCTCGACGTCGATCGCCGCTTGCGCGCCGCCCATGGCGGTGCGCACCCAGCCAGGGTGAAGCGAGAGGCAGGTCGCGCGCCGCGTCTGCAACGATGCGACGCGCAGCGCGCAGTTCAGGGCGGCCTTGCTCGTGCGATAGAGCCAGCCCGTCGTGCCCGTCGCTTCGGCAATGCTGCCCATGCGGCTGGACACGACACCGAGCACGCCATGCGCCGATTCGACGAGCGGCAGCAGCACCGGCATCAGCATCATCGGGCCGCGCACGTTCGTCGTCATGACGTAATCGAAATCCTCGACCGTGAACGGCTCGACCCCTTCCGTGGCCGGTCCGTAGACGCCGGCCACGATCAGCGCCGTGTCGAGCCGCTCGCCCGCGAGCTTGGATTCGAGCGCGGCGATGTCGTCCGGCTCGGTGACGTCGAGGGAAATCGACGTGGCGTTCAACGAATCGAGTTCGGCGAGCGCGCGGTCGTCGCGCGCCGTGGCGATCACGCGCCATCCGGCCGCGTCGTACTGGCGCACGAACTCATGACCGAGGCCGCGCGATGCGCCGACGATCAAGACTGTCTTCATCGATCACCTCCTTTCCGATGCGTTGGACGCGTTGAATGCGTTCCTTACGCCCGATGCCTTCGATTCGACCTCGACCTTGACCGGCGCGCCGATCGACGCGCCGGCACGGCACGCCTTCGATCAAACGAGTTCGATCCCCATCGCCGTCGCCTCGCCGCCGCCGATGCACAGGCTCGCGACGCCGCGCTTGGCGCCGCGATTGCGCAGCGCGCCGATCAGCGTGACGAGGATGCGCGCGCCCGACGCGCCGATCGGATGGCCGAGCGCACAGGCCCCGCCGTTCACGTTGACTTTCTCGTGCGGCAGCGCATGGTCCTTCATCGCCGCCATCGTGACGACGGCGAACGCTTCGTTGACTTCATAGAGATCGACGTCGTTCGCGCGCCACTCGTTCTTTTCGAGCAGCTTGCGGATCGCGCCGACGGGCGCCGTGGTGAACTTCGACGGCTCTTGCGCGAACGTCGAGTGGCCGACGACGCGAGCGAGCGGCGCGAGGCCGAGCTTCTCGGCGGTCGACGCGCGCATCATGACGAGCGCGGCAGCGCCGTCGGAGATCGACGACGCGTTCGCGGCCGTGACGGTGCCCGTCTTGCTGAAGGCCGGCTTGAGCGTCGGAATCTTGTCGAGATTGGCCTTGAACGGCTGCTCGTCGCGCGAGATCGTGACTTCGTCGCCCTTGCGGCCCGCCACCTTTACCGGGGCGATCTCCCATGCGAACGAGCCGTCCTCGTTCGCGCGTTTCGCACGCACGAGCGATTCGATGGCGAACGCGTCCTGCTGCTCGCGCGTGAAGCCGTAGGCGCTCGCGCACTCCTCGGCGAAGGTGCCCATGAGGCGGCCCTTGTCGTAGGCGTCTTCCAGGCCGTCGAGGAACATGTGATCGAGTACTTGCCCGTGTCCCATGCGCATGCCGCCGCGTGCCTTGGGCAGCAGATACGGCGCGTTCGTCATGCTTTCCATGCCGCCCGCGATCATGACGTCGACCGAGCCGGCCGCCAGCATGTCATGCGCGAACATCGCCGCGCGCATGCCCGAGCCGCACATCTTGTTGACGGTCGTGCAGCCCGTCGCGAGCGGCAGGCCCGCGCCCAATGCCGCTTGCCGTGCCGGTGCTTGGCCGAGGCCCGCGGGCAGCACGCACCCCATCAGCACTTCCTCGATTTGCTCGGCTTTCAGCCCCGAGCGTTCGACCGCGGCGGCAATGGCGCTCGACCCGAGCTGCGGCGACGTGAGCGAGGCGAACTCGCCCTGGAAGGCCGCCATCGGCGTGCGGGCCGCCGAGACGATGACGATCGGATCCTTCGTGTTGCGCGTTGCATCAGTCATGCTTGATCTCCTTGATCACGCCCTTGGCGATGCCCTCGATCTCGGCGAGGCTCGCGGCGTCGGCGGCGAGGACGTCGTTCTGCGCCGATCCCGCCTGCTTGGCGGACAGCGCGGCGATACAGCGTTGATAGGTCGGCTCGAGCTCGTCGGCGCCCGATACGGTCATGCCCATGTTGCGCACGCGTCCGTCGTGCACGCCGTAGGCGAGCGCGTGCACCGTGAGCGGCTGGCTGCGGGCCCAGGCATCGGTGACGATCGTCGTGCGGCAGACGTTGACGACTTGCTCGATCGTATTGAGTTCGACGAGGCGGCGATGACGCGTCACCATCGGCCACTCCTCGAGCAGTGCGGCATGCTTGGCGCGCACGTCCTGGATGTGGTGCAGCCAGTTGTCGGCCAAGCCGACGCGGCGGTCGTGCAGCGCGGCGCCGACGCCGGAGCAGCCGTAGTGCCCCACCACCATGATGTGCTTGACCTTGAGCAGATCGACGGCGAACTGGATGACCGACAGGCAGTTCAGATCCGAGTGGACGACGACGTTCGCGATGTTGCGGTGGACGAACACTTCGCCCGGCGGCAGGCCGATGATCTGGTTCGCGGGCACGCGCGAATCGGAGCAGCCGATCCAGAGATACTCGGGCGCCTGCTGATCGGCAAGGCGTGCGAAGTATTGCGGGTCTTCGGCGAGCTTGCGCTCGACCCATGCTTCGTTGTTGGCGAATAGCTGGGCGAGCGGATGGTTCTGATCGTTCATAGTGCGTCGTCTGCGTCGTGGTGGTTGAGCCCTGAAGGGCTATCGGGGGGACGGCGGCCGGGTATGCGTCGCTCGTCGCTCATGCCGCGCGAGCGGCGTCGGGGCCGCTGCCGTCCGCGCGCGCCGATGCGGCGTCTTGCACCGTATCGGCATCGCGCGGCGCGGCGAACCGCGCGGGAAAGCGATTGCAAAAGCGCACGCCGCCGTCATAGGGAAAGAAGTCGGGCAATTCGCCCTTGAGCAGCAGATCCTTGTGTTTTTGCCAGAGCTTGGGGTCGAAGAAATCGGCGTGATGGCGCATGAAGTACTGGCGCACCGTGGGATCGCCGAGCAGGAACGTCGAATAGGTTTCGGGGAAGATGTCGTTCGGCGCGACGCTGTACCAGGGTTCGGCCGACATTTCATCCTCCTCGGTCCGCGCCTGCGGCACGTGGCGCACGTTGCAGTCCGTCAGATATTCGATCTCGTCATAGTCGTAGAAGACGACCCGGCCGTGGCGCGTCACGCCGAAGTTCTTGTAGAGCATGTCGCCCGGGAAGATGTTCGCCTGCATGAGCTCCTTGACCGCATCGCCGTACTCCTTGATCGCGTGTTCGATGTCGGCTTCGTTGCCGTTTTGCAGGAACATGTTGAGCGGCACCATGCGGCGCTCGATATAAACGTGCTTGATGACGAGGCAGTCGCCTTCGTACTCGATCATCGAAGGCGCTTCTTTCTCGAGTTCGCGCACGAGCATCTCGTCCAGGCGCGAGAGCGGCAGCGCGACGCTCGAGTATTCGAGCGTGTCGGCCATGCGCCCGAGTCGGTCGTGGCGCTTCACGAGCAGATACTTGTCTTGGATCTTCTGGCGCGTCGTATCTTTCGGCGGCGGAAATACGTCCTTGATGATCTTGAAGACGTACGGGAACGACGGCAGCGTGAACACGACCATCACGAGCCCCTTGATCCCGGGCGCGACGATGAAGTGGTCGCTCGAATGCGAAAGATGCTTGAGCAGATCGCGGTAGAAGTTGTTCTTGCCTTGCTTCTGCAAACCGACGGACGTATAGATTTCAGCCTTCGGCTTGCCCGGCATGACCGTGCCGAGGAAATCGACGTAGGCCGAGGGCACGTCCATGTCGACGAGAAAGTACGAGTGCGAAAAGCTGAAGATGATCAGGAGCTGTTCGCGCTTGAGCAGGACGGTATCGAGCGCGAGCAGGCCCGGCTTCACATGGCGGATCGGCACGGCGAACGGCACCATGACTTCGCCGTTGATGATGCGGCCGATGATGTAGGCGGCTTTGTTGCGGAAGAACAGCGACGACAGCACATGCACCTGGAAGTTGAACGCTTCCGAAAACGCGCCGAACGTGTCGTGGATCGTATCGATGATGCAGGCGACGTCGCGCGTCAAATCCTCGAAGGGCGGCTCGAGCTGAAAATTCGTGACGATGCGCTCGAGCGTCGCGGGCAGGCCGTCCTTGCCGGGGTAGTAGGCGCGATAGGTCGGCTTGGCGGCCGGCTCCTCGTTCTCGAGGTATTCCGTCGAAATCACGGGCCGCACGAAGATGAAGTCGTTGTTGAAGTACGAGCGGTGCAGGATCTTGCAGCAGACCGAGTTGAAGAACGTTTCGGCGCATTCGGGCTGCAGGTGGTTCGTCAGCAGGCCGATGTAGTGCAGCTTGATCTGCTGCCAGACTTCGTCGTCGATGTTCTCGGCGTCGTATTCGTCCTCGAGCAGGCGCACGCATTCGTCGACGCGATCGTCGTACGATGCGATCCGGTCGCGCGCGAGCGTCTGCAGCGCGAGCCAGTCGGCGGCTTCGAACAGCGTCTTCGCATGCACGGCCGCCGCGCGAAAATTGCTGTAATGGCCATTAAAGCCCTCGAGCATCGTCTGCGCGACGTCGAAGCCGATCTGCGACGACAGCAGTTTGGGAAAGTGCTTCATGGGCGCTCGGACTCGGATTGGGCGAGATTGTCGTTCGAGGCATCGGTACGACTACCGCTGCGCACGCAGTCGATACCGTTCTCGGCCAGCATCGAGCGGCACTGCGTTTCGTATTGCGCGAGATCCTCGAGCGTGGCCGTCAAATCCTCGAGCTGACGTTCGAGCACTTGGCGGTGCTCGGCGATCGTCGCGAGGAACGCATGCAATTGCGGTACGGTATCGGTTGGCGATTCGTACAGGTCGAGCAAATCCCGAATCTCGGACAGCGTGAAGCCCAGCCGTTTGCCCCGCAGCGTCAGCTTCAGACGCGTGCGGTCGCGATTCGAATAAACGCGCCGCAGGCCGCTCGAGCCCTCGCGGCGCGGCGCGAGCAGCCCCTGGTCTTCGTAGAAGCGGATGGCGCGGGGCGTGACGTCGAATTCGCGTGCGAGTTCGGTGATCGTGAAGTGCTGGTTCATGGCGGGTGCGTCGGGGTAGAATCGACGGACGTTTACGTTATCGTCAACTTGAATATTGTGCAACTGGCGATGGGCCGGTTGCGTTCGACCGAGATTTTGCCGATGAATGCGTTGGAACACCAACTCGATTATCCGTTCACCGATACGTTGCCCGACCCGGGGCGGTTGCACGAGGTTGCGCCCGGTGTCTATTGGGTGCGCATGCCGCTGCCGTTCGCGCTCGACCACATCAATCTATGGCTGCTCCGTGACGAAATCGACGGCCGGGCAGGATGGACCGTCGTCGATTGCGGCATTGCCGACGACACCATCAAAGCCAACTGGGAGCACGTTTTCGAGCACGAGCTGGGGGGGCTGCCCGTCTTGCGCACGATCGTCACGCATTGTCACCCCGATCATCTCGGGCTGGCCGATTGGATCTGCAAGGGCGGCGAGCGCGAGCGCTGGAACGTGCGGCTGTGGATCACGCTCGGCGAATACATGCTCGGACGCGTGATGGCCGCCGGCGACGGATCGAATGCCGGAGGCGAGGGCGCGGCGCGCCACTTCGCTCGCCACGGTTTGGCGGATCCCGTCGCACTCGATAAGCTGCGCAACCGGCGCGACTACTACGCGAAGCTGGTCCCGTCGATGCCGACGCAGTATCGGCGCATGCGCGAAGGCGATGTCGTGCCCATCGGCGGGAATGCTTGGCGCGTCGTCACGGGGTACGGCCACTCGCCCGAACACGCGGCGCTTTTCTGCGAGGCCACCGGCGTGCTGATTTCGGGCGACATGGTGCTGCCGCGTATTTCGACGAACGTCTCCGTCTTCGACATCGAACCGGAGGGCAATCCGCTGGCGCTGTATCTGGAATCGCTCGGGCGCTATGAGCAGATGCCGGCCGATACGCTCGTGCTGCCGTCGCACGGCAAGCCGTTCCGCGGCCTGCATACGCGTATCGCTCAGTTGCGCGCGCATCACGTGGCGCGGCTGGCCGAGGTGAGCGAGGCCTGCGCCGCCCGGCCGATGAGCGCGGCCGACATCGTGCCGCTGATGTTCAAGCGCGCGCTGGATATTCATCAGACGACGTTCGCGATGGGCGAGGCGCTCGCTCACTTGCACCTGCTGTGGCTGGCGGGCGAACTCGAGCGGCAGGAGGGCGGGGACGGCGTCGTGCGGTTTGCGCCTGCGTAGTAGGATTTTTTGGTGTTTGTCCGCACTCAATGTTCATCGGCGGCCCGCCGTAAAGACATGAGACGACCCGCAACAGGCAGTGCGCGCGTCCATGTCCGCCATCCTAATCGCGAGGCCTACGATGAATATTCGGCGCAAGCTGCAAGTGTTTTCACTGGTGACCGTGCTCTCGATGGGCGCCGGCGTTCTCATATGCGCAATCGGCCTGAATGCGGCGATGAAGGCCGAAGACGTCTCGCACGAACGAGAGAAAGTCTTGCAGGGCGTCACCGAAATCAAGGCGAGCGCGCTCTCCACGATTCAGCTCGATCCGACGGCCGACGATACCAAGAAGATCTTCTCGGACGCCGAGCACAACGTCGACAAGTGGTCGTCGACGTTGAACTCGACGATCGTCGATCCCACGCGTGCCGACGCGTTCCGCGCCATCGTCGCCAAGTGGACCGCGTACGACCGGAAGTCGCATGCGCTGTTCGACCTCGCGACGCATGACGCGAAGGGCGCCACCGACCAGACGACGGCCCTCTATCACTCCGATTTCGAGCCGTTCCAGCACGACCTCGAAAAGATGGCGACGGAGATGAACAAGGTCGCCGAGCGGCGCAGCGCCGATGCGCACTCGCTCGTCGATACGGTGTTCATCATCGTGCTTTCGGTCATGCTGACCGGCATGGCAATCGTCTGCGCCATGATCTTCAAGCTCTCGCGCTCCCTCAACGCCGGTATTACCTCGCTGCGGGGGGCGATCGAGCGCATCAGCGGTTCGCGCGATTTCACGCTGCGCGCGCCGGTGCTCGGCAACGACGAACTGACGCGCATCGCCATCGCATTCAACGATCTGATCGAACGCGTGTCGGCTGCGCTGCGCGAAGTGTGGACGGCCTCCGAATCGGCCAACAGCGCGACGCATGAAATCGCCGCCGGCAATGCCGATCTGTCGGCCCGAACCGAGACGCAAGCCGCTTCGCTCGAAGAAAGCGCGGCGAGCATGGAGGAACTGACGGCTACCGTGTCGCAGAACGCCGAGAACGCCGAGAACGCCAAGGCGGCGAGCGCGCTGGCCGGCAACGCTTCATCGGTCGCTCATACGGCGCACGGTGTCGTCGAGGCGATGGTGGGGACGATGGCCGAGATCAGCCGGCATTCGTCGCGCATCGGAGAAATCACCGCGCTGATCGAGGGCATCGCGTTCCAGACGAACATCCTCGCGCTCAATGCCGCCGTGGAAGCGGCGCGCGCCGGCGAGCAAGGCAGAGGCTTCGCCGTCGTGGCGGGCGAAGTGCGCAGCCTCGCGCAGCGCGCATCGAGCGCGGCCAAGGAAATCAAGGGGTTGATCGAGTCGTCGGTCACGACGGTCACCACCGGCGAGTCGCAAGCGGCACAGGTCCGGCGCACGATGGCCGAGATCCAGCAGGGTGCCGGTAAAGTGGCCGACGTCGTCGATGAAATTTCGGCCGCATCGAGCGAGCAGAGTCGCGGCATCGCGCAGGTCAATCAAGCGGTCAGCCACATGGATGAAGTCACGCAGCAAAATGCGGCGCTCGTCGAAGAGCTGTCGGCCGCTTCGCAGTCGATGGCTCAGCAGATGCAAGCGCTGCGTGACGCGATCGCGATGTTCAATGTCGGCGAAACGTCGCAGGCTGCCGTGGCGCACCGCCCCACGCATCTCTCCGCGGTGAGGTCGAGTTCAAGCCCGTCATCGCGCACGACACGGCTGGCGGCGTGAAGTTGGCGGCGGCGGGCCGGCCCACGTCTCCGCACGCGAGCCGCCCCGCCGGCCACCGCGCCATCCGCCCCCAGCCAGCCGACCGCCCCCCGGAGTCAGCGTTCGCCGCGCATCGTGTCGGCGCGCACGAGCAGCAGTTCGCGCTCGCGC
Source organism: Trinickia dinghuensis (assembly GCF_003367175.1). Lineage (GTDB taxonomy): Bacteria > Pseudomonadota > Gammaproteobacteria > Burkholderiales > Burkholderiaceae > Trinickia > Trinickia dinghuensis. Next base: position 442,798 of record NZ_QRGA01000003.1, on the reverse strand, counting down.
GCGTTTTGCGTCATCGCGGCCGCGCGCTCGAATTCGGAACGCGCTTCGTCATGCCGGCCGAGCTTCGCGAGCAAGTCGCCGCGCACGCTCGGCAGCCAGTGATAGCGCGCGAGCGCGGGATCGGCTGCGAGCGCCTCGACGATCGCAAAGGCCGCCTGCGGGCCATAGGCCATCCCGACCGCGACCGCGCGATTCAGTTCGACCACCGGCGATGGATGGATTTGCGCAAGCGCATCGTAAAGCGCGACGATTCGAGCCCAGTCGGTGTCCTCGGCGCGATGCGCGCGCGTATGACAAGCGGCAAGTGCCGCTTGCAGCGCATACGGACCGAGGGCGCCGCCCAGCGCTTCGGCGCGCGCCAGCGCCGCTAGGCCGCGGCGTATCAACAGCGGATCCCAGCGCGAGCGGTCCTGGTCGGCGAGCAGCACCGGACGGCCGTTCGAATCGACGCGCGCATGCAGCCGCGAAGCCTGCAGCTCCATCAGCGCGACGAGGCCATGCACCTCGCTGTCGTCCTGCACGAGTTCGGCGAGGATCCGCCCCAGGCGCAGCGCCTCGTCGCACAGTGCCGGCCGTATCCAATCCTCGCCGGCCGTGGCCGCATACCCTTCGTTGAAAATCAGATAGACGACTTCGAGCACCGACGCCATCCTTGCCGCGCGTGCCTCGGCGCGCGGCACCTCGAACGGTACGTGGGCTTCACGCAGCGAGCGCTTGGCGCGCACGATGCGCTGCGCGATCGTCGGCTCCGGCGCGAGAAACGCACGCGCGATCTCGTGCGTCGCGAGCCCGCCCAACAGCCGCAGCGTCAGCGCGACGCGCGCGTCCGTCGACAGCACCGGGTGACATGCCGTAAAGATCAGGCGCAGCAGATCGTCGCCGATATCGTCGGCGCGCGCGGCATCGATCGCATCGACGAAATCGGGCACGACATGGGTTTCGAGTGCGTCGAGGTCGCGTCCGATCGCCTCGTGCTTCCTTGCGTGCAGCGCGTCCTGGCGCAGCTTGTCGAGCGCGCGATGCTTGACCGTGGCCATCAGCCAGGCGCCCGGATTGTCGGGCACCCCGTCGCGCGGCCAATGCTCGAGCGCGGCGACTAGCGCGTCCTGCGCCAGCTCCTCGGCCACGCCGATGTCGCGCACGAGCCGCGCGGCATGGGCGACGACGCGTGCCGCTTCGATGCGCCAGACCGCTTCGATCGCGCGATGGGTCGGATTGGCCATGGTCAGGGCCAGTTTGCCTCGAGTTGGCGCCAGCGCTCGATATCCGCGCTCGGCTCGAAATCCTCGAGTTCGAACACCGGCCTTACTTCGATTTCACCCTCGGCCATCTCGCCGAACGGTGCGGGAAAGCGTCGTGCCCACTCGAGTGCTTCCTCGCGCGAACGCACTTGGATCAGCGTGTAGCCGGCGATGAGTTCCTTCGTTTCGGCGAACGGCCCATCGATGATGGTCCGTTTGCCTCCCGAATACTGCACGCGCCAGCCCTCGGTGCTCGGCTTCAGACCGTTCGCATCGAGCAGCACGCCCGCTTTCGCCAGCTCTTCGTGATAGGCCATCATCGCGGCCATCAAATCTTGTTCGGGCAGGGCACCCGATTCGCTTTGAGCGTTGGCCCGGACCATGATCATGAAACGCATGTTTCGCTCCTCGAAGGTAAGGTAAGGGAGGCCGCCTGTCGGACTCCTGTCGTTACGACGAACGAAACGCGCCGCATTCGACATCGGCGCGACGAATCCCGGTAAAAACCCTCGGACTTATTCGGAGCAGGGGGCCAACCGTCTGACTTCGACCGTGCACCATTGGGCCGCCGGGCACTCGGCCGCGATGGCGAGCGCCTCTTCTTCGCGGTCGCAGTTGAGCAGATAGAAGCCGCCGACCATCTCCTTGGCCTCGGCGAACGGACCGTCGATTAAACGGCGTTCGCCGCCGCGGATCTCGACGCGCACGGCTTCGTCGGTTGAGGCGAGCGACTGCGCCGCGACCAGCAGACCGCGCGCTTTCAGATCCTCCCCGAAGCGCAGCATCGTGTCGTAGGCGTCACGGCCTTCGTCGGGCGTGCGCTCGGCGCGCTGGCCGACGGGCTCGACGATCAACAGCAGGTAGGACATGGTGGGCTCCTTGGCGGCGCGCGCCGGGGCCGGCGCGGCATTCGCCAAAGAGGATAGAGCAGCCGCGCCGGCGTTGCCACCAGGCGCGCAAGCCTCCGTGGTCGTCTACGCAGTGCGCCAGGCCGTCCTAGGGCGAAATCGCTCTGGCGTCGGCCCGCCGCAGAACCAGCATGTTGCCGGCGAAGGTATCGGCGATCTGCTGCGCGAGTGCGGCGACGGCCGCGTTGCGGTCGGCGTGTTCGAACGAGAGCTTGGCCGGCAGGAGGTACGGGTGCCATTGACTCTGGCCGTCCGGTGCGGCCGGCGGTGCGCCGATCACGGCGAACGGCGTATCGGCGCTGTGCCCGAGATCGGCCACGGTGACGGACACGTCCGCGCCGAGCACCTCGTTGGCGGACGCGGCGCCGCTCGCGGCCGCGGCGCTCGGCTCGCCTTGCACATGAAAGACGCCGCCGATCAGCCAGCCCTGTACGGGCGGCGGCTCGCCCGGCGCGAGATAGCGCGCCGCGAGGCCCGCATGGTTGAGCCGTTGCACGACGGCTTGGGCGACGAGCCCCGCGTCGCGGCCGGCGGCGTGCGCGTGCAACGCGGCGCGCATGCGCGCCAGCAAGCCCGAGGGCGGCGCGCCGGCCGGCACGGCGATGAAATCCGTGACGTACACCGCTTCGGGCACGTCCACCATGGGAGGCGGCCCGGTGCGAACGGGCGCGACGGGCGGCGAGGGCATCGGCGCGGGTGTCGTGGATGTCGTGGGCGTGACGGTCACCTGCGTGACTATCATCGGTGCGACTGCGCGAGGCGTGTCGGCCGGCTGATCGCCGGTGACCGAGCCCTCCGGCACCGGAGCGCCCGCCGCCGGATCGGCCGCCACGGGCGGGCCGGCAGCCGGATCACCGGCCGTCGAATAGTCCATCGCCGATTGCGGGGCCGTTTGGGCAAAGGCGGCGGCCGCCGCGGCCCAGATCATGAAAGCCGCAATCGTGCGGCCGAGGTTTTGCATGACAGCGTCGATCGTATCGTCAATTCCGGGCGCCTAGATTACGGCGCCCGGATGACAGGCGTCAACGGACGAACGGCGCCGCGTCATTTGACGGAGACGTCCGCGAAGTTCTGCCGTCCGAAGGCGCTGACCTGATAGCCCCCGACCGATGCGCGCGTGATGGCGCTGGCGGTCGGGTACCCGAGCGGGATCCAGAGCGCTTCGTCATGGACGATCTTCTGCGCGGCTTCGTAGTCCTTCGTGCGGGTGGCCTGGTCGGACGTCGAGCGGGCGTCGGTGATCAGCTTGTCGAGCTTCGGATCGCAAAAGCGGGCGAAGTTGATGCCCGATTTGACCCCGTTGCAGCTGAACAGCGGCGCGAAGTAATTGTCCGGGTCGCCGTTGTCGCCGGCCCATCCCATGAACAGCATGTCGTGCTGCCCTTGCTTGGCCTGCTTGATCAGTTCGCCCCATTCAATGACCTTGACGTCGGCTTTCACGCCGATTTTGGCGAGATCCGCTTGCAGCAGCTCGGCGCCAGCCTTCGGCTTCGGATTGAGCACGCTGCCCTGGGGACGCAGCCAGATCGTCGTCGAGAAACCGTTCGGATAGCCGGCCTGAGCGAGCAGCGCCTTGGCCTTTGCCGGGTCGTACGGATAGGCGCCGATCGCCTTGTCGTAGCTCCAGGTGGAGGGCGGATAGGGATTCACGGCGGGCGTGGCCGTATTGTCGAAGACGACTTTCAGGTAGGTGCTGCGATCGAACGCCATGTTGATCGCCTGCCGCACGCGCTCGTCGTCGAGCGGCTTGTGCTGCGTGTTCAAGGCGACGAATGCCGTCATGAACGCGGGCGTCTGCACGACGGCAAGCGAGTGGTCGCTCTTCGCGGCCGCGACGTCCTCGGGCTTAGGCGAAAGCGCGATCTGGCATTCGTCGGCCTTCACCTTTTGAAATCGCACGGACGCATCGGGCGTGATCGCATAGATGAGCCGCTCGACCTTCGGCTTGGGGCCCCAGTAGGTCGGGTTCGCGTCGTAGCGGATCACGGCGTCCTTCGTGTAGCGCTTCAGCACGAACGGACCCGTGCCGATCGGCTTGGCGTTCAGGTCGGCCTGCTTGCCGGCTTTGAGCAGCTGGTCGGCATACTCGGCGGAATAGATCGACGCGAAGCCCATCGTCAGCATGGCGACGAAGGTCGAGTTCGGCTCGTTCAGGTCGAATTCGACGGTGTGGTCGTCGACCTTCTTGACCGCCTTCACCAGCTTCACGAGCCCCATCGATTGCGCGTGCGGGAAGCCGTTGGGCCCAGACACCTTGTGCCACGGGTTCGCATTGTCGAGCATGCGATCGAACGTGAAGACGACGTCGTCGGCGTCGAGCGTGCGCGTCGGCTTGAAATAGTCCGTGGTCTGGAACGCTACGTTCGGACGCAAATGGAACGTGTAGGTCAGGCCGTCGCTGCTCACATCCCATTTTTCGGCGAGGGCCGGGACGACCTTCTTCGCTGCCTCGTCGTAATCGACCAGGGTATTGAAGATGACGTCGGCCGATGCGTTCGTCGTGACGAGCGAGTTGAATTGAACGACGTCGAAGCCGTCGGGGCTCGCCTCGGTGCAAACGGTAAGGGGTTTGGCGAACGCGAGGGCGGGCAAGACGGCGAGCGTGGCGGCGAGCAGTTTGACGTTCATGAGTACTCCTTCTTCTCCCTTTCAGACGAGGGGCGGCCGGATGTAGAGACTGCGACGGATCGAGCCGATGAGCTTAGCCGAAGCGGGCGGCGTCGACAACGATGGGTCCCTTATATGGATATACCGCGCAGGTAGTCGATCCCTTCGATGGCCCGCGAGCCGTACCAGGAAATCGTTTCGCCGTCGACGAGTTGAATCGTCTTGCCGGCGAGCCGTGGATCGGCGGCGAGTTCGTCTCTATGCTTGGCCGTGAAGCGGTATGGCTCCGACGCCAGCAAGATTCGTTCGACACTTCCGAACCACGGCGCGTCGAAGTCGAACGCGGGGTAGCGGCCCGCGCCGGCAAAGCCGCTCGTCGCCGCGGGCCAGGTCTGCCAGTTCACGAGCCGCAGCATGGCCGAAATGTAGGTGTCGCGCGCGACGGTCATCCATGGATCCCGCCAGATCACGTAGAGCACGTTGCGTTCGGGCCAGGGTTCAAGTGCGATGGCGTTCAAGCGCAAGGAGAGGGCGTCAGCTAGTTTTCGCGCGGCGGGTTCGCAGCCGAAGATCGAGCCGATCAACGTATAGAGCGAGAGATTGTCATGCGGCGCGAGCGGATGCGTAACGACGACGTGAGGGACGAATTGCGCGAGCGCGTCGATCGTCGGCTTCTCGTTTTCGTCGATGTTGACGATCACGTGGGTGGGGGCGAGCGCGCGGACGGCATCGAGTTTGACGGCTTTCGTGCCGCCGACTTTCGGCACGGCGCGCACCGCTTCGCGCGGATGGATGCAAAAGCCCGTGCGTCCGACGATGCGATCGCCTAGCCCTAGCGCGAAGAGCAACTCGGTGATGCTAGGGACGAGCGAGACGATGCGGGCGTTTGAGTCAGCAGGCGGATGCTCGATTCCAGCGGCGTCGGTTCGGGACATGGGGATGGCCAAGAACGTAAGTGCTCGGTGGTGAACGTACGGCCGCGTTTCTCCTAGCCGGCCGCCCTTGGCTTGCGCGGCGCCTTTTCGAAGAGCCGATCGTAAAGCCACCTCGGCAGACACCCGAGCAGGGTCGCAACGATCCGCATCGGCCAAGGAAACACGGCAAACCGCGCCTTGCGCGCAATCGCCCCGGCGGCCTTTTCGGCGAACCGCTCGGCGTCCATCAGAAACGGCATCGGATAGGGATTGTGGGCCGTCATCGGCGTCCGGATATAGCCCGGCGCGATCGTCACGACGGCAACGCCGAACGGCCGCATCTCGACGCGCAGCGATTCCAGATAGGCCAGCGCGGCCGCTTTCGACGCGCTGTAGGCCGCCGACCCCGGCAGCCCCCGCACGCCGGCAACGCTTGCAATCCCGACGAGCGTGCCGTGCCGATTCTCCGCCATGAGTTTGGCGAACGGTTCGAACGTCGCGGCCATGCCGAAGTAATTGACGTCCATCACTTCGCGAAACGTCTCGAGATCGCCGTGGCCCGTCGCCACGCCTTTACTGATACCGGCATTGGCAATGACGACATCGGGCAAGCCATGTTCGCCGATGAATTGCGAAGCCGCATGCGCAACGGCGGCTTCGTCGCGCACGTCGGCCGAATAGATGGAGATCGAAAGCTGGGGAAAGCGCCGGGCAAACTCGGCGAGCGCATCGAGGCGGCGCGCCACGAGCCCGAGTGCGGCGCCTTGCCGTGCGTACTGCTCGGCAAGGGCGAGGCCGATGCCGCTCGAGGCGCCGGTGATGAAAACCTTCAACGGTGAGTTCATACCGGCGCTCGCGTGCAAGATGAATTACATCTTCTTCGCGCGGATTTGCGCGACGAGGTAGTCGAGCACCTGAATCGTACCGGGCAGGCTGTCCGTCGTGGCCGGGCCCGTTTCATATTTGCCTTGAATGGCCAGCGTCGGCACGCCGTCGATCTTGTAGTCCTGGATCATTTGCTTGTCCTGATTCACCTCGGCTTGCGTCGAGAACGAGTTGTAGGCAGCCAGGAACTTCTTCGAATCGACGCCCTTCGTCGCCAGGAATTTGGCTTGATCGTCCGGCGTCAGCAGGTAGTTCTTGTTGACGTGGATTTCATGGAACACGTCCGGCGTCAGCTTCTGCTCGAGACCGAGCGCATTGAGTGCGTGTAGGAGCTTCGAATGCGGAATGAAATCGTCGCGAAAGGCGACGGGCACGCGCTTGAAGACGACGTCCGGCGGCAGCGTCGCGACCCACTTCTCCAGATACGGGTCGAACTCGTTGCAGTGCGGGCAGCCGTACCACATGAATTCGATCACTTCGATCTTGCCGGCGGGAACGTCGACCGGCTGCGGCGCCTTCAGGACGGTGTAGTCCTTGCCGGCGACAGGCGCGGCCGGAGAAGCCTGTGCGACGCCCGCGCCGACGACGGCCAGGCTGACGGAGAACAACAGCGTGCGGATCAATTTTTTCATTGTGTTGGCTCGTGGGTACGATAAACGTGGAACGCCGGTTCGGCGAAGCCGCGGTAGCCGCCGCGGCTTGCGCGCGCATCAAACGGCTGCCGATTGAGACCCTCGCCGCCGCCGCATGGTTCAGCGGCGGACGGCTCGGGCTCGGCTATGCATTACGGTCTATTACTGTTTGGTGAAGCGAATCACGGCCGTATCGATGCCCGCGTCGGACAGGCGCTGGCGCGTCGCATTCATGTCGTCGAATTTCGAGAACGGCCCGATACGCACGCGGAAATACGTGACGCCGCCGGCATCGCGCTGCGACACCTTCGACTCGAAACCCTGGAATGCCAGGCGCGCACGCTGCTGCTCGGCGTCGGCCGCGGTCTTGTAGGCGCCCACCTGCAGGAAGTAGCCCGTATTCGCGTCGTTCGCACCGGGCGCCGCGCTGCTATTCGGATGCGCGGCGTTGTTGGCGTTAGGTGCGGCCGGCGCCACGTTCGCTACCTGCGGGGGCTTCTTTTCCTGGCCCGGTGCGTTGGCGTTCGGCTGAGCTTGAGTTTGAACTTGAGGCTGCGCTTGGGCGTTGCCGGCCGTGGTGTTCGAGGCACCGTTCGCGGACGGCACTTCGACGATCTGCGGCTCCTGCAGCATGCCCGGCGCTTGCGCCGGCGCGGGCGCCGGCTGTGCCGATGATTGACCCGGCGCCGTGTTCGGCGGAGGCGTTTGCTGGGCCGCCTGCGGGACGGGCTGCCCCGGCGATTTGCCCTGCAGCGAGCGGTTCGGATCGTATTGCTGCTGGATCGTGCCCGCATCGGACGCGCCGGACGGCGCGACCTTCGCCACGAACGGCGTGGGTGCGCGCGTGATGTAGAGCGCCACGACGACCGCGATGGCGAGGCCGACGATCAGGCCCAGCACGATGCCGAGGAACGTACTCCCGGTTTGCTTCGACGCCCCGGAGGTGCCCTTGGCGTGCTGTTTCGACGTGCTGCGTGGCGAAGTACGGCTCGGTTTTGCCATTATCTGAATCACCTGCGAAAGAAACCCGGAGAGCGGCGCCCGGCGTGCGCCAAGCTGATGCCGCACGAGGGCGGCCATCGATTATAGCGACGGCGCGTGGCGCCGCACGGCGAACGTGCGGGATCGTTACAGTTACATCTTCGCCGGCGACGAGACCCCGATCATCGCGAGGCCGTTGGCGAGCACCTGCCGGGTGGCCGCGAGCAGCGCGATGCGCGCGTCGCGCTCGGGCTGCGAGTCGACCAGCACGCGCTCGGCATTGTAGAACGAGTGAAATTCACCGGCGAGGTCGCGCAGATAGAACGCGATCGCATGCGGCGCGAGTTCGTGCGCGGCATGCGTGAGCATGTCGGGATACTCGGCGAGCTTGTTCATCAGCGACATGGCGCGATCGCTCGTGAGCACCGACACGTCGATGCTCGGCAGCACCGCCTCGTCGCCGCCGAAGCGCGACTTCCACTCCGTCAGGATCGAACAGATCCGCGCATGCGCGTATTGGACGTAATAGACCGGGTTCTCGTCGTTCTGCTTCAGCGCGAGATCGACGTCGAACACGAACTCGGTATCGGCCTTGCGCGAGATGAGGAAGAACCGCACGGCATCGCGCCCGCGCGTGATGGTGGCTTCGTCGAGCAGATCGGGCGAAGCTTCCTGCCCCGGCGTAGCGCCGCCCGACCATTCGATCAGGTCGCGCACGGTCACGTAGCTGCCGGCGCGCTTGGAGATCTTCACTTCCTGGCCGTCGCGCATGACCGTGACCATCTTGTGCAGCACGTAGTCGGGATAGCCCTGCGGGATGCCGACGCCGAGCGCCTGCAAGCCCGCGCGCACGCGCGCGATCGTGCCGTGATGGTCGGAGCCCTGCACGTTGATGACCTTCTCGAACCCGCGATCCCACTTGGTGACGTGATAGGCGATGTCGGGCACGAAATAGGTGTAGGTGCCGTCGGACTTGCGCATCACGCGGTCTTTGTCGTCGCCGTATTCGGTCGTGCGCAGCCACAGCGCGTTTTCTTCTTCGAACGTCTTGCCCGTCGCGACGAGCGCGTCCACCGTCTTGGCGACGCGGCCTTCCGTATAGAGCGACGATTCGAGGTAGTACCGGTCGAACTTCACGCCGAACGCCTGCAAGTCCATGTCTTGCTCGTGGCGCAGGTAGGCGACGGCGAACTTGCGGATCGCGTCGAGATCGTCGATGTCGCCCGTACCCTTGACGGGTTCGCCGTCCTTGGCCGCGACTGTCTCGCCGTTCACGTAATCGCGCGCGATGTCGGCGATGTACTCGCCGTTGTAGGCCGCTTCGGGCCAGCCGGCTTCGCCGGGCGAAAGGCCTTTCGCGCGCGCTTGTGTCGAGACGGCGAGGTTGTGGATCTGCACGCCGGCGTCGTTGTAGTAGAACTCGCGATGCACGGCATAGCCTTGGCTCGCGATGACGTTCGCCAGGGCATCGCCGAGCGCGGCTTGGCGGCCGTGGCCGAGGTGCAGCGGCCCCGTGGGATTGGCGGAGACGAACTCGACGAGCACGCGCTTGCCCGTGCCGTGCGCCGAGCGCCCGAAACCCTCGCCTTCGGCCATGACGGCGCCGACGACGGCTTGCTTCGCCTTCGGCGTGAGACGCAGGTTGATGAAGCCGGGGCCGGCGATTTCCGCGGCTTCGATCAAGTCCTTCGCGGCTGCTTGAGCGAGCACGGCGTCGACGATGCGCTGCGCGAGTTCGCGCGGGTTCTTTTGCAGCGGCTTGGCCAATTGCATGGCGACGTTGCAGGCGACATCGCCGTGCGCGGCCGCCTTCGGGCGCTCGAGCGCGATGGCCGGCGCGCCGGCGGCATCGCCGTTCGATTCGGTGACCACTTGCTTGACGCCGGCGGCGAGCAAGGCTTCTAGACTCAGTTTATGTGCGGGCAGCATGCTGTTTCTGTACGGTCGGCTGTGGCGATCCGCGCAAAGCGGACGCAAAGGGTTGGCGCAGTGGCAAGCGGGCGGCGCCCGCCGCATTCGCGCTCGCGTGTCGCGGGCGCGCGCGTTTGTGTCTAGGCAGATTTTAGCAGGTGCTAATATGTCTCAATGAGGCGCCCGGCAAGGGGCGTGCGGTTCGCGCGATTCGGCGCATGCCGCGAAGCCCGGGGCAAGTGACGTCGCGGCGCCGTCAGGCGTGGTAAACAAAACGAAAGATATGGGTCCATCATGTTGATTACATTCAAATGTCGTGCGGCGCCGGACGTCGTCATGCTCGAAAATCTGGCTCAGTACCTTGTCGGCATCGTCGGCAAGCACCTGGGCGCGCGCGGCGTGATTACGCACGAAGAACTGCCCACGGCAATCTCGAAACTCGAGGCGGCGATCGTGACCGACAAGCGGGAGATCGCCGAGCATGAGGGGCATTTCCACGAAGGGGAAGAAGGGCACGAGCGCCACGAACTGCCGATCGGCCTGGCACAGCGCGCGTATCCGTTCCTCGACATGCTGCGCGAAGCGCAGCGTGAAAACGCCGACGTCCTCTGGGGCGTGTGAGCCAAGGGCTGACGCCCAGGCGGCAGGCGGCGCGGTAAGCGTTGCCGTTTTGATCCGAAAAAAGAGCCCGGTTCCCGCTGGCAGGCGTGAACCGGGCTCTTGCTTTTTGCCGCGTCCGCTAGCGGATCCGCGCGCCGGCGCGAGCGTTGCGCGTGCCTAGCGATTACGGCGGCTGCAGCGGATCACAGCAGCGGCGCGAGCGCGCGCTCGGCGTCGGACAGGGCGATCGCGTTGCGGTTCGCGAAGTCTTCCACTTGATCGCGGGCGATCTTGCCGACCGAGAAGTAGCGGCTTTCCGGATGCGCGATGTAAAAGCCCGAAACGCTCGCGGCAGGCAGCATGGCGAGCGATTCGGTCACCGTCATGCCGACCTCGTCGGCCTTGAGCACCGTGAACAGGTCGCGTTTGACGAGGTGATCGGGGCAGGCCGGATAACCGGGGGCGGGACGGATGCCGGTGTATTGCTCGGCGATCAGTGCCTCGTTGCCGAGCGTCTCGCTCTTCGCGTAACCCCAGAACTCGCGCCGCACACGCGAGTGCATCGCTTCGGCGAAGGCTTCGGCCAGGCGGTCGGCGAGGGCCTTGAACATGATCGCGCTGTAGTCGTCGAGATCGGCCAAAAACTGCTTTTCCTTCACGTCGACGCCGAGCCCCGCCGTCACCGCGAACATGCCAATGTAGTCGGCCACGCCCGAATCCTTTGGTGCGATGAAATCGGCGAGCGAGCGGTTCGGCCGCATCACGCCGTCCACGACGGGCCGCACGCTTTGCTGGCGCAGGTTGTGCCAAGTGAGCGCCACCTGAGTGCGCGACTCGTCCGTGTAGATCTCGATGTCGTCGTCGCCGACGGTATTTGCCGGCAGCAGCGCGATCACGCCGCTCGCCGACAGCCAGCGGCCTTGAATGAGCCGAGCGAGCATCGACTTCGCATCGGAGAACACGCGCCGCGCCGATTCGCCGACGATCTCGTCGTTGAGGATGGCCGGATAGGGGCCGGCGAGGTCCCACGTCTGGAAGAACGGGCCCCAGTCGATGTATTGGGCGAGCTCGTTCAGGTCGTAGTTCTTGAACACGCGCCGGCCGACGAACGCGGGCTTGACCGGTTCATAGGCGGCCCAATCGATCTTCGCCTTGTTCGCGCGCGCTTCGCCGAGCGTCACCATCGGCTGCGCTTTCTTGTTGGCGTGCTGCAGGCGAATGCGGTCGTACTCGGTCTTCAGATCGTCGAGATACTTCGCCGCGCCTTCGTCGGAGAGCAGATTCGAGGCGACCGACACCGAGCGCGACGCGTCGGCCACATAGACGACGGGCCCTTCGTAGTTCGGGGCGATCTTCACGGCCGTGTGCACGCGCGAGGTGGTCGCGCCGCCGATCAGCAGCGGGATCTTCTTGATGCGGAAGTACTCGTCGCGCTGCATTTCCGAGGCGACGTAAGCCATCTCCTCGAGGCTCGGCGTGATGAGCCCCGACAGGCCGACGATGTCCGCGCCTTCGACTTTTGCCTTCGCGAGGATCTCGTTGCACGGGACCATGACGCCCATGTTGACGACTTCGAAGTTGTTGCACTGGAGCACGACCGAGACGATGTTCTTGCCGATGTCGTGCACGTCGCCCTTCACTGTGGCGATGACGATCTTGCCCTTCGCGCGCACGTCGCCGCCCGCCTCGGCGACCCGCTTCTTTTCTTCTTCGATGAACGGAATCAAATGCGCCACGGCCTGCTTCATGACGCGCGCCGATTTGACCACCTGCGGCAGGAACATCTTGCCTTGGCCGAACAAGTCGCCGACGACGTTCATGCCGTCCATCAGCGGGCCTTCGATCACGTTGATTGGCCGGCCGCCGGCCGCGTCGATCTTTTGGCGGGCCTCTTCGGTGTCCTCGACGATGAAGTTCGTGATGCCGTGCACGAGCGCATGGGCCAGGCGCGCCTCGACGCCTTGATTGCGCCATTCGAGGTTCTCTTCCTTCTTCGCCGCGCCCGTCTTGAACTTATCGGCGATCTCGAGCAGGCGGTCCGTGCCATCGGCACGGCGGTTGAGGATGACGTCTTCCACGCGCTCCCTGAGCTCGGTGTCGAGATCGGCATACACGCCGAGCTGGCCGGCGTTGACGATGCCCATGTCCATCCCCGCTTGAATCGCGTGATAGAGGAACACCGTGTGGATCGCTTCGCGCACCGGGTCGTTGCCGCGGAACGAGAACGAGACGTTCGACACGCCGCCGCTCACCTTCGCGTAGGGCAGGTTCTGCTTGATCCAGCGCGTGGCCTCGATGAAATCGACGGCGTAGTTGTTGTGTTCCTCGATGCCGGTGGCGACGGCGAAGATGTTCGGATCGAAGATGATGTCTTCGGGCGCGAAGCCCACTTCGTCGACGAGGAGCCGATAAGAGCGCTTGCAGATCTGCGTCTTGCGTTCGAACGTATCGGCTTGGCCCGTTTCGTCGAATGCCATCACGACGGCCGCCGCGCCGTAGCGGCGGATGAGGCGCGCATGATGGCGGAACGCGTCCTCACCTTCCTTCAGCGAGATCGAGTTGACGATGGCCTTGCCTTGGACGCATTTGAGGCCCGCCTCGATCACCTCCCACTTCGACGAGTCGATCATGATCGGCACGCGGGCGATGTCGGGCTCCGAGGCGATCAGATTCAGAAAGCGCACCATGGCCGCTTTCGAATCGAGCATCGCCTCGTCCATGTTGATGTCGATGACCTGCGCGCCGTTCTCGACCTGCTGGCGCGCGACGGCGAGCGCCTCGTCGAACTGGCCGTTCAGGATCATGCGCGCGAACGCTTTCGAGCCAGTGACGTTCGTGCGTTCGCCGACGTTGATGAAAAGCGCGCCGGAGGCGACGTTAAACGGCTCGAGGCCGGCAAGGCGCATCATGTGTTCGGTCATGGTGTCGTCGATGGATGGCGTTAGGGCGAGCTGGTCAAATCGGCTGCAGGCCGATGATGCGCTCGTACCATTGGCGAAAATGCGGGCACTGCTCACGAATCTTGTCGAGGCCAATCTTGGCTGCGGCAACAGGGCCGTGTCGGCGTTTTCGGTAGCTTGGCGCGAGTACTTCAAGCCGTTTCGATGGAGCTGTTTGTGGCGAGTCGTTGATCCATTCGGGATCGTCGACGCTGCCCCGCACGCGGGCTAACGCCTGCGCGTGGACAGCCCACTCGGGCTCCACTGCACACAGGCGCTCGACATCGGAAAACAGCAGCGCCTCGAACTCGTGCGGTTGCACATGAGGAAGGAAGCGCTCAGGCCGGCATTCAGCGTAAGCGACGACGTCTTCATGCAGCCACTGCTCGATCGTGCGCGCTCGTTCGGTGGGGGGCTGCCCTCTAGTGTCTGCGAATCCGCGAAAGGTCGGGCCAAGTGCGTAGAGGTCGAAGAACGTCGTTACGAACGTATCGGCCCGCTCGCGCAACGTGTTGCGCAGAGTCCGCTTGACTCGATCGAGATTGAGCCCGCCGCCTCGCGATGTCGGAGACGTATGGATCGTTCGCGGCGTGGTATAGATTTCTGCCGGCGCCAGCACTGGGGCAAGCACCTCGGTGACAAACGTCTCTTCGGTTTGCCCCTCGCACACGATGATCAACTCGACCATTATGCAGGCCTCCCACCGAGGACGTTCTGTTTCCATAGCTCGCCGAGGGTGTAATCCGCCAGCCAGTCGCTCAAACGATGCGCATCGAGTCGCGTGAACGTCGACGCGTTGTCCTTTCGGTCCACGACGACGACATCGCTGGGTTCGAAGCAGTTCAGCAATTCGACGGATTGAGTCGACACGATCAACTGCTTGCGCTCGGCAGCGCGCTTCAGAAGATCCGCCAAGACGTTGATCGCAAACGGGTGGAGGCCGAGTTCAGGTTCGTCGATCAATATCGTCGACGGCATTAGAGACCAAGGCTGCAGGAGGAGCGTGCTCAGGCATATGAAGCGCAGTGTGCCGTCCGAAAGCATATGGGCTTTGAACGGGGTGTCCGGATCGCTCTTTTCCGTCCATTCGAGCTCGATCGTCGAGGCATCGTCGTCGCGGTGAACGAAATCACCGAAGAAAGGCGCGACGAGTCGCACGGTATCGACGATCATTCGATAGTGTGCTTCATGTTTGCCACGCAGCATTCGGAGGTACGCCGCCAGATTGGCGCCGTCGACTTTCAAGCGCAACGTGTCGTTGGTGGCATGCACTTGCTTGACACGGGCTGTGTCGCTCGTGTCATGAAAGTGATAGACACGCCAACTGCCGATGGTCGGGCGCACGTACTCGCTGAGCTGCTTTTCCGAGTTCTTGATTTCGGACTCGGCATGGCCGGCTCCCAGAGGCATGATCGTTGGCCGACCAGCTCCCTTGCCAGTCGGTGGATGCCAAACCAATTCGCTCTGGAAAATCAGCCGGTTGTCGTTTGTCGGGACAAGTGCGAAGTCGTACCCGCCTTCTCCCGAAAAATCGAACCGGGCATGCATGAGCGAAGTCGCTTTGCGCGAAAAGTACAGCAGCGCATCGGGACCGCCTTGCGTTTGAACATAAAGCTGCAAGCGCTGCTCGTACATCTCGGCGAGCATACGGAAAAAGCCGATAAAGTTCGACTTGCCGGCGCCGTTGGCGCCGATCAAGACGTTCAGGTCGCGTAGCTCGAAATCGCGCAGCTCGCGGATCGACTTGTAGCCGGCGATCGTCAGATTCTGGACGGCAGGCATGTTCCGTTTTCCCGTTTAGGTCTGCTGCTTGTTCAAGCCGCGTCGCGATAGTTGGCCCACGCGCGCGGCTTTACGCCGCTCAGCGCCTTGGCGATCGCCGCGATGTGCTCGGGGGTCGTGCCGCAGCAGCCGCCCGCGAGATTGACGAGCCCCGCTTGCGCGAACTCTTTCAGCAGGGCGGACGTGTCCGCGGGCGTTTCGTCGAAACCGGTATCGCTCATCGGATTCGGCAGGCCCGCGTTCGGATAGCACGACACGTAGGTGTCGCACAGTTTCGCAAGCTCGGCGATGTACGGCCGCATCAACGCCGCGCCGAGCGCGCAGTTCAGCCCGAATGTAAGCGGCTTCGCGTGACGCAGCGAATTCCAGAACGCTTCGACCGTTTGCCCTGAGAGGATGCGGCCCGATGCGTCGGTGACCGTGCCCGAGATCATGACGGGCAGCACTTCGCCCGTATTGTCGAACAGCTCGTCGAGCGCGAACAGCGCGGCCTTCGCGTTGAGCGTGTCAAAGATCGTTTCGACGAGGAACAGATCGGCGCCGCCGTCGAGCAGCGCTTGCGCCTGCTCGTAGTAGGACGCGCGCAGTTCGTCGAACGTGATGTTGCGCGCGCCCGGATCGTTCACGTCGGGCGAGATGCTGGCCGTTTTCGGCGTCGGCCCGATCGCGCCGGCGACGAAGCGCGGCTTGTCGGGCGTCGAATATTTGTCGCAGGCCGCGCGCGCGAGCTTGGCCGATTCGAGATTCATCTCGCGCACGAGCGATTCCATCCCATAGTCGGCTTGTGCGACCGTCGTGGCGCCGAACGTGTTCGTCTCGATGATATCGGCGCCCGCCGCGAGATACTGCTCGTGGATTTCGCCGATGATTTGCGGCTGCGTGATCGAGAGCAGCTCGTTGTTGCCCTTCACGTCGCGCCCGAAATCCTTGAAGCGCTCGCCTCGATAGCGCGCTTCGTCGAGCTTGTAGCGCTGGATCATCGTGCCCATCGCGCCGTCCAGGATCACGATGCGCGACGCGAGCAGCGCGGGCAGCGCCGCGCCTCGCGTGTAATGCGTGCCGGTGGCGGGCGAGACGGCGGAAACGGCGGACGGATTCATGGCGAGCGGGCTCGGTGCGTAATCTGGGAATCTGACATTGTAGCGGCTGCCGGGGGGGCCTGCCGGAGGCGACCGGCTTTCGCCGCGCGCAAAAGAAAACCCCGCCCGGTACGCCGGACGGGGTTCGATGGGGATGTCGCGCCGCCTTGCGGCCGTGGCGGCCGTCAGTGAAGCACGACGGGTTGTGTCATCAGGCTGTCGAATTGACCGAGGAACTCGTCGACTTCATCGAGCGAGGGTTCCTCTTCGATCAGCTTGCGGACGTGTTCGCGAAACTGCGTCGCCATCGCACCGTCGATGAAGATCTCGCGCTGCGTGTTCTTGTCTACGATTTCGTAGCCACCGGCGTTCATCGCTAGATGGTCCGCTTGCGGTGCGAACTCGACGACACAATAGTTGGGGCTGTTGTAGATCATTTGCATGGCGACACTCCTTATTCCGTTAGGCTCCTGGCCGTTTTCTGCCCAGTACTTGGAGCGTGTTGCATGGAATTTCAAGGGGTGGGTCTTAAACGACGCTTAAAACGGGTTGGAACATTGCAACTAAATATTCTTCATGTTCCGCTCGTCATAGATCTCAGTACTTCATTTCCGAACTCTGCGTCGTCGACCTATACATAAGATTAGACCCAAACCCGGCAAAACGTTCGAGCGGCAAGGAAAACATCGTGGATCGTCCGTGCGCTTCGATACACCTGATAACGGCACGCGCGGGCGGCTGGTTTAGGGGTGCTCGCGCGCCGGCCCGGCTTCGGCCGCCCCGGTATCCGCCGCCGGGGCATCGGACGCATCATCCGGTGTCTCGCCCGATGTGAACGCATTTTTCGCGCCCGGCGCTCTGAGCGGCCCCCGCCACACGAGCTCGATCTGCGAACCGTTCGGTTCCGTCTGCATGATCCGCACGGGCAGCCAGCCCAGCGCCGGGGCGAGCCAGACGTCGATGCGGCGCCGGTCGCCGTCGTGCCGCGGCAGTCTCATGAAGTGGCGCGCTTGGATGTAGCCCTCGGCCGTCTGGATCGATTCGTCGCCGATCGTCTCTATCGGCCAAAGCTCGCCGCTGTCGTTGTCGGCCACGTAAAACGAGCGTGTGACGCCCGGTTTATACGCATCGGGGTCGCCGCGCACCAGGCTTGCAAGCTGCATCACCACGCTGAAGCGATCCTGCGCGCCGTCGGGCAGCGCAAGCGTCGTGCTCGTCCGCGTGAAGCCGATGCGTTTGTCCGCTCGATCGAACGTCGTCACGTCTTCGGGGCGGCGCCCGCGCTTTTCGATGTAGTGTTCGGGTGAAAGACCGAAGGCATCGATGCGGCCATGGCTTTCGTATGTGAACGTACCGACGAAGGGCAGCGGCACCGAGACGATCATTTCGTAGCCGTCGCCGCTGCTCTCCCAGTGGATCGTGCCGGGCGCATTTTCCACACCGTTGTAAAACGTGTTGTAGTGCAGATCGCCCGACGGCGGTACCGAGAAACGGATGCCCGCGGCCGCGGCGCTGGCCTGCGCGGGGGCGGCCGCTTGCGCCGCGGCGGCTCCGGAGGCGCCCGCGGCATTGCCGGGGCCCGCCGTGGCGCTTTGCGTCGCGCTGGCCGCTTCGGCCTTTTCGGCTTTATCGGTATTTTCGGTCAAAGGGGGCACGACGCTCGATGGCGCGAGCGCATGCAGCACCGGCGGATGCGTACCGCCTTCATGGGCGCCGCCGGATTCGGTGCGCACGGCCGGACGGCGGGGCGCCGCACGCACGGTATCGCGTGCGATCGGCTGCGGCGTCAAGAGCGCCACCTGCACCGGCGGTACGACCTTTTCGGGCGCAAAGCTGCCGTGATATCGCGCGAACCAGAACACGGCAACGCCGTGCAGCGCCAGGACCCCCGCTAGGGCGATGCCCCAGCGCCAGGCACGGCGATGCGTCCCGCGGGTGGGGGGGGCGGTGCGGACAGTGTCGGAACAGAATGGGTACGACATGGCGGGGTGCTCGATCATCGAGTGAACGACGACGTTTCGAGCGCCGAAACGACGGGGAATGCGTAGACAAACCGACATGATGCCCGCAAACCGGGCGTCGCGCTGAGTGCGCGAAAAGCGCCCGCCTCCAATGGGGCTGCCTTCGATTGGCCGTTGGGGGCGGTCGCTACCTCGGCGCTTCGCTGAAGCCGAGTTCGTAGGAGAGCTGGCTCGCGCAGGTCTTCAGCGCGACGGCGATTTCGCCATCCCAAGACAGATCGAACGCCCCTTCGTGCCCCAGCGCGATCAGCCCCAGCGCGAGGTCGCCCGATGCATCGAACACCGGCATGCAAAAGGCGTGGATCGTCGGCAGGAGCATGCCCGCCACGCGCGCCGCTCCGTGGGCGCGAACGTCGTCGAGCGCGCGCTCGAGTTCGGCCTCGCTGCGCGGCCCCGTCGCATGCGCGGAACGGCGCGAGTCGGACAGTTCGCGCTCGATCATCGGCGCGGTTTTGCCGCGCGGAAGATAGGCGGCGAACAGCAGGCCCGTGGCCGAGCCCAGCAGCGGCATGACGTCGCCGAGCTTGAGCGACGCCTTTGCCGGGTGGCTCGACTCGGTCCAATGGACCACGGTCGGTCCGAGATTACCCCAGACGGCGATGCCGACCGTCACGTCGAGCCGATCGCGCAGCTCGCCGAGCGCCAGTCGCGCGAGCTTGACGCCATCCACGCGCGCGAGCCGCGCGAGCCCCATCTGCAGCGCGAAGCCGCCGAGTTCGTAGCGGCCTGAGACGGGATCCTGCGCCACGACGCCCAGGCGCAGAAAGCTGACGAGGTAGCGGTGCGCCTTCGCGGGGCTCATCTGCGCGCGCTTGGCCAGATCGCGCAGCATCATCGCGCCCGGCTCGTTCGTCAGTACCTCCAACAGGCGGAAGCCGACTTCGATCGACTGAATCCCCGAGCGCACTTTTTCTTCGCCGTCGTTGGCGTCGTCGAGCGCATCGGACGATGCGTCGAGCGCGGAATCGAGCGTGTCGGGCGAGGAAGCGTGCGTGGCGGACATGGGCGAACAATGAGAGGAGCAAGGGCCGAAAGCGGCAAAAAAAACAAGGCGGGCGGCGCACGGCACCATCCCGAACGGCGCCGCGTATTCACCATCGTAAAATAGATTCCCTCTATCGTCATCTCATCACGGCTTCGAACCTCGCACCATGAAACTTGCCACGCTCAAAGATGGTTCACGCGACGGTCAACTGATCGTCGTCTCGCGCGACCTGCGCACGGCCGCCATCGCCGACGGCATCGCCCCGACGATGCAGCGCGCGCTCGACGACTGGCCTTTCTACGCGCCGCAGCTCGCTGAAACTTACGATGCGCTGAACCAAGGCCGGGCCCGCAATACGTTCGCATTCGAGCCGAAGGACTGCATGGCGCCGCTGCCGCGCGCATATCAATGGGCCGACGGTTCGGCTTACGTCAATCACGTGGAGCTCGTGCGACGCGCGCGCGGCGCCGAGATGCCGCCCGAGTTCTGGTCGGATCCGTTGATGTATCAGGGCGGCAGCGACGATTTCCTCGGTGCGTGCGACGACATCGTGTGCGCCTCCGAAGCGTTCGGCATCGACTTCGAGGCCGAAGTGGCCGTCGTCACGTCCGACGTGCCGATGGCCGCGGCGCCCGAGGCCGCGCTCAGGGCCGTGCGTTTGCTGATGCTCGTCAACGACGTCTCGCTGCGCAATCTGATTCCGGCCGAACTCGCGAAAGGCTTCGGCTTTTTCCAAAGCAAGCCGGCCACGGCGTTCTCGCCCGTCGCCGTGACGCCCGACGAACTCGGCGAGCACTGGCGCGAGGGCCGCGTCGAGCGGCCGCTCGTCGTCCATTGGAACGGCAAGAAGGTGGGCCAGCCCGACGCAGGCGTCGACATGGTGTTCCACTTCGGCCAGCTCGTCGCGCACGCGGCGAAGACGCGCAACCTGCGCGCGGGCTCGATCGTCGGTTCGGGCACCGTCTCGAACAAGGACGAGAAACGCGGATACTGCTGCATCGCCGAGAAGCGCTGCTTGGAGACGATCGCGAACGGCGCGCCGCAAACGGAGTTCATGAAGTACGGCGACACGGTCAAGATCGAGATGTTCGACGAGGCCGGCAAGTCGATCTTCGGCGCGATCGAGCAATCGGTTGCGCCTCTCGAGCGCGCGCGGTAACTTCCCGCGGTGAAGTCTCGCGGCAACGCCCCGCATTGACGTCCTTCCCGCGCCGGGTTTGGCCTGATGCCAGGCCGCCCGCGCGGGCCTACACTGACGAAGGAGCGGCGGCGCCGCCCAGCGCCGGCATACCTGACACGAGCCCACACGAGCCGATACGGATGACAGACACGACACCTCCCGACGATTTGACGCCGTACGCGCATTACCGGTCGCTGCGTTTGCGGCGCCATCCGCATGGCGTGCTCGAAGTCGTCATGAGCGGGGCAGGGATGAACAAGAGCGGGCTGGCCGCGGCCGACGAGCACATGCATCGCGAACTCGCCGAAATCTGGCGCGACATCGACCGCGACCCGGCCACGCGCGTCGCCGTGATCCGCGGCGAGGGCAAGGGCTTTTCGGCGGGCGGCGATCTGGGCCTCGTCGAGCAGATGGCCGATCGCTTCGACGTGCGCTCGCGCGTTTGGCGCGAAGCGCGCGACCTCGTCTACAACGTCATCAACTGCAGCAAGCCGATCGTTTCGGCGATGCATGGGCCGGCCGTCGGCGCCGGGCTCGTCGCCGGGTTGCTGGCCGATGTGTCGATCGCGGCGAACGACGCCCGCATCATCGACGGGCACACGCGCCTGGGCGTCGCGGCCGGCGATCACGCGGCCATCGTCTGGCCGCTGCTGTGCGGGATGGCCAAGGCGAAGTACTACCTGCTGCTGTGCGAGGCCGTGAGCGGGGCCGAGGCCGAACGGATCGGGCTGGTATCGCTGGCCGTCGACGAAGCCGACTTGCTGCCGAAGGCGTTCGAGGTGGCGACGCGGCTCGCGCAGGGCTCGCAAAGCGCGATCCGCTGGACCAAATACGCGCTCAACAACTGGCTGCGCATGGCGGGGCCCACGTTCGACACGTCGCTGGCGCTCGAATTCATGGGCTTCTCGGGCCCGGACGTGCACGAGGGCATCCGTTCGCTGCGCGAGCGGCGCGCGCCCGATTTCCCGGGCGGCGACGAACTTTCCTGATTCAGCCTGACCGAGACTCACTGTTTCTTCACGAAAACTCTCATCTTCATCCCTCTCATCTATCCGAGGAGCGCTCGATGACCGACACCGCCGGCGGCAATCCGCCTTTCCCTGGCTTCCCTGGCTTTCCGCCCGCCGAGATGCTCGACAAGATGTGGGACATGATGCGGCTCACGCCGTTCGGCACCGCGTTTCCCGGCATGCAGCCGGGCTCGGCGCAAGGCTTCGGTGCGCCGCTGGCCGCGATGTCGGACATGATGGCGCCGCTCATGAACGTCGAGGAACTCGACAAGCGCATCACCGATCTGCGTGCCGTCGAGCAATGGCTCAAGCTGAATTTGAACATGCTGCAATCGGCCATCCAGGCGCTCGAAGTGCAGCGCTCGACGCTCTCGACGCTGCGCGCGTTCGGCGCGTTCGCGCAGGCGTCGATGACGCAGCCGGCGTCAGACGCCGCCCCGGCGAGTACGTCGTCGCCTTGGGGTACTTCGACGAGCAGTGCGTCGGCTCGCTCGGGCAGTACGAGCGGTACGAGCGATAAGGGCGCCGGCGAAAGCGACCGCGCGCAGAAGGCCGACGACGCGCAAGCCGATGCACAAGCGAGTGCGGCGTTCGATCCGTCGGGCTGGTGGAACCTGCTGCAGTCGCAGTTCAATCAGCTTGCCGCATTCGCCATGACGCAACCGGGCGCCGCCGGTGGCGAGGCGGACGCGAAGCCGGATACGTCGAAAAAGGCCGGCGCCGACGGCACCCAGGGCGCCAAGGACGCGGGCGAGCCCGCCGCGTCGGCGTCCAAGCCGGCTGCCAAGCGCGCACCGGCGCGCAAGAGCGCGGCGAAGCGTGCGCCGGAATCGGGAGGAGGCGCCGCGCGCGGAGAAAAATGACGTACGCCGGTAAGCGTCGGGGACGTCGCGCGCCAGTCTTGGCGAGCGCGCGGCGCGCTTGCTCGATCCTCTCTTGCGGTGGCACGCCATGCGCCTGGCCCTGGTTTTGATGGGCGGCGGCGCGCGGGCCGCCTACCAGGTCGGGGCGCTCAAGGCGCTCGCGCAGATCGCGCACGAAGTCGCGCCACTCGAGCGCGCGTCGCCTTTCACGATCGTCTGCGGGACGTCGGCGGGCGCGATCAACGCGGCTTCGATCGCGAGCCACGCCGACGACTTCACGCTCGGCGTGGGCCGCCTCATCGACTTCTGGTCGCACATTCGCGCGCAGCAGGTCTATCGGACCGATTGGCGCGGCGTGGCGGCGGCCGGCGCGCGCTGGCTCGCGACGATGAGCTTCGGCTGGGCCGTGCGGCGCTCTCCGCGCGCGCTGTTCGACAACAGTCCGCTTGCTGCTTTGCTGCATGGGGCGCTCGACTTCGCGCGCATCGCCGACATGCTCGACGCCCATGCGCTGCACGCGCTGTCGATTACGGCACTGAGCTACTCGAGCGGCCGGCATTTGACGTTCTACCAGGCCGAGGAGCCGATCCAGTCGTGGCGGCGTGCCCAGCGCGGTGCGCGCATGGTGTCGCTTACGCCGGCGCATCTGCTTGCGTCGAGCGCGATTCCGTTTCTGTTTCCCGCGGTGCCGCTCGAACTCGACGGCTGCACCGAATACTTCGGCGACGGCTCGATTCGGCAAATCGCGCCGCTGAGCCCCGCGATCCATTTCGGCGCGCAGCGCATCGTCGTGCTGGGCGCCGCGACGCCGCGTCCCGAAGTGCCGGCGGCGGCCGGCCTCCAAAGTGGCTATCCCTCGCTCGCGCAGATCGGCCAGCAGGTCATGGCCAGCGTCTTTCTCGATTCGATCGGCGCCGATATCGAACGCATCGAGCACATCAACCGCATGATTCGCCACCTGCCGGAGCACGTCGAGCCCGAGAGCGAATGGCGTCACGTCGACGTGCTGCCGATCGCCCCGAGCGAGCGCATCGAACTGATGGCCGTGCGGCACCTGAAGCGTCTGCCGCTGGCGGTGCGCGGACTGCTGGGCGCCGTCGGCGGCAATCGAGCCGCGGGCGCGTCGTTTGCGAGCTATCTGCTGTTCGAGGCGGAATTCGCCAAGGAACTGATCGACCTCGGTTTTCGAGATGCTCTGGCGCAGCGCGAGCGGCTGACCGAGTGGATTCGCGCGACGCTGACCGAGGACAAGGCAGTCGGCGCGGGCGGCGCTTCGGTGGGCGTCGAGGCGCCGCGTCCCGGCCGCTGAGCGCGCCGGTACCGGATGCCGCGGTGCGCCGCCGGCGCGGCGTTGCAGCGGCGCGTCGGGCGCCTTCCTAGGCGGCTGTTGTGCGCGCCACGCGTGCTATCATTTCAAAGATTACGGTCCGTGGGCGAACAGCGAAAAACGATGATCGCGGCAGATCGCGCCGCCGTCCCGCCGGAGTCGACTAGGGGCTCGGCGCGATGCGCGGCGCCGCGTTCGATCATCGCCCGAGGCGCTCGTCGCCGGCCGATGCCTTCACGCGCGGTGTTTCGCCGCATGGCCGGTCTTGAGTTCGATCAATAAACGGGCGTAATCGCAGCGTAAAATTATGTGCTTTTCGCCGCGCCGGCGCGGTGATCGATCGCGCGTGCGGCAATTGTCATACAAGTTGGAATGGGCAGACCAGGGGTGGGACCTATGAACACCATGCTTTATCCGGAACTTTACAAATCGCTCGAGTCGGTCCGATGGGACATGGAGAAGGACATCCCCTGGGACAAGTTCGACGCGTCGCTATTGACCGACGAGCAGGCGACGACGATCAAAATGAACGCGATCACGGAGTGGTCGGCGCTGCCGGCAACTGAGATGTTCCTGCGCGACAACCACCACGACAGCGATTTCTCGGCGTTCATGAGCGTTTGGTTCTTCGAGGAACAAAAGCACTCGCTGGTTCTGATGGAGTACCTGCGCCGCTTCAGGCCCGAGATGGTGCCGACGGAAGCGGAACTGCACGCGGTGCGCTTCGTGTTCGATCCGGCGCCGCCGCTCGAGACGCTGATGCTGCACTTCTGCGGTGAAATTCGCTTGAATCATTGGTATCGCCGTGCGGCCGAATGGCACACGGAGCCCGTGATCAAGCAGATCTACGAAACGATCTCGCGCGATGAAGCGCGCCATGGCGGCGCCTACCTGCGCTACATGAAGAAGGCGTTGAACAATTGCGGCGACGTCGCGCGCTCTGCCTTCGCGAAGATCGGCGTGCTGATGGCGTCGGCGCGCCGCACGGAAAAGCCGCTTCACCCCACCAACCTGCACGTGAACCGCGATCTGTTCCCGCGCGACACGATTCAATCGCGTCTGCCCGATCCGGAATGGCTTGAGCGCTGGCTCGACGAGCAGATCCGCTTCGACGACGGTTGGGAAAAGAAGGTCGTCGAGCGCATTTTGCACAATCTGTCGCTGCTGTTCGAGCGCACGTTCACGACGGCGCAGGAATTGAACCGCTACCGCAAGGAAGTGACGGCGCGTCTGCAGGGCACGGGTTCGGCCGAACACCAACCCGCTTGATGTCCTCCGTTTCGTTCGAACGCAAAATCATCACCCGCGAAGGGCTGGCCGCGCGGCGCGACACGCTCGCCGCGCCCGTCGTCTTCACGAACGGCGTGTTCGATATCCTGCACCGCGGTCACGTCACGTATCTCGCGCGCGCGAAAGCGCTCGGCGCGTGTCTCATCGTCGGCGTCAACGCCGACGCGTCCGTGCGCATGCTCGGCAAGGGCGACGATCGGCCGATCAACGGCGAAGACGATCGGATGGCGCTGCTCGCGTCGCTCGAGAGCGTCGACTGGGTCGTTCGGTTCGACGAACAAACGCCCGTCGAGTTGATCGGCGCGCTGCGTCCGGACGTGCTCGTCAAAGGCGGCGATTACGACATGGACGCGCTGCCGGAATCGGCGCTCGTGCGCGGCTGGGGCGGGCGGGCGCTTGCGATCGCGTTCGAACACGAACGCTCGACGACGGCGCTGCTCAAGAAGGTGCGCGCGCAACCGGGCAACGCGTAAGCGAGCCGGCAAAGCGTTGTTCGCAGCCCCTGCGGGGCCGAGGCTACCCGCCTGGGATTACCCGCCGAGCGGCGCGGAACTGATCGTCGGGGTCGGGTCGGGCTGGCCGACGATGACTTGCTCGGCGGCTTGCGCCTCCGAGATCGGCCGTGCCTTGAGCCACTCGGGGTGCACTTGGCGCTCGAGGTGATGCGCTTCGCGCGCCCCGGCTGCCGGCAGCGGCCCGAGCATGCCGCTCGCAAGGCCGAATGCGATCAGATTGGCGAGAAACAAAATGGCGATTAGCCAACGCAACATCGTCACGTCTCCTTATCGTTCACATCTCTCTGGCAACCGCGGCGTCTTCCGCCGCGATCAGCGCGAGCCCCGACAGCACGAGCGTGTCGTGACACGTGTGGGGCACGCCGAGCGCGCCGGCCACGTCACCGGCCGCGCCGCCGCCGACGACGAGCCGCACCGGCACATCCCAAGCCCGGCAAAGTTCCCGCCAGGCGCGTTCGATGAGCCCCGCCTGCGCGAGCAACGAACCCGCCGTGATCGCATGGCGCGTGTCGGTTGCGAACCAATGCCGTGCAAGCGCATCGCCCACCCGCGTGCGTACCGAGTCGACGGCCAGCGTCGGCAACTGCGCAGTATGCTCGCCGAGCGAGCGCATCATCAACGACCACCCGGGCGCGATCATGCCGCCGACGAAGCGGCCGTCGGCGGTCAGTGCTTCGAGCGTCGTCGCCGTGCCTAGCGTCGCGATCAAGAGCGCCTCGCCCGGAAACGCCGCATGCGCGCCGATGAGGCCCGCCCAGCGATCGCTGCCGAGCCGCTCGGGCACGCCATAACCGTTGACGACCCCGCATTGCCGCTCGCGCGCGCGGACGAACGCGCGAGGCAGACCTGGCCAATGGGCATCGAGCAGCCGCGTGAGCCGTTCGCGGGCGGCTTCGCCCGCGACGTTCGAAATCCACGCGCCGCTCGGCGCGGGAAGTGCGGCCCATTCGGCGATTTCCATGGTGCCTGCGGCTTGCGCGGCGGGCACGCCGTCATCCTTGCGAGCCGGCGCCTGTCGGCCCGAGGAATCCGCGGAATCGCCCGAAGAATCGGCTGAAGAATCGGCGTCCCGCCCATGCGCGAATGCACCCCTGTGCAGGAACGCGCCCCGCCCATCGCCAAGCGCCCATTTCACGCGGCTGTTGCCGGCATCGATCAGCAGAAACGGCGCCCGGCCGTTCATGGCGCGTTGCCGGCGAGCCGTAGCGAGACGTCGCCCGTCGCGATGGCCTGCATGCCCGTGTCGGTGGACAGCAGCAGTTGGCCGGACCCGTCCACGCCCGTCGCGATGCCGCGCACGAGTTCCGCGCCCTTCTCGATCAGCACGACCTCGCGATTCGCGTACGCGTGATAGGCGTTCCAGCGGTCGACGAACGGCGCGAACCCGTCCGTGCCGAAGCGCTCGATCATCTCGGTCAACGCTTTGACGACCACGGCCAGCGTGTCCGTCAGATTCGCATTGGGCAGTGCCTGCGAGAGCGCAGTCGGCGGCGTGGCGCGCGCTTGCGCGGGCATCGTCGCGGCGGCGGCTTGCAACTGCGCTTCGAGCGCCTCGTCGTGGCGCACGTTGATGCCCACGCCGATGACGACGGCACTGGCGTTCGCGGTGCTCCAAGCCGTCTCGATCAGGATGCCGACGAGCTTGCGTCCGTCGAGGAGGACGTCGTTCGGCCATTTGAGCCCGAACCGCTGCGCTTCGCTCGGGGAAAGGCGCGCCAACGCGTCGACGACGGCGACGCCGGTTGCGAGACTGAGCCCGGCGAGCCCCGCGAGCGGACGCGGCAGCACGCATGCGAGCGAAAACATCAGCGCGTGTCCTGGGGTCGACTGCCAACTACGGCCCTGTCGTCCTCGGCCGGCGCTCTGGTTGTAGGCGGCGCGTACGGCATGTACTCCGAAGGCGACGCGCTCGCGCGGCAGTGCCTTCATGCGCGCCATGAGGTCGGTGTTGGTCGACGTGGTCTCGTCGACGATTTCGAGCGCCTCGGGCGGGATCGCGCTCGCGCCGCCGGCACGCGCGCGCTCGCGGTCGATGCGCCAGTCGTCGGCGCGGCCGTTCGGCGGCGAGCCGGAGCCCGGGGGAGGAGAGAGGGTATCGGTCATGGCCGTATTGTAGTGGGGGAGTGGGGCCTGCGCGAGGCGCCGCGCCAAACATGCGGCGGGCGCGAGCGGCCTGCCGGTTCGCTGCCGCACCCGACCGAGGGCCGCTAGGAGGCCGCGGCGGCGCCTTGCCCGCTACAATGGCGCGAGTTCAGTTCGTCGCGTGGGGCTTTCCTTCCTTGGACTTCGACACTCCGCCGGGCTTGCGCATCGAAACGAGCAGCCTGGGCCCGCTGGTCAGGCTGTCCGGACAGTGGACGGCGCTGGCGCTCGCGCGCGACCGTGCCCGTACCGGCGCACGGTCGCGTCTGGCGGCGCTCGCGCGCGCGGCGCCGGCGCAGTGGGATTTGTCGGCCGTCGAACGGATGGATCACGTCGGCGGACAAGCGCTGTGGCGCGTGTGGGGCCGCCGGATGCCCGAACGGATCACGCTGACGGATACCCAACGGGACATCTTCTCGCGCATCGCCCTGCTGGAGACGCAGCGCGAGAGCCCGGAGGCCGTCGAACGTGTCGGTTTCGTCACGGCGCTCGGCCGTTCCGTGCTGGGCTTCGCGGATCACGCCTACGGCGGCCTGGCGATGTTCGGCCGCTTCGTGCTCGATCTGCTGACCGTGTTGCGCCGCCCGTCGAGCGCGCCGTGGCTCGAGATTTCGGCGAACGTCTACAACGCCGGCGCGAGGGCCCTGCCGATCACGGCGCTCGTCGCATTCTTGATCGGCATCGTTCTGAGCTACTTGTCGGCCCAGCAGTTGCGGCTGTTCGGCGCCAATCAGTTCATCGTCAACATCCTCGGGCTCTCGGTGATCCGAGAGTTGGGCCCCGTGCTCTCTGCGATCCTGGTGGCCGGGCGCTCGGGCTCGGCCATCACGGCGCAGATCGGCGTCATGCGCGTCACCGAGGAGCTCGACGCGATGCTCGTCATGGGCATTCCCCATGGCTTGCGTCTCGTGCTGCCGCGCGTCGTCGCGCTGGCGGTGGCGATGCCGCTGCTCGTCGTGTGGACGAACATCGTGGCGCTGATCGGCGGCGCGCTGTCGGCGAAGCTCGTGCTCGGCATCGACATCTCGTTCTTCATCCGCGCGCTGCCGAGCGTCGTGCCGATCGCCAATCTATGGATCGGGCTCGGCAAGGGCGTCGTGTTCGGGATGCTCGTCGCGCTCACGGCCTGCCACTTCGGGTTCCGGATCAAACCGAACTCGCAGAGCCTCGGGGCGGGAACGACGTCGTCGGTCGTCTCGTCGATCACCGTCGTCATCTTGGCCGACGCGGTTTTCGCCATTGTCTTTCAGAACGTCGGACTATGAGCACACCCCTATCCGCGGCCGTACGCAACTGCCCGCCACCCGCGATCGCCGAGCGCGTGATCGAGGTGCGCGATCTGACCAAACGCTACGGCGCCACGGTCGTGCACGAGCATCTGGATTTCGACGTGCGGCGCGGAGAGGTCGTCTCGATCGTCGGCGGCTCGGGCTCGGGCAAGACCACGCTGGTCCGCCAGATTCTCGGGCTCGATGCACCCACGTCGGGCACCATCGAGGTGTTCGGGCGCGATACGTCGACGATCGACGAGGATGCGGCGCGCGTCATGCGCAGCCGCGTGGGCATGCTGTTCCAGCAAGGGGCGCTGTTTTCGTCGATGTCGGTCTTCGACAACATCGCGCAGCCGATCCGCGAGCTTGGCCGCGTGCCGGCCCCGCTGCTCAACGACATCGTCATGCTCAAGCTCGAGATGGTCGGGCTGCCGTGCAAGCATGCGTCGAAAATGCCGTCCGCGCTGTCGGGCGGCATGATCAAGCGCGCCGGCATCGCGCGGGCGCTCGCGCTCGAGCCGGAGCTGCTGTTTCTCGACGAGCCGACGGCCGGCCTCGACCCGAAGGCATCGGAAGATTTCGTGGAGCTGATCGCGGCGCTGCATCGCGCGCTCGGCTTGACCGTCGTCATGATCACGCACGATCTCGATACGATGACGTCGCTGTCGACGCGGGTCGCGGTGATCGCGGAGCGCCGCGTGCTCGTCGCCGCACCGATCGAGGAAGCGGCGGCGGTGGATCATCCGTTCATCCGCGAGTTTTTTCTCGGCCGGCGCGGCCGGCGCGCGCTGCAGGCGCTGCCGCCCGAGCGCCGTGCCAGGCTGCCGGCGGCGGCGCTCGAAGCCGCGTCGGCCGAGGTACCGCTATGACGCGACGGCGCGCCGTTTCCTGACGCCGCGCGCGCAACGACGGGACGAAAGCGAATGGAAAACAAATCGCATGCATTCTGGGCCGGACTCTTCACGATCGGGCTTGGGCTCGTGATCGCGCTGGCCGTGTTCTGGTTCAATCTCGATCGCACGGTGCGCATACCGTACGACCTGATCTCGCACACGAACGTGACGGGGCTGTCGACCGACGCCGATGTGCGCTATCGCGGGCTCGAAGTGGGGAAGGTGGAGTCGATCCGTTTCGATCGCGCGCACCCGGGCACGATCGTCATCCGCATCCTCGTCGATAAAAACGCGCCCATCACGCGCTCGACGTTCGGCAGTCTCGGATTGCAGGGCGTCACCGGCATTGCCTTCGTGCAACTCGACGATACGGGCACCGATCTCGCGCCGGTGCCGACGTCGGCGAAACATGTCGCTCAGTTGCCGATGCGCCCGGGCTTGCTGGATCAGCTGCAGGTGCGCGGCGACGCGCTGCTGCACGAAATGCAGAACGTGGCCGTGCAGGCCGACGCGATGCTGTCGGACCAAACCCGCGCGCAGTTGATGGCGACGGCTCTGAGCCTGCAGCATACGGCCGATGCGGTCACGCAGCTGGCGCAAGAAGCCAAGCCGGCCATGATGCAGTTGCCGGGCACGATGAACGAACTGTCGCGCACCCTGGCCTCGACGAACGCGCTTGTCACGCAGCTGTCCGCATCGAACGGGCCGCTCGTTTCGAACTTGAACAAGGCGGGGGCGGCGGCCGATCGCGCGGGCGCGGCGCTCTCGACGATGAATGCGTCGCTGCAGGAGATGTCGGCGCGGCTCGACTACGAGACGCTGCCGCGCATGAACGCGCTCGCGACCGACGTGAGCGGGGCGGCGCGCGCGGTGGACCGCGCGGCCGACGTGTTCAGCACGAGCCCGCGCAGCTTGCTGTTCGGCGTGGGGCGCGCGCAGCCCGGCCCGGGCGAACCCGGTTTCGCATGGCCGGCGGCCGCCGGCGTTAAGCATTGAATCGAAAACGAAAGGAAGCTCAAAGCATGGCACGTTCATCCGATCTCATCGCGTCGGCGTCCGTGCGCGCGCGGCGCGCAGGCTCGATGCGCATGGCGCGCGCGCGCGTCTTGACCGCGGCCGCGTGCCTACTCGCGGGAGCCGGTTTCATCGTGGCGATGGGCGGCTGCGCGTTGGGCACGCCGGCTGCGATTGCCAACGTTCGCTACGACCTCGGCCCCGAAAAGCCGGTGGCCTCCCCGAGCCCCATGACGACGCTGCGTCTGTTCGACGTGCGCGCGCCGGCCTCGCTCGACACCGACGACATCCTGTACCGCATGAGTTATGCGGACCCGCGCCGCACGGCGGCCTATGCGAACAGCCACTGGACGATGCGGCCCGCGCAGTTGTTGACCGAGCGCGTGCGCGGTGCATTGGCGTCGCACGGGGCGGTGCTCGGCGGCGGCCAGGCCGTGACCGCGCCGCTGCTCACGATCGATCTCGAGCAGTTCGAACAGGTGTTCGACAGCGAGAGCGAGAGCCAGGGCGTGCTGACGGCTCGGGCTACGCTCACGCGCAACGGCTCGCTGATCGCGCAGCAGACGTTCGTGGCGCGCGCGCCGGCGCGCATGCCCAACGCCGCGGGCGGCGTGCAGGCGCTGGCGGACGCGAGCGACGAATTCGTGGCGCAGCTCGTGGCCTGGCTCGGCATGCAGGCCGGCACCGTCACGCAATGATGCGCGGCGGCGCGCGGCCTCGCCGCGCCGAACCGGCGCCCGGCACCGGATCCGCCGCCTGCGTCGTTTGATCGGCGCCAGCGGCCGCGCGCAACGCTCGTTATAATCGGCCGACTTTCCCATCTCACCCGTGCCGGTCGCGACGCAAGGATCGCATCGCATCGCTGCGATGCGCGTTCTCGATGCCGCAAGCGCGGCGGCCCGGCTCACCCTGCGAACGGCAAGACCATGGACTCCTTCTACAAGTACCACGTCTTTTTCTGCTTGAATCAACGCGACCCCGGTGCGGAGCGCCCGAGCTGCGGCCTGCGCTGCGATGCCGAGAAGATGCTCGACCACACGAAAAAGCGCGTGAAAAAGCTCGGCCTCGCGGGCCCGGGCAATGTGCGTATCAACAAAGCCGGCTGCCTCGATCGCTGCGAGCAGGGTCCGGCGGTCGTCATTTATCCGGAAGGCACCTGGTACACCTATTTCGACGAAGCCGACCTCGATGAAATCGTCGAGTCGCACCTGAAGGACGGCAAGGTCGTCGAGCGCCTGCTGATCGACCCGCCCAATCGGCCCGTCTGATCGGCCGAATGATCGAATTTAGCGTTTTCGCGCGGCACCGCCCATGAACGTTCATACGAAGAAATTTCTGATCGACGGCCCCGTCGGCAAGATCGAAGTCGCACTCGACGCACCCGAGGGCGCGCCGCGTGGCATCGCGCTCGTCGCGCATCCGCATCCGTTGTTCGGCGGGTCGATGGACAACAAGGTCGCGCAAACGCTCGCGCGCACGCTCGTGCAACTGGGCTACGCGACCTACCGTTCGAATTTTCGCGGCGTGGGGCAGACCGAGGGCGAATTCAACGAAGGCGTCGGCGAGCGCGACGATTTGCTCGCGCTGCTCGAGCACATGCGTGCCGAGCCGGGGCAGGAATCGCTGCCGCTCGTGCTGGCGGGCTTTTCGTTCGGCACGGCGGTGATTTCGCACGTGGCGCGCATGCTCGCCGAGCATGGGCAGAGCATCGAGCGGATGGTGTTCGTCGGCACGGCCGCGAGCCGCTTCGACGTGGCAAGCGTGCCGGAAAATACGCTCGTCATTCACGGCGAGCAGGACGACACGGTGCCGATCGGTTCCGTCTACGACTGGGCACGGCCGCAGGAACTGCCCATCGTCGTCATTCCCGGCGCGGAGCACTTTCTTCATCGCAAGCTCCACATCCTGAAACGCATCATGCTCGATGCCTGGCGGTGAGCTGACATTCGACTGCCATAAAGCTGACGAATCGAGCGGGCCGCAAGGCCCGTGCAGCCTGCTTCCGAGCCGTGAGCCCGCATTCGCGCGCTCCGAGAAAAAACGCGCTTTCGACGCGTTTTCGACAAGATGTGCCGCGTATAATGGGCGCAATTTTTTTCGCACCGCCCCGTCGGCGAAGCCTTGCTCGATGCATCGCGGGTCGCTTGACGGCGCCGCGAGCGAATCGAGCGAACCGAATCGCGCGCCGCCGGTCCAACGGGCGCCGCGTTTGCGCGCCGCTCGTTCATCGCGCGTCGTGACGGGCGGCGAGAACCGCCGATCGGCGGCCGGCACTTCCCGATCGCGCGCATCGCGCGCGGCGCTCTTCTGCACGAATCGATCTATGCGTTCTTCCTCGTTTTGCCTCCCGTCGTTTGCTTCGTCCTTCGTTCCCTCGTCGCTTCAACGCACCGCGCCCGTGTGCGCGCTCGTTGCCGCCACGCTAATCGCGGGCGCCGCCTATGCGCCTGCCGCGTCGGCGCAGGTGCCGCCGCCGGCCGTGACGGCCAAGTCGTGGGTGCTCGTCGACGCGACGAGCAATCAAGTGCTCGCGTCCGGCAATGCCGACGAGCGCGTCGAGCCCGCTTCGCTGACCAAGCTGATGACGGCCTATCTCGTCTTCGAAGCCCTGCAGACGAAGAAGATTTCGATGGATCAGGTCGTGATCCCGAGCGATGCCGTGCGCCGCGTGAAAAACGACGAATCGCGGATGTTCATCGAAGCCGAGAAGCCGGTCACGGTGCACGATCTCGTCTACGGCATGATCATCCAGTCGGGCAACGACGCGGCGATCGCCCTGGCCGAACTCGTCGGCGGCAGCGAAGCGCACTTCGTCGAAATGATGAACACCGAAGCGCAGCGGCTCGGCATGAAGGGCACGCACTACGCCGACGTGAACGGCATGCCGTCGCCGGGGCACTACACGACGGCGGCCGATCTCGCCGTGCTCTCGGCCCATCTGATTCGCGACTTCCCCGAGTACTACAGCATCTTCGCGGTCAAGGAATTCACGTACAACAAGATCAAGCAGCCGAACCGCAACCGGCTGCTCTGGACCGACCCGACCGTCGACGGCTTGAAGACGGGCCATACGCAAGCGGCCGGCTACTGCCTGATCGCTTCGGCCAAGCGTCCGCTGCCGGGCGTGGCCGACGCGTCGCGTCGCCTCGTGAGCGTGATGATGGGCGAGGACAAAGAGCACGAGCGCGTACAAGACAGCATGAAGATGCTGAACTACGGCTACTCGGCTTACGACACCGTGCGCCTGTTCAAGGCGAACCAGCCCGTGCAGACGCCGCGTGTCTACAAGGGCGCGGCCAACACCGTGCAAGTCGGCGTGAAGAGCGATCAGTACATCACCGTGCCGCGCGGCATGGGCGATAAGATCAAGCCGCAGTTCGTGCTGAACGAGCCGCTCGTGGCGCCGCTCGCGAACGGCCAGCCAGTGGGGACGGTGCAAATCGTCGCCGACGGCAAGACGCTCACGCAGTTCCCGGTCGTTGCGCTGCAGGCCGTGCCGCAAGCCGGTATCGGCGGCCGCGTCTGGGATTCGCTCTTGCTGATGTTCGGCAAGAAGAAGTAACGGAGGCGCGATCATGAGCCCGGTGAACGAGTCCTTATTCGAGTTTCCTTGCGACTTTCCGATCAAAGTCATGGGCAAGGCACATCCCGACTTCATCGAGACGATCGCGACCGTCGTGCGGCAATTCGATCCGGAATTCGACGCTTCGCGCGTCGAAATCCGGCCCTCGAGCGGCGGCAACTACACGGGCCTGACCGTGACGGTGCGCGCGCAAAGCCGCGAACAGCTCGACGACATCTATCGGGCCCTCACGGGGCATCCGATGGTCAAGGTCGTACTGTGAACTGCGCGCGAAAGCGCTCCACTTCTTCCATCAGCCAGATCCGGAACGCCTGAACCCGCGCACTCGCCAGGAGCGGCTGCGGGCAGACGAACCAGTGAGACGACGCGCTTCGCGCGTCGATCTCGAACAAGCGCACGAGCGCGATGCCTTGTCCGTCCACCGCGGCCTGCAGCAAATTCGACGAATCCTGATACAGCACGCCGCGCCGCGGCTCGGGCACGTTGCCGACGCCGGCCGCCTCGAACCAAACGCGCCACATCTGATCGTCCGAGCGCAGCAGCCGCGACGATGCCGCCAGCTCGGCCGGCGTTGTCGGCAGCGCGCCGCCGTTGAACGTCGGCGCGCAAACGGGGAATGCCACTTCATCCAACAGCGGCTCGGCGTGCAGCTCGGGATAGGGGCCGGCGCCGAAACGAATGGCGACGTCGACGTCCTCGCGGGTGAAATCGGTCAAGGTGTTCGTCGACAACAACTCCAGATCGATCTCCGGGTGCCGCTCGATGAAGCCGCCGATCCGCGGCGTGATCCAGCGCGCGGAGAACGAGGACGACGACGAAACGACGAGCCGGCGCGCGCGCTGGCCCTCGCGTACCTCGCGCGTAGCGTCCGCCAGGGCCATCAGCGCGGCGCGCACGTCCTTGGCATAGCGGCAGCCGACGTCGGTCAGGCGGACACGCTTGCCCTCGCGCAAGAATAGGGGCGTGCCGAGTGCGTCCTCGAGCGCCCGGATCTGATGGCTGACGGCGCCGTGCGTGACGAACAATTCGTCGGCCGCGCGCGAGAAGCTTTCATGGCGCGCGGCGGCCTCGAACGTTCTCAAGGCGTTGAGCGCGGGCAGTTGTCGTAGATTCACCGGTACCCTCGAAGCCGTTGTTGAGCATTGTTAATTTTTCTCACATAAGCGTGAGAATTGATCGTTTT
Source organism: Trinickia dinghuensis (assembly GCF_003367175.1). Classification (GTDB taxonomy): domain Bacteria; phylum Pseudomonadota; class Gammaproteobacteria; order Burkholderiales; family Burkholderiaceae; genus Trinickia; species Trinickia dinghuensis. The sequence goes on along the minus strand of NZ_QRGA01000003.1, from coordinate 407,042 downwards.
GCCGAATGGCTTGTCTTGCCTAGGATTCTAGCCACGAAGCACTTTTTGGGTGGAACGATCATGAGACAAATTTCCTCAAGTATCACGTTCGAAATCGCGCCTGGCGAAACGATGCCGATGATGGTGGCCCACAGCACGCGTTTGGCTGTGCGCGGCGCGCCGGTGTGGGTCACTCGCAGCAACGATGTCGAGGATTACTGGCTCGAGCCCGGCCGCTCGTTGCGCCTGCGGCCCGGGGAGCGGCTCTGGCTCAGCACGGAAGGCCCGGGCACGGCTTGTGTCGCGTTCGTCGCGCCGCTCTCGCGTGCGGCGGTGCTGGCGGATCTGGCCCGATCTTTGTCCGACTGGTGGGCGACGCGCTGGGGCGGGTGGCGGACGGTCTGAGCCGAGAAACGCGTTCCTTCGGACGCGTTCCCTCGTTTGTCGGTCGACGGGCCCGGCCTTGATTTCGCGCGAGCGATCCAAGGCCGGCCCGGGCGAGCCGGGCCCGATTCCGGTAAACTGGCGGCCATCATGTGTGCCGCATCGTCTCTTTCGTCCGTGTCCGCGCTACCGTCTTCCTCGAACGCGGCGTCGCCGGACGCGGTTTCAAACGGTGCCGCCGTGCTCGATGCGACGGCCGCGGATTTGGCTCCGATCGTCCGGTGGCGAGGGCTTGAGCCCTACGACGTCAGCTTCGACACGATGCGTGCCTTCACCGATTCGCGCACCGCCGAAACGCCCGACGAAATCTGGCTCGTCGAACATCCGTCCGTTTTCACGCTCGGCCAAGCCGGCGATCCCGCCCATCTGCTCGCGGCCGATCCAGCCATTCCGCTCGTGAAAGTCGATCGAGGCGGGCAGATCACGTATCACGGCCCGGGGCAGGTCGTTGCCTACCTGCTGCTCGATTTGCGCCGGCGCAAGCTGATGGTGCGCGAAATGGTCACGCTGATCGAGCAAGGCGTGATCGACACCCTCGCGGCGTATAATCTCGTCGGCGAGCGCCGGCCCGGTGCGCCCGGCATCTACGTAGCGCCGGGAGAGGGGGCGCTCGGGCACGAGGGCGCGAAGATCGCCGCGCTCGGCCTGAAAATCCGCAACGGATGCAGCTATCACGGCGTGAGCCTGAACGTGAAGATGGACTTGCGGCCGTTTCTCGCGATCAACCCTTGCGGCTACGCGGGGCTGGAGACGGTCGACATGGCGACGCTCGGCGTCGCCGCCGGCTGGAACGAAGTGGCCGAAACCCTGGCGGCAAGCCTCGCCGCGAACCTCGGCGGCGCGCTGCGCGCACGCTCATCGACTGGATCACCGAATGACTGACGTTACCGCTTCCCCGAGCGGCGCTCCCGACGCGCCGCAGTCCGCAACGCCATACGATGCCACCGCCAAGCAAAAGGCGCAGGCGAAGACGGCGCGCATCCCGATCAAGATCGTGCCGATCGAGAAGCTGAAAAAGCCCGATTGGATCCGGGTGAGGGCGGCGACGGGCAATTCGCGTTTCTCCGAAATCAAGCAGATCCTGCGCGAGCACAACCTGCATACGGTGTGCGAAGAGGCGAGCTGCCCGAACATCGGCGAATGTTTCGGCAAGGGCACGGCCACGTTCATGATCATGGGCGACAAGTGCACGCGCCGCTGCCCGTTCTGCGACGTCGGCCACGGCCGTCCCGATCCGCTCGACACGGAAGAGCCGGGCAATCTTGCGCGCACGATCGCGGCGCTCAAGCTCAAGTACGTCGTCATCACGAGCGTCGACCGCGACGACTTGCGCGACGGCGGAGCGGGGCATTTCGTCGAATGCATTCGGCAGGTTCGCGAGCATTCGCCTGCAACGCGCATCGAAATTCTCACGCCGGATTTCCGCGGCCGTCTCGACCGCGCGCTGGAGATTTTGAACGCCGCGCCGCCCGACGTCATGAACCACAACCTCGAAACGGTGCCGCGTCTGTACAAGGAAGCGCGCCCCGGATCGGACTATGCGCACTCGCTGAAGCTGCTCAAGGACTTCAAGGCGCTGCATCCGGACGTCCCGACGAAGTCGGGCATCATGGTGGGCCTGGGCGAGACGGAAGAAGAGATTCTGCAAGTGATGCGCGATCTGCGTGCGCACGACGTCGACATGCTGACGATCGGCCAGTATCTGCAGCCGTCCGAGCATCACCTGCCCGTGCGGTCGTACGTGCATCCCGACACGTTCAAGATGTACGAGGAAGAGGCCTACAAGATGGGCTTCACGCACGCGGCCGTGGGCGCGATGGTGCGCTCGAGCTATCACGCCGATCAACAAGCGCACGACGCAGGCGTCGAAGGCGTGGTTTGAGGCGTTCGGTGACATTTCCAACGATTAACGCGACTTAACAACGATCGGCGCGACTACGCAACGATAAAAGCGACTGGGGGATGGGGTGACGCGGACGGTAATACCCCCGTCGAGTAAGCGGGATCAGAAGTAGAATTTCCAGCAAAGGGAGTTCTACGCAATGAAGAAGTCGAAGTTTACGGATAGCCAGATCATGGATGCGCTCAAGCGCGCGGAAGGCGTCGCGCGTGCCGGCGGCGACGATGGGGACCTGCAGTTCGTTGCCGAGGAACTTAAGCACGTTTAGGAACGCGCGCTGCCGGTTCAGGTTGCCGGCGAGGACATGGTGGATCTCGTCGATGATCAGTATCTTGAGGCCGACGTAGCGCAGCAGCTTGACGACCTGAAGCTGCTTCTTGTCGACTCGGTCGTTCGGCTTATACGGCGCGAACAGCAACTCGAGGATGGCGTTGTAGAAGCGCCCCTCGTCCGGGACCGGCGGTGCCTGGATCGACAACACGGGAACGATCACGCCGTCTCCGCCGGGGTTGTCGTCGGCGGGATGCTGGGAGCAGAAGCGCTCGATCAGCATGGTCTTGCCGTTGTTAGTGTCGCCGACGATCAGCGGGTTCGGCATACGGTGCGACTTCGGGTAAGTCAGCAGATCCTCGAGCTTGGCCAGCACCTCTTTGGCGCGCGGGTGGCCTATCCAGCGCGGCGAGCGGATGCGCTCGATGCGCGCCGCGTCGTCGGGGTCGAGCAATCTGGCGGTCGCCTCGTTCAGGTGGTCGACGCTCATGCCATGTCGTCCAATTCGTCGAAGGGCTGGATACTCGCTGGGTTCGCAGGCGGAACTTCGTCTGCCAGTGCGATCGGGGGCGTGGCGCTACCCCGTGGCTTCGGCGCGGCGAGCCCCAGCTTCCGCCGCTGCTGGGCGCGGCGTGCCGCAGTCGTGTTCGCCTGTGCCGAGCGCTCGATTTCGCGCATGCGCTCGTAGGCATCGAAGATGGCGCGCTCGTCGAGGTGCTGCCGCCCCTGATCTTCAAGCGCCTTCTTCGCTTCGCGCAGTTCCCACACGCTGATGGGCGGGTGCGACGTGTCCCGGTACGGGATCGTGAAGTATTGGCCGAGTTCCGGGTCGTAGAACCAGATCGCGCTGATGTCGCGCGGGTCACGGCGGAACATGAGCTTGCGCTTGTACTTCGGCTTTTGCGGGTCCGGCGCATTGATCCAGCGGCGCAGCACGTCGCTGTAGTAGTGGATATCGTCGATCACGACGCCGTAGTCCTGGACGGTCCGTTCCTCGAACGGCATCAGGTCGAGCCGAAGCCGGTCCTCGTCCTGGATGCGCGCCGGCAGGCCGACGCCGGGCTGGCGCTCGTCGCCGAAGATGGCCTTGCGGTACATCGCCATCGGCGGCACTGCAGCGGCGCCTCACCTCGTTGCAGACCCACTGCTTCGATTTCTTCTGCGTCGTCAGGTATTCCGTCTTGATGACGTCTTCGATGATCGCCTCGATCTCTGCCTGAAGCTTGGTTGCGGCCTTGTCCTTGCGTTGCTGCTTGGGGAGCAGGGCGGTCATGAGCCCCGCGGACTCGTAGGCCTTGAGCGATTTGTATAGGGTGTTCGCGTGCAGCCCGAACTCTGCGGCGCGCGCCACGACGTCGTCGCGCTTGCGCCCGTGCTGGGCGAGCAGCGGCCGGATGATCGCTTCGCGGCGTTCGGCCTCCGACCAGTCGGATTCCTCGATCGACAGTAAGTCCGGCCGGGGCCTCACGGACGTGGGCTGAACGATTTGAAGGTCGATGAGCTTCGCGCGCACCACTTGCTTGGTTTCGAGGTCGCGCAGCAGCACCTCGTCGAAATCCACGGCCTGCGCGATGCGGTGCGGACGGCCGAGGAACAGCACCTCGGTTCCCGGAATGAAGGACATTTGGGTCAGGGTGTTCATACGCCGAGGCTCCAGATCGGTGAAGCCATGGTCAGCGTCTCGTCCAGGTTGGCGCCGATTTGATGCGTCCAGACTAGGTACCATAGGGTCGGGATCAAGGCCGCTCGGTGCCATTCGTCCCGGTAGCAGGCCGCCAGGAGGTCGGCCGGCATGGTGCGATGCATCTCGGCCAGTACAAAAGAGCGATGTAATTGTTAGTAGAAGGCGTGGTTTGAGGCGTTCGCCTTAGGGCCGCCGCGTTTTTGCTTCAATCGACGGCTTAAAGCAACCCGTGCGATTTCGCGTAATCGCGTAGTGCGTCGTTGATGCGAGTTTGCCAGCCAGCGCCTTGCGCTCTATAGGCTGCGACGACATCGGGATCGATTCGTAACTTCAGCGCGATTTTTGCGTCCGCAGATTTGGGGCGTCCGCGGCGCTTCAGCATTTGTTCGGCGGCAGGCTGACCGAACAGTTCGGGCAGTACCGCTTCCGCCGGGCGCGCTCGGGTGAACTCCGCCTCGCTCCAAGCGGGATTGTCATCTGCTGGCTCATTCACTTTTCGCTTGCTCATATCGCCTCATATCGCCTGATTTCTCGCTGGTTCGCCTTGCGCAGACTGATGACGTGCACCTTACCGTCGCGAGGCGTAAATACCAGCATGTGCAACCGATCGTCGATATAGCCGAGCGCCTGGAACCGTCGTTCCGGATACTCCCTTCGACCGTCTTCCACTATCAATGCGTCGGCCATTTCGAAGTCACGCGCTGCCTCGAACGATAGTCCTCGATCGATGACGTTTGCTCGGCTCTTGCTTGGATCGTACGAGATGTCCAGCAAATAGTGTACCCCCGATAAATCACTTGTCAATGCTTATTTGTACCCCCGTAAATTGAATTCGACTCTACAAGGCTTGAGATTCAGACGGATTGAGGAGTCCGGGCGGCTGGACGTCGATTCTCCAGCTTTCTGGGAACCTGGACGAATGAAAGTCTTTTGCTTTTAAAAATTCAATAAAATTAACGACTTGTGTCACGTTGCGCATTGGCATCGACCTTGCAATCGATGGACCCCACGAGCGGTCGCCCTGGCCTCTCGAATCATTCCTAAGCTGGGAGACAACCGATGCGTCCTCTAAAGAAGCCCTTCTATAAGATCCTCTATCTGCAGGTCATCGCGGCGATCATCGCCGGCGTCGTGCTCGGGCACTACTCGAGCGCCCTCGCCATCGACATGAAGCCGTTCGGGGACGCATTCATCAAGCTCGTGAAGATGGTCATCGGTCCGATCATCTTCTGCACGGTCGTCACCGGCATCGCCGGCATGGAGGACATGAAGAAGGTCGGCCGCGTCGGCGGCAAGGCGCTGCTCTATTTCGAAGTCATCTCGACCTTCGCGCTCATGCTCGGTCTCATCGCCACGCACGTGCTGAAGCCGGGCGCGGGTTTCAACGTCGACGTCCACTCGCTCGACGGCAAAGCCGTGGCTTCGTATGCGGCGAAGGCGCACGGCCAGAGCGCGGTCGACTTCTTCATGCACATCATCCCGAGCACGATCGCCGATGCGTTCGCTCAAGGGGAGGTGCTCCAGATCCTGCTGATCGCCCTGTTGTTCGGCAGCGTGCTCGCGACGATCGGCGAACGCGGCAAGCCCGTCACCGAGTTCATCGAAAGCCTCTCGCAGGTGCTGTTCGGGATCGTGCGCATCGTGACGAAGCTCGCGCCGATCGGCGCCTTCGGCGCGATGGCCTTCACGATCGGCAAGTACGGCCTCGGCTCGCTGCTGCCGCTGATGAAGCTGATCGGCACGTTCTATCTGACCTCGATCGTGTTCGTGCTCGTCGTGCTCGGCACTGTCGCGCGCCTCGTCGGCTTCAACATCGTCCGCTTCGTCGCCTACATCAAGGAAGAGATGCTGATCGTGCTCGGCACGAGTTCGTCGGAAGCCGCGCTGCCGCAACTGATGGGCAAGCTCGAGAATCTCGGCTGCTCGCGTTCGGTCGTCGGACTCGTGGTGCCCACGGGCTACTCGTTCAATCTCGACGGCACCAACATCTACATGACGATGGCCGTGCTGTTCATCGCGCAAGCAACGAACACCGATCTCACGCTCATGCAGCAGCTCACGCTGATCGCCGTGGCGATGCTGACGTCCAAGGGCGCGAGCGGCGTGACGGGCGCCGGCTTCATCACCCTCGCGGCGACGCTCGCCGTCGTGCCGACGATTCCGCTCTCGGGCATGGTGCTGATCCTCGGCATCGACCGCTTCATGAGCGAGTGCCGCGCGCTGACGAACATCGTCGGCAACGGCGTGGCAACGGTCGTCGTCTCGGCTTGGGAGAAGGAGCTCGACCGCTCGAAGCTGCGCGCGGCGCTCGGTCGCGGCGGCCGCGCCGTCGAGGCCGGGGCGGAGACGAACACCGCCGGCGTTTGATGCGCTTGGGGCGGGTGTCCGGCCGGATGGCTATGCCACAATAGGCCAGGTTTTTGTCCGGAATCCGCCATCGTGACGCGCCGTCTGACCGTCGTTCTCGTGCTTTCCGCGGCGCTGCTCGCAGTGTGCGCCGCAACCTGGCGCATCACGTGGCTGCGCGGGATCGACGTGTTGCAGCAGCAGGCCGCCGTGCGGGCCGACCGCACGGCCAGCGCGCTCGGCGACACGCTCGAGCGCTACGAATCGCTTTCCTATCTGGTGGCGAGCCATCCCCTCGTCGGCGAGGCGCTCGATACGGGTTCGCCCGACGCGATCGCGCGAGCCAATCGCTATCTCGAAGACGCGAACGCGCACGCGCATGCAGACGTCACCTACATCATCCGTGCGGACGGCCTGTGCCTCGCGGCCAGCAATTGGGACCGCTCGGACAGCTTCGTCGGATCGCAGTACCGATTCCGTCCGTATTTCGTCGATGCGATCGGCGCGCGCGTGGGCCGCTTCTTCGGCATCGGCACCGTCTCGCACGTGCCCGGCTACTACATCTCGCAGCCCGTTCGCCGCAACGGGCGCATCGTCGGTGCGGCCGTTCTCAAGCTCAATCTCGAATGGTTTCCGGGTACGGACGCCAATGAGCCGGTGCTCGTCGTCGACAAGCACGGCGTGATTTTTCTGTCGTCGGTGCGCGCTTGGAAATACCACGCGGTGCGGGACCTGCCCAGCAGCGTGGCGGCTTCAATAGAACAGACGCGCCAGTATGACGGGGCGCCGATCGCGCGGCTGCCGATCAGGCCGGTGCGTGCGCTCGATACCCCCGGTGCGCGAATCGTGCGCATCGGCGCTCGCGGCCCTTCACCGTATTACTTGCTGGCACAGCGTCCGATCAGTGTGCCCGATTGGCAGTTGATGACGCTGGCTCCGGTGAACTCGGTTATCGACGATGCGCGCAATGCGACCGCCGCCGTGGGGTTCGGCTTCATCTCGCTGTGCTTGCTCGCGTTCTACTGGCGCATGCGCCGCGCGCGGGCACGCGATATGGAGACCGGGCGCGCGATGCTGCAAGCGGCCTACGCGGAATTGAACCGGCGTGTCGAGGCCCGCACGGCCGATCTGTCCGCCGCCAACGCGCAATTGCAGACCGAGGTGGCCGAGCGCACGCGCGCCGAAAACGAGTTACGCGCGGCGCACGCCGAGTTGCTGCAAACGAGCAAGCTCGCCGCGCTCGGGCAAATGGCCGCCGGCATCACGCACGAACTCAATCAACCGCTCGCGGCGCTGCGCACGTTTTCCGACAACACGCGCATCCTGATCGAGCGCGGTGCGCTGCCCGACGCGCGCGAAAACTTGGAGGCGATCGCCGCGCTGACCGATCGCATGGGGAAGATCACGAATCAATTGAAGCTGTTCGTCGGCCGGGCGCAGCCGAGCAATGCGTGTTCGCCGCTCGCCCGGGCGCTGCGCAACGCATTGCAACTGCTGCGGGAGCGGCTGCAGCGCGTCCCCCTTCAGGTGCGCATACGTGAGCTCGCCGGGGAATTGCCGCAAGTGCCGCAAGTGCCGCAATTGCCGGATGCGCCGCCGCCGGAAACGGCAGGCGATGCGAACGCTTACCAACTGCTGGATCTAAATGACGAGTCCTCGGCTTTGATTGCCTATTGCGACGGCCTGCGTCTCGAGCAGGCCCTCATCAATTTGATCGGCAACGCGCTCGATGCGATGGAGTCGATGGAATCCGCAGCGGCCCCGCGCCTGTCGATCGATATCGACGCGGGTCGCGACGCGCTGGCGATCGCCGTGCGCGACAATGGCCCCGGTATTCCCGACGACGTGCTGCCGCGGCTGTTCGAGCCGTTCTTCACGACGAAGGAAGTGGGCAAGGGGCTCGGACTCGGCTTGGCCATCGCGTCCTCGATCGCGCGCGATTGCGGCGGATCGCTTGCTGCACGCAACGAGTCGGGCGGCGGCGCCGCGTTCGTCTTGACGCTGCGCCGGGCAGCCTTGCCCGCGCACGCGGCCGTGGCGCAGCGCGACACCGCTTCGCCAACCTAGTGCTGGTTCGGTGCAAACTTTTTAGGTCTCCTGAATTTCGAAACCGGTATGAACGCGACGACGACCGACAACCCACAAGTGATCTTCATCGAGGACGACGAACTCGTGCGGCGAGCGAGCGTGCAAAGCCTGCAATTAGCCGGGCTTGCGGTCAGCGGCTACGGATCCGTGGAGGCGGCGATGGACGCGCTCGGTACCCTCGACGAGCGGTTCGCGGGCGTCATCGTCAGCGATGTCCGGCTACCCGGCGCGAGCGGGCTCGATCTCCTCGCGCAATGCCACGACACGGCTCCGGACGTTCCGGTCATCCTCGTGACAGGGCACGGCGACATCTCCATGGCCGTGCAGGCGATGCGCGACGGCGCCTACGACTTCGTCGAAAAGCCGTTCGCCTCCGAGCGGCTGGTCGACACCGTGCGGCGTGCGCTCGAGCGCCGCCGCCTCGTTCTGGAAAACGTCGCGCTGCGCCGCGAGCTGGCCGCGCGCGATGCCCTAGTGCCGCGCATCATCGGCCGCAGCGCGGCGATCGGCGAGGTGCGCCGGCTCATCGTCAATATCGCGCCGACCGACGCGCCGGTGCTCGTCATCGGCGATACGGGAGCAGGTAAGGAACTCGTCGCCCGCAGCCTGCACGAGTTGTCGCCGCGCGAGGAGAAGCCGTTCGTGGCCGTCAATTGCGGTGCACTGCCCGAATCGATGTTCGAGTCGGAAATGTTCGGCTACGAACCCGGCGCTTTCACCGGCGCGGCGAAACGCCGCATCGGCAAACTGGAATATGCGTCGGGCGGGACGGTGTTTCTCGACGAGATCGAGAGCATGCCGCCGCCGTTGCAAGTGAAGCTGCTGCGCGTGTTACAGGAAGGCACGCTCGAGCGGTTGGGTTCGAACCAGCCCGTGCGCGTGGATTTGCGTGTCGTGGCGGCGGCCAAGGGCGATATGCAGGCGCTCGTCGCGGCAGGCACGTTCCGGCGCGATCTGCTCTATCGGCTCAACGTCGTGACGATCGACGTGCCGCCGCTCGCGGAGCGCCGCGAGGACATCGTGCCGCTGATCGAACACTTCGTGCTCGAGGCCGCCGTGCGCTACGGCCGGCCTGCGCCAATGCTGACCGCGCGCCAGCGCGCGGATCTCATGGCGCGCGATTGGCCCGGCAACGTGCGCGAACTGCGCAACGCGGCCGACCGGCTCGTGCTTGGGATCGACACCGCATCGAGCGCAGGCGTGGCCGGCGGCGGGCCGGCATGCGCGCTGAAAGAGCGCGTCGAACAGTTCGAGCGGGCGGTCATCGCCGAAGTGCTCGAGCAGCACGGCGGCGCGGTTTCGGCCGCGGCGGACGAACTGCAGATCGGCAAGGCGACGCTCTACGAGAAGATCAAACGATACGGCCTCGCCGAACGAGGCGAGGCCGGGAAGGAAGGAGGCTAAGACTTTAAGTTCGGCGCGCGGCGCGGATCGTGTGACGTCGAGCGCCGATGGGCTAGGACGCCGGTTCAGGCTCAGGCCGAGCCGAGCGCCTTCTTCAGCAACTGGTCGAGTTCGGCGAACTGCGGCTCGCCGACGTAGCGCTTCAGAATCGTGCCGTTTTTGTCGACGACGAACGTCGTCGGCGTCATTTGCACGTTGCCGAACTGCTTGGCCGCGGTGCCGTCGTCCATGGCCACTTTGAACGGCAGCTTGCGCGTTTGCGTGTAGTTGACGACGTACATCGGCGCATCGTATTGCATCGCGACGGCGACGAACTCCAGGCCACGGCCCTTGAAGCGGTTGTACGTGTCGACCATCTGCGGCATTTCCTTGATGCAGGTTTCGCAGTCGGTCGCCCAGAAGTTGACGAGGTAGACCTTGCCCTTCAAGTCGGACGTCGACACCTTCTGCCCTGACAGCAGCGTGAACGTTGCTGCGGGCACGTGCTGGCTGCGGCCGAACGTGAAATAGCCGGCGATCGCAATCGCCGCGGCGGCGCAGGCGAACGCGACGTAGCGCAGCGCTCCGTTGCGGCGGGCGGGGGAAACTGGGGTTTGGCTCATGGTGACGACCTCGTGCGGACGATCGCGGCGGACAAAATGCGGGTGGCTCGATGGCAGGCGGCCCGGTCGGCGCGATTCGGCGTCGCCATTTTACCCGTATTCGGCGAAAACGGCCGACGGCTGCCGTCACCGGCCGGCTGAAGGCTCGCAGGCTTGACCGCGCGATGGCGGATAATGGTGTTTTCGCCGATGTGTCTCGTTTCGATCCCTCCGCCGTCTATGCGCCTGTCTCGCTTGTCTCGCCTTTTGTCTTATTTTTCGTCGTGTCTTTCGCGCCTGCGCGGGCTTTCTTCGGTCGGACTGCCAGTGCTGGTCGGCGTGACGCTGGCCGCCGCGTGCTCGCCGGCCTACAACTGGAGAACGGTGACGGATGCGGCCGAAGGCTATGCCATCGATTTGCCGGCCAAGCCATTCGCCGACGAGCGGCAGGTCGACATCGCCGGCAACGCGCTGCCGATGCACGTGCGGGCGGCGCATACGCAAGGCGCTGTCTTTTCGATCGCGGTCATCGATCTGCCGCGCGACGACGACCAGCTGCGGCAAGCCGTGGCTGGCGCTTTGCGCGGCGCGCTTGCCCGCAATGTCAGCGCGGCTCCGGCCGAGCATGCGGTGCAAGTGCCGGTGGCGGCAGGAGCGGCCGCGCCCGGTGTGGATGTCGTCGCGACGGGGGCGGCAGGCGAGGTGCACGAGCAGCGGACGATTCACGCTTGGATCGCCGCCCGCGGGCGGCATGTCTATCAGGCGGCCGTCATCGCGGCGCATATGCCGCCGCAGGAGCAGTCCGATCAATTTTTCGGCTCGCTGAAGCTCGAGTAGTTGGCGCATTTCGACGAATGATAGGGGCACATGCGAGTGAAGGTTCCATCGCAAGAAATGACGCTAATCCCCGGATTTCTCATGGGTTTTTCGGCTATCCACAGAGGGTGTGGATAAGTCTGTGGGGAAATCGTCTCCGTCGGTCCGAGAAGCCCACAGGCTGGCCTTGTTGACGCATTGCACATGAACGCGGCACTCTGAAAAAGATCATAAAAATCAAGGGAATGTGGCCGGATGCTCACGCGCTGCCTTTAAACGGGCGTCAGATGTAACAAACTGGCAATGTGTGCATAAGTCAAGTCTTGACAGCGATTTTTTCGTTCTTACGATCTGAAAAATGGCGGGTAGGCGGGGGCGATTTTGTGATGTGGCCCGTGTTTACCTGACGGGCTCGATCCGAACGGGGCGGCGACCTTTGTCGGCTACTTCGGACAACGAAGGGTGGTGACATATGCTCGACACTTCGATGCTCGCCGGATCTAGTGAGGAGACACCCCCGGCCGAAGCGCGCTTCCGGCATTGGAGCAGTGTCGCTTCGGAAATTGACGTCATGAAAGTCATGAACTACGATGGTGACATGACCAAGCTCACAAACCGCGCCGCCAGCTGCGACGAACATTCGCCCCATCTCGCAACCAATGAGAATGGGGTCACCGATGCAACTTACGTAAGCAAAAAAGGGGCGCATCAATCGGGCGTAGTCGTTACTTTTCTCGTGGACGGCCGACCTTTGGCGTGCAGGTTTTTTCCGAACGACTCCAAGACGATGCAGGACCAGCGAAACTCAGCCGTCCGTGCCGATAAGCTTTTGGAAATCTGTAACGGCAAGCGCGCGCAAGCGCGGGGCGGTTTAAAGGAGGCTCGGCTTATCGGTCGGCCCCTTAAGACCGTGGCTGCGCGGGCTGAGTATCAGAGTTTGGCCAAAGAGGTCCTAAAGCAGATCCATAGCAGGCCGGCGGCGCGTGCTGTGGATGTCCTTGCGTGTGCGTTCGCAAAAGTCTCTGCAGAGGCCCAAGTTAGCGCCGCTGGCACGTTGGCAGCGGCTGTAAAGAAGCCGGAGCAATTTTTTTCCAAGGTAGCGAGCACGGAGAAAGCACCAAGCGAAACGGGCGACCCGCTGGCGGCTGCTCGAGCGCGTGGGCGTCGGTTTGCCCTGGAAATGTATGACAGTCCGGACAACCTCGGATTGCTGGAGGCACGCGACTACGCGGGCCGCAATGAGCGCTCGATTAATGAGGAGCGTCAGAAGGGGGCGCTCTATGCGCTGCTTCCGCCTGGGAAAACACGTGGTTTTCGGTACCCTAAGTGGCAGTTCGACGCAGAGCCCGATCGTCTGAAGGCTGCGCTGCGGCCCTTCGTCGACGCAAAATCGAACTGCTGGGTTATTCATTCGTTCATGGTGTCCAAGCGCGACGCCCTTCGCGGAAGATCTCCTCGAGAGATCGTTCTCGACGTTAAGGAGGACGTGAACCACGTTGTCGACCTCGCGGTCCGGGATCTCGTTGGCGACCAGGGGGCGATTTGACGATCGAGGAGAGCAGCGCGCCTGCGAGCTTCGATTGTCCGCTTCCGCCGGAGGGCTTTGACAGCGCGCGGATACCGACCCATGAGTTGAATCTGTCGGTGACAAACCTGCATCGGATCCACCGGCGAACCTACGACCCGATTCATTACAACCGACGCGCGGTCACAGGCACGACGTATCGGTTCGAGCGCCCAACGACGAATATGGGGTGTTGTACGCGTCGCCGTCATTGGAAGTGTGCTTGGCAGAGTCGATTATGCGAGGCCGATATCATGGTATTGACGCGTCCGCCCCGCACATGATCGACGAATCGGACATCACGGAGCGGTCTGTTGCGACGCTCGGTCTTGACGAGGCGAGGCCTCTGCGCCTTGCGGATTTGACCGCGCCATTGTGGCGCTTTGGCTTCAATGCCGGTGTGCTGTCGGTGCCCGACTACACGGTGCCGAATCTCTGGAGCCTCGCGATACACAATAACGTCCACGGGCTAGACGGGATTTACTTCGTGTCGCGCTACGCAAACGCCCCCTCGGTTGCGGTCTTCAGCGATCGAGCAGTGCTCGTCCCCCGTGGAGACTCGATCCCTCCGGCTCGCCACAGGGCGCTTCCGGGATTTCTAGACCGCTATGAAATCGGGATTGCCCCCGGTGGCGTCGACTGGCGCACTCCCGACGCCTAACGCGGTTCGGCAATTAGCCGACCGATGCAGCTAGCCGATCACCCGGTCGGAAGGACTCGCCGGTATTGAATCGCTTCCGCGATGTGCCCAGCATTCGGTGTGACATCGCCGGCCAGATCGGCGATCGATCGTGCCACCTTCAGCACTCTGTAATAAGCCCGCGCCGACCATCTGAAGCGTTCGCTCGCCTCGCGCAGCAGCGATTCGCCCGCGCAATCCAGGCGGCAAACCTCGTCGGTCTCGCGCCCCGTCAGTTCGCGATTGCACTTGCCCTGTCGACGGATCTGCCGCTCCCGGGCCAGGGCGACGCGTCCCGCGACCACGGCGCTCGGCTCGCCGCTTTCCGCGGCGCGAGCGCTCAACTCGGCCGGCGTCAGCGCCGGCAACTCGATCTGAATGTCGATGCGATCGACTAGCGGGCCCGAGAGTTTGCGGAGATAGCGTGCCGCCATGTCGGACGTACATCGGCACCGCCCACCCGGATCGCCGCGCCAGCCGCACGGACACGGGTTCATCGCCGCAACGAGTTGGCAAGCGGCCGGGAAATCGGCCTGCAGCGCCGCACGGGAGATCGTGATGCGGTCGACCTCCAGAGGCTCGCGCAACATCTCCAGCACATGGCGATCGAATTCGGGCAACTCGTCGAGAAATAGGACCCCGAGGTGCGCCAGCGTGATCTCTCCGGGCTGCGGCGGATTGCGTCCACCCACGAGCGCGGCCGCGCTCGACGAGTGATGAGGCGAGCGAAACGGCCTTTGCCGCCAGTGCGCCGGCGAAAAACCATACGCACTGGCCGAAAGCAGCGCGGCCGAACTGAGCGCTTCGTCGTCCGTCATCGGCGGCAACAAGCTCGGCAACCGCGCGGCCAGCATCGATTTTCCCGCCCCGGGCGGGCCGACCATCAGCACGTGATGTCCGCCCGCGGCGGCCACTTCGAGCGCGCGTCGCGCGCCATGTTGCCCGATGACGTCCGCCATGTCGGGCGGCGCGGCGCCTGGTGCCACCCGCTCGATCGGAGGCGGCGCGATCGGGACGAGCCGCGCGTCTCGTTCCCCGCTAAGGTGCGCGCAGAGCGAAGGCAAGTCTGCTGCACCGAACACGGCCACGCCGGGCACGAGCGCGGCTTCTCCCGCGCTTGCGGCCGGCAAATACAACTCGGGGATGTCGCCGGGCGGGTCGCTCGAATCGTGCGGCGACGCACCGCCGCCCGCCTCGTTGCCCATGTTTGCGCGTACCGGGGGCGCCGCCATCAACGACGGCAAGCCGCGATGACTGCGCGCCGTCCCGCACGCCATCGCGAACGCCCCGCGCATGGGCCGCAGCGCACCCGTCAGTGAGAGTTCGCCCGCAAACTCGCGCTCGGCGAGCGAGGCGGCCGGGATCTGCGCGCTCGCCGCCAGGATGCCGAGCGCGATCGGCAGATCGAAGCGCCCCGATTCTTTCGGCAGATCGGCAGGCGCCAAATTGACAGTGATACGGCGGACTGGGAAATCGAAGCCGCAGTTCTGCAGCGCGGCGCGCACGCGCTCGCGGCTCTCTCGGACTTCGAGATCGGGCAAACCCACAATCGAAAACGACGGGAGCCCGTTGGCAAGATGAACTTCGACGGTTACTTCAGGCGCGCGGCCGGCGGCCGGCGCGCGCGAACGCACCACGGCAAGCGACATGGCATCTCTCCGGATCGGACGGCATCCGAGAGGCGCCGTCATGCAGAGCCGGCCGGCTCTGCGGCCCGGGCTCGATATTTCGTCGTGAGGCGAGCGCCCGCTTGCGCGATCGGGCGTGCGCGCCGTTGCGGCGCGCTGGGGACTAAGACTCTTGCGACGTGGCGAGCCGCTGCTCGAGCTCTGCCACGCGGCGCTCGAGTTCCTCTAGACGCGTGCGCGTGCGCAGCAGCACCTGCGTTTGCGTATCGAATTCCTCGCGCGTGACGAGGTCGAGCTTCGAAAAGCCCTGCGACAGCATGGCCTTCACGTTGCGCTCGACGTCCTTCGCGGGCGAATTCTTGAGCAGATCGCTCATGCGGTTCTGAAAATCCTGAAATAAATCATTGGGTTGCTTCATTTTGTTCCCCTTCGTTGCACAAAAAATGTGCAGCTGTTCTCCCGACTTGCGCCACCGGCGCACACATGACCGAAGTTGGTGCGTCGTATGGCGCGCGCTCGTGCATCGACGAGCACCGTTGGTGCGTACCCGAATCTTGGGCGTGCGAACACTCTAGCAACGATCGAAGGGCCGCGCCAGCGGAACGGCCCGTCGTTGGCCGTTCGGCCGGCTCGGCGGCCAAGTACGCACGCCTCGTTCCCGGCTCCGCCGGGGCTCGCATGGCACGGCTGTTGCTTTTATGGCCCCACGAATCGGGGGCTCGCACCCGACGCCGGCGGAATTGCCGGCACGGCGCGCGGCAACACAGCACAGTTTTCGCAACGAAAAGAGGACTTTCATGAAGCTCATTACCGCAATCATCAAGCCGTTCAAGCTCGATGAGGCGCGCGAGGCGCTGTCGGCGATCGGCGTGTCGGGCATCACGGTCACCGAAGTGAAGGGTTTCGGGCGTCAGAAGGGACACACCGAGCTCTATCGCGGCGCCGAGTACGTCGTCGACTTTCTGCCGAAGGTCAAGATCGAGGCCGCCGTGTCGGACGACATCGTCGAGCAGGCAATCGAAGCGATCGAGCGCGCTGCCCGCACGGGCAAGATCGGCGACGGCAAGATCTTCGTCACGCCGATCGAGCAGGTGATTCGCATCCGCACCGGGGAAACGGGCGCCGAGGCCCTGTAGTTCGAAATCCAAGATTCGAATATTTAGCGACAAAGAGGAAACCGAAAGATGCGCAAACTATTGATGTCCTTGGCGATGGCCGCCACGCTGCTCGCGGGCAGCCTGGGCACCGCGCTCGCCGACGACGCGTCGTCGGCCCCCGCCGCGGCCGCGTCCACTCCCGCCGCCGCGGCCCAGGCGAGCGCAGCGTCGAACGCCGCAGCGCCCGAAGCGTCGGCCCCCGCCGCGGCCGCACCCGCGGCTGCCGCCGCGCCGGCCACGCCGACGGCCCCGTTCTCGGTCGACGCCTCCAAGATCAATTCGGGCGACACGGCCTGGATGCTGACCTCGACCGCGCTCGTGTTGTTCATGACGATCCCCGGCTTGGCGCTGTTCTACGGCGGCATGGTGCGCAAGAAGAACGTGCTCGCCACGGTGATGCAAAGCTTCGCGATCACCTGCGTCGTCACGGTGATCTGGACGGTGATCGGCTATAGCCTCGCGTTCACGCCGGGCAACGCGTTCATCGGCGGGTTCTCGCGCGTGCTGCTGGCCGGGATGAACTACATCCACGGCGACAAGGCGACGACGCTCACCGTGAGCCACCTCGCGCCGACGATTCCCGAGACCGTCTATTTCGTCTATCAAATGACGTTCGCGATCATCACGCCGGCGCTGATCACCGGTGCGTTCGCCGATCGCATGAAGTTCTCGGCGATGCTCGTGTTCATGTCGCTGTGGTCGATCATCGTTTATGCACCGATCGCGCACATGGTCTGGGAACCGACGGGCTGGCTCTCGTCCGCCGGCATTCTCGACTTCGCAGGCGGCACCGTCGTGCACATCAACGCCGGTATCGCGGGCCTCGTTTGCGCCCTGGTGCTCGGCAAGCGCGTCGGCTATGGCCGCGAGGCGATGGCGCCGCACAACCTGGTGCTGACGCTGATCGGCGCCGCGATGCTGTGGGTGGGCTGGTTCGGCTTCAATGCCGGTTCGGCGGTCGCGGCTGACGGCCGTGCGGGCTTCGCGATGCTGACGACCCAAGTGGCGACCGCTTGCGCGGCACTCGGCTGGATGTTCGTCGAGTGGATCGCGAAGGGCAAGCCGTCCGCGCTGGGCATCGCGTCGGGCGCTGTGGCCGGCCTCGTGGCGATCACCCCGGCGTCGGGTTACGTCGGCGTGGGCGGTGCGCTCGCGATCGGCTTCATCGCCGGTGTCGTCTGCTTCTGGTCGGCGACCTGGCTCAAGATGAAGCTCGGCTACGACGATTCGCTCGACTGCTTCGGCGTGCACGGCGTGGGCGGCATCGTCGGCGCGCTGCTGACGGGCGTGTTCGCGGTCAAGGACATCGGCGGCGCAGACGGCAGCCTGCTGCTGCAAGCCAAGGGCGTGCTGACGACGCTCGTCTACAGCGGCATTCTGAGCTACGTCCTGCTCAAGATCATCGACCTCGTCATCGGCCTGCGCGTGGCCGAAGAGGAAGAGCGCGAAGGTCTCGACGTGGTGCTGCACGGCGAACACGTCGAGTAATCGACACCATAAAAGGCAGGGCGGGCGGATCGGAAGCCGGCCCTGCTGTCGGGACGGCCCCGCTGTCTGGACCCTCGATCCTCAGAAAGAGATTGAAGCGCGATTTTTGCCCGCCACTCGGCGGGCTTTTTTGTTGCTCGTTCGTCACATGGGACACCCCTCGGCCGTCTTTGATCGGGTGCAATATTGACCCTGCCCCCTATCGGGTCAATAGCGACCGCCGAAGGGCAATGCCCTTGCGTTCCGCCAAACCACCCCCAAATCGGCTAGGCAATTGCTCTACAATCTTTTTCTCCCCTGTTCATCGAGTAATCAATGGTCCCGCACCTAGTAACGGCGTTAAACGGTCCTCTGCTCGAACTGGAGCGGAAGATCCTCGACGCCACGCCGGCGATCGAGCGGTGGTTCCGGCTCGAATGGCAGGAGCACACGCCGCCGTTCTATTGTTCGGTCGACTTGCGCAACGCGGGCTTCAAGCTCGCGCCGGTCGATACGAATCTGTTCCCCGGCGGCTTCAACAATCTGCCCGAGGAAGTGCTGCCGCTCGCCGTCCAGGCGGCGATGGCCTCCATCGAGAAGATCTGCCCCGATGCCAAGAACCTGCTCGTGATCCCCGAGCGCCACACGCGCAACGCGTTCTACCTCGAGAACGTCGCGCGGCTCGCGATGATCATGCGCCAAGCCGGCTTGAACGTGCGGTTCGGCACGCTCGACGAGAACATCGTCGGCCCGGTCACGATCCCCCTGGCGGACGGACAGAAGATCGTCCTCGAGCCGCTCGAGCGCACGCCGCGCCGGCTCGGCCTGAAGAATTTCGATCCCTGCTCGATTCTGCTGAACAACGATCTGTCGGCGGGCTTGCCGCCCGTGCTCGAGAACCTGCACGAACAGTACGTGCTGCCGCCGCTGCATGCGGGCTGGGCCGTGCGCCGCAAGTCGACGCACTTCTCTTGCTACGACGACGTCGCCAAGAAGTTCGCGAAGCTCGTCGAGATCGACCCGTGGATGGTGAACCCCTACTTCACGCGCGTCGAAGATGTCGATTTCGAGGCGCGCACGGGGGAAGAAGCGCTGGCCGATGCGATCGACGCCGTGATCAAGAAGATCGCGCGCAAGTATCGCGAATACGGGATCGGCGAAAAACCGTACGTCGTCATCAAGTCCGATGCGGGCACCGACGGGCGCGGTGTGATGACCGTGCACGACGCGTCGGAAGTCGCGAATCTCACGAAGGGCGAGCGCTCGCGCATGTCGGCCACGAAAGAGGGGCTGCAGGTGCACGACGTCATCGTGCAGGAAGGGGTCTATACGTTCGAGCGGATCGGCGAGGAAGTGGCCGAGCCCGTCGTCTACATGATCGATCGCTATGTCGTGGGCGGCTTCTATCGCGTGCACGGCAGCCGCGAGCGCGATCAGAACCTGAACGCGCCCGGCATGCACTTCGTGCCGCTCGGCTTCGAGCACACGGCCTTGCCCGATGCGCACGCGAAGCCCGGCGCGGCGCCGCCGAACCGCTTTTATATGTACGGCGTCGTCGCGCGGCTCGGGCTGCTCGCGGCGTCGGTCGAACTCGAAAAGACGGACCCGGAAGCGATTCAAGTCTGACCGGCGCGCGCATCCAACGAACGAGAGCCCGGACTCGGGCAGCAGGGGTTTCATGGACATTCTTTTCATTGCCGATCCGCTGGCGAAGTTCAAGATCTACAAGGACACGACCTACGCGATGATGGCCGAGGCCGCGCGCCGCGGCCATGTCGTCTATGCGTGCGAACCGCAGCATCTGGCCTGGACGGGCGCGAATGTCGAGGCCACGGTGAGCCGCGTCGGTATCGTCGGCGATACGGCCGACCTGCATCGTCATCCGTGGCACGAGAGCGGTGCGCCGGAGAACCGGACGCTGACGTCGTTCGGCGCCGTCGTGATGCGCAAGGATCCGCCGTTCGACATGGAGTACGTGACGTCGACCTGGCTGCTCGAATTGGCCGAGCGGGCGGGCGCGCGCGTGTTCAACAAGCCGCAGGCGATCCGCGACCATTCGGAAAAACTCGCGATCGGCGAATTTTCGCAGTTCGTCGCCCCGACGCTCGTGACGCGCGATCCCGCCCGGTTGCGCGCGTTCCATGCCGAGCACGGCGACGTCATTCTCAAGCCGCTCGACGGTATGGGCGGCATGGGGGTGTTCCGTGTGACGCGCGAGGGGATGAATCTCGGCTCGATCGTCGAAATGCTCAGCCACGACGGCGCACGTTCGGTGATGGCGCAAAAATTCATTCCCGAGATCGCGGCCGGCGACAAGCGGATCTTGCTGATCGGCGGTCAAGCCGTGCCGTATTCGCTTGCGCGGATTCCGCAAGGCGGCGAAGTGCGCGGCAATCTGGCGGCTGGCGGGCTCGGCGTCGCGCAGCCGCTGAGCGCCCGGGACCGCGAGATCGCCGATACGCTCGCGCCCGTGCTGGCCGCGCGTGGGCTGCTGCTCGTCGGCCTGGACGCGATCGGCGACTGGCTGACCGAGGTCAATGTCACGAGCCCCACTTGCTTCCGCGAGATCATGGAGCAGACCGGCTTCGACGTGGCCGCGCTGTTCGTCGACGCACTCGAGCGCGCGGCTGGATGAGCCGCCCGCGCGGGGGCGGGCTATGCGTGGGTTAGGGAAAGATGCGCCTGCTACAATGACCGCTTCCTGAGACGGTTCGCTCGCCGGGCGCGCCTTTCGCATACCGCGGCCTCGGCCGGTGGGGTGCGCTCGCGCCGGGCGTTTGGGCTGGTCTGATCTGGCCCTTTGCGGTGCTTTTCGTTGCAACACTGACATGGCTGGCATATTGATCATCGCGCACGCGCCGCTCGCTTCGGCGTTGAAGGAATGCGTCGCGCATATCTACGGCGGGCTCCCCGCGCGCATCGGCGCCATCGACGTCCTGCCCGACTGCGATCCCGTGCAGATCGTCGCGCTCGCGCACAGCGAGATCGACCGCCTGCGCGAGGAGAACGGTATCTTGGTGCTGACCGATATGTTCGGCGCCACGCCCGCCAATATCGCGAGCCGGCTCGCGACGCTGCCCGGCGTGCGCGTGCTCGCCGGCGTGAACTTGCCGATGCTCGTGCGCGGCGTTTGCTATCGTACGTGCGACCTCGATACGCTCGTCGACAAGGCGCTCGCGGGCGCGGCGAAGGGCGTGCATGCGATTGGGCCGCTCGTTGCACAAACCGACGGCTGCAAACCGGCCGGCGAGGCCGAATGCGCACCGCCGGGCGTGCCGATCGTCACGCCGTCGAATCTAAGTACGGCCGCTCCGAGCGAGGCCGCATGCCCATCGGCGTGCGGGGCGAATCCGAACGGCAACCCGCGCTGATTTCCCTTTTTCCGTTCTTCAGGACGAGCACATGCTTCAAAAAGAAACGACGATCGTCAATAAGTTGGGTTTGCATGCACGTGCCTCGGCCAAGCTCACGCAACTCGCCGGCAACTATCAATCGGAAATCTGGATGACGCGCAACGGGCGCCGAATCAACGCTAAGAGCATCATGGGCGTGATGATGCTCGCGGCCGGCATCGGCAGCACGGTGACGATCGAAACCGAAGGGCCGGACGAGCAAGACGCGATGGAAGCGCTCATGAAACTCATCGCGGATAAATTCGGCGAGGGGCAATAAGCGGGACGCCCGAGCCTTCCGAGTCTGACCGAAACGCCGCGGCCGATGCCGCGGCGTTTTGTTTCCTGCCGGGCAACTCTTTATTGTTCGTGCAATGCTGCGCCGCACGCAGTCAACAGGGCCCTCTCGAATTTATAATCGACAATTAAGGTCTTATTGTGCAGCGGTATTACCCGCGGCATTACCCAACTCGAGGAGGTGCGCGTGTCGTTTTCGCTGCATGGTATTCCGGTGTCACGCGGCATCGCGATCGGGCGGGCCTATCTCATCGCGCCTGCAGCGCTCGACGTAGACCATTACCTCGTCGAACCGCCGCAGATCGAAGGCGAGATCGAGCGCTTTCGCGCCGCATTGAAGGCGGTTCAGAGCGAGCTCGAACGGCTGAGCGAGGATCTGTCGGCCGACGCACCGAGCGAAGTCGGCGCGTTCATCAACGTTCATACGATGATCCTGAACGACGCGATGCTCGTCCAAGAGACGATGGATCTGATCCGCACGCGCCGCTACAACGTCGAATGGGCCTTGACCGAGCAGCTCGAGCGGCTGTCCCGGCACTTCGACGACATCGAGGACGAATACCTGCGCGAGCGCAAGGCCGACGTGCAGCAGGTGGTGGAGCGCATTTTGAAGGCGTTGGCGGGGGCGTCGTCCGCGGCCGCGCTCGTCGACGGCGCCAACGGCGATGCGAGGGACGAAATGATCGTCGTCGCGCACGACATCTCGCCGGCCGACATGCTGCAGTTCAAAACGCAAACGTTCCAAGGCTTCGTGACGGACCTCGGCGGGCGCACGTCGCACACGGCGATCGTCGCGCGCAGCCTAGGCATTCCGGCGGCCGTGGGCGTGGCGCACGCGAGCGCGCTGATCCGTCAGGACGACTTGATCATCGTCGACGGGGATCACGGCATCGTGATCGTCGATCCCGCGCCGATCGTGCTCGAAGAGTATTCGTATCGGCAAAGCGAGAAGCTGCTCGAGCAAAAGAAGCTGCAGCGGCTGAAGTTCTCTCCCACTCAAACGCTGTGCGGCACGAAGATTTCCCTACTCGCCAACATCGAATTGCCCGAGGATGCGCGTGCGGCCGTCGAGGCCGGGGCGGTCGGCGTGGGCCTGTTCCGCACCGAGTTCCTGTTCATGAACCACAAGGACCGGCTGCCCGAGGAGGAAGAGCAGTTCGAAGCCTACAAGCGCGCGGTCGAACTCATGGGCGGCCTGCCCGTGACGATTCGCACGATCGACGTCGGCGCCGACAAGCCGCTCGATGCGATCGGTGCCGAGGGCTACGAAAGCGCGCCGAATCCGGCGCTCGGTCTGCGCGCGATCCGCTGGAGTCTGTCCGAGCCGCAGATGTTCCTCACGCAACTGCGCGCGATCTTGCGCGCTTCGGCGTTCGGCCAAGTGCGCATTCTCGTGCCGATGCTCGCTCACGCTCAGGAGATCGATCAGACGCTGGACTTGATCCGCGAGGCCAAGCGCCAACTCGACGACGCGGGTTTACCGTACGACCCGGGCGTGAGGATCGGCGCGATGATCGAAATTCCCGCCGCCGCGATTGCATTGCCGCTGTTCTTGAAGCGCGTCGATTTTCTGTCAATCGGCACGAACGACTTGATTCAATACACGCTCGCGATCGATCGCGCGGACAACGCCGTCGCGCATCTTTACGATCCGCTGCATCCGGCGGTGCTGCATTTGATCGCGTTCACGCTGCGCGAAGCCAAGCGCGCCGGCGTGTCGGTATCGGTTTGCGGTGAAATGGCCGGCGACCCGCAACTGACGCGGCTCTTGCTCGGCATGGGCCTCACCGAATTTTCGATGCACCCGAGCCAGTTGCTCGTCGTGAAGCAGGAGATCTTGCGCGCGAATCTGCCGATGCTGGAGAAGCCCGTCGCCGATGTTCTCGCGGCATTCGAGCCCGAAGAAGTGCAGGCCGCGTTAAGGTGTCTCGGGCAGGTGTGAGCCGCCGCTGCCGCAAACCGGACACTCCTGCTGGCGCGAGATTTTCATCGTCGTCCATTCCATACGGAGCGAGTCGAGCATCATGAGCCGGCCCATCAGGGTCTGGCCGATGCCGCCGATCACGCGCAGCGCCTCGGCCGCCTGCATCGTGCCGATGATGCCGACCGTCGGCGCGAACACGCCCATCTGCGAGCACGCGACTTCCTCGAACGGCTGATCCTCGGGGAAGACGCAGGCGTAGCAGGGCGAGTGTTCGTCGCGGAAATCGAACGTGCTGATCTGCCCGTCGAAACGCAGCGCCGCGCCCGAAACGAGCGGCACGCGATGCTTGACGCACGCACGGTTGATCGCATGGCGCGTCGCGAAATTGTCGGTGCAGTCCAGCACGACGGTCGCGAGCGGGACATGGGCCTCGAGCCAGGCATCGTCGACACGCCGATCGACCGGCTGCACGCGCACTTCGGGATTCAATCGCGCGATGGTCTCGCGCCCCGACTCCACCTTCTTCTCCCCGATCGACGCCGTCGCATGCAGGATCTGCCGCTGCAGGTTCGTGAGATCGACCGAATCGGCATCGACGAGCGTGAGCGTGCCGACGCCGGCGGCGGCCAGATACATGGCCGCGGGCGAACCGAGACCGCCCGCCCCGATCACGATCGCGTGCGCATCGAGAAAGCGCTGCTGCGCCTCGATGCCGATCTCGTCGACGAGGATGTGGCGGGAGTAGCGAAGGAGTTGATCGTCGTTCATGGCGGCGCGCCGGAGGGAAGTGTTGATACGCTGGCGCAGCGACAGGCGGCGCCTCCGCCGGCGCGCCCTGTCCACGCGGGGCGCGGGCAGGGGCGAGGCCGAAGGTTCGCCTTGGGCGGTGTTACTTGCTCGGCGCGGAAGCCGGCACGGCGGGTGCGGCGGCCGACGCCGGCTTGACCGCGACGGGAGCCGATGCCGAGCGCGGCGGCTTGTTCTCGGCGAGCTTGCGCTCGGCGATCGATTTCGACAGCTGCACCGGCTTGCCTTCGAGCTTGTCCAAGGCTTGCTGGAGCATGAAGTCGTCGGCGGAGCCGAACTCGACCGGCTTACGGTCGCGCTCTTTCTCGCGCTGCTCCGGCGTCATCTTGTCGTTTTTCTCTTCGAGCTGCTGCAGTTGCAGCATGCGGTCCTTCTCGCGCTGCTCCTCTTCCTTCTTCTCGTTCGGATCCTGCGTATTGGCGAGGTGGTTCGAGTAATCGACCTCGCGCGTGACGAGTGCGTCGTCGGGATCGCCGTCGGCGTACTGATCGACCGGGACGTCGGGGCGGATGCCCTTGTTCTGGATCGAACGGCCGCTCGGCGTGTAGTAGTAGGCCGTCGTCAAGCGCAGCGCCGTGTCCGACGTGAGCGGACGCACCGTCTGCACGGAGCCCTTGCCGAACGTCGTCTTGCCCATGATCAGCGCGCGGTGCTGGTCTTGCAGCGCTCCGGCGACGATCTCGGAGGCCGACGCCGAGTACGCGTTCGTCAGCACGATCATCGGCACCGTCTTGTAGATCTCGGGCAGGTTCTTCAGCGGATCCGAATCGAACGACGGCAGGCGGTAGTTATCGTACGTGTCGCGATAGACCTGCTTCGAATCGGCGATCTGGCCGTTCGTGGACACGACGACCGAACCCGGTTGCAGGAACGAGCCGGCCACGCCGACGGCGCTTTGCAGCAGGCCGCCGCCGTTGTTGCGCAGATCGAGCACGAATCCCTTCAGATTCGGCTGTTCGCGGGCGATGTCCTCGAGCTTCGTCGCCAGATCGGGGACGGTGCGCTCCTGGAAGCTCGTAATGCGCACGTAAGCGTAGCCGGGCGCGAGAATCTTCGACTTCACGCTTTGCACGCGGATGATCGCGCGCGTGACCGTGACGGGGAACGTGCGGTCGTCCGTCTTGCGGAAGATCGTGAGCGTGACCTTCGTGCCCGGATCGCCGCGCATTTGCTTGACGGCTTGATCGAGCGTCATGCCGCGCACGGGCTTATCGTTGATGCGCGTGATGAGATCGCCGGGACGGATGCCGGCGTGGAACGCGGGCGTATCCTCGATCGGCGAAATGACCTTGATGAGGCCGTCTTCCTGCGAAATCTCGATGCCCAGACCGGCGAAGCGGCCCTTCGTCTGTTCCTGCAGCTCCTGGTAATCGGTCTTGTCGAGGTACGAGGAGTGCGGATCCAGGCTCGACACCATGCCCTTGATCGCCTCGGTCAGCAGCTTTTTGTCGTCGACCGGCACGACGTAGTCGTGCTTGATCTGCCCGAACACCTCGGCGAAAAGGCGCAACTGATCGAGTGGCAGCGGCGTCGTGGTTTGCTGCTGCGCCGCGGCGGAAAATTGCAGCGTTGCGAAGACGCCGGTGGCGAGGCCAGCGGCGATCAAGCCGATGTTCTTGAGTTTCGTGCGCATAGAGTCTGGTGCGGTCGGGAAACGGGGTGTGAGTGCCGTGGGCGAAGGACGGTCAAGTATAACTGCTCGGCAGGGTAAGCGCGGGCCGGCGTGCCGGATGACGCATATAAGCGCACGTTGGACCGGCGCCGGGCCGATCGGTTCGCGCGGGAAGCGCGGCGGCCCGGGCCTCTTGCCGGCCGGGCCGCGCCCACGCTGGCTGGCCTCAGCCGGCCTTGCCTTGCTTGGCGACGGCTGCCTGCGCCTTCGCGATCGCTTCCTGATCGCCCAGGTAGTAGTGGGTGATCGGCTTGAGGTTTTCGTCGAGTTCGTAGACGAGCGGCACGCCGTTCGGAATGTTCAGCCCGACGATGTCGCTGTCGGAGATCCCGTCCAGGTACTTGATCAGCGCGCGCAGCGAGTTGCCGTGCGCGGCGATCAGCACCTTCTTGCCGCCCTTGAGCGCCGGCGCGATCGATTCGTTCCAGACCGGCAGCACGCGGGCGACCGTGTCCTTCAGGCATTCGGTGAGCGGCAGCTCGGCGCGCGGCACCTTCGCGTAGCGCGGATCGTCGTAGGACGCGCGCGGGTCGGTCGACTCGAGCGCGGGCGGCGGCGTATCGTAGCTGCGGCGCCAGACGAGGACCTGCTCGTCGCCGTACTTGGCAGCCGTTTCGCCCTTGTTCAGCCCGGCGAGCGCGCCGTAATGGCGCTCGTTCAGGCGCCAGGAATGGACGACGGGGATGTACATGAGGTCCATTTGGTCCTGCACGTGCCAGAGCGTGCGAATCGCGCGCTTGAGCACCGACGTGTAGGCGATGTCGAACGTGTAGCCGGCTTCCTTGAGCAGTTGGCCCGCTTGAGCGGCTTCGCGGTTGCCTTGCTCGGTGAGGTCGACGTCGACCCAGCCGGTGAAGCGGTTTTCCTTGTTCCACGTCGATTCGCCGTGGCGGATGAGAACGAGCTTGTACATGAGGTTGTCGGTCGGTAGTGAGGAAGCGCATGATGCGCGCCGGCGTTGGCCGATAGGGGGGACCGCCGCGTCATCAAACGGTTATTTTATAATGGCCGGATTGCCTGCTCCGATTTCTTCTCTTTTTGACGATACCGTGACGTTCTTTACCGATTACACCAACCTCGTGCTGCTCGCCGCCCTCGTGATCTCGGGCGCGCTCCTCGTTTGGCCGATGATCGCCGGGCGCGGCCGCGGCGGCCTGTCCGCCGCCGAAGCGACCCAGCTCATCAACCGGCGCAACGCGGTGGTCGTCGATCTGCGCGCGGCGACCGACTTCGCCGCCGGCCACGTGCCCGCGGCCCGCCACATCGCGCTGGACGAGCTTCAAGCAAAAATCGGCCAAATCGCGAAAAATAAGGCTACGCCGGTATTGCTCGTTTGTCAGACGGGCCTGCAGTCCAACAAGGCGTCGCACATCGTTCAGGCGGCGGGCTTTACCGAAGTCCACGTGCTGCAAGGCGGCTTGAGCGCCTGGCAGCAGGCCGGGATGCCGGTCGTCAAGTAAAGGAGTGCAAGAGTGAATTCAGTCGTCATGTACAGCACGCAGGTGTGCCCCTATTGCCAGATGGCCGAACGTCTATTGAAATCTCGCGGCGTTCAGCACATCGAGAAGGTCTTGATCGACAAGGATCCGGCTCGGCGCGAGGAGATGATGACGCGCACGGGGCGTCGTACCGTGCCGCAAGTCTTCATCGGCGATACGCACGTAGGCGGCTACGACGACCTCTCCGCCCTCGATCGCGCCGGCGGCTTGATGCCGCTGCTCGGCCAGGAGGCGTAAGCCGTGCGCGGCCGGTCGTCCGGCCGCGCACGATCGTTTGTCCGTTCCTTCACGGTTCCCAAGCTGCACGCGCACGAGTAGAGGTTGGGCTCGGGCGCCATACGCACCCAGGTGGCCGTTTTGCTCACGGCCGCCGCACCATTTATCCATCGGAGTCACCATGTCGGACCAGAACAACCAGCCGTTCTTCAACATCCAGCGCGTTTACCTGAAGGATCTGTCGCTCGAGCAGCCGAATTCGCCGGCGATCTTCCTCGAGCAGGATATGCCGTCGGTCGAAGTGGAAGTCGACGTCAAGGCCGACCGTCTTGCCGACAGCATCTACGAAATCCTCGTGACGGGCACGGTCACGGCCAAGGTCAGCGATAAGATCGCTTTCCTCATCGAGGCCAAGCAAGCGGGCATTTTCGATATCCGCAACATTCCGGCCGAGCAGATCGACCCGCTCGTCGGCATCGCCTGCCCGACGATCATCTTCCCGTACCTGCGCTCGAACATCGCCGATGCGATCACGCGCGCAGGCTTCCCGCCGATCCACCTGGCCGAAATCAACTTCCAGGCGCTCTACGAGCAGCGCCTCGCGCAGATCAACGCGGGGCAGGAAGGCGGCGCGGCGGCGAACGCCACGCAGCATTGAGCTTGACGCGAGCGGTGCCGGCCATGAAGGTCGCCGTGCTCGGGGCCGGGGCGTGGGGCACCGCGCTCGCGGCGCATCTCGCCCCCAAGCACGACACGGTGCTGTGGGCGCGCGATCCCGCGCTGATGGCCGAGATGGCGGCCAAGCAAGAGAATGCGCATTACCTCGGCGGCGTCGCGCTGCCGGCCGCGCTGCGTTTCGAGGCGAGCCTGTCGGCCGCGCTCGCGCATGCGGCCGACGATGCGTCGCTGGTCGTCGTCGCCACGCCCGTTGCCGGGCTCGGCGCGCTGTGCCGCGCGATGCGCGACGAGGCGCGCTGCGTGCCGAAGCATCTCGTTTGGGTCTGCAAGGGATTCGAAGCAGATACGCAGTTGCTGCCGCATCAGGTCGTCGCGGCCGAACTCGCCGGGCACCCGAGCATCGGCGTGCTGTCGGGGCCGAGCTTCGCGCGCGAGGTCGCGTCCGGGCTGCCGGTCGCGCTGACGGTCGCCAGCACGTCGGCCGTTTGCCGCGAGCGCGCGCTCGCGGCGTTCCATCACGGCGCGATGCGCATCTATACCGGGGACGACGTCGTCGGCGTGGAGGTGGGTGGCGCCGTGAAGAACGTGCTCGCGATCGCGACGGGCATTGCCGACGGGCTCGCGCTCGGCATGAATGCCCGAGCGGCGCTGATCACGCGCGGGCTCGCGGAAATGTCGCGGCTCGGCGCCGCGCTCGGCGGCCGTCCCGAAACGTTCACGGGCCTGACGGGGCTCGGCGATCTCATCCTCACGGCCACGGGCGACTTGTCGCGCAACCGTACCGTCGGGCTGCAGCTGGCCGAAGGCCGAACGCTCGACGATATCCTGCTGGCGCTCGGGCACGTGGCCGAAGGGGTGCGCTGCGCGAAGGCGGTGCTCACGATCGCGCGGGCGCACAACGTCGACGTACCGATTACGCAAGCGGTATGCGCCGTGCTGTTCGACGGCGTCGCGCCG
Organism: Trinickia dinghuensis; assembly: GCF_003367175.1. Lineage (GTDB taxonomy): Bacteria > Pseudomonadota > Gammaproteobacteria > Burkholderiales > Burkholderiaceae > Trinickia > Trinickia dinghuensis. The sequence continues at coordinate 377,593 of NZ_QRGA01000003.1, read as the reverse complement.
CGCGATGCCGTCCATGCGCTGCTGCGCCGCGACGCGCGTGCCGAATCGTTCGGGGCGAAAGGGGCGGGCGCGTAGCGCTACGCGCGTTTTGTGCCATGAGCCGGTAAGCCCATAAGCTTCGGGGCGTGCGTGCTTTGGCGCAGCCGACATCCGCCTCGAAACCGCGCTACGCTGTAATCGGTCGCCACGGTCCTATGACCGGTTGCGGACGAGGAGGTGCTGCCATGTCCATGTCCACGCTGATGGTCGACACATGCCGATTGGAGGCGTGCGAGGCCGATATCACGACGCTTGCCGTCGATTCCATCGTCAACGCGGCGAATACCTCGCTGCTGGGCGGCGGGGGCGTCGACGGCGCGATCCACCGCGCGGCCGGTCCCGAATTGCTGCGCGAATGCGAGACGCTCGGGGGCTGCGCGACCGGTGATGCGAAGCGCACGCGCGGCTATCGCCTGCCGGCCAAGTACGTTATTCATGCGGTCGGCCCCGTCTGGCGCGGCGGCGGCGGCGAAGCCGAGCTGCTCGCGTCGTGCTACCGCCGATCCCTCGAACTCGCGCGCGAAGCGGGCTGCGCCAGCGTGGCTTTTCCCGCCATCAGTTGCGGCATCTACCGCTTTCCCGCCGAGCAGGCGGTGCGCATCGCGATCGGTACCGTCGTCGATGTCTTGCCGTCGGTGTCGGGCATGTCTCGGATCGTGTTTGCCTGCTTCGGCGAGTCCATGTTGCGCCTATACGAGGCCGAACTGCGCCGCCGCCGTTAGGCACCGCCCTCGAATCCCATCTGACGCCAAGCCTCGAAGACGACGATGGCGACCGTATTCGACAGATTCATGCTGCGATTGCCGGGCCGCATGGGCAGCCGTACGCGCTGCCCGGCCGGAAAGCGTTCGAGCAGCGCCGCGGGCAGCCCACGTGTTTCCGCGCCGAAGACGAACCAGTCGCCGGCCGAGAAGCTCGAATCGTGAAAACGGCTCGAGCCGCGCGTCGTGAAGGCGAACATCCGGGAAGGATCGGGCGCCTCGCTTGAAACGAGCGCGTCCCAGCTCTTGTGGACGCGCATTTGCGCATATTCGTGATAGTCGAGGCCCGCGCGGCGCATCTTCGCATCGTCGAGCGGAAAGCCGAGCGGCTCGACGAGATGCAGCCGAGCGCCTGTATTGGCGCACAGGCGGATGACGTTGCCGGTGTTCGGCGGAATTTCGGGTTCGACGAGAACGACGTTGAACATGGCTTCGGTTGAAAAGGATCTAATCTCGTGGCGTGCGCAGCGCGACGAAATTCGTCACGCGTCTTGCGCCCGCCGCCTTCAGTGCGCGTGCCGCTGCCTCGAGCGTCGCCCCGGACGTCATGACGTCGTCGACGAGGCCCACGTGCAGACCCCGCACGCGCTGCGTCACGCGAAACGCTTGCGCGACGTTGCGCCGGCGCGCCTCGCGATCGAGCCGCGATTGCGGCGCCGTCTCGGCGACGCGCCGCAGCAGCGTCGGATCCGTCGCCACGCCCAGCGCGTGTGCGAGCGGGCGCGCGATTTCCCAAGCCTGGTTGAACCCGCGCGCGACGAGCCGGGCGTGCGCGAGCGGCATCGGCGCGAGGACGTCGGGCGCCGGCGTGCAGGCCGGGTGATCGTCGGCCAGCCGCGCAAGGCGCGCGCCGAACTCGCGGGCGACGGCCAGCCGCGACCGGAACTTGAGGCCGAGCGCGAGCCGCTCCAGCGGCGGACGGTAATCGGCCAGCGCGAGCGTCGCGTCGAACGGCGGCGGCGTGCGCGAGCACGCGGCGCAGCAAAATCGCGCGGCGCCGCCGTGCCGCGCGCGCAGCCGGGGCAGCGGCAGCGCGCAAACCGTGCACCGCAGCCGCGGCTCGTTCCAATAGGCCGCGTCGCACGCCGGACAGATCGGACCTTGCGGCATTCTGCCGCATGATAGGCCGCAGAGCAGGCAGTGGCGGGGCAGCGCCATGGCGATCAGGCGCCGGGCGAACGGCGCAAGCCTTGCGATGGAACGCGCGAGGCCGCCGCTCGCCGCCGGCTCGATGCCTTCGGGCTGCAAGCCCGGTGCGTTGGCCATGGGCGGCTTCCCTCGCTGGACGGATCTAAGCGAGCGAGTATACTTCGGGCTCCTCGCACGTTCGACCGTCATGTCCCTCACATCCGCAAAGTCCGGCCGTCCGGCCTACGATTCCCGACTTGTGCGGCGCATTTTCGACCGCCGCGCAGCCAAGTTCGGCGAAGTGGCGTTCTTGCCTCGCGAAATCGCCGGGCGGATGCGCGAACGGCTCGAATACATCAAGGTGAGCCCGACGAGCATGCTCGATGCGGGCTGCGGCGCGGGCGACGATCTGCCGCTTTTGCGTGAACGCTTTCCCGAAGCGCCGCTCGTCGGCGTGGATCTGTCCCATTCGATGCTGGCGCGCGCGCTGCCTCACTCGGCCGGCGATGCCGGCTGGCGCCGCTTGTTGCCGGCCGCGCTGCAGCGCTCGCTCGGTGTGCGCGGGCCGCGCCTGGCGCAAGCCGACTTCGGGGCGCTGCCGTTCGCGTCCGGCGCGTTCGATTTCATCTGGTCCAATCTCGCGCTGCATTGGCATTCGCAGCCCGATCTCGTGCTGCCCGAATGGCAACGGGTGCTCGAGCCGAACGGCCTCCTCATGTTCAGCACGCTCGGTCCCGACACGCTGCGGGAGCTGCGCGGCGCGTATGCCGAAGTCGAGGCCGCGCATGGCGCGCCGAGCCGGGCGCACGTGATCGACTTCGTCGACATGCACGATTTGGGCGATATGCTTGTCGAGAGCGGGTTCGAAATCCCCGTGATGGACCAGGAGACGCTGACGATCACCTACAAGTCACCAGGCTCGCTGCTCGCCGACGTGCGCCGCTGGGGCGCGTATCCGCACCGGCGCGAGGAGGCCGGCACCGCGCGCGCGCGGCGTCTGCACGCGGCGCTGCTCGAGGCATTGGAGGCGCGGCGCCGCGCGGACGGCACGATCGCGCTGACCTTCGAGGTGATCTACGGCCACGCCTGGAAGGCGGTGCCGCGCACGACCGCGGACGGCCACGCGATCGTGCGGGTGGAAGACATCGTGCGCCGCCGGCCGGGTTAAAGGATAAGGGCCAGCGGGGTTAAAGTCCGGCGGCCGATCGGATCGATGTACCGCTCGAACGGTCCGAGCGGTGCATCCCGAAAAATCGCAGGCTGCGACGCTTTGTCGCGGATCGTAAAGTTGCGATCCGTTATGGTCGAAATCAGTGAGCGGGAAGGTACGCAAAAAAAGCGGCCGAAACCCCGCAAAGGCTTGTCGCACTTGGCTTGCGGGGCGATAGTCGTTTGCTTGTGGATGCCATTGAACGCGCCTATAATGCGTCAGTTTGTCGCCCGGAGTTCCCCATAATCCGGGGCGGCGGGCCCCGAATAGCGCGGTGTGCTGATCGGCATGCGCGGGAGGCGGCGATGGAAGCGACAACCCTGCACGCGGATGCGGAGCCGGTCCTGCGAGACTGGCTGATGAAGCGCAACTGCGCGGTATCGCCGCGGCAGTTCGTTTGGTTCTATGCATCTTTGGCTTTGTTTTCGGCGGTCATCGCGGTTCTGCTGGTCGTGCGCGGCGCGTGGCCGGTCTTGCCGTTCACCGGCATGGAAGTGCTGGCGGTCGGCGTCGCGTTTGTGATTCATGCGCGCCATGCGGTCGATTACGAGCGGATTCGGCTCTTTCCGAACCGGCTCTTGATCGAGCAGATGAGCGGGCAGCGGTTGACGCAGTACGAATTCAATCCGCGTTGGGTGCGGATCGAGCGCGGCGCTTCGCCGCGCGATCCGATCAGGGTGGTGTCGCGCGGTCAAGCGGTCGTGGTCGGCGTGCATCTCGCGCAATATCGGCGCGCGTCGTTCGCGAGCGAGTTGCGCGCGGCCCTGATGCGGTGCGGTTGAGGCGGCTCGAGCCGGACGTCAGGCGGGGGCGAGGGTTTGAATGGAAATTTTGGGTAAGGAAGCTATGAAAACAATCAAGCGAGCCCTCATGGGCGTGCTGGCGACGTGCGGGCTGCTCAGCGCGCATGCCGCCTTGGCAGTCGGTGATAGTCCGGGCGGCCCCGCCGTCAACGAGATCAATTTCCAGCCGCCCGTGACGAAAATCGCTGAGGAGCTCTATCACCTGCACATGTGGATGTTGCTGCTGTGCACGGTGATCTTCATCGGCGTGTTCGGTGTGATGTTCTATTCGATCATCGTGCACCGGAAGTCGAAGGGCTACAAAGCCGCCAATTTCCATGAAAGCACGACCGTCGAAATCATTTGGACGATCGTGCCGTTCATCATCGTCGTGCTGATGGCGCTGCCGGCCACGAAGACGGTCGTCGCGATGAAGGACACGAGCAACGCCGATCTCACGGTCAAGGTCACGGGCTACCAGTGGAAGTGGGGCTACACCTACGTGAAGGGCCCGGGCGAAGGCATCAACTTCTTCTCGACGCTCACGACGCCGCGCGCCGAGATCGACGGCAAAGCGCCGCTCACCGATACGTACCTGCAGGAAGTCGACAACCCGCTCGTCGTGCCGGTGAACAAGAAGATCCGCATCATCACGACGGCCAACGACGTCGTTCACTCCTGGTATGTGCCCGCGTTCGGCGTCAAGCAAGACGCGATTCCGGGCTTCGTGCGCGACACCTGGTTCAAGGCCGAGAAGACGGGTACCTACCGCGGCTTCTGTACCGAACTGTGCGGCAAGGAGCACGCGTTCATGCCGGTGGTCGTCACGGTGCTGTCCGACGAGGACTACGCCAAGTGGGTCGACGATCAAAAGAAGAAGATGGCGAACGAGAACGACGATCCGAACCGGACCTACACGATGGCCGAGTTGATGGCCCGCGGCGCCGAGGTGTACAAGTCGAACTGCGCCGTGTGCCACCAGCCCACGGGCAAGGGCGCGGGCATCTTCCCGGCGCTCGACGGCAGCAAGATCGCCAACGGTCCGATCGCGAACCACGTCAGCATCGTGCTGAACGGCAAGGGTGCGATGCCGACCTGGGGCAAGACGCTGAACGACGTCGAGATTGCCTCGGTCATCACGTTCGAACGTAACTCGTGGAGCAACCACACGGGCGACATTCTGCAGCCGCGTCAGGTTGCCGATGCCCGTAACGGCAAGATGCCCGAAGGCGGCGATCACCTGTCGGGCGCGGCTGCCGCGCCGGCGGGCGCTAGCGCGGCACCGGCCGCCAGCGGCGCCGCTGCCGCGAGCGGGCCGACGGCCTCGATCGGCGCGAAGCGCGCCGTGCTGGCCAGCCGGGTGGGTAAGGTTCAGCCGGAAGCGGTCGCTGCCCGCACCGCGCCGGCGGCTTGACGTGTCGCCGCACTATTCGCATTAGGAGATTCTCATGTCTAGCATCGGACACGATGTAGCCGCGGGCCACGGTCACGACGACCATGCGCACGCTACGCCGCACGGTTGGCGCCGGTGGCTGTTCGCCACCAATCACAAGGACATCGGGACGATGTACCTCGTGTTCTCGTTCACGATGTTCCTCGCGGGCGGTGTCGCCGCGCTGGGGATCCGGGCCGAGCTGTTCCACCCGTACCTGTGGATCATGCGCCCCGAGTTCTTCAACCAGCTCACCACGATGCACGGTCTGATCATGGTGTTCGGCGCGATCATGCCGGCGTTCGTCGGCTTCGCGAACTGGATGATTCCGCTGCAGATCGGCGCGGCCGACATGGCCTTCGCGCGGATGAACAACTTCAGCTTCTGGCTATTACCGGTCGCGGCATGCTTGCTCGTCGGTTCGTTCTTCGCGCCGGGCGGCGCGACGGCCGCCGGCTGGACGCTCTATGCACCGCTGTCGACGCAGATGGGCCCGGGCATGGACTTCGCGATCTTCGCGCTCCACATCATGGGTGCGTCGTCGATCATGGGTTCGATCAACATCATCGTGACGATCCTGAACCTGCGCGCGCCGGGCATGACGCTCATGAAGATGCCGATGTTCGTATGGACGTGGCTCATCACGGCCTACCTGCTGATCGCCGTGATGCCGGTGCTCGCGGGCGCGATCACGATGGTGCTGTTCGACCGTCACTTCGGCACGTCGTTCTTCAACGCGGCCGGCGGCGGCGACCCGATCATGTACCAGCACATCTTCTGGTTCTTCGGGCACCCCGAGGTCTACATCATGATCTTGCCGGCGTTCGGGATCGTGTCGCAGGTGATCCCGGCCTTCTCGCGCAAGCCGCTGTTCGGCTATAGCTCGATGGTGTACGCCACGGCCTCGATCGCGATTCTGTCGTTCATGGTCTGGGCGCACCACATGTTCGTGACGGGCATGCCGGTGACGGGCCAGCTGTTCTTCATGTACGCGACGATGCTGATCGCCGTGCCGACGGGCGTGAAGGTGTTCAACTGGCTGGCCACGATGTGGCGCGGTTCGCTGTCGTTCGAATCGCCGATGCTGTTCGCGATCGGCTTCCTGTTCGTGTTCACGATGGGCGGCTTCACGGGCCTGATGCTCGCGATGGCGCCGATCGACATCCAATACCACGGCACCTATTTCGTGGTGGCGCACTTCCACTACGTGCTCGTTGCGGGGTCGTTATTCGCGCTGTTCTCAGGGTGGTATTACTGGGCGCCGAAGTGGACGGGCTGGATGTACAACGAGACGCGCGGCAAGATCCACTTCTGGGCGTCGATGATCTTCTTCAACTTGACGTTCTTCCCGATGCACTTCGTCGGCCTGGCCGGCATGCCGCGTCGCTATGCCGATTACCCGGCGCAGTTCACGGATTGGAACCAAGTGATCACGATCGGCGCGTTCGGCTTCGGCTTGGCGCAGGTCTACTTCCTGTTCGCCGTCGTGCTGCCCGCATACCGCGGCGGTGGCGAACTCGAGAAGGCGTCGGACAAGCCGTGGGACGGCGCGACCGGCCTCGAATGGACGATTCCGAGCCCGGCTCCGTTCCACACGTTCGAGACCCCGCCGACGGTCGAGTAATACGATGCGGCCGGTGCTTGCCGGCTCGCGCGTGCGAAACGCATGGGCGAGCCGCGAGCGGGGCCGCGAGAAACGAGGCGAGGGCGGTACGCCGCCTTCCCTTTCTCGAGGAAACGCCGGGCTGCCCCAAATTTCCTTGCTCCCTTGGGGAGGTGGCGCATAGCGACAGGTTGGGGGCACTTGGTAAAGAAACAGACAATGAACCACCCACAAAAAAGACGTACGCCGGAGCAGGTCCGCGCCGGCAATCTGCGGCTCGGTTTGATTTTGTTCGCCATCGCAGCCGTCTTCTTTCTGGGTTTTGTTCTGAGGCAGTGGCTGTGGCATTGAGCCGTGCGCTGGACGTTTAGCGAGGAAAACATGTCGACGCCTCCTCCGCACGATGGCGACCGTCTGTTGAACCGATCGATGCTGATCAAGCTCGTCGTGATGGCGGCGGTGATGTTCGGTTTCGGTTTCGCGCTCGTGCCGCTTTATCGCGCGGTGTGCCAGTTCTCCGGCGTGAACAACCTCGTGAAGCGTGACGCCACCCGCGCCGATGCGAAGAATACGCAGGTCGATATGAGCCGGACGATATCGGTCGAGTTCGATGCGAACGCGCGCGGCGCGCTGGCGTTCAAGCCCGAGCAGAACGCGCTCGACGTGCATCCGGGCGCGGTCACGGTGGTGAAGTATCGCGTGACGAACGAACAGAACCGCACGATCCGCGCGCAGGCGATTCCGAGCTACGCGCCGCGGGTCGCCGGTGAGTATTTCGAGAAGATAGAGTGTTTTTGCTTCACGCAGCAGACGCTCGCGCCCCATGAGACGCGCGAGATGCCCGTGGTGTTCTTCGTCGATCCGAAGCTGCCGCGGGACGTCACGACGATCACGCTGTCGTACACGTTTTTCGAGTTGAACGTGCCGGCAGGCAAGACGGCCAGCGTCGGCGCGGGTAGCAGCGATGCGGCGCCGGTGGCTGAAGCCGCGCGGGTGACGAAGTCGCCGCGCGGCGCATGAGAAACGAGAAGGTGGGGTTGGGATTGGAGACAGGCGCGATGACCTCTGACGGCAAAAGCAGCTTTGCCAGGACGATGAAAGCGGTGCTCTGGTCGTTTTTCGGCGTGCGCCGGCGCTCCGATCACGAAGCCGACATGAAGCTCAATCCGCTGCATGTGATCGCGGCGGCGCTGATTGCGGTGGCCGTGTTCATCGCGGTGCTGATCGCCGTCGTGCACGCGGTGACGAGCTGAGCGCGCGTCTCGGACGCCCCGGCGGACGAAGCAACTTAAAGCGAAGCGGTGCGGTATCGACGCGCCGACACATTGCGAAACAATTGGACTGAAGTGGAGAATCAACAATGAGCGGTCAAAACGAGAGCCCGTATTACTTCGTGCCGAATCCGTCTCGGCACCCAGTCACGGCGTCCATCGGCGTCTTCGTGATGCTCGGGTCGCTGGGGCTGTGGATCAACGACGTCGATTGGGCTCCGTACACGCTGTTCGCGGGCCTGCTGTGGCTGCTCTTCGTGCTGTGGCACTGGTTCGGCGACGCCATCTCCGAATCGGAGACGGGCATGTACGGCAAGCGCGTCGACCAGTCGTATCGCTGGAGCATGAGCTGGTTCATCTTCTCCGAAGTGATGTTCTTCGGTGCCTTCTTCGGTGCGCTGTTCTATGCACGCGAGATCGCGATGCACCAGTTGGGCAGCCTCGACTTCAAACTCATTTGGCCCGACTTCTCGGCGGTATGGCCGAACGAAGGCCCGGCGCAGCTGGCCGGCCACTTCAAGCGGATGGTGCCGTGGCCCGTGCCGACGATCAACACGGCGCTGCTCTTGACCTCCGGCGCGACGCTGACGGTCTCGCACCACGCGCTGCGTGACAATCATCGCAAGAAGGCCATCGTATGGCTCGCCGCGACGGTCGCACTCGGCTTCTGCTTCTTGATCATGCAGGCGTCCGAGTACATCCACGCGTACAACGAACTGAACCTGACGCTGGCCTCGGGCGTGTACGGCTCGACGTTCTTCCTGCTGACGGGCTTTCACGGTTTCCACGTGTTCCTCGGCGGCACGATGTTGACAGTCGTTCTCGTGCGCTTGATCCGCGGCCACTTCACGGCCGAGCATCACTTCGCGTTCGAAGGCGCGGCATGGTACTGGCACTTCGTCGACGTCGTCTGGCTCGGCCTGTACGTCGTCGTCTACTGGCTGTAATGCGGATCCGGGCCCGTCCGGCAGAAAAAGACGGGCCGTAGCGCATCGCGCGAATGCCGTGCGGTGTAGCCTTAGCCTAGTGAAGTCTTTCGTGCGCCGCCTACGAGTCGATCGAGGCGGCGTTTGATTTTTGGGCGGAGATGCTGCGGCAATGTGCCGCAGCCAAGAGGCGAGGCGGGCCGCGAAGCGCTCGCGGCCGATTCGTACGGATGGCTCAGCGGCCGAGCGGCACGTGGCTGTACTGAAGCCAGCCGAGCCAGTGGGCGAGCCAGAGGAACAGGAACAGCGAGATCGACAGCCCGACGCGTGTGGCGAGCGACCAGACCATCCGCTTGGACTTGCCGCGGTCGTGCATCATGAAGTACAGGGCCGACACCATACTGGCGATGATGAGGATGAAAGCGACGGCAACGAGAATGTGCATGGAACCAACCGATGTTCGGAATCGACGAAAAACAATCGATGCAATTATCGCACCGACCACGCGCACTCATGCAGGCGTCCGGGGTCCGATCGTGTTCGTTCGTTCGTGCGTCGCGGCATTCGATGATTTCCGGGGAGCGCGTGGTCTGACATGAAGTTTCGTCTCGTTCCCGTGCTGCTGATTCTGTTCGTCATGGCCGTGACGATCCGGCTCGGTTTCTGGCAGCGCGATCGCGCGCATCAAAAGGAAGCGCTGCAGGCGCACATCGAGCGATACGAGCATGCGCCGGCTCAGAGCGTGGGCGCGCAGCCGATCCCGCTCGCATCGATCGAATATCATCGGGTGCGAGCCGTCGGCCGTTTCATGCCGGAAGACGTCGTCTATCTCGACAACCGCCCGTACAACGATCAACCCGGTTTTTACGTCGTGATGCCGTTCCAGCTTGCCGGCGGCGGTTATGTTCTCGTCAATCGAGGCTGGATCCCGCGCAATGCCGACATGCGCACCGCGATCGCGCCCTACCGCACGCCGGCGGGCGAGATCACGATCGAAGGCATTGCACGCGCCAACGCGTCGCGTGCGTTCGAACTCGGCCAAGGCGGCTCGGCCGAGCACCAGAAAATTCGGCAGAACGTCGACGTTGGAGCGTTCGCCAAGGAAACGGGGCTCGCGCTGCAGTCGTTCGTCATCGAGCAGACGAGCGACGACGGCGACGCGCTCGTACGCGACTGGCCCGTGCCGACGATGGGCGTCGACACGAATTATGGGTACATGTTCCAGTGGTGGGGCATGGCGGCCGCGGCTTTGGGCTTCGGTTTGTACGCGGCCAGACGTGCCGCGAAAAAAGGAAATTGAGGGAGTCACGCTTGTCGATGTCATCTGAACGTTCCCGCGAGCGCGGCGGCAATACCGATCGAAGCCGCGCCGCACAGTCCGGGCAGCAAAGCGCGCCGCGTGGCTCATGGAAGAGCGGCCGGTGGGTCGTGCTCGCGATCGGGCTCATGTGCGCGGCGCCGATCATCGCGTCGTATTTCACCTATTACGTGATCAAGCCGAAAGGCGGATCGACGAACTACGGCACGCTGATCGAACCGCAGCGCCCGATCTCGGACGCGCTGCTCGTCAAGGACGAGACCGGCAAGACGATGCCGCTCGCGTCGCTGCGCGGGCGCTGGCTTATGATCAGCGTCGATCGCAGCGCTTGCGATAAAGCATGCGCGACCAAGCTCTACTTCATGCGGCAGATCCGCGTGACGCAGGGCGGAGAGCGCGAGCGCATGCTGACCGTTTGGCTGCGCACCGATGCCGACGCCGTACCGCCCCTCATCGAGCAAGCCTATCCCGATACGCTCAAGCTCATCGCCGATCCGGCGGCGTTGTCGGCCTGGCTGCCGGCCGACGCGGGGACGACCGACACGGATCACATCTATCTCGTCGATCCGAACGGCAACTTGATGATGCGTTTTCCGAAGCAGCCGGATCCGAACAAGATCAAGAGCGACGTCACGAGGCTCTTGAAGTGGTCGAGTATCGGCTGAAGCGGGGCCTGGCCCGGCTTTGTCCGGCGGGGCCGATTGGTTGGAGGGGAATCGATGTTTTTGCTGCAAATGGGTGCGACGGCGATTTGTATCGCACTGCTTCCGTTGAGCTACGTATGGATCAAGGCGAGCGACGATAAATTCCGCAAGCTCGTCTGGGTCACGACGTTTCTCACGCTCGACCTGATCATGTTCGGCGGCTTCACGCGCCTGACCGATTCGGGGCTCGGCTGCCCCGATTGGCCCGGCTGCTACGGCACGGCCTCGCCGTTTCTCGCGCACGCGCAGATCGCGGCCGCGCATGCGGCGCTGCCGAGCGGGCCCGTGAGCATGGTGAAGGCTTGGATCGAAATGATCCATCGCTACTTCGCAACGGCGATCGGCGTGCTCATCATCGCGCAGACGGCGAGTGCCTGGGTCGCGCGAATCAAGCGCAAATCGCTGCACGTTTCGCCATGGTGGCCGACGGCGCTGCTGCTGCTCATCGTCGTGCAAGGCGCGTTCGGTGCGTGGACGGTCACGTTGAAGCTGCAGCCCGTGATCGTGACGACGCACCTGCTGCTGGGCCTCACGCTGCTCGGCTCGCTCGCCTGGTTCGCCGCGCGGCTGACGCCGCTGCCGGCTTACGAGCCCGAGATCGCGCGCTACCGTGCCGCGGCGCTCGCGGGCCTCGTGCTGCTTGCCATCCAGCTCGCGCTGGGCGGCTGGGTGAGCACGAATTATGCGGTGCTCGCCTGCACCGATTTCCCGACCTGCAACGGTCAATGGATCCCGCCGATGAACTTCGCGCAAGGCTTTCATCTGTGGCGCGCACTCGGCATGACGGGCAACGGCGAGGTCATCACGCAAGACGCGCTGGTGGCGATTCACTGGACGCATCGCACGTTCGCGTTCGTCGTCATCGCTTACCTGGCGGGTCTGGCACTGAAGATGCGGCGCTACGAATCGCTGCGGCGGCCGGCGACGGGCGTGCTGATCGTGCTCGCGCTGCAATTCGCGACGGGTCTGTCGAACATCGTCCTGCAATGGCCGCTGCCGATCGCGGTGGCGCACAACGGCGGTGCCGCGGTCCTGCTGTTGCTTGTCGTTATGCTAAACTTTCGAACCGCTTCCAGCCGACTTGGCCGCGCCGCTGTTGCTCCGCGCGAGGCCGCACCTGCGTGATCCCATGGAAAGCACAACAATCGCCCGCCATCCGGGCTCCCGAATCTCCCAATATCTAGCACTCACGAAGCCGCGCGTGACGCAGCTCGCCGTGTTCTGCGCCGTCATCGGCATGTTCCTGGCGACGCCGGGCATGGTGCCGTGGAAGGTGCTGATCGGCGGTACCGTCGGCATCGCGCTGACGGCTGGCGCCGCTTTCGCGATCAACTGCCTCGTCGAACAGAAGATCGACGCGAAGATGCGCCGCACGTCATGGCGTCCTTCCGCGCGCGGCGAGATCACCACCACACAGATCCTGCTGTTCTCGGCCGTCTTGGGCGGCGTCGGCATGTGGATTCTGTACACGCTCACCAATCCGTTGACGATGTGGCTGACGGTTGCCACGTTCATCGGCTACGCCGTGATCTATACGCTGCTGCTCAAGCCGGCCACGCCGCAAAACATCGTGATCGGCGGGGCGTCGGGCGCCATGCCGCCGGCGCTCGGGTGGGCGGCCGTGACGGGCCACGTGCCCGGCGATGCCTGGATCCTCGTGCTGATCATCTTCGTATGGACGCCGCCGCACTTTTGGGCGCTTGCGCTGTATCGCCGCAAGGACTACGAAAACGCAGGCCTGCCGATGCTGCCGAACACGCACGGCGAGCAATACACGCGGCTGCATATCCTGCTGTACACGGTGATTTTGCTTGCAGTGACGCTGATGCCGTTCATCTCGGGCATGAGCGGGCTCGTCTACCTTGTTTCGGCGGTCGTGCTCGGCGCGATATTTCTCGGTTACGCATGGAAGATCTACCGCGAGTATTCGGACGCGCTCGCGCGCAAGACCTTCCGGTATTCGATCGTCTATCTGTCCCTGCTGTTCGCCGCGCTGCTCGTCGATCACTACGCGCGTGGCCTGATCGGCCTTTGACACTTCACATGCCCAAGCTTTCGATGATGCGCGCTGCGCGCGCTTTGCTCGCTGCGTGCCTGGTCGGCGGCACGCTTCTCGTTGCCGGCTGCGGCAAGAGCGAGCCCGCTTTCCAAAATCTGGACCTCACGGGCAACAAGCAGTTCGGCTCCGATTTCTCGCTGCCCGACACGAACGGCAAGATTCGCACGCTCGCCGACTACAAGGGTAAGGCCGTGGTGCTGTTCTTCGGGTACACGCACTGTCCCGACGTTTGCCCGACGACGATGGCCGAACTCGCGCAAGCGATGCAGCAGCTCGGGCCCGACGCCAAGCGCGTGCAAGTGCTGTTCGTGACGGTCGATCCCGAGCGCGATACGCCGCAGGTGCTCTCGCAATACGTGCATGCGTTCGACCCCGCGTTCGTCGGCTTGCGGCCGGATGACGCGCAGCTCGCCAAGGTCGCGAAGGATTTTCGCGTCTATTACGCGAAGGTGCCGGGCGATAAGCCCGACAACTACACGATGAATCACACCGCGGCGAGCTACGTGTTCGATCCGTCCGGCCAGTTGCGCTTGTTCGCCCGCGACGGGCAGGGCGTGCAGCCGTGGGTTCACGACCTCAAGCTGCTGGTCGACTGATCTCCCGATCCGCTTTGACGTTCCGGCTCCGAATGATTCGGCCGGAGCGCTTTCGTCCCATTCGTTCGCACTCCTAATTGAATCGATCTTGAATCGGCTGAACCGGTCTGCTGGCGCGGCCGGTTCGGTGCGCCGTTGCGACCCAGGCAAAACCGCGTTGCGCTGCAGCATATCGATATGCAATCAACGTATTTCACTTTGCGAGACGGCCATGACACCATCACACCGTCATCTTATTTTTCCTATAAAGAAAGCGAGATTTTATGCAACGCAGAACGCTTCTAAAGCTCCTCTCGTCGGTCGCGGCTACGGCGGCATTCGTCGTCGGCTCCGCTGCGCATGCGGACCAAGTCATCAAGGTCGGCACGATCGCAGGGCCCGACGAGCAGACCTGGCAAGTCGTGCGGAAAGTGGCAAAACGCGAAGGGCTCGACGTGAAGATCGTCACGTTCAATGACTACGTGCAGCCGAATGCGGCGCTCGATGCGGGCGACCTCGACGCGAACGCCTTCCAGCATCAGCCCTACCTCGACAGCCAAATCAAACAGCGCGGCTACAAGATCGTCACCGCCGGCCTGACGTACATTTCGCCGATCGGCATCTATTCGAAGAAGCTCAAGTCGCTGAAGGATCTGGGCAAGGGCGCGAAGATTGCGGTGCCGAACGATCCGTCGAACGAGAATCGCGCGCTGCTGCTGTTGCAAGCACAGGGGCTCATCAAGCTGAATGCCGGTGCAGGCACGAACGGCAACAATGCTACGGCGCTCGACGTGGCGGAGAATCCGAAGAAGCTCAAGCTCGTCGAACTCGATGCGGCGCAATTGCCGCGCTCGCTCGGCGACGTCGATGCGGCCGTGATCAACACGAACTACGCGTTGTCGGCGGGATTGAGCCCGACGAAGGACGCGATCGCGCGCGAAGACGTGCACAGCCCCTACGCGAATCTGATCGCCGTGCGTGCACAGGACAAAGACAAGCCCTGGGTGAAGAAGCTCGTCGCGGCCTATCACTCGCAAGAAGTGCGCGACTACATCGACACGCAGTTCAAGGGCTCGATGGTGCCGTCGTTCTAAGCGGCTTGAAGCCACCACCTCACAACTTCCGCTCCCAAGTCTGCGCGATGAGATTGCGCCCGAAGCGCCGCTCGGGCTCCGTCGCGACGCAGTGAAAGCCGGCGCGCTCGAACACGCGCCGGCCGTCGTTGAGTACGCCGCACGTGGTCAGCGTCAGCGTGTCGTAGCCGGCGCGCTGCGCGAAGCCGATGCTTTGCGCGACGAGCAGCGTCCCGATGCCGAGCCCGCGCGCTTCCGGTTCAACGTACAGAAGGCGCATGCGTGCCGCGCGCTCCGACAGCGCGGCAACAAAGGCCGCACCGACGATGCTGTCGTGCTGCACGGCGATCCAGCACATCGCGCGTTCGCGATCGCGCAGCCGCGAAAATTCCGCCATCTCCTGCGCCGCGAACGCCTCAAACCCCATATCCGCGCCATATGCGGCACCGAACAGCAGCGCTTGCCGATGCACGAGCCACCCGTAATCGCCGGGCTTCGGCGCGCGTAGTGAAACGGCCGTGTTCGGCGGCAACCGGTCGAGCAGACGTTCGATGATGCGCATCGCCGCGATCAACTGCTCCTGCCCCGCGGCGGAGAGCACCTTCAATACACCGCACACCTCGTCGATGGCGGCAACCTCGAGCGGCGCATAAGCCGCCCTTCCGGCCGGCGTCAACTCGAGCAGCGACTGGCGCGCATCGGCTTCGGATTGGCGGCGGGTGATCAGTTGGCGGCGCTCGAAGCTCGTCAGCAAGCGGCTCAAATAGCCGCTGTCGAGGCCCAGCACGCGCGCGAGTTCCGTGGCGGTGGAAACGGTCCCGAGCATCAGCTCGCGCAGCACCCGCACTTCGGTCAGAGAGAACGGACTTTTCTGTAAAAACTCGTGCAGCACGCCGATGTGCTGCGTGTAGAAACGGTTGAAGCGGCGCACCGCTTCCGCGCGGTGCTGCAGAGTGGTCTCGGTCAATGCGGGCGTCACCGTATCGTCTAAATTATCCAGAACTATATGGGATCGTCGTCAACAAACAAGTTTTGCTCGGCAGACCAGGTGGTACTAAACAGGTGCTTCCACTTGCCGCAACGATTTCTCCACCACTCGCGGGCCTGTCCGGAGGGCGCGACTGGTATGCCATCCGGGTAAATCCCGATGCCGAAAATCGCCGGCAAGTATCGCCGATTTCGACGTTAATGCCTTGCCCAGCAAGGCTCTGGAAGATTTTTCCGGCCGTTCGTAGGGCCGATTGACTGGTACTATTCTGGTTATATAATGGGCTCCAATTTAATCGCCCATCACGAGAACGCTCCCGCGTTCGACAGACGCGGGGGCGCATTGCCCAGTAACAACGTCACGCATCGCATCGCTTCGCGTGCTCGCGCTTTATTGAGATAGCAACCCCATGCTGAACGGAAACATCCTCACGCCGGACGGTTGGATTCGCGGCACGCTGCATTGCGAGAACGGGCGCATCACGGCGCTCGAAGGCTCGCCTGCCGATCCTTCCAAGAATGGCGATCCCTACATCCTGCCCGGCTTCATCGATTTGCACGTTCACGGCGGCGGCGGGGCCGACGTCATGGAATCGGGCGCGGCCATCGAAACGATTGCACGCACGCATGCTCACCACGGCACGACGAGCATGCTGGCCACGACGATGACGGCGCCCCGGGACGAGTTGCTCGCTGTCGTCTCCGGCCTCGGCGAAGTCACGCGTACGCGCACGCCGGGCGGCGCACGCGTGCTCGGCGTCCACCTCGAAGGCCCTTACATCAATCCCGGCAAGCTCGGCGCGCAGCCCGACGCAGCCGTCTCGGCCGTGCTCGACGAGGTGCTGAAGTACCTGTCGGTCGCGCCGATCCGCGTCGTCACGCTGGCGCCCGAGATCGCAGGGCACATGGAAATCATTTCGGAGATGGTCGCGCGAGGCGTGCGCGTTCAGCTCGGCCATTCGCTCGCCACCTACGACGACGCGGTGGCCGCGCTCAAGCACGGCGCCTGCGGATTCACGCATTTGTTCAATGCGATGTCGCCGATGCATCACCGCAATCCCGGCTTGGTCGGCGCCGCATTCGCGCATGCCGAATTCGCCGAGATCATTCCCGATCTGCTGCACGTGCATCCCGGTGCGATCCGGGCGGCGCTGCGCGCGATTCCGCGTCTGTATGTCGTGACCGACAGCACGTCGGCGACGGGTATGCCCGACGGCGAATATCGCCTGGGCAGCCAGCACGTGACGAAGTGTTTGGGCGGTGTACGCCTGGCCGACGGCACGCTCGCCGGCAGCACGCTGACGATGGACGCGGCGCTGCGCAATCTCGTCTCGATCGGCCTGCCGCTCGCCGATGTCTCGAACCGTATGTCGCGCTATGCCGCCGACTACCTCGGTATCGAAGACCGCGGCCGCCTTGCGCGCGGCGCATGGGCCGACGCCGTCGTTTTCGAACGCGACCTCACGTTGGCCGCGACCTATGTCGAAGGGGAACAGATTGTCGAATATGCTTGAAGAGGCGCTCGCCGCGAGCGACGTTGTCGAGGCGCAGTGCGCCGATAGCGCGCGTGTCGAGCAACTGGCCGCGCGGCTTGCGGCGTCGCCGCGCCATGTCGCGCTGACGATCGCGCGCGGCAGTTCCGATCACGCCGCGAGCTATTTCGCGAGCCTCGCGATGAGCCGCATCGGCCTGCCCGTCGCTTCGCTGCCGATGTCGATCGCCACGCTGCAGGCGGCGCCGTTGCGCGTGTCCGGCGAGTTGGCGATCGCGTTTTCGCAGTCGGGGCGAAGCCCCGATCTCGTCGACACGATGAAGGCGCTGCGCGAGGCCGGCGCGTTGACCGTGAGTGCGGTGAACGCACCCGAATCGCCGCTCGCCGATACCTGCGAATGGCAGCTGCCGCTGCTGGCGGGACCGGAGCGCTCGGTCGCCGCCACGAAGAGCTACATCGCGATGCTGTCGATGTCCGCACAGCTCGTGGCCTACTGGCAGCGCGACCCGATGCTGCTCGACGCGCTGCGCGCGCTGCCCGATACGCTGCGCGACGCGGCCGCGCTCGACTGGACGCTGGCGGTGGATATGCTGCGCGACGTCGAGCGCATGATCGTGATCGGCCGCGGCCTCGGGCTGGCCATCGCGCAAGAAGCCGCGCTCAAGCTCAAGGAAACGTCGGGCATACAAGCCGAGGCGTTCTCGAGCGCGGAAGTGCGCCATGGCCCGATGGAGCTGATCGACCGCGATTACCCGCTGCTCGTGTTCGCCCCGCGCGGTCCCGAGCAAGCCGGACTGATCCGGCTCGCCGCCGACATGCGCGCGCGCGGTGCGCGCGTGCTGCTGGCCGCCCCGGCCGATATCGCCGGCGCATCGGGCTTCGATGCGCGGCTGATGCTCGCGACGAGCCGCCACGTGTCGCTCGACCCGATCGCGGCAATCCAAACGTTCTATGTGATGGCCGCCCAACTCGCGGCCGCGCGCGGACGCGATCCCGATGCGCCGCGCCATTTGAACAAAATCACCGAAACCCACTGAGCGAGAGATGCAGATGGAACGTGCTGAGGAGTCCCGATTAATGAATCAGTCCCCGGACAAAGTGATTCTGCTCGCGCCGCTGACGGGTCCCGTAGTGCCGCTCGCCGACGTACCCGATCCCGTATTCGCGGGCGGCATGTTCGGCGACGGCATCGCTATCGATCCGCTGGACGGGCGCCTTCTGGCGCCTTGCGACGGCGTCGTCACCCATCTCGCGCGCACGGGCCATGCCGTCACGCTGCAAACGCGCGAAGGCGCCGAGATCTTGCTGCATATCGGTATCGACACGGTCGAGCTCGGCGGAGAGGGGTTCACGACAAAGGTGGCCCAAGGCGATCACGTGCGCGCCGGCGACCTGCTCATCGAATTCGACCAGGACGCGGTCGGCATGAAGGCGCCGAGTCTCGTTTCCGTCATCGCGATCGCGAACTCCGAGGCGTTCGACGTGATCGAGCGCGGATCGGGACGCGTGACGGCCGGCGTGAGCCCGCTGCTGTCGCTGCGCGCGAAAGGCGGCACGGCCGCCGAGGAGAGCGCCGGCACGAGCCCGAGCGAAGTGAGAGTTCAAGCGAGCCGCACGATCAAACTCGTGCAGGCGGGGGGCCTCCACGCCCGTCCCGCGGCGCGCGCGAGAGAGGCCGTGCGCGGGCTGCAGGCGCGCGTGGACGTGCATCACGAGGGCCGGCAGGCGAACGTCGAGAGCGTCGTCGGTTTGCTGGGGCTCGGCGCGGGAGAGGGGGCGACCGTCGAGTTGATCGGCACGGGCCGCGATGCGGCGCAAGCGGTCGATGCGGTGGCGCGCGAGCTGCTGCGCGAGGTGCACGGCGAACTCGAGGAAACGCCGGCACGCATGAAGTCGCCCGCGCCGGGGGCAGCGACTCGGCCCTCGGGTATTCCGCTCGATCCGAACACGCTCGCGGGCGTGTGCGCGGCGCCCGGTATCGCGGTGGGCAAGCTCGTGCGCTGGGACGATGCCGACCTCACCCCGCCCGAGCTCGCGAGCGGCACGTCGGCGGCCGAGAGCCGCTTGCTGGACCGTGCGCTGGCCACCGTCGATGCGGAGTTGAACACGACCGTGCGTGACGCATCGCAGCGCGGCGCCGTTGGAGAAGCGGGTATTTTCGCGGTGCATCGCGTGCTGCTCGAAGACCCGACGCTCGTCGATGCGGCGCGCGATCTCATCAGCCTCGGCAAGAGCGCGGGCTTCGCCTGGCGCGAGGCGATCCGCGCGCAAATCGCCGTGCTGGCGAACGTCGAGGATCTGCTGCTCGCCGAACGCGCCGCGGATCTGCGCGACATCGAGAAGCGCGTGCTGCGCGCGCTAGGCCATACGAATTCGGCGGCGCGCGTGCTGCCCGAGGAAGCGGTGCTGACCGCGGCCGAATTCACGCCGTCGGACTTGTCCTCGCTCGACCGCTCGCGCGTGTCCGCGCTCGTCATGGCCGCCGGCGGGGCCACGTCGCATGCCGCGATCATCGCGCGTCAACTCGGGATTCCGGCGCTCGTGGCCGTGGGCGATGCATTGCATGCGATTCCCGACGGCACTCAAGTTGTCGTCGACGCGAGCGCGGGCCGGCTCGAATACGCGCCGACCGAACTCGACGTCGAACGCGCGCGTCTCGAGCGCGATCGTCTGGCCGGCGTGCGTGAAGCGAACCGCCGCACGTCGCAGCAAGCCGCGGCGACGCGCGACGGCCGCGCGATCGAAGTCGCCGCGAACATTGCGACGATCGACGATGCACGCACGGCGGTCGAGAACGGCGCCGATTCAGTGGGCCTGCTGCGTACCGAACTGCTGTTCATTCATCGCGAGTCGGCCCCCAACGCCGACGAGCACCGGCAAAGCTACCAAGCGATCGTCGAAGCGCTGGGCGGCCGCACGGCGATCATTCGCACGCTCGACGTCGGCGCCGACAAGGAAGTGCCCTACCTGACGCTGCCGCCCGAGACGAACCCGGCGCTCGGCCTGCGCGGCATCCGGCTCGCGCAGGTGCGCCCGGATCTGCTCGACGATCAATTGCGCGGCCTCATCGCGGTGCAGCCGGCCGGGAGCGTTCGCATCCTGCTGCCGATGGTGACCGATGCGGGCGAACTCGTGCGCGTGCGCAAACGCATCGACGATCTCGCGCGCGGTTTGGGACGCACCGATCCGATCGAAGTGGGCGTGATGATCGAGGTGCCGTCGGCGGCGCTGCTCGCCGACCAGCTCGCGCGTCATGCCGATTTTCTGTCGATCGGCACGAACGATTTGACTCAATACACGCTCGCGATGGATCGATGCCAAGCCGATCTCGCCGCGCAGGCCGACGGTTTGCACCCGGGCGTGCTGCGTCTGATCGACCAGACGACCAAAGGCGCGGCCAAGCACGGCAAGTGGGTGGGCGTATGCGGTGCGCTCGCGGGCGATCCCGTGGCCGTCCCGCTGCTCGTGGGCCTCGGTGTCACGGAGCTGTCGGTGGATCCGGTCGCCGTGCCCGGCATCAAGGCGCGCGTGCGCAATCTCGATTATCAGCTGTGCCGTCAGCGTGCGAGCGATTTGCTCGCGCTCGACTCGGCGCAGGCGGTAAGAGCAGCAAGCCGCGAAATCTGGCCGTTGGATTGATTGGAAATCCTAATTATTAGGATTACTAACTAATTCGGGCGCCGAAATCGCAATTAGACGATAGTTGATAGACAAAACGAACTATCAACGACGAGACAGACCAACTGGAGGATTCAATGGATGCGAACCCATTTCTAAAGATACAGCGCCTAGGGCGGGCGCTGATGCTGCCGATTGCGGTCTTGCCCGTCGCGGGCATCTTGCTCAGACTCGGACAAGCCGACGTCCTGAACATCAAGATGATCGCCGACGCAGGCGGCACGATCTTCGATAATTTGCCGCTTCTCTTCGCGATCGGCGTCGCGGTGGGTTTCGCAAAGGAAAACAACGGCGTGGCGGCGCTCGCCGGTGCGATCGGTTATCTCGTCGAGATCGCCGTGATGAAGGACATCAACGCCAAGCTCGACATGGGCGTGCTCTCGGGCATCATCGCCGGTGTCGTCGGCGGGCTGCTCTACAACCGGTACAAGGACATCAAGCTGCCCGAGTACCTGGCCTTTTTCGGCGGCAAGCGATTCGTGCCGATCATCACAGGGTTAGCGTGTGTGGTGCTCGGTGTCGTGTTCGGATACGTCTGGCAGCCCGTGCAGCTGGCGATCAACGCCACGGGCCACTGGCTGACGACGGCCGGCGCGATCGGCGTGTTCGTCTACGGCACGCTGAACCGGCTGCTGCTCGTGACGGGCTTGCACCACATCATCAACTCGCTCGCCTGGTTCGTCTTCGGCACGTTCACGCCCCCGGGCGGCGGCGCGGCCGTGACGGGCGACCTGCACCGCTTCTTCGCGGGCGACCCCACCGCGGGCGGCTTCATGACGGGCTTCTTCCCGATCATGATGTTCGGTCTGCCGGCGGCCTGTCTCGCGATGTTCCATGAAGCGCCGAAGGAGCGCCGCGCGCTGGTCGGCGGCCTGCTGCTCTCGATGGCCCTCACGTCGTTCCTCACGGGCGTGACCGAGCCGGTCGAGTACACGTTCATGTTCCTCGCGCCGGTGCTCTACGTGATTCACGCGGTGCTGACGGGGCTCTCGCTTGCGATCTGCCAAGCGCTCGGCATCCATCTCGGCTTCACGTTCTCGGCCGGTGCGATCGACTACGTGCTCAACTACGGCCTGTCGACAAAGGGCTGGCTCGCGATTCCGGTTGGTCTCGCCTATGGCGTCGTCTACTACGTGCTGTTCCGCTTCTTCATTCGCAAGTTCAACATGGCCACGCCGGGCCGTGAACCCGCGACGGCCGAAGCGCAAGTCGAGTCGTTTGCCACGGGCGGATACGTCGCCCCGGTCGCCAGTGCCGCGAATTCGCGCGCGGATCGTTATATCGCCGCGCTGGGCGGTGCGCAGAACCTGACGCTGATCGATGCCTGCACGACGCGGCTGCGTTTGTCCGTCGCCGATTCGGGGAAGATTTCGGAGCCTGCCTTGAAGGCAGCGGGTGCCCGCGGCGTGCTCAAGAAAGACGCGCGCAACGTGCAAGTGGTGATCGGGCCCGAGGCCGATATGATCGCCGACGAAATGCGGGCAGTGGTGGCGGGCGGTGCCGCGCAAGCTGCATCGGCTCCTGCCGCGGCTGCGAAGGCGCCGGACGGCCAGGCGGGCCCGCTCGACCCGGATCCGATGCGCTGGCTGGCCGTGTTCGGCGGCGCGACGAACGTCGTGGCGCTCGATTCGGTGGCGGCTACGCGGCTGCGCGTCGTCGTGCGCGATCCGGCGTCCGTCGACCGTCAGCGCTTGGCCGTGCTCGATGTAGCCTGGGTGTCGGCCGACACGTTCCACATCGTCTGCGGACCGGCGGCGCAGCGCTACGCGCAGCAACTCGCGACGCGCCTGCCCGCTTCGGGCGGACCCACGCCGCAACCGGTTTGAGGGTTCATCGATAGAACCTGACGCCTCGTAAGAGGCGTCCGCAGTAAAAACGCAGTAAAGAAAAACGGCGCTTCGTGATTCGAAGCGCCGTTTTTCGTTTGCTTGTTGCGCCGGCTTGCGTCGGCTCGAATCCGCTTACGCGTACTCGGCCAGCGCCGTGCGCATCTTTTTCATGGCGCTGGCCTCGATCTGACGAATGCGCTCGGCGGACACGCCAAATTCGTCGGCAAGTTCATGCAGGGTCGAGCCGCCCGAACCGTCGTCCGCCACGTTGAGCCAACGTGCTTCGATGATGCGGCGGCTGCGCGCGTCGAGCGATTCGAGCGCCTGCGCGATGCCGTCCGTTTGCAGCCGGTCGTTCTGGCGCGCGGCCAGCACGGCCGTCGGCTCGCTGTGCGAATCGGCCAGATAGGCGATCGGAGCGAACGACTCCTCGCCGTCCTCGACTTGCCCTTCGAGCGCGACGTCGCCGCCCGACAGACGCGTCTCCATCTCCGAGACTTCCTCGCGCTTGACGTTCAACTCTTTCGCCAGGCCGTCGATCTCGTCGGGCGTGAACGCGTGCAGGCCCTGCTTATGGCTGCGCAGGTTGAAGAACAGCTTGCGCTGCGCCTTCGTCGTGGCGACCTTCACCATGCGCCAGTTGCGCAGGATGTACTCGTGAATCTCCGCTTTGATCCAATGGATCGCGTACGACACCAGGCGCACGTTTTGCTCGGGATCGAAGCGCTTCACGGCCTTCATCAGACCAATGTTGCCTTCCTGGATCAGATCGGCGTGCGGCAGGCCGTAGCCCAGGTAGTTGCGCGCGATCGAGACGACGAGGCGCAGGTGCGACATCACCAGACGGCGAGCCGAATCGAGGCTGGCCTTCTGGCGGTAATCGGTGGCGAGCTCGCGTTCTTCCTCGGCGCTCAGCATCGGAATCCGGTTGACGGCCTGGATGTAGGCGTCGATGTTGCCGAGCTGTCCGGGCAACATCGAGGGCGCGAGCGTCAGAGCACCTGCCGAAGCCGCCTTAGCGGACGCCGGGCGCAGAGTATTCGGAAGGGTCATAGCGTTGCTCACGTAACAAACTCCTTGTGAAACAGATCACTGCTCAATCACGACAGACACGAAGACAAAGTCCACGGGGGATATTAGCACTCCCTTTCATCGAGTGCTAACCATTCGAGTCAGCCTTCGATGCGAAGTTCCCATGATCCCTATTGAAATCTGAATTTGATAGATTATTTTACACCCCTTGCAGCAACCGCGTGCGGCGCCGCCGCGCAGCGAAATCCGGCCGATCCGCCCACGGCGCAAGGATCTATGCAACTCGCCAACAATGTTTTGCAGGAAACGGTACCGTACGAACTATGTCTACAAAGTAAAATCATCCGACCCCCGGGAGTGCGTCCCGGACCATTCGACAGCCCAACCCCGTTCGTTGGAGTATCGATATGAAGAAAAAGAACGATTTGATCCGGGTCAAAGCAATCGCGCTCCACTGCGCCGTGTCGGCGACATTGCTTGGCGGTGCGGCCGCAGCGCACGCCACGGCGTTGATCGATCCGTCCGCGGATCACACCTTCGGCGCCCAGCTCGCCTACGGCGTCGCGCAGCACAAGGTCGACAAAGTCGATCTCGGGTTCGTCTGGGATCCGGGGCTGAACGGGTGGGAGATCGGCGGCTGGCATTTTTCGCTGACCGGCGAAGCGCATCTGGCCTACTGGCATACGAGCGAAGGGGCTTTCCACAACGACGTCTACGCGCTCGGCGTCCAGCCGATGGTGCGCTTCATCAAGGACTCGGGTGCCATTCGCCCGTACATCGAGGCCGGCGCCGGTGTGCGCCTGCTCTCGCACCCGACGATCACCAATACCTACACGCTGTCCACGGCGTTTCAATTCACCGAAACCGTCGGCATCGGCGCACAGTTTGGTGGGCATCAGCAGTATCAAGCGGGAGTTCGCCTGCAGCACATCTCTAATGGCGGTATGAAAGAGCCGAATCCTGGTATAAATTTCACCCAGCTATACGTGCAATACAACTTCTGAAGCCGGCGCATCCACGCCGGGGCATGGGGGCGGAGCGATGGCGGCAAAGGTGATCGAGGCGATTCGGGCGCTTGAGCGAGATCGGTTTCGCGCGATGGTGGACGGCGACGTCCCGTTGCTCAACCAGTTGCTGTCGGACAGCGTGAGCTTCATCCACACCAGCGGCAAACGCGAGACGAAGCAGCAGTTCATCGACGCCATCTCGGGCGGGCATCGCCGTTACCGGCAGATCGAAGTGCAATCTCAGGACGTCGTGGCCGTCGGCAGGGAAACGTGCGTCGTCACGGGGCGCGCCCTGCTCGAGATGGAGGCGAACAACGGCGCGCTGCTGTTCCCGATCGCCTATACGGCGATCCAAGCGCAGGAAGGCGGGCATTGGCGCCTCGTCGCTTGGCAGGCGACGCGCTGCGCGCTCGAGTAGAGCCGCGCAGCGCACCGTGGGCGCCGCCCGCTCGTGACAGGCGGCCGCCCGGTCGATCAAAGCCGGTTCAAGCCGCGGCGGGTTCGTCCTCGCACTCTCGATCCCATTGAAGCCGATTGACCGCGGAGACGAGCGCATCGGCAGCGGCCGTCGCCGGATTCATATGTACGCCAGCGCCGTACCGTACGGCGTGAACGCCCGCGTCGGCGTCGTCTTGTCCCTCCACGCGGCACGCAACGAAAGCCGCGGTGCGTCCGTCGCTCGTCTGGACCGTTTCGTAATCGCAAACTTGCACGCGCTCGCGCGAGGCCGTCGAGATCGCTTCGGCAACGGCCCGCAGCCACGCTTCGCCATTGTCGTAGCCGGCGGCCGCATCGACGCGGGCGACCTCTCGACGGCGCCAGCGCACGACGGCATCGACACGTTCGGCGGGCCCGCTCGCATCGAAGTATTCGCTCGAGAACAGGGCGCAGACTGCATCGCCCGTGACTTCGGCACCCGAATCGTCGGCGATGCGCTGCACGGCATGGCTGAACTCGATCTGCACGCGCCGCGGCGGCGCGAAGCCGAGGCCGCGCTCGAGCAGATAGGTGGCGCCGCCCTTGCCCGATTGGCTGTTCACGCGGATGACGGCTTCGTACCCGCGTCCGACGTCGGCCGGATCGATCGGCATGTACGGCACTTCCCAGAGCGCATCGGCCTTTTGATGGGCGAAGCCCTTGCGGATCGCGTCCTGGTGCGAGCCGGAGAATGCCGTGAAGACGAGTTCGCCGGCGTACGGATGACGGGGATGGACGGCGATCGCGTTGCAGCGCTCGACGACGCGGCGCACGGCATCGATGTCGGAGAAGTCCAGCTGCGGGTCGATCCCCTGCGTGTAGAGATTCAGCGCGAGGGTGACGAGATCGACGTTGCCCGTGCGCTCGCCGTTGCCGAAGAGGCATCCCTCGATGCGATCCGCGCCCGCCAAGAGCGCGAGTTCGGCCGCGGCCACCGCGGTGCCGCGGTCGTTGTGCGGGTGCACCGAGAGCACGATGCTGTCGCGGTAGGCGAGGTTGCGGTCCATCCACTCGATCTGATCGGCGAAGACGTTCGGCGTCGCCGCTTCGACCGTCGCCGGCAGATTGACGATCATCTTGCGCGCAGGCGTGGGGCGCCAGACGCCGCTCACCGCATCGCACACTTCTCGTGCGAAGGCGAGCTCGGTCATGCTGAACGTCTCGGGCGAATACTCGTAGGTCCAGTGCGTTTCGGGCCGCCGCTCGGTTTCCGCCTTGATCAGGCGTGCCCCTTCCACCGCCAGCGCCTTGACGTCGTCCTTCGATGTGTTGAAAACGATCCGGCGGAACGACGGGGCGATCGCGTTGTACTGATGCACGATCGCGCGCGGCACGCCCGCGAGCGCCTCGAATGTGCGGGCGATCAGATCGGCGCGCGATTGGACGAGCACCTCGATCGTCACGTCGTCGGGAATGCGCTTTTCGTCGATGAGCTTGCGCACGAACTCGAAGTCGGTCTGCGAGGCGGACGGGAAGCCGACTTCAATTTCCTTGAAGCCGATCGCGACGAGCATTTCGAAGAACTCGAGCTTTTGCGTGATGCTCATCGGCTCGATGAGGGCCTGATTCCCGTCGCGCAGGTCAGTGCTCATCCAAATCGGGGCGCGTTCGATCGTGCGGTTGGGCCATTTGCGCCCGGTCAATTGCACGGGCGGGAAGGGGCGATACTTGACTGCTGGGTGGCGAAGCATGACGGACCTCGGTTCGTCGGGTCGTCTGCGAAACAGGGCGGATCGAGCGGCTGGCCGATTTCCACCGGGACGCGATGCTGCCGCGTCGGATGTTTCGCGATCCGTCCGAGCGATACTCGGCCGAATGCTGACGACTACGGGTTGTAGAAGGAACTGCGGTTTGGGGTGATACGGAAACGGCTCGGGGTACTGCTGGAGGACCGCGCGGACGATGCGCGGCACTACGCCTGGCTTACGCTAGTCGTAGCGATAGGGGCCGCGCTAGGCGGCCGGAGGTAATTCGGAGGGGGTTCAGGATAGAACACATGAATCGCACTCTATGACAGCGCGCGGCAAACTGTCAACAGGGTAAGCGGGAGGCGACGGTGCGAAAAGGCCCCGCAGCCCCCGGTGTGGCCGGCGCGCAGCGGGGCGAAAGCGAGGCGGGATCAGCCTTCTCAGCCTTGACGAGCTTGTCCCTGGGCGATTCCCACGATGTGTTCGACCTGCCGGGCGAGCGTCGGGGGCACGGGCGCCTTTCCGGCCAGCACCGATTCGATCCACCGTGCCGTCGTTTCCGCGTCGCGCGCGGCCGGCAGTTCGGGGCCGGTCTCGCCCTGCGATGAGCGCTCGGGCGAGACCAGCGTGTCGGCGATGCCGTCGTGAAGCCAGTCGATCTGCACCTGCCGGCGCGTGTCGGCCACCGCTTCGCCTTCGGTGCCGCGCGCGAGCAGCGCGCCGCCCGCGGCCGCCTCGGGATGGCCCAGAAACAACTCGGCCAGGCTGTCGCGATACGACGGGTGCGTGTAGTTGACGAGCCGCAGGCCGGCCGGAGCGAACGGCTGCAGGATCTTGATCAGCGTGTGCGTGGAATTTCGCACGCCCATCACGCGCCGCAGCGCGAGCAGCCGCGCGAGCTTCGGTACGAGGACTTCGACGGGCGCGAATGCGAGACGGCGCTCGGCCAGTGCCGTCTCGATGTCCGAATGGGAGGCGCAGGCGGCAATCCCCAAGCAGGCGAAGATCTCGGCGCTCGTCACCCGGCCCGGATCCTCGGTGACGCCGTGCACGAGCGTGGGCACGCCCTCGCGCGCGAGCAGCAAGGCGAGCAGCGGCACGAGATTCGGCTGCTTGCGCGCGCCGTTGTAGCTCGGGATCGATACGGCCCCGCTTACTCGCAGCGGCGCGCTCGAGGCCTGAGCCGCGGCCAGCATGGCGGCGAGTTCGTCGGCGCTCTCGCCTTTCAGGCGATAGGCCAGCAGCACGGCGCCGAGTTCGAGATCGGAGACGCGCCCATCGAGCATCGCGCCGTAAAGCGCGTAGGTGTCCTCGCGCGACAATGCGCGGGCGCCGTGCGGGCCGCGCCCGATTTCCTTGATGAAACGGGCGCACGGGAAAGGTTCGACGACGGATTCGGTCATGTGGCGCGAAGGCGGGCGGCGATGGCCCGCCGAAAAAATTGGGGGAAAGCTCAACGAGTACCGCATTCGCCGCGATCTGGCAAGCCGCCGCGCTGGGATTCGCGCCCCGGGTCCGCCGCTAGGAAGAGCCGGGCGGGCGAACGGATGGCGGGCGGCGCTCGCGTGGCCGCGCTAAACTCGATGCTTTCGCCCACGCCGTGCGCACCGGTCAGTGGCGCTCAATGACTAAAAGGAGAGAGCGATGGAATTTGTTTTTGCCCCCGCGCCGGCAGTCGCCGTGCCGATTGCGGACAGCGCCGATGTCGCCAGCACGCGGGAAGCCTTTCCGGTACGCCGCATCTATTGCGTCGGCCGCAATTACGCGGCGCACGCGCGCGAGATGGGGCACGACCCGGACCGCGAGCCGCCGTTCTTCTTCTCCAAGCCGGCCGACGCCGTGGTGTACGTCGCGCCCGGCACGACCGGCGAATTTCCGTACCCGCCGCGCTCGAACGACGTTCATCATGAAATGGAACTCGTCGTTGCGATCGGCCGCGCCGGGCGCGACATCGCCGTCGGCGAGGCGCTCGACCACGTGTACGGCTACGCGCTCGGTCTCGACATGACGCGGCGCGATCTGCAAGCCGAAGCGAAGAAGACGGGCCGTCCTTGGGACGTCGCGAAGGGTTTCGATCATTCCGCTCCGCTCGGCCCCATCCATCCCGTCTCGCGCGTCGGGCACATCGATCACGGCGCGATATGGCTGAAGGTGGGCGGTGTCGAGCGCCAGCGCTCCGACGTGTCGCAGCTCATCTGGTCGACGGCCGAGACGATCGCCTATTTGTCGACGTTGTTCACGCTCCAGCCTGGCGACCTCATATTTACGGGCACGCCCGAGGGCGTCGCGGCCGTTGCGCGCGGAGATCTCATGACGGGCGGCGTGGAGGGCTTGGGCGAATTGAACGTGCGTGTGGTCTAAGGCGGGATTCGAACGCCAAGAAGGCAAGGAGACGATCGATGAAGCTCTACAGTTATTTCCGCAGCTCGGCGTCCTATCGCGTGCGCATCGCGCTCAATCTGAAGGGCCTGCCGTACGAATACGCCGCCGTGCATCTGCTGCGCGGCGGCGGCGAGCAGCTCGCCCCCGACTATCGGCGCGTGTGCCCCGACGGCATCGTGCCGTCGCTCGTCGATGGCGACGCGGTGCTGCAGCAGTCGCTCGCGATCATCGAGTACCTCGAGGAGACGCATCCCAATCCGCCGCTGCTGCCGAGCACGCCGGTCGATCGCGCGTACGTTCGCGCGATCGCGCTGCAAATCGCCTGCGAAATCCATCCGCTGAACAACCTGCGCGTGCTCAAGTACCTGAAGCACCAGCTCAGTGTCGCGGACGAAGCGAAGGACGCTTGGTACCAGCACTGGGTGAAGAACGGCTTCGGCGTGCTCGAGTCGACGCTTGCCGGCGATCCACGCACGGGCAAGTTCGTCTACGGCGATACGCCGACGATGGCCGATCTCGCGCTCGTGCCGCAGGTGTTCAACGCGCAGCGATTCAACGTCGACATGCAGCCGTATCCGACGATTCAACGGATCTACGACGAGGCGATGCGGCACGATGCGTTCGTGCGCGCGGCACCCGCGGCGCAGCCCGACGCGGAGTAGTGCGCACGGGAGGCTACGATGGCCGCCGGAAATGAAAAAGCGCGCGTGCCGCCAACGAGCGGGACGCGCGCTTTTGCCCTCGAGGCTTAGCCGAGCAGGGCGTCGGCGAATTCTTCGGCGTCGAACGGCTGCAGATCCTCGACTTTCTCGCCGACCCCGATGAAATAGACGGGTACCGGGCGCTGGCGCGCGATCGCTGCCAAGATGCCGCCCTTGGCCGTGCCGTCGAGCTTCGTGACGATGAGGCCCGTCAGCGACAGCGCGTCGTCGAACGCTTTCACCTGCGCGAGGGCGTTTTGACCGGTATTGGCATCGATGACGAGCAGCACTTCGTGCGGCGCGCCGTCGTAGGCCTTGCCGATCACGCGCTTGACCTTGCGCAGTTCTTCCATCAAATGCAGCTGGGTGGGTAGACGGCCGGCCGTATCGGCCATGACGACGTCGATCTTGCGCGCGCGCGCGGCGCTGACGGCATCGAAGATGACGGCGGCCGGATCGCCGCTTTCTTGAGAGA
Source organism: Trinickia dinghuensis (assembly GCF_003367175.1). Lineage (GTDB taxonomy): Bacteria > Pseudomonadota > Gammaproteobacteria > Burkholderiales > Burkholderiaceae > Trinickia > Trinickia dinghuensis. Next base: position 346,964 of record NZ_QRGA01000003.1, on the reverse strand, counting down.
CGACCGTCACGTTGTTGCGCTCGCCCCAAATCGCGAGCTGCTCGCGTGCAGCGGCGCGGAACGTGTCGCCGGCAGCCAGCAGAACCGATTGCTCGAAGCGCTGCAGGTGCTTGGCGAGCTTGCCGATGCTCGTCGTCTTGCCGGCGCCGTTCACGCCCGCGATCATCATGACGAGCGGCTGCGCACGGCCCAGCATGAGCGATTTTTCAAGCGGCTGGAGGAGTTCGACGATCAGCGTGCGCAGCGCGGTCTTCACCTGTTGGGGATCGGTGAGCCGCTGCGTGCGGACTTTCTCGCGCAATGCGCCGAGCAGGAAGTCAGTGGCCTCGACGCCCGCGTCCGACATCAGCAGCGCCGTTTCGAGTTCTTCGTAGAGATCCTCGTCGATCTTCGTGCGCACGAAGATGCCCGTGAGGCCCGCGCTCGTTTTGGACAGGCCCGAGCGCAGCCGGGCCATCCAAGATTGCTTTTGCGCGGGCTCGGGGGCTGGCGGCGGGACGATCTCCTCGGTTTCGAACTCGTCGGCGAGCGCAGGCGCAGTGGCGACGGCCGATGGCGCGGCGCCCGGCTGCGCGGCGGCTGGAGCGGCAGGCGGCGGTGCGGTGAAGGGCGCGCTGGATGCCGCCGGTGTGCTCGATACGGTCGAGGGAGCGGAAGCACTCGGCACGTTCGGCGAGCTTTGTGCTCGCTGCGCGGCTGCGGGCGCGGGAGACGCTTCGGGCTCGGCCTGAGTTGGCTCTTGCGCGTCCGGCGTTTCCTGCGGCGTGTCGGACGTCTTCCCGCCCTTGAATCGTTTGAAAAAGCTGAACATGGTGTGCCGTGATGGGTGCCGCGGCGAGGCGCCGGCGGCGGCAATGGATGGCGCATGGCCGCGCATGCGCCGCGGCGGACCGACGATGCGGCGATACGCTCAATGAGCGCATTATTTTACCAGGCGCGCCGAGTGCGGCGGGGTTGCCTTGCTTCCCGGCCGCGCCTCCCAGGCGGGGTGGCGGCTGTGGTAACGTTGGCGCTCATGTCCGCATGGGTTTTGCCCTCGGGTCCCGTTGCCTTTTACTCGCTACCCCTTTTACCCTGCATGCCCCGTTCCTCCACCGCCTCCCGCACGCCCAGCGCGGCGCCCGCCCGCGGCAAGCAGCCGCACACCGTCCGCATCATCGGCGGTGATTGGAAGCGCACGCCGTTGCAAGTGCTCGATCTCGAAGGTTTGCGTCCGACGCCCGATCGCGTGCGCGAGACGCTGTTCAATTGGCTGGGCCAGCGGCTCGACGGCTTGCGCTGTCTCGATCTGTTCGCCGGCACGGGTGCGCTTGGATTCGAGGCGGCTTCGCGCGGCGCCGCTCGCGTGCTGATGGTCGAGCGCAACGCGAAGGCGGCGCGCCAGCTGCGCGAGATTCGCGAGCGCTTGTCGGCGCAGGCCGTGGAGGTCGTCGAGGCTGATGGAATGAGGCTTGCGGCCGGGTTGCCGCCGTGCTCGTTCGACGTCGTTTTTCTCGATCCGCCGTTCGGCGAGCCGCTCGTGCTGGCTCGCGCGCTCGAATCGGCCGCGCCGCTCGTCGCCGAAGGCGGCTATCTGTATGTCGAGGCGGGGGCGTCGCTGGAGCTCGCCGAGATCGACGCTCTGGCAGGCTGGCAGATCGCGCGACAAGGCAAGGCGGGCGCCGTACACTACCATTTGCTGCAGCGCGAAAATGATGAATAATGCGCCTTTCGAACAGCAATAGACGCCGGCCACGGTAAGCCGCGTCAAGGCCGGCGGCGGTCGAACGCATGCCCGCGCCCCACAATGACAGGAGATCGCCGATGGTAGTCGCCGTGTACCCGGGTACGTTCGATCCGCTTACGCGCGGTCATGAAGACCTCGTTCGGCGCGCGTCGAGCATCTTCGATACGCTGATCGTCGGCGTCGCGGACAGCCGTAGCAAGAAACCGTTTTTCACCCTGCAAGAACGGCTGGACATCGCGCAGGAAGTGCTCGGCCACTATCCGAACGTTCAGGTGATGAGCTTCAAGGGGCTGCTGAAGGATTTCGTGCGGACCAACAGCGCTCGCGTGATCGTCCGGGGGCTGCGAGCCGTGTCCGATTTCGAGTACGAATTCCAGATGGCGGGCATGAACCGCTATCTGCTGCCCGACGTCGAGACCATGTTCATGACGCCCTCGGATCAATACCAGTTCATCTCGGGCACGATCGTGCGCGAGATCGCGCAGCTCGGCGGCGACGTCAGCAAATTCGTGTTCCCCTCGGTCGAGAAATGGCTGACGGACAAGGTTGCCGAAATGACGCAAGGGTCGCAGCCGCGGCCTTGAGCGCCGGAAAGCCCCTAGCGTCCGAACGTCTGGCCGACGCGAGCGCAAGCCGGGCGTAAAATATCGAGCTTGCAGCAGGCGTTTCGCCTACCGCGAACCGTTCGATATCGTTTTTCCGGTGAAAGCATGGCTTTATTCATTACCGACGAGTGCATCAACTGCGACGTATGCGAGCCCGAGTGCCCGAACGACGCGATTTCGATGGGGCCCGAGATCTATGTGATCGACCCCTCGAAGTGCACGGAATGCGTCGGCCACTTCGACGAACCGCAGTGCCGGCAGGTCTGCCCCGTCGAATGTATCCCCAACGACCCGCAACACCTCGAGACGCCCGAAGGGCTGCTCGCGAAATACCACGCGCTCCAAGCGGCCAAGGCCAACGAGCACAAGGCATAAGGGGCGATTCAGCCGCCGCTGTGCAGTTGCATCATCGCGCGCTCGGGCACGCCCTGAATAACGTGCGGCATGACGACGAGCGCACGCTCGATCGCCGCATCGATCACATCTTGTTCGTCTCTGCGCGGCGGCTTCAGCACGAAGTTCGCCACGTCGGGTTTCGCACCCGCGCGCGCGCCTTCGGGAATCAAATCGCGCGGATGGCCGATGCCGATCCGCAGCCGCCAGTACTGCTGCGAGGATAGGTGCGCCGAGATGTCCTTGAGCCCGTTGTGTCCGCCGCTGCCGCCGCCGAGCTTGAGCTTGACGGCGCCGGGCGGCAGGTCGAGTTCGTCGTGCGCGACGAGAATTTCATCGGGCAGGATCTTGAAGAACTGAGCCACGGCGACGACGGATTGCCCGGAGCGGTTCATGTACGTCTGCGGTTCGAGCAGATGGACCTCTTCCCCGTGCAAGCGCGCCCTCGCATAGAAGCCGTGGAAGCGCCGTTCGTCGCGAAGCTGGGTGCCCGCGTCGCGCGCGAGCTGATCGACGAGCCAAAAGCCGGCATTGTGCCGAGTGGCCGTATATTCCGCGCCCGGGTTACCGAGCCCGACGATGAGCTTGATCATTGCTGTGTTGCCGGAGAACCGGTCCGAGAACGAGAGACGAAAATATGCGAAAAAAAACCCGCCGGGCAAGCCGCGGCGGGTCACGTCGTCCGTTTCAAAGAAACGGATCGAGAGGATAGGCGCGAGAAACGCCTTAGGCGGCGGGCGTTTCGCCTTCCGCGGCGCCTTCCGCAGCGGCGTCAGCCGCGGCACCAGCCGGCACCGCTGCTGCGGCCACGACCGGGTTTTCGCTTTCGATGTGCGCCACGAGCGACACGCCCTTCGGCAGCGTGATGTCCTTCGCGTGCAGCGATTGGCCGGCTTCGACCTTCGCCAGGTCGAGCTCGACGAATTCGGGCAGATCGGCCGGCAGGCACTCGATTTCCACTTCCGTGATGACGTGCGAGATGATCGCGCCGCCGAGCTTCACGGCCGGGTTCGTTTCCTGGTTCATGAAGTGCACGGGCACCTTCGTGTGCAGCTTCTTGTTCGCGTCGACGCGTTGGAAGTCGACGTGCAGCACGAGCTGGCGGAACGGGTGGTATTGCACGTCACGCAGCAGAACGCGTTGCGACTTGCCGGCCACTTCGAGGTCGAGAATCGACGAGTGGAAGGCTTCCTTCTTCAGCGCATGCCACAGCGCGTTGTGATCGAGTTCGATCAGTTGGGGTTCAGCGGCTGCGCCATAGATAATCCCCGGCGTCTTGCCGGAGTTACGCAGGCGGCGGCTCGCACCCGTACCTTGCAGGTTACGCTCGAAGGCGACGACTTTCATGTTCTATCTCCAATTGCTGCCCGCGACCAGGCAGTGAAACGGAGCCCTCCGCACACTGCGGCGAATGCCGCGGGGCAGGTCCGGCTCCAGACGAAAACGGCGCGTTTCGGTGACCGAACCGCGCCCAGTTGCCGAAGCCGCCCCGGATGCGGCGGCCTCGAGCTAATACGTGATGCTTTGCTTCAGCTATCGGCGAACAGCGACATCACCGAATCGCCGCGGCGGATACGAGAGAACGTTTCGGCGAGCAGGCCCGCGCACGTGAGGGTTCGGATCTTCGCGCACCCGCGCGCTTCTTCGCTCAGCGGGATCGTATCGGTAACGACGAGTTCGTCGAGCGACGAATTCGTGATGCGCTCGGCGGCGCCGCCGGACAGCACCGGATGCGTTGCATAGGCCATGACTTGCTTCGCGCCGCGCTCCTTGAGCACTTGCGCGGCCTTGCACAGCGTGCCCGCCGTATCGACCATGTCATCCATGATCACGCAGGTGCGGCCTTCGACTTCACCGATGATGTTCATCACTTCGGCGACGTTCGCCTTGGGACGGCGCTTGTCGATGATGGCCAGGTCGCAGTTTAGTTGCTTGGCGAGCGCACGCGCACGCACGACACCGCCGACGTCAGGCGAGACCACGAGCAGATTCTCGTAGCTGCGCTTGCGCAGATCGCCGAGCAGCACGGGCGTCGCATAGATGTTGTCGACCGGGATATCGAAGAAGCCTTGAATCTGGTCGGCGTGCAGATCCATCGTGATCATCCGCTCGACGCCGGCGATTTCCAGCATGTTGGCGATGACCTTCGCCGAGATCGCGACGCGCGCCGAACGCGGGCGGCGATCTTGACGGGCATAGCCGAAGTAGGGGATGGCCGCGGTGATCCGACCGGCCGACGCGCGCTTGAGCGCATCGACCATGATCATCAGCTCCATCAGGTTGTCGTTCGTCGGCGCGCAAGTCGATTGAAGGACGAAGACGTCCTTGCCGCGCACGTTTTCCTGAATCTCGACCTGGATCTCGCCGTCCGAAAACCGGCTGACCATGGCTTTACCGAGAGGAATACCGAGGATTTTGACGACTTCCTGAGCAAGCGCGGGATTTGCGTTGCCAGTAAAAACCATCAGGCCGTCATGGCTGCTCATCGTGCACCTGCTGCTGGAGAGGCGGGAACTGCGGGAATATTTGGCAGGGGAGGAAGGACTCGAACCCTCGCATGCCGGAATCAAAATCCGGTGCCTTGACCAACTTGGCGACTCCCCTACACTGACTCTGCGCTTCGCCGGGCCTGCGAGACAGCCCCGACGACGCTAAACCTATGACGCGAAAGCGAAGAGTGGATGCGTATCCAAACTCGATGCCACGGCGCTGACCCAACCTGCAGGCAGCTTAGCTTGCGCCGCTTCCGCTTCGGCGATGCTCCGGAACGCGGCAAAAACACTCGAGCCCGATCCGGTCATCCGTGCCGGTGCGATGGATTCAAACCATTCAAGCACCTGCGCGACTTCCACGTATTTTCCCACGACAACGGGCTGCATGTCATTCCGGCCGTAGCTTTCAGGCCATCTTGCGCTGCAGCTTTGCTGTGCAAGAAAGTCCGTAATTGTGACGGCTTCCGAATCTCTTGTCAACGACTTATCGGAAAAAATCGCGACCGTCGGAACGTGCACCCTTGGTGTGACCACCAGGAACCAACGCGGCGGCAATTGTACCGCCTCGAGCGCCTCTCCGACACCCTGCGCGAACGCATTTTTCCCGAAGACGAAGAACGGCACGTCCGCGCCCAGCTGCAACGCGAGTGCTTGCAGCACGTCGCGGGCCAGGTTCAGCTTCCAGAGTCGATTGAGCGCGAGCAGCGTCGTGGCGGCGTCGGAGCTGCCGCCGCCGAGGCCCGCACCCATCGGCAGGCGCTTGTCGATCTCGATGTCCACGCCGAACGCCGTGCCCGTATGCGCCTTGAGCAGCATGGCCGCGCGCACGACGAGGTCGCTCGCTTCGGGCACGCCGGGCACATCGGTCTTGCGGCTAACGAGCCCATCGCCGCGCAGCGTGAAATGCAGGACATCGCCCTGATCGATGAGCTGGAACACCGTCTGCAGCGCGTGATAGCCGTCGGGCCGGCGGCCCGTGATGTGCAGAAACAAATTCAGCTTGGCGGGAGCCGCGCAGTCGCGCAGCGAGTCGGGCGTTTCGATCATGTGAAAAGCGGTGTGAGGCGATGAAGTGGCTTGCCGTGCGCGCTCAACGGTCCAGGACGAGCTTGATGGCGAGCGGAGGCGCCGCGCGCGTCAGATCGAGGCGCTTGACGCCCGTGGCGGGCGCATCGGCATAAGCGAGGTACTCGATCGTCCAGCCTTCCTGATCGATCTCCTTCAGGCGCGAGCTTTGCTGCGGATCCGTGATCGTCTTCGCGTGCGACGTGGGGGCCGGCGAGGATTCCAGCCAATACCGGAGCCCCTCGATCGGCAGCGAGAAGCCGAGCGTGCGCCGCATCAGTTCGGTTACGTTGTCGGCCGTCACGGGCTGCTTGTTCGGCACCTCGAGCGTGGCGGACGCGGGCGACGACGTGATGATCGCGAGCGTCTGCCCGAACGGATTCAGAAGCTGCAGCGTGACCGTATCGCCTTGCTGCTGCCAGTCGAAATTTCCGTAGGCGTTGCGCGTCTGTCCGTTTTGGTCGACGTAGCGAACCGAGAAGCGGCCGTGGTAGGCGTGCATCGTCTGCGTCGACAACTCAGGCGTGGCGTTCGACGTCGAAGGGCCGCGCGTCGGCGTGACCGCGCAGCCGGCGAGCGCGACGGCGAAGGCGGCGGCAAAGGGCAGCGCCGCGCGTCGTGCGGGAGCGAGGGTTAGGAGAGACGAAACCTGCATCAGAGATCGTTGACGTTGACTTGAAAGCGTTCGAGCGTTTTGACGAGCGTGCTGTTGTCGGGCTCGAGCTTGTGCGCGCGGCGCCAAGCATCAAGCGCTTGCTTCTGGTCGCCGCTCTTCCACAGCACCTCGCCGAGGTGCGCGCCGATTTCGGCGTTCGGCTGGATATCGTAGGCGCGCCGCAGCAGCTTGGCGGCATCGGTCGTGTCGCCCTGGCGATACTTGACCCAGCCGAGGCTGTCCATGATGAAGGCGTCGTTAGGCGCGAGCGCCGATGCCTTCTCGATCAGCTTGCCGGCTTCGTCCAGGCGCTGGTTGCGATCGGCGAGCGAATAGCCGAGCGCGTTGTAGGCCTGCGGGTTGTCGGGCTGCTCTTGCATGAGCTTGCGCAGCACGCTTTCCATCAGGTCGTAGTGGCCGTTCTTCTCGGCCGCCATCGCGTAGTCGTATTGAATCTCGGGGTCGTCCGGAAACGCGGCATCCGCCTTTTGCAGGCGCGATTCGGCCTCGTGGTAGCGCTTCGCGTCGAACAGGAGGGCCGCGTCCGTGCGCGCGATCGCCGCCTGCTCGTGCGGGTCGTCCGTCTGGATGCCGGCGAGCATCTTGCGCGCGTCGTCGGTCTTGCCGTTCTTGGCCATCAGCTGCGCGCGCGTGACGCGTGCGGTGACGTACTGCTGACTCGACGCCGGCACCTTGTCGAGCCACTTCGCGGCTTCATCCTCGTGCTGTTGCTCGAGCGCGAGCTGCGCAAGGTAGAGATAGGCCTGGCCCGGGTCGGCGCCCGGCGTCTTTTCCGTCAAATCGGCGTATTGCGTCAGATACTTCTGCGCCGCGTCGTACTGCTTCTGCTGAACCTTGATGAGACCGAGCGCGAGCAGCGGCATCGGATCTTTCGCGTCCATCGCGCGCAATGCCTCGAACTGCTTTTGCGCATCGTCGAGCTGGTTGCCCGTCAAGTACAGCTGCGCCAGCGCGAGCCGCGCATCGCGAGCCTTCGGGTTTTGCTGCACGTACGACTCGAACGACGCGATGGCTTCCTTGCGCTCGTCGGGGCCCATTTGACCGAGCGCGAGCGCGGCCGGCAGAAAATCGGGCTTCAACTTCAAGGCCTGCTCGAACGACGCGCGCGCGCCGGGGCGGTCGTCCGCGAGCAACTGCTGCCGGCCGAGCGCGAGCTGCGCCTCGGGGCGGTCCGTATCGTTTTTCAGCAAGTCCTGAAGCACTTGCAGGCCACCGACGCGGTTCGGGCCGCGCGAAATCAGCGTCTGCAGCGCGATCAAAGCGCCGCCGCGGTTCTCGGGCGACACTTTAGCGAGTTCGCTCGCGAGCATGGGCTCCGCCTGGTCGGGCTTGCCCGACAAGACGAGCAGCGACGCGTCGAGCTGCAAGGCTCGCTCGGAGTCGGGCGAGTACTGGCGCCATAGCTGCGCGGCGGCCAATGCATCGGAGGGACTTTGCGCGGTGAGCGCGATCTCGGCCGCCCGCTGCGCCATGCGAGGATCGTGCGTATCGCGGGCGAGCGCGAGGTAGGTCTGGTAAGCGGGCGCGGGCTGGTCGCGCTGCAAGGCGATTTCTGCGGCCAGGACCTGAAACACGATTTGACTCGTCAGGGGGACGTCCGGGAGGTCCTTCGTCTCGTCCGGCAGCGAGGGCCCGAACAGGTCCGTCGCTGCCGGGGTGTTATCGTCCGACGGCCCCGGATCCTGAGCATGCGCAGGCAGCGCGGCCAACGTCCAAGCGCACAGAACCGCGCCGACGATGCGGCCCGCCGGCGCCGTGCGCCATGCGGGGCGAGCGCCGACCGGGCGCGTGAAAAGCTGCTTGAGGGACAAAATCATGGAGATCCGTTCGAGGTTTCGGTCGATTGTAACGCGCTCGCTACAATACGCGCAGAATTGGACCATGTCGGTCCACGCAAGTTACACACCAAGTTACACATCCATTCCCGCCCCATGCCCGAGCTGCCGGAAGTTGAAGTTACCCGGCGCGGCATCGAGCCGTACGTCACCGGCCGCCGCGTCGAGCGGGTGGACGTACGCACGCTCGCGCTGCGCTGGCCCGTGCCCGCCGATCTCGCGCGCACCCTCGCGCTGCAAGCCGTGCGAAAGGTCGAGCGGCGCGGCAAATATCTGCTGTTCGAAATCGACGCGGGCTGGTTCATCGTCCATCTCGGGATGACCGGCACGCTGCGCGTGCTGCGGCACGAGCAGGCGAGCGAACCGGCCAAGCACGATCACATCGACTGGATTTTCGACGAATTCGTGCTGCGCTACCGCGATCCGCGGCGTTTCGGCGCCGTGCTTTGGCATGCGCGCGCCGACGGCGACGTGAACACGCATCCGCTGCTCGCGAGCCACGGCGTCGAGCCGTTCAGCGATGAGTTTAGCGGCGCGCTGATCTTTCGGCGTACGCGCGGACGCACGGCGTCGATCAAGCAAGTGCTGCTGGCGGGGGAGATCGTCGTCGGCGTCGGCAACATCTATGCGTCCGAGAGCCTGTTTCGCGCCGGCATCCGCCCCACCACGCCGGCGGGCCGCGTCTCGCTGGCGCGCTGCGAGCGTCTGGCCGATGCGGTGCGCGTGACGCTGGCCGCCGCGATCGAGCGCGGCGGCAGCACGCTGCGGGACTTCGTCGGCAGCGACGGGGCAAGCGGGTATTTCCAGCTCGAGTGCTTCGTCTATGATCGCGCCGGCGAGCCGTGCCGCGTCTGCGGTTTGCCGATTCGCCAAATCGTTCAAGGGCAACGCTCCACTTATTACTGCGCGCACTGCCAGCGCTGACTTCACTTCGTTCATGTCCGCCTCTCCAATCCTTGCGGGGCAACCCGCCGCGCCGCTGCAAGCGGCTTTCGCCACGCGGCTGATCGTGTGGCAGCGCAGTCATGGGCGTCACGATTTGCCCTGGCAGAACACGCGCGATCCGTATCGGATCTGGCTGTCCGAGATCATGCTCCAGCAAACGCAGGTTTCGACCGTCATTCCCTATTACGGAAAATTTCTCGCCCGCTTTCCCGACGTCGCGGCGCTGGCCGCGGCGCCGATCGACGAGGTCATGGCGCTCTGGGCCGGGCTCGGCTATTACTCGCGCGCGCGCAATTTGCATCGGTGCGCGCAGGCCGTGGTGGAACGGCACGGCGGCGCATTTCCCGATTCGCCCGAGCAACTGGCCGAATTGCCCGGCATCGGCCGTTCGACCGCCGCGGCGATTGCCTCGTTCGCGTTCGGCGCCCGTGCCGCGATTCTCGACGGCAACGTCAAGCGCGTGCTCGCGCGCGTGTTCGGCGTCGAAGGCTTTCCGGGCGAAAAGCGTGTCGAAAACGCGATGTGGTCGCTAGCCGAAAGCGTGATGCCGGGCGAGCAGGCGTCCGGCGACGATGTGAGTGCCTACACTCAGGGGCTGATGGACCTCGGCGCGACGTTGTGCGTGCGCGGCAAGCCCGACTGCGGGCGCTGCCCGTTTACGTCCGACTGCGTTGCGCACGCGACCGGGCGTCAGCGCGAGCTGCCGGCGGCCCGCCCGAAGAAGACGGTACCGACGCGCCGTACATGGATGCTGGTGCTGTGCGACGGCGACGGCGTGCTGCTCGAGCGGCGGCCGCCGTCGGGCATCTGGGGCGGTTTGTGGAGCTTGCCCGAGGCGGCCGACGAAGCGGCGATCGCCGAACTAGCCTACGCATTGGGGGCGGTGCGGGACACGCGGGGGCTACATCGCCTGGCGCCGATCACGCATTCGTTCACGCATTTCAAGCTCGACATCGAGCCGCGCTGCGCCGACTTCAACGCCGCACCCGGAGCGGGCGGTCTGGAGGCGCGCGACAACGAGACCGCGTGGGTGCCGCTCGCGCAAATCGACGATTACGGCGTGCCGGCACCGGTGCGCAAGCTGCTCGACGCGCTCAAAGGCTCGCTCATCTGAGCGTTTGCGAGAGGTTGCGAGAGGTTGCGATACGCCCGGCAGCGCGCGGTGCCGGGCCGCCGCTAAAGCAGCTGATGCTGCTGCATGTAGTGATGGACGGCATCGATGCGCTCGCTGACATCCATGAGTTCCATGAGCTTTTGGCGCGCGCGAAGCGGGATCTGCAGAATTTCGGACAGGCGATTGGAGACCCAGCTCGGGTCGTCGAAGCGAAACGGCTCGGCGAACGGCACGCTGTCGGCGTCGCGCTCGCGGATCGTGCCGATGATGCGTTCGAGCACCTCGGCGCAGGCGCCGAATTTCGCGAGGACGTCGGTGCCTTCGAGCGGGACGTCCTGCGGCAAGGGCTCGGCCATGCCGACGATGAGCCCGCTCGGCTCCTTGCGGTGGGAGAGCAGGCGAAATCGCCGCGTGCCGCGCGCGCGCACGAGCAGCATGCCGTAGTCGTCGACATCGCATTGTTCTATCCGTGCGAGCGTGCCGACCATCTCGGGCACGCACGGCACGTTTTCCTGGGCGACCTCGCCGCCGCTTTTCAGCAGGCAGACGCCGAACGGCGAATCGTCGCGCAAGCAGGCGCGCGCCATGTCGAGGTAGCGCGCCTCGAAGATCTTCAACGGCAACAGCCCATCCGGGAACAGCACGGTGTGCAGCGGGAAGAGCGGCAGGTCAGCGTAGACGGCGGGAGTGGAGGACATGGCGCACGCTTCGAATTGCCGCGTAGGCCGCGGCAGGTTAGGCCACTAAACGTGACGATTCGTCGATGGAGACCGGCGCATCGCGATGCCGAACGATCACGGTCGCCTCGCGCGAAAGGCGCGCTGCGAGCGTTTCGGCGATGAACACGGAGCGGTGTTGCCCGCCCGTGCAGCCGATCGCGACGGTCAGATAGCTGCGGTTGTCTTCGCGAAAACGCGGCAGCCACTTCAGGACGAAGGCGTAAATGTCGTCGATCATTTCATGCACGACCGGCAACGCGTCGAGGTAATCGATGACGGGCTGGTCGCGCCCCGTCAACGGTCGCAGACGATGATCGTAATACGGGTTGGGCAGGGCGCGCACGTCGAAAACGAAGTCGGCGTCGAGCGGCAAGCCGCGCTTGAACCCGAACGATTCGAACATCAGCATCAGACCTTCGCGCTGCTCTTCGATGAACCGCGTGACCCACGCACGCAACACGTTCGCGCGCAGGTTGCTCGTATCGATCTGATGACCGAACTCCGCGAGCGGCGCCACGAGTTCGCGCTCGCGCTCGATCGCTTCCTCGAGCGAGGCCAGCAGGCCGACGTCGGCATCGTGCGAGGGCGAGCCCGAGAGCGGGTGGCGCCGGCGCGTTTCCGAGAAGCGCTGTATCAGCGACTGCGTGCTCGCATTGAGAAACAGCACGCGCACGTCGTGTTCGCTCGCCAAATCGCGGATGATCCCGGGCATATCGTCGAGCGAGGCGCTCGAGCGCGCGTCGATCGCGACCGCCAGCCGCTCGTGCCCTTCGTCGTCGCTCGCCAGATATTGCGCGAGCGCGGGCAGAAAGCGCGGGGGCAGATTGTCGACGCAGTAATAGCCCGCGTCGGCCAGCGCGTTCAACGCGACCGATTTGCCGGAGCCGGAAATGCCGGTGATTAGAACGATGCGCATGGGGGAGGACCAGTTCGTTTCATCATAGCACTTGCATCCGGGCTCGGTCGTGCCGGCGATAGGCCCGACAGGTCGTTCGCGGGCCGCGCGGCAAGCCGGCCCGAACGGTGCTCGACCTGTTACATGAGCTTGCCGGGAAGCTGACTATCGGGATCTTGCATCGCGATCCGTTGCCGATCCATGAAATCGCGCAAAGTGTCGATGCCGCGCAACTGCAAGATCGTGTTGCGCACGGCGGCTTCGACCAGCACGGCCAGGTTTCGGCCCGCCGCCACTTGGATCGTCACCTTGCTGATCGGCAGCCCCAGCACGTCGACCGTCTGGCTCTCCAGCGGCAGACGCTGGAATTCGCCGTCGGGCCGCCGCACGAGCTGCACGATCAGCTTGAGCTTCATTTTGCGGCGCACGGCGGTTTCGCCGAAGATCGTCTTGATGTCGAGCAGGCCCAAGCCGCGCACCTCGAGCAAATTTTGCAGCAGCGGGGGGCAGCGGCCCTCGACGAAATCGGGCCCGAGCCGCACGAAGTCGACGGCGTCGTCGGCCACGAGGCCGTGCCCGCGGCTGATCAACTCGAGGCCGAGTTCGCTCTTGCCGAGGCCCGAATCGCCCGTCAGCAGCACGCCCATGCCGAGAATGTCGAGAAACACGCCGTGCAGCGTCGCGCGAGGCGCGAGGATGCGCGACATATACAGGCGCAGGCTGTCGATGACGGCGGCCGGAGACATTGTCGTCGTGAACAGCGGCGTGGACGAGCGCGTACAGCGCAGCACGAGCTCGGGCGGCGCGGCGACGCCACCCGCCACGACCAGGAACGGCGGCTCGAGTGCGATCAGCTCGGCCATGTGCCGGGAACGATCGTCGTCTGACTGCCGCTGGTAGTAATTGACCTCGGCCTCGCCCAGCACCTGAATCCGGTTCGGGTGGATCAAGTTCAAGTGGCCGACGAGGTCGGCGCTCGACGTCGCGTTCGCGACGGTTTCCGCGGAAAAGCCGCGCTCCCAGCCTTCGTGCCCCGTCAGCCAGCTCAGTTTGAGCATGGAGGCGTTGTCGTCGAAAATGCTTTGGGCGTTGATGCTGGACGTATCCATGACTCCCTTGCTCCAGGTTGAGCGCGACGCGCGCGGCGACGACGTTCGTCGACCTGCCCGCCAAGGCTAATTGAGCCAGCCGCGCGCTACCGGCCGCGCCGGTGCGCCGGCACGCCTAACCGCGAGGGGCAGGCGCGACGAGCAAGCTCAAGGGTGCCATTGGGTGAGCAGGCGATGCAACTCTTCGCGATTCGGTTCGGTGTGCAGACGTTCGCGCGCTTCTCGATCGGACAGCAGTTGCGCGATTTCCGAGAGAATTTCCAAGTGCTGCTGCGTGGCTTGTTCTGGCACGAGCAGGAAGATCAGCAGGCCGACGGGCTGCCCGTCCGGCGCCTCGAACGGGATCGGCTGGTCGAGCCGCACGAACGCGGCCAGCGGCTGCTTGAGACCTTTGATGCGCCCGTGAGGAATCGCGACGCCCTCGCCTAGGGCCGTGGAGCCGAGGCGTTCGCGGGCGAAGAGATTATCGGTGACTGCACTGCGGCCGATTCCGTTCTGATTTTCGAAAATCAAGCCGGCTTGCTCGAAAACACGCTTCTTGCTGGTAACCGAAAGGCCGACGACGACGTTTTCGAGCGGAAGAAATTTGGCTAAACGATTCATGTTGGCAGGCTAACGCGTCGCCCGGGCGGTCCTCGCGGCAACTGGCTGGTTGTCGATTTTCGGCCTCGCGGGTCGGCTCGGTGGGCCGACTCCGTCGGGTATTCCTACGGCCGGTTGCCCCTCAATAACCGCCACATTATAGAACAGGGCCGAAGCATATGGTGCGCCGCGCCAACCGAGATATTGGGCGGCGTCGCACCAATGAGAAAGCCGCCCGGCAAGGGCGGCTTTTCACGCGGGGTGGGCGGCCTCGGCGCGGGCCGTCTCACGAAGGCTACGCTTGTTCGCCTATCGGCGGCACGTCTTGATGCTTGATCGCATCATGCTGATGTTCTTGGATGCGCCCTTTGTGGCGCACGACTTGCCGATCGAGCCGATCGACCATCAGATCGATCGCGGCGTACAGGTCACCGTTCGCGCTTTCGATGAAGATGTCCTTGCCCTTTAAGTGAAGGCTGATTTCAACCTTCTGCCGCTTATCCTTTTCCTTATGGTTGTCGACCGAGAGGACCACATTGCCATCGATCACCTGATCGAAATGTCTTAGCACCTTATCGAGCTTGGTGATCACGTATTCTCGCAACGCCGGCGTTACTTCGAGATGGTGTCCACTGATCTTCAGATTCATAGTGCTCTCCAAACGAATGGCTGCCTGGCACCAAAGGTGCGGCATTGCCGGTCGGGAGCGGCCCGCTCGAGTCATCACCCCGCGAGACTGACGAGCGGCGGGTCGTATCGGCCGGCCGGTACCGCCAATGGCGTCAGGGCCGGTAAACGCTTTCCGCAAAACGCGGAAAGCCTAAAGAGACTTACGCAAATTGACTGCGGGGATCTTGAGTGCTTCGCGGTACTTGGCAACCGTCCGGCGTGCGACCACGAATCCTTGTTCCGCCAGCAGTTCGGCTATGCGGCTGTCCGAAAGAGGCGTTTTCGAGTCTTCTGCTCCTATCAGTTGCTTGATGAGCGCGCGAATGGCCGTTGACGAAGCCGCGCCCCCCGTATCGGTCGACACGTGCGACCCGAAGAAGTACTTGAACTCGAGCGTCCCGAAGGGCGTGAGCATGTACTTGCCGGTCGTCACACGCGATACCGTCGATTCGTGCAAGCCCAGCGTATCAGCTATTTCTCGCAAAACCAAGGGGCGCATGGCGATTTCGCCGTGGACGAAATAGTTCTTCTGCCGCTCGACGATCGCCTGGGCAACGCGCAAGATCGTCTCGAAACGCTGCTGGATGTTCTTGATGAGCCAGCGCGCCTCCTGCAGCTGTTGGCGCAGCGAGCCGCTGCCCGGATCGCCGCGATTGTTGCGCAAGATGTTCGCGTACAGATGGTTGATGCGCAACCGCGGGACGACCTCGGGGTTGAGTTCGGCCAGCCAGCCGGCCGACGTTTTCCGGACGATGATGTCGGGCACCACGTAATCGGCTTCGGCCTTGCCGTAGGCCGCGCCCGGAAACGGTTCTAGCGAGCGGATCATGGCGTGCGCGTCGCGCAGTTCGTCGTCGCTTGCCTTGAGCTGCTTGCGCAAACGCGTGAAGTCGCGGGCGGCAAGCAATTCGAGATGGTTCGCGGCGATTTCGTGCGCGAGCTTGCGCGTGGCTGATTCCGGCAGCCGCACCAATTGCAGCTTGAGGCATTCGGACGCGGAACGGGCGCCGACGCCGGCCGGGTCGAAGCTGTGCAGCAGCGCAAGCGCCGCGCCGAGTTCGTCGAGGTCGACCTCGAGTTCCTCGGGCAAATCGGCCATGACTTCGTCGAGCGAGGACGTGAGGTAGCCGTCGTCGTCCAGCGATTCGATCAGGAACGTGATGAGCGCGCGATCGCGCAGGCTGGCTTGCGTGACGCGCAACTGCGCCATCAAATGATCGCGCAGGGTGGTAGTCGATTCGTGGATCTGCAGCGGCGGTAGATCGTCGTCGTCCGACGCACCCGAAGAGCGGCCGTAGTCGTCCAGATTCCACTGCGAGGAATCGGCGCCGTCGCTGCTGCCGAGCGAGCCGTACTCTTCGGAGCTGGAGCCGGCCCCGTCGCTGTGTTCGCTGCGCTCGCCGCTTTCCGCGGAAGGCCCGCTGCCGCTCATCGGTTCGGGCGCGGACGGCGTCGGCGCTTGTGCGATCACGGTTCCGTCTGCGGCGACGCGCAGCGGACTCGCGATCCATTCGTCTTCGGATTCGAGCAGGGGGTTTTGCGCGACCGCCATCGCGACTTCCTGCTGTAGTTCGAGCGTCGACAGCTGCAGCAATCGGATCGACTGCTGCAGTTGCGGGGTCAACGCAAGATGCTGCGATAGGCGGAGTTGGAGGCTGGCTTTCATGGCAATGTGTCTTTCATTGTAGAGACTTTGCCACGCGCGGGGAACCTTGCGGCGCCATTGAAGCGCGGCCGCGCGACGGCGCGCCGCGGCTGCTTACGCCGATTGCGTAAAAATTGCTGGGCCCGGAGATCCGGACCTTACATGCGGAAGTGCTCGCCGAGGTAGACGCGGCGCACGCTTTCGTTCTCGACGATTTCGTGCGGAGCCCCGGCGGCGAGGACGGAGCCGTCGCTGATGATATAGGCGTGATCGCAGATGCCGAGCGTTTCGCGCACGTTGTGATCGGTGATCAAAACGCCGATGTTGCGCTGCTTGAGGAACTTGACGATCTTCTGAATCTCGAGCACCGCGATCGGATCGACCCCCGCGAACGGTTCGTCGAGCAGGATGAAGCTCGGGTTCGTCGCGAGCGCGCGAGCAATTTCGACGCGGCGGCGCTCGCCGCCCGAGAGCGAGAGGGCCGGGTTTTCCCGCAAATGCGAGACCTGCAGCTCGTCGAGCAGCGCATCCGTGCGAGCGGCGATCACCGATTTCGCGAGCCGCTTGCCGTTCTCGTCACGCTGCAGCTCGAGCACGGCTCGGATGTTTTCCTCGACCGTCAACTTGCGAAATACCGAGGCCTCTTGCGGCAGGTACGACAATCCGAGCGACGCGCGCTTGTGAATCGGCAGCAGGCTGATCGATTTGCCGTCGAGCACGATTTCGCCCGCGTCGAGCGGCACGAGGCCGACGATCATGTAAAACGACGTGGTCTTGCCCGCGCCGTTCGGCCCGAGCAGGCCCACCACCTCGCCGCTCTTGACGTCGAGCGAGACGTCCTTGACGACGGTGCGCGAACCGTACCGCTTCTTCAGATCGCGCACGACGAGCGAGCTGCTCGTGCGCACGCGCTCGGTCGCGGCGGCCGAGTTCGTCGCCGCGTCTGTGGTGGATAGCGTGTTCACTGCGTTCCGTTTCCTTGAATCGCTTGCGCCGGCGCGAGCTTGGCGGGCGCGCCATTGAGCGGAGCGGGCGCGCCGTTGCGCGGCGAAAGCATGGCGCGCACGCGGCCAGTCGGGTTGCCGGGGCCGGCAACGTCCTTGCCTGAGCGCGCGGTGTAGAAGTCGTTCTGGCCGTCGTACGTCACGACGCTGCCGTGCACCTGATCCATCACGGTCGTGAGCCCTTGCAGGCGGCGGACCGTGGCGTTCGTGGTCAGCGTCGTCAAATCCTGCTTGCCATCGTAGTCGATCCGCTCGGCCGTGCCTTCGACGTACTCGTCGACCCCTTCGCGCTTCTGGTGGAAATAGGCGAGATCCTTGCTGCCCGGCGCCATCGTGCCGGTTGCGTATTGATAACCTTCCGGGTCCTGATGCACTTCCACCCGGTCGGCTTTGATGAGGATCGTGCCCTTTGTTGCGATGACATGGCCCGTGAAGATCGTGACCTGCTTCAGATCGTCGTAGGTCATGTTGTCGGCGTCGATGTTCATCGGCTTGTCTTTGTCGGCCTGCTCGGCATGGGCGGCAGGCCCGAACGCGAAGCAGCTCAACAGGAGCACGAGCGCCGCCGCCAGGCCGACTCGCGTAGGCCGGCGTCCGCTAAGAGAGAACGATTCGTTCATGCAGTCACACTACGAAAGGATAGGACCCGATTACTTCGAACCGGCGGCGGGTGTACCGCCGCCCGAGATGTCCGAAGCCGCGATGTAGCCCCGGACCGTGCCGAAAAGCTGCATCACGCGGGTAACATTGTTGTAATTCATGGCATCCGCCGTCGCGACGGACGGGCCGCGCCGAAGTTTAACCGGGTTTTTCGACACAATCACATCGTCGTTCACGAAGACGCGAAAGTGAGACGAATCCGCCTGCATCTCCGGGTCGCCGGCGCCGGCCGCGCGAACGATGTGAGCGTTGTCGTACAAGTCGACGATCGACGCGTCCCCGTTGACCGTGCCGCGGTCGCCCGTGGCCGTGACAATCGGCTTGCCGGGCTGAAACGCGCGTATGGCCGGGCGCGTGAGATCGCTGTTCTCGTCGTCCTCGTAATGCACCATCTTGGTGGCCGTCAGCCGGTATTGCGTCGTGCCCGACTCGTCGAGTTCCGAGACGGAAAAGTTACCGGCGAAATAATCGGGCGTATGCGTCATCGGACCGTTCTCGTCCTGCGAGGCCGGCGGCCGCGTCGCTTGCAGCAGCCAATAGGTGCCGCCGGCAAGCGCCGCGAGGGCGATCAGGGACACCAGGGACGTGGCGCGCGAGGCATTCATGCTCGAGATGCTCCGCACGCGGCCGCGAGCAGCGCTTCATAGCGGTGCTGCGCGCGTAGAATCGCATCGCAGACTTCGCGTGCCGCCCCGTGCCCGCCGCGCGCTTCCGAAACCCAATGGGCACGGGCGATCACTTCGGGGTGGGCGTTGGCCGGCGCCGCGGCGAACCCGCAACGGGTGAGCACGCCCAGGTCGGGCCAGTCGTCGCCCATGTAGCCGCATTGCTCCGCCGTGACGTTCGCCTCGCGCATGAGTTCCGTGAATGCCTCGATCTTGTCGGCCACGCCCTGGTACAAATGCGAGATGTGCAGTTCCCGCGCGCGCACGGCCACGATCTCGGAGCGGCGCCCTGTGATGATCGCCGTGCGAATGCCGGCTTCGCCGAGCAGCTTCAAGCCGTGGCCGTCCATGGAATTGAACGACTTCATGGTGTCGCCTTGAGCCGTAAACATCAGGCCGCCGTCGGTCAGCACGCCGTCGACGTCGAAAATCATCAGCTTCACGCGGCTCGCGCGTTCGCTTGCCGTGAGGGGCGCGGCAGCCATCAGATCACCTTCTTCGAGAACAAGTCGTGCATGTTGAGCGCGCCGATCAGCTTGCCGTCGGCATCGACCACGAGGATTTGATTGATGCGGTGGCGCTCCATCGATTCGACCGCTTCGACGGCGAGATGATCGGCGCCGATCGTACGCGGCGCGCGTGTCATGACGTCGACGAGCGGCAAATCGCGGAAATCGCCCGTGCGTTCGAGTACGCGGCGCAGGTCGCCGTCGGTGAAGATGCCTTCGACGCGGCCGAGTTCGTCGACGACGGCCGTCATGCCCATGCGCTTGGCCGTCAACTGGAACAGCGCATCGCGCACCGTGGCGCCGGCGTTCACCTTCGGCAGCTGGTCGCCCGTGCGCATGACGTCGCGCACGTACGTGAGCAGCCGCCGCCCGAGCGCTCCACCCGGATGCGAACGCGCGAAATCGTCCGCGCTGAAGCCGCGAGCGTCGAGCACGGCCATGGCCAGCGCGTCGCCGAGCGCGAGCGCGGCGGTGGTGCTCGCCGTGGGGGCAAGTTCGAGCGGACAGGCTTCCTTTTCCACGCCGGCATACAAATGGACGTCGGAGAGCGTGGCGAGCGTCGATTGCGGCCGGCCCGTCATCGCGATCAGTTTGGCGCCGAGACGCTTGACGAGCGGCAGGATCGCGACGAGTTCTTCCGATTCGCCGGAATTCGAGAGCGCGATGAAGACGTCGTCCTGTGTGACCATGCCGAGATCGCCGTGGCTCGCTTCCGCCGGGTGCACGAAAAACGCGGGTGTGCCGGTGCTCGCGAGCGTCGCGGCAAGCTTGCGGGCGATGTGGCCGGATTTGCCGATGCCGGATACGACGACGCGGCCGCGGCAACTCAGAAGAAAGTCGACGGCTGCGACGAAGCGCTCGTCGACTTGATCGCGAAGCCCGCGCACGGCGTCGGCTTCGATGTCGAGGACTTCCCGGGCGAGCGCTAACGCCCGGTCGCCATTGATTTTCGCTATCATTCGCCGGAGTATAGCAAAGGCGTTGTTCGCCGCGCCGGGCCGCTGCATGGCCGATCGTGGCCCTTGGCCGCATCAAGGCGCTCTAAACCGCCGAATGCGCGGCGCGTTCGCGTGTCCGTGTTCCGCTGACGAACGAGGACGCTTCGCACGTGATTTCTCCGCTCGAAATGACGCTTTTCCTGCTGCTCGCGTCAGTGGTGGGCGTCGTATTGTTCCGCTCGTTGAATCTGCCGCCGATGCTCGGCTACCTGACGGTCGGCATCGTCGTCGGGCCGCACGCGCTCGGGATCGCGCCCGATTCCTCGCGCGCGCAGAACCTCGCGGAATTCGGCGTCGTCTTCCTCATGTTCTCGATCGGGCTCGAGTTCTCGCTCGCGAAGCTGCGGGCGATGCGCACGCTCGTGTTCGGGCTCGGGCTGCTGCAGGTGATCGGCACGGTGGGTGTGTCGGTGCTCGTCGGCCTGC
Source organism: Trinickia dinghuensis (assembly GCF_003367175.1). GTDB lineage: Bacteria > Pseudomonadota > Gammaproteobacteria > Burkholderiales > Burkholderiaceae > Trinickia > Trinickia dinghuensis. Next base: position 326,232 of record NZ_QRGA01000003.1, on the reverse strand, counting down.
TGCTCGAACGCTGGATGCACGTGACCTGGCAAGGCAGCGTCGCGCTCGGCGGCGCGCTCGCCATGTCGTCGACGGCCATCGTCAGCAAGATGCTCGCGGAGCGGCTCGAGATCGAAACCGAGCACGGACGCAACATCTTCGGCGTGCTGCTCTTTCAGGATCTGGCCGTCGTGCCGCTGCTCATCGTGATCGCGGCGCTCGGCGGCAATTCGCACGATCTGCCGATGACGCTCGGCATCGCGGCGTTCAAGATCGTCGTCGCGCTGTCGCTGCTGCTGTTCGTCGGCCAGAAGTTCATGACGCGCTGGTTCAACGTCGTCGCGCGGCGGCGCTCTCAGGAATTGTTCGTGCTGAACCTGCTGCTCGTCACGCTGGGCGCGGCGTTCATCACCGACAAATTCGGGCTCTCGCTCGCGCTCGGCGCGTTCATCGCCGGCATGCTGATCGCCGAAACGCCTTACCGCCACCAAGTGGAAGAGGACATCAAGCCGTTTCGCGACGTGCTGCTCGGCCTTTTCTTCGTGACTACGGGCATGCTGCTCGATCCCCGAGTGCTGATCGCGCATCCGCTGCTCGTGCTCGCTTTCCTGATCGCTCCGGTGCTGCTCAAGATCGTCATGATCACGGGGCTCGCGCGCCTGTTCGGCGCGACGCCGGGCGTGGCGATGCGCACGGGCATCGGGCTCGCGCAAGCGGGCGAGTTCGGCTTCGTGCTGCTCAACTTGATCCTCGACAAGCATCTCGTCGGCGCGGCGATGCTGCAGGCGATCCTCGCGGCGATGCTGCTGTCGATGCTCGCGGCCCCGTTCATGATCCAGAACGCCGACCGCATCGTGCTGCGGCTTTCGTCGACGGAATGGATGCAGCAGTCGCTGCAGATGACGCGGATTGCGACGCAAAGCTTGCGGCAAAACGCCCACGTCATCATTTGCGGCTATGGCCGCGCCGGACAGAATCTCGCGCGGATGCTCGAACACGAAGGGCTTTCCTACGTCGCGCTGGACCTCGATCCCGATCGCGTCTCCGCCGCGGCCGCGGCCGGCGAATCCGTCGTGTTCGGCGATGCGGCGCGGCGCGAATCGCTGGTCTCGGCCGGTATCCATCGCGCCGCGGCGGTGGCCGTCACCTACGCGAACACGCCCTCGGCGCTGCGCGTGCTGCACAACGTTCATGAACTCGAGCCGGCGCTGCCCGTGATCGTGCGCACCGTCGACGACGCCGATCTGGAAAAGCTGCTCGCGGCCGGCGCGACCGAGGTCATTCCCGAGATCGTCGAAGGCAGCCTCATGCTGGCGTCGCACACGCTCGTGCTGATGGGCGTGCCGATGCGGCGCGTCGTGCGGCGCGTCGAGGAAATGCGCGACGCGCGCTACAGCCTGCTGCGCGGCTATTTTCACGGCGCTGACGATCTGGGCGAGGAGGACGGGCACGACCAGGTGCGGCTACAATCGGTGTCGGTCGACGGTAACGCCGACGCCGTCGGGCGCACGCTCGACGAACTCGGGCTCGCCTCGATGGGCGTCGAAGTCACGGCGATTCGGCGTCACGGCATTCGCGGCGTCGAACCCGGCCCCGAAACGAAGCTGCGGGAAGCCGACATCCTCGTCTTGCGCGGGCTGCCGGAAGCGCTCGCGCTGGCCGAGGAACGGTTGCTGCGCAACCGCCGCGCCGGCGTGACGGCCGCTTGAGACGGCACGTCCCGCGCCCATTCATGCAACACGACTTGCTCGCCGAGCGCGAGCGAACTACTGCCAGCGGAGATTTTCATGTCCCATACGCCCGCGGATGCGCCCCTTGACGCCCCGGCGTTCATCAAGAGCCAAATTCGCACGGTTCCCGATTGGCCTCTGCCCGGGGTGCAGTTCCGCGACATCACGCCGCTGCTGCAGCGGCCCAAGACGTTGCGCGTGCTCATCGATCTGTTCATCGAGCGCTATGTCGAGGCCAAGCTCGACTACGTCGCGGGGCTCGATGCACGCGGCTTCATCATCGCGCCGATCGTCGCCTACGAACTGAACATCGGCTTCATTCCGATCCGCAAGATCGGCAAGCTGCCGTACAAGACCGTGGCCGAATCGTATGCGCTCGAATACGGTACGGCGACCGTCGAAATCCACGAAGATGCGTGCCGGGCCGGCGAGCGCGTCGTCATCGTCGACGATTTGATCGCGACGGGCGGCACGATGATGGCCGGCAAGAAGCTGCTGGAGCGGCTCGGCGCCGTCGTCGTCGAGGGCGCGGCGATCGTCGATCTGCCCGATCTCGGCGGCTCGAAGCTGCTGCGCGAGAGCGGCTTGCCGCTGTACACCGTGACGGAGTTCGGCGGCCACTGAGATAGAGGCTGCTTTTTTCATTTTCCAGCGCATTCGATAGAGCGACAGCACCATGCCGAACCTTCCGCTTTTTCTTGCCGCATCCATCGCCATCACGGCCGCGCCCGGTCCCGACAATTTGCAGGTGCTCGCGCGCGGCATCTCGCAAGGCCGCGCCGCCGGTCTCGTGGCCGCGCTCGGTTTCGCCGCCGGCTTGACGTTCCATACGACGCTCGCGGCGCTCGGCGTGGCGGCACTCTTGCGTTCGTCGCCGCACGCGTTCGAGATCGTCAAGATCGCCGGGGGCCTGTATCTGATCTGGATCGGCATCAAGGCGCTGACGAGCAGGGGCTTGGCCCGCGCGCACGAGAGGCCGCCGCAGCCGCTCTCGGCCGTGTTTCGCCAGAGCGTCGTCGGCAACATGATGAATCCGAAGGTGACCTTGTTCTTCGTCGTCTTCCTGCCGCAGTTCGTCGATCCGAGCGGCACGCAGCGCATTGGCGTGCAGATGGTCGAACTCGGCCTGATCTTCATGCTGCAGACGTTCGCGATTTTTTCGGTATTCGGCTTCTTCGCGGGGGCGCTCGGGACTTGGCTCAAACGTCGGCCGCGCGTGGGCGTGTGGCTCGACCGGCTCGCCGGTGCGACCTTCATCGCACTGGGGCTGCGCGTCGCATTGCGAGATTGAGGGATTGAGCGAAAGAATGAAAGGCGTAGGGACGTAGGGACGTAGGGACGTACCATCGCAACGATCGAAGGACTGAGCAAGGAGTGCCATGAGTTTGCCCTGCATCGCCAGTGCGCGCCGCTTCGAGCCGAGCGCGCACCGGCCGCTCTTCATGTCGGCCGAGCAGGTCGGGTGGATTCGCGAAAGCGACGTGCCGCTGCTCGCGCATTGGCCCGACGTGTTCGAGATCGATGCGGCCGGCGTGGCGCTCGCGGCACGCTTCGACGTCGATGCCGATAGCCGTTCCGCCGCGCTCGCCACGGTCATCGGCGCGCTGGCGGGGCAAGGGCGTATCGTCGGCTGGCGCGACGAGACCTACGCCATTCGCAACACGTTCGACGGCCCGCCGCTCGCGTTCATCGAGCGTGCGGCCTCCCGCTTCTTCGGCACGATGACGTACGCGGTGCATCTGAACGGCATCGTAAAATATGCCGACCGCGCGCCGCGGCTTTGGATCGCGCGTCGCAGCGAAACGAAGGCGACCGATCCGGGCATGCTCGACAACGTCGTCGCCGGCGGTATCGGCTGGGGCTTTTCGATCGGCGAAACGATCGTCAAGGAGTGCTGGGAAGAAGCGGGCATCGAGGCCGCGCTGGCTTGCAAAGCCGAGCCGGGGCGCACCGTGCACGTGCTGCAGTCGCTGCCCGAGGGCACGCAGGCCGAGCAAGTGTTCGTCTACGACTTGGCGCTGCCCGAGGATTTCGCGCCGCGCAATCAGGACGGCGAAGTCGGTGAGCACCGTCTCGCGCGCATCGAAGAAGTCGCGCGCTGGATCGAAGACGGCGAGATGACGGTCGATGCGAGCCTGGCGACGCTCGACTGCATGCTGCGCCATCGCTGGATCGACGACGACGCCTGCACCGGCATCGAATCGCTTTTCGCCGCGCCGCTCGTCACGCGCTGAGCGTTCGCGAGTCGATGCGAGTCAATTAAAGGAGTTCACAGGTCCTATGTCGACCCAACACAGCTTCATTCTGAAACTGTCGTGCCCCGATCGGCCCGGCATCGTTCACGCGGTATCGGGGTTCCTGTTCGAGCGCGGCGCCAACATTCTCGACTCGGCCCAATTCGGCGACAGCCGCACGGGCGAGTTCTTCATGCGCGTGCACTTCCAGCAAGTGGGCGGGGACCCGGGGCTCGATTCGCTGAGCGAGGCGTTCTCCGTGCTCGCGGGCGAGTTCGAAATGAGCTGGGAGATCCACGATGCCGAGCTCAAGCCGAAAGTCGTCATCATGGTGTCGAAGATCGGACATTGCCTGAACGATTTGCTGTTCCGCTATCGCACGGGGCAGCTGCCGATCGAAATCCCGGCCATCATCTCGAACCATAAGGACTTCTATCAGCTGGCCGCGAGCTACGACATTCCGTTCCATCATTTTCCGCTGACGGAATCGACGGGCGCCGCGAAAGCCGCGCAGGAAGCGCGCGTGCTGGAAGTCATCGATCAGCACTCGGCCGATCTCGTCGTGCTCGCGCGCTACATGCAGATTTTGTCGCCGAATCTGTGCGAGCACCTCTCGGGCCGGGCGATCAACATCCATCATTCGTTTTTGCCGAGCTTCAAGGGCGCGAAGCCTTACTACCAGGCCTTCGACCGCGGCGTGAAGCTGATCGGCGCAACCGCGCACTATGTCACGACCGATCTCGACGAAGGTCCGATCATCGAGCAGGAAGTGGAGCGCGTCGATCACAGCATGACGCCCGATCAATTGACGGCGATCGGCCGCGACGTCGAATGCGTGACGCTCGCGCGTGCGGTGAAGTGGCACGTCGAGCATCGGGTCGTCTTGAACGGGACGAAGACGGTCGTGTTCCGATAATTCCGCTAAATCAGCCGCAGGTAGATGAGTTCGCGTTTGATATACGCATAGAAGATCGGAGCGGCGATGAGCCCGGGCACGCCGGCCGCCGCTTCCATGATGAGCATGGCGAGCAGCAGCTCCCATGCGCGCGCCTCGATCTGCCCACCCACGATCCTCGCGTTCAAGAAGTATTCGAACTTGTGAATCAGCACGAGGAAGACGAGCGAGGAGATCGCCGTCGGCAGACTTACCGCCAGTGAGACGGCGAGGATCAGCGAGTTCGAAATCAGATTGCCGATGACGGGCAATAGCCCTGCGATGAACGTGATGAGCACAAGGGTTTTCGACAGCGGCAGGCGCTGATGAAAGACGGGCAACCCGACGAGCAGATAGAGCGCCGTGAACACGGCGTTGATCGTCGAAATCTTCACCTGGGCGAAGACGATCCGCCGGAACGCATCGGCGAAGCGCGAGGCCCGCGCGGCCAGCGCCGTCGATAGCGGCAGGCGCTGCACGTGGCGCTCGCTCGTGATCGCGATCATCGCGCCGATGATCATGCCGAACAGGACATGCCCGAAGCCGCGCGCGACGTTCTTGCCGCCCTGCTGCAACTGACTCATGTGCGTGTGCATGAGCATGCCGGCCCTTTGCTTGATCTCCGAGACGTCGCCGGGCAGCATGGTCGACACCCAACTGGGCGCGCGCGAGCGGGCTTGGTCGACGATCTGCATCACCTGATCGAGCAGCGTTTGAATGTTCGGAACCGTCCGTTCGAAGTGCTCGGTGATGCCGATCGAGAGGCCGGCGAGGCCGCCCACCACGACGCTCGCAATGACCACGACGGCCACCCAGCGCGCGCGATGGCTCGGCATGTGGCGCTCGATAACGGGCGAGATCGTATGGACGAGTTGATAGACGAGCATCCCGCCGAGCAGCGCGCCGAGCAAGTTGTAGTGCAGGACGGCCCACATGCCGAAGAAGACCAGCAGGTAGCTGCCGATTTCGACGGCGGACAGTTTCGGCAGGCTCATGTCGCTCGTGAGCCGCACGGGACGTGCCCCGACCTCTCGGATGTGGGGGTCTTCGGGGGCATCGTTGCGCTTAGCCATATGTTCTTGATCTCCAACCGGTGTCGGGCGGCGCGGCGTGCGGGGGCATGTCGCGCCGCGGTCCTTCGCCGCGATCAGCGGCGCTCGAGCAACGGTGCGAGGTAGCGCCCGGTAAAGCTTGCCTTCGATTTCGCGATCTGCTCGGGCGTGCCTTGCGCGATGATCTGCCCGCCGCCCGCACCGCCTTCCGGACCCAGGTCGATCACCCAGTCCGCAGTTTTGATCACATCGAGATTATGCTCGATGATGACCACGGTATTGCCATGATCGCGCAACCGGTGAATGACTTCCAGCAGCAGCGCGATGTCGTGGAAGTGCAGGCCCGTCGTGGGCTCGTCGAGGATGTAGAGCGTGCGCCCCGTATCGCGCTTGGACAACTCGAGCGAGAGCTTGACGCGCTGCGCCTCGCCGCCCGAGAGCGTCGTAGCCGATTGTCCCAGCCGGATGTAGCCGAGGCCGACGTCGAGCAGCGTCTTGAGCTTGCGGGAGATCACGGGCACGGCATTGAAGAACTCGTACGCATGCTCCACCGTCATGTCGAGCACTTCGCTGATGTTCTTGCCTTTGTACTGGACGTCGAGCGTCTCGCGGTTGTAGCGCTTGCCGTGGCAGACGTCGCACGGGACGTAGACGTCGGGCAGAAAGTGCATCTCCACCTTCAGCACGCCGTCGCCCTGGCACGCTTCGCAGCGCCCGCCTTTGACGTTGAACGAGAAGCGGCCCGGATCGTAGCCGCGTTCCTTCGAGGACGGCACGCCCGCGAAGAGCTCGCGGATCGGTGTGAACACGCCCGTATAGGTGGCCGGATTCGAGCGCGGCGTGCGGCCGATCGGCGATTGGTCGACGTTGATGACTTTGTCGAAATGCTCGAGCCCCTCGATTTGCTCGTAGGGCGCGGGCTCGGCCGACGAGCCGTACAGATGCTGCGAGACGGCGTGATAGAGCGTGTCGTTGATCAGGGTGGATTTACCCGAGCCCGAGACGCCGGACACGCAGGTGAGCAGGCCGACGGGCAGATCGAGCGTGACGTGCTTCAGGTTGTTGCCGTGCGCCTCGACGATGCGCAGGTGCCGCTCGTCGGGCTCCTTGCGCTCGTCGGGAAATTCGATGCGGCGCTCGCCGTTCAGGTATTGGCCCGTGAGCGAAGCCGGATCGGCTTGCACCTGCTTCGGCGTGCCTTCGGCGATGATCATGCCGCCGTGTTCGCCGGCGCCGGGCCCCATGTCCACGACGTAATCGGCCATGCGGATCATGTCCTCGTCGTGCTCGACGACGATGACCGAATTGCCGAGATCGCGCAGATGCTTGAGCGTGGCGATGAGGCGGTCGTTGTCGCGCTGGTGCAGCCCGATCGAGGGCTCGTCGAGCACGTACATGACGCCGGTGAGGCCCGAGCCGATCTGCGAGGCGAGCCGGATGCGCTGCGCTTCGCCGCCAGAGAGGGTATCGGCGCTGCGATCGAGCGACAGGTAGTCGAGCCCCACGTTGTTCAGGAACATGAGCCGCGCGACGATTTCCTTGACGACCTTTTCGCCGATCTCGCGCTTGGCGCCTTCGAGCTTGAGGGTTTGGAAATAGCCGAGCGTATCGCGTAGCGGCCAGCCGCTCACTTCGTAGATCGCGCGGGCGTCGCCGTCGGCGCCCAGGCGCACGAAGCGCGCTTCCCGGCGCAGCCGCGTGCCGTCGCACGACGGGCACGCCTGATTGTTCTGATACTTCGCGAGTTCTTCCCTTACGGCGGCGGAATCGGTCTCGCGATAGCGGCGCTCGAGGTTCGGGATGATGCCTTCGAACACGTGCTCCCTGACCGTCGCGCGGCCGCGCTCGTTGATGTACGAGAACGGAATCTGCTCCTTGCCGGAGCCGAACAGGATCAGCTTGCGAATCTTTTCGGGCAGTTCCTCGAACGGCGTGTCGATGTCGAACTCGTAATACGCCGCGAGGCTCTGCAGCATCTGGAAGTAGAACTGATTGCGGCGATCCCAGCCCTTGACGGCGCCGGCCGCGAGCGAGAGCGTCGGATGCGCGACGACGCGTTTCGGATCGAAGAACGTGATCTGGCCGAGCCCGTCGCAATCGGGGCAAGCGCCCATCGGATTGTTGAACGAGAACAGGCGCGGCTCGAGTTCGGGCAGCGAATACGAGCAGATCGGGCAGGCGAACTTCGAGCTGAACAGATGCTCCTTGTCCGTATCCATTTCGAGCGCGATCGCGCGGCCGTCGGCCAGACGCAGGGCCGTCTCGAACGACTCGGCCAGGCGCTGCTTCATATCGGGGCGCACCTTCAGGCGATCGACGACGACGTCGATCGAATGCTTGTCGTTCTTCTTCAGCTTCGGCAGGGATTCCACGTCGTAGATCTGGGCCGTGCCTTCGTTGGCCGTGCCGCCTCCCGAGCGGATCCGGAACCGGATGAAACCTTGCGCCTGCATCTGCTCGAACAGCTCGGCGTGCTCGCCCTTGCGATTCGCCACGACGGGCGCGAGGATCATGAGCTTCGTTTCCTCGGGCAGCGCGAGCGCGGCATCGACCATCTGCGAGACGCTTTGCGCTTCGAGCGCGATCTCGTGATCGGGGCAATACGGCGTGCCGACGCGCGCGTAGAGCAAGCGCAGGTAGTCGTGAATCTCAGTGACGGTGCCGACCGTCGAGCGCGGATTGTGGGACGTCGCCTTTTGTTCGATCGAAATGGCGGGCGAGAGGCCCTCGATCAAGTCGACGTCGGGCTTCTCCATCAATTGCAGGAACTGGCGCGCGTAAGCCGAAAGGCTCTCCACATATCGGCGCTGACCCTCGGCGTAGAGGGTGTCGAACGCGAGCGACGACTTGCCCGACCCGGACAAGCCGGTGACCACGATCAGTTGATGGCGAGGCAGGTCGAGATTGACGTTCTTCAGGTTGTGGGTGCGCGCCCCACGGATGCGAATCTGTTCCATGAAACCTGTGAACCCGACTAGGGGAGGGGGCCAAACCTGCTACTATAACGACTTTTCCAGACCGCCGTTACGGCGACCTTACAGCGCGCGGGAATGAACGAGCCCCACGCTCGTTGCGTTCGCTGCACCCGGGCGATCCGCTCGGGGAGCGGAAGGCTGCATTCACGGCGCCGCCACGGTTCCTCCTTGCCCGCTCCGATGTCCAATCCGTCCGCTACTTCCTCGCGTATGAGCGCGCCCGAGATGCGCGCCACCATGTCGCTTGCCGGCATCTTCGCGCTGCGCATGCTCGGTTTGTTCATGATCATGCCCGTCTTCACCGTCTACGCGAAGACGATCCCCGGCGGCGACAACATATGGCTCGTCGGCATTGCGCTCGGCGCCTACGGCGTGACGCAGTCGATGCTCTACATCTTCTACGGCTGGGCCTCCGACAAACTCGGGCGCAAGCCCGTCATCGTCACGGGCCTGCTCATCTTCGCGATCGGCAGCTTCGTCGCCGCGATGGCGCACGACATGACGTGGATCATCGTCGGCCGCGTCATTCAGGGGATGGGGGCGATATCGTCGGCCATCATCGCGTTCATCGCCGACCTCACGGCGGACGAGCACCGCACCAAGGCGATGGCGATGGTGGGCGGCAGCATCGGCATGTCGTTCGCCGTGGCGATCATCGGAGCGCCGATCGTCTATCAGTGGGTGGGCATGAACGGCCTGTTCGCACTCGTCGGCGTGCTGTCGCTGATCGCCATCGGCGTGGTGTTCTGGATCGTGCCCAACGCGCCCAAGCCGCCGGTGCACGTGCGCGCGCCGTTCGCCGAAGTGCTGCACAACGTCGAGCTGCTGCGCCTGAATTTCGGCGTGCTGGTGCTGCATGCGACGCAGACGGCGCTGTTTCTCGTCGTGCCGCGCATACTGGTGGCGGGCGGGCTGCCCGTCGCGTCGCATTGGGAAATTTATTTGCCCGTCATGGGCCTGTCGTTCGTCATGATGGTGCCCGCCATCATCGCGGCCGAAAAACGGGGCAAGATGAAGCCTGTCTTGTGCGGTGCGATTGCGCTTATCCTGATCGGCCAATTGTTGCTCGGGATGGCGCCGCATAAGATCTTGTCCGTGGCCGTGATTTTGTTCGTCTACTTTCTCGGCTTCAACATCCTCGAGGCATCGCAGCCGTCGCTCGTGTCGAAGCTGGCGCCTGGGGCGCGCAAAGGGGCGGCCGCGGGCGTCTACAACACGACGCAGTCGATCGGCCTGGCGCTGGGCGGCGTCGTGGGCGGCTGGCTGATGAAGTCGGTTGGGCAGAACGCGGTGTTCTTCACGTGCTCGGGGCTCGTTTTCGCGTGGCTTATAATCGCCGCCAATATGAAGGCGCCTCGTAAGGTTTGATGCGAACGAGGCGTTGCGCGGCGCGTGCCCGGGGAGCGGGCGCGGCTGCGCAAATGGATTAACTGGAGATATTCATGGCATCCGTAAACAAGGTCATTCTCGTCGGCAATCTCGGCGCCGATCCCGAAATTCGTTACCTCCCGAGCGGGGACGCGATCGCCAACATCCGGCTTGCAACGACGGATCGCTACAAGGACAAGGCGTCGGGCGAATTCAAGGAAGCGACGGAGTGGCACCGCGTCGCGTTCTTCGGGCGTTTGGCCGAGATCGCCGGCGAATATTTGAAGAAGGGCTCGTCGGTGTACATCGAAGGGCGTTTGCGTACGCGCAAGTGGCAAGGCCAGGACGGTCAAGATCGGTATTCGACGGAAATCGTCGGCGATCAGATGCAGATGCTCGGCGGCCGCGGCGGTGCGGGCGGCGGCGGCATGGGCGGCGGGGATGACGGTGGGTATAGCCGTGAGCCGTCGGAGTCGCGTGGCGGTGGCGGTGGCGGCGGTGGCCGGTCGATGGGCGGTGGCGGTGGACGTAGCGGCGGCGGCGGCGGTGGTGGTGCTAGCCGGCCGAGTCAGCCTGCCGGCGGTGGGCTCGATGATATGGATGACGATATTCCGTTCTAAGACGCACTTTTAAGTAGGTGCTGCCAAAAGGCCTGCAGTCTTGAAGCTGCAGGCTTTTTTTTCGGCCGCGTCGTCTCATCATCCCGACGAAACCCCAACTTCGAATGAATGTCGCACTAGAACCCGCGATGCAGCCGGAAGTGCTGGCTCTCATCGACCAGCTCGATGACTATCAACGGCCGCTCTATCCGGCGGAGAGCCACCATGGCATCGACATCGATGCGCTGAGCCAGCCGAACGTGCTGTTCGCGGTGGCGCGCGGCGACGCCGGAGAGGCGATCGCTTGCGGTGCCATCGTCATTGGTGCCGAGTACGGAGAGCTGAAGCGGATGTATACGGTGCCGGGCCACCGTGGCAAAGGCGTGGCGAAGGCGGTGCTCTCGCTCCTCGAGCACTCGGCCGGCCTTCATGGCTGCGCGCGATTCATGCTGGAAACCGGTTACTTGCAGCCGGACGCCATCACCTTCTATGAGCGGTCCGGGTATCGACTCAGGGGGCCGTTTGGCTCGTATGAGGACGATCCGAACAGCGTCTTCATGGAAAAGTCCCTTACCGACGCACCCCGATGACATCCGCTGCTCGTGTTACTCGTGCGTCACCCGCGAACGCTTTGACGCCCGTTCTCGCGCTGCTCGTGAACGCCTTCGTCTGGGGTGTTTCGTGGTGGCCGTTCCGTCGTTTGCAAGCGATGGGGCTGCACCCGCTATGGACGACGGCAATCGTCTACCTGCTGTCGGTTTTCGTGATCGGGCTGTGGCGTCGGCGCGCCTGGCGTCAGCTGGCGACGAAGCCGGCGCTATGGTTGATCTTCCTAGCTTCGGGCACGACGAACGCGGCCTTCAATTGGGCGGTCAGCATCGGCGACGTGGTGCGCGTGGTGCTGCTGTTTTACCTGATGCCGCTATGGGCATTGCTTCTCGCGCGGATCGTGCTGAAAGAGCGTATGACGCGCGGGGCGATTCTGCGCGTGCTGCTTGCGATGGCGGGTGCGATGCTGGTGCTCTGGCATCCCGCGGAGCCTGCGAATGGCGCCGCCGCCCACGCGTTAGAGGGCTTCTCGCTGCCCGAAGCGTTAGCCTTGATCGGCGGCTTTGCGTTCGCATTGAACAACGTGATGCTCAAGCGCGCTGCGGCGGAGCCGGAGGAGGGCCGCGCCCTTGCGATGTTCTTGGGCGGCGCGACCGTGGCGGGCACAGTAGCGGCGTTTCTGTCGTCCGGTCCGCACGGCTCGGCGGTCGGGGTGGCGTGGCCGGCGTTGTCGATGGCCTGGCCAATACCGGCAGCGGGGCTGGCCGTTGCTTTCCTTCTGTCGAACCTATGCTTGCAATACGGCGCCGCACGGCTGTCGGCCACGGTGACGGCCGTCGTGATGCCCGCCGAGGTGCTGTTTGCCTCGCTGACGGCCGTGTGGTGGGGCGGTGCGACGCTACACGCGAGCGTGTTGGCCGGCGGCGCGCTGATTTTGTCCGCGACCTTCGCCGGCATCATGGGCCATCGTGAGGGGGCGGGCTAGCTTCGCTTTCGATCCCCGCGCGCCGCATGACCTCGCTCAGGTAATTCGCCGCGTCGATTTGGTTTCGCTCCGTTATCGCACGCTGCCTGAGTTGAGCCAGCGCCGCATCGTGTTCCACAAGCGATTCCGCCGATTCGACGAGTTCGACCTGAAGGTCGTTGAGCGACGCGGCCTGCGCATGGAACTGCACTTCGCTACTTGCGGCCGGCATCACCTTCACTGGCGTATCGGTTCGCGCTTGTGTCAGCGAAAACAACGTAGAGAGGTCGTTCTCGCCGGCCCATTTATCGCGCTCGGTCAGATGGGGCAGGCCGAAGCGCTTCTCGACCAGTGCGAGAATCGCCGTGTGATCGTGCACGCGCGAATCGATCGTCATCCGCGGAATTAGCGGAGACACCACGACCGCCGGAACTCGGAAGCCGAGCCTGTCGAAATCGAACGCGATGTACTTTCCGTCTTCGTCGTCGTCCGCGCCGCTGTTCGCATCCGGCTTCACCGTTCGCGGCGGCGGCACGTGATCGTAGGTGCCGCCGGCTTCGTCGTAGGTGATGATGAGGGCCGATTTCTCCCACAACGATGACTTGCGAACGGCGTTGTACAGGGAGGCAATCAGCTTCTCGCCTTCTTGCATGTCGTTCGAGGGATGCTGATCGTTGGCCGGAAAGCCCGGCCAATTCAGATATCGCGGCTCTATGAACACGTAGTTGGGCAGCGTGCCTTTCTCCAGATCGACCCAGAATCGTTGGATCGGTTTGAAGAATTGCTTTCCGAGCAGCTTAGTGAAAGTCAGCGACTGCGGAATGTCGTGGTAATAGATTGCAGCGCTGAGGCCGCGCGCTTTAAGCACTTCGAATATCGTGCGAGCCTCGGTCGTTTTTTGCGTGCCGCCTAGATACCCCTCCGACGTCGCCGCATGGGCGAACCGGCGGTTGGGGCAGGTGGCGCCCGGCACTGAACTGAACCATTTGTCGCAGACCGCGAACTCGCGGGCCAGTGTGGTCAAGACCGGCAAGTTCGCGGGCGCGAAGCACTTCATGGCGTCTTCGGGGCGACCACCAATACGCTGTTGGTAGTCGTAGACGTAGCCATTGTTCGTCGGCTCGGTATCGGGAAGCCGCGACAGCTTCTGCCGGGCCTCCTTGCTCAGACCGAACATCTGGGTGATCGACGCCGGGTTGAAACTATGCCCGGGGTCGAGAGGGGGATCGCCGCGATTCGCGTCGTTGCTCACCGTGTAGCGGGGCGACGAGGCGTCGTTCGGATTCCCCGGATTCGATTCGTCGCCCCGCAATCCGTCGATCGGATATTCGGGCGATTGCATGAATCCGAGCAGGTGGTCGAACGACCTGTTTTCCTGCATGAGCACGATGAAATGTTCGACGTTGTTCAATGCTTTCACGGCGATTCCCCTCGGTTACTTCAGTTCACTTCTTTCGTTTGGCAGCGATGAACAACTCGCCGAGTCGATTGATCGATGCATGGGTGAATTGCGCGAAGCCTCGAGTGTCGATCGGTGCGATACCAGACAGGGTGTCGCCCAATTCCTTGGCTAGCTCGTTGGCGCCATCGGTGGCTTCATCGTCCGCGCACCACTTCACCATGCCCTTCTCCTCGTGCGATCTCGGAATGGGCGTCTCCAATTGGAAGGAGATCTTCCGTCCTTCGTCGCCGATTTGCATCGTGAGGGAAGGCATCGCTTCGACGTAGACAGCGGTCGTGTCCAGCACGACTGTGACGCGCAATCGAAGATCGACCGTTACCCGTGAATGCGCCGCGTCGACCCAGGACCAGTCGACCTTCGGCTCGCGGCTCTTGTGCCAGAAGCGGCAGTTTTCGTTGCCGGTGGAGGCGCGCACGCGCGGCCACGCGTTCGGCACGGGTTCGTATTGATAGGTTAGATCGTTGGCGCCGTGCTTTTTCTGGTCGCCCATGCTTTGCCGGAGCTTCGCTTGAACCGCACCGCCGACGAGGCGAATCACCCTGTCGTTGCATACGTAGAGCGCGGCGTCGCTTCCGTCCGGCAGTATGGACGGCGTGAAGGTGCGATCGTCTACGTCAGGCGCTTTGTCCTTGGTGGAGAACAGTACGAGCAAGATCCCGTTCGGCCGCTTGGGATCCTCCACGCATCGGAATCGCGGCATTTTGAACATTTCCGCGTTGCCGATCAGTGCGTCGATCGACCCGAGCCGCAACGCGGGCTGGGACACGACTTGGGCGGAAAGCATGTCGCGCAGTTGCGCGATTGCAGCGGGATCGCCATGCATGCCGTCGAGCCGAGGCTGCGACGAAAGGTGTTCGAAGTCGAGCACGATGTCCCAGCCCCCGGCGTGATCCTGAGAGGGAACGACCTTCGGGGATGGCGCCACGATCAGGCGTATGTTCGCCGCTTCCCCACGCTCTTCGCCTTTCAGCCGGACGCTGACGGGGAAGGAAACAATCGGAGCGGTATCGCTTTCGTTCGTTGCGGCATCGACAATGCCCGGCTCAAGATGTGCGCCTAGAAAGTGGTCTCGTAGCGTATCCGGCAGTTCCATTTCTCGGGAGGCGAGCGAGCATGGCCGCAAGTGCTTCGGCACGAGCGCCGAGTCCAATGCCACGATGCAATCCCACCCTTTCAGGGGAGACTCGATCAAGGGGAAGTGGACGGCCCGCATGATGCCGTTCTTCCCGCCGGCATCTACGCCTAATAGGCACAGCGTGTCCTCGAGCACGGCAGCGGACGGGCCCTCGTCGATGTCGAAGCCGGTGTTATAGGGCTCCGCCCATTCGAACGCGTCGCCGTCTGTGGAAAAGACGTGGAAGACGGCGTTGCCGCTGTCGTCTCGATACAAGAGGTGCAGTGCTCCGTCGTAGGCGACTGCGGTGGGCGATGCGCTGGTCTGGGTATTCAGGACGTGGAAATCCCTTGCTGCCTGCCAGCTTTGGCCATCGGCGGACACGATATGCATGACACCGGTGTTGAACCGCGGCTTGACCCTCGGGAAATCGTGTTTCGTCCCACCGTCCTTGTAGAAGATATGGTATTTGCCCTTGAAAGCGACAATGCCGGGACGATTGGCGGAGGTGTTATGGCCGGTGTTTCCGATGGTGGATTGGCCATTGGTCCGCAGCTTGTAATACATGATCCCGTCGCCTTCAAAATTCCGATAGGCGACTACAAGGGAGTCGCCCGTCGTGGCAACGGACAGATGCGACATGGCACGAGCGTCCGTCGCTTGAGGGCCGCTCCACTGTTCGCCGTCGGGCGAGACGATGTAATACACCCTGTTATCTCGTTCCGCGCGGAAGAAGACATATAGCTTATTGTTGAAAACGATGCTGCAAGGGCCGGAGCTGGTGACGATGGATGTCTTGTCGCGGAGGTCGATATTGGCGATCTCACGCTTGCTATGCCAATACAGGCCGTTCGACGATCGGATATGCGTCAGTCGGTCATTGCCTGGCTGCTGATAGAAGCAATGAAATTGCCCGCCGAAGGCGCAGACGGACGGCGGAACGCCGCGATTGGTGTTGTACTGCGTATAGTCGCGCTGGAAAAGCATTTTGGGGACGAGCTTGACGACGATGGCATCGAGGGCCATGTTCTGACCGCGCGTTCCGCAGAATTCGCCGTTCTTGGCCCAACCGGTTTGGGCGCCGTTATGCTGGTATGCCATGTAGCGAATCTCGTATTGCGCGGCGTTCTCTCCGGTCAGCTTGATCGCGAATCCTTGCAAAGGTTGCTTCTGGCCGCGGCCGCCTACGAATTCTCCGTCTTTGAACCACCCGATGTCGCCTCTGTCGCTCACATGGGCCATGCAGAGCAGACCAAGCCCAGCCGGTGCCGTGAACTTGATTTCATAGCCTTCTATGCGATGTTCTTTTCCGGGCACGCCGGCATATTCGTTCGGACCGACTTTGACGTCCCCGACGTTTTGAACGTGCACGAGCACTTCGATATTGGGTGTACTCATTTTCAATCTCATGAAATGAACGCACTGAACCATTCCGGGAATGGCCGTCCCCGGGATCGTAAAGATTGTTTGATTTAATTGAATGTCGGCAAGACTGCACGTTTTGCCGAGTTGAACTATGTGCCTCGAATGTCCTGCTGACTCTTGATGGGGAGTGCTGCCGCTTATCTCGGCGGATCGGATGCGGCAGCTATGCCGTGGCAGTTGCCGCATAGGGCATTGCGCGGGCTGTTTTCGTAGGAGATGGCGATCCAGCGAGTTGTACGTGACATGGCGAATTCCCCGGTCCTTCATTCTTCGTTTGGCACGAGTATATTCAGAGGAATTGGGTTTTCCTGTAGCGCAAACGTGCTACAAGATGGGCGGTTCGTCTTCTTGCAATTGGCTGCGATTCTCTGTCTCACCGTTGGCCTAGGAGCCCCACGATGTGGTTGTCAGAAGCCGCGTCGCTTCACCCTAAATCCGAGCACGCCCCCTGACTGCTCCGAAACTGGCAGGCGGCCTCGCCTTCGACATCGAACGTCAAATTCGCGACGCTCCGTTACGCCGCGCGCGGCGGCCGGATAACTTGTGGTGGTCGTGATCTTTGCGTTCGTGCCGGTCTTGATCGACAATGAAAGTCGACTACGCAGACAGCAGAAAATTTGTCGGCGGAGCTGCGAAGGCCTGAGGTTGCTGGGGTCGGATGAGGGGAAATTGCGAACCGAAGCCGGCTATTCTCTTCGGTGAGGAAGTCTGGTTCGCGAGGCCGTCCTTCCTCGTAGTCGCTTTCTTCGGGCGCGCTAGGCGCCCCTTTTCAACATGGCCGGTGCCGCCGAACTCGTGACACCGGGTTGAGCGAGTGTGCAGCTGTAGGCTGCCGAGCGTTTCTTCACCGGGAAGCGCTGAGCGCACCTGACGCGGACTTTTGTCCGAGGCACAAGTTGGCCTTCGGTCATGTCCACGAGAGGGAAGGGGCGCATAGGCGCGGTCCATGGCTTACCGTTTTGGCTCTTGCCTACCGGGCGCGTCTCCCTCATAATAATTTCCAAGTGGGCTGGGAGTACCCGGTCGGCGTCGGAGCCTCGGTGATTTCACCGGGGCTTTTCGCTTTCTGCTGTCGGAAAAATCTTTAGTCCCCAGTCCTCGTACCCCCGCTCGCGCCCTCCGTTGCAAAAAAACTTGCGCTTCAGCACGTCGAACGCGCGGTTCTCTTGGCCGGACCGAACGACGCTCATCCCGACCGGTCGAGCCACTAGATCAGCGAGTTGAAGCCCTGGCGAATCCACCTTCTTGTTCGCAAAGATGATGTCGAACGGCAACGGTTTTCCGAGCCCGTTAGCTCCTTCGCAAACGCGGCGGAATTCGAGTTCAAGCTCGTTGTCTTCCCTCTTGCCGCGACATTGATCGCCACTTTCGTCGACGTAGACGACGAAGTTGCTGTACTTTCCCTGAACATTGGTCGCGCCTGTGTAGCTGCCAGCGTCCGGGCGCGATCTATCTTCGCGCAGGGGAAACGGCGCCTTCTGCATTGAGTTGTTGCTCATCCTTCGGTCATGCTCCGCTGATTGTCTTCGCCTCTTGCCAACGGCACGGATGTCGATGCCGTCGCGGCATCTAACTGGCTAGTGCTCTCGATGGCTCGGACCCCTTCGAGCTTCGGCAATCCGGCGAGCCTACTGGCAACCGGTCGGGGCGCCGCATCTCGCGCTAAAAACAAGACGGAACGCAAGCGTGTGACTTGAAAGTCGGAATCGGCTGCGCCGCTGCGGGGCTGTCGGCGATGCTAGAACTAGGTACGGTCGCGCCAAATGTTGCTTTTCCGGAAACGTTCATTGACGCACGAACCGCATCGGTGAGATCCAATTCGATGTGCATCGAGATTGATGTGATCTCAGAAACAACCCCAAACGTCAGCATCCGGTCACATTCTTTTGTTAAATCCGTTGAACAGTCGCGGCGGTGTCAAAAAGCAACACGCGATGCTGGAATGAGTCGTAACATCAGCGTCGATTGTTGCTGCGGGTGCAACAGACTGAGTTCCTTCTCGCGGCTACCGTCGTTCGGCGGTCGCGCGTACGATTTGCCCTGACAGTGGCCGGGCAACCCGTCTGAAGCAGTCATGCAGTAATAAGACCGTAAGGCAATACGACATCGCCGCACATCGTGCGAAGGCGCGTAGCTGTCCTCATCGCCCGCCGCTGACGCACTTCATTGGCCGCGACGGCAAAGCCGTTGCGATCCGCGATACGTAGCACTCAACCATTCATCGAGGGACGACCCGTGACAGAGGAAGAAATCCGCAACAACGCGTTTGCGATGCCCGTACTCAATCCGGCCTATCCGCGCCCGCCTTTTCGCTTTGTCGATCGCGAATACTTCATTATTTCGTACGAAACGGACATGGACGCGCTCAAGGCCGTTGTCCCCGCGCCGTTGACCGTCGATTCGCCGATCGTCCACTACGAATTCATCCGCATGCCCGATTCGTCGGGTTTCGGCGATTACACGGAAAGCGGCCAGGTGATTTCGGTCATCGACGAGGACGGCAACCGCGGCAGCTATACGCACGCGATGTACCTCGACGACGAAGGCCCGATCGCCGGCGGCCGCGAGATCTGGGGCTTTCCGAAGAAGCTCGCTTCGCCTCGGCTGTCCGTCGACGGCAAGGACACGCTGCTCGGGACGCTCGACTACGGCACGCAGCGTATCGCCACCGGCACCATGGGCTACAAGTATGGCGAACTCGACAAGGAGCTCGAGCGCCGCAAGCTTGCCGATACGCCTAACTATCTGCTCAAGGTGATCCCGCACGTCGACGGCTCCGCCCGCGTGTGCGAACTCGTGCGTTTCTTCTTGCGCGATGTCGAGGTGCTCGGCGCATGGGAAGGCCCCGCGGCGCTCGAACTGCATCCGCACGCGCTGGCGCCTGTCGCCGACTTGCCCGTGCGCAAGATCATCGGCGCGCGTCATGTCATTGCGAATCTGACGCTCGACATCGGCGAAGTCGCTTATGACTATCTCGCGCCCGAAGAGCCCGTGAAGCTCGTGGCCAATCAATAAACAGCAAGCAATAGCAAGCTATAGCAAGCAGTCGTCAAAAGCTCGTAATCGTTCTTAACGGAGCATCTCTATGTCACTCAAGGATAAGGTCGCGCTCGTGACGGGCTCGGCAAGCGGTATCGGCGAGCAGTGCGCACGCAAAATGGCCGCGGAAGGCGCGGCCGTCGTGATTGCGGACTTGAATCTCGCCAACGCGCAAAAAGTCGCGGACGATATCGAGCGCAACGGCGGCAAAGCCATCGCCGTCGCCATGGACGTGACGAGCGAGGAAGCGGTCGAGGCGGGCATTGCCGAGACGGTGAGCCGGCTCGGCGGGATCGACGTGCTCGTGTCGAATGCCGGCATTCAAATCGTCAACCGGATCGAAGACTACGCATTCTCCGATTGGAAGAAGATGTTGGCGATTCACCTCGACGGCGCGTTTCTCACGACCAAGGCCGCCATCAAGCACATGTACGCGTCCGGCAAAGGCGGCTCGGTGATCTACATGGGTTCGGTCCATTCGCACGAGGCGTCGCAGCTCAAATCGGCCTACGTGACCGCGAAGCACGGGCTGCTCGGTCTGGCCCGGGTCTTGGCGAAGGAAGGCGGCCCGCGCGGCGTGCGCGCCAACGTCGTCTGCCCCGGGTTCGTCAGAACCCCGCTCGTCGAAAAGCAGATCCCCGAGCAGGCCAAGGAACTCGGTATCACCGAAGAGCAAGTCGTCCGCAATGTCATGTTGAAGGAGACGGTGGACGGCGAGTTCACGACGGTCGCCGACGTGGCCGATACGGTTGCGTTCCTGGCCGGCTTCGAGTCGAACGCGCTGACCGGGCAGTCGATCGTGGTCAGCCACGGCTGGTTCATGCAATAAGCTCAACAAGTCCAATAAGGAGACGGCCATGCACGCGAGCCGGCGCAACAAGCTCGAACAACCGAACCATCTGACGCTTCCCGCCTACGACGAAATCGCGCTGGTGCTGCAGGGTGGCGGGGCGTTGGGTTCCTATCAGGCCGGCGTGTATGCGGGCATGGCCGAAGTCGGGATCGAGCCGACGCGGATATCGGGCATCTCCATTGGCGCGCTGAACACCGCGATCATCGCCGGCAATGCGCCGGCGGATCGCGTCGAGGCGCTGCGCGGCTTCTGGAGCACGATCAGCCAGAAGGCCGATCTCCTTTCCCACTTCGGCTCGCATATTCCGGCGTGGCCTGGGCTCGAAGACATGCGGCGCACGTGGTCGAGCGCGTGGTCTGCGACGCGCACGCTGTTCGAAGGGCAGCAGGGATTCTTCTCGCCGCGCGTGGAGGCGTCTTTCGCCGGCTTCGCGCGGAAAAGCCCCGACCAGGTGAGCTATTACGACACCTCGGCATTGCGTGCAACGCTGCTGAAATACGCGGACTTCGATCGCATCAATAACGGGAACATTCGCGTCTCGGTCGGGGCCGTGAACGTACGAACCGGCAATCTCGTCTATTTCGACAATTTGCTGATGCGTCTCGCACCGGAGCATTTCATGGCATCCGGCGCGTTGCCGCCCGGATTTCCGGCGGTCGAGATCGACGGCGAGTTCTATTGGGACGGCGGGCTCGTGTCGAACACGCCGCTCACCGAGATCGTCAGAGAGTGCCAGCATCGGGACACGCTCGTGTTTCAAGTCGATCTATGGAGTTCGCGCGGCACGCTTCCGGGCAATCTTATGGACGTCAGCGAACGCACCAAGGACATTCAGTACTCGAGCCGGACGAGAGCGATTACGGCGTTCATGTCGCAGAACCAAAAGCATGCGCGAATGATCAAGGCGCTGCTCGAGCACGTTCCGGAAGAGGTGCGCCGTACGCATCCTCTGCTGCTCGAGGCGCAGCAGACGGCGAACGGCGGCGCGGTGAACGTCGTGCACCTGATCTACAAGAACAAGTCGTTCGAAGGGCACTACAAGGACTACGAGTTCAGCAACAGCACGATGCTCGAACATTGGTCGAGCGGCCTCGAAGACATTCGCCGTTCGTTCGGCCACCCCGAGTGGTTCGATATTCCGAGCCATGAGATCGGCTTCGTCACGCGGGACGTGCATCGCAATCGGCCGGAAGCCCATCAAGCGGACGCACCTGTCGAGCACGCTTTGGCGCAGCCGGATGTCTTGCGCAAGGAAGCGCTGTCGCGCGGGAAGTAGGGTCCCGGCTTCTCGTCGACCGAAATTAAAAGCCTGTGACCGGGTGATACCGGTTACAGGCTTGTCGCTTTCGATTTCGACCGAACCGAAATTACATGTTGTGCTGGCCGCGACCCATGGCGGTGACGACGCCCTTGCTGTTGAAGCGCACGGTCAGGTTATTTTCCTGTTCCGACTTGCCCATCATGTTGGCGAACGGGATGAAGGCCACGGCATTGGTTTTGACGGTCTGATACGTCCAGACTTGCTCGCCGCCTTGCTGCAGTTCAACGTCGCCCGGCTTGCCGAGAATGTTTTCGACGTCATGCGTCGTCGACCTTCCGATTTGAATCGATGAGACTTTTTGCTCGTCCGTAATCGATGCGTTGCCGGTAACGCATCCAGCTAACGTGAAGCTGGCGGCAGCCGCGACGATTGCGCTTGCAATGATTTTCTTCATGAAGATTGGCCTTTTACTTATCGAGTTGTTCTTGTTGCTCGGCGAGGAGCCCGGATCCGGTTCTTATTCCCGCCGTCTGTAGATATCGGCAGCTCACGGGGAAACTTTAGGCTGTGACGATGGAAAATTGGCTCGAGCGCGCGGAATGTACTGCCGTGGGCCTTTGAGGCGGTGTCGCCGGCCACCATAATTAGCTGCGATGTTTTCGGGTTTGCGTATTCTTGCTGGGCGATGATCCAAGATAATGCAATTGTAAAGATAAGTCCGGCATCTTCAGATTGCGTGCTGTATGAGACGTGACTCAAAACGGGGTGACCACCAACACGCTGAGTGTCACGACCATCGACTTGCCGACCGTTGCGTCCTACGGTGTGTCTCCAGACGAGATCTCGAAGAACTTCCTGAACTATTTGACGATCAGTTTCGGCTCGGCCAGGAACCACTGGCAAGCCGTGCAAGCGTTCTCGGCCAACACCGTTTCGACCGCGAACGAACGCAGTCTCATCGGTTTGCATCTCAACAACAGCGTCATGATGCGATCGAGCGTCGATCTCATCATGACGGGAAGTGAGCAGCGTGCTGGACTCGCTAACACAAACCCAACTCGGTTCGGCCTTGGGTATTAACATCACCGGCCTGCAGAGCGGTGGAACGCTCACGGCTCCAACCATAACAGGAAGCT
This sequence comes from Trinickia dinghuensis, assembly GCF_003367175.1. Lineage (GTDB taxonomy): Bacteria > Pseudomonadota > Gammaproteobacteria > Burkholderiales > Burkholderiaceae > Trinickia > Trinickia dinghuensis. The sequence continues at coordinate 303,558 of NZ_QRGA01000003.1, read as the reverse complement.
GCATGGACGACGACGCAGGAAGTCCGGACGCCGATGATCCAGATTGCGACTAGCCATGAAATAGCAAAAGGAGACGATCTCAATGTTTCGGTTGCTTCAAGCGCTCATTTACTTGGCCGGGGGGGCTCTCCTCGCCAGTGGGCTCTTCCTTCTTGGCCACGATAATGTCGCGCTCGGGTTCAAGACTTTCGGAGCGGGATCGCTTCTTATTTTCGTAGGCGCGAGGCTGCGCTCGTTGCCGATGTTTTCGAGCGATGCAAGTCAATTGGCGATGACGGGCGTGCTCTCCGGTCTCGGTGCCGTCTTTTTCTTCGTGTTGACTCTGTACCCAGTCACCTACGATGAATACCTTAGAGCACAACGGCCCGCACTCGATTGCGAGGTGATCGGGTTCGACCAGAAAACGGTCTACAAGATCGAGTACCGGAATCCGCTATGCAAGGTCGAGCGTGCGGACGGCGGCGCGTTCGCTGTCATTGACAATACGTATTCCAAATGGAGAGGACTGAGTCCCGATCAATGGAAAAGCCGGATGAACGGTGCACCTCCAGCGCTTCGGCTCGGAGAACATGAAACCATCTTCTACGATCCTATTTTCAAATACTACAAGCGATACACACGCCCGTGGACATCCAGTTTTTGGGCCCAGATGGGAATAGTGCTGTTCTTCGGTACGCTTCTTTTCGCGTCGGCGGTGACGGCTTTTACTCGGCGGAACAAGCTGAATCGCGAGCGGAATGGATAAGAAGGGAGCGCATCAATGCGCGTGATAGCCGAGGAGCCGTTGGCATGGTCTCGGCGGTTCAAGCGTGGCGCCGGTCCCACGGCGATTCAAAGCAAGAGGGATACACCGCGTGCCTCTATAATTAGCCGCATCTCCGGGAGGCCGCCGGAGCCACGCTAACAAGGAAGACGCGACCATGCCGTTAATTCCTCTCTTTTCCGCTTTCTTCCTGCCGCGCGGCCGCATCACGCGAAGCGAATGGCTCACGCGCGTTGCGATTGCCGCGCTCGTTTGCGCCGCGTTCGGCAATCTGGCCGGTAATGCATTCGGCGACGTCGGCTCAGGACTCTTCGCGCTGCTATTCATCTGGATGGCGATCGCGCTCGCCACTCAGCGCCTGCATGACATCGGCCGGCGCGGCAGTGTACTTGTCTTCGCCATCGTGCCCGTGCTCGGCCCGATCTGGGTTGTCGTGCAACTGCTCAAGCGCGGCGTCGAACACGCGAATCGCTTCGGCGCCGATCCGGCCGCCCGCGCGGACTATCTCAAGGTCAACATCGCGGAGTGACGGAGGACACCATGCCCACAGTCAACGACGTCACTCAGCTGAACCGCATCCCGGTCATGTCGGTCGTCACGCCCACGTCGACGCGCGATGTCGTCGACGTGCTGACCCACACCGATTTACCGGTCTCGATCGGCGGCGGCCACTTCAGCATGGGCGGCCACACGGCCAGCCCCAACACGCTGCACCTCGATCTGCGGCAGATGAACCGCGTGCTGCATTTCGATCCGCAAGCCGGCATCATCCGCGTGCAGGCGGGCATCCGCTGGTGCGACATTCAGCGTTTCATCGATCCCCACGGCTTTGCCGTGAAGATCATGCAGACGTACGCGAACTTCTCCGTCGGCGGCGCGCTGTCCGTGAACGCGCACGGCCGCTACATGGGGCTCGGCCCCGTCGTGCTGTCGGTGCGCACGATCACGCTCGTGCTTGCGAGCGGTGAGATCGTCGAAGCCTCGCGCACGGTCAACACGCCGCTGTTCAAGGCGGCACTCGGCGGCTACGGCGGCATCGGTGTCATCGTCGAGGTGGAACTCGCACTCGCGCAAAACACGCGCGTGGCGCGCAGCGACCGCAAGATGGATACGACGCAGTACAAAACATGGTTCGACGCCGAGATACGCGGCCATGAAGACGTCATCTTCCACAACTTCGATCTGTATCCGCCGCACTACACGCATGGCCGCGCCGTGAGTTGGACGGTGACCGAAGCGCCCGCTACCGCGCCGCGACTGCAGCCGCTCGCGCGGGGGTTCTGGCTGGCGAAATATCTGCTGTGGGCGATCACCGAAACGCCGCTCGGCAAGTTCCGGCGCGAGTATTTTTACGACCCGCTGCTTCATCTGGGCCACAAGGTGCATTGGCGCAACTACGAGGCCGGCTACGATGTTGCCGAACTCGAACCCGTCGGGCGCTCGCGGCGCACCTACGTGTTGCAGGAGTATTTCGTGCCGGCCGATGCGGTCGGCGATTTCGCGCAGGCGATGGGCGCGATCCTCGAGAAGCACAAGGTCAACGTCGTCAACATTTCCATCCGGCATGCGTTGGCAGACAACGAAACCGTCATGGCATGGGCGCGCGGCGAGACCTTCGCGTTCGTCCTGTACTACAAGCAGCGCACGCGCGAGAGCGCGAAGACGCGCGTAGCCGTGTGGACGCGCGCGCTGATCGACGCGGTGCTCGCGGCAGGCGGCACTTACTATTTGCCATACCAGCTCCACGCGACCGACGAGCAGTTTCATCGCGCGTATCCGCGCGCACGGGACATGTTCGCGCTGAAAGCGGAACTCGATCCGCACTATCGGCTGCGCGGGGCGTTGTGGGACCGCTACTACGCGCCGCTGCTCGCTCGAGCGTCGGCGCTCGCGCATGACGCAGGGGGGGCGCGGCACCCGGTACCTTCGTCGTCTCTGTTCGCACAGGTCTATGGCGATCGCCGCGAGTCGGATCGCTTCTACACATTCCTGCAAAACATCTTCCACGTGTTGCCCGAAGATCGGCTGCACACGCTGATCCAAGCCGAAGCCGCGAAGCACGACAACGACGAGGCGATTTATCGGGGCATCCAGGCGGGACTCAAATCGATCACGCCGGCACTCGCCATGCTGACGCACGCGCTGCCGTCGCTTGCTGTGCAAAAGACCGAGATGGGGCGGCAGGCCGCCAAGCTCATCGGCGACGCCGCGCTGCGCGACTACGTGGAGATCGGCACGACCGGCCGCTACGTGCGGGCGATGAAAAAGCATCTGCGCTTGACCGGCAACGTGACGCTCGTGCACGACGTGGCGCCTGGCATGAGCCCGGTCGACGTCGTCGAGCGAGGTCAATTCGGAAAAATCGGCGGCTTCGTCAAATTGAACGACTACACGCCGATTGCGCTTCCCGAGCAGAGCGCCGATCTCGTCAGCTGTTTCGTCGGTCTGCATCACATGGCACCGGAGAAGCTTGCTCCGTTTCTCGATTCGATCGCGCGGATCACGCGGCCGGGTGGCTACTTCATCGTTCGCGACCACGACGTGACCACGCCCGCGATGGATGCGTTCGTTTCGCTCGCGCATACGGTGTTCAATGCCGGGCTCGGCGAATCATGGGAGACCAATCGACGGGAGTTGCGGCATTTCGCGAGCGTCGATACATGGATCGCGCGCATCGAGGCCGCCGGTTTTCGGCATACGGGCGTGCGGCTCGCGCAGGAGGGCGACCCGTCGGACAATCTGTTGCTCGCATTCGTGCGTAACGCAGCCGCCGATATCCGCACGGGCGAGGCCAAGCGGTTCGGGGCGAGCATGCAAGCCAATGCGAACACGGACGTCGACACGACCGGAGAGGCGGCATGATGCGCAACCGGTGGCGTGCGGCCGTAGCAGTCGGTACGTTGGCGTTCGCTTCCATCATGGCGTTCGCCGCCGGGTCCGATTCCGCGAGCGCGGTACCGCCCGATGCGCGGCGAGACACCGAGCAGACGCTGTTGACGTTTCCCGAGTGGTATCTCGTGCATAGTCCCGCCGAATACGCGCGCATCGTGCGCCAGGAGCCGGCGCACAGGTTTCCGTTCATCGAACAGACGGAGCAGCTCTGGTCGAGCTATGCCACCGTGACCGAGGCACAGTTCCGGGGGCACTACCCGCTCAATCTCGGCTATCACGTCATGATCATGGTGATCTCGACGAGTACGACGGTCGAATACGCGCTGCGCTCGATCTACGAAAACACGCTCGGGCGCGCAAGTTGGCTGCTCGACGGCGATCGCCTGACCGACGAAGATCGCTACGGGGCGAAAGCCGCGCAGGAATACGTCGATTTCATCCGCCAGGAGCCGTGGTATCTGTTCGACTTCACGTCGCGGCTCGAGCATTTGTGGACCGACGTTCCTTGGTGGGGGCCGGGGCTCGTGCGCAAATGGGAGCGCCGCTATGCGCTGACGACCGAATATGCGGTCAAGGCGGTCTACGGCAAGTTGATCGAGAAGGCGACGCGAGCCACCTATACGCCGGCGTTGATGACGACCGACGTCGTCGTCGATCATCTACCAGAAGGCTTTACGCCGCCCGAACGCGTGACCGTATTGCAACGCCTGGCCGATGGCCGCGCGCTGCTGTCCCTGCCGCGCTATTTCGACTTCCGTATCGCAGCGACGGAACTCGCGCAGCAAGGCGTGACGATCGACGACATCGCGGGCAACGGCGCGTCGAAGCCGATCCTCGTCACCGTTTGGGCGAGCGATCGAACGACGCTCCCGGCGGGCGACTTCCAGGTGCTGTTCGAGCAGTCGCTTACGTTGCCCGCGGCGACGCGGCGTATCGCGCTGTTGATGCCGGTCGGCCATTTGTCGGTGTTTCTCGCGCAAGCGAATGCGATGGGGCTGACGGTCGAGCACGTCTACGACTATTAGCGATTGGTATCGATGCAGCGCGGCCGCCCGGACGTGGCCCTGCTTAAGCCCGGCGCGCTTCGCGCTATCATGCCAAGGGTCAATGAATCTAGAAGCGTTATCAGCCGCCCATGGCTAAGCAAAACATGACAGGCAGCGCGCACCGCGGCACCGCGCCGAGCAAGGATGAGACGCCGGCCGCCGACGCGCAAGACGCCGCGCTTGAATCGTCGGATGTACCGGCACCCGCGGGTGCCGAGGAAGAGGGCGCGAGTTCGTCCACGTATCTCGTGCCCGGCTTGGAGCGCGGCCTGCGCATTCTCACCGAATTCTCGGCGCGCGAGCCCGTGCTCGGCGCGCCCGAACTGTCGCGACGCATCGGCATTCCGCGCACGACCACCTTCCGCCTGTTGCAAACGCTGGAAGCACTCGGCTTTCTCGAGCGCGTGAACGGCGATCGCCAGTTTCGTCTGGGCGTTGCCGTGCTGCGGCTGGGCTTCGAATACTTGAGTTCGCTTGAGCTGACCGATGTCGGCACGCCCGTGCTCGACCATCTGCGCGATACGACAGGGCTCAGCGCCCATCTGTTGATCCGCGATGGGCGCGACGTCGTCTTCGTCGCCAAGGCACAAACGCGCGACCCGATGTTCAGTTCGGTCAAGGTCCACGTGGGCACGCGCTTGCCGGCGCATGCCACGGTGCACGGCCAAGTGCTGATGAGCGATCTCACGTTGAGCGAGCTGCGTGCGCTTTATCCCGAGAAGCAACTGGAACGCTATACGGAGCGTACGCCGCCGACCGTCGCCGACCTATACGGGCGTGCGCAAGAGAGCGCGGAGCAGGGGTATGCGATCAGCGAGGGGGCGTTCGAAGCGGGAATCTCCGTCGTCAGCGCGCCAGTGCGCGATCATTCCGGCCGGATCGTCGCGGCGATTACGGTGACGGTGCCGCGTTCGGACATCGGAGACGAAGCCGAGCGTGCGCGGCTGATCGCCACCGTGTGCGCCGCCGCGATCGACCTTTCGGTGCGCTTGAACTATCGACAGCGTGCGAACGATCCCACGGCCGAACAAGCGGCGCGTCTGCGCACGCTGACGGCAGGCTGAATACCGCGCGGCGGCGCACGATCGGCGATCGCGCGGCAGCCGAGCAGCGGTGCGGCGGAAGAGGCGCGCGGACAGCTTGCACGCACGCCATGTCGAAGTTTCAGAACGAGTGATGAATGCCGGCGAGCACGACGGACTGATTGCGTCCGCTCGCCACGCCGGCCGTGAAGAAGGCCGCTTGCGCGTTCGAACTCGCGCGTTCGTAGAGCACGTTGGCATAAAGCTGCGTGGCCTTCGAGAGCGAGTAGACGTCGCCGAGCATGAATTGCGTCCAGCGCTGGCCGGCGAGCGTCGATGTCGCGGCGCCGCCCACCACGGAATTGGCCGCGGTGAATTGGTAGTCCGCGCCCGCGTCGTAGCTCTGGAACGTATCGGAATGGCCGTTCGACTGCAGCTTCGTCCGCGTGTACAAGCCGTGCACGAGCAGCTTGCCGAACCCGTACGAGGCACCGATACCCATGTTCTCGACCTTGTCGGCAACATAAGTCGCAGCCGGCTGGCCCTGGAACGTCGCCAGATCGGTCGTCGCCATCGAAACCGTGCGGTTGTGTTCGTTCGACCACGCGGCTCCGGCCTTGAAAGGACCGTTCACATATGTGAGCGCGTAGCTCATCGTGCGGCCATTCGAGAAGTTCGTCGTGTTGCCGAGCCCGATCATCGCTTCCGCGGTGAAGCCGTAGAACGTAGGCGAGCGATACTTGGCCGAATTGTCGAACGGCACGACGCCCGTATCCGCGAGTTCGTCGATGTTGCCCGGATGGAACGCATACCAGCTGCTGCCGAGATAGGCGGTGCTGAACGGGCCGAGCACGTCGAACGAGAACGGCGTTTGATGGCCGAGTGTCAATGTGCCGAACCGATCCGAACTCAAACCCACGAAGGCTTGCCGGTTGAACAGCGTGCCCGCTTTCGCGAAAGCGCCCGTGTTCGTGTAAAAGCCGCTTTCCAATTGGAAGACGGCCTTCAGGCCGCCGCCCAGATCCTCCATGCCGCGCAGGCCCCAGCGGTCGGGCTGCGTGTTGCCTTGCTCTTCCATCCACTTTGCGCTGCCGCCCACGTTGCTGATATAGGCGACACCTGCATCGAGACTGCCGTATAGCGTGACGCTGCTTTGCGCCCACGCGCTGGAAACGGCACAGATTCCGGTCAGCCCCGCGGCGACGATTTTCTTCAACTTAGGACTCCTCAATGTTTTGACGAATGACCGGCAGCGCATCGCGGCCGGCTCAGGCTCCTGACCTCCAACGTATCCGCCGCTGCTTGGGTCGGTTCTCGCTTGGAGTGCGTGTTCCATATATGAATCAACGTAACACCTATGGAAAAGTATAGGGGCACTCTTCGATCGGAGAAATAGTTTTTTGGGGCAGTGAAAACCCTGGGTCCCGAGCAAGGGGCCGGGCCGACACATCGTCTGTAAGTCCTGGAATCAACAGGTGAATACGCCTGATCGCGCCCTTCTTGGCGGGTCACCTAGTGTTTTCCCGAGGGTGGCGAGATTTCTGTTTTTTCGCCGAGCCGCCGTGCCTATAATGAACCATACACGAACTGATGTTCCTTATATGGAACAAACTAATCAGATCAAGATAGGTGAAACATGGCTGAAGAATGGCGCTGCGCCGGGCATGCCGGCGACCTGACCGAGGATGCCCCGCTCGAGTACAAGCTCGACGAGACGGAAATCGGTATCTACAAGGTAGGCGACGAGATCTACGCGCTCGAAAACGTCTGCCCGCATGCGTACGCATTGCTGACGCAGGGCTTCGTCGACGGCGACACGGTCGAGTGCCCGCTGCATGAAGCCGTGTTCCATATCCCTACGGGCAAATGCCTGAAAGAGCCTGGCGGCCGCGACTTGAAGCGGTATTCGGTGCGTCTCGCCGGCGAAGAAATTCAGATCAAGGTGGAATGACATGCGAGAAATCCCCGTGAACTTCAATCCGTGGCTCAAGCCCTGGCTCGCGCCGCAGCCGAACAACGTCGCGGGCAAGGGCGTGATCGAAAAGCCGGGCGAAACGGAAAACTTCGTTTGGCAAACGCGCAAGGCCGAGCCGACGCAATACGAAAACGACTTCGGCGATGCACTCGAACAAGCGTTCGAGGCCGGCGCGGCGGAGCTCGACGAAGTCGTGGCGGGTTTGAACCGTATCGGCTTCCGCACGCCCGAGGGCGCCGCGTGGGACGAGACGCGTCTCGCTGCGGAATTGCGCCGGCTCGCCGAATGAGCGAACGCGCCCGGCCGAGCCTCGCGCCGGCCGTGCCCTGTCACATCGATCAAGTACCCGGAGTTCTTTGATGACGTCTCCCACACTCGCAGCCGCAGGCGCCGATCCGATCCGCGCTTACCTTGACCAAGGCCTGCGCAATTACTGGTATCCCGTTGCGCCGAGCTGGCAGGTCGGCAACGCGCCGATCGGGCTCACGCGCCTCGGCGATCAAATCGTTCTTTGGCGCGACAAGGACGGCAGCGTTCACGCGCTCGAAGACCGCTGCCCGCATCGCGGCGCGCGTCTGTCGCTGGGCTGGAATCTCGGCGATCGCGTGGCCTGCTGGTATCACGGTATCGAAGTGGACGGCGGCGGCACTGTGAAGAGCGTGCCTGCCGTATCCGCTTGCCCGCTCGAAGGGAGCAAGTGCGTGAAGTCATATCCTGTTCAGGAGCACGCGGGCGCGATCTTCTTGTGGTTCGGCGACGATGCGCATCAAGAACCCGCACCGCTCGTGCTGCCGGAAGAATTGGTCGACGACGCCTATTCGCACTTTCTGTGCATGTCGAACTGGAAGTGCAACTACCAGTACGCGATCGACAACGTGATGGACCCGATGCACGGCGCCTACCTGCATGCCACCTCGCATTCGATGGCCGACGGCGACAAGCAGGCGGACATGCGCGTGCGCAAGACCGAATCCGGCCTGGTATTCGAAAAGATCGGCCAGCGCGACGTCAATTTCGACTGGGTCGAACTGGGCGAGACAGGCTGCTTGTGGATGCGTCTCGCGATTCCGTACAAGAAGAAGTTCGGCCCGGGCGGCAACTTCGGGATCATCGGGTTCGCCGTGCCCGTCGACGAAAACAACTGCCAGGTCTACTTCTGGCGCACGCGCAAGGTGTCGGGCTGGCAGCGCGACGCATGGCGATTCATGTACCGCAATCGCCTGGAAGGGCTGCATTGGGCCGTGCTGGAGCAAGACCGCTATGTGCTCGAAAGCATGGCGCCGCATGCGCGCGATCATGAATTCCTCTATCAGCACGACGTCGGCATGACGCGGGTGCGGCGCATGCTGCGCCAGCGCGCGCAGCAGCACTTCTCCGACCTCGACGCCTGGCGTGCCGGCCAAGCGGGCGATGCGGAGCACAGCCATGCGTGAGATCGCGCAAACCGCGCTTGCGGGCCGCCGCGTGATCGTCACGGGCGGCGCCAGAGGGCTGGGTGCCGCTTTCGTGCAAGCACTGGCCGAGGCGGGGGCGCGCGTGACGTTCGGCGACGTATTGCACGATGCCGGTGTCGCGCTTGCCGAGACGCTTTCGCAGCAAGGGCACGACGTCGGCTACCTGCCGCTCGATCTGGCGGACCCCGACAGCGTGAACGCCTTCGTCGAAGCCGCGGCGCAGCGCATGGGCGGTGTCGACGGCCTCATCAACAACGCGGCCATCACCAACTCCGGCGGCAAGCTCGCGAGCGAACTCGCGGTGCAAACGTGGGATGCGGTGATGAACGTGAACGTGCGCGGCACCTGGCTCGTCAGCATCGCTGCGCAGCGCTGGCTGCGCGAATCGGGCCGCGGCGCGATCGTCAACATCGCATCCGACACAGCGCTCTGGGGCGCGCCGAAGCTGCTTGCCTATGTGGCGAGCAAAGGCGCCGTCGTCGCGATGACGCACTCGCTTGCGCGCGAGTTCGGCGCCGACGGAATCACCGTCAATGCGATCGCACCGGGCCTCACCGAAGTGGAGGCGACCGCCTATGTTCCCGCCGAGCGTCACGCGTACTACCTCGAAGGCCGCGCGCTGCGCCGGCCCCAGATGCCCGAAGACGTCACGGGTCCGGTTCTGTTCCTGCTGTCCGACGCCGCGCGCTTCGTGACCGGACAGCTGCTGCCGGTGAACGGCGGCTTCGTCATGAAATGAACGAACTGAACGAACTGAACGAACGTAGCAAGTTCAACCGCAAGGAGAAATCGATGGCCGATGCCGATATCGAACGCAAGTCGTGGGACCGTCCCGCGGATGCCAGCTTCGAACAATGGATGGAAACCCGCGTCGCGCGCTACCAAACGCGCCGCTACGACTGGGATGCGCTGAAGTTCCAAGCCGACTACGACCCGAAGTACCGCCGCGCGCAGATGCGCTATGTCGGCACGGGCGGCACGGGCGTAGCCAAGGATGTGAACACCGTGCCCGCGGGCGGGTTCACGTTTTCGACGATGGTGATTCCGGCCGGCAACATCGGGCCGAGCCACATTCACACCGACGTCGAGGAAATTTTCTTCGTCCTGCGCGGAAAGATGAAGGTGATCTGCGAGAAGGACGGCGAAACCTGGGAGGCGGTGCTCGGTGAGCGCGACTTGATTTCGGTTCCGCCGGGTGTGTATCGGACCGAAATCAACATCGGCGAGGAAGACGCGCTGATGTGCGTGATGCTCGGTTCGTCGAAGCCGATCACGCCGACTTATCCGCCCGATTCGCCGCTCGCCAAGATCAAGCGATAAGCCATCGGCCACGTTGTCCACGTCGCCGAAATCGACATTGCCTTTGCCATTGCATCCGAAACCGTTCGTTGAAGCCATGAGTTACGTCGCCCCGTCCCCTGCAGTCGATTCGACTGCGCTGCTTGAAGCGCGCCTCGCCCGCTTCCCCGTCCGCGAAGCGGCCGTGGAGGGCGCATGCGTGAGCTACCGAGAGGCAGCCGGAGCGGCACACGAAGGACGGGCTTCGATACCGATCGTCTTGCTGCACGGGATCGGCTCGGGGGCGGCGTCGTGGGTGCAGCAGCTCGAAACGCTCGGATCGACGCATCGCATGCTGGCCTGGGATGCGCCCGGCTACGGCGTATCGACGCCCGTCGACGCCGACTCGCCTGTCGCCGCCGATTACGCGCTGCGCCTGCGCGGCTGGCTCGATGTGCTCGGTGTCGCGCGCTGCGTACTGGTCGGCCATTCGCTCGGTGCGATCGTTGCCGGCGCGTTCGCGGCGGTATCGAGCGAGCGTCTTGCCGGCTTGTTGCTGATTTCGCCCGCGGCCGGCTACGGCGCCGCACCGCAGGCCGTGCGCGAACAAAAGCGCGACGCGCGCCTTGCCATGCTCGACGAACTCGGTCCCGACGGGCTCGCGCGGCAGCGCAGCGGCAACATGGTCTCGCCCGGTGCCGGCGAAGCCGTGCGCACATGGGTGCGATGGAACATGTCGCGCGTGGTGCCGCATGGCTATGCGCAGGCGACGCATCTGCTCGCGAACGCGGATCTTGCCGCCGACCTCGCGGCCTCGGCCGCTACCTACGCGGGGCCGATTCACGTGGCGGTCGGGGAGCAAGACGCGATCACCCCGCCCGCCGCTTGCGAAGCGATCGCCCAAGCAGCACGCGTGCCGCTGCAGATCGTGCCGGGCGCGGGGCACGCCGGCTATGTGGAAGCGCCCGATGCCTACAACGCGCTGATCGATGCGTTTTATCGCATCGCGCTCGAACAACGGAGTATCTAAATGACGCCCGAATCCGCCCGCGCGGCCGCCGGCGCCGATGACGACCGCGGCGACACGGCCTACCGCGTGCCCGGTCTCGAACGAGGACTGCGCATCCTCACCGAATTTTCTCCGCGCGAGCCCGTGCTCGATGCGCCCGAGCTTTCGCGGCGTCTCGGCATTCCTCGCACGACCGTGTTTCGCTTGCTGCAGACGCTCGAATCGTTGGGCTTCCTGGAGCGCGCGGATCGCGATCGCAACTATCGCCTGGGCGTGGCCGTGCTGCGGCTCGGCTTCGAGTATCTGAGTTCGCTCGAACTCACCGATCTCGGGCTGCCCCTGATCGAGATGTTGCGCGATGAAACCGGCCTGACTTCACACATCGTGATTCGCGACGGACGCGACATCGTGTTCGTCGCCAAGGCGCAGAGCCACGCGCCGATATTCAGCTCGGTGAAAGTGAATGTCGGCACGCGTTTGCCGGCGCACGCGACGACGCACGGGCAGGTGCTGATGGGCGATTTGACGCTCGCCGAACTGCGGGCGCTGTATCCGGAGCCGAAGCTCGAACGCTTCACGCCGCAGACGCCCGAGACGGTCGAGATGCTTTACGAACGCATTCGCGAAGACGCCGACCGCGGCTACGCGGTGAGCGAGTCGTCGTTCGAGCGCGGAATCTCGGTCGTATCGGCCCCCGTGCGCAACGACACTGGGCGCATCGTCGCCGTCATCACGACGACGATTCCGCGCCCCGGCATCGACACGGCCTTGCTCGATGCGGGCTTGATCGACAAGGTCCGCCATGCGGCAGGCGAACTCTCGAAGCGGCTCAACTACCGGCCGCCCGCGCGCAGCCAATACATGAAGGCATTGGGGCTCTCATGATTCAAATCGATTTGACGGGGCAGGTCGCCGTCGTCACCGGCGGTACGTCGGGCATCGGGCTCGCGACTGCCGAGTTGTTCCTGCAAGCAGGGGCGTCGGTCGCGATTTGCGGACGCGATGCCGAGCGCTTGGCGAAAGCGGAGCGGCGCCTGAACGACCGCTTTCCTCAGGCCCCGCTACTCGCCGTGCGCTGCGACGTGCTCGACGCAAACGACGTCGGCGCATTCGCGAGCGCGGTGCAGGCGCGCTTCGGCTCTGCGCACATGCTCGTGAACAACGCGGGCCAAGGGCGGGTCTCGACGTTCGCCGATACGACCGACGAGGCTTGGCGCGAGGAACTCGAACTCAAGTATTTCAGCATCGTCCGCCCGACGCGCGCGTTTTTGCCGATGCTGCGCGCGGCGGCATCGACGGGCAACGCGTCGATCGTCTGCGTGAACTCGCTGCTCGCGCTGCAGCCCGAGCCGCACATGGTGGCGACGTCCTCGGCGCGGGCCGGGGTGCTCAGCCTGATCAAGTCGCTCGCGACCGAACTCGCGCCCGAGCGTGTTCGCGTGAACTCGATCCTGATCGGCATCGTCGAGTCGGGGCAGTGGCGCCGGCGTTACGAAACGCAGGCGCAGCCCGGACAGAGCTGGCAGGACTGGACGAGCGAGCTCGCTCGCAAGAAGCACATTCCGCTGGGCCGTTTCGGTCTTCCCGAGGAAGCCGCCCAAGCGCTCTTTTATCTGGCGACCGCCTTGTCGTCTTACACGACGGGCAGTCACATCGATGTATCCGGAGGCGTTGCACGACATGTCTAACACCACTACCGTCGGCGAACTGATCGCCGCCTTTCTCGAACAATGCGGCGTCAAGACGGCGTTCGGCGTGATCTCGATCCACAACATGCCGATCCTCGATGCCATCGGCCGGCGCGGCAACATCCGCTATGTCGGCGCGCGCGGCGAAGCCGGTGCCGTCAACATGGCGGACGGGCTGGCGCGCGTGTCCGGCGGCCTCGGCGTGGCATTCACGAGCACGGGCACGGCGGCCGGCAACGCGGCGGGCGCGATGGTCGAAGCGTTGACGGCCGGCACCGCGATGCTTCACATCACCGGCCAGATCGAAACCGAATATCTCGACCAAGACCTCGCCTATATCCACGAAGCACCGGATCAGCTCGCGATGCTTTCGTCGATCTCGAAGGCCGCGTTCCGCGTGCGTTCGGTCGAAACGGCGCTGCCGACGATACGCGAAGCCGTCCGCGTGGCGCAAACCGCACCGAGCGGCCCCGTGAGCGTCGAGATTCCGATCGATATTCAAGCGGCACTGACGGCCTGGCCGGCCGACCTTGGTGCACCGCACCTGACTACGCTCACGCACGACGATGCACGTGTCGATGCACTCGCGCAGGCGCTCGCCACGGCAAAGCGTCCGCTGCTGTGGCTCGGCGGCGGGACGCGTCATGCGCGCGCCGCGGTGGAGCGTCTCGTCTCGCTGGGCTTCGGCGTGGTCACGAGCGTGCAGGGCCGCGGCGTGTTGCCCGAAGATCATCCGGCCACGCTCGGGGCGTTCAACGTGCACGCGGCCGTGGAGCGCTTCTATAAGACTTGCGATGCGATGGTCGTGGTCGGCTCGCGTCTGCGCGGCAACGAAACGCTGAAGTACAAGCTCGCATTGCCGCAGCCGCTCTACCGGGTCGATGCCGACGCGCTCGCCGACAATCGCGGCTATCGCAACGACTTGTTCATCCATGGCGATGCGGCCGCCGTGCTCGACGCGCTCGCCACTCGCCTCGAAGGCAAGCTGAAGATCGATCCCGCATTTGCCGCCGACCTCGCCGCGGCGCGGGAAACCGCCGTTGCCGAGACGGCGAAGGGACTGGGCCCGTACCGGCGTCTCGTCGAGACGCTGCAACGCGCCGTGGGTCGCGACTACAACTGGGTGCGCGACGTCACGATCTCGAACAGCACCTGGGGCAACCGGATGCTGAAGATCTTCAACCCGCGCGCCGGCGTGCACGCGCTCGGCGGCGGTATCGGCCAAGGGATGCAGATGGCGATCGGCGCGGCCCTCGCGGGCTCGGCGGCGAAGACGGTTTGCCTCGTCGGCGACGGCGGATTGATGGTGAACGTCGGCGAACTCGCGACGGCCGTGCAGGAAAAAGCCAACATGATGATCGTGCTGATGAACGATCGATGCTACGGCGTGATCCGCAACATCCAGGACGCGCAGTACGGCGGCCGCCGCTACTACGTCGATCTGCATCAGCCCGAATTCTCGGCGTTCTGCGCGAGCCTCGGTCTCAAACACTATCGGCTGTCGTCGCTCGACGAAGCCGAAGCGATCATCGGCGAGGGCCTCGCATTCGACGGCCCCGTCCTCGTCGAAGTCGACATGCAATCGGTCGGCAGCTTCGAGACGGCATTCGCCGGCCCGCCCGTGCGCAAGCAGGAGCCGCAACATGCGTGATCCGCGGCCACACCCGGCGCCCGTGGACATCGCGATGATCGGCTTCGGCGCGATCGGGCAGACGGTCTACCGCGCGGTCGAGGCGGATCCGCTCGTGCACGTGTCGCACGTGATCGTCCCCGCGCATCACGCCGATCTCGTGCGTGCGCAGGTGGATGCGATCGTCGAAGTGGTGTCGTCGGTCGAGGCGCTGTCGAGCCGTCCGCAGTTCGCGCTCGAATGCGCGGGCCACGGCGCGCTCGTCGATCACGTCATGCCGCTGCTGAAGGCCGGTACCGATTGCGCCGTCGCGTCGATCGGCGCTCTGTCTCACGTCGACTTGCTCGAGCAGCTTTCGTTGGCCGCCGACGAGGGCCACGCGACGCTCACGCTGCTCTCGGGCGCGATCGGGGGGATCGACGCACTGTCGGCGGCCAAGCTCGGCGGCCTCGACGAAGTGCTCTACACCGGGCGCAAGCCGCCGCTCGGCTGGCTCGACACGCCCGCCGAGGCGCTTTGCGATCTGCGTTCGCTCACGAGCGAGCGCGTGATCTTCGAAGGGAGCGCGCGCGAAGCGGCTCGTCTATTCCCGAAGAACGCGAACGTGGCGGCGACCGTCGCGCTCGCGGGGCTCGGCCTCGATCAGACGAAGGTGCGCTTGATCGCCGACCCGGAGGTCGAGCGCAACGTGCACCGCATCGTCGCGCGCGGCGCGTTCGGCGAGATGTCGCTGGAGATGTGCGGCCGTCCGCTGCCGGACAACCCTAAGACGTCGGCGTTGACCGCGTACAGCGCGATTCGCGCCGTGCGCAATCGCGCCGCGCGCTGCGTGATTTGACCCGTGGGATCCAAGACATGACTGCATTCGATACGAGCCTCGTCCCGAACGGCGACATCCTGATCGGCGGCGAGTGGCGGCGCGGACGTGCCACCCCCTACGCCAGCATCTATCCGGCGGACCAGTCGCTGAACAGGGAGATTTCAACGGCGAGCGCGGAGGACGCGCAAGAGGCCGTCGAAGCGGCCGATGCCGCCTGGCGCCGCGCCGATTGGGCGGGCCTCAAGCCGCACCAGCGCGCACTCGTGCTGTACCGCATCGCCGATCTCATCATGCAGCGGCACGAAGCGCTCGCGCAATTGCAGCGGCGCGACAACGGCAAGCCGATTGGCGAAACGCGCGCGCTCGTCGCGAGCGCCGCGAATACGTTCCGCTATTACGCCGCGTGCCTCGAGACGCTCGACGAGGAGCTGACGCCCTCGCGCGGCGATTATCTGACGATGAGCGTGCACGAGCCGATCGGTGTCGTTGCCGCGATCACGCCGTGGAATTCGCCGATCGCCTCCGATGCGCAGAAGCTTGCGCCGGCCCTTGCGGGCGGCAATGCCGTCGTCTTGAAGCCCGCCGAAATCACACCGCTCACATCGCTGGCGCTGGCGCGCATCTGCGAGGAGGCGGGTGTGCCCAAGGGCGTGCTCAGCGTGTTGCCGGGCAAGGGCTCGGTGATCGGCGACGTGCTGGTGCGCCATCCGCTCGTGAAGAAGGTGTCGTTCACGGGCGGCACCGACGTGGGCCGTGGGATTGCGCGGATCGCGGCCGAGAAGCTGATGCCGGTCTCGCTCGAACTGGGCGGCAAGTCGCCGACGATCGTGTTCGACGACGCCGATCTCGACCACGCCGTGAACGGGGTGCTCTACGGGATCTTCAGTTCGTCGGGTGAAGCCTGCATCGCAGGCTCACGGCTGTTCGTGCAGCGCTCGATCTACGACGCATTCATGAAGCGGCTCGTCGAAGGCGCCCGCAAGCTGCGCGTCGGCGATCCGACCCGGCCCGACACGCAGATGGGCCCGCTGATCTCGGCGAAGCATCGCGAGTCGGTCGAGCGCTACGTCGCACTCGGGCTTCAAGAGGGCGGGCGTTTGCTGTGCGGCGGCGAGCGGCCCGTCGGCGACGGCAGGGAGAACGGCTTCTTTTATCAGCCGACCATCTTGGAAGGCCTGTCGAACGGCGCGCGCATCTGCCAGGAAGAGATCTTCGGACCGGTGCTCGTCGCCATGCCGTTCGACGACGAAGCGTCGCTGATCGAACAAGCCAACGACAGCGTGTTCGGTCTGGCGGCCGGCGTTTGGACGCGCGACTACAAGCGCGCCTGGCGCACGGCACGCGCGCTCGAGGCGGGCACCGTCTGGATCAACACGTACAAGCTGTTTTCGATCGCAACGCCGTTCTCGGGTTGGAAGGAGAGCGGCATGGGCCGCGAGAAGGGCCGGCTCGGCATCCGCGAGTACATGCAGCAAAAGAGCCTGTACTGGGGTTTGAATGAAAGCGCGTTGCCTTGGGCCAACGCCTGAGCGCGCACGGAGACGCACATCATGACGATACTCGGCATCGAACAGATCACCTACGGCGTGGCGGATCTCGATACCTGTCGCCGCTTTTTCGCGGACTGGGGTTTGAAGGAGGTTGCGCGCGACGAAACGCGTGTCCGCTTCGAAACGATGAACGGCTGCACGGTGCTCGTCGTCGATGCGAACGATCCGTCGCTTCCCGTGGCCTTCGAGGGCGGACCGACGCTGCGCGAAGTGACCTGGGGCGTGGCCACGCCCGCGGAACTCGACCCGCTGCGTACGAAGCTTGCCGGGCAACGCGGCTATTACTCGACCGACGCCGCCGTGGGCTGTTACGACCCGGCCGGCATGGCGATTCGCGTCGAGGTGACGCGCAAACGCGAACTCGACGTGAAGGGCTCGCCGTCCAACGTTTGGGGGCAGGCATTGCGCGTGGATCAGCCTTCGCCGATCTACGAGCGCGCCGAGCCGATCGAAGTGGGCCACGTCGTGTTTTTCACGAATTGCCTCGCCGAGCAGGAAGCGTTCTATCACGCGTTGCTCGGCTTCGAGACCTCGGATCGCTACCCGAATCGCGGCGCGTTCATGCGCTGCGCGCCGCACGGCGGCCATCACGATCTGTTCCTGCTCGCGTTGCCCGACGGCAAGCGCGGCCTCAACCACGTTGCGTTCACCGTGCGCGACATTCACGAAGTATTCGGCGGCGGCTTGCATATCAGCCGGTGCGGTTGGACCACGCAACTCGGACCGGGCCGGCATCCGGTTTCGTCGGCTTATTTCTGGTACTTCAAGAACCCCGCGGGCGCCTTGGTCGAGTACTACGCCGACGAAGACATTCTGACGCCCGCTTGGCAGCCTCGCGAGTTCGAACCGGGGCCGACGGTGTTCGCGGAATGGGCCGTCGATGGCGGCTTGGACGGCAATACTCGTCGTCAAAAAAACGCGCAGGCCCCGGCCCCACAGGGCAAATTCATGACGGAGCGTAAGCAATGAGTGCCCACGCCAACCATGAACAGGAAGCGCCGCGCACCGTCGTCGTGATCGGCGGCGGCCAAGCCGCCGGCTGGGTCGTGAAGACGCTGCGCAAGGAAGGCTTCGCCGGGCGGCTCGTGATGATCGCCGACGAGACGCATCCGCCGTACGAGCGTCCGCCGCTGTCGAAGGCCGTGCTGGCGGGCGACGCCGATATCGAAACGGTGCGCGTGGTCAAGCACGACGAGCTGGCTTCGTTGAACGTCGAGGCGTGGCAGCCCGATTGCGCGACGTCGATCGATCGGGCCGCGCGTGTCGTCAAGACGCGCTCGGGCCGCGAGGTGCAGTACGACCGGCTCGCGATCGCGACGGGCGGGGCCGCGCGCCGCTTGCCGCAGCAAATGGTGAAGACGTCTCACATCACGTATCTGCGCACGCTCGACGAAGCCGTGGCGCTCGGCGAGCGCTTGCGCCGCAGCCGGCGCGTGCTCGTGGTCGGGGGCGGCTGGATCGGCTTGGAGGTGGCGGCCACGGCGCGCAAGCTCGGCGTGGAAGTCACTGTCGTCGAAGGGGCGGGGCGTCTATGCGGCCGTTCCGTGCCGCCCGCGGTGTCCGACTTCCTGCTGGCGCTGCATCGCGCGAACGGCGTGGACGTGCGCCTCGGCGCGTCGCTCTTCGCTTTGGACGATCTCCCCCGTAACGGCGACGGCGGTAGCGCTGCCGACGACCACAACGACGGTATCCGCGCGACGTTCTCCGACGGCTCGGCGCTCGACGCCGACTTTGCGGTGGCGGGCATCGGCCTCGCGCCGCATACGGCGCTCGCCGAGGCGGCCGGGCTGGCGGTGGCCGACGGTGTCGTCGTCGACGAATTCGGCGCGACCGACGATCCGAACGTGTTCGCCTGCGGCGACGTCGCGAATCATCCGAACGCCTGGCTCAAACGCCGCGTGCGGCTCGAATCGTGGGCCAACGCGCAGAACCAGGCGATCGCGGCGGCGAAGGCGATGCTCGGCGTGAGAACGCCATACGCCGAGATCCCGTGGTTCTGGTCCGATCAGTACGACGTCAACCTGCAGATCCTGGGCGACATTCCCGCCGCCGCCGAGCCGATCGTGCGCGGCAGCCTCGACGAAAAGCGCGCGACGCTGTTCTTCGTCGAGCATGGGCATCTGCGCGGCGCGATTGCGATCAATACGCCGCGCGAGTTGAAGCTCGCACGCAAATGGATGAGTCAAGGGCGCCCGGTCGATCCATCGGCATTGACCGACACGAGCAAGGCGCTCGCATAAACCACACATTGGGGACAGGAGGACGACACGCATGCGAACCATCGACAATTTCATCGGGCAGGGGAGCGGCGTCGATTCGAGCGAACGGCACACGCGCGGCTCGATCATCGCGCGGCTCGAACGGATGCCGAGGAACGCCATGCAGGTGCGTGCGCGCTTGCTGATCGGTCTGGCCACGTTCTTCGACGGCTTCGACGTGATCACGATCGCGACGACGCTGCCGATGCTGATTCAGAAGTGGCATCTGACGCCTTGGGCGATCGGCTTTCTGATCGCGTCCGGGTCGGTCGGGCAGCTGTTCGGCGCCTTTCTGTTCCCGTCGCTCGCCGAGCGGCACGGCCGCGTGCGCGCGATCGCGTGGAGCTCGGGCCTCATCGGCGTGACGAGCATCGCATGCGGCTTCGCGCCGAGCTTCGCGGCGTTCGCGGCGCTGCGCGTCGTGCAGGGGATCGGGCTCGGCGGCGAGCTGCCGGTAGCGGCGACGTACATCAACGAGATTAGCCGCGCCCACGGCCGTGGCCGTTTCGTGCTGCTCTACGAGATCGTGTTCCCGATCGGGCTGCTGGCGTCGAACGCGCTTGGCGCGTGGGTCGTTCCGCGCTTCGGCTGGCAGGCGATGTACTTCATCGGCGCGATGCCGCTCATTCTGTTCGTCGTGCTGCGCCGGATCGTGCCCGAATCGCCGCGCTGGCTGGCCGAGCGCAAGCGGCTCGACGAGGCCGACGCCGCGGTGACGGCGTTCGAGCGCACGGCGAAGGGCGTGCTTGCGCCGGTTACGAATGCCGAGGCGTTCGAGGCGATGGTGAGCCGCCATCCAAAGCGCAGCGTGAAGGATCTGCTCGGGCCCGCGTATCTGAAGCGCACGCTCGCGGTGGCGATGCTATGGATGACGTGCGGATTCATTCAGTACGGTTTGTCGACTTGGCTGCCGACGATCTACCGCACGATCTATCACGCGCCGCTGCAGCTCGCGCTGAATCTGGCCGTGGCGGCCTCGGTGCTCGGTGTGCTGGGTTCGCTCGCGTGCGCGCTGCTCGTCGACAAAGTCGGCCGCAAGCCGATCATCAACGTCTCGTTCCTGCTCTGCGCGCTTTCGCTGGCGATGGCGGGCGTGTGCTACACGATGTCCGTGTACGTCGTCGCGGCATTCTGCGCGTTGGCGCTCGGTTTTCTGGCGAGCGGGTTCATCACTGCCTACGTCTACACACCGGAACTCTATCCCACGAGCATCCGTGCGATGGGCTGCGGTGTGGGTGGCGCGTGGCTGAAGGTGGCGGCGATCTTCGCGCCGACGATCGTCTCGAAGACGATGACCGGCGGCAATCTCGACGTCGCGTTCTATATCCTTGCGGCCGTGCCGTTCCTGGCCGCGATTACCGTTCACTTCCTCGGCATCGAAACGAAGGGCAAGGTACTGGAGCAGTTGGAGGCGTGAGCGCATGCCGCGCTCGAAACGGCGCGGCTCAATCGCCCAGCAGTCCCAGCGTTCGGGCTTCATAAATGGCTTCCGCCTTGGAGTTGACCTCGAGTTTCCCGTAGATGCGGCGCACGAAGCTGCGGACGGTGAAGTGGGACAGATCCATCAAGCGGGCGATCTCTTGGGTCGTGAACCCTTTGGTGATGTAGTCGAGGACTTCCTTCTCGCGTGCCGACAGCGCGGGGGGCGGCGTAGCGGCAGGTTTCGCGCTCTGGGCCGCGGCGGCCCGGCCTTGCTGGAATCGCGCGAGGATCTGCCGCGCGATGATGGGGCTGATCGGGCTGCCGCCGCTGGCTAGGCTTCGAATCTCGTCGGCCATGCGCGCGGGCGAGCTGTCCTTGAGCAGATAGCCGGCCGCCCCCGCCTCGATCGAGCGCATGACGTGTGTCTCGTCGCCGAAGTTGGTGCTGACCATGATGCTGCAACCGGGCCATTGCCGTACGGCCGCCTGGATGACGTCGATGCCGGAGCCGTCCGGCAGGCCGAGATCGACGAGCAGCACGTCGGCCGGCGCACCTTGCAGCAAGGCAAGCCCTTCGGCGCGCGTGGTGGCGGCGCCGGCGACTCGCATATCCGGCGCGCTCTCGATCGCACGGGCCAGTGCCTCGCGGAAGCTGGCGTCGTCCTCGACGATCGCGACATGGATGGCGCTCGGTTCGGAACCGGTGGAATTGGATTGCATGATGGAGCGATTGTAAAGGGGAGGGCGCCGCCCCGTGTAGCGCATTTGTGCTACAGCGGAGCGAGTGCCTCGATCTCGATACGCGCCCCCGGGCAGCCGTTCCTCGGCGGTTGCCCCTTGGCCCCTCGCATTCTCAGCCCGAGCGAAGCATCAACGCGCGACCAGGGCGCAGTGATCGATCGCGCGGGCGTCGTAGGTCGACGCCACTTCGAAGCCCGCGTCGTTCAGCCACGTTACGTGATCGCGGACCGGATAGGCCATGCCCTCGCCGCTCGCGACAGTGACGAAATACAGCGACGACTTGACCGACTGCAGGCCGCCCGCCTCGTCGTCGTCGCACATGAGCGACCAGACGAAAAGGTGACCGCGCTCGAGGTAGGCGCGCGCCTTCTTGTAGAGGAATTGAATTCGCTCGGGTGAAAAAATCTCGAGCACGTGCGAGAAGATCACGCCGTCGCAGCCGCTCGGCCAAGGGTCCGTGAACATGTCGACGGCTTCGCAGGTCACGCGCTCGGAGAGGCCGTGCGCCTCGATGTTGGCGCGTGCTTTCTCGATCACGGACGGCAGGTCGATCAGCGTGACCTTCAACGACGGATAGCGCTCGCAGAGCCGAATCGCGTTCGTGCCGTCGCCGCCGCCGACGTCAAGGAGCCTCGACACCTCGCTGAACTCCTTGACCACCATCATGCGCGGCGAGAGCCGGGTGTAAGCGCCCATGCCTGCGTGAAAGAGCCGCTCGAGCGCCGGATCCGAGGCCATGCGGCCATACAGCGTTGGGGTATCGCCGGGAAATTCGTCGAGCCCGGCGTTGCGGCCCTCGCGCAAAGCCTTCGTGAAATGCAGGCAGGCGCGATGCTGAATCTTATCGTTCAAGTGGACGAACGGAACCATCGACTGCTCGGCCGAGCGCAGCAAGCAGCGGCGCGCGAGCGGCGCATTCTCGATGGCACCGGTTTCGCTCACGCGCACGAGTTTCAGCTGCTTAAGGCCCAGCAACAGTACTCGACAGCCGTGCTCGCCGATTTCAAGCTGCTTCGCCAGCGAGGCAACGGTGGCGCCGCGCTCGATTACGTCGAACACCCCAAGATCGCATGCGGTCGAGAGGACCTGCGTCTTGATATATCCGTTCATCATTTCGCAAAGCGCTTGCCATTCTTCCCACGACAATTCGTCCATCACGGTGTTCCTCTCGTGCTTCGTCAATCGGCTTCGAATCGATACCGGCCGCCGGTGCGGCCGCCCCAAGTACTGCGGTGTGCGTTTGCTCTTTCGTACGGCGTCGCGTCAAACGCTGTGCGCCGGCGCCACGGGCCGGGCCGCCGCATCGTCAGCGGCGAGCTGGGCCCTGCGTTGCTCGAGGCGCGCGACGGCCCGCTCTTTTTCGGGCGCCGACAGACGCTCGGCATTCCAGCGCAGAAAGCATTCGAGCTCATGCACGCGCATGCCGACGGGCGTCGATTCGCCGTCGATGAACAGCGCGTCGTGCAGTGCCATGGCGCGGATGACGAACAGCGGGACGTCGGCACGCATCGGCCGGAACGACGGGGCATGCGCGCCGCCCACCGTGCTCAGGGGATGGAACTCCCCGAGCATCAAGCCGCACTCCATGTAGAACGGCTTCAGGATCATGTGCGCGCAATCGATGAACTTGTAATAGACGTCGCCCTGCAAGCCGATCGGAAACACGGCTAGCGACAGCAGTTCAGACGGCTCCGGTCGCGCCTTGGCCACGCTGTCGAACAGATACGGCAACCGCATCAAGGCGGCGATGTACGCGTCGAACGGCATGTCCGCAGCATCGAATGCGCTGAACAGCAAAGCGCGCTCGTCGTGCGACGGTTTCGCGAAAGGGCAGACGGCGCCTTTGCGTCCGAGCTCGGCATGCGGACGCATGATGAAGCGCTGCATCCATGCGAGGCCGGCCGTGTAGGTGTCGCGCAACCGGGGATCGGGTTCCGTTGCGATATCGGTCGATAGACTGAGTGTCCGCTCGATTTGCGCGAGCGCGCGAGAGACGAGATCGTTCGTCGGAAGAGGGGTCGTTTGCATGTTGTTCATACTTGCGAGCCTTGTTCGAATGGGTGATGCGCAGCCTTCCCCCGCCGATCGTCCTCGATCATCTTTTTGAAGAGCTGCCCCCACTCGTAGTCGTAGCGATCGGGGTGAAAGGGGAAGACGCCCGCGCCGGGCGTAAAGGTCAGTTCTCCGAAATAGACCTTGCCGTCGGGCACGTACAGGTCGACGCGCACGTAGCCGAGGCCGTCGGCCAGGCGCGTGGCGAGGCGCACGATTTCGTCCCAATGGGGGGGCGGGGGCGGCGGGGTCTTGCTTCTCGGGTAGTGGCCGACTGCGAGGTCGATCTGATTCCAGTTCACGTCGAAAATATCGCCGTGCGGCGTGCCGAAGCGATCGGAGACGATGCCTGCGTAGATGATCGGGCCCGTCGCGTCGTGGCCGAACATGTTCATCTTCAAGTCGGGCGGAATGTGGCCGGACTCGTCCTTGAGCAATTGCTCGAAGTACAGCCGCGGCTTGATCGGCCGGTAGTGTTTCTCGCGGCCTGCGTGGTAGTAATCCTTGGCCAGCCACTTTTGCGCGAGCCGGTTCAGGTGTTCGAACGAAGTGCGGCGCTTGTCCTCGACGATCTCCACGAAGGCGCAGCCGTGGTTCGTCTTCATGACGAAAGCGTTCGGCAACGAATCGAACACGTCTTCGGTAAAAACGTCGGGCACGGCGAGGAGCGGGATCAAGTGTTCTTCGCCGATACGCTGCTTGACGAACTCGCGTACGGCGAGCTTATCGGCCAGCTCGCTCCAATGCGGCTCCGGATGCAGGCAGCGGTGAAGGATGTATTCGTTGAACGTCGTGGGTGCGGACAGGTTGGGAAAGCGCCCCACGTGGCGCCGATGCGAAAGTTTCAGAAACTGCTCGTCAGTCATCAAACGCTTTGCGGCGTGCCATACCCCGCGCGCACCCGTTGTGAGCCAAGACGGACGTGCGCGTCCGCTGCCCACGTGCTTATTTGCGTTCGTTCCTGCCTGAGGTTCGATGCGCGCGCGCGCGGGGCCGGATAGGGCGGTTTGCGGCAGCAAGAGCGCCGCCCCGTCGCAGAGGCTGGGCTCGATCGTATTCGGCTGCTGGTGATCGGGTTCGGCTGATTTCGGCATGGTCCATCCCCGCGGCTTGGGTACGCGTGTTTAGGTCGGTGTGCAGTACCCGTGATGGAACCATTCCGCCTTGGGGCGGGCAATAAACCGAGCCGGAAGTCGGGAAGGTTTGGCGTTTTATGCCGTGATTATTTTGAGGGGTGTTGTACGGCAATCTTTGCTTACAGAATTAGGATATTTGTTTAGTATTGTTACTCATAAGCGCCGCGCAATAGCTTAATCGAATTAAATGCGCGATAAGTTAGATGAATATGATATCGGCAATTAAGCTTGCGCTGCGGGCAATGTTGTCGTGAGATCTTTTCGCGGAAAGCCTGCGCGCACGGTATGCGGTGCGCCGGCCTATGAAAGGGGCGGATGGACGGGCTAGGCCAGTTGCCCATCCATGCTTGCCTAAGGGCGCAGCCAGCCGTGCCGGATCGGCGCCGCGAACAACCGGCGGTGAGCGGCGACGGCAAGGCTCGTCAGTTGAGACCCTGCATAGTTCCAAAGCGGCGTGATGACAGCGTAGGTGGCCGCGGCTACGCCGAAGGCGCCGATCATATCGAACGGGAAATGCACGCCTAGGAAAACGCGGGCCCATGCCACGGCGATTCCGCACACGAGCGTCAATGCGCCGAGGCGCGACATGCCTCGCGCAAATAGCGTGATGAAGATGGCCGAAAAGACCGTCCCGTGATCGCTCGGAAACGAGGAGTCGGGGGCATGCGCGAGAAACGTTTGACCCAGGCCGATCGCGAACGGCCTCGGGTGTTGCCAGGCTAGACCGATCAGTTGATTCACGCCGAGCGCCACCAGGGCGACGACGCACGCCCGGAGCGCCGTTTCGCGCCGGCGCGCGTCTCCGGTCAGCCAGAGACCGGCTAATACCAACGGAATCGACCAGATCAAGTCGTTCGCGACGATCCGTGCGGTCCCGATCAGCCAGACCGGCGTGGCGGACGTGGCGTCGATCGCAAGAAATAGCGCCCGATTCAGCGCTTCGAGTTCGGTGAGTGACATGGTGCGTAGTCTCGATCAGAAGGGGGCGATTGTCTGCTGCCGTTACTTAAGACCCCCTTAAAGAACAGCGCGACGGATAAAGACGGACGAATAGCCGGCTGCCGCGCGGCATCCCCGTCTCTGCGTCCTGTGAGCAACGCGGCCCCTTTTAATTGACTGATGATTCAATCGGTCCCCCTGAACAGCGCGAAATGAGCCGCTATAATGCGGCGCACTGTCACATTCCCCATACGTAATGAGTCGACTTTTCTGCCTGCTGCTGCTTTCGCTGGGTCTCGCTGCGTCCGTCAATGCGCAGGAGTCCGAAGCATCGCGCGCGCTCGCGGGGGCGGCGGCTGCCGTTGGGGCATCGCATTCTCTAGCTGCGGCATCGTCGTCGAGCGTTCAAGCGGCCGCCCTGCCGTCCGTGCAGGCGATCCTGGCAGCCGCGGCCGCGCCCGAGGCTGCCGCATCCGACCCCGTCGCTCTGGCACCGATTCCGGCCAGCGATCCCGCGCCCGGGCAGGTTCATCGTATCCGCGACATGCTCACGCGGCGATTCGGGCTTGCGCGCGCGAAGGCCGAGCAGATCTCGTCGGCGGTAATGGCTTCGGCGTCGAAGTATTCCCTGCCGCCCGCGCTCGTACTGGCGATCATCTCGATCGAATCGCGCTTTCAGGACCACGCGCGCGGCAAGCACGGCGCGACGGGCCTCATGCAAGTGGTGCCGGCGGCGCATAAGCGGCTCGTCAAGAATCTCGACTTGACCGAACCGGCCGCCAATATCGAGGCGGGCTCGGCCATTCTGCACGGCTACCTCGAATCGGCACGCGGCGACGTGGGCGCCGCGCTCAAGAGCTACGGCGGCTCGACCGCTTATGCACGCAAAGTCAGCCTGCGAGCCAAGGACTTCGAAACGGTCGGCGCGGCAAGCGGCGTCGACACGGCGGCGCCGTTCACCGCGCAATGAGCGTGGCGTGACGCGCGCGCATACGAAAGGGCGGCGAATCGGGCGCATCCCGCGGGTTCGGATCTAGTACGCCTCCTCAATTTGCGCCAGCGCGTGCCTATCGGCGAGGTTTTCAGGGTCGCGCCGCTCGCATGCTCTGATAGAATCCGATCGTTGTGCAGCAAAATAGGCAGGACACCAAAATAATTAGCGATTCTCGCAAAGCCGGGCCATTTCGAACGTCAGGACACAGAATATGAATTGGCTCCGCCCTTTGATCGTCGTAACCGTTGCGCTCGGCTCGATGGCTTATGCCGACGCCACGCAATGGACTCCCTTGAAAAGTGCTTCGGATCTCGCGTATGCGGTCGATTCCGACAGCATTGCGACGGATGCCGACGGCTATATCGAATACACCGCGAAGACCACCTGGAAGGCGCCGTCGATGATGCCCGGCGCGAGCGCGCCCGTGTCCGTATCGATCACCCGATATCAAATCGATTGCGCCGGCAAGCAGTGGCGCTCGCTCGATACGCATTATCTGGGCACGGACGGCGCCCCGGCCGGTTTGCTGCGCGCCACCGATTCGACGTGGGTTGCGGTGAGCCCGGGCACGGTCGTCGACATCATGTTCCGCAAGGTCTGCTGAAGCGAGCCCGATCCAATCGGCGCTCTGCGTTCTTGAGCGCTTGAGTGCTTGAGTGCTTGACATACGCGCGTACGCAACTTGTTCTAGTATGTGGAACCGCCGCCAGTAGGGTGCGAACAGCTATTTCGCATGGGCGGTCTCAACAAACAGGAGAGCACGATGCATGTATTGCGCAAGCTGAATGTCGCCGTTCTGTTGTGGGCAGTAGCGGCCGGTGCCGCGTTCGCCGAAACGGTGACGCTGAAGGCCGATCTCGAGCCTTCGAGCGAAGTGCCGCCGAAGACGTCCAAGGGCCACGGCAATCTGGAAGCGACGTTCGACACGGCGTCCAAGGATCTTAAATGGAAGGCTACGTACGAGGGTCTTACCGGCCCCGCCACGATGGCGCACTTCCACGGTCCCGCGCCCGTGGGGCAGAACGCGGACCCCCAAATCCCCATTCCGAAGGACAAGCTCGCGAGCCCGATCGAGGGCGAAAAGACCCTCACCGATGCGCAAGCCGCCGATTTGATGAACGGCAAGTGGTACTTCAATGTCCACACCAAGATCAATCCCGCCGGTGAAATTCGTGGGCAGGTCGAACCGGCCAACTAATACCTGATCGCCTTATCGCACCCGTTTCGGCGCCGGCGCGTTGCTCGCGCACGGCGCCGCGCACCTGGAATGCCGACCCCAAAACCGGCTCCCTTGCCCGCCCAGCGGCGCCCTGGCGTCGGCGTGCGTTCTCCCGCATAGCACCCTTTCGTAGTGCCCACGCTCTTACGCAGACACGTAACATGACGGTCATATATCGTCATGTAGGGGGGGCATTGCAATGAGCTGGCAAAGCGCTGTCGCCTGCTGGTTGCTCAAGAGACAATTTCGGCCCGAAACGCTCAAGCCGCATGTAAGCGTCGAGCGCGCACGCGCGCATGCCGCTTCGCGGATTCGTCGGCAACCGGTGCCCGCCGGCTGGCGCCTGACCGTACGCGAGCGGCCCGCCGACGCGCCGTTGCGCGGCGAATGGCTGGAGCGCGCGGGCGATCGTGCACGCGGTGTGCCCGTCCGCACGATCCTTTATTGCCATGGCGGCGGCTATTACTTCTGCTCGCCCGCGTCGCACCGCGCGCTCGTGTTCGCGCTCGCCGCCCGCTCGGGGGCTCGGACGTTCTCGCTCGACTATCGGCTCGCGCCCGAGCATCCGTTCCCGGCCGCGCTCGACGATGCGCTGGCGGCTTATCGGGCCTTGCTCGCCGAAGGAACGCCGGCCGATTCGATCGTCATCGCGGGCGATTCGGCCGGAGGCGGCCTCGCACTGGCAACGCTCGTCGCGCTGCGCGATGCGGGCGATCCGCTACCGGCTGCCGGCGTGCTGTTTTCTCCGTGGACGGATCTGGCGGCCACGGGCGGGACGCTCGAATCGAACGACGGGGTCGATCCGATGTTCTGCGGCGCCTCGATCGGACGCGCGGCGCAGTTCTACATCGGCGGCACGGACCCGACTCACCCCCATCTGTCTCCGCTTTACGCCGATCTTTCCGGCCTGCCGCCGCTCTTGATCCAGGCCGGCAGCACCGAAGTGCTGCTCGACGACGCGCGCCGCGTGGCGCAGCGTGCGCAGGCGGCCGGCGTGCCGGTCGAGTGCGAGATCTGGCCGAACATGCCGCATGTCTGGCAGCTCTGGACGCCTTTCGTGCCCGAGGCAAAGCGTGCGATCGAGGGGGCCGCGCGATTCGTTCGCGCTCACGCGCGCGAACGCGACGCCCGCCCGCTCGAAGTCGATTCGATGGCGCGATAGGCCGCCTGCACGGCCGCGCTGCCGTAGCGCCGTTCGAGGCGCCTCACGGCGAAGTGTCCGTGCGCCGTCTGCTGGAAATGATCGATGAAGACGGTATTGACGGCCGCGCCGAGCACCGCGCCGATCGCCGGGATCGACTTGGCCGCGACTTGCTCGCTCACTTGCGCCGAAAAGCGCGCCGCGATCACGTTCATCAGCCTCACCAGCGCCGGCGTGCCATGCGCCGCGACCCCTTTGCTCGCCAGTTCCGACGACGCTTTGGAGATGGCCTGCGCGAGCGCGCCGCGCGCGACGAAATAGCCGAAGTCGGCTTGCTCGTCCTGCTCGTGACTGCCCATGCCGAAGATGGCCAGGCATTGCAGCCGCGCCTCGGCTTCGCGCAGGTCCTCGCCCTCGCTCCGGGCGATGTCGCAGATCGAGCGGAACATCAGCGTGGTGGTGACGGGCAACTCGGCCGGCAGGGCGAAGAAGCCGAACGCGCCGCCTGCCGCGCCCGTCGTCGCGACCGCTACTTTATGGAGCCAATCGCGCGGCTTGGCGCTCGGCGCCCGTGATGGTGCAGCCCCATTGTCATCGCCTGCCAGTGTCGGCGCGGGGGCGCCCAGCGTCGCGACCGCCGCGCGCAGGCTCGCGTCGAGCGCGCGGCGCGTGGCGTCGGCGATCGTATCGTGCGCGCCGGCCGGCAGCCGCTCCAAAAGCCGCTCGATCGGCGTGCCGACGGCGCTTGCCAGTTTCATCGCGAGCGGCTGCGCTTCGAGCGCCTGCTTGGCGCGCGCGAGTGTCGCCAAGTCATCCGGAGCAAGTTCTGGCTCAGTGATCGGGATCGGTTCCATTGGTCGAGTAGACAGAAGAAGTGGGGAGAAGCGCCACAATCGAGCGGCGCGCCAGCCTGCGAATTCTATGCACCCATGCTATCATTCGTCATTCTTTGACTTATCAACGATTGCTTCTACAAAAAATGGCCGTCCATACCGCCGCTCACCACTCACGTGGGCAGCTTCTGCCGTTCCGGGAATCGCTCATGGCGATGCTCGGTATCTCCTTCGTCACCATGCTCGTCGCATTCGACCAGACCGTCGTCGGCACTGCGTTGCCCACGATCGTCGCCGAACTGCGCGGATTCGAGCTCTATGCGTGGGTTGCCACGTCCTACCTGCTGACCTCGGTCATCACCGTCCCGATTTTCGGCCGGCTGGGCGACTATTTCGGGCGCAAGCCGTTCGTGATCGCGTCGATCGTCGTGTTCACGGCGGCGTCCGTGCTCTGCGGCGCCGCCAACAGCATGATGTTTCTCGTGATCGCGCGCGCATTGCAAGGGATCGGCGGTGGGATTCTCGTCGGCACGGCGTTCGCCTGCATTCCGGACCTGTTTCCCGATTCCGTCGTGCGTCTGCGCTGGCAGGTGCTCATGAGTTCGGCGTTCGGGATCGCCAATGCGATCGGGCCGTCGCTCGGCGGTTTCCTGACGCAGTATTACGGCTGGCGTTCGGCGTTCTACGTGAACTTGCCGGTCGGCCTGCTTTCGCTCGTGTTCGTCTGGCGCTATCTGCCTCACGTGCGGCACATCAAGGCGCGCGGCAAAATCCGCCTCGACTGGCCCGGTTCGCTGCTCATCGCCGTCGCGCTCGGTTCGCTGCAGATGCTCGTCGAATCGCTGTCGCAGCACGGCGTCACCGCCGGCGTCGCGGCGCTCGCCGTTCTGGCGGCCGCCTCGGGTGTCGCGCTGTGGAAGTGGGAGCAGCGTGCCGAACAGCCTATCCTGCCGCTCGACATGTTCGCCAATCGCAGCCTCGCCGCGCTGTTCGTGCTGTCGATATTGTGCGGGTACTCGATGTTCTCGCTGATCTTCTACGCGCCGCTACTGCTGCAAGGCGGTTTCGGGCTGTCGCCGAAGGATGCGGGCGTGCTGATCACGCCGCTCGTTGTGTTCATTACGATCGGCAGCATCGTGAACGGACGCATCGTCACGCGGATTCGCCGCCCCAACGCGATGCTCTATATCGGCTGCGCGCTGCTCGCGCTGGCGTGCGTCGGCACGGCGGCCGCCACGCGCGCGATGCCGCACACGATTTTGATGGGGCTCATGATGCTCGCCGGCATCGGGCTTGGCTTCGTACTGCCGAACTTGACCGTCTTCGCGCAGGAAACGTCGGGGCGCGAGCATCTAGGGATCGCCACGGCCTTGCTGCAATCGCTGCGGATGATCGGCGGCATGTTCGGGGCGGCCGTTACGGGTACGCTGATCACGCATCTTTATTCGCGCGGCGTGCGCGATGCACTGACGAGCGCGAATGCGACCGCATGGTGGCACACCATGCGCGACCCCCAGATTCTCGTCAACCGGGACGCACAAGACACGCTGCTCGCTTCGCTCGCGCATGCGGGGCAAAACGGCGCCGCGCTGCTCGAGCAGGCACGCGTGTCGCTCGTCACCGCGATTCACATGGGGATCGCCGTGGCGGCCGTCATTGCCGTCGTCGCATTGTGGCGCTGCGCGAGCGTGCCGCACGTCAGCATCACGCGCAGGAGCGAACCTGTGCCCGTGGCGGAATAAGGCCGAGGACGGCCTAGGAAGAAGGGTTGCATCATGGAAGATTACGTCGCGATCGTTCAGCAGTTCGGCCGCACCTACCGCGCATTCTTGTCCGGCTTCGAAGCGCGGGTCGGACATCCCATGCCGCGCTGGCGCATCTTGCGCACGCTGACGGAAGACACGGGCGAGTGGTCGCAGAAGCGCCTCGTCGAACGGCTACGCATCGATCCGGGCGCGCTGACGCGCCAATTGAAGTCGCTCGAGGCAATCGGCTGGGTCGAGCGCAGCACCGACACGCGCGACAACCGCATCACGAACGTGAGGCTCACCGAAGAAGGGCGTCAGGTGGTCGATGCGAGCTTGCCGCAGCGCAATGCGTTCCTGCTCGAGACGATGGGGGCGTTGCCCGACGATACGCTGCACGGGTTATCCGACGCGCTCGCCAGGCTCGAAACGCGCATCGCCAACGTGGCGGACTCGCCGGTGTCCGGCGACGAGGCGCAGGGCGGCGAGGCGGCCGTGGACAGCGGTCTTACACACTTCGCTCAAACGAAATGACGCCGGCCGCGCGCCGCTCACATCGAGGCGGTGCTCGGCCAGCGCGTGTCCGATTTGAGCCGCGTGCCGCTGGCCGTGCGCCTCGCTCGGCCAGCCGTTTTCAGAAGAACGTTTCGACCACTTCCGTGATGCGGTAGCGACCGTCGACGATCAACAGCTGCCGCCATTTGTCGAACGTCAGACACGGATGCGAGATGTCGAACGCCAGCATGTCGCCCACTCTGAGATCGGCGCCGGGCACGATGCGCAGATAGGCGTGCTGATCCATCATCCCCGTGACTTCCCAGCCTTCGCTCGGCGCGATCGCGCGCGGCTCGCTCGTGCCCGGCCGGTAGTGGCATGCCGGAACCGGCATGCCGGCATCGAACGCCGCATCGCGCTTGCCGAAACCGACGATCGCCCGGTCCGCTTCGGGGATCGACTGCACGTAGGCCCACAGTTGCAGCGCCGGCAACAGCGCTTCTCCCATCTTCTTCGCGATCGGGTTGCGCTCGAGAATCTCGCTCTGCGCTTTCTTATAGACGCCGACGTCGTGCGTCAAATAACAGCCTGGACGCAGCACCACCTCGATCGTGCCGGCTTTCGACTCGGCCGCGAATTCTTCGGCCACGATGTCGTACCAGGCCGAGCCCGCGCCCGAGAGGATGGCGGGGGCGCGTTCGAACCGGCCCGCTTGCGAGAGGGTGCGCGTCGTCTGTACTGCACGGCGCAGAAATGCACGCACAGCCGGCTCGTCCGCGAGCACCCCTTCGTAGATTTCGATCCCGGCAAGCGCCAACGTGCCTTCGTAGCGAGCGATGGCCGCCAGCACGCTCTCCAGCTGCGCATCGTCGCGCACGCCCGTGCGTCCGCCGGGTACGCCGAGTTCGATCAGCACTTGCAGCTTGCGGCGTGCTTCCTTGAAAAACGCGCCGAGCTGCTCGACGCCGTCCGGCGAATCGACGAGACAGAAGAACTCGAAGTCCGGATCGGACAAGAGTTCGGCGATCATCGCCATGTTGCGCCTGCCGGCGAGTTGATTCGCCATCAGCACGCGCTCGATGCCGCCGTGATAGGCGGCGCGCGTTTGGTGCGCCGTTGCGAGCGTGATGCCCCAGGCGCCTGTTTCGATCTGCCGGCGAAACAGCTGCGGCGCCATCGTCGTCTTGCCGTGCGGCGCGAGCTTGACGCCGTATTCGGTGACGAAGTCCTGCATCCACTTCAGGTTGTGTTCGATCCGGTCCGCATAGAGCACGGCGGCCGGCAGGCTCACGTCCTCGGCGAGCAGATTCCATTCTAGATTCGCAGCCGAATCGAGCGGCACGCTCGCGCTCGGCACGGTGCCCAGGCCCTTGCTGAGCGGGTCGATGGAAGCGGCTGAATAGTTCGTGATCGTCAATGCCATCAGATTTTCCTCGGTAAAGCCTCGGACTTCGGTTTGAGTCCGAGAAGGAAACGTCAATGTACGGAGTAATCCGGGAACGTAGCGTGAACGCACGGAAAGTACTCGTAGGATACTCGGCAAACCGGCGCCGAGGGGGGCGAGTCGATCAGGCGCGTGCCTTGTACGCGACGCAGTCGACCTCGACCTTGCAGTCGACGACCATGCTCGACACGACGCACGCGCGGGCCGGGGGATGGTCGCCGAAGTACTCGCGAAACACCTTGTTGAACGACGCGAAATCGCGCGGATCGTCGAGCCACACGCCGCAACGCACGACGTGCTCGGCGCCGTAGCCCGCTTCCTTCAGGATTGCGAATAGGTTCCGCAGCGCCTTGTGCGACTGCGCGACGATGCCGCCGTCGATCACTTCGCCGTTTTCCATCGGCGTCTGGCCGGACACATGCAGCCAGCCGTCCGCTTCGACCGCCCTCGCGAACGGCATATGTTGACCGCCCGTCCCTTTGCCGCCTTCCACGCCATAACGTTTCATCGATGCTCTCTTTCCAGTGATGATTGATTGGTGATTCAAAATTCCCCCTGGGCGTCCGCGTTCGGCCGCACCCCGCGCGCAACGAAATGGCCGGCGCGCTCGCCGGTCGGCTGGCCGTCGCGGTACGACAGCACGCCGTTCACCCAGACCGCGTCGATGCCTTCCGCGTTCTGCCGCGGCTGGTCGAAGGTTGCCGCGTCGCGCACTCGCGCCGGATCGAACAGCACGAGGTCCCCGTGATAGCCGATCCGTACTTCGCCGCGCTGTGCGAGACCGAAGCGCCGCGCCGACAAGCTCGTCATCTTGCGGATCGCCTCCTCGAGCGCGATGAGCCGCGTGTCGCGCGCGTAGTGGCCCAGCACGCGAGGGAACGCACCCCACAGCCGCGGATGCGGCAACGGGTCGTTCGGCAGGCCGTCCGAGCCGACCATCGTCGCGGGATGCGACAGAATGCGGCGCACATCCTCCTCCGACATGTTGTGATAGACCGCGCCGGCCGGCAGCAGGCGGCGCGCGGCTTCCTGCTGCGATACGCCCCATGCGCCCGCGATCTCCGCGATGAGCTTGCCGGCCATTTCCGGGTGCGGGGTCGACCATGTGACAGTGATGTCGATGTCGCCGGTTACCTGCTTCAAGTCGAGCGTCGACGAACTGCGGCTATACGGATAGCAGTCGCAGCCGACCCGCTGCAGCCGCCGCGCGCGATCGAGCGATGCGAGCACCTCGGCGCTGCGCCCCCAGTTCGACGGGCCCGCGCACTTCAGATGCGAGATCACGACCGGCACGCGCGCGTGCCGGCCGACGCGGTACGCCTCCTCCATCGCATCGAGAATCGCGTCGAACTCGGTGCGCATGTGCGTCGTGTACAGCGCGCCCGCGTTCGCGAGCGGCTCGGCGAGCGCCATCACCTCCTCGGTCGATGCCGCGAACGCGGAACCGTACGCGAGGCCCGTGCTGAGGCCGAGCGCGCCGTGCGACAGCGCGTCTTCGAGCTGCGAGCGCATACCGTCGATCTCCGCGGGCGTCGCGGTGCGGTCGAGCCGGTCCATGTGGTTGTTGCGCAGCGCCGTATGGCCGATCAGCGCGCCGACGTTCACGGCCGGGCGCGCGGCGTTCACCGCATCGACATAGGCGGCGAACGTCGGATACCGGAACGCATCGCGCTCGCCGAGCAGATTCATCGGGTCGGGCGGCTCGCCCTCGAGTGTCACCGGCGAGGCGCTGATGCCGCAGTTGCCGACGATCACCGTGGTTACGCCTTGCGAGATCTTCGGCAACATGTGCGGCGCGCGGATCACGTGCGTGTCGTCGTGCGTGTGGATGTCGATGAAGCCTGGGGCCAGCGCACGGCCCTTCGCTTCGACGATTTCCGCCGCAAGCCAGTTCGACAAGTTGCCGATGGCCGCGATCCGGCCGTCGCGCAGCGCGACGTCGCCCGAGAGCGGCGGCGCGCCGCTGCCGTCGTAGAGCTGCGCGCCGGAGATCAAGGTGTCGGCTGTCTCGGGATGTGGACGCATGTCAGAACTTGTGCCGAATGCCGGTGACGACGGCGACCTGGCTGGACGTACTGGACGGCGCGCCGATGCCCTCGATCCACGCGTTGGCGCCCGACCCCCTCTGGTAGATCCCGTTCAGGTACAGGTCGGTCGATTTCGAGAGAAAGTAATCGCCGCCGATTGCGATCTGGTTGTAGTGCGCGTTGCCTGCCGTAGCCGTATTGGCTTTCTGGTTCGTATAGATGTAGCCGGCTGCGAGCTGGGTCGCGGGCGTCAACCAATACCGGACGTTGGCCTCGTAGTTTGCGAAATGCAGACGTCCGCCGCCGATGATGTCGAAGGTCGAGTTCGTGTAGAGCAGCGAAACGATGGCCGGCCCGAACGTATAAGCTCCGCCGGCGCCCCACACCTGGTTGCGGGCCACATTGCCGATGATCGACGAGGACGTCGAGTAATAGTTGTCTGAAGGGGCCGCGCCGGCCGTGTTGATGGCCGGCGAATCCACGAGCGAATAAGCCGCATCGAGCCGGATCGGACCGTTCACGTAGTCCGCGCCAACGCTCCAGGCCCTGTTGCTGCCGAACGCGCCCGCCGTATTGGAAAACGCGTACATCGCATCGGCGGTGAAACCGGAGAAGGTCGGCGTCGTGTACTTGACCGCGTTGTTGGTGCGATATGTATTGTTGATGTCGTCGTTGTCGTAGATCGCATTGGCATACTGGCTCAACGCGCCCACGCCGTTGGGCTGTTCCTGCCAGAGATAGTCCTGCACGCTGTTGTACTGCCGGCCGAGCGTCACGGTACCCCACTTAGCATTGCCGAGCGCCACCCAGGCGCTGCGGCCGAAGATGCGGCCACCCTGCCCAAGGGCGCCCGTCTCCGCCGAAAAGCCATCTTCCAACCTAAAGGTGGCTTTCGTCCCGCCCCCGAGGTCTTCCACCCCGGTCAATCCCCAGCGGGAGCCCTGGACGTTGCCCTGCGTGGCCTGCCATGCGCTGTTGCCTCGCTGGTTGTTGGAGTAGGTAAAGCCCGCATCGACGATACCGTACAGCGTCACGCTGCTTTGTGCATAGGCGGCTTGTGCAGCCACGGCCGACGCCAGAACGATCCCCTGGAGCGCAATCTTTTTCATCTGCATTCCTTATGATTGACGAGTGATACGACGAGAAGTCGCGGTGTCCCTGCGGGGACACTCGCGGGTAGGGCAGGCGGGGCCGGTCAATGCGCGGACACGACCCGTTCCATCTGTTGGCGTTCCTTGGCGAGCAGTACGAGCGCTTCCTCGCGCGTCACGCGCCCGGGCGGCGTAACGAGGCTGACGAGAACGCCGGCGGCGAATGCGACCAGAACCGAAGGAATGACCGGGTTGCCCCAGAACGCGCTCCAGGAATCGATGGAAATCACGGCCAGCGAAACACCCGACGCGCAAATGAGGCTGGCGAGAGCGCCCTGCCACGTGAAGCGCGGCCAGAAGCGGCCGAGTACGCCGCAGGCGAACAGCCCGGAGAGGACGGTCGCGATCATCTTCGTGATGTAGTTGATGATGTCGCTCGACGGCAGGGCCAGCAGCAGCGCAACGCCGATGACCGCCAGCAATCCCACTCGCGAGCGCACGATGGCCTTGGCCGGATCGGGAGAGGTGCGGGTAAAGATGCCGCGCACGTCGATCAGGAGCAGGGAAACGGCGGCCACCGAATCGGCGCTCGACGTCGACAGGGTCGACGACATGGCCGCCGTCAGCACGATCATGCCGAGCCAGAGCGGCAGGACCTCGGATGCCAGATAGGGAAATGCGAAATCCGAGTTGCTCAGGTGAGGATTCAGCACGTGTGCCGCCATCCCGATGAGCGCCGGCAGCGCGGAGAAGAAGAAATAGAGCGTGCCGGAGATCACGAACGAGCGGCGTACGGTAGCCGCGTCGCGGCCCGCATAGATGCGCTGACGATAGGAGGGCGTAGCGAGCACACCCACGGCCACGGCCACGGAAAGGGAGAGCGCATGCACCGGGCCGATCTTGCCGAGCGCGAGGAAGCTGACGGCGGACGGATCCATCGCCGCCTGAATATGGCCGACGCCGCCCGCCATCGAAACGGACACGATCGCGATCAGCACGAATCCCACGAACAGGACGATCGCCTGCAGGGTGTCGGTCCATACCATGGCCGTGTATCCCCCGATCACGACGTATGCCGCGAAGCCGATCGCGATCAGGACCTTCGCAAGCGTCAGGTCGATGTGCGCGATCCAGGCGAGATAAAGGCCCCCGCCCAGAATGTGCGAACCGAGCCAGCCCAGCGATGCCACCAGCATCAGGACGCCGGAGAAGTTCTTGACGATCCGATTGCCGCCGACGTAGTAGGACAACTCCTCGCTCATCGTCATGAACTCGTATTTGCGCACCGGTGCGAACATCCACGCCAGCAGCAGAATGCCGACCGCGCCACCGAGGCCATACAGCCCGCCCGCCCAGCCGTTCTTGTAGGCGAATCCGACCGCGCCTATACTGGAACCGGTTCCAACCATGGTCGCAACAGTGCTGCCAA
Organism: Trinickia dinghuensis; assembly: GCF_003367175.1. Taxonomy (GTDB): domain Bacteria; phylum Pseudomonadota; class Gammaproteobacteria; order Burkholderiales; family Burkholderiaceae; genus Trinickia; species Trinickia dinghuensis. The sequence goes on along the minus strand of NZ_QRGA01000003.1, from coordinate 265,466 downwards.
GTGTCAGAAACATAGGAAAGGCGCGGCCGCCGAGCAGAAAATCGGCGCCCGATCGCTGCCGTCGTGCGACGAGCGCACTCACACCTATCATGACGATGACGTAGGCAACAAAGCCTACAAGGAAGATCTGGCTTTTCATGGCGCGACCCTTGAACGTTAAGACGTTGTCACACGGAGCGTTGCCCAGCCGGCGGCGCGCAGCGGGCGCGCGTGTCGGAGTCGGGCCAGGCGTCACGGTATGACCCCCGGAGCCTACGGTCGTCCACCCTCTTGGCTTCCTAATTAAGGTATATATACCGTAGTTGCGAATGCAGTCTACGCGAGCAAACACGTGCGTCAAGTGGTCACAAACCCGGATCGACCGTCGGATTTTGGTGTGCGCAATTGCGTTCTATATATCGTAATTAAGCAATATCGAGAATGAGCAAAGGCTGCCGCCAAGGGGGTAAATTTTCATTGCGGGAGGGCTGTCCGGGCGCCGCGGCCCGGCAAAAGAGATGGGGCGAAGCCCGGGCTTACCAGCCCAAGCGCTCCTCGATCCGGCGAGCAGCGGCCTTCACGGCGCTCGCATAAAAATCGTACCGCTGCAGGGCCTTTTGCTCGGGCAAAACGAGCGAAATCACGAGTGCGCATTGACTGTCGCGATTCAGGATCGGCGAGGCGAGACACGCCACGGCAACCTCGGATTCTCCGATTTGCTGAGCGAGGCGCTGAGCCAGCGCGACGTGGGCCATTTCAGCGAGCTGCACGGGATCGGTGACGGCCCGGCCGGTGGGCGAAGGCAAGGCGTGACGCGCAAAGAACCGTTCGAGTTCCTTGCGCGGCATGTGTCCCACGAGCAGCCGTCCCGATGCCGTCCAGTTGAGCGGTACGCGGCTTCCGACCTTCGACGTCACCTTGAAGTGGCCCGGCCCTTCCTTCATGTCCAGCACGACCATCATGCCTTCATCGCATCCGCAAAGCTGAACCGTTTCCTCGACCTCCTCGGCCAGGCGGCGCATTTCGTCCGCGGCCACCTCCATGAAGTCCAGCGAGCCGACATACGTCAATCCATAGCCGTACAGGCGGGGCCCGAGCCAGACGCTGCCTTCCCGATTGCGGGTCAGCAGGCGCTTGTCGACGAGGTCGTTGATGATCGTATAGACGGTGGTCAACGGCGCGCCCACCGACCGGGCGACCTCGTAGGCCGTCATCGGGGCGTTCACTTCCTGAATGCGATCCAGAATCTGTACCGCGCGGTCGAGTGCGCCGGTCCGCTTTCGTCTGCCGCCGTCCGACGGATTCGTGTCGTTATCGGGTTCGACGGCGGCGGTGGGCTCGTCCAATTCCTGTGCAGCCTTCGCGGCGTGTTGCGGGGAGGTATTTCGCATCGAAAATCCGACTACGGATCAGAGAGGTTTGCGCATCTTAGCGTATTCCGCAGTTGAACCAGCCATTCTTCAACAAGGCAATGCGGTGCGCCGGCGTGCGAGCCATGGCCGGAACGGCCGCCGCGTGAAGCTCGGTTGCCGAACAGCCGAGAAGGTCATCGCACGGAAAGTACGAGTAGGATACTCGGCAAGCCGGCGCCGCCGCGTCGTGTCTTGTCGCGCTGCCGAGCCGCCCGCGCCCGCCCCCGCCCCCGGAGACGAACCATGCATTCTCATCCCGAAGCCGCCGATACGCTGATCTACGGCGCCACGCTTTACGACGGCACGGGGAAACCGCCCGTCGTGCGCGACGTCGCGATCCGCGGCGAGACGATCGTGGCCGTCGGCAATCTGTCGAATTGGATCGCCGAGGAGATCGTCGAAGCCGATGGCCGTGCGTTGGCGCCGGGCTTCATCGACGTGCACACGCACGACGACACCCACGTGATCCGCGAGCCGCAGATGCTGCCCAAGCTCTCGCAGGGCGTGACGACGGTGATCGTCGGCAACTGCGGCATCAGCGCGTCGCCCGTCGCGCTGCGCGGCGAGCCGCCCGATCCGATGAATCTGCTCGGCGAGCGCGGCGCGTTCCAGTATCCGACGTTCGCCGCCTATGTCGAGGCGGTGAACGTCGCGCGCCCGGCCGTCAACGTGGCGGCGCTCGTCGGCCATACGGCATTGCGCAGCAATCACATGGACCGGCTCGATCGCGCCGCCACGCACGAGGAGATCGACGCGATGCGTGCGCAGCTGGCTGACGCGCTCGAGCACGGCGCGCTCGGATTGAGTTCGGGGCTCGCCTACGCGTCCGCCATCAATGCACCGACCGAGGAAGTGATGGCGCTCGCCGAGCCGCTCGCGCAAGCGGGCGCGCTCTATACGACACACATGCGCAGCGAGTTCGACGCAATCCTCGACGCCTTCGACGAAGCCTGCCGCATCGGCCGGCATGCGCGCGTGCCCGTCGTCGTTTCGCACCTGAAGTGCGCCGGGCCGCGCAACTGGGGGCGCAGCATCGAAGTACTTGCGTCACTGGAACGCGCACGCGAGGCGCAGCGCATCGGCTGCGACTGCTATCCGTACGACCGCAGCTCGACCACGCTCGATCTGAAGCAGGTCACGGGCGATATCGAGATCACGGTGACGTGGTCGACGCCGCATCCCGAAGCATCGGGCAAACGACTGTCTGCCATCGCCGGCGACTGGGGCGTGACGCAGCAGGAAGCTGCTGCCCGCTTGCAGCCGGCCGGCGCGGTTTACCACAACATGTCTGAAGACGACGTGCGCCGCATCCTGGCGCATCCGGCCACGATGGTGGGATCGGACGGCTTGCCGAACGATCCGCTGCCGCATCCGCGGCTGTGGGGCACGTTTGCGCGCGTCCTTGGACATTACGCGCGCGACGTGCGGCTGATACCGCTCGAGGAGGCCGTGCGCAAGATGACGGGGCTGTCGGCCCGGCGCTTCGGCTTAGAGAAGCGAGGCGAGATCCATGTCGGGTACCACGCCGATCTCGTGCTGTTCGATCCCACGAGCGTGCGCGACGTGGCGACGTTCGACAATCCGCGCCAGGCGGCCGAAGGCATCGACGCCGTGTGGGTCAACGGTGTGCTTTCGTATCGCGATCGCGCGCCGTCGGGCGAGCGCGCGGGACGCTTCGTGCCGCGCGGCGCGAAGGCCGCGGGCGATGCGCGGGAAGGAAGCGGCGGTCCGTCGGCGCACGCTACCGGCGAACCGTTCTGATCGTATCGGCACTCACTGCCGCGCCGTGCGCGCGTTGTCCGGCATCGGCAGGTTGTAGTTGGTGCGGAACGGATTGATGTCGAGCCCGCCGCGGCGCGTGTAGCGGGCATAGACGGCCAGCTTCACGGGGCGGCATTCGCGCATGATGTCGGTGAAGATGCGTTCGACGCATTGCTCGTGAAAGCCCGTGTGCGAGCGATACGAAATGATGTAGCGCAGCAGCCCCGCGTGATCGATCTGCGGGCCGACGTAATGAATCTGCACGCTGCCCCAATCCGGCTGCCCCGTCACGGGACAGTTCGACTTCAGCAGATTCGAGTACAGCGTTTCTTCTACGGGGGCTTCGCCCTCCGCGGCCTTCAGCAGCGTCGGGTCGGGCTCGTAGATGTCGGTATCGAGATCGAGGCGGTCGAGCGACAGCCCGTCGAACTCCTCGAACTCGATTTTCTGAAATTCCGCCGGCGTCGCCAGGTGCACCGACACGGATGCGCCGCAAGCGGTCGACACGTCGCGCTTGAGCATATCGCGCAGCGCATCGACGGACTCGAGGGTCGTCTGAGCGAACGAGCCCAGATAGAGCTTGAACGACTTCGATTCGACGATGTTCGGCGATTCGGCCGGCACGAAGAACGTCGCGATCGCGATTTGCGGCTTGCCGCGCGGGTTGAGCCAGGACAGTTCGTAGGCGTTCCAGATGTCGGTGCCGAAAAACGGCAGCGTGCTCGTGATCCCGATCGCTTCGCGCGCGCGGTTGCGGGCGATCGGAAACAGCAGCGACGGATCGTACTGCTCGGTGTAGGTCGCGCTCTTGCCGAGCGGCGAGTGTTCGGGAGTCATGGTGTTCGGTCGATTAAAGGCTAGGGCGTCGATGCGTTGAGCGAGAGGGCGTGTCGCCACGCCGCGTCATGGCACGCTATTGCGCAAGGAACAGCCGATAGACGGGGTTGCCGCTTTCGTCCCAGTGCGGATAGCCGAGCGTCGACAGGAATCGCGCGAACGCGTCGTTGTCCGATTGCGGCACTTGAATGCCGACGAGAATCGAACTGTAGTCCGCGCCCTGATTGCGATAGTGAAAGAGGCTGATGTTCCATTCGGGCGCCATCGACGAGAGGAATTTCATCAGCGCGCCGGGCCGCTCGGGGAACTCGAAGCGGAACAGGCGCTCGTCGCGCGCGAGCGGCGAGCGGCCGCCGACCATATAGCGAATGTGCTGCTTCGACAGTTCGTCGCCCGTCAGGTCGACGGTCGGAAAGCCATGCTGCTCGAACGCTTGGGCGATCGATGCCGATTCACCGCGGCTCTTGATCTGCACGCCGACGAAGATATGCGCCGCGCTCGCATCGGCGATCCGGTAGTTGAATTCGGTGACGTTGCGCTCGCCCACGAGTTCGCAGAAACGCTTGAAGCTGCCGCGCTCCTCGGGGATCGTCACGGCGAACACGGCCTCGCGCGCTTCGCCCACTTCCGCCCGCTCGGCGACGAAGCGCATCCGGTCGAAGTTCATGTTCGCGCCGGAAGTGATCGCCACCAGCGTTTGCGCCGTCACGCCCGTGCGCTCGGCGTACTGCTTGGCGCCGGCCACCGACAGCGCGCCGGCGGGCTCGAGCAGGCTGCGCGTGTCTTGGAAGACGTCCTTGATCGCCGCGCACAGCGCGTCGGTGTTGACGGTGAGGACGTCGTCGAGATACTGGCGGCACAGGCGGAACGTTTCCTCGCCGACGAGCTTGACGGCCGTGCCGTCGGAGAACAGGCCCACCTCGGGCAGCGTCACGCGCTCGCCCGCCTGGATCGACCGCGCCATGGCGCACGAGTCCTCGGTCTGCACCCCGATGACCTTGATGTCGGGCCGCACGGCTTTCACGTAAGCGCCGATCCCAGCGGCCAGTCCGCCGCCGCCGATCGGCACGAAGATCGCGTGAATGGGCGCCTGGTGCTGGCTCAGGATTTCCATCGCGACGGTGCCTTGGCCCGCGATCACGTACGGATCGTCGAACGGATGCACGAACGTGAGCCCGCGCGCCTTTTGCAGTTCGAGCGCGTGCGCGTAGGCATCGCTGTACGATTCGCCGGCCTGCACGACTTCCACGGTGGGCCCGCCGTGCGCGCGCACGGCGTCGACCTTCACCTGCGGCGTCGTGACCGGCACGACGATGACCGCCTTGACGGCGAGCCGCGCCGCCGAGAAGGCGACGCCTTGCGCATGATTGCCGGCCGACGCGGTGATGACGCCGCGCGAGCGCGCTTCGGCATCGATGTGGACCATCTTGTTGTAGGCGCCGCGCAGCTTGAACGAGAAGACGGGCTGGTTGTCCTCGCGCTTCAGGAAGACGCGATTGCTCAGGCGGGCCGACAGATTGCGCGCCGGTTCGAGTTCCGTCTCGCGGGCTACGTCGTAGACGCGGGCGGTCAGGATTTTCTTCAGATAATCGTGGGAAGACGAGGACATGGGCTTGGGCGCGAGGATGGCTCGCGTGGCGTGCAAAATGCGAAAAGAACAATGATAGCGCCAACGGGCGACCGTTTTCGCACCGCGAAATCCATCGGGCATTGACCGGACGGCCGGTCGGCAAAGTGCCGGATGCCCGCCGGGCCGGGCTTTTGCGCCGCTTCCGCGTACGCGTAACGCGTCATATTGCACAGCAACGCGTATCGAGATCATGCGGTAGAATTCCGTTTTAAGACCAGGACCGGATAATGCGCTGGCAGCCACGGACCGCCTCACTGACCCCAGCCCCGCGGGAAGCGCGTCCCCCGGCGCAGCGGCATGCCCGTCACGCACGATCGTGCGGCTAGCGCGCACCTGATACGGCCATGCTCAGATCGCGCCTACCCGCGCGGTGAGCCCTCGCTGCCGACGCCCAGTTTCCAGAAAACTCATTGCGCGTGACGCGCATTGCCGGCCGCAAACGTCGATGGACGCTTTGCCCGGCCACTCGATCCGTCCGACCATGAACGCACCTCAAGTCTTCGATCCGCACGGCGCCGCGGCTGTCGCTGCCGCCGACACCGAACCGCGCTTGCGCGAAATCCCGTACAACTACACCTCGTTTTCCGACCGCGAGATCGTCATCCGCCTGCTCGGCGACGAAGCCTGGAAGGCCCTCGACGAGTTGCGCGCCGAGCGCCGCACGGGCCGCTCGGCCCGGATGCTCTACGAAGTGCTCGGCGACATCTGGGTCGTGCGCCGCAATCCGTATCTGCAGGACGATCTGCTCGACAATCCGAAGCGGCGCGACCTGCTGATCGAGGCGCTGAACCACCGCTTGAGCGAAATCGAGAAGCGCCGCCACGCGGATCTGACCGAGCACGGCGACGAAGCCGGCCGGGAGCGCGCCGCGCGCGTGGAAATGCTCGTCGCGGCCGCGCGCGGCGCCGTCGATGCGTTCGCGGCCGAGTTCGGCAAGATGGCCGAGTTGCGCCGCCGGGCGACGAAGGTGCTCGGCCGCTGCACGCAGAAGGACAACATTCGCTTCGACGGCCTCTCGCGCGTCTCGCACGTCACCGATGCGACCGACTGGCGCGTCGAGTACCCGTTCGTCGTGCTGACCCCGGACACCGAAGCCGAGATCGCGCGCCTCGTGAAGGCCTGCTTCGAACTCGGATTGACGGTCATTCCGCGCGGAGGCGGCACCGGCTACACGGGCGGCGCCGTTCCGCTCACGCCGTTCTCGGCCGTCATCAATACGGAAAAGCTCGAGCAACTCGGCGCCGTGGAGTTGACCGAACTGCCGGGCGTGGCCACGAAGACGCCGACGATCTTCTCGGGTGCCGGCGTCGTCACGCGCCGCGTGACGGAGGCGGCCGAGGCCGCCGGCTATGTGTTCGCCGTGGATCCCACCTCGCTCGACGCATCGTGCATCGGCGGCAACGTCGCGATGAACGCGGGCGGCAAGAAGGCCGTGCTGTGGGGCACCGCGCTCGACAACCTCGCCTGGTGGCGCATGGTCGATCCGCAGGGCAATTGGCTCGAGGTGACGCGGATCGAACATAACCGCGGCAAGATTCACGACGTCGACGTGGCCCGGTTCGAACTCAAATGGTTCGACGGCGATGCCGCGCCCGGCGAGCGGCTGCTGCGCACGGAGATGCTCTCGATCGAAGGCCGGCGCTTCCGCAAAGAAGGGCTCGGCAAGGACGTCACGGACAAATTCCTCGCGGGCTTGCCCGGCGTGCAGAAGGAAGGCTGCGACGGGCTCATCACGTCCGCGCGCTGGGTGCTGCACAAGATGCCGGCGCATACGCGCACCGTTTGCCTGGAGTTCTTCGGCCAGGCGCGCGATGCGATTCCGAGCATCGTCGAGATCAAGGATTATCTGTTCGAGACGTCCAAGCAGGGCGGTGCGATCCTGGCCGGCTTGGAGCACCTCGACGAGCGCTATCTGCGCGCCGTCGGCTACGCGACGAAATCGAAGCGCAACGCGTTTCCGAAGATGGTGCTGATCGGCGACATCGTCGGCGATGACGCCGACGCGGTGGCCGCGGCCACGTCCGAAGTCGTGCGCATGGCGAACGGCAAGAGCGGCGAGGGCTTCGTCGCCGTCAGCGCCGAGGCGCGCAAGCGCTTCTGGCTCGACCGCAGCCGCACGGCTGCGATCGCCAAGCACACGAACGCGTTCAAGATCAACGAAGACGTCGTGATCCCCTTGAACCGCATGGGCGAGTACACGGACGGCATCGAGCGGATCAACATCGAGCTGTCGCTGAAGAACAAGCTGCAGCTCGTCGATGCGCTCGAAGCGTTCTTCAAGGGCGGCAACCTGCCGCTCGGCAAGACCGACGACGCCAACGAAATCCCGAGCGCGGAGCTGCTCGAAGATCGCGTGCAGCAAGCCCTTGCCTTGCTGGCGCGCGTGCGCGCACGCTGGTCGTTCGTGCTAGAGAAGCTCGACCTCTCGCTGCGCGAGGCGCAGCACTACCTCGTGCAACTGGGCTACGAAGCGCTGGCCGAGAAATTCGCCGATCGAGTGGACGATCAACCGGGCGCCAACGTCTTCCACGTGACGCAAGACCGGACGATCCGCGCATCGTGGAAGCAGGAGATCCGCGCCGAGCTGCGTCAGATCTTCAACGGCGGCGAGTTCAAGCCGATCCTCGACGAAGCGCAGGCGATCCACAAGAAGGTGCTGCGCGGCCGCGTGTTCGTCGCGCTGCACATGCACGCGGGCGACGGCAATGTTCATACGAACATCCCCGTCAACTCCGACAACTACGAGATGCTGCAAGACGCGCACAAGGCCGTCGAGCGCATCATGAAGCTCGCGCGCTCGCTGGACGGCGTGATTTCGGGCGAGCACGGCATCGGCATCACGAAGCTCGAATTCCTGACGGAAGAAGAGATCGCCGATTTCCGCGCGTACAAGGAACGGATCGACCCTGAGGGTCGCTTCAACAAGGGCAAGCTGTTGCCGGGCGCTGACTTGCGCAATGCCTATACGCCGAGCTTCGGCCTGATGGGCTACGAATCGCTGATCATGCAGCAGTCCGACATCGGCGCGATCGCCGATTCGGTGAAGGACTGCCTGCGCTGCGGCAAGTGCAAGCCCGTGTGCGCCACGCACGTGCCGCGCGCGAATCTGCTCTACAGCCCGCGCAACAAGATCCTCGCCACGTCGCTGCTGATCGAAGCGTTCTTGTACGAGGAACAGACGCGCCGCGGCGTATCGATCAAGCACTGGGACGAGTTCAACGACGTGGCCGACCACTGCACGGTCTGCCATAAGTGCGTGACGCCGTGCCCGGTCAAGATCGACTTCGGCGACGTGTCGATGAACATGCGCAACCTGCTGCGCAAGATGGGCAAGAAGAAGTTCAACGCGGGCTCGGCCGCGGGGATGTTCTTCCTGAACGCGACCAATCCGCAGACGATCAACCTCGCCCGCACGGCGATGATGGGTATCGGCTACAAGGCGCAGCGTCTCGGCAACGATCTGCTGAAGAACTTCACGCGCAAGCAGACCGCCCATCCGCCCGCCACGACGGGCCGGCCGCCCGTCGTCGAGCAGGTGATCCACTTCGTCAACAAGAAGATGCCGGGCAACCTGCCGAAGAAGACGGCGCGCGCGCTGCTCGACATCGAGGACAACAAGATCGTCCCGATCATCCGCAATCCGAAGACGACGACTGTCGATTCGGAGGCGGTGTTCTACTTCCCGGGGTGCGGCTCCGAGCGGCTGTTCTCGCAGGTGGGCCTCGCGACGCAGGCGATGCTCTGGGAAGCGGGCGTGCAGACGGTGCTGCCGCCGGGCTATCTCTGCTGCGGCTACCCGCAGCGTGGCGCGGGCCAGTACGACAAGGCCGAGAAGACCGTGACGGACAACCGGGTGCTGTTCCACCGGGTGGCCAACACGCTGAACTACCTGGACATCAAGACGGTGGTCGTCTCGTGCGGGACCTGCTACGACCAGCTCGCCGGCTATGAATTCGAGAAGATCTTCCCGGGCTGCCGAATCATCGACATCCACGAGTTCCTGCTCGAGAAGGGGATCAAGCTCGACGGCGTGTCCGGCACGCGCTACATGTATCACGACCCGTGCCACACGCCGATCAAGACGATGGATCCGGTCAAGCTCGTCAATGAACTGATGGGCTCCGCCAACGACGGCTACAAGATCGCGAAGAACGAACGCTGCTGCGGCGAATCGGGCACGTTCGCCGTGGCTCGGCCCGACATTTCGACGCAGGTGCGCTTCCGCAAGGAAGAGGAAATCCGCAAGGGCGCGGCCAAGCTGCGCGAAATCCCGGTGACGTCGGCCGGTGCGAGCGGGGTCGAAGCGTCGGCCGCGGGCAACGGCGCGGCCGACATCAAGGTGCTGACGAGCTGCCCGTCGTGCTTGCAGGGCTTGTCTCGTTACAACGAGGACGCGGGCGTCGAAGCCGACTACATCGTCGTCGAAATGGCGCGTCACGTCCTGGGTGAGAACTGGATGGCCGAATACGTCGAGCACGCGAATAATGGCGGCATCGAGCGCGTACTGGTGTAATGGCGGTGAAATAGCGGCCACGCGCGGGGCGTAATGGTGTAAAACGCTCTCGCGCGCGATCGCCGTGAATCGCCGGGATGGCGAATCGCGCTTACCGATGCTGGCCGACGCCAAGGGACGATGATGGAGTGCGTATTTTGCCGTGAGGAAGGCGGGGTCGTGCTTTGGCAGGACGACGCATTGCGCGTCGTCCTGGCCGACGAGCACGACTACCCGGGTTTCTGCCGCGTGATCTGGAATGCCCACGTGGCGGAATTTTCGGATTTGCAGCAGGGCGAGCGCGATCGCGTCATGCAGGCCGTGTACGCGGCAGAACGCGCGGTACGGCGCGTGCTGGCACCGGACAAGGTGAATCTGGCGAGTCTCGGGAATCAGGTGCCGCACGTGCATTGGCACGTGATTCCGCGCTTCACGAACGACGCGCATTTCCCGCTGCCGATCTGGGCACCGAGGCAACGATCCGTCTCGGAAGCGCTCCTGGCACAGCGGCGCGCGCAAGCCACGCTGATTGCCGAGGCTTTGCGGCACGAAATGGCGCAGGCGCTCGGTTGACGGCGCTCGGCGGGCGGGCAAGACACCGCCGCGAGCGCCGTGAATTTCGAATGAGAGGCAAACAATGGCGGGACTGACTTCCGAGACGCCGGTGCCCACGGGCATCGTCGTCCATGCAAAATCGCGCGTGCTGGAGTTGCAGTACGCGAACGGCCTCAGTTATCGGATTCCGTTCGAATTGATGCGCGTTTATTCGCCCTCGGCCGAGGTGCGCGGACACGGGCCGGGACAAGAAACGGTGCAAACGGGCAAGCGCGAGGTCGCGATCGTTTCGATCGACGGCGTCGGCAACTACGCTTTGCAGCCGACGTTTTCGGACGGCCATGCCACGGGCATCTATTCTTGGGATTTGCTGTATGAACTGGCGACGCGCCAGGACGAGCTTTGGCGAAGCTACTTCGACCAGCTCGCGGCGGCCGGGCTCGACCGCGACGCGCCGATGGCGCCGGCGGGCGCCCCGCGCGGCCACTGTCACTGATATGAAACGCGGAGGATAAACGCGATGAGCAAGACCCACTTCGGCTTCGAAACCGTCGACGAACAAGACAAGGCGAAGAAGGTGGCGGGCGTGTTCCACTCGGTGGCCACGAACTACGACCTCATGAACGACCTGATGTCGGGCGGCCTGCACCGCGTCTGGAAGCAATTCACGATCGCGCAGGCGCACGTGCGCCCCGGCGCCAAAGTGCTCGACATCGCGGGCGGCACCGGCGATTTGTCGAAGGCGTTCGCGAAGCAGGCCGGGCCGAGCGGCGAAGTCTGGCATACCGATATCAACGAATCGATGCTGCGGGTGGGGCGTGACCGACTGCTCGACCAAGGCATCGTGACGCCGTCGCTGCTGTGCGACGCCGAAAAAATTCCGTTCCCCGACAACTACTTCGACGTCGTGACGGTGGCCTTCGGGCTGCGCAACATGACCCGAAAGGAAGTGGCCATTTCCGAGATGCGGCGTGTGCTGAAGCCCGGCGGGCGCTTGCTCGTCCTCGAGTTTTCGAAGGTCTGGGAGCCGCTGAAGAAGGCGTACGACGTGTACTCGTTCAAGGTTTTGCCGTGGCTTGGCTCGAGGTTCGCCAAAGATGCCGAAAGTTACCGGTATCTTGCCGAATCGATCCGGATGCATCCGGACCAGGACACCTTGAAAACGATGATGGAGCAGGCTGGGCTTGACGCCGTGAAATATTACAATTTGTCAGCTGGCGTGGTAGCCTTGCACGTGGGGGTGAAGTACTAGATCCCCTAATTCATTGTTTTTATAGGGGATATCGATATGGCCGATTCGCTTTCAATTTCTTCCAAACTGCTTTCATTGCAATTTACGAAGCGAATCCGGCTCTTCACGGTGGCGACGATGATCGCGGCGGGCACGCTGATCACGCTCGACGCCGAGGCGAAACGCATGGGCGGCGGCCGCAGTATCGGGCGCCAGTCGCAAACGATGCAGCGCGAGAGCGCGCCGCCGCAGCAATTGGGACAATCGAGCCGCTCGGCGCAGGCCGGCACGCAGCCGGCCGCCGGCGCACAGGCACAGCGCGCCCAAGGCGCCCAGGCCGCGGCGGCCGCCACGCCGTCGCGTTCGCGCTGGCTCGGTCCGATCGCCGGTCTTGCGGCGGGTCTCGGCATCGCGGCGCTGCTGTCGCACTTCGGTTTGGGCGGGGCGTTCGCGGGTGCGATGGCGAACGTCATCGTCGTCGCGCTGCTGGCGATGATCGGGATTTGGCTCGTCCGTAAGCTGATGTCGATGCGCCGCAAGAGCGGCACGCCCGCACTGGCCGCGGCCGGCGGGGCGCTGCCGATGGGGCGCGACGCGTTCGGCGGCGGGTACGAGTCGGCCGCGCAGGGTAACGGCGGTGCCGCTGCGTCGGCGGGCATCGCGCACGCGGCTTTCGAGCGCCCAGCCGATTTCGACGAGCCCGCGTTTCTGCATCACGCCAAAGTCAATTTCGTACGCCTGCAAGCCGCATGGGATGCCGGCAATCTCACCGATATCCGCGCGTTTTCGACGCCGGAGATGTTCGCCGAGTTGAAGCTCGAACTCGATGCGCGGGCCGGGACGCGCAACGAAACCGATGTCGTTCAGTTGAACGCCGAGTTGGTCGAACTCGAAGAAGATGCGTTCGAGTACCGTGCGAGCGTGCGCTATACCGGCTTGATCCGCGAAGCGGCGGGTGAGGCGGCGCAGCCGCTCGACGAAACATGGCAATTGAACAAGCCGAAGCGCGGTGGCGACGGCTGGCTGCTCGCGGGCATCCAGCAATCGACGGTTCATTGAAAGCGCGTTGGTCATCTGCTCGGCCGGAGGTCGCCCGTGAGAACGCTCGTGAAGTCGGCGATCTGCCATACGACCGACCCGTCGTCGTTCGAGCGCGGCGATTGCCTCAATCAGGGTACCGACCTGCACTGGCTCATCAGGATCACCTTGGGTGGCCCCGCCTTTGCCGCCATAGCCTGCGGCTCCGCTAGTTAGCCCATTGGCCACGAGCGCGTCCGACTGACGCGTGCAACGGTCGAACACGGTCGCCCATTCGCACGAGTTCGTCGCGCGAGCCGCCGCGTCGTTTCGCCGAGGTGGGAATCGGAGCCTCCGACGACACCCGGCCGGCAGTGCCGCCGCACGATCGGGCGCTACAATAGAGGCCCGCGTCGGCTGCCGCTCGCGCGGGCTTTTTATTGTTCCCCGATGACTCTTGCCGCCAAGCCCTTTGCCGCTGCCGTCAACCATTTGCTCGCTCGCGAAGCGTGGGCGCGCGAACGCCTCGCCCCGTACGCGGGCAAGACAGCGCGTCTCACGTTCTCCTCGATCGTCTTGACCCTTGCCGTGGAATCGGACGGCTATCTGAGCGCCGTCGACGAAATCGACGCTCGGGCCGTCGATGTCTCGCTCGCCGTCGCGCCCGATGCGCTGCCGGCCTTCATGCAAGGCGGCCAGGCCGCGGTCATGAAGCACGTCAAAATCGAGGGCGACGCCGAATTCGCCACGCAGCTCGCGAAGCTGGCCGAACATTTGCGCTGGGAGCCGGAGGAAGATTTGGCGAAGCTGATCGGCGACGCGCCGGCCTACCGCGCGGCGCAGATCGTGCGCACCGCCGGTGAGCAGGCACTGCGCGCCGGCCGCGGCTTGCGCGATTCGATCGCCGAATACCTGCTCGACGAAAGCCCGCAGCTCGTGCGGCGTGGCGCGCTCGATGCGTTCAACGGCGAACTCGCGCGCGCCCGCGATGCGCTCGCGCGCGTTGAAAAACGCATCGAAAGGCTCGATCAGCAAACGCTCGCGCGCCAGGCAGGCGCCTTGCGCCGCGTGCGATAGCGAGCGGGCCAACCATGCGTCTATTGCGTTTCATCAAGATCGTCTACACCGTCTGGCGTTTCGGGCTGGACGAAATGATGCTGAGCCGGCTCAACGATCGCCGGGTCCGCTTCCTCGTGCGCATCGGCACGATCGGCCGCCGCTACAAGTCGCCGCCGGCCGTGCGGCTGCGGCTCGCGCTCGAAAGCCTCGGGCCGATCTTCGTCAAGTTCGGCCAAGTGCTCTCGACGCGCCGCGATCTGCTGTCCGCCGATGTCGCCCTCGAACTCGCCAAACTGCAAGATCAGGTACCGCCGTTCGATTCGAGCGTCGCGATCGAGATCATCGAGCGATCGCTCGGCGGGCGCGTCGACGTCCTGTTCGACGATTTCGAGCGCGTGCCGGTGGCCAGCGCATCGATCGCGCAAGTGCACTTCGCCAAGGTGAAGTCGGGCCAGCACGCGGGCAAGGACGTCGCGATCAAGGTATTGCGGCCGAACATGCTGCCCGTGATCGATTCCGATCTGGCGCTGCTGCGCGACCTGGCCGTCTGGGCCGAGCGGCTCTGGGCGGACGGCAAGCGCCTCAAGCCGCGCGAGGTCGTCGCGGAGTTCGACAAGTACCTGCACGACGAACTCGACCTCATGCGCGAGGCGGCGAACGGCAGCCAGCTTCGGCGCAACTTCGCCGGGCTCGATTTGCTGCTCGTGCCCGAAATGTACTGGGAGTTCTGTACGCCGAGCGTGCTCGTGATGGAGCGCATGGTCGGCGTGCCGATCAGCCAGGTCGAGACATTGCGGGCGGCCGGGGTCGATATCCCGAAGCTCGCGCGCGAAGGCGTCGAGATTTTCTTCACGCAGGTGTTCCGCGACGGCTTCTTCCATGCGGACATGCACCCGGGCAATATCCAGGTCAGCCTGAACCCTTCCCATTTCGGCCGCTATATCGCGCTCGATTTCGGGATCATCGGGGCGTTGTCCGATTTCGATAAGAACTATCTCGCGCAAAATTTCCTCGCCTTCTTCAAGCGCGACTACCACCGTGTTGCCACGCTGCACTTGGAGTCGGGGTGGGTGCCGCCCACCACCCGCGTCGAAGAATTGGAAAGTGCGATTCGAGCCGTCTGCGAACCGTATTTCGATCGCGCGCTGAAAGACATCTCGCTGGGGCAGGTGCTGCTGCGGCTGTTTTCGACGTCGCGCCGCTTCAACGTCGAGATTCAGCCGCAACTCGTGCTGCTGCAAAAGACGATGCTCAACGTCGAGGGGCTCGGCCGCTCGCTCGATCCCGAACTCGATCTTTGGAAGACGGCCAAGCCTTACCTCGAGCGCTGGATGAACGAGCAGATCGGCTGGCGCGGATGGTACGAGCGGCTAAAAGTGGAAATGCCGCAGTGGAGCAAGACGCTGCCGCAACTGCCGCGCCTCGTCCATCACGTGCTGGCGGAGCGGCACGGGCACGACGGCCCGCGCGGCGCGCACGATGCCGCGATCCGGCTTTTGCTGCTCGAGCAGAAACGCACGAACCGGCTTCTGCAGGCACTGTTGCTGTTCGGTGTGGCTGTGGGCGTCGGCGCGCTTGTCGCGCGCGCGTGGCTCGCCTTTGCCTACGGGGCGTAACCGAAATGAACCGGGCCTAATGGCGCATCACCGGGTTTAAAGGGGCTCAATGCGATGAACAAGCCGTCGTCATCCGATCAACCGCCGCCGAGTCAGCCTGTTGCAGGCGGTGCGGCGCCTGCCTTCTCCACGCGTGACCCGAACACGGCCGCTTTCTGGGACGAACGCTTTCGACAAGGTTTCATGCCGTGGGATCAGGCCGGCGTGCCCGAGGCGTTCGCGGCTTTCGCGGCGCGCACCGCGCCTCGGCCCGTTCTTATCCCGGGCTGTGGCAGCGCGCATGAAGCCGGTTGGCTCGCGCAGGCCGGTTGGACTGTCCGTGCGATCGATTTCTCGGTCGATGCCGTGGCGGCGGCCCGCGCGCAACTCGGCCCCCACGCGCCGCTCGTCGAGCAAGCCGATTTCTTCGCCTACCGGCCGCCGTTCGTGCCGGGGTGGATCTACGAACGTGCGTTCCTTTGCGCATTGCCGCACGGGCGCCGCGCCGACTACGCGGCCCAGATGGCCGCGCTGCTCGAGCCGGGCGGCTTGCTCGCCGGGTTCTTTTTCTTCGACGAAGCGCCCAAGGGGCCGCCGTTCGGGATTTCGCGCGACGAACTCGATGCGCTACTGAGCCCGTCGTTCGAACTCGTCGAGGACGAACCCGTCGCCGATTCGATCCCCGTGTTCGCCGGCCGCGAGCGTTGGATGAGCTGGCGCCGGCGGGGTTGATTTTCCGCGCCGTCGCCCTCATTTCGCGAACTGCGCGAGGCCGAGTGCCCCGTCAGCCGGGAAGTAGCCAAATGCGGCTATAATTCAACGCTTTGCAAGCGCTTAACCGTTTTTTTGTCGGAAATAGTCGGGAAGAGAATCATGCCGATCTACGCCTACCGTTGCGAATCGTGCGGCTTTGAGAAAGACGTGCTCCAGAAGATGAGCGATGCACCGCTGACGCAGTGCCCGCAATGCGAAAAGGACAGCTTTCGTAAGCAGCTAACGGCCGCGGGTTTCCAGCTGAAGGGTTCCGGCTGGTATGTCACCGATTTCCGTGGTGGTTCGAGCGGATCGAACGCATCGAACGGCTCGAATGGGGCGGCTTCCAGCGGAGCGGCCGCGGCCACATCGGAAGCGAAGCCCGAAGCGAAGTCCGAGTCGAAGTCGGACAGCGCCCCCGCGCAAGCGGCCAGCACGAGCACCTCGGCATCGACTTCGTCCGACGCGTAAGCCAATGCCGCTGGACGCGCGGCCGGCGTTCATGCCGGCCGTTGCTGTACGCGCCGGAACGTCGTCGCACGGGTCGAGCCTCAAGCGCTAGGCAGATTGAGCCGCGCGCGCCGATTCAATTCCAAGCGGTTCCCTGACGGTACACATGAAAAAGACGACGCTCAAATCCGTGTTCCTGACCGGCTTGCTGGTCCTTGTGCCCTTGGCGATCACGCTTTGGGTGCTGGGGCTCGTCATCGGTACGATGGACCAGACGCTGCTGCTCCTGCCCGCGTCGTGGCAGCCCGAGCGGCTGCTGGGCTTCCATTTGCCCGGCGTCGGCGCGGTGCTGACGCTGGCGTTCATCTTCGTCGTCGGCCTGTTCACCCAGAACTTCGTCGGGCAAAAGCTCGTCACCTGGTGGGACGCGATCGTGAGGCATATCCCGATCGTCGGCCCGCTGTATACGAGCGTGAAGCAAGTGTCCGACACGCTGCTCTCGAGCAGCGGGAACGCGTTCCGCAAGGCGCTCCTGATCGAGTACCCGCGGCGCGGTTCCTACACGATCGCGTTTCTGACGGGCATCCCGGGCGGCGACGTGGTCAATCATTTGCAGAGCGATCACGTCAGCGTCTACGTGCCGACGACACCGAATCCGACGTCGGGCTTCTTCCTGATCGTTCCCAGGGCGGAAGTCATCGAACTCGACATGACGGTCGATGCGGCGCTCAAGTACATCGTCTCGATGGGGGTAGTCGCCCCGCAATTGCCGGCTGGCGCGCCGGCGCGCCGTCCGGTCGAGCCGCCCCTTTAATGCCGCCCGTGCGGTGAAACGCAACCCGCACGCGCTGCCCTCTAATGCCAAACGAAAGACGAATACCATGTCGATGAGATCTGAATACTGCGGTCTGGTGACCGAACACCTGCTGGGCCAAACCGTGTCGCTGTGCGGCTGGGTGCATCGCCGGCGCGACCACGGCGGCGTCATCTTCATCGACCTGCGCGATCGCGAAGGTCTCGTGCAAGTCGTGTGCGACCCCGATCGTGCGGAGATGTTCAAGATCGCCGAGGGTGTGCGCAACGAGTTTTGCGTGCAAATCGTCGGCGTCGTGCGCAATCGTCCGGAAGGCACGGCCAACGCAGGCCTGAAGAGCGGCAAGATCGAGGTGCTCTGTCACGAACTGACGGTGCTCAACGCATCGGTCACGCCGCCGTTCCAGCTCGACGACGACAACCTCTCGGAAACGACGCGCCTCACGCACCGCGTGCTCGACCTGCGCCGTCCTCAGATGCAGAACAACCTGCGCCTGCGCTATCGCGTGGCGATGGAAGTGCGCAAGTATCTCGACGCGCAGGGCTTCATCGACATCGAAACGCCGATGCTCACGAAGAGCACGCCTGAAGGCGCGCGCGACTACCTGGTTCCTTCGCGCGTGAACGCGGGCCAGTTCTTCGCGCTGCCGCAGTCGCCGCAGCTGTTCAAGCAGCTCTTGATGGTGGCGAACTTCGATCGCTACTACCAGATCGTGAAGTGCTTCCGCGACGAAGATTTGCGCGCCGACCGCCAGCCCGAATTCACGCAGATCGACTGCGAGACGTCGTTCCTGAGCGAGCAGGAAATTCGCGATCTGTTCGAGAAGATGATCCGCCACGTCTTCACTGAGACGATCGGCGTCACGCTCGACGCGGCGTTCCCGGTCATGCAGTACTCGGAAGCCATGGCGCGTTTCGGTTCGGACAAGCCCGATCTGCGCGTCAAGCTCGAGTTCACCGAGTTGACGGACGCGATGAAGGACGTCGACTTCAAGGTGTTCAGTGCCCCGGCGAACACGAAGGACGGCCGCGTGGCGGCGCTGCGCGTGCCGAAGGGCGGCGAATTGTCGCGCGGCGACATCGACGGCTACACCGAGTTCGTGCGCATCTACGGCGCGAAGGGTCTGGCATGGATCAAGGTCAACGAAGCCGCCAAGGGCCGTGACGGCCTGCAAAGCCCAATCGTGAAGAACCTGCACGACGCGGCGATCGCGGCGATCCTCGAGCGTACCGGCGCGCAAGACGGCGACATCATTTTCTTCGCGGCCGATCGCGCGAAGGTCGTCAACGACAGCCTCGGCGCGCTGCGCCTGAAGATCGGCCATTCCGATTTCGGCAAGTCGAACGGCCTCGTCGAAGCCGGCTGGAAGCCGCTGTGGGTCATCGACTTCCCGATGTTCGAGTACGACGAGGAAGATGCGCGCTACGTGGCCGCGCACCATCCGTTCACGAGCCCGAAGGACGAGCATCTCGAGTTCCTCGAAACCGATCCGGGCCGTTGCCTGGCGAAGGCCTACGACATGGTGCTGAACGGCTGGGAAATCGGCGGCGGTTCGGTGCGGATCTATCGCGAAGACGTGCAGTCGAAGGTGTTCCGCGCGCTGAAGATCAACGATGAGGAAGCGCGGGCGAAGTTCGGGTTCCTGCTCGACGCGCTGCAGTACGGCGCGCCGCCGCATGGCGGGATTGCATTCGGTCTCGATCGTATCGTGACGATGATGGCCGGCGCCGATTCGATCCGCGACGTGATCGCGTTCCCGAAGACGCAGCGCGCGCAGTGTCTGCTGACGCAGGCGCCGAGCGCCGTGGACGAGCGTCAGTTGCGCGAGTTGCATATTCGGTTGCGCCAGCCGGAGCAGCCGAAGGCGTAAGGTGTGATGCATAAGGCGCGGGTGTTTGGCGACGAGCCCCGCGAGCTTTACTGAAAACCCCGAAGGTTGGATGAGAATCCGATCTTTGGGGTTTTTTGCGTTTTCGGGGCTGAACCGCGCGAATCGATCTGACCCGAACGGCAGCCATCCGGTTCCGCAAAACCCGGCTCCCGCGCTATCCTGACGGCCGTACCCGTATCATTCGAACACCATGCGAAAACCGCCGAAAATTCCCGAGTCGGTCCTTGTCGTCATCTACACGCCCGAACTCGACGTGCTCATCATCGAGCGCGCGGATCGCCCCGGGTTTTGGCAATCGGTGACCGGATCGAAAGACCGCCTGGACGAACCGCTCGCCGAAACCGCGGCGCGCGAAGTGGGGGAGGAGACGGGGATCGTCGTCGGCGGCCCGCTCGTGCCGGTCGACGCGCTCGTCGATTGGGGCGAGTTGATCGAATACGAAATCTATCCGGTATGGCGGCATCGCTATGCCGAAGGCGTCACCCGCAACGTCGAGCATTGGTTCGGGTTGGAAGTGCCGTACCGGCTGGAGGTCACGCTCGCGCCGCGCGAGCATACGGCGCATCTGTGGCTACCTCACGAGCAGGCGGCGGCGCGCTGCTTCTCCTCGTCCAATCGGGAAGCGATCCTGCAATTGCCGCGCCGGCTGCGCGTGGGTAACGCGGCGGCGGCAGGCAAAGCCGCATCGCAGCAACCGCCCAAGGACGCGTGAGCACACGTGCCGCGCGCCGGCTGGCGCGCATCGGGGCCGCGCTCGTTTCGAGGCGTCGCGCCGCCCGGTTGGCCTTCACGGCCGGCAACCACGTGCGGCTCTTCAGCAGCGGGACCGACTACTTCGCCGCATTGATCGCTCAGGTCGACGCGGCGAAGGAAAGCGTCGTGCTCGAAACCTATATTTTTTGCGATGACGACGCTGGCCGCCCCGTCTCCGACGCACTCATACGCGCGGCACGGCGTGGCGTGCGGGTGCGCGTGATGACGGACGGGCTCGGGACAGCGCGCCTGGCGTTGTTCGACGAGTGGCGCGCAGCCGGCATCGAGCATCGGATCTACAACGCCGGCTGGCTCGGCTTCGGTTTGCTTGGCCGATTCGGTCTGTCGCGGACTCACCGCAAGCTCGCGCTCGTCGATGAGCACGTCGCGTTCTGCGGCGGCATCAACATCGTCGACGATTTCGCCTCGCCCGGCGGCCGCCTCGCGCGCGCCCGCTGGGACTTCGCCGTCGAGTTGACGGGGCCGGTCGTGCCCCGCGTCAGCGCCGCGCTCGATACGCAGTGGCGACGTCTCGAACTCGGCCACCGTCCCTACGCGGCTTCGATGTCGCGGGCGCGCGAACTGCGGGCACAAGCGACATCCACGGGTGCATCTGCTCCGTCGCATTCATCCCCCAATGCGTCCGAGCATGCCCTGAAGGCCCCAAGCGTAGCCTTCATCGCCCGTGACAACTTCGTGAATCGGCGCGCGATCGAAAAGGCGTACCTGGTGGCTATCGGCCGCGCACGGCACGAAATCCTGCTGGCCAATCCGTACTTCGTGCCCGGCCGCAAGCTGCGCCGCGCCTTGGTGGCCGCGGCACGGCGTGGCGTGGACGTGCGCCTGCTGATCGGCCGCAAGGAATTTCTCGCGCTCGATCGCGCTGTGCCGTATCTTTACCGGACATTCCTCGGCGCGGGCGCGAAGATCTCCGAGTACGAGAAAACGGTGCTGCACGGTAAAGTAGCCGTCGTCGATTCCAACTGGGCGACGGTCGGCTCCTCGAATCTCGACGCGCTAAGCCTCGTGCTCAACAATGAGGCAAACGTCGTGCTCATCGAACACGCTGAGATCGGCCGGCTGCGCGAGGCGATCCTCGCGGCGTTCGCCGAGGCGCGTCCCATCGACCCCGCTCGCTACGCGGCGCGGCCCTGGCCCGAGCGTTTGACCAGCTGGCTGGCGTACGCGGCGTACCGCGCCGTGATGAAGCTGCTGACGGTCGGCGGATACGATTAGGGGTGCGCTACGCTTCGCACCCCGCGGCCGGCAAGGCACCGCCGCCCGCCCGCAATCGGCGTCAACGACCCTAGCCGCCCGGTTAGATTCCGGTTTCTAATAAAGTCCTTGTTTCGGGGGCGGCCGCGCTCAATAATAGTACGGCCGTTCTATTTTATGATTGCACAGCCAAGAGAACGGTATAGAGAGGCCATGCGAAAAGGTGAACAAACGCGCGCAGCGATTCTCGATGCGGCGCTCGATCTGGCGAGCCGTGACGGGCTCGAGGGTTTGACGATCGGCCTGCTGGCCGAGCGCATGCAGATGAGCAAAAGCGGAGTCTTTGCGCACTTCGGGTCGCGCGAGGACTTGCAGGTCGAAGTCGTGCGCGAATACCACCGTCGTTTCGAGGAGGAGGTGTTTTTTCCGAGCCTGGGCGAGCCGCGCGGCTTGCCGAGATTGCGCGCGATGCTGGGCCGCTGGATGGAAAGGCGGATCCAGGAAGTGATGACGGGGTGCATCTACATCAGCGGCGCCGTCGAATACGACGACCGCGGAGACAACCCCGTGCGCGAGCAGCTCGTGCTGAGCGTCTCGACCTGGCGGGCGGCGTTGCTGCGGGCCATTTCGCAAGCCGTCGAAGAAGGCCATCTGCGCTCGGATACGGATCCGAACCTGATGCTCTTCGAACTGTATAGCTTCACGCTCGGTCTGCATCACGACGCGCGCTTCCTGCATCTGCCCGATGCCGAGCGTCTCACGTGGGCCGCGCTGGAAAAAACGATTGTTTCGTATCAGAGCCGAAGCCATAGCCAGTAGGACGCCTACCCGGCGTACCGACTGCCTAGACGGCTTTAACTCTACAGCTGCAAACCTTTGGAGGAAGTCATGGGTCAGTACGCCGCGCCGCTGCGCGACATGCAATTCGTGCTGCACGAACTGCTGAACGTCGAAAACGAAGTCAAGGGCATGCCCAAGCACGCCGATCTCGATGCCGATACGATCAACCAAGTGCTCGAAGAAGCCGGCAAGTTCTGCGCTGAAGTCCTGTTCCCGCTGAACCAAAGCGGCGACGAGGAAGGCTGCACCTATGCGGGCGACGGCGTGGTCACGACTCCGAAGGGTTTCAAGGAGGCGTATCGCCAGTACATCGACGCGGGCTGGCCCGCGCTCGGCTGCGATCCCGAATACGGCGGCCAAGGCCTGCCCGCATTCGTGAACAACGCGCTCTACGAAATGCTCAATTCGTCCAACCAGGCATGGACGATGTATCCGGGCCTCTCGCACGGCGCCTACGAGTGCCTGCATGCGCACGGCACGGCCGAGCAGCAGAAGGTCTATCTGCCCAAGCTCGTGGCCGGCGAGTGGACGGGCACGATGTGTCTGACCGAGCCGCACTGCGGCACCGATCTCGGCATCCTGCGCACGAAGGCCGAGTCGAACGGCGACGGCTCGTATCTGATCACGGGCACGAAGATCTTCATTTCGAGCGGCGAACACGATCTTGCCGAGAACATCGTCCACCTGGTACTCGCGCGTCTGCCCGATGCGCCGCCGGGAACGAAGGGCATCTCGCTGTTCATCGTGCCGAAGTTCGTGCCCAACGAAGCGGGCGAGCCGGGCGAGCGCAACGGCATCAAGTGCGGCTCGATCGAGCACAAGATGGGCATCCACGCGAACTCCACCTGCGTGATGAATCTCGACAACGCCAAGGGTTGGCTCGTCGGCGAGGCGAACCGCGGCCTGCAAGCGATGTTCGTGATGATGAACGCGGCGCGTCTCGGCGTCGGCATGCAAAGCCTCGGCCTCACGGAAGTCGCCTACCAGAACTCGCTCGTCTACGCGAAGGAACGTCTGCAGATGCGTTCGCTGACGGGTCCGAAGGCACCGGAGAAGGCTGCCGATCCGATCATCGTCCACCCGGACGTGCGCCGCATGCTGCTCACGCAGAAGGCCTACGCGGAAGGTGCGCGCGCGTTCTCGTACTGGTCGGCCCTGCAGATCGACAAGGAACTCTCGGCGCAAGACGAAGCCGAGCGCAAGGAAGCGGCCGATCTCGTCGCGCTGCTGACGCCGATTCTGAAGGCGTTCCTCTCGGACAACGCGTTCGAGTGCACGAACCACGCGATGCAAGTCTTCGGCGGCCACGGCTTCATCAAGGAATGGGGCATGGAGCAATACGTGCGCGATGCCCGCATCAACATGATCTACGAAGGCACGAACGCCGTGCAATCGCTCGATCTGCTGGGCCGCAAGGTGCTCGGCGACATGGGCGCGAAGCTGCGCAAGTTCGGCAAGCTCGTGACGGATTTCGTCGAAGCCGAAGGCGTGAAGCCCGAAATGCAAGAGTTCATCAACCCGCTCGCCGATATCGGCGACAAGGTGAGCAAGCTCACGATGGAAATCGGCATGAAGGCGATGCAGAACCAGGACGAAGTGGGCGCCGCGGCCGTGCCGTATCTGCGCACGGTCGGCCATCTGGTCTTCTCGTACTTCTGGGCGCGCATGGCACGGATCGCGCTGGACAAGCAAGCGTCGGGCGATCCGTTCTACAAGTCCAAGCTCGCCACGGCGCGTTTCTACTTCGCCAAGCTCTTGCCCGAAACGGCCAAGACCATCCGCGAGGCGCGCGCGGGCTCGAAGACGCTGATGGAAGTCGACGAGGCGCTGTTCTAAGCGACACGCCCAAGCCGCGCGGCACGCACGAGACGGCGTGCCGTGATCAACCCGATTTACCGCATCTCGATGACGAAGCTGCATGCGCCGTGCGCGACGCGCAGCTATCGAGCCAGCGAAAACGCATGACTCCGACGGAGGAAAGACGTGAGCAATCTGATCATTCGCAAGGTGGCCGTGCTCGGCGCCGGCGTGATGGGCGCGCAGATCGCCGCGCACCTGATCAACGCCAAGGTGCCGGTGCTGCTGTTCGACCTTCCGGCCAAGGAAGGCCCGAAGAACGCGATCGCTTTGAAGGCGATCGAGAACCTCAAGAAGCTGTCGCCCGCGCCGTTCGGCAATAAGGACGACGCCCGCTACATCGAGCCGGCGAACTACGAAGACGACATCGCCAAGCTCGGCGAGTGCGATCTCGTCATCGAGGCGATCGCCGAACGGATGGACTGGAAGCACGACCTGTACAAGAAGGTCTCGCCGCATCTCGGGCCGAATGCGATTTTCGCGACGAACACGTCGGGCCTGTCGATCACCAAGTTGTCCGAAGGATTCTCCGACGAGCTGAAGTCGCGCTTCTGCGGCGTGCACTTCTTCAACCCGCCGCGCTACATGCATCTCGTCGAGCTGATTCCGACGACGCACACGCGGCCGCAAATTCTCGACGATCTCGAATCGTTCCTGACGAGCGTGGTCGGCAAGGGCGTCGTGCGCGCCAAGGACACACCGAACTTCATCGCGAACCGCGTCGGTATTTTCTCGATCCTCGCCGTCATCACGGAAGCGGCCAAGTTCGGGCTGCGCTTCGACGAAGTGGACGATCTGACGGGCTCGCGCCTGGGTCGCGCGAAGTCGGCCACGTTCCGCACGGCGGACGTCGTCGGCCTCGATACGATGGCGCACGTCATCAAGACGATGCAGGACAACCTCGCCGACGATCCGTTCTTCCCCGTGTACGAGACGCCCGCCGTTCTGGCCGCGCTCGTCGCGAAGGGTGCGCTCGGTCAGAAGACCGGTGGCGGCTTCTACAAGAAGGACGGCAAGGCCATCAAGGTGCTCGACGCCAAGACGGGCGAGTATGTCGAAGGCGGTGCGAAGGCCGATGAGCTCGTTGGCCGCATCCTCAAGCGTCCGGCGGCCGAGCGCCTGAAGCTGCTGCGCGAATCGGAGCACCCGCAGGCGCAATTCCTCTGGTCGATTTTCCGCGACGTCTTCCACTACATCGCGGTGCATTTGGAGTCGATCGCCGATAACGCGCGCGACGTCGATTTGGCCATCCGCTGGGGCTTCGGCTGGAACGAAGGCCCGTTCGAAGGCTGGCAGGCCGCCGGCTGGAAGCAGGTGGCCGAGTGGGTGCAAGAAGACGTCGCCGCGGGCAAGGCGCTGTCGAAAGCGCCGCTGCCGTCGTGGGTGTTCGAAGGCGCGGTTGCCGAGCAGGGCGGCGTCCATACGGGCGAAGGCTCGTTCTCGCCGGCCGCGAACAAGTTCGAGCCGCGCTCGACGCTGCCCGTCTACGGCAAGCAAGTGTTCCGCGCGCCGCTGCTCGGTGAAACGGGCGTCGATCCGCGGGCTTACGGCAAGACGCTGTTCGAAACGGATTCGGTTCGCGCGTGGGTGGATGACCGAGCGGGCGAAGACGACGTCGTCATCGTCTCGTTCAAGACGAAGATGAACACGATCGGCCCGGGCGTGCTCGACGGCCTCGCGCAAGCGATCGAGCTCGCTGAGAAGTCGTACAAGGGCGTCGTCGTGTGGCAGCCGACCTCGCTCAAGCTCGGCGCGCCCGGCGGTCCGTTCTCGGCTGGTGCCAATCTCGAGGAGGCGATGCCGCAGTTCATGATGGGCGGCGCCAAGGGGATCGAGCCGTTCGTCAAGAAATTCCAGCAAGGCATGCTGCGCGTGAAGTACGCGAACGTGCCCGTCGTGGCCGCGGTGTCGGGCATCGCGCTCGGCGGCGGCTGCGAGCTGATGCTCCATAGCGCTAAGCGTGTCGCGCACATCGAGAGCTATGTCGGCCTCGTGGAAGTCGGCGTTGGTCTCGTGCCCGCGGGCGGCGGCCTGAAGGAAGCCGCGCTGCGTGCCGTCGACGCAGCCGCCGCAGTCGGCGCGTCGAACGGCGAGCTGCTGAAGTTTCTCTCGAAGTCGTTCGAGAACGCGGCGATGGCGAAGGTGTCGGCCTCGGCGATCGAAGCGCGTTCGATGGGCTATCTGAAGCCGTCGGACACGATCGTCTTCAACGTGTTCGAGCTGCTCGACACGGCGAAGAAGGAAGCGCGAGCATTGGCCGCCGCGGGCTATCGTCCGCCGCTGCCGGTGAAGCAAGTTCCGGTGGCGGGCCGCTCGGCGATTTCGACGATCAAGGCGCAGCTCGTGAACATGCGCGACGGCAACTTCATCAGCGCGCACGATTTCTTGATCGCCTCGCGCATTGCCGAAGCCGTTTGCGGCGGCGACGTCGAAGCGGGCAGTCTCGTCGACGAAGAATGGCTGCTCGCGCTCGAGCGCCGCGCATTCGTCGATCTGCTCGGCACGCAAAAGACGCAAGAGCGAATCATGGGCATGCTGCAGACCGGCAAGCCGGTGCGCAACTAAGACGGCGAACGCATATAGCATTCAGGAGTTGCAAATGAGCAAACAATTGCAAGACGCATACATCGTCGCCGCGAGCCGCACGCCGATCGGCAAGGCGCCGCGCGGCGTATTCAAGAGCACGCGCCCGGACGAGCTGCTCGTGCACGCGATCAAGTCGGCCGTGGCGCAGGTGCCCGGCCTCGATACGAAGGTCATCGAAGACGCGATCGTCGGCTGCGCGATCCCCGAGGCCGAGCAGGGCCTGAACGTCGCGCGGATCGGCGCGCTGCTCGCGGGCTTGCCGCAATCGGTCGGCGGCGTCACGGTCAACCGCTTCTGCGCGTCCGGCGTTACGGCGCTCGCGATGGCGGCCGACCGCATTCGCGTCGGCGAGGCCGATGCGATGATCGCGGGCGGCTGCGAATCGATGAGCATGGTGCCGATGATGGGCAACACGCCGTCGATGTCGCCGCACATCTTCGATAGCGACGAGAACTTCGGCATCGCCTACGGCATGGGCCTGACGGCCGAGCGCGTGGCCGAGCGCTGGAAGGTGAGCCGCGAGGATCAGGACCGCTTCGCGCTCGAATCGCACCAGAAGGCGATCGCCGGCCAGCAATCGGGCGAGTTCAAGGACGAGATCGCGCCGTACACGATAGTCGAACGCGTGCCCGATCTCGCCACGGGCGAGGTGAAGACGAAGACGCGCGAGATCGCGCTCGACGAAGGCCCGCGTCCGGACACGACCGTCGAGGGCCTGGCCAAGCTGCGCGCCGTGTTCGCGAACAAGGGCTCCGTCACGGCCGGCAACAGTTCGCAGACGTCGGACGGCGCCGGCGCGCTGATCGTCGTTTCCGAGAAAATCCTGAAGCAGTTCAACCTGACGCCGCTCGCACGCTTCGTGAGCTTCGCCGTGCGCGGCGTGCCGCCCGAAGTGATGGGCATCGGCCCGAAGGAAGCGATTCCGGCCGCGCTGAAGGCCGCGGGCCTGACGCAGGACGACCTCGATTGGATCGAATTGAACGAAGCGTTCGCGGCGCAATCGCTGGCCGTGATGCGCGAGTTGGGCCTCGATCCGGCCAAGGTCAATCCGCTCGGCGGCGCGATCGCGCTGGGCCACCCGCTGGGCGCGACCGGCGCGATTCGTGCGGCGACCGTCGTGCACGGCCTGCGCCGCCGCAACCTGAAGTACGGCATGGTGACGATGTGCGTCGGCACCGGCATGGGCGCGGCAGGCATCATCGAACGGCTGTAATTGCCGCCGTGAGCCGGCAATGACGGTTCGTGCGCCTCGGAGCGATCCTTCGAGGCCGCGAACCGTTTTCCTTTGGGAGAGAGACGATGGACATTGTGGTTGAGCGCAGTGCCGAAGGCGTGATGACGATCGCGTTGAACCGGCCCGAGAAGAAAAACGCGATCACGGCGGCGATGTATCAGACGATGGCCGACGCGCTGGCCGATGCGCAAGAAGACGCGGCGGTGCGCGCGATCCTGATTCGCGGCGGCGCGCAGGTGTTCAGCGCGGGCAACGATCTAGAGGACTTCATGAAATCGCCGCCGAGCGGCGAGGACGCGCCCGTGCTGCAGTTCCTGCGGCGCATCAGCCGTGCGGAGAAGCCGATCGTGGCGTCGGTCGTCGGCGTGGCCGTCGGCATCGGCACGACGTTGCTGCTGCACTGCGATCTGGTCTATGCGGCCGAGTCCGCCACCTTCTCGCTGCCGTTCTCGCAGTTGGGGCTGTGCCCCGAGGCGGCGTCGAGCTTGCTGCTGCCGCGCATCGCGGGCTACCCGCTGGCAGCCGAAAAGCTCCTGCTCGGCGAAGCCTTCGACGCACAGGAGGCGCATCGGATGGGCATCGTCAATCGGCTGCTGCCGGCAGGCGAAGTCGATGCGTTCGCCTACGCGCAGGCGCTCAAGCTCACCGCGCTCCCGGCGGCGTCGCTGCGCGTGACGAAGGCGCTGATGAAGCGCGCCAATGGGCAGGAAATCGCCGATCGCATGAAGGAGGAAATCGTGCACTTCGGCAAGATGCTGCTCGCCCCCGAGGCGCGCGAAGCGATGATGGCGTTCTTCCAGAAACGCAAGCCGGATTTCC
Organism: Trinickia dinghuensis; assembly: GCF_003367175.1. Classification (GTDB taxonomy): domain Bacteria; phylum Pseudomonadota; class Gammaproteobacteria; order Burkholderiales; family Burkholderiaceae; genus Trinickia; species Trinickia dinghuensis. The sequence goes on along the minus strand of NZ_QRGA01000003.1, from coordinate 236,686 downwards.
GGCAGTTCGGTTGAAGCGCCGGCCGTGACGGCGGCGCTTCAAGCGCCGCCGCCGTACTCGACGTAGCTCGTCTCCCGGCAAAAGCTGACGAGCCGAATCCCGGCCTGCCGCGCGATCGCGATGGCGAGCGAGGAGGGCGCCGAGATCGTCGCCACCATCGGAATGCCGACGCGGGCGGCCTTGCGCACGAGTTCATAGCTCGCGCGGCTCGACAGAAAGACGAAGCCGTTCGTCGCATCGACGCGATCGAGCACGAGGCGGCCGATCAGTTTGTCGAGTGCGTTGTGCCGGCCGACATCCTCGAATGCCAGTGAAATCGCACCCTCGGCATCGCACCACGCGGCGGCATGCAGGCCGCCCGTCATGCGCGTGAGCGACTGGTGCGACGGCAGCTCATGCGCGGCTCGCGCAATGGCGTCGGGCGAGAGCCGCTCCAAGAACCCCGTATTGGGTACTTGCTCCGGCGCCAAATCGAGCAAATCGATGCTCTCGATGCCGCAGACGCCGCAGCCCGTGCGGCCCGCGAGCGCACGCCGCCGGTCCTTGAGCGCGACGAAGGCCTGTTGCACGATCGTCAATTCGACTTGCGCATAGGGCATCGCCACGCCGTCGCGGTGAAACGCGACCTCGATGTCACGAATGTCGCTGCCGCGCTCGACGATCCCTTCCGAAATCGCGAAACCGACGGCGAATGCCTCCAACTCGCGCGGCGTGCACATCATGACGGCATGCGAAATACCGTTGAAAACGAGCGCCACGGGCCATTCCTGGCCGACCTGGTCGACGGTCGCCTCCATCGCGCCGTCACGATGCCGGCGTACTTTTTGCTCGATGACGCCGCGCTCATCCAAGCCGTCCAACGGGTCGTTCAACATCGCTCCTCGTCCAAGTGCCAACTACCACGCCCTTCGGCCGACCGCCGCAACGCAGGGATGCCGGCCGGTGTTTCGCGGATAAGGTTCTAAAATACCCGAAGCGGGCGCCGCTTGCCCGTACGAGCAGGCGCACGAGCGCCAAAGGACACGCCATGGGATTGCATGAAACGCCGCTACTGTTCGATTTCGAGCGTGTATCGTCGGAGGACCTCACCTACATGCCGATGTCGGTCCGCTTCAATCTCGACCGCTTCGGTCTTCGTATCTCGCTCGCGCAGTGGCAACTGCTGCCGCATCCGGACCGCGCCTTGCTGGCGCGGTTTCCCGTCGACGAAGACGCCCAGATCGAGCCGAACTTCGATCATGCCTTGTTCGAAATGATGCGCACGCACGCGAACCTCGAGCCCGAGTGGTTCTCGCCCGAGCCCGAGCCGGCCTGGCGCAACGCGGCCGCCGTGCCCGAAGGCGTGCTCACCCACAGCCGGATGGCCGGCGCGAACGTGCCGAGCGTCGAGCGCTGGGGGAAACTCGATCCGTTCAAGCGCTACATTCTGACGAAACTCACGCGCAAACCGGAGGCAAGTCATGACTTTCTACCGGCGATGCGCGAGTTCGGGCTGATGGAGTGATTCCGTCCCTATAAAACATCGAAGGCGGAGAACACCGCTGTCCGGCCGCCAGGCTTCGTACCTTTTTCGTCGAGCCGCTGTGAGGCGCTGGGGCGTTCATTCCTCAGCGCCGTAAGAATATTTTTGTTTTGCCACCCTCAACTTGCGCCGAACGCTGCCGTTATCCATTGGTTTGGCGCGTAAAGGTCCGTATCGATCCCAGCACGAAGGAACGAGCGAGCCCGTAGAAATCTGAAGCCGCGCGCCCCATCCCGAGTGCCCTGAAACCCAGGAACTCAACCCTGGGCACTAGAGACGACCGGCTTTCTACATCCAATGCGTTCCTTTTTCTCGAAACGGCTGCTGATCAACGTCGCCGCCGCCGCCGCGGTGACCGGCGCTAACGCGTTCGTCGCCTACGAGCACTCGACCGGGCTCGCCACCGTCCTGCTTATCGTCACGCTCGTGGTGGGCTGCGGCATGTTCATCTACACCTTCGGCGTGCGCGAGAGCGCCGCGCGCGCGAAAATCCGCGTCGCCCGTGCGATGCGGCGCAGCGACCAACGGTTTCGCGAACTGTTCGACGCGCACCCCGTGCCGATGTGGATCTACGATCGCGAGACGCTGGGTTATCTCGCCGTGAATGCCGCGGCCGTCGAGCAGTACGGCTACGGCGAAAGCGAGTTTCTCGGTATGACGATTCGCGATCTGTGCTGGCCCGACGAAATCGCCCGGCTCGAATCGTATCTCGTGCGCGGGCACGCGGCGCCGCGCCGCGGGCGCGTGTCGGCGGGCGTTTGGCGCCAGCGGCGCCGTGACGGCACGCAATTGAGCGCCGACATCACGAATCACGCGCTGACGTTCATGGGCCGCCCGGCGATGTTCGTGCTGGCCGACGACGTGACCGAGCAAATCAAGGCCGAAGCCGAGGCGCAGCGTTCGAGCCACATGCTCGAGACGGTCATCGACAACATCCCGCAGCGCATCTTCTGGAAGGACCGCGATTCCCGCTACCTCGGCTGCAACATGGCGTTCGCGCGCGATGCGGGCCTGGCCTACACCGAGCAGGTGATCGGCAAGACCGATGAAGACCTGCCGTGGTCCGCGCTCGCCGATGCGCTGCGCAAGGCCGACGAAGAGGTGATCGCGACCGGCGTGCCGAAAATGAACCACGAGTTCGAGGTGCTGATCGACGGCGCTCTCCGGGCCGGGATCACGAGCAAGATTCCGCTGACGAACGGCGACGGCAGCGTCATAGGCGTGCTCGGTTCGTACACGGACGTGACCGACCGCAAGCGCTCCGATCTCGCCCTGCGTCTGCAAAGCCGGGCGCTCGATGCCAGCGTGAATGCGATTCTGATCACGGCGGCGTCGGGCAACGGCCATGTGATCGAATACGCGAACCCCGCGTTCAAGCGCATCACGGGCTACGATCCGGCGGAAGTGGTCGGCCAGGATTGCCGCTTCCTGCAGCGCGACGACCGCGATCAGGAAGGGCTCGTCGAGATTCGAGAAGGCCTAGCCGCCAACCGCGAAGTGAGCGCGGTCTTGCGCAACTATCGCAAGGACGGCGCGCTCTTTTGGAATCAGCTGTTCATTGCGCCGGTGCCCGATCCGGACGGCAACACCACGCATCATATCGGCGTCGTGAACGACGTCACCGATCTGATCCGCTACCAGGAGCAGCTCGAGTATCAGGCGAACTACGACGGCCTGACGCGGCTGCCGAACCGCAATCTGCTGCGCGAGCGTCTAGATCAGGCGATCGCGCGCGGCAAACCGCTCGCCGCCGTCTTCATCGACCTGGACGGTTTCAAGAACGTCAACGACAGCCTCGGCCACAGCATCGGCGATCGGCTGCTGTGCGTGGTGGCCGAACGGCTCGCGCGCAGCGCGCGGCCGAGCGATACGGTCGCGCGGCACGGCGGCGACGAATTCGTGATCGTGCTGACCGACGCCGTCGACGAGAAGACGCTGATCGGCTGGATGGAGCGCGTGCGCGCCACGATCTCCGAACCTGTCTGGCTCGACGGCACCGAGCTCTACGTGGGCTGCAGCATGGGCGCGAGCTTGTTCCCGCAGGACGGGGAGGATGTCGAGACCCTGCTGAAGAAGGCCGACCTCGCGATGTACCGCGCCAAGGACATGGGCCGCAACACGTTCCAGTTCTACCAGCCCGAGATGAACACGAGCGTCGGGGCCCGGCTCAACCTCGAGCGGCGTTTGCGGCGTGCACTGAGGGACGGCGAATTTTTGCTGCACTACCAGCCGCAGGTCGACATCGAGACGGGGCAGATTGTCGGCATGGAGGCGCTTGTGCGCTGGCTCGATCCCGAAGTGGGGCTCGTGCCGCCGTCGGCGTTCATTCCCGTGGCCGAGGAGAGCGGCCTCATCGGCCCCCTGTCGGAGTGGGTGCTGCGCGAGGCGTGCCGCCAGAACAAGGCTTGGCAGGACGAGGGATTGCCGCCCGCGCGCGTGTCGGTGAATTTGTCGGCGCGGCAGTTCCAGCAGCGCGACATCGCCAAGCTCGTGATGGCGATCCTCGAGGAAACAGGCCTGGAGCCGCAGTATCTGGAGCTGGAGTTGACCGAGAGCACGATCATGCGCAACGCGGAGGAGGCCGTGACGATGCTGGCCGAACTGCACGCGCTCGGCATCGGCCTCGCGATCGACGACTTCGGCACCGGCTATTCGAGCTTGAGCTATCTGAAGCGCTTCCCGGTCGATCGTCTGAAGATCGACCGCTCGTTCGTGTCCGACATCGGCGCCTCGAGCGACGACGAAACGATCACGTCCGCCATCATCGCGCTCGCGCATTCGCTGCAATTGCAGGTGATCGCGGAGGGCGTCGAGACGGCGGCGCAGCTCGACTTCCTGAAAGAGCGGGCCTGCAACGAAATGCAAGGCTACTTCTTTGCGCGGCCCATGCCGCACGACGCCATTCCCGAAATGCTGCAGCAAGCGGGCGCGCTGAGCGCACGCGCGGCCGCGGGCGTGCCGGCTTGATTCCGCGCGCGTGAAGCTAGAGGCTTGGGGCTGCCGCGCCAGGGCGAGCGGCCCGCCGCCGATTGTTGTTACTTCAGATCAGGAAGCGCGCGCGGACGGCGGTCCTTGTCGGTCGCGACGTACGTGAGCGTGGCTTCCGTCACTTTGACGAGTTCTTCCGTCAGGCTCATCCGTTGGGCGAACACTTCGACCGATACGGTAATCGAGGTCGTGCCCGTTTTCACGATATCGGCGTAGAAGCTGAGCAGATCGCCGACGAAAACCGGCTGCTTGAACACGAACGAGTTGACGGCGACCGTCGCGACGCGGCCGTTGGCGCGCCGGCTGGCGGGAATCGAGCCCGCGATGTCGACTTGCGCCATGATCCAGCCACCGAACACGTCGCCGTGCACGTTGGCGTCAGAGGGCTGCGGCACGACGCGCAGTGCGCAGTTTTTTTGCGGAAGCAGCGGGGGGGAGTGGGTCATCGGGGTACCTGTTCAGCGACAATGGGCCGAGCCTGCGACAATAGCCGTCAACGATAGGCCGGCCAGCGAAATTGTACGGGCAAACGCGCACACGGCGCACGGGTCGCGCTCAGGACACTGGGCGGCGCACCGTTCGCCGGGGAAGCGCGGGTCCCGCGGGCCGCCGCTCGATCCGCCGCCGCCGCGGCTTTGCTTCTATTTCGCCCCATGCGCCGCTACAGCTCCTCGCAAGAACCCGCGCCCGCCGCCGCCTCCGGCGCGCCGCGCCGCGACTGGCAGACGATTCGTTCGCTGCTTCCCTATCTCGCCGACTACAAGGGGCGCGTCGCGCTCGCGTTGTCGTGCCTCATCAGCGCGAAGCTCGCCAATCTCGGCGTGCCGATCGTCATGAAGCACATCGTCGACGGCCTCGCTTCGATGCAGCGGCTGACGGCGCTCGGCCGCGCCGAACACGACCCGGCGATCGTGCTCGCCGGCGGGATGGGCTTGCTCGTCATCGCCTATGCGCTCGTGCGGCTATCGACGTCGATGTTCACCGAACTGCGCGAAATCCTGTTTTCGAAGGTGACGGAAAGCGCCGTGCGCCAGATCGCGCTGAAGGTATTCCGCCATTTGCATTCGCTTTCGCTGCGCTTTCACCTCGACCGGCAGACGGGCGGCATGTCGCGCGACATCGAGCGCGGCACGCGCGGCATATCGCAACTGATCTCGTACTCGCTCTACAGCATCTTGCCGACGCTCGTCGAAGTCGGCCTCGTCCTCGGTTTCTTCGTCGTCAAATACGAGGCCTACTACGCGCTCGTCGCGTTTGCCGCTTTGGTGACGTACATCGTGTTCACGGTCAAGGTGACGGAGTGGCGCACGCATTTTCGCCGCACGATGAACGAACTCGATTCGCGCGCCAACTCGCGGGCAATCGATTCGCTGCTCAACTACGAGACGGTCAAGTACTTCAACAACGAAGACTGGGAGGCGCGTCGCTACGACGAAAACCTGAAGCGCTACCGGGCCGCCGCGATCAAATCGCAAAACTCGCTGTCGGTGCTCAACTTCGGTCAGCAAACGATCATCGGCACGGCGCTCGTCCTGATCCTGTGGCGCGCGACGCAAGGCGTGATGGCGGGACGGCTCACGCTTGGCGATCTCGTGCTCATCAACACGTTCATGCTGCAACTGTACGTGCCGCTGAATTTTCTGGGCGTGGTCTATCGCGAGCTCAAGCAGAGCCTGACCGACATGGACCGGATGTTCACGCTGCTCGGCGCCGCGCGCGAGGTGCCCGACTCGCCCGGTGCGGCCCCGCTCGCCGTGCACGGCGGCGAAGTGCGCTTCGAGCACGTGCGTTTCGGCTACGAGCATTCGCGCATCATCCTGGACGATGTCACGTTTTCGATCGCGGCGGGCACGACGACGGCCGTGGTCGGGCCGAGCGGTTCGGGCAAATCGACGCTGGCGCGGCTGCTGTTCCGCTTTTACGACATCGATCGCGAGCGGGGCGGCGCCATTACCATCGATCGGCAGGATGTTCGAGACGTGACGCAGGATTCGCTGCGCGCGTCGATCGGGATCGTGCCGCAGGATACGGTCCTGTTCAACGACACGATCTACTACAACATCGCCTATGGGCGCCCCTCGGCGACGCGCGACGAAGTGATCGCCGCCGCGCGCGCGGCCCATATCCACGATTTCATCGAAACCTTGCCGAAGGGATACGACACGGCCGTGGGCGAGCGCGGGCTCAAACTATCGGGCGGCGAGAAACAGCGCGTCGCGATCGCGCGCACGCTGCTCAAGAATCCGCCGATCCTCATTTTCGACGAGGCGACGTCCGCGCTCGATTCGCATTCGGAACGCGCGATCCAGCAGGAACTCGATCAGATCGCGCGCGGGCGCACGACGCTCGTCATCGCGCATCGGCTCTCGACCGTCGTGCATGCCGAGCAGATCATCGTGATGGATCACGGGCGCATCGTCGAGCGCGGGACGCACGCCGATCTGCTCGAGGCGGGTGGGGCATTCGCGCAAATGTGGGCCCTGCAGCAGCGCGCCGTCTCTCGCGCGCATGCGGAAAGCGCGGCGCACGGCGAAGGCGCTTGAGTCGCTCGCCTTCGCCTAGGATTTCCCGAGGATGGCGCGGCCGGCGCTTAGGCGTCAGCCGTTAGGCGTCGCGTGTTGGCCGTCGGCGTTTAGCCGTTGACGGCGCGACCGGCGCCGCGCAGCGCGGCATCGAGGGCGCGCAATTGATCGGGGGTGCCGACGTTTTCCCAGCGCCCTTCGTAAAGCTCGCCGCTCGCGAGTCCCGAGGCGATCGTCTCCCGGTAGTAGGGCGTCAGCGCGCGGCGCTCGCCCGGGGCAAGCGCGTGGAACATGCGCGTGTCGTAGACGCCGATGTTTCCGAACGTGTAGCGCGTCTCTCCCTCGAGCGACAGATGCCCCGTCCCGTCGAGCGCGAAATCGCCGCGCGGATGAAAAGGCGGATTCGGCACCATGACGAGGTGCATGCGCGGTTGCTCGGACGCGGCCACGCGCGCGGCCGGCTCGCGCAGCCGCGCGTAGTCGAAATCGCAGAACACGTCTCCGCTGACGGCCGCGAACACCCGCGCGCAGCCGTCCGCCTCGAGCAGCGGCAGTGCCTTGGCAATGCCGCCCGCCGTTTCGAGGGCCTCGGTCTCGGCAGAATAGGCGATCTGTACGCCGTAGCGCGCGCCGTCTCCCAGCATCTGCTCGATTTGCTCGCCGAGCCACGCGTGGTTGATGACGATCGTCGTAAAACCCGCTTGTGCGAGACGTTCGATTTGCCAAACGATGAGCGGCTTGCCGCCCGCTTCGAGCAGCGGCTTGGGCCGTGTGTCGGTGAGCGGGCGCATCCGCTCGCCGCGGCCCGCGGCGAAAATCATGGCCGTCGTGAGTGCGTGCGTCATCGGGTGAGTGTCTAGGATCTTGGACTGTGGACCGTCGATCGTCCGCTCAAAACGTGTAGCCGACTTCCGGCGCGCGGCTCTCGAGATCGTCGAGCAGCCGTGCGAACGGCACGAGCGGGCGATAGCGCTCGGCTACCTTGCGCGCGTAGCCGACGAAGCGCGGCAAGTCCGCCAGGTAGCGCGGCTTGCCGTCGCGGTAGTGCAGCCGGGCGAACAAGCCCAGGACCTTGATGTGCCGTTGCAGCCCGATCCATTCGATCTGCCGGTAGAACTCGCCGAAATCGGGGTCGACGGGCAGGCCGGCCTTTTTGGCGCGCTCCCAGTAGTAGACGAAACAGTCGAGTTCGAACTCTTCGTCCCAACTGATGAATGCGTCGCGCAGCAGCGATGCGACGTCATAGGCGATCGGCCCGTACACCGCATCTTGAAAATCGAGCACACCGGGGTTGGGCTCGCAGATCATCAGATTGCGCGGCATGAAATCGCGCAGCATGAACACTTGCGGCTGCGCGCGAGCGCTCGCGATCAGCAGTGCATAGGTACGGTCGAGCACGCCGCGGATCTTCTCGTCGACCTCGCGGCCGATGTGCCGAGCCACGTACCATTCGGGCATCAGCTCCATCTCGCGGCGCAGGAACGCTTCGTCGAAAGGCGGCAGCACGTCCTCGCGCGAACTCGATTGCCAGCGGATCAGCGCATCGATCGCGGCGCGCATCAGCGGTTTGGCGCGCGCGGTATCGCTCGAGTCCATCTCGGCGATATAGGCGCGCGTGCCGAGATCGGTCACGAGCATGAAGCCCGCGTCGAAGTCGCATTCGAGCACGCGCGGCACGTGCACGCCGGCGTCGGCCAGCATCTGCGCGATCTGCGCGAACTCGCGGCATTTTTCGGGAGGCGGCGCGTCGACGGCGATCAGCGACGCGCCGTGCTCGCCGGCGGCGGCGAGGCGGAAATAGCGGCGGAAGCTGGCATCGGCCGAGGCCGGGACGAGGCTCGGCAAGTCGAGGCCGTAGCGGGGAGCAAGCGTGCCGAGCCAGGCGGCGAGCGCATCGCGCCGGGTATCGGTGGGGAAATCGGTCATTGTGTCAGCGGGCTGCAAAACGTCTTGCCATATAATACCCGACGACTTTTCATGTTGCGCCCCTGTTCCCGTGTCGGCTTTTGCACGGTTCCGTTCGACTGCTCGTCGTCCGTATGCGCGCGCTCGTCGCCGGCATGCGCCGCGGCGCGGCGCGCACGCGGGCGGTCCGAGTAACGTGCGGCGGGTGGGGAGAGCGCCGCCGAGCCGATTCGCCAAACGATAGATGCCGCCCAGACAGCCCCTTTTAACGAATTTTTCCGGCGACAAGCTGCCGCGCTTGAGGCGGCTCGCTACGGCATTGATCGCCGTACCGGGCTTGATGCCTTCCGTATCCCATGCACAGTTGTCGGGCGCTGCCGCGCAGCCGCAGCAGACCGATGCGCCATGGGGGCTGCGGCTTGCGCCGCAGCTCGAAGAGCATCCGTTGCTCCCGGGCAGCTCGCCCGCCACCTTCGTGATCGGCGATCAGGCGCGAGGCACGGCCGATCAGGACGTCGCGGTGAAGGGCGCGGGCGAACTGCGGCGCGGCGTGGCCGTGATCAAGGCCGATGCGTTCCACTACGATCAGGACACGGACATGGCCGACGCGTACGGCAGCGTGCGCGTGATCGAAAACGGCGTGTTGTTCGCGGGCCCGGAAGCGCATTTGAAGGTGGAGGCCAGCCAAGGCTACATGCCGCTGCCGAAGTACCACTTCAATTCGAACGGCGGCTCGGGCAGCGCGCAGCGTGTCGATCTGCTCGATGCCGAGCGCTCGGAGTTCACGAGCGGCACCTATACGGCTTGCCAGTGCGAGAAACCCTCGTGGTACATCCGCGGCTCGCGGTTCGATTTCGATACGGGCGCGGACGAAGGCGTCGCGCACAACAGCGTGCTGTTTTTCCAAGGCGTGCCGATCTTCGCGAGCCCGTGGATGTCGTTTCCGCTCACGGGCGATCGACGGAGCGGCTTGTTGCCGCCGACGTTTTCGATGGGCTCGACGAACGGCTTGGAGCTATCGCTTCCGTACTATTTCAACATCGCGCCCAATCGCGATCTGATGCTGACGCCGCGCCTGATCTCCAAGCGCGGCGTGCAAACGCAGGCGGCGTTCCGCTATCTGTCGCCCACCTACTCGGGTACGTTCACCGCCGAGTTTCTGCCGAACGATGCGCTCGCCCATGAGAATCGGTATGCGATCTACTGGCAGCACGCTCAGAGCCTCGGTAACGGCTTTGGCGCGTACGTCTCGTATAACCGGGTCTCCGATCAAAATTACACCAAGGATCTCGCCTCGGCCGGCAACGAGTTCCTGAACGGCACGCAGACGCTGTTCCAGCAGGAAGCCGGCCTCACTTACAACAACGGGCCTTGGTCGGTGCTCGCGCGCGTGCAGCACTGGCAAACGCAGCAAGGTTCCACGCCGCCGTACGGCCGCGAGCCGGAGTTGAACGTCAAATACGCGAAGTACAACATCGGCGGATTCGACTTCGGCGCCGAGGCCGACTACTCGCGCTTTCGGATTACGACGGCCGATTCGACCGAGGGCGACCGGTTCGTGTTCAACCCGTACGTGTCGTACGGAATCGTCGGGCCGGGGTATTTCGTCACGCCGAAGGTGCAGTGGCACTTCGCGTCGTACGACTTGAGCAACATTTCAAGCACGGCGCCGGCAGGACAGCCGAAGGCGTTCACGGAATCGATTCCGACCTTCAGCTTCGACAGCGGGCTCGTTTTCGACCGCTCGATCCGTCTGTTCGGCGACGACTACATCCAGACGCTCGAGCCGCGGCTCTACTACGTCTACACGCCGTACCGCGACCAGAGCTTCGCACCACTGTTCGATACGGCCGAATCGGACTTCGGTCTGGCCGAAATCTTCACGCCGAATACGTTCGTCGGCAACGACCGCATCGCCGACGCCAACCGCCTCACGGCGGCGTTGACGACGCGCTTCATCAATGCGGCGACCGGGGACGAGCGCGCGCGCTTCGTGATCGCGCAGCAGTATTACTTCACCGATCAGCGAGTGGTGCTGGACTCGACCACGCCCACTCCGGCCACGAGTCATTCGGATCTGCTCGTTGGGGCTTCGCTTAAGCTCGGAGCCGATTTCGCCTCGGAGACGGCGTTCCAATATAATGCGGACCAGCATCAGCTTGTGCGCTCGAGCATCGGCTTTGGGTTCAGTCCCGAAGACCGCAAGGTCATCAACGTAGCCTATCGGTACACCCGTGCGAACCCGACGCTCAGCAACCAGCCGATCAACCAGATACTGGTTTCGGGGGAATGGCCGCTGACGCACCGGCTCTACGCCGTGGCCCGGGCCAAATACGATTTGGATGGGCATCGCTTCGTCGACGCCCTCGCCGGCTTCCAGTACGATGCCGATTGCTGGATTCTCGGTGTCGGCGCGCAGCGTTATGCTAACGGCGTCAATTCCTTGGGGCAGTACACGACGGATACGCGGGTGCTGGCGCAGTTGACGCTAAAGGGCCTCTCGAATGTCGATAACGGGCTCGTAGCGGCATTCCGCGCGGGCGTGGCGGGTTACGAGCCGCCGCCGCCGCCGCTGCCGCCGTTGGCACGGTTCACCAATTACGAGTAATTGGACGAGCAACGCGTACGGCCTTCCGGGTCGTGTGCGCAAAAAAGGGGCGCGAAAAGCGGCCCAGGATATTTGGAGCATCTGTGGCAATCGTGAATAAGCTTCGCTGGGCAACGCTTGCGGCGTCAGTGGCTTCCGCCGTTCTTCTGTCGGCCGCGCCGGCCATGGCGCAGGCATTGAAGGGACAAACCGCAGCCGGTCAGACGGTCGATTCCGTCGCGGCGGTCGTCAACGACGACGTCATCACCATGCGCGAACTCGACGAGCGCATGGGCCTCATCTCGCGGCGGCTTCAGCAGCAGCACGCGCCCGTGCCGCCGGAAGCTCAACTGCGCTCGCAGGTGCTCAATCAAATGGTGCTCGAGCGCGTTCAGCTCGAAAAGGCGAAGGAAGACGGCATCGTCGTCAGCGACGCGGACGTCCAAAAGACGCTGCAGCGGCTCGCAGCGGCGAACAAGCTGCCGCTCGACGTCTACCGTTCGCGGATCGAAGGCGAAGGCGTGCCTTGGTCGGTGTTCTCGAGCGATGCTCGCAACGAACTGACGCTCCAGAAGCTGCGTGAAAAAGAGGTCGACAGCAAGGTGTCGGTGTCCGACGCCGAAGTCGCGAACTACATCGCCAGCCAGCGCGGGCCGGGCGCGCGAGCCCAGCAGGATCTGCGCATCGAGCACATTCTAGTCAAGGTGCCGGCCGGTGCCGCACAGGACGTCGTCGACGCCGCACACAAGAAGGCTGAGGCCATCCTGACGCAGGCCACGACCGGCGCTAAGTTCGAGTCGCTCGCGAAAGAGAATTCGCAAGCGGCCGACGCGAAGCAAGGCGGCGATTTGGGCTTCAAGGCACCGGCAAATCTGCCGGACGCGTTCGTCAAGGCCGCGGAAGATTTGCGCCCCGGCGAAGTCGCGCCCGACGTGATCCGGACCGATGACGGCTTCGAGGTGATGCGTCTCGTCGACCGGCGCGTCGGTATCGGCGGCTCGGCGGCCGATGCCCCGAAGCTCGTGCAAACGCATGTGCGGCACATTCTGATTCGCGTGGGCCAGGGTGAGTCCGAAGCCGCCGCGCGGCAAAAGCTGCTCGATATTCGGCAGCAGATCGAGGCGGGCGGCGATTTTGCGCAGTTTGCGCGTACTTATTCGCAAGACGGCTCGGCCTCGCAAGGCGGCGACCTCGGCTGGATCAGCCCCGGCGAAACCGTGCCCGAGTTCGAGCGCGCGATGAACGACCTGAAGGACAACGAAATCAGCGAGCCGGTGCGCAGCGAGTACGGCTACCACCTGATCCAGGTCCTCGGCCGGCGCGACGCGGAGGGTTCCGTTCAGCAGCAGATGGACCTGGCGCGTCAGGCGATCGGCCAGCGCAAGGCCGAGCAAGCGTATTCCGATTGGCTGCGCGAACTGCGCGATTCGGCCTACGTCCAATACAAGGTCGACGTTCCGGTTGCGCAGCAGTGAGCCGATAGATGGCAGACGACAGACGATAGACCAGCCACCCTCCACGATGACGAGCACCGCAAGCCCAGCCCCGCTGAATATCGCGATCACCACCGGTGAACCGGCCGGTGTGGGTCCGGAGCTGACGGCGGCGGCGCTTGCGGGCGCCGCGGCCCATTGGCCCGGCGCGACGTTCACGGTGCTCGGCGATGCCGCGTTGATCGAGGCGCGTGCGCGCGCGGTCGGCGTCGAGTGGGCGGCGCTGCGCGGAGCGGGTCATGTCGGCGTCGGGCACCGGCCGCTTGCCGCCGCTTCGCAGGCGGGCCGGCTCGATGCCGCCAACGGCCGCTACGTGCTCGGCTTGCTCGACGATGCGATCGACGGCGCGCTGGGCGAGCGGTTCGATGCGATCGTGACGGCGCCGCTGCAAAAGAGCACGATCAACGATGCCGGTGTCCCGTTCACGGGGCATACGGAATACCTCGCCGAACGAACAGGTACGGCGCGCGTCGTGATGATGCTGGCCGGCACGGGCGCCCGCCCGCTACGGGTGGCCCTCGCCACGACGCACCTGCCGCTCAAGGACGTGCCGGCTGCGCTTAGCGTCGACGGCCTCGTTCAGACCCTCGCCATCATCGATCACGATTTACGGCGCGATTTCGGCTTGCCCGTGCCGCGCATTCTCGTCACGGGCTTGAACCCGCATGCAGGCGAGAACGGCTACCTCGGGCGCGAAGAGATCGACGTCGTCTCGCCGGCACTCGAGCAGGCGGTTAAGCGGGGCATCGACGCGCGCGGCCCCTATCCGGCCGATACGCTGTTTCAGCCCCGTTATCTCGACGAGGCCGATTGCGTGCTCGCGATGTTCCACGATCAAGGGCTGCCGGTGCTCAAATACGCGACCTTCGGCGAGGGCGTCAATATCACGCTGGGGCTGCCGATCATCCGCACGTCCGTCGATCACGGCACCGCTCTCGATCTCGCGGGCACGGGGCGCGCGGATGCGGGCAGCATGATCGCGGCGATCGACACGGCTGTCACGATGGCGCGCAACCGGCGCGCCGGCTGACGATCGCCGTTGATCAATTCGGCCGCGCGGCGTTTTTCGACCCTTTCGGTTTTCACATTTCGATGTCCACCAGCAGACAGCATCAAGGCCATTTCGCACGGAAGCGATTCGGGCAGAACTTCCTCGTCGATCTCGGCATCATCGATTCGATCGTCTCACTCATCAGGCCGGAGCGCGGGCAGCGGATGGTCGAGATCGGGCCGGGCCTCGGCGCCCTGACCGAGCCGCTCGTCGAGCGGCTCGCCACGCCCGAGGCGCCGCTGCACGCGGTCGAACTCGATCGCGATCTCATCGCACGATTGCAGGACAAATTCGGCGAGCTTTTGGCGCTGCACGCGGGCGATGCCTTGGCCTTCGACTTCGCGTCGCTCGTCGAGACGCAAGAGAAGCCGACGCTGCGTATCGTCGGCAATTTGCCGTACAACATTTCGAGCCCGCTGCTGTTTCACCTCATGACGTTCGCGCCGGTCGTCGTCGATCAACACTTCATGCTGCAGAACGAGGTGGTCGAGCGCATGGTGGCCGAGCCCGGTACCAAGGCGTTCGGGCGGCTGTCGGTCATGCTGCAGTATCGCTACGTGATCGACAAGCAACTCGACGTGCCACCCGAATCGTTTCAGCCGCCCCCGAAGGTCGATTCGGCGATCGTGCGGATGATTCCGTACGCGCCGCGCGAGCTTGCGCCCGTCGACATGGCGGTGTTCGGCGAACTCGTGACGGCAGCGTTTTCGCAGCGGCGCAAGATGCTGCGCAATACGCTCTCGGCGTATCGCGATCGCGTGGATTTCGAAGGGCTCGGTTTCGATCTTGCACGGCGCGCCGAGGATGTTCCCGTCGACGAATACGTGCGCGTGGCGCAAACGCTGGGCGCGCGGTAAGAACTTCGGCGGGAGACTTACGCTGCGTCAAGCGCGGCGAGCGATGCAAGCGCGCCGAAAGCCGCAAGCCCGACGCGAATGAAGTCCCTCGCTACTTCACTGGCGCGCTGCGGCGCGTGCCGGTGCGTTGACGAGCACGATGCCGGCGAGCACGAGCAGCGCTGCCAGCACGAAGCGCGTGTTGAACGATTCGCCGAGCAGCACGACGCCGAAGGCTACGCCGAACAGTGGCGTCAAAAACGAGAACACCGACAGCCGCGAGGCGATGTAGCGCGTGAGCAGCCAGAACCACGTCAAGTAGCTGACGAACGCGACGATAACGGCCTGGTAGCCGAGGCTTGCCACGGCCAGCGGCGTGATCTGCACGCGATGCTGCTCGCCGAGCGCGAAGGCGAGCGCGAGCAAAACGACGGCCGATACGACCAGTTGATAGAACAGCGTCTTGCTCGCGCTTGCGTGCGAGAGCGAGCTGGCGCGCACGACGACCGTCGTCGCCGCCCACATGACGCCGCCGAGCACCCCGAGCGCGTCGCCGAGGACCCCGGCGAGGGCGGAAGCGCCGGGAGCCGGTGCTTGCGCGAAGCCGTCGGCAAATGCCAGCGCGATGCCCGCGAACGCCACGGCGACACCGTACCACTGCAGCCGGCGCATCCGCTCCCCGGCGACGAACGCGTGCAAACCTAGTGCGGTGAAGCACGGCGCCGTGTAAAGGAAGACGGCCATGCGAGAGGCGCTCGTCAACGTGAGGCCCGCGAAAATGCAGACGAATTCGCCCGCGAACAGGATGCCGGCCAGCACGCCGGCGCCCAGCGTTCCATCCCTCCGAAACAGCGGCGTGCCGCGCAAGCGAGCCCAGCCGAACACGAGCAGCGCGGCGATCGTCGAGCGCAGGCCGGCCTGCAGCATGGGGCCGAGCGCGCCGTTCGTCGTCTTGATCGCGACTTGCTGCAGGCCCCAGATCGCACACAGCAATACCATTAGGGCGATGGCGAACGTGTCGGGGGCGCGGCGCACGGGGGCCGGCGTGGCGATTGCTGCGGCGGTGTTCATGCGAAATATCTTTAGGCGTGGATTGGAGCGGAGCGTGGATGGTAAGGGGGCGCTGCCTATTCGTTGACGTCGTTGACGGTACGGGCGGCGTCGACGAAATTCCGGTACGAGCCTGTGTACCTTACCAAAACGTTGGCGCACTGGCTTGGCCGGGGACAGGTAACCCCAATGACGGCAGGGCGAGCGGCCATCACGCTTTCTTGGTAGATTCGCTTCTTTTCGACGAAACCGGAGTTCACGATGCGTTTGCTGCACACGATGCTGCGAGTCGGCGATCTCGACCGCTCGCTCAAGTTCTATACCGAGCTGCTCGGCATGAAGCTGCTGCGCCGCCACGAGTATCCCGAAGGCCGTTTCACGCTGGCGTTTGTCGGCTACACGGACGAGAGCGAGGGCGCGGTCATCGAGCTCACTCACAACTGGGATACCACGGCCTACGACCTCGGCGCCGGGTACGGCCATATCGCGATCGAGGTGGACGATGCCTATGCCGCGTGCGAGAAGATCAAAGCGCAGGGCGGAAACGTCACGCGCGAAGCAGGGCCGATGAAGCACGGCACGACCGTCATCGCGTTCGTCACCGATCCGGACGGCTATAAAGTCGAGTTCATTCAGAAGAAGACGAAGTAAGCGCGTGTCGATTCGAGCGCGGGTGTGCGACTGCGCGGTGTGAGGGCGGTGGAGGTCAAGGAAGCGGGCGCGGTAGCTGCTCCAGGGCTTGCGTGCCGCGCCGCTTCGTCATTAACAGAAGCGTGGTCGGCGCTCGTTGGCGACGAGCAGCTCGGCGGTATCCGGTGCCGCTGGGGTGATGGTGCTCGGGTTTGCGGCGTCGACGGCGTACAGATCGAACGGTGCTGCTGGGGCGATGATGTTCTGATTCGCCGTGTCGACGGGATGTGTATCGAGCGGCATGGCCGGACTGATGGTGTTCTGGTTCGCTGCGTCGACGGGATGCGTATCGAGCGGCGTCGGTGGGGTAATGGTGTTGTTGTTCGCAGCGTCGGTCGAAGCATGCGTTTCGAGCGACGCCAGGATCTCGCGGTGGCTCGCCGACACTCTGTGGTCCCACTTCGAAATGTATTCGGCCGCTGAGCTGCGGTTCATTCCAACCTGCGCGGTGGTGCTCAACGCGAGGAAATGGAAGAGAGATAGATCCGACTGATTGCTGCGGGACCAGTCCACTTTGGTGAGGGTGTTGTCTGGGCCGTACGTCGGGATGCCGCCGAGCGCGAGCGTCGCGCGCCCTAGCGAGCGAAGTTCAGCGCCTGTTCCGGCGGAATGCCGGGTCGTGTCCAATGCGAGTTCATTTGCGATGCCGACGAGATCGCCGTCTTTCGCGGCTTTTTCGATCTTCGGGCCCCAGAGTTTGGGCGAGTTGTAGTACAGGTCTTTCAGCGCCCATTGCGCGCCGACAGGCAGCGAATCGAGGTTCGGCACTTTTTTGACGAGTTCGGGTTCAACGATCTTCGCGTAGAAGGCGTCCATCACCGCTGCGGCTTCGGATTTCCAGCTGCTGCCGTGTTTAGCGGGGAGGGAGCGGTTCAAGTCATCGACCACTTCTCGCGGATTCGGATTCGCGGAAATTTTCCGGATCAACTCCCACTGATGCTCCGTAATGGTAATGCCCTGAGCCTTCAATTCCGCATCGATGATCTCCCGGGCATACGGATGTTTGGCGGCGGCAGCTGCGGCGGCGCCGGTCAGGTTGATCCCATAGCCGAAGTTGATCGTCTTGGTCGATTTTTCGTAATAAAAGGGATCCTCAAAGTTTTTCGCTGCGAAATCACCGTTTTCGAAGTGACCAGTAAATTCGCTCAGGGATGAAAGGGTCTCGCCGCTCATGGTCGTTGTCCGTGCAGTTATCGCTTTTCATTATTGAAAATCTGCAATGCATTCCATCGTGGGGACAGCATTCTTGTCGAACCCATAGATCGTCCACGGACCGGCGAATGCGGCTCCCACGAGGAAGTACAGCCTGCCTTTGAACCCGAACGGTTCTTGCGAATCGGGCCCGATAAAGAGGTCGTTCGCTGACTTAATTGCGCTGCTGTTTGGCGGAGACCCTTCGTCGAAGGAAAAAGTTTTTTTGCCCAGGCTCACCAACGGATAGGGCGATGACGATCGGACTTTGTCCCGCTCGAAGTCGATCAAAAGTTCGACGTCTGCAGGATCCGCTGAAGTGAGCGTGTCATCGTTTACTTTGATGTCATCCCTGATGGCCAGATTTTTACCTGGCTTCGCGATCCAGACATCAGTCGTGAAATCTCCGTGGGAGCCAAGCGGAATATCGTTAACAGCGATGAGTCGCTGACCGTCGGCGAAGTCTAGACGTGTAAACCGCGGGTCCCCCATTCCAAGCTCGACTACTGCCGGATCGCTCTTCGACAGCCAATGAGGCTCCCCAAAACCCGGCGTTGAGAAGAAGGCTTTCGGCTCGTCGGCTATGTAGTTCGCCTTCGGATACCGTCGATGTATCGATGTGAGCGTGCGGAAGGCTGAGGTACACAAATCCGCGTTTGCGTTGTAGATCAGATGCAGCTTAGGCTCGGTTTTTTGCGCGTGGCTCAAATTCGATCCAAGCGCCAAGCTGGCGGCAAGGCAATAAGCGATCGGACGAAGCATCCGGCGAACTCCGGCTTCGATGCCGCGACCCGGCGGCGTTTTCCCCGCCAACGATTCACGCTGCGATAGCAACCGTCGTCCGCCCGCATGGACGGACCCCTTCAGTGACGAATAGGCGCTGTGTAATGAGAAAGTCATGAATGTGATCTGTCGAAAAAATTTCGTATCGTTATATCGACACGGCCCGCTTGACAGCTTACACGGTAGTCCTGACTTCTGTCTATTCGACTAACGAGAGTGGCGCTTCGACTGACGAGCGATAGCAACGCGCGACGTGCACGACGTCACCCGATATAAACTATTGAGTGGGGAATTTGACTATGAGTCAAAAAGAAGGGAGTCGTGCAGAGTTTGTTTTTTGACCGAGAATCAAAAACACCGCGACTACGACCACAAATCGAAACGAGCGATATCGCGCCCGCAACTCCTCAAAGCGTCGGCAGCAATTCCGGCGGATGATGCTTGAGCGTGTGCCGCGCCTCGCGAAACTCGGGAAAGATCGATTCCACCGTTTGCCAAAACCGCGGGCTGTGATTCATTTCGCGCAAATGAGCCAGTTCGTGCGCGACGACGTAGTCGACGATCGACATCGGAAAGTGAATGAGCCGCCAATTTAGACGGATACGGCCGTCGCTCGAGCAACTGCCCCAGCGCGTGGCCGCCGAAGACAACGCATAGCCTTTGTACGCGACGCCGAGCCGTTGCGCATAGTAGTCGAGCCGCTCGCCGAACACGCGCTTGGCCTCGGTTTGCAGCCAGCCTTGCACGCGATCCTTGATCTGCTGCGCGTCGGCGTGAGCCGGCAGCGCCAGCGCTAGGGTCGCGTTCCGCTCGTCGAACACGAGCGACGCATTCGCCGACGCGAGCGCGATTTGCACCGGTTTGCCGAGGTAGGGAATCTGCGCACCGTCGCGCCATTCGATGCGCGGCAAGGCGCGCTGTTCGGCGCGCGTTTGCCATTCCGCCAGTTTCGCAACGATCCAGCGCTCCTTGCCCGCGATTGCCGTCTCGATATCGGCCAGCGTGACCCAGCGCGGCGCGGTGATCGCCAGGCCGCTGCCGTCGATCGAAAATCCGATCGTGCGTCGTGACGAGCGTTTCAACGCGTATTCGATCGTGTGTCCATTCAACGTCACGCGCCGCAGCTTCACGCCGTTCGGCGTCGGCTCCTGCCGAGGCGGTGCCGAGACCGCCGGCGGGACGAGCGCGCCTTCGTCGGCCGGGCTGCCGAACAGCGGCAGGTCGAGCTGTCGCGTATCGAGCGCGCTTGCCGCGGGAGGCTTGGCGGACTTTGGCATTGTTGGGCGGCTTACCTGCTTAGGTTGTACCTTACCTACTTACGTTGCTTGCGCATTCGAGCGGCGGCTGGCACGCGGACCGGCGGCGCCGTCGGCATCGCTATAGGCGTCGGGATCGATGCGGCGCATTTCCGCCTCGATCCACGCCTCGACGCGCGTATTGAGTTCGTCGGGCGTGAGGCCGGCGGACTCGATCGGCTTGCCGATCGACACCGTCACCGTGCCCGCGTACTTGATGAACGAATTGCGCGGCCAGACATGACCGGCATTATGCGCGATCGGCACGACAGGCGCGCCGGAGTCGATCGCGAAGCGCGCGCCGCCGGTTTTGTACTTGCCTTGCTTGCCGACCGGCGTGCGCGTGCCTTCGGGGAACATGATCACCCAAGCGCCTTCGCTCATGCGCAGCTTGCCTTGCTTCACGACGGAGGCGAACGCGTATTTGCCTTCCTTGCGGTCGATGTGAACCATTTTCAGCATGCCGAGCGCCCAGCCGAAGAACGGGACGTAAAGCAGCTCGCGCTTGAACACGTAGCACAGCGGGCGCGGCATGATCGCCGGAAACGCGACGGTCTCCCATGCCGACTGATGCTTCGAGAGCAGCACGGCGGGGCCGTCGGGCAAATTCTCCGCCCCTTCGATCCGATAGCGAATCCCGTTCAGATAGCGTACGACGTTGACCGTGGAACGGCACCAGCCGACGGCCATCCAGTAGCGCCGGTCCGCGTTCATGAACGGGAAAGCGATGAAGCAGGCCGTCGCATACGGCGCGGTGTAGAAGATGAAATATAGGAACAACAGCAGCGAGCGGAAAAAGCGGATGAATCGCATCGGTGTCTTCGATCGGTTGGCGTGAGGCGTGCCGCGCACGCGCTCACGCGCTACTTATTCTTGCTGCTCCGCGAGGAACGACAGCACGAACGCTTTCAAGTCGTCGTGCACCTTCGTGCCCTCGGGCAGGCCGCCCGCCGCTAGCGTCTTCTTGCCTTTGCCGGTCAGTACGAGGTGGGTCGGAAAGCCGAGCGCGGCGCCGGCCTGCAAATCGCGCAGCGAATCGCCGACGGTCGGCGTCGCGGCCGGGTCGATCTCGAAGCGGTCGACGATCGCCTGCAGCATGCCTGGCTTCGGCTTGCGGCACTCGCATTGGTCTTCGGCCGTGTGCGGACAAAAGAAGACGGCATCGATGCGGCCGCCGAGAACCGCCGCCGCGCGATGCATTTTCTCGTGCATCGCGTTCAGCGTCGCCATGTCGAACAAGCCGCGGCCGATGCCCGACTGGTTCGTGGCGACGGCGACGCGATAGCCGGCCTGATTGAGCCGCGCGATCGCCTCGAGGCTGCCCGGGATCGCGATCCACTCGTCGGGCGTTTTGATGAAGGCGTCCGAATCGACGTTGATGACGCCGTCGCGATCGAGGACGACGAGCTTCTTGGCGGAGGTCATGGCAGTCGCTTCCGCTCGCTTACGCCGCGAGTTTCGAGATGTCGGCCACGCAGTTCATCTGCGTGTGCAGCTCGGCCAGCAGGGCGAGCCGGTTCTTGCGCAGCGCGGTGTCCTCGGCGTTGACCATCACGTCGTTGAAGAACGTGTCGACGGGATCGCGCAGCGCGGCGAGCGCCGACAGCGCGCGCGTGTAGTCGCGCTGCTCGAGCTGCGCTTGAACCGTCGGCGTGACTTTCTTCAGCTGCTCGGAGAGCGAGCGTTCCGCCGGTTCGACGAGCAGCGCCGATTGCACCGACGGCGCGGCCGCGCCGTTCGGGGCCGTCGCGCCGGCCGCGGTGAGGCTCACCTCGGCTTCGGATTTCTTCAGAATGTTCGTGATGCGCTTGTTGGCGGCGGCGAGTGCACCGGCTTCGGGCAGCGCCGAGAATTCGCGCACGGCGTCGAGCCGGGCAAGGATGTCGTCGACTTTGCTCGGCTGCAGGCTCAAAACGGCCTCGATTTCCGTCGCGGCGTAGCCGCGCTCGCGCAGCAGGCCGCGCAGCCGGTCCATGAAGAACGCGTAGAGCGCGCCCGTGCAGTCGGCGACCTGCGGCGCGGCGCCGAAGCAGCCCGTGGCCACATTCAGCAACGCGACGAGATCGATCGGCAGTTGCTTCTCGATCAGGATGCGCAGCATGCCGAGCGCATGGCGGCGCAGCGCGAACGGGTCCTTCTCGCCGGTGGGCACGAGGCCTACGCCCCAGATGCCCACGAGCGTTTCGAGCTTGTCGGCGAGCGCGACGGCCGTGCCGACGCGCGTGCCCGGCAGCGCATCGCCGGAAAAGCGCGGCTGGTAGTGTTCGGTGCAAGCGAGCGCGACTTCCTCGGCTTCGCCGTCGTGGCGGGCATAGTAGGTGCCCATCGTGCCTTGCAGCTCGGGGAATTCGCCGACCATGTCGGTCAGCAAATCGGCCTTGGCGAGGCGCGCGGCGCGCGCGGCTTGCGCGGGATCGGCGCCGACGAGCGGCGCGATGGCGCGCGCGAGCGCTTCGAGACGCTCGACACGCTGGAGCTGCGAGCCGAGCTTGTTGTGATAGACGACGTTCGCAAGCAACGGCACGCGATCGGCGAGCGGCTTCTTCTTGTCTTGCTCGAAGAAGAACTTCGCATCGGCCAGACGCGGGCGCACGACGCGCTCGTTGCCCTCGACGATGTCGCCCGGCGTGCCCGTCTCGATGTTCGAGACGATCAAGAAGCGCGAGCGCAGCTTGCCGGCCTGATCGGTGAGTGCGAAGTACTTCTGGTTCGTCTGCATCGTCAGAATCAGGCATTCCTGCGGGACTTGCAGGAATTGATCCTCGAAGCGGCATTCGTAGACGACCGGCCATTCGACGAGCCCAGTCACTTCATCGAGCAGCGCCTCGGGCATCACGACGCTGTCGCCGTGCGCGTGCGCGTTCAATTGCTCGACGATGCTCGCGCGCCGCGCGTCGAAACTCGCGATCACGCGGCCTTTGGCGCGCAGCGTTTGCGCGTATTCGTCGGCATGCAGGAGCCCGACGAGGCCGTCCGACAGGAAGCGATGGCCGAGCGTAGCGTCGCCGGCGTCGATGCCGAATGCCGTGACGGGCACGACGTTATCGCCGTGCAGGACCGTAAGACGCTGCACCGGACGGACGAACTGAACGTTCGTGCCGTCGGGCCGCTGGTAAGTCATGACCTTCGGAATCGGCAGCTTTGCCGCCGCTTCTTCGAGCGCGGCTTGCAGACCGTCGGCGAGCGTTGCGCCAGGGGCTGCGTAGCGCAGGAAGAACGCCTCCGCTTTGCCGTCGGAGGCGCGTTCCAAATCGGCCACCTGGACATCGGGAAAACCGAGCGCCGCGAGCTTCTTTGCGAGCGGTGCCGTGGGCTGGCCGTTCGCATCGAGGGCGACCGAGACGGGCAGCACCTTTTCGCGGACTTGTTTTTCGGGGGCGACGGCGCGCACGTTCTTCACGAGCACCGCGAGACGGCGCGGCGTGCCGAAGCGTTCGAACGAAGGCTCGCCGGCGACGAGATCGCGCGCGGCCAGGCGTTCGACGAGGCCTTGCGCGAATGCGTCGGTCAGACGCGCGAGCGCTTTCGGCGGCAATTCCTCAGTCAGCAGTTCGACGAGCAGGGTGGCTTGGTGAGCTTGATTCATGTTCGTTGGGTCTCGTCATTCCTTGTCGATCTTGCGCTCGACCTTCAGCGGCGGCGCCCATGCCGGCATCGCGGCGTCCTGCTCGTCCGTCGTCAAGCCGGGCACCCCGTGAACGGGATTGCCGAGCATCGGGAAGCCGAGCTTTTCGCGCGAATCGTAATAGGCTTGCGCGACGAGCCGCGACAGCGCGCGGATGCGGCCGATGTAGGCCGCGCGCTCCGTGACCGAGATCGCGCCGCGCGCATCGAGCAGATTGAACGTATGCCCGGCCTTGAGCACGAGTTCGTAGGCGGGCAGCGCAAGCTGCGATTCCATCATGCGCTTCGCTTCCGATTCGTAGCTGTTGAATTGCGAGAACAGCAGCTCGACGTTCGCGTATTCGAAGTTGTAGGTCGATTGCTCGACTTCGTTCTGGTGGTAGACGTCGCGGTAGGTGAGGCGCCGCAGTTCGGGGCCGTTCGGGCCCGCTTCTTCCCATTCGGTCCAGACGAGGTCGTAGATGTTCTCGGCCTTTTGCAGATACATCGCGAGGCGCTCGAGGCCGTACGTGATTTCGCCGAGCACCGGCTTGCAGTCGAGGCCGCCCACTTGCTGGAAGTAGGTGAACTGCGTGACCTCCATGCCGTTGAGCCAGACTTCCCAGCCGAGGCCCCAGGCGCCGAGCGTCGGGTTTTCCCAATCGTCTTCGACGAAGCGCACGTCGTTTTGCTTCAGATCGAAGCCGAGCGCTTCGAGCGAGCCGAGGTACAGATCGAGGATGTTTTCCGGCGCGGGCTTGAGCACGACCTGGTACTGGTAGTAGTGCTGCAGGCGGTTCGGGTTGTCGCCGTAGCGGCCGTCCTTCGGGCGCCGCGACGGCTGCACGTAGGCCGCGCGCCAAGGCTCGGGCCCGATGGCGCGCAAGAACGTATGGACGTGCGAAGTGCCGGCGCCGACTTCCAAGTCGATCGGCTGGAGCAGCGCGCAACCCTGTTGGTCCCAATAGGATTGCAGCGTCAGGATGATTTGCTGAAACGTGAGCATGTCGTGCCTATGGCGGCTGAAGGCGGATGGGCCCGGCTACCGGCCGGTCGCGCGTGGGCGCGCTCGTGCACGGTATCGGGCGGGCAGGCGGCAGAACCGCTGCCCAGCGCTAAAACAGTGAATTTTACCGGATTGGCCGTGCGTTGCGGCTTTTGCGCCCCGGACCGTATGCAAACCCGAAGGCGATCAGCACCAGCGAGAGTGCAAGTACCAGATTGTTGCCGACACTGATGTACGGTGTGCGTCCCGTCATGCCTTGCACCTTCGCTTCGATCTGGCCCGTCGTGAATGCGGGTAGGCGCGCCGTTACGCGGCCTTGCGCATCGATGACTGCGGTCGTGCCGGTGTTGGTTGCCGCGATGAGCGGCCGCCCTGTTTCGAGCGTGCGCATGCGCGCCATCTGCAGGTGCTGATCGAGCGCGATCGTATCGCCGAACCAGGCCAGGTTCGACGCGTTCACGAGCACGCCCGCGGGCACGGCGGCCTCGCGCAGCGTGCGCGCGATCTCCTCGCCGAAGATATCTTCGTAGCAGATGTCGACGTCCACCGGCTGGTTATGAACCATGAAGGCGTGCTGCACGGGCTTGCCGCGGGCGAGATCGCCGAGCGGAATGTTCATCAGCTGCACGAACCAGTGAAAGCCCCATGGAACGAATTCGCCGAACGGCACCAGATGGTGCTTGTCGTAGCGGTACAGCTCGCGCGAGCCCGGCGTGACGCCGAAGAAGCTGTTCGTTTCGTCTACGTATCGGCCGTCGGGCCCGATCGACGCGCCGAACGCGCCGATCAGCAGCGACGAGCCCGTGTTGTCCGCGAACGTGCGCAGCGCGCGCCCGAACGTTTCCGGAAACTGCTCCGGCAGCATCGGAATCGCCGTTTCCGGCGTGACGATGAGATCGGCCGCGTGCGCGGTGATCATCCGCTCGTAGAGGTCGAGCGCGGCGGTGACGCCGGCTTCGTCGAATTTCATCTCTTGCTTGACGTTGCCCTGCAGCAGCCGAACGGTCAGCGGCGCATTGCCGGGTAGCGTCCAGGCGACGCGTGACAGCAGCACGCCGGCGCCCATGAGCGCGAGCGCCGCCACGGCCGGCAGGACGATCGCCGCGCCCCGGCGCTCCGATGCGAACCAGGCCCACACGCTCTGAACGATGAGCGCCGCGGTGAGCGCCAAGACCCAGCCGACGCCATAGACGCCGCCGATCGCCGCGAACCCGGAGAGCGGCCCGTCGACCTGCGCGTAGCCGCTCGCAAGCCAAGGAAAGCCGGTGAAGACAGTGCCGCGCAGCCATTCGCCGATCGCCCAGGCGCTCGCGAACGCGAATGCGCCGTGCCAGGTCGGTGAGAACGGACGCGCATCGTCGTCACGCGAGCCGCGTGCTGCGGCATGCCCCGCGCAGAACGACCACAGCCCCGCCGAAATCGACGGGTAGAGCGCGAGGTAGAGCGCGAACAGCGCGACTGCGGCGCCCGCGAGCGGTGCCGGCATCCCGCCGTAGTGATGCATGCTGACGTAGAGCCACCAAACGCCCGTGACGAGGTTGCCGAAGCCGAACGCGCCGCCCGTCAAGGCCGCGCTCTTCCAGCTGGTCGTGCGCGCAAGCCAGCCGTAGAGCATGGCGAAGAGGGCGATTTCGAGCCAGCCGCCGTGCGGCGTCGGCGCGAACGAAAGCGTGTTCAATGCGCCGAGCGCCAGCGCGGCGACGTAGTGCCAGCGCGATAGCGTGCCCGGCCCCGTGGCGGTGCTCGCCCGGGCGGCGCGGCCGCGCAGACGGGAGGTAATCGATTCGGCCATCAAGTTTGAACGTGCTGTGCTTCGCGTTCGCGCTGGCCCGCGAGCGGATCTCGCCTCACGAGCAGCACGTGGACTTGGCGCGCGTCGCCGCGCAGGATTTCGAAGATGAGATCGTCGATGCGCACGCGCTCGCCGCGGTGCGGCACACGGCCGAAATGATGCGTCACGAGGCCGCCGATCGTATCGACTTCCTCATCCGAGAAATGCGTGCCGAATACTTCGTTGAACTGCTCGATTTCCGTCAGCGCACGCACGCGGTAGCGGCCGTCGGGCGAGGCGATGATGTTGCCGCTTTCCTCGTCGAAGTCGTATTCGTCTTCTATGTCGCCGACGATCTGCTCCAGCACGTCTTCGATCGTGATGAGCCCGGCCACGCCGCCGTATTCGTCGACGACGATTGCAATGTGATTGCGATTCATGCGGAAATCGTGGAGCAGCACGTTGAGCCGCTTCGCTTCCGGGATGAACACGGCCGGACGCAGCATGCCGCGCACGTCGAACGATTCCTCGGCGTAATAGCGCAGCAAGTCCTTCGCTAGCAGCACGCCGATGATGTTGTCGCGGTTGCCCTCGTACACCGGATAGCGCGAGTGCGCCTTTTCCAGGACGAAGGGGATGAATTCCTCGGGGCTGCACTCGATGTCGATGGCGTCCATCTGGGCGCGCGGCACCATGATGTCGCGCGCGCAAAGATCGGACACTTGGAAGACGCCCTCGATCATCGAGAGCGAATCGGCGTCGATCAGATTGCGCTCGTGCGCGTCTTGCAGGATTTCCAGCAGTTCGCCGCGCGATTCGGGCTCGGGCGAAATGAAATCGGTCAGGCGCTCGAGCAGCGAGCGTTTTTCGGGAGGCTTGTCGGTATGGCGTCGACTGGGATAGGCGTCGGTCATGGCGGTGCGTCCGGGACGGCTGGACGCGTGGTAAACGGAGAGTAAAGGATACACCACGCAAAAGTAGGACCATCTATGCCGATGGGCCTGCTAAAGTTCGCGACAGGCACTGTAAGGCGAGCGCAAGCTCGAATTGCCTTCAGTCTTCTACCTTGTTTGCGCGAAAGAATTATGTCCGAAGAGTTTGAAGTGCGCGGGCCGCACGAAGAAGCGCTCGAACACGCGGGCCACGATCACGAGCATGGCCACGAGAGCGGCGGCGCGCCGCCCGATCCGTTCGCGGGCCGAATCGCCGTCATGACGGCCGTGCTCGCGACGATCGGTGCGATCTTCTCGTATCAAGGCGGGTCCACCGAGGGGCTCGCGCTCTTTTACAAGAACGAGGCCGCGATCCGCAAGACGGAGGCGGCCAATCAGTGGGGCTACTACCAGGCAAAGGGCGAGAAGCAGAATCTGGCCGAACTCGGCGCCGCGCTGACGGCGGCCGATCCGAAGGCGAGCGCCAAGTTCACCGCCGACGCCGCCAAATACGTCGACCAAAAGAAGGCGATCCGGGCGCAGGCCGAAGGGCTCGAGAAGGCCGTCGCGCAAGCGGACGCGGCCAGCGAACGGCAACTGCATCTGCACCACCGCTGGGCGCAGGCCACGACGCTCACGCAAATCGCGATTTCGCTGGCGGCCATCACGCTGCTCACGCGCCGCCGCTGGCTGCTCGGCGGCGCGCTCGGCGTGGCCGGGCTTGGAGCGCTCGTCGGTATCGCGGCTTTTCTCGGATATTGATCGACGAGATGGCGCTAAAGGCAACGCTTGAGCAGCGCTTCGAGCGCGCGATCGGGCATCCCGCATTCGCGCAGGGCTTCGACGGTGCGGCGGACGTAATCGAGCGTCGTGCCGTAGCGGCCTGTGGCGCAGCCGAATACGGCCTTCACGGTTTCGTCGGACAGTTTGCCTGTGTAGGTCGGCACGTCGCGCCGCATGACGAACGCCAGCGCGTCGACGCGGCGCCCATCGGCGAGCCAGCACGGGAGCCAGGCCGGCCGGTAGGAGCCCATCGGCATTTCACGCCGCCAGAGCGCCTCCAAATGCGGCCGCGCGCCTTCGCCCGCGAGCCGAAACGCCATGCCGGTACAGGAGCCGCCGCGATCGAGCGCGAGCACGAGGCCCGGCTGCTCCGGCGTGCCGCGGTTCACGCGGGACCACAGATACAGCCCCCGGTGGTAGCCGCGTACGCGCGCACGCACGGTTTCCGCGGCCGGCATGCCGGGGTTCCAAATCAGCGAGCCATAGCCGAACAGCCATAGATCGCTCGCGCCGTCCCAGTGCCGCATCGTATCGGCGAGCGATGCGGCAAGCTCGGCCTCGCCCAGCAGCCGCGCCTCGCCGAGCGCGGGCGGATAGCCCGGGCAGGCGGGAACAAGCGGGGCGGGGAGCTGGCTCGTGTCGGACATCGTGGGCGTGCTAGCGGGCGCGGTCTCCGTACGGATCGGCGAAGCCCAGCCGGCCGAGGATCTCCGTTTCGAGCGCTTCCATTTCTTCCGCCTCTTCGTCGATCTCGTGATCGTAGCCCTGCGCATGAAGCGTGCCGTGCACGATCATGTGGGCGTAGTGCGCGGCGAGCGGTTTGCCTTGCTCGGCCGCCTCGCGCTCGATCACGGGGCAGCACAGGATCAGGTCGCCCGAAACGGGATCGTCTTCGCTCTCCGCGTAGGCGAACGTGAGCACGTTCGTCGCGTAGTCCTTGCCGCGATAGGTGCGGTTCAACTGGCGGCCTTCGTCGGCGTCGACCAAGCGCACCGTCAGCTCGCCGTCGGCGAACAGTGCCGCCTTGATCCAGATGGCGACGTTCGCACGCGAGACCGCGTCCTTGTGTTCGGGGAACGCCTTGGCGGCCGGAAACTGGAACGCCAGCTTCAGCCGCGGCGCACGTGTTTTCTCGTTCATTCGTTCTCGGTTCGCGGGAGGCGTCATCGCCCGTCGATCGGTGCGGCGTCGTCCTTCTTCGTGTGCTGGTCGTACGCTTCGACGATGCGGGCGACGAGCGGATGACGCACCACGTCCGCACTCGTGAAGCGCGTGAGCGCAATACCGCGCACGTTCGCCAGCACTTGCTGCGCTTCGATCAGCCCACTTTTCGCGCCGCGCGGCAAGTCGACTTGCGTCGTATCGCCGGTGACGACGGCTTTCGAGCCGAAGCCGATGCGCGTGAGGAACATCTTCATCTGCTCGGGCGTCGTGTTCTGCGCTTCGTCGAGAATGATGAACGCGTGGTTCAGCGTACGTCCGCGCATGTAGGCGAGCGGTGCGATTTCGATCATCTGCCGCTCGAACATCTTGGCGGTCTTGTCGAAGCCGAGCAGATCGTAGAGTGCGTCGTAAAGCGGACGCAAGTACGGATCGACCTTCTGCGCGAGGTCGCCCGGCAGGAAGCCGAGCCGCTCGCCCGCTTCGACCGCCGGACGCGTGAGCACGATGCGCTTGACTTGATCGCGCTCGAGCGAATCGACGGCGCAGGCCACGGCGAGATACGTCTTGCCCGTCCCCGCGGGCCCGACGCCGAAGGTGACGTCGTGCGAGACGATCTGCTTCAAGTATTCGCGCTGCGCCGGCGTGCGTCCGCGCAGATCGGCGCGGCGCGTGTAGAGTTTCGGGCCGAGTTCGTCGATGCTTTCGTCGCCCTGGCCCGCCGGTTCGTCGAACGGATGGTCGGGGTCGTAGCGGTTGGACGCCGCATCGTCTTGCGCGCCGCCGCGGTTGCCCGGATGGCGCGATTCGACGAGCGCGAGCTGGATGTCGTCGACCGACAGCGGCTCGCGTGCGCGGTTGTAGAACGTTTCGAGCGCGCCGAGCGCGACTTTCGCGCCGCGTCCGCGGATCGAGATGCGATGGCCGCGCCGCTGGAGCGTGACGTCGAGCGCTTGTTCGATCTGCCGCAGGTTTTCGTCGAGCGGCCCGCACAGGTTGGCGAGGCGCGCGTTGTCTTCTCGCGGCGCGGTGAATTCCAGGGACGGGGCGTTCTTCAAGGCGAAAGTGCGTTCCTTAAGGACTTGGGCGATGGGTCGGGGGTCAAGGTTCAAGCAACGGATTCCGGATGTTCCGCGAGCACGAGTTCGCCGCGCAGCGAATGCGGATAGGCGCGCGTGATGCGCACGTCGATCATCTGGCCGATCAGACGCGCGTGCGAGGCCACCGGCGCGGGGAAATTGACGACGCGGTTGTTGGCCGTGCGGCCGGCGAGTTCGGTCGGGTCCTTGCGCGCGGGGCGCTCGACGAGGATGCGCTCGACGTTGCCGACCATCGCTTCGCTGATGCGCACGACGTTGGCGTCGATGGTCGCCTGCAAATGCTGCAGGCGCTTGAGCTTAGCTTCGCGCGGCGTATCGTCGTGAAGGTTCGCGGCGGGCGTGCCGGGACGCGGGCTGTAGATGAACGAGAAGCTCGTGTCGTAGCTCATCTCGTGCACGAGCGCCATCGTCTTGTCGAAGTCGTCCTGCGTCTCGCCCGGGAAGCCGACGATGATGTCCGTGGACAGCGAGAGGTCGGGCCGGATCGCGCGCAGGCGGCGTATCACCGACTTGTACTCGAGCACCGTGTAGCCGCGCTTCATCGCCATCAGAATGCGATCGGAGCCGTGCTGCACGGGCAGGTGCAGATGCGAAACGAGCTTGTCGACCTTCGCGTAGACGTCGATCAGGCGCTGCGTGAATTCCTTCGGATGGGACGTGGTGTAGCGGATGCGCTCGATGCCGGGGATCTCGGCGACGTATTCGATCAGCGTCGCGAAATCGGCGATCTCGGCCGCGCCCGCCGTCAGCGCGCCGCGATAGGCGTTCACGTTCTGGCCGAGCAGCGTGACTTCGCGCACGCCTTGATCGGCCAGCCCCGCGATTTCCGTCAGGACGTCGTCGAGCGGGCGTGAGACCTCGTCGCCGCGCGTGTAGGGCACGACGCAGTAGCTGCAGTACTTGCTGCAGCCTTCCATGATCGAGACGAATGCGCTCGGGCCGTCGACGCGCGCGGGCGGCAGATGGTCGAACTTTTCGATTTCGGGAAACGAGATGTCGACTTGCGAACGGCCGCTCGCGCGGCGCGCGTCGATCATCTGCGGCAGCCGGTGCAGCGTCTGCGGGCCGAAGACGAGATCGACGTAGGGCGCGCGCGCGACGATCGCGGCGCCTTCCTGGCTCGCGACGCAGCCGCCGACGCCGATCAGCAGGTCGGGCTTGGCCTCTTTCAGCTCGCGCACGCGGCCCAGATCGGAGAAGACCTTTTCCTGCGCCTTTTCGCGCACGGAGCAGGTGTTGAACAGGATGACGTCAGCGTCTTCGGGGGAATCCGTCTTGACGAGTCCTTCGGCGGCACCAAGTACGTCGACCATCTTGTCGGAGTCGTACTCGTTCATCTGGCAGCCAAAGGTTTTTACATAAACTTTCTTGGTCATGAAGCTCGCCGTTCGCAGTGGTTGACCTGGGGGCGTAGGTAAGTCGTGGAAGCCGGCACGGGCCGCCGCATCGGGCGGGGCGGATGTCGGGCCGCGGCGGGGCGTGTCGCTCGCGCGTATCTCCCTGGTAAAAGGGGGCGAAGCGGGACGAAATGCCTGCCGCATAACCCGACATTATAGCCGGTCGGGCATGGCGGCCCCGATGCGGCCAGCGCGGATCCGTTTTCGGTCGGCATGACGGCAAGCCCGGGCCCGCTTTCCGTTCGGAAAGAGCCCTCGCCGCCGCGAGGGCTTTGCCGGCAGGCATGGCAACCCTCGTGTATCCTCATCGGACCGGCCCAGTGCCGGTTCTATGTCTTATATATCAGTGCGTCTTCAGGGCGGGGTGAAATTCCCCACCGGCGGTATGCCGGCCATGTGCCGGCGAGCCCGCGAGCGCCCGCGAACGAAGCAGCCTCTCCGGTTGCTTGCCGCGCGGGGTCAGCAGATCTGGTGCGATGCCAGAGCCGACGGTCACAGTCCGGATGAAAGAAGATGCGCAGACAGTCGCGCTCGCCGCCTCGTTCGGCTCGGCATGCTTTGCCGTGTCGAGCGCGGTGGCGTTCGTGCCGTTTGCGATGCCCTGAAACGTTTTTCGCTTTTTCTCTCTCGCGAGGAGCGTTTCATATGTCTTTACCGTCTTTACCCGTTTCCACGGCGTCCGCCGAACTTTCCTTCCTCGATTCCGTGCCGATGTCGCCGCGCATCGCAGCCGCGCTTGCCGCGTTGCGTGATGGCCGCGCCGTCGTTCTGCAGGACGACCACGATCGCGAAAACGAGGCCGATCTCATCGTGGCCGCCGAGCGTCTGTCCGTCGAGACGATGGCGCTGCTGATTCGCGAGTGCAGCGGCATCGTCTGCTTGTGCCTGCCCGACGAGAAGATTCGCGCGCTCGCGTTGCCGGCCATGGTCGCCCACAACGAGAGCCGCCACGGCACGGCGTTCACGGTATCGATCGAGGCGCGCCACGGCGTGAGCACGGGCGTGTCGGCCGCCGATCGCGTGACGACGATCCGGGCGGCTATCGCCGAGCAGGCCGAACCCGAGGACATCGTGCGCCCCGGTCACGTGTTTCCGCTGCGCGCGCAGCCGGGCGGCGTGCTCGCGCGCCGCGGCCACACCGAGGGCACGGTCGATCTGACCGTGCTCGCGGGCTTGTCGCCGGCCGGCGTGCTGTGCGAACTCATGAATGAGGACGGCACGATGACGCGCGGCGCGCAGGTCGAGCGCTTCGCCGCCAAGCACGGCTTGCCGATGCTGACGATCGAGGAGCTGGTTGCGTTTCGCCGGGCGCTGGCGGCCGCACGCGAGCGGGAGAGCTGCGCAAGCGAGGCGTAAGGCGGCGCTGTCGTTTCGGCGTCTTCTCGAAGTCTCGAACGCGTAGGCGAAACGAACCCCGGTTCGCCTACGTCCCGGACTTACGAAAGCAGTTGCCCGAACTCGCCGCGCAACCCCGCGGCGATCAATGCGGGCAATTGCTCCATGCGCTCTACGATGCGCGTGACGCCCAGGTTGCGCAGCACTTGCGCATAGCCTTTGGGAACGTGACTCGCGCCGACGAACGCGATCGTCGGCATGCCCGCGGCGCGCGCCGCCGACAGGCCTGTCACGCTGTCTTCGACGACAAGGCAGCGCTCCGGCGCGACGCCGAGTTCGCGCGCGGCGTGCAGGTAGACGTCCGGATGCGGCTTGGGCCGTTGGACCTGCTCGGCACTGAACACGCGCGGGCCGAAGACATCGGCCAGCCCGACGCGCGAGAGCGACTGCGCAATCCGCGCGAGGCGGCTGTTGGAGACGACGGCAGCCGGCAGCGGTACCTGCGCGAGCGCATCGCGCACGCCGGCGATCGGTGCGAGCGAGTGCTTCAATTGCGCGTCGATGTCGCGTTCGACACCGGCGAGGAAACTGTCGGGGATGACGATCTCAAATCGCTTCTCGATATCGGAAAGAAAGGTCGATGTACGCTGACCGAAGGCCAGATGGACGACGGAAGCGAAATCGATGGTCGGGAACTCGGCCGACAGGGCGTGCAGCAGCACGCGGTCGGCGATCACTTCACTGTCGACGAGCACGCCGTCGCAGTCGCAGATGAGATGGTCGAACATGAAGAAAGGGCGCGCGCACGGTGGCTGGCCTAACCCCGGAGCGCACTTTGTTGTGTAGTGAAACGCCAATGATACGGATATTGGCGTCGCGGCGCTCTCTTTCTTCGCTGAGTCCGACCCCGGGGCGTTCGCGGCTATTGGTACGCATTCGTGCCGCCGGCCTTGAACGCCCCGATCGGGTCTATGCGGCTAACGGCCGAACATGCTCGTTCCGCTTATGCCGCTTGTCGTACTTGTCAGGCTTGTTCCGCTTGCACGGCCTGTTCCGTTCGTACTGATCGTTCCGCTCAATGCGCATGCACGTACACGAACGATGCCATCGCGCCGCCCACGAGCGGGCCGAACACCGGCACCCAGGCGTAGCGCCAGTCGCTGCCGCGCTTGCCGGGGATCGGCAGCAGCGCGTGCATGATGCGCGGCGCCAGGTCGCGGGCGGGGCTCATCGCATAGCCGGTCGGGCCGCCGAGCGAGATGCCGATGCCGAGCACGAGCAGGCCGACGGGCAGGGCGTCGAGCGCGCCGAGGCCCACTTGCGGCGAGGCGAGGTAGAGCACGCCGAGGATCAGAACGAAGGTGCAGATCATTTCCGTCAGCACGTTGTGCGGGACGCTGCGAATCGCCGGCGCCGTGCAGAAGCAGGCGAGCTTGATGTCGGCGTCTTCCGTCGACGAAAAGTGCTGGCGATAGGCGAGCCAGACGAGGAACGCGCCTGCCATGCCGCCGAGCATCTGCGCCGTGATGTAGCCGGCTACCTTGCTCCAGGCGAACTTGCCGGCGAGCGCGAGGCTGATCGTCACGACGGGGTTCAGATGCGCGCCGCTGAACGACGCCGTCACGTAGACGGCGACGAAGACGGCCATCGCCCAGCCCCAGACGATGACGATGAGATCGGCGCCCTTGCCCTTCGTGCGCGCGAGCAGCACGTTGGCGACGGAGCCGTTGCCGAGCAGCACGAGCAGCGCGGTGCCTAGGAATTCCGCGATCAGGGGTGACATGTTGGTGTGTCTCCGGAATGACTATTGTTGGTCGATTGTTGGTTGAATTGGCGCAGGCGGGCACGGGCACGAAGCGGCCGCGTTCATGCCGTATCCCTGCCCGCGGCCGTACGCTCTCAGCTCGCGTCGGCCCAAGCCTTGGCGGCGTTGATCGCCCGCTGCCAGCCCGCGATGCACTGCTGAGCGTTGGCCTGCTGCATCGCAGGCGTGAAGCGCCGGTCGAGCTGCCATTGGCTTTCGAGTTCGCCCACGTTGCTCCAGTAGCCGACGGCGAGGCCCGCGAGGTAGGCGGCGCCGAGGGCCGTCGTTTCGCTGATGCGCGGACGCGCGGTCGAGCATCCGAGCAAGTCGGACTGGAACTGCATGAGCAAGTTGTTGGCGCAGGCGCCGCCGTCGACGCGCAGCTCGCCGATCTTGATGCCGGAGTCCGCTTCCATCGCCTTGAGCACGTCGAGCGATTGATAGGCGATCGAATCGAGCGCCGCCCGGGCGATATGCGCGTTCGTGGTGCCGCGGGTCACGCCGAACAGCGTGCCGCGCGCGCGCGGATTCCAGTGCGGGGCGCCGAGGCCCGCGAACGCGGGAACGAGGTAGACGCCGTCGCTATGTTCGACGCTGGCCGCGAGGGCCTCGATATCGGACGCGCTCTTGATGATGCCCAACCCATCGCGCAGCCATTGCACGACCGCGCCGCCGATGAAGATGCTGCCTTCGAGCGCGTAGTTGACCTCGTTGCCGATCTTCCAGGCGATCGTGGTGACGAGGTTGTTCTTCGATTCGATGGGCTTCTCGCCCGTGTTCATGACGAGGAAGCAGCCGGTGCCGTAGGTGTTCTTGACCATGCCCGACTTCGTGCACATTTGGCCGAACAGCGCCGCGTGCTGGTCGCCGGCGATGCCGCCGATCGGAATCTTCGAGGCGAAGACGGTCGTGACCGTGTTGCCGTAGATCTCCGACGATGCGCGCACTTCGGGCAGCATGCTGCGCGGAATGTCGAGCGCCTCGAGCAGGTCGTTGTCCCACTGCATCGTGTGGATGTTGAACAGCATCGTGCGCGACGCATTCGTCACGTCGGTGATGTGCAGTTCGTGCTTCGTGAAGTTCCAGACGAGCCAGCTGTCGACCGTGCCGAACGCGAGCTTGCCTTGCTTGGCTTTTTCGCGCGCGCCTTCGACGTTGTCGAGAATCCAGCGGATTTTGGTGGCGGAAAAGTAGGCGTCGATCGGCAGGCCCGTTTTCGCGCGCACTTTCTCCTCGAGGCCCTGCGCTTTGAGCTGATCGCACAGGCCGGCGGTGCGGCGGTCTTGCCAGACGATTGCGTTATAGATCGGCTGACCCGTGTCGCGATCCCAGACGATCGTCGTTTCGCGCTGATTCGTGATGCCGATCGAGGCGATCGACGTGCCGTTGATACCCGCGCGCGTGACGGCTTCGGCCGCGACGCCGGCTTGCGTCGACCAGATCTCCTGCGGATCGTGCTCGACCCAGCCCGGCTGCGGATAGATCTGACGGAATTCTTTTTGAGCAACCGAGACGACGTTGCCCTTGCGGTCGAACAGCATCGCACGTGAACTCGTGGTGCCTTGGTCCAGCGCGAGGATGTATTGATCCTGCATTGTCTCTTCTCCATGTGTTGTCGTGATATGTCGCAGCTCGTCTGCTGCGCGGTTCCTGGTACTGCCGGTGATGCGGGTACTGCCGTGCGGAAATGCCCCTCGCGCCGTCAGCCGGGGATGGCGGACGAGGTGTGCTGCGCAATCGACGCCGGTGAGCGGGCGAACCAGGCGTCGATCGCGCCCGCCACCTGTTCGGTCGTGCCCGGCTGCAGATGCAGGCCCATCTTGGAACGGCGCCAGAGGACGTCCGCGCTGGCGCGCGCCCACTCGACGTCGCGCAGGTAGCGCAGCTCTTGTTCGAACAGGCCCGGCGCGAATTCGTGGCCGAGGTCCGCCAGCGATTTGGCCGAACCCACGAGCTGCTTGGCCCGCGTGCCGTATGCGCGCGCGTAGCGGCGCGCTACGTTGGCCGGCAGCCACGGATGTTCGTTTGCGAACTTCGCGGCGAACGGTTCGAACTTCGCGCCCGGGATATCGCCGCCGGGCAGCGGCGCGCCGGCCGTCCAAGCGCCCTTGCCGATCGGCATGACCGAGCCGAGGCGGTCGACGGCCT
The DNA here is from genome assembly GCF_003367175.1 of Trinickia dinghuensis. Classification (GTDB taxonomy): domain Bacteria; phylum Pseudomonadota; class Gammaproteobacteria; order Burkholderiales; family Burkholderiaceae; genus Trinickia; species Trinickia dinghuensis. The sequence goes on along the minus strand of NZ_QRGA01000003.1, from coordinate 199,733 downwards.
CTTCGGCGAGCTTGCGGAACGTGGTGATCTTGCCGCCGAAAACCGACAGCAGCGGCGCCTCGCCGTCACCGGCGTCGAGTTCGAGCCGGTAATCGCGCGTGACGGCCGACGGGTTGTCGGCGCCTTCTTCCTCGAGCAGCGGACGCACGCCCGAGTAGGTCCAGCAAACGTCGGCCGGCGTGATCTTGCGCTTGAAGTACCGGTTGATCGACTCGCACAGATAGCGCGTTTCGTCTTCGGTGATGGCGACCTGCGACGGATCGCCGTGATATTCGACGTCCGTGGTGCCGACCAGCGTGAACTCGCGCTCGTAGGGGATCGCGAAGATGATCCGCTTGTCGGGGTTCTGGAAAATATAAGCGTGATCGTGATCGAACAGGCGCCGCGTCACGATGTGGCTGCCTTTGACGAGCCGCACGCTATGGTGCGCGCCGCGCCCGAGCGCATCGTGCAGTAGCTGGCCCACCCACGGGCCCGCCGCGTTCGCGATTGCCATCGCGCGCACGTCGAGGCGCGCGCCGTCCGCGCGTTGCAGCTGCGCGTGCCATTCGCCGCCCGCGCGCACGGCACCGGCGAGCTTCGTGCGCGTGAGCACCGTGGCGCCGCGCTCGGCGGCATCGAGCGCATTCAGCACGACGAGACGCGCATCGTCGACCCAGCCGTCCGAGTAGACGAAGCCGCGCGCGATCGAATCGACGAGCGGCGCGCCGGCGGGATGGCGGCGCATGTCGATGCCGCGCGAACCCGGCAGCAGCTCGCGCCGCGCCAGATGATCGTAGAGGAACAAGCCGGCGCGGATGAGCCAGGCCGGGCGCAGATTGGGCATGTGGGGCATCACGAAGCGCAGCGGCCACATGATGTGGGGGGCGGCGCGCAGCAAGGTTTCGCGCTCTTGCAGCGCCTTGCGAACGAGGCCGAACTCCTTGTATTCGAGGTAGCGCAGCCCGCCGTGAATGAGTTTCGTGCTCGACGACGAAGTGTGGGAGGCCAGATCGTCCTGCTCGACGAGCAGGACGGACAAGCCGCGTCCAGCGGCGTCGCGCGCGATGCCCGTGCCATTGATTCCGCCACCCACCACGAGCAGATCGTATCGGCTGCCTTGCGTCACTTGCTTTGTCCCCTCTTATGCCATCCGGCTATCAGCTAAATAAAACGAACCTATCAATGTTCGTTTTCGAACTTTAACGAACACATTCGAAAAAGTAAACGGGGGATTTAGGGTTCGTATTCGAACCGCGCATGCCGCCATCGTGAAACCGCGGCACGACCGGGCACCAAGGGGCTACCATCTGAAAAACGACGAAAGAGGTGTGCGATGCGTGGATGGATGGCGGCCGTGGCGTGCGCGGGAACCGTGCTCGTGGGCGGGTGTGCGGCTGTATTCGGGAGCGGGCAAAGCTTCTCGGCGCTGCAGGCGAGCTGTGGCGCGCAAACGGATTACGGCGCGGACGCGCAGTCCGTCTACTCGGCGCTCGTCGACGCCTACGTCGCGTATCGGTACGGGCGCCTATCGCAGGCGCAGTACTGCGCGTTCGGCAACGACATGGCGAGCCACTACCGCATGCGAACGGCTGGCGGACCCGATGCGCAGCGCGCATGGGCCGATTACTTCAACGCTCAGCGGGTGAAGGCCATCGATTGGCGCGCGCAAGTCGATCCGACGCTGCGCGGGGGCTAGCGGCGCGGTGAGGTGTGAACGATCCCGCGCATCGTCCTCGCGAGGTCACGCACGCGTCGGTTCACCGCGTGCAGGCGGCGGGACCCGCCCGCGCCGGCACCACGGCGGTGGAGAAGAGGGAAAGCGGCGAGGCTATGAAAAGCGTTTGATCGCGCGAATCGCCGAGTCGCCCGACTCGGTCAAGCGCCACTGTTGATGGCCCGAACCCATGCGCTCGAGCTGCACCAGCTGCTGCTCGAGGAGGGCGTCGAGTTCTTCACGGTCCATGTCGACTTGATTCGGAGCGTCCTTGACGAGTAGCAACGTGGCGAATTCATGCGGACTCAGCATTGTTCTCTCCATGGGCAACGGAATTGCCTCGGCAACGGCTGCTCGGCTGCCGTGCGCTCAACCTATCGGGAGTAGGGAAGCGTTTCGCCCCGGCTCGCGCGATGCGCGCATACGTCGGGGAACTGGAGTGTAGTCAAGCGCCCGTTCTTATCCAAATCGTCCCCTGAAAATTTTCCGTTTGACAACGGCCGGCCGGGGAAGCGGTTCGGTTGCGGCCGCAACTTCGCGAATTCACTTGAACTTTCGCGTGCGGCGCAGCATGAAATAAGGCGCCGTGCGGTCAGTCCGATGGGGCGACATACACCTGCGTGCCGGCTGCCGCGAGGGAATCGGCCATCTCCGGCGGCGTCGGCTGATCGGTGAACAGCGCGTCGATCTGGTTGAGGTGGCCCTGACGGACGAGCGCCGGGCGGCCGAACTTCGAATGATCGGCGGCCAGGAAGACCGTGCGCGCATGTTCGATGATGGCTTCCGATACGCGCACCTCGCGGGTATCGAAGTCGCGCAGCGTGCCGTCGAGCTCGATGCCCGAGGTACCGATGATGGCGAAGTCCACCTTGAATTGTCGGATGAACTCGATGGCCAACTCGCCCACGATGCCTTTGTCCCACGGCCGCACGATGCCGCCCGTGACGAGCACCTCGCACTCGGGGTAGCCGCTCATCATGTTGGCGACGTTCAGGTTGTTCGTGATGACGCGCAGCCCGCGATGGCGGTTCAGGGCGCGTGCGACTTCCTCGGTCGTCGTGCCGAGGTTGATGAAGAGCGACGCCTGATCGGGGATGTGGGTGGCGGCGAGCGTCGCGATGCGCCGCTTTTCGTCATGGAACATGCGCTGGCGCGCGGTATAGGAGACGTTCTCCGAACTCGTCGGCAGGCTCGCGCCGCCGTGATAGCGGCGCAGCAGATTCATGTCGGAGAGCCAGTTCACGTCGCGCCGGATCGTCTGCGGCGTGACGGCGAAGTGCGACGCGAGGTCGTCCACCGTCACGAAACCGTCGCGCTGCACCCAGTCGAGCATTTCCTGTTGGCGTGCGTTCAGGCTCAAGCGGGGGTCTCGGCTCATGGCGTGCGGCGGCAGGGCAGTAAAAGAGGCTATTGTAAAACCTTCGACCCTTTGTCCCTTGGGGAAAGAAACGTTTTCACCGCGAGAAACCGACATGACCCGCTTCGACTGGCACAACCCCTATTCCACGCCGCGGTTGCCCGTTTTTGCCCGCAACGTCGTATCGACCTCCCATCCGCTCGCGGCCCAGGCCGGTTTGCGCGTCCTGTGGCAAGGCGGCAATGCCGTCGACGCGGCGATCGCGGCGGCGGCCGCGCTGACGGTGGTGGAGCCGGTTTCGTGCGGCCTCGGCGGCGATGCGTTCGCGCTTGTCTGGGACGGGACGAAACTTCACGGGCTCAATGCGTCGGGGGTGGCGCCGAAGGCCTGGAGTGTCGAGTACTTCAAGCAGCGTTACGGCGAGGACGACGGCGTGGCCGTGCAGCCCAAGCGCGGCTGGGATACGGCTACGGTGCCCGGCGTGATCGCCGGCTGGGAGGCGCTCCACGAAAAGTTCGGCTTGCTGCCTTTCGGCGACCTGATGGCGACGGCGATCGACATCGCCGAGCGCGGCCATGCCGTGGCGAGCATCGTCGCGCGCAAGTGGGCCGCGGCGATCCCCGAACTTGCCGATCTGCCCGGTTTTGCGGGCACCTTCATGCCGCGGGGGCGGGCTCCGCTCGTGAGCGAACTCGTGCGCCTGCCCGGCCATGCGCACACGCTGCGGCTGCTTGCGGCGCAAGGGCCGCGAGCGTTTTACGAGGGCGAGAGCGCCGAGAGGATCGCGGCCTTCGCGCGCGAGGGGGGCGGCGCGATGACGGCGGCCGATCTGGCCGAGTATCGTCCGACGTGGGTCGAGCCGATCGGCAAGGACTATCGCGGCTACACGGTCCACGAAATCCCGCCGAACGGCCAGGGCATCGCGGCGCTGATTGCGCTGGGCATTCTCGAACGGTTCGATTTGCAGGCGCTGGCGCGCGACGGCATCGATTCGCAGCATTTGCAGATCGAGGCGATGAAGCTCGCGTTCGCCGATGTCTACCGCTACGTGGCGGACCCCCGCTCGATGGAAGTGACGCCGGAACAGATGCTCGACGATGTCTATCTGGCTTCGCGCGCCGCGCTGATCGACCCGAAGCGCGCGACGCACTTCGGCTTCGGCATGCCCCCGGCCGGCGGAACGATCTATCTGACCGCCGCTGACGAGCGCGGGATGATGGTGAGCTTCATCCAATCGAACTACATGGGTTTCGGCTCGGGCATCGTCGTGCCGGGCACCGGCATCGCACTGCAAAACCGCGGCTGCGGGTTTTCGATGGACCCGCGCTCGCCCAACGTCGTGGCCGGCGGCAAGCGGCCGTTCCACACCATCATTCCGGCCTTCGTGACCGAGCGCGTCGATGGGCGGCAACTGCCTGTCATGAGCTTCGGCGTGATGGGCGGCGATATGCAGCCGCAGGGGCATCTGCAGTCGATCGTGCGGATGATCGATTACGGCCAGCAGCCTCAGGCGGCCTGCGACGCGCCGCGCTGGAAGGTCAATCGCGATTTCACGCTCGATATCGAATCGACGTTCGATCGAGGCGTCGCGCGCGCGCTCGAGGCGCGCGGGCACCGGATCAAGGCGATCGACGACCCTTATATGGACTTCGGCTCGGGCCAATACATTTGGAAGCTGTCGCGCGACGAGCCCGAACACGGCTATGTGGCCGCCAGCGACACACGGCGCGACGGGCTTGCGGCAGGGTTTTGAGTGACGAAAACGGACCGGCGCGAGCGGCATGGCGCGCCGCTTGCATGCAAGTTAAACGTAGGGACGATCGTAATTGTCCGTAATTCGAATCAATCGTCTAAACAGTTTGTAATGCTTTCGGTTGTCCCGGAAGTATCGCTTTTGGAACCGCGGTTGCCGATCGACGGTCTGTGCACGTGGAAAGCAATTTCTCGGGACTCCGGCTAACATCCGGAGGTATAACGTTTAACGACATTCACCGTATCGCATCTTGATATCTGCAACGCGTTTTTTGTGCGCGAGCGTGTGCTGCGCGATGCGGATCGACGGTGCGGTTTTGGGAGCGCAACGTCATGACCATCGACTCCGATCACGTAATGCCTTGGCGCATCGAGGACATCGATCTAACACGCATCGACCGCCAGCGCGCCGCGGCGAACGAAGATCTGCTGCTGCTGCTCTGCGCGTGTTCGTTCATTGAAAGCGGTACCGATCTCTACACCAGCAATCTCACGGCTTACTTCGACGGCGACCCGGAAGTCTCCGCATGGCTCAACCACGAATGGGAGCCCGAGGAGATGCAGCACGGCCGCGCGCTGAAGGCTTACATCGCCTACGTGTGGCCCGAGTTCGATTGGGACACGGCATTTCGCAACTTCTTCGACGAGTACTCGAAAACCTGCTCGATGGAAGAGTTCGAAAAGACGCGCGCGCTCGAGATGGTCGCGCGGTGCGTCGTCGAAACGGGCACGGCCACGCTTTACCGGGCCATCAACGAATGCTCGGACGAGCCTGTGCTCAAAGAGATCACCGATCACATCCGCAGCGACGAAGTGCGTCACTACAAGCACTTTTTCAAGTACTTCAAAAAGTACAACGTCATCGAAGGCAATGGCCGGCTGGCCGTGCTCGGCGCATTGATGCGCCGCGTGATGGAAATCAAGAGCGAGGATTCGGAGATCGCGCTGCGCCATGTGTTCGCCATTCGCTATCCGGAGCGCGTGCATGATTCGGTCTATAACCGCGAACGGGCGGCGCGCATCAGTTCGCTCGTGCGGCGCAGTTTGTCCGCCGACATGTGCGTCAAGATGCTGCTCAAGCCGCTCAATATTCCCGCGCGCATCCAACCCGGCGTGCACTATCCGCTCGCGAAAGTGGCAGAGCATGTCTTCTTCCGTTGAACCGCCGGCCCGCGCGCTCGATCAACGCACCTTCGACGAATGGCCCCCGGAACTGCGGGCGCTGTTCGACGGGGAAGCCCTGGCGTCGAAGATCGGATTCACGGCGTCGCTGATCACCTGCGATGCCGGAGGGCATCTGCGCACCTCGCTGCTCGGCATCGGGGAGCTGTATGCACCCGATGCGACGTCGCTCGCGTTCGCGTTGTGGCCTAGCTCGCGCGCCGCGCGCACGCTGGGCTCGCTGGCGCGGGACACCTTGCACACAACGGAATTCGGCCATCATGGTCACAAGCGTGCACATGCCGCGCTCACGTTCGTCCATGAGGGCGCGTTTCATCAAGTGCAGCTGGAGGTGGAGCCCTTGCCCTTGGCGGGTAGCGGTACGAACGAGGCCGGCTGCGGTCTCGCGTTGTTCATCGCGTCGATCGACGTGGGTGAAGCTCAAAGGGTCGGCTATGCACGCCTGACGGGCGGTATCGCTTTCGAACTCTCGGGGCCGGCGAGCGAGCAGCAAACCGTGCTCGCTCGCTGGGAACGCCAGATCGGCGAGTTGCGGCAAGCAGCGGATCGCTAGCTCGCCGTTTTCCGCTTGTCGCTTTCCGTCAACGAAGCGCGCTCGATCAGCCGCGCTGAGCGTTCCTCGTAGGCGCGCCCGGACGCTGCTTTCCGCCGAGCAGTGCGCCCGGGTCGTTTTGCTTGCGCCCACGATTCGCTTGGCCCGACGGTGCCTCGCCCGCGTTGCGACGCTGGCCTTCCCCGCGATCCTGCCCGGCACCGCGTGGCGTCTGCTGCCCTTGCGGTTTGCCTTGCGCTTGAGGGCGGCCTTGGCCTTGCGGCTTGCCCTGCGATTGAGGCCGGCCTTGGCCCTGCGGCTTCGCTTGCCCTTGCAGCTTGGCCTGGCCCTGCGGCTTCACTTGAGGCTGCGACGTCTTTGCCTGCTGCCCTTGCGGCTTGGGCTTCGCCGTCCGGTTGGACGGGTTTGCATGGCCACTGTCCTGTCCGGCTTGTCCTTCGCGTCGAGCCGCGGTCGGGCGCGATGCCGGCTGCCCGCTCTGCGCACGCGCGTTGTGCTTCGGCTCGCCGCCCGCGCGAGGCTGACGGCCCGCGTTGCCTTGTCCGCGGCGCTGCTGGATCGGCTCGGGCTTCGCATTCGGATCCGGCTCGAAGCCGTCGATCACTTCCTGCTCGATCGTGCGTTTGATCAGCTTCTCGATGTCCTTGAGCAGTTGCAGCTCGTCGACACAGACGAGCGACACCGCTTCGCCGCTCGCGCCCGCGCGTCCCGTACGGCCGATCCGGTGCACGTAATCTTCCGGCACGTTCGGCAAATCGTAGTTGACGACGTGAGGCAGCTGATCGATGTCGATGCCGCGCGCGGCGATGTCGGTCGCGACGAGCACTTGCAGCGTGCCGTCCTTGAATTCGGCCAGCGCTCTAGTGCGCGCCGATTGGCTCTTGTTGCCGTGGATCGCGAGTGCGCTGATGCCGTCCTTCGTCAATTGCTCGGCCAGACGGTTGGCGCCGTGCTTCGTGCGCGTGAAGACGAGCACTTGGAACCACTGGTGCTGGCGGATCAGATGCGTGAGCAGCTCGCGCTTGCGGTCGCGGTCGACGGGGTGGATCTTTTGCGCGACGAGTTCGGCCGTCGTGTTGCGGCGTGCCACTTCGATCAGCGCCGGCGCGTCGAGCAGGCTGTCGGCGAGCGCTTTGATTTCGTCGGAGAAGGTTGCCGAGAACAGCAGGTTCTGCCGCTTTGCGGGCAAGCGCGCGAGCACGCGCTTGATGTCGTGGATGAAGCCCATGTCGAGCATGCGATCGGCTTCGTCGAGCACGAGAATCTCGAGTCCGGAAACGTCGATCGTCTTTTGCTGCATGTGGTCGAGCAATCGCCCCGGCGTTGCGACGACGATGTCGACGCCGCGCCTCAAGGCGTCGATCTGCGGGTTGATGCTCACGCCGCCGAACAACACGGTCGATTTGAGCTTCAGGTACTTGCCGTAGGCGCGCACGCTTTCCTCGACCTGGGCGGCGAGTTCGCGCGTCGGCGTGAGGACCAGCGCGCGCACCATGCGTTTGCCGGCCGCACCCGTGTGCGCCGGCGCGGCGCTCAGGCGCTGCAGGATCGGCAGCGTGAAGCCGGCCGTCTTGCCCGTGCCGGTTTGCGCGCCGGCGAGCAGGTCGCCGCCGCCGAGCACGGCCGGAATGGCTTGTTGTTGGATCGGCGTCGGCGACGTGTAGCCGAGCTCGTGGACGGCTCGCACCAGCGGTTCGGACAAGCCTAGGGAATCGAATGACATAAGGTTTCAGTGCAATGCGGTGAGGCGGCCGGCGTTCGTCTTGGTTCGTCTGCGGGAAGGCCGTAGTGGTTCCCGGCAGTTCGTGACGATTCGGCGTTCGTGATGCCGGCGGGCCGCTTGGGTCCTGACGCGGCGGATCGAGCCGCGCCGGAAATGAGAAAGGGCGCGGCCGCGGTTGCCCGCGAGGCCGCGCCCCCTAAAGGGTCATGCGATCAGTCGAGCGGCGCCGAGCGCAAATCGCTCACTTGCTGCGGCGACACCGGCGTACCGTGGTTGCCCCACGACATCCGGATGTACGTCACGACCGCCGCGACTTCCTCGTTCGACAGCGATTGCGCGAACGGCGGCATGCCGTACGGCTGCGGATTGTTATCCGTGCTCGGCGGGTAGCCGCCGTTCAGCACCATGCGGATCGGGTTGACGGCCGACGGCATCTGAATCGACTGGTTGGTCGCGAGCGGCGGATAGGCCGGCGGCTTGCCGAGGCCGTTGTCGGCGTGGCACTTCGCGCAGTTGTCGCCGTACACCTTCTTACCCGTCTGCAGCAGCTCGTCGCCGAACTTCTCCGACGTCTCGTACTGCATCGTCTCGGGCGCTTCTTTCTTCTGCGGGATCGTCTTCAGGTACGTCGCCATCGCACGGATGTCGTCGTTCGACATGTACTGCAGGCTGTTGTGAACGACTTCGGCCATGGGGCCGAACACGGCACCGCGCTCGGACACGCCGTTCTTGAGCAGATCGCTGATGTCCTTGATGTCCCACTCGCCGAGACCCGCTTCCTTGTTCGACGTCAGCGACGGCGCATACCAGTTCTGCAGCGGGATCAGGCCGCCGGCGAACGCCGACGAATTCACGGGGCCGCCCATCAGGTTGATCGACGTGTGGCACATCGTGCAGTGGCCGAGGCCTTCGATGAGATACGCGCCGCGGTTCCACTCGACCGATTTCGTCGGATCGTCCTTGTAGGTGCCTTCACGGAAGAACAGCGTGCGCCAGCCGATCAGCAGGTTGCGGTTGTTGAACGGGAAGCGCAGCTCGTGCGGACGGCTCGGAACGGCCACCGGCGGCACCGAGCGCAGGTACGCGTAGATCGCGTCGGAATCGGCGCGCGTGACCTTCGTGTAGCTCGCGAACGGGAATGCCGGATACAGCAGGCTGCCGTCCTTCGAGCGGCCCGTATGGAGCGCGCGATAGAAGTCGTCGGACGACCACTTGCCGATGCCGTATTGGTCGTCGGGCGTGATGTTCGGCGTGTACAGCGTACCGAACGGCGTGGCCATCGGCAGGCCGCCTGCGAACTGCTGGCCGCCGCGCACCGTGTGGCAGGCGATACAGTCGCCCGCGCGCGCGAGATACTCGCCGCGCTTGATCAGCGCGGCCTGGTCGGCCGGCGTGGCCGCTTCGGCCGAGCCGTTGTGCAGATTGTCGCTGCCCGACCAGAGGACGGGCACGAGTGCGGCGGCGGCAACGACGAGCGCCGACAGAGCGAACAAAGACTTGCGTTTCATAGGTGTGTCTCTCCTCGCGCTTACTGTGGTTCGCTACCGCAGGCAAGCGGAGTCTTCATCGTGCGGGCCGGAGCCGGAACCGGGTTGGACGGAGCGGGTTGCGTCGACAGCCATGCGGCGACGGCCGTGACGTCTTCGTCCGTCAGGCGCGAAGCGATTTCGTGCATGCAATCCGGGGCGATCGCGTGACGCGTGCCCGAACGCCATGCGCCGAGCTGCGCGCTGATGTAATCGCTATGCAAGCCGACAAGGCCCGGAATCGCGGGCTCCATGCCCGTCAGCGCCTTGCCGTGGCAGGCCGCGCAAGCGGGGACGTTATGCGACTGATCGCCGTTCAGAACGATTTGCTTGCCGCGCGCGAGCACGTCGTTCGAGACCGTCGGCTTCGACGGTGCCGGGTACGGCGGACGCTGCTGCGAGAAGAACGTCGCGATCTGGTGCAGGTAGTCGTCAGAGAGGTACGTGACGAGGTAGTTCATCGGCGGGTACTTGCGCCGGCCCGCGCGGAAATTCTCGAGCTGGTTGTACAGGTACTGGGCGGGCTTGCCCGCGAGGCGCGGGAAGTAGTCGTTGTCGGTACCTTGGCCGTGCGAACCGTGGCAAGCCGTGCAACCCTGCACGCGCTGTTCCATCGTATTGGGGGCCTGGGGCTGACTCTGCGCTTGCGCCGCGCTGTAGGCACCGGCACCGCCAATCAACAGAAGGGCGAGTAGCGGGCGGAAAATGCGTCTGGAAGACACGCGTAACTCCATCGTTATTCGGGGACCTACCGGGCTGCGATCGGCTCGGTTCGGCTCTGTGGCTTGGTATTGAACTGTTCGATGCGTGATGTTGCAGCGGTTCGCGGCAGGTGCGCTGACGGCTCGGCGCTCGGGCTCAAGCCAGGCGCTGCGACGCAGCATTCTACCATCGATGGGGGCCTCAGGCGAATGGCTGGAAGCGCCGCGAACGCGTCCTCGAACGACAGCGCGACAATTTGCCGCGTGGAACGTAGTCGCGGCGCGCGTTTCGGCGATGTGGGCGTCTCGGGCGCCATTGTCTCCTTTTTGCACATCGAAGGTTGGTGAAAGCCAAAGGTCAGCTTATTTCGCCTATCTTCGTGCCCCGATTTGCATCGCATGCGCCGGGCGCGAACGCGTCCGGCCCGATGCGCATGCGCCGTGCCGCAACGATACGGTGCGCCATGCGCTGCGAATCGTTCGCGCGCGGCGTCCTTCGCACGTACACTTTCGCTCTTTATTTCCAATCGCAAAGGATCCATCGGCCGATGAATGCAACGGGACTCACGATCGGGCAGGTGGCGCTCGCCGCACTCATGGATGTCGCTTTTGCGTTCGCGATCGGTTCGGTGCTGCTCGAACGCTGGCTCGCGCTCGAGGGACAACTGGCGCGTGTCGCTTGGCAGCGCGCGCGGGCATCGCTCGTCGCGGCATCTTTTGCGCTCGTGCTGGCCGATGCGCTGTGGCTGCTTTACGAAGCGGCCTCGGTGAGCGGGCTCTCGCTCGTGCCCGCGATCGGCGTGATCCCGACGGTGCTCGGCCAGACGCAGGTGGGTCACGCCTGGTGCATCGCGTTCGGCGGGGCTGTGCTCGCGTTGGCGACGGCATTGGGCAGCCGCGGCGGGCGCGTCGGGCAGAGTGCGTTCGGGGTGGCCGCGATCGTGGTCGCACTGGGCAAGGCGTCGATCGGGCACGCCGCCGATGCGGGGCCGTGGTCCACCGCCGTCGCGGTGCAGGCGCTGCACATCCTGGCGACCGGCCTATGGGGCGGCATCACGCTCGCGGGCGGACTCGTGGTGTTGCCCGCCCTCGATACGTCGACGACGCGCGGCGCGCTGATTCGCGTCGCGGGACGCGTTTCCTACGTCGCGGGGATGGCGCTGGCCGTGGTCGTCGCGACGGGGTTGTTCAACGCGCAGCGCGGCTTGGGCGGATCGCTCGCGCCGTTGGCGGACAGCGGCTGGGGACATGTGCTCACGCTCAAGGGGGGGCTCGTGCTGCTGGCGATCCTCCTCGGCGCGCTGAACCGGATCTCCGCGCTGCCGCGGCTGCGCCGCACCGCATCGACCACGGACGCGCACACGTTCAATAACGTGCTGCACCTGGAGGCGCTCGTGATGATCGCCATCTTCATCGCGGCGGCCGTGCTCGCGCACATGGCTCCGGGAAGCATGCCGTCGCACTGAGAGCGGGATCGTTCCGCCGCGGCGGCGGCGCGCGAGCCTTTCCGTTGCGGGCGATTTCCGTTCCTGGCCATCGCTCTTACTCTTGTCCCTGTCTTTCGTCCTGCGCCCGCGATGTCTCACTAGCGAGACGGCGACGGGCGCGAGCTTGCGCGCGCGTTGAACCGTCTTGCGCCGATTGCCGCGGCCAGGCGCGCGGTGCGGCGCGACAGGGGCTGTGCGCGGCGGCCTTCGCGCGCCCGTGCGCGGGCGCTCGGCGTGGCCGGGCGCGGCGCGAGCACGCAAGCGCCGAATCGAGTGCGGTCATTCATAGCCGAGCCTGTGACTGAGAATGGGTGAGAAAAACAGCGCGATCGCCGCGCCGATGACCTTGCCTTCGAGTTCGGCCGACGAGCCGGGCACGATGTAGGTATGCGCGAGCAGGTCGATCAATTGCGGCGCGCAATAGAGCGCGGCCGCGCCGATCGCGAATTTCTCGACGACGCCGATTGGCCAACCGCGGTTGCAGGCCGTGATCGCGGCCAGCACGCGCAGCACGGCGAATACGACGAGTGCGCCGACCGCTGCCTGCTCTCGAAGCAAATAGTCCGGAATGAACTCGCCCATGACCCTCTCCCTGATTTGTCGTTGTACTGGTCACGACACTGCAAGGAGCGCGCCAACGATGCGTCGCGCGGAAGGCCGGCGGCGCGGCGCGCTTGCGCGGCAAAGCTTTCGGCATAACCGACGCGCGTCGCCTTGGCGGCGGGCTCGAGCGAATGGGGGCGCCGGCCGCCCAAAGTGTTACGTTCGTGAACGTGACGTATTCGGGCAAGGCGGCGAAAAAGGGCGGATAAGCGGCTGGGGAGGGGGAGGGCAGGCCGTCCGCGCCGAGGCGCGCAGCCGTGTTTGCTGCTTACGTATCGCGTGCGGGCGCGGCGGCGACGCCGCGCCCGTTCGTGCGCTTCACCACTCGGCGACGCTGCCGTCGGCGTGGCGCCAGACCGGGTTGCGCCAGCGATGGCCGACCTTCGCCATCTCGCGCACCTTCTCTTCGTTGACGTCGATGCCGAGACCGGGGCCTTGCGGAATCGCGACGAAGCCGCTGTCGTACTTGAAGACGTCGGGGTTATGCAGGTAGTCGAGCAGGTCGCTGCCCTGGTTGTAGTGGATCCCGAGGCTCTGTTCCTGGATGAACGCGTTGTAGCTGACCGCGTCGAGCTGCAGGCAGGCCGCCAGCGCGATCGGCCCGAGCGGGCAGTGCAGGGCGAGGCCGACGTCGTAGGCTTCAGCCATCGCCGCGATCTTGCGGCATTCGGTGATCCCGCCCGCATGCGAGGCGTCGGGCTGGATAATGTCGACATAGCCTTCGGAGAGGATCGACTTGAAGTCCCAGCGCGAATAGAGCCGCTCGCCGAGCGCGATCGGCGTGTTCGTTTGATTGACGATGTCGCGCAGCGCCTCGACGTTCTCCGACAGCACCGGCTCTTCGATGAACAGCAGCTTGTACGGATCGAGCTCCTTCGCGAGCACCTTCGCCATTGGCTTGTGGATGCGGCCGTGGAAATCGACGCCGATGCCGACGTGCGGACCGACGGCTTCGCGCACCGCGGCGACGTTGGCGATCACCTGCTCGACCTTGTCGTAGGTGTCGACGATCTGCACTTCCTCGGAGCCGTTCATCTTGAGCGCCTTGAAGCCGCGTTCGACGACGGCGCGCGCGTTATTGGCGACGTCGTGCGGGCGATCGCCGCCGATCCACGAGTACACCTTGATGCGATCGCGCACGGCGCCGCCGAGCAGCGCATGCACGGGCACGCCGTGATGCTTGCCGAGGATGTCCCACAGGGCTTGGTCGATCCCCGCGATTGCGCTCATGAGGACCGGCCCGCCGCGGTAGAACCCCGCGCGGTACATGACTTGCCAGTGGTCCTCGATATGGCGCGGGTCCTTGCCGATCAGGTAGTCGGCCAATTCCTGCACGGCCGCTTCGACCGTATGCGCGCGGCCTTCCACGACAGGTTCGCCCCAGCCGACGATGCCCTCGTCCGTCTCGATCTTGAGAAACAGCCACCGGGGCGGGACGACGAACGTCTCCAGCTTCGTAATTTTCATGGGCGAACCTCCTCGTCAACAATAACAGCCGGGCCGCGGCGACGGTAATCGACCGGCCGCGATACCCGAAAGACGTCATCTTACCGCAAAGTTTTATGAAATACTATTAATAGTATTTATTCGGGCTGTGATACATAGTTTTTGGCGCGAGGGGGCCGGAGCGCTTGCGCTTTACCCTGCTCCCGCGATAATCCGGAGAGGGGCCGATGTCGCGGTGCGCGTCACGCTAAGAGCCGCGGGGCGAGAGGATCGCCCGCAGCGGCCGGCCGGTGCCCCAAACGAACAGGGAGAGAGATGATTCAACGCGATTTGCACGGGCGCGTCGCCTATATGCTGGCGACCGCTATTTTGCGCGGCGATTATGCGCCCGGCGCTTTGCTGCCTCGCGAGGCGGAGCTCATGGAGTCGTTCGGCGTGAGCCGCACGGTCTTGCGCGAGGCGCTGCGGACGCTGACGTCCAAAGGGCTTGTCGAATCGCGGCCGAAAGTCGGCACGCGGGTGAGGCGCCGCAGCGCGTGGAATCTGCTCGATGCCGATTTGCTCGAGTGGTACTCGCAAGTCGCCCAGCCGCTCGCGTTCGCGCTGAAGCTGCAGGAGGTGCGCGAGATGGTCGAGCCGTATGCGGCGGAGCTGGCGGCGCGCGCGCACACACCCGAAACGATCGACGCGCTCGAACGCGCGCATGCTGCAATGGTGGCCGCGCGCAACGTCGACGAATGGGTGCGGGCCGATCTGCATTTTCACCTCGGCATCTTGGCCGCCTGCAGCAACGAACTCCTGATGCCGCTCGGCCCGCTCATCGAGCGCACGCTCGAAGCACAACTGCGGCTCAACGCGAAACGGGCCGATGTCTTCAACGCGGCGCTGAATCAGCACACGGCCGTCTACGACGCGATCCGCGAACGCCGGTCCATCGACGCGCGCTCGGCCATGGCCGAGTTGCTCGGCGTCACACGCAAGCGGATCGAAGCATAAAAACGATGGCGAAGCCGGCCCTCGCTTCGAGCGGGCCGTGTTCGCGGGCATCGGGGCAGCGCGCGTTGCCCTTACAATACGCGCGTCCCAAGTCCTAACCCCGCCGCCTATCGGCGCATCCGGCGCGATGCTCGCAGAACAACGTCACCAACATATCCTCTCGCGCCTGACCAAGGACGGCGCCCTCACCGTCGCCGAGCTCGTGCGCGAACTCGGTGTCTCTCGTGAAACGATTCGCCGCGATCTGCTCGTGCTCGCCGAGCGCGGGCTCATCGTCACGACGCATGGGGGCGCGCTTTCGGTGGACCGGCGCGAGCCGGACGTCGACGTGCGCGGTGCCGAGAACGCCGACGCCAAGCGGGCGATCGGCGAGCGCGCGGCGCAGTTCGTCCCCGACGGCGCCTCGATCATCCTCGACTCGGGCAGCACGACCGAAGCCGTCGCCCGTGCGCTGACGGGGCATCACCGGCTGTCGGTCTATACGAACGACTGGCGCATCGCCCTGCTGCTCGGACGGCGCAACGAGAACCGCGTCACCTTGCTCGGCGGCGAGCTGTCCGACATCGAAGACGCCGTCTTCGGGCTCGACACCATCCAGCAACTCGGCCAATACCACGCTGATTTCGCGTTCGTCGGCGCGGGCGGCATTTCGCCGGAAGGTGCGCTGACCGACTACACGCGGATGGCCGCCGAAGTGCGCGCCCGGATGCTGCGCGCGGCGAGCACGGCCATCGTCGTCGCCGATCACTCGAAGTTCGGCCGCGTCACACCCGTGCGCATCGACGGCTTCGAACTTGCCCGCTATCTCGTCACCGAGCGCGCGCCGGCGCGACCGCTGGGCAAAGCCATTGCGGCGCGCGGGCCGAAGATCGTCACGGCATGATCGCGTGAAGGGCCCGGCGCGAAGTCTCGGTGTCGGGAGCCGGCTTCGGCCGCGCCGTCGTGTTTCGGTGTCTAGGTTCACGTCGGTTCGGTTCGGTTCGCTCTACCGGATCTTGATGCCCAGCGACCCGACCGCCTGACCGATCGCAGCCACGGCGCCGCGCATGTCGTTGTCGTCGATCGCGCCGATGCAGCCCACGCGGAACGTGTCGACTTCGGTGAGCTTGCCGGGGTAAAGAATGTAGCCGGCGGCGCGCACGGCATCGTACAGATCGGCGAATCGCCAGGCGGGATCGCGCGGCGCATGGAACGTGACGATGATGTTCGATTGCATGGCCGGCGCCAAAAATGGCACGAAGCCTAGCGCGCTCATCCCGTCGATCAGCGTCGCGCAGTTGCGCGCATAGCGCGCGCCGCGCGCCGGCTGGCCGCCTTCGGCGACGAACTGATCGAGTGCTCGGCGCAGCGCCGCGACGACGTGTGTCGGGGGCGTGTAGCGCCACTGCGTCGTCTTCTCCATGTAGGCCCACTGATCGTGCAAGTCGAGCGCGAGCGAAGGCGAGCGCCGCGCGCACGTTTCGAGCAGCGCCTGGCGCACGATCACGAAGCCCATCCCCGGCACCCCCTCGAGACATTTGCCGCTCGCCGAGACGAGCGCGTCGATCCCCGATCCGCGCAAGTCGATCGGCACGGCACCGAACGAACTCATCGCATCGGCGATGAGCCGCTTGCCGTGTCTCGCGCAAACGGCCGCGATTTCATCCAGCGGGTTCAGCAAGCCCGCACTGGTTTCCAGATGCACTTGCGCCACGTGCGTGATGCGCGGCTCGCGTGCGAACGCGGCTTCGATCGCCTCGGCGCGGGCCGGCTCGTCCTCGCCGAGCGGCAGCGTGGCATGCGCGACGCCCATGCGCTCGAGAATTTTGACGATGCGGGCGCAATAAGCGCCGTTGCTCGGCACGAGGACGCAGCCGTCGCGCGGCACGAGCGTGCCCAGCGCCGCCTCGACCGAGAACGTTCCGCTGCCTTGCATCGGCACGCAAACATATTCGCCTTGGCCATGCGCGACGGCCAGCAGATCCGCGCAGACGCTGCGCGTCATTCGATTGAACTCGCCGTCCCACGAGCCCCAGTCGCGCAGCATGGCTTCGCGGGTGCCGAGAGCCGTCGTGAGCGGGCCGGGCGTGAGCAGAATCGGGGAAGAGGCGGACATCGAGGGGGCTCCAAAAAAGGACGAACGGCGTACGAACGATCAGATGATCGGCGTGCGATGAGTTTGTAGTTTATTGGCAAAATGTGTCAAAACGTGGATTTTTGAGGTTTCGTCATCGCACTGTCACCGAAAGCTGTGAATCTTGCGTCGCCCGAACACTTACAAACTCGCGTCACACCTTTGGAGATCGACATGACACCGAGCCAACCCCTGCGTACGAAGGCCCGCCTCGGCCGCCTGCTCGCGGTTGCCGCTGCCGCCGCATTGTTCGAGGGACTCGCTCTGCCGGCCCACGCCGCCGGCGCCGTCGTGCTGTACACGGCCGACGGCCTCGAGAATCTGTACAAGGATGTGCTGCCCGCCTTCGAGAAGAAGGAAGGCGTGAAGGTGAACATCGTCACGGCGGGCAGCGGCGAAGTCGTGAACCGCGCGACGGTCGAGAAGGACTCGCCGAAGGCCGACGTCATCGTGACGCTGCCGCCGTTCATCCAGCAGGCCGATCAAGGCGGTTTGCTGCAGCCGTATCCGAGCGTGAACTACAAGAACGTGCCTGCGATCGCCAAGGCAAGCAACGGCGCATGGGCCACGTTCGTCAACAACTACTTCTCGTTCGCGATCAACCCCGACACCGTCAAGAACCAGCCGAAGACGTTCGACGATCTGCTGCAGCCCAATTACAGCGGCAAAGTGGCCTACTCGAACCCGGCCACGGCCGGCGACGGCATGGCCGTCATCATCCTGACGACGTCGCTGATGGGCGAGGACAAGGCGTTCGACTACCTGAAGAAGCTCGAGCAAAGCGCGAAGTTCCACACGAAGGGCACGGGCTACCTCGACGTGCTGCTCTCGCGCAACGAGATCGCGGTGGCGAACGGCGACCTGCAAATGGATCTCGACGATGCGGCCAACGGCGGCCTCTCGCTCAAGCCCGTCTTCCTCGCCGCGAAGGCGGGCGGCCAGCCGACGACGTTCCAGCTGCCCTACGCGATCGGCCTGATCAAGAACGGGCCGAACGCGGCCGAAGGCAAGAAGCTCATCGACTATCTGATGTCCGCCGACGTGCAGTCGAAGGTGCCCGATATCTTCGGCATCCCGGGCCGCACCGACATCAAGCTCTCGGGCAAGAACGGCGAGGCCGTCAAGCAAGCGATCTCGGGCGTGAAGCTGATTGCCGTGGACTGGAACCAGGTGATGACGAAGAAGGCCGACTGGACGGCACGCTGGAAGAACGACGTGATCGGCAATTCGGGCAAGCAGCTCGACGTCGTGAAGCCGCAGTAAGCGAGGCTAAGTGTTGACGCCCGGCAGGTTAGACGTCGGGCGGTTTGAAAGTGTGGAAGTTTGGAAGTTTGGAAGTGGAGGACGAACCCGGTGAATACCGCAGGACTGGCTTATCGGAGCGCGAGCGAGGAAAGCGCGTCCGCGCTCGAGCATGTGGACGCGCTCGGCGCGAACACGCGCGCGGGCGGTGTCGAGATCGAGAGCCTCAGCGTGCGCTTCGGCACGCGCACGGTGCTCGACGATTTGTCGCTCTCGATCGGGCGCGGCGAGTTCTTGACCGTGCTGGGCCGCAGCGGCTGCGGCAAGACCACGCTGCTGCGGTTCATCGCCGGGTTCGTCAAAGCGGATTTCGTGGCTGGGCGCCTATTCGTGGCCGGGCGCGAATTGACGCATGAAAGCGCGCATCGGCGCAATCTCGGGTTGCTGTTTCAGAATTACGCGCTGTTCCCGCATTTGAGCGTCTTCGAAAACGTCGCGTTCGGTCTGCGCGCGCGACGCACGAACGCGGCCGAGATCGCGCGCCGCGTGGCCGATGCGCTCAAGCTCGTGCAGCTCGCCGATGCCGGGCACGTCATGCCCGCGCAGCTATCCGGCGGCATGCAGCAGCGCGTGGCGCTCGCGCGCGCGCTCGTGATCGAGCCCGACGTGCTGCTGCTCGACGAGCCGCTCTCCGCGCTCGACGCTAATTTGCGCGCATCGGTGCGATCCGAATTGAAGGCGCTGCATGAGCGGCTGCCCAACCTCACGATCGTCTGCGTCACGCACGATCAGGACGATGCCCTTGTACTGTCCGATCGCACGCTGCTCATGCGCGACGGCCGCATCGCTCAGATCGGCACGCCGCAAGCGCTCTACGATGTCCCCGCCGACGCGTTCGTCGCGCGCTATCTGGGCGCCGCGAATCTGCTGCCCCCGCGCGTGGCGTTTCCGCTCGGCGATGCCCGCTACGGCGAGCGCGATCGCCTCGCATGTCTGCGTCCCGAGAGCCTGCGCCTCGTGCCGCTCGGCGAAGGGCATTTGCATGGCACGATCGCATCCGTCGATTGGTATGGCCCGGCGCTGTCGGTGTCGGTCGTGCTCGATGCGATGCCCGAAACCCCTGTGCTCGTGACGGCCGCCCGCGGTCACGGCATGACGCCCGAGAAAGGCGCGCGCGTGTCGCTCAGTTATGAGGTGGATCATGTCGTCCTCGTACAACCTTGAGGGCAGCGGCGGGGCGACGATCAACGCCTCGCTTGAGGCGGCCTCGCCGCCGCGTGCACTCGCCGATACCGCCTCGCATCGCGCCTTCGCCAAGCGTCGCGAGCGAGGCGCGCGCCTGCATTTGATGCTCGTCGCCGTGCTCGTGCTCGGCCCGCTCGTCATCTATCCGCTGGCTCGGCTGGTGCTGCTCAGTCTCACGGGGCCGCACGGCGAGTTCGGCTTGCATGCCTATACGGCGTTCTTCTCGAACCCCGATGCGACCGGCGTGATCGGCACGACGCTCGCGATCGTCTTCGCGAGCGCGGGCATCGCCTCGGTGCTCGGCGTGGCGCTCGCCGCGCTGCTGTTCTTCCGGCCGTTTCCGGGCGCGGCGGTCATCACGCGATTCCTCGAATTGTTCGTGGCTTTCCCCTCGTTCCTCGTCGCGTTCACGCTGATCTTTCTCTACGGATCGCAAGGCTCGGTCAGCATCGCGCTGCAACGGCTGTTTCATCTGAGTAATCCGCCGCTCAATTTCCTGTTCGGCGCGGGCGGCATCGTGCTGGCCGAAGTCGTCTTTTATGCGCCGTTCGTCGTGCGTCCCGCGCTGGCCTCGTTCGCGCAGATCGACATGCGGCTCGTCGAAGCGGCACGCAGCCTCGGGGCGAACGGCTTCATGGTGGCGTGGCGCGTCGTCGCGCCGCTCGCGTGGCCCGGGATCGCGGCCGGCATGATCCTGTGCTTTCTACTGACGCTCAACGAATTCGGCATCTTGCTCGTGCTCGGCAGCGCCCATCTCGTGACGCTGCCCGTCGCGATCTACAGCTCGGCCACGGTCGATCTCGATCTGCCGACGGCCGCCGCCGGTGCCGTCGTCATGCTCGCGATGTCGCTCTCGCTCTATGCGCTCTACCGCAGCGTCGATCGCCGGCAGGCAATGGGAGCACGATGATGGCGACGCGGATGGATCATTCAGCGAAGGGCGCCTTCGCAGCCGCGCGGGGATCGGGTGTTCGGCGCCGGACCTTCGCGCGCGCGGCCGGGATCGCGGCGACGGTTTTCGCCGTGCTCGTGTGCGTGTGGCTGTTCGTGCTGCCGGTCGCCGTCGTGGCGCTCTCGAGCGTCGCGGCGCATTGGGCGGGAACGATCCTGCCCGATGGCTTTAGCTCGCGCTGGTTCGATCGCCTGGGCTCGGACGATTTCGATGCGGTCGCGGCCAGCCTCGAAGTCGGATTTACCGTCGCGGTACTCGGCACGGCCCTGGGCTTGTGGCTGGCGCTCGCGCTCGAAGGGCGTACGCGCCGCGGGCTCGGCGCACTCGTCGATGCCGTCGCGATGATGCCCAACGGGGTTCCGAGCGTCGTGCTCGGGCTCGGCGTGCTGATCGCCTATCACAAGGCGCCGCTCGATCTGTCGAGTTCGCCCGCGATCGTCGTGCTGGTGCAGTTGGCACTGGTGCTGCCGTTCAGCTATCGCTGCGCGGCCGCCGCCCTGCGTCCCGAACTGACGGTGCTGCGCGAAGCCGCGGCGAGCCTCGGCGCGCCGCCGTCGATGGTACTCAGGCGGGTCGTGCTGCCGCAGCTCGTGCCCGCCATCCGCGCGAGCCTGGCGCTCGGCCTAGCGCTCTCGCTGGGCGAACTCGGCGCGACGCTGACCGTCTATCCGCCCGGCTTTTCCACGGTGCCGATCGTCGTCGTCGGCCAAGTCGAGCGCGGGTACTACCTGCCGGCTTCGGCGCTGTCGCTGATCCTGCTGGCGGCCTCGTTCGCGGCACTCTCGCTGATCGCGGCGCGCGTACCGAAGCGCCGCGCGAACTGAGGTCTCGTCTCCCATGAAACGCGCTCAGCGCCCGTTGTCGTACGGGGCCGCCGCCGCACGTTCGGCGGTATGGCAAAATGTGGCAAATTGGCAATTAATGTGGAAAATGGCGTAACCAGGGTGAGCGGGGTGGTGCGGCACGGCAACGATGAACACTTTGGCATTGAAAGCGAGGAACGCGATGCAGCGTGAAAATGAGCGAAGGAATGAAGGCGAAGGAGCGATCGTGGAAGTGAACGGCCGCACGTACGACTTGCGAGGGCTGGCCGCGCATCCCGTGGCCGTGGTCTGTGTCGACGGCTGCGAGTTCGAGTATCTCGAGGCCGCGGCCGCATCCGGCGCCGCGCCGTTCATCGCGCGTCTGCTGCAGGGTGACGATGCGACGGCCGTGCGTGCCGATTGCGTGATGCCGTCGTTCACGAACCCGAACAACTTGTCGATCGTTTGCGGTGCGCCGCCTTCGGTGCACGGCATCTGCGGCAACTACTTCTGGGATCCGCGCGCGAACGGCGGCGAAGGTGCCGAAGTCATGATGAACGATCCGGCCTATCTGTGCGCCGGCACGCTGCTCGCGGCGGCGGCGGCGGCGCAAGCGGGCGCCCGCGTGGCCGTCGTGACGGCGAAGGACAAGCTGCGGCGCTTGCTCGGCTGGCAATTGCAGGGAATCTGCTTTTCCGCCGAGAAGGCCGATAGCGCGACGCTTGCTGAAAACGGCATCGACGATGCGCGGACGTTGACGGGCTTGCCCGTGCCCGACGTCTACAGCGCGGGCCTCTCCGAATTCGTCTTCGCCTCGGGCGTGCGTTTGGCCGAGCGCGGCGACGTCGACCTCATGTATCTGTCGACGACCGACTACGTCCAGCACAAGTGCGCCCCCGGCAGCGAAGGGGCGAACGCGTTCTACGCGATGATGGACGGCTACCTCGCGCGGCTCGACGCGCGAGGCTGGACGATCGGGCTCACCGCGGACCACGGCATGAACGCGAAGCACGATCCGAGCACGGGCGAGCCGAACGTCGTCTATCTGCGGGATGTGCTCGACGATGCGCTCGGCGCCCAGCGCTCGCGCGTCGTTCTGCCGATCACCGATCCGTACGTGGTGCATCACGGCGCCCTGGGTTCGTTCGCGACGGTCTACTTGGCCGATCCGGCCGATATCGGCTCCGCCATCGGACGTATCGCGGCGCTCGAAGGGATCGAACTCGTGCTCGACAACGCGCAAGCCTGCGCGCGCTTCGAGTTGATGCCCGAGCGCATCGGCGATGTCGTCGTGGTATCGCGCCGCGACGTCGCCATCGGTTCGCGCCGCACCGCGCACGATCTGTCAGGGCTGACGGTGCCGCTGCGTTCGCACGGCGGACTCTCCGAGCAAACCGTCCCGCTCGTCTTCAATCGGCGTGTCGAACATATCGAGGATCTGTACGGCGGCCGTCGTCTGCGCAACTTCGATGTCTTCGACATCGCTTTGAACCATGCGAGGCAATGATGAGCATCGTCGATGAACAAGCGGTTCGCGATCACGAGGCGTTTCGCGCCGAAGCCCTGCGGCTGTGCGGCGAGCGGGCATCGAGGCCGCGCACGTTCGACGTCTTCGATCCTTATACGGGATTGCGTGTCGGCACCGTCCCGCTTGCAAGCGGCGACGACGTGCAGGCCGCCTTCGAATACGCCGCCGCGTACCGGCCGACGCTGACGCGCTTCGAGCGCGCCGACATTCTCGAACGCGCGTCGACGTTGCTGCGCGAACGCACCGAGCCGGCCTCCGACTTGATCACGCTCGAATCGGGCCTGTCGAAACAAGACTCGCGCTACGAAATCGGGCGCGTGGCCGACGTCTTCAAGTTCGCCGCCATGGAAGCGTTGCGCGACGACGGACAGAGTTTTTCCTGCGATCTGACGCCGCACGGCAAGAAGCGCCGCGTGTTCACGCAGCGCGAACCGCTCGCGGGCGTGATTGTTGCGATCACGCCGTTCAATCACCCGATGAATCAGGTCGCGCACAAGATCGCGCCGGCGATCGCGACGAACAATCGCGTCGTGCTCAAGCCGTCGGAAAAGGTGCCGCTGTCGGCGCTGTGGCTCGCGGATCTGCTTTACGAAGCCGGATTGCCCGCGCCGATGCTCCAGGTGCTCACGGGCGATCCGCGCGAGATCGCCGATACGCTGATCACGCATCCGCTTGCCGAACTCGTCACGTTCACGGGCGGCGTGGCGATCGGCAAGCACATCGCGAGCAAGGCCGGTTACCGGCGCACGGTACTCGAACTCGGCGGCAACGATCCGCTGATCGTGCTCGAAGATGCCGATGTCGAGCGCGCCGCGCAACTGGCGGTGCAGGGCTCGTACCGCAACTCGGGGCAACGCTGCACCGCGGTCAAGCGCATGCTCGTCGACAAGCGCATCGCCGATGCCTTCACCGAGTGCGTCGTCGAACTCACGCGTGGATGGACCTACGGCGATCCGTTCGATGTGGCCAACCGCATGGGTACCGTCATCGACGAGGAGGCGGCGCGATTGTTCGAAGCGCGCGTGAACGAAGCGATCGCGGCGGGCGCGCGTCTGCTTGCCGGCCACGCGCGTGCCGGTGCGCTCTATGCGCCGACGGTCCTCGATCGCGTCGATCCGTCGATGACGCTCGTGCGCGAGGAAACGTTCGGCCCGGTCTCGCCGATCATCACGTTCGACTCGGTCGACGAGGCGATCGCGCTCAGCAACGGCACCGCGTTCGGCTTGTCGTCAGGCGTTTGCACGAATCGGCAAGATCTCATCACGCGCTTCGTCAACGAGCTGCGCGTGGGGACGGTGAACGTCTGGGAAGTGCCCGGCTATCGGATCGAGCTGACGCCGTTCGGCGGCATCAAGGATTCGGGCCTCGGCTACAAGGAAGGCGTACAGGAGGCCATGAAGAGTTTCACCAACTTGAAGACGTTTTCGTTGCCGTGGGAGTGAAGCGATGGCATTGAGTCTCGACGATATTCGCGGCCTGTTCGACCGCTACGGCGACATCGCCTACAGCGGCGAGCCGGTCACGCAGTTGCAGCACGCGTTGCAAAGCGGCGCACTCGCGCAGGAAGCCGGAGCGGACGATCCGCTCGTCGCCGCGGCTTTCTTGCACGACCTCGGCCACTTGCTGAATCTGCAAGGCGAAACGCCGAGCGAACGCGGCATCGACGACCAGCATCAATATTTCGCGTTGCCGTTTCTGCGGCCGGTCCTGCCCGACAGCGTGCTCGAGCCGATCCGCCTGCATGTCGATGCGAAACGCTACCTCTGCGCGGTCGATCGTGACTACGCGGCGCGGCTCTCCGCCGATTCGGTGCGCAGCCTCGCATTGCAGGGCGGCGTGTTCGACGACGCGCAAGCGCGCGCATTCATCGACAAGCCCTTCGCCGGCGATGCAGTGAAGCTGCGGCGATGGGACGACGCGGCGAAAGATGCCGGCAAGCACACGCCCGATCTCGAGCATTTTCTCGGCGTCGTGTGCCGAGCGATGAAGATGAACATGAAAGCGGCGCCATCCGAGGGGTAGGGATAGGTGGCGTCGGGGCGGATGAGTGGGAGGGGGCGCCAGATCCGATAAAATTGTAACGACGGCTTGTCATGATCATTTCACGCGACTAGGATCGATGCGAACAAACCATCACGGCATGTTGTGCAACGCACAACAGGTCTTCCTATGTCCGACGCCTCAACCCATTCGATCGTCGCGCCGCACGGTCTCGGAATCGCACCGCATGCACCGGCTGCATTCGATTCGCCCGATGCCCAGGATGCACAAGATGCGCACGATGTCCGCAATCGCGGCGTCCCGTTCGACGCCGCGTGGATCGACGGCCTGCGTGTCAATCACGCCGCGGTCGAGCGGCGTACCGCCACGCTTGCCGCGCGCCGCTCCGTCAAGAAAGACGCGCAGGCGGCTTGGCTGCTCAAAGCCGTTACCTGCATCGATCTGACGACCCTGAACGGCGACGACACCGAGGGCCGCGTGCGGCGGCTGTGCGCGAAGGCGCGCCGTCCCGTGCGCGCCGATCTCGTCGAGGCGCTGGGCCTCGCGCCCGATGCGATCGCGACGGGCGCCGTTTGCGTCTATCACCGCTTCGTGGCCGCGGCCGCCGATGCGCTCGCGGGCGCCGGCATTCCCGTCGCCGCCGTATCGACGGGGTTTCCCGCCGGATTGAATCCGCATCGGCTCAAGCTCGAAGAGATCGCGGCGTCGGTGGCCGACGGCGCGGCCGAAATCGACATCGTCGTCACGCGCGAGCACATCCTCACCGGCAATTGGCGCGCGCTGTACGACGAGGTGCGCGATTTCAGGGCCGCCTGCGGCGCCGCGCATCTGAAGGCGATTCTCGCGACGGGCGATATCCGCACGCTGGCCAACGTGGCGAAGGCGTCGATGGTCTGCATGATGGCCGGCGCCGATTTCATCAAGACGTCGACCGGCAAGGAAGGCGTCAACGCGACGCTCGACGTGTCCCTTGTCATGGTGCGGATGATTCGCGAGTTTCGCGAGCGCACGGGCGCGCGGGTCGGGTTCAAGCCGGCCGGCGGCGTTTCGAGCGCGAAGTCCGTGCTCGCCTATCAAGTGCTGATGAAGGAAGAACTCGGCCGCGATTGGCTCGAGCCGTCGCTGTTTCGGATCGGCGCGTCGAGCCTGCTTGCCGACATCGAGCGCCAGCTCGAGCACCACGTCACCGGCCGCTATTCGGCTTTCAACCGCCACCCCGTAGCATGAGCGATTCGCGATGAGCGTTGCCGAATACTTCGAGACGATGGATTACGCCCCCGCCCCCGAGGACGATCAGGCCGCGCGCGCCTGGCTCGCGCGCCACGACGCTTCGTTCGGCCATTTCATCGGCGGCCGGTGGCAGGCGGGCGGTGAGGGAGAAAGCTTCACCGTACGCGCACCGGCAACCGGCGAAGCGCTCGCGCAGGCGGCGCAGGGCGGGGCGGCCGATGTCGATGCGGCCGTTGCCGCGGCCCGCGCGGCACAGCCGGCTTGGCTGGCCGCCGGCGGCGCGCGGCGTGCGCGGCATCTGTACGCGTTGGCCCGGATGGTGCAGCGGCACAGCCGCCTGTTCGCCGTGCTCGAGGCGCTCGACAACGGCAAGCCGATCCGCGAGACGCGCGATCTCGACGTGCCGCTCGTCGCCCGGCATTTTCTGCATCACGCCGGGTGGGCCCAACTGCAGGAGAGCGAGTTCGGCGGATGGGCGCCGCTCGGTGTCATCGGTCAGATCGTGCCGTGGAATTTCCCGCTGCTGATGCTCGCGTGGAAGGTGGCTCCTGCCATCGCGCTCGGCAACTGCGTCGTGCTCAAGCCCGCCGAATACACGCCGCTCACGGCGCTGCTGTTCGCCGAGCTGGCGAGCCAAGCGGGCCTGCCGGGCGGCGTGCTCAACGTCGTGACCGGCGACGGCCGCACGGGCGCCGCACTTGTCGATCATCCCGATGTCGACAAGATCGCGTTCACGGGCTCGACCGAAGTCGGCCGTCTGATCCGCGCCGCCACGGCCGGCTCGGGCAAGTCGCTGACGCTCGAACTCGGTGGCAAATCGCCGTTCATCGTTTTCGACGATGCCGATCTCGATGGGGCGGTAGAAGGGGTTGTCGACGCAATTTGGTTCAACCAAGGCCTGGTCTGTTGCGCGGGTTCGCGCCTGCTCGTGCAGGAGGGCGTCGAAGCGCGCTTCATCGCCAAGCTCAAGCGCCGCATGGCGACGCTGCGCGTGGGGCCGTCGCTCGACAAGACGATCGACATGGGCGCGATCGTGGACCCGATTCAACTCGCGCGGATCGAGGCGCTCGTGCAAACGGGCCGCGCCGAGGGCTGCGACGTTTGGCAGCCCGCGCAAGTCGCGCTGCCTGCCGGCGGCGGCTCGTATTACCCGCCGACGCTGGTGACGAACGTCGCGCCGGCCAGCGCGCTCTCGCAGGAGGAAATCTTCGGCCCCGTGTTGACGGCGATGAGTTTTCGCACGCCCGACGAGGCCGTCGCGCTCGCGAACAACACGCGCTATGGACTTGCGGCCAGCGTTTGGAGCGAGACCATCGGGCGCGCGCTCGACATCGCGCCGCAGCTCGCGTGCGGCGTCGTCTGGGTCAATGCGACGAATCTGTTCGACGCGAGTGTCGGCTTCGGCGGCTATCGCGAGTCGGGGTATGGCCGCGAGGGCGGTAGGGAAGGGGCGTACGAGTATCTGAAGCCGATCGGCTGGGGCAAGGGCGCATTGCGGGAAACGGCGGTGGCAGCGCGCCTGGCATCGTCGAGCGGAGCGGCATTCGACGACGAAGGGCATCCCGCCGGTGCCGACCTCGTCGACCGCACCGCGAAGCTTTTTATCGGCGGCAAGCAAACGCGCGCCGACGGCGGCAATTCACGCGCCGTTCATGCGCCGAGCGGCGCGTATGCCGGTGAGGTGGCGGACGGCAATCGCAAGGACGTGCGCGATGCAGTCGCTGCGGCGAGGAATGCGGCCAAGTGGTCGGAGATGAACGGCCATGCGCGCGCGCAAGTCTTGTACTACCTTGCCGAAAACCTATCGGCGCGTGCCGAGGAATTCGCGCGCCAGCTCGCTCGGCGCACCGAATGCGACGAAGGCGCGGCGAAGCGTGAGGTCGACGCATCGATTTCGCGCCTGTTTACCTACGGCGCCTGGGCCGACAAGTTCGACGGCGCCGTGCATACCCCGCCGCTGCGCGGCGTCGCGCTAGCGATGCACGAGCCGCTCGGCGTCGTCGGCATCGCCTGTCCTGACGAGGCACCGCTGCTCGCGCTGATTTCGCTGATCGGGCCGGCGCTCGCGCTCGGCAACCGCGTCGTCGTCCTGCCGAGCGAGGCGTGCCCGCTGATGGCGACCGATCTGTACCAAGTCGTCGAAACGTCGGACGTCCCCGCCGGAACGCTGAACATCGTCACCGGCGCGCGCGATGCGCTGCTGCCCGCGCTGGCCAAGCACGATGACGTCGATGCGCTTTGGAGCTTCGGGCGCGCGGCCGATTCGAAGCTTGTCGAGCACGAGTCGATCGGCAACTTGAAGCGCACGTTTGTCGACCACGGCCACCGGCTCGACTGGTTCGATCGTGCGAGCGAAGGTATGGTGTTCTTGCGCCAAGCGGCGCAAATCAAGAATATTTGGATTCCGTACGGCGATTGATACGATTGGCGCGTGCCGCTCGTACCAAGCGAGGCCGCACCTGACTGAACCGAAAAACGAGTCGACGTATCGACGAAAGAAAGGAGACAACGTGCTGAAACATCTCGATCCGCTTCTGAATGCCGACGTGCTCCATGCGCTGCGCGCGATGGGCCACGGCGACGAAATCGTCATCTGCGATGCCAACTTCCCCGCCGATTCGGTAGCGCGCGCGACCGTGCTCGGCAAGCTTTTGCGCATGGACGGTGCCGACGCCGCACGCGCCGTGCGCGCCGTGCTTTCGGTGCTGCCGCTCGACACGTTCGTCGAAGCGCCCGCGATGCGGATGGAAGTCGTCGGCGATGCGCAGGCGATGCCGATCGTTCAGCGCGAGGCGCAAGCCGAAGTCGACCGCGCGGAGGAGCGCAGCGTACCGTTCGCCCCGATCGAGCGCCATGCGTTCTACGCCCGCGCGCGCAAAGCGTACTGCGTGATTGCGACGGGCGAAACTCGCGGCTACGGCTGCTTCATCTTCGCCAAGGGCGTGCTGCTAGCCCCCGATGCGCCGCTCGCCTCGAGCGACGCCCGTCCCGCGGAGCGCGGCAAATGAGCGGGCGCGTCGTCATCCTCGGCATCTACGTGACCGATCTCGCGTTTCGCGCGGAGCGTATGCCCGTGATCGGCGAGACGATCGCGGGCTCCGCGTTCGCGATGGGCCCGGGCGGCAAAGGTTCGAACCAAGCCGTCGCGGCGGCTCGAGCAGGAGCGCACGTCGTGTTTTGCACGCGCCTCGGCGACGACGCGTTCGGAGCGATCGCGCGCGAAACGTGGCGAGCGGAGGGGATCGAGGCGCGTGCCGCCATCGTCGACGGGATGGCCACCGGCGCGGCCCACATCTTCGTCGATGCGGCGACAGGCTCCAACGCGATCATTGTCGCGGCGGGTGCGGCGGGCACGCTCGGGCCGGCCGACGTCGAAGCGATCGAAGGCGATATCGCTAGCGCGCGGGTGTTCGTGACGCAACTGGAGCAGCCGGTTTCGGCGGCGCATCGCGGCCTCGAACTCGCGCGCAAGCATGGTGTGACGACCGTGCTGAACCCGGCGCCCGCCTTGCCGTTGCCCGACCACATTTTCCCGCTGTGCGACTACGTCACGCCGAACGAGACGGAAGCGGCGGCGCTGACGGGCATCGAGATCGCCTCGCCCGACGATGCGCGCCGCGCGGCCGACGTGCTGCTCGACAAGGGCGTGGGCACGGTGATCGTCACGCTCGGCGAAACAGGTGCGCTACTGCACTCGCGCGCGCAATCGGTGCTCGTGCCCGCGTTTCGCTGCGGGCCCGTGGTCGAGACGGCCGGTGCGGGCGACGGCTTCACGGGCGGCTTCGCGGCGGCGCTCGCGCGCGGCGACGGACCGCTTGCCGCGGTTCGCTTTGGCTGCGCGCTCGCGGGCATTTCCGTCACCCGGGCGGGTACTGCGCCGTCGATGCCGACGTTGAACGAAGTCAACGCGCTGCTCGGCGCGGGCTCGGCCGTTTCGGCGTAGGCATAGCGGCGCTTCGCCGGAACGCATCGCACGAGCCGTGCGGCAGCGCAACGAGGGCACGAGGCAAGGCAATCGGCCGGCGTCGAATTGCAGTTCCGGTATCGGGATTCACGAAAGACGCATCACGCATCGCGAAAAGGGCATCCATGAAAGGCTCGTTCGTAATCGGCAAGTGGTTCGGCGACAGGCAATTGAACTTTCTGCTCGGCGTCAACGTGCTCGTCGTGATCGTCGCCGTCTGGCTTTCGCACGGCCAGTTCGTCGACATCGACAATCTGCAGTCGATGGGATCGCAACTGCCCGAGGTCGGTCTGCTCGCGCTCGGCATCATGTTGTCGATGCTCTCCGGCAACGGCGGCATCGATCTGTCGGGCGTGGGGCTCGCGAATCTCGCGGGCATGATCGCCGCGCTCGTCGTGCCGAAGTGGGTCAGCGGCGACGATGCGCCGGTGCTCTATACGACGCTCTTTTGCGTGATCGTCGTGGCGATGGGATTGCTCGGCGGGTTGATCAACGGCCTCGTCATCGCACGGCTGCGACTCACCCCGATCCTGTGCACGCTCGGCACGCAGCTCGTCTTCACCGGTTTCGCCGTCGCGCTGAGCAACGGCGCATCGGTGCACGTCGATTACGTCGAGCCGCTCGCCGATATCGGCAACGGTGCGGTCTTTCAAGTGCCGATTTCGTTTTGTATCTTCATCGCGGCCGTGATTCTGCTCGGCTGGCTCCTGAAGCGCACGCCGTTCGGGCTGCGCCTCTATCTGATGGGCACCAACCAGCGCGCGGCTTTCTACGCCGGCATCGGGCGCGAACGCATGCTGATCGCCACGTACACGATGTGCGGCTTGCTCGCGTCGCTGGCCGGACTCGTCAGCGTCTCGCACACGCTCAGCGCGAAATGGGACTACGGCAGCTCTTACCTCTTGATCGCGATCCTCATCGCCGTGATGGGCGGCGTGAATCCTGCGGGCGGATACGGCCGCATCGTCTGCGTATTCTTCGCCGCCACGGTGCTGCAATTGCTCTCGAGCCTGTTCAATCTGCTCGGCGTTTCGCAGTTCTTCGGCGACTGCACATGGGGCTTTTTGCTGCTCGTCTCGCTCGCGTTTGCCGACGGCGAGCAGCTACACGCGATCTTCACCTTCGGGCGCGCGGGCACGGCGCAGCGCGCACCGGACGGCAAACGCGGATCGGGCAAAGCAAGCGGATGACGGCTTCGGCCGCACGGCGTATCGGTTCGGTAGTCGACGGAGGTCTAGCCTCGGGCAGCCGTCAGCGCAAACAAGGGGCGTCGCGGAACAAGGAAGGAGACAACGCATGAAGCTGAAACGAACGAGCCTCGCGCTCGCGGCTTGCGCGCTCAGCGCGGGCGTCATTTTCGCCGCGCAGGCGGCGACGAACGAAACGATCGTCACGGTGGTGAAGGTCACGGGCATCAGCTGGTTCAATCGGATGGACGAGGGCGTGAAGCAGTTCGCCAAGGACAATCCCGGCATCACGACCTATCAGACGGGGCCGGGCCAGGCCGACGCCGCGCAGCAATTGCGGATCATCGAAGATCTCATTGCCAAGAAGGTCAATGCGATCGCGGTCGTCCCGTACGATCCGCCGACGCTCGAGCCGGCGCTGAAAAAGGCGATGGACCGCGGCATCAAGGTGGTCACGCACGAAGCCGACAACGAGAAGAACACGATGGTCGACGTCGAAGCGTTCGACAACAGCGCCTACGGCGCCGCACTCAACGATCGGCTCGCGAGCTGCATGCACGACGAAGGTAAATGGGCGACGTTCGTCGGCTCGCTCGGTAGCCGTTCGCAGGTGCAATGGGCCGACGGCGGCATCGACAACGCCAAGAAGAAGTACCCGAAGATGCAGCTCGTCGAGACGAACATCGAAACGAACAACGACGGCGAGCGCGCGTACGAGCAGGCGAAGGAAGTGCTGCGCAAGCATCCCGACATCAAGGGCTTCCAGGGCTCGTCGTCGCTCGACGTGCTCGGCATCGGGCGCGCGGTCGAGGAAGCGGGCCTCGTGGGCAAGGTCTGCGTGTTCGGTACGGGCCTGCCCAACGAAGCCGGCAAGTTCCTCGAAAGCGGGGCGATCAACGGCATCGCGTTCTGGGATCCGAAGCTCGCGGGCCTTGCCATGGACAAGATCGCGAAGCGGCTGCTCGAGGGCAAGACGGTGCAAAACGGCGACAACCTCGGCTTGCCCGGCTACGAGAAGGTGACCGTGTCGAAGGGGCCCGGCAAGGGCATCATCGTGCGCGGCCAAGGCTGGGTCAGCGTCGACAAGTCGAACTACAAGCGATACAACTTCTGACGGCAAGGTCTGACAGCCGGCGCGGCGCGGGCGGCTCTCGAAACCTTCGAGCCGCTCGCACCGCGTTGAATTCGACGCGAGCGGAAGCACAAAGATGAACGACGAACAGGTTGCGGATCCTTTGTTGCAGGTGACCGGCGTGCATAAGCGCTACACCGGCGTGCATGCGCTGCGCGGCGTGACGCTCGCGTTCGCGCGCGGGCAGATCTATCACCTGCTCGGCGAAAACGGCTGCGGCAAGAGCACGCTGATCAAGATCATTTCGGGCGCGCAGCCGCCCGACGAAGGCGAGATCGTCGTCGAAGGCAAGCGGCACGCGCGGCTCACGCCGTTAGAGGCGCTTGCGGCCGGCATCGAAACCGTCTACCAGGACCTCTCGCTGCTCCCGAACATGAGCGTGGCGGAAAACGTCGCGTTGACGTCCGAGCTGGCCGAGCACGGCGGGCGCCTCGCGCGCACGTTCGACCGTCGCGAATTGGCGCGCCGCGCCGCGCGTGCGCTCGAGGCCGTCGGGCTACCGGCCGATGCGCAATTCCAAGGGACCCTCGTCGAAACACTGCCGTTGGCGACGCGCCAACTCGTGGCGATCGCGCGCGTCATCGCGAGCGAGGCGAAGTTCGTCATCATGGACGAGCCGACGACTTCGCTCACGCAAAAGGAAGTGGCCAACCTCATCGCCGTCTTGGCGTCTTTGCGTGCACAGGGCGTGACGGTGCTGTTCGTCAGCCACAAGCTCGACGAATGCTATGCGATCGGGGGCGAGGTGATCGTGCTGCGCGACGGCAGCAAGGTCGCGCAAGGGCCGATCGCCGACTACACGAAAGCGCAATTGAGCGAGCTGATGACGGGGCGTGAACTCGCGCACGCACGGTATCGGGCGCACGCGCCCGAGGCGGCCGACGTCGTGCTCGCCGTGCGCGGGCTTGCGCGTGGGCGGCAGTTTCGCGACGTCTCGTTCGCATTGCGGCGCGGCGAGATCCTGGGCGTCACCGGGCTGCTCGACTCGGGCCGCAACGAGCTTGCACGCGCGTTGGCGGGCGTGGCGCCGAGCGATGCCGGCACGATCGCGCTCGACGGCACGCCGATCGTGCTGTCGACGCCGGCCGACGCGAAGCGCCATCGCATCGGCTACGTGCCCGAGGACCGCTTGAGCGAGGGGCTGTTCCTGGATAAATCGATTCGCGACAACGTTGTGACCGCGATGATCTCGAGCCTGCGCGACCGCTTTGGTCAACTCGATCGCAAGCGTGCACGCGAACTCGCGCAGCGCACGGTTACGGATCTTCAAATCGCGACGCCCGACATCGACAAGCCCGTGCAATCGCTGTCGGGCGGCAACCAGCAGCGCGTGCTGATCGGCCGCTGGCTCGCCATCGATCCGCGTGTGTTGATCCTGCACGGGCCGACGGTCGGTGTCGACGTAGGCTCGAAGGACATCATCTACCGCATCATGCAGTCGCTGTCCGAGCATGGCATCGGCATCGTGCTGATCAGCGACGATTTGCCCGAGCTGCTGCAAAACTGCGATCGGATCTTGATGATGAGCAAAGGCCGCGTCACGGGCGAATATGAAGCGCAGGGGTTGACCGAGGCCGAACTGTACCGCGCGCTGCTGGCGCAAGCCGCGTAAAGCGCTCGGGGCCGAATCAGTGCGTTGGCGTTAGCGTGGGCGTTTTCGAATTGAAGGGCGAGTCAAAGATGAATCAGACGATGAGTTCAACCGATACCGCAGAGATGGCCGGCCGGCGCCGTGCGCCCGACTGGCGCGCGAAACTGGCGCGCCGCCCGGAATGGCTGCCCGGCGGCCTGATCGTGCTCTCGTGCATCGTCGTCGCGGCGATCAATCCGCGCTTCTTGCAGTGGGCGACGCTGTTCGATCTGCTTCATTCTGCGACGACGACGTCGCTGTTCGCGCTCGGCACGCTCGTCGTGCTCGCGTCGGGCGGCATCGATGTGTCGTTCACCGCGATCGGTGCGTTGACGATGTATTCGATCACGAAGGCCGTGTTCGCCTGGTGGCCCGATGCGCCGTTCGCGCTGATTCTGCTCGTGGGTGCCGTCGGCGGCGTGCTGCTCGGGCTGATCAACGGCTTGCTCGTGCATCGGCTGAAGGCGCCGTCGCTGATCGTCACGATCGGTACGCTCTATCTGTATCGCGGCATCTTGCTGACGTTCGTCGGCACGACCTTCTTCATGAACATCCCGCACAGCATGGATCGGTTCGGCCGCATTCCGCTGTTGGCTTATCGCACGGTGGACGGTCTCGACGCCGTGCTGCCGGTCTCGGTGCTCGCGCTGGCCGCGGCGGCCGTCGCGACGTGGTGGCTGCTCAATCGGACGATGATGGGGCGCGCCGTCTACGCAATGGGGGGGAGCCTTTCGATCGCCGAGCGGCTCGGCTACAACGTGCGCGCCGTTCATTTGTTCGTGTTCGGCTATACGGGCATGCTCGCGGGCATCGCCGGCATCTTGCACGTGGCGAACAATCGACTCGCGAATCCGTTCGACCTCGTCGGCTCCGAACTCGACGTGATCGCCGCCGTCATCCTTGGCGGCGCGCGCATCACGGGCGGCAGCGGCACGGTACTCGGCACGCTGCTCGGCGTCGCGCTCGTGACGCTCGTCGACAACACGCTGATTCTCGTCGGCGTGCCGAGCACATGGCAGAAGGTGATCGTCGGGGCCTTCATCCTCGTGGCCGGCGTGCTCTTCTCCCTGCGCCAGCGCAATTGAAATTGACGCCCTAGCCGGCGTCAACCCGCGCGGCGCCTGCGCAGCTCCTGTCCCTTCTCGGTGACGATCGAATCGAACGCGTCGATCTGCGAGAAGCGCACGGCCTTCACGATGCCGAACTTGCTGGTGTCGACCACGAGATGGCTTTCGACGGCGCTCGACATCGCGGCCTGCTTGATCGCCACTTCATGAAAATTCCAGCAAGTGACGCCGCGCGCGGTGTCGATGCCGCCCGCGGAAATGAAGGCCTTGTTGATGCCCATGCGGCGTAGCATTTCGAGGCTTTCGTCGCCGGTGAACGAATCCGACGACGGCACGTACACACCGCCGAGCAGAATCATCCGCACATTCGGCATGCGCCGCAAAATCTCGGCAATGTTCAGCGAGTAGCAGACGACGGTGATCTGCATGTCGGCCGGAATCAAGCGCGCGAGCGTCGTGAGCGTCGTGCCGCAATCGATGAAGATCGTTTCGCCGTCGGCGATGAGCTGCGCCGCGTGCGCGGATGCCTGTGCCTTCGCTTGCGCGAAGTGATCCTGCTCCTGCTCGAGCGAATAGCCCGCCGCATTGGGCACATTGGCGGCGCTGACGATATAGCCGCCGAGATAGGTGAAGCGTTCGGGATTGGCGGTAATATCGCGCCGAACCGTCATTTCGGACACGCCGAGCAGCGAGGCGGCGTCGCGAAGACGCATGACGTTGTGCTTGGCGAGCGCATCGGCGAGGGCGCGCAGACGATCGGTTTTGAGCATCGATTCCGTGAAGGAGCGCCGCGTGGAGAAAGAAGAAAGAACGTCACATTTCTAGCGGACGTGTGATCGAATTATAACAAGCGAGGAGGCCGGCACGCAAAGCGTTATACGCCGACGTACGAATCTGAACGAAGGGATAGAGGCGAGAGCCGGAGGCGCGGGTCGCGATTTTCGGCATGGCCCCATTAGCCCGCTTCGAAAAATAGGGTGTCGATTGCAAATACGCAAAAACAAACGTTTACGCCAACGTTTGCGCGCCTTGTAAACGTTTTCTGCGTTCGGGTTTAGGAGTACTTCAGTTTCGATGGGGGGAGGCCGTTATACCGGACGTGGTAATGAAGGAATATCCAAAAATGGGATTGCCTGTACTTGTCGTGGACGATTCGACGCTCGCCCGCCGACTGCTGATCAACGCCTTGCCTGAGGCGTGGGACGTCGAAATTTCTCAAGCGGCCAACGGAACGGACGCCGTCACCGCCTACCGTGAGGGGCGCGCTTCGGTGATGTTCCTCGATCTGACGATGCCGGGCATGACCGGTTTCGACGTGCTCGAGACGGTGCGTTCGGAAGGGCTCGACAGCTTCATCATTGTCGTGTCCGCCGACATCCAGCCCGAAGCCAAAGCGCGCGTGAAAGCGCTCGGCGCCGTCGCTTTCATCGACAAGCCGATTTCGAGCGCGAAGCTGTTGCCGGTGCTGAAAGAGTACGGATTGTATGAGTGAGCCTATTCTCACCGAAGACCAGCGCGACGCGCTGCAAGAGATCGCGAACATTGGCATGGGCCAAGCGGGCGCGCGCCTTGCCGCGTTGCTCGGGCGTTTCGTGCATCTGTCGGTGCCGCGCATCCGCATGGTCGACACCGATACGCTGCCCTCGGCCGTGCGCGACATGCTCGACTTCACCGAGCCTGTGACCGCGCTCCGTCAAAGCTTTCGCTGCGAGATCGCCGGCGAGGCGATTTCCCTGTTCGACAGCCGCAGTGCCGGGCACATGAAGTTCGTGTTTCGCGCGGACGACGTGCATGGCGAAGACAGCCATGACCACGAAGACATGTCGGATGCCGAAGTGCTGTCCGACGTCACGAACTTGATCGCCGGTGCGTGCTTGACGGGCCTGTTCGAACAGCTCGGGCAACTGCCGACGTTTACGCCGCCGCGTTTGATCGGCGAACAGCTCGATCTCGAAGAGGTCCTGCATCCGTCGAAACTGCCGTGGGACCGTGCGCTGCTGCTGGAAGTCAACCTGCAGACCGAAGACGGCGTGTTCGGTTCTCATCTGTTGACGTTGATGACGGCGAAGGCTGTCCAGTCGCTCGTGACGGCGATCGACGGCTTTCTGGCCAATCTCTGAATTTACTGAATTTACCGACGTTGCAGATGGACATTCCTGGCACCGCTCGCTTGAGCGAACTCGCGTTGGAACGTGTCGGACTCGGCATTTTTGCGGTGGATCGCGAATACCGCATCGTGCTGTGGAACCGCTTCATGGACGAGCATAGCGGGCTGCCGGCCGCGCAGGCGATCGGACGCAGCTTCTTCGATAGTTTTCCCGACTTGCCGCGCGCTTGGCTCAAGCGCAAGTTCGATACCGTTTTTCTGCTGCACAGCGGCTCGTTTTCTTCGTGGCAGCACCGCCCTTGGCTCCTTCCGTTCGAGCATGACTGCCCGATTACGGGCTCGCTCGATCTGATGCAGCAAGACTGCTCGTTCATGCCGCTCATCGAGAACGGGGAAGTCGTCGCCGTGTGCGTGACGATCGCCGACGTGACCGAGCTGGCGGTGGCATGGAAGGAACGCGAGGTCGCGCTGGAGGCGCTGCGCGACTCGTCGGAGCGCGATGCGCTCACGGGCCTCTATAACCGCCGGCACGTCGACCGCCGTCTGCTGGCCGAGTACAACAGCTGGATGCGTCATCGCGATACGTTCGCCGTCCTATTGTTCGACATCGACCATTTCAAACGCATCAACGACACGTACGGCCACCCGACCGGCGACGCCGTGCTGCGCAAGATCGCCACGACCGTGTCGCCGCAGCTGCGCAACAGCGACATCCTCGGCCGCTACGGCGGCGAGGAATTCATCGTGATCTTGCCGCATTGCGACGAGGCGGGTGCGGCTGTCGTGGCGGAGAAGATTCGGCACGCGATCGAGACCGATTCGCTCGAAGTGAATTCGAGCCCGTTGAGCGTGACGGTGAGTGTGGGCGGCTGCGCCGCCGTGGACGGGTTGACGGGCGCCGCGGCGCTCGTGGCTCAGGCCGATCAGGCGCTCTACGACGCCAAGCATGCCGGCCGCAATCAAGTGTGCGTGGTGCACCACGCATGACCGAAGCGCCGCCGGGGCAATGCCGGCGGCGGCCTTCTCGGTCTTCTCGTTCTATCTTCCGTCCCTTTCCTCTTTCCTCTTTCCCTCAATGACTCTCGGAGCGGGCGGCGATCCAGTCCATCGCCGCGAACAGCACGCCTGAGACGATGAACGTCAGATGCAGGATGACGAGCCAGCGGATCCGCGCCTCGTCGAGCGGAATGTCCAGCTCCGTGAGGCTCATGAACGCGCGCAGCAGCGAGATGGCCGAAATCGCGACGATCGAGCCGATCAGCTTCATTTTCAAGCCCGAGAAATCGAGCGTGCCCATCCAGCTCGGGCGGTCTTCGCTGCCGCCGGTGTCGATCTTCGAAATGAAGTTCTCGTAGCCGGAAAAAATCACGATGACGACGAGATTAGCCGCGAGCGAAAGGTCGATCAGCGACAGCGTCGCGAGAATGATCTGCTCCGGCGTCGCATGCAGCACGCCGGCCAACGCGTGCACGAGTTCTTGGACGAATGCGATCAGCAGCATCACGAGCGAGAAGACGAGGCCGACGTAAAACGGCGCGAGCACCCAGCGCGATTTGAAGAGGGAGACCTCGAGCAGTTTTTCCAAGGGGTTGCGCTGATGCATGGGGCGTTGTTCCTATTATCGCGCGGGCACCGGATGGGCGCGCCGCAGCTTATGCCGGACAAAACCGTAATTTTACATTTTCCTTAAGCATTCCTTGCGTTCTTC
The DNA here is from genome assembly GCF_003367175.1 of Trinickia dinghuensis. Lineage (GTDB taxonomy): Bacteria > Pseudomonadota > Gammaproteobacteria > Burkholderiales > Burkholderiaceae > Trinickia > Trinickia dinghuensis. Next base: position 160,802 of record NZ_QRGA01000003.1, on the reverse strand, counting down.
TACAGCGCCTTGGCCGCCACTAGGTTCGAGACCTTCGCGAAGTTGCCGCCGCCGAGGTGATGGATCGTATGGAGATCGACGTTCGTATCGTCGAACTTCCAGCGTCCGCCGGCGAACACGCGTTCGTCGGCCGCCGCTGCGACGACTTCCCCGAAGCACGTGTCGTAGGCCTCTTCCGTGTGCGGTTCGCGAATCAGCTTGCACTCCATCCACGCCGAGCAGCCTGCCTCGACGAGGGGCAGCCCGAGTTCGGGCCCGACCGTCGACGCGATTCCGAAGCGGGTGAATTTGTCGATGTCCTTTCCGCTCACGCTCCCCACGGCGTACGTCAAATCGATGATCGCCGCGCCGGGGATGCACACGGCGAATCGACCGCTCGGTAGCATCAATTCGCGCGTGAACGTGTTTTTGTCGATGACGATCGCGATTCGCGGCGGCGTGAACTCCACGGGCATCGACCAGGCGGCGGCCATGATGTTGCGCCGATCGCCGTCGGCGGACGTGACAAGCACCGTCGGGCCGTGATTGATCAGACGGCTGGCATGCTCGAGTGCGACGGGGCGGAAATGGCTCATTGGGATCGGTCGGTCGAATGGACGAGGTGTGAACGATTCTACTAATGACTTCTCAATCCGAATACGGCTACCCCATTCGTTGCGCCGACGTAGACATGTCCATGCGCGATCATCGGCGTGATGAACTTGTTTCCCGGGCCGAAGCGGTCCCTCGCTCCCGATTGCTTGCTGTCGTAAAGCTCGTGGCCGAGGTCGTCCGCGCTGAACGCGTGAAGGGCGCCTTCGCCGCCGTTCTCGGCCGCCCAGACGATCGCGTTTTTTGTTCCGTTGGCCGAGATGCTCGGCGTTGCGCCCGGATAGGGGAATTTAAAGGCGCTCTTCGAGCTTGGCGTCTCGGCGAGCCGTGCCGACGCGATCGGAAACGCCTTGAGGTGATCGCCCACGCCGCCGTAGTAGATGACGTCGTGGTAATACGCCGGCATGCCGAATACGCCGCCGACCAGTTGCCCGTCCACCTCCTGCCAGATCACGTTGCGCGAGCGATCGAACTGGCCCATGTGGTCGCGATCGAGCAAGTAGATCTTCGAATTCTTCCCGGCTCCGACGACGAGATGCCGCACGGTGCCTTTGTCGTCCTTGAGATCGGGCAGCACCAATGCGCCGCCGGAGCCGAGATCGATGTCGTCGTCCGAATCAGCCGTGGTATCGAACTGCGCGAAATAATCGGCGACGCCGAGCTTCGGCGAAGTTGCGAGTTTGAGAAACGCGTTGCCGAAGTCACCGTGCTCAGGAAACCCTTGTGCATTCAGTGTCGTGTCGAACGTGCCGTTGGCGTCGAGAAAGTAGAGCGCGCTGCCGTCCGATGCCATGCCCGCGCCGCTCATCCATACCGAGCCCTCGCTGCCGTTCGGCGTCAGGTTGAGCGCGCTCGTTTGCTCGAGCGTGTCCGCGCTGTAGGCCATGACCCAGCCGCCGTAGGGCTCGTGGTCGCAATGCGATGTCCATGCCAGATAGAGATGGCCGCCCACGAGGGTCAGCGCCTGACGCTCCGCGTATTGCTTTGGATCGAATGTGGTGATGCCGTTCTTGCTGCTTGCTCCGTGACCGGGATAGGTGGCGGCGATCTCCTTCGGGCCACCGAGCGTTTCGGCTCCCGTGGACAGATCGAGTGCGTGAACGCGCTGGTGATAGGCACCGTGCGCGTCTTCGCTCATCGCCACCGCGTAGATCACGCCGTGGCTGCCGCGCGACCGATCGACGACGGGCGTCGATGTGATGCCGATTTCCGGTGTGATTTGCGTGCAGCGCCGATTGTCGCTCGTCGTTTCGCCGTGCGGGAGCAGCGAGCGCTGCCAGAGCTTCGTGTTGTTATCCGCGTCGAACGCGTAGACGCTCGCGTGTTCGGTGGCGACGTAGACGACGTTATGTGTCCCGCCGTTCATCGAAACGTGGCTGACGTAGAGCGGTTGCGCATCGACTTTTCCGTCCGTGGCAAGAAACGCCACCTTGCCGAACTGAGCGGCGTTGACGTTCGCGGGCGTAAGTGTCGTTTCGGCTAGGTATTGGCCGGTGCGCGCGATGTCGTTGTGATAGGTCAGGACGTCGGCCAGCGAGACGTCATGACTGCCGGCGTCGCCGCCGGAGGCTGCGAACGATAGAGGTGCTGCGATCATGCATGCCGCTGCGATCGTTGCTGCCGCGGCGGATACGAATCGATATCGATCGAAGTACTTGCCTGCCCATATCCGTTTCGACAGCGGCTTGCCGTTCATGAGCTTCTCCCTCGCGCGCGGAGTACGCGTGAACTATGGCATGGAATCGAGCAGATTGCCGTCCTGAATCGACGTCGCTCTCCCGAGGTTCTTGCATGGGCGTCGAGTTCGCGCGACACTCCCGCGAAATAGTCGCTTCGTTTAAAGGAAATCGTTGGGATGACACTTACGGTTGTCGTGGCGACGAAGGCGAATAGGCCCGCGCAACGGGGCAGCGTTTTGCGGATTGTTGGATTGCTCTTTGCGCGAGCGATACGGCGTTCGATGTTGGTGGTTTTGGTTTTGTTCGTCCGGAAGACGGTTGGTGCGGTGGATACCCCGCTGGGAGGTTGCCATGTCCTCGAATCGTTGGATGAAGCGGTTGTCGATGGCCGGGATCGTTGCTGTCGTCACGGCTTGCGCGCCGATGGGAACGTCGGCGCCGCAGGCCGATCAGGGTGTGGTAGGCAAACCGGCCGCTGCCGCGTGCCAGGCTTCCGACGGCAGCATGGTTTCCGACAGTACCGTCGTTTATAAATGCGCGGTGCCGGGGCAAGGCGTTACCGGGTGCGCGCGCTATACGTGTCAGCGATGCACGAACGGGACGTGGGGCGGCGAATATACGTGCCGGTTGCCGTGAAACTCGTCATATTTCGATGCTCATCGTCCGCGCGACCACGGCCTCGCCTCCGACCATCAGTCGCGAGATTTTGCCGCCGTCGATGTCGAGCAGGACGTTGATGACGCTCGGCGACTTCGGCTGCATGAGCTGGCCCTGCTCGATGATGATCTCTTTGTTCTCGATGCCCATGTGCTCGTATAGAAAGCACGCTAAGGGGCCGGCCGCCGTTCCGGTCGCGGACTCTTCGTCAATCCCGAATCTCGGTGCGAACATGCGCGTGCCTGCATGGCGGCCGGGGAGCATCGTCGCGGTCGAGAACAAGTAATATCCGATCAAGTCGAGTTCATCGCTCACCGCTTCGATTGCACGATGGTCGGGTCGGACGTCGGCGACCGACTGGCTATCCGGCAACGCGATCAACAGAAAGCGGTTCCCCGTGTTGACTACGGTTGGTGTAGCCGTGGCGAATATCAGTGTGGGCTGCAGCCCGATCGATCGCGCGACTCTTTGAGCGAGATCCGATCCCGCTTCTATCGAACGATACGTCGGCGAACGCTGCTCCATGAGGACCGCTTTGCCATCGACCAAAACATTCCGACAGCCGTCGATCGTTTCCTTCGTCAACGCCCCATCGCTCACCTTTCCGAGTTGCCGGAGAAGCGAGAACGCGGCGATGGTTGCATGTCCGCAATGCGCGATCTGTCGCGTGGGCGTGAAGAACTCCAGCTTGATGGTTGCCACGTCCGACTTTGATACGAACGCGGTTTCGGACAACCGGACCCGCCGAGCGACCTCCAGCTTCTGGTTTGCGGTGAGGGCGTCGGCATCGATCACGACGCCTGCTGGGTTGCCGCCCGCTTCTCCGTCGATCAACGAGTTGACGACATGTACATCGACTTGCATTTGCCCATCCGCGGTTATTTGGCTCTCGCAAAGCATACAGCCTCGCGGGAGCCCGAGGCGTCGGCAGGCACGATACCAGTATCCATACAGGCTTTGTTGCAGCTACCGCCCAGCTACTTCTTCCCCCGCGGCAACACGCGCACGATCCCCATCATCCCGCCATCCTCATGTTCGAGCAGATGGCAGTGGTAGACAAACGTGCCCACCGTATGCGGATCGCGGAAATCCATGCGCAACCGTACGCTCGGGTAGCTCAGCTCCGTGCTCTTGTAGTACGGCACGTTGACCGTATCGCGCAGGAACGGTTCGTCCACCGGGTGCCCATCCACCTCCATCACCAGAAAGTGAATCTGATGGATATGGAACGCGTGCAATTCGGGTGAGCGATTCTCGATGATCCAGTCCTCGACGTCACCTTGATGCACGGTGATGTTCGGCATGCCGTTATGCGGGTCGAACAGCTTGGGCTTCTGGCCTTCCACCGTGATGTAGAAATCCGTCGGGCTATTGGGGTCGTTCGGATTCGACTGCACTTCCGTAAAGAACAGCTTGCGCGTCCGGACCGGCTTCACATCCCTGAGCGGCGTGAGTTTGGCGGCCGGCAGCGGCGTATGCGCCGTGGGCAGCGTCGAGGCAAGCTCGGGCGCCTGCGGGTCGGCCTTGATCAGCGCGAGCGCGCGATTGGGGTCGTTTTCGCCGGCGGGCCCCGTATCGACCCAGCGGGTCACCAGCAGCCCGGTCTCACCCGCCGGCGGGCCGTTCATGATGAATTCGACACGCGATCCGGGCGGGATGCCGATATGGTCGACCCACGGTATGACGCCCTTGCCGTCCTTCTGCTCGGGCACGCCGTCGATGGCGACGATGCCGATCGACTGCGGCTTGCGCTGATACAGCAGGGCGAGATTCAGATAGGTGACCGACGACGAGTTCAATACGCGCCAGAGTTGTTTCTGGCCCGGCTTGATCCGGATCGTGGCCGGCTCGTAGTTGGGATAGGGCACCGTCACGAAGTTGACCGACAAGTCCTTCGATGGCTTGCCGAAGCCGGTACCGTTGTTCTGCGCATCGCCGTCGCTGTCGACCTGAGACTTGGTGAGTTGCGGTGGCTCCGATTTGTTGGGCGGTGCATTCGGGTTCAGCAGGTCCTGATCGCGGATCACCAGCACCCGCTCAGGCAGGCCGGCCACTTCGGGCATCGCGCGCTCGATCCCTTCGACGATCAGCGCGCCTGAGGCGCCGCCCTCCACCTGAACGCTGCTGAAGCCGTGAACGTGGGGGTGGTACCAGTACAACCCGGGCGGCTCGTCCTTGGGCACCACGAAGTTGTATTCGAACACCGGGTCGCTGGGCTGGATCGATGTCTTCAGCACGTCGTCCTGATGACAGACGGGCGACATGGTCATGCCGTGAAAGTGCAGGTTCGTGGACGTGGCGGTCATCACGCCGCTGTCGCACGGATTGCTGACCTTATGCGGCTTGGCCGTGGCCGAGCAGATCGGACCGTAGATCGGCCCGTTCGCCTTGGCGTCGGGCTCGATGTCCTTCAGGTCGTTCTTCAGCCGAAGCTCCACGCGATCGCCCGGATGCACACGCAGCGTCGGCGACTCCGCACCGCTTGGCGTCATGTAGCAGTAACGGACCGATCCATCCTTCTCCAGCACGTTCCGTATCGTCAGGTCGAGCTTCAGCACGCCGTGGCTGCTGCGCACATCGGCCGGTTCGGGCACCGCGCTGCCGACCGCGGGGCGCGGACACAGATCGATTTGCGCGGCGCTCGGCTGGGCGGAGGGTGCTTTGTTCTCCGCCATGCCGTTCCAGCTCACGACGGCACAAAGGCCAATGAGGCCGAAGCATGCGATACGGATGGCCTGCCGCCTGATACTGGACTGGCTGAAGTTCATGAGTGACCTGGAAAACAATTCTGTTTGTTCGAGTTGTGGGCAGGCGCGGCAGTCGGCCAACTAGGCCGACGGCGCGCGGAACTGCCGGGTCAGGGGTCAGGGCTTGACCGAGATATTGGCTTTGGTCTTCATGTCGCCCAAGGTCTTGAGCAGTTCTTCCTGCTCCAGATGGGCGGCCAGCGAATCCTTGATTTGTTCGAAGGGCGGCACGGCGGCTGCCTTGGAGCGAATATCGTCCACCATGATCACGTGGTAGCCGAATTGCGACTTGACGGGCTCCTGAGAGACTTGGCCTTTACCCAGCTTCTCCACCGCGCTGGCAAACGCCGGCTCCATGCGCGTCGGATCGAACCAGCCCAGGTCACCGCCCTTGGCTTTGCTGACCGGGTCCAGCGAATCGGCGCTGGCAAGCTGAGCGAAGGCCTTCGGATCTTGGTCCAGTTTGGCGATGATCGCCTTGGCCTCGTCCTCCGTCTTCACCACGATATGGCGCGCCCGGTATTCGTTGCCCGATGCCGCTGCCTTGACCTTGTCGTACTCGGCGTTCAGTTGCGCATCGGTCGGCTTGTGGGACGCGAAGAAATCCTTGACGTAGGCCTGCGCAAGAATCGAAGTCTTCGACAAGTCCATCTGATCCTCGACGTCGGGCGACTTGTCCAGACCTTTCTCGGTGGCTGCCTGGGCCGCCAGAATCTGCATCGTGAGGTTATCGACGATCTTCTTCGGGGAGTTCGGTGTTTCGTCGCGAGGCGGCTGCTCACGCAGCAGCATGGCGAACTCGCGCTTGCTGATCGCCGTGCCGTTGACCGTGAGTGCTGCATCGGTCGCATCCTTGGACGACGCATCCGATGCGTGATTGGTATCGGTGCCCTTCTGGGTGCAAGCGGACATCGCGATCAGGGCGGCGACACCCACGAGTGTGTAGCGGAGACGATTCAACGCTTTTCCTTTGCGGAGGTAGTAAACAGCAAACGCGCCGGATGCCCGAACCTGATTGGGTTCCGACTCCGGCGTGCAAGGTGACGGGATCCGATTTTCGACCGGAGCGCTAGACATGCCATCGCTCCGGCCGGGATCGGATTCCGGTGCCCGGGACTGATTAGTTCGCCGTCGGCGCCGGGAAGTCGAACATGTCGAACAAGTCGTTGATCGCCGGGCTATTGGTCGGCACGTACGGGTTCGAGGTTGTCGTGACCGGATCCGGCAGGTTGTCGCGGCTCCGGTTGCTGATCACCGGCAGCCCCCAGTTACGTTCGATGAACTTCAGGATCGAGACGTGATCGGTGTAGCTGTGCGAGACGTAGCCCGGGTTTGCGTACGGCGAGACCAGGATGAACGGGATACGCGTGCCGTCGCCGAAGAAGTCCAGCGGCTGCACGTAGCCCGAATCGTAGTAGCCGCCGCCTTCGTCGAAGGTGATGAAGATGGCGGTGTTCTTCCACAGCGTCGGGTTGGCCTGCACCGCGTCGATGATCTTCTTCGAGAAGCCTTCGAACAGGTCCAGCTTCGACGAGTTCGGGTGGCCGTCGACCCAGCCGCTCGGCTTGACGAACGACACGGCCGGCAGCGTACCGTTGGCGATATCCGAATACAGGTTGGTCGTATCTTGGATATGCGCCGCGACCTGCGCCGGGTTCGACATGATCGACGTGTCGTACTGGAACGGGTTACAGATGTTGCAGTACTCGTCGCTCTTCGCGCCGGCAACGCCGTAGTTCAGCTGGTACGGGTCGTTGACGTAGTTGTTCCACTGGTCGCCGTAGTACTTCCAGCTGACGTTGGCCGTGTTCATCACGTCGCCGATGCTCGGCACGGTCTGCGGCGGAATCGTGAAGACCGTGTTGTTGGCATTGGTGTCGGTGTAGGCGTTGTTGCCGTTGCCGAAGTAGCCGGGGTTGTAGTTGTTCAGCAGGTAGTAGTGGCCTGCCTGGCAGTTCGACGCGATCGGCGTCGGCAGCGACTTCAGGTAGTTCAGGATCGGACCGACGCCAGGCTGCGTCGCATCGGAGCAGTTGGAGTAGGAGCCGCCGCCGTACGAGGCGGAACCGTAGCTGCCGCCGCCGTAGCCGTCTTCCGAATACCAGTTGTTCGTACCGGGAGCCGCATTCGGATTCTCGATTTCGTCGACCGTGCCGGCGTTGGCCGAGCCGGCTGCCACGACCGTGTTGTGCGGCGGCGTTTGCGCATTGCCGTTGCCGTCGCTGAAATACAGCATGTCGCCGTGGCCCAGCATGATGTGGTTCGCGCCGGTGCCGCCGTTGACGGACTGGTGGAAGTTGTCGCTGATGGCGTACTGGTCGGCGAGCGCCTTGAAGTACGGCACGTCGCCGTTGGCCATGTTGTAGAAGCCGAGGGCGGTCGAACCTTCGCCGGTCGTCGTGGCGGTCGTCGAATAATTCGTGCTGAAGTTCGCCGCCTGCGTTTGGCCGTTGCTGCCGGCACCGATCGTCGTTTCAACCCACGAGAACAGCGCGCCGTCGCAGCCCGACGGATTGGTCGTCGACGCGTGGCTGAGACTGCAGTCCAGCTGCTGCCACATCTGGTAGAAGCGGTGGACCGGGCTGGCCGAGTACGAGTCGTAGCTGAAACTCGTGCTCGTCAACTGGAACGGGCCGGTGGGCAGCGCGTTCACGTTGGCGATACGCGTGTCGGGCACCTTGCTGGCTTGGCCGGTACCGCCCGTCAGCAGGTATTGGTAATAGTTGGTATCCAGGCCGTTTTCGGTCTGCTGGGCCGTGGTCAGCGTGCTGCCCGTGGGCAGGTAGCTGGTTTGCGGGCCGCCCGTCAGCGGGGCCGGCAGGACCGCGCCGGAGAAGGGGGTCTGGGGCGGGCTCAGCAGGAACGCGTTGGCCGAGGTATCCGTGGCGGCCGACTGGTTCGCATGGCTGAAATTCGCGCCCGGCGTGCCGTTCTGGTTGATGATCCCTTGCGACAGCAGGTTCCACACAGATTCGCCGGTACGCGGCTGATAGGTCGCGAACACGTTATCGAAGCTGTGGTTTTCGCCGATGATCACGATCACGTGCTGAATCGGCGTCTTGGGTGCAAACGCGACCGTGGTGACCGGCGCCGACGCGCTCGGCGAATCGCTGTGACCGCAAGCCGCCAGGAACTGGCCCATTGCCAGTGCGCTGAGACTCAGGCCGACCGTGCGCATGGCGCCGGAGCGGAACGAATTGAAAGACATTGAGACCCCTGATTCAAAGGTTGGATGCTTTTTTGTGGGCAATTGGTCCAGCCAAATCATGCGGAACTACCTGGCGCTGCATCGACTTGCGGCGCCTGGGTCATGCGACTGCTTTTTATTTCACGTCGTGCTTGCAGACGGACCGGTTGGGAATCGGGCGTTCGTCGATGGATCCCTCGGGTGGCGGAGAGTTTGGCCCCCAATTCTTAGATTTCGATGACGCAAACATGACAAGGAGATGACGGCGTTTGACGGGTAACCGTTTCCGCATCCATTTACGCCCATTATTTTGAACCGATAAATGGGTGTAAATGGGTGTAGCATGCGTTCATGTTTCGAATCGACACGCTTCAGATCACACCGGAAGTCTTGCGCCTGGTTGCCGGGATTGACGAATTCAAGGGCGCATGGCGCGCTGTGGGCACGCTTGCGCCTGACCGGCTGTCGGCTTTACGGCGTGTTGCCACGATCGAGAGCATCGGCTCGTCTACTCGCATCGAGGGCAGCAAGCTGAATGACCGCGACGTCGAGCGTCTGCTATCCAATCAGGCTGTCAAACAGTTCAATACGCGTGACGAGCAGGAGGTGGCGGGCTACGCGGAGGTAATGGAATTGATGTTCCGGGCGTGGGGAGACATTCCGTTCGACGAGGACCACGTCAAGCAACTCCACCAGGTTCTGCTGCAATACGGCCAGACGGATGCTTGGCACCGGGGGCACTACAAGACCGGTTCCAACAGTGTCGCCGCCCCTGATGAGAACGGCATGCAGGCCGGCATGATGTTCGAGACGGCAACACGGTTTGACACCCCGCGTCTGATGGCGGAAATGGTGCAATGGGTGGGCGACGAGCGCGAGAAGGCGCACTTGCACCCGCTGCTCGTTATCGCTGTATTCGTGGTCGTGTTCCTGGATATTCATCCGTTCCAGGACGGCAACGAGGGGCTCAGCCGCGTGCTGACGACCTTGTTCCTGCTTCAGGCGGGCTATGGCTATGTTCCTTACTGCTCGCTGGAAAGCGTCTTCGAGATGAATAAGGAAGCCTATTGGCTTTCGTTGCGTCGGACGCGGGGCACCCTTCGCACCGAAGCACCCGACTGGCAGCCGTGGTTGCTGTTCTTTCTGCGTTCGCTGGCCGAGCAGGTGCGGCGGCTCGAGAAGAAGGTCGAGCACGAGAAGGTCGTGCTGGCCATGCTGCCGACGCTGTCCTTGCAGATCGTCGAATTCACGCGCCAGCATGGCCGTATCACGATGGCCGAGGCGATTAGGCTCACCGATAGCAACCGCAACACGCTGAAGCAGCACTTCCGCGACCTGAGCGAGCGCGGATATCTGGAACGGCACGGCAGCGGGCGCGGCGTTTGGTATGGGCTGAAGTGAGCGCGGTGGTAGGCAGCGCGCTGTACGGGACCGTTTGCTCCGCGCCCGCGCGAGCCGGCGAGATCGATCGCGGTTGCCGTTCGGGAAGGGATGCTTAATTCGCTGTCGATTTCGCGTACGACGGGCGTCCGCGCCTCCGTGTCGGTTCCATACTAGCTCCCCGTCGGCTCCAGACATGCCCCGGTATGCCCCGGGTGCTAACGTGGCCCACTCTTACTCTTATTAGATGGCTTGGAGCCGACATGTCCGATTTCATTACCGTTTTGCGCGAAACCTGCCCGACTCCCGTCGTCGATGCCACCAAGTGGAAGCGCATCGGCGGCGATCCGCACACCGTGAATCTCAACGCTTACCTCTCCAAGGACGGCAGCAAGATCATGGGCACCTGGATCTGCACCCCGGGCAAGTTCGAGGTGAATTATGAGAAGTGGGAGTTCTGCCACTTTCTCGACGGCTACTGCATCATCACCCCGGAAGGCGAGCAGCCCGTGCATCTGAAGGCCGGTGACGTGTTCGTGATCGAACCCGGCATGAAGGGGACGTGGGAAGTGGTGGAGACGGTGCGGAAGTATTTTGTTTTTGCTTGAGGCTTTAAGGTCAGTAGGTTGGGTTGTCTCGGCGGCCCGCTTTCTATTTGATCTGTGCAATCGGTAGACACCTGACCGGTCGGAAGGAACGGGCGCCAACCCGCCTCCGGTGGATGTGCGAAAGCGTTTGCATTCGCGGGATGGCTCACCAAGTGGCTCACCGCGCGCCAAAACGAAAAAGCCCGCAGGTCGTGAGAGTGCGGGCTTTCGCGCTAATTTGGTGGCGAATCAGGGAGACAAGGTCAACTCCCTGGAACGCCCGCCCCGCCTAGGTTGGCGGCGGTTCAGGGCCCGAAATCGGTGGTCCACTGGCTTGGACCCCCGGATTCTAGCGCGCTTTCCTTAGCCATAGGCCAACCGGGGGGCACTGAATTCGGCGACCTTGCAGACAGACCTGATTCCTGCGGACGCGGCGTTAGAGCCCTGCTAGCGCTAAACCGTTGAGGAAATGCCGGATGATATGATCGACGAAATCTTCCTAATGAGATGCGTATGTCCGACCAGACGCAGAAAGCGACCGATGCGATGCCGCCAGATCCAGACCTAGTTTTTGTTGAAGACTTCGGTCCTTTCAAAATTTACCGTCGCCCTGACGGTAAATATGAAATCTGGGAAGGAGATCAGAGGGTCGGTGACAGTTTTCCGACCCTTGAAGCAGCAGAACTTGCCGCCGACGCGGAGATTTTGGCAAGAGAGGCAAAGGGTCCCGTAAACCCGTCGAACAGCACTGAAAAACCGAAAGACAGCGGTCCAACTCGCTAGCCCGCAACAATCGACGTTCACTGCTTCGACTCGCCGTCAAGCGCCAGTCCATGATACTTGGCCAACTCTCGCACGACGTGCTCGACGTGCTCGTCCGGCACCCGGACACGTCCCGGCCGGTCGTTTATGCTGCGGACCAATTGACGCAACGCGGCGATGTCGGCGATTTCGGGCCTGAGACGCGGCGTGGTTGAGTCCATGTTCAATCCTGTCTTGGCTATGTGAGCGCCGACGGGGCGTGGCGCGGCGGGAGCTTCCGGGCAAAAATCTCTCGCGAGATTGGCCGCCAGTCAACGGTTGTGGCTTACTAGCCGACGGACGGAGAGCGCTCCATACGCCATGAACATCCCGATCCGCTTTCGCGAGAGCGCCGAGCGAGAATCCCGCCGTCAACGTTCGATTTTTGCGAGCCAACGTTGCCTCCTATTTGGCCCGTGTTTTTTCTTGCGCGATGTGCGGTCAACCAATCCCGAGCACCCTGGTTCCGGGCAAGAAGCGTTCAGATAAAATGCGGGGGACCACATAGGCGTCGCGCGGACGGGCGCGTCGCGTCACAACGGGACCGAAAACAAAATGCGACTTTTCAAACGATGGAAGAAGTCGACCGGTTCGTCCAAGACCGGCGAAGCGTCTGCGCTCAGTGCCGTGCCCACGCCTGCGCCGCCCCCGCAGTCCACAGAGGGGATGATCGGTTCGGCGGTTTTGAAAAAAGGCAATCGAGAACAAATCGTAGATTATTACGTCGCGAAAAATCTTACCGCGGAGAATGCTGATTTCTCGTATAAGATTTTGACGCGACTTAATGCGGCCAAAAAAACGGCTTTTCACAAGGTTAGTTTCGTTCATGCTGTTTTCGATGGTTGCTATTTCAACCAATGCTTCTTTGATTCCTGTGATTTCACCGGGGCGCGTTTTATTGGATGTAATTTTCATCAAACGTCGTTTGCGGGATGCAAGTTTGCTTACGCGACGTTTGAGCGGTGTCAGATTGATGATGATATTTTGTCAAAAGAAGCACCGTTGGAGGATAACCTCAGAATGCGATTTGCGCGCTCGCTGCGCATGAATTATCAGCAAATCGGAGACGCAAAGGCGGTTAATAAGGCGATTTCTTTTGAATTGCAGGCGACAGAATCTTACCTTTATAAATCGTGGGCTTCGGGAGAGACCTACTACCGCGAAAAGTATCGTGGAATTGTGGTGGTGAGGCAATTCGGAAGCTGGATTTGTTTTCGTGTGCTGGACTTTGTATGGGGGAACGGCGAGAGCGTTCTTAAATTGCTGCGCAGCTTTGTGCTCGCATTCCTCGTGATCGGGCTGTCTGAGGGGGCCATAGGTGGCGACCCCTGGAACCTGCACCGGTATTTGCTGGGGATGCAGCACGCGCCAGCCGTCTTCTTCGGGGTGGCCGGGGTTGGTTCGTTCGGGCCGACAGCGGCGTCTGTCATCGCGGCCACGCGCTTGGTCGGCATGGCGTTCTTGACCGCCATCCTTATAAAGAGGCTTGGCCGGCGATGACTGTTCACTACTATGCGTTTGGCTCTGTTTGTCGAGGCGAAGTAGACCGAGGGTCGGACATCGACCTGTTGGCTTGCGTGTCCGGTGAGCGCGTCGACCTTGATCCTCAAAAGTTTTCGATATACAGCCATGATCGGCTTGCCGAGATGTGGCGAGCGGGCAGCCCGTTCGCGTGGCACATCCATCGAGAGTCTCGGCTACTATATGCGTCAGATGGGTTGGATTTCGTGGTCAGCCTTGGCGAACCAGGGCCATATCAGGACCGGCGCGCAGACTGCGAGAAGTTTGAGCGATTGTTCGAAGAGTCTTCTAGGGCGCTGGCGGCAAACGAAAACAGCAGCGTTTTTCACCTGTCGTGCATGTTTTTGGCAATGCGGAATTTCGCGACTTGCTATTCGTTTGGGAGCGGGGTTCCGATATTTTCACGTCGATCTCCACTCTTGTTGAAAGAGGGCGTGCCGATTCGGACTGAGATTTTCGACATATTCGCCAGGGCGAGGATACTTTCGACACGCGGCTATGGGCAGATAGTTTCAGATCAGGAGATAGATGAAGCGAAGAAAGCTTCGAGCGCAATAACACAGTGGATGCGCGTTCTTCTTTCAAGCGAGAGTTTTGATGAGCGAGTTTAATAATCGTGTTGCGGCCCAGAGAGACATTCTCCGAGTGGTCAATCGGCAGAAATGGCGTGAAGAACTGTTCGGCTTGGCGAGCGGCGCAATCGATCGATGGCGCAACGCCAACCAGTTGGACGAAGGCGCGGAGTTGTTGATCCTCGTGCGCAGGGCCGCCGACAAACTATTTTTTCTGGCGAACAAGAGCCAGGAGCAAATCACCGAAGAGTATCGGATGCTTTCTGGCGAAATTTCGAACCTCATCGAACAGATTCGCCTTGCGGCGATGGACCACGGCGCTCGGGCTTAGTCGGGGGCGGCCCGCCAGCCGCTCTTTAGGCCGGAAGGCCGAAGCGGGTGAGGCGACGCCCCCCCAGTGCCTGCCGGCGGTCTTTTGGAAACCACCGGAATCTCCTATTCAGGGGTGCGGACGTTGATGCGCCTCACGGCGCAAGCCCGAAGCGCAAGCTCTTTCGTCGAAAACTGCGGATAGACGCTGCCAAGCGGCGCTTCCGCTGGCCCGTCAAACATTTCGGCTCGGGCATCGGAGGCGTCGAGCATGCAAAGCGTGTTGTCGTAATAGGCCGCCGCAGCCGGAAGCGTGTTGAGCGATCGAATGGTTTCACGAAGATCGGACTTCCGGGTTGTCCGCCAGTGCCTTGGCCAATCGAGGACGCTTCCTTGAAAAAGGTCGTCGCGTGCATCTTTTAGATGCTTGTCAAACGGCACCAGATACCTGGGCGGAACGATCTGATTCATGAATGAGCGCGTGAACGACGCGCCAATGATCCTTTGCGAGTGCTCCATCCGCGCGGCGTCGATGAGCGGCTGGCCAAGATAAACGCCCCGCTCGTTGTGTAGAACAGCTTCGCCGAGAGCGAGCGCGCCGCGCAACGGCAACCCTATTTCCAAGCTGTGGCAGATCATCTCGTTGCAGATGTCGAGCAGGTTGTCGCATGGGATGGGGTGATACAGCCAACCTTCGGCGGGCTCGGATGCAAGCCGCTCGCGCTCGGCCGGCGCCAGGTCGACGGCGGCAGGGTATCGAGCCTCGGGGAAATCCGTGTGCGTCCACACAAGCAGCGAATCGCTGGCGTAAGCGCCGTGAAGACGCGAAACGACAAAGGCGTCGCCGTCTGACAGCCAGTAGGCGCTTTCCTTAAACCCCATCTCCCCAAACACGCGGCCCATGTGCTCGTTCTTCGCGTCCACGAGATCGATCAGAGCGACATACTTTCGAAGCATGCCGTCCAGGCCAAGATCGGAGAAGCGCGATTCAAAACCCAACACATCGAAGAAGCACAACGAAAAGCGATTGAACTTCATGGTGGATGCCCTACATTTGCCCGGATGCCTTGGATTTTGCCTTTTCACGTAAGCTTTCGCGATATGGTGTTCAGCGGCCAGGCTCTGAGCGGAGCCGCCGAAATGAGGGCCACCTTATCGAGGAGGCGTGGTGGCCCGATTGGCGTTCGCCCTTCGGGTGGCCAGCTTGCTGGGCAGAACGTAGAGGTGGTTTAGAAGCTCGGCGATAAAGTCTCTGAGCTGTTCCGCGTCTTTTGAGGAAACATCATCCTCCAAGTCGAAGTGCGCGCCGACGTTTCCGACAAGCCGCACCTCCTTCGCCCAATCGGAGAAGGTCGAGGGGAGCAAGCCTTGACTCGTCAACGCCGCGAGCCTTTTAACGAGCGGGCCATCGGTTTCGCCGCGATCGGCGGCGATCGCTTCTAGCGTGCGCCTCGCCATCACCGCGCCAGCGCGCGGGCAGTTTGCGGCAATCGCTCGGCATGCCTCGTCGAACGTGTCTTGGATTTTCGGCGGTATTGCCGGGTCGTTGGCGCCACCAGGGAAGGGCCACCAATGGACACCGCGCCACCAGAGCTGACCACCCCCCTTGCTGCTCGCCGACGGATGCTCGCCGGTCATTTGTTCTTCGATCACAGCGACGCCTTGGTGGCAGTGGCGACAAACAAGCACGGCCACCCGGTCATAGGGGACGCGGACCATTGACCCGCTACGGTCGACGGTGGTCATGTCGCTGAATGTCACTGGGATTGCCCCTGTTGTTTCGAAACTCGATTGGGTTTTGCAGCGAGGGCAGGCGCCGGACAACGTGCTCGTGTCTGGAAATCCATCATGGCGAGAGGGAATGGTTTCCCCGCGTGCGCCTGTCTCTTTACTCCTAAAAAACCTGCCAAACATGCGACCCCTCCATGATGGTTGTGTTTGTGCGCCGTAGCTGATCGATGCGAATGCATTGCCCGATTTTGCCACCACAGCCGCTCTGTCGAGCCAACTATACGGTTCTCATGGGGGAATGCGTTTCGGTTGGCCAGCCGAAGACCGTCTCAACCCTCCGTGAGCGGCGGCATGTTGCGAAGCCAAACGCGCCCTCACTCCGTCAGCGTCGCTCATCGTGCCGACGGCGGGGTTGATGGCCGGCACCGTGCAGAAGGCTAGTTCACGAAATGTTCTTGAAACGTCTCGCTCAGACGGGCTTTCGCGAAAGCCGCTTTTTCGCCAATCAGTTTCGCCGCGTCGTGCGCGGCCCCAAGCTGAGACGAAAGCTCACTCGGGGTTTTGCCTTTCTCGGTCTGATAGAGAATGTTTTTAAAGCTGCCCCAAAACATGTTCATTTGCCCGTAGACCTCGCGGGCCGCCGCGGATGCGTCGGGCGCATGGAAATCCACGATCATCAACAGCTCGTCCGCCTTCTCGCACAGAGACAGGTATTTGATGTTGAACTCGGCGACAGGCATTGAGGCCGTCCACATGATATCGAGCCCGGTCAACGAAAACTCTCTTGCGATTTGGCTGAGATTCTTGTGGGCAACGGCTAGCTGAACGACAGCCGACTGGCTGGCGGCCGCCCAGGCGTCGCTTCTCGCTTTCTCTCTGGCAAGTTCGACCTGAAACTCAATGTTGAGCTTTTGGTTGGCGACCTGGGTTCGGCTTGTGATCAAGACGCCGAGGAGCGTGGAGACCGCTCCGGCGAGAGCCACAAGCACAGTCATGTAAGTGTTGTTCATGTCGCGATGAAAAATGTGAGGAAGCTGGCGAGTATAGCGAGCGCCAGCCATCGTCTTGTCGCGGAACCAGACGCCAATTCCGGCGGACGCTGCGCGCAGTTTTCCCGAGCGGCCGATCGCATGGCGGCCGGCGCTCGCAGCGCCAGGCGCGCGCCGCGTGGGAGCGAGGTCTCGGATTTTATTGACTCTCGTGTGGTTTCGATGTTTTTTTGTGGCTATACACCCGACGCACCGTTTTCACGGTGAAAACCCACCTGGCGCGTTCGCCCGAAAAACGGCCGGCCAGCTTGGCTGACCATCAAGCGAGGAATGATGCGATCGCGTCGCCAGTCTCGCCGGACTTGTCGACCAAATGCGCGTCGACGGTCCAGCGGCCATCTCGCGAAGGGCGGCACAACAGGCAAATCGGCTGGCCGCGATCAAGCCGAGCGAGCGCGCGGCTCGCTTCGATGTCTGAGACGAAGATCGGGCCGGACGACAACGCGTCACGGATCGGTCGGCCATCGACCGCCGACAAGATCGCGTCGAACCGCGTAATCGAAGATGGCCCGAAAGGGCGAGCGACCGATTGGGCGGTCGCTCGAATAACCGCGACTTCTTTGGGTGTTTCTCCCGCCACCGCGAGCCGAACCCGGAGCCATTGGCTGATGTCTTCGCCGACATCGCCGCCGGCGCTCTCGTCGGCTTGATCTTCGAAATCCAACGAGCCGGAAGCGAGCGTTGCTGGACTCGATGCGATGGCCAGGTCGCGAACCTGATCGACGACCAAGGCAAGTCGGTCGAGTTTCGCGGAGAGGACTTGCTCCGACGTCGCCGTGATGGCGGCGAGTCTTGCCTCCATCGCGGCGAGTTGTTCGACGGCGTGCGCCGATTCGGCTTCATCGACTAGGGCGCCAGGGCGGGGGGCAAAGATCGGGGCCGTCGCAAGGTCGAGCGCGCGGTCGATCGCGTCGAGCGGCGTCGCGCCCGGCGGGAGCGACACGGCGATTCTTCGCAATTGATCTAGGCGGCGGCGCGAAAGCCACAGACTCAGTTGCGCTTGGCTCCATCGCGAGACGGGTCGATCGTTTGTCATCTCCGCAGCTCCTGTTGCTTGTCCATTGATTGCGTCGGGCGCGGACGCTTTGGCCGCGCTGTTGGCGCTGCTGCGGTCGTCGCGGTGCTCTGCTGTTGCCGATCAAGCGTCGAGGCCTCCCGCTCTTGGCGCGCGTTCGTGTTGCCGCGTTCGCTCTGGACAGGCGCGACGGCGTAGTCGAGCGTCGTGCCTTTTGCGCGACTGCGGCTCATTGAGCGGGCTAGGCACTCGATCACCGCTGTGCGATCGAACTCGGTGGCGTTCGGCTGCAAATGCGATTCGGGATCGGCCGAGAAGATCGCGCCCCGATCGACATGCAGCGTTGTCGCGAAGCGAGACCGGCTCGATGCGACGTAAATCCATTCGCGATCGGCCATCGCCGTCGCTGGATTCACAAGCACGTGCGCGCTGCTCAGCGTGCGGCCTTGGCTTTTGTGGTTCGTCAGGCAATACGAATGGTCGAAGCGCCCGAATGCGGCGGGCACGCGCGCGGTTTTCTCGCCGCGCTCGTTCGGCGCGTCCAGCTCAACGATCAGAGCGGGGCCGCTCGCGGTGCGTTGGATTTTTTGAACGGTGCCCGTCGAGCCGTTCGCGACGCCGAGCGTCTGGTCGTTCTTCGTGAACACGACGCGATCGCCAGGGGCGAAGCGCTTTGCCTCCTTCGACTCGTCTCGATGCGTGATTTCCAGCTCCATGCCTTTGGAGTCGAGCACGACTCCGCGCTCGACAAGGAGTGTTCGGGCGCGGGCGTTGAGGCCAGCGACTTCCGCACGGGTCGCCGCGATCATGATCTTCTCCGCCAACAGCGTCTTGTCCGCCGCCCACTCGTCGAGCAACGTTTCGACAGTCGCGAGAGGGCCGTCGCTGAGTCGCAGCCGTTGGTGGGCGTCGAGCAGGCGAAGCGCGGGCAGCGCAGCGCCGAGGGCGAACGACTCGACGACGTCTCGCATCCATTGATGATCGTAGCGCGACCGCCATGCTAGAAAGCCTCGGCGCAACGTCGGTTCGGTCGAGCAATACGCCTCGGCCGCGCGCATCCTTGCGTCTTCCGGCAGCGAGCGCAATGCTTCGAGCCGTTCAAGCTCGGCGGCGGGGCTCGCCAGGTCGGTTGCGCCATTGCATGCGCGATGGGTCAGCCAGTCGAGCAGCGGCCCGAAGTCTGTTCGCTGGCGGCGGATCGTCGAGATTTCAGCCGCGCCGTGCTCGCGAACAAGGGCGCGGAAAATCCCCCCGGCTTCGATCGGCTGCAATTGCTTCGAGTCTCCCACCGCGACCAGCTTCGCCCCCGCGTCGACAACCGCTTGCTGGACAAGCGCGAACTCCCGGGAGCCAATCATGCCGGCTTCATCGAGCACGAGGACGCTTCGCTCGGTCAGCGTCAGCCGGCCGGACTGGATGGCGAGAAGCAGGCTCGCGATCGTGCGAGAGGGAACTTCGGTTTCTCGCGCCAAATTTTGCGCCGCCGAGGCAGATTGGCAGCAGCCCATGACCGAAAAGCCGGATTCCTTGTAAGCCTCCGACAGCGCGCGGACCAGCGTCGTCTTTCCGGTGCCGGCCCATCCCTCCACGAAAGCGTGATTTCCGGTCTCGCACGCGACATGCAGCGCTGCGGCCCGCTGCTCGTCGAGAGCCACCGCAACGCCAAGCTTCGCGCTCAAATCCGATTCCAACGCGTCGAAGCGCGCGTTGACGGCGGCGACGGCGAGCCGGTGTCGGAGATCGGCGCGGCCGTCGCGGACGGCTCCGGTGGAGCGCGCTTCCATGTCGAGGGTTGCCCGAGAGGCGAAGACGGGCGCCAAGGTCTCCGTCTCTCCCAAGAGGCAAAGGTTCGGGGACGCCATGAAGAGATCGAGCGCTTCGACGCAGCGGGACGCGCTCCATCGACCCATCGCCGACTCGCAGATGAGCGTCAGCGCGTCTTGCGGCGTCGCGCACGATTGCCGCTCCATAAGCGTCGCGAGCAGCGCGTCGTGGTCGAGGGAGAACTCGCTTGGCTGTTCAGTGAATTCGCCTGGGACTGCCAGGCGATTTTCCGATTCGTCGGCGGCTGGCCAACCGATCGCCCGCTCGCGCATGAGAGCCACAGCTTCCGGCGTCAGGCCCAGCGCGGCAGTTTGGCTAGCGAAGCGGTCCAGCAGCTCGGGCAACGGCGGTTCGGCCTTTGCGGACCGGGTGTTGACGGCTGCTATGTCCTTCGCCGCGCCTTCGCGCTCGCTGACGTCGCCCATGCCGGAGACTTGCTCCGCGATTTCCCGGCTTCGGGTGGACAGCGCTTCGCGCTGCCGGTCGGTGATGCCTGCGATTTTAAAATAGGGGCCGTCCGGCTCTATCGTGAATCCGATCTCGCGCAGGCGCGACGCCAGCTCGACACGGAACAGCGCACCGGTCGCCATTTTCCGGTCGAACTGCGCTTTATGTTCGAGCGCGCTCCACTCGTCCGCGCCCGCTCGCTTGCCCACGTTGAACATGAACGCGTGCACGTGAAGTTGTGGATCGAGAGCGCGGCTCGCGAAATGCGTGTAGCAGGCTGCGACGGCGGCTTCGGCCTTCTTCTTCGTTCGTCCGCCGTGGCAGTGTCGTGTGATTGCGTGCGCTTCGGCATGCGCGAGCGCGGCGCGCACAGCGTCATGAAGGCAATCGAGAATCTGGGTTTGAGTCTGCCGGTCGGCTGCGGCGAAAACGGCCGAGACGTCTTTCGGCGCCGAAAACGTCATGTCCACGCCCATCACGTGCGATTCGCCCGCGCCTTCGACGAGCGCTTGATCGTCGAGCGGATGAAAGCCGCGCGCGAGTCGTTCAACTTGCTCCGGGTTCGCAGCCCGGCTCGAATTGAGGCCGAGCAGCGCCGGCCCGGAGCACGCCCAGAATGGAAGCGGACCGAGCGTTGATCGATCGTTGCCGCGCGCGTAGTCGTCGAAGTCGCCGCGCTCCCTGGTCGACGGCGCGCCTAGATAGACGAGGTAGCCCTCGCTGCCTTGGGCCGCTTGGTTCTTCGACGAATTGATTTTGACGATTGACAGCATGGGCGAGGATTGAGGCGGACAAGAACGCGTCGGCGCGAGGGAAACGGCGGATGCCGACAGTCCGGGTCCGCCGTCGAGCAACGCTGGGCCTCAGCGCATTCGAACCGCGACGTCCTTTGGGCGCAGGGCGACATAGCGGCGTGTTTGTTCGATCGCGCTGTGGCCGGCTATCACCATGATTTCGCGCTCGTCGAGATCGCGTTGATGCAAATACATTTGGCTGATCGCTTCGTGTCGAAGATCGTGGAAGCGAAAGTCATCGACGCCCGCCGACTCTCGAAGTTTGCGGAATTCCTGAGAGCATGCGGCCGGCGTCCCCATCGTGTGAAACACTCGAGCGCAGTTCGGATCCTTTCTTGCCGTCAAAAGACGAATGACGTTGAGCGCGCGGCGTCCCAACGGAATGACACGGGTCCTTCTCGTCTTGCACCGATGGGCGGGGATGGTCCACGCGCGCTCTTCGATGTCGAAATCGCTCCACTCCGCCAGAGCGACTTCTTGCAACCGAGCGCCCGTCAGCAAAGCAAGGCGAACCATGAGCCACCAGTGATCGCGGCGAGGGTTGTCGAGTTGGCGCAAGCGGCCAAACAACGCGCGTTGCTCGTTCGGCTCCAACCGGCGTTCGCGCGGACTATCCCATCCCTTTGGAAGCATTGAATCCCGGTAGGGAAACGGAGGGCGGGGCACTCGAAGTTGGCGGGCTCGCGCGCGGATCGCCTTCTTTATCAAATGAATCTGGTCGCGAATTGTGCTGAAAGCATAGGGTTTGTCGTGGCTGCTTTTGGTGGCTCGGGCGTTCGCGATGTAGTCTTCGATCCAGTATTCGTCGATGTCGCAAACGCGGGCGTTTCCGACGAGGTGAATCGGCGCCTTGTGATTGCGTCGGTCGCTGCCAGTGGCTCTTTCAGACGCGACGAAGGCCTCAATGAGATCGGCGATTCGCTCCTTCAAAAGATTGTCTTTGGGCGGCGAAGCTTTGATCGGGAGGCTTGGGTCGTTTAGCTTCCGAAGCCTCTTGAACTCGTCCTCCTGCGTTTGGCCAAAGCGTTTGGCCTCGTCCTCCGTGGCAAAGGTGGCGGAGACTCTGGGGAAACCCTTCATCGTCACAAACACTTGCCACGAACACATTCCGTCTTTCAACGGCTTCTTGATGATGCTCGCCATGTCCACTCTCCTGTCGTAGCGCTTCCGCGCATATTGGTAGGGCGGCGGCCACAAGATTTTGGACGCCGGACGGCGCGAGGTTGCACTGGTCCGAATGCGGGTGTAGTGCAACGTCGATCGCCGACGGGGGGCGTCATCTCGTAAACAGCCCCGCCCGGCAAGGGGGCGGGGCCGCGAGAAATCGAAGAGATGTTGGTTTAGAAAAGCATTGGGTTAGCGGCTAATTTCGTTTCTTATACGAGCACTATGCGCGCAAACTTGACGAATTCGGCCCGCAACCGAAAGTTGTTGGGCCGTTTGTCCTTGCATCAATCAACAATCGAGCATTCAAGAAATTGAAGAAACGAGCGAAATGCAAAGTTGCACGGATTTAAAAAACAGACGAACGGTAGGCACTAGATGAAACAATACGAAAACGGACACCGTGAATTGAGGCGCGCCAAACCCTAACCAAAATCTCACGGCGGCCGCCCTTCCTATCAATGGCGCATTTCGTGTCGATGGAGAGGGCCCAATGAGTGAAATCGGATTTGCAGTGGATGAACCGTCCCGGCCACCGAACGAGAGCGGGAACGAAACAAGCGAACGCGCGCGCGTCCGCGAGCATTTGCGCGAGGCATACGGTGTCGGGTCGATGTTCGTGCGCGTCAAAACGCTGTCGCGAATATTGGGGCTTGCCCCGGCCACCATTCGCGCTTCGATGAGAGCCGGCCGATTCGCGCTGCCTCACGTTGTGGTCTGCTCCGCGCCGCTCGTGAGGACCGATCAGCTGATCGAGTGGATTCTCTCTCTCGATCTGTCCGCGCGAGCGCAAACCCGGTCTTCGGAGCAAGGGGGCGCGCAAGCCGGAGACGATCACGGCGATTCGTGCGAGGCGGGGCCCTGCGATCGCGCGGCCATGCGACGGCTTCGAAAGCGCCTGGTCGAAGACACCTTGGCAAAAATGCGCGCCAAGCCGTCTGCGGGACGCGAGCAATGAAAAGGCGCGCATGCGAGAGCATGCGCGCTTCGGCGAAAGCAGCGTGGCACGTTTCTATCTCTTCAACTTGCGGTTTGCGGTGGCGCTTGCTCGCGAAGCGTTGGGAACGATTTGACACGCTTTGCGTGTCGCGGCGGACTGCTGCTCGGCGCGCCGCGCGACCATCTCGCCGGCTTCGCGAAGCCGGCGCCCGGCTCGCTGGCGGGCGGCATCGAAATCGCGTGCGCCGACCCCAAGCTCTTTGCGCGTCTCTCGCGGGGGCGCTCCCCACACGATGCCGTCGATGACGCGCTGCGCCGCGAGATCGTCCCCCAAGGCCGCGCGGGCGAGCGCCACCGCCTCTTGCGCCTCGCGCAAACGCTCCAACGCGAGCAATCGCATTTCGACGGAAGAGCCGGTCAGCGTGTCGGCCAAGCGCTCTTCAACGTCGTAATCGTCGGGCATCGGGATGATGAAGCCTTTGTCGCGTTCCGCCCACTCGGCTTGGGCGATCGAGCGCATGGCCAGGCGGATGAACAAGCCGAAAGGCGCTCGCAAGGGCCACTTCCGAGTGCCGGCCACCATGCGGGTCATCGTTTCCTGGATCAGGTCGTCGGGCTCTGCGAACGAAGTGCCGCGAATGTGTCTCGACGCATAGTCTTGAAGCGACTCGAAGTCGTCGTCGGTAAGTTTTTTGTAGGCGCTGATGATTTCGTCCAATGATGCGTGCATTCAAATCCTCGCTTTTGGGTTGGGGGCCGTTTTCCACCGAACTCGGTGGAGGGGGGCGGATATTCTGGGAGGGCGGGATTAACGAGAGCTTTGTTCTCTTTTCATCAGACGAATAGACGAGCGGTCGAGATAACCGTTTGTCGGACTGGCGAACGGGAGCCCGGAAATGGTCGCCCTTGCCTGGTGTGCAGACACCTCAGGCGACCGCCATGCCCCAGAAATCCGGTTCAGCTTTTCCCGCTTCATTTCCCCGCAAAGACGTGGCCGGCTGGCTCGTTGCCAGCGCAACGATTGGGGGCGCCGCTGGCGTCGCCGTCCTTTGGGCGCTGTGGCGGCCGCTTCCGTTTCTGCCCGCCCCCACCGGGGGCCTCGCGGAGCATGCGGGCTATTGGGCGAAGCTCGCGGCGCATCAATTGGCGCCGTCGATTTGCGCAGGCTCTTCGGCTCGTTACGTTCGGTGGTGGGATGGACTGGAAACCGCGACGCGCGTCGGAATCGAACTGCGTCTTGGCCTATCGGCGATTGCAGCGCTCGCCCCCTTCGGCTTGTTCGCGAAGCCATATTTGAAGGCACGCGATCAGTTCCTTTTCGTTCGCGGCGCGAAGCGGCACGAGGGGAAAGAGGCGACACGGCGATTGCGCGCGCTGTCTCGCCGGGTCGCCGCGCGGCAGCCGGAGCCCAATCTGGCGCCGAAAGTGCCCTGGCCGTCGAGCCTGTGGGCAAGGCACACGCTGATGGTCGGCGGCGTTGGCTCTGGCAAGTCGACAGCGCTGCGGCCTTTGGTTCGCGACATCGTCAAAGCGAACGAGCAACTGTTCTTGTTCGACCCGAAAGGCGAGTTCACCGCCGCTTTCAAAAGACCCGTCGTCATCGCGCCGTGGGACGGCAGGAGCCACGCGTGGGACATCGCGAGGGACTTGCGCAACGTGGCGGACATGAGGCGCTTCGCCAGTTCGACCATCAAGGACAGCAAGGACCCCATGTGGGCCAACGCAGCTCGTCAACTATTGGTCGGATTGCTTGTCCATCTCCGCCGGACGCGCGGGACCGCTTGGGGTTGGAGGGAATTGTCCGATCTCGTGTCCCTTCCGCAGCCGGCGATGCTCTCGATCATGTCGGCATGCCACCGAGAGGCGATTCGCGCGGTCGAGGAAGCTTCCGTCACGACCAAGGGCGTGCTCATCAACCTTTCGGCTTTCTGTTCGCCGATTCACGATCTGGCTGAGGCTTGGGGGGACACGCCGCCGAAGCGGCGCGTCAGCGTCGTCGCGTGGGCGCGAGGCGCGGAGCCTCGCCAATTGATCTTGCAAGGGCATGCGGGGTATGGCGAGCTGACGAGGTGCTACGTGGAAGGCATGACGGAGGTTTTCGCCACGCTCATAAACAGCGTGGAGTTTGACGACAACCTCTCTCGCAAGATTTGGTTTGTCGCGGATGAGTTCCCGCAAGCGGGGAAGCTGCCCGTGCGCTCTCTGTTCGAGGTCGGGCGGTCGAGAGGCGTTCGATGCGTTGTCGTGTGCCAAGACTTCGCGCAGCTTGTCGGCGTGTATGACGAGAACTTCGTTCAAGCGCTGCTCTCCATGTGCGGAACGATGATCGTCGGGCAAGTCATGCCAGGCGAGACGGCCGAGCGGCTATGCAAAGTTTTCGGCTCGCGCGAAGTCGAGAGGCCCAACGTGTCGGAGACGCAAAGCGCTCAACCCGGCTCGTCGACTCTCTCATACAGCCGCGAAGAGATCGCCCTCTACAACCCGTCGGAGCTCGCCTCCCGCCTCGGCTTGACCGCTGACGGCAGGGGCGTGCGGATGATCGTCTTCGTTGGAGGAGAGACGCATGAAATCGTCTGGCCGATTTGCGCGTTGCCGATCGTTCGCCCCAGCCATGTGCCAGCGGACTGGACGATAGACCACGCGGACCAAGAACTCCAATCGGCGTTGCGGGAAGCGAGCGGCCAGGAGGACCGAGGCGCGGCGGCCTACATCAATGAGATGCGGGAGAGGTGGTGGAGGGAGCGGCTGCGCTGGTCGCCGCCCATGTTGCGGGAGGCGTTCATCCGCTCGCGGCGCAAGGTCCTTTGGGCGGCATCCCGCGCAGCGACCGTTCGTTGCCGGATGCCCCGATAGCAGCGAGGCGCGCGTCGACGCAGCGGCGGCGGGAAAGACTGCGCTTCGCTCGCCAAGAAGAAACGCCCTCCCCGTAGGGAGCTGGCCCCGCATGGCCAACAGATCCGTCGAATCGCTTGCGCGATAAGAAGGGTGTTGCCGCGCCGACCCCCGCTCAGGCTTTGATCTCGAAAAAATGGCCGCTTTCGCGGCCAAAGCGGGCTTTCTTTGCCCTTCCGAGGCTGGGTGAGTCGACGGCGGCGCGCCGAGAGCGCCGGAAGACGCCAACGATCGCGTCAGTCGGGTTTGAACAGCAGATGCCCGAGCCGACCAAGGAGGATGAAAACGGCGACCGCGATGTTGAGCCCGGCTTCGAGGGTCCAGCCGAAGAGCATCCCGCTCGCGGTGGGGCCTTCGAATATCACAGGCAAGAAGAAGCCGAACATGCAAAGCGCGGCGCCGAGCAGGAGCCAGCCGAAGTCGACGGAGCGCCGCGCGCTCGCGCCGAAGATCGACATCGACAGCCAGAACACGAAGAACATCCCGAAGAGGATGTTCACGATCGGGATCGACATGCACACGACGAACATCGCGACGATCGCGAAACGCATGCTGCTCTTCGCCCGTTTGATTTGAACTTCTTCGCTTGCGATCTTTTGATTTTCCATGGGGGGGCTCCAATAATTCCGTTGACGCCGTCATTGCGACGCGGGGCGCGCGGAGGCGGCCGGCGCGGGCTTGAAGCCGACCAGCTCAACGTGGGTCGGCGTCGGCGCGCCGTGCGTGGGGCGATCGAAATAGTCCATCTTCACGATCCGGCCAACGGCCGGCGCATACCAGTCCGTCTCGCGGGCCGTGCCTTCCCCGCGATTGCCTTCTGTGCCAGACCAACTGGCGGTGATCTCGATCTTGAATGCCGCGAAGACCCCGGCTGACGTTCGCACCTGCTCGACGCCGACGACCGTTGCTTGGCGCTCAACGGCAGACGCCCAGGAGCCAGATCGATAGATGCTCGACGACGACCATGTTTTTCCGACCGACATTGGAAATTGAAGCTTTCCGTCGCTCGGCTCGAATGTGCCCGACGCGGTTTTGACGTTGTTGCCGTTCGCGTCGAGGACGACCGATCCACCATTGATCTCTGTGCGTTCGCCCTCCACGCGCGAGACGGTTTGAGCAAACGTTGAGTTTTTTGTTGGTTCAAGATCGTTGGTGTAGCGGAAGGTCCATTGCTCACCAATGGCGTAGACCGGCGCGTCAGCCTGAGCGGGCAATGCGGGCTGTGCGACTGGCGCGGGCAAGCTTGCGGC
Source organism: Trinickia dinghuensis (assembly GCF_003367175.1). Lineage (GTDB taxonomy): Bacteria > Pseudomonadota > Gammaproteobacteria > Burkholderiales > Burkholderiaceae > Trinickia > Trinickia dinghuensis. The sequence goes on along the minus strand of NZ_QRGA01000003.1, from coordinate 133,666 downwards.
TGACGCGGCGATCGCGGCAGAAGCGACAATTGATGAAAGATCCATGATCGTTTTAGCGTTGATTGGTCGTGGAGGTTGCGCGGCGACTGCCGCGCGCGCCAACAGGGAGGTCGGAAAGCCGGCCGGTTGGCGCTCAACTTTTGTCGGCGTCGACGGCGAGCCAGCCATCGGAGCCTTTGAGCATCCGAACGCGGGCCGCGCCGGCTTTCCCCTCGACGTCGCACAGGTAAGCCTTGTCGCCGTCGGCTTTGCAGCCGATCAACTTGACCTCGTCGACGGCTTTCTTCTGCTCAGCGGCTTGTTGTTCAAGAAACGAGTTCTTGCCGGCGAATTGCTCGGCTTGCTGGCGCCCCGCCTCGACTTGCTTTTCCAGGGCGGCGCGAACGTCGCTCTCGCTTGGCGAGCCGCCGCAGGCGGACAAAAGCGTCGACGCGGCGAGCGCGAGGGCGATGGAAATCTTCTTGTTTCGTTGGCTCATGGAAGCTCTCAATTGAGAATGATTCGGCGGGGCGAGACTTGCTCGAATGCGCGCGAGCCGCTTGCGCTTTGGGCGCTGGCGGATGTCGGCGCGCCGATCGGGGCGTTGTCCGTCGTCGCCGTCGTGAACGTCCAGCTCACGGCGAACGGCGTCGCGGCGAACGAGTTGTTGGCCAGCGAACCGGAGACCTTGACCGTGTAGGTCGTGTTGGTCGCCAGCTTTGCGGTCGGCACGCACATCGCCAGGCGCGTCGCGTCCGAGTTGTTCGAGCTGTCCGTCTCGACGCACGGCACGTTGTTGCCCGCCGCGTCCGCGATCGTGAACGAGACGTTCGAAAACGCCGCGTTGTCGCCGCCCGAGAGCGTCACGGGGTAGCCGACGACGGTGTTTTCCAGAGCCCCGTTGTTGTAGGAAGCGACCGGGTTCGGGCTTTCGTTCGCATACCAGCCTGTGTCGACACCCGTCATGCCGTTGTAGGGCCACGCGACCAGCTGGTTGTCAGCGATGACCTGCTTGTAGTCGGCGAAGTCGACGGTCAGCGTCGAGAGCTTCGACGTGTCGGTCGTCGTCGCGTCGCCCGGGCCGGCGTAGACCGAGTCGAACAGGATGATGGCGCGGTGGAACGGAGCGTCAAACAGCGCTTGGATCGGTTCCGTCGAACTCGCGAAGGCGCCCGTGAAACCCGTGGTCACTTCGCCGACCGATTGCGTCTTGTAGAACTGGTTCACGCGGTCCGTCGGCGAAACGCCCGTGTAGCCCGGCTGGCCGGAGGTTTCGTAGTGGCCGACCACATTATTGTCTTGCTCCCAAAGCGAATGGTTGGTCGCGGCTTGCGCGACGCCCGATTGGAAGGACAGGGCCGGAAGGCCGGCTTGGGCGCGCATCGCGTTGATGAACGCCAGCGTGTCGTTGACGACGTCGCCGGTCGCCGTGAAGGAGCCCGCGCTCGCGCCAGGCGCCGCGATCAGTGCGACGGCCGGCGCGCTCGTGCTGGTGGAACTGCCCGAACCGGTGCTCGTCGACGCGCTGCCGCCCGACGAGCCGCCTCCGCCCCCGCCGCCGCAGGCGGCAAGACCCCCCGCGACCAGGACCGCGATGATTGTTCTCTTCATGTTGTTCTCGCTATTCGTTGCGCAAAACAGCCGACGCGAGCGTCCGCCGGCCTTAAATTGATTTAAGGCGTCAATATCGTAACTCCAGACGTCAATTTGTGAACGTCCTGCGTTGTGAGAATGACGTCGAACGTCGTTTTTTTGCAGCAACGGGGAGGGAGTCATGAAAGGCGAGGGCGTCGGCGAAGAGCTCGCCAAAAGAGTCGGGGCGGCCATCGCGGCTCAGCGAAAGGCGGCGGGCTACACCCAGTCGCGCGTCGGCGACGTCCTGGGGCTCGAAAAAGAGACTGTCTCGCGAATAGAAACAGGAACGATCACGCCGACGCTTCACAGGCTCGGGCAATTCGCGGATCTCTTCCGCTGTCCAATTTCCGCGCTGTTTGGTGAATATCGAGGAAAGTCGGGTGAAGACGGCGCGCAAATCGCAGAGTTGATCGCTGATCTGTCGCCGGAAGCGCGACGAGCCGCGCTCAGAATGCTGTCGGAGTTCGCGACGACCGCTCGCGAGCGCGACGATTTACGCGAGCAAGTTGAGAGGATGCGGGCTGAGCTCGAACACAGGGTTTTGTCCGATTCGTTGCCACAAGCGCCGGCCAAGACGAGGCAGCGCCCGAAGGTTTGATCCAAGGGACAGGGCTTTCGGCGTCAAAAGCGGTTTTCAAGGGTTGCGGGCGAAGAGGCGTCGCCCGCAACCCTTTTGCAATTGTCCGCAGTCCCGGCGCGTCAAGGGTTCGCTTCGCCGAGCGCTCGCGCTCGCCCTTGACCCGAACGGTGGGGGCTGACGGCGGGACGCGTCAATGCGGGCGGCTTTTGAGACGCCAACCGCGAACGTTGTGCGGTTCCCGATAAGCAGGGCTCATCGTCCACCACAAACCGTAGATTGCTGAGAATTCGCCGTCGTTAGCCGAGAACGCCGAGTTTTTAAAATCAGGCGGATGCGTCGGAGGCGGCGGATGTTGTCGCAACCATGCAAAGGACCACCCGGTTGAGCCGGTCGCCCTCGACTATGACGCCCTCTACCAGGCAGCCACAGAGCGGAACAGGTCAAGGTGTTGCCGCAACTCGCCAATGATCGCGTAGTTCGGCAACGCCACCCCCGACACTTGGAAGCCCCGCGCGCGCACAAGTTTGAGGGCTGGAATCAAATCCGTGTCCCCCGTCATGACGATCATTTCTTCGACGGCGCCGCTGTCGGCCATGGTGGATAGGTCGAGGCCAATTCGGAGGTCGACGCCCTTCTGCTCAAAGCGAGCGGAGAAGTCGGCGTCAGTCACGGCAGGCGGAGGGTTTCCAGCTGCCACAGCGGCGTCGGTGGCGGCCAAACTGGCCTTCGTTCGTTCCCATCCACGGAATTTCAAGACGCCGCGACGAACAGCCACCAACTCTTCTTCGGCCAGGCTGTTCAGGAACGACTGATTGGGAGGAAAGGTGTGGGGGGTGTTTGACACCGGCTTTTTGACGGTGCCAGAAAATGGGTCGCAATCGTAGTAGAGGATTCGAAACAGCGTGTCGCCTGCCGAAAGGGTTGCGCGTGCTGTTGCGACCACGAATGCAGGGTTGTATGTCTTTTTTGCTTTGCGCGCATAAGAGCGCAGATGGCCCCCGTCGATGAAAACTGCGACCTTCGACATGTTGTCTCCATATTGTGTTTGTGTCATGCAAACGAAAAAGCCCCAAGGTTTTACCCTTGGGGCTTGGGCTCGCCTACGAGCGTAACGGATACGATGCTTGCCTACAAGCTTAACGGATGGTGCCCGCCTACGGGCGTTGCGGATGGATGTAAATATATAGCGCAATATTCGTGTTTGTCAAATCGAACGTGCAAATTCGTGCGCAGTTTTTGGCTGCCAATTTTCGCGCATCAAAAATCGACGTGAAAATTTGAGTGTGTTCGATTTGTTCGTGCATGGATCGCACCGACCTTTTACGGTCGCAGGTTCTTCGACAGCCAATAGTTCCAGCGCCCCGGCGAGTAGCGCAGACTGCTCAGGTCGAGCCCCGAATATTGGAGCTTCGGCAAGACCAGCTCCGCGAGCTGCGCGGGCGTGAACTTCGCCTTGTAGCGCGAGGCGCCCATCCCCTCCGCCTTGTGGCCGATCCATTCGTCGATTTGCACCGGGTTCGCGCCGTTGGCGTGGAACGCGGTCTCCGCCGTGTCCCGGAAGCTGTGGAACACCTTGCGGCGCGGCTGATGGACGCCGACCTCCGGGAGGTGCTTTTCGTTGAAGTCGCGGCTGATGTATTTCTCCCGCTTGCCCAGGGCGTCCATCGGCAGATACGGAAAGAGCCTCGTGCCGCCCGCGTCCTCAACGTCTTTGGCGTAGGCGAGGAGCCCCAGCCGGATCAACTCCGAGTGCATGGGGATCGTTCGCACTGAGTCCGCGTTCTTGGTGCGCGTCGGGTTGTCGCCGCGCGGATCGTGGTCGACGCGAATGCACGGCAGGCCGTCAACCCTTTCGAGGTCCGACAGGCGAAGCTGCGCGATCTCATTTGCCCTCGCGCCCGTGAACAGGGCGATCAGCGGAGCCCAGAACTGGTGCGGGCGCTTCGCTTTGTTGTAGCGCTCCGGCTCGAAGATCAAGCGCAGCTCGTCGAGCGTGAAGGCTTCAGCGCCGCCCTCGTCGCTGCGCGTCGGCGACGGCCGGGCAACCCCTTCCAGCGGGTTCGGGCCAAGGTGCCGGCCATTCCCGACCGCCCATTTCAAGAACAGCTCCGAGGCGTTGATTTGCGAGCGGACGGTCTTCGGGTGGAGCGGCTTCCCGCCGGCTCCCGGCGCGAGCAGGCCTTCGGCGTAGCGGATGCACTGGCCGCGCGTGATTGCGTGAACCATCGTGTCCGGGCCGCCGACGGCGCGGGCGAGCCCGGCCAAGGCCGTTGCGTAGGCTTTCCGCGTCGACCCCGCCAGTGCCCCGAGGTGAGACAGCCAGGCGGCGATCGCTTCGTCGAGCTTTTGTGGCACATCGACGGGCGCGCGAGGCGCGAGCCCGATCGCCGCCGCCAACTCGTCGCGCTCCGCGAGCTGGGCCGCGCTCGGCTCGCCGGCCATGCGTTGCTGCGCCCGCGACCTCGTTCGCTCGACCATGGCGGCGAACTCGCGCAGCTCTTCGGCCTCTCGGCCTGGCGTCGTTTCGAGCCGGTCAACGGAAACAGCGCCATTTGGCTCGACGCGCAGGCCTTCGACAATGAGGCGGCGAATCGCTTGCGCGTCGATGTTGTCGGGATCGAATGCCACCAGCCGCCTCGCTTGGTCGATGATGGGGATGAGTTTAGCCGACAGCGCGTAGGCCAGGAGGCGAGCGGCGGCGGGGCTCTTCGTGCCGAGGGAACGCTTGATTTCGCCTTGGCCTAGGGCGGCTCGCAGCGGGGCGGGGAGGACGAGGCGAAACGAATAGACGCCGTGTCGAGAACGGCGAAGGTGGGACGCTAAGCGCATGGGCTCACTCAATAAGAGTGGACCACCGCTTTGGACCCCCAGCGCGATGCTGGAAAAGAAAAAGCCCTGACGAATCAGGGCTTTTGTGCAACTGGTGGCGAATCAGGGATTCGAACCCCGGACCTGCGGATTATGATTCCGTCGCTCTAACCGACTGAGCTAATTCGCCAAAGAAAACGGATTATGGCCATGATGGGGTGGGCTGTCAACCCCCTTGCGCGGAGCCGGGCCAAAAACGACGGTTCCCGTCGCGCCCGTCTGCCGAGCACCAATTCGCAGCGTGGGTGGGCGAGCCGCAGAACTGACCGTCTCAGGTCAAGCCTGTAGTATTCCGCGAGACCGGCAGATCGATCCGAACCAGCGTCCCCGCGAGCCGCGGCGACTCCTGATAGACATGATCGTCGAGCGTCAGCGTGCCATCGTGCATCGTGGCGATTTCCCTGACGATTGCGAGACCGAGGCCGCTGCCGTCGCCTTCCCGCCCAAGGATCCGATAGAACCGCTCGACCACCTTTGGCCGTTCGGCCGGCGCAATCCCGGGGCCGGTATCTTCCACTTCGATCCGCACCCGCCCGGCTTCGTGCTCCGGCCTGACACGCACGGTGATGCGCCCGCCGGCCGGCGTATAGCGGATCGCATTGTCGATGACGTTCGACAGCATCTCTCGAAGCATCACCGGATTGCCGTCGACGAAAACCGGCTCGTCCGGGGCCTCGTAACCCAGATCCATCTGTTTTGCGAGTGCGGCGCGCACCCAGTCGCGCACGGCAAGGCGGGCTAGATGCGCGATCTCGACCTGCGTGAAGACATGCCCCGACATGCGATTCTCCGCGCGCGCCAGCGCCAGCAACTGCGTGACGAGGCGCGCGGCTTGATCGGCGCCCGTCGCGATCTGCTCGAGCGAGCGGCGCACGTCGGGCGATACGTCGTCCCGCAGCGCGAGTTCGGCCTGCATGTGCAGGCCGGCTAGCGGCGTCTTCATCTGGTGCGCCGCGTCGGCGATGAAGCGCTTTTGCAAATCGATGTTTTGCGCAAGCCGCGTCAGCAAGTCGTTGAACGAGGTCACGAGCGGTTCGATCTCGGGCGGCGCGCTCGACGCTTCGAGCGGCGAGAGATCGTCGGGCCGGCGCGCACGCAGATTCGCCTGCAGCGACGTCAACGGCGCAAGCCCGCGCGAAAGTCCGAACCAGACCAGCACGATCGCCAGCGGCAGGATCACGAACTGCGGCAGGATCACGCCTTTGATGATCTCGTTGGCGAGCGCGCTGCGCTTGTCCAGCGTTTCGGCCACCTGGATCAGCACGGACGACGACCCGTTGATCGCGCTCGCGCCTGTTTCTCCGGCCCCGCCCACGGCAAGGACCGCGGTCGTGTATGCGATGCGGATGTCGTTGCCGTGCAGCGTCGCATCGCGAAATTCGACGAAACCGGGCTGAGGATGGTCGTCGTCGCTCGGCAGCGGCATGTCGCGCACGCCCGCGACGAGTTCGCCGCGTGTGCCGATCACCTGATAGAAGACCTTGTCGACGTTGTCGCCGGTCAGAAAATCGCGCGCGGCGCTCGGCAACGTGAGCGTGGCCACGCCGTTGACCGGGTGTATCTGCCGCGCGAGCACGTAGGCGTCGGTTTCGAGGCCGCGGTCGAAAGGGCCGTTGGCGATCGTCTTGGCGACGAGATACGTCACCGCGATGCTCATCGGCCAGAGCAGCAGCAACGGCGCAAGCATCCAGTCGAGAATCTCGCCGAACAGCGAACGGGGCCGGCCTGGCCGGACAGGCTCCATTTCGTCGGGCGGGGCGAACGGATTGGGGCGAGCGGCGCGCGGTTCCGCGTCGGGCACCGGTGGTCCCGACTGCTCGGGAGGTATGGCCGGCTGCGAACCCGGCGCGTGCGGCGTGCCGTCGTTCGCCGGTGCGGAGGAGGCCAAGGCGGGCCTACTTCGGCCGGACGTTCACAGCTGCGTCGGCCAGCGCGGGAGGCGGGACCGGCGCGTTCGCGACGGCCGCAGCCGGCGCTACGGCCGCGCCGATGCTTGCCGCGCTTGCGGTCGCGCCCGAGCCCGCACCTACCCCTGAGCCATTTGCCGCGGGCTTTTCCAGGCAGTATCCCAGTCCGCGCACCGTGATGATGCGCACGCCGCTCGGTTCGATTTTCTTGCGCAGGCGGTGGACGTAGACTTCGATCGCATTGTTGCTGACCTCTTCACCCCATTCGCAGAGGTGGTCGACGAGCTGCTCTTTCGAGACGAGCCGCCCGATCCGCTGCAGCAGCACTTCGAGCACGCCCAGCTCGCGCGCGGAGAGTTCGAGCAGCTGGTCGCCCACCGACGCGACGCGCCCGACCTGATCGTAGGCCAGCGAGCCGTGCCGCACGACGGTGGGCCCGCCGCCGCTGCCGCGCCGCGTCAGCGCCCGCACGCGCGCTTCGAGTTCGTTCAGATGGAACGGCTTGCTCATGTAGTCGTCGGCGCCCAGATCGAGCCCTTTCACGCGCTCGTCGACGCCGTCTACCGCCGTGAGGATCAGCACGGGCAGCGCCGAATTGCGCGCGCGCAAGCGGCGCAGCACCTCGAGCCCGGACATGCGCGGCAGGCCGAGATCGAGAATCAAGAGGTCGAACGTCTGCATCGACAGCGCGGCGTCGGCTTCGGTCCCGCTCTTCACGTGATCGACGGCATAGCCCGATTGGCGGAGTGATCGGACGAGGCCGTCCGCGAGTATGCTGTCGTCTTCGGCAATGAGTATTCGCATGATGCGCCGCGCGGCCGGCCGGCGCTTTCGTGCCGGTACCGGGCGGGTGTCTCCGTGTTCTCGTATGGATCCGACTTGGGTCGGTTTTGTGAGGCGCCGCGCCGAAGCTCCGTTGCCGCGACGCAAATCCGCCCGCATCGGGCTTGCAAAGAACCCTGTTTTTTTATACAGTGTCTGCGTTTCGAGCGCCAGCCGGTAAGAGACCGAAATTCGTCACTGAAATTCGTGACCGAAGGTCGTAGCCGCAATCGCGGCCGTCATCAGTCTCCATTGCCCGGCCCGCCCGCCGCAGACGCCCGCTCATCATAGCAAAGGACGATTCATGGAAGAAAGCAAGAAAGGCTCGGCTGGACTGACGGCTGAAAAGAGCAAGGCGCTCGCCGCCGCGCTCGCGCAGATCGAAAAGCAGTTCGGCAAAGGGTCGGTCATGCGGCTCGGCGACGGCGAGGTGGCCGAGGACATCCAAGTCGTGTCGACGGGGTCGCTCGGGCTCGACATCGCACTCGGCGTGGGCGGTCTGCCGCGCGGGCGTGTGGTCGAGATCTACGGGCCGGAATCGTCGGGTAAGACCACGCTCACGCTGCAGGTCATTGCCGAAATGCAAAAGCTCGGCGGCACGGCAGCGTTTATCGATGCCGAGCACGCGCTCGATATCCAATACGCGGGGAAACTCGGCGTGAACGTCAGCGATCTGCTCGTCTCGCAGCCCGATACGGGCGAGCAGGCGCTGGAAATTGCCGATGCGCTCGTGCGTTCGGGGTCGATCGACATGATCGTTATCGACTCGGTCGCGGCGCTCGTGCCGAAGGCCGAAATCGAAGGCGAGATGGGCGATTCCCTGCCGGGCTTGCAAGCGCGGCTGATGTCGCAGGCGCTGCGCAAGCTGACGGGTACGATCAAGCGCACGAACTGCCTCGTCATCTTCATCAACCAGATCCGGATGAAGATCGGCGTCATGTTCGGCAACCCGGAAACGACGACGGGCGGTAACGCGCTGAAGTTCTACGCTTCGGTGCGGCTCGACATCCGCCGTATCGGCTCGATCAAGAAGAACGACGAAGTGATCGGCAACGAAACGCGCGTGAAGGTCGTGAAGAACAAGGTGTCGCCGCCGTTCCGAGAAGCGATCTTCGACATCCTCTACGGCGAAGGTATTTCGCGCCAAGGCGAAATCATCGATCTCGGCGTGCAGGCGAAGATCGTCGACAAGGCCGGCGCCTGGTACAGCTACAGCGGCGAACGGATCGGCCAAGGCAAGGACAACGCGCGCGAGTTCCTGCGCGAGAACCCCGACATCGCACGCGAGATCGAAAATCGGATTCGCGAGTCGCTGGGCGTCAACGCGATGCCGGCGGGCAGCGGCGGCGATGTCGAAGTAGCCGGCGAAGAAGAGTAAGCCGCGCGTGATACGGAAAGGGCGGGCGGCGCCGGGCGGGCGGATTGAAGGGCGCCGCTTCGGCGTCCGTGGCGGGCGTCGCGACGGAGCAGTGGGCGATGACGCGTCCGGTGGCGAAATGCCGGACGCCGCCGCGCCGCCCCGCCCCGATTTGCTCGAGCGGCCTGATCGGCCCGACGATCGATTCGATCCGCTCGATCCGTCGTCGGACTATCCGGCGCGTGACCCATCCGAATCATCCTCCGAGCAGGCCGGCCGTTCGCGCCGGCCCACCCGCTCGCTGAAAATGCGAGCGATCGATTACCTCTCGCGCCGCGAATACAGCCGCACTGAAATCACCCGCAAGTTGGCCCCGTTCGTCGAGGAAGGCGATGAACTCGATCCGCTTCTCGATACTCTCGAACGCGAAGGTTGGCTGTCCGACGAGCGTTTCGCCGAGAGCATGGTGAATCGGCGCTCGGCCCGCATGGGGGTGACCCGCATCGTCAGCGAACTGCGTCAGCACGGGCTCGACAGCACTCTGATCGACTCGGTCGGCTCCCAACTGCGCGAGACGGAGCGGGCCCGCGCGCAAGCGGTGTGGCGAAAAAAGTTCGGGCAGCTTCCCCAAACGCCCGCCGAACGCGCGAAACAAGCGCGTTTTCTGGCGATGCGCGGTTTCTCCGGCGCGACGATCTCGCAGATTCTCAAAGGCGACGACGACTGGAGCGACGAGTAAGCGCTCGTTCGATCGCGCCGCCCCACCTCCCGTTCCGAGTTGCGCTCGGCACGTTCCGCTGGTGCAACCATGCAAGCGTGCCGCCCACCTACCACCAACCTACCATAACGTGGGGTGCAGGTGTCTCATAACCAGTATGGTAAAATCCTCGGGTTTCCTCTCCAGCCGTTTCCCTCGCATGCCGCTTTCTCCGCCTGTTGCCCGCCAGTTGCGCCATCGCCGCGCAATACGAGCGGAAGCCTACGAGCGTGACGACGGCCTGTGGGACCTCGAGGCGTGTCTGACCGATCACAAGCCGCGCGATGTCGCATTGGCGCCCGGTGTCCGGCCCAAAGGCCTACCGATCCATGAACTCTGGCTTCGCATCACCATCGACCGCAAGCTCACCATCGTCGACGCCGAAGCGTCTTCGGAATGGGTGCCATACCCCGGTCAATGCGAAGTCTCCAATCCCGCCTATCGCGCCCTCATCGGTCTCAACCTCCTCAACGATTTCCGCCGCCAAGCACGGCGTTTGCTCGCCGGAACGGCAGGCTGCACGCACCTCACCGAACTCTGCTCCATTCTGCCGACCGCCGCGGTTCAAGCATTCGCCGGCGACGTCTGGAACACGCGCGATAGCGCAACGGATACACCGCAAGGTGAATCCGACAGCACCGGTGCCCATCGCGAACCGCCGTTCCAACTGGGCCGCTGCCACGCGCTGCGGTTCGACGGCGAAGCGGTGCGGCACTTTTATCCGCGCTGGTACGGATACGTACCGCGCGGCCTCGAAACGAGCGGCGCATCGCCGAGCCCGGCACCGGCCCCGGTGAACGGCGCGGCGAAGTCCAATGCACTCGGCTCGAAGGCCATCAGCGATCACGAAGTTCAATCCAACTCTCAGACTGAAGGGAATCACGCATGAAGATTCACGAGTACCAGGGAAAGGAAATCCTGCGGAAATTCGGCGTCGCGGTACCGCGCGGCAAGCCGGTGTTTTCGGTGGATGACGCGGTCAAGGCCGCTGAAGAGCTCGGCGGCCCGGTCTGGGTCGTCAAGGCGCAAATTCACGCAGGCGGTCGCGGCAAGGGCGGCGGCGTGAAGGTGGCCAAGTCGCTCGAGCAAGTTCGCGAGTACGCGAACCAGATCCTCGGCATGCAGCTCGTCACGCACCAAACCGGTCCGGAAGGCCAGAAGGTGAACCGCCTGCTGATCGAAGAAGGCGCGGACATCAAGAAGGAACTCTATGTCGGCCTCGTGATCGACCGCGTGTCGCAAAAGGTCGTCGTGATGGCTTCGAGCGAAGGCGGGATGGACATCGAGGAAGTCGCTGCGAAGACACCCGAGGCGATCCACAAGGTGGCCGTCGATCCGGCGAAGGGCCTGCTCGATTCGGAAGCTGACGATCTCGCGAAGAAGATCGGCGTGCCCGACGCATCGATCCCGCAAGCGCGCGCCATCCTGCAAGGTCTGTACAAGGCCACGTGGGAAACGGACGCATCGCTGGCCGAAATCAACCCGCTGATCCTCACGGGCGACGGCAAGGTGATCGCGCTTGACGCGAAGTTCAACTTCGATTCGAACGCGCTGTTCCGTCATCCGGAAATCGTCGCGTACCGCGATCTGGACGAAGAAGATCCGGCTGAAGTCGAAGCATCGAAGTTCGACCTCGCCTACATCTCGCTCGACGGCAACATCGGCTGCCTCGTGAACGGCGCCGGTCTGGCCATGGCGACGATGGACACGATCAAGCTGTTCGGCGGCGAGCCGGCGAACTTCCTCGACGTCGGTGGCGGCGCCACGACCGAGAAGGTCACCGAAGCGTTCAAGCTGATGCTCAAGAACCCGGGCCTGAAGGCGATCCTCGTGAACATCTTCGGCGGCATCATGCGCTGCGACGTGATCGCGGAAGGCGTGATCGCCGGTTCGAAGGCGGTGAACCTGGGCGTGCCGCTCGTCGTGCGCATGAAGGGCACCAACGAAGACCTGGGCAAGAAGATGCTCGCCGAATCCGGCCTGCCGATCATCTCGGCGGACAGCATGGAAGAAGCGGCGCAGAAGGTCGTCGCGGCTGCCGCGGGCAAATAAGGGCGCATCACCGAATACGCGAGTGGCGGCGCCAGGGCGTCCCCTCCGTGCGATTGCAGACCGCACATTGCGCAATGCACATCGCACGGCGAGGACGCAGCGCGACGCCAAACGAACAGAGGTCAATACATGTCGATTCTGATCAACAAAGACACGAAGGTCATCACGCAGGGCATCACCGGCAAGACCGGCCAGTTCCATACGCGCGCATGCCGTGAATATGCGAACGGCCGCGAAGCCTATGTCGCGGGCGTGAACCCGAAGAAGGCCGGCGAAGATTTCGAAGGCATTCCGATTTACGCAAGCGTGAAGGAAGCGAAGGCCGAAACCGGCGCGACCGTCTCGGTCATCTACGTTCCGCCGGCAGGCGCCGCCGCGGCGATCTGGGAAGCGGTCGAAGCCGACCTCGACCTGGCGATCTGCATCACCGAAGGCATCCCCGTTCGCGACATGATCGAAGTGCGCGACCGCATGCGCCGTGAAAACCGCAAGACGCTGCTGCTCGGACCGAACTGCCCGGGCACGATCACGCCGGACGAACTGAAGATCGGCATCATGCCGGGCCACATCCACCGCAAGGGCCGCATCGGCGTCGTGTCGCGTTCGGGCACGCTGACGTATGAAGCCGTGGGCCAACTGACGGCGCTCGGCCTCGGCCAATCGTCGGCGGTCGGGATCGGCGGCGACCCGATCAACGGTCTGAAGCACATCGACGTCATGAAGATGTTCAACGACGATCCGGATACGGACGCCGTCATCATGATCGGTGAGATCGGCGGTCCGGACGAAGCGAACGCCGCTTACTGGATCAAGGACAACATGAAGAAGCCGGTGGTTGGCTTCATCGCCGGTGTGACGGCGCCCCCGGGCAAGCGCATGGGCCACGCCGGCGCGCTGATCTCGGGCGGTGCCGACACGGCCGACGCGAAGCTCGAAATCATGGACGGCTGCGGCATCAAGGTGACGCGCAACCCGTCGGAGATGGGCCGTCTGCTGAAGTCGATCCTGTAAGAGCCGGCGTCGACGTGCGACGCCGCGCCGCATGCCGTGCGCATGCGGCGAGGTCAGTCGGCCGTTTTTGGTATCCTTGCGAAATTCTTTCGTAAGGCTTCCGACAGACGCAAAAGAAAGCGAGGGAGCAAACCATGCTCCCTCGCTTTTTTATCGCTGTTGCCACCGTGCTTGCTCTGGAACGGCGATTGCCCTCATGCTCGACGCTATGCTCGATTTCTTCACGACGCTTCACTGGTCGGCGGTCTTTCAGATCGTCGTCATCGACATCCTGCTCGGCGGCGACAACGCCGTTGTCATCGCGCTGGCGTGCCGCAAGCTGCCTACGGCGCAGCGGATGCAGGGCGTGCTGTGGGGGACGGCCGGCGCGATCGTGCTGCGCGTCGTGCTCATCGTATTCGCCGTCGCGCTGCTCGACGTCCCGTTCCTGAAGTTCGGCGGCGGGCTCCTGCTGCTCTGGATCGGCATGCGTCTGATGGCGCCGTCCCACGAGTCGCACGAGAACATCAAGCCCGCGGACAAGCTGCTTTCGGCGATTAAAACGATTATCGTGGCCGATGCCGTCATGAGCCTCGACAACGTGATTGCGATCGCGGGAGCGGCCGAGACGGCCGATCCGGACCACCGCATCGCCTTGGTCATCTTCGGCTTGATCGTGAGCATTCCGCTGATCGTCTGGGGCAGCACGCTCGTGCTGCGCATGCTCGATCGCTTTCCCGTCATCGTCACGTTCGGCGCGGCGCTGCTAGGCTGGATCGCGGGCGGGCTCATCATCAACGATCCCGCGGGGGATCGCTGGCCGCTGCTCGATACGCCCGTGGCCGAGTACGGTGCACACGTGGCCGGCGCGCTGCTCGTCGTGCTTGTCGGATTGTGGCTCAAGCGCCGCATGTTGCGACGGGAGGGAGGCGGGGCCTCGGAGTCGGGCCGCACCCATTGATCGCTTGTTTGCGCGGGCACCTGGCCGCTGGCCGTTCGGCCGACTGCCGCTACTGAGCCGCCGCCTATACCCTTCGAATTCGTTGCCCGCCCGTTCGTCGGCGGGCCGTCGTTCGAGGAGTGTGTTCGCCGATGCCCGCCGCCGTCGTTTCTCTTGCCTGCCGCTTGTTGTCCGCTGCCGTGCCGGCACGCGCTCCCCGTTGCCTTAGGCGCGGCTTTACGTTGATCGAGTTGATGATCGTGCTCGCCATCGTCGGCATCGTGGCCGCGTATGCGGTTCCCGCCTACCAGGACTACCTCGGTCGCAGCCGCGTGGGCGAGGGGCTGTCGCTCGCATCGGGCGCGCGTCTTGCGGTAGCGGAGAACGCCGCAGCGGGCAGTGCGTTCGGCAGCGGCTACGTCGCGCCGCCCGGCACGCGCAACGTCGACGCCATTACCGTGGACGACGCAACGGGCGAGATCTCCATCCGGTACACGGCTCGTGTGGCGCCGGCAGGCAGCGATACGTTGATGCTCGTTCCATCTTTGCCCGATGCTTCCGATCCGCCGACTTCCCGGATCGCGCTTGAATCGGGTGTGGTCAGCGGCGGCGTATTGACGTGGGAATGCTTCGCCTCGGGCAAGCAAGCCTCGTCGCTGCCGGCGCCGGGGTCTGGGCCGATGCCGCTGGCGGAGGCTACGTTGCCGGCCAAGCTTGCCCCGCCCGAATGCCGCGCGTGAGGCTACCCGAAGGCCTTATGGGAAGATAAAAGATCGCATGAGGCGGTGGACTGCTACGCACAGTGAAAGGAAACTTTTGTATAGTGCGCCGGTTGCCGACGGCCCCTAACCTCATGAATTCTCCATTTGCCCGTTATTTGTCGTTTGCGTCCCTGGCCTTCGCGGTGCTGCTGCCTTATGCGGTCACCAACCATACGTACCCGATCCCAACCTTCTACGCCGAGTTCACGGCACTCTCGCTTTATCTGCTCGTCGGCGCCGCCGTCTTGCTGATGGTGATTTCGGAAAGGCCGCGCGTGCAGTACGCGATGCCTGCCGTCGCGCTCGTGCCGCTTGCGTTCGGGGCGCTGCTCGTGCTGCAGACGTTCGTGCTGCCGCTCGCTCAGCCGTCGATGGCTTGGCTGGGCGCGGGCTTTTTGCTGGCCGCCTTCATGGCCGTGCATGCGGGATATGGATTCGCGCGGGCAGGGGTGGCCGAAACCGCATTGCGCTGGATGGCGGTCGCGTTGATCGCGGGCGGCTTGTTCGCCGTGTTCTGTCAGCTCGTCCAGCTCTTTCACGCCGAAGCGAAGTTCGCGCCGTTCGTCGTGTCGTACAACGTTACAACCGAACGGCGGCCGTTCGGCAACATGGCGCAAGCCAATCACCTCGCGACGGTCATCGCGTTCGCGCTTGCGGCGGCGATGTATCTCGTCCAGAAGCGCCGGCTGAATATCGTCCTGTGGGTTGTCGTGTCGGCGATCTGTGTGCTGGGGCAGGCGTTGACGGTGTCGCGCGGGCCGTGGCTGCAGACTGCCGTCATCGTCGTTGCCGGCTTCTGGATGGCGCTCGTCACGCCGCGCGGCACCGGGTTCTCCCCGCGCCGCCGCACGCGCGAATGGATGATCCCGGTTCTGCTCATCGTCGTGTTCGTTGCCGTGAACCTGGCCGTGCGATGGGCGAACGGTCGCTTTCAGCTGGGGCTGGACGTATCGGCTGCGCACCGCTTTCAGGACAAAGGGCAGTTCGTTCTGCGTCTTGCGATGTGGAAGTACGGCTGGACGATGTTCAAGGGGCACCCGCTGCTGGGCGTCGGCTGGGGCGAGTTTCCGCGTTTCGAGTTCGAACTCGTGAAGCAGCTCGGCGATGTCGAGATCGCCAACAATTCGCACGACATCGTCATCGACCTGCTCGCGAAGACCGGGGTGGTCGGCCTCGGCATCGTGCTGCTCGGATTGTTGGCGTGGCTGTGGCGCGTCTTGCGTGCGCCGCATACGCTGGAACGCGTGTTCGGGCTTGCGCTGATCGGTGCGCTGCTCATGCACGCGCTCGTCGAATATCCGCAGCAATACATGTTCTTCCTGCTGCCGGCCATGTTCGTATTCGGGATTCTGGAGACGAAGCCGCTGACGTTCGTACCGGGGCGCTTCGCGCTCGGGTTGCAATTGTTGATCGTGCTGGGCGGCTTTGCGGCGTTGCATCCGATTTATCGCGATTACGCTCGGGCTGAAGTGCTCTATTACGGCGCGCATCCGGCCGAGGAATATAAGGCCGACCCGTCTGTGCTGTTCGGATCGTGGGGCGAGTACGGAATGGCGACGCTGCTGCCGATCGACGGCAACGATCTGCCGATGAAGCTGGACATGCACGCGAAAGCGCTGGCGTTGTTGCCGGGTGAGACGGTATTGCGGCGTTATGCGGCGCTGCAGGCGCTTGACGGCAAAGAGGACCAAGCGTTCGATACCGTCGAACGGCTGAAAATTTTTGCGCTTGTGCTGCACGATTGGCCGGCGCAGCTTTCGGGGCTGTACGAGCTTTGCGACGACGAGCCGAAGCTCGCGGCTTTCAAGGCGGAACTGGTCAAGCGGTACGGGGCGGCGCCGAAGACGTCCGGTTCGGACCAGGACGACGATAGTAGCGATTGATGCAGCGGCAACAAGCTTTTCGCGTGCCGATGATTGGCCGGAATCGTCGGCGTTACTTCTGCATGGCCCCGGAGACTTCATGGGGTTCCCGCGAGGCGGCACAGCGCACACGATGCTGAATACCGGCGACGTTGCATTGGTTTACATCGTGGCTGGCGACAGGCCGGAACACGATGTGTGCGATTACCCGAAGAAACGGAAGCGGCTGTACAAGGCAGGGTCCAATAAGGTCTTCGTGGACAATGAGTGAGGGAGAGGAATGCGGATGAGATTGGCTCTCCGCTTTTCTAGCCGAGCCGAGTAGAGGGCTGTGGCCGACGCTGCGAACTCGGCCAAGGTTCGCATCTTCAGGTGTTCCGACGCCGTCGAGGCCGGGATTCGATGCCATTCGCCGCTAACAGTTTTCGCAAGCGATGGTTCTCGGCGAACAGCCCGACGATCACGATGGTCATGATGATCGGCCCGGACCATTGTCCGGTGTAGCGATAGAAGGCCCACGCGCCCAACGCGCAAGCGATGGCCGTGAGCACTAGTGCGATGCGGTCGAGAATCCAGTTCATGAAAGCAACGCCTCAGCTCTCCGCTTTCCAATCCCCCGACTTCCCCCCATGCTTCTCCATCACCTTCACATCGGTGATGGTCATCCCACGATCCACAGCCTTGCACATGTCGTACACGGTGAGCAGCCCGACCTGCACGGCCGTCAGCGCTTCCATTTCCACGCCCGTGCGTCCGAGCGTTTCCACTTGAACCGTGCAATGCACGCCGGGCAGCGCCTCGTCGAGCGCGAAGTCAACGGCCACGCGCGTCAGCGCGAGCGGATGGCAAAGCGGAATCAAATCGGCCGTGCGCTTGGCGCCTTGAATCGCCGCGATGCGTGCGACGCCGATCACGTCTCCCTTCTTCGCATTCCCGTCGCGGATCAGCGCGAACGTCTCGGGTTTCATTCGGATCGAGCCGCGCGCGACGGCGATCCGCTTCGTTTCGTCCTTGCCGCCGACGTCGACCATATGCGCCTGGCCGGACGCGTCGAAATGGGTCAATTCAGGCATGTCATGCTCCTTCGATGGGCGACTATCTTAGCAGTCGCCCCCGCCGAACTCGCCAGCGCGTTCGAACAGCTAGCCCCGGCGCACTCCGACGTGGAAGCCCGCTCAAACGAACCGAAACAACCGTGCGGGCGTATCGACGAGCACGGCCTGCAATTCGCGCTGCGTCGGCAGCAACTTCGACGCCATGGAACAAACCGAATCGTAGCGTTCGGCGCCTTCATGCTGAGTGTGCGGCCAGTCGCTGCCCCACACCAGCCGGTCTAGACCGAAGGCCTCTTCGAGCAACGGCATCGCCGCCAACGCGGTCTGCTCGCCCGAGCCAGGCCGCAACGGATCGGCATTCCGGTAAGTCGCCGACACCTTGATCCAAACGCGGCGCGTCTCACCGAGTGCCAGCAAATACCGAAAACCGGGATCGTCGACCCCCAGCGCCGGCCGCGGCCGTCCAAAGTGATCGACGACGATATCGATCGAATCTTCGGTCCGGGCGAGCAGAGAACCGACGACGCTCGGCAACCGCTCCGCTTCGCAATGCACTTCGATCTGCCAGCTGAGCGCGGCGATCTTAGGCAGCATCGCCCGCCACGCGTCGCTCGCGAAGTCCGGGTCCGGCAGACCGAACAAATTGACCCGAATGCCGACGATGCCCCCCCGCGCAAGCGCGTCGAGTTGGTTCGGCTCGGCCGCGACGGCCGCCGGATCGATCACAGCGATCCCGCGGAGCCGATGCGGCGCTTCGGCGATCGCCTGCATCAAACACCGGTTGTCGCTGCCGAGAAAACTCGGCTGCACAAGTACGCCGTGAGAAATACCGTGCTTGTCCAACTGTGCGAGATACAGCGGAAGCGGGGCGTCGTACGCCGGCGCATACCGGCGCCGTTGCGCGAGCGGCAAGTCTTGTGAGAACACGTGAGCGTGCGTGTCGATGGCGGTGATGGCGCCGGCACCGGCCGCGGTCGTCTTCAACAACATAGCCAAACCTCAATCACCGGTGCGCCGGCTCGGCATTCGCCGAAGCGCGCTGCTCCGCCGTGCCAGGCAGGCTCTCGGCCAGCGCGCGGCCGCGCGTTTCGGGCAGCATCAACACCGCCAGCACGACGATCGCATAGGCGATGGATGCATCGGTACCGATGGCGAATCCGAGCGTCGTCGTCTTGGCGAGATGACCGACCATCACGGGGAAAGCCGCCGACACCACGCGTCCGAAGTTGTAGCAGAAGCCGACCCCGGTGCCGCGCATCCCACGCGGATACAGTTCGTTGAACAGCGCCCCCATGCTGGCGGGAATCCCTGCCGCGAAAAAGCCGAGCGGAAAGCCGACGACGAGCATGGCGCCGTTGGTCAGCGGCACGAACAGATAGACGAGCACCGTGGCGACGCAGGCGATCGAAAACAGCAGGATGGTGGCGCGGCGGCCGATCCGGTCGAGCAGCTGGGACGCGGCCACGCAACCGCAAAAGAACGCGACGATGATGACGGCGAGATAACCACCCGTGCCGAGCACGGACAAGTGGCGTTCCGTCTTCAGGTAGGTGGGTAGCCAGGTGGTCAGCGCGTAGTAGCCGCCGTGCGCCCCGACGCCGAGCAGCGCGCCGATCAGCGTCATGCGCAGCACGCTCGGCGAGAATATCTCGAGGAACGGAAGGCCCTTCGCGCTAGAGCGAGAACCCGCCTGCTTCGCCGGCTCGGCTGCCGCCGCGCCGCGCCCGCTCGGCGCGGTGGGTTCGGGCACGCCACGGCGCAGGTAAAGCACGAGCAAGGCGGGCAGCAAGCCGATCCCGAACATCGCGCGCCATGCCAGGGCCCCGGGCATCAGCGAGAACATGACGGTATAGAGGATGACCGCGCCGGCCCAGCCGACGGCCCATGCGCTCTGAACCGAGCCCATGGCCTTGCCGCGGTGCTGCGAGCGGATCGATTCGGCCATCAGCACGGCACCGGCCGCCCATTCGCCGCCGAACCCGAACCCTTGCAGCGTCTTGAGCACGATGAACTGCTCGAAGTTGTGCGAGAACGCGCAGGCGAACGTGAATACGGAGAAGAACGCGACGGTGAGCTGCAGGGTGCGAACCCGGCCGATGCGATCGGCCAGGGCGCCGGCGATCCAGCCGCCTAGCGCGGAAGCGATAAGCGTCGCACCGCTGACCATGCCAGCTTGCGTCTTGCCGATGCCCCATTCGGCGATGATCGCCGGAATCACGAGGCTGAAGATCTGGACGTCGAGTGCGTCGAGCGCCCAGCCGCCGAAGCACGCCCAGAACGTGCGGCGCTCGGTGGGGGAAATTTCCTTGAACCAACTGAAAAACATCGTGTGTCTCCTCTCGGTCCCGCGCGATGCGATATCGCCCGGATGCCACAAACTACTTAAACCACTCGGACAACCTATCGGTGTGCCCGCGCGTCGCTTCGAATCGCTCGACTCGACGTCAATCACCCCCCACTACCGAATACCGAATGACTACCGAATCTCGACCTGATAGACGAACTCGCTTGCCGGCCCCCGCGAGCGCCGCCATTCGAGCGGCCGACGGTCGTACCCGTATGCGAGCCGTTCGATCACGACGACGGGCGTGCCGGGCTCGATCCGCAGCAAGCGCCCGTGCATGACGTCGACCGTTTCGACGGTCAGCGTTTCGCCGGCCGACGCGATCACTTGATTGCAATGCGCTTCGTAGACGGGATAGAGCAAATCGCCGATGTCCTCCGAGGCCAACGTGGCGAACGCGGCGAAGCGTTCGTACGGCAGCCAGATTTCTTCGGCGAGGATCGGGTGCTCGTCGATCAGCCGCAGTCGCGACATATGGATGACGCGCTCGTCGGCGTCGATCTGCAGCGCGGCGCTGACCGCCGAAGGCGCCCCCACGACCTCGCGCATCAAGATGCGGCTCGTCGGAATTCGTCGCTCGCCGCGCCGGTTCTGAAAACGAAAGAAGCGAAACAAAGACCCGTCGAAGCTGGCGCGGCGCACGAACGTCCCGCGGCCCTGAAACCGCTCGAGCATCCCCTCGGCGACGAGTTGATCGACCGCTTTGCGCACCGTCCCGACCGCGACGCCATAGGTACGCGAAAGCTCTTGCTCGGTCGGAATCGCTTCGCCCGGACGCCAGCGGTGCTCCCCGATTTGGGTCGCAAGCTCGTCGCGTAGGCGCTGGTAGCGGGGGAGGCGGTCGTCGGCTTGCATGGGCGGTCCAGGAGCGAGGGCAAAAACTAGAACGAAATGGATGGGTTGAATTAATACAGTCAACCAGTCATATATATGTTTATACGACTCGCGCTTTGGCGAAATGAGGGTAAACCCGTCGGAAGACTTAGTGAAATGGGAGCGAGCTTAGGGGCGCGGGCGCCTCGAGCCACAGGACGCGCTTGCCCCAGCCGATTTAACCGGCGTGGTCGCCTTTTGCCGCAGCGGGGCTTGCTACGAAGTCGAATCGCGCGGGCACGTCGGCGCGGCGCACGCTCTCGATCGCCAGCGGCCTGCCTGGCCGCCAATCTAACGTGCCGGCGAGTCCCGCCTCGTCGAGTGTCGCCAATTGCGCGAAGAGATCGAGGTCATGGTCATGCAGCGCCGCCACGCGGCTTCGGCTAGATTTAGATCCAGATCCAGATCCATCCGCGAACAAGACGCCGCCTTCATCGTCGATGAACACCGCCGTCGGCTCGAACGCGGCACCCGCCTGATCGGTCAGCGCCGGCGCGCCGGGTGAGGGCAGCGCGAGCCGCACGATCCACGGCGTGTAGGCCAACTCGACGTACACGCGCTGCGGTCCGTTCTGAAAGAACCAGCAGCCGCTGTCGTCGCACTCGTAATTGCGCTCGATGAAGCCGACGAGCGCCGCATGACGGATCGGCGTGCCGAGTTCGCCGCGCGCTTGAGCGCCGTCGTCGCGCATGCGCCACTGGCCGCGCCGATCGAGCAGAAGCCAGCCCGTGCAATGCGGGACATTGGGCCATTTGGCGAGGGCGGCTTTGACGATGTCATCCATTGTGCGCGAACGGCTCCAGAAAATTGAACACGCGCTGCGGCATCCAATCGATCCGGCCCGGAAACGGCCCGGTCATGAAGCCGACGTGCCCGCCGGCCTCGGGCTGATCGAGTTCGATGGCGGGCGAGACTTCGGCGCGCGTGGGCAGCGCGGCGCTCGGCAGGAACGGATCGTTGCGGGCGTTGAGCACGAGCGTCGGCACCACGACATCGGGCAGCAGCGGCCGTGTCGTTGCGCGCGTCCAGTACTCTTCCGTATCGCGAAACCCGTGTATCGGCGCGGTGACGACGTTGTCGTATTCGTACATCGTCCGGCATGCCAGCATGGCGTCCCGATCGAACAGCCCCGGGTACTGCTCGAGCTTGCTCAGCGCCTTACGCTTGAGCGTCTTCAAAAAGCTCATCGTATAGACGAGCGCGAAGCCCTGCGAAAGCGCGCGCCCGCCCGCATGCACGTCGAGCGGCGTGGAGATGGCCGCGGCCGCCGCGACGAACGCGGCATCCCTGCCGCGCTCGCCGAGCCAGCGCAACAGGACGTTGCCGCCGAGCGAGACGCCGGCCACGACGATCGGGCCGGGATGCGACGCATGCAGCCGCCGCAAGACCCAATCGACTTCGGCGCTGTCCGCGAGGTGGTAGAACCGCGGCGCGAGATTGAGCGGGCCGCTGCAACTGCGAAAGTGCGGGACGACGCCGTGCCAGCCGAGCGCGCGGGCCGAAGCCATCAGCACGCGGGCGTAGTGCGAATCGGAACTGCCTTCGAGCCCGTGGAACAGCACGAAGAGCGGGGCGCCGGGCGTAGGCGCCGCCGAGCTTCCGTGCGGATAGGCGAGCCAGTCGAGTTCGATGAAGTCGCCGTCGGGCGTGCTCCAGCGCTCGCGCCGATAGTCGACGGCCGGGAGGCGGGCGAACAGGGCCGGAACGATCGTTTGCGCATGGCTCGTGGGAAGCCATCGTGGCGGGTTGTACAGCAGCTGAACCAATCTATCGGCGGCCGCTGCCGTGGCAGCCGGTGACGAAGCCGGTTTGTCATGTGTGGTGCTCATGACCGTCCTCAAATCCTGTAACCGCCACGGCCGGCCATCCGCTGCCGGCCGGTCAGTGCAATGCGCCTTGTCCGTGCCGAATCTTGGCGGCGAACTCGCTGGCCGTTTCTTCCGGCATCGGGCTCGCATGAATGTGCGCGATTCGCCATTCGCCGCGCTCGTGAACCATGACGTATGTTGTGTAGACCATCCGCGGCTGCGCGAGCGGCTCCGGGAGCCGATGCGCTTCCGCGACCGTGTAGACGACCGTCCCGAGGCTGTCGTACACGCGCACGTCGAGCGGCTCGATCGCCGTCGGCAGCGTGTGTGCATTGGCAGCAGCGACGAGACCCGCGCGGATCTGGTCCACGCCGTGCCAATGCGCACCGCCCGCGTGGACGTAGCTCGCGAATTCCTCGTCGATCCAAAGGGCCATCAGCGCATCGATGCTGCCGTCGGCGACGGTCTGATAGAACGCGTTGAGCGTATCGGCTGCGGCTTCGAACAAGCGGGCGAAACGTGGCATGGCTCTTTGGGCTCGTAGGTAGCGCAAACTCGCGCCGTCAGGCTAACTGCGCGCCGCGCGGGCAAACACGCGGCGGGCTTGGCTATACGGTCTTTCCGGCTCGAAATGCGGCGCCCACGAGTCAATGAACGCACAAAGGCGCGCGGCCTTCCGTGCGTCAGCGCTCGCCGAGCAGCATGGTGCGCAAATCGGCGAACACCTGTTCCGGCGACAGTTCGCGCAGGCAGCGCAAATGACCGAGCGGACACTCGCGGGCAAAACAAGGGCTGCACTCGAGATGCAGCCATTGTACCTTCGCGAAGTCCGATAACGGCGGCGTGTGGCGCGGATCGCTCGATCCGTAGATGGCGACGAGCGGACGGCGCAGCGCGGCGGCCACGTGCATGAGGCCCGAATCGTTGCTG
Organism: Trinickia dinghuensis; assembly: GCF_003367175.1. GTDB lineage: Bacteria > Pseudomonadota > Gammaproteobacteria > Burkholderiales > Burkholderiaceae > Trinickia > Trinickia dinghuensis. The sequence continues at coordinate 110,146 of NZ_QRGA01000003.1, read as the reverse complement.
ACGACCGCGCCCGAGCGCGCGATCAGCGCGCAGGCTTCGCCGAGCGACGTCTGTCCGCACAGGTTGCGCACGTTCGGTGCTTGTTCGGCGATGGCCTGCGCGAGCGGGGCGTCCTTGTTCGATCCGAGCGCGACGATCTGCGTGTACGGGAACGACTGGCCGACCATCCGCGCGAGCGCGGCGAAATGCTCGGCGGGCCAGCGCTTGGCGGTGCCGTACTCGGCGCCCGGGCAAAACACCAGCAGCGGCACGCGCGTGTCGAGATGAAAGCGCGCCGACACGCGCACGGATTCGTTCGGATCGGCTTCGAGGCGCGGCATCCGCAGGCGCGACTCGAGGTCCGGCACGTCGGCGCCCGGCGTGTAGGCGAGCGCGGCATAGTGCGGCGCCATCGGCGCGCGCTCGCGCTTGTTCGGATTCGGATGCCGCACATTGAGCAGGCCGACGCGGTTTTCCCCCGTATACCCGATGCGCAGGCGAATGCCCGCGAGCCAAGGAATCAGGGCCGACTTGAGCGAATTGGGCAGCACGTAGGCGGCGTCGTAGCCGTTCTCGCGCAGGTCACCCGCGAGCTGCCAGCGCCGCACGATCTGTAGCTTTCCGTGCGCGAGGTCGGTGGCATGCACGTCGCTGATTTCCGGCATCCGCTCGAGCACCGGCGCGACCCATGTGGGTGCCAGCGCGTCGATGACGATGCGCGGATGAAGTTGCTTGAGCAGCGTAAACAACGGCTGCGCCATCAATGCGTCACCGATCCAATTCGGTGCGATTACCAGCGCGCGACGCATTAGTGTGGGTATCCGAGAGATAGACGAGCGCGGCGCGCAATGCGAGCCGCGCTTGGCGATTGAGCGAGGGGCGTCGCCCGGCCGCGCCGCGGTGGCCGGCTTCGCTCCGCCGGCGACGCGAAAGCGCCGCACATGCAGCCACGCCCGCGCGAGGCGGGCGCTTGCCGCGCGGCGCCTTGGCGACGGGACGAATCAGTGGTGCTTGACGACTTCTCCGTCGCGCAGCTTGTAGCGCGTGCCGCAATACGGGCAGCGTGCTTCGCCGTGCGAGACGTCGATGAATACGCGCGGATGCGCGCTCCAGCGCGGCATCGACGGATTCGGGCAGTAAGCGGGCAAATCTTTAGCCGACAGTTCGACCAGCGGCATTTCCTTCGTTTCGCTCATGAGACGGATTCTCGTTATAGACAGTAGCTTAGTAGCGTGTATGGCGTGTGGCGTTTCCGGATCAGATCTTCGTGAGCCAGTGCTGGTACTTCGCGTTTTTGCCCGCGATGACGTCGAAGAACGCCGATTGGAGTTTTTCCGTGACGGGGCCGCGCGAACCGGCGCCGATCATGCGGTTGTCGAGCTCGCGGATCGGCGTGACTTCGGCGGCGGTGCCGGTGAAGAACGCTTCGTCGGCCGTGTAGACCTCGTCGCGCGTGATCCGCTTTTCGATGACCTGGATCCCGGCGTCCCGTGCCAGCGTGATCACCGTGTCGCGCGTGATGCCGTCCAGGCACGAGGACAGATCGGGCGTGTAGAGCTTGCCGTTGTTGACGAGGAAGAAGTTCTCGCCCGAACCCTCGGAGACATAGCCGTCGACGTCGAGCAGCAGCGCTTCGTCGTAGCCGTCGGCCGTGGCTTCCTGGTTGGCCAAGATCGAATTCACGTACCAGCCCGACGCCTTGGCGCGCACCATCGAGACGTTCACATGGTGGCGCGTGAACGACGAGGTCTTCACGCGGATGCCCTTCGTCATGCCTTCTTCGCCAAGATAGGCGCCCCACGGCCAGGCGGCGATCGCCACGTGGATCGTGTTGCCGCGCGCCGACACGCCGAGCTTTTCCGAGCCGACCCAGACGATCGGGCGCAGGTAGGCGGTTTCGAGCTTGTTCTCGCGAATGACTTCGCATTGCGCGGCGGCCAGCGTTTCGTGATCGAACGGGACATCCATCTGGAAGATCTTCGCCGAATTCAGCAGACGCTTCGTATGCTCCTTGAGGCGGAAGATCGCGGTCGATCCGTCGACCGTCTTGTACGCGCGCACGCCTTCGAACACGCCCATGCCATAGTGCAGCGTGTGCGTGAGGACGTGGATCGTGGCATCGCGCCAGTCGATCAGCTTGCCGTCCATCCAGATCTTGCCGTCACGATCGGCCATTGACATACGTATCTCCTAGCGTTGCGGTGGGCTTGGCCCAGCGAGTTCGCCATTTTAGCGTCTTTTATGCGCACCTCGGCACGCCGCGGCGGCTTTGTGGGCGTCCGGGCTCTATAATCGGACACTTTCCCTAAGCTTCAACTCGCGACGGAGTGCGCCCAGCACCGCCGCGTCCCGCCCACATGCTCGCTCGCCTCAGCACCGACAACCGCACCGCTTTCATGAGCGGCGTGCGCGACTACTCGCCGATGCTGATGGCGATCCTTTCCTGGGGCCTCGTCACGGGCATCGCGATGAGCAAATCGGTGCTGACCGTGCCGCAGGCGCTCGGGATGTCGGTGCTCGTCTACGCGGGCTCGTCCCAGCTCGCGGTGCTGCCGCTGATGGCCGCGAAGCTGCCGATCTGGACGGTGTTGCTCACGGCGTCCATGATCAACGTGCGCTTCGCCATCTTCAGCGCCGGTCTCGCGCCCCATTTTTCCTATTTGCCGTTCCGGCGCCGGCTGCTGCTCGGCTATTTCAACGGCGACGTGGTCTATCTGCTGTTCCAGAAGAAGGCGTTCGCGACCGGCTACGTGCCGGGCAAGGAGGCTTATTTCTGGGGCATGGCGTTGTCGGCGTGGGCGGCATGGCAGGTGTCGTCGATCGCCGGCATCTTGCTTGCGAGCGTGTTTCCCGATGACTGGGGCCTCGCGCTCGCGGGCACGCTGGCGCTCGTGCCGCTGATCGTCTCCGCCGTCGTGGGCCGCTCGGTGCTGGCCGCCGTCTCGGTGGCGGGCTTGGTCGCGCTCGTTGCGATCGACCTGCCGTATCGGCTGGCGCTGCCGCTGGCCGTGCTGGCGGCAATCGGGGCCGGCAGCGTCGTGGACGTGATCGCCGACCGCGCCGATCTGCGCCGGATTCGAACTGCTCGGCCCGCGGCCGGGACGGCGGACCCAACCGGCCGAACGGGTCGAACCGGCCGGGCAGACCTCGGCAAGGAGTCCTGAGCGATGTCGGCTGTTCAGATTTGGCTCGCGATCTTCGGCCTCACGCTCGTCACCGCGGTCACCCGCGCGTTCTTCCTGTTCGGCGGCGAGCGCGCCGTGCTGCCCGAGCGGGTCCAGCGCGCGCTGCGCTACGCGCCCGCGGCGGCGCTCGTCGCCGTCGTGCTGCCGGATGTGCTCGACACGCCGCACGGCCTATCGGTCGCGCTCTCGAACCATGCGTTTTACGGCACGTTGGCGGGACTTGCCTGGTTTCTCTGGCGCCGCGGCATGGTCGGCACGATCGTCGTCGGCATGCTCGCCTACACGCTGCTGCGCCTGTGGGCGTGACATTCGCGCAACGCCGGCTATTTCGGCGGTTCCCCCTCGAGCCCCGCCGTACGTGCGCCCGAACACGCTCAATTTACGACATACGTTCCCCGAATACGCGACATTCGTCCCGTCATCGGCTTCGAAGGGGTGACGATCGGCTAAAATGCTCGACTGCCGCTCTCGCCGCGAACCGGGCTCGCCCATTCTCGGCGCGCGCACTCGCCCGCCAATCAACCTGCATGCGTACATTCCCATGAGCCAAGTACTGCGTCTTTCCGATCTGATCGCAAAGGGCTTGCTATCCGGCAAGCGCGTCTTCATCCGCGCCGATCTCAACGTGCCGCAGGACGAGCAAGGCAACATCACCGAGGACACGCGCGTGCGCGCCTCCGTGCCCGCCATCGAGGCGGCGCTCGCCGCCGGCGCGGCCGTCATGGTGACGTCGCACCTCGGCCGCCCGACCGAGGGCGAGTTCAAGCCTGAGGATTCGCTCGCGCCTGTCGCCCAGCGCCTGGCCGAACTGCTCGGCCGCGACGTGCCGCTCGTCGCCAATTGGGTCGAGAACGGCGTGAACGTCGCGCCGGGCCAGGTCGTCCTGCTCGAAAACTGCCGCGTCAACAAGGGCGAGAAGAAGAACAGCGACGAGCTTGCGCAGAAGATGGCACAGCTGTGCGACATCTACGTCAACGACGCGTTCGGCACGGCGCACCGCGCCGAGGCCACCACGCACGGCATCGCCAAGTACGCGAAGATCGCTTGCGCCGGCCCGCTGCTCGCGGCCGAACTCGACGCGCTCGGCAAGGCGCTCGGCAACCCGAAGCGTCCGCTCGTGGCGATCGTCGCGGGCTCGAAGGTGTCGACCAAGCTCACGATCCTGAAGTCGCTGGCCGAAAAGGTCGATCAGCTGATCGTCGGCGGCGGTATCGCCAATACATTCATGCTCGCGGCCGGCCTGAAGATCGGCAAGTCGCTGGCCGAGGCCGACCTCGTGAATGAGGCGAAGGCCATCATCGACGGCGCCCGCGCCCGCGGCGCGTCGGTGCCGATTCCGACCGACGTCGTCGTCGCGAAGGAGTTTTCGGCCACGGCGGCGGCCGTGACGAAGAACGTCGCCGACATCGAAGCCGACGACATGATTCTCGACATCGGCCCGCAAACGGCGAAGGCGCTCGCCACGCAGCTTTCGAGCGCCGGCACGATCGTCTGGAACGGTCCGGTCGGCGTGTTCGAGTTCGATCAGTTCGGCAACGGGACCAAGACGCTTGCCGAAGCGATCGCGAAATCGCCTGCGTTCTCGATCGCCGGCGGCGGCGATACGCTCGCGGCGATCGCCAAGTACGGCATCCAAGACAAGGTCAGTTATATTTCGACGGGCGGCGGCGCTTTCCTCGAGTTCCTCGAGGGCAAGAAGCTGCCCGCCGTCGAAGTGCTCGAGTCGCGGGCTTGACCATGGGCGCGCGCGCTCCGAAGGCGGACAAGAAAAGCCCGGCCCAGCCGGCCCGTTCGGTGCGCCGCGCACCGGCCCCGAAGGCTGTGGGTGTACCCCCCGCATCCCAGCCGAAGGCGGCCGAGCCGGTCGAACCCGTGGCGGTGCCGCTCGCCGGCACCACCACCGCTGTACCCGTCGACAAAGCACCCGTCGACAAAGAAGTCAAAGCGACGCCGGCCCGATCCGGCGCGCAACCCAGCCCCAACCGCACGAGCGCTTCGCCCCAGGCGCCCGACGCATCATCTCGCAGCCCGTTTACCAGCGACACCACCCAGACGAGGAGATACATGCATCGCGCCACTAAGATTGTCGCCACGATCGGACCGGCATCGAGTTCGCCCGAAGTCCTCTTGCAGATGATGCAAGCGGGCCTCGACGTGGTACGCCTGAATTTTTCGCACGGCACGGCCGACGATCACCGCCAGCGCGCAGAGTACGTGCGCGAGGCGGCGCGCCAGACGGGGCGAGCGATCGCCATCATGGCTGACCTGCAGGGGCCCAAGATTCGAGTCGGCAAGTTCGAGAACGGCAAGACCATGCTCGAGCCGGGCCAGCCGTTCATCCTCGACGCGAACTGCGCGCTCGGCAACGACGAGCGCGTCGGCCTCGACTACCGCGATTTGCCGCGCGACCTGCGGCCGAACGACGTCCTGCTGCTCAATGACGGACTGATCGTGCTGACGGTTTCGCGCGTCGTCGGCGAGGAAATCCACACGGTCGTGAAAGTCGGCGGCGAGCTGTCGAACAACAAGGGCATCAACCGCCAAGGCGGCGGCTTGACCGCGCCCGCGTTGACGGCCAAGGACATGGAAGACATCCGCACGGCCATGGCGATCGGCGTCGACTACATCGCCGTGTCGTTCCCGAAGAACGCGACCGACATGGAGATGGCGCGCCAGCTCGCGAACATCGCCGGCATGCCCTACGGCATCAAGCCGAAGATGATCGCGAAAATCGAGCGCGCCGAGGCGATTCCCGCGCTGCAAGGTATTCTCGACGCGTCCGACGGCATCATGGTCGCGCGCGGCGATTTGGCCGTCGAAGTCGGCAACGCGGCCGTGCCGGCGCTGCAAAAGCGGATGATCCGGATGGCGCGCGAGTCGAACAAGCTCGTGATCACGGCCACCCAGATGATGGAGTCGATGATCCACGCGCCGGTGCCGACGCGCGCCGAGGTGTCCGACGTCGCCAACGCCGTGCTCGACGGTACGGATGCGGTGATGCTGTCGGCCGAAACGGCCGCGGGCAAGTACCCCGTGCAGACGATCGAAGCGATGGCCGCGATTTGTATCGAAGCGGAGAAGTCGGAACACGTCGAGCTCGACAAGGATTTCCTCGACCGCACGTTCACGCGCATCGACCAGTCGATCGCGATGGGCGCGCTGTTCACGGCCTACCATCTCGGCGCGAAAGCGATCGTGGCGTTGACGGAATCGGGCGCGACGGCGCTGTGGCTCTCGCGCCACTGGTCGCATGTGCCGATCTTCGCGCTGACCTCGCGCGTGACGAGCGAGCGCGCGATGGCGCTGTTCCGCAACGTGACGCCGCTGTCGGTGGAGCCGAACAGCGATCGCGATCAAGCGCTGAAGCAAGCCGTCGAGGTGGTCGTGTCGAAGGGCTTCGCCTCGCGCGGCGACATGGTCGTGCTGACGGTGGGCGAGCCGATGGGGCAAGCCGGCGGCACGAATACGCTGAAGATCGTGCGTGTCGGCGATCCGTATTGATCCCAAGCGGATCCCAAGCGTTCAAGCCAAGTAGATCGATTGAAAGCGGTGCGCCGGCCACGAGCCGGCGCTCAGCGCCGTACATTTGGCGCTCGCCGCGGGGTATGACGACCCCCTAAGTGCGGGTGAGGCCCTCACTTCGCGATAAAATCGCGCATTCGCACATAAAAAGTGCCGACTGAGCACCCAGATTTCAATCCAAGGAGTACAGCATGCCTCTCGTATCAATGCGTCAACTGCTGGATCATGCGGCCGAGCATGGCTATGGCCTGCCGGCGTTCAACGTGAACAACCTCGAGCAAGTGCAGGCGATCATGACCGCGGCGGATCAGGTCGGCGCGCCCGTCATCATGCAAGCGTCGGCCGGCGCCCGCAAATACGCGGGCGAGCCGTTCCTGCGTCACTTGATCGAGGCGGCGATCGAGTCGTACCCGCATATTCCGGTCGTGATGCACCAGGACCATGGGCAGTCGCCGGCCGTCTGCATGGCCGCGATGCGCAGCGGTTTCACGAGCGTGATGATGGACGGCTCGCTCCAGGCCGACGGCAAGACGGTCGCGTCGTACGAATACAATGTCGACGTGTCGCGCAAGGTCGTCGAAATGGCGCATTCGATCGGGGTGACGGTCGAGGCCGAACTGGGCGTGCTCGGCTCGCTCGAAACGATGAAGGGCGACAAGGAAGACGGCCACGGCGCCGAAGGCACGATGACGCGCGAGCAGTTGCTCACCGACGTCGAGCAGGCTGCCGACTTCGTGAAGCAGACGCAGTGCGACGCCCTCGCGATCGCGATCGGCACCTCGCACGGCGCGTACAAGTTCACGAAGAAGCCGACGGGCGACATCCTCGCGATCGACCGTATCAAGGAAATCCATGCGCGGATTCCGAACACGCACCTCGTGATGCACGGGTCGTCGTCGGTGCCGCAGGAACTGCTGGCCGAAATCCGCGAGTTCGGCGGCGACATGAAGGAAACGTACGGCGTGCCCGTCGAGGAAATCCAGGAAGGGATCAAGCACGGCGTGCGCAAAGTGAACATCGACACCGATCTGCGTCTGGCGATCACGGGTGCGATTCGGCGATACTTGTTCGAAAATCCGAGCAAGTTCGATCCGCGCGACTACCTGAAGCCCGCGCGCGAAGCGGCGAAGAAAGTGTGTGTCGACCGCTTCGTCGCGTTCGGCTGCGAAGGCCAGGCAGGCAAGATCAAGCCGGTCTCGCTCGACAAGATCGCGGAGAAGTACAAGGCGGGCGAGCTGGCGCAAGTCGTTCGCTGATTCGCCGAAAGCTTGACTGCACAAGGCCGCGCAAGGTTCGCGCGGCCATTGTGAATCGATCGCCGTTCCCCTCGACCGATGGGAACGGCGTTTGCCTTTTGTTGTTTTGTAGTCTTTTGTTGGTTGTTGTTCGTGGTTCAGGCGGCCGATGGCAGATTGCCTCGATGCGCCTGGCGTTTCATTCGTTCTTCACTTTTGACTGACGGCTCACGACGATGTCTACCCTCTACGAATCTTCGCTCCGCTCGCTGCCGCTGCTCGGTCGCGGCAAGGTCCGCGACAACTACGCGGTCGGCCACGACCAGTTGCTGATCGTCACGACCGATCGTCTGTCGGCGTTCGACGTCGTCATGGGCGAGCCGATTCCGAACAAAGGCCGCGTGCTCAACCAGATGGCGAACTTCTGGTTCGACCGTCTGCAGCACATCGTGCCGAATCACCTGACGGGCGTGGCGCCCGAGACCGTCGTCGCACCCGACGAAGTCGAGCAAGTGAAGGGACGGGGCGTCGTCGTCAAGCGGCTCGAGCCGATCCTCGTCGAAGCCGTGGTGCGCGGCTATCTCGCCGGCAGCGGCTGGAAGGACTATCAAGCGACGGGCGCCGTGTGCGGCGTCGAGTTGCCGCCCGGGCTGCAGAACGCGCAAAAGCTGCCCGAGCCGATCTTCACGCCGGCCGCGAAGGCCGAGATGGGGCATCACGACGAGAACATCACGTTCGAGGAGTGCGAGCGCCGCATCGGCACCGAACTGGCCGCGACGATCCGCGACATCTCGATCAAGCTGTACAAGGAAGCCTCGGAATACGCGGCCACGCGCGGCATCATCATCGCCGATACCAAGTTCGAGTTCGGCCTCGACAGCCACGGCAAGCTGTTCCTGATGGACGAAGCGCTGACGGCCGATTCGTCGCGTTTCTGGCCGGCCGACGAATACCAAGTCGGCACGAACCCGCCGTCGTTCGACAAGCAGTTCGTGCGCGATTGGCTCGAAGCCCAGAACTGGGGCAAGACGCCGCCGGCGCCGAAGCTGCCCGAGGACGTCCTCGCCAAGACGAGCAGCAAGTACCAAGAGGCGCTCGAGCGGCTCACGGGTCAAACGCTGGCCTGAGGACGACCGGACCATGACGGAACAAGTGCAGACCGCTCATACGCACGGCGCGCCGCTCGTCGGCGTGCTGATGGGATCGAGTTCGGATTGGGACGTGATGAAGCACGCCGTGGCGATGCTGCAGGAATTCGGCGTGCCCTACGAGGCGAAGGTCGTCTCGGCGCATCGGATGCCCGACGAGATGTTCGACTATGCGGAAAAGGCGCGCGCGCGCGGCTTGCAGGCGATCATCGCGGGCGCCGGCGGCGCCGCGCATCTGCCCGGCATGCTTGCCGCGAAGACGACGGTGCCCGTGCTCGGCGTGCCGGTGGCGAGCAAGTATCTGAAGGGTGTCGATTCGCTGCACTCGATCGTGCAGATGCCCAAGGGCGTGCCCGTCGCGACGTTCGCGATCGGCGAGGCCGGCGCGGCGAACGCGGCGCTGTTCGCCGTGGCGATGCTCGCAGGTACGTCGAACGAGTATGCCGAGCGGCTCGCGGCGTTTCGCGTTCGGCAAAATCAGGCGGCTCACGCGATGGTGCTGCCGGCGCTTTGAGCGCTTGGGGCCGGCCTTTTGCCGTTTGGCCGGCCCTATTTCGAGGTCCCGTTTTCGCGACCGTTGCTTGCCGTCCCGCGGCCGATTCGCATGCCGCGGGCGAGACCGACCAAAGAAATGAATCCAGAGAACACCCCCGTTTCACCGATCATGCCCGGCGCTTGGCTCGGGATGGTCGGCGGCGGCCAGCTCGGCCGCATGTTCTGCTTCGCCGCACAGGCGATGGGCTACCGCGTTGCCGTGCTCGACCCGGACGAAACGAGCCCCGCCGGCAGTGTTGCCGATCGGCATCTGCGCGCCGCGTATACCGACGAGGCCGCGCTGACCGAACTCGCGCGCCTTTGCGCGGCCGTGTCGACGGAGTTCGAGAACGTGCCTGCCGCGAGCCTCGATTTTCTCGCGCGCTCGACGTTCGTGAGCCCGGCCGGACGCTGCGTGGCGATCGCGCAGGACCGTATCGCCGAGAAACGCTTCATCGCCGAAGCAGGGGTACCCGTTGCGCCGCACGTGGTCATCGAATCGTCGGAGGCGCTGGCCGCGCTCGACGATGGGCAGCTTGCGCACGTGTTGCCGGGCATCTTGAAGACGGCGCGGCTCGGCTACGACGGCAAGGGCCAAGTGCGCGTGGTGAGCGCCGACGAGGTGCGCGATGCCTACAGTTCGCTCGGCGGCGTGCCCTGCGTGCTCGAAAAGCGCCTGCCGCTCAAGTTCGAAGTGTCGGCGCTCGTGGCGCGCGGCACGAACGGTGCGACGGCCGTTTATCCGCTCGCGCAGAACTTGCATCGCGGCGGCGTGCTGTCGGTGACGGTCGTGCCCGCGCCCGACGCCTCGCCCGCGCTGGCGCAGCAGGCGCAGCTGGCGGCAATCAGCATTGCCGAGAAGCTCGGCTACGTGGGCGTGCTCTGCGTCGAGTTCTTCCTGCTGGAAGACGGCTCGTTCGTCGCCAACGAAATGGCGCCGCGGCCGCACAACTCGGGCCACTACACGGTCGATGCCTGCGCGGCGAGCCAGTTCGAGCAGCAGGTGCGCGCGATGACGGGCATGCCGCTCGGCGACACGCGTCAGCACTCGCCGGCCGTCATGCTCAACATCCTCGGCGACGTCTGGTTCCCCGTCGATCCGAAGGGGGGCACGTGTTCGACGCCCGCGACGCCGCCCTGGCACGAAGTGGCTGCGATGCCGGCCGCGCGCCTGCATTTGTACGGCAAGGAGGAAGCGCGGCCCGGGCGTAAGATGGGGCATGTGAATTTCACCGCCGCCACGCTCGACGAAGCGCGCACGGCCGCACGCGATTGCGCGCGGCTGCTGCACATCCCGCTCGCCTGAGCGGAAAAGCGTCAAGCCTGTTCAACGATGTCCCACCATCCGAGTTCACCGGCCGTACCGCCGGTCTCCGATGCGCAAATCGACGAAGCGGCCGCGCTGCTCGCGGCCGGCGAACTCGTCGCGTTTCCGACGGAAACCGTCTACGGTCTCGGCGGCGACGCCGAGAGTCCGGCCGCGGTCGCGCGTATCTATGCGGCGAAAGGACGGCCGGCCAATCATCCCGTCATCGTGCATTTGGCGCCGCATGGCGATCCGCAGTACTGGGTCGGGCCCTTGCCCGCCGACGCGCAACGGCTTATCGATGCGTTCTGGCCCGGGCCGCTTACGCTGATTCTCAAACGCGCGGCGCATATCCCGGCCGCCGTTAGCGGCGGTCAGGACTCGGTCGGCCTGCGGTGCCCGTCGCATCCGGTGGCGCAGCGGCTGCTCGAGGCGTTCAGCGCGCGGCGCGCGGGCCACGGCGGTGTCGCGGCGCCTTCGGCGAATCGCTTCGGTCACGTGAGCCCGACGACGGCGCAGCACGTGCGCGACGAGTTCGGCGATGCGATTCACGTGCTCGACGGCGGCGCGTGCGACGTCGGGATCGAATCGACGATCCTCGATTTGTCCCGCGGTTTTCCGGCGTTGCTGCGCCCCGGGCGCGTCACGCCGCGCGAGATCGCGGACGTGCTCGGCGTCGCTCCGCGCCTGCCCGACGGCGGCGATGCCACGGCGCCGCGCGCCTCGGGCACGCTCAAAGCGCACTACGCCCCGCGTACGCCGCTCGCGCTGCTGCCGTTCGACGCGCTCGAGCCGATGCTGGCCGGCGCGCAAACGGCCGGCATGCGCGTCGCGCTCGTGGCGCGCGCGTCACGGGCCGGTACGTGGGCCGATGCACGCAACGTCCATTTCGTCGCCGCCCCGGAAGATCCGCACGTCTATGCGCGCGAGCTGTACGGCTTGCTGCGCGCCCTCGATCGAGCGCAGGTCGAGCGCATCTTCGTCGAGAAGCTGCCCGGCACGCTCGAATGGATCGCCGTCAACGACCGGCTCGGCCGTGCCGCCGCCGCGTTCGAGGCGAACGAATAGCGAACGGCGATCCGCCGCCGACGCCCACAAAAAGCAACGCCCGGCTCGATATGAGCCGGGCGTTTGCGTATGAACGGTCCGACGACCGGACCGGATCAAGCCACCGTCACGTCAATGGCCGATGCCCGCCTTGGCGATTTGCGATTCGACGTACTGCGCGAACAGCAAGTGCGCGCGGGTGGTCGGGTGGACGGTGTCGGCGAAGATGTACGTCTGATCGGCGCCCGCCGCCGTCAGCGTCTGCGGCGAGCAGAACAGCGACGACGCCAGCGCGGCGCCGAACTGCGCTGCCGTCTGACCGGGCTGCAGCACGCTCGGGTTGGCTTGCGCGTACGCCGTTGCCGACGTCTGCATTTGCGTCAGGTTGCATGCCGTGTTCGTGTTCGCCACCGTGAAGCCGTTGGTCTGGTAGGTTGCGATCAACTGATCGAGCCAGGTGAACGCATCGACGGGAATCACAGTGCCGGCAGGCAGATTGGCCGCTTGCAGCCCGGCGGCCACGATGCCGTTGAACGTCTGCACGACGCCCGAGATCAGTTGCTGAGCCGCGGCACCGTTCTGGGCAGCCGCCTGCACGCCGAGCGGCGTTTGGCCGATATCGGGCACATTGACGAACACCACGTGCGTGCCGCCCTTGGCGACGATCGTGGCGACCTGGGTCACCAGCGCTTGCGCCGCGGGGCCGAGCGTGGTGCTGACTTCCTTGAGAATCGCGTTTTGCGGCGTCATGCCGCCGCCGATGTCGGTTTGGATAGCGGTCAGCAGCGCGGTGAGGTTCGCGAGGATGTCGTTCGCGCCGCCTTCCACGAGCACGATCTGATTCGAGTTGAAGCTGCCGTACGTGCTCAGGTAGTTCGCGACTTGAGTCACGATCGGCGTGGTCGTGGCGGCCAGATTGTTCGGCGCCCAGCCGATGCCCTGTGCAGTGGAGACCTCGGCACCGCCCTGCGCGTAGTCGAGCCCGCCCGCTGCCGTGAGCGCCTGCCCGAAGCCGCCGACGACGGCCGGCGTGAGCGAGCCGCCGTAGTAGTTGGCGACGTTTTGCGTCCACACTTGACCCGGGTTCGTCGTGAACCGGCCGCCGCCGAACTGTGCCTTGATGACCGGGGAATACGTGCCGGCATCGGACAGGCTCGTGCCGAACGAAACGACCTGCATCGTCACGCCACCCGCCGGCGTCGCGGCCGCGCTCGACGAACCGCTGCCGCCGCCACCGCCGCCGCACGCGGCCATCAGCGCGAACGCCGCACAGGCGATCGAGGTTTGCGCCACGCGCAGCCAAGTGTTGTTTTGTGTCTTATTACCGTGTTCCATCGACTTCATCTCCTCGTATAGGCGGCATGGCCGTGATGTGATGTGTAATGTGGCCACGCGTCGCGTGGTAAGCCGCCGCCCATTCGGGCGGCCCAAAAATCGCGCGCACCTTATCGGCAAAGCGCGGCGCATGCAGCGCGTCGCCGAGCATCGAGCGCCACTCGTGAAACGTCGCCGTCAACGGGTTGTAAGAGCGAAGCGGCTCGACGATGCCGTACCGCGGCGCGTCATGCTCGTCCTCCGCCACAAAGGTGCCGAACAGCCGATCCCAGATCACGAGCACGCCCGCGTAGTTGCGGTCGATGTAGCGCGGATTGCGCGCGTGATGGCAGCGGTGAATCGACGGCGTGTTGAACACGAATTCGAGCCACCCAAGCCGGCCAATCGCCTGCGTGTGGACGAAAAATTGGAACGCCAGATTGATGAGCACGATCGCGATGATCTGCTTCGGCGGGAAGCCGAGCACCGCCAGCGGCGTCCAGAACGCCCACATGCCGGCGATCGGATACATGAGGCTTTGGCGGAACGCCGTCGATAGATTGAGGCGCTCCGACGAATGATGGACGACGTGCGCGGCCCAGAACCAGCGAATGCGGTGGCTGCAGCGGTGAAAGACGTAGTAGAGCAGGTCCTGTGCGACGAACAGGACGGCGAAGGAAGTCCAGCCGCCATGCCAGGTGAGAAGCCGGAAATGCGCGTAGACGTAGGCGTAGACCGGCACGACCGCGAGCCAGGCGAGCTTGTCGGCGCCTTGATGCATCAGGGCGAGCGCGGCGTTGCACAGCGTATCGGGCCAGCTGTAGAGGTGCCCGAGGCGGCGCGCGCGCGCAAAGTGCCACGCTTCCCAGCCGATGCATGCGAGAAAGACGGGCGCCATGGCGAGCAGAAGCAATTCGGCGTCGAATTGCATGACGTCTTCCTCCTTCGGGTCTCGTCGTTATGGGGCCCGGCGCCGTGCTTATCGCCGTTCGGCAGGCGCTCGGGGCAACTGCGGTCATCCGGTCATGCGCCGGTCGTTGCCCGAAAGGGTACACGCTCGCGTCTCGCGCGGCCTCATTTGATCGTAGAAGAAGTATTCGATGGCCGGCGCGGCATGCGGCGCGCGCCGGCCGATGCGGCGGCCCTAGCGCAAACCCCGATAGACCCACTCCAGCAGCGCATCGTGGGCCGCGCGCGCCTCTTCCGCCCGCCGCGAGTTGATCAGGCTGACGACGACGTAGCTCTGGCCGTTGTCGGCCGCGACGTAGCCGGCGATCGCGCGCACGTCGTTCAACGTGCCGGTCTTGATATGGGCGTTGCCGAGCACGGGCTCGTCGCGCAGCCGATTGCGCATGGTGCCGTCGACGCCGGCAATCGGCAGCGACGCGACGAATACCTGCGCGACGGGGCTCGCGTTCGCGTTTTGCAGCAGATCGGCAAGCGAGTGCGCGCTCACGTGCTCCGCGCGCGAGAGACCTGAACCGTTCACGAGCGTGAGCTCGGGCATGGCGAGCCCTTGCGTGTGCAAAAAGTGCTCGATCGCGTCGGCCGACTTCGCCGGGGTGCCGGGCGGCTTGTCGACGACGGCGCCGATCGTGAGGAACAGGTTGCGCGCCATCACGTTGTTGCTGAACTTGTTGATGTCGCGAACGATGTCGCCCAGCACCGGGCCGCGGTGAACGGCGACGAGCCGTGCTCCGGTCGGCACCGCGCCTTCGTGCGTCGTGCCGTTGAAGGTTCCGCCCGCCGAGCGCCACAAGGCGAGAAAGCCGCCCGCGAAGAACGCGGTGTGGTCGAGCACGGCGACGTTGATCGTGCGCGGGCCGCAGCGAATCGGATACTCGCCCGAGAACAGCGCATCGACGGTGCCGTTCGCCTCGGGCGTGACGCTCGGCGTCAGCGCGGTGTCCACGCCGACGCAGGCGCCGGGCCGCGCGCGCAGCGAGTTGTCGATCTGCAGCTGGGCCAGCGCGGGGATCACGTCGATGTTGACGTTGCCGTCCGGCGACGGGGTCAGCGTGAACGAGAGCGACTTGAACGCGTAGAGGAGGGGGTCCGGGCCGACGTTGTAGGGCGCGGTCACGTCGTCGTCGAACGGCGGCAGATCGCGCGTCGACGGATCGAAGAAGCGCTTGTCCAGCACGAGCGCGCCGTCGATCCCGGTGATGCCCGCTTTCCGGATCTTGTCGACGAGGTCGATCAGCTCTTCGGGCACGAGCTTCGGATCGCCCGTGCCTTGGATGTACAGGTTGCCGTGCAGCACGCCGTTCGCGTCGACGTCGCCGTCGGCGTAGGCGCTCGTGCGCCATCGGTAGTCCGGCCCGAGGATCGACAGCCCCGAATAGGTCGTGACGAGTTTCATCGTCGAGGCCGGCAGCATCGGGGTGTCCGCGTTCAGGGCGACGATCGGCGTGCGATCGCCGATCCGCTCGACGACGACGCTGATGTTCGACAGCGGCACGCCGGCTCGCTTGAGCGCGCGCGTCACCGAAAGCGGTAGCCCTGCCGGGGCGGGCGCGGCCTGCGCATGGTGGCGCAGCAGCTTGTGCGGGGCCGCCTTGTGCGCCTCGGCCGGAGCGGCCGCCGCGAGCGCGCCGGCGGCGGCCAGCGCGCAAGCCGCCCGCAGCCATGCGGTACCGGGCCGTCGATGCTCGGCGCGGGTGGTCGGGGCGGGTTCGGGGGGCGAGGCAGGGAAACGGGATGAAGCGGGAATGGGGCGGCGGCGTGCCGAAAAAAGCGAGGCGAGCGTCATGAAATAGTGCACGAAGGGCCGAGAGCAGGGGCGAAAGGCGCGCTCGGAGCGCGCGAAGCGCTCATTGTATGGCGCAAGCGGCGTGAGCTGCGCACGAACCGTCGATGCCGGACCCGCTAGAATGCGCTATCTGTGTCATTCGGGCGCGCCTGAGCGTGAAGCGATGCGAATACTGCTAGTCGAAGACGACCGCATGATTGCCGAGGGCGTGCGCAAGGCGCTGCGCGGCGAAGGGTTCGCGGTCGACTGGGTGCAGGACGGCGAGGCCGCGCTGACCGCGGCGGTCAGCGAGACGTACGATCTCGTTCTGCTCGATCTGGGTCTGCCCAAGCGCGACGGCCTCGATGTGCTGCGTTCGCTGCGCTCGCGCGGCAACACGCTGCCGGTGCTGATCGTCACGGCGCGCGACGCCGTGGCCGATCGCGTGAAAGGGCTCGATGCCGGTGCGGACGATTACCTCGTCAAGCCGTTCGATCTCGACGAACTCGGCGCCCGCATGCGCGCGCTGATTCGGCGCCAGGCCGGACGTTGCGAATCGGTGATACGCCACGGTCAGCTCACGCTCGATCCGGCCGCGCATCAAGTGACGCTCGACGGCTCGCCCGTGGCGCTGTCGGCGCGCGAGTTCGCGCTGCTCGAAGCGCTGCTCGCGCGGCCCGGCGCCGTGCTGTCGAAGGCCCAGCTCGAAGAGAAGATGTACGGATGGGGCGAGGAGATCGGCAGCAATACGGTCGAAGTCTATATTCACGCACTGCGCAAGAAGCTCGGGGCGGATCTGATCCGCAACGTACGCGGCCTGGGCTATATGATCGCGAAAGAATAACCGGGCGATAAGGACTGAACGCATCGATGCAATCCATTCGCCGTCAACTGCTGTTCTGGCTGATCGGGATCGTGCTCGCGGGCGTGGGCCTGGCCGGTTGGCTGATCTACCGGCAAGCGCTCGCCGAAGCCAACGAGCTCTTCGACTATCAGCTGCAAGAGATCGCCGCGGCGTTGCCGTCCGAGCCTTTCGCGCAGATCTTCGGGGCGCATAACGATGCCGACGAGGGCATTGTCATCCAGATCTGGAGCCGCACGGGTTCGCTGATGTACTACTCGCATCCGCGCGCGCCGCTCGCGCCGCGGGCGGAACTCGGGTTTTCGACCGAGCGCACCGACCGCGGCGACTGGCGCGTGTACGGCGCGATCGTCGGCGACAACGTGGTGCAGCTCGCGCAGCCGCTTTCGGTGCGCAATCGTCTCGCCGCGAACGTCGCGCTGCGCACGCTGTGGCCGCTCATCGTGCTGCTGCCGTTTCTCGGCGTGGCCGTCTGGGGCGTCGTCGGGCGCGGGCTCGCGCCGCTTCGGCGCGTGACGCGCGCACTCGACGCGCGCCGTCCCGAGGCGCTCGATCCGCTGCCCGAGGCGCGCTTGCCGCTCGAAGTGCGCCCGCTCGTGCGCGCGCTCAACGGCCTGCTGGCGCGGTTATCCGCGGCGCTCGACACGCAGCGCGCGTTTGTGGCCGATGCGGCGCACGAGCTGCGCACGCCGCTGGCGGCCGTGCAGATCCAATCGCAGCTCGTCGCGCGCGCGCAAGATGCCGACTCGCGCCGTGAGGCGCTGGCCGATCTGCAGGCCGGCGTCACGCGGGCGACGCGGCTGGCCGAGCAACTGCTCGCGCTGGCGCGCGCGGAGCCTGACGCGGGCGCCGTCAAGGAGGCCGTCGATTTGCGCATGCTGCTGGCCGATTGCGTGGCCGCGCATGCCCTCATCGCTCAGCGCCGCGGCATCGATCTCGGCTTCGAGCGCGCGCAGCCGGCGACGGTGACGGCCGACGCCGATTCGCTGCGCGTCATGTTCGGCAATTTGCTCGACAACGCCGTCAAGTACACGCCCGGCGGCGGCCGCATCGACGTGACGCTCGCCGTCGACGAGAAAGGCCGCGCCTGCGTGCAGATCGCCGACAGCGGCCCCGGCATCCCGGCCGAGGAGCGCGCGCGCGTGTTCGACCGGTTCTACCGCGACGCGGCGGCGCGTGCCCGCGCGGACGTTTCGGGCAGCGGCCTCGGGCTCGCGATCGTCAAACGCGTTGCGACGCAGCATGGCGTGGCGATCGAACTCGGCGACGCGCCGCTCGGCGGCCTGCTCGTTACCGTCCGGTTTTGACGGCGATTTCGCCAATTTCACCATTAAGTCTCCTTTAAGACAGGCCTTTTACTCTGCTTCACATCAAGCAAGGAGGCCTTTCCCCATGAACGCAAGAATCCTGTCCCGCGGTGCCGTGGCCGTGGCCGTCTCCGCAGCGCTCTCCGTCGGTTACGTGGCCGGCACGCGCCACGCCGATCCCCAGATCATCTCGAGCGCGCAAGCGGCTGCGCTGATGCCGGCCGAAGCCGCCGCGAAAACGGGCATTCCCGATTTCTCGGGGCTCGTGGAAACCTTCGGGCCGGCGGTCGTCAACATCAGCGCGAAGCACGTCGTGAAGCAGACGGCGGCGCACCGCTCGATGCAGCAGCTGCCCGTCGATCCGGACGATCCCTTCTACCAGTTCTTCAAGCGCTTTTACGGCCAGTTCCCGGGCCAGGGCGGCGACAACGGCGGCGGCGGGCAAGACGACGTGCCGAGCGCGAGCCTCGGTTCGGGCTTCATCATCAGCAGCGACGGCTACATTCTGACCAACGCGCACGTCGTCGACGGCGCGAACGTCGTCACCGTCAAGCTGACCGACAAGCGCGAGTTCCGTGCGAAGGTCGTCGGCACCGACAAGCAATCGGACGTCGCGGTCCTGAAGATCAGCGCCTCGAGCCTGCCGACGGTGAAGATCGGCGATCCGAACCAGAGCAAGGTCGGCCAATGGGTCGTCGCGATCGGCTCGCCGTACGGGTTCGACAACACGGTCACTTCGGGCATCATCAGCGCGAAGGGGCGCTCGCTGCCGAACGAGAACTACACGCCGTTCATCCAGACGGACGTGCCGGTGAACCCGGGCAACTCGGGCGGCCCGCTGTTCAATCTGCAAGGGCAGGTGATCGGCATCAACTCGATGATCTACTCGCAGACGGGCGGCTTCCAGGGCCTGTCGTTCGCGATTCCGATCGACGAGGCGATGCGCGTCAAGGACGAACTCGTGAAGACGGGCCACGTGAGCCGCGGGCGGCTCGGCGTGGCGGTGCAGGGCGTCAATCAGACGCTGGCCGATTCGTTCGGCTTGCAAAAGCCTGTCGGCGCGCTCGTGAGCTCGGTCGATCCGGGCGGTCCGGCCGCAAAGGCCGGCTTGCAGGCCGGCGACGTGATCCTGGCCGTGAACGGCGCGGCCGTGAACGACTCGACGGATCTGCCGGCACAGATCGCGAGCATGAAGCCGGGTTCGAAGGCGACGCTCGACGTCTGGCGCGACAAGGCCAAGAAGGAAGTGTCGGTGACGCTCGGCTCGTTGTCCGATACGAAGGTGGCCGATAACGGCGCGCAGTCGTCGGAGCAAGGCAAGCTCGGCGTCGCGGTGCGCCCGCTCACGCCGCAGGAACGCAGCGGCACGTCGCTCACGCACGGTCTGATCGTGCAGAGCTCGAGCGGCCCGGCGGCCAGCGCCGGCATCCAGCCCGGCGACGTCATTCTCGCGGTGAACGGCCGCCCGGTCACGTCGGTCCAGCAGCTGCGCGACGTCATCGCCAAGGCGGGCAACAGCGTGGCGCTGTTGATCCAGCGCGACAACGCACAAATCTTCGTACCGGTCGATTTGGGCTGAATGGGCTGACGTTTGCAGGCGTGAGGTTGGGGCGGGCCGCGTGATGCATCTGATGCGCGGCCCCCCGGGAACGGTCTTTGCATGCCTATTTCTCGTAGCGCCCGGCTTTGCCAAGACAACGGGCGCGCAACTTGAAGGAGCTAAGCAATGAAAACGCGAACCAGCAAGAAAGCGATGCTTGCCGCGGCCGTAGCGACGGCGGCGCTCGGCTTTACCGCCGGCGGCGCGTGGGCGCAAAACGCGAGCACGGTCGGCGGCACGACCACCGACATGACCAGCGCGGGCAACGAGAATGGCGGCGGGATGCCGCAAATCCAGCACCAGGGCGAGGTGGCCTACGTGTCGGGCGGCGTGGGCAGCGACGAATCGGCCGCACTCAAGCGCGCCGCGCATCATTGGCCGCTCGCCATGCGCTTCACGGGGCCGGGCTCGGACTACCTGGCCGATGTCCATGTGCGCATCGTCGGTCCGCACGATGCCGACGTCCTGCACGCGGATTCGCGCGGCCCCTATATGCTCGTGAAACTGCCGCCGGGCCATTACACCGTGCACGCGCGCTATAAGGACGACGACCAGTCGCACGAAGTGACGGTAGGCAAGGCGGCCGGCGCACGCGCAGATTTCCACTGGAATACGCAATAGTGCACGGTCGGGCCGCACACACGGCCTGACTTTCGTCGATAATGAAGCCACGGGCGCCCGCTCGTGGCTTTTTTTATGCGGTGCACACGGGCACCCGGCATGCGCCTTGCGAGAGGAATTGCTATGACGAATGCCGATACCTCACACCGTATCGAAATTGAGCCGAACCTTCACCGTCTGCGCGTCATCCATGGCGGCATCACGATCGCCGATACGCGCAAGGGGGTGACGTTGAAGGAAACCGGTCTGCCCGACGTCTTCTATTTTCCGCGAGAAGACGTGAACATGACGCGTCTGCGCCGTTCGGACAGCGCTTCGCATTGCCCCTATAAAGGCGACGCCGCGTATTTTCATCTGCTCACCGAAGAGGACGGTCCCGTGGTCGATGCCGCGTGGAGCTACGAATCTCCGTTGCCGGGGGCTGAGGCGATCAAGGGTTGCATCGCGTTCTACTCGTCGCGGGTAGACCGCATCGATCAGACCTCGTAGGCGAGGCAGATCGAGGACACCGCCATGGAATTGACCGACGCGCTGCGTATTCCACTCGCTCCATCCGCAGTCTGCGATGCGTTGCAGGACATCGCCCTGCTGCGCGCGAGTGTCGAAAACTGCGAGGCGTTCACCCGCACGCCGAACGGCGAGTACGCGCTGACGCTAACTGTTCCGCTCGGGCCGCTGCGCGCGCGCTACGAAGTGCGCGCGCACTTGGCGAGCGCCGATGCGGGGCGTGCGGCCGGTGAGCCGAATCCGAGCGCCCCGAGCGCCGAATCGCTGCATCGCACCGTGACCTTCAAGGCCTGCGCGATGGGCGTCGGTTCGCTGCGCGGCCAGATCGACGTCGTGTTGGGCGGCGACGGTCCCATCGGCGAAAACGGCGAGGCGAGTGCGACACGCATCGACTATTCGGTCTGGGCCACCCTGACGGGGCCGCTTGCCGAATTGCCGCCGCGCCAAATCGAAAATGCACTGCACGATTTGGCCGACGATTTTTTCGCCGAATTCTGCGCCGTGGTGGAAGCCAAGCACGGCAAGCGGGCCAACCGCGCCACGGGCGCCCCGCGCCGTCAGCATGTGTTTCTGAGGCCGATCAATATGGCGGGGCTCGGCCGCAAGACATGGGAGCACAACGCGGCCGCGGCGCTCGCCGGCCGCGCGGCGGGGACGCTCGTTTCGCCGCGCGGCGCACATGGCCTGCATCGTTCTTCGCCGCCGCAGGCGATGCCGGCGTGGGCCTGGACGGCTATCGTCGTGCTGGTTGCCGTGTTGCTGTACGCGTCGCATTGGCTCGGCTGAGCGAGCGGCGTCCTCACACGCCCCTGAACTCGCGCCGGTAGCTCGACGGCGTCGTTTTGAACGCGTCGGCGAAATGCTGGCGCAGCGAGACGGCAGAACCGAAGCCTGCCGTGTCGGCGATCGCGTCGACGCTATCGTCGGTCATCTCCAGCAATTGCTGCGCGCGCGACAGACGTGCACCGAGCAGCCATGCCCCTACAGTCGTCCCCGTCGCTTGCTTGAAGCGCCGCGTGAACGTGCGCCGGCTCATCAGCACGCGCTCGGCCAGCGAATCGAGCGAATGCGGCTCGCGCAAATGCTGCTGGACCCAATCGAGCAGGGCGGATAGCCGCTCGTCGCGCGCGCGGATCCCGATGGGCTGTTCGATGAACTGCGCTTGACTGCCTTGGCGATGCGGCGGCACGACGAGACGCCGCGCCACGTAATTGGCCGCACGCGCGCCGCAACGTCTGCGCAGCAGGTGCAAGCAGCAATCGAGGCTGGCGGCGGTGCCGGCGGAGGTCAGCACGTCCCCGTCGTCGACATAAAGCACCGCCGCGTCCAGGTGCACGGCGGGGTATCGGCGCGCGAACGCGTCGGCCCATACCCAATGCGTCGTGGCTGGGCGGCCGTCGAGTATCCCGGCCGCGGCCAAGAGGAACGCACCCAAACACAATCCCACCATCTGAGCCCCGCGCTCATGCGCCGCGCGCAGTGCGTCGACCAGCGCTTCGTTCGGCGGCTCGAGCGCGTCGCGCCAACTCGGCACGATCACGATATCGGCGGCGGCGATCGCCTCCAAGCCATGCGGCGCGGCAATCGCGAAGCCCGCGGTCGTGCGCAGCATGCCCGGCTCGGCGGCGCACACGCGCATGTCGAAGCGCGGGACGCCGCCCGAACTGTAGTCCTCGCCGAACACGACGCACGGCACGGACAGGTGAAACGGAATGATGCCGTCGAACGCGACGACGGCAATCACGGCGGGCGCGACGGCGGGCGAGGATGAGAGGAGCGTCATGGCAGCCTTGGGCGAATGGCCCGATTATATCGATGAATGGCACTTGGGCCGCTGTCGGCGCGGAGCGGGTCCGGGAACAATGCCATCCATGCCGTCGCCGGACAGTAGCGTAGAAACAGCGTAAAGACGCGAAACGCCCGGCGGCGACCCCAACCCGTCCTAGAAATCGAAATCGAAATCGA
The DNA here is from genome assembly GCF_003367175.1 of Trinickia dinghuensis. Classification (GTDB taxonomy): domain Bacteria; phylum Pseudomonadota; class Gammaproteobacteria; order Burkholderiales; family Burkholderiaceae; genus Trinickia; species Trinickia dinghuensis. The sequence goes on along the minus strand of NZ_QRGA01000003.1, from coordinate 87,283 downwards.
AAGGAGAAATGCCATGTCCACGTCCCCGCGCCGCGCCCTGCTCGTCATCGACGTCCAAAACGAATACGTCACCGGCGAGCTGCCGATCGAATATCCGCCTGTGCAGGATTCGCTGGCCAACATCGCGCGCGCAATCGATGCCGCGCACGCGCATTCGGTACCCGTGATCGTCGTTCAGCACATCGAGTCGCCCGATGCGTCGATGTTCGCACGCGGCTCGCATGGCGCCGCGCTTCATCCGGTCGTGGCGAGCCGCGCCTACGATCACCTGATCGAAAAGACGTTGCCGAGCTCGTTCGCGGGCACGGATCTGGCTGATTGGCTCGCCGAACATGAGATCGATACGCTGTCGGTGGTCGGCTACATGACGCACAACTGCAATGTGTCGACGGTCTTGCATGCGTCGCATGCCGGGATGACGGTGGAGCATCTGAGCGATGCGACGGGCGCGCTGCCCTACGAGAACGACGCAGGCTATGCCAGTGCCGAGGAGATCCATCGCGCGTTCACCGTCGTCATGCACTCGCGGTTCGCGGCGGTGATCGGCACGGACGCTTGGATTGCCGCCGTCGAAGCAGGCCACGCGATCGAGCGCGGATCGATCGGAGCGTCGAACAAGAAGGCTAGGGCGCGCGTCGCTGCGTGACCTGCGGCCTGAGAGGACCCTCCCGATCATCCTTCGTCCCGTCATGTGGGTTTCGCTTCGTATAATCGCAGCTACCGACTTAGGGACGTAAGGAGGGCATCGACATGAACATGAGCCAGGGCCATCGCATTCGTTCGTGTGTCGTCTTTGCAAGCGCCGTCGCGGCGCTTTCGTGCGCGGGCTGGGCGCACGCCGACGACAGCGCACCGAACCCCGCCGCCGCGTCCGCGCCGCCGGGGCGAAAGATCGATGCTTATGCGGTGTTCGGCGACGGCAGCGCGACCCAGGGGGGAGACATGCGGTGGCGCGCCTATGAAGTCGGCTTCGGCGACGTCCTGACCGACTACCTTTCCGCCTACGTCGCTTATCTGAACGAGGGGCACCCCTTGGATCATCACCGCGACGGCTTTGCCGCTTTGGGCTCGTTTCGCTGGCCGGTCGACGACCGCGTGGTCCTCGAACTTTCGGCGGGGCCGTATTTCAGCATGGACACGACGCACGTCGACAACGCGCCGCGCAACGAAAAGCGCTGGGGTGTGCGTGCCTCGGCGGCGGTGCGGTATTACCTGGTCCCCAACGGCTTCTTCCTGAAGCTGCAGTACAACCATGTCCAGATGATCGACGGATTCAACTCCGACATGGTGCTGTTCGGCATCGGCTCGGATTTTTCCGGCAACGCCAGCCCGGCGTTTTCCGACGGCAAGACGCAGGTGAGCGTGTGGGCCGGGACGTCGCAGACGAACCATCCCCAGGTGCCGATCGAGAAGGGCTACATGGTCGAAGTCAAACGGCCCCTCGGCAATGCTTGGGCGTATTCGGGCAGCTTCCTCTATGAAGGCAACAACGGGGTCGCCGGCAGAAGAGGGGTGGCCGCGCAATTCTGGTATGTCGCGCCGATCCAAACCAAATGGACCTTGTCGGCAGGCGTGGGGCCCTATCTCTCGTATGACCGCGACGAGGTATCGAACAAGATGCGGCTCAACGCCTTGCTCAGCGCGCAGGTCAGCTACCAGGTGACGAACGATTGGGCCGCGAGCCTGCGCTTCAATCGCGTGGCGACCGGCAACAACAAAGATCAAGATCTGTTCATGGCCGGCTTGGCCCGAAATTTCTAGTGTGTGTAGCGCGTATAGCGCGTATAGCGCGTTCGGCGCGCATCGAAGCCTGCACCGAACGCGTCGAACTTGCGTACTCGTGTCGGCCGTACCCGTTAGTGCCGGCGGCCGGCTTTGGCCGGCGTCTTTCGCAGCGCATGGCTCGTGCGCAGCGCATCGAGACACGCATCGATGAACCCGTCGATGTGAGAGGCGAAATCGTCGGATGCCGGCAACAGCAGCGTATCGCGCAGAAATCCGCCGATGAACGCGTGGATGTACAGCGCGCTGCGGCGCGTATCGAGATCGGCCGGCAACTGCCCCTTCTCGATGGCCAGCATCAAATCCGCCTCGATCTTGCCGACCCCCTCGCGCATGCTCGTCTGATGGCGCTCCATCACGGGGCCCATCTCCTCGACGAATTCGCACTTCAGAAACAGGATGTCGAACACGCGCCGCCGCCGCGGGTCGGTCGAGGCCGCCTGCAGGCACCACTTGAGCACGGTGGCGAGGCGCGCGATCGGATCGTCCTCGCCCCCATCGGCCGGCGGAGCTTTGAGTTCGTCCAGCGGCAGCAGCACCCGATCGAACATGGCGGTGAACAGATCGCCCTTGTTCTCGAAGTGCCAATAGATCGCGCCGCGCGTCACGCCCGCTTGCGCGGCGATGTCGGCGAGCGACGTGCGCGACACGCCTTTGTCATAAAACACCTGCTCAGCCGCATCTAAAATGCGGTTGCGAGTCTGCAGGGCCTCTTCCTTCGTTCGTCTTACCATTTATCGCTGCCCGTTGGGAAGGCGCCTTCGCGGACATACCCGGCCGCCGTCGGTTCGATTGCTACGACTTTTCGCGAAATGACAAGCTGACACGCGCAGCCGTGGCTTCGGAACATCGCGTAATGATAGCCATTTTACATACAGTCGAGAATGTATATAAAATACGCGCCAGCGTTTGAAGCGTCTCGAAGCGCGGGTAAGTGAGCAGTAAGCGAAATCGCGGGTATTATCGTCAGTCGTTTGCGCGCGAGTCTGCCGCACCTTGCCGTACTTCGCGTGCTTCCCGCGCGCCTCGCGCAGCGCCCTACGCAAGGTATGGCGTTCGAGCCGGCGCCCATCGACTTACCCAAGCGTTTTGCGACGACCGTCGCGCCGCGCGTCTCGCGGGGGAAGAGGCGCGACAGGATTATTTCGTTCCCAGCTATAGACCAGAGGTCGCTCCATGCGTGTCCAACCGGTTCCAATTCGCCTAATCTGCGCCGCCACCGCGGCCGTGGCGCTTGCGGCATGCGGCCAGAAGCCGTCCGCACCGCCTCAGCAAACGCCCGAAGTGGGCGTCATCACCGTGCAGCCGAGCGCGGTACCCGTGGTCACCGAACTGCCCGGCCGCACGAACGCGTTCCTCGTGGCGCAAGTGCGCGCGCGCGTCGACGGCATCGTGCTGCGCCGCGAGTTCACCGAAGGCACCGAAGTGAAGGCGGGCCAGCGGCTCTACAAGATCGACCCGGCGCCGTATCAGGCCGCGCTGAACAGCGCGAAGGCGACGCTCGCGAAGGCGCAGGCCAATCTCGCCAGCACGACGGCACAAGCCAATCGCTACAAGGTACTCGTCGCGGCGAACGCCGTCAGCAAGCAAGACTACGACAACGCGGTGGCCGCGGAAGGCCAGGCCATGGCCGACGTTGCCTCCGGCAAGGCCGCCGTCGAAACGGCGCAGATCAACCTCGGCTACACCGACGTCGTCGCGCCGATCTCGGGCCGCACCGGCGTTTCGCAAGTCACGCCGGGCGCCTACGTGCAGGCGAGCCAAGCGACGCTGATGGATACGATCCAGCAGCTCGATCCCGTCTACGTCGATCTGACGCAATCGAGCCTCGACGGCCTGAAGCTGCGCCGCGACATCCAGGAAGGGCGCTTGAAGGTCGGCGGCCCCAATGCGGCGAAGGTCACGCTGATCCTCGAAGACGGCCAGCCCTACCCGCTGCCGGGCAAGCTCCAGTTCTCGGACGTCACCGTCGATCAATCGACGGGCTCGGTCACGATCCGCGCGCTGTTCCCGAACCCGAACCGCGTGTTGCTGCCGGGCATGTTCGTGCGGGCGCGCATCGACGAAGGCGTGAACGAGCACGCGATGCTCGTGCCGCAGATCGGCGTGACGCACGATCAGAAGGGCGCCGCCGTGGCGCTCGTCGTCGGAGCGGACAACAAAGTCGTGCCGCACGAACTCGCGACCACGGGCATGCAAGGTCCGGACTGGGTCGTCGACGGCGGCCTGACGCCCGGCGATCGCGTGATCGTCCAAGGCACGGAGAAGGTCCATCCAGGCATGCAAGTGAAACCGGTCCCGGCGCAGTTGCCGGCGACAGCGGAGGCCCCAGCCAGCGGTGCTGCGCCGGCCTCGGGTGCGTCCGCGCCCGCCGCCTGATCACGGAGAGCCCGTAACAATGGCAAAGTTCTTTATCGATCGGCCGATCTTCGCGTGGGTGATTGCGATCATCCTGATGCTCGCGGGGGTCGCGTCGATCTTCAATCTACCGATCGCGCAATATCCGACGATCGCGCCGCCGTCGATCCAGATCTCGGCGAGCTATCCGGGTGCGTCGGCGAAGACGGTCGAAAACACGGTCACGCAGGTCATCGAGCAGCAGATGAGCGGCCTCGACCACCTGCTGTACTTGTCTTCCACGAGCGACGACTCGGGCACGGCCACCATCACGCTGACGTTCGATGCCGGCACGAACCCCGACATCGCTCAGGTGCAGGTGCAAAACAAGCTGTCGCTCGCGACGCCGCTGTTGCCGACGGTCGTGCAGCAGCTCGGCACGAAGGTGACGAAATCGAGCAGCAGCTTCTTGCTCGTGCTCGCATTCGTCTCCGAAGACGGCAGCATGAGCCGGTACGACCTCTCCAACTACGTCGCTTCGCACATCGAAGATCCGATCAGCCGTCTCGACGGCGTCGGCACCGTCACGCTGTTCGGCACGCAGTACGCGATGCGGATCTGGCTCGACCCGAACAAGCTGACGAGCTTCAGTTTGACGCCGGGCGACATCGTTACCGCGTTGCAGCAGCAAAACGTGCAGATTGCGGGCGGCCAGCTCGGCGGCACGCCCGCCGTGCCGGGGCAGATGCTGCAGGCGACGATCACCGAGCAGACGCTGCTGCGCACGCCGAAGGATTTCGAGAACATCCTGCTGAAGGTGAATCCCGACGGCTCGCAGGTGCGGATCAAGGACGTCGCGCGCGTCGAGCTCGGCGGCGAAACCTATAACTTCGATACGAAGTACAACGGTCAGCCCACGGCCGGTATGGGTATTCAGCTGGCCACGGGCGCGAACGCGCTGCAAACGGCCAAGGAAGTGCGCGCGAAGATCGCCGATCTGCAGAAGTACTTCCCGCACGGCCTCGTCGTGAAGTACCCGTACGACACGACGCCGTTCGTGCGCCTGTCGATCGAGGAAGTGGTCAAGACGCTGCTCGAAGGGATCGTGCTCGTCTTCCTCGTGATGTACCTGTTCCTGCAGAACCTGCGCGCGACGTTGATTCCGACGATCGCCGTGCCGGTGGTGCTGCTCGGTACGTTCGCGATCATGAACGTGGTGGGCTTCTCGATCAACGTGCTGTCGATGTTCGGGCTCGTGCTCGCGATCGGTTTGCTCGTGGACGATGCGATCGTCGTGGTGGAAAACGTCGAGCGCGTGATGCGCGAGGAGGGGCTCTCGCCACGAGACGCGACGCGCAAGGCGATGGGGCAGATTACGGGCGCGCTCGTGGGCGTGGCGCTCGTGCTGTCGGCCGTGTTCGTGCCGGTGGCGCTCTCGGGCGGCTCGGTGGGTGCGATCTATCGCCAGTTCTCGCTCACGATCGTTTCGGCGATGGTGCTGTCGGTGCTCGTCGCATTGATTCTGACGCCGGCGCTGTGCGCGACGATTCTCAAGCCGATCCGGGGCGACGAGCACGAGGCCACGACCGGTTTCTTCGGCTGGTTCAATCGCACGTTCGAGCGCAGCCGCGACAAGTATCACAGCGGCGTGCATCACGTGATCCGCCGTTCGGGCCGATGGCTGGTGATCTATCTGGCCGTGATCGTCGCGGTCGGGCTGCTGTTCGTGCGCTTGCCGAAGTCGTTCCTGCCCGACGAAGATCAAGGCCTGATGTTCGTCATCGTGCAGACGCCGACGGGATCGACGCAGGAAACGACGGAGCGCACGCTCTCGAACATCTCCGACTATCTGCTCACGAAGGAGAAGTCGCTCGTCGAATCGGTCTTCACGGTGAACGGCTTCAGCTTCGCGGGCCGCGGCCAGAACTCGGGCCTCGTGTTCGTGCGGCTGAAGGACTACGGCTTGCGGCAGCACGCGGATCAGAAGGTGCAGGCGATCATCCGGCGGATGTTCATGCACTACTCGCGCTACAAGGACGCGATGGTGATCCCGTTCAATCCGCCGTCGATTCCCGAACTCGGCACGGCATCGGGCTTCGATTTCGAGCTGACCGATAACGCGGGGCTCGGCCACGATACGCTGATGAAGGCGCGCAATCAGCTGCTCGGGATGGCGGCCAAGGATCCGACGCTCGCGCTCGTGCGGCCGAACGGGCTGAACGACACGCCGCAGTTCAAGGTCGACATCGACCGCGAGAAGGCGCAAGCGCTCGGCGTTTCGCCGGAGGCGATCGACCAGACGTTCTCGGTGGCTTGGGCATCGCAGTACGTGAACAACTTCCTCGATACGGACAACCGGATCAAGAAGGTGTACGTGATGGCCGATGCGCCGTTCCGCATGACGCCGGAGGAGATGAACAACTGGTACGTGCGCAACACGTCGGGCACGATGGTGCCGTTCTCGTCGTTCGCGTCGGGCCACTGGACGTTCGGTTCGCCCAAGCTCGAGCGCTACAACGGCATTTCGTCGATGGAAATCCAAGGGGCGGCCGCGCAGGGCAAGAGTACGGGCCAGGCGATGCAGGCGATGCAAAAGATCGCGGCGAAGCTGCCGGCCGGCATCGGCTACTCGTGGACGGGGCTGTCGTATCAGGAAATTCAATCGGGCTCGCAAGCGCCGATTCTCTACGGCCTGTCGATTCTCGTCGTGTTCCTGTGCTTGGCCGCGCTGTATGAAAGCTGGTCGATTCCGTTCTCGGTCATCATGGTGGTGCCGCTCGGCGTGATCGGCGCGCTGCTGGCCGCCACGATCCGCGGGCTCGAGAACGACGTGTTCTTCCAGGTCGGTCTGCTCACGACGGTCGGCCTCTCGGCCAAGAACGCGATTCTGATCGTCGAGTTCGCGCGCGAACTGCAGCAGAGCGAAGGCATGGGGCCGGTCGAGGCGGCGATGGAAGCGGCGCGGCTGCGGCTGCGTCCGATCTTGATGACGTCGATGGCGTTCATTCTCGGCGTGCTGCCGCTCGCGATCAGCAACGGTGCCGGCTCGGCGAGCCAGCATGCGATCGGCACGGGCGTGATCGGCGGCATGTTGACGGCGACGTTCCTCGCGATCTTCTTCATCCCGATGTTCTTCGTCGTGATCCGCGCGAAGTTCGCGGGCGAATCGGAGGACGTGGATGAGGCGGCGCGTCTTGCCGAGGCTCACCATTCGGCGCAGCACGCGCCGGACCGTGGCGAGAACAAGAACGGCGACGAAGGACATTGAAATGAAACGATATTCATTGATTGCGCTCGCCGTGGCGGTCGTCGCGGCCGGTTGCACGTTCGAGCCGAAATACGAGCGTCCGGCCGCGCCGGTGGCCGCGGCGTTCCCGGCCTCGGGTGTTTACGCGACGCAGCCGGCGGCAAGCGCGGGCGACACGGCCGGCGGCCGCACGGCCGTGGACATCGGCTGGCGCGAGTTCTTCTCCGATCCGCGCCTGCAGCAGATCATCCAGCTCGCGCTGGCGAACAACCGGGATCTGCGCGTTGCCGTGTTGAACGTCGATGCGGCACGCGCGCAATACCGGATCGCGCGCGCGGCGCTGTTCCCGACGCTCAATGCGCAAGGCAGCAAATCGGTGTCTCGCACGCCGAAGGATTTGTCGTTCCTCGGTCAGACGATCTCGCAGCAGTACCAGGTCGGGCTCAATACGTCGTGGGAGATCGATTTCTGGGGGCGCATTCGCAGCTTGAAGGACCAGGCGCTCGAGAAATATCTGGCAACCGCGCAAGCGCGCAAGGCCGCCGAGATTTCGCTCGTCGCGCAGGTGGCCGAGCAGTACTTGCAAATGCTGGCCGTCGACGATCTGCTCAAGACCACCGACGACACCTTGAAGACGGCCGAAGCGTCGTACGCCTTGACCAAGCTGCAGTTCGACAACGGCACCGGCTCGGAGCTCGATCTGCGTCAAGCGGAAACGGTCGTCGAGCAGGCGCGCGCGAATCGCGAAGCGCAGGCGCGTGCCCGGGCGCAAGCCGAAAACGCACTTGTGTTGCTCGTGGGGCAGCCGTTGCCCGACGATCTGCCGGCGGGCAACGGTCTCGGGGATCAGCGTTTGCTGACGGACATCCCGGCGGGGTTGCCTTCCGATCTGCTCACGCGCCGGCCCGACATCATGGAAGCCGAGGCGACGCTGCGCGCGGCCAATGCGAACATCGGCGCGGCGCGGGCGGCGTTCTTCCCGAAGATCTCGCTGACGGGCTCGTTCGGATCGGCAAGCCCGACGCTCGGCGGCTTGTTCAAGGCCGGCTCGGCGGCATGGTCGTTCGCGCCGCAGGTTGCGCTGCCGATCTTCGAGGGCGGACAGAACGTGGCCAACCTCGATCTCGCGCACGTGCAGAAGCGCATCGAGATCGCGAACTACGAGAAGGCGATTCAGTCGGCATTTCGTGAGGTAGCGGACGATCTGGCGGCGCGCAGCACGTACGATTCGCAGATCCAGGCGTTGGAACGGACGACGTTCGCGGAAACGCGCTCGCTCGATCTGTCGCAGCTTCGCTATAAGAACGGCGTCGATAGTTATCTGCAGGTGCTGACCGCGCAGACGAATCTCTATACGGCGCAGCAGGCGCTCATCAACGCGCGCGTGGCGCGGCTCGACAACCTCGTGGATCTGTACGTCGCGCTCGGCGGCGGCTGGATCGCGAACACGGGCGAAACACCGCGGCCGGCCGATGCGCCGGCGACGGTGGGGGCGGCGTCGGCGGCTGCGGGCGCATCGGCTTCCCCGGCGGCGAAGACGGCGGGCTGACGATACGAAGCGCAGCAGTTACACGCAGAAGCAAAAACGGCGAGCTGATCCAATCAGCTCGCCGTTTTTTTTGTATGGAAGCGCACCGCTCTTTACCGAGCGCGTGAGAGTGAGAGTACGCCAGAATCAAAGCGCCAGCCGCGGCGCCACATACGCCCCATAGTCGGGCCCAACGCCCCAAGACTGCACGGGGATCCGATAGCCGCCGACGAAATGCCCCTCGATGTACTTCTGGCTGCCGCCGTACGACCCATCGACATAAAACGCCGCGAACGCGACGATCGGCACGTAGCTGTGCGTGATGATCTGCTCGGCCACAGGCACGACGATCGTGACGCCGGTGGGGACGCTGCTGTAGAGCGTCGTCTTGACACCGGGCTCGATCCAGATGTCGTCGCCGATCGAAAGCGGCGACGGATTGCCCGATGCGATCAGGCCGCGCACGGTCGGCACGTCGTTCGCGTTGATGAGGAACGACGTCCATTGTCCGGCCTCGCAACTCGAGCCGTAAAGCTGACCATTGCCGATCTGGAATTCGTAGGGCAGCCCGGTCGACGGGTCGATCGTCGGTTCGTTCGTTTCCGCGTCCCAGTACTGGTCGAGCACGCACTGATCGATAACCATCGGGAACAGGCCGCCCGAATCGACCGTTGACGGCGCGGCGGCGACGGCCACGGCGGTCGCGCTCGCCGGCGTGCTCAGCACGTCCAGAAAACCGCCGAGCAGCAGATCGACGGGGCCGCCGTTCTGGCTCGCGCTGCGCGTGACCGTCACCTGCACGGCGGGCACGTCGTAGAGCCCGGGCGAGATCGTCTGCGCTTCGAGCGTCGACGGTGTGCCGGTCAGATTCCAGAATCCCGTTTGCACGCTGCCGGCAGTCAGCGTGACGCCGTCCGACGCATTCAACGAAACGGCCGCGCTCGTCTCGCTCGCTGCGTTGGCCCAATCGGGCCCGCTGCTGCTGTCGATGAGCTTCGACGCGCCGGCAAGCGCGGCGGCATCGGCCGCGTTCTGCAATTCGTTGCGCACGGTCGTGACGCGCGGCATATCGACGGCGAACGCGCCGAACATCAGCAGGATCGGCGCCGTCAGCACGAACCATAGCGGAACCGAACCGCGTTGCCGGCGGCGCGAAGGCCGGCGCAAACGTAACGCACGTCTACTCATAGTTCATGACCGTCGTTGCCGTGACGGTCACCGGGCCCGTCAGCGAACTGAGCGCCGAGCCGAGCACGAGACCGTCGTACGTATAGGTGACGGTCACCTTGAGCGGATCTCCGGGCGACGTGCCGGCCGATTGATCGACGGTGACCACGGGCGTCGTGGCCGTGCCGCCCGTCACCAGATTGTTCTGCGCATAGGCGAGCGCGACGTTCTGGACGTCGCTCGCCCCGAGTTGAGGCACGCGCACGACGACGCCCGCACGCGCAGCCTCCCTGCTCGCGTTCGTGATGACGGCCTTGTCGCACAGCAGCAGGCTCGTGTCGACGATGCCGAACAAGACCGTCATCAGGAACGGAAACACGAGCACGAACTCGAGCGCCGCGACGCCGCGCTCGTTCGAGGCGAGGCGCGCCCAGCGGTTCATTCGAGCGCGCCTTGCGGCGAGACCTGCGCCGACGGCACCGGCTGCACGCTGGCCGCATGGCCGCTGCCCGCGTTGCCGGCCGCATCGCCCTGGCTGCTCGGGGTCGACCATCGCGCGCGCAGGTTTTGATAGAAGCGCAAGTTGTCCTCGGCCGATGCCGCCGGCATGTCGGCGGTGAGAATGCGTTTGGCCGCTTCGGCGTTGCCGAGTACGCCGTACGCGAGCGCGAGGTTCTCGCGCGCTTGCGCGGGCGCATCGGGAAGGCCCGCGATGTCGAGCAGCACGTTCGCGCCCGCGCGCGCACGCCGATCGAGGATCAGCGAGAGGCCGAGGTTCGTCTTCAAGCCCTGCGCCTCGGGGTGGCGCGCGAGTGCCGCGCGATAGACCGCTTGCGCCTCGCCGTGCTTGCCTTGCAGGTCGAGCGCGGCACCGAGCCCTTCGGCCGCGACGGGATTGTCGGGGTGGGCGGCAAGGAGACGGCGATACCGTGCTACCGCGTCGTCGAGATTGCGCTCGCGCAGCGCCACGCGGGCAAGCCCCAGCTGGGCGCGGGGATCGTCGGGGGCGCCTGCGGCGACGTGCGCGTAGAGCATGCCGGCGCGCGCGAGATCGCCCGCTTGGTAGATCGCATCGGCCAGGCCGAGCTCCGCGCGCGACGAGCTCGGATCGGCCTTGAGCGCCTTCTCGAAGAGCGAAGCCGCGAGTTGCGTGTCGCCGCTTTCGAGCGCGCTTTCGGCGATGCGCAGGTCGGTGCTCTTATCGACGCCGTGCGTGGCGACGACGGGGCGCGTCTCGATGCGCGGCCCGCTCGCGCAGCCGGTCATGGAGCCGGCGGCGAGCAAGCCGACCATGAACGCGCCGATCAGCGGAAGCAGGCGGCGCGAGGGCAGAGGGACCGAGTACATGAAACCTCCCACGGTTCGAACGATCTTCAATGGATCTTCAATGATGATGAAACACCGCGATGAGCCGGATGATGGCCGGCCCCGCTGCGATCAACGCGACGGTCGGCATGATGAAGAGCATCATCGGCAGCGTCATCTTCGGCGCGAGCTTCGCGGCTTTCTCTTCGAGCGCGATGATTTGCATCGAGCGCTCGGTCCGGGACAGCATGCGCAGCGATTGCGTGATCGGCGTGCCGTACTGCTGCGATTGCACGAGCGTCGTCACGAGCGCGCGCATCGAGACGAGGCCGATCCGCGTGGCCATCGCGTTCAGTGCCACCGCGCTGTCGCTGCCGATCTGCAGCTCGTCCGCCGTCACCGAAAACTCGTCGGACAGCGGCGGGCAGATCGTATGCAGTTCGGCTGCGACGCGTTTGATGGCGACGACGAGACTGTTGCCGGCGTTCGTGCAGATGACGAGCAGATCGAGCGCATCGGGCAGGGCGGCCGAGATCGCTCGCTGGCGGCGCTTGATGGCGTACCCGAGCGCGTACTCGGGCAGCATCATGCCGATGACGAACGCGCCCGCCATCGCCAGCAGGCGGAAGACGAAGTAGCCGCCGATGCGCGGCAGGTGCGGCGCGAGTGCGATCGCGCCGAAGGCGACGCAGGCGCCGCAGACGATCTTCAGGCCCGCGAGAATCGAAACGGCGCGGGACTCCCGGAATCCGGCGCTCGCGAGCCGCGTCGCGAGCTTGCCGCGCTCGGCCGCGTCGATGATCGGCATCCGCTCGCCGATCGTCGCGACTTTGTGTGCAAGTTGTTGCGGCACGTTTCGTTCATGCCCCGTCGCGCTCGCGCGCGCGGCGCCGAGCCTCACGCGCTGGGCGATGCGCGCACGCGTGCTGCGCCCGTGCAGCAAGAGCCAGAGCGTCGCGCCCGCAAGCAGGGCGACGAGCGCTAGATTCGTCCACAGGTTGGCGGTGTTCATCGCGAGGTGTCCAAGTTGGCGATCTTGCGGATCAGCGAGAGGCCGATCGTCAGCAGCACGGCTGCGAGGACGAGCATCTTGTGGCCCGCGCGCGTATCGAAGAGCAGCGTGATGTACGGACGATTGACGAGGTAGAGGAAGCCCATGATGAAGAACGGCACGCCCGAAATGATCTTGCTCGAGATTCGTCCTTCGGCCGTGAGCGCCTTGGTCTTGGCGCGGATGTCGCGGCGCGTGCGCACGATGGCGGCGAGATTCTCGAGCGTCTCCGCGAGATTGCCGCCCGTTTCGCGCTGCAGGACGAGACAGACGGCGAAGAACGAGAAGTCGGCGAGTTGCAGCCGCTCGGCCGCTTGTTCGAGCACGTCCTTGATTTCGGCGCCGACGAGCAGTGCATCGCCCATCGTGCGAAACGTCGAGCGCACCGGCTCTTCGCTTTCGACGCCCGCCGTGCAAATGGCCTGCACGGCGGGAATGCCGGCACGCACGGCGCGGATGATGAGATCGAGCGTGTCGGGAAACACGGCGAGAAAGCGCTGCTTGAAACGCTTGATGATGATCAGGTACGTCGCGCGCAGGGCGATGAGCGCACTGACCAAGGCGCCGAGCGTGCGTGCCCAGAGGGGCAGCCCGGCGAGCGCGCCGCCGACGAAATCGACTAGGCCCGCCAGCAGCGCGACGGCGATGATGTTGCGTACCCCGGCGCGTCCCGCGATCGTCTCGATGCGTTGCCGTTTTGCGCGCAGCCACGCCAGCCAGGCCTGCTCGTCGCCGCGGCGGCGATCGAAGCTCACGAGCTGATGCGACGGTTTTTCGCTGCGCGTGCGCCGGCTTTCCGCATGCGAATCACGCAGTGCCCCGACGCGCTCCGCGATGCGTCGGGTGGGTTGCTTGCGTGCCATTTCGCGCAGCGAACGCAAGATGAGCCCCGCGATGACGATCGCGAAGAACGCGCCGGCTGCGACGACGTCGGCGGGCCTCACGATTGCATCGCTCCGATCAGTTCGTCCTCGAGCCCGTAGTAGGCGGCCCGTTGCGCGAAGGCCGGCCGCAGCGCGGACGACTCGAACGTGCCGCGCACCTGATCCTCATAGCCGCCGGCGTTGAATCGGAAGGCGAACAGATCTTGCGTGATGACGATGTCGCCTTCCATGCCCGCGATTTCGGTGACGCGCGTGATGCGCCGCATGCCGTCGCGCATGCGTTCCACCTGCAGGATCATATGGACGGCGCTCGCGATCTGCCGCCGGATCGAAATCAGCGGCAGATTGCCGTTGGCCATCATCACCATGCTCTCGAGCCGCGTGATCGCGTCGCGCGGCGTATTCGCGTGGATCGTCGTCATCGATCCGTCGTGGCCCGTGTTCATCGCTTGAAGGACGTCGAACGCTTCCGTGCCGCGCGTCTCGCCGAGGATGATGCGGTCGGGGCGCATCCGCAGCGCATTGCGCACGAGGTCGCGCTGCGAAATGCCGCCGAGCCCCTCGCTGTTTTCCGGGCGCGTTTCCAAACTCACGACGTGGGGCTGCTGCAGCTGCAGCTCGGCGGCGTCTTCGATCGTCACGATGCGCTCGTGCGGATCGATGAAGTTCGACATCGCGTTGAGCAGCGTCGTTTTGCCCGAGCCCGTTCCGCCCGAAATGACGATGTTCAAGCGGCACGCGCTCGCGATCCGCAACACCTCGACCATCGCCGGCGAGATGTTGCCTTGCTGCGCCATGCGTCCGAGCGTGATGTTGCGCTTGGCGAATTTACGAATCGAGATCGATGCGCCGCGCAGAGCGATCGGCGGCAATACGACGTTGACGCGGCTGCCGTCGGCAAGCCGCGCATCGACGAGGGGGCTGCTTTCGTCGACCCGGCGGCCGACGGCCGCGGCGATGCGCTGCGCGACGTTGATCACGTGCGCGTTGTCGCGAAACTTGAGCGGCGTCAGTTCGAGCCGGCCGGCCCGTTCGACGTAGACCTGATCGGGGCCGTTGACGAGGATGTCCGTGACTTTCTCGTCGGCGAGCAGCGGCTCGATTGGGCCGACGCCGAACATGTCGTTGAGGATCTCGTCGACCACGAGCGCCTGCTCGGCGAGCGTGATCGTCAGGCGTTCGCGGGCGATCGTCTCCGCGGCGATCTGCTCGATGCCCTCGCGCACTTGCGCGCGCGACATCATCAACGCGGCGGACATGTTCATCGACGCGAACACGGCCGAGCGTATCGTCTTGAACGTATCGGAGCGAATCAATGCCTCGTGGCGGTCGGCCGGAGGCGATGAGGGGGCGGGAGCCGGGGCCATCCGCTGCTCCGCCTCCGGCACGTTCCGATGCGACTCGGCGACGGCGCTCGCCGTCGCATGCCGTGCGATGTCGGCCGGCGCGCGTGCACCGGCGCTCGCGTTTGCGTTTGCATTCGCGTGTCTGTGCCCTTGCCCATTCGCGCCCGCACTATTGCTCGGTGCCGCATCGACCGGAGCCGCCTCGCTCGCGACGCTGGGTTGCTTCGCAATCGACGGGGCGTGGCTTTTACGTCCGAACATCACGCGGCGCTCCGCTTCGACCGCAGCCGCGCGTACCACGGCGAGGGCGCCGCGACGGCCGGCGCGTCCGACCCCGTGATGGCATCGGCGAGCGCGACCACGGCGCGCGCGAACGCCGAGTGCTTGCCTTCGGCAATCGCCTCCCCGAGGTTTTCGGCCACCGCGAGCGTCTGCGGTTCGTAGGGAAACTCGTGCACCGACGCCCGGCCGAGGGCGTGAACGAAGTCGCCATGCGCGACACGTCCGCGCACGGGCTGCTGCGCGTTATTGAGCAGCACCGATACCGCGGCGTCGGCGGGGCGTCCTTCGGCGAAGCGGCACAGCCGCGCCGTTTCGCGCGCGGCGTGGACTGAGCGATCGGCCACGACGTGGATCGTTTCGCACGCATCGAGCGTTTCGTCGACCAAGGCGCCGGCCCGTTGCGGCAGATCGAGGACGACATAGTGGAAGTGTCGCTTGAGTGCGGCGACGAGTTCGCCGACCGTACCGGGGCGCAGCGCGAGCGGCTGATCGTAGGACAGCTCGGCGCCGAGCACGAACAGCCGATCGCTTTGCGCGACGACAGTCTGATGAATGAGTTGCTGATCGAGCCGCTGCGTGTTTTGCAGCAGCTCCGCCAAGCCGTTGTTCATCGTGATGCCGAGCATCGACGCCGCCGCTCCGCCGTGCAGATCGAGATCGACGTAGGCGATGCGGCGACGCGTCTTGTCGGCGAGATGGCGCGCGAGGGCCGTGGCGATCGTCGTGACGCCCACGCCGCCGCGCGCGCCGATGAAGCCGATCGCCTTGCCGGCGCGAGCCGAGGCGGACGGATCGGCGGCCGTCAGTGCGCGCTGGACGAGTTCGACGGTCAACGGCTTCACGAGGTAGTCCTGCACGCCCAGGCGCAGCAGCGATCGGAACAGACCGACGTCGTTGTGATCGCCCACGACGACCACGCTGACCGACGGATCGACGACCTCGGCGAGCCGCATCAAATCGGAGATCGGCATGGCCGAACCCGACACGTCGACGAGCAGATGCCGCGGTGCATGAGGCAGGCCGCGCATGAGTTCGACCGCATCGTCGATCGCGCCGCGCATGACGAAGGCGTGAGCCATGCCCTGGTCGAGCATGAGGTTTCTAACGACTTCCTCGCTGCTCGCGTCGGCCAGCACGGCGACGATGCGATCGGTCGCGAGCGGCTGTGCGCGGCGGCTGTTGGAGCGCAGATCGAAGGCACCCATGGCGTGAAGTCCCTAGTAGTCCCAAGTCATCGTCAATGCGTGATCGACTTCGTCGTCGAGGTCGAGTTCAGCGGTGTCGCGCGGCCTTCGTCATAGGCGCGCACGGCGCTCGCGCCGAGCGCCGCGTCGGCGCCCGCATACGGGATCGGTGCGACGAGATCGGCGGGCCGAACGAGCATCGCGGCGAGATTCGAGTACGTCGCGCAGCCGAACTCGACGCCGGGCCGGCCGCGGCCCGCGTCGACCATATGCGAAGGCTGGTTCAACCGGTCGCATTGCGGCGGGATGGCTCGGCCGCCGTCCGCGGCCGTGAAACCGATGACGGAGTCGTCCGGCATACCGAGCGGCGGATGCTCCGACATGCAGCCCGACAGCCCCGTCCCGAAGACGGCGGCGAGCGCGGCGGAAAGGATCAGGGTGGCTGAGCGATTGCGCATCGACGCTCTCCATTCAGTAGACGAAGCCGGCGGCGCCGACGAGTCTGGGTGCATCGCCGGCCAGCGGATCGAGTCCGAGCGCGCGCTGCAGCGCGTACTCGACGTCGCTGCTCGGATGCGTGACGCTGTCGAGCGCGTCGCGTGTCTGACCGGGACCGACGGGCTGCACGATATAGGGCGTCACGATGACGACGACTTCCGACTTGTTGTTCAGATAATTCTTCGACGAGAACAGCTTGCCGATCACGGGCAGCCGGCCGAGGCCGGGCAATTGCGAGAGCACGTCGCTGCTGTTGCTTTGCAGCAGCCCGCCGATCGCGAAGCTTTGTCCGCTCGAAAGCTCGACCGTCGTCTCGACTCGGCGCACCGTCAGGGCCGGCACCTTGATCGAACCGGTCGTCACGCTGTTGTTCGGATCGATCTCGCTGACTTCGGGCCGTACCTTGAGGCTGATACGGTTGTTCGCGAGCACCGTCGGCGTGAAGTCGAGCGAGACGCCGTACGGCTTGAACTCGATCGTGATGGCGCCCGTCGTGTCTTGCGCCACCGGGATCGGGAATTCCCCGCCGGCGAGGAAGCTGGCGGTTTGCCCCGACATCGCCGTGAGGTTCGGCTCGGCGAGCATCGTGACCAACCCTTCCTGATCGAGCGCGTCGAGCACCCCGTCGATCGACACGTTGTTCGTGTGAAAGCCGCCGAGCACGGAGAAGGCGCCGGTCGACGAGAGGTCGAACAGCTTCGATGTCGGGTCGAACAGCGTGCGGCCGCTGAATAGTCCGCCGATGAAGTTGCCGCTCGAGCCGAGTGAACTCCAGTTGATGCCCAACTGCTGCGTGATGTTGCGGTCGACTTCGGTGATGCGCACGCGAAGGTGCACTTGGATGGGCTGCGCCAGCGTCAGCCGGTTCACTAGCGATTCCTGGCCGTGCAGATAGGGCTTCAGCGTTTGCACGACCGCATCGGCGTCGGCCGCGCTCGGTACGTGCCCGCTCACCATCAGCGAACCGGGCGCGCTCGTGACGGTCAACCGCCACTGAGGAAAGCGTGCGTCGAGCAGCCGTTGGATCGATGCGGTGTCCATCGCGACGATGATCGTCTTGCGCAGGATGGGGCGATTGTTGGCCCCCAGCGCGAACAACGTCGTCGTGCCGGCCTTCTTGCCGAGCACGAACACCGTCTTCGGCGTGGGCACGTGCACGTCGGCCACGTCGGGGTCGGCCACGAAGACGGCCACGGCCGCTTCGGGCAACTGCACCATCGCGCCGCCGCCCGCGGGTACCGACAGCACCGAGGCTTCGTCGGCGGCGTGGGCCGGCCCAGCCATCAGACAAAAACAAGCGGCGGCGTAGGCTAGGCACGCGAAAATCGCCAGCAAGCGCGAGCGGGGGTACGGGTGCGAGGGCCGCGGCGCGAGGCGACCGAGACGCGCAACAGGTCGAGTGAAGCGGAGAATCATTTCGTGATCCTAAGCAGCAGGATGAATGCTCGGCGCGCTGAGCGCGGCGGCCGGCGCGGCGGTGGCGGGTGCCGCCGGAGCGGCCGTCGGCGTGCCCGGCGGCAACGGCGGCATCAAGCCGGCCGAGCCGCCTTGCAGGCCTAGCGAATCGGTTTGCTTGGACCCGCGATAGATGACGACGTCCCGCACGCCGGCGGCCGCCTTCGGCATGGCTGCGTGGGTTTCCGTCGCCTGCGGCGCGGGCGTCATCGCACGCAGCCCGCGCGAGACGTCGCGCGCCCAGACGGGCGGGATCTGCGGCTCCATCACGTCCTCCGCCGGCGCGGCGTTGCGATCCCGTGTCGCGAAGCTGCGCAACGCCAACGACAGTGAGCCGAGATGCGCGGCAACCGTGACGACTTCGGCACTGCGCGGCGTGACCTCGAACGTGACGGTGCGCGCTTTGGCCGGACTCTGCTTCTTCTCGTCATCCTTGGGCCGCGTGAACGCGGTGCCTACTGCGAGCACGCGCACCCGTTCGGCGATCGTTTCCGCCTCGACGGTGCGGTCGGACGTGCTCGCGGCGCCCGGCGAGGCCGAGATCTGCTGTGTCAGCAGAACGTCGACGTAGTCGCCCGGTTCGATGAGTCCCGCATTGCCGGAAACGTCGTCGATCGCCACGGAGATCGCCCGCATGCCGGGTTTGAGCGCCGCGGCGAGGAACCCCGGCGAACTCGGCGAGATGACGTCGGCCGGGCCGAGCGGCGTGCCGGCGTGGACGGCGTGACGCAGCAAATCGCCTTTGAGGTCCGCGCCGTCGGGCTGACCTTCGACGATTGCGCCGGCCGGTGCGTCCGCGCGAGGGACGCGCTTCCAGACGAGGTCGCTGTCGCGCAGCAGCAGGCCGTCGGGCAAGTCGGCCGCGGCGGCGCGAATGCGCACCGTCGCGGGCGGCTTCGCGGGACCCGGGCGCGATGCCGTGATGTAGAGCGCTCGCAAGACGAACGCGCCGATCGCGGCAATGACGATGAGGCCGGCTAGCTTAAGGATGTTTTGCATGACGACGGCGTTCCGTTATGTGAGCCGTACGTGAATCGAGGGCAGCCAGGCCGCCTGATGCAGCGATACTGCGTGCGCTTGTCCGTGCGGCAGCCACAGGGCAGCGATGCCGCCGGCCGCGAGCGCCACGCCGTAGGGCACGCCGCGCGCGGGCGCGAGCCATGCGAGCGCCGCGCCGGCATTCGCGCGGCTGCGCAGCCGGCCGCAGGCCATCTGCGCTAGCGCGAGCACCAATCCGGACAGCGAGATGACGAAGAAGACGGCGCTCGCGTGAAGCGGGCCCGTCCACAAGAACACGGCGGCGAACAACTTGGCGTCGCCGCCGCCGAGCCATCCGAAGCGAAACAGCACGGCTGCGAATGCGAGCGCGCCGATGCCTGCCGCAACATGCGCTTCGAGCCCGGCGCGGCTTTCGCCGGCGAGCCACGCGTGCATGAAATAAAGCGCTGCGTAGGCCGCGACCGCCGCATTGGGCAGACGGCGCCGACGCAAATCGGAGACGGCCAATATCGACAACACGGCGCAGGCAAGGGCGTCGATTGCATCCATGATGCGTTTGCCTTTCGATCGATAACAGCCGGATACGGCCTAGACGAGCCGTTCGGCGTTGCCGCCGAACGGCATCAAGGCATCAATTGCCGCTGGCCTGAACGGCGGTGACGTTGGTGATCAGGTTGTGAAAGAGGGCGGGCAGGCCGGTCGCGCCGCCGAAGATCGTGCCTGCTGCCGCGACGGCAACGACGACGATGCCGGCCAGGACCGAGTATTCGAGCGCGCTGACGCCGCGCTCGTCGCGAGAAAGGGACCGTAGGAAACGCAACATTGTTAGGACTCCTTAATGATGGACGAAGCGGTATGAGGACCACTTTCGCAACGGGGTGGGGGAGAGAGGCTCCCAATTTTGTTTACGGCAAACGTTTGCCAGGGTTTAGACAGATCCGTCCGGGCCCTCGAAATTTCTCGTCGAAATGTTTTGTGTGAATAAATCGAGGGCGATCTCAGGGCGCCTCGAAAGCCTTGTGCCGCAAGGGTTTGCACTCGAGCGGAGCGGGGTTTTGAAATCCTCTGACGTATGGCGAGTTAGGTATAAACGATAGGTTAGTTCTACTAACTATCGGATAACGTCAGATGAAATGGAGGAGGGTGCCTTGAGGGTGGTTGTAGCGTGACGAGTGTCACTCCACGAGATGGAAAACGCGAAGGGCGCGCGTGGAGCCTGATCGGCTCGACGCGCGCCCTTCTTCGATACGCCGCCTCGCATCGAGGCGGCGGAACTTATCGCTCAGTCAGTGCGCATCGGCTGCGCGCCGCTCGAGTCGGGTCGAGGGCCGGCTTTCGTGCTCGTCGTGCGAGGTTTCATATTCGCTTTCGTGGGTGTCCTTGCTGGAGACACCGTTGAAGATGACGTTGAGCAGCACCGCGGACACCGATGCGAGCAGGATGCCGCTGTGCAGCAGCGGCGAAAGCGCGGGCGGCAATTGCGCGAAGAACTTCGGCGAGACCACGGGCACGAGGCCGAGCCCGATGCTCACGGCGACGATGAACAGATTGTGCGGATTCGTCGTGAAGTCGACGCGAGAGAGCGACTTGATGCCGTTGGCCGCGACCATGCCGAACATGACGATGCCGGCGCCGCCGAGTACGAACGGCGGCACGGAGGCGACGACCTGCGCCATCTTCGGAAACAGTCCGAGTGTGACGAGGATCAGGCCGCCCGTGGCGCAGACGTAGCGGCTCTTGACGCCGGTGACGCCGATGAGCCCGACGTTTTGCGAGAACGACGTATGCGGGAATGAGTTGAAGATGCCGCCGACGAGCGTGCCGAGCCCGTCAACCCGCAGCCCGCGCACGAGCGTGCGCCGATCGACGGGGCGGCCGACCATGTCGCCCACGGCGAGGAACATGCCCGTCGATTCGATGAACGTGACGAACATGACGGTGACCATCGTCGCGATCGCAAGCGGGTCGAAATGCGGGAAGCCGAAGTGGAAGGGCGCGACGATGCCGACCCAGGGCGCTGCGCGCACGCCGTCGAACGAGACGTGTCCCGTGGCGGCGGCAACGACGAACCCCGCGACGATGCCGATGAGCACGGAAATGTTGGCGATGAAGCCGCGGCAGAACTTGTTGATGAGCAGAATCAGCACGAGCACGAACAGCGACAAGCCGAGGAACAGCGGCGCGCCGTAATTGGGATTGCCGACACCGCCCGCGGCCCAATTGATCCCCACTTCCATCAGCGACAAGCCGATGACCGAGATCACGCAGCCGACGACGACGGTTGGGAAGAATCGCAGCATCCTGCCGATGGCGGGAGCCAGCACGATACCGATGGCGCCGGCCGCGATCGTCGAGCCGAAGATGTCGAGAATGCCCAGCTGCGGATTGGTGCTGATCGCCACCATCGGGCCGACGGCGGCGAACGTGCAACCCATGATGACGGGCAGGCGGATGCCGAAGATCCACAGCCCGAGCGTTTGAATCAGCGTGGCGATGCCGCAGGAGAAAAGATCCGCGCTGATGAGAAAGGCGACTTGATCTTTCGGCAGCTTCAGGGCGCCACCGACGATGAGTGGCACGGCAACCGCGCCCGCATACATGACCAAAACGTGCTGAATGCCGAGCGTAAGCAGTCGCCCAAACGGCAACTGCTCGTCGCACGGGTGAACCGTGTTCGATTGCATGTGTCTCGCTCCATTGTCTCTTGTATTGGGTGGCTCAACGGTAGGGCCAAGGTGCGAGGCGCACAAGACGCCACGGCCTATTCCATCCTTTTCGACGCCGATATGCGCTGGGCCACCGGTGGAACGTACCGCGACGCCGGCAAGGGCTCGGCGGGCCTACCTGTCCTTTCGGACGGGGCGAGCGCGTCCTGGCATTTATGAGGTGTATTTCTTTTTGCGTATAAAGGCCGTTTTCCCGCGCATTTTTTTTCGCTTGCCGACAAGGCTCGAATGGGCGCGAATGAGCCGGGGACAGACCGTTTCGGCGTTCACACGTGCTTCACGAGCCCTTCGTACTGTGCGACAACCGGATCCGTCGTGACGAGCGCGATGCCTTCGGTGATCGACTGCGCGACGAGCATCCGGTCGAACGGATCCCGGTGATGCGGCGGGAGGCCCTTCAGCGATAGGACGTGATGATGCGTGATGGGCAGCTCGAGGTAGCCGTTGTCGATGAGCCCGCGGCGCAGCAGTCGCGGGTCCACCCGGAAGTCGGCTCTTCCAAGATCGCTCTTGATCGTGACCTCCCAGAGACTCGCGGCACTGAACAGCAGTGTATTGGCTTCGTCTTCGATCAACGAGCAAGCCTTGGCCGAAAGCCGATCGGGCTGCCCGGCGGCCCAGAGCAATAGATGAGTGTCGAGTAGCAGTTTCAAGTACCGATCCCTCCAAAAAGATGCTCGATCTCGCCGGCGCCGATCCGATCGAAATCGTCGGGCACGGCGATTTCTCCTGCGAGAAATCCGAGACGGCGACGCTGCCCGGCAGTGGGCGCATCGAGCGGGACGACCTTGACGAGCGGCTTGCCCGCCTTGGCGATGACGAAAGCCTCCCCGAGCGCGGCTTGATCGACGAGCCGCGAGAGGTGGGTCTTTGCTTCGTGGATGTTCACAATTTCCATGGCGTCTTGTTTCGATGGACTAAGTTTCGTTAGTTTAGTCCAATTTCACAATAGACCGAAAGGCCAATGAAATATTGCGCACCGCAACATCGAAAAAGCAGGGCTCGCCTTGACAGGCCCCGATGCGTATCCGATCATTCGATCAACAGCTGAGCAATTGCTCTATCAGTGAGCGATCGCTCGGCAAAGAACGCAAGACCACAAGAAAGACGAAACAAGAAAGACGGGTTCCCTTAACCCCAGGAGACAAGTTCGTGAGATTGCACGACAAAGTCGCGGTACTGACGGGCGCGGCGAGCGGCATCGGCGAGGCCGTTGCCGAGCGCTATTTGCAAGAGGGCGCGCGCTGCATCCTCGTCGACGTCAAATCCCCCGACGCCATTTGCCCCGATCTCGCCAGGCGTCATGCCGACGCGGTCCACGTCGTGCGAGCCGACGTCACGCGGCGCGAGGACATCGCGCGGATCGTCGAGCAGGCGGTCGGCCGCTTCGGCGGCATCGACATTCTGTTCAACAACGCCGCGATCTTCGACATGCGGCCGCTGCTCGACGAATCGTGGGACACCTTCGACACGCTCTTCGCGGTCAACGTGAAGGGCATGTTCTTCCTGATGCAAGCCGTGGCGCAGCGCATGGTCGAGCAAGGGCGCGGCGGCAAGATCGTCAATATGTCCTCGCAGGCCGGCCGCCGCGGCGAGGCGCTCGTCTCGCATTACTGCGCGACGAAGGCCGCCGTGCTCAGCTATACGCAATCGGCCGCGCTTGCGCTCGCACCGCACCGAATCAACGTGAACGGCATCGCCCCCGGCGTTATCGACACGCCGATGTGGGAACAGGTCGATGCCCTGTTCGCCCGCTACGAACATCGCCCGCTCGGCGAGAAGAAGCGCCTCGTCGGCGAAGAGGTGCCGCTCGGGCGCATGGGCTTGCCGGCCGACCTCACGGGCGCCGCGCTCTTTCTGGCTTCGAGCGACGCCGACTACATCACGGCGCAGACGCTGAACGTCGACGGCGGCAACTGGATGAGCTGAGTACGAACCGCGCTTCTCTTTGAGCGCACGTGCATTTCCACCACAACGTACAAGACTTAAGGAGACATCAGATGCAACGCAATTCCGGCTCTGCCGTTCGACTCACGCGGCGCGCGATCGCCGCCGCCGCCCTCGCGTTGACGGCGACGGCCGCGTCGGCCGCCACGATCACGATCGCGGTGGTGAACAACCCCGACATGATCGAGATGAAGAAGCTCTCCGCCGAGTTCGAAAAGAGCAATCCCGACATCAAGCTCAATTGGGTCGTGCTCGAAGAGAACGTGCTGCGCCAGCGCGCGACGACCGACATCACGACCGGCAGCGGCCAGTTCGACGTGATGATGATCGGCGCATACGAGGCGCCGCAGTGGGGCAAGCGCGGCTGGCTTTCGCCGATGACGAATCTGCCGTCCGACTATGACGTGAACGACGTCATGAAGCCCGTGCGCGACAGCCTCTCGTACAACGGCACGCTGTATGCCTTGCCGTTCTACGCGGAAAGCTCGATGACCTTCTACCGCAAGGATCTGTTCGCGGCAAAGGGCCTCACGATGCCGCCGAAGCCGACCTACGACCAGATCGCTCAGTTCGCCGACAAGCTGACCGACAAGGCGAACGGCGTCTACGGCATCTGCTTGCGCGGCAAGGCGGGATGGGGCGAGAACATGGCCTACCTGACGACGCTCGTGAACACCGAGGGCGGGCGCTGGTTCGACGAGAAGTGGAACGCTCAACTCACGTCGCCGGAATGGAAAAAGGCCGTCAACTTCTATGTCGACCTGATGAAGAAGGACGGCCCCCCGGGAGCGAGCTCGAACGGCTTCAACGAAAACCTGACGCTGATGTCCTCCGGCAAGTGCGCGATGTGGATCGATGCCACCGTCGCCGCCGGCATGCTCTACAACAAGAACCAG
Organism: Trinickia dinghuensis; assembly: GCF_003367175.1. Taxonomy (GTDB): domain Bacteria; phylum Pseudomonadota; class Gammaproteobacteria; order Burkholderiales; family Burkholderiaceae; genus Trinickia; species Trinickia dinghuensis. The sequence goes on along the minus strand of NZ_QRGA01000003.1, from coordinate 62,649 downwards.
TCGCAAGTGGCCGACAAGATCGGCTTCGCCGCGGCGCCGACGGCGGTGACGCCGAACGGTTCGCACTGGCTCTGGGCCTGGGCGCTCGCGATTCCGAAGACGTCGAAGAAGCAGGACGACGCGAAGAAGTTCATCGAATGGGCAACCGGCAAGCCCTATATCGAAGCGGTCGCGAAGGACGAAGGCTGGGCATCGGTGCCGCCGGGTACGCGCGAATCGACCTATAACCGTCCGGAGTATAAGCAGGCCGCGCCGTTCGGCGAATTCGTCGAGAACGCGATCAAGACGGCAGACCCGAACCACCCGACGGCCAAGCCGGTTCCGTACACGGGCGTGCAGTTCGTCGGCATCCCCGAATTCCAATCGTTCGGAACCGTCGTCGGGCAGAGCATCTCCGGTGCGCTCGCGGGCCAAATGAGCGTCGACGCAGCGTTGACGGCCGGCAACGCCGCGGCCAACCGCGCTGTACGCCAAGCCGGGTACCAGAAGTAAGCCCATGCCGGCGCAAGCCGGCGGGCGGTGCGCATAGCGTACTGTGCTGTGCCCCGCCCTCGTGCGGGCCGTCCACCGCGCATGCCGCGGCGGCCCGCGCTCGACGCCATCCGTTAAGGGTGGCGTCCGATCGATCAGGAGTCCGAAACGATGGGACATCTTCATATGCCGCTCTCGCACGCCGCGGAGCAAAGCGCGTTGCCGACGCCCGAACGCCGGGCAGGCTCCACGCGCTGGCTCGCCGCGCCTTCGGTTGCAGTGCTCGTGCTCTGGATGACGATACCGCTCGCCATGACGATCTGGTATTCGTTCAGGCGCTACAACCTGCTCAACCCGGATGAAAAAGGTTTCGCGGGGCTCGACAACTATCGCTACCTCGTCACCGATCCGTCGTTCATACCGTCGATCGTTCATACGATCGAGCTGATCGGCTGGGTGCTCGTCATTACCGTCGTCGGCGGCATCCTGATGGCGTTGCTGTTCGATCGCAAGTTCATCGGGCAAGGCATCGCGCGGGTGCTCGCGATCGGCCCGTTCTTCGTCATGCCGACGGTGAGCGCGCTGATTTGGAAGAACATGATGCTGCACCCGGTGTATGGCGTGGTGGCGGCCGTCATGCGCTCGGTCGGCATGCAGCCGATCGACTGGTTCGCCACCTATCCGCTCTCGTCGATCGTCGTCATCGTCGCGTGGCAATGGCTGCCGTTCGCGTTCCTCATCTTGTTCACGGCGATCCAATCGCTCGACGAAGAGCAAAAGGAAGCGGCGCGCATCGACGGCGCCGGCGCATTCGCGATGTTCTTCTACATCACGCTGCCGCATCTGAGGCGTGCGATTTCGGTCGTCGTCATGATGGAGACGATCTTTCTGCTGTCGATCTTCGCCGAAATCTACACGACCACCGCGGGCGGCCCGGGCAATGCCACGACGATCCTGTCGTATTTGATCTACGCGCTCGGCCTCCAGCAATTCGACGTCGGCCTGGCTTCGGCCGGCGGCATCTTGGCCGTGATTCTTGCGAACGTCGTCGCGTTCTTCCTCGTGCGCATGCTAGCGAAGAATCTGAAAGGGGAGTACGAAGCATGAGCCACCCGACCGTATCCGCCGCGCGCCCGATGCGCGCGCAACTGCCCGTGCTCGCCACCGTCAAGCGCGCGCTGCCAGGGCTGCTCGCCTGGCTGATCGCGCTCGCGCTGTTCTTCCCGATCTTCTGGATGACGATCACGGCGTTCAAGACCGAACGCGACGCCTATCAGCTTTCCTTGATCTTCACGCCGACGCTGGACAGCTTCCGGGAGGTCTTCGCCCGCAGCGACTACTTCCTGTTCGCGCGCAACTCGATCCTCATTTCGGTGGGCGTGACCGTGCTGTGCCTGGTGCTGGCGGTGCCGGCCGCTTACACGATGGCGTTCTTCCCGACGCGCCGGACGCAAAGCCTGCTGCTGTGGATGCTCTCGACGAAGATGATGCCGTCGGTCGGGGTGCTCGTGCCGATCTACCTGCTCTGGAAGAACGCCGGGCTGCTCGATACGGTCTCCGGGCTCATCATCGTCTATACGCTGATGAATCTGCCGATCGCAGTCTGGATGGCGTTCACCTACTTCAACGAGATACCGCGCGACATTCTCGAGGCGGGGCGCATCGACGGCGCGGCGACCTGGCAGGAGATCGTCTACCTCTTGATGCCGATGGCGTTGCCGGGGCTCGCCTCGACGGCGCTGCTGCTCGTGATTTTGTCGTGGAACGAGGCATTCTGGAGCATCAACCTCTCGAGTTCGAACGCCGCGCCGCTCACGGTGTTCATTGCGTCGTACTCGAGCCCGGAGGGCTTGTTCTGGGCGAAGCTGTCAGCGGCGTCGCTGCTCGCGGTCGCTCCGATTCTGCTGGTCGGTTGGCTCTCGCAGAAGCAGCTCGTGCGCGGCCTCACGTTCGGAGCCGTCAAATGACGGGATCGACGATCCGAAACGCAGGCGAGTTGCGGCGCGACCGCGTGCTGATCTGCGATTGCGACGGCGTGCTGATCGACAGCGAAGCCGTCGCGGCAAAGATGCTCGTGCAAGAGCTGCAAGCGCGTTGGCCCCACGCCGACGTCGAACCTGTCGTGATGCCGCTGCTTGGGCTGCGCATCGAACGCGTGCTCGAAGCCAGCGCCGCGGCGCTCGGGCAAGCGCTCGCGCCGATCGAGATGGACGCGATACGGCGCAGCGTCGAAGCCGCGGCGCAGCAAGCGCCGGTCGTGGCCGGCGTCGAAGCCGCACTCGAACAAATCGCGCTGACGAAGGCGTGCGCGAGCAACAGCTACACGGCTTATGTCCACGCCGTGCTCGCGCGCACGGGACTCGACCGCTTCTTCGGCTCGCATGTGTTTTGCGCGGATCGCGTGCCGCGTCCGAAGCCCGCGCCCGATATCTACATCGCGGTCGCCGATGCGCTCGGCGTGGCGAGCCGGGCATGCATCGTCGTGGAGGACAGCGTCGCGGGCGTCGCGGCGGCGAGCTCGGCGGGGATGGTCGTGCTCGGCTTCGCGGGCGGTACGCACGCGGAACAGGGGGGGCGCGCGCATGCCGAGGCGCTCGTGCAGGCGGGAGCGCAACGAGTATTCGACGACATGAGCGCGTTGCCCGCGCTCGTCGGCCAATGGATGAGCCGTGTCGCCGATCGGGCGGGCACGGCGATGAATGGGAAAGGAGACGGATCATGGCAAGCTTGACGCTGCGTGGTGTCGCAAAACGTTATGAGGAACACGAGGTCTTGCGCAACGTGAACCTCGATATCGCCGACGGCGAATTCGTCGTCTTCGTCGGACCCAGCGGATGCGGCAAGTCGACGCTGCTGCGGATGATCGCAGGCCTCGAATCGATCAGCGGCGGCGAGCTGATGATCGATGCGGCGCGCGTGAACGATGTGCCGCCCGCTAAGCGCGGCATTGCGATGGTGTTCCAGTCGTATGCGCTCTATCCGCACATGTCGCTCTACGACAACATGGCATTCGGCCTGAAGCTCGCCGGTGCGAAGAAGCCCGAGATCGACGAAGCCGTGCGCAATGCGGCGAAGATCCTGCACATCGATCATCTGCTCGAGCGCAAGCCTAAGCAGCTTTCGGGCGGGCAGCGCCAGCGTGTGGCGATCGGGCGGGCCATTACGCGCAAGCCGAAGGTGTTCCTGTTCGACGAGCCGCTGTCGAACCTCGACGCCGCGCTGCGCGTGAAGATGCGCCTCGAGTTCGCGCGGCTTCACGACGAACTGAAGACCACGATGATCTATGTGACCCACGATCAGGTCGAGGCGATGACGCTCGCCGACAAGATCGTCGTGATGTCGGCGGGCAACGTGGAGCAAGTCGGCAGTCCCAACCGTCTTTACCATGCGCCGGCGAATCGATTCGTGGCCGGGTTCATCGGATCGCCGAAGATGAATTTTCTCGATGGTGTCGTCGAGCAGGTCGGCGGCGACGGCGTGCTCGTGCGCTATGCCACGGGCGAGACCCAGCGGGTGGCGGTGGAAACGCGCGGGGCCTCTTCGTCGGGGGCGCGGGCATTGGAGCACGGCGCGCGCGTGACAGTCGGAATTCGGCCCGAGCATCTGCATGTGCAATCGAGCGAGCCGGCAACCGGCGCGCCCGCGCAAGGCGTGAGCGCGCGGACGACGGCCGTCGAATCGCTGGGCGACGCCGCCTATCTGTATGCCGAAGCGTCGGTGGCGCCGGACGGTCTCATCGCGCGTATTCCGCCGCTCGAGCGGCATGAGCGCGGCGAGTCGCTCACGCTGGGCGCCGAGCCCGATCACTGCCATCTGTTCGACGATCAAGGGCAGGCATACGACCGCAAGATCGTGGAAGTGCTGTCGGCTGCATAGAGGCGCAAGGCTCGGGGGCCTCGGCCCCCGAGCCTTCCGCGGCCCCGCGCATTACCAGGACCAACGTACCCCTGCGTTTCCTCCCACCGTGCGCACGTGCTCCCCGCCGAGGTTCGTGCCCCAGCTCACGGTGGCAAAGACGCTGCCGTGCTTGGAGAACTTCGTCACGAGCCCGGCATCGATCCGGCCCGTGGTTTGGTTCACGGGCGTAGCGACCGAGGTCGCGCTGTCGTAGGTTTGATGATCCCCGTTCGCGAAAGCATGCAGCACGTTGACGGCCATGTAGGGCTGCCACGCGATGCCGTGCGCGTCCCAGGTGCCGGCGAACCGGAGGCCGAATCGGGCGAGCATCGAATTGCCGCTGTCGAATCCCACGTTCGAAATGCCGTCGTTCAGGTTGTCGATCGACAGATGCCGATAGACGACCTGCGCTTCGGGCTCCATCGTGAGCCCGTGCCCGATCGCGAACGGCATGCCGGCTTCGATCGAAGCCGTGAAGGCGGTACCGTGCGTGCTCGCATGGACGTTGTCGGTCGAGGTCGTGTCCGCGCTGAGCGCGCTGCCCGATAAGACGGTATCCGTGTACCAGCCGCTCGGACCGATATGCGTCCAGTAGCCGGCAAGGCTGTATTCGTTGACCGAGAGGTGTCCGACACCGGCTCCCGCCACGCCCACCGCCGATCCGTCGACGTCGCCCGTTGCCCGGCCCATGCCGAGGTAGAAGCCGTAGTGATTGCGCTGCCCGCCCTGGACGCCGTCCGCGTAGAGGTCTTGGCCGACCTGCGCGCCACCCATCGTGCCGTCGAATTGCGGACTCACGTCGCCGCCTTCCGACAACACGCTGTGTGCGCCCCAGACTCGGCCCCATCCCGCGGGTAGGGGGCCGGTCTCGTTCAGCAGCATTTGGTCGCCCTGGCGCAGATGAAACTCATCGAGCTGCATCCCGTCGAGTTCGCGCATCACGGCGGGGATCTGTGCGTACAGCGCGACTTCAGGGCGATACAGCGTGACCGGGTTGCCGGTGGCGGCCTGCGAAACGACCGTGCCGGCGCCCCCTGCCGCCGAAGCCGCCGCGCCCGCCGCCGCCCCGCTGGCCCCGATCGTAGCGCCCGACGTGCCGCTCCCGGCGGCCACCGTATTGCGCAGATACCAGTCTTGCGACGTGCCCGCGGTCACGCCGCCTCTTGCCAAGTAGTACTCGTACGCGCCGGCCTTGAGCATGCCGCCCGCCAGCGTGAATGCGCCTGCGGCGGTCGTTGCGCCGTTGGCCGCTTGCACCACCTCGATGCCGTTCGAGACAGTCGGTGCTCCCGTGCCGCCGACGTTGGTGACCTTCAACGTGGTCGAGCCCGTTGCCGTGCCGCCGTCGATCACGACCTTGTCCGAGGGCGAGTTGTCCCCGCCGAGGACGGTGTTCAGCGCGATCGTTCCGTTCTTGCCGACGTAGCTGCCGACGTTCAACGTGTTTCCGACCGGGCTGCTGCGGCTGCCGCCGAGTTGTGCCAGCCCCGCGTTGATCAATTGGCCATGGATGGTGAAGCTGCCTTGCGGTTGAGGTTGAACGCCTGCCGCCGCGGACGATAGCGCATTGGCCACGGCGATCGTGCCGTTGTTCATGACGTCGCCGCCCACGCTGCCGTAGCCGCCGAGCGTGGTGCCCGCGGCGACCGTGGCCGGGCCTGCGATCGACGCTCCCGCGTGCGACGCGTCGCCGACGACCAGCGTGCCGGCTGCGACGGACGTACCGCCCGAATAGCTGCTCGCGCCGTTGAGCACGAGGGTGCCGGATCCGTCCTTTTCGACGGTACCCGTACCGCCGATCGCCCCCGCGTACGTGCCGTCGGTGTTTTGTTCGAACTGCACCAAACCGTTGTCGGTGACCGCCGCGGGCAGACTCTGTGCGCTGGCCTGCAGCACAGCCGGTTGATCGACCGTCACGCTCCCGGTGAATTGCGACGCGTCGCCGTTGAGGACGAGCGTGCCTTCTTGAACATCGGCGGCGATCGAGCCGACGATCGCGCCGTTGACCGTCAACGTTCCCGAGCCCGTCTTGTCGAGTGCCCCCGACCCGGTGATGGCCTGATTGATCGTCGACTGGAAGTCTTGCGTATCGATCGTGCCGCCGTTCGACGTCACCGAGATCGCGCGCGTGCCGGCGAGATCGAAGGACTGGCCGATCTGCAGCGTGCCGCCGTCGAACGTCAGACCGCCCGAGGCCGCGCCGAGTGCGTTGTCCGCCGAGACCCACAGCGCTCCTTGCTTGAGTACGGTCCCACCCGTATAAGTGTTGCCGCCGGCGGCGGTGGGCGCGAGCATCAACGGGCCGGCGCCGTCTTTCTCGACGGCGCCGGAGCCTTGGATGAGGCCGGAGTAGGTGCCGGCCGTGTCTTGCTGAAACTGCACCAGCCCGTTGTCCGTCACGACCGGAGTCAGACTTTGCGCGCTGGCCCGCAGCGTGCCCGTTTGATCGACGAGCATCGTGCCCGTATAGCTAGCATTGTTGCCGGTCAGAACGAGCGTGCCTTGTTTCACCTCCGCCGAGGTCACGCCCATGCCGCCGATCGGACTCGAGACCGTCCACGTGCCGCTGTCCAGCTTCTGCAGCGTTTGGAAGCCGATGATCGTTGTCGTCGGCAGGGTGGCGGTGCCGGTGCCTCCGAGCGTCAGCAGATTGCTTCCGCCCCCACCCTCCATTGCGCCGGACTCGCTCGACCCGGTTTCCAGGTTCAGCGTATCGTTGCCGTCCCCGAAGATCATGTTGCCGATGACCGAGCCGAAATTGGTGAAGACGACGGCGCCGGTGCCCGCGGAGCCCATGATGTTCGCCGCTTGGATCACACCGGTCGCGTTGTTGATGACCGTGTTCGAGCCCGACGTGTTCTGAAACCAGAGCGCCGAGGCGTTGGCAGCGCGGATCGTGCCGTTGTTGACGATCGTATTGCCGGTGCCCTCCGGGTTGACGGCTTCGGCATCTGCCTCGGTGCCGTTCGACAGCACGGTCGCGCCCTGCTCGACGGTGAGCGTGCTGTTGTTGCGGAAGTCGATCGTGTTGGCTCCCGTCCAGTAAGTGCCGGAACTGCTGACCGCGCTGTTTTGCACAAGCGCGCCCGATTGCACGACGATGTTCGCGTTGTCGGACAGCGCGATGGCGCTGCTGTCGCCAACGACGATCCGCGCATTGGGGCCGACCGTCACTTGCGAGCCCGATGCCGACGTCGGCCCGGTGCCGATCGTCGTTGTCCATGGCGAGGGCGAGGTCGTATCGCAGGTCGTCGCCGAGCCGATCGTCGTGCAGTTCGCGTGAGCGAGCGCGGGAATCAACGCGATGTAGCCGAGAACGGCGAGTGCAGTCGCCTTCGGGCGCAGGCTCGACGCCGCGGGGGAGCGTCGGCTGGAAATCAGGTGCTTTGCATCGCGCCCCGGCCGCGGATGAAATGAGGATTGTTTTTGCATACCTATTTAAAAATCTCTTTGTTGAGTTTTTCTGCTTCGACATTCGAAACGCGGAATTCTGGCGTTTTGCTATGGGTCGAAATTTATAGAGATTTTGGAAGCCGGTTTCTTAAATATCGTTTAATGTCCGATAAAGCAGATGCTGTTTGGTATGTGAAAGAAAGGCCGATATCGTTTAATAATTGGCCGAAAAATACTATATTGTTTTATTGGTGTGATTTATGTCCGAAAATGCCGGTGGCGGATAGCAGCGAATCGATTGATCGAAAATGTCCGGTAATATGGCCGTGCACTTGGCGTCCGCCGGATAGACGACACACGACGCCTCCCGTGCGTTCTTGGCCAAATCACTTGCCGGCCGCGTGTCGATTTCCTCACACCTCGTTCGTCGAGTAGGATCGAAGGGGCCGTCCCTTCGCCTTCGGAGCCCATCATGCCTACGAATACCGTCAGCCTGCACCGCGTTCTGCGTTCCACTCCCGAGCGCGTCTATCGCGCGTTCCTCGACGCCTCCGCTCTAGCGAAATGGCTTCCGCCGAACGGCTTCACCGGTACCGTTCATCACCTGCGAGCCGAGGTAGGCGGCAGCTACAAGATGTCGTTCACGAACTTCACCACCGGCGACGGACATTCGTTCGGCGGGGAGTATCTCGACCTGGTGCCGAATGAACGGATTCGCTACACCGGGAAATTCGACGCTCCGAATCTGCCCGGCGAGATGCAGACCACGGTATCGCTTTCGCATACACCATTCGGCACCGAAGTGAACATCGTGCAGGAGGGGATTCCGGAAATGATCCCGGCGCAAGCGTGCTACCTAGGCTGGCAGGAATCGCTTGCGTTGCTGAAGCTGCTCGTCGAAGCCGAAATTCGGCCATAAGAGGCGGGGCAGGCGTTAGCCGCCGGCATGCGCACCACGGGCCTTCGCGCGTTTCGGCGCACGTTCGCCGTCGCCCAGCGCTACGCGCGCACAGGCCTCGTCGGTCACGAGCCCCGACAGCCAGCCGCCCTTGAGAACGGCCAGCACCGCGCCGTGCTTGCGCTCGCCGCCGGCGAACCCGATGGTGGGCCGCTTGGGCGGCGAATCCAGCGGCACGCTGGTCACGCGGCGGCCTGTCGGCGATTCGACGCACTTCCCGTCGGCATCGATCGGCAGTCCTAACATTTCCGCCACGGCGCCGCCCTTCGTCAGTTCGCCGACCTCGCCCGCGGTGATGAACCCGTCGACGTGCAGCGGGCACTTCGACCCGATGTCGCCGATGCCGACGAAGGACACGTCAGCCTCCGCCGTGAGCGATTCCACGATGCGATAGAGCCGGTGGTTGACCCATTGCGCGCGCTCGGCCTCGCTGTCGGCGATGAGCGGTGCCGGCAGCAGGAAGTGCTTGCCCCCCGTCTTCTCCGAAATATGCAGCGCAACGTCGTACCGGTTCGAGGAACCGTCTTGCGCGATCGCGCCGACCATCGACACGAGCCGGTGCTGCGGCCGGTCGATTTGTCCCAGTTGATCGACGGCCGCCTTCAGCGTCCGGCCGCTGCTCACCGAAATGATCATCGGCTTTTCTTCGCTGAGATAGCGTTCCATCACCTGCGCGCCCGCGACGGCCAGCTTGCGGTCGATGGCTTCGGGCGTATCGTCGTCGACGGGCACGACTTCGCACATCGACAGCCCGTAGCGCGCCTTCAACTGCTCGGCGAGCGTCAGGCAATCGGCGAGCCGGTGCTCGATGCGCACGCGCACGAGATTCTTTTCGACGGCGAACGCGACGAGTCGCTGCGCGACCGGCCGCGATACCTGCAGCTTTTCGGCGATTTCGTTCTGTGTGTTGCCCGCGACGTAGTAGAGCCACGCCGCGCGAGTCGCCAGATCGAGCTTTTCGTTGAATTTGGGCACGGCGGTAAGCAGGGTGTTGGACCGATATAGGGAAGCAGCGAGACAGAATATCAGGCTAGTCGCGGGCGCGAGGGTTCGAACAGCGGCCGCACGTGACGGTACAGCTCGCGATAGGCCTGAAGGCGGGCGCGCAACTGCGTGTGCCGTCTCGGGTCCGGTGTGAACTGAGCGGCGACCGGGGGCTTGGTCAGCACTTCGCTCGGCTCGCCGCCGGCCGCGAGCCAGCCCAGGCGTGCCGCACCGAGCGCCGCGCCTGTTTCGCCGCCGCCGTGCTGGCGGGTCGGCGTGGCCAATGCGTCGGCCAGCAGCTGTGCCCAAAACGCGCTGCGTGCGCCGCCGCCGAGCAGCGAGAGCGCGCTCGGCGCCGTACCGGCGGCAGCCAGGGCGTCGAGACCGTCGGTCAATGCGAGCGTTACGCCTTCGAGCACGGCATAGCCGAGCAGCGCGCGATCGGTCGCGTGCGTCATGCCGAAAAAGACGCCTTGCGCATAGGGATCGTTATGCGGCGTGCGCTCGCCCGACAGATACGGGAGAAAAATCGGAGCCGAGTCGAGCGAATCGGGCGCGAGCGCGGCGGCCTCGCCCACGAGCGTCGGCTCGTCGGTATTCGTCAGTTTGCAGACCCAGCGCAGGCAGCTCGCCGCCGACAGCACGACGCTCATCTGATGCCAGCGATCGGGAATCGCGTGGCAGAACGCGTGCACGGCCGAAGCCGGATTCGGCGAAAACCGATCGCCCACGACGCACAGTACGCCCGAGGTGCCGAGCGAGACGAAGCCGTCGCCCGGTTCGGTCGCGCCGATGCCGATCGCGCTTGTCGCGTTGTCGCCGCCGCCCGCCGCGACCACGACTTCCCCGCTCAAACCCCACTCGCGCGCGACGTCGGCGCGCAGCACGCCGGACGGGGCGCTGCCTTCCGCCAGCCGCGGCATCTGCGCGCGGCGCATGTCGCAGGCGCCGAGCAGCGCGTCGGACCAGTCGCGCCGCGCGACGTCGAGCCAGAGGGTGCCCGCGGCGTCGGAGGGATCGGAGACTTTCTCGCCCGTCATGCGCAGCCGCAGGTAGTCTTTCGGCAGCAGGACGCACGCCGTGCGCGCGAACACGTCGGGCTCGTGCCGCGCCACCCACAGCAGCTTCGGCGCGGTGAAGCCCGGCATGGCCAAGTTGCCGGCTATCGTGTGCAGTTCGGGCGCGCGCCGCGTCAGCTCGTCGCATTCCTCGACGCTGCGCATGTCGTTCCAGAGGATGGCGGGGCGCAGGACGCGATCGGCCGCGTCGAGCAGCACGGCGCCGTGCATCTGGCCGGATAGACCGATGCCGCGCACTTGCGCGAACGCATCGGGACAGACGGCGCGCAGTTTCGCGATCGCCTCGCAGGTGCCGCGCCACCAGTCGGCCGGGTCTTGCTCGGCCCAACGCGGGTGAGGGCGGGACACATGGAACGGCGAGCCCGCTGTGGCGAGCACGCGCGCGTCGGCCGATAGCAGCAGGACTTTTACTTCGGACGTGCCTAGGTCGATGCCGAGGTACATGGCGGACGGCCCCTTGGTCGATGCGATCCGTGATGGAGTCGGGAAACGCGAATGCGCTACTTTAGCCGCGCAGTGCGGCTTACGCCAATATTCGTCGGCGCCGATGCTGCTTATGCTCGAGGCCAGACGCCTTACGCCTTGCGCGAGGCCAGCCAAGCGTCGACGCGTTCGAGTGCCGCCTCGATCACGCGTTCGAGCCGCGGATCTTGCGCCATCCCGCCCCAGAGCACGCGCGACGCGCAGAACCGCGCGAGCGGATCGGGCGCATCGAACCACGCGCGCACGGCGGCTTCGTCGAGCAAGCCGTCTTGATACGTGTAGGGCAACGCGCCCGCCTGCCAGCGGTCGAGGAAGCGGAAGAACAGCGCGGGCAAGACGGCAGTGGCATTCGGCTGCGCGTTGCGCGCGAAACACTCGGCAAGCGTCGGCGCGATGAATCCCGGAATCTTCGAAAAGCCGTCGGCCGCGACACGCTGATTCGTGTCCTGGATATACGGATTGCTGAACCGGTCGAGGACGACGTCGCGATACCCGGCCAGATTCAGCGGGCTCGGCGTCAAGCACGGGATGACGTCTTGCGTGACGTACTCGTAGGCGAAACGGCGCACGTCCGCATCGAGCGTGCCCTCGTGAATGTACGTATGGCCGACGAGCGTGCCGGCCCATGCGATGCAACTGTGGCTCGCGTTCAGGATGCGGATCTTCGCTTCCTCGTAGGGCATGACCGACTCGACGAGTTCGGCGCCCACGCGCTCCCAAGCCGGGCGGCCGGCCTTGAAGCGGTCTTCGATGACCCATTGGATGAACGCTTCGCCCATGACGGGGCAGGTATCGGGAATGCCCGTCGCTTCCAGCACGCGTGCGCGCACGTCCTCGGTCGGACGCGGCGTGATCCGGTCGACCATCGAATTCGGACAGGTGGTGTTCGCCTCGAACCATTCTCCGAGCGCGGTCTCTCCGCGCGCGGCGAGGAAGGCGCGCATCCCGGCCTCGAAGCGCTCGCCGTTGCTGCGCAGGTTGTCGCAGCTTTGCAGTGTCACGGGGCCGGTGCCGTTCGCGCGGCGTGCTTCGAGAATCGCGGCCAGCGCACCGTAGATCGTCGTGCGGCCACCGGCCAAGTCCGCGGCCAGGTCGGGGTTCGACGTGTCGAGCCGATCGTGTTCGTCGAGGTAATACCCGCCTTCCGTGACCGTGAATGAAACGATCTTGCAGGCCGGATCCGAGCCCGCTTCGACGATCGGCGCGAGCGTCGGCGACCACGGCAGCACGCGCTCGATCGAGCGGACCGACTCGTAGGCGCGCTCGCCCTGCGGCGTGACCGTCTCGAGCGTGTAGACGCCTTGCTGTTTCGCGAGCGCCTCGAGCGTGGCGTTCATGTCGCCGCGGATGTTGCCGACGGTGAGCGACCAGCGCGGTTCGCCGGGAGCCGTGAGGGTGGACAACCGATGCAGATACCACGCTTGATGGGCGCGATGGAACGAGCCTACGCCCAAGTGCAAGATCACGTTCGAGCCGGTGCTCATGTTTGTCTCCTGTGTAGGCGCGAAGCCGACCGCCAATTCCGGCTCTCGCCCGAGCAACGTTGAGTGCGGCGACCAGGCGCCGCCGGATCCAAAATGGATCTTTTGTTCTCTGACTGAGCGAATGATCGGATTGCGGCGCGCGAAAGTCAAGGCGCGCCGCAACGGAGACGTTACGAGATGGAACTGGGGAGGGAACGGCCGGGAGCCGGAATCAGCGGCGGCGCAGCAGGCTGGCGCCGTAGACGAGGGCGGAGAGGGCGGTGATCCAGAAACTCGTCGGCCAATCGGTATAGAACGCCAGCGTCACGCCGAGCCAAGCCTGGCCCAGCGCGAACAACGCCGCCAGGCCGACGCCGGTTGCGAGCCGCGTGGACAAGTTTTGCGCGGCGGCAGCCGGTCCCACCATCAGCGTGAACACGAGCAATACGCCGACGATTTGCGTGCAGGCGGCGACGGCCAGCGCGGCGATGGCCAGAAACAGCACGGAGACGAGCCGCAGCGAGACGCCCTTGGCTTCCGCCAGTTCCGGCTGCAGCGTTGCGAACAGCAGGGGCCGCATGATGGCGCCGAGCGCGATGAGGCTCGCGGCGCCGATGCCGGCGAGCACGAGCAGCGTCGCATCCGTGACGCCGAGCACGTTGCCGAACAGCAGCGCCGTGACCTGCGTGGCGTACGCCGTGAAAAAGTGCAGGAAGAGCAAGCCACAGCCCAGTGCGAGCGACAGGACGACGCCGATTGCCACGTCGCGGCCCGCTAGCCGCTCGCCGAGCGCGCCCATCGACAGTCCGGCCGCAAGCGTGAAGCCGATCATTCCCCAAAGCGGCGAGATGCCGATGAGGACGGCGCCCGTCGCACCGGTGAACCCGACGTGCGACAGCGCGTGACCGGCGAACGTCTGCCCGCGCATCACGAGGAAGTACCCGACGATGCCCGCGAGCACGGCGACGATCCCCGACGCCGCGAACGCGTTCACCATGAAGTCGTATTCAAACATCGTGCGTGTGTCCGTGCGAATGATCGTGGCCGTGTCCGCCAGGGTGTCCATGGCCGCCGTGGTCGTGCGAATGTCCGTGATGCGCCGTGCCGCCTGCGTCGTCTTCGTGTTCGTGGTCGTGCTTTTCGACTTCGACGTCGCCCGACATCACGAAAATGCGGCCGTTCACGCGCATGACGTCGATCGGCGAGCCGTACAGCCGCGACAGCACGGGGCGCGTGATGACTTCGTCGACGGTGCCGAGCGCGGCGCTGCCTCTGCCGAGATAGAGGACACGGTCGATCGCGTTGAGCAGCGGATTCAGTTCATGCGCCGAGAACAGGACGGTGATGCGCAACTCGCGCTGTACGCGCCGCACGAGTTCGACGACGCTGCGCTGATGGTGCGGATCGAGACTGATGAGCGGCTCGTCGAGCAGCAGCAGTTGCGGCTTGCCCAGCAGGCACTGCGCGAGCAATAGCCGCTGGCGTTCGCCCCCCGAGAGTTCCGAGAGCGGACGGGCGGCAAGCGCGCGCGCGCCGACGAGATCGAGCACGCGCTCGACGTCATGGCGCGTCGCGCTATCGGCGATCGGCAGGCCCCAGCGGTGTCCGTCGGCGGCCATCGCGACGAAGTCGCGCCCGAGCACGCGCCGGCTCGCGAGCGCACTGCGCGTCTGCGGCATGTACCCGATGGAGGGATTGCCGCGCGCGACGGGAAGCCCACCGATGCGGATCGCGCCGCCGGCCACCGGCACGAGACCGAGCACGGCTCGCATCATCGTCGTCTTGCCGGCGCCGTTCGGCCCGAGCACGCCGATGAATTCGCCTTCGCCGATCGTGAGGCTCACGTCGCTCAAGATCGTGCGGCCGGCCAGCTCGAGCGAGACGCGGTCGAGTTCGAGCGCGGCGCGGCGCGGGTGCGAAGCCGAGTGAGGGCCAGGGCCTGTCATGGCGGCCCGGGGCGGTGCGCCGCGCTTGCTGTCGTCGTTCATCGTCACGGCTTCCCGAGCGCTTGCGCGAGTGCGTCGACTTGCGTGCTCATCCACTGTTGATAGTTTTTCCCGGCAGGCTCCGTCTCGGTCACGCTGACGCTCGGCACGCCCGATTGCTTGGCCAGACCCAGCATGCGTTCAGTCAGCTTGGTGACGGCTTGGGCGTTGTAGATGAACACGCGGACGCGTTTGCCGCGCAGGTCCTGTTCGAACGCGGCGATGTCGGAGGCCGCGGGCTCGGTGTCGTTCATGACGGACAGCTGAAAGCGCGCGTTTTTCATCGTGAGACCGATGGCATCGCACAGATAGCCGGCGACCGGTTCGGTGGCCGTGACGGGTACGCCCTGATACTTCGCCTTCAATGCCTCGATTTTGTCGTCGACCGGTTTGAGCGTGCCTAAAAATTTCGCGAGATTCGCGTCGTACTCGGCCTTGTGCGCGGCATCGGCGCGATCGAGTTCGTCGACGATTTTCTGCGCGACGGCGGGCATCGTCCGCGGGTCGTACCAGAGGTGCGGATTGTCGCCGGCCTTCTTGCCGACGAGATCGGCGGCCACGATCACGACGCGTTTGTCGTTCTTCGAAGCGGCGAGCAGCTTGTCCATCCACGGGTCGTAATCCGCACCGTTATAGACGACGAGCGCGGCATTATGCAGATCGCGCGCGGTTTTCGGGCTCGCCTCGAACAAGTGCGGGTCTTGATCGGGATTGCTGAGAATGCTCGTGACGGCCACATGGGCACCGCCCAATTGCTTCGCGACATCGCCGTAGAAGTTCTCGGCCGCGACGACGCGGATCGGGGCGGTAGCGGTGCTTTGCGCAAGCGCCGCGCCGCTCAGCGCAAGTGCGGCGAGCGCCAGCGCGGCGCGCCCGAGCAATCGGCGCGGACGGCTTGCCAAACGATCGGGACGATCGAGCGATGTCATCTGTTCTCCTAATTATCGACGGAAGAAGGGCGGCGACGCGAGAGAGGTCAATGCCCGTGCGTATGTGCGCCGCGCTTGTGCTGGCAGTGACCGCAAAGCCCGCTCAATTCGACCACCTGCTTGTGCACCTCGAAGCCGTGCGCGGGCGGCGTGGCGGAGAGCCTTTCCGCGAGTTCTTCTCCGGGGATTTCGAGCGTATCGCCGCAGCGTTCGCAGATGAGGAACTGGCTTTGGTGCGGTTTGCCGATTTCGCAGCACGCGAAGAACGCGTTGCGCGATTCGATGCGGTGAACGAACCCATGCTCGACGAGAAAATCGAGAGCACGGTAGACGGTCGTGGGCGGCACGCGGCCGCGCTCGGGCTCGAGCGCCGCGAGCAAATCGTAGGCGCCGATCGGCTTGCCGGCGGCGGCGACGAGCGCATAGACCTGGCGCCGCAACTGCGTGAGCGCCAAACCATGTTCGGCCGCGTACGCATCGGCGCGCGCGAGCCGGTCGGTCAAAGAGGCGGCGGACATGGCATCGTTCCGAAGTGAATCACGAGGGCGATGATATAACATATCATCGCATCGCGCAGCGGAGCGATGCCTCGATCACACGGTAACGGCGAGAAAGAGGGCGACGGCCGCCATGCACCCGCCGAACAAATAGCCTTGAACCTTGGCCGACTTCTCGCTGTTGAAGCGGTCGAATACGACTTGCCCGCCGTAGATCCACGGAAAGTGGCAGACGATGCAAAGCAGCGTAAAGACGAAAGCGATCTGCACCACCTGCTGCATGAGCGGCACGTCGGGCCGCAGGAATTGCGAGAACAGCACGAAAATCATCGAATGGATTTTCGGATTGAGCGACACCGACAAAAAACCGTCCAATGCGGACAATCGCGGCATCGACGCTTTCTTGCCGGGCTTCGACGGTTTGACGAAGCCGTAGGCCAGATAGAGCGTATAGGCGATGCCGGCCCATTTGAGCACGTGGGCGGCCGCCGGCACCTCGTGCATCAGGCGGCTCAACCCGAAGCCGTAGACAAGACACCAGACGAAATTCGCGGCCTCGAAGCCGAACCAGAACGGCACGGTGCCTCTGACGCCGAAGCGCCCGCCGGCCGTCGCGAGAATGGTGTTGCCCGGCCCGGGACTGATGATCATCGGGACCGAGAAGCCGACGATGAGCATCCATATCTGCAGCGAAACCATGCGTTCTCCTTGAGTGAAGCGATCGATGGGTGGCGATCATTAAACGCAGGTTTGCGCGGCCGACAAAGCGAGGTATTTTCATGCGCTCGATAAGGTGAGATTATCGAGCGCATGCGCCGCTTACCTCCATTGGGCGCGCTGCGGGCCTTCGAGGCCGCCGCGCGCCATCTGAACTTCACCCTGGCTGCAGCCGAACTGCACGTGACGCAGGCGGCGATCAGCCATCAAGTCCGTCAGCTCGAAGCGTGGCTGGGGCTCCGGCTGTTCGAGCGGCGCGGTCACTCGCTGACGATGACGGAGAAAGGGCGCGGCTATCTTGCGGAAGTGTCCGCGGCGCTTGACCGCATTGCATCGGCGACTTCGCGCGTGAAGCAAGACGTCGAAGGTCCGCTGCGGATCACGGTGCTGCCGTCGTTCGCCGCGTGTTGGCTCGTGCCGCGGCTCGACGCTTTTCGGGAACGGCATCCGCAAATCGAACTGAAGCTGACGACGTCGACGCAGCTTTGGGACGGCATCGACGATCGCTTCGACGTCGGTATTCGCTCGGGGCTGGGACGGTGGCCCGGCTTCAACGCCGAGCTGATCGCGCGCGAATCGCTGAGCCCCGTCTGCGCGCCGTCGTTCGCGGCCGGTCCGTCGCCGCTGCGCGAGCCGGCTGATCTACGGGGCATGCGTTTGCTCCACGACGTGCCGCGCGACGGTTGGCGGATCTGGTGCGAGCGCGCGGGGGTGACGGACATCGATCTCGATGCGGGGCTTGCGTTCGACGATGCGGGGCTCGTATTGCAAGCCGCGCTGCAAGGGCAGGGCGTCGCGCTCGGCAGATTGACGCTGGCCGAGCGGGACTTGCAGGCGGGCCGTTTGGTGAGGCCGTTCGATCTGGCCGTGCCGAACGATTACAGTTATTGGCTCGTCCATCCGCGCGCGAAGGCCGAGCGCGAAGAGGCGTTGGCGTTTCGCGCGTGGCTGCTTGGGCAGGCGGATCCGGTTACCAGCTTGCTCGCTTGAACAGGCCGAGCTTATCCGCGCGGAAAAGGCGCGCGGGTCTTTGGTTGCCGAGTTGATAGTCGTCGGTCGCAATCAAGACGCCGGCTTCGTCGACAGCCTCCCCGGTCTGCACATCGCCCACTTTGATGCCGAGTCTGGAGCGGAAAGTGGCGCGCGTGACGCTTTCGCCGAATACGGCTTCGTAGGTGTGCTGCAGCTGGGTCAACGTGAATTTCCCGGGCAGCAGCCAGCACGGCAACGTCGAGTAGCTCGACTTGTTTCTCACGCGCTCGACGGCGGCACGCACCTGATCGGAGTGGTCGAAAGCCAGCGCCGGAATGTCGTCTACCGAATAGAACTCGAAGACGGTGGACGGCACAGCCGCCAGTTCCTCGAACGGCACGAGCGCGACATAGCTGATCGCGACCGACCATCCGCGCGGATCGCGCCCCGGTCCGGCGAACGTCCTCAATTGTTCGAGGTAGCGCGGCGCCAGCCCCGTCTTGTCTTGCAACGTGCGGCGTGCGGCATCCTCGAGCGAATCGTCTTCATCCGCATGGATGTACCCGCCCGGCAGCGCCAGCGATCCTGGGTAGGGCTCTTTGGCGCGTCTATGGAGCGCGACCTTCAGGCCTTTCTCCGCCAGCGTCAACAGCACCACGTCGACGCTTACATCCGGCTTCTCGTATGCCTTGGTCATCGTTTCTCCTCCCTTGCCTCGATATCATGAAAATATTTTAGCAAAGATAGTTGCAAAGTTCGACTATCTAGTCCTATACTGCGCTTCAAGTTAGTCGAATTTTATAACTATGTGGAGAGGGCGATGATCAGCATCACCGCGGTGGCCAACACGAAGCATTCCTCGGACGCATCCGGGTACGCTCGCAATCCCGTGGAAATGAAGGTCTTGAAGTTTCCGGGAGGCGAGTTGCACGTCACGGTGGAAGCCGGCGTGTGCGCCGACGAACTCGAACTGAAAGCGCATCTTCCCAACGCGGATGCGGTCATGACGCTGCTCATGACGACGGACGCGCTGCGCCGGGCGTATCCGGGCACGCCGATCGACGTGCATCTGCCTTACGTCCCGTATGCGCGCCAAGATCGGGTCGCGAACCCCGGCGAATCGCTGAGCGCGAAGGTGTTCTGCGATTTGATCAATGCGCAGTGCTACCGCCGCGTCGTGGTTCAAGATCCCCACAGCGACGTCACGCCTGCCTTGCTCGATCGCATCGTCATCGACGATCCGCTGCCGGCCTTGCGCCGGGCGCTCGAGCGGATTCGCACGCGCAGCATGAACGTGGCACTCGTCGCGCCCGATGCCGGTGCGCGCAAGCGTGTTCTCAAACTGGCCGCGCACCTTGAACTGCCGGTCGTTTTCGCCGACAAGATTCGCGATACCCGTACGGGCGTCATTACGGGTACCGAGATCCAGGGCGATCTGCCCGATTGCGCGCTGCTCGTCGTCGACGACATCTGCGATGGCGGCCGCACCTTCACCGAACTCGCACAGACGGCGCGGGAGAAGCAGAATCGCAGCGGCGCACGCCAGCCGCTTTACCTATACGTGACCCACGGTATTTTCAGCAAGGGGCTCGACGCTTTGCTCGACGGCTACGCGGCCATCTTCACGCGCAACAACTGGACGAGCGATGCGCGCGCTATCCAAGTCTGAACCCACAACAACATCGCACCGAGGAGCAACAACATGAACGGACTGATCCCCTTCAATCTCGCCGACTTTTACAAAACCGGCCATCCCGGGATGTATCCGCGCGAAACGACGAAGCTCGTCGCGAACTTCACGCCGCGCTCGGCGAAATACGCGCCTGTGCTGCGCGAGTTCTATGACAACAAGATCGTTTGGTTCGGCTTGCAAGGCTTCATCAAGGAATTCTTCCTGGGCGTGTTCCAGCGCGAGTTCTTTCAAGCGCCGAAGGCCGAAGCGTTGCGCAAATACAAGCGTCGCATGGACACCGCGCTGGGTCCGGACGCCGTTCCCGTCGATCGCCTCGCCGCGCTTCACGATTTGGGCTATTTGCCGCTCGAGTTGCGCGCGCTGCCGGAGGGGACGCGCGTGAACATCAAAGTGCCGCCGGTCGTGTTCGTCAATACGCACGCGGAATTTCCGTGGGTGTCCACGTATTTCGAAACGCTGTTCAGCGCGGAACTGTGGAAGCCGTCGACGGTGGCGACCCTCGCCTTCGAATTCCGCAAGCTGCTGACCTACTTCGCCAACCTGACGGGGGCGCCGCAAGCCTTCGTCGACTGGCAAGGGCATGACTTCTCGATGCGCGGCATGAGCGGCATCCACGACGCCATGCGCTGCGGGACCGGACACTTGCTGTCGTTCACGGGCACGGACACGATTCCCGCCATCGACTACGCCGAGGATTATTACGGCGCCGATGCCGACAAGGAACTGGTCGGCGGCTCGATTCCGGCGTCGGAACACAGCGTGATGACGTTGCGCATTCTGTTCACGCTCAAGCGGCTGGCAACGGGCAAGAGCGATGCGACGGCGACGGCCGCCGCGTTGAAGGGGCTGTCGGATGACGAGGCCGCGGCCGAAGTCGAACGCCTGCGCAAGGAGCTCGCCGCGACGGGGTATCAAGAGAGGGGATTGCGGCGCTTGGCCGAGCGTGAAGTGATCCGAGAGTTCGTCACGCAGGATTACCCGGCCGGAATGGTGTCGCTCGTGTCGGATTCCTTCGATTACTGGAACGTCATCACCGTCATCGCGAAGGAGTTGAAGGACGACATTCTGGCGCGCAAGCCGAATGCGCTGGGGCAAAGCCGCGTGGTGTTCCGCCCCGACTCGGGCGACCCGGTCCGAATCCTAGCCGGCTATGACGACGGCGAACTCGCGCGCAGCGCGGACGGCACGTTCCGGATGGAAGCCGGCAAGTACGTGGTGGCGGCGACGAATCTCGCGATCACCGAAGCGGAGCGCAAGGGCTCCGTGCAGTGCCTGTGGGACATCTACGGCGGCACCGAGACGGAGAGGGGCTACAAGATGCTCAACGACAAGGTCGGTCTGATCTATGGGGATTCGATTTCGCTGCCGCGCGCGTTCGAGATCATGCGCCGTTTGGCAGCCAAGGGCTTCGCATCGAGCAACGTCGTGTTCGGCATCGGCTCGTACACGTACAACATGCTTTCGCGCGATACGTTCGGCTGGGCGATGAAGGCCATCTACGCGGAAGTCGGCGACGAGCAGGTCGATATCTACAAGGACCCGGCTACCGACGACGGCACGAAGAAGTCCGCGCGCGGTCTGCTGCGTGTCGAAAAAGAAGGCGGCGACTACGTGCTGTACGAGCAACAGACGCTCGAGCAATTCGACGGCGGCGAGTTGAAGCCCGTCTTCCGTGACGGCGAGTTGCTGGTCACCACCACGCTCGCTCAGATTCGCGAGCGCCTGAAGGCTTCGTGGGTTTGCCCCGAACCCGGCAGCTTGACGATGTAATGCCGCGAGCGGTGCCCCACGCGTCTGTGGGGTACCGCTCGGTTAGACGATGCATGCAGCGAACGGCTAAGCCCGACAGCCCTCGCTCTACAACACCGTCCGCACGTGCCAAAGCTCGGGGAACAGCACGACGTCGAGCATCTTGCGCAGATACGGCGCGCCGCTCGTGCCGCCCGTGCCTTGCTTGTAGCCGATGATCCGCTCGACCGTCGTCACGTGCCTGAAACGCCATTGACGGAACGCATCCTCGAGATCGACGAGTTCTTCCGCCATCTCGTACAGCTCCCAATGCTGCGACGGATTGCGATAGACCTCGAGCCAAGCCGCTTCGACGGAGGCATCGTAGACAGTCGGCTGCGTCCAATCCCGATCGAGCCGTTCCGGCGCAATCGAAAAGCCGCGGCGCGCAAGCAGGCGCACGACTTCATCGTAGAACGACGGCGCTTCGAGCGTCGCCTTGACTTCGGCGAGCACGTCGGGCCGGTGCGCGTGCGGTTTGAGCATCTGCGCGTTCTTGTTGCCGAGCACGAATTCGATCTGCCGATACTGATACGACTGAAAGCCCGAGGATGCGCCCAGGTACGGGCGCATCGCCGTGTATTCGGACGGTGTCATCGTGGCCAGCACGCTCCACGCTTGCACGAGCTGCTCCATGATCCGCGAGACGCGCGCCAGCATCTTGAATGCGGGCGGCAACGCGTCGCGCTGCACGCAGCCGAGCGCCGCGCGTAGTTCGTAGAGCGCCAGCTTCATCCACAGTTCGCTCGTCTGATGCTGGATGATGAACAGCATCTCGTTGTGATCGGGCGAGAGCGGATGCTGCGCGTGCAGGATCGAGCCGAGCGAGAGATAGTCGCCGTAGCTCATCGACTTCGAGAAGTCGAGCTGGGCGTCGTGCCAGCCGGCCTCGCCCGTGGGCACGTGCGGTGTCGCCTTGGCTGATGCGTCGCCCGCCGCCGGCTCGCCGCCGTGTCCGAACGGGCAGCCTCCTGCAGCCTGAGGCGTCGGCTCGGCCGTGTCGGGCACGCCCGGTAAGCGCATATGTCCAGTGGTCATTTAGGACTCCTCAGGTAACGGAGTGGCGAGCCGCGAATTCGGGTGCGCGCCACGCTTCGGTGTCGAGCACGTCGCGCAGCGTTTCGACGGCATCCCAGACATCGACGAAGCGCGTGTAGAGCGGCGTGAAGCCGAAGCGCAGCACGCGCGGCTCGCGATAGTCGCCGATCACGCCGCGCGCGATCAGCGCTTGCATGACTTCATAGCCGTGCGGATGCTCGATGCTCACATGCGAGCCGCGCTGCGTATGGGCACGCGGCGTGACCAGCGTGAGCGGATGGCCGCCGCAGCGCGCCTCGACGAGCGCGATGAATGCATCGGTCAGTGCGAGCGATTTGCGTCGAATCGTCTGCATGTCGGTTTCGAGAAAGACATCGAGCCCGGCCTCGACGAGCGACATCGAGACGATCGGCTGCGTGCCGCACAGGAAGCGGCCGATCCCTTGGCCCGGCGCGTAGACGGGATTCATTTCGAACGGCGCGGCATGTCCCCACCAGCCCGAGAGCGGCTGCGCGAGGGCATCTTGATGGCGCTTCGCCACCCAGGCGAACGCGGGCGATCCGGGGCCGCCGTTCAAATACTTGTAGGTACAGCCGACGGCGAAGTCGGCATGCACGCCGTTCAGATCGACGGGGACGGCGCCCGCCGAATGGGCGAGGTCCCACAGCGCGAGCGCGCCCGCGCGCTGGATGATCTGCGTGAGCGCGGCCATGTCGTGCATGTAGCCGGTGCGGTAGTTCACGTGCGTGATCATCGCCACCGCCGTGTCTTCGTCGATCGCGTCCGGCAGGTCGGCCGGATCGTCGACGAGACGCAGCGAGTAGCCGCGGTCGAGCTGCTCGATGAGCCCTTGCGCGATGTAGAGGTCGGTCGGGAAATTGGCGCGCTCCGAGACGATCACGCGGCGGCTCGGATCGCGATCGTGCGCCATCTTGAGCGCGGCCGACAGCAGCTTGAACAGATTGACGGAGATCGTATCGGTGACGACGATCTCGTCCTTCGCCGCGCCGACGAGCGGCGCGAGCTTATCGCCGAGGCGGCGCGGCAGTGCGAACCAGCCTGCCGCATTCCAGCTGCGGATGAGACCTTCGGTCCACTCCTGGGCGATGACGGCCTGCGCACGCGCGGCCGCGGCGGCGGGCGGCACGCCCAGCGAGTTGCCGTCGAGATAGATGACGTCCGGCGTCAGAGTGAACCGGTCGCGTAAGCGGGCAAGGGGATCGTCACCATCGAGGGCGATCGCATCGGCGCGTGTCTTCATGAGTTCGTTCGAAAAATGGATGCAATAAAAGGGGATTCGGCTCGATTCGGCTCGCTCAAGGCGGGCAGGCCCGCAGCACGGCGCGCACGGGGCTGGCATCGAGCGTCGTCAGCTTCAGCGGCAGGGCGATCAACTCGTAGTCGCCCGGCGCGACGGCATCGAGCACGAGGCCCTCGAGGATCGACATGCGATGCGCGCGCACGCGAGCGTGCGAGTCCATCGTTTTGGAGGCCTGAGGGTCGAGCGAAGGCGTATCGATTCCGATCAGCATGACGCCGCGTTCGGCGAGAAAGTCGATCGTCTCGGGCGCGACGGCGCAAAACGCTTCGTCCCAGCGCGTCACCGGCGCGCGTTCGTAGGTGCGCAACAGCACTCGCGGCGGCAGCGCATCGGCAAACGGCGCCACATGCTCGGGCAACACGAGCGGTGCCGCGCCGATGCAATGCACGACACGGCACGCGCCGAGGTACGGTGCGAGCGGCACGTGTCCGATCGCGGCGCCGCCGGCGTCGTAGTGGAGCGGCGCGTCGGCATGCGCGCCCGTATGCGGCGAACACGTCAGCCGCGCAACGTTGACGGGCGAGCCCGCCTCCATCCGCCATACCCGTTCGACGGCGACGGGCGTATCGCCCGGCCACACGGGCGTGCCGGGCTCGATCGGCGGCGAGATATCCCAGATCGTCTCCTGCATGTTTCCTCACTTATCGGGAAGCTTGCGACGATGATAGGCAACTTCGCGCGCAAAGTGCTTGCGAAATTCTCGCCACGAAAGGCTCAGACTAGAACATAATTCGATATAAACCTAAAAAGGGGGCCAAAAATGAACGCGATCACGCTCGACGCCACCGATTGCCGTATCCTGAGCGTTTTACAGAACGAGGGCCGAATCAGCAATCTCGATCTGGCCGATCGCATCTCGCTATCGCCGTCGGCGTGTTTGCGCCGGCTGCGGCTGCTTGAAGAACAGGGCGTCATCGAGCGCTATCGGGCTTGCTTGAACCGGGAAGCGCTCGGTTTCGAGCTCGAAGCTTTCGTCCAGGTTTCGATGCGCAACGATCAGGAGAATTGGCACGAACGGTTCGCCGACGCGGTACGGGCCTGGCCGGAGGTGGTCGGCGCCTTTGTCGTGACCGGTGAAAGCCATTATGTGCTGCGGGTGCTCGCGCACAACCTCAAGCACTACTCCGAGTTCGTGCTGACCAAGCTCTACAAGGCGCCCGGCGTCATGGACATTCGCTCGAACATCGTTTTGGAAACGCTCAAGGAGGATTCGGGCGTACCGGTTGTCCTGACGCCCGCGTCGGCGTCGGCTCCTGCGGCTGCGCGTTGAGCGATCGCGAATAGCGATCGATACGAGATTCCGCCCGAGCGGGCGTTCTCCGTTCCTTATGTGGCGCTACCGGCCGCTCGGTTCAAAGCGGTTTGACCCCGTGAAACGCGCCGCCGTGAAAAATGAGGGGCGCGATGTCCTCGGCGTCCGGATGCACGCCGCAGCGCTCGACCTCGCCCACGAAGATCACGTGGTCGCCTTCTTGATAGCGGCTGCGGTTATGGCACTCGAACCAGGCGATGGCTCCGTCGAGCACGGGCATGCCCGAATCGCCGGCCGCATGCGAGACGCCGGCGAACCGGTCGCCCTTGACCGTGGCGAAGCGTTGGCACAGATCGATCTGCGACGCGGCCAACACGTTCACCACGTAGTGGCTGTTCGTCTGGAAGACGGGCATCGAGGCCGATTTCGTCGCCAGCGACCAAAGCACGAGCGGCGGATCGAGCGATACCGAGTTGAACGAACTGGCCGTGATGCCGATCAACTGCCCCGACGGCGCGCGCGTCGTGATGACCGTCACGCCCGTTGCGAATTGACCCAGCGCGCGCTTGAAAGCTGCACCGTCGAAGTTGGGGGGGCTTGCGTGCTTCATCGTGCCGTGGCGCCGCCAGGTTGCTGGGCGGACGCGGGCCGCGCGGGCAAGGGAACGGGCGAAAAGAATGAATCCAAAGTCAAAACGGTGACGTAAGTGGTCGAGTAGTGGAGATTTTAATTGAATCGGCGATACTGCCGCGCGCGGCTCCGACAATATCGGCCGGCGCGGAATGTGCATGGGCTCACATGTTGTCGTAAAACGCACTAAGCTTGTCTCTCGGGGCGCCATGCGCGCGAGAGGGTGCACCGCTGGAAACCGCGCACGAATGAGGAGAGCGAAAGCCATGAGTCAGACAACCGAAACCGCCATGCTGGGCGGCGGGTGCTTCTGGTGTCTCGAAGCCGTTTATCTCGACGTCGAGGGTGTGACGAGCGTCGAATCGGGCTACGCGGGCGGAACGCTCGAGCGGCCGACTTACGAGCAAGTCTGCGACGGCGGCACTGGCCACGCCGAGGTCGTGAAAGTCGAATTCGACCCGACCCGCATCAGCTACCACGAGGTCTTGAAGATTTTCTTTTCGATCCACGATCCGACCCAGCTCAATCGGCAGGGCAACGACGTCGGCGATCAATACCGATCGGTGATCTTCACGGATAGCGACCGCCAGCGCGAGATTGCCCTCGAGTCGATTCGCGAACTCGAGCGCGACGATGTGTTCGGCGCGCCGATCGTGACGAAAATCGAGCCGCTGGGCGGCAATTACTGGCCGGCCGAGGCCTATCATCAGCGGTATTTCGCCCAGCATCCCGAGCAGGGCTATTGCACGTTCGTCGTCGCGCCGAAAGTCGCGAAGTTCCGCGCCAAGTTCGCCAGTTGGATGCGGCCGGGCGCGGCCTAGGGCTAGGCGGCTAGTGGCTAGTGGCTAGTGGCTAGTGGCTAGTGGCTAGTGGCTAGTGGGGCGCTTCGCCCCGGCGCAGGCCGCTTCGACCGAGTGCGGGCGGCGAGAGGTCATGCTGCGGCTGCGGGCGCGCCGTCCGCCGGCGGCTCTTCCCGCAGCCGGGCGCAGGCGGCGGCGATCTCGCGCGCCAGGCCTGCGCACGTCAGCGGCGCCGACCCTTCCGCTTTGTTGTTGGCCACGATCAACACCGGTTGACCCGCGATCGCGTAGCGCGCGGCCAGTTCCGCAAGTGCCGAACGCGTTGCCGGGTCTTCGTCGACGAGCCGATTGAACGGCTCGTATTTCGCTTTCGCCTGCTCGTACTTGAACCCGCCGTGCAAGCTCCAGCGCACGATGAGCGGGCCGCATGGCGTGTCCCCATCGAGCAGCGCGAGCGCGGCCGCTTGGCGCAGCGGGTCGGGCATGCGCGCATGCAGTCCCACGCAGTAGCGCACGCCGCGCTCGCGCAACATGCGGATGAGCCGCGGGGTCAGCAGGCAGGCATCGCGAATTTCCAATGCATAGCAGGGCGCCGCCGAGGGGCTCGTTGCCTCGCCGGCATGCGGGCCGGACGCCGGCAGCCGCGGTAGCGCATCGAAAAATGCGCCGAGCCGTTCGACGAACGCGATCGGATCGGCAAGGATGCGATCCGGCAGCGGCGGAAATTGGAAGACGAGCGAACCGGCCTTGGCGCCTAGCCCTTCGAGGCATGGCGTGACGAATTCGTCGGTGGCCAGCCGCGCATCGAGAAAGCAGGGGTTTTCGGCGATCGGTTCGCCGCGTTCGGCGCGCAGCGTCGCATCCGTTACCGAGGCCGGCGCTTTCACCACGAAGCGGAAGCCGTCGGGAACCTGCTGTGCATAGCGCAGATAATCGGCCACGGAAAGCGGCGCGTAAAACGAGCGGTCGATGCTGACCGTGCGCAGCAGCGGATGCGCGCCATAGGCGGCGAGACCGTCGCGCGCGAGCTTGGAGTCGCTGTAGGCCTCGCCGTAGACGATTCCTTCCCAGCCCGGGAACGACCACGACGAGGTGCCCAGATGCACATGCGGCGGCAGCGCTTGCGCCCAATCGAGCACGTCGGGAGAGGGCGTCGCGGCGAGCACGGCCCGCGCGCGGCGGCCGCGTTTCGGCTCTGCGGTCGGGGCGGGTTCGGCGGCGGCAGCCGGGCGGTCGGGGCTGTCCGGTCCGGCTTCGCCGGACGCCGGCTGCGGCAATCCGGCGTCCATCCCGCCGAACAGATCGAATTGCGAATCGTCTTTGCTGTCTCTGCTGTCTTTGCTTGCTGACATCGAATCCGGGCCCTCGCCGGCTTTTCCGCCGAGGGCCGAGTGAGCGCTATGCGCTAGAGCGGCCGATCGTACATGTAGCGACGCGACCAAGGCAACGTCTGCGCGCTGCGGCCGGCTCGGCGGCACACTATCTGGAACAGCGAAACGTCGTCGTGCTCGAACGCATAAGAGCAGCCGGCCAGATAGAGGCGCCAGATGCGGAACTTCTCGTCGTCGACGAGCGTTTTCAGCTTCTCGGCGTGCGTTTCGAATCTCTCGGTCCAGATCTCCAGCGTGTGCGCGTAATGGCGGCGCAAGCTTTCAATGTCGACCGGTTCGAGCCCGCCGCGCTGCATCGATTCGAGCGCGAGGCTGATGTGCGGCAGCTCGCCGTCGGGGAACACGTACCGATCGATGAACTCGCCGCCGCCGAGCGCCGTTTCGCCGCTGTCGTAGTCGGTCGACGTGATGCCGTGGTTCATCGCGATGCCGTCCTCGGCAAGCAGTTCGCGGATCTTGCCGAAATACATGGGCAGATTCTTGCGCCCCACGTGCTCGAACATCCCGACGCTCGTGATGCGGTCGAACTGCCCTTCGATCTCGCGATAGTCTTGCAAGCGGATCTCGATCTTATCGGCCAGCCCGGCCGCTTTCACGCGCTCGGTGGCGAGATCGAACTGGTTTTGCGAAAGCGTGACGCCGACGCAGTGCGCACCGAACTTGCTGGCCGCCCGCAGCACGAGTGCGCCCCAGCCGCAGCCGATGTCCAGCAGGCGCTGGCCGGGCTGCAATTGAATTTTTCTCAGAATGTGGTCGATCTTCTTGAGCTGCGCCGCACCGATGTCTTCATCGCCGTTTTCGAAATAGGCACACGAATAGACCATGTTCTCGTCGAGCCAGAGCTGGTAGAACTCGTTCGAGACGTCGTAGTGATATTGGATCGCCTTTTTGTCCGACGTTTTCGTGTGGTTGAAGTAGCGCCGCACGCGGGCGAGCTTGCCGGCGCTCGTCACGGTATTCATGGCGAGCGAGTAGCCGACGTTGATGATGTCGGAGAGCTTGCCCTCGATGTCGATCTTGCCCTCGACATAGGCTTCGCCGAGATTGTCCAGACTCGGTTCGAGCAGCAGCGGCAGCGCCGAAGCCGAGTTGACCTTGAGCGTGACCTGCGGCGCGGCGAAGCTGCCGAAGTCGAGCTGCTGTCCATTCCATAAGACGAGGCGTGCCGGCAAGTTCGTTTTATTGCGCACGTCGTCCACCCACTGCGCCAGCTTTTTCTCCCAGAACATGCGTTTTCTCCGTGTACGTTGAAAATGCAAAGCAGAGCAAAGCGGCCATCCGCGGCTCGGGCGAGCCGCGGATGGCGTGTTCTTGCACAGACGGCGGAGCCGCCCGCTCTCGTGGGCGGGCAATCGGGCCGGCGCGCGCGGCGCGTCAGCCCGCCGTCAGGGCGATAGTCGCGAGAGGCGCCAGCCTTCGGTGCTCTGGCGTGTGTATAGAATTCGGTCGTGCAGCCGGGAGGGACGTCCCTGCCAGAACTCGATCGTTTCCGGCACGAGGCGGTAGCCGCCCCAGTGGGGCGGGCGCGGCGGGTGATCGCCGAAACGTTCGGCGAACGACTTCTCGCGGGCCTCCAGCAACGCGCGGCTTTCGATTTGCTTGCTCTGATCCGACGCCCAGGCGCCGATTCGCGAGCCGAGCGGTCGCGAATTGAAATAAGCGTCGCTCTCTTCGGCGCTCGCCTTCACCACCGTGCCTTCGACGCGCACCTGGCGCTCGAGCTCGATCCAATAGAACAGAAGGCTTGCGTGCGGATTGGCCGCCAAGTCCAGCCCTTTACGGCTTTCGTAATTCGTGTAGAAGACGAAGCCTCGCTCGTCGACGCCTTTGATCAGGACGATCCGGGCCGACGGATAGCCGCGCGCGTCGACGGTGGCCAGCGTCATCGTATTCGGTTCGGGCAGCCGCGCATCTTGGGCCTGCTTGAACCAGGCTTCGAATTGGCGGAACGGGTCGGCGTCGACGCTCGTTTCGTCGAGCGAGCCGCGCGCGTAGTCTTTACGGAGATCGGCGAGGGTAGTCATATTGTTATGCGACCGCTACAGAGTCGGGGTCAGTATAGCCAACCCGCGAAAAACGTGCCGGGTGTCGCGACACCGCGCTGCAAACGGGGAAACCGGTGAAACGGGTGAAACGCGCAGGCGCGGCGACCGCAGCCTTTGCCGCAAGCCGCCGCCGGCTCGTCCGGCTTCGATGAGGCACAATACAGGCCTTGCTCGTACGATTTGCACGCATCATGTCCAGCCCTCGCGCCACCGCGATCAATTCCGATCTTACTCCCGAGTTCAGCGTCGTCGACGCCCCGCATGACGCCGACCGCGCACGCCGGTTCGGCGGCATCGCCCGCCTTTACGGCCCGGCCGCGCTTGCCGCCTTCGAGCGCGCGCACGTGGCCGTGATCGGGATCGGCGGCGTGGGCTCGTGGGTGGCCGAGGCGCTGGCGCGCAGCGCCGTCGGCAAGCTGACGCTGATCGATCTCGACAACGTGGCGGAGAGCAATACCAACCGCCAGATCCACGCGCTCGACGGCAACTACGGAAAACCGAAGGTCGACGCCATGGCCGAGCGCATCGCGCTGATCGATCGCGCGTGCAAGGTTCGCCGCATCGAGGATTTCGTCGATCCGGACAATTTCGATGCGCTGCTCGGCGGCGGCTTCGACTACGTCGTGGATGCAATCGACAGCGTGCGCACGAAAACGGCGCTCATCGCTTGGTGCGTGAAGCAGGGGCAGCCGCTCATCACGGTGGGTGGAGCGGGCGGGCAGCTTGACCCGACGCGCATCCGGATCGACGATCTGGCGCTGACGATCCAAGATCCGCTGCTCTCGAAGGTGCGCGCGCAGCTACGCAAGCAGCACGGATTTGCCCGAGGGCCCAAGGCCAAATTCAAGGTGAGCGCCGTCTATTCCGACGAACCGCTCATTTATCCCGAGGCGGCCGTGTGCGATATCGACGATGTCGCTCAGCACGTGGACACGTCCGCCGGGCATGCCGGGCCAGTCGGGCTCAATTGCGCGGGATTCGGCTCGAGCGTGTGCGTGACGGCGAGCTTCGGTTTTGCCGCCGCCGCGCACGTGCTGCGCGCCCTAGCCAAGGTGGCGGGCTAAGCGGCGCCTTCGTTCGCGGGCACGGCCGCCGAGCATGCCGGCTGGCCCGCTCGGCGCAAAACCGGGCCGGCCGCGCCGGTGTACGGCGACTCAGCGCGTCAGTTCAACGAGGCGCTGAGCCTGCGGCGCCACTGCGCGATGAGTTCGGGGCGGTGCGCCGCCAAGTCGAAGACGGAGAGCATCGTCTTGCGGCCGACGTCGTCGCGGAACGCCCGATCGCGCTTGACGATTTCCAGAAGGTGCTCGAGCGCTGGCTCGTACGCACGCCGCGCGATCAGCGCGCTGGCCAAGTCGAAGCGCGCTTCCAGATTGCCCGGATCGCTTGCCACGGCCGCTTCGAGCGCATCGGTCGGCGGCAGTTCCGCGGCCGCGTCGAGGGCGTCCAGCCGCGTCTTCAGCGTGTTGTAGCGCGCGTCGATTCCCTGAGTGATCTTCGGCGAAAGCAGTTCGGCCTCGCGGCGCGCGTCCTCGACCTGCTCTTCGTCGAGCAGCAGTTCGATCAAATCGAGCCGCGCCTCGTCGTAGCCGGGATCGAGCGCGAGCGCCGCCTGCAAGTGATCGCGCGCGACACCGCGCTGGCCTTGGTCGAGCGCGAGCAGCGCGGAGCGGTGCTCGGCTTGGGCGGGGTTCGGCACGAGCCGCTCGATGAACGCGCGCAGTTGGCCCTCCGGCAGCACGCCGGTGAATTGATCGACCGGACGGCCGCCCGCGAACGCGACGACGTGCGGAATGCTGCGCACCTGAAAATGCGCGGCAAGCTGCGGGTCTTCGTCGACGTTGACTTTCACGAGCCGCCAGCGGCCGGCGTATTCGTGCTCGAGCTTTTCGAGGAGCGGCCCGAGCGAGGTGCAAGGGCCGCACCACGGTGCCCAGAAATCGACCAGGACGGGCGCGTGGGCGGAAGCGTCGATCACGTCTTTTTCGAAAGTGGCCAATGTGGTGTTCATCGCGTCCTCATGGTGGGCTGGGGGCTGCTTGCGAACGGTCCGAACGGCGCAAACCGTACGAACGGTTCGAACTCGACGAGCAGATGCCAGTGCTGCAGATGGGTGCGGCTCGCGCCATTTCAACCTTTCGGCGGCGGCGCCCCGCGTTCGGGCAGCGCAATCCATTCCGTCTCGCCGGGTACCTTGCCCATGGTCTGGCCGGTCCACGCCGCTTTGGCTTGCGCGATCTTTTCGCGCGAACTCGCCACGAAATTCCATTCGATGAAGCGCTCGCCGTCGAGTTTCGCGCCGCCGAGCAGCATGACGGTCGCGCCGGCGCGGCTCGATAGCGTCACCGTCTCGCCCTGCGCGAGCACGGCCATGTGGAAAGGGTCGAGCGGCTCGCCGTCGATCGCGAGATCGCCGTCGACGAGATAGACCCCGCGCTCCTCATGCTCGGGCTCGAGCGCGAGCGCCCCGTCCGGGGCAAAGTTCGCCGCCACGTAGAGGGTCGGCGAGTAGGTGCGCGTCGGCGCCTGCGAGCCGAACGCACTGCCGGCGATGACGGTCAGCGTGACGCCGTTGCGTTCGATCTGCGGCAGCGTCGCGGCCGCATGGTGCTCGAACGACGGTTCGTCGGCTTCGTGCGCGAGCGGCAACGCTACCCACGTTTGGATGCCGTGCATCGTCTGGCCCCGGCGCCGCTCCTCGTCCGGCGTGCGCTCGGAGTGGACGATGCCGCGGCCGGCCGTCATCCAATTGACGTCGCCGGGCGTGATGCGCTGCACGGAGCCGATGCTGTCGCGATGAAGCATGGCGCCTTCGAACAGATAGGTGACCGTGGCGAGGCCGATATGCGGATGCGGCCGCACGTCGACCCCTGTGTCCGGCGCGTAGCGCGCGGGCCCCATGTGGTCGAAGAAGATGAACGGGCCGACGAGGCGAGCCGCGAGCGCGGGCAGCACGCGACGCACCGAGAGGCTGCCGATGTCGCGCAGCGTCGGCTTGAGGATGGCTTTGACGGGTGTCGGCACGGCGCACTCCCTGCTGGACTTGGGGCTTGGGCCGACCATTGTACTTCGCCGCATCGATCCGGCCGCGCGGCGCGCGCAGGGCCGGCGGCCTGCGCCGCCGGGCTCGCGCGCACCCGGCGCCGGTATCACGCCATGCGATTCTTGGAGAGCGGCGGGTTCGCCGCGAAGTAGCGCTTGATGCCTTTGAGGATCGCGTTCGCCATTTCGGCGCGATAGCTGTCGTCGTTCAGCTTCTTTTCTTCCTCGGGGTTGCTGATGAAAGCGGTTTCCACGAGGATCGAAGGAATGTCGGGCGCCTTGAGCACGGCAAAGCCGGCTTGCTCGACCGAGCCTTTGTGCAGCTTGTTGATCTCGCCGACTTCCTTGAGCACGAACGAGCCGTAGCGCAGCGAGTCGCGGATTTGCGCCGTCGTCGACATGTCGAACAGCGCGCGGTTGACCGATTCGTCCTGCGTTTTCACGTTGATGCCGCCGATCAGATCCGATGAATTCTCCTTATTGGCCATCCAGCGCGCCGCGGCGCTCGTCGCACCGTGCTCGGACAGCGCGAAGACCGACGAACCGCGTGCCTCGGGCGTCGTGAAGGCATCGGCGTGGACCGATACGAACAGATCGGCGCCGACGCGCCGCGCCTTTTGCACGCGCACGTTCAAGGGCACGAAGAAGTCGGCGTCGCGCGTCATCATCGACCGCATGTTCGGCTGCGCATCGATCAGCGCGCGCAGTTTCTTGGCGACATCGAGCGCGATGTGCTTCTCGTAGGTGCCGGCGCTGCCGATCGCGCCCGGATCCTCGCCGCCGTGCCCCGGATCGATCGCGACCGTCAGCAGGCGCACGGTCTTGCCGGACTTGGGCGTCGTGAACGCATAGGCGTCGGCATCGCCATTGTTGGCAAGGCCGTCGTCCGTGGCGCCGGGGCTCTTGTCGGGCGAGTTCTTGCGCTGGGCGAGCGCCTGCGGGCCAGTGGGCGGCTTCGGCGCCTTGTGCGCGGCGCCGGCTCCAGCCCCAGGCGAAGCCGGCGCACTCGGCGAGCCCGGTGCTCCCGGCGGCGTGTTCTGCGCGTAGTGCTCGAAAAACGCGTCGCTGTTGTCGGGTGCGGCGGGCGGCGAAGCAGGCCCCGCATCCGGCCCCGCGAGCGGCGCGGGTGCGTTTTGCAGCGCGTCGTCGCTGCGCGCGCTGTCATCCAGGCGCTTTTCCTTGCGCTCGGTTTCGGCCAGCAACTCCATCAGCGGATCCGGCGCGACGCTCGGATACAGGTCGAGGACGAGCCGGTAGCGATAGCTGCCCACCGGCGGCAGAGAAAACACCTGCGGCTTGACCGAGTCTTTCAGGTCGAACACGAGGCGCACCACATGCGGCTGGTATTGGCCGACGCGCACGGTCTTGATCTGCGGATCGTTCGGCGTGATCTTCGAGACGAGATCGCGCAGCGCCTGATCGAGATCGAGGCCGTTCAGATCGACGACGAGGCGATCGGGGCCTTGCAGCAGTTGCTGGGTCGTCTCCAGCGGCTGATCCGATTCGATCGTCACGCGTGTGTAGTCGCGCGCGGGCCACACGCGCACGCCGAGCACGGAACTGGCAAACGCCAGGCGCGGGAGCGCGAGCGACGACGCGAGCCCGAGGATGATCGTCGATGCGCCCGCGCGCAGCACTTGGCGGCGGCGCCAGTTATGCGTCGCCGTTGCGGCCGATTCGATCGACTTGAACGGTTTGATCAACATCTTTCGAGACATGCTTTTCCTGATTCGCTATACGCGCTGGCATCGAGCAGGCGCCGGTCGCCGTCGAAAGGTTCGAGGGCAAGGACGAGATCGGGCGTGCCGAGCAGCGCGCCGGCTTTTTGCGGCCATTCGACGAGGCAGACGGCACCTGCATCGAAATATTCGCGAAAGCCGGCGTCAAGCCACTCCGCCGGATCGGCAAAGCGGTAAAGATCGAAATGGTAGAGCTCGAGTTCCCCTGCATCGCGCGGGAGCGCGTACGGTTCGACGAGCGTGTAGGTTGGGCTGCGCACGCGGCCCGTATGGCCGAGCCCGGCGAGCGTCGCGCGCACGAGCGTTGTCTTGCCGGCGCCGAGATCCCCGAGCAGCTGGACGTGCAGGCCGCTGAAATGGGGCGCGGCGCGCACCTGATCGATCGCATGCGCGAAGCGCACGCCGAACGCGTCGGTGGCCGCGAGATCGTCGAGCGCGAACCGGCGCTCTAGCAGCGCTTTCGCGAGCGGGAAAGACGACGAAGCGGGTGCGGCAGGCATTCTCGTAAAATAGCGGGATGAAACAAAGTCCGGAACAGGCCACCTTCGGCACGAGCACGCACGGCGAATCCGACCGTGCCGGCGATATTGCCGTGCGCCTCGACGATGCCGCGCTCGCGACACTTGCGCGACGGGTCAAGACGTGGGGCCGCGAGCTGGGCTTTTCCGCCGTCGGAATCAGCGACACCGACCTCTCCGAGGCCGAAGCGGCGCTAGCCGCTTGGCTCGAGGCGGGCTGCCACGGCGAGATGGATTATATGGCCAAACATGGTGCCAAACGTGCACGTCCGGCCGAGCTTGTGGCCGGCACGCGACGTGTTATTACGGCTCGCATGGCATATTTGCCCGCGGCGACACTCGCCCGAAACCCCGGTGAAAGCACATCGTCAGCCATGCCCCCCGGCGAGCGCGACGATTGGCGCGCGCGCGAACTCGCACGTCTTACCGACCCGTCGGCGGCAGTCGTCTCGATCTATGCACGCGGACGCGATTATCACAAGGTGATGCGGGCGCGCCTGCAGCAGCTGGCCGAGCGCATCGAGCACGAGATCGGCGCATACGGCTATCGTGTCTTCACCGATTCGGCGCCGGTGCTCGAGGTCGCGCTCGCGCAAAAGGCCGGCATCGGGTGGCGCGGCAAGCACACGCTGCTGCTCGAACGCGACGCGGGGTCGCTGTTCTTTCTCGGCGAAATCTACGTCGACATTCCGTTGCCGACCGATGCGCAGACGGAGCCCGCGCGCGCGACGCGAGAGGCCGGCGCGCATTGCGGACAGTGCACGCGCTGTATCGATGCATGTCCGACCGGTGCGATCGTCGGGCCTTATCGCGTCGATGCGCGCCGCTGCATTTCGTATTTGACGATCGAGCTGAAAGGCAGCATTCCCGAGGCGCTGCGGCCGTTGATCGGGAATCGAGTCTATGGCTGCGACGACTGCCAGCTCGTCTGTCCGTGGAACAAGTTCGCCCAAGCGGCGCCCGTGGACGACTTCGATGTGCGGCATGGGCTCGATCGCGCGACACTCGTCGAATTGTTCGCCTGGAGCGCCGAGGCTTTCGATACGCGCATGCAGGGCAGCGCGATCCGGCGTATCGGCTATGAGCGATGGCTGCGCAACCTGGCCGTGGCGATGGGCAATGCCTTGCGCGCCGGGCGTCCCGAGTCGGCCGCGAAGGATGCTGAGCAAAGCGCTGAGCAAGGGGGCGAGCCGAATCGGCCGGCTCCGCTCGACGCCGACGCGCGCGAGCGGATCGTCGCGGCGTTGCGCGAGCGGGCCGACGATCCCTCGCCGCTCGTGCGCGAGCACGTGCACTGGGCGCTGCGGGCAGCGTAAGCTAGTGCTGCATAGTGCTGCAATCGACGGGGCGAATATCGGCGCACCGTTTACCGCTATCTACCGGAGAGAATCGATGTACGACGCCGTCGTCAGCGCGCCGTTCGGCAAAGTGGGGATCGAAGTCGATGCGGCGGCCGGCGTCGTTCGCGCGATCTGCTACCTCGAGGATTCGGTTCCGGCGCGCGCGCCCGATTCGGCGATCGCCGAACGCGCCGCGCGGCAGATCGAGCGCTATCTGGCGGACGCCGGCGCGCCGTTCGATTTGCCGCTCGCCGACGCCGGCACACCGTTTCAGCGCCGCGTCTGGCAGGCGATGTGCGAAATCCCGCTCGGCAGCGTGATGACCTACGGCGCGCTCGCCCGGCAGGTGGGCGGCGTGGCGCGCGCGGTGGGGCAAGCGTGCGGCGACAATCCGTTTCCGCTCGTGATTCCGTGCCATCGCGTCGTTGGGGCGAACGGGCTCGGCGGTTTCTCTCATCATGCGGGCGGCTTCTACCCGAGCGTGAAACGCTGGCTGCTCGCGCATGAAAGCAGCCAATTGGCGCTCGCGCTATGAGCGGGATGAACGCACTCTCCTCGGTCGACGCGCCGGATCTATCCTCACAGCCCGGAGAGCCGCCGGCCGACGCGGCGGCGTCGGCGCTGCAGGCGGCCAACGTACGCTCGATCGACGCGTTCAGTGACGCGCTTTGGCTCGAACACGGTCTCGCACGCAATACGCTCGATGCCTACGGCCGCGATCTGCGATTGTTCGCCGACTGGCTGGCCCGCACCCATGCCGTCGGCATCGACGCGGCTCAGGAAAAGCACGTCAACGGCTACCTCGCCGCGCGCAGCGACGGTAAGGCGACGTCCGCGAATCGCCGCCTATCCGTCTTTCGCCGCTATTACGCATGGGCGCTGCGCGAACACCGGGTGAGCGCCGATCCGACGATGAAAATCCGCTCGGCGAAGCAGGCGCCGCGCTTTCCGTCGACGTTGACCGAGGCGCAGGTCGAAGCGCTGCTGGCGGCGCCCGACGTCGATACCGAACTCGGCCTGCGCGACCGCACGATGCTCGAGCTGATGTATGCGAGCGGGCTGCGCGTGAGCGAACTGGTGGGGCTGGGGACGGTGGAAGTGGGCCTGAACGAAGGTGTCGTGCGCGTGATGGGCAAGGGGTCGAAAGAGCGTCTGGTGCCGTTCGGCGAGGAAGCGCATGGCTGGATCACGCGCTATCTGCGCGACGCCCGGCCGGCGCTGATCGGCGCGCGAGCGGCCGACGCGCTGTTCGTCACGGCGCGCGGCGAGGGCATGACGCGCCAGCAGTTCTGGAACATTATCAAGCGGCATGCACGCGCGGCCGACGTGAACACGCCGCTGTCGCCGCACACGCTGCGCCACGCGTTCGCGACCCACCTCATCAATCATGGGGCCGACCTGCGCGTCGTGCAGCTTCTGCTTGGCCACGCCGATATTTCGACCACTCAGATCTACACGCACGTTGCCCGGGAGCGCTTGAAGACGCTGCACGCGGCGCATCATCCGCGCGGGTGAGAGCCGCGGGCCGAGCGGTGGCTCGTGGTTCCCGGCTCGCTGGCTTGCGGGCAGGAACGCCCTGAGCGCGATGCGGCATGTAAGCGCGGGGCGGTTGCGCTTACAATGCGCCGATGAGCAAAACCAAACATGTTTCGGAGACCCAGGCTACGCAGTTCCTGCGACGCCACGACGTGAGCTTCGGGGAACACCCCTACGAGTACGTGGAGCATGGCGGTACGGCCGAATCGGCACGCCAGCTCGGCGTCGATGAGCATTGCGTGGTTAAGACGCTCGTGATGGAGGACGAGAACGCGAAGCCGCTCATCGTCCTCATGCACGGCGATCGCACGGTGTCGACGAAGAACCTCGCCCGGCAAATCGGCGCCAAGCGCGTCGAGCCCTGCAAGCCCGACGTGGCCAATCGCCACTCCGGTTATCTCGTCGGCGGCACCTCGCCGTTCGGCACGAAAAAGACGATGCCCATCTATGTCGAATCGAGCATTCTCGAACTCGATGCGATCTACCTGAACGGCGGACGCCGAGGCTACCTCGTCAGCCTCTCGCCTTCGGTGCTGACGTCGCTGCTCGATGCGCGCCCCGTGCAATGCGCCAGCATCGAATGAACCGTGCCGTTCTGTAGAATGAGCCGCCCGCGCGCTTTCTGCGCTATGCCCGCCAAGTCGAAAGAGTTCCGCTTATGTCATTGCTGATCGCCACTATCGCCGCCTATTTGATCGGATCGGTCTCGTTCGCCGTGATCGTCAGCGCCGCCATGGGGCTGGCCGACCCGCGTTCGTACGGATCGAAGAACCCCGGCGCGACCAACGTGCTGCGCAGCGGCAACAAGAAGGCGGCCATTCTCACGCTGCTCGGCGACGCGTTCAAGGGCTGGCTGGCCGTCTGGCTCGTCGCCCGCTTCGGGCCGCGCTTCGGACTCGACGATGCGGCCGTGGCGCTGGCCGCGATCGCGGTGTTTCTGGGGCACCTCTATCCGGTCTTTTTCAAATTCAAAGGGGGCAAGGGAGTGGCAACGGCCGCCGGCGTGCTGCTCGCGATCCATCCCGTGCTGGGGCTCGGGACCGCGCTGACCTGGCTCATCATCGCGTTCTTCTTCCGGTATTCGTCGTTCGCGGCGCTCGTGGCGGCGGTGTTCGCGCCGCTGTTCGACATCTTCATGTTCGGCCCTAATCCGATTGCCTGGGCCGTATTCGCGATGGGCGCGCTGCTCATTTGGCGGCACCGCGCCAACATCGCGAAGCTGATTGCCGGTACCGAAAGCCGCATCGGCGCGAAGAAGGATAAGGATGCGGCGCAAGCCGGCGCCAAGTCCGGCTCGAGCGCCACGCACGCCCGCAAGCATTGAGAACGAGCAAGATCAGTCGCGGAAGTTGTTGAAGTCGAGCGGCGTGTCGGTCACGTCCTTGCGCAGCATGGCGATCACGCTTTGCAGATCGTCGCGCTTGGTGCCCGTTACGCGCACGGCGTCGCCCTGAATGCTCGCCTGCACTTTGATCTTGCTGTCTTTCACGAGCTTGACGATCTTCTTGGCGAGATCGCCCGATACGCCCTTCTTGATCTTGACGATTTGCTTGACCTTGTCGCCGCCGATTTTTTCGACTTTGCCGTAGTCGAGAAAGCGTACGTCGACGTTGCGCTTGGCCATTTTCGACAGCACGACGTCTTTCACCTGGCCGAGCTTGAAATCGTCGTCGGCGAACATCGTCAGTTCGTGCTCCTTTTGCTCGACGCGCGCGTCGGACCCTTTGAAGTCGAAGCGCGTGGAGATTTCCTTGTTGGATTGCTCGATCGCGTTCTTCACTTCGATCATGTTGGCTTCGCAGACGACGTCGAACGACGGCATATTCATTTCTCCCGACTATGTTTTGACGAGCGGCAGCGGACCCACGCCGGCTGCCGCATACATGGCTTGCGTGCCCGCGCAGGCGCTGGGCCGCGGGCACTCGCTATAATCACGACCGAACGCTATTTTACCGATGCCTGTCTTCCGAGAAAACGCCGGGCGGCCAGCGCGCAGCGAGCGATACCTCGCATTGTGCGACGCTTGCCCCGGTCGTGCAGGCAATCCCGCTCTTCGCCGATGTCCTCTTCCGATCCGCTACTGCTTCTACCCGACTATCCGCTGCGCGCGCACAACACGTTCGGCTTCGACGCGCGGGCGCGCTGGTTCTGCCGCATCGAATCGCCCGCTCAGCTCACCGCGGCGCTGCGCGACGAGCGGGTAGCCGCTTGCCCGCATCTCCTGCTCGGCGGCGGCAGCAACGTCGTGCTCACCCGCGATTTCGAGGGCGTCGTCCTGCACGTGGCGCTCGCGGGCAAGCGCCTCGTGCGCGAAGACGACGATGCTTGGTACGTCGAGGCGGCGGCCGGGGAGAATTGGCACGATTTCGTCGCCTGGACGCTCGCGAACGGCTTCCCGGGGCTCGAGAACCTGGCGCTGATTCCCGGCACCGTCGGTGCCGCGCCGATTCAAAACATCGGGGCGTACGGGATCGAGATGGCCGAGCGCTTCGATTCGCTGCGCGCGCTCGAACTGGCGACGGGCGAAACGGTGGAACTCGATGCCGCGCAATGCCGATTCGGCTACCGCGACAGTTTCTTCAAACGGGAAGGGCGAGACCGGTTCGCGATCACGTCGGTGACGTTCCGCTTGCCGAAGGCATGGGCGCCGCGAGCCGACTATGCCGACGTCGCGCGAGCGCTCGAGTCGAGTTCGGCCGGGGCATCGCCGCAGGCGATTTTCGATGCGGTCGTGGCCGTGCGGCGGGCAAAGCTGCCGGATCCGGCAACGCTCGGCAATGCGGGGAGCTTCTTCAAGAACCCCGTTGTCGATGCGGCAACGTTCGAAGCGCTGCATGCGCGCGAGCCGCAAATCGTCTCGTATGCGCAGCCCGATGGGCGCGTGAAGCTCGCGGCCGGTTGGCTCATCGATCGGTGCGGCTGGAAGGGGCGGGTGATGGGAGCGGCCGCCGTTCATGAGCGGCAGGCGCTGGTGCTGGTCAATCGCGGCGGCGCGACAGGAGCACAGGTGCTCGCACTCGCGCAAGCCATCCAGCGGGACGTGCGTGATCGGTTCGGCGTTCAGCTGGAACCGGAGCCCGTCGTCGTTTGACGCCGGGCCCGCAGGCCCGGCGGGCAGTTTCAGTGATTGAGCTTGCCGAGCAGCAAGAACTCCATCAGTGCCTTCTGCACATGCAGCCGGTTCTCGGCCTCGTCCCAAACGACGCTTTGCGGGCCGTCGATCACCTCGGCGGTGACTTCCTCGCCACGGTGGGCGGGCAGACAGTGCATGAACAGGGCGTCCGGAAGCGCGCGGCTCATCATGTCGGTGTCGACGCACCAATCGGCGAACGCGGCCTTGCGCGCTTCGTTTTCGGCCTCGAAGCCCATGCTGGTCCAGACGTCGGTCGTGACGAGATCGGCGCCTTGGCAGGCTTCGTTCGGATCCTCGAATTCCTCAAAGGACGACTCGCTGCCGGGGGCGACCAGTGCCGGGTCGAGCTTATAGCCGGCCGGCGTCGACAGGCGCAGCTTGAAGCCGAGAATCTGCGCGGCCTCGATCCAGGTGTAGAGCATGTTGTTCGCGTCGCCGACCCAGGCCACCGTCTTGCCCGCGATCGGACCCCGATGCTCGTAGAACGTGAAAATATCCGCGAGCACCTGGCATGGGTGATACTCGTTCGTCAGGCCGTTGATGACGGGCACGCGCGAGTTTTCCGCGAAGCGGCGCAGGATATCCTGCCCGAACGTGCGGATCATGATGATGTCGACCATCCGCGAAATCACCTGAGCCGCGTCTTCGATCGGCTCGCCGCGGCCGAGTTGGGTATCGCGCGTGCTCATGAACACGGCATGGCCGCCGAGCTGGAAGATGCCGGCTTCGAACGACAGCCGCGTGCGCGTCGAACTCTTCTCGAAGATCATCGCGAGCGTGCGGTCGTGCAGCGGGTGATAGGTCTCGTAGTTCTTGAACTTGCGCTTCAGGATGCGGGCGCGCTCCAGCACGTACTCGTAGTCGTCCCGGGAGAAGTCGTTGAACTGCAGGTAGTGTCGGATCTGTTTGGCGGCCATAAAACAAATACGGCGGGCCTCACCCGGTATGAATGTAGCGTTCGGCGAACGCTATCGATACCGGACGGCGCCGCCGTCGGATGTGGTAACTACAGGCAGCATAAAGGATTTCTTTTGGTTTGACGAGGTTTGGCGAGCCGCGCGGATGCCCGCCCGGCGGGCATGCCCCGTTTGTGTGCAGTGCGGCAAAAGTCGCTTCCGGTGGTATAATCGACGAGTTTTCCCAAGCCCGGCGGGCAGGCTTCGGGCAAGTTACATGGGTTTTTTACATGGCCGAAGCATCCCACACTGAATACTTCATTCAAGGCATCACCAAGAACGGAAAGAAATTCCGTCCTAGTGATTGGTCGGAACGCCTCGCGGGTGTCATGTCCTGCTTCGGCCCCGGCGCCCACGGCCCGAACGCGCGGCTGCAGTACTCGCGCTACGTGCGTCCCACACTTCTTGGCGATCTCAAGTGCGTCATCGTCGATTCGCGGCTGCGCGAGATCGAACCGATGGCCTTCGATTTCGTCATGAATTTCGCAAAAGACAACGACCTCGTGGTGACCGAGGCTTGCGAGTTGCCCGACGATCACGGCGCGGTGCAGAAGCAATAAGGAAGTTGGGCCCGGTTGAGGGCCTGCGCCTGCCTAATGAGGAAAGGCGAGAA
Source organism: Trinickia dinghuensis (assembly GCF_003367175.1). GTDB lineage: Bacteria > Pseudomonadota > Gammaproteobacteria > Burkholderiales > Burkholderiaceae > Trinickia > Trinickia dinghuensis. Next base: position 19,986 of record NZ_QRGA01000003.1, on the reverse strand, counting down.
GGAAAGGCGAGATCGGCCGAGCGGTTTCGACCGAGATTGAAGATCAATGAAGATCGCGCCGAATTCGGCACGCAAAAAAGCCCGCAAATCGAAAAATGCGGGCTTTTTTGTTGCCGAGCAAGCGCTTCCGGCGGCGGGTTCGCTGATCGAACGTGCCGCCGGTCAAGCGAGGCGACAGGCGCCCCGCCCGCTGCAGACTTACTGCGCAGCTGCGGCTTGCAGGCCCTTGATGGCTGCAGCCAGACGGCTCTTATGGCGAGCGGCCTTGTTCTTGTGAACGATTTTCTTGTCGGCGATGATGTCCATCGTCTTCGACGAAGCTTGGAAAAGCTCGACGGCCTTGGCTTGGTCGCCGGCTTCGATCGCCTTGCGGACAGCCTTGACTGCCGTGCGGTACTTCGAGCGCAGGGCCGAGTTGTGCGAGTTCGCTTTGGCGGCCTGACGGGCGCGCTTGCGTGCTTGTGCGGAGTTAGCCATGAGAGTTCCTTGTCCTGTACTGTTTCGGCGCCCGGCCGGTAGGCCGATCGAGTGCCGCTTTTGGTCCGAACTTCCGGAAGCGATTGCCCGGAAGTGCAAATACACCGGCGTAGCGTGCTCGTGGTTTTCGCGAACTCGCCGCGAACACGGCGGCAAGCAAACCACTGCCTGACGCTCGCCGTTGGGCCCTTAGCCGGCCTCTCAGCCAGCAACCCGGGCCGGCCAAAAACGAGGAAAGGCCGGCTTGAAACCGAGATTGAGCTTCGAAACGCGCGAGTATAGCAACAAAATCAGGCACATGGCAAGCGCGCGGCAAATGACGCGCTGCTGCAACCGATCGCGGCGAGCGGGGTCGAAGAGGGCTGGATGTCCGTTCGGCCGTGCGGCCGACGTCTTTAAATCCGCCATGTCGGCGGCGGCGCGGCCGACCAGTCTTTGATACGGGGCGGGCCGTCGGTATCCGTATAATTCGCCCCCATGAATCTTTTCCGAGCCCTGCTGACGGTCAGCGGCTTCACGCTGCTGTCGCGCGTGACCGGTCTGGCCCGCGAGACGCTGATCGCCCGTGCGTTCGGCGCCAGTCAATTCACGGACGCGTTCTACGTCGCTTTCCGTATCCCGAACCTGCTGCGGCGCCTGTCCGCCGAAGGCGCATTCTCGCAGGCGTTCGTGCCGATCCTGGCCGAGTTCAAGAATCAACAAGGCCACGACGCCACCAAGGCGCTCGTCGACGCGATGTCGACCGTGCTCGCGTGGATCCTGGCCCTCGTCTCCGTCCTGGGCGTGCTGGGTTCCTCCTGGGTCGTGTTCGTGGTCGCGTCGGGCTTGCGGGCCGACGGGCAGGCGTTCGGTCTGGCCGTGGCGATGACGCGGATCATGTTCCCGTACATCATCTTCATCTCGCTGACGACGCTGGCCGCCGGCGTACTGAATACGTACGGCAAGTTCTCGCTGCCCGCCTTCGCGCCCGTGCTGCTGAATATCGTGTTCATCATCGCGGCCGTGTTCGTCGCGCCGCATATGAAGGTGCCCGTGTATGCGCTGGCTTGGGCCGTCGTCGTCGGCGGCGTGCTGCAGTTCTTCGTGCAGCTGCCGGCGCTCGGCAAGATCGACATGGCGCCGCGCATCGGATTCAATCCGTTCGCCGCGCTTGCGCACCGCGGCGTCAAGCGTGTGCTCCTCAAGATGGTACCGGCGACGCTCGCCGTGTCGGTCGCGCAGATCAGTCTCATCATCAATACGAACATCGCTTCGCGACTCGGGCCCGGCGCCGTTTCATGGATTTACTACGCCGATCGCCTGATGGAGTTTCCGACGGCCCTGCTCGGCGTCGCGCTCGGCACGATCTTGCTGCCGAGCCTGGCGAAGGCGCATGCCGACGCAGATCCGCACGAATATTCGTCGCTGCTCGATTGGGGGCTGCGCGTGACCTTCTTGCTTGCCATGCCGAGCGCGCTCGCGCTGCTTTTCTTTGCCGATCCGCTCACGGCGGCGCTGTTCGACTATGGCCGGTTCGACGCCCACTCCGTGGTGATGGTCGGCCGCGCGCTGACGGCATACGGGGTCGGCCTGATCGGCCTGATCCTCATCAAGATCCTCGCGCCGGGCTTTTACGCCAAGCAGGACATCAAGACGCCGGTGAAGATCGGGATCGCGGTGCTGATCGTCACGCAGCTGTCGAACTACGCGTTCGTGCCCTTGCTCTCGCATGCGGGACTCACGCTCAGCGTCGGGCTCGGAGCTTGCGTTAACGCTTCGCTGTTGTTCATCGGTTTGCGCCGGCGCGGCATCTATACTCCGTCGAGCGGGTGGCTGCATTTTCTCGTGCAACTGGCGGGGGCGTCGCTGCTGCTCGCCGGCGCGATGCACTGGTGCGCCATCAATTTCGACTGGATCGGCTTGCGCGCGCATCCTTTCGAGCGCATTGCGCTGCTCGGTTCCTGCCTCGTTCTGTTTGCCGCACTATATTTCAGTATGCTTTGGCTGATGGGATTCAAATACGCGTACTTCAGAAGGCGTGCCAAGTGACGGCCATGACATCCGTACTCGATTACTTCGCCACCCTCGTTGCCGACGACGACAGTCTGCCTCTCACCGAGACAGCGGTCTCGCTCGCGCAAGATGCGTATCCCGATCTCGATCTCGAAGGCGTGCTCGCGGAACTCGACGAGCTCGCGCTGCGCCTGAAGCGGCGTCTGCCCGAGGGCGCCGATTTGACGGAGAGGATCGGTGCGCTGAATCGCTTCTTCTTCCGCGAGCTTGGGTTCGCCGGAAATCTGAACGACTACTACGATCCGGACAACAGCCACCTGAACGTCGTGCTCAAGCGCCGGCGCGGCATTCCGATCTCGCTCGCGGTCCTGTATCTGGAACTGGGGGAGCAAATCGGCGTGCCCGTGAAGGGCGTCTCGTTCCCCGGGCACTTCCTGCTGCGCGTCACCCTGCCCGAGGGCGACGTCATGCTCGATCCGACAACGGGCCAGTCGCTGTCCGAGACGCAGATGGTGGACATGCTGGAGCCCTACATCTCGCATACCGAGCAGTCGGTCGGCAACGCGCTGCGGATGCTACTGCAGCCCGCGACGGGGCGGGAGATCGTCGCGCGCATGCTGCGCAATCTAAAGGCCGTGTATCTGCAATCGGAGCGCTGGCAGCGGCTGCTGTCGGTGCAGCAGCGGCTCGTCGTCTTGCTGCCCGGCAGTATCGAGGAGGTGCGCGACCGTGGTTTCGCCTACGCCCGGCTCGATTATCTGCGTCCGGCGCTCGAGGATTTGGAGCGTTATTTGGACGATCGTCCCGACGCCGAGGATGCGACGACGGTCGAGTCGCAGTTGAACGAATTGCGCCAGCGCACCGACCACGGCGAGGATTGATCAAGCGCGCCGTGAGCGGCGCCCCGCGGCCGTTTTGTAGTCGCTCGGCGCGGATTCGTTCGGCTGCTGAGAAAGGTATCGAATAAAAGACAACGCCCGGCCGGCGCGTAAGCGCTGGCCGGGCGTTGTCGTATGGCGGTACGGCTCGCGGTGCGTGCCGCTTACTTCGGCTGCATCCGAATCGCGCCGTCAAGGCGGATCACTTCGCCGTTCAGCATCGGGTTGTCGAAGATTTGCTTGACGAGCATCGCGTACTCGTTCGGTTTGCCGAGCCGGGGCGGGAACGGCACCATCGCACCGAGCGCGTCCTGCACTTCCTTCGGCATGCCGAGCAGCATTGGCGTTTCGAAGATCCCGGGCGCGATCGTCATCACACGAATCGCATTGCGCGACAGATCGCGCGCGACGGGCAGCGTCATGCCGGCGACGCCGCTCTTGGACGCCGCGTAGGCCGCTTGGCCGATTTGTCCGTCGAAAGCGGCCACCGAGGCCGTGTTGACGATCACGCCGCGCTCGCCGTTCGCGTTCGGCTCGTTCTTCGACATCTCGAAGGCTGCGAGCCGCAGCATGTTGAACGTACCGATCAGGTTGATTTCGATCGTGCGCTGAAACTTCTCGAGCGGGTGCGGGCCGTCTTTGCCGACGGTCTTGACGGCCGGTGCGACGCCCGCGCAGTTGACGAGCCCGACGAGCGGGCCGAGCCGCGTCGCGGCTTCGACGGCCGCTTTGGCGTCGGCCTCGCGGCTCACGTCGCATTTGACGAAGACGCCGCCGATCTCACTCGCGAGCTGATTCCCCGCATCTTCGTTCAAATCGGCGATCGCGACCTTCCCGCCCTGTTCGGCGAAAAGCCGTGCCGTTGCCGCGCCGAGGCCCGACGCGCCGCCGGTGATCAAAAATGCGTTGCCGCGAATCTCCATGCTGAAGCTCCTTTCATTTTCCAAGAGGGTGCAGTGCTGCCGCCGCCCGGCTCGTGACCGGTTGGCATGCGGACCGCCGACGATTGTAATCGCTAGTGCCCATGATCGGCGGACGTAAAAAAACCCGCCGCGAGGGCGGGTTTTGCGGATCCGGCCGCGCCTTACTTCAGCGCATCGAACACGCGCTGACGAATTTCGTCGACGCTGCCGAGGCCCGAGATCCGGCGATACTGCGGCGCGCTCAAGCCGTTTTCGACACCGCGCTGCGCCCATTGCTGGTAGTAATCGACGAGCGGCTTCGTTTGCGCGACGTAGACGTCGAGACGCTTTTTCACCGTCTCTTCCTTATCGTCCTCGCGCTGGATCAGCGGCTCTCCCGTGACGTCGTCCTGCCCTTCGACCTTCGGCGGATTGAACTTGACGTGATAGGTGCGCCCCGATTGCGGGTGCGTGCGGCGCCCGCTCATGCGCACGATGATCTCGTCGAACGGCACGTCGATCTCCAGCACGTAATCGATCGCGACGCCGGCTTCCTTCATCGCTTCGGCTTGCGGCAGCGTGCGCGGGAAACCGTCGAACAGATAGCCGTTCTTGCAGTCGGCCTCGAGCAGGCGCTCCTTCACGAGGTTGATGATGAGCGCATCGGGAACGAGTTCGCCCGCGTCCATGTAGCGCTTGGCCTCGACGCCCAGCGGCGAGCCGGCCTTGACGGCCGCGCGCAGCATGTCACCGGTCGAAATCTGCGGAATCCCGAACTTTTCCTTGATGTAGTTAGCCTGGGTACCCTTGCCGGCGCCCGGCGCGCCCAACAGGATCAAACGCATGCTGTTCTCCGAATCGTATGTGAATGCTGCGGCGCGAAAAACAAACGCAAATCAAAATGCCGATGGCATTGCGCTTCCGACCGATTTCCGACCTTTGCGTCGCGGCCGGCGCAAAGGCGCATCGGCCGCTCTCGCGGGGCCTACCGCATCGTAGGAACGATACGGGAAGCCGCCGGTGGGCGACAAGGCAAACGAACGGGGACCAGAAGCGAATAGTGCGAATGCTCGCGCAATCGGCCCTGATTATGCCATGCGTTAGCCGCTGTTAGCGCTTTGACAGAAAAAGCGTTCGCACGCGTTCGAGATCGGCCGGCGTGTCGACGCCGGGCGCCGGCGCCTCTTGCGTCACGCGCACGGCAATGCGTTCGCCGTGCCACATGGCGCGCAACTGCTCGAGCATCTCGGCTTGTTCGATCGGCGCTTGGGCGAGCGCGGGGTACGTGCGCAGGAATCGCGCGCGGTAGGCGTACAGGCCGATGTGCCGCAGCACGGCGCCCGCCCGCGGCGCGGGCATGGCGGCGACGTCGATCGCTTGCGCGCCGCACTGCGGCCCGTATGCGTCGCGCTGCCAAGGGATCGGCGCGCGCGAGAAGTACAGCGCCACGCCGCGCGCGTCGAGCACGACCTTCACGACGTTCGGGTTGAAGACCTCGGCGGCATCGACGATCGGATGCGCGGCCGTCGCGATCGCGCAGTCGGGGCGATCGGCCAGGTGCGACGCGACGTCGCGCACCAGTGCCGGGTCGATCAGCGGCTCGTCGCCCTGCACGTTGACGACGATCGTGTCGTCGTCCAGGCCGAGCTGCGTCGCGACTTCGGCGAGGCGGTCCGTGCCCGACGGATGATCGGCGCGCGTGAGCAGTGCATCGAACCCATGCGATTGCGCGGCCGCGAGCACGCGCGCGTCGTCGGTCGCGATCAGCACGCGCTGCGCGCCGGCTTCGCGCGCACGTTCGGCCACGCGCACGACCATCGGCTTGCCGGCGATGTCGGCGAGCGGTTTTTCAGGCAGGCGGGTCGAGGCGAGACGGGCAGGGACGACGGCGACGAAAGGCGGTGCGTCGTGACGAGCGTTGGCGGTCATCGAGGTGCGTGAAAAGGCTGGAAGGGAGTGCGCGGCGCAGGTTGGGCGCGTTACGCGCCGCCCGTCGGGTCGAGCGGCTCGACCGGCGTGCCTTCGACGGTCTGGCGCGCTTCGTCGACGAGCATGACGGGAATGCCGTCGCGAACCGGGTAGGCGAGTTTATCGGCGTTGCAGATCAGCTCCTGCTGAGCGCGGTCGTAGGTCAGCGGCCCCTTGCAAATCGGGCAAACGAGGATTTCAAGCAGGCGAGCGTCCACGGAGTTTCTCCACAACCAGAGCAATGAGGCGAGCGGGCAGCGTGGCTTCGACCGGGACTACCCAGATGCGAGCGTCACGCCAAGCGCCCAATTTTACTGCATCCTTCTCGGTCACCAGGATCGCGTCGACGGTTTCGTCGACGAACGGGTTGTCGTGAAACGCGTAGTGATCGGGCAGCGGACGTGTGGCCGGGGCCAGGCCGGCCGCGCGCAGCGTCGCGAAAAAGCGCTCCGGCGCGCCGATGCCGGCGGCGGCCAGCACGCGGGTGCCGGCGAACTGCGCGAGCGGGCGCCGCAGGCTCGGATCGGCGAGGTGCCATGCGTCGCCCGGGGTCAGCGAGAGCGCGAACGTGTCGGGCCACGGCGGCAGCGCGCGCTCGAACGGATTGTTGACGAGCGTGGCGTCGCGGCGCCGCGAAAGCGGCTCGCGCAGGGGGCCGGCGGGCAGCAGAAAGCCGTTGCCCGCCAGGCGCTGATCGAAGACGACGAGTTCGACGTCGCGCTCGAGGCGGTAGTGCTGCAGGCCGTCGTCGCTGACGATCACGTCCACGTCGATGTGCGCCGCTCGCAGCGCTTTCGCGCACGCGACGCGGTCGCGCGAGACCCAGACGGGCGCGCTCGTGCGGCGGGCGATCAGCACAGGCTCGTCGCCGACCTGGCTCGCCGACGAAGCCGACGTGACGGGCCGCGGTTCGCTGCCCTTCGATCCGTATCCGCGCGAGACGACACCCGGCGTGAAGCCGGCCGCGCGCAGCGCTTCCACGAGCGCGATGACGGTGGGCGTCTTGCCGGTGCCGCCGACAGTCACGTTGCCGACGACGACGATGGGTACGTCCACTTTCACGCGCTCGCGCCAGCCGAGCGCGAACGTCGCGCGCCGGACAGCCGCGATCGTGGCGAACAGGCAGGCGAGCGGCGTCATGGCCCACGCGAAAGTGCCGCGGCGCTGCCATTCGCGCGTGACGTAAGCTTCGGCGCGTGCTTTGAGTCGGTCGGCCATGCGATCCATGTGCGTGGTCGTCAGGTTGTCGAAGGTTAGGAAGAAGGACCCGGCACTGTAGCGTGCTCGGCAAGACCGCGGCAAGCGGCGGCCGGCCCGCGAGCGCGCCGGCGGATTTCGCCGCGTCGACACGGGCTGTGGATAACTCTGTGAAGAACTTCCTACGCCGCAGCCCGGGAAGCCGATAAATCGGACTTCTTATCGGCCATGCCCAATGTTCTGTTGAGAAATATGCTTTAAAAATCAATAATTTGCGACGGATGCTCGCGCTTTTCAGCGGTTCCCTTCGTGATTCTCCGCCATCGGATGGCATGCTCCGCTATGTGGGAAACCTTGCACGCGATGGCGAGCGTACTGGACGTCGGCCGCGCGGCGGTCTATCGTCTGACCGGCTAAAAAAAGGTTCTGCATGCAATCTCGCCCTCCATTTCCACCCGGCGGCGGCGGCGCGCCGTCCTCCGCCAGTCCGTTCGACGCCGACGTGGCCGTTCCCGTTTCGGTGCTCAACCGGGCGATCGGCACGATGCTCGAGCGATCGTTTCCGCTCGTTTGGGTTGCCGGCGAAGTCTCGAATTTCACGCGGGCGGCGAGCGGCCATTGGTATTTTTCGATCAAGGATGCGGGCGCGCAGATGCGCTGCGTGATGTTTCGCGGCCGCGCCCAGCACGCCGAATTCACGCCGCGCGAAGGCGACAAGATCGAAGTGCGCGCGCTCGTCACGATGTACGAGCCGCGCGGCGAGCTGCAGCTGAACGTCGAGGCCGTCCGCCGCACCGGCACGGGCCGGCTCTACGAGCAGTTTTTGAAACTGAAGGCGCAGCTCGAAGCGCAGGGGCTGTTCGCGCCCGAGCGCAAGCGGCCGCTGCCGACGCACCCTCGCGCGATCGGCGTCGTGACTTCGCTGCAAGCCGCGGCGTTGCGCGACGTGCTGACGACGCTCGCGCGCCGCGCCCCGCACGTTGCCGTCATCGTCTACCCGGCGCCCGTGCAGGGCGCGGGAGCGGCCGAGAAGGTCGCGGCGATGATCGAGACCGCGAACGCGCGCCGGGAAGTCGATGTGCTGATCGTCTGCCGGGGCGGCGGCTCGATCGAGGATCTGTGGTCCTTCAACGAAGAAGGCGTCGCGCGCGCGATTGCCGAGAGCGCGCTCCCGGTGGTAAGCGGGGTCGGCCACGAGACGGATTTTACGATCGCCGATTTCGCGGCGGACGTGCGCGCGCCGACCCCGACGGGCGCCGCCGAACTCGTGAGCCCCCAGCGCACGCTGCTGCTGCGCGAGCTCGACCATCGCACGACCGCGCTGGCGCGGGGCTTCGGGCGGCTCATGGAGCGGCGCGCTCAGCAACTCGATTGGCTTGCGCGCCGGCTCGTGAGCCCCGCCGAGCGGCTGCGGCGCCAACGGACGCATCTTCAGCAATTGCGGGCGCGGCTGGCGTCGGCGGGCGGGCGCCCGTTGCGCGACGCGCAGGCCCGGTTTGCGCTGGTGCGGCTCTCCTGGCAGCGCTGGCGCCCTGATCTCGCGGCACCGCGCGCGGCGCTGGCCGGGCTCTCGCGCCGGCTCGACGCCGGCCTCGATCGGCAGGGCGAGCGGCGCACGGCGCAAGTGGGCACGCTCGCGGCCCGGCTCGAGGTGCTCAGCCCGCAGCGCACGCTGGAGCGCGGTTACGCGGCGCTCATCGACGCGCAGACGGGGCGCGCGGTGCGCTCGCCGTCCGCGCTCAAGCGGGAGAAGCGGCTGACCGTCCATGTGGCCGAAGGGTCGGCCGACGTCACGCTGAAAGACGTGCAGCCGAGACTGACCGACGGTTTCTAGGACTGACCGGCGGTTTCTGATCGAAGCGCCGGCCGTTCAAACCTTCAAAGCTTTCACGTGCCCGGCGCCGAACGAACGTCGTGGCCCGGCGCATGCTGAAGCGTTCGATGTCTCGCGCGCGGCAATCGGGCTCGATCGCCGGTCATCTCCGTCTATCCATGCGACGAAATGCACGTTGCGAGAGCATTTTTTACGCCGATCGAAGAGCAGGGCGGTCAATGCTGCGCATAAAGGCCGCCGGTTTGCGGGGTTATTCCAAGTCGCCTACAATCCATTGCTCTACAGCGTTAGTCGCCTACTTCCCCATAACACAGAAGGATCAGCACCATGGAACATACGCTCCCGCCGCTGCCGTACGCGAAGAACGCGCTCGCTCCGCATATGTCGGAGGAAACGCTCGAGTTTCACTATGGCAAGCACCATCAAGCCTACGTCACGAACTTGAACAACCTGATCAAGGGCACCGAGTTCGAAAACCTGCAGCTCGAAGAGATCGTCAAGAAGGCGTCGGGCGGTATCTTCAACAACGCCGCGCAAATCTGGAATCACACGTTCTTCTGGAACAGCCTGAAGCCGCAAGGCGGCGGCGCCCCGAGCGGTGCGCTGGGCGACGCGATCAACGCGAAGTGGGGCTCCTTCGACGCGTTCAAGGAAGCGTTCTCGAAGGCTGCCGCGGGCAACTTCGGTTCGGGCTGGACGTGGCTCGTGAAGAAGGCCGACGGCTCGGTCGACATCGTTTCGACGAGCAACGCCGCCACGCCTCTGACGACCGACGCCAAGGCACTGCTGACGATCGACGTGTGGGAACACGCTTACTACATCGACTACCGCAATGCGCGTCCGAAGTTCGTCGAAGCGTACTGGAACCTCGTGAACTGGGATTTCGCGGCGAAGAACTTCGCCTAACGCCAAGCGCCCAAGCGCCGGCTCATTGCCGAGGGTTGGGTGTCCGCTAGGGCGCCCACCCATCGATAAAGGCTCTCCGCATCGGAGGGCCTTTTTTCATGGCGCGGCGTTCGATTCAAAGCGACGTCCGCCGCGCGACGTCGGCCAGCGCGACGCGATCGGTCAGCACATCGTCGATGAGACCGTACTCTTTTGCCGCGGCGGCCGACATGAAATTGTCGCGATCGGTATCCTTCGCGATCCGCTCGATCGGTTGCCCGGTCCGTTCCGCGAGGACCTGATTGAGCCGCTCGCGCTGGAACAGCACTTCCTTGGCTTGAATCTCGATGTCCGCCGCCGTGCCTTGATTGCCGCCCGAGGGCTGGTGGATCATGATGCGCGCGTTCGGCAGCGCGAAACGCTTCCCTTTTTCGCCCGCGGCGAGCAAGAACGCCCCCATGCTTGCAGCGAATCCGGTACACAGCGTCGAGACTTGCGGTTTCACGAACTGCATCGTGTCGTAGATCGCGAGGCCGTCATAAACCGAGCCGCCCGGCGAATTGATGTAAAAGAAAATATCCTTGTCGGGGTTCTCGGACTCGAGAAACAGCATCTGCGCGACGATAAGACTCGCCGTTTCGTCGGTCACGGGCCCGACCAGAAACACGATGCGCTCGCGCAGCAAGCGGGAATAGATGTCGTAGGCGCGCTCGCCGCGACCCGATTGTTCGATGACGGTCGGCACGAGCTGGCTATGTGGGTAGGAAGGCATGGCGCTCCTCGGATAGGAATCGACGATGGCCGCCGGTCGAGCATACTCCGCGCGGGCGGTCCTCGCTGTCATGACGCACGGATGGGAAAGGACGTGACGGGGCTTCGACAAAACCGCCGCGCGTGAGGTGAATACGAAATCCGCGTTTCCGTCGGCAATGAAAAACTACGGAACGCACGTCACATCGAGGCGCGCTCGTCCGTCAATATGACGGAGGCGCACGGCGCGCCGACAGCTCGACTTTGGGAGCCAATTCAATGACGCAAGAAGAAAAAGACAAAACATCGGGTTTCGAGGCCGCCCGCGCGCGGCTCACGTCGATCGCCTATCGGATGCTCGGCAGCCGGGCCGAGGCCGAGGACGTCGTCCAAGACGCATGGCTGAAGTGGCACACGGCGGCCGCGGGCGATCTGCGCACGCCGCTCGCCTGGCTGACGACGGTGACGACGCGGCTCGCGATCGACCGCATCCGGCGCCTGCAGTCGGAGCAGGCGGCGCGTGCGAGCGAATGGGTGATGCAGCCGTGGCTCGACGACATGGCACCGTCGGCCGAAGACGAAGTGCTGCGTGCGGCTTCCGTATCCGAGGCCGTGGCGCTGCTGTTCGATCGCCTCTCGCCCGACGAACGCGCGGCGTTCGTCTTGCACGAAGCGTTCGATTACGACTATGCGCAGATTGCCGAGGTCGTCGGCAAAACCGCCGCGCACTGCCGCCAACTCGCGCACCGGGCCCGCCTGCGTCTGTCCGGCGGACAAGAGCGCGTGCCGAACGGCAAGCCGCGCGATCGCGTGGCGCCTGACGAACTCAGCATGGGCAACATCGAACGGTTGCGGGCGGCGATTCATGGCGCCGATGCGGTCAGTGCGATGCGGTTGTTCGTCGACAGTGCGGTGATCATTGCCGCCGCGGCCGGCAACGCGAGTCGGCCCCTGCAAACGGTGGACTCGGCCGTTGAATGCGCGGGAGCGGCAAACGAAGGGGCCGCGCTCGAAGCGCATGCGCTGCCGCACGATTGGGGGGGCGCGTTCGCGCTCGTGCGCGCGTGCGAGGTGGTCGGCCTGGTTCGCTTCCGTTCCGGGAGCGAAGGCTCGGGCGACGCGCGCGGCGCTTTCACGCTCGTGACGAGCGGGGTGGAAGTGGATGCGTTGAACCGCCGTTTCGGCGCGCGCGCGATCGCGCAATTGCTGGCGCGGATCGCCGGCGCGTCAGCGACGGCTCAGTGCGTGGCCTGACCGTGGCTTGACGTGATTACCGCAATGTCACTACGCTGCGGCCGCGGCGACGTTCACGGCTGGGTTAGCGCCCATGCGAGGCCGCTTCCCAATCGATATCGACGCACAGCACCTGCAGCCCGTGAGCGGTTTGCGCGGCGACCGACGCCGTGACGCACAAATGGGCCTCGTTCAGCGAGAGATACGGCGCCGTGACGTGCACGGGCCCCGGCGCCTGGACGGCTTCGGTGAAGTAGGGGCGATGGGCCCAGTTCGCGCCTTCCGAGTGCAGCAGCGGCTTGAAACGCTTCGCGCGCCGCGAGACGCGGCCGCTCGGCACGACGTTGTCGCCGATTTGCCGGCCTTGAGCGTCCAGCAAGAAGCAGCGCGCCGTGTCCGACAGCTTCAAAAGCTCATCGCATGCTGCATCGACCGGCGTGCCGGCCACGAAGCGCGTGCAGGCTTGTTCCAGCGATTTCACATACGGCGCGAGGCGCGCGGCTTGCGCGCGCTCGCGAACCGCGATGCGCTTGCGCAAGGCCGCCGACAACGCATCGACGAGCCCCGCCGCGGCTTGCGGCTCCACGGGTTGCGCGCTGGGCTCCGCGAAATAGCTGCCTTGAACGAAGTCGACGTTGCACTCGAGTGCGATCAACGCGTCGCGCTCCGTCGTCAGACCGCCCATCAACACGAGCTGCCCCGATTCATGCAGCAGCGAGACGAGTTGCGGCAGCACGCGTTCGAAGTGCGAGTGCTCGCTCGCTTGCGCCAGGATGCCGCGATCGAGCGAAACGATGTCCGGATGCAGATGCCAAACGCGGTCGATGTTCGAGTGCTTCGCCCCGAACCCGCCGAGTGCGATCAGAAAGCCCGATTTGCGCAGGCTGTCGACGATCTCGGCGAAGCGGCCCGTTTCGCCGCCCGCTTGCTCGGGGACTTCGAGCACGACACGCTGCGGCGGCAGGCTCAGCGACTTCAGATTCGCGAGCAGTGCGTCCCCGTAGCTCGTATCCATCAGCGCGGCCGGATGCAGGCTCAGGAAGAGCCACTCGTCGTGACCGTCGATCGCGCTGAAATTGCCCAGATGCAGCGACTCGGCGAGCCGCCCGAGCTCGAGCAGATCGCCGCGCCGCGCGGCCTGCCCGAAGACGTCGCGCGAGGGGACCGGCCGTCCGTGTTCGTCGTGCGCGCGCAGCGACGCGTGATAGCCGATCGCGCGGCGATGCGAGACCGAAAACACCGGTTGGAACACGCTGAATACGGTGTAGCCGCCATAGACGACGGTGCGGCGGCTACCCTCATCGTCCGCGACGGGACGAGGCGGTTGAAAGCCGGGAGGATCGAGGTCGATCATGCTCATGGGAAATCGGACGGAAGTGAATACAGGCGCCGCGGGGTGCCTCGCGAGCCAAGCTGCCCTTCAGCGACACTTTCAAGACAGCACTGAACGCTGGCTCAACTGTACAGCATACGCCAGCAAGATTTATGCAAGATGACGATGCGCTTGCCGGCGGGCCGAACCGGCGGGCCGAACTCGAGCGCGCGCCGCTCCGCATGATGCGTGCGCGCACAACGCCGGTGCCGTGCGCCCCAACGCGGCGCTCCGGCGGGGTCGTTCCGCGCGGTGTGGGCGGAGAGGCCCGGGACGAGCTTTAGCTTTAGTCGACGAGCGCGCGCTCGTTTGCGCCCGAGGGGCGCGCGTCGCCGCTCGGCGCCAACTGTCCCGCGCGGGCGAAGAACGCGTGAGCGCGCCGATCTTGCGCATAGGCGGCGTTGATCCGGATCCACGGGCTCGATTCCCCGTGCGGACGGAAGTAGCTGCCCGCGGCGATCGTCACGCCGCATTCGGCCGCGCACTCGATCAACGTTTGCGAATCGTCGATATGCGGCACGCGCGCCCAGATGAACTTGCCGCCGGCCGGCGGCGCGAACAGTTGCCAGCCGTGTGCCTCGAGCGTGCGCGTCGTCGTGCCCAGCGCGTCGGTCATGCGGCGCCGGAGCCGTTCCAGGAACTTGCGGTAGGCGCCGCGCTCGAGCATCGCCAGCGTGACCGCCTCGGCGAACTGCGAGCCGCTGATGCTCGTGAGCATCTTGATGTCCCCGAGGTCCTTGACCGTCTTGCGGCTCGCGGCGATGAAGCCGATCCGCAGCGACGACGACAGCGTTTTCGACAATCCGCCGATATAGATCACGCGTTCGAGCTGATCGAGCGCGGCAAGCCGGTCGGTCGTATCCGCTTGGAAATCGGCGTAGATGTCGTCCTCGACAATCGTGAAGTCGTGCTCGTGCGCGAGCTGCAGCAGGCGAAAGGCGACCGACGGCGCCACGACCGTCCCGGTCGGATTATGAAAAACCGTGTTGACGAACAGCGCTCGCGGGCGATGCCGCTTCAGCTCGGCCTGCAGCGCTTCGATGTCCGGCCCCGTGGCCGTGCGCGGAATGCCGACGACGTTGACGCCGTGCAACTTTAGGAGTCCGAATAAATTGTAGTAGCCGGGATCCTCGACGAACATCGTATCGCCCGCGCGCAGCATGTAGCGCACGATGAGATCGATGGCCTGGCTCGCACCGAACGTGACCAAGATCTGGGAGGCGTCGGCGCGGATCCCGAGCGGGGCGATGCGCGCCTGCAGGTGTTCGCGCAGCGCGGCGTTGCCGAGCGGCGTCGCGTAATCGATCAGCGATCCGGGATCGGTGCGCGCGACGTGGCGCACCGCCTGCGCGATGCCTTCCACGTCGCGCCACGGCTCGGGAATGAATCCGCTGCCGAGCTTGAGCGTGCCGCCCGGGTGATTGAACTGCTCGAGGATGTAGTTCGATTCCTCCTCGGCGCGGCGCGGGTCCGACGCGCCGCAGCGATCGAGCGCGGCCTGAGCGCGGCCGCTCACATAAAACCCCGACCCGTGGCGCGATTCGACGAGCCCCAGCGAGACGAGCCGGTCGTAGGCCTCGATCACGGGGAAGCGGCTGATGCCGCATTCGTGCGCGAGCTGGCGGATCGACGGCAGCTTGGCGCCCGCATGCGCGTCGCGAGAACGAATCCAGCGATCCATGGCCGCGACGATCTGCTCGGTCATCGGCACGCCGCTCGCGCGGTCGATCTCGATTTTCATCCTCGTCCTCCAACCGGCAACGGTAACTGTTCGGGATTTTGGCTGAACAGTTCGGCCGAAAACTGTTCGGTACTGTGCATGTGATTGTAGCCGTGCTATCGCAATAATGAATAGACGGAACAATTTTGAAGGAGTAAGGCGATGCGCGAAATCCGGACGTTCGAAATGGGATACGACGAACCCGCCACGGCATGGCGCGTGGACCGGTCGCTCGTCGTCGAGGTGGCGCACGGCACGCTTTGGCTGACGATCGAGGGCGACGCCGAAGACTATTGGCTCGATTCCGGTCAGTCGTTTTTGTTGCCCGCCGGGGCGCGGACGTGGATCGGCTCGGGGCGCGGCGACGTACGCGTGACGGTGAGGAGCGCGGGTTCGCGGGACGAGAGCGGCAAGCAGGAGGCGCTCGCTCGTCCGCGGCTGCCGGTGCCGGCTTTGCGCTTGCGCCAGGCCGCGGCTTGATCGCTTAAATCGAGATTGATCGGCATGGAGCGCGAACCTAGACTCGTCGACATCGTCACTTCGTTCTTTTCAGACCATGACTGCCTTCAGTGCGCTCGAACATATTTGGTCGTTGGCCGGTTGCGATGTAACTGCATTGGACGATGTCCGTCTTGTCGGCGAGGATCCGGGGCTGCCTTCCGTCTATCGCGTCGGTGCGCTCGCCGGCGCGACGATCGGTGCCGCCGCATTGGCCGCGGCGCAATGCCACCGGCTGCGCACCGGAATCGGTCAACGTATCGAAGTCGAGCAGCGGCGCGCGCTTGCCGTGTTTCGCAGCGAGCGGTATCTACGCATCGATGAAGGCGCCGCGCCGGAACTGCGCGATCCGTTGATGGGGTTTTATGAAACGCGCGATGGGCGCTGGATTCAGTTGCACACGAATTTTCCGCATCATCGGCAAGGCGTCGTCAATCTGCTCGGCTGCGCGAACGATCATGCGGGCGTCAGCGCGGCAATTCGGGGCTGGGACGGCGCCGCGCTCGATCAAGCGCTCGCCGATGCGGGGCTGTGCGCGGCGTTGATTAGGCGTCCGGACGAATGGGCCGCACTCGAACAGGCGTCGGCGATCGCCGCGCTGCCGCTGTTCGAGATCGAACGGATCGGCGGCGACGGTGAGGGCGATGCACGGCCAATGCCGATCGGCCGCGCGGCCGGTGCGATCGACGCCCGTCCGCTCGGCGGCGTGCGCGTGCTCGATTTGAGCCGCATCATTGCGGGGCCCGTGGCCGGGCGCACGCTCGCTCAGCATGGAGCCGACGTCTTGCTCGTCAACGGACCGCATCTGCCCAACATCGCGCCGCTCGTCATCGACAACGGCCGAGGCAAGCGTTCGGCGCTGCTCGATTTGCGCCGAGAGGACGAGCGGGCCACGCTGCACGCGCTCGCAAGCGAGGCCGACATCTTCCTGCAGGCTTATCGTCCCGGCGCGCTGGCGGCGCATGGGTTCTCGCCCGAGGCGCTGGCGCGGGCGCGGCCCGGGATCGTCTACGTGTCGATCTGCGCGTACGGGCATGCGGGCCCTTGGGCGCAGCGGCGCGGCTTCGACAGTCTCGTGCAATCGGCGAGCGGCATCGCCTGGACCGAGCGCGCGGCGGCCGGAGCGACGGCACCCAAGCATCTTCCTTGTCAGGCACTCGACCACGCGACCGGATATCTCGCCGCTTTCGGCGCGATGGCGGCGTTGCTGCGCCGGGCTGTCGAAGGCGGTAGCTGGCACGTGCGCGTTTCGCTGGCGCAAACAGGGCGGTGGCTGCAGTCGTTCGGTACGATCGCCGATGGATGGCGCGCGCCCGACGTGCCGCTGGACGCCGTGCGCGATCTGATGCAGACGATGGACTCGCCTTTCGGCAAGGTGCTGGCCACGGCGCCGGCCGAGACGATGTTGGCCACACCGCCTCGATTCGACCGGCCGCCGGTGCCGCTCGGCGCCGATGCGGCGAGCTGGACTGCCTAGCGCGGCGGTGTGCTAGGCACGGCGTGTGCGGCGACTACTTCCGAAGTTCGGCGACGAAGTCGTAGTAGTCGTTGCGGCAGTACGTGTCGGTCAACTCGATCGCGCGCTGATCGGTGGTGTAGCCGATACGCGTGATGAGCAGCAGGGCGTCGTGTGTCGCGATGCCCATCTGCAGCGCGATCTCGTCGCTCGCATTGACGGCGCGGAAATGCTGCAGGGCGCGCGTGATGCCGAGGCCCCGCTGTTCGAGATAGCTGTAGAGCGAATCGCCGATTGCGTTCGGATCGGGGATGACCGACGCGGGCAGCGTGGAATTCTCGACGGCCATGACGATGCCATTGGCGAGCCGCAGGCGCTTCAGACGCGTGACGGCCGCGGCCGGCGACAAACCGAGCTGGATGACTTCATCGCGGCTCGCCGGTTGAATCTCGCGCGAAATCCATTTGGAACTGGGCGTGAAGCCGCGCCGGCGCAGCATTTCGCTGAAGCTCGACAAACGCGAGAGGGGATCGTCGTAGCGTGGCGTGATGAAGCTTCCCGCGCCTTGAGTGCGGCGGATCAAACCTTGCTCCACGAGCAGTGCGATCGCCTTGCGGGCCGTGATGCGCGAAACGCCGAGCGCATCGGACAGCACGCGCTCCGAGGGCAGTGCTTCGCCGGCGTTCCAGCGGTTCTCGTGGATGGCCTGGCCGAGCTTGCGCGCGAGCTGCAGGTAAAGCGGCGTGTCGTTGTCCGGGTCCGGGCGCAAATCGCGCCAGCGGTCTTCGGAGGAAGCGTTGTTCATGGAATGTGCGCGGCGAGGGGCAAGCGGCAATTTTATGTCATCGCGGCGCCGTCAGGGCCGGATATCGACAGGTTGAAGCCGAGCATACGCGCCTCTGATACCGCCCATTCGTCGATGCAAGCGCAAGTCACGCCCCCGATGACTACACTGCATCCGATAGCCAATCGTTGAGGAGGTTGATATGACGCGCGACGACGCTTTCGTCACGCTGCCCGACGGCGAGCGTATCGCCCGGCTGGGGCAAGGCACCTGGGAAATGGGTGAGCGGCCCGAGCGGCGCTCCGCCGAGATCGATGCACTGCGCGCCGGTATCGAACTCGGCATGACGGTGATCGATACGGCCGAAATGTATGGCGAAGGGGAAACCGAAGCGTTGCTCGGCGAGGCGCTGGCAGGACTGCGCGATCGTATCTTCCTCGTCAGCAAGGTGTATCCGCACAATGCGGGCCGGCGTGGGGTCGTCGCTTCGTGCGAGGCGAGCCTGAAACGCTTGAAGACCGATCGGCTCGATTTGTATTTGCTGCATTGGCGCGGCGGTGTCCCGCTCGAGGAAACGGTCGAGGGCCTCGAGGGCTTGCGGCGCGGCGGGAAGATCCGGCACTGGGGCGTGAGCAACCTCGACGTCGACGACATGGACGAACTCGTCGACGCCGGTGGGCAGGCCTGCGCCGCGAATCAGATTCTCTACAACGTGGCCCGGCGCGGGCCCGAGTTCGATCTGCTGCCTTGGCTGAAGGCGCATCGGATGCCCGCAATGGCCTATAGTCCGATCGATCACATGCGCTTGCCCAAGCGATCGGTGCTGGATGAAATCGCGCGCGAGCGCGGTCTGACGCCGGTGCAGATCGCACTGGCGTGGGTGCTGTCGCAGCCTGGGGTCTGCGCTATTCCGAAGGCGGGCAGCGTCGAGCATGTGCGCGCGAATCGCCAGGCGCTCGACATCGTCCTCAACGAGCGGGAATTGGCGAAGATCGACGGTGAGTTCAAGCCGCCGCGCAGGAAGGTGCCGCTCGAGATGCTGTGATCGATACCGACGATGCTCGTCGGTCGTCGGTGCGTTCGCCGACAGTTCGCCGATGCGGGTTCGGCCGCTGAATCCGCCGATGATGATGCATCTTTGAGACGCGAGGCCCGAGGCGAGGCTTGAACGGCATGTGTCGCGCAAGGTAAGGTCGAGCCGGTCATCGAGGAGAGCGGTTACCACAAGGGGATATCCGCTCTCCGGCCGGTTGCGCACGCATCGATGATGTCGTTGATCGACGCGGCACTTGGTACGTCAGTGGTTGCTGCCGCTACCGGATCCATTGCCGCTGTTTCCGTTTCCGCCGGACCCATGGCC
>NZ_QRGA01000003.1:0-670 GCF_003367175.1 Trinickia dinghuensis | reverse complement strand
GCCGGTGTTTCCGTTGCCGTTTCCGCCGGTCCCGCTATTTCCGTTTCCGTTACCGTCGGAACTGTGGCCGCTGCCGGAGTTTCCGTTGCCGCTTCCACCGGATCCGCTATTTCCGTTTCCGTTGCCGCCGGTACTGTGACCGCTGCCGGAGTTTCCGTTGCCGCTTCCACCGGATCCGCTATTTCCGTTTCCGTTGCCGCCGGTACTGTGACCGCTGCCGGTGTTTCCGTTGCCGTTTCCGCCGGTCCCGCTATTTCCGTTTCCGTTACCGTCGGAACTGTGGCCGCTGCCGGAGTTTCCGTTGCCATTTCCACCGGATCCGCCATTGCCTGAGCCTGTCCCGCCGGAACCGTGTCCGCTGCCGGAGTTGCCGTTTCCACCGGATCCACCACTACCGCCGCAGCCACATCCGCCTCCGGAGCCACCGTGTCCGCCGCTTCCCGAGCCGCCAGAACCGGAGCCACCCGAGCCGGAACCACCAGAGCCGGAACCACCAGAGCCGGAGCCACCCGAGCCGGAGCCGCCAGAACCGGAGCCACCCGAGCCGGAGCCACCCGAGCCGGAGCCACCCGAGCCGGAGCCACCCGAACCGGAGCCACCCGAACCGGAACCACCCGAACCGGAACCACCCGAACCGGAACCACCCGAACCGGAACCACCCGAACCGGAA
>NZ_QRGA01000029.1 GCF_003367175.1 Trinickia dinghuensis | reverse complement strand
ATCGTAAGTGAAGCCCACCTGGGCACTGCCTTGCGTGATCGTCGTGAGCCGATCGGCGTTGTCGTACGCATAGGTCACGCCGCTCTGGCCGGCCACCTGGAAGCTGGTGCGTCGGTTCGCGGCATCGTACGCGTAACTGACGCTGCCCTGCGAGGTCGTCTCGCCGGTCAGCCGATCCAGTCCGTCATAGGTCCGCGAGATGGTGCCGCCTTGGCTGTCGACGATTTGAGAGGGCCGGCTGCCGGCATCGTAGGTTGTGCTCACCGTCGCATCTGGCGCTGTGAGCGTGCCGCCCGATTGCGTCTGCCCATACGCGGCTGATACGCGGCGGTTCAGTCCGTCGTAGCTGAATGTGGCGACCTTGCCGGTCCGATCGGTGAACTGCGTGAGGTTGTCGTCGCCGTCGTACGCATAGCTCTCGGTGGCCTGAAGCGGATCGGTGCGGCTTGCAGGCCGGTCTTTTGCGTCGTACGTGAAAGCGGTCACGCCGCCATTCGCATCGGTGAAGCTGGTGACGTTGCCATCGGCATCGTACGCGAGACTCGTGACACCCCCGCGCGCATCGGTTACGCGAGTCGGCAAGCTGCGCCCGTTGTAATCGAAGCGCGTGGTATTGCCCAGTGGATCCGACACGGATAACAACCGCCCGATTCCGTCGGTAAGCCGGGTGACGGTACGCCCGAGCGGGTCCGTGATAGACACCACGTCGCCATCCTGATAGCTGAACGTCGTGGCATTGCCCATCGGGTCGGTGGCCGAAGTCATCTGCCCCAAGCCGTTGTATGCAAAGTGCGTGGCGTCACCTAACGCATCGTCCGCCTCGATGCGATTGCCCAAGCTGTCATAGTGGAAGACGTCAGTGTGACCCAGCCCGTCGGCGTAGGTGGTAAGACGGTTATAGACGGGGTCGTACGTATAGTTGACCGTCACCGCCTGTGACGTACCCGAGAGTGCCGTCGCACTCGTGAGATTACCCATCGAGTCGTATGTGTAACTCGTGGTGCGCCCCAGCGCGTCAGTGCTTGCCGTAAGGAGGTTGGTGCCCGCACCCCGCGTGTAGCTAAAGCTCTGTGCTTCGGGCTTACCCGTCGCCCACGTTATGCTCGTCGCATAGCTGGCGGAGTTGAAATTCACTTGCCGCACGTTGCCGTTCGGGTCCGTGATGGCGGTCTGCGTGACGTTGTTGCTGCCGTCGAGCGTGTAAGCAAACTGGTAGATGCTGCCGTCTGCAAGCGTCTGCTTCACGACCCGGTTGTTGGTGTCGTACTGATTCGTCACCATCGTTTGGCCACCCGGCTTCGTCACACTCAGCATGTTATTGGACGAGTCGTAAGTGTAGCTCTCCACCCCGCCGTCGGGGTTGGTGACCTGCGCCAAGCGACCGCCCGAATCGTATTGGTACGTGACGATGCGACCGATGTTGTCCTGAGCCTGAGTGACTCGGTTTGAGCTGTCGTACGTCAGGCTGATATAGCGCCCGTCTGGACCTGTCACCTGCGTGAGGTTGCCGTACGAATCGCGGGTAAGCGTCAGCTTGTTGCTCAGCCTGTCATCGAACTCCCGCAGTGCCGCTGCGCGGGCGTTGGTGCATGCAGCACACTCGGCAAAGATCAGGGTGCGGCCGTCGCGCATCTTTAGCTGCCAACCGTTGTCAGTGCTCGACTGTATCGCCCAACCGGTGCCAGATTTAATACCGTCTACGACTCCCCATAGCGGCGCCTTCAACCAACCGAAATAGCCAGCCTCGCCAATCCGCGCACCGCACCGCTCGTGGGCCGCCAACACGGCTTCGGATCGATGACGGACAGTTTCGGCGCCCGAGCGACGAGCCGCTCGAACGCAATCCGGGCCTGCAACCGCGCCAGCGACTGAGCAAGGCAAGCGTGAATGCCGACACCGAACGCCAGGTGATGATTCGGCTGCCGGTCGATATCGAAGCGATCGGGATCGTCGAACCGGTCGGGGTCCCGATTAGCGGCCCCGACGATCGCGGTCACGTGCTCGCCGGCCTCGATCCGCACGCCGCCGACCGTCATCGGCGCCGTCAGCGTGCGCACGGTGACACGCTGCACGGGACTCTCGTAACGCAAGACCTCTTCGATCGCCGACGGCAGCCGCCGCGGGTCGAGACAGACGCGCCGGTATGCGTCGCCCCGTGTCGCGAGCAGCCATAGGCCGCTGGCGAGCATGCTCGCGGTCGTCTCGTAGCCTACCACCATGGTCAGCACGAGCGTGCCGACGAGCTGATCCTCGGACATCGCCCCGTCCTCGTCGCAGGCGCGCACCATCGCACCGACCAAATCGTCTCCGGGCACCGCCCGTCGCTGTGCAACCAGCATCCGCGCCAACTGCGTGACGCCCGCGAGCGCCGCGGCATGGTCGCGGCCTTTCTCGTTCGACATGTCGTGTCCGGCCAGAACGAGCGGCGTCCATTCGAGGAAACGCGCATGCCATCCCTCGGGAATCGCGAGCAACTCCGACAGCAGCAGCGCGGGCAGCGGCGTCGTGAACTCGGCGACGAAATCGCCGGCGCCGCGCGCGAGAATCGGCGATAGCAGCGCGTCGACGATGCGCTCGACGGCCGGGGCCTGCTCGGCAACGCGCTGCGCGCCGAGCCCTTCGAGCATCGCCGCCTTGATGTTGCCGTGTACCGGTGGATCTTGGGCCGAGAGGCAATGTTCGTAGGGGCAGCGGCGCACGCCGTTCGGATTGGTCATCTTCGAAGTCTGCCGCGCGCGCAGAACCTGAGCGACGTCGTCGTAGCGCGTGACCATCCAGCTGCCGCGCAAGCCGCAGACATGCGGCACCCAGTAGGGCCCGGCCTCGCGCCGCATCGCGGCATAGGTGGGATAAGGATCGTTGCGGAACCCGGCGCTGGCGAAATGCGCGACATCGAATCGCATGGTCGACGCTCTCCTGATCTTGCGCGGACAAATCGCGCGATGCGCCAGGATCACATGGGCCGACCGAGCAGGTGTTCGTCAGCGCGAACCGCGAAAGCGGCACGCGAACCGTTCGGGCCGCACGCACGGCCTTCGCATCGGGCTCCATTGCAAGCATGGGTGCCCGCCTAGACTGGCGCAATCGCCTCGTATCGCGGCACCGACGCGTCTTCCGCGTAACGCAACGCAACGCCGCTCGTTCGCGTTCTCGAAGGCCGTTGCCGCCCTCGTCTTCCATAGGAGAAAACGCATGTCGACCCCGACTCAAGCCGCCGTAGCCGCCCCTGCCGCAATCGTTGCCGGAGATCTCTCCGAGCCAGCCGGATCGACGCAGCCCGCTACCGCCGGTCGGGAGGTCAAGCTAAGTCCATTCGCCACGCGTGTTGCCGCCCCGCGACCGGCAGCCGAGGACGCGCCCGGCGAAAGCACATCTTCGTCGGGCCGCCTCGTGATCGTCGGCTCGGGCATCCGAACGCTCGGCCAGATGACGTTCGAAGCGCTCGGCCACATCGAAGCGGCCGACGAGGTGTTTTATGCGGTGGCGGACCCGCTCGTCGAAGCCTTCATCGAACGCCACGCTCGATGCGCGAGCGATCTGTGCATGCTGTACGACGAAGACAAGCCCCGCATGGATACCTACGTCCAGATGGCCGAAGTCATCATGCGCGCGGTGCGGCGCGGCCGCTACGTCGTCGGCGTGTTCTACGGGCATCCCGGCGTGTTCGTGACGCCCTCGCATCGGGCCATGGCGATCGCACGCCAAGAGGGCTATCGGGCTGAAATGCTCGCCGGCGTCTCCGCCGAAGACAATCTATTCGCCGACATCGGCTTCGATCCCTCGCATCCGGGCTGTCAGACGCTCGAAGCCACCGAAATGCTGCGGCACGGTCGGCCGCTGCTGACCGACCTGCACGTCGTGCTGTTCCAGGTCGGCGCCGTCGGCGATCAGGTCTTCAACTTCAACGGCTTCAGAAATCCAGGCTTTCAGACGCTGATCGACCGGCTGATCGCCGAATACGGCGAGGAACACGACGTCTACCATTACGTCGCATCGATGTACGCGCCATGCCGCCCGGTGGTCAGGCGGCACCGGCTCGCCGATTTCCGCGATCCCGATCTCGCGAAGCGCGTCACGGTCGTATCGACCTTCTACGTGCCGCCTCGCGGCGCCTCGGCGCCGATCGCGCAAGCCATCGCACGCGGGCTGTCGGGCGAGCGCGGCAAGGCGGGCTACGCAGGTGCGAATACCTCGGAGCAACTGTACGGCCCGGCCCAGCAGGCCGCCATCGCCCGTCTCGACGGCCATCGGATCTCGTCGAACTACCGGCGTCGCGCGCTCACCGATTCGATGTACGAAACGATGTACGCGCTCGCGACGAATCCGTCCGTCTTGCACGAGTACGAGCGCGCGCCGGACGTGTTTCTGTCGGAGCGGGAGGGATTGCGCGCCGAGGAACGCGAGGCGCTGAGAGCGCCGGGCATGCGCGCGCTGCATGATGCGATGCTCGAGAGCCAAGCACGAGCGGACGAGTCTTAAGCAGGAAGATGTGAGCGGTAAACGGCGAGCGGCGAGCGGCGAACGATGACCGCCAAATTGCGAACGTGATTCGCAAGCCGCGAATCGAGCCGCCCGGCCAGGGCTGCACCGGCCCTTCAGACCCGGCGCTCGGTTCAGCGCTTCAGTTCCACGACGAAGTCGTAGTACTCGTTGACGCAGTAGGTCTTGGTGAACTCGATCGGCACGTCGTCGTGCGTGTAGCCGACGCGGATCACGAGCAGCAGCGGCGCCCCTTTCTGCAGCCCGAGCAAATCCGCCTGCTCGTCGTCGGCCACCGCGCCCCGAAAGTGCTGCATCGCACGCACGATCGGCTTGCCGATCTCGTCGAGATATTCGTAAAGCGATTCTCCGACGCGCTCGATCGACGGCACGATCCCGTGCGGCAACGTCGAGCTGTGAATCGAAATCGCCGTCGCGTCGGCCCTCTTCAAGCGCGTCAACGAAACGACGTCGTCTTTCGGCTGCAGCGCGAGCGCGCTCATTTCCTCGTGGGTCGGCTTGCGGCGGCGAAATTCGATCAGTTCGCTGTGAGGCACGAAGCCGCGCGGCCGCACCATCTCGCTGAAGCTGTCGAGCCGCGAGAGCACTTGCTCGAAACGCGGCGCAATGAAGGTGCCCGCGCCGCGATTGCGCACGATCACGCCGTCGTCCTCGAGCATTTTCAGGGCGCGACGCGTCGTGACGCGCGATATGCCCAGCGTGTCGACGAGCGTGCGCTCCGGCGGCAGGGCCTCTCCGGCCAGCCACTCGCCGGCCTCGATCGCGGCGGTCAGCCGGCGTGCCAGTTGCAGATACATCGGCGTCGGGTCGTTTTCATCGACCTTCAAAGCGCGAAGACGTCGGTCCATGGTCCATTTCATCGTGCCAGATCGTGGCGATAATACCAGTTCGAACTCGCCATCCCTCATCGTTCCCTCCGTCGAATAGTCGCTCCCAGCGAGCGCCGCGCTGCCCTCATCCCCCGACGAACGCTCGGTCGCGGGTAAACACCGACTTCGCACGCCCTTCCATTCCTTCGCTCAATCCGCTTTAATTGGCATTGTTATGGTATCTCTTTGGTATCTTAACTCAGGTTGTGGCGCTTGCGTATCGATGACATGCTTCCGGCCGAAATACCGGTAAATATTGGGCCTCAAGAGAATTACGCCTATCCGAGGCGCCGTCTCGGCAGGACGAAACCTCTCCTCGACACGCTAGCGACCATTGAATACATTGTAGATACCAATTATGATTGGTATCCAACAACAGCCGGAGACCGCGGCGGCAACCGCGCCGCCGCCGACCAAAAGGAGTGTTCGAGATGAAAAGCAAGTCAATGGGGATGGTCCGTGCGCTGGTGCCGGCGCTGCTGTTCGCCGCCGCGCATGCGGCCACGGCCTCCCCGGTCACGCTGACGATCGAAAGCTGGCGCAATGACGATCTTTCCGCCTGGCAGCAGAAAATCATTCCCGCGTTCGAGAAAAGCCACCCCGACATCAAGGTGCGCTTCACCCCGCTCGCCCCAACCGAGTACGACGCGGCGCTGCACGCGAAGCTCGACGCCGGCACGGCAGGCGATCTGATCGCCTGCCGGCCGTTCGACGCGTCGCTGTCGCTGTACCGCAAAGGCCAGCTCATTTCGGTGAACGACATTCCGGGCATGGACAACTTCAGCACGCTCGCGAAGACCGCCTGGACCACGGACGACGGCAAGACGACGTTCTGCGTGCCGATGGCGTCCGTCATCCACGGCTTCATCTACAACAAGGACGCGTTCGACAAGCTGCATTTGCAGCCGCCCGCCACCGTGAGCCAGTTCTTCGACGTGCTCGACAAGCTCAAGAAGGACGGCACCTACGTTCCGCTCGACATCGGCACGAAGGACGGCTGGGAGAGCGCCCAGCTCGGCTACGAGAACATCGGGCCGACCTACTACGACGGCGAAAAAGGGCGCCTCGCGCTCATCGCCGGCAAGGAAAAGCTGACGGATCCGAACTGGGTGGAGCCGTTCACGGTCCTCGCGCGCTGGCGCCCGTATCTGTCCAAGGGCTTCGAAGCGCAGTCCTACCCCGACAGCCAAAACCTGTTCACGCTCGGCCGTGCCGCGATCTACCCCGCGGGATCGTGGGAGATCGCGAACTTCGAGAAGCAAGCGCAGTTCAAGATGGGCGTGTTCCCGCCTCCGAAGCAGAAGATCTCCGATCAGTGCGAAATCTCGGATCAGCCTGACAGCGCGCTGGGCGCGAACGCGAAGTCGCCGCACCTCGCGCAAGCGAAGATCTTCCTGCAGTGGGTGGCGTCGCACGAGTTCGCCCAAGTCTTCACGACGTCGCTGCCGGGCTTCTTCAGCCTGCAAAAGGGCAGCGTCAAGGTGAGCGACCCGCTCGCACAGCAGTTCCTCAGCTGGCGCGGGCAATGCGCGACGACCATTCGCCCGACCTATCAGTTCCTGAGCCGCGGCACGCCCAACCTCGAGAACGAGTTCTGGGTCGAAAGCGCGAACGTGATCAACGGCACCGACACGCCGCAAAAGGCCGCCGCGAAACTCCAGGCAGGCCTCGACAGCTGGTACAAGCCCGCGCAGCACTAAGCAGCACTGAGCAAAACTGAACTGAGCTTCGCCCGGCACGGCCGCCGCATCGCCAGCGGCCGCGCCGGCTCCTTCCTCTCGCCCGTGAGTATTCGAATGCGTGCCCTGCCCCTGAACCCAGCGGCCGCGACCGAAGCGGTGCCGCGCCGCCCGGTACGCTGGCATATCGCCGTCTTTTTAGCCCCCGCGTTTCTGATCTATACCGCGGTGATGATCGTGCCGCTGATCGAGACGCTGCGTCTGAGCTTTTTCCGCGCGGTCGACAACCGTCAGGTCTACGTCGGCACCGCGAACTTCTCGAAGCTGCTGACCGACCCGCTCTGGTCGCATAGCTTCTGGAACGCGCTCGTCAACAACTCCTACTTTCTCTCGATCCACCTGGTCGTCATGGTGCCGCTCGGCATCGCACTCGCCGCGCTGCTGTCGCTGCCGCGCCTGCGCGGCGCGACGTTCTACCGCACCGCGATCTTCATGCCGACCATGCTTTCGTTCGTGATCGTCGGCTTCACTTGGAAGCTGATTCTCTCGCCGTTGTGGGGGATCGCACCGCATCTGCTGAACCTCGTCGGCCTGCAGAACCTGTTCGGCCCGTATCTCGGCGACGAGCACACTGCCCTGACCACGCTCGGCTTCATTTCGGTTTGGCAATACGTGGGCGTGCCGATGATGCTCATGTACGCGGCAATGCTGTCGATTCCCGAAGAGGTGATGGAGGCGGCGGAAGTGGACGGCATCCTCGGCTTCTCGCAATTCTTCCGCATCAAGCTGCCCCTGCTTTGGCCCACCGTGGGGCTGATCGCCATCCTGACCTTCGTCGGCAATTTCAATTCGTTCGATCTCGTCTACACGACGCAAGGCGTGCTCGCGGGACCCAACTACTCGACCGACATCCTCGGCACGCTGCTGTACCGGACGTTCTTCGGCGCGATGCTCCAGCTCGGCGATCCGAACATGGGCGCGGCGGTGGCCACCGCCATGTTCACGATCATGCTGATCGTCGTGTGCGCGTACTTGTTCATCGTGCAGCGCAAGATCAATCGCTATCAGTTCTGACCACGGAGACGACCATGCCCCGCGCCCGCACCTCGCCCGCCCGCAGCGCCGCCTCTCACGCGGCACTGATTCTCTATACGTTCATCGCGCTCGCGCCGATCCTGCTGATCGTCATGAATTCGGTCAAGTCGCGCGCGGCGATCTTCGGCTCGCCGATGCTGCCGCCCACGCCCCACACGTTCGATTTGATCGGGTACACGACGGTCCTCTCCGAAGGCTCGTTCGGCACGTATTTCGCCAACAGCCTGATCGTGACGCTCGTCTCGCTCGCCGGCACGATCATATTCGGCGCCATGGCGGCGTTCGCCTTGTCCGAATACCGCTTCAAGCTCAATCCGCTCACCGGGCTTTACATGGCCATCGGCATCATGATTCCGATCCGGCTCGGCACGGTCGGCATTCTGGAGATGATGTCGAAAGCCGACCTCGTCAACACGCGCACCGCGCTGATCCTCGTCTACACGGCCCAGGGCCTGCCGCTGGCCATCTTCATCCTGGCCGAATTCATGCGCACGCTATCGGCCGACCTGAAGAACGCCGGTCGCGTGGACGGCCTGTCCGAATACCGGATCTTCTTCCGGCTCGTCATGCCGCTGCTGCGCCCCGCGATGGCGACGGTGGCCGTGTTCACGATGATTCCGATCTGGAACGACCTCTGGTTTCCGCTGATCCTCGCGCCCGGCGAATCGAGCAAGACGGTGACGCTCGGCTCCCAAGTCTTCATCGGCCAGTTCGTGACCGACTGGAACTCCGTGCTCGCCGCCCTGACGCTCGGCATCTTGCCCGTGGTGGCGTTGTACCTGCTGTTTTCGAAGAGCCTCATTCGCGGCTTGACCGCCGGCGCCGTGAAATGACGCCTAGGCGTCGCAATCGCCGCGGCTCATTCGAACTTGTCCTGCCGTCATGCCAAACAGAAACATAGAAGGAGCACCCACGTGAATTCCCCCGCTAGCGCGCGTCCGCTGCGCACCGTCGTCATCGGCCTCGGCCAGATGGGCCACGCGCACGCCTTGGCCTATCACCACAATCCCGACTTCGAAATCGTGGGGCTGTGCGATCGCGGAGCACCCACTCTGCCGCCCCAATTGACCGGTTATCCGATGCTCGAGAGTTTCGACGCGCTGCTTGCGCTGAAGCCCGACGTCGTCGCCGTCTGCACCTATACCTCGAGCCATGCGGAACTCGCCATCAAGGCGCTGGAAGCTGGCGCGCACGTATTCGTCGAAAAGCCGCTCGCGCCCACGCTCGAAGAGGCGCAGGCCGTGATCGACGCGGCCGAGCGCTGCGCGCGCAAGCTCGTGATCGGCTACATCCTGCGCCACCATCCGTCTTGGTCGACCTTCATCGAGAAATCGCGCGAGGTCGGGCCGCCCTATGTCATGCGCCTGAACTTGAATCAGCAGTCGAGCGGCAAATCGTGGGAGATCCATAAGCGGCTCATGCAGACCACGTCGCCGCTCGTCGATTGCGGCGTGCACTACGTCGACGTCATGTGCCAGATCACCGATGCCAAGCCGGTCCAGGTTCGCGGCATGGGTCTGCGGCTGTCGAGCGAGATCGACGACAACCAGGTCAACTACGGCCATCTGCAGGTCGTGTTCGAAGACGGATCGGTCGGCTGGTACGAGGCCGGCTGGGGCCCGATGTTCTCGGAGACGGCTTATTTCGTCAAAGACGTGGTGGGGCCGCGCGGCGCGGTCTCGATCGTGCTCGATACCGAGGCGAAATCGGCCGACGTCAACACCCACACGAAAACGGGCAACGTGCGGATGCATTCGGCCGCATTGACGCCGGACGGCCAGCTCGCCCGCGCCGACGAATGGATCTCGATGGCCGACGAGCCCGGCCATCACGAACTGTGCGCCCGCGAGCAGCGCTTTCTGGCCGACGCGATTCGTCATGACCGGGATCTGACCAAGCATTACGAGGATGCGCTGCGCTCGCTCGCCATCGTCTTCGCGGCCGAGCGCAGCCGTCGCGAAATGCGCGCGATCGATCTTTGACGCGCGCCACGGAGTTCTGACATGAGTGCCCTCAACCTCGAACAAGTGACCAAACGCTTCGGCGAAACGGACGTCCTCAACGGGATCAACCTCGATGTCTCGCCCGGCGAGTTCGTCGTCTGCGTCGGCCCCTCCGGCTGCGGCAAGTCGACCTTGCTGCGCATCGTCGCGGGCCTCGAGGATCACACCTCGGGCCACGTGCGCATCGGCGGATCGCTCGTCGATACGACGCCGCCGGCCAGCCGCGGCATCGCGATGGTGTTTCAGAGCTATGCGCTGTACCCGCATCTGAACGTGGCGGACAACATGAGCCTCGCGCTCAAGCGCGAACGCGTGGGTCGAGAAGAAATCATGCGCCGTGTGAAAGCCGCGGCCGACATGCTGGCGCTCGGGCCGCTGCTCAAGCGCCGGCCGGCCGCCCTCTCGGGCGGGCAGCGCCAGCGCGTGGCCATCGGGCGCGCGATCGTGCGACAGCCGAAACTGTTCCTCTTCGACGAACCGCTGTCGAACCTGGATGCCGAGTTGCGCGTCAACACGCGCGTCGAACTGGCCAATCTCCATCGCACGCTCGGCGCGACGATGCTCTACGTCACGCACGACCAGATCGAAGCGATGACGCTCGCCGACAAGATCGTCGTGCTCAACGGCGGCAAGGTCCAGCAAATCGGCAGCCCCTCCGATCTTTACGACCGGCCGGTCAATCGATTCGTCGCCGGCTTCATCGGCTCGCCAAAGATGAATTTCGTCGAGGGCGAGGAAGCGGGCCGCGACGGCGCGAAAGCGATCGGCGTGCGCCCCGAGCATTTACGGCTCGAAGCCGATGCCCCCCGTTGGCGCGGCACGGTTCGCCATGCGGAGTTTCTCGGCTCCGACAGCTATGTGTTCGTCAAGACGGAAACGGCCGGCGAGTTGACGATCCGCGTCCCGGGCCGCGCCGACACGGCACTGGGCTCGCAAGTCGGGATCGCGCCGATGCCGGGCAAGGTCCTGCGCTTCGACGCGAACGACAGGCTGATGGCCGCGCACGACTAAACCCCGACTACGGACGACGGACGACGCACCGCACGCCCCCTACGGGCTGCGGGTATCGCCGATCGGCTTCATCGAAACAATCCATGGACATCAAATCGGAAGCAGCATTGTTGTTCGGCGTGGACGGCGGCGGCACCGGGACGCGCCTCATGCTGTCGGCGGGCGGCCACGCCCCGCCGATCGTCGAGCACGGCGGGCCTAGCGCGTTGTCGCTCGGCGCTCGAGCAGCGTGGAAAACATTGGAAGCGCTCTGTCGCGCGGCTTGCGAACGCGCGGGCATCGACTTTAGGTGGGAACGCTGCGTCATCGCGGCCGGCATGGCCGGCGCGCATCACGTCGATTGGAAGCGCCAATTCGTCGAGCTTGCGCCCCCGCTGCGCGCGCTACGCGTCGAAACCGATGCAACGATGACGCTGGCCGGCGCGCACGGCGGCCGTCCCGGCGCGATCATCGCGCTGGGCACGGGCAGCGTCGGCGAATCGGTTCACGCCGACGGCACGCGAATCAGCGTCGGCGGCTATGGATTTCCGGCCGGCGACGAAGCAAGCGGCGCATGGCTCGGCCTGCGCGCGGCGCGGCATCTGCAGTATGCATTCGACGGCCGAGCGCATCCCGACTCGCTCTCGCAGGCGCTGCAGCAGCGCGTCGGCGTCGGCACGCGCGAGGCGCTCGTCGAATGGCTGATGGCCGCGACGGCCGGCGATTTCGCCCGGCTCGCGCCCGCGGTCGTCCTGAACGCCGCGCATCCGTTCGCCTACCAATTGCTTTGCGAGGCCGGCGCCGAACTCGCGACGATGGCGCGCGCGCTCGACCCCGGCGGCACGCTTCCCCTCGCCCTGTGCGGCGGGCTTGGCCGAGCGTTGTCCGCCTATCTGCCCGAGGCACTGCGAGCGCGCCTCGTCGAGCCGCGCGCGGACGCCGTCGCGGGAGCGCTGGCCATCGCCGCCGATATCTCGCATGAGATCAACGCCTAGGAGCATTCACGATGGAAGGAAACATCCTGACTCCGCAGGGATGGGTGCGAGGCCGGCTGCGTGTCGTTGACGGCCGTATCGCCGCGGTGGACGGAACGCCGGCGAATCCGGAAGACAACGCGGATCCCTACGTGCTGCCCGGCTTCATCGACCTGCATATCCACGGCGGAGGCGGCGTCGATTTGATGGAAGGCGCACACTGCATCGACACGATCGGCCGCACTCAAGTGCGCTTCGGCACGACGAGCTTTCTGCTGACGACGATGACCGCGCCCGAGGCTCAAATCAGGACGGTGCTTGCCGGCATCGGCGAGCGCGGCGATGCACGCGCGGCAGGATGCGCACGCGTGCTCGGCGTGCATCTCGAGGGCCCCTACATCAGTCCGCTGCGGCTTGGCGCGCAACCTGACGCGGCGGCTATCGGCACGATGGCCCAGATCCGTGCCTATCTCGAACTGGCACCGATCAAGGTCGTGACGATCGCGCCTGAAATTTCAGGGCATTTGGAACTCATCGAACAACTTGCGGGGCTCGGCCTACGCGTGCAGCTCGGGCATTCGGCCGCGACCTACGACGACGCGTGCCGCGCGCTGCATAGCGGCGCGCGCGGATTCACGCATCTGTTCAACGCGATGTCGGCGATGCATCACCGCGAGCCGGGCATGGTGGGGGCCGCGCTCGCGCACGCCGAATACGCCGAGTTGATCCCGGACTTGCTCCACGTGCATCCCGGCGCCATCCGCGCCGCCCTGCGCGCGATCCCGCGGCTGTATGTGGTGACGGACGGCACGGCGGCCGTCGGCATGCCCGACGGCGCGTACCACCTCGGCGAGCAAAGCGTCACCAAATGCCTCGGCGCCGTGCGTCTTGCCGACGGCACGTTGGCCGGCAGCGCGCTGACGATGGATCAGGCGCTGCGCAATCTCGTCTCGCTGGGGTTCCCGCTCGACGACGTGTCGAAGCGGCTTTCCCTCTATCCGGCGTCGTATCTCGGTCTGGCCGACCGCGGACGCCTCGAACCCGGCGCATGGGCCGACGCGGTCGTGCTCGACCGAAGCCTCATGCTCGCCCGCACTTACGTTGAAGGAGAAGCGATTGTCGATCATGCTTGAAGAAGCGTTGTCGTCGGCGGCCCGTGTAGCGGCCCAGATGAACGACACGCATGGAATCGCCGAATTGGCCGCGCGCCTCGCCACGGACGAACCGCAATTGATCGCCACGGTGGCCCGCGGCAGTTCGGATCACGCGGCGGCCTACTTCGCGCTGCTGTCGATGGTCCATCTCGGCGTCCCCGTGGTGTCCCTGCCGATGTCTGTCGTCACGCTGCGCGCGGCGCCTTTGAGGATGCGCGGCCAGTTCGCGCTCGCGTTCTCGCAATCGGGCAAGAGTCCCGATCTCATCGCGGCCATGCGAGCGCTGCGCGCCGCCGGCGCGGGCACCGCGGCGTTCGTCAACGTGGACGATTCGCCGCTGGGCGCGGCCTGCGAATACGACGTGCCGCTGCTTGCCGGCGCCGAGCACAGCGTCGCCGCCACCAAGAGCTACATCGCGACGCTGACCCGTTCCGTGCAATTGATCGGGCATTGGGCCCGCGCGCGCAACGGCGACACGACGCTGCTGCGCGCGCTGGAAACGCTTCCCGACGATTTGCTGCGGGCCAGCGGCTTGGATTGGTCCGCCGCCGCTTCCGGTCTCGCGTCGGCGGAACGCCTGATGGTGATCGCGCGCGGCCCGTGCTTGCCCGTCGCGCACGAAGCCGCGCTCAAGCTGAAGGAGACGTGCGCGATCCAAGCCGAGTCGTTTTCGAGCGCGGAAGTTCAGCATGGCCCGATGGAGTTGATCGGCCCCGGCTACTCGCTGCTGATCTTCGCCCCGCGTGGCCCTGAACAGTCGGGCATCGTCGAGTTCGCGGCGCGGATGCGCGAGCGCGGCGCCAACGTATGGCTGGCGGCGCCGGCGAACGTGCCCGACGCCGACTTGCCGCTCGTCGAAACGGGCCATCCGCTACTCGATCCGATCTCGGTGGCGATGACGCTCTACGTCATGGTGGACACGCTCGCTCGCGCGCGCCGGCGCGACGTTGACCGGCCGACTTATCTGAACAAGGTGACGGAGACGCACTGAAGCGGCGCGCGGTTCGGAATGCGTGTGCGCGAACGCGAATGGGCCTGCGCATGATCTGAAGGCCCGGCCCTACGATGAATTCCTTTCACCCCCACTCGAAAGGAGTACATCATGCCAGGCCCTTCAGGCATCGGCGGATCCGATGCGGCATCACCGGCGGAAGCGTCGGATCACGTCGTAACGGTACAGGAGGTACAAGGACGCGACGGTAGGCAGGTCGACCCCGAGCAGGGCGATCGGCACCTCCCGGGCAGGTCGCGCCAAACACAGCAAGGCGTGCTGGCGCATATGGCCGAGGAAGTCGGCACTCGGGCGGTACCGCTACGCAAGCAAGCGCACACGACCACCCGCGGGTTCAAGACCACGGGCGAAATCGGCGATTCCAAGGATCCACACATTCGCTCCGCCGGCGATGCTCGATATCCGCGGCAATCGAGCAAAGACACCCGCATAGAAGCAGGCGACGGCCACCCCGCGCTGGGTACCCACCTCCTGCAGACGGCATCCACTAGGCGCGCCGCCAGCCGGCTGGCGCTCGGGCGCAACGAACGGGACAAAGCCATTGAAGAGCGCGACGCCCCGTCTCCGTCGCCCGAGCAGCAAGCGCTCGCGAAACGTTATCGAACCCAGGTCGAGGAGTCCGTATTGCCCGACTTCGCGCCACTGCGGCGCAAGCTCTTCCCGGGGCCGCTAGGCGGCGACACCACCCTGGACGGTAAGGCGCATCGGACGGCAATCGCCGAGTTCGACAAGATAGTCCGCGCGCTCCCGCCGGACACACGATTCGATGTGCTGACAGAGCTTGCCCACGTCTGCGGTCGCACCGACCTCCCGAAAGCGCTGCGCGTCCTGCAAAGGCTGCAACAGCCCCTCGATCTCCGAAGCACGGCACCCGACAGAGACGAGACACGGGCTTGGCGTGTGGCGCAACGCCTATCGCAGATATCCCCGGGCGGCATCAATGGGCTCCTGCACCTTCAAAATCTCCATGACGAACTCCACATCGGCCATCAGACGCAGTCCGGGCGCCTGCTCGTCTTCCTCCAGGCCAGCGCGCTGCTAGCCAACCGCCGTTCCGAACTGGACGCCACGCCGCACTCGGTGCTCTCGTCGGTGTGGACCGCCGAGCAACTCGACCACCAGACCGGCTTTGCATTCGATGCGATCCGCACGGCAGTGAACCTCTCGACGGGTCAAACCAAGGAGCAGGCCTGCACGCCACAGGAATTCGCCGCGTTTCGCACTTGGCAGTGGGGTGCGCGTTCGCGCGGCCCGGACTCTCCATTCGAGCGGGGCGCTAACCTGACCCTGCACTCGCTCCGGGAACTCATTGCCTCGAGCGAGGCGGACCAGTCGGCTAACGAGCGCGTGAACGACAGCTTTCAATTCGGAACGAAATTGCTGTCGTGGCCGATGGCGAAACTGAGCCAGTACTACCGAACGATGAGCCATATCGTCGGCGCCGAGCACCCCGCTCCGTTTCAGCCGCAGCGTGGCCTGATGGGCACCGACCTCGAGCTGCTCGAAGACCGTCAATATCAATACGACACCGTGTTGATCGCCGCGCGCAGCGGATTGATCGGGCATCTCGAGCGCAGTCTGCCCGATCTCGACGGACGGCAACTTCATGAGAGCGCGCTCGTGCTGGCCGGCCTGCATGCCTGGCAGCATGCCCACCCCAACCCTTCCGCGCCGCGGCCCGAGACGTTCGACGCGCGCGAAGACCGCCCCGGTTCGTTCTCGGTCGACGCCGCCGGCGCCCGGCAGATATGGGAAGACGCACGCCGTATCGTCGCGGATCTTTCCGGTAACCGACCGCAAAGCCCAGCGGTCGCGGGCGCGCTGGCGCGATTCACCGACGCCGAGCGCGGGCGGTTCGTCACTCAATTGGCGAAGCAGCGCGAGCCGTTCAGTGCCGCCACGCTGCAAGCGTGGACTAACCGCTCGGACGTGCGCGCAGCGGATCCCGAAACGGCGGAGGCCTTCGAGGACACGTTCACGCACTTGAACAAGATGGCCAACTCCCCCGGCGTGCGGCTCGACACGATATCGGCGCAGAATCTGCTGCGCCAGTGGAAGGACGTGGCCGATACGAACTCGCGAGGGCTCGCATTCAACGCGTCGGATGGCACTGCTTACGGGGTGCAGGGATTCATGGTGCTCGCCGAACGGCCGGTCGGGATCGCGGTGCAAATCACCAAAGGCAAACAGTACGGTTACAGCATCGGGTCCGACAACAGCGGATTCCAAATTGCGTTCACGCAAAGCAATACTGAGACTTTCGTTCCGGGAGCCAGCTACGTCGGCAACCAGGCGATCCCCACCGGCTCGTCCGTCATTCCCGATGTCAGCTTCGGCTATACGGGCGGCGGCTCGCTAGCCGGGAATCACGGACATACCGAGGCAGCTGTATTCCGCGCCACGCTCGAGCCTCGTTCTCTCGGCGGAAAGCCCCTCGACGACGAGATATGGCGCAGCCACGGCAAGGAAATGGCCGACGCCTTATTCGCCTCCGTCGATGCCGCGAACAACGGACGCGAGTTCATCGAGGAATTCGCTTGGCGCACGGCCGACAATCCGCGCATCGCGATGCTGACCCGCGAGAGTTCGTCGGCCGACGGGCGGCTGAACGTCTCGCTGAACGGCAATGTTCGCGCAACGATGTCGAGCCTCGAGAACCCGCCGGCTATCGGGCTGTTCGGCGGCGTGACGGGCACGACCATGATCCGCGGCTCCAACACGGTCGAAACGGGCGAATTCCCGATCGTCAACGTCGATACGGAATACCGATCCTTCTTCACGGGCAGCGTCAGCATGGGGCTGTCGATGCCGGGATTCGCCTTGCTCGAGCATGCCGGCCCCGACACCCCGCACTCGGCACCCTTCACGCTGGCAGGCAAATCGTGGGACTTCGCGCGCGTGGGAACGACATCGAACGTGTACTACGCTCGCGACAGTCGCGGCATCGTTCCGCGGCTGGTCCTTTACGACACCTACTATCGTGACTTCGGATCGTGGAAAGAGGCGGTGCTCAAAAATCCCGAGTGGATCGACGGCTCCAGCAAGGAATTCCTCGAGCAACTGTTCGACGAAGCGCTGCGCCAATCCGACGGATCGATCAGCTGGGGGATTCGTACCGGCCTCAATCCGGCGCCACGGGAAAAGCTCGAGGCACAACTGAACACTTACCTGAGCGCGCTGGACCGCATCGGCCAAGAAATGCGCGCGAATCCGTCCGACGGGAAGCTCGCCGAACTGTCCGCCAAGCGTACCGAGATCCAGGCCGGCTTCAGCGAACGCATCATGCGCGAAGGCGCACGGCGGCCCGTTGCGCTGTTCGGGCTGGCCACGGCGGGGCAAACGGCATCGACCGGTCCGGCGTTCCTCGGGCGTGCGACGAGAGAGCAGCAGGAAGTCGGAAACAGTCTTCAGTTCCTTTACCTGCACCGCGGCATTCTCAACGAGGTAGCGGCGTCGACGCGTGCGTTCTCCGAACCGGAAACACAGGAAGCCGCTCAAGGCTGACGCAACCGATCGATCGGGAATCAAAGCGCTGCGCGACCGGAGTCGCGCGGCGCTTCTTTTTTGTCTTGCAGGGCACGCTCACTGGTAGGCAAGCGCTACCGATGGGTTCCTACGAACAACGAAGACCGGCGTGGTCCACCGCCATAAAGCAGTATTCGCACGAACGAGTGCGGTTCGCGGTGCATAACGAAAAAGCGGCAGAACCCATGATGCAGGGGTCCTGCCGCCTCATTGGGCACAGTGCGACGGCACACCGTGCGTTGAGCATTGCGCCGGGCCAAGCCCGGCATCGGGTGTTCAGAAGCCCGTCGTCAAAGCTTCGCCGTAGTGCTCCTTGAGGCGAGCGATGTTCCGGCGGAGTACGTCGGGCTCGGAATACGCGGCGTTGTCGAACAACGTGCGCGCCTCGCTCAACAAGACCACGTTGCCGGCATGCAGACGCTGTTGGCCGTTGCCCATATTCCGGGTCAGCCAGTCGTTGTCCTTCAGTGCATGGACGAACTGGCCGAAGTTGTCGAACCGATGCGAATTTTCGTCATCCTTTGCGGTGAGCTTGATCGAGATCGGCGTGGCGCGCACCCGGCTGGTGCTTCGGCTACGGCCATCGGAGCCTCCAGCCGGCGGCTCGATCGCGTTTTCCAGATGCTCGAGCCCTTGGAACACCATCTTGATGACGTGCAAATTGGCCTTCAGCAGCCCCGATTGGCGCAACGTCTCCTCTTCCTGGCTCAACCGCTTGCTGGTCGCCATTTCAGCGCTACCCGCACCGGTACGTCCGGCCAGCAGGTCGTGCGTCTGCTGAACATAGCTCGACGGATCGGCGATCGCTCCCATCATCTTCTCCATCGTGCCCGCCTCCGCCGTATATTTTTGCCCGGCCTCGCTCGACGTTTTTCGAATATAGGCGTCGAGGTTGTTGGAGAACATATCGTCGACGACATGCGCTTGGACATGTTGATGGGTTGCCTCGTCGCGTTCGAGGTAATCGACATTGGCTGCCTGCTCGTTGTGCCCGGCAATCGGGAAGACCATCAGGTTCGCCTTCGAGCCCCCCGCCTTGTGAAGGTATGCGAACTCTCCCGTGGTACCCGCCCCGGCCACCGTTACCCCGTCGCCGTCGGCGAGGTAGCCCGCATGCAAGGCGTTCGCACCGTGGATCGCCTTGGCGCCGCAGAAAATGAACAGCGTTTCCTCGTAGCCTTGCTTGTCGTTTCGAACGGCTTCGTTGATCTGCTGGGCAATCCGGTTCGTGTTCTTATGCGCATAGACGTACACGACGTTTTTCACTTCCGAGGCGCTGCGCAAGTCGGGGTTGACGATGATCCCCTCGAAATTCGGAGCGTTCAGGTTGCCGGCATCCGGCACCTCCGCGCGCTTGCCGTGTTCCAAGACATAATCCACGACCCTGTTGCGCGCCTGTTCTTTCGTCATGCCCGGCGTGATACCGAAAGTTTGGGCTGAATTCACCATCTCCGAAAGCGTGTTCTTCGCACCGAGTTCGATGTGGGACACGTGCTCGCCCGTACCGCCGAGCACCTTCGCGAGCAGCGACTTCTCGGGGACCATGTCGAGTTCGGGGTTCTCGGCGTTGAGGAGAATCGCGTGATTTTGCTGATCGACACGATGTTCGTCCGGCACGCCCAAATTCTTCGCGGCTTTCTGCAGGTATGGATCCATGTCGGTCAGCACGCGCACTTTCGAACCGAACGCAGCCCCTCCGATCGTGTTGTGCACGGAGGTCATCAACTGCTTCGCCGAAATGACAGGGATACGCTTGAACGATTCCCCATCGCTACTGTAAGACCTGGCCTCGGTAATGCTTCCAATCGTCGCGCCGTTGATCTGCTGCCGGCGGTCGTTGGCCAACAGTCTCGGCGCCGGCGAATCGTTGCGCTTCGGGTAGGTGGCGAAGCGCTCGATGATCTTCGCATCGTCCGACCCTCCTGTCCTCGCATCGAGGTACCCGTACACCGATTTGTCGGCTTGCGCCACGATCACATGGATCCCGTTTGCCTTCAACTTGGTGGCCAAGGTATCGAGCGATCGCGGCCGGTCGCGCCCCATCCACTGTTCCGGAATATGCATGACGACGGTACTTCCCGGCTTCAATGTCCCCTCGTCGACACTCTTGTGCACGACGTTCAAGAGTCGATCGGTATGGCCGCCGCCCGTCGGCGAATAGCCCATCATCAAGATCTGAGCATCGGCATTGGCCGCCGACGCCTTCAACGCGGAGGTAATCTCGCGGCTCGACGCCGTTTCTCCACGCGGCGTCTCGTCAGCCGGTTTCGAGCGCTTCGCCGTAACCGATCCGCTCGGAAGCCGTGTTCCTTTAGCGGATCTGTCCACGCCGTCGGACCCGCCGGACCCACCGGTCCGGCGGGTCCGACTGCTTGCCGGCGTTTCGATGATCCCTCCGAATGCGCCGTTGCTCGGGGGTATCGAACTCTTACGCAAGGCCTTGTTTTCCTTATCCGCATCCGGAGACGCCACGTCGTGCAAGTCGACCGAAACCGCGGTAGGAAACTTTACGGGCATGTTCATGATGATTTTTCTCACAAGGATTAGGTGAGGTTTCATCATGGACGCCGGCACCCTCCCCTACCGGCGCGGGACGAACTTTGGACCGTGGATGCGAAGGCACTGCCGTACGTGAAATCGGCTGCGCTTCGTGAAGGCGACATCCGCCTTCGACGTAGTTCACAGGTCGACCGCCCGCTTCTCCCGCCGGCTTTGCTCGGCCGCGAACACGATTTCGAGCGACCGCAGCGCATCCACGTAATCGCGCTCCAAATCGCGGTTCTCGCGAATCGCGGCGGCCAGGTAGCGTTGCTCGCGTGCGCACAACTCGTAGTGGCCCGGTTCGTTCGTCATCGACAACCATTCGTCGTCGCCGGCGAAGTTTCCGCGCGAATCGAGCGTGGCCGAATGCATGCGAATGCTGCCCGTCTTCGTGTGCGTGTCGACGTCGGCCGACTTCGAATCGGGCGGAAGCAAGATCGAAACGGCGCCGCGCGGGCCGACGACGTCCTTCACGAAGCAGGCTGTCTCGGACAACATGGGCCCCCAGCCGGCTTCGTACCAGCCGAGCGAGCCGTCTTCGAACACGACCTGCAGATGGCCGTAGTTGACCTGATCGCCCTCGAGTTCGCTCGACAGGCGCAGCCCCATGCCGCGCACCTGAACCGGGCGAGAACCCGCGATGCGGCACATCACGTCGACATAGTGAATGCCGCAATCCACCACGGGCGACGTCGATTCGAGCAAATGTTTGTGGATGGCCCAGGCGCTACCGCTCGATTGCTGGTTCAGGTTGAATCGCATCACGTAGGGTGGCCCTACCTCTCTCGCACGGTCGATGAAGGCTGACCATGACGGGTGGTGCCGCAAGATATAGCCGACCACGAGTTTGCGCGAACGGCGCCGTGCCGTCTCGATCACCTCCCGCGCATCGGCCAGGTTCGTCGCTAGCGGCTTTTCGACGAACACGTGCGCGCCGGCCTCCATTGCGCGAATCGCTAGTTCCGCATGCGTCGGTGCATAGGTACAGATCGCCACGACGTCCGGCTCGAGCGCAAGCAATGCATCGACGCTGTCGAATCTCGGGTAACCGGCCAATGTATCCGGCAGCTGCACCGGCAAGCGGTCGTGCAGTCCGACGATCTTGTAGCCTGGATCGTCGTGATAGGCAAGCGCATGCGAGCGGCCCATCTGGCCGAGACCGATCACGACCGCGCGCAGCGGCCGATTTGCAGAGGCATTCATGCTTGAACTCCAGAGATGTTTATCGTGTGCGAAGCGCGGCGAAACACGCGAGCCCGATAC
The DNA here is from genome assembly GCF_003367175.1 of Trinickia dinghuensis. GTDB lineage: Bacteria > Pseudomonadota > Gammaproteobacteria > Burkholderiales > Burkholderiaceae > Trinickia > Trinickia dinghuensis. The sequence goes on along the minus strand of NZ_QRGA01000029.1, from coordinate 33,222 downwards.
ACTCGGTCTTCATTGCGAATAATACCTTTTTAATACCATATCAATTTCGATCGTCGCTGTAAAGCGTGACAAAACGATGATGACGATGTGTCCAAACACACCGCAGTCATCCTCTCGACGTCGAAAAAAGCACTATAAATTTCGGCTGAATTCGAATCCGCGTATAGCTTTCCGCTTCATCCCCAGCTGATATCTCTCGCTCAGGCCGGGCGATCGCCGACCAAATCGAACTTGCCACACGTCCTCATTTGGCATTTAATTGGACTTCTTTTGGTATTTTATAGGTCTCGATGCGCTCACCCATTTCGAACGTGCGACCACACGTACACGCGTCGCGCGCCCTTCAGTGGCTGATGGCCGCTTCCGGGGGCTTGATCATGGCGAACCTCTACTATGCGCAGCCGCTGGCCGGTTCGATGTGCGCATCGTTCGGTGTACCGATCGACAGCGCCGGGTTGCTGACGACCGTTCCGCTCGGTGCGTACGGCGTGGGCTTGCTGACGATCGTGCCGCTCGCGGATCGGATCGACAACCGCACCCTCGTGCTCGCGCTCACCACGCTCGTCATCGCCTGCACGCTGTTGTCGAGCACCGCGCGCAACCTGCCCGCCTACTTGTTGGCCGCGGCCTTGCTCGGCGTAGCCGCCACCGCCGTGCAGGTCCTCGTGCCGTATTCGACTTATCTCGTGGCACCGCACGAGGCGACGCGAGCGGTCGGACGCGTCGTCAGCGGCGTCATGCTCGGCATCATGGCCGCGCGTCCCGCCGCCAGCCTCATCGCGAGCTTCTCCGATTGGCGCGGGGTATTTCGCTGCTCCGCCGCCGTCCTCGCCGTGGTATTGATCGTGCTCGCCGCGGCGCTGCCGGCAAGGCAACCGTCCGATACAGGGTCAAGATTGTCGTACGGGGTCTTGATGAAGTCGCTGCTGCGCATCGTCGCGCGCGAACCCGTGCTTCGTCTGCGGGCCGGATGTCACGGGTGCATGTTCGGCGCATTCGCCACGTTCTGGACTGCCGTGCCGCTGTGGCTCATCGGTGCGCCGTTGCGAATGTCTCAGGCGGAAGTCGGCTGGGTTGGCCTAGCTGGCGTGGCCGGCGCGCTCGCGCCGCCGATAGCCGGACGCATCGCGGCGAACAAAGGCCCGCGCGCCGCGCGAACCATGATGCTCATCGCTGGCGGTGCTTTCGCGTTCAGTGTGCCGGTGACGCTTGCAACGCATGCCGGCAGCACCGCGATCGCCTGCGCGATGGCGGCCGTGGGCGTGGCGCTGGACTTCGCGGTTGCCTCTCACCTGGTGCTGTGCCAGCAAGCCATCTACGCGCTTGCCCCACGTGAGCGCAGCCGCGTCAATGCGATATTCATGGCGAGCTTTCTGATGATCGGCTCCGTCAGTTCCGCACTGGCCGGCTGGCTATTGGCGAAATTCGGCTGGGACGCCGTGGCGGCGCTGGGCGCCGGGCTGCCGCTACTCGCATGGATGATGTCGCAGCACGGGACAGTCCGGCAATAGCCCCTAAGTTTCAAGCCATCGAAACACGACGCGTCGCGCATCGTCCTTCGCGTTTTGTTCTTCGGTGTATCCCGTCTTCGGGTTGACTGCAGAAAGGAGTTCTCATGGAACGAGTCGCACTGATCACCGGCGCGTGCGGCGGCATCGGCGGCGTGCTATGCCATCGCTTCGTCGCCGAGGGCGACACCGTGATCGCGCTGGATATCGATGGTCCCGGGCTGGAAGCCCTCGCGCGGGACGTTTCCGCGCCACGCATCGTCCTGCGGCAGGTCGATCTTCGCGATGCGACCGCCGTGCGCGACGCCGTCGCGTCGGCCGTTGCCGCGACGGGGCCAGTCGACGTTCTCGTCGCGAACGCGGGCGGCGCGCGCGGCATGACGCTCAAGAGCACCGACCCGGCAAGCTGGCAGCACGACGTCGAGCTGAACCTGAACGCCGTCTACCACGCGGTGGAGGCCGTGCGCGAATCGATGATCGAACGCCGCGGCGGCGCCCTGGTGTTGATCGGCTCCGTGAATGGCGATGCCGCCTTGGCCAATCCGGCCTATAGCGCCGCGAAAGCGGGCCTCGTCAATTTCACGAAATGGCTCGCGCTCGAACTCGGCCAGTACGGCGTGCGTGCGAACATCGTGTGCCCGGGCACGGTGAAGACGCCGGCATGGCAGGCCCGCATCGACAAGAATCCGGCGCTGTTCGACGCCCTGCTCAAGTGGTACCCGCTAAGAGATTTCGCCACGCCGGACGACATCGCCGATGCTGTGCTGTTCCTTGCGTCGCCGCGCGCGCGTTCGATCACCGGCGTCGCGCTGCCGGTGGACTGCGGTTTGATGGCCGGCAACCGCCTGATGGCCCAGGAGATCACGCTGGAGCCGCTTTAGCCGGACGCACCGATGCACCGCCCCATCGACGCCCGCCCTCATCATCCAAGCGCCCGCGTGAGCTGCCTCATGATCGCGCCCGACCGCAATTGCTCGGCGAGCGAAAACGCCGTCTCGCCGGCCCTCGAGCTATTCGCCGGATCCGCGCCGGCGGCGAGCAGGGCGCGGACCGCGGCCCCCTTGCCGGCTTCGACGGCATACATCAACGCCGTCCACCCCTCGGCATCGCGTTGATTCACATTGACGCGATAGGTCACGAGCGTCGCGATCGAATCCGTTACGCCGTTCGCGGCCGCACGCATCAATGCCGATCGCCCGTCCGGATTGCGTGCGTCGATTTCCGCGCCCACCAGCAGCAGCGGCTCGATCGAACGGGGCGATTTCTCCGCGGCAATCATGAGCGGGGTCTCCCCGCGCACGCTCTTCTTCGGATCGGCGCCGCCCGTCAGCAACGCGCGGAGCACGCCCGGCTTATCGCAACTGCTCGCCCAATACACCGGCGTCCACCTGCTCGAGGGTGAACGCAGATTCACGTTTGCACCGCCTTTCGCAAGCGCGACGATTGCCTCCTCATGTTCCCCTTGGACCGCGATCCAGAGGGCCGTCGCTTCACGCTCGGGATGCGGGATGCCCTCGGGGTTGGCCCCGGCGGCCAGCAGGAACTCGATCACGTGCGCGTGACCGCCTCGCGCGGCTAGCGAAAGCGGCGTGTAGCCGTTCATGGCCGGCCTCTCGAGATCGTGCGGATATCGCACTAGAGCCTGCACCGCTTCGAGCTTGCCCTGCATCGCTGCCATGTGCAACGCAGTCGTTTGCTGGTAGTTCTCGATGCTTGGATCCGCGCCGGCCTGGATCAGCGCATCGACCCGCGACGGCGTGGCGCTTGCCGCCAAGATCAACGCGGTGTTTCCGTCCATGTTTTGAAGGTCAAGTCGCACGCCGATCTTCAACGGCTCACGGTGGCGCGGGCTGATGCGTTCGTAGCGCAACGTCAGCAGGACGTCGATCGTCTCGGCATGCCCTAGGAGAGCTGCCGACATCAAAGGCGTCTGTCCTTTGTTGTCGGCCACGTCGAACGGCGCGCCGAAGTCCGCCAGATATTTGACTATCCGGGCGTGCCCCGCCCTGGCCGCCAGATATACCGCGTTGCGGCCGCTATTGTCGATCGCCGCGAGCTGGCTACGGCCGGTCATGGGGAGATTGCGTGCCAGCGGCGCATTGAGCAGCGCCCGCACGGTATCCATATGCCCCGACTGCACCGCGAGCATCAGCGGAATCCGCCATTGATCGTTTTCGGAAACCAGCACCTCCGGATTGCCCCTGAATTCATGAACGAGCTTTCCGACCAGTTCACTCATACCGTGTTGCGCGGCCCAATGCAATGGCGTGTTGTTCGCACGGTCACGGCAGTCGTACGCTTGCACATAAGGCAACAACGCATGCGCCAGCGCGCTGTCGTCGTTTTCGATGGCGCGCTTGAAGGCGGCCCGCAACTGCGCCGTGGTGCAGGTCGTCACGACTCGGCCGACGACTCGTTCGAGCAGCATATCCTCGCCCGACGGCACCGCCTCGCGATATCGACGCACGGTAGGCGAGGCCAGGGCATCCAACAATTGCGCACGCGAGTGATGGGCTATCAAGGCGTTGAACACCGTCTCCGCGTCGAACTGTGCGAGCTGTGCCGGATCCGACGTATTTTCGATCGCCTCCAAAACCAGTCGAGGAATACGCCTCAGTTCGTTTGTTTCCACATCCGCGACTCGTACGGGACGATACTGCGGCGGCCCGTTGGGCACGCGAGTCTTGATATAGAACGCCTCGCGATGAGCCGTCTTGAGCACGGAGTCGGGCGCATCGCTGTCTCGCGCCATCTCGCGGAACTTGAAGGGCTGAATCGCTTCGGCCGCGCGCAGATTGCGCGCGATCTGCCGAAACAGCAACGCTTTGCTATCGATCACCGTATAGACATCGGGACCACCGGGGCCGTGGTATTCGTTGACGACGATGGCCGCGCCGATACCGCCATAGTTCTTTTCGTGAACCGCCTCGAGTTCTTGGGTATAAAGTTGATGGACCTTGTAAGCCTGACCTTCGTCAAGAGGCCCTTCGTACTCTTCGGGCGAGAGCTTGCCGCGCAGCATGTCGCGAATCGACTCGAAGCAATCGTCGGCCAACTCGCGAATGACCTCGTAGGGCGTCATCTTGTGCGCGATCGCGGCGCTGCACCGGCGTACCCGCTCTTCATCGATATGGGGAATTCTGAACTCGTCTTTACGCGGTGCCACATGGTATTCGTCCGCCAGTGCGTTCCGGTATTCGTTGACGTAATGAACTTCGCTGCCTTCATATCCGCGGTCGAGTTTATGAACGTTCCGGCAATAAGCCGTCACGCATTGATCGAACATGCTTTCCCATTTGGCACGCAGCGCGCTGTCGACACCTCCCGCATTGAGCCGCAGCGTCTGGGCCGTCATCACGAGGTTCGATCCGGCACCGGGTCCGCATACCACGAGGCCGCGCGCGAGTTCGGCGATCGTGTCGATTCTCGTATCGAGCGGAATGGAGTCATTCTCGACGTCGCGCAGGATAGAGTCGAACGCAAGCTTGCCGTCGCCGTCGACCACGCCGAGCGTGGTCGAAAAATCGCCAGCTTTGCGTCGCTGCTCGAATTCCTCGAGATTGCGGATCGCCGTTTCCGCCGAAGCCGGTTCGGATTTTTCGCGCAGGAATTTCGCCAATTTTCGAATGCCGACGCGATATTGCGACGTCACTTTGCCGTGCTCGCGTGAACCGATATAGGCACTGACGTCCGGAAACCGATGAAATCCGGCCGGCGTCAACGTACCGTGGGCGCCTTCGGCGAAATGAACCGGCACGACCGGTCTGCCGTGGTGCTCGTACGGCGAGGTGTGTTCGTCAACCACCGGTTCGTAGAACCGTTCGGAAAATTCGATCTTCGAAGAGACTGCGACCATGAGGGTTGAGTGTCCGGTTGAGGTGAGCCGCAAATATCGATGTCGCCGCATCGCGTGCCTGGCAGGCAATTTAGCGAAGCACCCGTCTCGGCAATCGCCGGATGCGCAACAGCGTTTCGCAAAGCGAATCGCGAAGAATGACTCCCCCGGGCGCGGGGATCACCACGTCCGATACGTACGGATCTTCGCGCCGGTTCGGCTTTCATGACTGAGATTCGCATCGAGCGTCCGCGGACCGGCCATGGGGCTCACGATTGATTACGAGGCGCCATTCGCGCCCGCCATTTCAATCGACAGTCAGGAGAAATCATGAGGCCACTCTCATCGGACGCCGGTCAGCTCGCCCATACATTGGCCGAGGAAGGCCTATCGCTCTCGGACATTACGGCGCAAGTCAATCGAGCGCGGCCGGGTAGGCGCTATTCGCCCGATGATGTCCAACGTGCACTGACGAGCCATTCGTTTCCATCGAGACCTGCCGCTTTGGAAAGCCTCGCTCCATTCGCGGCATCGCGCAACGGTGCCGCAGGCGCTGGACCAGGCAGCGCACACACCGCGCGCCTCTATTACCCGAACACCGCACGTCACCGCGCCCCCGCGAGCCAAGATCAAACTGCCGCACGCCTGCACGAATTGACCGCGCAGGCGACGAACATCCAAAACGCTCAGATCGTTCACCGAGATTTGAAGGCGTTCCTGAGCAGAGACGGAATGCTCGGTGCGTCGACGATGGGGCTTCATACGGAAGCCGATCGAGCACGTGTGGAAGAAGCGGATGAGGAAGTGCTCGCGAGCCGCGATTGGACGGTGTACGACAACTTCACCGATTCCCAGGCAGCGCGCGAAAGCATGGCCCACAATTGCCATGAACAAAGCATCCTGGCACGCGACGAATTGCGTCGGCACGGTATTCCGGCGCTGATGCTCGAACTCGCGGTGGATGTGCACACCACGGTGATCTTTCACGTCGGCGGACAACGGCTCGAGCCGAACGCGCTTCCCAATGATATGCGCACGTGGGATCGGCATCTCCATGTCTACGATCCCTGGTCGAACCTGGCGCCCATGCCGGCACGCGACTTTCCCGACGCGTTCCGGCAGCGCATGAACGACCTGGCCGCGCAAGGGTACTGGGTCCGCTACAACAACGGAAAAGTAGCCCCGAACGATCCGAACTGGCTCAATGCGGTGCTGCTCGGCACAAAACGGTCCAGCGAAGACGGGATGAGCGACTAACGCGCCCTAGCCGTCGACGGGGACTCGGGCGAAGGCAAAACCACCGCTCAAGTCCCGGCCGCCTCCATTCGCATCCCATGTCGCGGCTTCGCCCCCCTCTGCGCGTCCAATCTAGCCTGTCGCTACGCTTCCATGCACCGGCCCGCATCCCGCGCTACGCGCGCTCCGGCGCAAACGCCCCGGAGAAAGCGCGAGCGCATCGGCATCGGGCCGAAAGAGGACCTTGCCTCCTCGGTCCTCGCTACAGCCACGCAACCACGAACAGCGGTCACTCAAGGGAAGAAAGCGATGAGCATAGGAAGCCTTGGCCTCGATCCGTCGTATATGAACGATTTCGATCTCGAATTCGAGCGGCAGGAGCCGGAGAGCGGATCGGATATGTCGTATATCGACTATATCGAGCAATCCCTCGAGAAGGAGGACAAGCTGCTCGAGCGACTCGAACAATGGAGCGAGCAACACGAGCTGGGGGGCTGTCCGACGCCGGGCTGGGGCGACGAATGCCCACCGTGCGGCTGGGGCGAGGGGCACGTTCATCTGCATGGCGGCGAGCACGACTGCGAACATGGCCATGATCACGAACATGAACATGAGCATGAACGCGACCACGATCACTGCCATGACCACGGCGGCGAATCCCCCTTCGAAACTCCCTTCGACTATCAGGACACGTCCGTATGGTTCGGCAACGGCGAGTACGCGCCGCCGAAAGAAGCGCCGCCCGTCTACAAGCAGCCCGACCAATTCCACGTCGACACCGTGGTTCACACGAGCCCGGCGCCGGCCACCCAATCGCCTCAGGTTACGAGCGGCAAATACACGAGCAAGGACCTAGGCACACTGCCGCCTGCTCTCCAACCGTACCGCGAAGACATCCTGGATGCCGCGAACAAGTCGGGCGTGCCCCCGAACGTGCTGGCCGCGCAGATCTATCAAGAGTCGCGCGGACAGATCCACGCGGGTTCGACGAACCAGGTCACGGGCCTGACCGATGCGGGCCTGATGCAGGTCGACCCGGCCACGTTCACTGCACTGCGCGCGCAGCATCCCGACCTGGGGCCGAATCTCGACGATCCGGCCACCAACATCCTGGCGGGCGCGTACTACGACGAGAGCATGTACCAGAAGTTCGGCAGCGTTCCGCTGATGCTGCGCGCCTACAATTCCGGGCCGAACGGTGTCGACGTGAACGATCCCAATGCGATACCCGCCGGCGTAGGCGATCCGAACTACGTCACGCATGTGTTGCAGTTCGCGACCGACATTCAATCGGGATCGCCGCTGCCTGCCTAAGTTTAAGTTCGTCGGCCAGCTTATGCTCCATGATCCGGCGCGCTCGGATGGCCGCGCCGTCGATCGACAGCATGACGGGGTTTGCGGCCCAGAAATCGCCGCCGCCGAGCGCGCGCTGCTGTGCTTCGAGCATCGGCAAGTCCTCCTGCTTGAATGGCGTCATCAACCCGTGCACGGCATATTCGACGAGCGTGCGCGCCGCCTCGCCCATCGCCTTGGGCAGACCGAACGCGAAGAAGTAGTGCGTCGACGCTTCGGTTTCCGGCGTCAGAAAATGGCCCGAGAACGACACGCGGCCGCATTCGGGCGGCATGCCGGCAGGCGCGACCCCCACCTCGATCGACAGGAGCCCCGGCGCATTCCAGCGGACGTTCAGCCGGCGATCGACCGCTGTGCCCGCGGGCATGCCGTACGCGCTGCCGACGAACGCCTGCAACCGTTCGCCGCGGCATAGACGGCGCGACCAAACGGTGTCGCCGGCTTGTTCGAACGTCGCGGCGCCGTTCGCCGCCATCTGCTCGCTGCCGAGCGTTTGCGGATGCAGGAACTGAAAGTGGCTCAGATCGAGCAGATTGTCGGCGCTCAATTGATAGTGCGCCTTGGTCAGCAAATAGCCGCTGCTCGTTTCGTGATGGCGCTCGTCGAGATAGTCGAACGAAGGCAACGCCACCGCATGCGCGCGCTCGGGTTCGCCCATCCAAATCCAAACGGCGCCGTAGCGCTCCATGAGCGGATAGGATGCGGCACGAGCGGCCGGCGGAATGCGGCCATCGCCGTGCGGATTGTGCACGCATTGACCTGTTCGATCGAAACGCAGCCCGTGATAAGGACATTCGATCGCGTCGCCGCGTACCTTACCGCCCGATAACGGAGCGAAGCGATGCGGGCACCGGTTCGAAAGCGCCACGCCCGCGCCGCGCGAGTCGCGAAAGAAGACGATCGACTCGCCGAGCAACGTACGCTGCACGGGCTCCTGCGCGTTCAATTCGCGGCTCCACGCCGCGACGTACCAGGCGTTTCTCAGAAAAGGCATCGAGGAGTCCCTGTCGAATGCGTCATCGAACGCTCGACATGCCCGCCGCGAGCATGGGCTTCGATGCGTTCTAGAGGAGTCTAGCGATGGCGTATCCCTGCCACGCAGTGCGCGGCGAATGCGTCGCCTTCAATGCGAAGCGCACCACATCCGACCGCAGCGTCTAGCGCGCCTATGCGCAACGGCGCTACACTCGGGACATATATCGCGCGGAGACGCAACCATGACCGACATCGATCCCGAGCGGACTTTCCGCGGGCTTCCGCTCACTCCGGAACAAGACGCGGAAATCCGGCATTACATCAAGGTTTGCAAGCAGCACGGCAAGCCTTGGGATACGCCTGAGCTCGAAGCGATGTTGCAAGACATGCTCGAGCCGCCGGGCGAGGATGATGCCGAAGAGGATTTCGACCCTAACTTCGGAAGTGCCCGCACCGCGGCCGAGCGCGCGCAGTTTTCCGTCGAGGACGAAATCAACCCGATCGAAGCGTCTGAGGAATGGCACGCCGCAATCGAATCGGAGACGATGAAGCGGCTGGATCATTGAATTGAAAATGCCGGTGCGTTAAACCGCCGAGACGGCCCGACACACCGGCACCCTTTCGCATGCCGTTGCCGTTACTTCGGCTGCGCCACCGTGCGCAGATACGGCTTGAGCGTCTTGAACCCTTGCGGATACTTCTTCTTGGCGTCGTCATCGGACACCGACGTCGGGATGATGACGTCGTCGCCCGGGTGCCAGTCGGCCGGCGTCGCCAAGCCGTGTCCGGCGTTCACCTGCAAAGCATCGACCAAGCGAAGCACTTCGTCGAAGCTGCGGCCCGCGCTCATCGGATAGATCAGCATCGCCTTCACTTTCTTGTCGGGACCGACGATGAACACCGAGCGGATCGTGGCATTGTCGTTCGCCGTGCGCGTACCGCCGCTTGCGTTCGGGTGGATCATGTCATACATCTTCGACACGACCAGGTCTTGATCGCCGATGACCGGAAAATTCACCGCGTGCCCTTGCGTTTCCGCGATGTCGCCAACCCATTTCTTGTGATCGCTGACAGGATCGACGCTCAGACCGATCGCCTTCGTGTTGCGCTTGTCGAATTCGGGCTTCAAGCGCGCCACGCTCCCCAACTCGGTCGTGCAAACCGGCGTGAAATCCTTCGGATGCGAGAACAGAATCGCCCAGCCGTCGCCGATCCACTCATGGAACTTAATGGTGCCTTCTGTGGTTTCAGCGGTGAAATCGGGCGCGACGTCGCCGATGCGGATGGTCATGGTCAAACCTCCTCGGTTAACTACGTTGGCAAACATGGAATCCGTTTGGTGCAAGCCGCTTGCGCAAGCGTGCATCGCACGGGATGAGTTGAAGTAGGCTCCGAATTATAGACCCCGATGCCCCCCGCCATCGGTCAACAACGCACCGAAGCGGACGCCGTCGCGCCGAACGGGTGCGGCGCGCGCGGTGCACTGCACTGCTGCAGTGCCACATGATGGTGCAGCGCCCACTTCGAATCACCCTCATATTCTCGCAAAGGCCCGCCGGTATTGGCTACCAAGCCGTTGGCATAAGCTTTGCATAGATGTCGGCCGTACAGGCAACTGCGTTGTGAAGCATGCAGCGCAACGCGAAACCTCAACGGCTCAAGAATCAAGGATCAAGGAGTAACCCCACGATGAACGCGCCCCGACTCGTCGTTATCGGCAACGGCATGGCCGGCATCCGCACGATCGAAGAACTGCTCGCGCTCGCGCCGAACCATTACGACATCACGGTGTTCGGCGCCGAGCCGCATCCGAACTACAACCGGATCCTGCTCTCGCCCGTGCTCGCCGGCGAGCAGACGTTCAACGACATCGTGCTCAATCCGCTCGAATGGTACGAGCAGAACGGCATACGCCTTCATCTGGGCAAGACCGTTTCGCATATCGATCGCAAACAGCGCGTCGTCAAGACCGCCGACGGCATCGAGGCCCCCTACGACCGTCTGCTGATCGCAACGGGGTCGCAGCCGTTCATTCTGCCGGTGCCGGGCGCCAAGCTCAAAGGCGTGATCACCTATCGCGACATCGGCGATACGCAAGCGATGATCGATGCGGCCGAGGTCAAGCGGCGCGCGGTCGTGATCGGCGGCGGCCTGCTCGGGCTCGAAGCGGCCAACGGCCTGAAGCTGCGCGGCATGGACGTGACCGTCGTGCATTTGGCGTCGACGCTGCTCGAGCGGCAACTCGACGAAAATGCAGGACGGTTGCTGCAGCGCTCGCTCGAAGCGCGCGGCTTGCAGTTCATGCTGTCCAAGGCGACCACCGAAATCGTCGGCAACGAGGCCGGCGAAGTCGCGGGCGTGCGCTTCAAGGACGGCAGCGAGATCGAAACGGACCTCGTGGTCATGGCCGCCGGCATTCGCCCGAACACCACGCTGGCCGAAGGGGCCGGGCTGCACTGCGATCGCGGCATCGTCGTGAACGACACGCTGCAGACCTACGATCCGCGCGTCTATGCGGTGGGCGAGTGCGTCAGCCATCGCGGCGTCGCGTATGGCCTCGTCGCGCCGCTGTTCGAACAAGCCAAGGTCTGCGCGAATCATCTGGCATTGATGGGTATCGGCAGCTACAAGGGCTCGGTGCTGTCGACCAAGCTCAAGGTCACCGGCATCGATCTGTTCTCGGCGGGCGATTTCGTCGGCGGCGAAAACACCGAACAGATCGTGCTGTCGGATCCCGCGAGCGGGGTCTACAAGAAGCTCGTCATCGAAGACGATCGTTTGGTCGGGGCTTGCCTGTACGGCGACACGGCCGACGGCGCCTGGTATTTCAAGCTGCTGCGCGAGGGCCGCAAGCTCGGCGAGCTGCGCGATCGTCTGATGTTCGGCGAATCGAGCATCGGCGACGTGGGCGTGCAAGGCCACAACCGCGCGGCTTCGCTCGCGGATTCCGACGAAGTCTGCGGCTGCAACGGCGTCTGCAAAGGCACGATCGTCAAAGCCATCACCGAAAAAGGGCTCTTCACGCTCGACGAAGTCAAGAAGCACACCAAGGCCGCGAGTTCCTGCGGTTCGTGCTCCGGCCTCGTCGAACAGATCTTGATGAGCACGGTCGGCACGAGCTTCCAAGAAACGCCGAAGATGAAGGCGATCTGCGGCTGCACCGACCGCACGCACGACGAAGTGCGCAAAGCCGTGCGCGAGCACAAGCTGCTCACGCATCGCGCCGTCTACGATTTCCTCGAATGGCGCACGCCGAACGGATGCGCCACGTGCCGCCCCGCCATCAACTACTACCTCGTATCGACGTGGCCGCGCGACGCCGTGGACGATCCGCAAAGCCGCTTCGTCAACGAACGCGTGCACGCGAACATTCAGAAGGACAACACGTTCTCCGTCGTGCCGCAGATGAAGGGCGGCGTGACGACCCCCGACGAGCTGCGCCGCATCGCCGATGTCGCCGACAAGTACCAGATTCCGATGGTCAAGGTCACGGGCGGGCAGCGGATCGATTTGCTCGGGGTGAAGAAGGAAGACCTGGTCAACGTATGGAAGGACCTCGGCATGCAGTCGGGCCATGCCTACGGCAAGTCGATCCGCACGGTGAAGACGTGCGTCGGCAGCGAGTTCTGCCGCTTCGGGACGCAGAACAGCACGCAAATGGGCATCGATCTCGAGACGATGCTCGCGAACATGTGGTCGCCGCACAAGGTCAAGCTCGCCGTCTCCGGCTGCCCGCGCAATTGCGCCGAGGCCGGGATCAAGGACGTCGGCGTGATCGCGGTCGATAGCGGCTGGGAGCTTTACGTCGGCGGCAACGGCGGGATCAAGACGGAAGTCGCGCAATTCCTGGTGAAGGTCAAGACGGCCGAGGAAGTGAAGGAATACACGGCCGCGTTCCTGCAGCTGTACCGAGAGGAAGCGCACTACCTCGACCGCACCGTCCACTACATCGATCGCGTGGGGCTCGACTACGTCAAACGCAAGATCGTCGAGGACGCCGCCAGTCGCCGCGCGCTCTACGAACGCCTGCTCTACTCGCTCGAAGGCCTGCCCGATCCGTGGAAGGCCCGCGTCGGCGGCCAGCACGAGCGCGAATACATCCCGCTCAAAGTCATCGCTTGAGGTTACCGAACAGATGGATATGACGATTTCCCCCGCCTCCACGTGGACGCACGTTTGCAGCGTCTCCGACATCCCGCGACTGGGCAGCCGCGTCGTCAAGCGCGACGACGGCGACGTCGCCTTGTTCAGGACTGCCGACGATCAGGTCTTCGCGCTGCACGACCGCTGCCCGCACAAGGGCGGCGCCCTCTCGCAGGGCATCGTTCACGGCAAGACGGTGACGTGCCCGCTTCATAGCTGGAACATCGCCCTCGAAACGGGCGAAGCCTGCGCGCCCGACGATGGCTGCACGATGCGCTTTGCCGTGAAGGTCGAAGGCGAAGCCGTGTTCGTCAACCTCGCATGACGGAGGCTGCGTCGTCATGAAGACCGTCACGCGTTCTACGTGTTGCTACTGCGGCGTGGGCTGCGGCGTGCTCATCGAAGCCGAGGACGGCCGCGTGACGGGCATTGAAGGCGATCCCGATCATCCCTCCAACTTCGGCAGGCTCTGCACGAAGGGCCGCTCGCTGCCCTTGACGATGGCGGGCCATGCCGGCCGAGCCTTGCATCCCGAAGTTCGACTCACGCGCGAGTCCGCGCGCGAGCCGGCCGAGTGGCCCGACGCACTCGATTACGTCGCGGCGCGTTTTGCCGACGTAATCGAGCGCGACGGTCCCGACGCCGTCGCGTTCTATATTTCCGGGCAGCTCCTGACCGAGGACTACTACGTCTTCAACAAGCTGGCGAAGGGGCTGGTCCGCACCAACAACATCGACACGAACTCGCGCCTGTGCATGTCGAGCGCGGTGACCGCGTACAAGAAGTCGCTGGGCGCCGACGGTCCTCCGACATGCTACGAGGATATCGAACTCGCGCACACCGTCCTCTTCGCGGGCAGCAACATGCCCTACGCCCATCCGGTGCTGTTCCGGCGCTTGGAGGAAGCAAAGGCGAAGGATCCCTCGATCAAATGGATCGTCGTCGATCCGCGCCGCACCGACCTCGCGGCGCTGGCCGACCTGCATCTCGCGATCGCGCCGGGCACCGACGTCGCGCTGTTCAACGGCATGCTGCACCATATGATCTGGGAGGGATCGATCGATCCGGCCTACATCGCCGCGCATACGAACGGATTCGACGACCTCAAGGCGCTGGTGCGCGGCGATACGCCGAGCATGGCGGCGGAAATCTGCGGCATCGCCGAAACCGACTTGCTGCAAGCGGCCGAATGGTTCGCGGCCAGCCCCGCCGCGCTGTCGCTCTACTGCATGGGCCTGAACCAGTCGAGCCACGGTACCGACAAGAATCTCGCCCTCATCAATCTGCATCTCGCCACCGGCCAAATCGGCAAGCCCGGCGCGGGGCCGTTTTCGCTCACGGGCCAGCCCAATGCCATGGGCGGCCGCGAGGTCGGCGGCATGGCGACGATGCTCGCCGCGCATCGCGACATCGGCAACGCCGAGGATCGCGCGCAAGTCGAAGCGTTGTGGGGCGTCGGCGCGGGCGAGTTGTCGGCACGCCCGGGACTGCCGGCGGTCGACATGTTCGATGCCGTCGCCGAGGGAAAGATCAAAGCGATTTGGATCGCCTGCACGAATCCGGTTCACTCGATGCCCGACATCGAACGCGTGCGCCGCGCCCTGCGCACGGCCGAGTTCGTCGTCGTGCAAGAGGCCTTCGAGCAGACCGACACCGTGCCCTACGCCGACGTCTTGCTGCCCGCCTCGAGCTGGGGCGAGAAGTCGGGTACCGTCACCAACTCCGAGCGCCGGATTTCGCGCGTGCGCGCCGCTGTCGAGCCGCCGGGCGAGGCACGCCCCGACTGGTGGATCGCGAACGAGGTCGCACGCAGGCTTGAAGCACGCTTGTCCCCCCGTCAAAGGCATGGCAACGAGCAGAGCGATGGGAACCACGACGGGAGCGGCAACGCCCCCTCCTTGTTTCCGTTCGCATCGGAGCAAGACGTCTTCGACGAGCATCGGACGCTCACCGTCGGCCGCGATCTCGACATCGGCGGGCTCTCCTATGAGCGGATCGAAAACGACGGCCCGCAGCAATGGCCGTTTCCATCGGGCGCGGCAAAAGGTTCGGCGCGCCGCTACACCGACGGCCTATTCGCCACCGTCGACGGCCGCGCGCGCTTCCACGCGACCCGCTACTTGCCCGTCGCCGAACCGGCCGATGCGCGCTATCCGTTCCGCCTGCTGACGGGACGCCTGCGCGATCAATGGCACGGCATGAGCCGCACGGGCCGCGCCGGCGTCCTCTTCAACCACGCGCCCGAAGCCGCGCTGTCGATTCGCCGCGAGGACGCGGCACGCCGTGGCCTGAAGGACGGCGACCTCGTCACGGTGGCGAGCCGCCGCGGCCGGCTCGTGCTGCCGCTCGAGACGACCGAGGATTTGCCGCCCGGAACCGTGTTCGCGCCGATGCATTGGAGCGGCCAGTTCCTCGACAGCGGCGGCATCAACGAAGCGACGATCGGAGCGGTCGACCCCGATTCGAAGCAGCCCGAACTCAAGCACGCGGCCGTGCGCATCGAAGCGGCGAAGCTGCCCTGGCGGCTCGTCGCCGCCAAGCGCGGCGACGTACTGGCACTGCGCGCGGCCGTGCAGCCGCTGCTTGCCGAACGGCGCTACGCGTCGATCCGCGTCGAAGCCGACGATCTGCTCGTCGTCACGGCGGCCGATATCGATGCCGACGTGCCCTGGACCGAACGCTTGCACGATGCGCTGGGCTTGGCCCGCGGCGACGATCTGCTCGAATACCGCGACGCGCGCCGCGGCCGCGCGCAGCGCGTCGCTTGGGATGCGGAACGCGTCGATGGCTTCTTGCTGACCGGAGAAACGAGCCCCGCCGCGGCACTGATCGACCAAATACGTACGGGCGCGCCATGGGAGGGCCCGCGTCACGCCATCGTGCTGCTCGGCGGCGACGGCCCTCAGCGCGCTCGCGCGCCAAGAGATCGCGTGGTCTGCAATTGCAAGCAAGTCACGCAATCGCAGATCGAGCAAGCGGCCGCAAAGGGCGCGGCGCTCGACGAATTGAAATCGACCCTCGGCTGCGGTACCGTTTGCGGCTCATGCGTCCCCGAAATCAAGCGGCTGCTGACCGCGACGACGCCCGCTTAGCGGCCGCAAGATAGACCGCAAGATAGCGAGAGACGCCGGGCGGCCGCTCGGTGCTTCGCGCTGCGTTTCGCTCGCCACCTCTACTAGAAAACCGCTCGTGCGCGATACGTTGCAAACGCGGATGCAAACCCGGTTGCAAACGCGCGAAGAATGCCGGAATTGGGCCGGTATTAGGCCGGTTAAAATCCCACGCCGAATATTCCATTCAATCGCCCGGTTATAAGCTTATAACCGGCAACCGTTCGACTACCTTGCGGTCGCGCCCCGGCGGCCCGCTCCCCATCGCCTCCTCCACGCTTATAGCGAAGATTTGCGGTTTCGCTACAACGGTACCGCTCATTGCGATGGCGCGCTTATATCACATTGAGATATAATCGCCGGCTCGCAAGGCGACGGTGCGACCGTTCGCCGCTCTTTTCATCCTCTGATCCGAAGAATAATCGCCGTGCCTAGCCAAGCCGTGTTGCGCTGGTTCGCCAGCTTTGCCCCGCATCCGATCGCCGTCTCGTGGCGCGAGCGCTTACGCGCTTGTCTCGGTGCACTGCTCGGCATAGCGGCGATGGGCGCATCGGTGCATTGGCTGCTGGGCCCGGAAGCGGTCGTCCCGTTTCTGATCGCGCCGATGGGCGCATCGGCCGTGCTGCTCTTCGGCGTACCCGCCAGCCCGCTCGCGCAGCCGTGGTCGTTCGTCGGCGGCAACCTCGTCGCCGCGACGCTCGGCGTGCTCAGTGCGATGTGGATCGGCAATCCGATCGTCGCATCGGCGGTCGCGCTCTCCGCGGCCATCGGCGTCATGTTCGCCTTGCGCTGTATCCACCCGCCCTCGGGCGCGGTGGCGTTGACGGCCGTACTGGGCGGCCCGGCCATTCACGCACTGGGCCTGCGCTTCGTCATCGAGCCGGTCGCGCTGCAATCGGTCGTGCTGCTCGCAGCGGCCATCATTTATCACACGATTACCGGCCATCGCTATCCGCACGTCAGCCGCCCCGCCGCGCAAACGACGCCCGGCGTCGCGGGTGTGACGCGCGCCGATCTCGAAGCGATCGTTCGCGGGCGAGGCGAAATGCTCGCCGTCGCCGCGGACGACCTCGAATCGGTCGTGCACGAAGCGCAATTGCTCGCGTATGCACGCAGCTTCAGCGAATTGACGTGTGGCGGCATCATGTCGCGCGACGCCGTCAGCGTGTCGGCCGACATGTCGGCCGCCGCCGCTTGGCGACTGCTCGAGCGCCATCACATCAAAGCGCTGCCCGTCGTCGACGAAACGAAACGCGTGGTCGGGATCGTCACGCGCACCGACTTCGTCGGACGCACGGCCTTCGGATTGCGCTTGACCGGCCCGCGCAAGCGCTGGTCGCTCAAACGCAACGCGCGCGAAGCGTATCGCGTCGACGACTTGATGACGCCGAACGTGCGCACGGTCGATCTGAACTTGCCCGTCGCCGAACTCATTCCGGTATTCGCGCATTACGGACACCACCACCTTCCCGTGGTGGACAACGCGCGCCGGCTGATCGGCATGATCACCCAAACGGATTTGATCGGTGGCCTGCATCGGCAAACGCAGACGCGCCAGCTGAAGATTGCGTAGACCATTTATATCACAACGTGATATTATTTCGGGCTTCGCACTTCTTGCCCATCGATCCCGATGAAACCATCCGACGACAGCGCGCTCGCCAAGACCGATTTCGAGCAACTCTCGGAGTTCCGCTACCAGATGCGGCGCTTCGAACGATTTTCCGAGCGCGCCGCGCAAGAGGAAGGCATCACGCCGCTGCAATACCTGCTGCTGCTGCACGTGAAGGGTTATCCCGGCCGCTGCTGGGCCACGATCGGCGAGTTGGCTGAGCGCTTGCAGGCGCAGCACCACGGCGTCGTCGCCTTGGTGTCGCGCTGCGAGGCGCTCGATCTCGTGAAGCGCAAGGTCAGCGAAACGGACAGGCGGCAGGTGGAAGTCCATCTGCAAAAAGCAGGCGAAACGGTATTGGCAAAACTGGCGGCGTTGCACCGCGCGGAGTTGATCTCGCTCCAAGGTGCCTTCAGCGTGCCGCAAATTGATTTGTGACTTAGGTAATTCTATGAGCGACCACCTCGACCCAAACAAACGGGACTTCTCCGCGAACGCGCGATTACCCGGCATCTGCGCACTCGCTGCCGTCATCGGCGTACTCAGCACGATCGCAGCCATCGTGCTGCTCAAGCTGATCTACATGTTCACGAACCTGTTCTTCTTCGGCACGTTCTCGTTCGTGAATCACTCGCCGGCCGATAACAAGCTCGGCGCTTGGGTGATCCTCATCCCCGCGCTCGGCGGGGTCATCGTCGGCTTGATCGCGCGCTTCGGCTCGGACAAGATCCGCGGCCACGGCATTCCCGAAGCCATCGAAGCGATTCTGTTCGGCAAAAGCCGCATGTCGCCGAAGGTCGCCATCCTCAAGCCGCTCTCGTCCGGCGTCGTGATCGGCAGCGGCGGGCCGTTCGGCGCGGAAGGTCCGATCATCATGACGGGCGGCGCGCTGGGCTCGCTGCTCGCGCAATGCGTGAAAGTCACGGCCGCCGAGCGCAAGACGCTGCTCGTGGCCGGCGCGGCCGCCGGTATGACGGCCGTGTTCGGCACGCCTGTCGCGGCGGTGCTGCTCGCGGTCGAACTGCTGCTGTTCGAATGGCGCCCGCGTAGCTTCCTGCCCGTCGCGCTCGCTTGCGCCGTGGCCGGGTTCATGCGTGCGCAATGGTTCGGCGTCGGCCCGCTGTTTCCGCTCGAGACCGCGCCCCCGGGCACGATCTCGCTGATCTCGTGCTTGATCCTCGGCATCGCGAGCGGCGCGCTCGCGTCGGGGTTGTCGGTGGCGCTCTACGCGACGGAAGACCTGTTCGCGAAGCTGCCGGTGCACTGGATGTGGTGGCCCGCCATCGGCGGCCTCGTCATCGGCCTCGGCGGCCTGATCGAGCCGCGTGCCCTCGGCGTCGGCTACGACGTCATCGGCGATTTGCTCCATCAACAGCTTGCAGTGAAGATCGCCGTTTCGATTCTCGTCGTGAAGGCGATCATCTGGGTCATCGCGCTCGGCTCCGGCACCTCGGGCGGCGTGCTCGCCCCGCTGCTCATGCTCGGCGCCGGCCTCGGCATCGTCATGGGCCCCATCCTGCCGGGCCACGAGGCGGGATTGTGGCCGCTCGTCGCCATGTCGGCCACGCTCGGCGCCACGCTCGGCGCGCCGCTGACGGCAATCGTCTTCGCATTCGGCCTCACGCACGATGCGAACGCGCTGCTGCCGCTGCTCACTGCGACACTCGTCGCGCACGGCTTCACGACGGTGGTCATGCGGCGTTCGATCATGACCGAGAAGATTGCGCGGCGCGGTTATCACATCTATCGCGAGTACGGCGTCGATCCGCTCGAGCGCCATCACGTCGATGAAGTGATGACGCGCACGGTACGCACCATCGATGCGGCACTGTCCGTGGGCGAAGCGCTCTTGTCGTTCTTCGGCCCGAGTCAAACGCACCGCGCTTACCCGGTGGTGAAGGGCGAGCGTCTCGTCGGCGTCGCCGATCGCGAAACCCTCGTTGCGCTGGCCTCCGAGCAAGGCAGCGACATGACGATCGGCGAAGCGCTCGCCGCCAAATCGGTCACTGTCGCGCTGGCAAGCGAAACGTGCCGGCTCGTCGCGGCACGGCTCGCGGTGCATGGTCTCGAACGCGTGCCGGTCGTGACCGATCACGACTCGATGAAGCTCGAAGGTCTCGTCTCGCGAAGCGACCTCGTCAAGCCCTCGCGCATGCACTTCGAGGAAGAGCAGAAGAGAGAGCGCTTCCGTCGATTGAGTTGGCGTTCCGCGAAGCGTCGCAGCTAAGGCTTCGCGGCTCGTTCGTCTAGATCGAAACGTGCAGGGCGAGCATTCGATCCATGCTCGCCCCCTCCCTCCCACCCGCACGCTTCGTGGGGAAATGTCATAGGACGTTTCCCTATCCCCGCTCCCTTCTCCCTCCCCTACGTTCGGCCCCCTAGGTAATTTCCACGCTGTCGCCCGCGCGCGCCATCGCCTATTATTCATCATACCAATAGGCGACAGGTTGACACGGGGGAGCGCGGCGCTCGAACAGCGCCTGCGGGGAGCGGTGCACGCCTTCGCGAATGACAAAAGTTCGACGATTAGCGGCGGGCGGTACGCCCGCGCACATTCGCGGCGTGACGGGGACACGACAATGAATTCACGTAAAACGGCAGGAATGCAATCGGCCGTTTCAACGTGAACTCATAATCGTGTACGTCAATGGCGCCTGCACAAAACGAGAAAGAGCGAGCGGGGATGCCGGCTGAATACTCGGCACGAATGCGATTGCGCGCGCTGTCGGCGCGTGCCGCGCACAACAAATTACGACGAGAGATTCAGCCGGTTTCGCAACGCCACGCCTTGCGCCAGCGCCTAACGGGGAGGCGTGACATGGACATCATCGAGCTGGCTCGAGAAGCCGGCCTGCAAGTGCTGCTCGATGCGCGCATCGGCACCGTCACCTACCACAGCGTCGCGGGTTCCCTCACTGCGCTGCAGCGCTTCGCCGATGCCGTCGAAGCCGCGACGCGAGAGCGGCCGCCGCGGCTGCATGATGTAGTCGGGCGCCGCGCGAGGCTGCCGCACCGCATACCATGCAAGGTTATCGGCCGCCGGCCCCGACCGGCACGGCCGCATTCGAACGCCGCTTCGCCGCGTGGCCGAGCCACATGACGACGAGCCAGACGGGAACGAGCCAAACGGCAACGGATAGGCCCGGCGTGAACGCGAGAATCCCGAGGACCATCGCCATGAACGCCAGGCAAATCCAATTGGCGACCGGAAAGGCGATCGACTTGAACACGAGTTGCTGACCCGCTGCCACCATCGCCTTGCGTGCCTTCAGATGCGTGAGGCTGATGAGCGCCCAATTGATGACGAGCGCGGCGACGACGAGCGACATCAAGATGTCGAGCGCACGCGCCGGAATCAGATAGTCGATGATGACGCAGGCGAACGTCGCAACGGCGGACAACCCGATGGCGACGTAAGGCACGCCGCGACGATCGACCTTGAGCAGCGCGCGCGGCGCGTTGCCCTGCTCGGCCAGACCATAGAGCATCCGGCTGTTCGCATACACCGAGCTGTTGTAGACGGACAGCGCCGCGGTCAGCACGACCACATTGAGCACATTGGCCGTGAGCCCCGCTCCAATCTGCGAAAAGATCATGACGAACGGGCTGCCGCCTTGCGCGACTTCGTTCCAGGGGTGCAGCGCGAGCAGCACGACGAGCGAGCCGATATAGAAAATCAAAATGCGATAGAGCACTTGATTGACCGCTTTCGGAATCGTGCGGCCCGGATCGTCGGCTTCGGCCGCCGTGATCCCGATGAGTTCGAGCCCGCCGAACGAAAACATGATGACGGCGAGCGTCATGAACAGCCCGCGAAAGCCGTGCGGAAAGAATCCGCCATAGCGCCAGAGATTGGAGATCGACGCTTCCGGGCCGCCGTGCCCGCTCTCGAGCAGATAGGCGCCGAAGACGATCATGCCGATCACGGCCACGACCTTGATGATCGCGAACCAGAATTCGGTTTCCCCGTAGGCCTTGACGTTAGCCAGGTTCACCGCGTTGATGGCGACGAAGCAGACCAGCGCCGAAACCCATGTGGGGACGCCGGGCCACCAGTAATGGACATAGGTGCCGACGGCCGTGAGTTCGGCCATGCTGACGAGTACGTAGAGCACCCAGTAATTCCAGCCCGACAAGAAGCCCGCGAAATCGCCCCAGTATTTGTATGCGAAGTGACTGAACGAACCGGCCACCGGTTCTTGCGCCACCATCTCGCCGAGCTGGCGCATGATCAGGAAGGCGATGAATCCGCCGATCGCATAGCCGAGGATCATCGAAGGGCCGGCCGCTTTCAGTACGCTGGCCGATCCCAGAAAGAGACCGGTGCCGATCGCGCCGCCGAGCGCGATCAGTTGGATGTGGCGATTTTTCAGCCCGCGCTGTAAGCCGGCGTGCTCGTTGGGACGCGTCAAAACAAACCTCCTCTCCTGGTGGGAACGATGTATCGATGAGGCGCCCGGTCAACTCATGATTGCCCGGGCAAAGCCGATCATTGTACCCATCCCAACTAAGCGCGCCCACTGCGGCAACCCGCATGACTGCCCGGCAAGCACGGGCGGACGGACCCGGTCGCCGGTCGCCGGTCGCCGGTCGCCGGTCGCCGGTCGCCGGTCGCCGGTCGCCGGTCGCCGGTCGCATTCAAGTGACTGACGTGCCGAGGATGCGTTCTGACAAAGCGGCGTCGTAGCTCGAATGCACGTGCACGCGCTTCTTGTCGGGGAAGGCGTAGCCATAGGCCTTGCGCAATGCGAGCGATGCCTCGTGAAAGCCCGACAAGATCAGCTTTTGCTTGTTCGGATAGGTCGCGATGTCGCCGACCCCGAAAATCCCCGGCACCGACGTTTCGTAGTACGAAGTATCGACGGCGACGCGTCCCGCGCGAACGTCGAGCCCCCACCCCGCGATCGGCCCCAAATCCGCGACGAGACCGTATAGCGCGACCAGATGATCCGCTTCGATCGTCGTGTCGCCGCCGAGCGTCTTGATATCGATCGATTGCAGCGCGCCGTCCGCGGCGTTCAGCGTGGCGATCGTACCGATGACGAGATCCATCTGGCCGGCGGCCACCGCCCGCTGCATCTCCTGCACCGTGGCGTCGGCCGCGCGAAACGCATTGCGCCGGTGCACGAGCGTGACGCGCTTGGCCTGATCGCGCAGCGCAAGCGCCCAGTCGAGCGCCGAATCGCCGCCGCCCGCGACGACGATGCGCCGATCGGCGAACATCGCGCGCTGGCGCACGGCATAGTGCACGCTCCGCCCTTCGAGCGCCTGCGCTTCGGGCAGCCCCACACGTTGCGGCACGAAGGCGCCGTTGCCCGCGGACAGCAGCACCGCGGCAGTGTCGAACACCAGACCGCGGTCGGTCGTCACCTTCCAGCGATGCGCCTCTTCGATCCGCTCGACGCGCATGACACGCTCGCCGAGATGAATCTGCGGTGCAAACGGCTTGCACTGCTCCATGAGGCGGTCGATCAGTTGCCGCGCGGTACAGACCGGGACGGCCGGAATATCGAATATCGGCTTGTCGGGATACAGCTCGATGCATTGACCGCCGACTTGCTCGAGCGCATCGACGATATGACACGACAAGCCGATGACGCCCGCCTCGAACGCCGCAAAAAGCCCAACCGGTCCCGCACCGATGATGAGAACGTCGGTGCGCAGCACCTCGTCTTTCGCCGGCGCCACTGCTTCACTCATGATCGCTACCTCGATGATGTCGATGGCCTTGCTGAAGCCGGTGCATCGAACGTGCACGGCACCGCCAGGCGCGCGGCACGCTGGCTCAGAGCAAGTATAGGGAGAACCCCGATGCGGCGCGGTTTGGCCCGTTCGCGAGTAGGGAGAAGCTTGGCAAGGCGGGGCAAACGCGTTCGAAGATCTCGAACGCAAATAAAAACCCCCACGTTCCGGAAAACGTGGGGGCGTCGGCAATCCATGGCGCCGCGGCCGCAGCGCCATGAGTGCGACTAGACCGATAGCGCCGGCTTAGAAGCGGTGACGCAGGCCAACCGTGGCGGCCGTTTGGTTGTCCGACGAGGACACACCGCCGAACGAGCCGTTGTAGATCGCTGCCGCGCCGGCCGAGCTCGAGTGCTGGTACACCGCTTGAGCGTAGACGTCCGTGCGCTTGGACAGGAAGTAATCGGCTTGCACGCCGACTTGGTGGAAGCGAGCACCGACGTTCGCGCCCAGCACCGAACCGCGCTGGTCCGTGAACGTGTATGCAGCGCCCAGACCCAGAGCCGGCGTCAGGTTGTACTTCGCGTTGACTTCGTAGTTGTCGGCACGAATATTCGCCGCCGCTTGCGCGTTGTCGAGACGCGCTTGCGTCCACACCGCGCCGACTTGCGCCGGGCCGAATGCATAGCTCGCACCCGCGCCGAACGTACGCTGACGGAAGTTGCCGATCGTCGTGCCCGCGCCGTTCACCGCCGCGGCGACACCGTTCGCGCCCGCACCGAGGTACGAACCGTCGGTTGCGCCGCTATTGCCGGCGAGCGGGTTGTTTTGCTGGACGTAAGCAGCTGCCACGCGCAGGCCTTGGAGCTGATACGCGGCGCCGAGGCTGTATTCGCGGTTGTTCGCGTAGGCGCCGGCTTGGTTCGAGAAGCCGTACGTGCCGCCGAACGTGAAGCCAGCGTAGTCGGCGCTCGAGAACTTGATCGAGTTGTTGACCGCGAAGCCCGTGTTCGTGCTCAGGTTGTCGAAGTTGCCGACGTGAGCGAACGACGTGCCGCCCCAGCTGCCCGTTGCGCTCAACGGAGCCAGGTAGTCTTGTTCGGCGTCATATTGGCGGCCGAGCGTGACGGTGCCGTAGTTGCTCGACAGGCCGACGTACGATTGGCGGTTGAACTCGCTGCCGTTGTTCGCGAAACGGCCGCTGTTGATGTTGAAGCCGCTTTCCAGGTTGAAGATAGCCTTCAGACCGTTACCGAGATCTTCCGAACCCTTCAGGCCGAAGCGGCTTTGATCGATGCCGCCCGACGTTTGTTGCCAGTTGGCCTTGCCGCCAACGTTGCTGGTGTACGTGAGACCCGCATCGACCACGCCATAGAGCGTGACGCTGCTTTGAGCGTGTGCTGCGACTGCGAAAGAGGCGGAAACCGCTGCGACAACCAGGGTTTTTTTCATTGGAGAAATCCCTTTTATAAAACTGGCTTGCTGCCAGACTTCGGAATTAGACGGATTGACCTTCGACGCCGCTTCCGAAGCAGCTAGGCAGTCAAAACGATTGACCCGTCCGATGAGGGGCGAGTCTACGTGTCGACCCTAGGTAGGGTATACGTGGACGGCACAACACGTTCTTGCTCAAAAAGAAATAATCAATTTGGTACAAACCCCTAGATCATTGTTTTTGAACGGATTTATGGGGCAATGGCAGACGCGGGCGGGATGACCGAAACTTGGCCGTTTGGCGGTTTTGGAGTTGCGAAAGAACAACGTTTTTCACATGGCCGTCACGAACGCGAGGCACGCGGCGTGCGTTTTATAGAGGGATGAGCGCTGCGGGAGTCGATCCGCAACCGGTCGTGCGCAACCCTCCGGTTCCGGACGGGGCGGTGGAGAAGCAACGGCGGGATGGGGAGCGGGACAAAAAGACGGCCCGTCGGCAAGAGCCGAACGGGCCTAGGAGGGTTGGCCTCGAGATAGCCAAGGCCGACTATACCTAATCGAAATTCGCTCCGGGGTGTTCGTAACGAACGGTAAGACTTTTCTTGCGGGCACAGCGGCCTGATTGGCGGTTCTATCGCCTAAAGACGCTGTTCTCGGGCCGGACCGCCATCTTTTCGACGGCTTGCAGGCGCCACACACCGTGGGCGTGCCCCATCCGACCGGACGACCATTGCGCCCCGCCCTGCGCCGCCGTCGGGCAATCCCGTTCGACGTGCAAGCCGCGCAGCGTGCAAAGCGGTTGTTCGGCCGTCGGTGCGCACAGGTTCGTGACACCGCCCTCGTCACGCAACTCCCCCCAGGGCGGGAGGTCGATCCCGTCATGCGACTCTCTGGACCATACGTGCTCATCCGTATCGAGCCAAAGCACGGCGTAGTCATGATTGACGGTGGGATCGGAACCGTTAATCAAAATAGTCAAACGCATCTCCCATTTCCCCCAAGATGTTCGCCGAGACATAAAGTCTAGGCCGCGACGGGTCGATTGCAAGGCAATCGAACGCCGCGGCCGGGTCGGCTAATGGGGGCAGGAGGTGGGCGCGTTCGAAGCGCGCTGTGTCATTGGACGCCGTAGCCGCGGCTTTGCATACAGTCCCCATAGGCCTGCCAATAGGTCGTCATCGGCGGCTCGGGCGGCGGCAACGGCGGCAGATTCGGCGTAGCCCCCGACGCAGCGCCCGAGGAAGCGGACGCCATGCGGGAGGAAGCGGAGGCCGTGCCCGAAACCGGTGCGGCCGCTTGCGCCGCGCCGCTGCTCGCCGACGCCGATGCGCTCGAAACCGCGGCACCCGGCGGGGCATGACTTGCCGCGGACGTGCTGCCCGTCCCAGCCGCGGGCGATCCCGGATTTGCCGCGCCCGGCAAGCCGCCCGGCGTACCACGCGGCCCCGGCAACGGCGGTTCGCTGGCGCCGGCGCCCGCGTCGGCGGCGGAAGCAAATCGAAGCGGCGTAGTGCGCACCGGGCGCTGAGGCTGACGCGCCATGTCGACACCCGTTTGCTGCTTCGCCTGCCAATAGCAATAAGCGTTGTCGACGCCTTGGGCCGCCCCAGTTTGACTGCGCAGCGGATAGACCGACGGCCGCTGAGCGAACGCCGTCGTCGACAAAGCGATCAACGCTGCGGTTGCTAAGAGGGAAGTCTTCATCGGCTGTCGTTCCTTCGGTATCGCCATCGATCGTCAAAAAGGTATCGCCCATCTACGCAGTCGCGCGCCGCGCGCCCGCCGGCGACCCTGTTGTCAGCATAGAGGCAGCGAAAGCCGTCATAACGAGAGAGTATCGGCACCTTCGGCCATATTCCCTGCAATAAGGGACAGATAGGTAACTCGAAGCTTTATGCGCATAAATTTCTTATAAGATTTTTAGCGCAAAAGATACGCCGAGCCGGCGATTTCAATCAGTAGAACTGAGCAATTCCCGACGTGATGTCACACGTCCTCGCGCGCCGTCACGAATCGGAACGTCAGATTGATCCGCTCGCCCATGAGCCCCGGTGCTTTCGCGACGCGATGCCGCCATTCGCGCTGCGTGCGTCCGCGCATCACGAGCAGGCTGCCGCTCGTCAGTTCGAATGCCCGCTGCTGTCCCGTTTCGTTGTGCCGAAGGTCGAACCGCCGCGCGACGCCAAGACTGACCGACGCGATCACGGGTTCCTTGCCGAGTTCGCGCTCGCGGTCGGCATGCCAGCCCATGCTGTCCTCTCCACTGCGGTACCGGTTCAGCAAGACGCTGTTGAAGCGCGTCTTGCACGTCGTCTCCGCCAGCGACCGCAGAGCTTGGACGGTCGGGGTCCATGCCAGCGGCTCGTTGCGGATTCCCGAATAGATATAGACCGCTCCCGGATCGCCCTGCCAGGCGGTGAGACGCGGCAACGGCTTGACGCCGCCCGGCGTGCCGATCCGATCCTGCTTCCATGGCACTTCGTCGATCAGCGAGGCAAACGCGAGTGCCGCCTCCTCGGGCGACAACCAATGCGGGTACCAGTCGGCATCGACCTGCGGTACGCCGCCAAACATGTCATCGATCATCCACCAATACCTTACCGGCCGAAAAGCCGGCCCAGCCGGCCCATAGTTTTCACGCGACATAAGATCGCGCGAAGAAAAAGCCGTGTCATTCGAAATCTTGCCGGCTCGTTCGCCGCCGTGTCGATGGCCGGTTGCTGCAAACAGACCGCGCCATCGTTATCATTGAACCCTTTAAACCCTAGGCCGCGCGCCGCTACCCTTGTCGATCATGCCACTTTCCGACGCAGCTCTCGATCAGTTGTTCCGCGAAGCACGCACGCACAACGCCTGGCTGCCCAAGCCGGTGGACGATGCGCTCGTTCAGCAAATCTACTCGCTGGCCGCCATGGGCCCGACGTCGGCGAACTGCAGCCCCGCCCGCTTCGTCTTCGTCAAAACGGCCGAAGCCAAGGAGCAATTGAAACCGGCGCTTTCGGCCGGCAATCTCGACAAAACGATGGCCGCCCCCGTCACGGTCATCGTCGGCATGGACATGGCGTTCTACGACCATCTGCCCAGGCTGTTTCCTCACACCGACGCGCGCAGCTGGTTCGTGGGCAACGATGACTCGATCCGCGCCACCGCGTTCCGCAATTCCTCGTTGCAAGGGGCTTATCTGATCATGGCGGCGCGCGCGCTCGGCCTCGATGCCGGCCCGATGTCCGGTTTCGACGCGGCCAAAGTGGACGAAGCCTTTTTCGCGGGGACGACGATCAAATCGAACTTCCTGATCAACCTCGGATACGGCGATGCGTCGAAGCTGCACCCGCGCAACCCGCGCCTCTCGTTCGACGAGGCCGCTCGCATCGCCTGACGAGGGCATAGCGAGCCTATGGCAAGCGCATACTCGAAGGCCGCCGCGTACCGACGATGCACGCGCGGCCCGCTCGGGCCGGCGCCGGTCCGCCCGGAGGCGCCGCCCCTTTTATGTAAGCAGCGCGATATAAAACACAATCGCCCCGATCAACGCGCCGACGAAGCAAAACCCTTCGTTCTTGCCGTCGCCGTCCGAACGCAGCCATGCACCGACCGCGCCGAACAGTCCCGCGATGCCGAGCGCGACGAATACCATCATCACGTCGAACAACGCATTTCGGCTGATCTCCAGCAGATCGGCGCGGCGCACGACGTAGTAGACGGCGAGCGCCATCAGCGAAATCACGACGAGCGGCACCATGACATGGCTGCCCTCGTAGCCGAGATGATGAGGACGATGCGGCCTATGAGCCAATTTCACGGCTTTCATCATTCGTCTCCTCCCCTTTCAAGACACCAAACCGCATAGGAATCGAATCATGAATATTCGTAGCTTAGATCGATTTCACAGCGTGGGAAACCACCGTTAACCCATGTTGCAGGCCTCCTGACGAACACCCGGCACCGTTAGGCGCACGCCGGTACAATGCTCGACGCCGCCCTTGCCCGTGCGGCTCGGTTTGCCGTCGATTCGGATTCGGCACCTTTCCCTATCGCTTATGCGCCGTTCCTCCTTCTTTACGCGCGCCATCGCCATTGGTGTGCTGCTGCATGTCTACGTCGGCCTTCGTCTCATTCCCGAACTGCCGATCGGTTTGCCGGCGAAACTGCTCGCGGCTTGCGCCCTCGCCCTGTCCTGCTGCCTGATCCCGCTCGGGATGCTCGCGCGGCGGTTCGAGCGTCAGCCGCACGCCGACCGCATCGCTTGGATCGGCTTGATCGCGATGGGCCTGTTCTCTTCGCTCCTCGTCTTCACGTTCCTGCGCGATATCGCGCTCGCGTCGGCGCTGACCGTCGATGCCCTTTGGCACCACGCGCTATTGCTCGATCAATGGCGAGTCGACTCGGCCGTCGCCGTGCCCGCGCTTGCCGTGTTGTCGACGACGATCGGCTTCGTCAATGCGCGTCGGCGCGCGAAAGTCGTCTCCGTGGATGTTCCGATCGACGAGCTGCCCGAGGCGCTCGAGGGGCTGACGATCGTTCAGATCAGCGACATTCATGTGGGCCCGACGATCAAGGCGCGCTATGTCGATGCGATCGTCGACGCCGTGAACCGTCTCCAGCCCGATCTGATCGCCGTGACCGGCGACGTCGTCGACGGCAGCGTCGAGCAGCTGTCCGATCATACGAAGCCGCTCGGCCGCCTGACGGCCCGCTACGGCACCTATCTGGTCACGGGAAACCACGAGTACTACTCGGGTGCGGCGCAGTGGATTGCCGAGTTCGATCGTCTGGGGCTGCACGTTCTTCTGAACGAACACGTGGTGCTCGAGCACAAGGGCACACCGTTCATCGTCGCGGGCGTGACCGACTACACGGCCGGCCACTTCGACGAAGCCCACCGCAGCGATCCGGCCGCGGCGCTCGCCCATGCACCTCACGACGTGCGCATCAAGCTGTTGCTCGCGCATCAGCCGCGCACCGCCCTCGTCGCAGCCGACGCCGGCTACACGCTGCAGTTGTCCGGACACACGCACGGCGGCCAGTTCTTTCCCTGGAATTTCTTCGTGCGCCTGCAGCAGCCGTTCACGGCCGGGCTCGCGAAGCTCGGAACGCTGTGGGTCTACACGAGCCGCGGAACCGGTTATTGGGGACCGCCCAAGCGGCTCGGCGCACCGTCGGAAATCACACGTCTGCGGCTAGTCCGCGATGCGGCGAACTGAAGAAGCGAAGCACCGAAGCACTGAAGGACTGACGCACTAGCGATGCGAGGGGGCCTCCGGCATGCGGATGCGGGCCACGAGCGGATAGTGATCGGATGCATGCCGAGCGAACGCGCTGCGATGATCATGGCGAAGTCCCAGGCGAAGATATCGATGCGCAACCGTCGCCGCATCGACGACAGCGTTTGCAAAAACTCGCCCAACGCGCCGGGCAGGCCGTCGTCCGGGCCATCCGGCACGAGCCGCATGCGGCTGTCGATATCCCAGCCGACGATGAAGATCGTGCGCTCGGCTCGCAGCAGCGCCTCGCGTAAACCGAGAAATACGCACTGCCGTCGATTAGGAGTACTAAGCGATACGCGATGTCGAAACGGCGATCGTGCTGGCTGATGCCGCCCTGGCGTTATTTTCGCGATGAAAAAAGAAGTCCCCGAACAACTAAAGATCGTCCGATTGCGCAGCCACATTTGCGGCGCTCAATCGTTACTCTCACTACCGATTCGTCTGACCTATTCGATCTTGCCGCTCCAGCTGTCGAAATCTACCGGTCGGCGCTTCATCGGTTTGTCCATCTACAACATGCAACCCGTCGCCCGCGCCGGACCGCGCCGCTGTCGGACAACGCTGGCGGCAAAACCACTCAGAGCGAGGCCATGAAACCGACAAATTCCGAATCAAGCGCATCGAGCGCATTAAGTAAAGCGAGATCCGTTTCCGCCATCCCGTTTGCCGTCGCCATTCTATTTGCCTCGGTCCATGCGTACGCCGGCGGCCTACTGCCGAGCGGCGGAAAATTCATCGCGGGCACCGGATCGATCCACGGCAACGGTCAGCAATTGACGATCAATCAAACATCGAGCCGCGGTGTCATCGACTGGACGAGCTTTATGATCGGCAACGGCAAGCGCGTCGAAATCGACAACGGCGCCGGCGCCACGCTCAACCGTGTCACGGGCGGCGTCCCCTCCTGGATTCTCGGTACGCTCTCGGCCACCGGCAGCGTCTATCTGATCAACCCGCAGGGCGTCGTCGTCGGCCCGAGCGGCGTCATATCGACGGGCGGTCGCTTCGTCGCATCGACGCTGGACGCGGACAACACCGCATTCATGCAAGGCGGCCCGTTGACGCTCACGGGCACCTCGACGGCCGATGTCGTCAACCTGGGTAAGATCGGCTCTAGCGGCGGCGATGTCTTTCTCGTCGCACGCAACGCGGTGCTCAACCTAGGCGATATCTCCGCGCCGGCCGGCTCCGTCGAACTGGCAGCCGGTCAGAACGTGCTGCTCCAGGATTCGTCCACGAGCCGCCAAGTCTTCGTACAAACGGGCAGCCGCGGCACGGTCACCAATCTAGGTACACTCCAAGCGGCACAGATCAGCCTGCAAGCGGCCGACGGCAACATCTACGCATTCAGCGGCAATCATTCCGCCATCCGCGCGACCGGTACTGCGACACGCGACGGCCACATTTGGCTGGTCGCCGATACGGGCACCGTCCACATGTCAGGAACGTTGAGCGCGAAGAACGCCGACGGCACGGGCGGCACCGTCGACACGTCCGCGTCCGCATTCGCGCCTGGCCTGTTCGGCTTGTTCGGCGCGACGGTCGACGCCGGCACTTGGAACCTCGCCATGCCAAGCCTGAACGTGACGCAGCCGATCGGCGCGGCCATGACGAACAGCCTCGGCGCAGGCACCTCGCTCAACGTCAACACGACGCAAGGCAATATCGAGATCGGCACGAACCTCGGCTGGAAAGGCAGCGCGGCGCTGACACTCGGTGCCTATGGATCGATCGCTATCGACAAAGGCGTGAAGATCAGCAATCAGGGCGCGGGCAATCTTACGCTGCGTGCCGATGCCTCCGGCATCGACAATCAAGGCAAGATCACCAATAACAGCACACTCGACTGGTCGAACAGCGCGGGCGTGGTGAGTGCGCTCTACGACATGAACGGGACGTACACACCGGGCACGCTGCTCGCGAACGCAGCATGGACGCCTGCTGAGGGCAGCGGGATGACCACGCAGATAACCGGTTACGAACTCGTGAACTCGTTCACCGACCTGCAAAACGTTTCACAGAACTTGGCCGGCAACTACGCGCTCGGCAAGAATCTCGATGACGGGGGCGGCCACTTCACGCCGATCGGCAACGCCACGACGCCGTTTTCCGGGCAGTTCGATGGCATGGGCCATACGATCAACCACATCTTGATCATGCCGGTCTATCCCGCGCCTTACGCGTCGGCACCGCTGCCGTCCGGGCTCTTCGGCGTGATCGGCAATGCGGGCGTAGTCCGGAATCTGAGCCTCACGAACAGCCAATCGTCGCCGGTCAATTACGTCTACACGATGTCGCCGGGCGGCCTGCTCGCCGGGATCAATCAAGGCCACATCGCGAACGTCTTCGTGAGCGGCACGCTCACCGCTTGGGATTTCTCGATTCTCGGCGGCCTTGTAGGGCAGAACCTGGGGCTGATCGAGCGCTCGGCCGCCAACGTCACTGTCTCGGGAGAGACGAGCGACCTAGGCGGGCTCGTTGGGGACAATGGCGGCAAGATCGCGCAATGCTATTCGACAGGCTGGGTTCAGGGTATCGATCATCCCTCGATGCCGGGCGGGCTCGTTGCCTATAACTCGGGGACGATTAGCCAGTCGTTCGTCACGGGCGCGGTCACGGGTGACTGGATGACTGCCCCGAGCCTTGCCGCGCTGACCGCCGCCAACTCGGGTACGGTGACGGCCGACAATTATTGGAACGTCCAGACGACAGGGGTGAATAACGGCGGCGGCGCGCCCGCGAGCAATGGTTTGACGACGGCGCAAATGAGCAATGCCGCCAGTTACGTAGGCTGGGACTTCAGCGCAAACGGTGCGTGGGTGATGCCGGCCGGTGCGACTCATCCGGTATTGCGGTGGCAATTGGCTGCCGGCTCGCAAACACAGTAACGCAGCTCGTGCGCCGGAATGGAAATTTTTCGGCGCGTAAAAGCACAAACCCCCGAGAGCGCGGGGCTGTCGGGGGTTTGGGTACTACTTGCTCTGCATTGGCTCAGAGTAACCGCTAAAGCGCTAACTCTGACCGTAAAGGGAGCCTGACGATTACCTACTTTCACACGGGCAATCCG
>NZ_QRGA01000028.1:54733-59304 GCF_003367175.1 Trinickia dinghuensis | reverse complement strand
CGGAATGATTTTCACGCCGGCCTTCTTCAGCGTCTGCACGCCTTCGTCCTCTTTCGCGACCCACAGCTTCTGGTAATACGGCACCGAGTCGGCCGCGGCCTTGCGGATCGACTGCTGCTCCTGCGGCGTCAGCGTGTCCCAGATCTTCTTCGAGAACACGACGACTTCGGGCGTGCGCGAGTGCTCCGTTTCCGAGTACACCGTCGCCACTTCGTAATGCTTCGTTTCCACATACGACGGGATGTTGTTTTCAGCCGCGTCGACGAGGCCTGTCTTCAGACCCGTGTAGACCTCGGAGAACGGCATCGGCGTCGGGGTACCGCCCATCGCCTTGATTTCGTCGACCATCAGGTCCGACGGCTGCACGCGCACCTTCACGCCCTTCATGTCGGCCGGCGAAAGAATCGGTTTCTTCGCGTACATCGAGCGCGCGCCGCTCTCGTAGAACGTCAGCGCGATCATGCCCTTCGCGGCGAACGCGTCGAGGATCTTCTGACCGACAGGGCCGTACATGACCTTGCGGAAATGATCGACGTCGCGGAACAGGAACGGCAGCGACGGGATCATCGATTCGGGCACGATGTCGTTGAACGCCGCGCCGCTCGCGCGAACCATGTCGATCGCACCGATCCGCACCTGGTCGATCGTGTCGTTCTCCGAACCGAGCGCGCCGTTGCCGAAAACCTTCACACTATCCTTGCCGCCCGTATCCTTCGAAATCTCGCCGCCCATGAACTTCAATGCCATGTTGGTCGGAAAGTTGTCGCTGTGGACATCCGCGACGCGGAATACGCGCGCGTGCGCCGTCCCAGCGCTGAAAGCAGCCACGGCTGCCACCAACAGCGTCATCACACGACATGAGTTACGAATGGCCTTTCTCATCGCTAGTCCTCAAATAAAATTGATTAACTGCCGAACGCGCACGCGGACATTGGTTTGTTAGAACCTGTGAATGATGCCCGCGCCCACCGCAAACATGCTGCGCGACGAGGACGGGGTCGTCTGGAAGCCGTCGCCGATCGTCGCTGTTGCGTCGATAATGTTCGTGCCGTTTCCAGCCGGAGCGAGCGTCTCGCCGTTCGCACGCTGATACGCCTGCAGTGCGTAAAGACCCGTACGCTTGGACAGCGAGTAATACTCGGAGAGATTGAACTGCTGGTACTGCGCGCTGCTCATGATGCCGTTGGCCTTGGTAGCGCGCGTGTAGCTGTAGCCTGTCGCAAAGTCCCATACGGCGGTCGGCTTCCAGTGCAATACGATGCCGCCCGTGTTGAAGATCGCGAGGTCCCGGAACGCCGATCCGGCTCCAGGGATGTACTGCACGTTCGAGTAGGTCGCCGTGATGTCGAACTGGCTATTGAATTTGTAGCCCGCGCCCACGGCAAAACGTTGTTGTGCCTGCGCTGTCTGATACCCATTAGTCACGGCGGACACGCCGGCCTGACCGCCTGCGCTGGACGTCGTTGAATCGGCACCAAACGCACCGCCGTTCACTGTCGAGTTATTGATGCGCGAAAAGCCGGCGGCAAGGCCAACCGGTCCCATTGCATATTGCGCAGCCACCGACCAGGTCGAGCCCTGATTCACGCTCCCGGGCACGCCGGCAAGCGAATACGAGCCGCTGAAAGTGAAGCCACCGATCTTCGGCGACATATACAGCAGCGTATTGTTTGCGCGATAAATCGTATCGAGCCCGTCGAGATCGCCAGGATGCGCCCCGTAGAATCCGGTGAGCCATGTGGTCGGACTATACGGCGAGAGCAACTGGTAGTACGACGCGTATTGACGCCCCGCCGTGAGCGAGCCGTACCTAGGGTTGGTCACACCGACTAAGGCCTGCCGGTTAAACATGAGCCCGCTCGTTGACTGCGCACCCGTCGCGCTGTTGAAGCCCTCCTCCAACTGAAAGATGGCCTTCGTCTCGCCGCCCAGATCTTCTGCGCCCTTTAGCCCGAAGCGACTGCCCGCCCAAACACCATTGACCATCTTGACGGCCGACCGGCCACCAGAGGTCGAGCCGAGCGTCGTTTGGCTCGACTGATATCCAAGCCCCGTGTCGACGATACCGTACAGCGTGACACTGCTCTGAGCAAAAGCCGGCGCAGCGCCCGTGATTGCTACCCCAACAACGACAGACTTCAGACGACCTCTATTACCCGGCATTCTCCGATCTCCTTTTGTTCTTGAACACTGCTTCTTCAATCAAGCCGGCCCGCTGGAATCGCGATTGCCGGCCAAAAGCCATCATTCTTGGAAAACGTTTTCCTAAATTTAAACGATCCCTTTTGTCTTGACTAGTAGGTAATTACGCGAACGCAGGCTTCATAGTCCGAGCCGCCGCCCGGCCGCGAGACGACGCTATACGTTTGCGTGCTGGATGGAGTCGTAGCGCCGTCACGTAGACGTGCAGCGAACGACAGGAAAGAAGACAGGAACCGCCGCGAGGACCGCGCGGCTCACGCTATCGCGGCAAGCCGAGCTCACCGCCAATGCCGGGGGCGTGGAAGAAGAAGGGCTAAACGGAATTTAGACGCAGGCTGCGGTTGAATCCCGCACGACGATGCGCGGCTCGAGCATCACATGCTCGACGTCCGCCCGCCCGGCGAGTGCATCGATGAGCTTTTGCACCGCAAGCTCGCCCATCTTTTCGCTTTGCGTGTCGATCGTGGTCAGGCGAGGCTCCACGTATTCGCCGTAGAACGCATTGTCGATGCCGGCAACCGACACGTCCTGCGGCAGGCGAAAGCCCAAAGACTTGGCCTCTTTCATGAACCCGAGCGCAATGAGGTCGTTGTAGCAGATCACGGCCTTCGGCCGTTTCGGGCCCAACAGCACCCGCGAACAAGCCTGCTCACCTGCTAGCGCGGTAGGCGCATGCGTATCGTAGATATCGAGCGCAAGACCCGCTTCGGCCAGGGCGTCGCGCGCGCCGCTGACGCGTTCGTCGTTGATGCTCGCCGCACCGAATCCGAGGTAAGCGATATGCCGATGGCCGAGATTCAACAGATGCCGCGCCAGCATGTAAGTGGCGAGCCGATTGTCAAAGCCGACGTTGGGGATCGCAAGTCCCTGCACGCGCCTGAGCATGACTACCGGCTTGCCCAGATCCAGCATCCAGGCCGCCATCTCTTCCGATGCGCGCGAGCTAATAATGAGCCCATCGACCCTCGGTGCGAGCGCCTGAATCAGGGAGCGCTCGCGGGCAGGATCCTCTTCCGTATCGACGAGGAGCAACGTGTAGTCGTGCTGGAGCGCGACCCGATTCGCCCCCTTGACCATATTCGTGAAATGCGGATTGGAGATGTCGAGGATCGCAACGCCGATAGCCCGCGTGCGCCCAGTGATCATCGACCGCGCAAGCGGATTGGAACGGTAACCGAGCCTATCGATGGCGTCCTTCAGCTTGGCCTCGACTGTCGGCGAGAAACGCTGCGTACCGTTGACATATTTGGACACCGTCGCGACCGAAACGCCAGCCATGGCGGCGACGTCACGAATCGTTCGAGAACCGTTTTTCATAGAGCAGTAGCGTTTTTGCAGGTCGACAGTTCGAATTGTCGCAGAAATCACTATCGACAGCCCTCCCCTCGATCGCACGCAATCCTGCATTGACGCCGCGCGCGGTGATGGCTATAGTTTGGAAAACGTTTTCCTTTCGTCATGAATTAAGGAGCCTCGGGTGCCGCAACTTCCTTCGGACAAGCCATTTGGCCGCATTCTCCTTACCGGCGCGGGCGGTAATCTGGGCCATCAGTTGCGGAGCGCGCTCGCGGACTGGGCTGGCGTCGTTCGCATCAGCGACATCGTTCCGTTGAGCGAGGCTGCCCCACATGAGGAGGTACGCCTCGTCGATCTATCCAGTCGAGAGGAAGTCTTGCAATTGGTCGAAGGGGCCAACGCAATCGTGCACCTGGGTGGCATTTCAGTCGACGCGCCGTTCGACGATCTAGTCGAAGCCAATATCCGCGGCACATATAACCTGTATGAGGCCGCCCGCAAGCACGGCGTGAAGCGCATCGTATTCGCCAGCTCCAATCACGTTACGGGCTTCCATCCTGTCACCTCCGTGCTCGACGCCGACGCGCCGCAACGACCCGACAGCCTGTACGGCGTAACCAAGTGCTTCGGCGAATCGCTGTCTCGCTACTACTACGACCGCTTTCAGATCGAGACAGTGTGCCTGCGAATTGGATCATCGTTCGAAGAGCCCAAAAACCCACGCATGCTTGTGACGTTTCTGAGCTATCGCGACTTCATCGAACTCGTGCGCTGCTCTCTGTTTACCAGCCGCGTCGGACACGCAATAGTCTACGGCGCGTCGGACAACGCCACCAAGTGGTGGGATAACAGCAAAGCGGGCTTTCTTGGTTTTCGGCCACGCGACAGTTCCGTGAAGTTTGCCGATCGTTTCCCGGCGATTCCGGTGGACACCGACTGTGCCGACCCGGCACAGCTATTCCAGGGTGGAGCATTCGTGCTCGGCGAGCCCATGTACATTGACGAGCAATAGAGGACCGATGCAGCCGCATCTTCTCGAGCCGCGCGACGCGCGGCGCTGCGCCGTCGGCGAA
>NZ_QRGA01000028.1:0-54723 GCF_003367175.1 Trinickia dinghuensis | reverse complement strand
CGTTTGGCGTGCGGGGCAAGGCGCGCTCTACTGGGTGGACATCCCCGCGCAGACGCTCGTGCGCTATGAGCTGTCGCGCGCGCGCCGCACCGAATGGCTGTTGCCTGAACGCGTGGGCTGCGTCGCATTCGACCGGAACGGTACGGTGCTGGCCGCGCTCGAAACGGGACTGTTCGCGGTTGAACTGCACGAACCTTCCGCCATCGATGCGGGCACCGAGCATGTCGGCGCGCTTCGCGGCGAGGTGACGGTACGCCACCTCGTCACGGTAGCGCACGAGGCGCAGCGGATGCGTTTCAACGACGGCCGCTGCGACCGTCAAGGCCGTTTCTGGGCTGGGACGATGGTGCAGGACACAACCGCACCCCACCCCGCCGGCAAGCTCTACCGCTATGACGCGCAAGCAGGACTGTCCGCGCCGATCGTCGAAGGCCTATGCACGCAAAACGGCCTCGCCTGGTCGCCCGACGGACGCACGATGTACCTCTCCGATTCGCATGCGTCGAGCCGTCTGGTTTGGGCATTCGACTACGACATCGACGACGGAGCGCCGACCAACCGCCGCGTCTTCGCCGACTTGCACGACCACGCGGGGCGCCCCGACGGCGCGGCGGTCGACGCCGACGGGTGCTACTGGACCTGCGCGAACGATGCCGGCCTGCTGCTGCGCTTCACGCCGAACGGCCGGCTCGATCGGAAGCTGGCGCTGCCGGCGTCGAAGCCCGCGATGTGCGCGTTCGGCGGACCGAACTTCGACACGCTGTTCGTCACGACGATCTGCCCGAATCCGGCCGGCGAGCACGACGGTTTCGTGTGGGCGTTCAACACGGGGGTCTGCGGGCTGCCCGAGCCGGAGTTCGCCGGAACGCTGTAGCGGCGCGAGCCGCGCACGCACGCCTCGATGTCCGCTCGTCGATCGCTCGACCGGCCCGAGCAACGGCTCTGGCGCAAATATCCGGTCGGAACGAGGAAGCAAAGCGCTTGCGCACTTATTTCGGCGTAACGCCTCGTGCAACACGAGCGTATCGACGAGCTTGACGCTGCGAATCGGCATCAGCGACCGCGCTCCTTCTCGCTCGTGTCCTGAAGGTCCTTCACGATCTGCGCCGCCTCAGCCTCGAGGTAGCCGATCGGCTTTACTCTGTCGGTCAGTCTCATGTCGATGCTCCGCTTCTCAGGACCAAATATCAACCGAGCATCAATCACGGCCCGAGCCAATCTACCAGTCCGATCCTGAATTCAGCGAGCAGATTCTCAGTTGCACTTACCGGATCGTCGGAGCGAGATTCGCTCCGCAGCATATGCATTACCAGCCGACCATGCAGTTCGGGATCATCCAGGATGCGGACGATCTGTTGCTTGCTTTCCGCAGAAGCGACTGACGCTATATCCAGGCCAAGCAATCTTGGGCCGGCGCGCTCGAACACATAATCACATGCCGCCAGCAACGGCAACTCTTCTCCATAAAGCCTGTCGGCGTTGCCCGCAGCGGCATAGTTCTCCAGCAGATATCGGAAATCCACCGCGTCTTTTGAATTGGACTGTCCGCGGTCCAGCCATGCGATCAACTTCGTCATCACGAGACCCGGTATCGACGCAACGGGGATCTCGCAATGGTCTGCAATGCGTACCACCACCGCACCGTTCAGCGCTTCGGCGTAGCCCGCTACGTTCATTACGATTGCCATGTCCGGCGGCCACGCCACTTGCGAGGGGGAAATCTCGACACCGCCGAACGGCACCAGATCGACCGGAAAGCCGTCTCCAACCGCCGGTGAATAGTGAAGCCGATGGAGAATTTCCGCGTCCGGCCGGAAGGTCGGCTCGTGAAGAAGCGCAGCTCTGAGCGCTTCGAATGCCGGTCAACTCTCGATGGCCATGGCGAAGTCGATGTCGGGACTGGCGCGGTTGAGAGGGAAGCCATGAAGGTGGTACATCAAAATATCTCGCGCCGTCGCACCGACAACGAAATACTGTAGGTTCGTCAGCCGGGCAACGCGGTCCATGATTATCAGCACCGCACGCTTGCCTTCCGGTAGCGGAGTCTTCAGTTGTATCGCCGTCATGCGCCCTTCTCCAATTGGTCGCGAATCAACATCGCCACCTCCGCGTTGCGAGGCTCCCGCGTTCGCTGGAGATCCGCATACACGAGCAAAGGTGGCACGGTCAGTTGTTTCATCCGTGCCTCGTCGAGATGCCAGAAAGCGTCGATGATTTCCAGCGTACCGGCGGGATCGGCACGCAAGCGGTGGCGCTTGGCCAACGCCATGATTGCGGCCGGTCTCGCCGCCGGTTCGACATAGAGCGTTTGCGACGCCGGCCGAAGCTGCCCGGTCAGTTTTGCAGCAGCCACTTCCCCGCTCCACCATGCTTGCCGCGCAGGAAGCTGCGCATGCTGCCACCACGACGGATCACTCGCTGTGAACCGTTGTACGTTGAGCTTCGGCAACAGGCGAAGTGAATAATTGATCGCCCACTCTTCCCTCAGGGCGGCAGGGTCGAGCAATCGCCGGTCGTCCGTGCCTGCCAGCATGCCGCGTTCACGTAGGTCGTCGAATACGCTGCCGACAGCACCAAGTGCCACCCCCGCGGACGACGCGATTTCTCGGTACGGACGGTTGATTAGTTCCGGAGCGGATACCAACACAAAAATCATCCGAAGCGCTGAGG
Source organism: Trinickia dinghuensis (assembly GCF_003367175.1). Lineage (GTDB taxonomy): Bacteria > Pseudomonadota > Gammaproteobacteria > Burkholderiales > Burkholderiaceae > Trinickia > Trinickia dinghuensis. The sequence goes on along the minus strand of NZ_QRGA01000028.1, from coordinate 52,053 downwards.
CGCTTGCGGACACGGCCGGCTTTCCCGATCTCAAGGCGAGACGCTTGATATCCGGATTCGCTGGCCTACCTGTTACGAGGACGTGCTGACCAGGCGCGTGAACATACAGATTACCGGCGAGGTCGATGAACTGCAGACCTTGCTCGACACATTCATCCGCCAATACAGGTGTCAGGTAGGCAGTGGCCAGAAGGATAGGAAAGTCCTCAGCGACGCCTTTGGCAGCGATAGCCCTCACCTCCTCCCGCGACTTTATCCGGCCGCGGGCCGCAAGCGTGTATGGCTGGGTGACACCGTTCACCTCCAGCGTGACCTTCGCTTCCCTTGACGACGCAACGCTTCGCCTGGCCGGACGGAAGCCGATGACACGCAGAGGAACGCTCAGACGCCCCGTGGCCGCATGGACGAGTTGTCTTACCAGCGTTTCGGTTGGGCGGTCGAAGTTCGGAAGCTCGTACTGGTTGCCGTTGTTCATAATTTTCGTTTGTTCAATAAAGATGAACACGTAGATATTATGAACACAAACGGCAACGTGTTCAATTTTTCCTCACGTTCATACTTCATGAACAACAGTCCGCATTGAACAAGCGCCCACGGCCCACGGACGTCGAACTCAGAAAAGCTCGTCGCTGCGTCCAAACCCACCCACCTCTGTCAATTCCCACCCACGCGCCGCTCATCGGCTAACTGCAATCGAGACAGCGCGCCGGCCGGCGGCCGGCCCTGGGTGCGATTCGACCCATCGTCCCAAGCGAAAACAAAAACAACCAATCGAATCAAAGCGTTGCACCTCACCCTCAACATGGCATACCTCTTGCAGTAAAGACGCCGCGAATCTGTCTATCGCCCGTCATCCACGGATGGAACGGCCGGGCCATGGTGAAAGACCGAATCGAGTGCTGTACCTGTCCGCCACCAGACCATGGCTGAGTTGCGGATTTACGCAACGACGGCGCATTGAGCATGCTCGTCGCCGAACACATCGACCGTATCGAAAAGTCAGTAAATCGAGGTGAGAAAACCATGAGTGAAAGCGTTCAAAAGAAGCTCCTGCGCGTTCGTCCTCCCCGCGTCAAGATCACCTATGACGTGGAAACGGGCGGCGCCATCGAAAAGAAGGAGCTCCCCTTCATCGTCGGGATCCTGGCCGACTTGCAGGGCGAGCGGAAAGACCCGGATACCTATCCGCCGTTGAAAGAGCGCGCCATGGTCGAGATCGACCGCGACAATTTCAACGACGTGATGGCGACGATCCAGCCGCGCGTCGTACTCGGCGCCGTCAAGCAGACCGACGACGCGCTGAAGGACCTGCTCAAGGACGACAACGACAACGAATTGACGTTCGCGAACATCGATGCGTTCGAGCCGATGAACGTCATCAAGGCCCTTCCTTCGCTCAGCGCGCTATACCTATCGCGCAGCCAGATCCGCGAACTGCAGGCCAAAGCGGAAGCCCATGACCCGGTGTCCGCGCAGCTCGATGCCATGATCGAAAAGGCCAACCCGGGCAAGGAAGGCGCGCCCGCGGTCGACGAAGCGAGCGTCACCGCGGCGGGCACCGCGATCGCGCCCATGGTGGGCATGACCCCGGAACAAACGACCCCGTTGGTCACCGCGTTTTCCACGCAGTTGAATCTCTATTTCGTCGAATCCAACGCGGATGCGGCCAAGCAGATCGAGCAGGCGCGCAAGCGCGGCGCGATCGCGGTGATCGACGAACTCGTCTCGCTGATCGACGAAAAACTCAGCGTCGCGCTGTCCAGCATCATGCATTGCGACAGCTTCAAGGCGATGGAATCGACCTGGCGCGGACTGCACTACCTCGTCATGAACACCGAGACCAGCGTCATGCTCAAGCTGCGCGTGTTCAACGCCACCAAGGACGAACTGCGCAAGGACATGATGAAGGCGGTCGAATTCGACCAGAGCGCCCTCTTCAAGATGATCTACGAAGCGGAGTACGGCACGTACGGCGGCAATCCGTACAGCCTGCTCATCGGCGACTACGCCATCGGCAAGTCGGGCGAGGACGTGGACTTCATCACGAAGATGGCCGAAATCGCAGCGGCCGCGCATGCGCCTTTCATCGCGCAGGCTTCGCATGACATGTTCAGCCTCAACGGCTTCGACAAGCTCGACAAGCCGCGCGACCTCAAAAAGATCTTCGAAGGGGTGGACTTCGCGCCCTGGCAGGCTTTCCGCGAAATGGAAGACGCGCGCTATGTGACGCTCGTGTTGCCGCGCGCGCTACTGCGCCTGCCCTACGGCTCGCCCACCAAGCGCAATACCACGCCCTGCGAAGGCATCAACTTCGACGAGCACGTGGGCGGCGGCGGCTCCGCGACGGTCTATTCGATCACGGGCGAACCGTACAGCTATCCGAACCCGGAGCCGAATCACTTCCTTTGGGGCAACCCGGCTTATCTGCTCGCCGAGCGCATCACCAACGCGTTTTCCCTCTATAGCTGGACGGCCGCGATTCGGGGCGTCGAAGGCGGTGGCTTGGTCGAAGGCCTGCCCAGCTACACGTATACGTCGAGCAACGGCAGCGTCGAGCTGTTCTGCCCCACCGAAGTGTCGATCACCGATCGCCGCGAAAAGGAGCTCAACGATCTCGGCTTCATCACGCTGTGCCACTGCAAGGGGACAGGCAAAGCGGCCTTCTTCGGCGGCCAGACCACCAATCAGCCCAAGAAGTACTTCTCCGATTCGGCCAACGCCAATGCCAAGATCTCGGCGATGCTGCCGTACATGCTCGCGGCGTCGCGCTTCGCGCACTACATCAAGGTGATCATGCGCGAGAAGATCGGCTCGTTCATGACGCGCGGCAATGTGGAGACGTTCCTCAATTCTTGGATTTCCAACTACGTGCTGCTCGACGACAACGCTCCGCAGGAAGCCAAGGCCGCTTACCCGCTGCGCGAAGCCAAGGTAGTCGTGACCGACGTTCCCGGCGAACCGGGCGCCTATCGCGCCACGGTATTCCTCAAGCCGCATTTCCAGCTCGAAGAGTTGACGACTTCGATCCGGCTGGTAGCGAATCTGCCGAAGTAACTCTCACCTCTTTTCATCCGAGGAGCAGTCATGGATTTAATTCTTTTCCAGCCGGGCGACCAAACCATCATGAATTCCGAGGGCAGCGAACTCGACAATTCGGCATGGGTATCGGACGGCCCGACCGGGCTGTGTATCGAAATCGTGTCGCTGCACCAGGGCATGAAGCAGCAGCTCACGACCGACGTCAGCAACAACGCGCGAACCTCCGGCCGCCCGATCATCACGGAGTTCACGCTCGTCAAATACGTCGATCAGACGTCGGTGAAGCTGTACGAGTACTGCCTAGGCGCGAAGGTGCTCGGTTCCGGTGCCGACGCGCCGAGCACGATCTACATCGCGCGCGAATCGGGCGGCAGCATTCAGAACGTCATCAAGATCGAACTGAAGGATGCGCTCCTCAGCGAGATGCAGCTTCAGACCCATCCCAACGACATGCCGACCGAGCAGTTCAAGCTCAACTTCACCGAGATCATCTGGACATATACGCAGCAGTTCAATGATACGACGCAGAAGGGGATGAAGACGGCGGGCTGGAGTTTGGCCAAGAACACGCCGATCGCCGGCAAGTTCACGTCCGGCAAGTAATAGCGGCAGCTCGCACTCATCCTCGTCACGGCACACGCTCGACACTCATCGGGAGACGACATGCAGTTTCTGCTCGAACGCCTCGCGCAGCCTCCAACGTTCGACGGCACGCAGTCATTCGACCTGCGCGCCGCGATCGCTGCGCAGATCCAGCGTCTCGTCAGCGCGCGCATCGCACGCACGGGCGGCGACCTGGATTTGCTCGACGTCGGCTGTCCGAACGTGGTCGAGTTCGAGTTGTACAGCAAGCCTCAGCTCGAGCAGTACGCGCAGCGGCTTGCTCGCCTCATTGCACGCTACGAGCCGCGCCTGCGAAAGCCGCGCGTTCAGATCGAGCCCAACGGCGCCGCGCTCACTCCGTACCGCGTGGCGATCTACGGCTCGATCGACGAAAGCGACGAGATGGATGTCTTCCATTTTGAGTTGCCTTCTCACTGAGGTCACGCATGCAACCCGCCACCGCCACGCTCAGCGACTGCTTCCGCGAGGAATTGGCCGCCCTGCGCACCGAATCGGCACAGTTCAGCGAAAAGCATCGCGAGCTGGCGCGTACGCTCGGGCTCAACGCACGTGAAGCAACCGACCCGCAAGTCGAGTTGCTGCTGCAATCCTTCGCGTTCATCGGCGCGCGTTTGCGGCACCAGATCGATCAGGACAAGGCGGGCCTGCCCAATGCCCTGCTCGCGTTTCTGTATCCGCATCTCGAAGCGCCGATTCCGTCGATGCTGATCGCTCGCGTCGACGTGAAGCCCGACGGCACCGATTTCTCCAAGGAGCAAGTGCTGGAGCGCGGCCGCACGGTAACGGCGGCGACGGCCAATCACCTCGGGCAAAACGCGGAATGCCGTTTTCAGACGTGCTACGACACGCCGCTGCTGCCCTTGCGTATCGAGACGGTCATCCTGGAATCGGCGATCGAATACGAATGCCTGAACAAGACGCCGTCGGCTCATTCGGTGCTGCGTGTGCGCCTGCGCCCGGACGGCGTGGGCACGCTGCATGTCAACGGCCGCGGCCCGCGCCGCCTGCGCTTCTATATCGACGACGCGCAGGCGAACGCGATGGCCTTGTACGAACTGCTGGCGGTGCATCTTTGCGCGATTGCCGTGCTGCCCGCCGCCTCGTCGCAACCGGCGCGGCTGCTGCAGCCCGACGCTTTACGCTGGGTCGGCATGGAGCCCGACGAAGCGGTGTTGAAGGCGAACCCGCACACGCATCCGGGGTATCGGCTGCTGCAGGAGTATTTTTCGTTTCCGGAAAAATTCCATTTCTTCGAAATCGACCAGCTCGAGCAACTCGACTTCAGTGCGGTCGGCCCGTATTTCGACCTGATGCTGGCGCTCGACGCACCCTACCAGCCGACGCTGCATTTCACCGCGGCCTCGTTGTGCCTGAACTGCGTGCCGCTCATCAATCTGTATTCGACGCGGATCGATCCGATTGCGCTCAATCACGACGACTACGAATACCGTGTGACGGGTGACTTGAAGAATCATCGGTGCTGCGAGATCTATTCGATCGAACAGCTCGAGTCGATTTCGACCGAGGGCCAGCCGCGCCCGATCGCGCCGTACTTCGCGATGGACAATTTCCGGCGGCTCGAGCAGCAGGACTATTTTTATCTGAGCCGCCGCTTGCCGGCGACGGTCGATCACGTCGCGGGAAGCGAGATGTTCGTCTCGTTTCTCGACGCGCAATTCGACCTCAGCCAACTCACCGACGAAGTGGTCGGCGGCCGCGCATTGTGCACCAACCGGCGTCTGCCCGAAGGGCTGATGTCGGGTAGCCCGCTTCATCTCGAAGGCGCGGGGCCGGTCAACGGCATTCAAGCGCTGACCAAACCAACGCCGCACCATACGGCCGTGCAGATCGGAAGCCGCCCATGGTCGCTCGTGTCGCAGCTCGCGCTCAATCACCTGTCGCTCGACGGGGGCGCAATCGCGCTCAGCGCGCTGAAAGACATCCTGCGTCTGCACGTTGGCCCGCATCAGAACCGCGGCTGGAAGCAAATCGAAGCGATCAAGGAGATGCGTAGCCGCAGCATTGCGCGCCACGTCGGCAGAGACGGCTGGCGCGGCTTCGTGCGCGGCTGCGAACTGACGCTGGTCATGGAACCCATGGACTTCGGCGCAGGCAGCACGGTCCTGTTCTGTTCCGTGCTGCGTCACTTCCTGCGCGCCTACGCAAGCGTGAATCACCTCGTCGAAGTCACGCTGGAAACGCGCAACCTCAAAGGAACCGAGAAGCAATGGCACGCATTGGCCGGCACCGCTATCGCACTGTAAAGGAGTACATGCTCCGGCAGTACGGCAACTTCAACGTATTCCAGTTGATGCGCTTGCTGCTGTCCGATTCGGGCAGCAAGCAGTCGATCGGGCAGCGCCTGCGCTTTCGCGCCGATCTCTCCGCCGCATTTCCGGCTCGCGAATTCGCCCAGATCAGGCTGTTGCCCGCGGTTGAGAACGAGAGGGCCGCCGATAAAGACGCAGGGGAAACGGCCGGCGAAAAGGCCGACCAAGAAGCCGGCGACGAAACCGTCGAAATCGTCACCTCGAACTTCTGCGTGGCCAGCGTGACCGGGCCGATGCCCGAAACGTTCACCGAATGGGCACGCGAGCTGTCGGCACTGCGCTCGACGGCGATGGCCGATTTTCTCGACATTTTCAATCAGCGCGCCAACGTCCTGCGCTATCAGATGAAGCACGCGCTGACGCTGGGCCTGAACGACATGCCGCCGGCCGACACCGAGATGGCGCACTGCCTGGCGTCGTTGATGGGCCTCGCGAGCCCGAAACTGGCGGCCCAGGTTCCGCTGCCCGCACGCGGCTGGCTCGGCCTCGCCGGCCTGCTCGCCAATCGCCGCAAACATGCGTCGACCCTCGTCCACGTGCTTGGCATTGCACTCGGCACCGGCGTGAAGCTGACCGAGCATATCGGCGCCTGGCTCGACATCGACGAGCGGGACCGTTGCGCGCTCGGCCGGCGCAATCATCGGCTCGGCCAGACGGCGGTCGTGGGCCGTCGCGTATGGGACCAGCAAGCGCGGCTGCGCATCGACATCGGCGCGATCGACTACGACGCGCTGCGCCGCTTGCTGCCGCCGACGCCGTTGCAAAGCGCTATGTCGGAGGGCGAGGCTCCTCGCCACGACGCGAGCGGCGAGTCCGGTTACGCGATGCTGACCGGCTTGGTCAAGCTGCTCGTCGATCGCCTGGCCGATTGCGAGATCGTGCTCAATGTGAGCGCCGACAGCATTCCGCCGACGCAACTGCCCCAACCGGCCCGACGCCGAGACTTCACGTCGATGCGGCTCGGCCAGACCGCGTGGCTTGCCGGCGCGCCTGAGCAGCGCGACCCGATACGCCCGGTCCGCTACCTGATTCCGGCATCCAACTCGGTGGGGATGGCATGAGCGACGCGACACTCGAATTTTCCGTCGACAGGCTGGCCGCGCCGGAACCGCTCGTCTTCCTGCACTGCGCGATCTTCGTCGATCGCAATACGATCCTCGGTGCCGAAACGTTCCGCCTGGAGAGCTTCCAAGGACAGGAAAGCATTTCCGAGCTGTTCGAATTCCAGCTCGAACTGAGCGCCAACTCCGACGGGCAAAATCCTGTCTCGTTCCGTTTCGATCAGCTCGTCGGACGCCCGATCACGGTCGGCATCGGCAAGCAGGGATCGCCGGACGCAAACGCGAGCGACTTCAAATCGGCGATCGGAGGGCAAGCCGCCGCCGGCTCGAAGCTATCCCTCTTCAACGGGATCGTGACGAGCTTCGCGGTGAAAAACCGCGGCTCGTACAGCATCACGATGAAGCCCGCGTTGCAACGTCTTTGCTTGACGAATCACTATGTCGTGTTTCATCGCAAGACCGTTTGGGAAATGATCCGGACGCTGCTCGATGCCCACAACATCGCGTACGCACCTTTCATGCAAACCCAGGACAATCTGGCCGTAATCCGACGCCAGGACTGGATGCAGGCGGGCGAAACCGATTTCGATTTCCTCAAGCGGCTGATGGGCAAGGCGTTGCTGTATTTCTACTTTGTCCATACGGGTGCCGGCCACCTCGTGGTGTTCTCCAACCAGCCCCGGTACCCCGATGCCGTACCGGGCGGCCGGCCGCTGCGCTACACCTTCACCGACGCGCAGGCGTTGGGCCTGGAACAGGAAGACATCGTCACCGAATTCAGCATGAAAAAGACGCTGGGCAGCACCGGCGTGCAAGGCGTGTTGACGCAACAAGACGGCGCTTGGCTGCACAACAGCATCGTTCGGTTTCATTCTTATTTCGCGAACGAGGGATCCGACGCCAATCCCTTGCCGTTCAACTTGTACAAGAGCTATCAGTACGGCGGCAGCACGGACGAAGCGCAAATCTTGTCCACTGCGACACAAAGCACGCTCGACGGCAGTCATAACGAACTGAGCGGGGCCAGCAACTGCGTCAGCTTTCGCGTCGGCCACCGCTTCACCTTGAGAAGCGGCGGAACAGGGCCGACCGACCCCATCGAGCCGTTTCTCGACAGCGGCATATTCGTCCTGAGCCAGGTCTCGCATCAAGCGAGCGCGGACGGCGGCTATAAGAATCAGTTCCAGGCAGGCGACGCCTCGTTCCTCGTCACGCCCTACTCCATCCAGTCCACCCAGCAAGGCAGCGTGCTGGCCGAGGTGATGTCGGGCGCGACCGCCCCTGGGCAGAACCCCGTCGACTTCGGGGCCGTGTCGTCCTTCAGCCCGGCGCAGAGCAGCTTCGTCGACGTGATCAACGGCACGCCGTCTCCGCAAATCGGCGTCTACGTGCGCTTGTCGACGGCAGCGGCGAGCGATCCGCACGTATGGGTCAAGCTGTCGTCGTCGATGCAAACGGCGCCGACGATCGGCTCCATCGTGCTCGTCAGCCGCGCCCAGGACGAATCGGAGCTGCCGGAAATCCAGAACGTCATCCAGACCAACGGCAGCGAGCTCGTCGTGCCGTCGGGCTGGCTGTCGAACACACACGTGGGCAGCAATTACTCGACGAACTACGGCGACAACCAAAGCATCAACTACGGCAAGTATTCGACGCCCGATTTGAACCAGGCGACCCGCATCGTCACGAGCGCCTATCAAACGAGCATGTACGACAACGTGAGCTTCTCCCAAGGCACGAGCTACAGCTTCAGTTGCGCGGACTCCTTGGCGCCGAGTGCAAGCTCGAATCCCGCGGAGCTGTACGGCCCCGGCGGGGCGACCTCCGACATCGTCAATGCCTCGGAGTCGTTCGGCTCCAGCTACAGCCGGCAGAGCGGCAATACGACCAATAGCTACTCGCACTTCGATCAGTCGTTCAGCAACAGCTGGGTGCAAACCGAGGAATCGACGCGCTACGCCGGCAACAGCGTCAGCGTCAGTACGGGGCTCACGAGCACCTCGACGACGACGCTGGGCGCATCCACGACCAACACGAACATCGGGGTGTCCACCAATGTCTCGACGACCGGCCAGACATTCACCACGAGCATCAGCGGAGACGTCGTTGAGAACATCACCGTCGGCGACACGATCCGCACGTCGACGAACGGCAACCTGACCGAGACCAGCGTAACCGGCAATACCACGCGCGACTCGACGAGCGGCAACATCGTCGAAACGAGCGTGACGGGCAATACCGTACGAACGTCGACGAGCGGCAACATCACCGAAACGAGCATTACCGGCGATACCGTACGGACGTCGACGAGCGGCGCGATAACGGAGACCTCGATCACAGGCGATGTCGACCGCAACTCGACGAGCGGCGACGTGACGGAGATATCCCTCTCGGGCAATGTCACCCGGACCACGACTTCCGGCACCGTCGAAGAAACGACCACCATGGGGGGCGTCACCCGAACGACGGTCAACGGCGAGGTGGTGTCGAACGACGTGAAAGGATCGGAGACGGCCACCGATACGGCCGGCGATAGCACGCGGATCAACACCAGCGGCGCCACCACGAACATCGTCACTCAAGCGGAAAGCACCGAGGTCGAAACGGCGGGCCCCGGCGCCCGCGTGACGAACTACGACGAGACGCCGCACATCGACAATATCGTGACGCGCATCCTCATGATCGAAGCGACCGTCATCTTCATGTGAGCCGAGATGAAAGTCATCAAACCCCAATCGCTCGGCGTGCTGTTCAAGCCTTACTCGTTCATGGGACGCCACTATCTTTCCGTCGCCGCGATCGGATTCTTCGGTTTGGGCACGGAGACGGAGCGCTTTCTTCCCGAGAGCAAACAATGGGCGCACGTGGTCGCGAGCCTGCCCGCGGGCCAGCCGCTCGACGAAGCCATGTCGAAACAGGGGGCGGAGGCGCTATTGCTCGGTTCCGCCTATGCGCCGAATCGTCAAGCCTGCACGAGCCTCACCGTGCAATTGCAAATCGACGACAGCGCGGGGCAGCCGAGCATCAGCAAATGCCTGTGCGTCTGCGGTGAACGCGAATGGCGAGCCAAGGCATTGCGCACGCGCCGCGTCAGCCGCCCCAAGCCTTTTCTCCAAATGCCGCTGACCTACAGTCGCGCATTCGGCGGCCCGCGCAATCCGGCCAACCCCATCGGCTGCGGCAGCCGCGGCTCGCGACTCGGCAAGGGGCGAGGCGCGATGCCCAACGTCTCCTATGCGCCGCACGCGGTGGATACCGCCTGGCGGTCCCGCGTCGCCGCCGGATTCGGGCCGATCCCCGTCGGCCATGCCGCGCGCCAACCTAAATTCGGCAGCTACGGGCGCACCTGGCGCAAGCACGACGCGCCGGGCTTCGCGCGCGACATCGACTGGAGCGTGTTCAACATGGCGCCGCCGGACCAATGGGCCGATGCGCCGTTCAAGGGCGGCGAGCGCTACGTCTTGCGCAATCTGCATCCGCAACACGCCGAGCTGGCAGGCAGCCTGCCCCGCTTCGCCGCGCGCGCGTTCGTGCTGGACGAAGGCAAAACGCCCGAGCAAGCCCGAGAAGTGCCCTTGCAGATGGACACCGTCTGGTTCGTTCCCGATCACGATCTGGGCATCGTGATCTATCACGGTAAAGCCGAGATTCAAGACAGCGACGGGCTGGATGTCGGTGTGCTGATGGTGGGCTACGAGCACAACGGCGAACCGAAAAGCGAGGCCCACTATCACGAGGTGATGGCGCTGCGCCTCGATGCGGAAACGGGCCGGCTGCATGTCTTCAACGACAGCCAGTTGGCTCCGCAGCGCTCGGCGGCCGGGGAAGCGCGACGCCAGCAGGCCCAGCAGGCCGCCGAAGAAGCCGCGCTCGCGCGCAGCCAGCGGCGCCTCGACTTGCTCGACGCACAGTACTGGGCGAAGCGCGGCACGCCCCCGCCCGCCGACCATCAAGTCGCGCGCGCGAAGCTTCCGCCGCTCGGGCTGATGACTTCGCAAACAGCAGTGGAGGGCGATTTCGATCTGACGGACATCGTGACCAAGGCTAAGGCGCTCGCGGACGAAGCCGAGCGCCGCGGCAAGGAAGCGCTGGCCAAGCTGCCGAAGGCGGTGTCCGTCGCCGTCGATGCGGCGAAACTGTTGGCCACCGCGCTCGAGCACGCAGCGGTACCGGCCTACGACCTGCTGCCGCCCGACCAAACGGGCCGCGATCCGCAAATCGAAGCCATGCGCTCGCAATTGCCCAAGCCGGCGAGCGACGCTGACGCGAAAGCGCTCGCGCAATACGAGAAGTCGTGCGCCGCCGTGATGAAGATTCCGTCGCTCAAGCGTCAGGCGCGTCGCGCCGCGCCGAAGGTTACGCTTCCCGCGCTGCCCTATCCCGCGGACGTGGCCGAGTCGCTCGGCATGCAAATACGGCAATGGCGCGAGGCCGGCGTGAGTCTCGCCGGGCGCGATCTCGCGGGCGCCGATCTGCCCGGTGTCGATTTCTCGGGCGCGGATCTACGTGAAGTCATGTTGGACGGGGCCAATTTGACCGGCGCCAAGTTCGTCGGTGCGGACCTGCGCGGTGCGGTGTTCGTCGGCGCGCGCCTGGACCGAGCCGACTTCTCCGGGGCCAATCTGGAGAAGGCCAATCTGTGCGAGAGCGAGGGCTGCGCGATTTCGTTCGAAGGCGCGAATTTGAGTTATGTGCAGGCGCTCGGGGCCCAGTGGCCGCAAGCGAATTTGCGCCGCACGCGTCTTCACCGGCTGCTCGGCATCCGGCTGGCATTGCCGGCCGCCGCGCTCGACGACGCCGACGCGAGCAAGGCCACCCTCTTCGATCTGAACGCAGACGACAGCAGTTGGCGAGCGGCCAGGCTAGAGAAGACGGTCTTGCTGCGCGCGAGCCTGCAACGGGGCGACTTCGGGCGCGCCATGCTGAAAAAAACCGTGTTCAACACATCCGATCTGCAGTCGAGCCGATGGGATCATGCGCGGCTCGACAGCGTGCAAGGCGGCGGCAAAACGACCTGGCGCGACGCCGCGCTGGCCGGTGCCGCAGCCACGAACTGCGGTTTCCATGGCGCCGATCTCTCGCATGCCGACCTGAGCGACGCACAGTTCCTGCGGTGCGATTTCGGGCAATGCGATATGAGCGACGCCACCCTGACGGGCAGCGCGTTCTCCCGCTGCGGCCTATATCGCAGCAGCCTGCGCTCGATCGACGCCGGGACAGCCGAGTTTTTTCATTGTCTGTGCCGTAAGACCGACTTCACCGGCGCCCGTTTGTCAGACGCCGCCTTCGTCCAATGCGAGCTCACCGGGTCGATTCCGGTCGAAGGCCAATCCGCGCAAGCAAGGGGCCCAGCATGACGATATGGGACGACATTGCGTTATCGATTCAGCTCGATCAGCCGATCCGCAAGCGCGATCTGCGCGGACTGTTCGCTCGCTCGCGCGATCTCGGCGGCGCGATATTCCACGAGGTCGATTTTTCGGGGGCCTCGTTCGTCGACTGCGTGCTCGCACGCGCCAAATTCATCGAGTGCGATCTACGTGGCGCCGACTTCAGCAACGCCGATTTGGATCACGCGACGTTCGTCAAATGCGATCTGTCGCAAGCGAGGCTGTGTGCCCGCAACATGCGGCACGACTGCTGGGTCCAGTGCGATCTCTCCGAGAGCAGTTGGGAGCATGCCGACATGCAGGTCAGCTCCATCGTCAAAAGCTCGTTGAAGTCCGCCCGCTTCGACGCCGGGACGCTCGAACGCTGCACGTTGATCGACGACGAATTCGACGGAGCGAGCGTCGCGGGGGCAAAACTCACGCAATGCGTGGTCAGTCCCGCCGATTGGCACAAGGTCGCACTGGGGAATATGCGCGCGGACGGCGTCATTTTCTCGAACGCGAATTTTCATGGCCAAGTCATGAGCGGCATGCACTTGCGGCGCTGCTCGATGCAAGGCGCGGACCTGAGCGGCGTCGACCTGGCCGGGGCCGATCTCACCGAATCGAATTTCTACCGGACGCGCCTGCGGCAGGCCAACCTCAGCAATGTGAATGCGCCGCACGCGCTCCTGCTGCAAGCGCAGCTCGAGCAAGTCGACCTGTCCGGCGCCCGATTGGAAGGCGCGATCTTCCAGCAAGCCGCGTTGCGAGACTGCCGGCTCGACGGCGCCCGGCTGGCGACGAGCGTCTGGAACAAAAGCAAACACGAAAACGTGTCGTTTCAAGGCGCGGACCTCGCCTACGCCCGATGGGAGCACGTGCAGGGCGAGCACCTCGATTTTTCCGACGCCAATCTCGATCACGCCCAGTTTCATGCCGCGAACCTGTGCGATACGAATTTTCGCGGCGCAAGCATGCGCCACATCGGCAAGACCGACAAAGCACGTCTTGCCGCCGAATCCCGCACCCTCGCTCTGGAGAACGAATGATGCGCTCCGCCAAGACCGCCAACACACTTCCGCCGCCGCTGCCGCTTTATCTGGTCGAGGCTCGAATCATCGTCGCGCTCGAACAGCACGCCTTCTTGCTCAACGACGGACGCATGGCCCACCAAGCGCTCAGTTGCCTGATACGGCCGGAAGTAGGCGACCACGTTTTGGTCGCGGCCTGCCAGAACGAGACGATCTACATTCTGCACATCCTGCATCGCAACGAGCCGCACCAAGTGCAGTTGAGCGTGCCGGGCGCACACGAAGTGTGTGTTGCACAGCCGCAGATCAGCCTGAACGCCGTCGATGCCATCGCGCTGCGCTCGCTCGCCGACGTGGAGGTCAGCGCCACCACCGGTGCCCTTAGCCTGAACGGCCGCAACCTGTTCGCCACCGCGCAGGACAGCTTCGTGCAGAACGTCGGGCATTTCGTCGGCCAGGCCGAACACTATCTGCTGGAAGTGCGCCAACTGCTTCGCCTGCACGGCCAGCAGGCGATCGTGACGGCCGAAGAGGACGTGAAGGTCGACGGCGAACGCATCAGCATGGGCTGACGCCACCACCCGACGATTGCCTCAGGAGAAGCGCATGTTCGCTACCAATAGCGTTGCCGCCATGTCGATGATGACGATACCGGACGTCTGCAAGACGCCCATCCTCGTGCCCGTGCCGATCCCGTATCCGAACATCACGATGTCTACGCTGCACATTCCATCGGTGTTCAACGTGATGTTCGGCGAAGGACTCGCCGAGAACCTGATGACGGAAGGCACGATCAGCATGGGCGACGAACCCGGCGTCGAAGGCGGCATCGTCTCGGAGATTTTCATGGGCCCCGACACCTATGTGATGGGCAGCATGAAAGTGATCGTCGGTACCGCGTTCGCCGCCCGCCTGACCTCGCTCGTCGGGATGAACGGCATGCCGTTCAACACCATGGGCATGTCGATCGTGCCGGCGCAATTCCGCGTTCTGCTGCTGGGGTAGACCATGCACTCATCGCTCACCCCGGTACTTCGCCGGCCCTCTCTGGCCGCGACATGGCGGCGATGCCGCACCGCCGCCGCCGTCATGACCGCTGCGTACCTGCTGGCCGCCTGCAGTTGGCTCGGCTTCAGCAAGCATGCAGCCGTATCGCAAATCAAGGTGGTGGCGCAGGTCGACGCCGATCAAAACGCCGCGACGCAGCTCGATATCGTGTTCGTCTACGACAACAGCGTGCTGGGCCTGCTGCCGAGCACGGGACCCGATTGGTTTCAGAAGAAAGACGCATTGATCTCGGGGCTCGCGAACGACATCGACGTCGTCAGCTTGCAGGTGCCGCCCGCCACCGTGGCCGGCCCGACGCTGCCCAAGCGGCACGGCAAGGCGATCGCCGTCTACGTGTATGCCAATTACCTGAGCCCCGCGGGGCAGGCGAAGGGCAACATCACGCCCTACAAGAATGTGACGATCTGGCTCACCGCGACGACGATTCAATACAAGCCGCAATGAAGCCAGCCAAAGAAACGAGCATGGAATGAACAGCGCCATGATCCAAACTGCTCCTCTGCCCGACGCGATCCAGTGGTCGGAAGGCATGATGCTTTCGCCGCAGCATCTTCAGCAGAACGACCGCTACTGGCATGCCCATTTGCGCCATCGTCTGCAAGCCATCGCACCGAATTACTGGGGCGTGCTAGCACTGCGTTTCGAAATCGTCAACGAAGTGCTGAGCATCGGCGAACTCGAATGCGTGTTGCCCGACGGCCTGCTCGTGGCGTTTCCGGGCGCGCTGCCGCGCAATCCTCCCGGCAACGTCGAACTGGCGCTCGGGGCCGCGTGCAAGAGCGGCGACGCGCCGGTCAAGGTCTGGTGCTGGGTCAAACCGCGCGGACCGCAGGCAGCTTGCCAGGACAGCCTCGAGCGACGCTACAACTCCATCATCGACGAGCCGTGCGTCGACGAGAACACGGGCGACAACGGCTTGGCGCTGCCGCGCCTGCAAGTGCAGTTCGAGCTCTACCTCGGCAACAGCTCGCCGGCAGCGCATAGCGCCGTGCCGCTTCTCGAGCTCGTGCGCGGCGAAAACCAACAGTTGCAGGTCACGGCCTATCATCCGCCGATGCTGCACGTCGAGGTATCCGACAGCCTCGGGCAGTCGAACTTGTGGCGCAGCCTGCATCAGATGCACGACCGTCTGTGGGACAAGCTCGCGCAGCTCGGCGAACATGGCAAGACCAGCGATGCCGAAGAAAACATGGGCAACGAACGGCGCCAGCACTTGAGCGCGGCCCGTCACATCAGCGCCTGCCTGCCGCCGTTCTCGACCCTGTTGCACGAGCAGACTCACCCGAGCCTGCTCTATCAGGCGCTCGCGGGGATCGTGGGCGCGCTATCGAGCATCGGCCCCAATCCGCTGCCGCTGCTGATGAAACCCTATCGGCACGACGATTGCCGGCCGCAATTCCAGCAGGCGATGGACTTCATCCAGGCACGCATGGATCTCGTCGACACACGCTATGAAATCCTGTCCTTCCTGCGTGTGGACCAGCACGACCCGATGCTGCAGGACGCCTGCTTCGAGCGGCGACTGCCCGCGGACATCGGGGACGAACTCCTCATCGAACTGGAGCCGCGCGAGGCACAGACGGCAGCCCAATTGCTCGGATGGCTGAACGAAGCGGTCATCGCCGACGCCGCGATGATGCCGCTGCTGCGCCGCGCCCGCGTCGGAGGCGCCACCGTGCGCGCGCTGCAGCCCCACGAAATCGAGCGAGAAAAGTTGCGTCCGCAAGCATTCCTGTTCGTCGTCGAGAACGAGCGCCTCTCCCTCGACGATCAAGGCACGCAAGACGCCTTCCGCACAAGCGAACTCCTGCAGATACAGGGCAGAAAGAACGAAAGCCAGCCGGCAGGGATCACGCTGTACCGCAGAAAGCAAAAGACGAGCGCCGCGCCGGCGGCGCCTTCCGAGAACGGCCATGCGTGAAGCGCCGACATGGCTCGCGCCGCCGCCGGGCAACCTCGAACTGGTGGCGCGCTTTGCCGATTTCTATCAGGAAGTGGCCGCGCTCAAGCGCGCCCAGGCCGACGGTTGGCTAGCCGCCTACCTCGCGGGCGAGAACGCGCCCCAGCCGACGACGAGCGCCGAATTCGCGCAGCGCGCGAGCGCGCGGCTGCTCGGCGCGCTGCGGCAGCAGGAACGCCGCTGCACCGCCCAGGCGGGGTCCGAGGCGGGCCAGCTCGAGCGCACGGCACTGTATCTGATGGCTGCGCTCGCCGACGAAATCCTCATCTTCGAGCTCGATTGGCCCGGACGCGAGGCGTGGCTCGGGGTGCTGCTGGAGCAATCGATGTTCGGATCGAGCAACGCGGGCTCGCGCTTTTTCTCGAAGGCCGAGCAACTTGTGCGCGACAACTTGCACGCACCGCTGCGCATCGACTTGGCCTCCGTGTTCCTGCTCGCGCTGGAACTCGGCTTCAAGGGCTGCTATCGCGCGCGGCAAGCACAGCCTCAGTTGGACAAGATACGCAGCCAGTTGTACCAGCTCGTCTCGGCCTCGGGCCGCCACGTGTACGACGATGAGCCCGCTTTTGCCCAAGCCTACGCCTACCCGTTGACCGGGCGCAGGGACGAACGTCTTGCGCCGATTTCACCGTGGCGCAACCTCGGGCTGTACGGCTTGATCGCGTACCTCGCGCTGACGACGGTGGCGTGGATCGTGTTGATGCATCCGTTCGCGCGGTATCTGAATTCGTAGCGGCTCAAGCAGGAGCGCACTTGTGGAAGTGTTGCAAAAATTGATCGAACTGCCTAAGGATCCGAGCAAGTGGGTGCCCAGTCCCCACGCGCTTCACATTGCGCTTTTCGCGGCGGCGTTCCTGCTCGCGTTCGGCTTGGCGGTGGGCGTCGCCCGCAAACTATGGGGCGCGCTCAAACCGCTCATCAAAGCGCCGAAAATCCCGGCCCTGTGCGGCTGCGCGCCGCCGTCCACGTCACGCTTGGCCGGATGGACCGAGCGCGCTTCGCTCGCGATCGACTACCTGCGCACCCGGCGCGAGTGGCGATACGCCACGCCTTGGCTCCTGATGCTGGGCCAAACGGCCGCCGGCAAGACGAGCCTGCTCGGCTCGGTCGACCCGCAATTCAGGCAGCCGCTCGACGAACGTGAGCAACGCATGAACGTCGACGGGGCGACCTGGCACGGGCTCTCGCAAGGTTTCATGCTCGACCCCGACGGCAAACTGCCCTATGCCGCGGCGAACGCCGTGCTGGAGGGCAACGAGCCGGACGAGCCGGACGTGCGCCGCTGGCGCAAACTGCTCGACCAGCTCGATGCGTTGCGCCCGGAGCGGGCGCTCGACGGCATCGTGCTGGTGGTATCGGCCCGCACGTTCTTGCAGCGAGACCCGGCACAATGCACGACGGAAGCGCAGAACGCACGGCAGCAGTTGCGCACGATCGAAGAGCGGTTGGAATTTGCGCTGCCGGTGTACGTGATCGTCACCGCATGCGATCTCGTCGACGGCTTCAGCGCATTCTGGCGCTCGCAAACCCCGAGGCGGCGAGGCGAAATCATCGGCTGGTCGGCGCCGAATCAGACGCTCGACGATCCGCCCTCCCAGTGGGGCGCGACGATCTTCGAGGAGATCGGCGGGCAATTGCGCGCGCTGCAGGTCGAGACCGCCGCGCATTGCGACCGCATCGCGCCGCACGACGCGGATCCCCTCTTTCTGTATCCACGTCAATTCGCGCAGATGCAGGCCCCGTTCCAGCAATGGCTGTCCGTCGTGTTTCAGGTCTCGGCCTGGCAAACCGGCTTCTTTCTGCGCGGCGTCTACTTCACGGGTGCGGTCGCGGAACACGGTGAGCAAGTCGCCCATCAAGACGGCCCGCGCACCGACGTCGCGTTCGTCAACGACTTGATGCTCGACAAGGCGCTCGCGGAAAAGCACCTGGCGCGCCCGACACGTGCGGGAGTCTGGTCGCGCAACTTGCTGATACGCCGGGTTCAATGGCTGTGCGTTCTGATTTTCTCCGTGCTCGTGCTCGCCTGCGGCGTGCGGGTCTATCTGCTCGATGCACAGATCGACCGCGTCGTGTACGACCTCAAGCTCATGCAGCAACTGCAAGCGCCCGCCCCCGGCAGCGGTTGCATTCAACAAGCGCCCGTCTATCAATTGATCGATCAGGTCGCGCGGATCGACGCGGACGCGCATAGCTGGCTGCTGCCGCTATCGCTGATCGATTCGCGATTGAGCAGCGAGAGCGCGCGGCGTGTTGCCGAGGGCGCATTCAAGAAAGTCGTTCTGCCGGGCCTCGCATGCCAGATGTCACAGCGGGCCTATCAATTGAGCGCTCTAGCGGCCGCCGGGGTTTCCGCCAGCCTCGACTATACCCATGCCCTGAATCAATTGAACGGGTATGTGCAGCAAGTCGATACCTATGAGCAGAACGCGAGCCGCTTCCAGCGGCTGCTGGGGCAAACGCCTTATGCGAAGGATCGCGTGCCGCTGCCGAACTTCATCGATCTCGTCGAATATGCGTATCGCGCTCCGCTGCCGGCGTCCGTCAAGTCTCGGCCCGGTTTGCTGCCGGCTGCGCTCGAGAGCCTAACCGATCAGGATTTCGGCGGCACCATCGCTTTGCCGCCGCAATTCAAACGGAACGTCGGCGACCATATCGTCGCACTGGCCACACAGACCGGCGACATGATGCAGTCCGAACTCCAAGCCGGCCCGACCCTGCTCGAGCAATTGGAGGAGAAGAAGCTGCCCATCCTGCCGCACGTGCAGCAATTCACGCAATGGCTGACCTGGGTACGCACGTCATGGCTCGGGTCGAGCGCGACCAGCAACCCGATTCTGACCGTGCAAAACCAATTGGCGGCAAGCCTTCAACCTCTGATCGCGAACTACGGATACCCGCGCTACCTGCTGCCGCAAGCGACGGCTCACCTCGACTCGTCGAATCAGTACCCGCTCGCCATGCAAACGCTGAACAGCATGTCGCTGCCCGGCTACGGTGCCCTGTTCGTCACCGCCAACGACCAGACCACGCTGAATCCGGCAATGCAGAACGAATTGGCCGGCTTGAATGCGCTGAGCAGCCTGAGCTACATGTCGATCACTCCGGTTGAGACCTTCACTTGCATGGGGAACCTCGCCAACTGGAGCTCCGGATTGCTGAAGAACGCGAACCAGTACGCGCTCGATTATCAGAAGTTCCTGACTCAGCCCACGTTGAAGAACGGACAGTCTGATGCGCTGTATCGGCAGTTGGCCTTCTACCAGCTCGAACTGGCGATGCACACGAGCCTCGAGCAAGCCCAGGCCGCCGCGTATACGGCATCGGGCGCATCGAGCACGACGACGGCCGAAGCGCAGCAAAGCGCCGATAGCAGCAACTTCGGCACGATCTCCCCGCTGCTGCTAGCCGTGCAAAAGCAATTCAGCACGCTGGGCATGAGCGGCAGCTCGACGCAGCTCTCGCAGTGCGCGAGCCGATACACCAACGCTCAGTTGGGCCACATCGCTTTGCTCGCCGAGCAAAGTCAGCTCTACGATCCGGCCTACCAGCCGGCATCGTCCGACCCGGACGCCTATTTCTTCGACTTGGGGAGTACACCTGTCATCAACGACATGCTGTCGCGCCAGGTCAGCCGAGTGCAGGTGCTCGTGGGCTATGCGCAGCCGATCTTGAACTACTTGAATCAGGCCGATCCGTCGTCGTCGAGTGCCAGTACCAGTGCCAACACGTCGAACGCCGCCTATTGGAACAATACGGCCAATGAAGTGCAGAGCTACTTGCAGGGCAAGAATCCCAACGGCCAGGCGGCCCTGATCAACAACCTGTTCCTGCAACTGTTGCCGGGTCTGCAGAACAGCACCTGCAGCAGCCTGCTCGCGGCTTATCAATCGCCGCCGCTCGGCAACGACTTGTTCTCGAGCCATCGCCAGGAACTGCTGCAAAGCGCGCAGATGCGTTGCAAGGGCGAACGCTATGCGCAGGCTCAAAGCGCCTACCAGGCCGTGTCCAGCCGCTTCAATCGTGAGCTGGCGGGACTCTATCCGTTCGGCTCGCTCGATGCGAACGACGCCGGCATTGCCACGGTGCAAGCGTTCTTCACCGACTACGACAGCAAACGGGCCAGCCTCGAAAAGCAGGTGGCGGGCCTGAAGGATCCGTATTGGAAGAGCGTGAGCCAGTTCCTCTCGCAGCTCGACCAGGTAGATGCATTCCTGCAAGGGAACCTCGTACCGGGCAGCACGCCGGGCGACGCACCCAACCCGAACCTGAACTTGAACGTGAATTTCCGCGCGCTGCAGACCGCGGCGAACGGCAGCAATCAGATCGGCCAGATGAGCCTGATGTCCGGCGCAGCGGGCGTTTCGTTCCCGAACGGCGGCAGCACCATGAACTGGCAATTCGGGCAGCCGCTCGTGCTCGACTTGTCCTGGGCCGGTTTGTCGCTATGGCGGCCCGCCGTCAGCGTCGACGCGCCCGACCTGCAGGTGGAAGGCAACACGGCATCGTTCGCGGACGCGGGCAACTGGGGGCTGTTGCGCTTGATCGCGCGCCATCAGCCCACCTCCGGCCCGGCGACCGATCCGCACGATCCGTCGCGCACGCTGCTTCAGTTCGATGTCGCGGTGCTCAACTCCAGCAGCGCGGGCAAGCCGGCGAGCGATACGGCGCACGTATTCCTCAGCCTCGAATTTTCGAACGTGAATGCCAAGACGAGCACGCCGCTGAAGCTGCCGGCGGTGTTCCCGACCTTGGCGCCTTGACCGCGGGAGCACACATGAACAGCGCACTCTATTCGGATGCGGACCGGCATTTTCAACACTGCCTCGGGGTAGGCTTGGACGCCCTGCTTGCGCCGATCTCCGCAGGGAGCCCATGCGGCGAACCCGCACGCCGGTGCCCGAGCTACGCTGCCTTGCGCGAAGCACGGCGCCAGGACGACCCGAGCTTGCCGCTCGGCGCCTGGGAGCGGGAACTCAAACGTGCCGACTGGGGCGCGGTCAGCCATCTCGTCGGCCATGCATTGCAGCGCGAAAGCAAAGACATGCAATTGCTGGCTTGGCTGTTCGAAGCGCAGATCAAGCAGCACGGCATTGCGGGCATTGCGCCGACGCTGACGCTCGTTCGCGAGCTCTGTACACGCTACTGGGACGAGATTCATCCGAGCGTGGCCGACGGCGACGTCGAACATCGCGCCAATATCGTCGGGGCCATTGCAGAGAAGAATTTGCCTGCCATCCGGCTCGCCCCGCTGATCGGCATCGAAGACACGCAGCCGCACTGCTGGGCGGATTGGGAGCAGGCGCATCTGAACGAGCAGATTCGATCCGTGCAAAGCAAGGCCAACCTCGAACTCGACGGCATCACGCTGCAGGCGTTGCAAAGCGAACTCGCGAACGCCTCGACGGAAGGCTTCGTCGAATTGCGAACGAATCTACTCGCCGGCTTGCAGGCCATCGGGGAGTTGAGCGCTGCGCTCGATCCGCTGTTCGGCGACCAAGCACCGAGCTTCAGCAATATGACACGACTGCTGGAGCAGATGCACTCGCTGGTCGATGGGGAATTGCATAAGCGTGGCGTCAGGGCGCAGGGAGCGGTGCACGAGGAAAGCGCCCCGCAGGCGGAAGCCGTGGCCGGAAACGGCAGCGAAAACGAAAGCGCAACAATGCCCGAACAACACGCGGTGAGCGGCGCGATACGCGACCGTGCCGACGCCTATGCGCGGCTGGCCGAGACGGCGGAGTTTCTGATGCGTCTCGAGCCGCACAGCCCCGTGCCCTATCTCGTTCGCAGGGCGACCGAATGGGGGCGGCTCAATACGGTGGAGCTCTACCAGGAGTTGTTCCTTCGGCTCGGTGGGCAGTTGAATATTTTTGAGGTGCTGGGGTTGCAGGAAGCGCAAACGCGCATTCAAAACCAATGAGAAAAGCAACGGAAAACCGGTAAAGACCTACCGCGTACGGCCTGAATCTCGGCCAATCGGACCAATGAATGATGACCTATAGGAGATCAAAACATGGCTGCCAATCGTCCGAGTGACGCCGCCTTTGAAGGACGCGAGACGCGCGCCAACTCAGGTGGCGGAATCACCGAAGCGCGCAATCGGGGAGGCTGGAGCTCCTACCCTCACGTGACGCCGGCAACTCCGGCGACGCCGGGAACGCTTGCACGTGCGGAGCACGTGACCGACGTGCGCCGCGTGGCTACAGTGACAGGCAGCGCACCGGGGCAGCGCTTCGAAATCCTCCAGCGTTTCCATCAGGACAACGTGGCGGGCGCAACGCCCGAGCATGATCGATATATCGCCGCCGACGCCGAAACGGGTCGCGTCCACACCGTCAGAGCAGCGCTCAATCCCGACGTGCATCAGCCGCATCGCGCCGCAGTTCCAGAGCGAGGCCTCTCGCTCAGCGACACTCGCCGGGTTCACCTGACGTTCACGGTTGAAGGCGAGACCGGCGACCCACCCCTCTCGCCCCGGACACGACGGCGCTCGGTTCGGGACGAAGGATATTGAACGCGCACACGACATTGCCTTGTCTCAGAGCGTCACCGATCGTGTCCATTTGAACGTCGAACACCTTTAACCGCGCCGTGCGAACCGCGAACGACAAAGAGCAACCATGCAACCCCTAGCACTGCAGTTGCCCCAGCGATACGTCCGTCACGGGTGCGATGCAGCCGAGGCGCCGCTCGACGACGTATTGAGCGAGTTGAACGACTGCGATTGGGATCCATCGACGCTTGCGCGTCGTTTGCCCTGCCTCGTGCGACAGGCTGCATCGCTTGCGCCCTCTCAGCGCGCGAACTGCCTCATTGGGCTACGCCGATCATGGGAGCGGCATCGGGCCGAGCTCGACATTTCCGCATGGAAGTCGTTGCTCGAATTGGCATCGGCATGGTCGTACTGGCCGCTCGTCATCGCCGTCGGCGAATCGCTCAGGCCGACTCACCGCCTCGACGACGCCCTGCTTCTCTATCTATGCGAGGCCTATTACGTCGTCGGTGAAGTCGATGCGGCCATCGATTTGGCCGTTGCGATGCAAATCGCCTGCCCCGCGCGGCAAGGTCACGCGGCAACGTATCGGCATCTCGTGGCGTGGCGCGATTGGCGACGATGCACGCTACCGATGACCGGGATCGTCAGCGATGAGGACGCGCTGTATCTGGAGCCGCTGGGACATCATCATGTTTCGGACTTCCGTTGGCAGTACTACGACCCCGCCATCGCGCAATTGTGCTGCTTGCCGGATTTCAAAACGACGGACGACTGGCACGCCTGGCTCGACGACGCTCACTCACGCGACGATCATCGATTCGCCATCATGCACCGATCTTGGGGATTCATCGGCAGCGTAGGCCTGACCCTGCATGGCGACGTCGGCTTTTTCTACTATTGGCTCGGCCGTGATTTTCAGGGATACGGGTTTGGGCCGGATGCCGCCACGCAATTGCTTGCGGCCGCGCATCGGCACGCCGGTATGCGCTGCTGCTACGCCAAGGTTTATGACTACAACACGCCGTCGCGCAAAGCCTTGGAAAAGATGGGATTCCTCGATACGGGCATTCGCGCGGCGGCGCCCAATAACGATCAGATGTTTTATCGGCTTGGCCCCGGCGAGGCCATGGCACACATCACCACCGAATTGCACGCGTTGTTGCAATACATGAACTCGGATGTTCAAGCAGCAGTACCACTGACGAACCTCTCTCTCTAACATCGAAAAACTCGGCTCAACTCATGCCCACCGATCCCAAAAATACGCTTCACCCCACGCTTAGGCAGCGGACCGTGACGGGAGGGTTCGCATCCGTGCGAATGGCTGATATCCCGTTGCATTTGCGCTATAACACCGTTGGAGTCGCCGCGGCACAAAGCGTTGCGCCGCATCCATCTCCCGCTCCGAGCGAGGCACTTTCGCCTCTCGTTCAGCCTACGTGGCGCGATCGCGCTGCAGAGGTTGTCAGGAATGAACTCACGCCCCACGCGATAATCGGCAGGGTCAGCACGGCGGCTTCGATGCTCCCGGGGCCTACCCATGGATGGGACGCGGAGCATGCGAGACATCAGAGCCACGTTGCGATGGAAGAAGCTTCCAGTGCGTGGTCAGCCTTGAAACAAGGAAATCTCAGCGGGGCAGTGACAATGGGCGTCCAGGCAGTAGCCAGTACCGCACGCGCTGCCACGGGAGTCGCCCCCGTCGCAGCCGTGTTGCACAGCACGGGCGTGCCGTTCGCTTCAGAGGTGGCGGATCGAACGGCGCAGGCCGTGCATGCCCTCATGCCTTCGCCTGTCGGGCCGATCAAAAGGCCCGGACCGAAAGAGAAGATGGATTAATGCGGCTACGTCGAAAAATTTAAACCTTCGAGGGGTAACGGCATGTCCAACAGCAATCGCGGATCGCAACGCAAAGCACCGTCGCCACCACCGGTTGGCGGAACGGGCACATCGTCCTCGGCGATTCGGCAAAGCACAACCGCCCTGGCACCGCCAAGCCTGAGCGATGTAATGGCTACGCTGGACATGCGCGAGGAACTCGCGCGAACCATGCACACCGCCGATACCCGTTTCGCCCATCAGATATCGTCAGAGACACAACCTCATCTGCAGGGCGAGACCGAAGTCCGCAACAAAAAGCGACGCGTAGCGGAAATCCAGACGCCGCAGGATCGTCTTCAACTGGCGGCGGAACCGCGCTCCAACGAAAGCAATTACGTGCAGTTGCGGCGCAGAATCGGCAATGAGTCGGTTACGGTCGGGCGCTCCCAAAATCCCTCGCATCTGCCCGACCACGAGCGGCATCTCTACTCCGCCGGCAGCCGAGGGGCGCCATCGTATCCGGCGGAAGCAAGACATCTGTCGCAGATGGCCGATTCCGACCGGGAAGCATTCGCTCTAGTGCAATCGGAGATGATGCTCGAACCCGTCACCGTGCCGCAGGCACATGCAGTCCATCTCGCGACGACCGCCAATATCGTCGGCATCGCCGAGCAGCGGCGCGATCCCTACATGGCCCTAGCGAGTGCCCAATCGATCGCGCACGGAGCGATGGAAGGATCGGAGGACACGTTGCCAAGCGTTTTTGGCCAACGCAACCCCAAGGGTAGCGGCAATCTGCCGGGCTCCATGCCCGCCACCGGCACCGGCGCGGTGGCCAGCTTTCGCGGCGTGCGCGGCGCACTCGAAGACGGAACGGATACGTCCCCCGCCAGCACGAGTGTGCTCAGCCATATGGAATCGACACATAGAGACTTGATGGCTTCCGGCTTCGATGCCGAGCAGGCCCGAGTCCTCGCCGCCGACGGCTGGAGTCACTCGGACATCATTGAATCCCAGGCCGCTCGCATGCGCTCTGCGGCCACCCGAGACGCAGCGCGAATGACCGGACAGATGCCCTACCGCCTCCGTTCCCTTCACAGCGGGGTCATCCCTCCGAAGGACGACTGAGTGGCCCACCGTTCATTTTGTCTTGCCATAGCCTCGGTCTTCCAAATCCGCCGCGGACAACAGCTCGATTTCGCCACCACGGTCCGCTCGCCGCGAAGATGCAAGACTCTCCCCTCCGCCATCGAGTCGCTCCTGCACGGCACGCGGCAGGCGATGCGTCAACACGGTCTGCACACGCTGCGGCAGCGGCTGCTCGATCGAAACGGGCACCTCCTGACGAGGAGACCGTCCCGCTCCGCCGGCATGCTCGATGGTGGCGGCTCGCGCGTCTTCGTCGCCGGGTTCGCGTGTGCCCATTACCGGCTGCGTCGTGCCGTTCGGAACGATGATCTCCACGCGGTGAGCATCGCCGCGTAAACGCAGCGTGGGACGGCCGAAAGGCTTTTCTTTTCGCATGACGGGTTCAACCAGAGACAAATGAATAGCGCGCAATGTGCGTTCGCATGCACAATTACAATGCCGCTCGCACAGTATCGTCGCTTCAATGCCACATCGCAAATCGGCGCCTAAAATCGATTTCATCCAACTTGGAGCAATCCACTCGATGGCGTACATCTACCAAACCTCAACCATGGGCGAAGCACATATCCGCGTCGCGCTGGTAGCACGCGGCTTCGCCGATTTGCTCGTCCATCGAGTCAATTCCCTCGGCCTAGCACACGGCGATGCACTTTGGTTCATCACCAAAGACAAGCAACTCGCCACATCGTGGCTTTTCTTTACCAGCCCCGGCATGGCCGACGTCAAAATTTGTTTCGTCGACAGCTACGGGGAAGCCGGCTGGCAGACTCCACACTCATTCAAAGGCCGCTTCGGATACTAATTGCACCCACATCGTAGGCCTTTTGCCACGACAACGCCCAATAAGCACGATCTTGTAAACTCCCGTCACATTTTCACTGCCGGCTCTCGGTCTTACGGGCCTCCAGCAAGCGCGCCCGGATTATGAAAGCAAGTTGAAATATATCTTTTATTGACGCCAAAAAAAATCACCCCCTACAATCTTCACATCATTAGAGCCTCAGCATTGGGCTCATCTAAAAGAAGGGGGCGCGATTCCGTGCGAAACGCATCGGATTTCCGGCGCCCCTACGCAGCGCAATGGGGACGATAGATGGACGATTTTCTGAAACACCGTTTGATTGGTTCGTCGGCAAGATTTAAGCAAACTTGCTCGGAAATACAGAAAATCGCTTCTGTCGATGCAACTGTAATGATTGCCGGTGAAACCGGTACGGGAAAGGAAGTAGCGGCCCGCGCCATTCACTATCAAAGCCGCCGGTGCGACAAACCCTTCATTCCCGTCAATTGCGGGGCATTACCCGAAGCGCTAATCGAAAGCGAACTGTTCGGCCACGAGCGCGGTGCGTTCACCGACGCCAAAGCGGCGGCCGTCGGCCTCGTCTGCGAGGCCGACGGCGGCACGCTCTTTCTCGACGAGGTCGATGCATTGAGCTTGCGCGCGCAATCCGCGCTATTGCGCTTCCTCCAAGACAAAAGCTATCGCCGTCTCGGCAGCGGCGTCGAACGGCATGCCGATGTGCGCATCGTCGTCGCGAGCAATGCGAATTTGGAGCAGTTGGCACAGACGCGCCAATTCCGAAGCGACTTGCTCTATCGCCTCAACGTGCTGCTGCTACGCATGCCCCCGCTGCGCGAGCGAGACGGCGACAGTATCGAGTTGGCCCGAACGTTCCTGGACAGGCTCAGTCATCAGTATCGGATGCCGCCCAAGGTGCTGCACCCGGACACGCGCGCCTTCATCGCCGAATACCATTGGCCCGGCAACATCCGCGAACTCGAAAACGTCGTACACCGCGAATTTCTGATGACGGACGGAGAGGAAATTCGCTTCGGCACGGCCGCGTCCAACGTCGAGCGCACCGAAGGCAAACACGGTCTATTCAAAACTGCCAAGGCCCATGCGATTGCCGAATTCGAGCGGCGCTATCTGAGCCATATCCTCGAAAAAGCCGGCGGCAATCTCACGCTGGCGGCCCGGCTATCCGGGCAAGAACGCAGCGCCTTCGGAAAACTGGTCCGCAAGCACAGTCTGCAGAATACGAATGCAATTCCACTCTTGTCCGAGGCGCGTGCCGACGCGAGCCAATCGATGAATGCTGAAATCGCATCCCCCGTGTGCGCGGCAAAGAAATGATCGACGATGACCTAGTTCGAGTAGCGGCCGATGCCATCATGCGTTATCTGCACTCGCATCCCCACAGCGCCGATACGGTCGAAGGCATCCACGAATGGTGGATCGACTGGCCGTCGATGCCTGAATCGCTCACGATCACGCATATCGCGCTCGTGCGACTCGAAGCAGCCGGCTTGTTGGAATGCCGGCGCGTGTCGAATCGGGAAGTCTGGCGCTTGAGGCAATCGCAGTCCGATTGAGCGAACGATGACGAGGCGCATCGCAAAAGCACGAGATGGCGATGGCGGACGCGCCACTCGCGCGCAGCGTCAGACCGCCTTGACGGGCACCCGTCGAGCCAATGCACACATCAGCTCATATCCGATCGTGCCGGCCGGCGCGGCCACGTCATCGATCTTCACCTGATCGCCCCAGAGTTCGACCTTCGAGCCGATGCCCGCAGCCGGACACGGCGTGAGATCAACGGTAATCATATCCATCGATACGCGCCCCACCACACGCGTGACGATGCCGTCGACTGCAATGGGCGTTCCCGCCGGCGCGTGCCGTGGATAGCCATCGGCATATCCGCAAGCGACGACACCGATCCGCATTTCACGATCCGCGGTGAATGCCCTCCCATAACCGACCGTCTCATCGGCGCGCAAGGTCTGCGTCCCGATGATTTCGCTGACGAGGCTCATCGATGCGCGCAGCGGAACATCGGCGATATCGCGCGAAACACCCGACGGCGAACCGCCATAGAGAATGATGCCCGGCCGAACCCAATTGCGGTGAACGGCTTTGTGCCATAGGACGGCCGCCGAATTAGAGAGGCTGCGCTGTCCGGGAATACCGCCGCTTGCCGCTTCGAACCGGTTCATCTGCCAATCGATGTCGCCTGCGTCGGCACTGGCGAAATGGCTCATCAGCGTAATCTCGCGAATGGACGGCGCCGCATGCGCCCGCTCCCACGCTGCACGGAACGTGTCGGGCGTGTAGCCCAGGCGGTTCATCCCCGAGTTCATCTTCAGGTAGATGTCGATCGGCCGGCTGCGCTTCGCGGCGGCGATGAGATCGAGCTGCTCGTCGCAATGAACGGCTACCGTCAATCCGAGTGCGTCGGCCATTTCGGCGTCCTCGGGCTTGAACACGCCTTCAAGCAGGAGAATCGGCTTCTTCCATCCGAGCTCGCGGACGCGCACGGCTTCGTCCAGATCGAGCAGCGCGATGCCGTCGGCCGCGGCGAGCGCGGGATAGATGCGTTCGATCCCGTGACCGTAAGCGTTCGCTTTGACGACGGCCCACACCTTAGCCGGCGCCGATCGTTGCTTGATGACTTCGAGGTTGTGCCGGACAGCATCGACGTGAATGTAGGCCGTAATCGGACGGGGCATGGCGATCCTTTAATGCGAAAAGAAATGAGGCTTGGCTCGAGGCGTGCGCGAGCCGACTCCGCGCGGTGGAGTCACCCGCGCGATCCCCCCAGCAGCATGAGAGAGAAACGCGCCCTGGGGCGCGTGCTTCGAGCCGGCTAACCGAGTTCGAAATCGGCGGGCGCGGCCGGCTCGTCGGCGTATCGAAAAACGTTCAGGTCGTCGAAGCGAATGGCCGGCTGCTTGCCCGAGATGAGATCTGCGAGCAGTTGAGCGGAACCGCACGACATCGTCCACCCGAGCGTGCCGTGCCCCGTGTTCAGAAAGAGGTTCTGCAGTGCCGTACGGCCGACGATCGGCGTGCCGTCGGGTGTCATCGGGCGCAGGCCGGTCCAGAACGTCGCCTTCGCCGTGTCGCCTCCGCCGGGGAAAAGATCGTTCACGCACATTTCTAGCGTTTCGCGCCTCGCTTCACGCAGGCGCTTGTCGAAGCCGACGATCTCGGCCATGCCGCCCACGCGAACGCGATTATCGAAGCGCGTGATCGCGATCTTGTATGTCTCGTCGAGCACGGTGGAAACCGGCGCCGCGGCTTCATCGGCGATCGGCGCCGTAATCGAGTATCCCTTGAGCGGGTAAACGGGGATCTTGACGATGCTGGAAAGAAACTTGGTTGAATAGGATCCGAACGCAACGACGAACGCATCGGCATGGATCAGCTTGCCGCCATGCTGCGCGCCCACCACCGCACCGCCTTCGACGACGAGGCCATCGATGCTGGTGTTATAGCGGAAGCTCACGCCGGCTTTTTCGGCCAGGGCGGCAAGGCGAGTGGTGAACAACTGGCAGTCGCCCGTTTCGTCGCCGGGCAAGCGCAGCCCGCCCGTCAGCTTGTGCGCGGTGGCGGCAAGGGCCGGCTCGGCGCGCGCCAGCTCCGATCGAGAGAGAAGCTCGTAGGGAACGTTCGCCTCTTTCAGCACGGCGATATCCTTCGCGGCGCCGTCGAATTGCTGCTGCGTGCGAAAGACCTGGAGCGTACCGCCCGTGCGGCCCTCGTACTGGATGCCGGTGTTCTCTCTCAACACCTTGAGGCAGTCGCGGCTGTATTCGGCCAGCCTGACCATTCGGTTCTTGTTGACGGCATAGCGTTCGGCCGTACAGTTTTGCAGCATTTGCCACATCCACTGAAGCTGAAACTGCTTGTCCTCGTCGTCGGGACGAATCGCCAGCGGGGCATGCTTCTGGAACATCCATTTCACGGCTTTCAGCGGAACGCCCGGCGCGGCCCAAGGGGACGCGTAGCCCGGTGAGATTTGCCCGGCGTTTGCAAAGCTGGTCTCGAGCGCCGGACCGGCTTCGCGGTCGATGACCGTCACCTCGTGCCCGGCGAGCGCGAGGTAGTAAGCGCTCGTCACTCCAACAACCCCGCTGCCCAGCACGACGACTCGCATAGTCACTCCGATGGCTTCGTTGCCCTGAAATCAAATGCTTTTCACTGCCATCTTGGAAGATCCTAGGCAGTGAGCGCATCATATTGATTTCTGAGCAGTTTTATTTAATGTCTTTTATCCATTTTTTGGTGATAGTTACTACCCGCAGCTGGTGCCGGTAGACGCTGACAGATGACCGGAGATCGGCGCGATACAGTGGACGGAACAGCGGCACGCTCATTTGCGATGCGGCGTTTCTTGCCTCTGCATTGCACGCCATCGACGGAATCGACCTTCAATCCGTGCAATCAACCATGCAACCAGCAGAGCCAGCAGCAAGCTGGCCGCCAGCAACGTGCCGGTGAGAACGGCATTGGTTTGTTCCTCGCCGACGGCGCCGAAGAGCCGGAAAAGCGGCTCCACCAAGTCCCATCCGCCACCGTTTGCAAACCAAGGGGTGAGAAACGCAAGCCAAATGATTCCCGCCAGGATCACGGAGGTCAGCACCAAGGTCAGTGCAATGTAGGCAATCTTTCGCATTTCATCGTCGCGCAGTAATCGACATGCCTCGCACCGAACGAGGCACAATCTCGGATCCTCAAGCATTCGAGTGAATGCAAACCGTCAGGACAGTGCCCTATGAAACATACCGTCGCGTTGACATTGGTGGCCGCGGTGGCCATTGCGACCACAAGTGCGCCCGCGCAAGCCCAAGCTTCCAGCGGCGATGCAACGCCCAAACAGCCGTGTGAGATTGGGTATGTCACGGGCGTCGGGGGTTCAGCGCAGAGCTTTCGCGAGTATCTCGCGAGTTCCAACAAGTATCGCTACCTGGCCGACAACCCGATCCAGTGCAAGGTATCGCAGGGCCAAGGCCGCACCTCGGACTGCACCGGGGTGACAAACCTCGAACACGCGCAGGTCAGCGTTTTCGACGACTCGGATCCCGCAACGATGACCGTGGTCGCACGCGTGGAGCTTGACCAGGGAACATACCCGGCGATCATCGTCGTGCGCAGGCAGGACGTCCAATGCGAACACTAGGGAAGAAAAAAGAAAGAGAGCGGTGGCGGCCTGCTCGCCGCCCCCGAACGCGCCGGTGCTAAAAGATTACCGGTTAACTTCGTCGAGCAGCGCCGCGGTCGGAACCTGCATGATCATCGAGTAGTAAGGCCTATATCCGTCGATGGTCATCACGACCTTGCATGGGATGCTGGATCGGCCTGCAAGCAGGCTGTCGACATCAGCCTTGCTTAAAGCACGATCGGATGCGCCGCCATCCAGCGTCTCGCTGAAATTCAGCTCGGTTGAATAAGCGAATGGGAGCTGTCTTCCCTTCCCCGCTTGGTCGGCCGAAACGGTGCTGCCTCGCATGAACCTTCGCAGGGAGAACGCGTGATCGATGGAGAAATCGGTGTCCTCATCCAGGGAGCAGATCAACCAATGGCCTACGACGGGCAGCTTGTCGGTATAGGGCGCGGCAAGAAATCCCTTGTTTGACACGAACGTGAGCTTGTAAGCGTAGCCCGTCCTCTCAAATCGAACGAAGCTCACGGATGCGGGCAGCGCTTGCAATTGCTGGACGCAGCCCGCGCACACCAGCATCAGCGGCAGGAGCAGCAACCTGTTCACGCGATCATTCATTGAAGGCGGCAGCCGTCAGGGTGAGCCGAGCCCGAAACGGCCGAAGCTCGCTCACTCGAGGAACACGTATCGCGCGAAGTAAGGCGATTCGCCCTTATCGTGCTCTTTCACGCAGGGTGTGCTCGGTGCCGTGCCGCCCACCGTATCGATGCGGCGAACGTATTGCACTTTCGACAAAAGCCCCGTGCCACTGTGCGCGGTCACGCTCAACAGCAGCCATGGGATCGCTCCGGGCGTCGGGCTCGGCGCTTGTGCGGCCACCTTTGCCTTGATTGCGCTGCCATCCCCGGCGCGCCATGTCGGCCCCGCGAAGTGATGCACGGTCAGTTGGCCGCGATCGTCATACAGGCTCGCGAGCGGACTTTTGAATTTCCATCCAAGTTGATGCGCAGCATCGTATTCGCACGCGTAGACCTGTACCCCCGTAGCGGTCAGCGTCTTGATCTCATGGGTGCCGGAGGGCGCATCCACGGCCGAGGCAGCGTCCGCACTTGCGTTCGGGGATTGCACGAGCGCAAAAGGCACCGCAGCGGCGATTATCCAATGCCGGAAATCGAATTTCTTGGAATGGCGTGAAAGGCGCATGTTTGTCCTTGGCGTTGACAGACGGCGACGACGGGCAATCGTACGCCATTTGGCGAGACTCCGTGTGCTCACGCGAACGCCCGTACTCCACGTCGATCGCTGCCCGCTCTCCCCGAAAATCGGGAAGCCCGGGCAGTCAAGGCATGCTTCAATCGATCGGCCGCCCCGCCGTCTCGCGAATGAACGGCAGCGGCAGCAGGGACACCAGACCGCACCCGATCAAGTACCAGGCCGGCGCCAGCGTATTGCCGGACAGTTGAATCAGCCAGGTCGCGAAGAACTGCGCGAAGCCGCCGAAGATCGACACACCGAGGCAATAAACGATCGACATTCCCGTCGCGCGAATCTCACGCGGAAACATCTCGGGCAGCATCACGATATTGGGCACGGCCGTGAATGCAACGAGCACGCCCAGCCCAGCGACCACCGCCAGCAGCACGGGCACGGTCGGCACGGCATTGATGACCATAAACGCGGGATACACCGCCGCGATCAGCAATGCGCGCGAGATCCACAGTACGCGCTTGCGTCCATGGCGATCCGAGAGCGAGCCGGCGAACGGCGAGCAGATCGCCGTAACGAACGCCGCCGTCCACGATGCCCACAACGCGAGCGACATCGGCATATGCAGGATCTTGATGGCGTACGTCGACAGATAGAACAGCACGATGTAGTTCGCCGCCGTGCCGCCGATCGTCGTCACGACGCCGGTCACGATCACGCCCCAATGCGTGCCGAAGATCTCGCGTAGAGGCCGAGCAACGGCCGATACCTCGATCGCTTGCACCTCTTCCGAAGACGCAGGCACCGACAGCGTTTCATCGAGATGCCGCCGAATGTACACGCCGATCGGCCCCATCGCCATGCCGATCACGAACGGCACGCGCCAGCCCCAGCTTTCTAGTGCATGCGTCGACAGCATCGCCGCGAGCGCGACGCCAAGCAGCGAGCCGACCACCGTGTTCAGGCCCTGGCTCACGAACTGCCAACTGCCATAGAAACCGCGTGTGCGGTCGCTGCCATATTCCAGCAACAGCGACGTCGATGCACCGATTTCGCCGCCCAACGCGAAACCCTGAATCAGCCGGGCCAGGATGACGAGCACAGGTGCTGCGAGTCCGATCGCTGCATACGTCGGGGCGAAAGCAACGATCGCGGAGCCGAGGGTCATCAGCCAGAGCGTGAGGCTCATCGCCGCCTTACGCCCCGCCCGGTCCGCATAGGCACCGAGCACCACACCGCCCACGGGCCGCATGATGAAGCCGACGCCGAACGTGCCGACCGCGAGCATCAGTTGCGCAAGCTGCCCTTCGACGGGGAAATACAGCTTTCCGATAATCGTCGCGAAGAAGCTATAAATCGTGAAGTCAAAAAATTCGAGACCATTGCCGAGCGTGATTGCGGCGATCGCTTTCGCGTGGCTGACGCGCCGCGGTCGAGCGTCGCTCGCCGATGCGTTCTCTTTGGGTGAGGAAGCCGATGCGGCGGTATAGGCCATGACTGTCTCCCGAACGCATCAGGACAGAAATGCCTGCGCGAGACGCACCCAGTAGGCAGCGCCCGTCGCGAGGCAATCGTCGTTGAAGTCGTAGCCGGGGTTATGGACCATGCAACCGCCCTCGCCGTCCCCATTGCCGATGATCAGATATGAGCCTGCGCATTGTTCAAGCATGAACGCGAAGTCCTCGCTGCCCGTCAGCGGCTGCATGTTCTCGATCAGACCGTTCTCGCCGACCCACTCGCGCGCGACCTGCATGGCGAAGGCCGTCATCCGCGCATCGTTGACGAGCACGGGATAGCGGCGCCGATAGTCGATCTCGGCGCGAGCGTGATAGACGGCCGCTTGCCCGTGAACGACTTCCTGAATGCGCGCCTCCAGATAGTCGCGAACTTCGGGCTTCAATGCGCGAACCGAAAGACGCATTTCCGCCGCTTCGGGAATCACGTTCGGCGCTTCGCCCGCGTGAATCGCGCCGACGGTGACGATCGCCATATCGAGCGGCGAGACATTGCGCGACACGATGGTTTGCAGCGCCAGCACGATCTGCGAACACACGACGACGGGATCGACGGCCTTGTGCGGCACGGCTCCGTGGCCGCCGCGCCCCGTCACCTTGACGATGACCGTATCCGAGGACGCCATGAACGGTCCCGGCAAAAAGCCGAACTTGCCCGTCGGATAACCGGGCATGTTGTGCATCGCGAACACGGCGTCGCAGGGAAACGTCTCGAAGAGACCGTCTTCGATCATCTTCTTCGCCCCCGTGAGGCCTTCTTCGGCGGGCTGGAAAATCACGTTCAGCGTGCCGTCGAACGAGCGTTCCTGTGCGAGGTGCTTCGCCGCGGCAAGCAGCATCGCGGTGTGGCCGTCGTGCCCGCACGCGTGCATCTTGCCGGGCAGCTTGCTCGCGTACGGCAAGCCCGTCTCTTCGTGGATGGGCAGTGCGTCCATGTCGGCGCGCAGGCCCAGCTTGCGCTCACCGCTGCCGACTTTCAGTTGTCCGACGACACCCGTCTTACCCAGCCCGCGTGTCACCGTATAGCCCCATTCGATGAGCTTCGCGGCAACCAGATCGCCCGTGACGTGCTCCTCGTAAGCCAGTTCGGGATGCGCGTGAATCTGACGGCGCAAGGCAATCATTTCTTCCTCGAGACCGGCGATGCCGGCTGGAATGACCATCGTGTTCACGCTGCTGTCTCCATGAGTCGTTTGTGCACTCACGATAGCCAATCGTTTTTTTGACGGGCAGACGAGAAACGGTTACGGTGGCAACCAACAGTTGCCGTCCGCGGTGCCACCCTGCATACATCCGACAGATGAAACTGCACCAACTGACCACGATCGCCGCGATTGCCGAGACCGGGAGCATTCGTGCCGCGGCGCGCCAAATGGGTCTCTCGCCCGCCGCCGTGACCAAATCGGTGCGCGAACTCGAAGCCGATTTGCGCGCGCCGCTCGTGATTCGGGGCACGTCGGGCATCGCGTTCACCGAGTATGGGCGTGCGCTTGTCGTGCACGCGCGGCTGGTGCTCGGGCAACTGGCGCGCGCGGAAGCGGAACTGGAAGCGATGCGCGGCGCAGCCGCGGGCAAGTTGTCGATCGGCGTGACGCCATGGCTTGCACTGACGTTTCTGCCGGAAACGGTCACTCGCTTCAGGCGGAAGATGCCCGAGGTGCAGTTGGAATTTTTCGAGGGATTATTGGCTGTCGTGCAGCCGCGTCTGCGCGACGGCAGCCTCGACTTTTCGATCGGCCGCCCATCGCCTGCCTCGCCGCAATCGGAGTTTCATAACGTCCCGCTCTTTTCGACGCATTCGGCCGTAGTCGCGCGACGCGGGCATCCGCTTAGCGAGGCCCGTACGCTGCATGAGTTGCAAGATGCCGAGTGGGTGTTGAACTGGGACCCGGCGAGCCGAGAGTCGATGGCCGACAATTTGTTCCGCAAGCGGGGCGTGAAAATCCCCCATACGATTCATCTTGCCCATTCGTTCGCGATCGTGCTGGGCCTGCTTCAGCAGACTGATCTCCTGAGCATCTTTCCGTGGCCGCTCATCGAGGTGAGCATCGCGAAAGAGAATTTGCGGGCATTGCCGCTGCGCGAGATCGTCGATGAAACGACGGTCAGCATTACCTCGCGCCGCGGCGTGCCCGTCAGCCCGGCAAGTACCTGCTTTATCGAATGCCTGCGGGAAGTGATCGATGAAGGCGCGCGGTCGCGGGACGCCGACCGCCGGCGCCTGTTCCACTCCATCGAATTGCTGTTTTAAGCGCCTCGCAGCGCCGGGGCAAATCCGATCAGCCCAAGAACCGGCCCCGGCAACAGCAGCCACGCCACATCCAGTCCGACATGCTCGAACAACATCGTTGCGGCTGAAATCGACACGACGGTGATCGCAAAGCCTATCGAATTCTGAATAGCCAACGCGCTTCCAACCAGCTCTCGCGGGCAAGCCTTCGCCGACAATGCGGAAAACTGGGGCGAATCGGCAATGACAGCTGCGCCCCAAATCAACAGCAGGATGAAAAGCGCGGGTGCCGGCATCGTGCGCCAACCCAGCGCGAATACCACGCTGCACGCGCCGGAGAGCGCGAGCGCGCCCGCGGCAACTCTGGCGCTCCCGACACGGCGAGACAGCATGCCGCCGAACAAGCATCCGAGCGCACCGATGCCGATAATGCAGAACGACAACCCGGGGACACCGCCGACGTGAAGCCGGTGCGCGAGCGACGCGCGGGAAACGAACAATGGCACCATCGTCCAGAATGCGTAGAGTTCCCACATGTGGCCGAAGTAGCCGAGTGCTGCGACTCGGAACGCCGGAAGACGGAACGCGGCGACCACAGGTGGAGGGGTGCCGCTCCGATTGCGTGCCTCACCCGAGCGGCGGCTCGCGGGCCCGCGCAAATGCGGACCGTCGCCGAGTATTCGGATCATGCATGCACCGAGCAGCGCAAGGACGGAAGACGCCGTTATGACGTCCTGCCACGGCAAACTCGCGCCCACGGCCCTCAATGCATGAGGCAAGCCCGTCCCGATCGTGAGCATCGCGACGAGTTGAGCCAGCGCGGCCCCTGCCCTGTCCGGCGCCCAACTGACGATCAGCTTCATTCCTATGGGGTAGATGCCTGCGAGACACACGCCCACGAGGAAGCGGAAGATCGCGCCGCTGACGATATCTCCCGCGAGCCAGGCAAAGCATGCGTTGAAGAACGCCCCCAAGATGGCGCTCGAGACAAAGATCGTACTTGCGCGAAATCGGTCGGCCATACCGCCGACCGACATGCTCAAAGTCCCGAGTATGAACCCTGCCTGCACAGAACTCGTCAGCCAGCCGATGTCCACGGCGCTCGCATGCCATGACTTCATCAGGTCTGCGGCCGCGCTATTCGCACTGAACCACAGCGACGTACCAAACAACTGAGCAATGGAAATGGTCGACACCGGACCGAGCCGATTGACGAGCAACCCGCGGGCGCCACCCATCCCAGTCTTAGTCAGGCTCATTTGATTTCCTCGCGCGCGTCGCCACGAATTCGAACATCGATTGACGTACCGGCGCCGCGTCGGAGTGTTGCGAATGCGTGCAAAACCATCGATCCGAATGCTATCGACCGACGCGCTCGAGCGCTTGCGCCAAATCGTCGATGAGATCGTCGGCGTTCTCGAGCCCCACCGATACGCGAAGCAAACCCTGCGGCGTCTTGCTCTCGGGCCCCTCGATCGACGCACGATGCTCGATGAGGCTTTCGACTCCGCCGAGGCTCGTCGCCCGCGTGAAAAGATCGACGTGGCCTGCAACAGTCATCGCGGCGTCCTTTCCCCCCGCGACTTCGAACGACAGCATCCCGCCGAAGTCGCTCATTTGCCGAGCCGCCAACGTGTGGTACGGGTTATCTGGCAGCCCCGGATAATGAACGACCGAAACCTTGGGGTGCTCGTGGAGATAGGCTGCGATCTTTCGCGCATTCGCGCAATGGGCCTGCATCCGATAAGCCAGCGTCGGCAAGCTGCGCATCACAAGCCAACAGTCGAACGGGGACGGCACGCCGCCGCCGAACAGTTGCGCCTGGCGCACTTGAGCGAACGTCTCGTCTTGCTCGAGCCCAATGACGGCACCGCCGAGCACGTCGCTACGCCCTCCGAGATACTTCGTCATCGAGTGCATCACCATGTCGCAGCCCAGCTTGAACGGCTGCTGCAGCACGGGCGACGCAAACGTGTTGTCCGCGATGGCGCGTGCCCCGGCTCGATGCGCGAGGTCTGCCACCGCCGCAATGTCCACGCACTGAAGCAGCGGATTGGACGGCGTTTCGATCCATACGATTT
This sequence comes from Trinickia dinghuensis, assembly GCF_003367175.1. Lineage (GTDB taxonomy): Bacteria > Pseudomonadota > Gammaproteobacteria > Burkholderiales > Burkholderiaceae > Trinickia > Trinickia dinghuensis. The sequence goes on along the minus strand of NZ_QRGA01000028.1, from coordinate 13,120 downwards.
TCGTCGCCGGACGAAGGGCACGGGAAACCTCGTCGAACTGCGTCATGTCGACGAAGCTCGTTTCAATCCCCCACTTGGCAAAAAGATGCTTCAGAACATTGGCCGTGCCGTGATAAATGTCGGCGGGAGCCACCACATGATCGCCCGGCTGCAGTCCTTGGAAGATGGCCGTCACCGCGGCTAGGCCCGAACCGAACGCGGCGGCGGCGGCACCTCCCTCGAGAGCGGCCAATGCGGCTTCGAGCGCATTGCGATTCGGGTTGTGGTTGCGCGTGTAGATAAAACCGTGCGGATAACTGCCATCCGCGCCGCGCTCGAAGGTGGTCGACAAATGAATCGGCGCAATGACCGCACCGGTGGCAGGGTCGACCTCGTGGCCGGCGTGAACGGCAAGGGTCTCGAATCGTGTCGAAGGCCATGATCAGCAAGATCGAGCGAGGCGAAGCGAGCCCTACCGCGACGGTGCTGGGCAGGCTCTCCGGCGCGTTCGGATTACAGCTTTCGACATTGCTCGCGCTGGCGGAGCAAGCCGGCTTGAGGGTCAGCCGAGCCGGCACTCAACCGGTTTGGCAGGATCCCGAGACGGGCTACACGCGGCGCGTGATTTCGCCTTTGAATGGTTCGGTGCTCGAGTTGGTAGAGGTCAGCTTACCGGCGGGCACACGCGTTTCATATCCGCCTTCGGCTTTCACCTTCCATCATCAGCAAATCTGGGTAACGCCGGGAACGTTGGTGTTCGAGGAAGGGGACACGGCCCATGTCCTCGACGCGGGCGATTGCTTGCAGCTTGGGCCGCCCGTCGAGTGTACCTTCGTCAATCAAACGCGAGATGCGTGCGTCTATGTGCTCGCTCTCGTGAAGCGATAGCAGGGCTGGCGCCGCCAGCCATTCTCCCGCGGCTCTCTCCGAGCCCCCGCTAGGATATTCATTTCAGGCCATTCGGCGGAAGCGTTTCCCCTTCCTCCGCTCCTCCACCCGCTTTTCATAATTATCGACACTCCATTAAATCAAAGGCACAAAAAAGCGACATCCCATCATAAATACCCGCCTTCGAAATGATATTTAACAATCACCCCCAATCCGTTGATCATATTGTTACCCGCCCAGTTTCATGAAAGTATAGTTCTTATTTAATTAGGGTGAATTCGAACAGGCATTCCGAAAGGGAATCTCAACCATACTGATGAGGGGTGGGTGTGATGAATAGCATACGGAGTACTGACTCTTCTGTTAAGTTAAAGCCAATGATGTTGTTTGTGCTGAGCGCGGTGGCGACACTGTGTGGTGCACCTTCATTGGCGAACGCCGGTACGCCTTCGCTGCCCAGCGGCGGGCACTTCATTGCGGGTAGCGGCTCGATCACCGGCAACAGCGCCGGCACCACGCTGACGATCAATCAAAACACCTCACGCGGCGTGATCGATTGGGATGGTTTCTCGATTGATGGCGGCCACCGCGTGAACTTCAATAACGGCTCCGGCGCTACGTTGAACCGCGTCACCGGCGGCGATCCCTCTCTCATCGTAGGCGCGCTCACGGCCACCGGCAGCGTCTACCTGATCAATCCGCAAGGCATCGTCGTCGGCCCGACCGGAACCGTCTCCACTGGCGGACGCTTCGTCGCCTCAACGCTCGATGCCGATAACACCGCGTTCATGAATAACGCACCGCTGACGTTAACTGGCAGTTCGAATCATAAAGTCATCAACCTCGGCAAGATCGGCTCGAGTGGCGGCGACGTATTTCTCGTCTCGGCCAATGAAGTCGATAACTTCGGCAGCATCTCTGCCCGCAAGGGCACGGCCGAGCTAGATGTGGGCCGACAGGTCCTGCTGCAGGATTCATCGAGCGGCCAGCAAGTCTTCGTTCAAACGAGCAGCGAAGGCACGGTGCGAAATACAGGGGCCATCAAGGCAGCGCAAATCAGCCTGCAAGCGGCCGACGGCAATATCTTCGCCCTTTCGGGCAACCACGAAGTGCTCCGGGCCACCGGCACCACCACGCGTGACGGCCACATCTGGCTCGTGGCCGATACCGGCACCGTGGATTTCGGCGGCGAGGTCGAAGCGAAGAACCATGATCGCAGTGGAGGCACCGTCGATATCAGTGCGGGCAACTTGATGCTGTGCGACTGCGGCCCCACCGTATCGGCCGGCGTCTGGAACATCACCACGCCGAGCTTCGTCATCGGCGATACCGCTGCGCTCGCGTTCTCGCACAGCCTTAATGCCGGCACGTCCATCAACTTGCAAACGACGGGCGCATCCGGTCAAAGCGGCAACATCGACGTGGCGTCGAACCTCGCCTGGCATGGCGCGGCGTCGCTCAACCTCGCCGCCTATCACTCGGTGTACATCGACAAGGGAGTCGTCAAGAACCGAGGCACCGGCAACCTGACCTTGCGCGCGGATGCAACAGCGATCGACAACGGCGGCACCGTCGCCAACTTCAGTGCCATCGACTGGTCCAAGAGCACCGGCAGCGTGAGTGCCTATTACGATCTAAACGGCAGCTACCGTGCCGGCACGCAGCTCGCTAACACGTCATGGACAGCCCCGGCCTACAGCGGCCTGCGCACGCAGTTCACGGGCTACCAACTCGTCAATGCGTTGGCCGACCTCGAGAACATCGGGAACAATCTCGCCGGCAACTACGCGCTCGGAAAAGACATCGACGCAAATGGAAATAGCATAAACCCCCTAGGATCGTTTGCGGGCCAATTCGACGGTATGGGGCACACGATCAGTTCGTGGTCGATCCAAGGGCAAAGCGGACAGACGGTGGGTTTGTTCTCGTCCCTAGGTCAAGGTTCGATCGTGCGCGACCTAAACGTCAACGGCAGCGTGTTCATGAACCAAGGTGACGACTTCGGATCGTCTGGTGTCGAAGGAATCCTGGCCGGCGACAACGAAGGGACCATCTTGCGCGTCAACACGTCCGGCAGCCTCGGCGTCGGAGGCTGGTTCTATGATTCCACGACGGCGGGTGGAATCGCGGGCGTCAACCACGGCACCATCTTGCGTTCGTCAAGCAGCGCCACGAACAACGCCGGCGGGCCGATGGGCGGGCTTGTCGGCGAGAATGACGGCCTCGTCAGCCAATCATTTGCCTCGGGGTCGGTGTCGGCGGCGGCCTTTGGTGCTCACGGCGAAAGCTCCGTCGGAAGCCCAGGGGGGCTCGTCGGCACCAACAATGGGACGATTACTCAATCTTATGCGACGGGCTCGGTGGGAATCGGGTGCAATGAATACTATTGCGGTAATGGCGCAGCGCTCGTGAATACCAACCACGGGACAATCAGCCAGTCGTTCGCAACCGGTGGAGGAACCCCCGATGGCGTTGCCGCACAGAACAGCGGCACGATCGCAAGCGATGTGTACTGGAACAAGGACACGACAACAGCGGCGATCGGTGTTGGATCCGGCACCCCGGTTGCAGCCTCGAACGGGCTCACCACCGCTCAGATGAGCAACCCCGCAAGCTTCACGGGTTGGAACTTCGGCTCCGGCGGCGATTGGGTCATGCCCGCCGGCGCGACGCACCCCGTGCTGGCGTGGCAAGTCAGCTCCCCTGCTTCGCAATAAAAGCGCTCAGCCCTTCGTCGACAGCAAGACGGAGGGCTGATCTCGGCGCAACGCTTTAAGCACCGCTATTTATCGATCGCCGGCACCATGCCATCGAGCCACAAAACATGGTCTGCGTAGGATTGAAGGTCAGCGGACAAGGAGTTCTGCGCGCCGTTGAGCCAGAACTCCTTGTGCAGCCCGGACTTGATATAGGAGATGGCGTCCTCGAAATCACCGTCGCCGGCAGTCAAGATGAGGCGGTCATACACGCCTTGGACGGCCAGCCTGATGATCAACGTCGCGATGCCAACGTCGACGCCCTTTTGAACCCGGCGGTCGAAGTGGTTCTCGCACCTCGGACATTTCAGGTGTAGGTCTTTGAGCTTGTACAGCTGGACTCGCATCTTCGGCCCGCGAGGCGGCGCACTTTTCAGCCACGTGTGAAACCCGTCCCACGCATCGGTCGCCGGATCGGGCGTCGAGTTCAGGTAGTAGGACTCGTAGATCGCCTCTCCGGTTGCGGCCTCGAGTTCATTCTTCAGCTTGAGGTAGTCGACACCGTTCGGTCGCCCTTTGCCGTAGCTGTAAAGATATGCACCGTCAACGATCCAAACTGTTTTTCCTGCCATAGCTGCCTCGTATTACGTGCTTCCTCAACTGTTTTCTGGGTCCGCGCCGCGTGCCACACGGGATAAGTAAGTTGACGCCGGTGCCGGTAGTGACGAACGAGTTTAACCGCTCTCCACTCAAGGTTGATAATGAAGCCTTCGCCAAGCACGCCGATTGCCCGCGTGCTTGGCGCGCTAATCGATCAATGGAGAACGGCTTGGATTCGACTCAACGCGTCCGTGCGATTCTTTCCTTCGTCCAGGCCGCGGACGCGGGCAGCTTTGCCGCGGCAGGGCGCGTGCTCGGCGTGACCTCGGCGGCGGTCAGTAAAAACGTCGCCAGTCTCGAGAAGGCATTGGGTGTGCGCCTCATGAACCGCACGACGAGAACGCTCAAGCTCACCGAAGAAGGCAGCGCCTTTCTTCGGCAAGCTCGCGTCGCCCTCGATGCGCTCGACACGGCGATCGATACCGTGTCCGCACAGCGGGCCGCACCCAGCGGACGCGTTCGAATTTCGACGAGCGTCGCCTTCGGCCAAGAGCATTTGATGCCCGTGCTGCCGCAACTGTTGTCGCGCTATCCGGCGCTGTCGGTCGACGTCGATTTCGACGATCGAGTGGTCGACCTCGTCCGCGAGGGCTACGACGTCGTGATCCGAGGCGGAAACATTCCGGATTCGGCTCTGATCGCGCGCCCGATCTTTCATTTGAATCGCGTGCTGGTTGCATCGCCGGACTATTTGGCGCATCACGGTGTGCCGCGTGCGCCACACGAACTGCGTGCGCACAGGGTGATCGCGCGGCGGTTCCTAAGCGGTCAGATTTCGCCGTGGAGTTTCAAGGCGGAAGACGGCAGCCTGACTACGTTCGACCCGAGCGACACCGCGGTACTCACGTTGTCCGCGCCCGAATCGCTCGTTCGAGCCGCATGCGATAGCGCGGGGATCGCCCAGGTCGGCGTCCATCTCGCCTGGGCGCACCTTCGCTCAGGGGCGCTCAAGGTCGTGCTCCATCGGCAGCATCAGCCCGGGAACTACGAGATGGTCTTGCAGTATCCGCACCGGGCGTTATTGGCGCCACGCGTCCAGGCAACGCTCGATTATCTGCAGGAAGCGTTCGCGAAAGACGAAAGGCTGCACATCCCGCTGAACGCGTTGCGCGCTTACGCAGCGTGACGCGGATTTGAAGATTCGTCCGGATACCTCGCTGGGAGAACGCAGGCGCCCTCCCTCCTATTGGTGGCCGGAAGCGCGACGGTGCCGACCGACAGTCTCACGACAACGGGCGGCACCCTCGGGCTACGCGCACGTGGCGCGCCTCATTCGCCTTTGGCGGGGCGGCCCGTCTTCACGGCTTCGAGCGCCGAGATCGCTGCCAGCAGGCGCTTCGGCGGCGCCGCTTCCAGCAGTTGGAGGCCTGCGCGCAGCAATTCGCTTTTCTTGACCGCCACGCCGGCGTCGAGGCACTTGCGCTTGAGCAGCGCGATGCGCTCGTAATCGGTCTGGGGCATCGTGAAACTGTCACGCACGACCTTTTCTTTCTTCGCGCGCTTGAGCTTGCCCTTTCCGGACTCTTCACCGGCGACGGCGTCCGCGGTTGCGCTAACGGCCTGCGTCCCGTTCGGTGCGGACTTCGGTACGGACTTCGCGCGCTTGGACTTGCCCGCTTCGGCTTCCCCGGCGGGCTTCGCGGATTTCGTTGCGTCCACTTCCGCCGCTTGCGGCTTCGGAAGTCGGGACGTCTTCTTGGTGGTCTTGCTTGCGGCTTCGGCGGTCATGGTCACCTCTCGGTCTAGAAACGGTATATACAGTATATATTGTTTTTACCGCACCGGGAGCCACGCAAAGATCGTGACATCTTGATGAAATACTGGAAAATGTCGCGCGGCGCATCGCCCTCGCTTCCCTATATCGCCAGCCTCCGCCGTTCTGTATTAGGATGCTCGGCAATGTCAGGGATCGCCCGATACGCCGTCGCCTCGAGCGTGCCTCGAAAACGTCTGGAGCATAAGCAGGAGTTCGGTTTGAAGAAACGCGCCACCGTGATCTGTCGCAGAGGTAAGCGAATCCTCTTGGTCGCACGCAGTCAATCTGAATCGAAGTGGGCTTTGCCGGGCGGGATCCTCAAGCGCGGAGAACGCCGCTTGGACGCCGCCCTCCGAGAACTCAAGGAAGAAACACAACTATCGGGGAAGTCGGCCAGGCACCTGTTCGACTTCCGCGGCAAACAAAAGCATCACCATGTGTTCTTCTGCGAAATTTCGGATCGTGCCAAAGCGCGCCCGAGCAACGAAATATCCCGGTGCCGCTGGGTTCACGTGGACGACATCGCTCGCCTCATCACCAGCCGGCCGACGACCGATATCGTGAAGCTCATCGGTCAGCGGCGCAGGAAGTAGCCTTGCGATCGACCGGGTCGCGTTGCGACGGGGGTCGATCGTGCGCAACGATTGCACGGAGGCCACTCAACGCTCAATCCAGCGGGCTTATTCTATATCTTCTTTGGTCGATCACCTTATACATCACAACAAACGGAAATTTATTCAATAACCAAATTATTAACGACTCGTTATTACAGTAAATTTCCTCGGGCCCGATGGTTTCGACCGCCTCCAAGGTTAAATTGTAGTCACCATCGAATTCCAAATGACAGTCCACCACCCACTCGCGCCGCAAGCTCATCGAAATAGCGGGATCGTGGATGGCCAGCGTCTTTTTGTAGCGCTGATCGTCGATCAACGCCTCCCCCACCTGGACGAAATCATCCAAGCATAGGCTGCCGGTGACGTATCTCTCCCACGGCAAAATCGCGCGAACGCCCGAGCAGTCTTTGCAGTAGTCAGGTCTCGCCCTGCTATTTTCGTGGTGCACCAGCGTGAGCACTTTGATTAGAGACTGATCCTCGACCAAGGAACGCAAATATTCCAGGCAATTGATCAGCGTTCGTCCGACGCCCGCCATATCCTCCACGAGCAGAATCCTCTTGCCCTCCGCGACGCAAGCGTTAATGGTGAAAAACACTTCCTCATTCTTTATTTCAGCCCGGGCTTCACGGCGGCTGTAGTACACGAAATCCACGGGAACGCCCAACATTTGGGACAGCATGAGCGCAGGAATGCCGCCTCCGCGCAAGACACCCAAAATCAAGCCTACCCGATCCTCGACCAACTCCTCTCTTTTGGATAGACAAAACGTTTCTATTTCGTCGTATCCGTAGAAGTAGGCGGGGAATTTTGCAAATTCCGTGTCCATCTATCTTTCACCCCATTCAAGGACGCAAAATAGCCGACCAACCGACTTGACGGAACAGCCTCACTCCAATTGGACGCCGTCTCAGGCGTCATCTTGCTTTACTCGGGCATCTTACGATATTGCGGCTCGATTGCGCCACGAACGCGACAATGAGTGCGATTCAAAACGTGTGAAAATCGACCTCGTCGTCGAATCCGATTTCCGCCAGGCGTGCGGCGGCATCCAGCAGATGCGCACCGGCCGACGTCAGTACCGGACGGCGCCGCTCGCCGACAGGCGACTCGAGCGAGATGAGCCGGCAATCCATGAGCGTATCGAGTTCGACGCGCGTCATGTCGATCTGGTCGGGCGCGCTACGGACGAGCATCAACGTGGACAATTCATGTGGACTCAGCATGGGCTTTTCCTCCGCCGAGATGTAGGGCGAGTTATTCAGGTTCAGCGCATCCTCACGAGCGTGATCGCATGCTCGGGGCACGCCGATACACATAGTCCGCAGGCTCGGCACGCGTCCGCGCGCGGCGTGTAGGCGACTTTCATGCCGTGCACGCGCAGCTTGAACCGTTGCAATGGGCGCAGCTTCTGGTAGTCGGTCGCATCGATGCGGCGAATATCGAATACATTCTCGGGACAGACGGCCGCGCAATCCGCTTTGCCTTCGCAGCGGGCGAAATCGACGCTAGGCACGATGACACCGGGCTCCTGTTTGCAGGAAGCCGAGACATTCCGTGTCATAGGCCGGTCCCCTCGCTCCCGCGCGGTGCCGGTGCCGAATCATTGCGAAGCCGCTCGCGCTCCTGCTCGGTCATCCGTTGCCAGTGCTGCCAATGCCCGTGCCGATGACAGCCGCCGCGTCCGCGGAATCCGCCGAATAGGATCCGGCAAAGGACGAGCAAGCCGATCGCGCGCGGATAATCGATCGCATGCGCGCCGACCACGAGGGTCGGGATGATCCAATTCCACAAACTCATGACGATCCAGCCGACCACCACGATGATCAGCACGATCAGCGGCACCTTGATCAATAATTTCCGGCGAAACTTCATTTCTCTCTCCTTCGGTTCAAATCTCGAGTCCGTCGTAGGACGATTGCAAACGCTCGCGCAGATGCAGCACCGCATATCGCTTGCGCGCGAGCAGCGTATTGATGCCGACGCCGGTCGCGGCCGCCATTTCCTTGAAGCTGCACCCATCCAATTCGTGGGCGATGAAGACCTCCCGCTGGTTGGCGGGCAACTCGTCGAGCGCGGCGTGCAGCGTATCGAGCAGCGCCGCGCGTGCGTAAGCGGCTTCCGGTCCGGCATCGGCCGAGGGCAACGCGAGATCTAGGCGATACTCGCCGTCGGTTTCGTCCGTATCGGCCGCAACATCGGGCAGAGGCACTTCCTTCTTCTTGCGGAAACGGTCGACGATTCGGTTTCTAGCCACGCGAAACAGCCACGCGCCAACCTGCTCAAGGGGGTCGGGCAGCCGCCAAGCCTCCACCAGTTCTTCGAAAACGTCCTGAAGAATGTCTTCGGCTTCGTCTTGATCGATGACGCGCCGGCGGATGAAATTGCGCAGCCGCGGGCGCTCGCGAGCGATCGCGTCGGCGATCTCTCGGTTCTGCTCGGTCAACGGAGGTGGAGTGTTCGGTGGGGCCATACCCGTGATGACGATCCGGGAGGCGAAATATTGTGGTGCGGGCGGCTCGATCGTGAAATTTTATTTATTGCCGCCCGGCTCGGCCTATCAACGCATATCAGCGCATATCAATGCCAATCGTCCATTAGGCGGACCTTCACCTTCTTGCCCTTCACCTTGCCGGCGCTGAGCTTGCGCACCGCTTCGCGCGCGATGCTGCGTTCGACCGCGACGTAGGTCGAAAATTCGGTCACGTTGATCTTGCCGATCTGTGCGCCACTGAAGCCGGCTTCCCCGGTCAGCGCGCCGAGCACGTCGCCGGGACGAATCTTCTCTTTGCGTCCGCCGAGGATCTGCAGCGTTTCCATCGGCGGCCGCAGCGGTGCGGTGTCCGGGGCCTCGAGTTCGGCAAGCGGATGCCATTCGACATCGCGCTTTTGCGCCTGCTCGATGCCGCCGACCCGCCCCATTTCGTTCATGCTGGCCAGACTCAAAGCCCAGCCTTCCTGATCCGCACGCCCGGTACGGCCGATCCGATGCACGTGCACTTGGGGATCGGGCGTCACGTCGACGTTGATGACCGCTTCGAGCTGAGCCACGTCGAGACCGCGCGCGGCGACGTCGGTGGCGACCAGCACCGAACAGCTGCGGTTCGCGAATTGAATCAGCACCTGATCGCGTTCCCGCTGATCGAGTTCGCCGTGCAATGCCAGCGCATGAAAGCCCTGCGCGCGCAGCACGTCGAGCAGGTCTCGGCATTGCTGTTTCGTGTTGCAGAACGCTAGCGTGCTCACGGGACGATAGTGATTGAGCAACAGGCCGACGGCGTGCAGCCGCTCGTCCTCCGTCACTTCGTAGAAGCGCTGGCGGATTTTAGTGTCGTCGTGGCGCTCTTCGAGCCTCACTTCCTTCGGGTTGCGCAGGAATCGCTGGCTCAGTTTGGCGATACCTTCCGGATAGGTCGCGGAGAACAGCAACGTTTGACGCTCCTTGGGGCATTGACTCGCAACTTTCGCGATATCGTCGTAGAAGCCCATGTCGAGCATCCGGTCCGCCTCGTCCAGCACGAGCGTATTCAGTGCATCGAGGCCAAGGGTGCCGCGCTCCAGGTGATCCATGATGCGGCCGGGCGTACCGACGACGATATGCGCGCCATGTTCGAGGCTGGCGGTTTGCGGCGCCATCGGCGTGCCGCCGCACAGCGTCAGCACCTTGATGTTTTCCTCGGCGCGCGCGAGGCGGCGGATTTCCTGCGTGACCTGATCGGCAAGCTCCCGGGTCGGGCATAGGACCATCGCTTGCACGGCGTAGCGGCGCGCATCGAGCCGTGCCAGCAATGCGAGCGAGAAGGCCGCGGTCTTTCCGCTGCCGGTCTTGGCCTGCGCGATGAGGTCATGCCCGGCGAGCGCGACCGGCAGGCTCATCGCCTGGATCGGCGTCATGGCGACGTAGCCGAGCCGATCTAGATTGGCGAGCACGGCGGGCGCGAGCGGGAGCTCGCTGAAGGATGTAGCTGTGGGTTTGTTTGTCATGTCGTGCGTCGTTCTATGCGGCCGTAAGGCTGCATTATCGCATCCGACATCGCGCCCGAGGCCGCCTTGAATACCGTGCTTCGCCGCAGCCGGCTAGAGGTCGAACCCCAACTGCTGTCTTCCAAGCTCCGTCAGAGCGCCCTCCGTCGCCCGGCCGGAGAAGTCAGTCTCGAAGTGATCGGCCGGAAAGTCAGGCGGGCTCTCGCCCTTCAGGAAGGCCGGCAATTGCCGCTTCAGATATTCGTCGTTCTTCGAGCACCCAGGCGCGGCTGCGATGTACATCACGTTGCTGTAGCCGGTCCCGCGATGGGCGTCCTCGACCGCATGAATCACGTCGCTGTGCCAAAAAACCGTATCGCCGGGCTGCATCAGCGGAATGGACGACAGCGCTTCCTGCAAAGGTGCGTGCCATTTTGAATTGATCGACAAGGCACGGCCCGGCATCGCACCGCACAGATCATCGTCGGCAACGTCGTCCTGTAGCGCCCGCAGCAGGATATAAACCATCGCGTTCGCGATCGGCACCAGCTGCAAGGTGCCGTCGCCCGGCCCTTGCTGCGTGAGCGCTGTCCACCCCTGGAACGTCCGAAACATCGAACAGACGGCCGGCGACGGGATCTCGCGCGCTTCGGGCCGGTACGCCGCATCGAACGCATCGTAGCGGTGCCACTCGCCGCTGAACACATGCCGGTAGACGCGGCGAAAATTCTCGTCGAGCCATCGCTCGACGGACCCGCCGTCGCAATGCGCGGAGAGCCCGAGCGACTCCGAACCGGGCGGGCGCCGGCGCAGGCGATCGGCGTACGCAGGCGCGCGCTCGGGATCGAAGTGAATCCGCCCTTCGCTCTCCCATTTCCATAACCGATTCAGAAACACGCGCGTGGCCGTCAGCTCCGGCGACTGGCGCGCCTCCATCTGCGGGCCGGACCAGTAAATGCCGTAAATTTGCGGCTTGCTCGATGCCAGATCGCCGAAATACTTGTCCTCCGCCCGATGCGCGAGCTTTCCGTCCAGACGATTGCTGTCGACGTAGTCGGCAATGGCCTCATCCCACTTCGCTGCCCGCTGCGGGTCGAATACGCCGCGCACCACGCATGCGCCGCAATCCTTGATCGCCGCAATCGCAGCCTCGCTCACTTGCCCCGCCGCGATGTCCGCGTACCGGATTTCCGGAATCACCGGTTCGCCGCGCCGCCGCTTTTCCACGATGACATCGGCCTTGCGCCGGATGTCGGCCTCGACCTGAGCGAACACGGCCTTGTAGTTGGGAAGACACTCGCGCAATTGCTTCTTCGCCGCGCGAATGGCGGCCGGCAGGTCTTCGATATGCAGGGATTCCACGGGGTGTCTCCAAATGTCCGGTAGTGGGCATAGATTAGCCGCGGGCACGCTTTAAAAGAGATACGATTAGGACAATCTCTTTGCGCTTTCAGACATGAAGCCGACGTACGAACACGTCACGATGGATGCGGGATGCTCCATCCGCGTTTACCACCGGAAACTGCCGCGGATACCGTTCGAATGGCATCACCATCCCGAGTACGAACTCACGCTCACGATGAACAGCCGAGGCAAGCGCTATATCGGCGACTCGGTGGCCGAGTACGAGGGCAACGATCTGGTGCTCGTGCCGCCGGACCTGCCGCACACGTGGGCCTCGAACAAATCGATCGACGCGGGGGTCCCACAGGTGGCGATCGTCGTCTGGTTCAGCGGCGACTGGGCGCGCCGCATCGCCGACTGCTGCCCGGAATACGAGCCGCTTCGAACGCTGCTGCGCCGCGGAGCATCCGGCCTCGCATTCGCTCCAAAGGCCCGATCGGCCGTCGTTCGGCGGCTCGACCGCCTGCTGTCGAAGTCGCCGAGGGAGCGCTTGAGCGTCGTACTCGATGTCTTGTGCGAGTTGGCGGACATGGAAGCGGCGCCGCTCGCCTCCCCGGCCGCGTTCGATCAGGAACAGGTGGGACGGCCGTCAGGCTACGAGCCCGAACGTCTGAACCGCGCGCTGAGCGTCATCGACGCGCGGTTCGCCGAGCGCCTGACATTGCGCGAGCTAGCCGATGCAGCGACGCTTTCCGAGCGGACGCTCAATCGCTACTTCGTTCAGCACCTCGGCGAAAGCGTCGGCAAGTACTTGAATCGTGTTCGCATCGGCCACGCGTGCCGGATGCTAGCCGGTACCTCGTGGCCGATATCCGTCATCGCCGCGCGCTCGGGGTTTCCGAACGCCGCCAACTTCAATCGGCAATTCCGTGCGATGAAGCAAACCGCACCCGCCGCTTATCGGAAAGCGTTTGCAGGGGCGAGCCAGGCAGCGGACGATCCGCTGCCGCTCGAAGCCAGATCGCCTTCGCTGGAAAGCGGCGAACGCGCGGGCCAAGTCAACCGAGCTGTTTTGCCGAAGCGGGCGAAGCCTGGATAGCAGCCACATCCGCCACGAGCATCGCCGTCATGTTGACGATGCGGCGCACCGTCGCCGATTCGGTCAGCACGTGCACGGGCTTGGCCGCGCCGAGCAGGATCGGCCCGATCGCGATGTT
>NZ_QRGA01000027.1 GCF_003367175.1 Trinickia dinghuensis | reverse complement strand
CGATCGTCACGCCGTGCTTGGTCACCACCTTGTCTGGCTCCGTCAGCGGGCAGTTGCCGCCGCGCACGCCGGGCATGCCGGCCAGCTCGGCGCCACGCCCGGCGGCCAGATCGACGATGACCGAGCCCGGGCGCATCGCCTGCACCGTTTCGCTTGATAGCAACATCGGCGCGTCGCGGCCCGGGATCAGGGCCGTGGTGATGACGATGTCGGCGGCCTTGGCGCGCTCGTGCACGGCAGCCGCTTGACGCGTGAGCCACGACGGCGGCATCGGACGCGCATAGCCGCCGACGCCTTCGGCCGCGTCACGCTCTTCCTGCGTCTCGTAGGGCACGTCGAGGAACTTGCCGCCCAGCGATTCGATTTGCTCTTTGACGGCGGGCCGCACGTCGGAGGCTTCGATCACGGCGCCCAGGCGCTTGGCCGTGGCAATGGCCTGCAAGCCCGCCACGCCCGCGCCGAGAATCAGCACGCGGGCCGCCTTCACCGTACCGGCGGCCGTCATCAGCATCGGCATGAAGCGTGGGTAGAGATCGGCCGCGAGCAACACGGCTTTGTACCCGGCGATGTTCGCTTGGGAGGATAGGACGTCCAAGCTTTGCGCGCGCGTCGTGCGCGGCGCGGCTTCGAGCGCGAAGGCCGTCACGCCGGCTTCGGCCAGGCGCGCCGCGTTCTCGGCGTTGAACGGCTCGAGCATGCCCACGAGCACGGCGCCGCGCTTGATGAGCGCGAGCTCGGTCTCGCTCGGCGATTGCACCTTCAGAATAAGATCGGCGGAAAACGCCGCGTCGGCTTCGACCAGCTCCGCGCCGACTGCCGCGTAGGCGTCGTCGGTGAAGCTGGCGGCTGCTCCCGCGCCGCCCTCGATCGTCACGCGATGGCCCGCTTGGACGTACTTCTTCACCGTCTCGGGCGTCGCGGCTACGCGCGCTTCATGCAAGCGCGTCTCGGCTGGCACTCCGATGTGCATCGTTGAATCCTCCTCACGTGCTCTTAATAACGCGAAGACGAAGCCGACGACGCTGCGCCGACTCCATCGTTTGAATACGTTTACACGGCTCAATCGGTGCTGCGGCTGCAGTGGCGCGCGCAACAACGAAACGGGGCGCCGAGTGCCACTGTAACCGAAGTCGTCCCAATAGATGAAAATTGGTGCCGCAAAAGAAAAGTGAGGGCGCAACTCGACGAGGAATCGGGTGCGCCCCCACGCCGCTGCACAGCAAAGCCTTCGGGGGTCGGCAGGTCGCCCCATGCACCGCGTCGGCAGCCCCCGCCGCCAACCGGTAAAATGGCGGCCATGAAACAGGAACGCTGGACGCCGCGCGTCACCGTGGCCGCCGTCGTCGAACACGAGGGCCGCTTTCTGCTCGTCGAGGAGCAAACGTCTGAAGGTTTGCGGATCAATCAGCCGGCCGGACATCTCGAGTCGGGCGAAACGCTTACGGCCGCCGTCGTGCGCGAAACGCTCGAGGAAACGGCACTCGCGTTCGTGCCCGAAGCGCTCATCGGCGTCTACATGACGCATATCGATCGCCCGGACGGCGAAGCCGCCACGTTTTTGCGGTTTACGTTCTGCGGCCGGCACGAGCGGCTCGATACGCCGCGCGCGCTCGATACGGGCATCATCCGCGCGCTGTGGCTGACGCCCGACGAACTGCATGCCTGCCGAGCGAGCCATCGCACGCCGCTCGTCATGCGCTCGGTCGAGGATTACCTCGCGGGCCGGCGTTTCCCGCTCGATCTCGTGCATACGCACTCGGTCGGGCCTTCCTTCAGCAAGTCTTAGCAAGCAACACAGCCGGTCATTCGTTCAAATGGGCAAGGGTAAGCAAAGAATCGTGGTGGGCATGTCCGGCGGCGTCGATTCGTCGGTGACCGCATGGCTACTCAAGGAAGCGGGCTACGACGTCGTCGGCCTGTTCATGAAGAACTGGGAAGACGACGACGACAGCGAGTACTGCTCGACGCGGCAGGACTGGATCGATGTCGTCTCGGTGGCCGATCTGATCGGCATCGACGTCGAAGCCGTAAATTTCGCCGCCGAATACAAGGAGCGCGTATTCGCCGAGTTCCTGCGCGAATACTCGGCGGGCCGCACGCCGAACCCCGACGTGCTGTGCAACGCCGAAATCAAGTTCAAGGCCTTTCTCGATCACGCCATGGAGCTAGGCGCCGAGACGATCGCCACGGGCCACTATGCGCGCGTGCGCGAGGTCGACGGCCGCTTCGAATTGCTCAAGGCGAAAGATCTGACGAAAGACCAGTCGTACTTCCTGCACCGTCTCAATCAGGCGCAGTTGTCGAAAACACGCTTTCCGCTCGGCGACATTCCGAAGACCGAAGTGCGCGCGATCGCCGAGTCCATCGGCCTGCCCAACGCGAAGAAGAAAGATTCGACGGGCATTTGCTTCATCGGCGAGCGGCCGTTCCGGGAGTTTCTCAATCGTTACTTGCCGACCAAGCCAGGGCCGATGAAGACGCCCGACGGCCAAGTCGTCGGCGAGCACGTCGGGCTCGCGTTCTATACGCTCGGCCAGCGCAAAGGAATCGGCATCGGCGGCAGCAAATCGGGCAGCGGCGAGCCCTGGTTCGTCGCGCGCAAGGATATGGTGGCGAACACGCTCTACGTCGTGCAGGGGCATGACCACGATTGGCTGCGCTCGCGCACGCTCGTCGCCGGCAACACGAGCTGGGTATCCGGTGTCGCACCCGAGCCGGGCGCGCGCTTCGGGGCGAAGACGCGCTATCGGCAAGCCGATGCGGCCTGCGCGTTCGGCGCGCTCCCCGCAGCCGATGCCGGCGCACGTTTTTCGCTGGCATTCGACGAACCGCAATGGGCCGTGACGCCCGGGCAGTCGGCCGTGCTTTACGACGGCGACGTGTGCCTCGGCGGCGGCATCATCGAATCGGCGCAGGCCGGCGCAGCGGCAGCGGCGACACCCCAAACGGCCTTCGCAGCCGGCTGAGCCGGCGTTTCGCAGCGGCCGGCGGCGCCCGCCACCGGTCGGCCGCAGGCTTTGCCGGCCATGTGGCCTCCCGCCCACGAAATTCACGCTTACCCGGTCGCACGGCTCGCTCCGCCCCGCCGCCGATCGTTCCCGATTAAACTGGCGCATCTTTTCGACCAAGGCATCCGCTGCCCGGCAGGGCGTGCGCCGCCAGGATCCAGGAGTTCGCCCCATGTTTTCTCGACGCTATTTCGCGATCTGGTTTGCCTTGCTGCTCGCTTGTGCCGGTGCGGTGCTCGCCGCGCGCCACACGATCTCCTGGCTCTGGCTGCTCGTGCCGGCCGTCCTGATCGCCGTCGGCGTCTTCGACTTGCGCCAGGCCCGCCACAGCATCTTGCGCAACTACCCGATCGCCGGCCACCTGCGTTTCTTCTTCGAATTCATTCGCCCCGAGATCCGCCAATACTTCGTCGAAGACGACACCGAGGAAAAACCGTTCTCGCGGGCGCAGCGCAGCATCGTCTATCAACGCGCGAAGAACGAGCCCGACAGCCGCCCCTACGGCACGGAGCTCGACGTCAAAGCGGTCGCGCACGAATGGATCAGCCATTCGCTCGCGCCCACCAAGCTCGGCTCGCACGATTTCCGGATCGTCGTCGGGCCCGAGCGCGCAAAGCCGTACTCGATGTCGATCTTCAATATCTCGGCGATGAGCTTCGGCTCGCTGTCGGCGAACGCGATCCGCGCCCTGAACCTAGGCGCGAAGCGCGGCGGGTTCGCGCACGACACGGGCGAAGGCTCGCTCTCGAAATACCACCGCGAACACGGCGGCGACATCATCTGGGAAATCGCCTCGGGCTACTTCGGCTGCCGCAACGACGACGGTACGTTCAGCGCCGAGAAGTTCGCCGCCCAAGCGAGCGACCCGCAAGTGAAGATGATCGAAGTCAAGCTGTCGCAAGGCGCGAAGCCGGGCCACGGCGGCGTCTTGCCGGCGGCCAAGGTCACGCCGGAAATTTCGGAGGCGCGCGGCGTGCCGATGGGCCAGGACTGCATCTCGCCGGCCTCGCATAGCCAGTTCTCGACGCCGCGCGGCCTGCTCGAATTCGTCGATCGCCTGCGCACGCTGTCGGGCGGCAAGCCGACCGGCTTCAAGCTGTGCA
Source organism: Trinickia dinghuensis (assembly GCF_003367175.1). Lineage (GTDB taxonomy): Bacteria > Pseudomonadota > Gammaproteobacteria > Burkholderiales > Burkholderiaceae > Trinickia > Trinickia dinghuensis. The sequence goes on along the minus strand of NZ_QRGA01000027.1, from coordinate 59,870 downwards.
TCGGCCATCCGTGGGAGTTTTTCGGCATCGCCAAAGCAATGCTCGAGACCGGCATCGTGCCCGACTTCATCGTTGTGGACGGTGCCGAGGGCGGCACCGGCGCGGCCCCGCTCGAATTCACCGATCACATCGGCGTACCGCTGCAAGAAGGGCTGCTGCTCGTGCACAACACGCTGGTGGGCGTCGGCCTGCGCGAGAAGATCCGCATCGGCGCGAGCGGCAAGATGATCACGGCGTTCGACATCGCGCGCACGCTCGCGATCGGCGCCGATTGGGTCAACTCGGCGCGCGGCTTCATGTTCGCCGTCGGCTGCATTCAGGCGCAAACGTGCCACACGGGGCGCTGCCCCACCGGCGTCGCGACGCAGGACCCCGTGCGTCAGCGCGCGCTCGTCGTGCCCGACAAGTCGGAGCGCGTCTTCAATTTCCATCGCAACACGCTGCACGCGCTGCAGGAGATCATTCAGGCTGCGGGGCTCGAGCATCCGTCGCAGCTGCGCGCCCACCATATCGTGCGCCGCGTCTCGTCGCACGAGGTGCAGTTGATGTCGGAACTGCTCAAATATCTGGAACCGAACGACCTCGTCAACGGCAACTACCGCTACTCGCTCTACGAGAAATGGTGGCCGCTCGCCGATAGCGAATCGTTCTCGCCGAAGTTGCTCGCGCCGCTGGCGACGGCTTGAACTTAACGGCGCGCTCGGCTCGGGACACCGGCCGGGCGGCGCGTCAGCTGGGGATGGTGTCGACGAACGACTGGCGCTGCGACAGCTTGACGAAATGCTTGTCGAGATTCGGATATTTCTCACGCCAATTGAGATCGGGCATCCGGAAATCGAGATAGCCTAGCGCGCAGCCGACGGCGACGTCGGCCAGCGAATAGTGGTTGTTGGCGCACCAGGGCTTGCCGCCGAGCCCTTGCGACATGGCCACGAGCCCTTCCTCGATCTTGCGCCGCTGGCGCGCGAGCCAGCCCTCGTTGCGCTGTGCTTCCTCGCGCTGCGTCGCTTCCAGGCGGATGAGCACGGCTGCGTCGAGCATGCCGTCGGCAAGCGCTTCCCAGCAGCGCACTTCGACGCGCTCGCGGCCCGACTGCGGAATCAGCCTGCCGACCGGCGAAAGCGTGTCGACGTACTCGCAAATGACACGCGAATCGAATACGGCCTCTCCATCCTCCATCAGAAGGCACGGCACCTTGCCGATCGGATTGAACGTATGAATGGTCGTATCGGGCGACCAGACATCTTCGAGCACGAGTTGATAGTCGATCTTCTTTTCGGCGAGCACGACCCGCGCTTTACGGACGTAGGGGCTCGCGAGCGAACCGATTAATTTCATCATCTGCTTTTCTCTCATGAAAGCACCGGGCCGCCTCGAAACGGGTTGCCGCGTCGTGCGCGCGGCACGCCTACGCTGTGCCGGCAAAGGCTTCGCGTGCGAGTCGGTCGGGGGCCTTGGTGAAGTGCGAGAAAGAGTATAACGTCGCCGGCGCACAAAACGACGTATTGCGCCGCCATCATATCGCTCGGGCAAGCCGGCCTTCCCGCTAAGCCGGCCCGATTGAGCAGTACAATCGCACGATGAATACGCCGACCGAATCCCCCATCGCCGTCTCCGCCCATCAAGCCCGGCGCGAGCGCCTGCTCGCCGCCATGCGCGCCGCGGGCGGCGGCGTCGCGCTCGTGCCGACGGCGCCCGAGGCGCCGCGCAATCGCGATACCGACTACCCGTATCGCCACGACAGCTATTTCTACTATTTGACGGGCTTCGCCGAGCCGCAGTCGTTCCTCGTGCTCGACTCGACCGCTCAGGCTGGCGAGCCGGCTTCGATCCTGTTTTGCCGGACGAAGAACGCCGAGCGCGAGACGTGGGAAGGATTCCATTACGGCCCGGAGGCGGCACGCGAAGCGTTCGGGTTCGACGCCGCGTTTCCGATCGACGAGCTCGATGCTCAGGTGCCGGGCCTCATCGCCGACGCGCCGGCCCTGTTCTACGGCTTCGGCCGTTCGGCCGAGCTCGACGCCCAAGTGCGGCGCTGGCTCGACGGCGTGCGCGCGCAAGGCCGCAGCGGCGTCGCCGCGCCCGTGAAGCTTGTCGATGTCCTGCCGATTCTCGACGACATGCGCCTCGTCAAGGACGAACACGAACTCGCGATCATGCGCCGGGCCGCGCGGATTTCCGCCGAGGCGCACCGCCGGGCGATGCAGCTGTGCCGCCCCGGCATGCGTGAGTACGAACTGGAGGCGGAACTGCTCTACACGTTCCGCCGCAACGGCGCGCAAGCACCGGCCTACGGTTCGATCGTCGCGGCCGGCGCGAACGCCTGCGTGCTGCATTATCCGGCCGGCAACGCCATCGCCCGCGACGGCGATCTGATCCTCATCGACGCCGCCTGCGAGCTGGACGGCTATGCATCCGACATTACGCGCACGTTCCCCGCGAACGGCCGCTTCTCGCCGGCGCAGCGCGAGCTTTACGACATCGTGCTGGCCGCGCAGCAGGCGGCGATCGACGCCACGCGTCCCGGCGTAAGCTTCGAAGCGCCCCACGACGCGGCCGTGCGCGTGCTCGCGCAGGGGCTGCTCGATACGGGCATCGTCGATCGTGCGAAGTATGCATCGGTCGACGACGTCATCGCCGAGCGTGCCTATTCGCGTTTCTACATGCACCGCACGGGCCATTGGATCGGCATGGACGTCCACGACTGCGGCGACTACCGCGAGCGCGCCGCGGCGCCCGACGCCTCGGGCACGCTGCCGTGGCGCACGCTGCGCGCGTCGATGGCGCTGACGATCGAGCCGGGCCTGTACGTGCGCGCCGCGCCGGACGTGCCCGAGCAATATTGGAACATCGGCATCCGCATCGAGGACGACGCGATCGTCACCGATAACGGCTGCGAGCTGATCACGCGCGACGTACCCGTCGAAGCCGACGCGATCGAGGCGCTCATGCGCGACGCTCGCGGGCTGTCGTCGTCCGCGGCGGCCTGAGCTCATGATCGAACGCCATCCTTCGCACGCCCCGCACGAATTCGACGTTGCGATCGTCGGCGCGGGGCCCGTCGGTCTGGCGCTGGCTGCGTGGCTCGCCCGGCGCAGCGCCAGCGCCGCGCTGTCCGTTGCGCTCGTCGATGCGCGCGACCCAGAGGCGGCGGCCGGCGATCCGCGCGCGATCGCCATCTCCGAGGGCAGCCGCATGCTGCTCGAGCCGTTCGGCGCGTGGCCGGCCGACGCCAATGCGATCGAGCGCATCCATGTCTCGCAGCGCGGCCGCTTCGGGCGCACGCTGATCGAGCGCGGCGAGCACGGCCTGCCGGCGCTCGGCTACGTCGTGCGCTACGGTTCGATCGTCCATGCGCTGGCGGGGGCCGTGCGCCGCACCGGCACGCATTGGTTCACGTCGTGCCGCGCGCTGCCGCCGCACGTCGAGCCCGGCTCCGAGTTCGTCACGCTGCCGATCGAAAGCGCACACGTGCAGCGCACGCTCCGCGCACGCGTGCTCATCAACGCGGAGGGCGGCCTCTACGGCGAGACGCATGCCAAGCGGTCCCACCCGGCGGTGGCCGATACCGATACCGATACCGGCGACCACGGCCAACCGCAAATGGCGGCGAGGGCGGCCTCCCCGGCGAACACGGCGGACGCCGATGCCACATCCGCACCCGCACCCGCCCGCGAGCGCGCCAAGCGCGAGACGCGCGATTACGGCCAAACGGCCATCGTCGGCATCGTCACCGTATCGGCAGCGCAGCCGCATGTCGCGTGGGAGCGCTTCACGGATGAAGGCCCGATCGCGCTGCTGCCGATGGGCGGCGTGCGCGGGGCCGACTACGCGCTCGTCTGGTGCATGCAGCCCGCCCAGGCCGCACGCCGCGGCGCGCTATCCGACGCGGCGCTGCTCGCCGAGCTCGGCATCGCGTTCGGCGAGCGCATGGGCCGCTTCGAATCGATCAAGGGCCGCGCGGCATTCCCGCTCGGGCTCGTCGCCGCGCAGGCGCTCGTCGAAGGCCGCATCGCGTCGATCGGCAACGCGGCCCAAACGCTGCACCCCGTCGCCGGACAAGGATTGAATCTCGGGCTGCGCGACGCGCACGCGCTGGCCGATGCCCTCGCCGGCGCGGGTGCGACGCCCGAGGCGCTCGCGCAATTCGCTCGCCGGCGCGCATTCGATCGCCGCATGACGATCGGCGCCACCGACACGCTCGCGCGCCTGTTCACGATCGATTTCGGCCCGCTGGCCATGCTGCGGGGCCTCGCGCTGACGGCCCTCGAATGCGTGCCGCCGGCCAAAACGGCACTCGCGCGGCAAATGATGTTCGGCCAGCGCCGCTGACACGCGAGCACCGGGCGCTTGCGCTCCCGGCCGGCGGTTAACGGTAAAATGCGCGTTTCCCTGGTCGCCTTCCCGCGCCCGTGCCCTGTCGGCGCGGGTAGCCGCTCCTTTTTCATATGCCAACGCTCGGCCCGCACATTCTGCGCAACAACCTGTTCGTCGCCCCGATGGCCGGCGTGACGGATCGGCCGTTCCGCCAGCTCTGCAAGCGGCTCGGCGCGGGCTACGCCGTGTCCGAGATGGTCGCGTCGAACGCCCAGCTCTGGAAAAGCGAGAAAACGATGCGGCGCGCGAATCATGCCGGCGAAGTCGAGCCGATCGCCGTGCAGATCGCGGGCGCCGACCCGGCGATGATGGCCGAAGCGGCCCGCTACAACGTCCAGAACGGCGCGCAGATCATCGACATCAACATGGGCTGTCCGGCCAAGAAGGTGTGCAACGTCGCGGCCGGCTCGGCACTGCTGCAGAACGAGCCGCTCGTCGTACGAATCGTCGAGGCCGTGGTCGGGGCCGTCGGCACGGGGCCCGATGCGGTACCGGTCACCCTGAAGATCCGCACGGGCTGGAATCGCGAAAATCGCAACGCGGTGCACATCGCGCGCCTTGCGGAGGCGGCCGGCATTTCGATGCTGACCGTTCACGGGCGCACACGCGCCGATCTTTATCACGGCGAGGCCGAGTACGACACGATCGCGGCCGTGAAGGCTGCGGTCCGCATCCCCGTGGTGGCCAACGGCGACATCGACACTCCCGCCAAGGCGCGCGCCGTGCTCGCGGCAACGGGTGCCGACGCGATCATGATCGGACGGGCAGCGCAAGGGCGGCCGTGGCTGTTCCGCGAAATCGAGCATTTCCTCGCAACGGGCGAGCTGCTGCCGCCGCCGCGCATCGCCGAAATTCGGCAGGTGATGAACGAGCACCTCGAGGATCACTACGCGTTTTACGGCGAATATACGGGCGTGCGCACGGCACGCAAGCACATCGGCTGGTACACTCGCGGCCTTTCCGGCGCCAATATGTTCCGGCACCGGATGAACACGCTCGATACCACACGCGAGCAGCTCGTCGCCGTCAACGCGTTTTTCGACGAGCAGGAAGCGCTGTCGGACCGGCTCGTCTATGTCGACGAAGACACGGCCGCGCACGGCGAGCCGAACCGCAACGAACCTTTAGCAGCATGAGCAAGCACAATATCGAACAATGCGTCCGCGACAGCCTGGGCAACTATTTCCAGGACCTCGACGGCGCCAACCCGCACGACGTCTATGACATGGTGATGTCGTGCGTCGAGAAACCGATGCTCGAGGTGGTGCTCGAGCGGGCCGGCGGCAATCAGTCGCTGGCCGCCGAATATCTCGGCATCAACCGCAATACGTTGCGCAAGAAGCTGCAGCAGCACGGCCTGCTGTAACGCGCCACCCTCGTTTCCCTTTCGGCCATCGTTCCCATCATGATCAAGCAAGCGCTCATCTCCGTCTCCGACAAGTCAGGCATCGTCGAATTCGCTCGTTCTCTGTCGGACCTCGGCGTCAAGATCCTGTCGACGGGCGGCACCGCGAAACTGCTCGCCGATTCCGGCCTTCCGGTCACCGAAGTGGCCGACTACACCGGCTTTCCCGAGATGCTCGACGGACGCGTGAAGACGCTGCATCCGAAAGTGCACGGCGGCATCCTCGCCCGCCGCGATCTGCCCGAGCACATGGCCGCGCTCGAAGCGCACGACATTCCGACGATCGATCTGCTCGTCGTGAATCTGTACCCGTTCGTCGCCACCGTCGCGAAGGAAGATTGCACGCTCGAGGACGCGATCGAGAACATCGATATCGGCGGCCCGACGATGCTGCGCTCGGCGGCCAAGAATCATCGCGACGTCACCGTCATCGTCGATCCGGCCGATTACGCCACGGTGCTCGATGAAATGCGCGCGAACGGCAACACGGTCGGCTACAAGACGAACTTCCGGCTGGCGACGAAGGTGTACGCGCATACGGCGCAATACGACGGCGCGATCACGAACTATCTGACGAGCCTCACCGAAACGCTGCAGCACTCGTCGCGCAATACGTATCCGGACACGCTGAACCTGGCCTTCGAAAAGGTGCAGGACCTGCGCTACGGCGAGAACCCGCACCAAAGCGCCGCGTTCTATCGCGACATCGCAGTGCCGGCCGGCGCGCTCGCGGGCTATCGCCAGCTGCAGGGCAAGGAACTGTCGTACAACAACATCGCCGATGCCGACGCAGCTTGGGAATGCGTGAAGACGTTCGAAGTCCCCGCCTGCGTCATCATCAAGCATGCGAATCCGTGCGGCGTGGCCATCGCGGAGAGCCCGGCCGAAGCCTACGCGAAAGCGTTCCAGACCGATCCGACGTCGGCCTTCGGCGGCATCATCGCGTTCAACCGCGAAGTGGACGAAGCGGCGGCTCAGGCCGTCAGCAAGCAGTTCGTCGAAGTGCTGATCGCCCCGTCGCTGACGGACGGCGCGAAGCAAGTGCTCGCTGCGAAGCAGAACGTGCGCGTGCTCGAAATCGCGCTGGGCGCGGGTCAGAACGCATTCGACTTCAAGCGTGTCGGCGGCGGCCTGCTCGTGCAGTCGCCCGATGCGAAGAACGTGCTGTCGCGCGATCTGCGCGTCGTGACGAAGCGTTATCCGACGCCGCAGGAAATGGACGATCTGATGTTCGCTTGGCGCGTGGCGAAATTCGTGAAATCGAACGCAATCGTGTTTTGCGGCAAGGGCATGACGCTCGGCGTCGGCGCGGGCCAAATGAGCCGGGTGGATTCGGCGCGCATCGCGAGCATCAAGGCGCAAAACGCCGGTCTTTCGCTGCAAGGTTCGACCGTGGCGTCGGATGCGTTTTTCCCGTTCCGCGACGGCCTCGACGTCGTTGTCGCGGCAGGTGCGACGTGCGTGATCCAGCCGGGCGGTTCGGTGCGCGACGACGAAGTCATCGCGGCGGCCGACGAGCACAACATCGCGATGGTCGTGACGAGCGTGCGGCATTTCCGTCATTGATAGCGCGTCGAAACGCATGCGCGGCGTCTCGTTTCGCCGCACAAGAACCCGGCCGAGGCCGGGTTTTTTCATGCCTATCGATGTCGCATTTTCTTCATCTCCATCGGTCGGTTTTTTGCACTGTGCGGCCCAAGCCACCACCCGCACGCTGCCATGCGCGCCGAACTGGGTGCCCCGGGCTAGGCGCCCCGCACGATAGGCGGCCGTTACCGTCCGTTGTAATATCTCGGGCACTTAGTCCGGTTTTAGTTCATGAGAATTCTCGGCATCGACCCAGGCTTGCGCGTCACGGGCTTCGGCGTCATCGAGCAGACGGGCCATCGGCTCACCTATGTGACGAGCGGCGTCATCCGCACCAAAGACGGCGATTTGCCTTCCCGCCTCGGCACGATTTTCGACGGCGTGTCGGCGCTGATTCGTCAACACGCGCCCGATCAGTCGGCGATCGAAAAAGTGTTCGTCAACGTCAATCCGCAATCGACGCTGCTGCTTGGCCAAGCGCGCGGCGCCGCGATCTGCGGGCTCGTTGCCGGCGGCGTGCCGGTGGCCGAGTACACGGCGCTGCAGCTCAAACAGGCGGTGGTCGGCTATGGTCGCGCGACGAAGGAGCAAATGCAGCAGATGGTCGTGCGTTTGCTGAGCCTATCGGGCGTGCCGGGCACCGACGCAGCCGATGCGCTAGGCATGGCGATTTGCCACGCCCACGGCGGCAATACGCTTGAGACGCTGGGCGGTCTCGCGCCGTCATTGGCCAAGAAGGGGCTGCGCGTGCGGCGCGGGCGGCTCGTGGGATAGCGGCGGGCAGCGCAATCGTCGCGGCGGCGTTCCGGCCAGGCGCCCCGGTGCGCTACACTCGCGCTTTCGGTTCACGCCCACTCCGCCATGATCGGTCGCATCGCCGGCATCCTGCTCGAAAAGAATCCGCCTCACCTGCTCGTCGATTGCAACGGCGTCGGCTATGAAGTCGACGTGCCGATGAGCACCTTCTACAACCTGCCGCCCACCGGCGAAAAAGTCGCCCTGCTCACGCAGCTCATCGTGCGTGAAGACGCGCACCTGCTCTACGGCTTCGGCACCGCGCAGGAACGCGCCACGTTCCGGGAACTGCTCAAGATCAGCGGCATCGGCGCGCGCATGGCGCTGGCCGTGCTGTCCGGCATGAGCGTGCAGGAACTCGCGCAGGCCGTCACGCTGCAGGATGCCGTGCGTCTCACGCGCGTGCCCGGCATCGGCAAGAAAACGGCCGAACGGTTGATGCTCGAACTGAAAGGCAAGCTCGGGGCCGATATCGGCGCCGCCGCGGCCGCCGCCTCGCCGTCGGATCACGCGTCCGACATCCTCAACGCCCTGCTCGCGCTCGGCTACTCCGAAAAGGAAGCGCTCGCGGCAATCAAGAACGTGCCCGCCGGCACCGGGGTCTCCGAAGGGATCAAGCTCGCCCTCAAGGCACTGTCGAAGGCGTAACCGCGGGCCGAACGCCGCAGGCATCGCCGGGCCTGAGCGCCGGGCGCGCGCGGTACAATGGCACGCATGATCGAAACCGACAAGCTCGCCAGCGAGCGCATCATTGCCGCCACGCCCGCGTCCTCGCACGAAGAAGCCTTCGAGCGAGCGCTGCGTCCGCGCCAGCTCGACGAATACGTCGGGCAGGAAAAGGTGCGCGGCCAGCTCGAAATCTTCATCGAAGCCGCGAAACGCCGTTCGGAAGCGCTCGACCACGTGCTGCTGTTCGGTCCCCCAGGGCTCGGCAAGACCACCCTCGCGCACATCATCGCGCGCGAAATGGGCGTGAACCTGCGCCAGACTTCCGGCCCGGTGCTCGAACGCGCGGGCGACCTCGCCGCACTGCTGACGAACCTCGAAGCGAACGATGTCCTGTTCATCGACGAAATCCACCGGCTCTCGCCCGTCGTCGAGGAAATCCTGTATCCGGCGCTCGAGGATTACCAGATCGACATCATGATCGGCGAAGGGCCGGCCGCGCGCAGCGTGAAGCTCGATCTGCAGCCGTTTACGCTCGTCGGTGCAACCACGCGCGCGGGCATGCTGACCAACCCGCTGCGCGACCGCTTCGGCATCGTCGCCCGCCTCGAGTTCTACGATGCGGAGCAGCTCTCGCGCATCGTGCGCCGTTCGGCGGCGCTGCTGGGCGCGCAAATCCACCCGGACGGCGCATTCGAAATCGCCAAACGCTCGCGCGGCACGCCGCGGATCGCGAACCGCCTGCTGCGGCGCGTGCGCGACTACGCCGAAGTCAAGGCCGACGGTGAGATCACCGCGCGCGTCGCCGATGCGGCGCTGGCCATGCTCGACGTCGATCCGGTCGGCTTCGATTTGATGGACCGCAAGCTGCTCGAGGCGATCCTGCACAAGTTCGACGGCGGCCCCGTCGGCGTCGACAATCTCGCCGCCGCCATCGGCGAGGAGCGCGATACGATCGAAGACGTCCTCGAACCCTATTTGATCCAGCAAGGCTTCTTGCAGCGCACGCCGCGCGGACGCGTCGCGACGCTCGCGGCTTACCGCCACTTCGGCCTTGCCGCGCCCGACGCTCAAAGCACCGTGCGCAATCTGTGGGACGACGCGAACGGCGCGTGAGCGCCCCACGCCGATCCATGAGCTTAGAGGCGAGGTAGCGATGTCCGAACCGGGTACTCATCACGGCAGCGGGCAAGACACCTCGGATCCCGCGTTTGTCATGCGTTTGCGCCAGCGAATCTCGCAAGGCGTACTTAGCGTGACGAGTGGAAGCGGCCCCTCGCTCGATTACACCCATCCTCCCGGCGATCCGGGGCTATTCGGCCCCGACGCCGTCTGCTGGCAAGTGCATGCCGATTTCACGTCGATGATGATCGGCGGCATCAGCGCGTTGATGCTGCAGACGTTGCATCCGCTGGCATTGGCCGGGGTCTGGGACCATTCGACGTTCCGCACCGACATGCGCGGACGCCTGCGGCGCACGGCCACGTTCATCGCGGGCACGACCTACGGCGCGCGCGCCGATGCCCATGCGCTGATCGAGCGCGTCAAGCGTATCCATCTTTCCGTCACGGGCGTTGCGCCCGACGGCCGCCCCTATCGCGCGAGCGACCCCGCGTTGCTGACGTGGGTGCACGTGGCGGAAGTGTCGAGCTTTCTGGCCGCGCATCTGCGCTACGTGAATCCCTTGCTGTCAACGGCCGAACAGGATCGCTATTACACCGAGGTCGCACTGATCGCCAAGATGCTCGGCGCGACCGATGTGCCGGAAACACGGGCGCAAGTGGCCGAGTATTTGTCGTCGATGCGTCCGGAACTCGAAGCGGGGCCGCGCACGCACGAAGTCGTGCGCATTTTGCGCGATGCGGCGCCGCCCGATCGCCCGCTCATGAAACCGGCGGTGCGATTGATGCTGAACGCAGGCGTCGATCTGTTGCCCGATTGGGCGCAGGAAATGCTCGGCCTCACGCCGCTCGCGCGCATGCGGGCGGGACTCGCGCGGCCCGGCGTACGGCTTGTGGGGCCGTTCATTCGCTGGGCGCACGTGAATGCGGTGTCGAAACGGGCGAGGCAACGGGCGGCGGCCGCGCCGGATGTTTAGCCGTGCTTAGCGTGCATGGCCATGCCAATGCACGGTGGCCAAGATCAGGACGGGAGGCCGCTGCGAGATTGGAAAGGGGGACAACAAGAACGCCCCCTCCGATCCGGCGATCCGGATGTTATGCCGCCAATGCCAACGCTTGCGAAAAATCGGCAATCAGATCGTCGATATCCTCGATGCCCACCGACAGCCGCAGCATTCCGTCGGAAATACCCATCGCCTTACGCGTTTCCGCGCCGGCTTCGTAAAAAATCGTCGGTGCCACGGGAATGATGAGCGTGCGCGTGTCGGCAAGGCCCGTTGCCTTGATCGGCAACTTGAGCGCATTGACGACTTCGATCATGCGCGCCGCGTTGAGCAATTCGAACGAAAGCAGCCACGATGCGCCCTTGAATAGCGCTTGAGCGATCTCGTATTGCGGATGGCTCTTTAGGCCCGGATAGAGCACCTTGCCGACGGCCGAGTGCCCTTCCAGGAACTGCGCAAGCGCAAACGCGTTCTCGCTGCTTTGCTTCACGCGCAAGGCGAGCGTTTCGGCACCCACGGCAATGGTATGGGCCTGTTCCGACGACAACGTCGCGCCCATGTCGCGCAGGCCTTTCTTGCGGATCTGCAACAGCCCCTGCTCCTTCGCCGGCGCACGCCGATACTCGTCGGCAATGTTCGGATACGCGCTCCAGTCGAACAACCCCGTATCCGTCACGGCTCCGCCAAGCGCCGTGCCGTGGCCTGCGATCGTCTTGGTCAGCGAGTTGATGACAAGGCTCGCGCCGACCGCCTTCGGCTTGAACAAGGCAGGCGACGTAATCGTGTTGTCGACCACATACGCGATGCCATGCTCGCGGCAGACGTCGCCGATTCTGCTCAAGTCCGGAATCTGCGTGCCGGGATTGGCGATCGTTTCGACGAATACCATGCGCGTATTCGGCCGAATCGCATTCTTCACGTTCTCGGCGGCGCCCGCATCGACTGTCGTGACTTCGACACCCAGCGTACGCAACGTGCCGAACAAGCTATTCGTGTTGCCGAACACGTAACGGCTCGATATCAGATGATCGCCGGCGCGCAAGAGCGTGAGAAACGTCGCCGTGATCGCGGCCATGCCGGTGCTGAAGCAGATCGTGCCGACGCCCTCTTCCAGGCTCGTGATCTTGCGCTCGAGCGCCGCCGTCGTGGGGGTGCCTTGCCGCGCGTAATTGAAGCCGCCCTTCTTCGTACCTTGAAACACGCCGATCAGATCCTCGACGCGCTCGAAGCCGTATTGCACGGAGGTATGAATCGGCTGGTGCACGCCGCCGTGCTCGTTGCCCACGGCTCGGTCGCCGTGAACGATGCCTGTGGTGAAACCTTGCTTGTCCATCCCTTCTCCGCTTTCGAGTCGATTGCCGCGGCCCAAGGCCGGTAACCCACGGCCCGGAACATCCAATTTTTCAATCGGGCGGTGAGGCCTACTGCAAATTAGCGCATTCGCATCATTTGCGAGCGCCACCCTTCGCTAATCCGTCATCATCGCTCGCGCTGCCAAGATGGGTCACATCGGCCCAATCGAGCACCTTCGCCGCTCCGCCGCCGTCGAACTCGACGGTGTTGATGCTCGTGTTGAGCAACGGATAATCGCGCGGCGCATCGAGCGCCAAGCCGTTTGCATGACGGTACACGCAATCGAGCACGCCGCCGTGCGTGACGCAGGCGATACGGCCGCCCGGATGCTTCGCCACGATCGCGGCCACGGCGTGCACGACCCGATGATAAAACCCGCGCACCGATTCCCCGCCCGCCGGCGCGAAGCCGGGATCCCGGGTTTGCCAATGCGCGTATTCGTCGGGATAGCGCTGCGCGATTTCTTCGCTGTCGTGGCCCTGGAAAATCCCATAGGAACGCTCGCGCAAACCCTCGACGAGATTCGGGACAATCCCGAGTGCGGAAGCCGTAGGTTGCGCCGTTTGCTGCGCTCGCTGCAGATCGCTCGAGTAGATCGCGTCAAGCCGCAAACCGTCGCGCGCTTCGCGGGCCAATCGCTCGGCGAGACGCTGCGCCTGCAAGGCACCGGTCTCTGCAAGCGGAATGTCGATGTGCCCTTGGATGCGCTTCACGCGATTCCAGGACGTCTCGCCATGTCGGATGAAAAGAACTCGCGTGGGCATCGGCATCTGCGTGAAATCGAAAAAAGTTCAGGGACGCGTCTGCAGCCAGAACGTCACGGGCCCGTCGTTGACGAGCGACACCTGCATCATCGCGCCGAACTCGCCCGTTTCCACGATCGGATGGCTCTTGCGGGCCGCCGCGACGAAGCGGTCGAACAACCGCTTGCCGTCTTCGGGCGCCGCCGCGGGCGTAAAGCTCGGACGCAGGCCGCTCGCCGTATCCGCGGCGAGCGTGAATTGGGAGACGAGCAGCAGGCCGCCCGCGCGCCCCGCCCCGTCGATGTTCGTCACGGGCAGGTTCATCTTGCCAGCCGCATCGCTGAAGACGCGATAACTGAGCATCTTCGTGAGCAGCTTGTCGGCACTCGCCTCGGTATCGCCGCGTTCGGCGCACACGAGCGCGAGCAGCCCCGGCCCGATCTCGCCCGTGATGCGCTCGCCCACGCGCACGCTAGCCTGCGTCACTCGCTGGATCAGCGCGATCATCGGCAAGCTCCGTTGCCGTACCCGCGGGCCAGCGCCGTCTCTCGGCAAGTGAACGACACGAGCCGCCCCTTACGCCGTGAGCGTCACGCGCGCGAAGCGGCGCTTGCCCACCTGCACGATGTATTCGCCGGCCTCGACCTTGAGGGCCTTGTCCGAAATCACCGTGCCGTCGATCCGCACGCCGTTCTGTTCGACGTTGCGAAGCGCATCGCTGGTGGACGAAGCGAGCCCCGCCTGCTTCAGCAACTGGCCGATCGCAAGCGGCGCGCCGCCGAGCGTGACCGAGGGAATATCGTCGGGCACACCGCCCTTGGCGCGGTGGTTGAAATCCTCGAGCGCACGTTCGGCATCGGCCGGCGAATGGAATCGCGCGACGATCTCCTGCGCGAGCAGCACCTTGAAATCGCGCGGATTGCGTCCCGCTTCCGCCTCGCGCCGGAAACCCGCGATTTCGTCGAGGCCGCGGAACGACAGCAGCTCGAAGTAACGCCACATCAGGACGTCAGAGATGCTCATGAGCTTGCCGAACATGTCGTTCGGCCTTTCGCTGATGCCGACGTAGTTGTTCTTCGACTTCGACATTTTGTCGACGCCGTCGAGGCCCTCGAGCAACGGCATCGTCAAGATGCACTGCTGTTCCTGCCCGTATTGCTTTTGCAATTCGCGGCCGACCAGCAAGTTGAATTTTTGATCCGTTCCGCCGAGTTCGAGATCGGCGTTCAATGCGACCGAGTCGTACCCTTGCATCAGCGGATACAGGAATTCATGGATCGAAATCGGCACGCCGCCTTGGAAGCGCTTCGTGAAATCCTCGCGCTCGAGGATGCGCGCCACCGTGTAGCGCGAGGCGAGCTTGATCATGCCGTCGGCACCGAGCGGCATCGACCACTCGCTGTTGTAGCGAATTTCGGTTTTTTCACGGTCGAGCACGAGGGCTGCTTGCTCGAAGTACGTCTTGGCGTTCGATTCGATTTGCTCGCGCGTGAGCGGTGGACGCGTTGCATTGCGCCCGGACGGATCGCCGATCAGCGAGGTGAAATCGCCGATGAGAAAAATGACCGTATGCCCGAGGTCCTGCAGCTGGCGCATCTTGTTCAGCACGACCGTGTGCCCGATGTGAATGTCGGGGGCGGTCGGGTCGAGACCCAGTTTGATCCGCAGCGGCGTGCCCGTGGCCGCGCTGCGGGCGAGCTTCTGCGCGAATTCCTCTTCGATCAGCAGTTCATCGGCGCCGCGCTTCGCGACGGCAAGCGCATGGCGCACCTCGTCCGTGATCGGAAACGGCGAGGCAGGCTTGGAAGTGGACTCGGTGCTCATCTTTGGAATTCGGTTGATCCGGCTGGCGGACGGTGCAAAAGCCTTAATTCTCCCATATTTAGCGTGTGGATCGGCACGAAGGACCTGATTGAGGCGATCGTGCGGCCGTTAGCAAGGGCAGCGGTTCTCGCGGATAATCGGTCCCGCGAGCAAGTGCACGGGCGCTTTCTTCAGGGCATTTCCCCAGGCCCATCATGAAATGACGACGAGGAGCAAGAATTGGCCGCAAGTGCGACTCAAACCGGTGCCGACGGTGTGTATTTCGGGCTGATGTCGGGTACGAGCATGGACGGCGTCGACGGCATCGCGGTCGAGTTCCGCGCGGGCGAGGCCCCGCGCGTCTTGGCCGATGCCTTCGTCGGTTTCGCCGACGGCCTGCGCGCGGCGCTGTTCGCGCTGCAGCAGCCCGGCGAGAACGAAATCGAGCGCGAGGCGCTGGCCGCTTCCGCGCTGGCCGCCCGCTATGCCGTGTGCTGCCACGAGCTGCTGCGCGGCGCGAACATCGCCCCCACGCGCGTGCGCGCGATCGGCGTGCACGGCCAAACCGTGCGCCACCGCCCAGAAAAGGGGTACACGCGGCAGATCAACAATCCCGCGCTGCTCGCGGAAATGACGCATATCGACGTCGTCGCCGATTTTCGCAGCCGCGACGTCGCGGCCGGCGGCCAGGGCGCACCGCTCGTTCCGGCCTTTCACGCACAGGTGTTCGGGGCGCAGGACGAAACCCGCGTCGTCTGCAATCTCGGCGGCATCAGCAACATCACCATCTTGCCGCCCGCGCGGGCGCAGGCGGAGCGCCGTGAAAAACGAGCGGACGAACGCACGGACGGCGGTGCGGCCGACTGCCAGGCGATCCGAGGTTTCGATTGCGGCCCCGCGAACGTGCTGCTCGACGAATGGGCGCAGCGCCACCTCGGCACCCCCTACGACGAAGGGGGACGATTCGCCGCAAGCGGTACCGTCGATCAATCGTTGCTGAACGTGCTGCTCGACGAGCCGTTCTTCGAACAGGCTCCGCCCAAGAGCACGGGGCGCGATCTGTTCAACGCCCAGTGGCTCGACGCCAGGCTCGCCGGCTTCGAAGCGCTCGCCCCCGCCGACGTGCAAGCGACGTTAGCCGCACTGACCGCGGTGAGCGTCGCACGCGAAATCGAGCGGCACGCGCCGGGCTGTCGCGCGGTGTACGTCTGCGGCGGCGGCGCACGCAACCCCGAGTTGCTGAAGGCGCTGGAGCACGCGCTGGATCGAAGCGGCGTCAGCGGCGTGCCCGTGATGACGACCGACGTGCTCGGTGTGCCTCCGCATCACGTCGAATCGCTGGCATTCGCCTGGCTCGCGATGCGCTGCGTCGAGCGCGCGGCCGGCAATTTGCCGGCGGTGACGGGCGCGGCCGGCGAACGGGTGCTCGGGGCGATTTACCCTCGTTGAGGGTGATCGCACGGCAAGGAGCCGTCCGTCGTCTGCCCGTATGTCGTCACTAAGCGCCGCACCAATGAAAAACGGGGCCAAAGCCCCGTTTTTCCGATGCAGGCGGATCGGACCGCCTAGCCGATCATCCGGCGATGCGTCCGATGCGTCTTATTAAACCGAGAACGACGAACCGCAGCCGCAGGTCGTCGAAGCGTTCGGGTTCTTGATGACGAACTGCGCGCCGTTGATATCGTCCTTGTAGTCGATTTCGGCGCCGACCAGATATTGGTAGCTCATCGAATCGATCAGCAGCTGCACGCCGCCCTTGTTCATGACGGTGTCGTCTTCGTTGACTGCTTCGTCGAACGTGAAACCGTACTGAAAGCCGGAGCAGCCGCCGCCCTGGACGAACACGCGCAGCTTGAGGTCGGGATTGCCTTCCTCGTCGATCAGTTGTTTCACTTTATCGGCCGCCGCGTCCGTGAAGACGAAGGGGCTCGGCATTTCGGTCACGGGGGTATCGGTGACGGCGTTCATTCGAACTCTCCAAAAAAGCTTCCAAGCGCAATTGCTTACACGCGCTATTGTATGGCCCTTCGCCAACTCTTGCTGAGCCGTGTTTCGGTAACCCTATGAATGCAATGGGTTCTGATCCCGGCTGCCCAGGCGAAAACGTGGGAAATACACGACAGATACAACGCCACTTGGAGGCAAAGCGAGCAAAACCAAGGGCATACAAACGAAAAAGCCGCCGTGCGAAACGCAGCGGCGGCTTTTTCGGCAGCACCCCACCGCAAGGCGGAGCGCTTCGAAGCGATTAACGCTTCGAGAATTGCTTCCTGCGGCGTGCCTTGTGGAAGCCGACCTTCTTACGTTCGACTTCACGAGCGTCACGCGTCACGAAGCCGGCGTTCGACAGAGCCGACTTCAGCGTCGCGTCGTAGTCCATCAGCGCGCGCGTGATGCCGTGGCGAACGGCACCCGCTTGACCCGTTTCGCCGCCGCCCGTCACGTTGACCTTGATGTCGAACGTGGTGCCGTGGTTCGTGAGTTCGAGCGGTTGGCGCACGATCATCAGCGACGTTTCACGCGAGAAGTAATCCGCGATGGGCTTGCCGTTGACGACGATGTCGCCCTTGCCGGCCTTGATGAAGACACGAGCGACGGCGCTCTTGCGGCGGCCCGTACCGTAGTTCCAATTACCGATCATGTGGGCTCCCCTTAGATCTCGAGCGCCTTCGGCTGTTGCGCCGAATGCGGATGCGTGGCTTCTGCGTAGACCTTCAGCTTCTTGATCATCGCGTAGCCGAGCGGGCCCTTCGGCAGCATGCCCTTGACCGCCTTCTCGAGCGCGCGGCCCGGGAAGCGTTCTTGCATCTTGCCGAACGTCGTTTCATAGATGCCGCCCGGGTAGCCCGAGTGACGGTAGTACTTCTTGTCCGTGGTCTTGTTGCCCGTGACCTTCAGCTTGCCGGCGTTGATGACGATGATGAAATCACCGGTGTCGACGTGCGGAGTGAACTCAGGCTTATGCTTGCCGCGAAGACGGCGTGCCACTTCGCTGGCGACACGGCCGAGAACCTTATCCGTCGCGTCAATCACGTACCATTCGCGCGTCACCTCTTCGGCTTTGGCGGAAAACGTCTTCATGATCGATCCAAAAAATTGACCTGCTTGATTGCCCTTCTACGTATTTTTCCTGCTTGGATGTGGCGCATCGAGGCACCGTGCAGGCTCTCCCTGTTCTTCTTCCGCGGGCATGAATGCGGAAAAGTCCTGAATTATAAAGGAATTTGAGAGTGCGCGTCAAAGGTGTGCCGGCTGTGACGGCCCCCGGCGTGAAAACGACGCTTGCCGGTCAGCCTTCAAGCGCCCGCCGCGGCCGTGACGGCAGCAGCGCGCCCGCCGGGCCAAGGCCACAGCGGCGGGCTAGCTCGGGCCAAAAAAAAGCCCGAACGTTCGGCTCGGGCTTAATCCACCTAAGGAGGAGGGTGGAGGAGACATGCGGAGATTGTCGAAAACGACAACCAATGAGGCGCATTGTACAGAGCAGACGGCTTCTAGGCAAGAAAATTTGCATTGCGAAAACGCAACCCACAATGTGGAATATGCAAAGCACCGTGAACGGATAGCCCTTGCCCGACCCGGGGCTCTTTCGGCGGCTACAATGCCTATCCGATCGAATATCAACGCAAGCACTGCGGGAGTTGCGCTATGGAATGCAAAGTGAGCTGGATGGGACCCGACGGCATGGCGTTCGCGGCCGAGACCGGCAGCGGCCATCTGGCGATGATGGACGGCGCGCCGGAGGGCGGCGGACGCAATCTGGCACCGCGGCCGATGGAGATGGTGCTGCTCGGCACGGGCGGCTGCACGGCTTACGACGTCGTCATGATCCTGAAGAAGAGCCGGCAGGAGATATCCGATTGCTCGGTCACGCTCAAGGCCGAGCGCGCGAGCGAGGATCCGAAGATTTTCACGAAGATTCACTTTCACTTCACGGTGACGGGCAAGAACCTGAACCCGGCCACCGTCGAGCGCGCGATCAACCTGTCGCACGACAAATACTGCTCGGCGTCGATCATGCTGGCCAAGACGGCCGAATTGACGCATTCGTTCGACATCGTCGAAATCTGAGCCGGATGCGTACCCGCCCACGGCGGGGTACGCACCGATAAAAAAGCCGACGTCGAGCGACGTCGGCTTTTTTGCATTCAAGCGGCAAAGCAGGCCGGTAAGCCGGATTCTGTGCGCTCACGGCGCCTTGCGACACCGCGCACGTGGCAGCCATTCCTCTAGGCGCGCCATTGCTGACGCGCTCGAGCTTCCTACCCGCAGGCGAGACGGGGGCCCCGCCTTGCATCCGAAGATGCGTGCCTGCCTATTTGGAATTGCTCCGGGTGGAGGTTGCCGTGCCGTCTGCGTCGCCGCAGCCGCGGTGCGCTCTTACCGCACCGTTTCACCCTTACCTGATCCCGGCTTGCGCCGGGCCATCGGCGGTCTGTTCTCTGTTGCCCTGTTCCGCGTGTCGCCACGGATGGCCGTTAGCCATCACCCTGCCCTATGGAGTCCGGACTTTCCTCGCCCCTCCCGGCGCAAACCGGGAAAGCCGCGACTGCCTGGCCTACTTTGCAAGGCGGGAGTGTACCACCGAGCCGCGTTTGCCCACGGGCGCCGTGGACGCCGTGAGGCAACACCGCAAAAACCCGACGGGGATCGCGTCGGCCGCGCGTTCAGCCGACCGAGCGGCTAGCCCGTCGTCCCGGGCGAAAAACGCCGGCGTCGTCATAGAAAGCCGCATCCGCATTGGTCGCCCAAAAACCGGGCACGCCCAAGACCGGCAGCGGAGCGTAGCGCCGGTTGTCTAGGACGCCCGCCGTGAGCGATTCGGCTACGGCTTCATCGAGCCACGCATCCCGCCGATCCCGAGACCATCCGAAGTAGTCGGCGGACGCGCCGACGATCCAAGCATGCCCCGTGCAGGCCTTATAGGGCGCAATCAGCTTTTCGAGCAGCGCGTGGCCGAATATGCGAGCCTCGCAACGCTGGCCCCAGGCAGCGCGTTCGTCGATGAAGAGCCGCTTCCAATCGAAGGCGGTCAGCGCGGCGCTCAAGTTCGGATCGGCACAGACGAACAACACGGCGTTCTCGTCGAACAAAGTGAGAAAATCGCGTTCGGCGCCGCGCGCGCCTTTGATGCCGTCCCGCTCGATCGCCCGCGATTGGTGTGCGTTCAGCGTCGCCTTCACGCGCGGATGCGTGAACCACACGAGCGCATTGAAGAAGTCATGCAGGTTGCGGCGTGTGGGCACGGCGCCCGTTTCGGCGATATGGGCTTCGTAGGCCGCACCGGCGGGCAAATCATCCTGCTCGATGAACGAGAGCGGCCGGCCGTTGCCCGTCACCTGCCCTGCCTCGCGCGCTTGATGCGCGAGCATAGAGACGAAACCGGAGGGATCAGCCTGCGCCGAGCGCTGCCATTGCATACCGCGCTCGGCGTAAGGGGCAAGCCAAGGCGCGTCCCAGTCGATCCGATCGAGGCCCAAAATGGGCAATGCATCATCCTCGAGCGCGCCGGCATCAAAGGTTTCGTACCGGGTCATCGCGCCTCGGTCGAATGTCAAAATGTCAATCTGCGCTCGGCGTTCAGGCCAGACGCCAGCCGATCGTCTCGCCGGCACGCAGCGGCACGACCGTCGCCTCGCCCGCGAAAATTTCGGCTGGCAGCGTCCAGTTCTCCCGAACGAGCGTCACGCGCTCGCTGCTGCGCGGCAGACGGTAGAAGTCGGGGCCGAAGAAGCTCGCGAACCCCTCCAGCTTGTCGAGCGCTCCGGCGTTGTCGAACGCTTCCGCATAGAGTTCGAGCGCGTGCAGCGCCGTATAGCATCCGGCGCAGCCGCATGCATGTTCCTTCAAGCCCTTCGGATGCGGCGCGCTGTCGGTACCGAGGAAGAAGCGGGGGCTGCCCGAGGTCGCCGCCTCGACAAGCGCGACCCGGTGCGTTTCTCGCTTGAGCACGGGCAGACAGTAGTAATGCGGGCGAATGCCGCCCTGGAAAATCGCGTTGCGGTTGTAAAGCAGATGGTGCGCCGTGATCGTCGCGCCGAGCAGGCCGGCCGGCGCATCGTCGTCGCGGACGTATTGCGCCGCATCCTTCGTCGTGATGTGCTCGAACACGACTTTGAGCGCCGGGAAGTCGCGGCGCAGCGGCATCATCACGCGATCGATGAAGACCTTCTCGCGATCGAACAGGTCGATCGACGAATCCGTCACCTCCCCATGCACGAGCAGCGGCATGCCGGTTTCCTGCATTGCCTCGAGCGTCTTCGCGCATTTCGACAGATCGGTCACGCCGAAATCGGAATTGGTCGTGGCCCCGGCCGGATAAAGCTTCACGCCGTGCACGAACCCGCTTTCGCGCGCGCGGCGGATCTCGTCGGGCGGGGTGTTGTCGGTCAGGTAAAGCGTCATCAAGGGTTCGAACGTCGCCCCGATCGGCAGCGCGGCCAGAATGCGCTCGCGATACGCGCGCGCGGCTTCGACCGTCGTGACGGGCGGCTTCAGGTTCGGCATGACGATCGCGCGTCCGAACTGGCGCACGGTATGCGGCAGCACGGCGCCGAGCATCTCGCCGTCACGCAGATGCAGGTGCCAATCGTCGGGACGGGCCAACGTGAGCGAGGACAACGTGCCGCTCGAGTGCGCGGCGGTCGGGGACGAATCGGAAACGGTCATGGCGACGATCTGGCAAGAAAGCCCGCGGGAAGCCGCGCGGCGATGAGAAGTGGACACTCAGAAGCCAAGCCGAGCCGGCCCGGTCGTGGAAAAACAGCAACGGGCACGCTACGGTGCCCACGGATTTCGCTTTTTTCGGCCGACGGCTCGGTATATGCTTCGAAACAACATATTGTAGCGGGTTCGCAGGGCGGGCCCGCCCGTTCACCCGCTCCGCCAGTCGTAACATGTGCCAACTCCTCGGAATGAACTGCGCCGCGCCGACGGACGTCACGTTCTCCTTCACGGGCTTCGCAGCGCGCGGCGGCATCACCGACCACCACGCCGACGGCTGGGGTATCGCCTTCTTCGAAGACAAGGCCTGCCGTCTGTTCATCGACCATCAATCGTCGGCCACCTCGCCGATCGCCGAGATGGTCAAGCGCTACCCGATCAAGTCGAAGAACACGATCGCGCATATCCGCAAGGCGACGCAAGGCCACATCCTGCTCGAAAACTGCCATCCGTTCATGCGCGAACTGTGGGGCCGGCATTGGATCTTCGCGCACAACGGCGATCTGCAGGCCTATCAGCCTGAGATCACGGGCGTCTACCAGCCCGTCGGGACGACCGACAGCGAACTGGCCTTTTGCGCACTGCTGCAAGGTTTGCGCCGCGCATTTCCCGGCGCGCAGCCGCCGTTGCAAGAGTTGTTCGATACGCTGGCCGCGCTCACGCGCGAGATCACGGACTACGGCGTATTCAATTTCCTGATGTCGAACGGGCAGGCGCTGTTCGCGCACTGCTCCACGCATCTGCACTACATCGTGCGGCGTTGGCCGTTTTCGACGGCGCACCTGATCGACGCCGACATGTCGATCGACTTCGCGCAGTACACGACGCCCGAGGATCGCGTCGCCGTGATCGCCACGCAGCCGCTGACCGACGACGAAATCTGGACCGCCTTCGCGCCCGGCGATCTGCTGATGTTCCAAGACGGCGAGGTGGCGGCACGCGCGCACATCCCGGTGCCGCTCGCGGTGCTGGAAAAGGCACGCAATCCGGCCTGCGATCCGAGCGCATCGGCCTCGATGGGCCCGCGCCCCGCGACGCTCGAAGCCGACGATATCGCGGCGTTCGAATCGTAATTCGCCGCGACGCTCAGTGCAGGATCTTCGCGAGAAATTCCTTCGCGCGATCCGACTTCGGATTCTCGAAGAAAGCGTCCTTGCGATCGTCTTCCACGATCGCTCCGCGGTCCATGAAGATGACGCGGTGGGCGACCTTCTTCGCGAACCCCATCTCGTGCGTCACGCACATCATCGTCATCCCTTCCCGCGCGAGCTCGACCATCACGTCGAGCACTTCGTTGATCATCTCGGGATCGAGCGCCGAAGTGGGCTCGTCGAACAGCATCGCGACGGGATCCATCGACAGCGCCCGCGCAATCGCCACGCGCTGCTGCTGGCCGCCCGAAAGCTGTCCCGGGAATTTGTCGGCGTGTCCCTTTAGCCCAACACGATCGAGGAGCGCCACGCCCTTGGCGGCGGCTTCGTCTTTCGAACGGCCGAGCACCTTGATCTGCGCGAGCGTGAGGTTCTCCATGATCGACAGATGCGGGAACAGCTCGAAGTGCTGGAACACCATGCCGACCTTCGCGCGCAGTTTGGACAGATTCGTCTGTTTGTCGCGCAGCGATTGTCCGTCGACGGCGATCTCGCCTTCCTGAAACGGCTCGAGGCCGTTCACGGTCTTGATCAACGTCGACTTGCCCGAGCCCGACGGCCCGCACACGACGACCACCTCGCCCTTCGCGACTTCGGTGGTGCAATCGGTGAGCACCTGAAACGTGCCGTACCACTTTGAAACGTGCTTGATCGAAATCATCCGGTGATCCTTGGCAAAAACGCACCGGCCATCACAGTCCGGCGAGAAGCCCTCGCATGATACGCGGCCAGCGCCGGATGCAAAAAGAGCCAATACGCGGATCGCTCAGGAAATCCTTACGCGGTAATACGGCTTCACCTACGCAAATCTAAGCGAAGCCAGCGTTCAGTACTGACCCGCATCAGCCGATAAACCGGGGGTCCCGTTCCGCAATTCCAATATCCGAGAACTCCGCAGCCCCGCCGCCGGGGGCTCGCGTCAGGCCGACAGCGAAACAGCTCGAATATGTCCGAGGCGACCGAAACGATTACCGTCGATCAAGCGAGGCGCCCCATCACGGCCGGCGCCCGGCTCGCGTCCGCACGCAAATCGTGCCGGGATGCGCGAGCGCTCGCGACGCTGCCCGAGTGGGGCGTGGTGGCGCTCTGGGCCGCCTCGTTGGCCGCGCTCGGCGTACTGGCGGTCGTCAAGCTCGACCTCAGCGCGCAGTACCGGCTCTCGTTTTCAGTCGTCGCGGCCATGCTGGTGCTGCGCCGCACCGGCGACCAGCGCCATACACGGCTCTTCTTCCTGCTTTGCTCGGGATTCCTGACGTTTCGCTATCTATACTGGCGCACCACGTCGACGCTGGGCTACAACGGCTTCGCCGACTTTGTCTTCATGCTGCTGCTCTACGGGGCCGAGCTATACGGCATCGTCGTCGCCATGCTCGGCCTGTTCGTCAACAGCCGCCCTTTGCAGCGCGCGCCGGCGCCGCTGATCATGACGCCGGGCGCACTGCCGAGCATCGACGTGTTCATCCCGACCTACAACGAGCCGCCCGAGCTGCTGCAGGTAACGCTGCGCGCGGCGCTCGACATGCGCTATCCGCGCGCGCTGTTCAATGTCTATCTGCTCGACGACGGCGGCACGCTTCAGAAGCTCACGCAGGCGGACCCGGCCAAGGCGGCCGAAGCCCTCGAGCGATCGCTGGCGCTCAAGCAGATGGCCGAGCGTCACGGCGGCATCTATCTGACGCGCGAACGCAACGTCCATGCGAAGGCGGGCAACATCAACGCCGCGCTCGAGCATACGCGCGGCGATCTGATCGCGATCTTCGACGCCGACCACGTGCCCACGGCCGACTTTCTGGAGAAGACGGTCGGCCATTTCCAACGCGACGATCGGGTCTATCTCGTCCAGACGCCGCATTTCTTCATCAATCCGGACCCGCTCGAAAAGAACCTCGGCATGTTCGGCCGAATGCCGCCCGAAAGCGAAATGTTCTACTCGGTCGTCCAGCACGGGCTCGACTTCTGGAACGCGTCGTTTTTCTGCGGATCAGCCGCGTTGCTCAAGCGCCGCTGCCTCGAGGAGATCGGCGGCATCGCGGGCAACTCGATTACGGAAGACGCAGAAACCGCGCTCACGCTTCATGCGCGCGGCTATCACAGCCGCTACGTGGACGAAGCCTTGATCTCGGGCCTGCAGCCCGAGACGTTCGCGAGCTTCATCGTGCAGCGCGTGCGCTGGGCGCAAGGCATGATCCAGCTGTTCCTGCTGAGCAACCCGCTGCGATTGAAAGGGCTCACGCTCGCGCAGCGGCTCTGCTACTTCTCCAATGCGTTCTTCTGGTTCTTCTGCTACGCACGCGTCGTCTTCCTGTTCGCGCCCATCATGTATCTGCTGTTCGGGCTACAGTTCTACAACGCAACGATTCCGCAATTCTTCGCCTACGGCTTGCCGCAGATGATCGGGGCCATTCTGGCCTCCGACTACCTGTTCGGCCGTTATCGCTGGACGTTGATCTCCGAAGTCTACGAGCTGCTGCAATCGATGTTCTCGCTGCGAGCCGTCGTTTCGGTGATGTTGCGTCCTCGCGCGCCCGGCTTCAAGGTCACGCCCAAGGGAGAAAAGATCGAGGAAGACTCGATCTCCGAACTGGCGGGGCCGTTCTACGTCGTCTACGTGCTCGTGCTGCTGGGCGTCGCGGCCGGCGTATGGAAACTCGTGCATGGCTATCCGCACCGCGACGTCATCGTCTCGGCGGTCAGCTGGTGCGGCCTGAACCTCGTCCTGCTCAACGCCTGCATCGGCGTGCTCTACGAACGCAAGCAGCGCCGCGCCGTGCCGCGTGTGCCCACGAATCTCGAAGCCGTCCTCTATGCCGGATCGGCCGACGACGACGCCGAGGACGCTAGTCCGAAGACGGCCTGCCGCATCGTCGATCTTTCGGCCGGCGGACTCAAGGCCGTCGTCGCGGCCGGCGATGCGTCGCATGCACCACGCCAAGGGGACGCCACGCTCGAAATCTTCAATGCGGCGCGCGGGCACACGAGCCGCATCCCCTTGACGATACGCAACGCGTTTTCGACGCGCGACGGCGAACTCGCGATCGGCGCGCAGTTCATCGACGACAGCGTGGCCGGTCTCTCGGAACGCGTCTCGCTCGTATTCGGCGACAGCGGCCGTTGGCGCGATTTCCGCGAGAGCCGTAACCGCCGCATCGGCGTGCTTCCGAGTCTTGGCATCGTCTTCAGGCTTGGGCTGATTCATGCATTCGGCCACTACCGCGTGTTCGCCACCGGCATGCTGCGCTATGCCTCCCATCCGCTGCGAGCCGCCTCACGCTCCGCGGCGGCTCGACGCTCTCGCCATCCAAAGCAACATCAATGAAGGTATCGTCCCTTTCCCGTGCAACGGCCCGAACGGTCTGTTGCATCGTTGCCTTGATCGCCAGCACCGCGGCGTTCGCCGGCGGACATGCGAAACCCGCGCCAAAGGCCACGGCGGAACAGATCTCGGCCGCGGCGAACGTAGCCTCCGTCGCGACGCAGGCCGCGGCAAGCGCCGGCGAAACCGTCTCTCTCGCGGCGCTCGGCAATTTGAACGGCGCGCTGCGGCTCGCCGGTGCGTCGGCGTCCCGAAGCATCAGCATCCCGCTGTCGGCTCGCGAGCGCGTGCGCGACGCCGTGCTTCACCTCGTCGTATCGAATTCGATTTCCCTGCTGACGGATCGCTCGGAGCTCGCCGTGCGCGTGAACGACCGCACGATCGCACAACTGCAGTTGTCTTCGCGGCAACCGGAAGCGACGGCCGACATCCGCGTGCCGTCCGAGCTGCTGCGGCCCGGATACAACACGCTCACGTTCGCGGTCGCGCAGCATTCGACCGAAAACTGCGAAGACCCCAACGCGCCGGAGCTTTGGACCGAAATCGACACGAGCGCATCGACGCTGCAGATGCAGACCGCTCTCGCGCCGCTCACGCCGACGCTGGCCGATTTGTCGAATCTCATCGACCCGAAGCAATGGAGCGCGCGCGCACTGACGATCGTCAACGCTTCGCATCCGAACGGCGAGTCGCAACTGGCCGACGGCAGCCTCGTCGCGCAAGGGATCGCACTGCGGCTGCGATACCTGAGCGAGGTGCCGCGCGTGCTGGATGCCGAGCATGGCAGCGGCGCCGGCATGTTGCCGGGCCTCGCGCTCGCCCCTTTGGCGGATACGGATGTCGTGCTGATCGGCTCACGCGACGCGCTGCGCGGCTACCTCGACGACAAGACAGTGGCCCAGATCGACGGGGCTTTCCTCGGCATTTATCCGAAGCCGGACGACGCACGTCGTTTCGTGCTCGTCGTGAGCGGCCGCAATGACGCGGAAGTCGAACGCGCGGCGCGCGCCTTCGCGCATAGCGAAGTGCCGCTGCCGCGCAGCAGCGCGCTCGTCATCGGCTCCTTCGACGAGACGACGCTTCCGCCTTGGTCGACGGACAAGACGCTTACGGGCACGGCCCCGCATCGGTTCCGCGATCTCGGCTTCTCGAGCCGGACGCTGCACTCCGGTGACGCCGCCGACCTCGACGTGCGGCTGCCGGCGGACATCTACGCGCCCGAGGACGCGAAGGTGACGCTGGACCTGAACTTCACAGAAGGCGCGAAGATGCGCGAGGACTCGATCCTCAACATCCTGCTCAACGGCCGCTTCGAGCAGGTGGTCGCGCTCGATCAGCAGCAAGGCGCCGTCATGCGCCACTATCGAATCAGCATTCCGCTGCGCGATTTTCGAGCGGGACTCAACACGCTGTCGCTGCGGGCACTACTCGTGCCGCTCGTCACCGATCGCTGCGCATTGCGCAACACGCAGAATCTCGAGGTCACGCTGTTCGACGACTCGACGGTAACATTGCCTGCCGCTTCGCATTTCACGACGCTCCCAAACCTCGAACGCTTCGCGGACAGCGGCTTTCCCTATACGGTCCGGCCGGACGGCAGCGATCTCGCGCTGCGGCTGGCCGCGCACGACGACAAGACCATCGCGGCGGCGTGGACCTTGATGGGCCGGCTCGCGCAGAGCCAGGCCGCGCCGCTTACCGCGGCCCAGCTGACGTTCGACGCTCCTGCAACGGCCCGCCACGATGTGATTTTGATCGGTGCCGCATCGGCGCTGCCGAGGCCGCTGTTGAAACACGCGCCATGGTCGCCGGGCGCGAGCATCCGCATTGCCGACGACGCGACGGTTCCCGCCGATCCGCAAGGCGGCGGCGCGCTCCCCTTGGGCTTGGGGCACCTGCTCGGCTCGCAGGCTCGCGCGGCGCTGGCCGACGTCACGCTGCGCGGCGACGTGCCGCTCTCGCATCAACTGCTCGTCATGCAATACCGCGGCGAACGAGGCGGCGCGATGACCGTGCTCACGGCGGCCGACGCCGGCGAATTGGCCGACGGAATCGGACGGCTAGTCGAGCCGAATTACTGGAGCGAGCTGCGCGGCGACATCTCGCTGCTGACGTTCGATCGTCCCGATTTGTGGACGGGGCGAGTCGGCGGCACCTATGAGGAAGGCACGCTCGGCCCGCTCGCTTGGCTCGGATTTACGCTCTCGGCCCATCCTTGGCTTGGCTATGTCGCGCTCGTCTTGCTGCTGTCGATATTCGCGGGGTCATCCGCGCTGCTGTTGAAACGCTATCACCGGAAGCGGCATCGTGGCACCGAGGAGTAAGGCGCAGGCGCATCGAGGTACCCTCTGGGTGCTCGGCTGCTGCTTCGCTGCGCCGATCGCGTATTGCCCCGCCCAAGCAGCGCGCGCCGCTCAGAACAACGTGCTCACAATCGAGCGGCGCGACGCGGCACCCGCCGGCGAAACGGGAGCGGGCGAAACCGAAATCGTCCGGCGGCACGCTCAAGGCGAGGTGAACCGGTCAACGCAGACGCCAGGCGCTTCGCGCATCGTGCGCACGGAACAACGCAATTTCGTCGACACGGAAGCGGGAGCGATGGCGCCGACAACGCCGATGGAAGGGGCGCCGGCCGATATTGCCGCGTCGGCCACGGCGAATACGGCGAACGCAGCGGCGGCGAGCATGGCGGCAGCGCCGAACGCCTCGCTTCCCGTGCCTGACGAACGCCCGCTATGGCGTGCGCTGCACGATCACCGCCTCGCCGACTACGATCGGCAGTTGGCACGGATCGAGCACGAGGCACCTTCGTGGCGCCCTTCGCCGGCGCTCGTGGCGGAACGCGCGCGGCAGCAGCAAGCATCCGAAGTCGCCGCCGCCCTGCAAAGCTACGATGCGGCAGCGATACGCTTGGCGATCGCCCGCGTGCCCGACGCATTCAGCTGCGAGCATATCGATCGCGTGTGGCAAGCCGCCGACGTCTTCGCCCAAACCGGGCACCTCGACGAAGTCGACGCGCTCTATCGAACGGTCATCCCGGCTTGCGCGCCGGAGGCAAATCGCATCGCGACGCTGTATCGCGCCGAACACCAGTTGTCGCGCGATCAGGCCGACACGTTGATCGCACTCGAAGCTTCGCAAGGGCATCGCGACGCTCAGGGCGAGATCGCATTCGAACGTCTGCGCTACGCGCACGCGATTGCGGCGCTCGGCAAGCTGTCGCCCGCCTCGCCGGAAACGGCTTCGCAACTCGCGCGCGTGGCGCCGTCGATTCGCGCCTATCGTGATGGTCCGGCCGCGGCGCTTGCCGGGTGGATCGCTCACGCGCAGCATGATCGAAGCGGGGCGCAAAACTGGTTCGAAAGCGCCCTGACATTCTCGCCAAACAATCTCGATGCCACGCTCGGGCTCGCCCAAGTTCGGATCGAAACGCATGACTACGATGGGGCGCAGTCGCTGCTCGACGCACCGGCGCTGCGCGACGATCCACGCGCGCGGCAAGGAAGCGCACAGATCGCACTCGCGCGCGCGAACGACGCTTACAAGGCACGCCGCTACAACGAAACATTGAAATGGCTAGACGTAGCCGAGCAAGAGGGAATGCCGGCAACGGCCACGGCGGGACTGCGCGGTTGGAGGCTGTATGCGATCGGCCGGTACGAGCAAGCGGCTGCGGCATTCCGGGTCGCCTACGACGCCCGTCATGACGACGACACCGCCGAAGGGCTCGCGTTGTCGATCCACGCAATGTGCGAGCACGGCGTGAAACGTCCCACGGGCGACGGACGCATCGACGCCTACCTCGATGCCATCGATGCGCAGACGCTGTACTACCGCAAGCAATTCGTCGCATCGCACACGGCACTGCGCGATGCCCTAACGGGCTCCGTCGATCCGCAGCGCATCGCTCGCTACGTACCCGCCGATTTGACGGGTATCGATGCACCTTCGCTGACGGGCGGCCTCACATGGTCCGATCACATCGGTGCGGCGGGGCAAGGCCGGCTCGATACGATCGGGCCCGAAGTGCAAGGTGAGTGGTTCCACGGCACTGCGAAGTTCTTGCTGCAACATCGGCTGTTGTTTATCAATGCGGGGACGGCATCGCTCGATCAGACCGCAATCGGCGGCTTGACGCTTGCCGAGGAGCTGCAAGCGACAATGGCGACGTCGACACATATCGGCGCCTTACCCAAGATGGACTGGCGCTTGTCCTTCGGCGGCACGCAGGGGCCCCCGTCGGGATTCGAGCCGAATTTCTTCGGCAGCGTACGCCAGCAAACCGCGTGGGGCATGTGGTCGCTAAACGGCGGTTGGCAACCCGTGCGGGACTCGCTACTGTCGTGGCGCGGCATATCCACCACCGGTCCCGGTGGCATTGGAATTGAGCACTGGGGGGCGGTCAACAGCGCATCGGGCGGAGGACAGTTGCGCTGGCAAGTGGCACCGCGCTGGAACCTCTCCGCCGGAGCCGAAACCAAATGGCTGACGGGCACGAACGTGCCGGGCAACGAAGGCATGTCGGTCGATTTGTCCGCGGGTTATGACGCCCCCTTCCACGGCTTCGACTACTTCAGCGTCGGACCAGCCGTGCACTATCTGTCATATCGACGCAACGAGAATTTCTATAGCTTCGGACAAGGCGGGTACTACAGCCCTCAGTCCTCCGTCAGCGCGGGCGTTGCACTTCAGTGGCTGACGACGGAAGGGCGGAACTGGCAGGTTCGAGGCAGCGTGGAGGGCGGGGTGAACGATACGCTCCAGCATGGCGAACTGTGCGGTTCACCCGGTACCGCCGTACTCATCTGCGCCGGCAGCCACGATAAGGGCCCCTACGCCAGCACTGAAGTCGCAGCAGTGGTCAAACTCTCGTCGCGCGTCCAAATCGGTGCGCACGTCGATGCAAACGTGACCCCGGGCCGCGACAAGCAATTCGGCGCGGCGATCTTCGTCCGCTACTTCTTCGAGCCGCGCACCGCCGTGTTCAGCACCGACCTGCCGAGCAGCGCGCAGTAGGTCCGCTTTCATTCACCGACAACGGCTCTGCGTCCCGGCGAACATCGAACGGGCCCGCGTCGCTCGCAAGGATGCCTAGCGTCGAGCACCCCAAACGAAAAACGGGCGACATCCTTTCGATGCCGCCCGTCCAGGGGAAGCCGGATGCGCCGTGAGAGGCGCCGCCGGCAAGTCAAACCCATTTCGCTTGTGGCGAATAGGGAATCAGGGATACAGGCCGCGCATTTCGCGCGCCATCAAAATCCGCTTACACGCGACGATGAATGCCGCCGTACGCATCGACACGCTGTTGTCGCTCGCCACTTGCCACACGGCGCTGAATGCTTCGCGCATGACGCGCTCGAGGCGCTGGTTGATCTCGTCCTCGGTCCAGAAGAAGCTCGAGAAGTCCTGCACCCATTCGAAGTACGACACGGTCACGCCACCCGCGTTGGCCACGACGTCGGGGATGATCAGCACGCCCTTGTCGTGCAGGATGTCGTCGGCCGCCGTCGTGGTCGGGCCGTTCGCCCCTTCGACGATGATCTTCGTCTTGATCTTCGCGGCGTTCTTCTCGGTGATCTGGTTTTCGAGCGCGGCCGGGATCAGGATGTCGCTCTCGATCGTCCAGAACTCATCGTTCGAGACCGGATCGGCACCCTTGAAGCCGCCGACACCGCCCGTATTGCCGACGTGTTCGAGCAGCGCAACCGTGTCGATGCCGCTCGACTTGCAGATCGCGCCCGTGTGATCCTGCACGGCGACGACCTTCGCGCCCGCTTCTTCGAACAGGCGAGCCGCGATGCCGCCCACGTTGCCGAAGCCTTGCACGGCGATGCGCGCGCCTTGAATGTCGAGGCCCGTGCGGCGCGCCGCTTCGGTGCCGACGACGAACACGCCGCGGCCCGTCGCTTCGCGGCGGCCCAGCGAGCCGCCCAGCGTGATCGGCTTGCCCGTCACGACGCCCGTGGCCGTTTGGCCCTGGTTCATCGAGTACGTGTCCATCATCCACGCCATGATCTGCTCGTTCGTGTTGACGTCAGGCGCGGGAATGTCGGTGTTCGGTCCGATGATGATGCCGATCTCGCTCGTGTAGCGGCGCGTGACGCGCTCGAGCTCGCCGCGCGAAAGCTTGCGCGGATCGACGCGGATACCGCCCTTCGCGCCGCCGTACGGCACGTTCACGGCCGCGTTCTTCACCGACATCCAGGCGGAAAGCGCCATCACTTCGGAGAGCGTCACGTCCTGGTGGTAACGCACGCCGCCCTTGCCGGGACCGCGCGAGACGTTGTGCTGAACGCGATAGCCTTCGAAGTGCGCCACGGTGCCGTTATCGAGTTCGATGGGCACGTCGACGATCAAGATGCGCTTCGGGCGCTTGAGTGTTTCGAGCCAGCGCGACGACGAACCGAGGTACGGCGCGACGCGATCGACTTGACGCAGATAGTTTCCCCAGGGGCCGAGATCGTCGGCATGAAGGTACGAGGGGATCGATTGTGCAGGCGTGGTGGACTGCATTTGCTGCGAGGACATGGGCACTCCAACGGTCACAGAATGTGCGCCATTGTGAAAAAACGGCATTTTGAAATCCAATGCCGTTTGGTCATCCCGTTATGCATTTCTTGCATAACGTCGATACCGAGACCGGAACCCGCCGCCGTCCTTCGCCATGCTCCACGCGGACTTGCCGCCGGGCCCTCGCCCGGTCTTACGCTTGCTTTACGCCAAGCTCGTCCGCGACGACCTGCCATAAGCGGCGCACGAGCTGTTGGCGCGGATCGTCTGCGTTGCTTGCGAGTTTGTCGCGATACAAGCGGATTTCCATCGTCAACGTGAAGCGATCGGCGCTCAATCCGCGCGAAGCCGTGCGGTCGAGACGGATCAGCGCACCGTCGGCCACAGCGTCTTGAACGGCGCTGTGCGGCAAGAAGGCGACACCGTGTCCGGCCAGCGTCATCGCCTTGAGCGCCTCGGCCATATCGGTTTCGTAGAGCCGATCCAGACAAAGCCGCTCCGGCGCGTTCGCCACGATGACTTCAGTCATGCGTCCGAGGTACGCGTTCGGCGTGTACGACAGATACGGAACCGGCGCATCGGGTGTGCCCGGCAGCAGATAGCGCGCGCGGCCGGCGCGGCCCGGGGCCGAGAACGGACTGATCGGCTCGAAGCCCAGCGTCAGCATGTCGTAGCGTCCCGGATCGAGCGCGACCGGATGGCTCGGATGGTGATAGCCCATCACCAGATCGCATCCCCCTTCGACGAGCGAGAGCACGGCATCGTGGACGTTCAACGCGCGCAGCCGCGTATGGATGGGCCCCATCTGCGCTTCGATTCGCTGCAGCCACTCCGGAAAGTAGGTGAGCGAGAGCGTATGCGGCACCGCGAATTCGATCGTGGCGGCCGGCGCCCCTACGTGCCCTCTGAGCAAGATGCGCGATTCGTGCATGTGCGAGAGCATCGCGAGCGCCTGTTCGCGGAATACCTCGCCCGCCTGCGTCAGGCGCGTCGGATAGACCGAGCGGTCGATGAGTTCGGTGCCGAGCCATGCTTCGAGCGCTTGGATGCGGCGCGAAAAAGCGGGCTGCGTCACATGCCGCAACTCGGCCGAACGGCTGAAGCTGCGCGTCTCAGCGAGCGAAACGAAATCTTCGAGCCACTTGAGTTCCATGCGGGGCTGACGGCGTGGGAGCCGGACGAAAAGCGACGCTCGCATTGTACCGGGGCGCAAGCCGCCGCCTTCTCGCTTGGCTGGGAGGCGCACTGGTGCCCCCTTCAGGACCCTCCCGGGCAACGTTGATGCAGCGCACCATCGGCGCGCGCGGGGCACATCGAACGTGCCGCCTCGCGCGATGGGGGTGCGTTGCAAAGGGGTGGCCCGCAACCGGCGTTGCCGCCCGTCCCTCTGCTCGGAGGGTCCTCGCAAACGCCGCAATCGCCCGCGCCGCTTGAGGATGCAGGCCTTAAGCGGCGGTGCGAAAACGCGAATGGCATAGGGCTTGCATTGGCGAACCGTCCCACGACGCCGGCCGGCGCCGCGGCGCTCATCGCCCCGAAGCGATTCATCCGACATTCGATATTCGGCATCCGACATTTCTTATCCATCGCGAGGACGATCATGAAGACCCTGCAACACGCGCTAAGGAGCGGCAATTGGCGCTCGCTCCTCGCTTGCTTTCTTTATTTCGACACGGGCTTCACGATCTGGATCGTGTATGGACCGCTCGCTCCGTTCATCGGCAAGAGCATCGCGATGACAGCCGCGCAGCAGGGCTTCCTGGTGGCCGTGCCCGTGCTGTCGGCGGCGATTCTGCGCGTCGCGCTCGGCAACCTCTATCAGTCGGTCAACGGGCGGCGCGTGGCGCTGATGGGCATCGCGATTTCGGCGCTGCCCGCGATCGTGCTGCCACTGCTGCCGGGCACGCCGTCCTACACGGCGCTGCTCGTGCTCGGGGTGTTTCTCGGCGTGGGCGGCGCAAGCTTCGCGGTGGCCCTGCCGATGGCCGGCAGCAGCTACCCGCCGAAGGTGCAGGGCCTGGTCCTTGGCCTGGCCGCGGCCGGCAACATCGGCGCCGTGCTCAACGGCTTCCTGTTCCCGCGCCTGGCCAACGCCTACGGCTGGCAATACGCGACCGCGGCCGCCCTGCCGCTGCTCGCGATCGCCGCGCTCGCGATGTTCGCCTGGGGTGACGATCGAGGCGAAAAAGCCGGAGGCGGCGCGCGTGCGCTCGCCGGCTTCGTGACGATCCTTGCCGGTCTCGTCGCGCTCGTGCTCGCCGTGCATGCGGGCGTGTTCGGCCCGGGCAAAACGGGCGTCTTGCTGTTGCCGGTGCTCGGTGCGGCCGGCGCGATCGCGCTGCTGCCGGCGCGCTATCGCACCGTGCTCGCCGAGCGCGACACCTGGGTCATGATGCTCGTCTACAGCATCACGTTCGGCGGCTTCGTCGGCATGTCCTCGTACGTGACGCTGCTGCTCACGACGCTCTATCAAATGCCGAAGCTCGAAGCGGGCTCGTTCATGTCCGTGCTCGCGGCCCTCGGCGCGATCGTGCGGCCGATGGGCGGCTCGCTGGCCGACCGCGTCACCGGCGTGCGCGCGCTCACGGGCGTGCTCGCCGCGATCTCGCTCGCCGATTTCGCCTTCGCCGCCTGGATGCCGCCGCTCGCGGGCGGCATCGCGATCCTCGTCTGCTTGTATCTCGCGTTCGGCATCGGCAACGGCGCGACGTTCCAACTCGTGCCGCACCGCTGGAAGAGCAAAACCGGCCTGCTCTCGGGCATGATCGGCGCGGCCGGCGGCATCGGCGGCTTCTATCTGCCCGTCGTCATGGGCATCGCCAAGGAAAGCACGGGCAGCTATCAGCTGGGCTTCGCCACCTTCGGCGCGCTCGCGGCCTGCACGTGCCTCGCGATCCTCGCGCTGCGCTCGCAATGGCTCGTCTGGGCCACCCCGGGCGTCACCGTGCTCGAGGCCGCGCAAGCGGGCACGGCGGCGCGCGTCGGACAAGCGGCCGCGGCCGGCGAATAGCGGGCGGGTCGACCAACGGGCGCGAAAGCCACGTTGAGCGACGTTGAGCCGCGATGAACCGCGCTAGGCCGCGCTAAGCCCGGTTAAGCCGGGCCGTTCGAGGCGCCCGGACTCGGCCTGGCTTAAGTCCTTGCCCGGCGGTGGTAAAATCGCGGGTTCTCCCTTCCGCACCCGAAATCCGCGCCTTCGAGCGCGACGCCCGATCATGTCCGATACCCGCGCCGATACGCTGTTTGCCCTTACCGCCCTCTCGCCGCTCGACGGCCGCTATGCCGCCAAGACCGAAGCGCTGCGCGACTGGCTCTCCGAAGCCGCGTTCATGCGCCATCGCGTGACGGTCGAAGTCCATTGGCTCATCGCGCTCTCGCAAGCCGGCTTCGCCGAAGTGCCGCGCTTCTCGGAAGCCGCCGAAAAATTCCTGCTCGAACTCGTCGCGCGTTTCTCGGCGCACGATGCCGCGCGCATCAAGGAAATTGAGCGCGTGACGAACCACGACGTCAAGGCCGTGGAGTACTGGCTCAAGGAATCGGTCAAGGGCCAAGCGGAACTCGAGCGCGCGAGCGAATTCATCCACTTCGCCTGCACCTCGGAAGACATCAACAACACCTCGCACGGCCTGATGCTGGCCGGTGCGCGCGAGCACGTGATCCTGCCCGCGCTGCGCTCGGTTCACGGCCGCCTCGTGGCGCTCGCGCATACACACGCGGAGCAGCCGATGCTCTCGCGCACGCACGGCCAGCCGGCCAGCCCGACGACGCTCGGCAAGGAAATCGCGAACGTCGCCGCGCGCTTGGCACGTGCGATCGACCGCATTGCCAAGGTCGAAATCCTCGGCAAGATGAACGGCGCGGTGGGCAACTACAACGCGCACCTGTCGGCGTATCCGAGCTTCGATTGGGAGACGTTCTCGCGCAACGTCATCGAACAGCGCCTGAAGCTGACGTTCAATCCGTACACGATTCAGATCGAACCGCACGACTACATGGCCGAGCTGTTCGATGCCGTCGCGCGCGCCAATACGATCCTGCTCGATCTGGACCGCGACGTCTGGGGCTACATCTCGGTCGGCTACTTCAAGCAAAAGACGAAGGCCGGCGAAATCGGCTCGTCGACGATGCCGCACAAGGTCAACCCGATCGACTTCGAGAACTCGGAAGGCAACCTCGGCCTCGCGAACGCGACGCTGCGCCATCTGGCCGACAAGCTGCCCGTTTCGCGCTGGCAGCGCGACCTGACCGACTCGACGGTCCTGCGCAATATGGGCGTCGCGCTCGGTTACTCGTTGCTGGCCTATGACGCGCTGATCCGCGGCCTGGACAAGCTCGAAGTCAATCCGGCCCGCTTGAACGAAGATCTCGACGGATGCTGGGAAGTGCTGGCCGAGCCCGTGCAGACGGTCATGCGCCGCTTCGGCATCGAAAACCCGTACGAGCAGCTCAAGGAGTTGACGCGCGGCAAGGGCATCACGCGCGAAGCGCTGCAGCAGTTCATCGGCACGCTTGCGATTCCCGACGATGCGAAGGCGCTGTTGATGGCGATGACGCCCGCGTCGTACACGGGCAAGGCCGTGGAATTGGCCAAGCGGATCGCGTAACCGATCGCGGGCCGCGTCTCGCTCCCCGCCCGGATACAAAGCGCGCCGTCGATCGACGGCGCGCTTTTTTTTCACCTCAGGTCACTTCAGCTTCGCCACCACCTGGTCGACGATCTCGTCCGGCGTCAGCTCGATGCCGACCGTGATCGCCGCCTCGTCCTCGCCCGGCTCCTCGAGCGTGTCGAGCTGGCTTTGCAGCAGCGCCGGATTGAAGAAGTGACGGCCGCGCGTCGCCAAGCGTTCGTGCAACAACTCGAACGAGCCCTTCAGATAGACGAAGTGCACGGTCCCGTCGCCCTGCGCGCCGCCGCGCAGCACGTCGCGGTAGGCGCGTTTGAGCGACGAGCAGCCGACGATCAGCGATTGCCCCGCCCTCACCTTCTCTTCGATCGCCGCGCGAATGGCAGCCAGCCACGGCCAGCGATCGTCGTCGGTGAGCGCGACGCCTTGCGCCATCTTTTCCTTGTTGGCGGCGCTGTGAAACTCGTCGCCGTCGACAAAGCTGCAACCGAGGCGTTCGGCGATCAGCTCGCCGATCCGCGTCTTGCCGGCGCCCGAGACGCCCATCACGATCAGAATCATTTGCCGTTCCAGTTAGGGCCCATTCGACCTGCTCGGGCCTAGAAGACCGCCGCCAGCGCAAAGGTCAGCCCGAGGCCGAGCAGTGAAATGATCGTCTCACAGAGCGACCAGGTCTTGAAGGTCTGCCCGACCGTCATGCCGAAATACTCTTTGATCAGCCAAAAGCCGCCGTCGTTCACATGCGAGAAGATCAGCGAGCCCGAGCCCGTCGCGAGCACGAGCAATTCAGGCTGAACATGAATCGCGCCTGCCTTCGCGATCGGCGCGACGATGCCGCAGGCCGTCGTCATCGCGACCGTGGCCGACCCCGTCGCCAAGCGAATCAGCGCGGCGACGAACCAGCCGAACAGTAGCGGGGACAGGTGCGATTGGGTGGCGACAGCGACGATTTGCTGCGAAACGCCGCTGTCGCGCAGCACGCCGCCGAAACCGCCGCCCGCGCCGACGATCAGCGTAATCCCGGCGATCGGCGCGAGGCAGTCGCCGCAGAACTTTTGGATCTGCTCCCGCGTGAAGCCGCGCTGCGCGCCGAACGTCCAGAAGCTGACGAGCACGGCGATGAGCAGCGCAACGTCCGAATTGCCGACGAAACGCAACAGGTCGTTCGGCACCGACTTCGGCGCGAAGACCAGATCGGCCCAGCTGCCGACCAGCATCAGAATCACCGGCAGCAAAATCGTGAAGAGCGTGATGCCGAAGCCCGGCAGCTCGCGGCGATGCGCGGCCGCGTGTTCCGCGGATTCGACGAACTGAGCGGCCAGCGGATTGTTTTCGGGCAGCTTGACTTGCCGATGCACGAGCAGCGCGAACAGCGGCCCCGCGACGATCGCGGTCGGAATGCCGACGATCAGCCCGTAGGCAATCGTCTTGCCGATGTCGGCGCCATAGGCCTGCACGGCCAGCATCGCGGCCGGATGCGGCGGGATCAGGCCGTGCACGACCGAAAGGCCCGCGACCATCGGCAGGCCGATCAGCAGCAGCGATTTGCCCGTGCGCTTGGCCACGTTGAACGCGATCGGGATCAACAGCACGAAACCGACTTCGAAGAAGACGGGCAAGCCGACGATGATGGCGACGAACATCATCGCCCAATGAATGTGCTTTTCGCCGAACCAGCGGATCAGCGTCGTCGCGATCTGCTCGGCTCCGCCCGATTCGGCCATCATCTTGCCGAGCATCGTGCCGAGACCCACCACCACGGCAATGTGACCGAGCGTGCCGCCGTTGCCCGCTTCGAACGACTTCACGATCTGGCCCGCGGGCATGCCCGCGGCGAGCCCGAGCAGCAGCGAGACGACGATCAGGACCAGAAACGGATAGACCTTGTACCGCGCGATCAGCAAGATGAGCGCCGCGATCGCAATCAACGCGTAAAGCAGCAAGAGGCCGCCGTGAGCCGATCCCATGAACTGTCTCCTTTACTTGTTTTGAAACGACTTCAAACGAGAGAGGTGGACCCATGCACCGGCGTTGCGAGCCTCGTCGCCGACACACAGTCGCTGCATTTTAGACGGCGGCGGAATTTGTCGATAGAACCGGTTCCATCAACAGAAACCCTCATCCCTCGCGCGGGAAGCCGGAGGCTCGCGGTCGCGCGATGACGAGTTCGGGGCAGGTGAAGCGGCGAAGGCGTGGCATGCGCCGCCGCGGCGCCGGGCATTGCCCGGCGCCGCGGCACGACACGTTAATGCTGGTGTGCGGCGAGTTCGGACGCGGCACGCGCGAGACGCGTGACCTCGTCCCAGTTCTGCGCGGCCAGCGCAGCCTTGGGCGTGAGCCAAGAACCGCCGACGCAGACGACGTTCGGCAGCGCGAGGAAGCTCGGCGCCGTTTCGGTGGTGATGCCGCCCGTCGGACAGAACTTCAGATTCGGGAACGGCCCGTAAAGCGCTTGCAGCATCGGAATGCCGCCGGCTTGCTGCGCCGGGAAGAACTTGACCGTCTCGTAGCCGAGATCGAGCGCGAGCAGGATGTCGCTCGGCGTCGCCACGCCGGGCAGCAGCGGCAGGCCGGCGTCCTGCGCGGCTTGGTGAATATCCTTCGTGAGCCCGGGCGATACGCCGAACTGCGCGCCGGCCTTCTTCGCTTGAGCACAGTGCTCGGGCTTGGTGATCGTGCCGACGCCGACGACGATGTCGGACGAAAGCTGAGCAGCCCGTTCGATCGCGCCGATGCCGGCCGGCGTGCGCAACGTGATTTCCAGGACCTTGACGCCGCCCGCATGGAGCGCACGCGAAACGTGTTCGCCTTGTTCGACCGTATCGAAGGCCAGCACCGGGATGACGGGACCGAGGCGGACGATGTCTTCAACCTTTTTCATGCCGGACTCCTTTAGGATTTTGCTGCGTGGATCGGCTGCTCGGCGCCCTCGCCAACGAGCGGCCCGAACACCGAGGCGCCCATTTCGGCCGGCGCGGCCGCCGCTCGAAAGACACCGAACAATTCGCGGCCGAAGCCGACTTCGTTTTCCGCTTGATGCTTGGGTGCTGCGACGGCGCGTGCGTTCCATTCGCCCGCGTCGATTTCGACATCGAGAATGCCGCGTTCGGCGTCGATGACGATCGTGTCGCCGTCGCGCACTTTGCCGAGCGGGCCGGCGAGGAGCGCTTCGGGTGAAACGTGGATCACTGCGGGCACCTTGCCCGATGCGCCGGACATGCGTCCGTCGGTGACGAGCGCCACGTGAAAGCCTTGGTCTTGCAGCACGCCGAGCAGCGGCGTCAACCGATGCAGTTCGGGCATGCCGTTCGCCCGCGCGCCCTGGAAGCGCACGACGGCCACGAAATCGCGCTTGAGTTCGCCCTTGTCGAAGGCTTCCTGCACCGCTTCCTGCGAATCGAAGACGACCGCGGGCGCGCGCACCGCACGGTGCTCGGGCGCGACGGCCGAGATCTTGATGACGCCGCGGCCGAGCTTGCCCTGCATGAGCCGCAAGCCGCCGTCGGGCTGAAACGGATCGCCGATCGGCCGCAGCACCTTGGCGTCGCCGCTTTGCTCGGGCCCGGGCACCCAGGCGAGCTTTCCGTCGACGAGCTTGGGTTCTTCCGCATAGCGGCTGAGCCCTTTGCCCATCACCGTCGTCACGTCCTCGTGCAGCAGGCCGCCCTCGAGCAAGTTGCGGATCAGGTACGACATGCCGCCGGCCGCGTGATAGTGGTTCACGTCGGCCTTGCCGTTCGGGTAGATCTTGGCGAGCAGCGGCACGGCCTGCGACAGCGCGTCGAAGTCGTCCCAGTCGATGATGATGCCCGCCGCGCGCGCAATGGCCACGAGGTGCAGCGTGTGATTGGTCGACCCGCCCGTCGCCAGCAGCGCGGCGATCCCGTTGACGACAGCCTTTTCGTCGACGACATGGCCGATCGGCGTGTACTGGCCGCGCTCGACGGTCAGATCGAGCACGCGGCGGGCGGCCGCCGCCGTCAGCGCATCGCGCAGCGGCGTATGCGGATGGACGAATGCGGAACCCGGCAAATGCAGCCCCATGACTTCCATAAGCATTTGGTTGCTGTTCGCGGTGCCGTAGAACGTGCACGTGCCGTGCCCATGGTAGGCGGCCGATTCGGATTCGAGCAGCGCGTCGCGCCCGACTTGGCCCGTCGCGAACTGCTGCCGGATCTTGGCTTTCTCGTCGTTCGAAAGCCCGCTCGTCATCGGCCCGGCCGGCACGAAGATCATCGGCAGATGGCCGAACTGAAGCGCGCCGATCAGCAAGCCCGGCACGATCTTGTCGCACACGCCTAGGCACAAGGCCGCATCGAACATGTTGTGCGTGAGCGCGACGGCCGTGCCCATCGCGATGACTTCGCGCGAAAAGAGCGACAACTCCATCCCGGCGTTGCCTTGCGTGATGCCGTCGCACATCGCGGGCACGCCGCCCGCGAACTGCGCGACACCGCCGTTTTCACGGGCGGCACGCTTGATGATGTCGGGAAAGTCCTTGTAAGGCGCATGGGCCGACAACATCTCGTTGTACGACGAGACGATGCCGATGTTCGGTTCGCGCATCGCCTTGATCGCGAGTTTGTCGTTGCCTTCGAGGCCCGCGAAGCCGTGGGCGAGATTTGCGCACGAGAGCACGCCGCGGGCCGGGAACTT
The DNA here is from genome assembly GCF_003367175.1 of Trinickia dinghuensis. GTDB lineage: Bacteria > Pseudomonadota > Gammaproteobacteria > Burkholderiales > Burkholderiaceae > Trinickia > Trinickia dinghuensis. Next base: position 18,041 of record NZ_QRGA01000027.1, on the reverse strand, counting down.
CCCTTGCGCGGCGTCGATGCGCGCGAGATAGGCCGAACGCGTGGGGCGGCTGCGCTCGACGATGCGGCGCGTAACTTCGATAAGCGTGGGATGCGGCGAAACCATGGGCAAACGCTCCTCCTGAAAGACGGCGCACGGACACCGAACGGGCAACACACGCTCGGCGCGATTTAGGCGGAGCAGAGTTTAGTAGAAAAACTACATAACAGCAATGCGGATCGATCTCATCTTCCGCATTGACCGTTGTAAGCGCTACCTAACACGAAGAAACGACGAAGGCGCGTCGCAGTGCATCGGTAGCAAATACGTGTAGATTTTCTACAAGCAACCGGTCATACTACCGCCATCGATAGAACACGATACACCCGCTCGGCGCGGGTTTCAGAGATGCTTGCCCGAATCGAATCGATGCGCGCGCAATTGCGCCCGTCCGAACGCAAACTGGCCGACTACGTACTCGACGCTCCGCGCGCAGTGCTCGATCTGGCGATGACCGACCTGGCGCAGCGGGTCGGCGTGAGCCAGCCGACGATCGCGCGGTTCTGCCAGGCCTTGGGCTGCGGTGGATTTCGCGAATTCAAGATCCGGCTCGCCCAAAGCATCGCGCCCGGCGTGCCCTCCGTCTATCGCGACGTCCGGCCCGACGAGCCGGCCCCGGGCGTCGTCGCCAAGGTATTCGACCGGACCATCGGCGCGCTGATCGAAGTGCGCAACAGCTTGTCGGCGCACAGCGTCGCCAAGGCGATCGACTTGCTCTCGCACGCGTCGCGGATCGAGTTTTACGGCGCGGGCGGCTCCGGCATCGCGGCGCAGGACATTCAGCACAAGTTCTTCCGGCTCGGCATCCCGAGTGTTGCCTATGCGGATCCGCATACGTACACGATGTCGGCGGCGCTGCTCGGCGAGGGGGACGTCGTCGTGACGATTTCGAATACGGGCCGCACGCGCGACATCGTCGAAGCGGCCCGCTCGGCGCTCGCGTGCGGCGCGAAAGTGATCGCGATCACGAACAGCAGCTCGCCGCTGGCGCAAGTCGCGACGGTCAGCTTGTTTGCGAACGTCGCCGAGGAAACCGACATTTTTTCGCCGATGACCTCGCGCGTCTCGCATCTGGCGATCGGCGACATCCTAGCCGTGGGCGTGGCGCTCTCGCGCGGGCCCGAACTCGTCGATAAGCTCGCGCGCGCCAAGAAAGCGATCACGCGGCGCCGGATCGAATCGTCGGCGCCTCAACGGGATCAACGGGAAGAAGACGAAGAAGCGGATTAGAACGGTTTGACGACAACGAGCGCCACGGCGGCGATCAGGCCGAGCACGGGCAGTTCGTTGAAAAACCGATACCAGCGATCCGAGCGGCGGTTCTCGCCGCGCTCGAACGCCGCCAGCAGGCGGCCGCAGTAGGCGTGATAGGCGATGAGCAGCACGACGACGCCCAGCTTCGCGTGGAGCCAGCCCTGCCCTTGCCCAATGCCGTAGCCGAGCCATAGCCCCAAGCCGCAAGCGAGCGCCACCCCGGCAATCACCGTCATGAAGCGGTAGAGCTTGCGCGCCATCGTCAGCAGCCGGGCCACGGCGGCCGGCTCCTTCTCCATGGCGAGGTTGACGAAAATTCGCGGCAGATAGAACAAGCCGGCAAACCAAGAAGCGACGAAAACGATGTGAAAGGTTTTGAGCCAGAGCATCGATTGGATCGTTGGGGCGGTAGGGTGAGCGTCGGGTTACTGCCGGACCTCGCCGTGCCCGAGCACGACGTACTTGAGCGACGTGAGCCCTTCGAGCCCCACGGGGCCTCGTGCATGCAGCTTGTCGTTCGAGATGCCGATCTCCGCGCCGAGCCCGTATTCGAAGCCATCGGCGAAGCGCGTCGAGGCATTCACCATCACGCTCGCCGAATCGACTTCGCGCAAGAAGCGCATCGCACGGTCGTGATCTTCCGTGATGATCGCATCGGTGTGCGCCGAGCCATAGGTGTTGATGTGCTCGATCGCAGCTTCGATACCGTCGACGACCTTGATCGCGAGCACCGGCGCGAGATACTCCGTGTGCCAATCTTGTTCGGTCGCATCCACGAGCCCGAGCGCGGGCGCGTCGCTCGCCCAAGGCGCCGCTTCGAGCACCGCGCGCGCCTGCGCGTCGACTCGCAGCTCCACGCCTTTGTCGCGATAGACGCGCGCCAGCGGGGGCAGCACGACGCCGGCCACGCCCCGCGCGACGAGCAGCGTCTCCATCGTGTTGCAGGTGCCGTAGCGATGCGTCTTCGCGTTGTCGCAGACGGCCAGCGCCTTGCACAAATCGGCGCGATCGTCGACGTACACGTGGCAAATCCCGTCGAGGTGCTTGATCATCGGCACGCGCGCCTCTTCGATGAGCCGCGCGATGAGGCTCTTGCCGCCGCGCGGCACGATCACGTCGACGTATTCGGTCATCGTGATGAGCTTGCCGACGGCGGCGCGATCGGCGGTCTCGACCACTTGCACCGCCTCGCGCGGCAAGCCCGCTTGCGCGAGCCCTTCGCCGATCAGCGCGGCCAGCGCCGTGTTCGACGCCAACGCTTCCGAGCCGCCGCGCAAAATCGTCGCATTGCCGGACTTCAGGCACAGCGCGGCGGCATCGATCGTCACGTTCGGCCGCGATTCGTAGATGATGCCGATCACGCCGAGCGGCACGCGCATTTGGCCGACTTGGATCCCGCTCGGCCGATATTTGAGGTTGTCGATCTCGCCGATCGGATCGGGCAGCGCGGCGACTTGGCGCAGCCCCTCGATCATCGTCGCAAGCGCCTTGTCCGAGAGCGTCAAGCGATCGACGAACGCGGCGTCCATGCCCTTCTCGCGTGCCTTGGCCACGTCGCGCGCGTTCGCCTCCTTCAACGCGGCCTGCTCGCGCTCGATCGCGCGTGCAATGGCATGCAGCGCCTCGTTCTTGGCCGAGGTGGCGGCACGCGCCATCGCGCGCGAAGCGACGCGCGCGCGGCGGCCGATGGCGGTCATGTAATCGTCGATATCCATCATGATTCTCGTTCGTGGCGCACTCGGCGCTGGTATGTACCGCGGGGTGCCGGCGATCGCGGCAAGCCCGTCGTGTCGATTGTAAGCGGTCAGGCGCCGCCAGGACGTGCGGCACCGCGCTTGCCAGGCGATGCGACGAGGGCGGCGAGTTCGAACAAGCCATCCCAGGGGTCCGGCGGCAACGCGGTGCGCCGACGGCTGCCCGGGGCGGTGCCGGCGAGCCCCTTCACCTGCCGATCGAGCGCCGCGGCGAGCGCGAGCCCCTCCTCGAGCAGCGGCTCCGTCACGCGCGAGAGCGCTGGCCCGACAAGCCGCTCGCGCGGCCCCCAGACTCGGTTCTCGCGCAACAGCATCGCCAGCGGTTTGCCGGCCGCCGCGCCGCGCTTGATCTTCAGCAGCGTCCGCAACTCCTCGGTCAACGCCCACAGCACTAGCACGGCGGCTTCGCCCTCGCCCTTGAGCCCCTCGATCATCCGCGAGAGCCGGCCGACATCGCCCGCGAGCATCGCCTCGTTGAGCTTGAAAACATCGTAGCGGGCGACGTTGAGCACGGCATCGTGCACCTGCTCGAACGTCAGGACACCCTGCGGATAAAGGAGCCCGAGCTTCTGTATCTCTTGGTGCGCGGCGAGCAGATTGCCTTCGACGCGCTCCGCCACGAACTGCAGCGCGCGCCGGCCTTCCTCGCCCGGCGCGACACGCTGTCCCTGCAGCGAGAGCCGCTGCGACACCCAATTGGGCAACTGCGCGCGCTCGACGGGATCGATCCGCAGCGAAACACCGCGCTCGGCCAACGCCGTGAACCACGCCGATTTCTGCGTCGCTGCGTCGAGCCGCGGCAGCGTGACCAGCGTCAGTACGTCGGGGTTGTCGGCGGCCGCGAGCATCTTGAGCGCATCGGCACCTTCTTTGCCCGGCTTGCCCGACGGAATCCGCAATTCGATCAATTGGCGCTCGCCGAACAGCGACATCGATTGGGTTGCACCGAGCAGCGAACTCCAGTCGAAGCCGCGTTCGACCGTGAAGACGTTGCGCTCGGTGAAGCCGGCCGCGCGGGCGGCGGCACGGATACGGTCGCAGGCCTCCTGCGCGAGCAGATGCTCGTCGCCGTAGACGACGTACAAACCGGCAAGGCCTTTCGTCAGATGCGCGTCGAGCGCGTCGAGTCGCAGTTGCATGAGCGTCGGATCGTGCTGGGCGAAAACCGCAGATCAGAGCGGCGGCGGCGGCAGCGGCGCACGCGGCGCGACACCCGGCGTCTGGTGCCCCGGCGCCGGATGCAGCGAGTGCACGGTCGCGAGCCGGCGCGTCAGCTGGTCGACCGCGTCGTTCTGCATATCCGCATAGAGCAGATCGGCCTCCGTTGCCTTCGCTGTAGCGTATTGGGTGTTGTAGGACAAGGCCCGATTCAGCTCGATCGCGCTGGGCGCAATCAGCAGCGTGCCGTCGGTACCCGTGAGCGTGTAGCCGAGCGAATAGTCGAGTTCGTATTCCTCGATCGCGCCGGCTAGGCTCAGCGTCAACTGGCGCTGCCCACGCCCTTCGTTCAGCGTCAGAATGGCATCGGCGTTCGTGGGCGAGGCGACCACGACCGTGTCGCTGCCGCCTTCGATCATCCGCGTCAGACGGGCGGCCACGACCGGCGGCGCGCCTACGATCGCGAGCCGCTTGAACGCGTAGTTTTCCTGTCCACGCAATTGAAAGCCGCACGCGGCGAGCATGGCCGTGCCGCACACGAGCGCTAGAAACGATCGGCGAATCACATTGGCTCCTTGGTTGAATCGCGGCGCGCGCTGCGCCTTCAAACGACGACGTTCACGAGCCGACCCGGCACGACGACGATCTTCTTCGGACTCCTGCCCTCGCTGAAGCGCGCGAACATCTCGTGCGCAAGCGCCGCCGCTTCGATCGCTTCGCGCGGCGCATCCTTGGCGACCGTCAGCGCGCCGCGCACCTTGCCGTTCACTTGCAGCACCAATTCGATCTCGGCTTGCTCGAGCGCTTTTTCGTCGACCTTGGGCCACGGCGCGTCGAGCAGCGACCCGAATTCGTCGACGAAACCCAGCGTTTGCCACAGCGCGTGCGTCACATGCGGCACCACCGGATACAGCACGCGCAGCAAAACGCCGTAGCACTCGCGCAGCACGCTCGGGCGCGCGAGCTTGGCATCTTCCAGCGCATTGAGCATCTTCATCGAGGCCGAGACGACCGTGTTGTACTGCAAGCGCTGGTAGTCGAAATCGGCCTGCTTCAGCACGCTGTAGATTTCACGGCGGAGCGTCTTGTCCATTTGCGCGAGCTGCGCCGGGTCGAACGTGTCGCGCGCGACGAGCTCGGCTTGATTGGCATGCCCGAACGCCCAGACGCGGCGCAAGAAGCGGCTCGCGCCCTCGACCCCCGAACCCGACCATTCGAGCTGCTGCTCGGGCGGCGCCGCGAACATCGTAAACAGCCGCGCCGTATCGGCGCCGTGTTGATCGATCAACAGTTGCGGATCGACGCCGTTGTTCTTCGACTTCGACATCTTCTCGATGCCGCCGAGCACGACCGGCTGCCCATCGGTATTGAGCGTCGCGCCGACGGGGCGCCCCTTGTCGTCGTGCTCCACGGAGACGTCGGCCGGGTTGTACCACGTCTTCTTGCCCGAAGCGTCCTCGCGATAGAACGTTTCGTTGAGCACCATCCCCTGCGTGAGCAGGTTCTTGGCCGGTTCGCCAAATTTCACGAGTCCCATGTCGCGCATCACCTTCGTCCAGAAGCGCGAATAGAGCAAGTGCAGGATCGCGTGCTCGATGCCGCCGATGTATTGATCCATCGGCATCCAGTAATCGGTGCGCGCGTCGACCATCGTCTCGGCGTCGGGGCACGTGTAGCGCGAGAAGTACCACGAGGAATCGACGAACGTATCCATCGTGTCCGTCTCGCGTTTGGCGGGCGCGCCGCATGTCGGACACGTGCAGTTCACGAACGCGGCGGACTTCGCGAGCGGGTTGCCCGTGCCGTCCGGCACGAGATCCTCGGGCAGCACGACCGGCAGATCCTTTTCGGGCACCGGCACGTCGCCGCAGGCGGCGCAGTGAATCAGCGGAATCGGGGTGCCCCAGTAGCGCTGGCGCGAGATGCCCCAATCGCGCAACCGCCAGGTGACTTGCTTGTCGCCGACGCCGAGCGCCTTCAAATCGGCCGAGACCGCATCGACGGCCTCCTCGTAGCCCATGCCGTCGTAGCGCCCGCTGTCGACGCAGGCGATGCCGTCCTTCTCGCCGTACCACGCTTGCCACGCATCGAGCGAATACTCGCAGCCGGCTTTGGCAATGACCTGCTTGATCGGCAAGCCGTATTTCTTCGCGAACGCGAAATCGCGTTCGTCGTGCGCGGGCACGCCCATCACGGCGCCTTCGCCGTAGCTCATCAGCACGTAGTTGCCGACCCACACCTCGACCTTCGCCTGCGTGAGCGGGTGCGTGACGTAAAAGCCCGTCGGCATGCCCTTCTTTTCCATCGTCGCGATCTCGGCCTCGGCCACGCCGCCTTGCCGGCACTCGTCGATGAACGCCTGCAGTTCGGGCTTGCCCTGCGCCAAGCGCGCGGCCAGCGGATGCTCCGCCGCGATCGCGCAGAACGTGACGCCCATGATCGTGTCGGCGCGCGTCGTGAACACGCGCAGCAGTTTGGATTCGCCGTCGAGCTCGTACGGGAAGCCGAAGTTCACGCCGAAGCTCTTGCCGATCCAGTTCTGCTGCATCACCTTCACGCGCTCGGGCCAGCCGAGACCGTCGAGGTCGTTCAGCAGCTCGTCGGCGTACTGCGTGATGCGCATGTAGTACATCGGGATTTCGCGCTTTTCGACGAGCGCGCCCGAGCGCCAGCCGCGCCCGTCGATGACTTGTTCGTTCGCGAGCACCGTCTGGTCGATCGGATCCCAGTTAACCGTGCCCGTCTTCTTGTACACGATGCCCTTCTCGAGCATCTTCAAGAAAAACCACTGGTTCCACTTGTAGTACTTCGGATCGCACGTGGCGACCTCGCGCGACCAATCGATTGCAAGCCCCATCGACTGCATTTGCCGCTTCATGTAGGCGATGTTTTCGTAAGTCCACTTCGCGGGCGGCACGCCGTTGGCCATCGCCGCGTTTTCGGCCGGCATGCCGAAAGCGTCCCAGCCCATCGGCATCAACGTGTTGTAGCCGTTCATCCGCAGATAACGGTACATGACGTCGTTGATCGTGTAGTTGCGCACGTGCCCCATGTGCAGCTTGCCCGACGGATACGGCAGCATCGAGACGCAATAGAACTTCGGCTTGCCGGCGACTTCCGCCGTGCGGTAAGCGTTGGACGCACGCCAATCTGCCTGGGCGGCGGCTTCGATGTCGGCGGGTAAGTATTTTTCTTGCATGGCGGTGGTTCGGGCTTGGCTGTCGTGGCGCCTTGCGAAGCGGGCGCGGCGATACGTCGAAATGCACTTTCCCCCGCGAATGGGGAAAACGGCGATTATACCGCCCACGAGCGCGCGAGCCGCATGCGCGGCGCGCCGTTTATAGCCGCTTGTAGCCGTTCGTGGCCATTTTCGACCGTTTTTGCGGCCCCTTCGGCCGTTATCGACCGGCGGAAGGCGCGGGCGGCGGGGAAGCCGCACCCGGCCCGCCCGTGCGCGGCGGCTCGGTGACGAAGCCGATTCGATCGAGCCCCGCCTGCTGCGCCGCGCTCATCACCTGCGCGATGACGTCGTAGCGCGTGGCGCGCGATGCGCGCAGATGCAGCTCGGGCGGCTGCGCAGCCTTGCCCGCTTGGATGAGACGCGCGCGCAAGTCGTCCAGCGTGAGCGCTTTTCCGTTCCAATAAAGCCGGCTCGCGTCGTCGATCGACAGCGTGATGGTCTGCGGGGTTTGCGGCGCCGGAGCGGAAACCGCCTTCGGCAAGTCGAGTCGAATGGCGTGAGTGAACAGCGGTGCCGTGATGATGAAGATGACGAGCAGAACGAGCATGACATCGATCAGCGGCGTCATGTTGATCTCGGCCATCGGCGCGGCCGAGCGGTCCTTGTCGAATCCGCCGAATGCCATGATCAGGAAGGCGCGCAGACGTACGCGTGCAGATCGTGCGCGAAGCCGTCCAGCTCTTCGGACACCTGCCGCTGCATGCGGCCCAGCACGTTGTAGGCGAGCACGGCGGGAATCGCGACGACAAGGCCGAATGCCGTCATGATGAGCGCCTCGCCGACGGGCCCGGCGACGTTCTCGATCATCGCCTGCCCGCTCGCGGCAATACTGCCGAGCGCGTGATAGATGCCCCACACGGTGCCGAGCAAGCCGACGAACGGCGCCGTGCTGCCGACCGAGGCGAGCAGCACCTGCCCGAACTCGATGCGGCGCTGAGACGCGAGCAGCGCCTCGCGCAACGCGCGCAGGACGCGCTCGCTGCGCTCGACGCGCGCGAGCATCGCGGACGGCGTGTGAACTTCGGATGCCGCCAGCGCGGCCTGGGCGAGCGGCGTGAAGACACGCTCCCGATCCGCGCCGCGCAGCGCGAGCACGCCATCGGAAAGCGTTGCCGATTGCCAGAACAGCGCAATGGCGCGCGGCCCCTGACGCTTCGCGCGGCCGAGCATCCAGCCTTTGACGATCAGAAAGCACCAGCTTGCGATCGACATGGCCAAGAGCACATAGGCGACGGCGTGCGTCAGCGCGTCTCCCGATTGCAAATAGTGAACGATGCTCGTGTTTTGCATGCGAGTGCGAACTCCGATCCCGAATCCCAAAGCGCTGCCGCGCGCCGGCCGCGCCGTCGCTTACCCTTAGCGCAGTCCGAGGACGTCCTGCATGTCGTACAAACCGGCGCCGCGCTCGGCGAGGAAGCGCGCGGCACGAAGCGCGCCTTGCGCATACGAGACGCGGCTTGCCGACTTGTGCGTGATTTCGACGCGCTCGCCGGTACCGGCGAACAGCACCGTGTGATCGCCGACGATGTCGCCGCCGCGAATCGCGGAAAAGCCGATCGTCGAGGGATCGCGCTCGCCGGTCACGCCGTGGCGGCCGTAGACGGCGCAATCCTTCAAATCGCGGCCGAGCGCACCGGCAATGGCCTCGCCCATGGCAAGCGCCGTCCCGGAGGGGGCATCGACCTTATGGCGATGATGCGCCTCGACAATTTCGATGTCGTAGCCGGTGGCGAAATGGCGGGCGGCGAACTCGAGCAGCTTGAGCGTGACGTTCACGCCCACGCTCATGTTCGCGGCGAAGACGACGCCGATCCGCTCGCCCGCCGCGCGCACCGTGTCGCGCTCGGCATCGGTCATGCCGGTCGTGCCGATCACGAGCTTCGTACCGTGACGCAGCGCCGCCTCGATATGCGCCATCGTGCCTTCGGGACGCGTGAAATCGATGAGGCAATCGGATTGCGCGAGCACGGCGTCGAGATCGTCGCTGAGCACGACGCCCGTGCGCTGCCCGAGGAATGCCCCGGCATCCTCGCCGAGCTGCGGCGCGCCCGATCGATCCAGCGCACCGGCGAGCGTCGCGTCGGGATCGTTCAGAACCGCTTCGATCAGCATCCGGCCCATCCGGCCCGACGCGCCGGCGATGGCGATTTTCATCGGCAACATGCATACCCCTTTTCAATGACGAGCCGGCCGTGGCTTTACCTGCCGGCGGCGCACGCAGTGCGCAGGCACTCGCGCTTCGCGCCTGGGAAAAACAAAAAGCGGGCGGCGCGCATCGCGCGCACGGCCCGCCCGAAAGGCCGTTCGTGCTCGATGCTGCACCAACGGCCCTTGAAAGAACGAACGATCAGCCGCCCGAACTCAACGCGCCCTGCTGGGACGACGAGACCGTCTGTCCGCTCGTGCCGCCGGTGCTCGACTGCGTACCGGCCGGACCGACCGGGTTGCTTTGATCGGGCGACGACGGCTGCGGCTGGCGATGGAACTGGAACTGCGGCGTCACTTGCGGCGACACGTTGTTCGGCAGCCCGTTCGACGGCGTGCCCGAACGCACGGCCGGCTTCTCCGGCGTGGCGGGCGCTTGGTTCGTCGCGCGGTTCGCGGCTTGCGCGGCAGCCGTGTTCGCGTCTTCCGTCGCTTGCTCGCTCGCTTGCGCCGTGCCGCTGGCCGGCTGCGCGGCGGCGGCACTCGCGGCGGCGGCAGAGGCGGCCGCGGCGGCCTTTGCCCGTTCCTTCGCCGCCTTCTTCCCGAGCTTGTCGCCGTCGATGTCGGCGAGCAGTTCGAGGTTGGACGGCAGATCCTCGCCGCCCGACCAGCTCACGACGGTGTCGCCCTGGAAGTTGACGACGAAGTCGCGCTGCTGCACGACGGCCGTGGAGCCGCGCTTGAAGTAAAAGACATAGTCCCAGCGCTCGTTATGGAACATGTCGGTGAGCAACGGCGTGCCGAGTGTCGTTTTGACCTCGTCGCGCGTCATGCCCACGTGCATCTTCGCAGCGGCTTCCTTCGAAACGAAGTTGCCCTGCACGATGGTGATGCGATACGGCGTAATGCTCTGAGCGACGCGCTGCGTAAGGCTGTCGTAGGTCGAACATCCCGTAACTAGCGCAACCGTCGAGGCAGCGATCAACAGCTTGCGCACGTGACTCCCCCCGCGCTTCATAAGAAAATTTGGACTCATTTCACCCACCGTGCGGGCCCTTTTTTACCCTGCGCCAGGCCGCGCGAGTTTCACCGAAGATGACCGGAACAGTAAAAACCCATTACTATTCGAATCGTGCATTGTACTCTAGGGATGCCTAGCCATGACCAATCCGACCGATCTCAAAAACATCGGGCTCAAGGCGACCCTACCGCGCCTCAAAATTCTCGAAATTTTTCAGCGCAGCGCCGTGCGGCATCTGACCGCAGAAGACGTTTACCGTAACCTGCTGACCGAGGAACTCGACATCGGTCTCGCCACCGTTTACCGCGTCCTGACTCAGTTCGAGCAGGCGGGCCTGCTCTCGCGCAGCAATTTCGAGTCGGGCAAAGCCGTGTTCGAGCTGAACGAGGGCTCGCATCACGATCACCTCGTGTGCATCGACTGCGGGCGCGTCGAGGAGTTCTTCGACCCGGAAATCGAAAAACGCCAGCAGAAGATTGCGGAAGAGCGCGGGTTCAAGCTGCAGGAACACGCGCTCGCACTATACGGTGTCTGTACGAAGGAAGCGTGTCCGCATCGCAAGCACTGACGCGAGGACGCGGACGAGCCGATAGCCGGACCGCCCGATAGTTCGACGGCCCGGTGGTTCGACGGACAATCCGAGGGCTCGATATGAAAAGAGCCGCCCATTGATAGGGGCGGCTCTTTCGTTTGGCGGTTAGGCGCCCACCCACCGTCTGACCGACCGGGGATGGGCTGACGCCCGCTTTACTTCGCCGTTGCGAGTGCGACAGCCGTATCGAGCATGCGGTTCGAGAAGCCCCACTCGTTGTCGTACCAGCTCGACACCTTCACGAGACGGCCGGCCACCTTCGTCAGCGTCGCATCGAACGTCGAGCTCGCCGGGTTGTGGTTGAAGTCGATCGAGACGAGCGGCGCCGTGTTGTAGCCGAGGATGCCCTTGAGCTCGCCCTCTGCGGCGTCCTTCATGATCGCGTTGATTTCCTCGACCGTCGTGTCGCGCTTGGCGATGAACGAGAGATCGACGATCGACACGTTGATCGTCGGAACGCGGATCGCATAGCCGTCGAGCTTGCCGGCCAACTCGGGCAGCACGAGGCCGATCGCGGCAGCGGCGCCCGTCTTCGTCGGGATCTGGCTGTGCGTGGCCGAGCGCGCGCGGCGCAGGTCTTCGTGATAGACGTCCGTGAGCACCTGGTCGTTCGTGTACGCGTGGATCGTCGTCATGAGGCCCGTTTCGAGGCCGATCTTCTCGTTCAGCGGCTTGACGAGCGGGGCGAGGCAGTTCGTCGTGCACGAGGCGTTCGAGATCACCGTGTGCGCGGCCTTCAGCTCCTTGTGGTTCACGCCGTAGACGATCGTTGCATCGACGTCCTTGCCGCCCGGCGCCGAGATCAGCACTTTCTTCGCGCCGCCGGCCAAGTGCGCGCTCGCCTTTTCCTTCGACGTGAAAAAGCCCGTGCACTCCATCACGACGTCGACGCCGAGTTCGCCCCAGGGCAGTTCGGCAGGGTTGCGGTTCGCCAGCACGCGGATCTTGTCGCCATTGACGATCATGTTCTCGCCCTCGACCGACACTTCACCGGGGAACGGGCCGTGCGCCGTGTCGTACTTCGTCAGGTGGGCGTTCGTCTGCGCGTTGCCGAGATCGTTGATCGCGACGATCTGCAGATCGTGCTTCTTGCCGCTCTCGTAGAACGCACGCAGCGTGTTGCGGCCGATCCGGCCATACCCGTTGATTGCAACGCGTACCGTCATGATGGTTCTCCTGATATTGGGGCTGAAAAAAACCGTCGTACCTCATGCTTCCCGGCGCATCGCGAGGCGGGGCCGCTCGCGCGATGCAACGGGAAGCCTTATTGCGTCTTCCCGCGGATCTATCGTTACTCGAGCGCCGCCTTGGCCGCTGCGACGACATGCTCCACGGTAAAGCCGAAATGCTTGAACAGCACGCCGGCCGGAGCCGACTCGCCGAACGTATCGATGCCGACCACGCCGCCTTCCAGGCCGACGTACTTGCGCCAGAAATCGGTCACGCCCGCTTCGATCGCGACGCGGCGCACGCCCTTGGGCAGCACGCGTTCACGGTATTCCGCGTCTTGGCGGTCGAACACGGTCGTCGCCGGCATCGAGACGACGCGCGCCGCGATCCCTTGCTGCGCGAGCGGTTCGACGGCATTCAGCGCGAGTTCGATTTCCGAGCCCGTCGCGATCAGAATGATCTTGCGCGCGACGATCTCGTCGTTCCAATCGCGCAGGACGTAGCCGCCCTTCGCGATATTGGCGATTTGCGCATCGGTGCGCGTCGAGAACGGCAGATTCTGGCGGCTGAAGATCAGGCACGAAGGGCCTTGATGCTCGACGGCCTGCGTCCACGCCACAGCCGTCTCCACCGTATCCGACGGACGCCAGACTTGAAGGTTCGGGATCAAACGCAGGCTCGCGACGTGCTCGATCGACTGGTGCGTCGGGCCGTCTTCGCCAAGGCCGATCGAATCGTGCGTGAACACGAAAATCGACGGCGACTTCATCAGCGCGGCGACACGCAGCGCGTTGCGGCTGTAATCGGAGAACGTCAGGAACGTGCCGCCGAACGCCTTGTAGCCGCCGTGCAGCGCGAGGCCGTTGAGGGCAGCGCTCATGCCGAATTCGCGCACACCGTAATTGATGTGGTTGCCCCACTGGATGCCGTGCTCGCCGGCGCGCACCGGCTTGCTGGCCTTCCAGTTCGTGAGGTTCGAGCCGGTCAAGTCGGCCGAGCCGCCAAGCAGCTCGGGCAGCACGGCGGCGAGCCCTTCGATCGCCTGCTGCGACGCTTTGCGCGTAGCGACCGTCTCGGCCCGCTCGTTCGCGCCGGCGATGATCGCTTGCGCCTTGGCGGCCCAATCGGCCGGCAGCTTGCCGCTCGCGCGGCGCTCGAACTCGGCCGCTTCCTGCGGATACTTCGCGCGATACTGCGCGAAGCTGTCGTTCCATTGCGCTTCGCGCTGCGCGCCCGCTGCCTTCGCATCCCACGCCGCATAGACCTCTTGCGGGATCACGAACGGCTCCCACTTCCAGCCGATCGCCTCGCGCGTGGCGGCGATTTCCTGCGCGCCGAGCGGCGCGCCGTGCGCGTCATGGCCGCCCGCCTTCGTGGGAGCACCCTTGCCGATGACGGTCTTGCAGCAGATGAGCGTGGGCTTGTCCGCACGCTTGGCCGCGGCGATCGCTGCGTCGAGCGCTTCGACGTCATGGCCGTCCACATTGCGGATCACGTTCCAGCCGTATGCCTCGAAACGCTTCGGCGTATCGTCGGCGAACCAGTACTCGACGTGGCCGTCGATCGAGATGCCGTTGTCGTCGTACAGCGCGATCAGCTTGTTCAGCTTAAGCGTGCCGGCGAACGAGCAGGCCTCGTGCGAAATGCCTTCCATCAGGCAGCCGTCGCCGAGGAACACGTACGTGTGGTGATCGACGATCTTGGCATCGGCCTTGTTGAATTCGGCCGCCAACAGCGATTCGGCGAGCGCCATGCCGACTGCATTCGCGAGACCTTGGCCTAGCGGCCCCGTCGTCGTCTCGACGCCCGGCGTGATGCCGTATTCGGGGTGCCCCGGCGTTTTGGAATGCATCTGACGGAAGTTCTTCAGCTCGGCGAGCGGCAGGTCGTAGCCGGTCAGATGCAGCACCGAATAGAGCAGCATCGAGCCATGGCCGTTCGAGAGCACGAAGCGGTCGCGGTCGGCCCAGTGCGGATCGGCCGGATTGTGCTTCAGGTGGCGCGACCAAAGGGCGACGGCGATTTCGGCCATGCCCATCGGCATGCCCGGGTGGCCTGAGTTCGCTTGTTGCACGGCATCCATCGCGAGCGCGCGGATGGCGTTCGCCATGAGAGCGGTGGTAGCGGGAGACGAGGTCGTCATGTCGAGTCCGGAGAACGAGTCGAGAAAGCGTGGCGCGCGGCGGACCGCTGCTCGTGTTCGACCGCCGCCCGCGCGGGCGGGGCAACCGCCGGGGTACGAGGCGGGAGGAGCAAACGGACAGGCTGCAAAGCATGCCATTCTAACAGATGGCGCTCCGCTCCTCGCCGCGGTTCCGTGCGCCTCGGTTCTATAATTGCCGCATGGCGACCCGAGTCGCGACCATCGCTCCCCTGAAGTGTTCTCCCGCGTCGACCCACCGCTGCTCTTTCATCCCACGCCTGGCGCCGCTTACGGCTTTCCCGGCGCGCGCCGGGTCGCGCACGTCGATTCGCCGCATCAACGCATCGAGGTGTGGGACACGCCGCAACTCGGCCTGCTGTTCACGCTCGACGCACGCCCGATGACCTCGGTGGGAGACGAGTTCGTCTACCACGAATGCATGGTGCACCCAGCGGCGCTCGCGCATCCGGCACCGCTCAAGGCGCTCGTGCTCGGTGGCGGCGACGGCGGCGCGGCCCGGCAACTGCTCGCGCATCCGAGCATCGAGCGGATCGTCGTGGCCGAGCTCGACGCGGCCGTCGTCAGCATGGCGCGGGAGCATTTGACCGACGTGCACCAAGGCGCGCTCGACGACGCGCGCGTGCAACTCGTCATAGGCGACGCCGCGCGTTTCGTCGCGACGACGACCGAACGGTTCGATCTCGTCGTGTTCGATCTGACCCCGCCCGACTCTCCCGCCGCCGAACTCTATACCTCGGCCTTCTATGCGCGCCTGAAGGCGGCACTGACGCCGCGCGCGATGCTGTCCATGCATTTGGGCTCGGCGCAGTTTCACCTCGAACGGGCAGCCGCGCTCGTGCGCGGCCTGCGCGCGAGCTTCGCGATGGTCGACGTGATGTCCGCGTTCGTGCCGCTGTACGGCTCGCTTTGGCTCATGGCGCTCGCGAGCGACACACTCGACGCGGCTTCGCTGTTCAAGCACGACATCGAGGAGCGGCTAGCGGCCCGCGGCATCGACGCGTTGCGCTACTATGACGCCGCACTGCACCCGGGCCTATTCGCGCTGCCGCGCGGCGTCCGCGGCGGCCTGCGCTGACGGGCCTGCCGGCAGGCGACGGGCAGGCACCGGCGCCGAACACCGGTCATTGCGTCCCGCTTACCCCTGAACGATCCTCGAATACCGCTTTATGCCTCGCTTTTTCGTCGACTCCGACTTCGCGCCCGGCGACGTCGTCGCACTGCCGGAAGAAGTCGCCCGCCACGTCCAAGTGCTGCGCCTCGCGGCCGGCGACACGCTGACGCTGTTCAACGGCCGGGGCGGGCAGCACGACGCTCGGCTCGTTGAAATCGGGCGCCGCAGCGCGCTCGCCGAGATCGGCGCATTCACGCCCATCGAGGCCGAGACGCCCTATCGGATCACGCTGGCCCAGGGCATCGCGGGCGGCGACAAAATGGATTGGCTCATCGAAAAGGCGATCGAACTCGGCGTCTCGCGCATCGCGCCGCTCGTCACGGCCCGCGGCGTCGTGCGACTCTCTGCCGAGCGCGCCGGCCGCCGCCAGGCTCACTGGCAAGGCATCGTGCGCGCCGCCTGCGAACAGTGCGGGCGCAACCGCTTGGCCGGCGTCGATCCCGCCCTCGACCTGTCGAAATGGCTCGAGACGCTGCCCGCGGCCGGAGCGGCCAGCGATGCCGGCGCAATGCGGCTCATGCTCTCGCCGCGCGCGGTGACCGGGTTCGCATCGCTACCGGAGTCGCCGCCGAGCGGCGACGTCACGCTGCTGATCGGGCCGGAGGGTGGGCTTTCGCCCGAGGAGGAAGATGCCGCCGCCGCGCATGGGTTCACCCCGCTGTCGCTGGGCCCGCGCGTATTACGCACAGAGACGGCCGGCATCGCGGTGCTGGCCGCGCTTGCCGCACGTTGGGGCGGGTGGTGAAGGCGGCTCAGGCGAACGAATAAAAGACGCGGAACGCGACCTTGCGCTCGGCCCAGAATTCGGCCGCTTCGCGAAACACGTCGAGCAGCGTTTCGCGCCCTTCCTTGTCGAACTTCTGAGCGATCGGCAGCCCCTCGAGCACGATTACGAAGCCGGGCTGCGAGCCCGCCTTGTGCACGAGGTCGGTCAAGCAATCGTAGAGCGCGTCGTAGTTCTTGCCGAAGTGCTTCGGAAACAGGAACGACGTGGCGATCGTCTCCAGCACTTCCTGCTTCGACGCGGCCTGGCCGCAATACGCGAACAGAAAGTGCTGCTCGAGCCGCTGGGCCTCGTCGGCGAGGTCCTGCACGCGAAATGCCCGGATCGATTGGACGATGTTCGGTCGCACGGTCGCGAAAAGGCTCATAGGCTCCTCGCTCGGTGAATGCCGGGATGATGCCGCGTCGCCCTCCGCACCCTCCGGGCTCTGATCGCGCTCGGCCATGCGCATTTGCATGACACGCTGAAAAAGATTGCCGTCGCCGGCCGCGAACATATCCGTCGCGACTGCGGTGTCGTGCGCGTAGACGTTGTCGCTCATGCCGTTCATCCCAATATCATTCAACTATGCGTTTAAAACTGTTGTAGTGGTCGTCTGAGTAAAAACAGTTGTCGATCCGCCTCGGGGGACCGCCACACACGATGCGGCGCGCGCCGCGGTTTCTCGCCCGCGGCGTGGGGACCGTGTACTCATGGTAGTAACCGCGCCGATGCGGCGGCAGCAGCCGCTCGAAATTGCCGAATACGACGCCGTCCTTTGCGTACCGATAGGGTCCGCCGGCTGCGATCGCGTTCAAGGTAGCCACGGCCTCGGGCGGCAACTGTGCCGGCGCGATTGCTCCTGAGATGCCCGCGGGCGAACGCGACACTTCCCGCGCCAAGGCCACGGAGGATACGACCGGGCTGCCGGCCGTGCCAATGCCCGTCCAGCCGGCCGCGGCCACAAAGGCGGCGAGCGCACCGTGACGAAGCCACTTACCCGCTCGTTCGCGTGTTCCCGCGCGTGTCATCGGCCAGATTTCCTGCTGCTAGGTCGAGCTAGATCGAAAGTGAACAACCACGAAAAGTGTAAGGGTATCGCTAACGGCCCTCCGACGCAATCTTTGTCTGGAAAATGAAAGGTTTAGCGTCATTTCGCGAAACTTCCGATCGTCTTATTTATCCTCAATAAGATAAAATTTATCGCATAGAAGATAAGATTCGTCTCGACGGTGCCCGATGCGGCGAGTCTTTGCCTCCTCGCCGCCGCTTCGAGCAGTCGGAAATCGTCGTTTCATGCACTTGGGGCGGCAGCCTCTCTTTTCGCCCCCGGCGTGCCCGCAATGGGCACGCCGTTTTTTCTTCTGATGATGGGGCCGGGCACCCGCCGTGTGCCGAACGTTAGTGCGTCGGTGCGTGAGTGCCTTTGGCTAGCGCTTAGCGCGATGCCGCGCTGACATCCGCCACGAGCAGCGCCGCCATGTTGACGATGCGGCGCACCGTCGCCGATTCGGTCAGCACGTGCACGGGCTTGGCCGCGCCGAGCAGGATCGGCCCGATCGCGATGTT
>NZ_QRGA01000026.1 GCF_003367175.1 Trinickia dinghuensis | reverse complement strand
CGGATTGCCCGTGTGAAAGTAGGTAATCGTCAGGCTCCCTTTACGGTCAGAGTTAGCGCTTTAGCGGTTACTCTGAGCCAATGCAGAGCATGTAAGACCAAACCCCCGACAGCCCCGCGCTCTCGGGGGTTTGTGCTTTTACGCGCCGGAAAGTCCAAATCGAGACAACAAGCGATCCACTACTATCATGTCGCGGTCCGCGCGCTTTCGGCCACCCGTTCCTTCCCGCAGACCACACCACGGCGCGAAACGCAGCCGAGCCCCAGAGCCTCCGAGCGCTTGGCGGCTCGTCCCGCGCAAGCGCCCACCTCGATCCTTAGCGCTTAATCCCTTCCTTCAAATAACGCTCCGCAAGCTGCACCCAGTACGTGGTCCCAACGGGCAGCAACTCGTCGTTGAAATCGTAACTGGCGTTGTGGAGCATGCAGGGCCCTGCGCCATGGCCCGCGTCGCGGTGTCTGCCGTCGCCGTTCCCGAGGAATGCGTAGCAGCCGGGCTTGGCCTGCAGCATGAACGAAAAATCCTCCGCGCCCATGGTCGGCTCTACGTGATCCTCGACGTTTTGTGCGCCGACGATCTCGCGCATGACTTCAACGGCGAAACGCGTTTCGTCGCCGCTGTTGACCGTCGGCGGATAGTTGCGATTGAACGCGACCGTTGCGGTGCAATCGAATGCCGAGGCCGTCGCCTCGACGACCTTTTTCATTTTCGATTCAATAAGGTCCAGCGTCTCGGTCGTAAACGTGCGCACCGTGCCGGCGAGCCAAGCATCGTTCGGGATCACGTTGACAGCGTCGCCCGCATGAATTTGCGTAATCGACAGCACGGCCGTATCGATCGGCTTCTTGTTGCGCGTGATGATACTTTGCAGGGCGTTGCCGATCTGCAGGGCCGTGAAGACCGGATCGTGACCGTTATGCGGCATTGCCGCATGCGCGCCCACGCCCTTGATGTCGATCCTGAACTCATTGCTCGAAGCCATGATCGGCCCTTCGGTCACGCCGAAGGTTCCGGCCGGCATGCCCGGCCAATTGTGAATGCCGAACACGGCGTCCACGGGGAACTGCTCGAACAAACCATCCTCGATCATCGCTCGCGCGCCCGCGCCGCCCTCTTCCGCCGGCTGGAAGATGAAAACGATCGTACCGTCGAATTGGCCATGCATCGCCAAATGCCGGGCGGCACCGAGGAGCATCGCCGTATGCCCGTCGTGACCGCAAGCGTGCATCTTTCCTTGCGCCTGGGAGCGGTGCTCGAATGTGTTGAGTTCCTGGATCGGCAATGCGTCCATATCGGCCCGCAACCCGATCGATCGCGTGCTGCTTCCTCGCTGAAGCACGCCCACGACCCCCGTTTGACCCAACCCGCGATGTACGCGCAGCCCCCATTTGTCGAGCGATTGAGCGACGAGATCGGCTGTGCGCATTTCCTCGTATCTCAGTTCGGGATGCGCATGGATGCTTCGTCGAAGGGACTGTATTTCGTCTCGCGCGGCCAAGACTTCAGGAATGAGTTTCATGATGCGTTCGACAAGGTGGAGGTTTAGGGCGACCGTGGATGAAAATCGGTATCGAACGAACCATTCTACGCTCAACGGCGCAACGCCAATTTGGTGCGGGCAGCGGCCGGGAAAGTAATAGAATTGTCGGCCAGCCCCTCGCATCACCGCCCCTAACGGAACGCCGCCATGAACGCGCCCCTTGAATTTACCCGCGCCGTCTGCCCGCACGACTGCCCCGATACTTGCGCGATGCGGGTCACCGTTGCCGACGGAAAGGTGATCAAGGTCGCGGGGGACCCGGATCACCCGCCCACGCAAGGCGTGCTTTGCACGAAAGTCACCCGCTATCCGGAACGCGTTCATCACGCGCAGCGCTTGACCACACCCTTGAAACGCGTCGGGCGCAAAGGGGAGGGGCGGTTCGAGCCGATCGGCTGGGACGAGGCGCTATCGCTTGCCGCGGGGCGGCTATCGGAGATCGTGCGCCGCGAGCCCCAGGCCGTGCTGCCCTATAGTTATGCGGGCACGATGGGCCTCGTTCAGGGCGAAAGCATCGCTCAGCGGTTCTTTCACAAGCTCGGCGCGTCGCGCCTCGATCGTACGATTTGTTCCGCCGCGGGAATGGCGGGGCTCAAATACACCTATGGCGCGGCGCTCGGAATGCATCTCGAATTTTTCGAGGAAAGCGAACTCATTTTGATCTGGGGCGCCAATCCCATTGCTTCTAGTCTGCATTTCTGGACGCGCGCGCAAGAAGCAAAACGACGGGGCGCACGACTCGTCGCCATCGACCCCTACCGCTCGCTGACCGCCGAAAAGTGCCACCAGCATATCGCTTTGCGCCCCGGCACCGACGGCGCATTCGCGCTCGGGATGATGCATGTTCTGATCGCCGAGAATCTGATCGATCACGCCTATATCGAAGCCCATACGCTCGGATTCGAAGCGCTCAAAGCGCGCGCGGCGGCTTATCCGCCCGCACGCGTCGCGCAAATTTGCGGTGTCGACGAACAAGAACTCGTCGAGCTCGCGCGCCTCTACGGCAAGACGCGCAAGTCGGCGATTCGTCTCAACTATGGCATGCAGCGGGTGCGCGGCGGAGGCAACGCCACGCGTGCTATCGCATGTCTGCCGTCGCTGACGGGTGCCTGGCGTGACCGCTCGGGTGGCCTGCTGCTGTCGACGTCGGGGTGGGTGCCGTTCGATACGGCCGCGCTGCAGCGTCCCGATCTGATCCCCGGCTGGCCGACCGAACTGCCGCGCGTCGTCAATATGAATGCAATCGGCGATGCGCTCCTGCACGAGGGCGATGCATCGTTCGGCCCCAAGGTCGAGGCGTTGATCGTCTACAACTCGAACCCGGTCGCCGTGGCGCCCGACTCGGCGCGCGTTGCCGCCGGCTTCGCGCGGGAAGATCTCTTCACGATCGTCCTCGAGCATTTCCAGACGGACACCGCCGATTACGCGGACCTCGTGCTGCCGGCCACGACGCAGCTCGAACATTTCGACGTCCACCGGGCGTACGGCCACACCTATGTCATGGTCAACCGGCCGGCGATCGCCCCGGTCGGCCAGGCTCGGCCGAACACCGAAATTTTCCGCGGCCTCGCGCGCCACATGGGGTTGAATGACCCAGCGCTGTTCGAAAGCGACGAAACGGTCGGACGCAACGCGTTGCGCTGGGACGACCCTACGCTTGAAGGCGTCGACTGGGCGCAATTGAACGACGCGGGCTGGGCGAAGCTGAAGCTGCCCGATGCGCCGTTCGCCGAGGGCGGTTTTCGGACGCCGTCGGGCAAGTGCGAGTTCGAGAGCGTGCTGCTCGCGCGCGAGGGCAAGGATCCGCTGCCCGATTATCTGCCGCCGTACGAATCTCACGACGGCTCGCCGGAGCTTGCCGCGCGCTATCCGCTCGCGATGATTTCGCCACCGGCTCGGCATTTCTTGAACAGTACGTTCGTCAATGTCGACAGCCTGCGCGACGTCGAGCACGAACCGCATCTCGACATTCATCCCCACGATGCGGAAGCTCGCGGCATTCAGGAAGGCGACAACGTCCGCATCCGCAACGACCGTGGCGCCTTCGTCGCCCGCGCAAGGGTGACCGACCGCACACGCGAGGGTGTCGTCGTCGGATTGTCGATCTGGTGGAAGAAGCTTGCACCGGATGGCTGTAATGCGAACGCGGTCACGAGCCAAGCGCTGACCGATCTCGGGGCGTCCGCCACATTCTACGATTGCCTCGTCGAAATCGACCGACTCGACGTCTGAGCGTTAGGCAAGCGGTTTTCTCCAGTTCGAAGTCGGTGTCTAATCCGGTTGTTTCGAGCGGGGCGACCGGCTAGGATGCGCCTTTTAGCACGACCATTCGAAAAATTTCAGGGAGACGCCGCATGGAAAAAATCTGGTTGAAGTCGTATCCGCCCGGCGTCCCCGCCGAAATCGATGCGTCGGCTTATGCGTCGGTCGGCGAACTGCTCGAAGACAGCTTCCGGCAACACCGGGCGTCGCGCGCGTTCGTCTGCATGGGCAAATCGATCACGTACGGCGAACTCGACGCGCTTTCGCAAAAGGTGGCGGCTTGGTTTCAATCCAAAGGGCTGGCCCGCGGCGCGCGCATCGCGATCATGATGCCGAACGTGCTCCAGTATCCGGTCGTGCTGGCTGCGGTGCTGCGTGCGGGCTATGTCGTCGTCAATGTCAACCCGCTCTACACGCCCCGCGAACTCGAGCACCAGCTGAAAGACAGCGGGGCCGAGGCCATCGTCCTACTCGAGAATTTCGCGGTGACGCTGCAAGCGGTTGTCCGCAACACGGCGATCAAACACGTGATCGTCGCGTCGATGGGCGATCTGATGGGTGCCAAGGGGCTCATCGTCAACTTCGTCGTGCGGCGCGTGAAGAAAATGGTGCCCGCGTGGAGCCTGCCCGGCCACCTGAAGTTCAACGACGTCGTCGCTCAGGGCGGCCGTTTGCCGTTCGCGCCGGCGGCGCTCGCGCAAAGCGACGTCGCTTTTCTCCAGTACACGGGCGGCACGACGGGCGTGGCCAAGGGCGCGACGCTGACGCACGGCAATATCGTCGCGAACGTGCTGCAATCGGCGGCATGGCATGAACCGGCGCATACGCTGCATGAGGACGTCGAACAAATCGTCAACGTCATTGCGCTGCCGCTTTATCACATCTATGCACTCACGGTTTGCGCGATGCTGACCATTCGGACGGGCGGCCTCGGCGTGCTGATTCCGAATCCGCGCGACATCGCGGGAATGATCAAGCAGCTGCAGGGCTACCCGATCAACACGTTCCCGGCCGTGAACACGCTCTACAACGCGATGCTCAACCACCCCGATTTCGGCAAGCTCGATTTTTCGAAGCTGATGGTGGCCAACGCCGGCGGGATGGCGCTGCAAGAAGCCGTCGCGAAGCGCTGGTACGAGCGCACGCATGTGCCCGTGATCGAAGGATACGGCTTGTCCGAAACGTCGCCTTGCGCGAGCTGCAACTCCGTGACGGCAACCGAATTCAGCGGCACGATCGGCATGCCGCTCCCGTCGACCGAACTCTCGATTCGCGACGACGACGGCAACGAGGTGCCCATGGGGCAGCCCGGCGAAATCTGCATCCGCGGCCCGCAGGTCATGGCCGGCTATTGGAATCGTCCCGACGAGACGGCGAAGGTGATGACGGCCGACGGTTTTTTCAAAACGGGCGACATCGGCATCATGGACGAGCGCGGCTACTTCAAGATCGTCGACCGCAAGAAGGACATGATTCTCGTCTCCGGATTCAACGTCTACCCGAACGAGATCGAGGATGTCGTCGCCAAGCATCCGGGCGTGCTCGAGGTTGCGGCCGTCGGCGTGCCCGACGAGCACTCGGGGGAAGCGGTGAAGCTCGTCATCGTCAAGCGCGATCCGGCGCTCACGCAGGCCGATATCGTCGCGTTCTGCAAGGAGCAGCTGACCGGCTACAAGCGGCCCAAGATCGTCGAGTTTCGCACCGACTTGCCGAAGACGAACGTCGGGAAGATCCTGCGCCGAGAATTGCGCGACGCACCCGCCGCGCGTCCCGCCGCACCGGTCGCCCAAGAGCGCAGCGCGTAGTACCGCGGTGCGGCAAAAGCACTCATGCTGTATGGGTTGCGCAACATCGTCTAAAATGCACGATTGATCGCGGTTTTGCTCTGAACTAAGCATGTGCGCCATGCTGTCGGGGCGAGCGCGCGGTACGGCGCGGCAGGGCGTGCCTCGTTTCGGCCGCCCTTTTGCTGCGCTGCATGGAGAGTGCAATGACGCTGGACGAGTTGATTACCGAATTTGACCGTGGGCTGCGTTCGATCGCCGGTGTGAGCCGGATGAGCCGGCCGGTTCCCAGGCCCGAACCGCTCGACGCAGGCGCGCCCGCGGCGCCGGAGATGACGCTTGCCGAGTCCTCGCACTCGGCGGGGCTCATGCGCGTGAACCACGTCGGCGAGATCTGCGCCCAGGCGTTGTACCAAGCGCAGAAGCTGGCGACACGCTCGCCCGCGCTCAAGGAGGCGTTCGAGCATGCGGCGCGCGAAGAGGAGGACCACCTCGCGTGGACCGCGGCGCGGCTGCAAGAGCTCGAGTCGCGTCCGAGCCTGCTCAATCCCCTCTGGTACACCGGCGCGCTCGCGATCGGCTTCGCGGCCGGCTGCCTCGGCGATAAGGCCAGCCTCGGCTTCATGGCCGAGACCGAGCGCCAGGTCGAGCGCCATTTGGACGGCCATTTGCAGACGCTGCCCGAAGCCGATCGGCAGTCGCGGGCGATCGTCACGCAGATGCGCGACGACGAGCGCTCGCATGGACAATCCGCCAGCGACGCAGGCGGCGCCGAATTGCCGATGCCCGTCAAAGCGCTGATGCGCGCGGCATCGAAAGTGATGACGCGAACGGCCTATTACGTCTGATTTCGCAGTGGGAGCGGCGCGCTCGCGCCGCTCTTCGATTTACCTCGATACGGTCCGCTTTTCATCCCACCATTCTGAGCTCCCAGCGCTTGCCGCGCCGGTGTGCGCCGCGAGCTTCTCACGTATCACATTCACAAAATGCAGTAGTTCATTCTTTTATAACGTTTTTCAGTTTCTCGTCTTGCATGAACGGACGCACGTAAGTCCTTGTTCTAACAAACAAATTTCTGCGAAAAAGCGGCTTTCTCCCTTGACCCGTCTGGGGCCTTACTCTAAAGTGGGAGACAGTGTGAGAAAGTGTATTTTTGTGGATTACTCGGATCATTTCGAGGCGATTTTCGAGGGATGGGGCGTAGGGCTCCGAAGGGGAGAGAGCGGTGTTTCAGGGAGCGTCGGCGCTGACGCTCGATGCGAAAGGGCGGATGTCGGTGCCCTCTCGGTATCGCGAGGCGCTGCAAGGCGAGGCACAAGGACGGGTGACGCTGACGAAGCACCCGGACGGCTGCCTATTGCTGTTCCCCCGCCCCGAATGGGAAATCTTCCGCACCAAGATCGCCGCGTTGCCGATGGACGCCCATTGGTGGCGGCGCATTTTTCTCGGTAATGCCTCCGACGTCGATCTCGACAGCGCGGGACGCATCCTCGTCTCGCCCGAATTGCGCATGGCCGCAGGCCTGGAAAAGGAAATCATGTTGCTCGGCATGGGAAGCCACTTCGAACTGTGGGATGCGCAGATGTACGCGGCCAAGGAGCAGGCGGCGATGGCGCAGGGCATGCCCGACGCGCTGAAGAATTTCACGTTTTGATCGCGGTTTGAAATAGGACGCTGCGATGGAAAACGAATTGCAGCATCGCACGGTGCTGTTGGAAGAAGCGGTGAATGCGCTGATCACGCGCACGGACGGCGTCTATGTCGACGGCACGTTCGGGCGCGGCGGTCACAGCCGCGCGGTGCTCGCGAAGCTGGGCGAAGCCGCGCGGCTGATCGCATTCGACAAGGATCCGCAGGCGATCGCAACGGCGCGCGCGATCGGCGATCCGCGCTTCGAGATCGTGCATGAGAGTTTTGCGTCGCTGGCGCCGGCGTTGGCGACGCGAGGTATTGGGCGTGTCGCCGGCGTGTTGCTGGATCTCGGCGTGTCTTCGCCGCAGTTGGACGATCCGTCGCGCGGGTTCAGCTTTCGCGCCGACGGTCCGCTCGACATGCGGATGGACCCGACGCGCGGCGAGTCCGCTAGCGAGTGGCTGGCGCGGGCGAGCCAGCAGGAACTGACGGAGGTCATTCGAGATTATGGGGAAGAACGGTTTGCTGTTCAGATTGCAAAGGCGCTTGTTGCTCGCAGGGCAGAGTCCGACCGTCTTGGGCCTCTCGACCGCACGGGCGAGCTTGCCGAAATCGTGGCTCGCGCAGTCAAGACCCGTGAGAAGGGCAAGGATCCGGCCACCCGCACCTTTCAGGCTATACGGATTCACGTCAATCAAGAGCTTGCGGAGCTGCAAGTCGTTTTAGAGGCGGCATTGTCGTCGTTAGAGCAAGGGGGGCGGCTGGTGGTCATCAGCTTTCATTCGCTCGAGGATCGAATCGTGAAGCGATTCATGCAGGCGCGCGCCAGCGCGCCTGCGGTCGACCGTCGCTTGCCGATTCGTGCCGTCGATCTGCCCGCCGCACCGTTGAAAATCATTGGCCGCGTGTTTGCGAGCGATGCCGAGCTCGACGCTAACCCGCGTGCCCGCTCGGCGGTCATGCGCGTCGCGGAGCGCGTCGCGCCATGAACCGCCTCAATATCTTCCTGCTCATCGTCGTTCTAGGTTGTGCGCTTTCCGTCGTCAACTCCACGAATCAGCAGCGGCAGCTGTTCGTGCAGCTCGAGCGCGCCCAATCGGAGGAGCATCAGCTCCAGCAGGACTACGCGCAGCTGCAGTATCAGCAAAGCGCGCTGTCGAAAACGTCGCGCATCGAGCAGCTCGCCACCGATACGCTCAAGATGCAGCCGGCATCGACCGGCGACACGCAATTTCTGACGCTCGCTCCCGGGGCGAGCGTGGCTCAGAACGCGCCGATTCCCACGCTGCCGGCCAGCGCGCCGGCGGCGCCCGCGCGCGCGGGCAAGCGCGCCGGCAATGCGGCCGCCCACCCCGCTAAGCGTGGAGGCGCCCGATGAAGCACGCGGCCAAGACGAAAAGCGTCACGTTCTCCTCGAGCCCGGTCCTGTCGGTGCGTTTGCCGATGTGGCGCTCCAAGCTCGTCGTGTTCTTGCTCTTCATGGCTTTCGTGGCGCTCGCGGCGCGCGCGTTTTGGATCCAGGGGCCCGGCAACGCCTTCTATCAGAAGCAAGGCGAGAGCCGCTACGAGCGCACGATCGCATTGCCGGCCACGCGCGGCAGGATCATGGACCGCAACGGCCTCGTGCTCGCCACGAGCTTGCCCGTGCGCGCGATCTGGGCGATTCCCGAATCGGTGCCCGAGGATCTCGATCCGGCCAAGCTCGCCTCGCTCGGCAGCTTGCTCGGCATGACGCAAAAAGAGCTGCACATGAAGCTCTCCGAGGACAAGACGTTCGTCTACGTGAAGCGCCAAGTGCCGGTCGACGTCGCCGCGAAAGTCGAGGCGCTCAAGATCCCCGGTATCTATCAGCGCACCGAATACAAGCGCTTCTATCCGGAAGGCGAGATTACGGCCCATTTGGTCGGCTTCACGAATATCGAGGACGACGGCCAGGAAGGCGTCGAGCTCAGCGATCAAAAGCTGCTCGCCGGGACGACCGGCATTCGGCGCGTCATCAAGGACCGGATGGGGCACGTCATCGAGGACGTCGACGAACAAGTCGTGCCGCACAACGGTCAGGACGTCGAACTCGCGATCGACAGCAAGATTCAATACATCGCCTACGCGAACTTGAAGGCGGCCGTCGAGAAATCGAAGGCCAAGGCCGGCGCGGCGATGGTCGTGGACGTGCGCACGGGCAATGTGCTCGCGCTCGTCAACTATCCGACCTTCAACCCCAACGATCGCTCGCACCTGACCGGCGATCAA
Organism: Trinickia dinghuensis; assembly: GCF_003367175.1. GTDB lineage: Bacteria > Pseudomonadota > Gammaproteobacteria > Burkholderiales > Burkholderiaceae > Trinickia > Trinickia dinghuensis. The sequence goes on along the minus strand of NZ_QRGA01000026.1, from coordinate 59,057 downwards.
TTGCGCAACCGCGCGCTTACGGACGTCTTCGAGCCGGGTTCGATCATGAAGCCGTTTACGGTTGCGCTCGCTCTGGATTTGCATCGAATCACGCCGAACACGCTCGTCGATACGGGTAACGGCCACTTCACGCTCGACGGCGCCACGATTACCGACGACAGCGCCAACGGCGTGCTCACGATCGGCGGCGTGCTTCAGAAGTCGAGCAATATCGGCGCGACGAAGATCGCGATGACGCTCAAGCCCGAAGAGATGTGGGATATGTATACGAGCATCGGGCTCGGCCAGGCGCCCAAGGTGGGCTTCCCAGGCGCGGCCGCCGGCCGTCTGCGGCCGTGGAAGAGCTGGCGCCGTATCGAGCAGGCGACGATGTCGTACGGCTACGGCCTGTCGGTGTCGCTGTTCCAGCTCGCGCGCGCCTACACCTCGATCGCGCACGACGGTCAGATCATGCCCGTGTCGATTTTCAAGACGGATTCGAGCCAGCCGGCGACGGGGCCGCAAATCTTTTCGCCGACGACGGCGCGAGAAGTGCGCACGATGCTCGAATCGGTCGTGACCGCGGCCGGTACCTCGCCGGAGGCTGCCGTGCCCGGCTACCGGGTCGGGGGCAAGAGCGGTACCGCGTATGAGCATTCGCCGCACGGCGGCTACGACCATTCGAAGTATCGCGCGTCGTTCGTCGGCATGGCGCCGATGCCCAATCCGCGCATCGTCGTCGCGGTCTCGATCGACCAGCCGACCGCCGGGAGCCACTTCGGCGGATCCGTGTCGGGTCCCGTGTTCTCCAGCATCGTCGGCGACACGTTGCGCTCGCTGAACGTGCCGCCCGATATGCCGGTCAAGCAGCTCGTCGTGTCCGACGATCCGGCGAAGACGGCGCCCTCCGCCGCCAGCAAGAGCCCCGCTTTCGCGCCGGTTCACACGGTGAAGGTATCGGACGACGCCCATGCTCATCCGGGAGTCGTCCGATGAACACGCCTTACGACGAGGACGCCATGCACCGGGAAGTCGCCGATGCGCTCGACTGGCTGCGCGCCCATACGGCGGCCGGCGCTCAATTGCACGCCGATACGCGCACGCTCGCGGCCGGCGATGTGTTTTTCGCGTATGCCGTCGACGGGGCGGACAGCCGCCCGCATATCGCCGGCGCGTTCGAGCACGGCGCGGCGGCGGTGCTGTATCAACCCGAGGGGTTCTCGGGCAGTGTCGATCCCGTCCGCGCGCGCGCGGTGCCGCATCTCGATCGCCTGGCCGGCGAGATCGCGAGCCGCTGGTACGGTGCGCCGAGCGAGTCGATGCGTGCGATCGGCGTGACGGGGACGAACGGCAAGACCTCGTGTTCTCAATGGATTGCCGCGGCGCTGACCGCGCTCGGCGAGCCGTGCGCCGTCATCGGCACGCTCGGAACGGGTATGTCGGGGCATCTCGTGCACACCGGTTTCACGACGCCCGATGCGCCGCAAACGCAGCGTTCGCTCGCGCAGCTGGCCGCTGCCGGTGCGCGCGCCGTCGCCATGGAGGTGTCGTCGCACGCCCTGCATCAGGGCCGCGTGAACGGCACGGCGTTCGATATCGCCGTGTTCACCAATCTCACGCAAGATCACCTCGACTATCACCACACCTTCGAGGCTTACGAGGCCGCCAAGGCAAAGCTGTTCGATTGGGCCACGCTCAAGACCGCAGTCATCAATCGCGACGATGCAGCCGGCCGCCGGCTCATCGCGCGGACGCAGCCGCGCTTGCCGACGATCGCGTACGGCATCGGTGCGGCGAGCGATGCGCCGAGCGCGCATGCGGCGCTCGTGGCGACTAACGTGCGCGCCACCGCGACCGGCACGGCGTTTCATCTGTCTTCGGATTGGGGCACGGCGGAGGTCGAGGTCGGCACGCTCGGCGAGTTCAACATCAGCAATCTGCTCGGCGTGCTCGGCGCGTTGCTGGCCGCGGACGTCCCGCTTGCCGACGCGCTTGCGCAGCTCGCGAAGCTCGAGCCCGTCAACGGCCGCATGCAGCGGCTCGGCGGACGCATCGCGAACGACGAGCCGCTCGTCGTCGTCGACTATGCTCACACGCCCGATGCGCTCGAGAAGACGCTCGACGCACTGCGGCCGATGGCTCAAGCGCGCGGCGGCAAGCTCGTTTGCATGTTCGGCTGCGGCGGCGATCGCGACGCGACCAAGCGCCCGCTCATGGGCGCGATCGCCGAGCGCCTGGCCGATGCGGTGGTCGTCACCAGCGACAACCCGCGCACCGAGGATCCCGCATCGATCATCGATCAGATCGGCGCCGGCATGACGCATCCGGACGCGGCGCGCCGCATCGAGGATCGCGCCAACGCGATTTTGCACGCCGTGCGCGACGCGGCCAGAGAGGATGTGGTCCTGCTGGCCGGCAAGGGGCACGAGGCGACACAGGAAATCATGGGTAAGAAGCGCGTTTTCTCCGATCAGGATCACGCCCGCCTCGCGCTCGCCGCGCGCGCAACGCATGTGCGCGGGGGCGAGCAATGACGATGCTTTCGCTGATCGAAGCCGCGCAGCTGATCCCCGGCGCCGTCGTGCATGGCGACGGCGCCGCCGTATTCGAGCGCATCGGCACGGATAGCCGCACGGCAGGCTACGGCGACTTGTTCGTCGCGCTCAAGGGCGATCGATTCGACGCGAACGATTTTCTGCCCGATGTCGCTTCGCGTGGCGTGAGTGCCGTGATCGCATCGCGTTTGCCCGATGACTGGCGCGTCCCGGCGCTCGTCGTGCCCGATACGCGCGTTGCGCTCGGCGCGCTCGCGCGCGGCTGGCGCCGCCGGTTCGCGATCCCGCTCGTCGCCGTGACGGGCAGCAACGGCAAGACGACGGTCAAGGAGATGATCGCTTCGATCTTCGCCCAAGCGGCCGGAGAATCGGCGCGGCTGGCCACGGCCGGCAACTTCAACAACGACGTGGGCTTGCCCCTCACGTTGCTGCGCTTGGGCGCGATGCATCGGTTCGCCGTCATCGAAGTCGGCATGAATCACCCGGGCGAGACCGACGTGCTCGCGAAAATCGCGTTGCCGACGATCGCCCTCGTGAACAACGCGCAGCGCGAACATCAAGAATTCATGGCGACGGTCGAGGCCGTCGCACTCGAGCACGCCAGCGTGATTCACGCGTTGCCGGCCGACGGCGTGGCCGTGTTTCCGGCGGATGACGCCTACGCCAGTATCTGGCGCACCGCGGCCACGGGGAACCGTATCGTCGATTTCGCGCTCGAAGACGCTTCGCAAGAAGTTGGCGCTCGCGTTGCGGCGGCGGTTACCGGCGCGCTCGAAGGCAACCGTTTGCGTGTGCGCACGCCGGCGGGCGAGTTCGAAGCGACGCTGCAGGTGCTCGGCGATCACAACGCGCGCAATGCGTTGGCCGCAACGGCCGCGGCCGTTGCCGCGAACGTGCCGCTGGCCGACATCGCGCGCGGCTTAGAGGCGTTTTCGCCGGTGAAAGGACGGCTCCAGACGAAGCGTGCGGTGGTGGGTGCGCTGGCCGGCGCGACTGTCATCGACGACACCTACAACGCGAACCCGGACTCGATGCGTGCGGCGATCGACGTCCTGGCCGCCCGCGGCGCGCCGCGCGTGCTCGTGATGGGCGATATGGGCGAGGTCGGGGACAACGGTCCCGAGTTTCATCGCGAAGTGGGTGCCTACGCGCGCGAGCGCGGGATCGACGTGCTGCTGGCGCTCGGCGACGCGGCGCGCGACGCGTGCACGGCGTTCGAGAAGGCGCAGAGCGCGGCGGCGGGCATCGGTTCCGGCGAAGGCATGGCCCGCCATTTCGATGACGTTCGCGCGCTCGTCGAGTATGTGCTGCAAGCGGGCTTCGGATCGAGCGCGACGCTGCTCGTGAAGGGCTCGCGTTTCATGCGGATGGAGCGCGTTGTCGAGGCGCTGACCGCTCAACCACAACCCCCCGTGTCGGGCGATTTGCCCGGCACGCATTGAAAGAGAAGGAAGAGCATGCTGCTGGTGCTGGCGCAATGGCTGCAGAACGACGCAAGCTTTTTGCGCGTATTCAGCTATCTGACGTTTCGCGCGGTGATGGCCACCATCACCGCGCTCGTGATCGGGCTCGCCTGCGGCCCGTGGGTGATTCGCAAACTGGCGGAAATGAAGGTCGGCCAGGCTGTGCGCACCGACGGACCGAAGACGCACCTCGTCAAATCGGGCACCCCGACGATGGGCGGCGTGCTGATTCTGATCGGGATCGCCGTCTCGACGCTGCTCTGGGCCGATTTGACGAACCGCTTCATTTGGATCGTGATGCTCGTGACGTTCGGCTTCGGCGTGATCGGCTGGGTCGACGATTATCGCAAGGTCGTCTACAAGGACCCGCGCGGGATGTCGTCGCGCGAAAAGTATTTCTGGCAATCGGTCATCGGTCTGTTCGCGGCCGTGTATCTCGCCTTCAGCGTCTCCGAAGCGAGCAACGTCCGCGTCTTCGACCTGTTCATGGCGTGGGTGCGCAGCGGCTTGTCGATGGGGCTGCCCGCGCGCGCGGATTTGATGCTGCCGTTCCTGAAGTCGATCAGCTATCCGCTCGGCGTGTGGGGCTTCATCGCGTTGACCTACTTCGTCATCGTCGGCGCGAGCAATGCCGTGAACCTGACCGACGGTCTCGACGGCCTCGTGATCATGCCCGTCGTGCTTGTCGGCGCTTCGCTGGGCGTGTTCGCCTACGTGATGGGCAGCTCGGTCTATTCGAAGTACCTGCTGTTTCCGCACATTCCGGGTGCCGGAGAGCTGTTGATCTTCTGTTCGGCAATGGGCGGGGCGGGGCTCGCGTTCCTCTGGTTCAACACGCACCCCGCGCAGGTCTTCATGGGCGACGTCGGCGCGCTGGCGCTCGGCGGCGCGCTCGGCACGGTCGCCGTCATCGTGCGGCAAGAAATCGTGCTGTTCATCATGGGCGGGATTTTCGTGGCCGAGACGGTGTCGGTCATGCTTCAGGTCGTCTGGTTCAAGTACACGAAGAAGCGCTACGGCGAAGGGCGGCGCATCTTCAAGATGGCTCCGCTGCATCACCACTTCGAGTTGTCCGGCTGGAAGGAGACGCAGGTGGTCGTGCGCTTTTGGATCATCACGTTGATGCTCTGTCTGTTCGGTCTGTCGACGTTGAAGCTGCGCTGACGCGCGGCAAACGCAAAGGAAAAAGGGAAAGCAAGCGATGTTCGGCGAGACGTTTCGAGATCGGCAAAGGCCGATGGTGCTCGTGCTGGGGCTCGGTGAATCGGGCCTCGCGATGGCGCGCTGGTGTTCGCGCCAGGGGTGCCGCTTGCGCATCGCCGATACGCGCGAGGCGCCGCCGAACGTGCGCGCGCTCGAAACGCACGGGATCGAGGCGCAGTTCGTCGGCGGCGCTTTTACGCCCGCGCTGCTCGATGACGGCATCGAACTCGTCGCGCTGAGCCCGGGACTTTCGCCGCTCGCGCAAGACCTCGTTCCCCTTATCGCGAGCGCGCGGGAGCGCGGCATTCCCGTTTGGGGCGAAGTCGAATTCTTCGCGCAGGCCCTCCGGCACCTCGGCGAGAGCGGCTACGCGCCGAAAGTCGTCGCGATCACGGGTACGAACGGCAAAACGACGACGACGAGCATGACGGGGCAACTGTGCGAGCGCGCCGGCAAAAAGGTGGCGGTTGCCGGCAACATCAGCCCGTCGATGCTCGACCGTTTGATGGATGCGATCGACGGCGCGGCGCTGCCCGATATTTGGGTGCTCGAGCTGTCGAGCTTTCAGCTCGAGACGGCGCACACGTTTGCCCCCGACGCGGCGGCCTTGCTCAACATCACGCAGGATCACCTCGATTGGCACGGCGGGCTCGATGCCTATGCCGCGGCGAAAGGGCGCATCTTCGGCCCGGGCACCGTGCGCGTGCTCAATCGCGACGATGCCCGCACGATGGCGCTCGCGCCGCGGGCACAAGCAGCAGGCGATGCGCCGGCGTCGTACGTCACGTTCGGCTTGAACGAGCCGGCGCGCTTGGGCGATTGCGGGCTCGTGCGCGAAAACGGCATCAACTGGCTCGTGCAGGCGCGCGAGCGAGAGCCGTCGGACGAAGCGGCGTCGCCGCGCCGCCGCCGCCAAGAGGCGGCCGCGCCCGCCGACCTCGCGATGACGCGCTTGATGCCCGCCGACGCGCTGCGCATTCGCGGGCTGCACAACGCGGCCAACGCGCTGGCCGCGTTCGCGCTGGCGCGTGCGATCGGTCTGCCGGCCGCGCCGCTGCTGCACGGGTTGCGCGAATACCGCGGGGAGCCGCATCGCGTCGAGCTGATCGCATCGATCGACGGCATCGACTATGTGGACGACAGCAAGGGGACGAACGTCGGCGCGACCGTCGCGGCACTCGACGGGCTCGCGCAGCGCATCGTGCTGATCGCCGGCGGCGACGGCAAGGGGCAAGATTTCGAGCCGCTCGTGCGTCCCGTGGCGAGCTGGTGCCGCGCCGTCATGCTGATCGGCCGCGACGCGCCGCGCATTCGCGAGGCGCTTGCCGGGACCGGCGTCGTGCTGGCCGATCATCCGACACTCGAGGCCGCGACGCGCGCGGCCGCGGCGCTCGCGCAGCCCGGCGATGCGGTGCTGCTGTCGCCGGCCTGCGCGAGCCTCGATATGTTCGACAACTACGCGCATCGCGCGGCCGTGTTCCGTGGCACGGTCGAGGAGATCGCGGCAGAGCGGGGGACGATGCTATGAGTTGGACTGACCGTTTCGGCTCACGTCTCATGCAACGCGATGCGGCGGCGGGCGGCAAGCCGGCCGTCAAGACGGGCGGCGGCGGCAAGGCGGCTTCGTCCGGCGTGGGCGGGCTCGCGAGCGCCGTCAGCGGAATGCGCCCGGTGCGCTCGCGCATGCTCGATTACGACCATGCGCTGCTGTGGGTCGTGATCGCGTTGCTCGGGCTCGGCGTGGTGATGGTCTACTCGGCGTCGATCGCGATGCCCGATTCGCCCAAGTACGCGTCCTATCACACGTACGCATTCCTGATGCGCCACGTGATCTCCATCGTGCTTGCCTCGGCCATCGCGATCGTCGTGTTCAAGATCCCGATCTCGGTCTGGGATAAATACGCGCCCAAGCTCTTCCTGCTCACGCTCTTCGTGCTCGTGCTCGTGCTGATTCCGCACATCGGCAAGGGTGTGAACGGCGCGCGCCGCTGGATTCCGCTCGGCCTCATGAACATGCAGCCGTCGGAAATCATGAAGCTCGCGGTCACGATCTATGCCGCGAACTACACGGTGCGCAAGCAGGAGCACATGCACAGCTTCGCCAAGGGCTTCTTGCCGATGGGCTTCGCCGTTGGCGTCGTCGGCGCGCTGCTGCTGCTCGAGCCCGACATGGGCGCGTTCATGGTCGTCGCGGCGATCGCGATGGGCGTGCTGTTCCTCGGCGGCGTGAACGGCAAGCTGTTCGGCGGCCTCGTCGCCACGGCAGTCGGCACGTTTTCGATTCTTGTCTGGGCGTCGCCGTGGCGGCGCGAGCGGATCTTCGCGTACCTCGACCCGTGGGACGATCGCTACGCGCAAGGCAAGGCCTATCAATTGACGCACTCGCTGATCGCCTTCGGCCGCGGCGAGTGGTTCGGGGTCGGGCTCGGCGGCAGCGTCGAAAAGCTCAACTACCTGCCCGAGGCGCATACGGACTTCATCCTCGCCGTGATCGGCGAGGAACTCGGGTTCGTCGGCGTGCTCATCGTGATTCTGCTGTTCTACTGGATCGTGCGCCGCTCGTTCGAGATCGGCCGGCAGGCGCTTGCGCTCGACCGCACGTTCGCGGGCCTGATGGCCAAGGGCATCGGCTTGTGGTTCGGCGCGCAGACGTTCATCAACATGGGTGTGAATCTCGGCCTGCTGCCGACGAAAGGGCTGACGCTGCCGCTCGTGAGCTACGGCGGATCGGGGATCGTGCTCAACTGCGTGGCTTTGGCCGTGCTGATGCGCGTTGATTACGAGAATCGGGTGCTGATGCGGGGAGGGAAGGTATGAGCACCACGCCCCAGCACACGCTGATGGTCATGGCCGGCGGCACCGGGGGACACGTATTCCCGGGGCTCGCGGTCGCCCATCGCATGCGCGCATGGGGCTGGCGCGTCGTCTGGCTTGGCAATCCGTCCGGCATGGAAGCGTCGCTCGTGCCCAAGCACGGTGTGCCGATCGAGTACGTGCGCTTCGGCGGGCTGCGCGGCAAAGGTCTCAAGACGAAGCTGATGCTGCCGATCAATCTGCTGCGCGCATGCTTGGAAAGCGCGCGCGTGCTCAAGCGCGTGCAGCCCGACGTCGTGCTCGGCATGGGCGGCTACATTACGTTTCCCGCCGGCATCATGACGGCGCTGACGGGGCGTCCTCTCGTGCTGCACGAACAGAATTCCGTCGCCGGGCTCGCGAACAAAGTGCTCGCGAAGCTCGCGCGGCGCGTGCTCGTCGCGTTCCCCGACACGCTGCCCGGCGCCGAATGGACCGGCAACCCGCTGCGCGACGAACTGTGTCACGCGCAAGCGCCGAAGGCGCGCTATGCGAGCCGTACCGGCCCGCTGCGCGTGCTCGTCGTCGGCGGCAGCCTGGGCGCCGCGGCGCTGAACGAGTGCGTGCCGCGCGCGCTCGCGCTGCTCGGTGGGGACGAACGGCCGCACGTGATCCATCAAGCGGGGGCGAAGCACATCGACGCGCTGCGCGCCAACTACGCGCAGGCCGGGTTCGAGCCCGGCGAGGCGCTGCGCCTCGTGCCGTTCATCGACGACATGGCCGCCGCCTATGGCGACGCCGATCTCGTCATCTGTCGCTCCGGCGCCATGACGGTGGCCGAAGTGGCGGCCGTGGGCGTTGCGGCGCTGTTCGTGCCGTTCCCGCACGCGGTGGACGATCACCAAACCACGAACGGCGAATTCTTGGCCTCGCAAAGCGCCGCCGTGCTCGTGCAGCAGCGCGATTTGTCGCCGGAGAACCTAGCGGATTGGCTGCGCAGCCAGACGCGCGAGACGCTTGCCGAGATGGCCGAGCGCGCGCGCCTGCTGGCCAAGCCCGAAGCCACCGATCGCGTCGCGCAGGTCTGCGCGGCCGTGGCGCTCGCGCGCCAGGAAGGAAAGTCATGAAACACATCGTCAAACATATTCACTTCGTCGGCATCGGCGGCGCCGGCATGTGCGGTATCGCGGAAGTGCTCGTCACGCTCGGCTATCGCGTGAGCGGCTCCGATCTCGCCCGCAGCGCCTCGACCGACCGGCTCGCCTCGCTCGGCGCGCGCATCGCGATCGGGCATGACGCGCAGAACATCGAAGGCGCGGATGCCGTTGTCGTCTCGACGGCCGTGCGCAGCGACAACCCCGAAGTGCTGGCCGCTCGCCGCAAGCACGTTCCGATCGTGCCGCGCGCCGTGATGCTCGCCGAACTCATGCGCCTGAAGCAGGGCATCGCGATCGCGGGCACGCACGGCAAAACCACGACGACGAGCCTCGTCGCGAGCGTGCTGGCGGCGGGCGGGCTCGATCCCACATTTGTCATCGGCGGCCGCTTGACGAGCGCCGGGGTCAACGCGCGCCTCGGCACGGGCGATTTCATCGTCGCCGAAGCGGACGAATCGGATGCGTCGTTCCTCAATCTGCTGCCCGTGATCGAAGTCGTCACGAACATCGACGAAGATCACATGGATACCTACGGGCACGATTTCGCTCGGCTCAAACAGGCGTTCATCGAATTCACGCACCGGCTGCCGTTCTACGGCATCGCCGTGCTCTGCGTCGATTGCGCGAACGTGCGCCAGATTTTGCCGTTCGTCTCGAAGCCGGTGATCGGCTATGGCTTCGCGCCCGATGCGCAGGTGCGCGCCGTCAACGTGTTCGCGCGCGAGGGAAAGATGCACTTCACGGCGATCCGCGAAGGCTCGGCGCCGCTCGACATCGTGCTGAACATGCCCGGCACGCACAACGTGCAAAACGCGCTCGCCGCGATCGCGATCGCCACCGAACTCGAGATCGCCGATGCCGATATCCAGCGCGCGCTGGCGGAATTCACGGGTGTCGGCCGGCGTTTTCAGCGCTACGGCGAGATGCGCGTGGCCGGCGGCGGCAGCTACACGTTGATCGACGATTACGGGCATCACCCGGTCGAGATGGCGGCAACGATCGCGGCGGCGCGCGGCGCGTTTCCGGGCAAGCGGCTCGTGCTCGCGTTCCAGCCGCATCGCTACACGCGCACGCGCGATTGTTTCGAGGATTTCGTCGGCGTGCTGTCGAGCGTCGATGCGCTGGTCCTGACGGAAATCTACGCGGCCGGCGAGGCGCCGATCGTGGCGGCCGACGGCAATGCGCTCGCGCGCGCGATTCGCGCGGCGGGCAAGGTGGATCCGGCGTTCGTCGAGACGGTGGACGAGGTGCCGCGGGCGCTGTCGACGCTCGTGCGCGACGGCGACGTGGTGATCACGATGGGGGCGGGCTCGATCGGCACGGTGCCGGGCCGCCTCGCTCAAGAACTGAAAGTATGAAGGCATAGCGATGAGTACCATCGATCCGAAACAATTCGGCAAAGTGGCCGTCCTCCTAGGCGGCGAATCGGCCGAGCGCGAGGTGTCGCTCAAGTCGGGCTCGCTCGTGCTCAAAGGGCTGCGCGATGCCGGCATCGACGCGCATGCGTTCGATCCGTCCGAGCGTCCGCTGTCGGCGCTGAAGGACGAAGGCTTCGTGCGCGCATTCAATGCGCTGCACGGCGGCTACGGCGAGAACGGCCAGATCCAGGGCGCGCTCGACTTCTACGGCATTCGCTACACGGGCACGGGCGTGCTCGGCTCGGCGCTCGGCCTCGACAAGTTCCGCACGAAACTCGTCTGGCAGCAGCTCGGCGTGCCGACGCCCCCGTTCGAAGCCGTGATACGCGGCGACGACTATGCGGCGCGAGCCGGCGACATCGTCGCGAAACTCGGCTTGCCGCTGTTCGTGAAGCCCGCGAGCGAGGGTTCGAGCGTGGCCGTCATCAAGGTGAAGAGCGCCGGCGCATTGCCGGCCGCGCTCGAGGAAGCGGCGAAGTTCGACAAGATCGTCGTCGTCGAGAAGAGCATCGAAGGCGGCGGCGAGTACACCGCCTGCATCGCCGGCGATCTCGACTTGCCGATCATCCGCATCGTGCCGGCCGGCGAGTTCTACGACTACCACGCGAAGTACGTCGCCGACGACACGCAGTATCTGATTCCGTGCGGCCTCGCGCCGGAAGAGGAAACGCGTTTGAAGGCGCTTTCGCGCCGGGCCTTCGAGGTGCTGGGCTGTTCCGACTGGGGGCGTGCCGATTTCATGCTCGATGGGGACGGCAATGCCTACTTCCTCGAAGTGAACACGGCGCCGGGCATGACCGACCACTCGCTGCCGCCCAAGGCGGCGCGCTCGGTCGGCATCAGCTATCAGGAACTGGTGGTCGGCGTGCTGGCGCTGACGCTGAAGGATTGATCGACGGCCATGTGGAACAACGTACGCCAACTGAACCTCGCAGCCAACGCGCTCTATGCGCTGTTGGCGGTGGCGCTGTTGGCGGCCGGCGGCTTTTGGCTCATGCAGCGGCCGGCGTTCGCGCTGCATACGATCGCGATCGGCGGCGATACCGAGCACATCAATGCGCCGACGGTGCGCGCAAGCGTCGTTGGCCATCTGAAGGGCAATTTCTTCACCGTCGATCTCGATAGCGCGCGGCAGGCGTTCGAGCAAATGCCGTGGGTCCGGCGCGCGAGCGTGCGCCGTGTCTGGCCGAACGCGCTCGCGGTCACGCTCGAGGAATACAAGCCGCTCGGTACCTGGGGCACCGATCAGCTCGTGAGCGTCGACGGCGAACTGTTCACGGCGAACCAGGGCGAGCTCGATCAAGACTTGCCCTCGTTCGACGGGCCGAACGGGACGGAGAAGGAAGTCGTCGCCCGCTACTTCGAGTTCAAGAAGTGGCTGGCGCCGCTCGGCGGGACGCCTGACGAAGTGACGCTGTCGCCGCGCTACGCGTGGACGGTGAAGCTCTCGAACGGCACGCAGATCGAGTACGGCCGGGAACGCAACCCGCAAACGCTCGCCGAGCGCAGCCAGCGGCTGACGGCGGCGTGGGCGGCGCTCACGGCTCGCTGGGGTAAGGACATCGAATACGCGGATCTGCGCTATCCGAACGGCTTTGCGATTCGCGCCGCGGGGATGCGCTTCATCGGCAATGCGACCGCGGGCAAACCCGCGGCGAAGTAACACATCACACGCAATGAGCACGCTATGAGTAAAGACTACAAGGATCTGCTGGTTGCCCTCGACATCGGCACGGCCAAGTGCGTGGCGGTCGTGGCTGAATTGCGCGGCGAGGGCCACTACGAAGTGATCGGGCTCGGGCAAAGCGAATCGAAGGGTCTGAAAAAAGGCGTCGTGGTGAACATCGAGGCCACGGTGCAGTCGATCCAGCGCGCGCTCGAGGAAGCCGAGTTGATGGCCGACTGCAAGATCACCAACGTGTTCACGGGGATCGCGGGCAGCCACATTCGCAGCTTCAATTCGAGCGGAATGGTGGCGATCAAGGATAAAGAGGTGACGCAGGCCGACGTCGCGCGCGTGATCGAGACCGCCAAGGCGATCAACATCCCGACCGATCAGCAGGTGCTGCACATCCTCACGCAGGAATTCATCATCGACGGGCAGGAGGACGTGCGCGAGCCGATCGGCATGAGCGGCATCCGCCTCGAGGTGAAGGTGCACATCGTGACGGGCGCGGTGTCCGCCGCGCAGAACATCGTCAAGTGCGTGCGGCGCTGCGGGCTCGAGGTCAACGATCTGATCCTGCAGCCGCTCGCGTCGTCGCTGGCGGTGTTGACGGAAGACGAGAAGGAACTCGGCGTCGTGCTCGTGGACATCGGCGGCGGCACGACCGACATCGCGATCTTCAGCGAAGGCGCGATTCGCCACACGGCCGTGATTCCGATCGCGGGCGATCAGATCACGAGCGACATCGCGATGGCGCTGCGCACGCCGACGCCCGATGCGGAAGACATCAAGGTCAGCTACGGCATCGCGAAGCAAGCGCTCGCCGATCCGGACGAAATGATCGAGGTGCCGGGCCTCGGTGAACGCGGTCCGCGCACACTGTCGCGCCAGGCGCTTGCGGCCGTGATCGAGCCGCGCGTCGAAGAGTTGTTCTCGCTCGTGCATCAAGTCGTGCGCGAGTCGGGTTACGAGGAACTCTTGAGCTCCGGCATCGTTCTGACGGGCGGTGCTTCGATGATGCCGGGCATGGTCGAACTCGGCGAAGACATTTTTCTGAAGCCGGTGCGCATCGGCGTGCCGGAATACGCGGGAGGCCTTGCGGACGTCGTGCGCAATCCGCGCTATTCGACGGCGATGGGTTTGCTCGTCGAAGGCTCGTCGCAACGGATGCGCGGCCGCAAGGTGGCGGTTCAGTCCGGCTCGATGGGGCAGGTCTTCTCGCGCATGAAGGACTGGTTCTTGGGCAATTTTTGATTTTTGGGAAAGCCGTGCGCGCATCGTTTCGGATGCGTTTCGGGCGGGCAGTGAAAGCGCGGGTGCCGGCGGCTCGCGCGCGGCGAAGGGTTGCCCGATCCTTCGCCGAGTAACGGCCGATGAGCAGGAATTTTTCTTGACGGAGGCAACATGGAATTCCAGATGTTGGAAACGGAAACCAACGGCACCATCATCAAGGTGGTGGGTGTTGGCGGTGCAGGCGGCAATGCCGTCACGCACATGATCAGCAAAGGGGTGCAGGGCGTCGATTTCGTCGTCATGAACACCGATGCGCAAGCGTTGTCGCGTTCGCGCGCGCCCAACGTGATTCAGCTCGGCAACACCGGGCTCGGCGCCGGTGCGAAGCCGGAGATGGGACGTGCGGCGGCCGAAGAGGCGCGCGAGCGGATCGCCGATGCATTGCGTGGCGCGCACATGGTGTTCATCACGGCCGGCATGGGCGGCGGCACGGGTACGGGCGCGGCGCCCGTGGTCGCGCAGATCGCCAAGGAGATGGGCATTCTGACCGTGGGCGTCGTGAGCAAGCCGTTCGAATTCGAAGGCGGCAAGCGCATGCGCGTGGCAGAGGCAGGTTCGCAGCAACTGGAGGATCACGTCGACTCGCTGATCGTCGTTCTGAACGACAAGCTGTTCGAGGTGATGGGCGATGACGCCGAGATGGACAAGTGCTTCCAGTGCGCGGACGACGTTCTCAACAACGCGGTGGCCGGCATTGCCGAAATCATCAATGTCGATGGTTTGGTCAACGTCGACTTCGAAGACGTGAAGACGGTGATGGGCGAGCAAGGCAAGGCGATGATGGGCACGGCCACGGTGGCCGGCGTCGATCGCGCCCGTCTGGCGGCCGAACAGGCCGTCGCGAGCCCGCTGCTCGAAGGCGTCGATCTGTCGGGTGCGCGCGGTGTGCTCGTGAACATCACGTCGAGCCGCTCGCTGCGCTTGTCGGAAACGCGCGAAGTGATGAACACGATCAAGAGCTACGCGGCGGAAGACGCGACGGTCATCTTCGGTGCGGTCTACGACGACGCGATGGGCGATGCGCTGCGCGTCACGGTGGTGGCGACGGGTCTCGGCCGCACGGCAGCCGGTGCGGCGAAAAAGCAGCAAGCCGCGCCGATGACGCTGCTGCGCACGGGCACGGACAACCAGCCTGTGATGCAGCACGGCTACACCCCGCAGTCGACGCAAGCGAACACGGCCGACTACGGCGCGTTCGATACGCCGGCAGTGTGGCGCAACTCGCGCGAGACGGCGGCTTCGCATGTGCAGGCGCTGCAGGAAAAGGGCGTCGACACGTACGACATCCCGGCGTTCCTGCGCAAGCAGGCCGACTAAGCGAGCGGTGCGTTCGTCGCGCGGGCGCCTCGTGCGCCGGCGCCGACGAAGGACGGGATCATGAACGGCAACGGCGTCAGGCGGCTTCGTCCTGCCCTGCGACCGGGTGCGGCCGGGACCCGCAGCGCGCCAGCGGCGCGGGTGGATCGGCTGTCGGCGCGCCCGAGAGCGGGCGGCGCGGCGCGTGCGGGTGCGATGGACCGCGCGCACGCAAAAGCCCCGGTTTGCGACAGGCGGATTTGGCAGCGGGCGAGCCGCTGACCGCGCGCGTGCGGTGCTCGGCCGGAACGACGTAGAATCGGTCCCGGCATGAGCGCGGGCGAGGTGCGGACGGGTGTTCGGCGCATCGCGGGCAAGATGCGCCGGAGCGAGCGCTGCTCGAAAAGATCGGCAAGCGAGACGGCTCATATCGCTTGCCCGGTCTCCTGCGCGCCGCATTTCGGTTCGACCCCGGGCGGTCGGACCGCGCTTGGTGTTGCGCTGCGGCAACGCAGGCGCCGCGTTTTTTGTGACGGTCCATTACGGGCCGGTGTCCGGGAACGCCTCCGTTCCGGCCACCGGCCTTGTCCCATCGATTCCGGTAATCGGGGGAAACAGATTGATACGTCCGGTGAAATGAAGGCTTGCGCCGGATAGAGTATACTTACTGCTATGAACTGAAAAATACCGATTGAAAATAGCAATCGAGTGAACGGAACCATGTTGAAGCAACGCACTATCAAATCGATCGTCAAAACCGTTGGAATCGGCCTGCACTCTGGACGCAAGGTCGAACTGACGCTGCGCCCCGCTGCCGCGAACACCGGCATCGTGTTTTCGCGCATCGATTTGGCGACGCCCGTGGACATTCCGGCTTCGGCGCTGGCGATCGGCGATACGCGTCTTGCCTCCGTGCTGCAGAAGGACGGCGCGCGCGTGTCGACGGTCGAGCATCTGATGTCGGCCTGCGCCGGCTTGGGTATCGACAATCTGTACGTCGACGTCACGGCCGAAGAAATTCCGATCATGGACGGCAGTGCGTCTTCGTTCGTGTTTCTGATGCAATCGGCCGGGATCGAAGAGCAAAACGCGGCGAAGAAATTCATCAAGGTGACCAAGCCCGTTGAAGTGCGCGACGGCGACAAAGTTGCGCGCCTCGAGCCGTATTTCGGCTTCAAGCTCAAATTCACGATCGATTTCCACCATCCAGCCGTCGATAAGACGGGGCAGGCGCTCGAAGTCGATTTCGCGACGACGTCGTATGTCCGCGAAATCGCGCGTGCTCGTACATTCGGTTTCGCGCACGAAGTCGAGATGCTGCGCGAGCTCGGGTTGGCTCGCGGCGGTACGATGGACAACGCGATCGTGCTCGACGAATACCGCATCTTGAACAACGACGGCCTTCGTTACGACGATGAGTTCGTCAAGCACAAGATGCTCGATGCGATCGGCGATCTTTACGTTGTCGGCCATCCGCTGCTGGCCTCGTACACGGCATACAAATCGGGCCACGGCCTGAACAATGCGCTGCTGCGCGAGTTGCTTGCGCACGAGGATGCGTACGAAGTGCTGACGTTCGACGACGCGCAGCACGCGCCGCGCGGCTTCGGTTACGAGGCGCAGACGGCGTTCGCCTGACGGGCGGGCGAAATATCGGAAAGATCGGACGTATCGAAATGAGCGGCTCGCGGGCCGCTCATTTTTTTTCGTCGACAGGTTTTCCGTGACGAGCGGCCATCTTGGCCAGGGCCACCTGCAGCGGGGAGGGGGCGAGCGAACGGCTCAGCGCCTGCAGCGCCGCGGCGCCGACCGGTGTCATGCGGGCTTGCTTGGGCGCCGGCGGCTCCGCGACGGCCCGAGGCCTCACCTTGATGGCGAGCGCGCGCACGGGCCAGCCGCGCAGCTGCAGCTCCGACAGCAGGCGCGGCTCCACGTGGCGCAAACGCGCTGCCAGCGCGCTGTGCGCCGCGAACAGCGTCAGCGTGCCGTCCTTGATGAAGCCCGGTTCGACGTTGGCCGACAAATAATCGGGCAAGAGCTGCACGAGGTCGCGCTCGAGCGCGGCGATCTGCTCCACGCCGGCGCGCAGGGCGGCGAACGCGTCGGTGCGCCCGAGCACTTCGGCGACGGCTTGCGGCCGGCGCGGCGCGGCGAACTTCGAAAAGGACGAAAAGCGGCTCATGGTGCGATTGTACCTGCCCGTGCTTGGACGGTATGCGGCCTTTATCCCGCGCATGCCGCTTGCCGCGTCTCATCCGGGCGAGCCGCGGCCCCTGGCGGGCGACACGGTAGATTAAGGCTCGCGTGCTAAAATGCGCGATTCGAATTCACTCATGGAATAAGCCGCCGAGGCTATCCGAATCCGGTCATCCGCCGTGGCGTCCCAACGAGCCGCCGCGCGGGTGTCCGGCCGAAGCCGCGACGCATACTCGACCCGATGACCACCGGTTTTCTCCAAAAGATCTTTGGCAGCCGCAACCAGCGTCTCGTCAAGCAGTATCAAAAGACCGTCGCGGTGATCAATGCGCTCGAGCCGCAAATCGAGCAATTGACGGACGACCAACTGCGCGCGAAAACGGATGAATTCCGCCAGCGCGTCGCGAGCGGGGAGTCGCTCGACAAGCTGCTGCCCGAAGCTTTCGCCGTCTGCCGCGAGGCGAGCCGCCGCGTGCTGAAGATGCGCCACTTCGACGTGCAGATGATCGGGGGCATGGTCCTGCACTACGGCAAGATCGCCGAAATGCGCACGGGCGAGGGCAAGACGCTCGTCGCCACGCTGGCCGCCTACTTGAACGCGCTGTCGGGGCGCGGCGTGCACGTCGTGACGGTGAACGACTACCTCGCTCAGCGCGACGCGGAGTGGATGGCCAAGCTGTACAACTTCCTCGGTCTATCGGTCGGCATCAACTTGTCGCAGATGGACCACGAGTCGAAGCAACAGGCGTATGCGGCCGACATCACGTACGGCACCAACAACGAATTCGGTTTCGATTACCTGCGCGACAACATGGTCTACGAGACCGGCTCGCGCGTGCAGCGTTCGCTGAACTTCGCGGTCGTCGACGAAGTCGACTCGATCCTGATCGACGAAGCGCGCACGCCGCTCATCATCTCCGGCCAAGCCGAAGACCACACCGAGCTGTACGTGCGCATGAACGCGCTGCCGCCGCTGCTCGAGCAGCAGATCGGCGAGGAAAAGGCGGACGGCACGGGCGTCGAAAAGCCGGGCGACTACACGCTCGACGAAAAGGGCCGCCAGGTGTTCCTCACGGAGTCGGGCCACGAGAAGGCCGAGCGCTTGCTCTCCGAATGGGGCTTGATCGGCGAAGGCGAAAGCCTCTACGCCGCGCAGAACATCACGCTGATGCACCACGTGTACGCCGCGCTGCGCGCCCATACGCTGTTCTTCCGCGATCAGCACTACGTCGTGCAGAACGGCGAAGTCGTCATCGTCGATGAATTCACGGGCCGGTTGATGGCGGGCCGCCGCTGGTCGGACGGGCTGCATCAGGCCGTCGAGGCGAAGGAGCACGCGAAGATCCAGAGCGAGAACCAAACGCTCGCATCGATCACGTTCCAAAACTACTTCCGCATGTACGCGAAGCTGTCGGGCATGACCGGCACGGCCGATACGGAAGCGTACGAGTTCAACGAAATCTACGGGTTGGAAACGGTCGTCATCCCGACGAACCGTCCGCCGAAGCGGATCGACCGTCAGGATCAGATCTACAAGACCGCCAAGGAGCGCTACGACGCCGTCATCCGCGAAATCCGCGAATGCTACGACCACGACCGGCCCGTGCTGGTCGGCACGACGTCGATCGAGAATTCCGAGCTGCTGTCGGATCTGCTGACGAAAGCGGGCCTGCCGCACGAAGTGCTCAACGCCAAGCAGCACGCCCGCGAAGCGGGCATCGTGGCGGAAGCCGGGCGGCCGCAGCGCATCACCATCGCGACGAACATGGCCGGCCGCGGGACCGACATCGTGCTCGGCGGCAACGCGGAGAAGCAAGCCTCGCTGATCGAAATCGACGAATCGATTCCCGCCGATGAAAAAGCGCGGCGCATCGAAGCGCTGCACAGCGAGTGGCAGGCGCTGCACGATCGAGTCAAGGCCGCTGGGGGCTTGCACATCATCGGCACGGAGCGGCACGAGTCGCGCCGGATCGACAACCAGCTGCGCGGCCGTGCGGGCCGTCAAGGCGATCCGGGCTCCTCGCGCTTCTTCCTGTCGCTCGAAGATCCGCTGCTGCGCATTTTCGCGGGCGACCGCGTGCGCTCGATCATGGACCGTCTGCGCATGCCCGAGGGCGAAGCGATCGAAGCGGGCATCGTCACGCGTTCGATCGAATCGGCGCAGCGCAAGGTCGAAGCCCGCAACTTCGACATCCGTAAGCAACTGCTCGAATACGACGACGTCTCCAACGATCAGCGCAAGGTGATCTACCAGCAGCGCAACGAACTGCTCGAAGCGCACGACATCACCGAGACCATTACGGCCATGCGTCATGCGGTCGTCACGGATGTCGTGCATGAATACGTTCCGGCGGCCAGTATCGAGGAGCAATGGAACGCGCCCGAACTCGAAGAGGCGTTGCGCAAGGACTGGCAGTTGGATCTCGCGGTGCAGGAGATGATCAACGAGTCGCAGTCGCTCGATTCCGGCGACATCGTCGACGCCGTGATCGGCTCGGCCGATGAGTCTTACGAGGCGAAGGTCGCGCTGGTCGGCCGCGAGTCCTTCAGCGCGTTCGAGCGGTCGGTGATGCTGCAAACGCTCGACCGCTGCTGGCGCGAACATCTGGCCGCACTCGATCATTTGCGCCAGGGTATCCATCTGCGCGGCTATGCCCAGCAGAACCCGAAGCAAGAGTACAAGCGCGAGGCGTTCGAACTGTTCGAGGCGTTGCTCAACATCGTGAAGACGGAAGTGACGCGCATCGTCATGAACGTTCAGATCCAATCGCCGGAGCAGCTCGAAGAGGCCACGGAGCAATACGAGGAGCAGGGCGACCCGCTCGAGAACGTCGAATTCCGCCACGTCGAGTATGCCGAAGCCGCTGCAGCACCGGCAGCGGCGATGGATGCCGCGACCGAGATGGTCGGCCAGGCCATGAGCCACGGCGCGCATGCGGCGGCTGCTTCGGCCACGGCGGCGGCGCCCGGCGGCGTGCCCAAGGTGGGCCGCAACGATCCTTGCCCGTGCGGTAGCGGCAAGAAATACAAGCAGTGTCACGGTAAGCTGGCTTAACCCGATCCGAACTCACCCACGACCATGGCCGTCAATTTTCCTTCGATCGATCCCGCGCAACTTCATCCCGTCGCCGGCGTGACGCTCGGCTTTGCCGAGGCGAACATTCGCAAGCCGAACCGCAAGGACGTCCTCGTCGTTTCCGTCGACGAAGGGGCGACGGTGGCGGGCGTGTTCACGTCGAACCGTTTCTGCGCCGCACCCGTGACGGTCTGCCGCGAGCATCTCGCTCAGGCAAGCGCCTCGAACGGCGCAAAGAGCATTCGCGCGCTCGTCGTCAACACGGGTAATGCCAATGCGGGCACGGGCGAGCCGGGTCTTGCCCATGCGCGCGAGACTTGCGCCGAATTGGCCCGCCTGGCCGGTATCGCGCCGGAACAGGTGCTGCCGTTTTCGACGGGCGTGATTCTCGAGCCGCTGCCGATCGATCGGCTCAAGGCCGGCTTGCCCGCCGCGCTCGAATCTCGCGCGGCCGCGCATTGGCACGAAGCGGCGCAGGCGATCATGACGACGGATACGCTGCCCAAGGCCACGTCGGCCCAAGTGACGATCGACGGGCATACGGTCACGCTCACGGGCGTCAGCAAGGGCGCCGGCATGATCAAGCCGAACATGGCGACGATGCTCGGCTTTCTCGCGTTCGATGCGGCCGTCGCCCAGGACGTGCTCGACACGCTCGTCAAAGACGTCGCAAACCGCTCGTTCAATTGCATCACGATCGACGGCGATACTTCGACGAACGACTCGTTCATCCTCATCGCCACGGGCAAGTCGAGCCTGCCGGCGATCACCTCCACCGGCACGGCCGCCTACGCGGCGCTGCGCGATGCCGTGGTGCGCCAGGCTCAAACGCTGGCTCAGCTGATCGTGCGCGACGGCGAGGGTGCGACCAAGTTCATGACCGTGCAAGTCGAAGGCGGCGCGGACGAAGGCGAATGCCGCCAAGTCGCCTACGCGATCGGCCACTCGCCGCTCGTGAAGACCGCGTTCTACGCTTCCGATCCGAACCTCGGCCGTATCTTGGCCGCGATCGGCTATGCCGGCATCGCCGATCTCGACGTCTCGAAGATCGACCTCTATCTCGGGGACGTTCACGTCGCGACGGCCGGTGGGCGTCACCCCGCCTATCGCGAAGAAGACGGCCAGCGCGTGATGAAGGAGAGCGAAATCACGATTCGCGTGCTGCTCGGCCGCGGCCCGGCGCAGGCAACGATCTGGACTTGCGATCTATCGCACGACTACGTGTCGATCAACGCCGACTACCGCTCTTGACTTGACGCACGCGGCCGCTTCATTGCGGCCGCGGCGCACTTCGATCGCACCGCGCTGTCCGCCGCGGCGCCCGATGCTTTCCAACGCTCATCGCCCATGGACAAACTCGAACAGTTTCTGACCCGCGCCGAGGCACTGCTCGGCCGTCTCGAAGGCATGCTGCCGCCGGCGGCGCCCGACATCGATTGGTCCGCGGCCGTCGCGTTTCGCTGGCGCAAGCGCCAGGGCCGCGGCTATCTGCAGCCGGTGCCGGCCGTCTCGGCGATCACGCTTGCCGACCTGCAGAACATCGATCGCCAAAAGGACTTGATCGAGCAGAACACGCGCCAATTCGTGAACAAGCGCCCGGCGAACAACGTGTTGCTGACGGGCGCGCGGGGAACCGGCAAATCGTCGCTGATCAAGGCCTGCCTGAACGCCCATGCGAAGGATGGCCTGCGGCTGATCGAAGTCGACAAGGACGATCTGCACGATCTGGGCGACATTACCGAACTCATCGCGTCGAGGCCCGAGCGCTTCATCGTGTTTTGCGACGATCTTTCGTTCGAGGAGGGCGAATCGGGCTACAAGGCGCTGAAGGTCGCGCTCGACGGCTCGGTCTCGGCACAGTCCGACAACGTCCTGATCTACGCGACGTCGAACCGCCGCCATCTGCTGCCCGAGTACATGAGCGACAACGAGTCGTACAAGCACACGTCCGACGGCGAGATCCATCCCGGCGAGGTCGTCGAAGAGAAAATCTCGCTTTCCGAGCGCTTCGGGCTGTGGGTGAGCTTCTATCCGTTCAAGCAGGACGACTATCTCGCTATCGTCGGCCACTGGCTGCGCCATTTCGGATGCGGCGACGACGACGTCGCGAACGCGCGCGGCGATGCGCTCGTTTGGGCGCTGGAGCGTGGGTCGCGCTCGGGCCGTGTGGCTTGGCAATTCGCTCGCGATTGGTCGGGCCGCAGGGCTGCGGCATGACGGCGAAATCCAGCGGCCTCGATGCCGCTGACCGCTCGCCGACCGGGCGCCCCGTTACCGAAGTGGCGGTGGGTGTGCTCGTGAGTCCCGATGGGCGGTACTTGCTCGCGCAGCGGCCGGCCGGGAAGCCGTACGAAGGGTACTGGGAGTTTCCGGGCGGCAAGCTCGAGGCGGGCGAGACCGTCGAAGCGGCGCTGGCGCGTGAGCTGCACGAGGAACTCGGCATCGTGCTCACGGATTGCCATCGTTGGCACACGCTCGAGCACGACTATCCGCACGCCTACGTGCGCCTGCACTTTTGCAAGGTGACAGGATGGACGGGCGAGCTGCACGGCCGTGAAGGCCAGGCGTTCAGTTGGGAGCATCTGCCGGTGCAAGTGGCGCCGCTGCTGCCCGCGGCCATTCCCGTGCTGGAGCTACTGGCCGCCGACTGACGGGGCCGGCGATCGAGCGGCCCGGCCGGTCGATTCAACGGGGGAGGGACCCATCCCGATCCTGGTCCCGCTTACGCTTGCGGTCAATTCAGATCGCCGTGCTTGTCGTCGTCCGACGGCGGTTCTTCGTCGGTGCTGCCGATCCGGTACTTCTCATTGGCCCATGCGCCCAGATCCATCTGTTTGCATCGCTCCGAGCAGAAGGGGCGGAATCGGTTCTCGGGCGTCCAGCGGACATCTTTTCCGCAAGTCGGGCATTTGACAACGGTAACCATACTGTCAGGCAATCGTATTAGGCCGCCGCGAGCCGCTTGGAACACCCCTGGCCGGCGGCGAATTTCTAGCATTGTGGTGGGTGGATCGGTGCGCGCTGTGCCCCCCTTTGGCGAGGCACGCGCACGCCATGCGCTCAATCAAAGGCTGCAAAGCGTCAACTGGAACGGGACGTCGACATCCACGGCCCGCGGACGCAGATCCCCGTCTTGCACCGTGAAACGCACCCAGAGCATGTACTTGTTGGCACTCGCTTCCGGAATCACGCGCAGCTCGGGCGAAACGCGCACCTGCATCAACTGGTACGTGCGGCCCGACAGCATCTGCTGATAGCTGCCTTGCATCGCCATGACCTTCGACGCTTGACCTGACTCGCGAGCGAGCCTCAGCACGATCATCGCGGCATCGCGCAGCGGCAAGAGCGGCGTGATCCACTTGACGATGTCCTGCCGGCGCTGATCGGGGTGCAATTGCTGCCACGCATAGTACGAAGGCAGATCGAACTCGCAGGTGCCGCCCGGGATGATCGCGCGGCTGCGAATACTTGCCAGCCATTCGTTGTCGGTGAGGTGCTGCCCCGTCTTGCCTTGCATCTGAGCGAGGCCGGCCAGTGTTTGCTCGATTTCACCGAGCACGGCCTCGAGCGCGTTTTGCTCGATGCCCGGATTGCCGCGGAACGGAGCCAGCGTTTGGCGCTGCCGCTCGAGCTCCTTCATCAAATCCGATTTCAGGTCCGCCCGGCCCGTAACTTCTGCGATTTCGAACAGCGTCGTCAGCGCGACGTGGTGCTCGCGCGCGTCGTCTTGATTCAAAAAGAACGTAAAGCGCTCGAACAAATCTTCGAGGCGCAGCAGCGTGCGAATTCGCTCATTGAACGGATACTCGTAAAGAATCAAGCGCGCTCGCCCCTGACGTCGTGGGTGGTGGGATTGCAGGACATTCTAATGCCCTCGATTGCCCCCCGCAATCAAGGAATCGGGCACTTTTTACAGCTTTTTCTTCGAATCGAACGTTCTGCGAATGTATACGGTCATTTGCGCAGCTTGTGCGACATCTTGCGATTCGACTCGCCGGGCGCCTTACGGTTCGCGTTTTCCGGGCGCCGCGCCGCCCGAAAGTGCTAGATAGTGCCGATGCAGGCGCCGCACTTCCCGTGCCAGCGCCTCGAGGGGCGTGCCGTCGTTGACGACGACGTCGTCCGCCGCGGCGAGGCGCGCCTCGCGCGTGGCTTGGCGGGCGATGATCGCCAGCACTTGTTCGCGCGCAAACGCGTTGCGGCGGATCACGCGTGCGATTTGCGTCTCGACGTCGCAGTCGACGACGAGCACGCGATCGACGCGCGACGTCCAAGTGCCCGACTCGACCAGGAGCGGCACGACGATGACGACATAGGGGCCCTGCGCCGCTTCGCGTTCGCGCTCGGTTTCGGATCGAATGAGCGGGTGGGTGATCGCTTCGAGTCGAGCCTTGGCCGCATCGTCCGAGAACACGAGGGCCCGCATCTTCGCGCGATCGAGCGAACCGTCGGGGGCGACGAACCGCGGGCCGAATGCCTGCTCGATGAGCGGCATTGCCGCGCCGCCCGGTGCCGTGACGCGGTGCGCGATGACGTCGGTATCGACGACGGCTGCGCCTTGCGCGGCGAACAGATCGGCGACGGTGGTCTTGCCGCTGCCGATTCCGCCTGTGAGTCCGACGGCGAACATATCGCTAGCCCCCGAGCAGATGAAAGAACGGCGTGCCGCCGAACAGCGTGACGACGCCGCCGAGCGCGAGGAACGGGCCGAACGGCAACGGCTCTTCGAGGCGCAAGCGCCCCGACCACATGGCGAGCAGGCCGGCACCGGCGCCCGTGACGGCCGCAATCATCACGATTTGCGGCAAGGCAGCCCATCCGAGCCACGCGCCTAGCGCCGCGAGCAGCTTGAAGTCGCCATATCCCATGCCCTCGACGCCGCGCGCGAACCGAAACAGCCAGTAGATGCACCACAAGAAAAGATAGCCCGCGATCGCGCCCGCGACAGCCGAGTGCAGTGTCGTGAAAGTATCGTCGAAATTGACGATGAGGCCCGCCCACAGCAGCGGCAGCGTCAGGGAATCGGGCAGCAAGCGCGTTTCGGCGTCGATGGCGCTCATCGCAAGCAGGGCCGCGGTGAATCCGAATGCGGCGAGCCCCTCGCCCGTTGGGCCGTAGACGGCCAGTGCGGCTGCCGCCAATACCGCGCCCGCGAGCTCGACGAGCGGATAGCGCAGCCCGATCGGCGCTCGGCACGACGAGCAGCGGCCGCGCAGTAAGGCGTAGCTGAGGACGGGAATGTTCTCGTGCGCGCGCAGTACGTGGCCGCAGTGCGGGCAGGCGCTGCGCGGCACGCACAGGTTGTAGCGCGCCGGGAGTTCTTCCGGCCCCGCGGCGTGGCCGGTTGCCTCGCTGATCTCGAGACGCCACGCGCGCTCGAGCATGACCGGCAACCGGTGCGCCACCACGTTGACGAAGCTGCCGATAGCCAGGCCGAATGCGATCGCGAAGCCGAACTGCCATGCCGGCGGCAACGCGCCGAAGGCGGTGCCGATGCCGAAGGTGAGACGCGCGAGCGGGTCGCTGAGAAAGGAAGCGTACACGGAGGAAGTCGTGATCATGGCCGAGTGGCGAATGGGGGGCATGCTACACCACGTTGCCCAATTCGATGACGGGCAGATAGAGCGCGATGACGAGCGCACCGACGGCTAGCCCCAGCACGATCACGACGAGCGGCTCGGCACACGCGCAGGCCAGTGCGAGTTTTTCGTCGGCGTCCCGTTCGGCGAGCGCCGCGCAGTCGAGCAGCATCGTGTCGAGTGCGCTCGACTCCTCCGCGACGGCGATGGGTTCGACGAACTCCGCCGGAAAGCAGCCGACGGCCCGCATCGCGTGGGCGAGCCGCTCGCCGCGCCGCAACCGGACTTCGATCCGCGCGCTCGCCGCGTCGAATACGGTGTTGCCCGTCACCTGCGATAGCGCGCGCAGGGCGTCGGCGAGCGGCGTGCCCGCCGCGAGCAGCGTGCCGAGCGCTCGCGCCCAGCGAGCCGCCGCGACGGTTCGCACGAGCGCGCCGGCCGCGGGGATCGCAAGCAGTGCGCGGTCGAGCGCCGCACGCGCGCGCGGCGCGTGTCGAACGAGGCGGGGCAGGGCGAGCCATAGCCCGCCGAATGCAGCCAACGAAGCCGGGCCCCAATGCAGCAGCAGCTTCGACATCGCGATCACGGCGCGCGTCGGAGCCGGCAGTGCGGCCCCGAAGCTGTCGAAGACCTGCTGGAAGGTGGGCACGACGAACGCGAGCAGGGCAGCCGTCACCGCGACGGCCAGCAGCAAAACGGCACAGGGATAAGCAAGCGCCGTACGAAGCTTGCCGCGCTGAACGGCGGCGCGCTCCCGATGCTCGACGATGCGCGCGAGCACGAGTGCGAGCGTCCCCGTTGCTTCGCCGATCGTCGACAGCTCGCGGTAGAGCCGGTCGAACTGTGCCGGATAGGCCGCGAGCGCCGACGCGAACGGCTCTCCGCCCGCGATACGCCGAGCCAGTCCGCCGGCGACGTGCGGCATCGCATCGCGCCGTGCCGTGTGCGCGATCAGCTCGAGTGCCTGCACGAGCGCGAGGCCCGCGTTCAGCAGGCCCGTCAGCTGCCGCGTAAACGCGGTCACGTCGCGCGCGCGCGTTCTCGGCGGCTTGCCGGTGCCGCCGACGCTCATGCGGCATCCGTGGCCGCGATAGCCTCGGCCAAGCTCGTCGTCCCCGCACGTACGAGCGCGAGTGCTGCCTCGCGTAGGGATGCGGCACCGTCGGCCTTCGCTTGCTCCGCGATGGCCTGCCCGCTTGCCCTGGCGTTCACGAGTTCGCGTAGGGCCGGCGACATGCTCATGACTTGGTGCACGCCGATGCGCCCGCGATAGCCTGCGCCGTGGCACGCGGGACATCCGCATGCCGCGTAGGGTGTCCAAGCGGATGGCCGTTCGACGGCGAATCCGGCGGCCGAGAGGGCTGTGGGCGACATCGGTGCCGGCGTTCGGCAGCAGGTGCACAAGCGCCTCACGAGCCGCTGCGCCGTGACGAGCCTCAGCGCGGCGGCGAGGTTGTACGGCGCCGCGCCGATATCGAGCAGGCGCCCAACAGCACTCGGTGCGTCGTTCGTATGCAGCGTCGCCAGCACGAGATGTCCCGTCTGTGCGGCCTTCAATGCGACGTCCGCCGTTTCGGCATCGCGAATTTCGCCGATCATGATGACGTCGGGGTCCTGCCGCAGCAGCGCGCGCAATGCGGCCGCGAACGTGAGACCCGTCTTCTCGCGGACGTTGACCTGATTGACGCCCGCGAGTTGTATTTCGGCCGGATCCTCGACCGTGCAAATGTTGCGCGAGCGATCGTTCAGCATCTGCAGGAACGCATAGAGCGAAAGCGTTTTGCCGCTGCCGGTCGGCCCGGTGACGAGCACGAGGCCATGCGGCGCGCGAATCTCGGCTTGGACGAGCAGTCTTTGCCGCTCGTCCAAGCCGAGCGATGCAAGCGACAAATCGGACGGCAGGGCCTCGAGGCGCCGTAGCGCGAGTTTTTCCCCGTGTACGGTCGGCAGCGCGTTCACGCGGTAGTCCTCCACTTTCCCCGGCGCGACCGCGAGCCGCAAGCGGCCGTCTTGCGGGACGCGCCGCTCGGCAATGTCCAGACGGGCGAGCACCTTCACGCGCGTGACGAACGCGTCGCGCAAATGCGAAGGCGGGCTCGGCATTTCGTGCAGCACACCGTCCACGCGTAAGCGAATGCGCCAACCGTGCTCGGTCGGTTCGACGTGGATGTCGGAGGCGCCGCGTCGCGCCGCTTGATCGAGCGTGGCGGCAAAGAGCCGGGCGGCGGGCCCGTCGTCGGGCGGCCCGGGCTCGCCGCGCGGAGAAAACGATGAAAGAGCAGGCATTGGAGAGCGGCGTTGCGCCGTCGTGAAACGCGATGAAGCGATCATCGCCCGCGCCTGCTCCGCGCACTATTCGGCCGGTCGGCCTACCCTTTCGAGGCCTTGCGGCTAACCCTGCGAGGACTTCGACGTGGCACGGGCGCGCGGCTTGAACAGCTTCACGGTCCGCACGGCTTGATCGTCGCTTTGCAGCACTTCGAGCTGCACGTCGCGGATTTGCAGACACACGTCGCCTTCGGGGATTTCCTCGAGCGTCTCGAGGATGAGACCGTTCAGCGTTTTCGGACCGTCGGTCGGCAAGGCCAGTTGCAGCCAGCGGTTCAACTCGCGCAGCGGCATGCTGCCGGCGACGATGCAGTCGCCGCTCTCGCTCCAGCCCTTGCGCGTGCCGGCGCCGCGGGGAATCGACGTCGTGAACTCGCCGATCAATTCCTCGATGATGTCTTCGGGCGTGACGAGCCCCTCGAGTTCGCCGTATTCGTTGACGACGAGCGCCGTGCGATGCCGGGTTTCCTGAAAGTATTGCAATTGCTGGGAGACGGGCGTGCCAGACGGCACGAAGTAGGGATCGGTCAGCAGTTCGCGCAGCGTGTCGAGCGTGAGTTCCTGGTTATGCAGGGCGGCGAGCGTCTTACGGACGTGCAGGACGCCGATTACGCGATCGATGTCGCCCTGATAGACGATCAGCTTGTTGTGGTAGCACGTTTCGAGCTGACGGAGGATGTCCTCGAACGGCGCGTCGAGATCGAGCGCTTCGATGCGGCGGCGCGGGATCATGACGTCTTCGACCGAGATGTTTTCGAGATCGAATAGGTTGAGCAAGATGCTGCGGTGCTTGGTCGGCATGAAGCTGCCCGATTCGAGCACGATCGCACGCAGCTCTTCGGTGGTCAGCCGCTGCTCGCGGCCACCCTTCGTGTTGATGTGCAGCACGAGCAGGATCGCATTCGAGAACAGGTTCACGAACCAGACGATCGGCTTGAGCACGCGCATCAGCGGCGCGATGACGAAGCTGGCGGGGAGCGCGATTTTCTCGGGATACGTTGCGCCGACGATCTTCGGCGTGATTTCCGCGAAGACGATGATGAGGAATGCGACGATGCCCGTGGCGATCGACAGCACGAGGTTGTCGCGGCCGAACGTACGCAGCGCGATCGACGTCGTCAGCACCGGGATGATCGTGTTCAGCAGGTTATTGCCGATGAGTACGACGCTGAGCAGCTGATCGGTGCGGGCGAGCAGGCCCTGGGTGGTCTTCGCGCCGAATGCGCCTTTGCCGACGAGATATTTCAACCGGTGCCGGTTGAGCGACATCATCGCCGTTTCCGAAATCGAGAAAAAGCCTGAGAAAAGCAGCAGGACGAAAACGGCGCCGATTTGCGCCCACAAGGGAATTTGGTCCACGCGTCGCGCTGAAGTGGTGATGAAAGGGATGGGAAGAATATAGCAGAGGAGATCGGCGGCCCTCTCGCCCGGCGCCCGCGCCGATCCGATCCAGGCTGCACGGTTCGCCCGCATTCCTCACACGGCTTGCCCCGCCGGCCTCGCAGGCAAACCGTAAGCAAATCTTAACTACGTAAGTTTTCCATCACGTGTCATTAACGGCGTGTCTTTACGATGGCGTCCAATTTCAAGGCCCTTCCGCTATCCCACAGAAACAAGGACGCCGAATCATGCAACCCGTGCATGCGCAACTTCGTCTCAAACCGCTGACGCGCTACGTTTTCGCCGCCCTTTGCATGGCCGGCGCCCATGCCGCTCATGCGCAAGCCGCTCAGGGGCAAACTACTCAGGCGCAGGCCACGGGCGACCTCGGTTCCGTGAAAAGCACCGCGACGAGCGATGTCGACGTCGCCGCCAAGAAGGCGGCCAAGCGCGAGAGCGCTCCGGCGAACGCGCCCACGCAGTCCTCGCTGCAGGCAACGGAGCCGCAATCGACGATCAGCCGCAAGTACATCGAGAACAACGCCGCGCCGACCGCGAATTACAGCGACATCGTCGCGATCGCACCGAGCGTGATGAACGTCGATCCGAACGGTTCCGGTTTGATGGAATCGCAGGCACTGTCGATCCGCGGCTTCCAGGACGGCCAGTACAACGTGACGTTCGACGGCGTGCCGTTCGGCGATTCGAACGACTTCACGCATCACTCGACTTCGTTCTTCACGAATCAGGAAATCGGCTCGATCAACGTCGACCGCGGCCCGGGCGACGCGCGTCAGATCGGCTTCGCGACCTTCGGCGGAACGATCGCCATGGACTCCAAGGAGCCCTCGGCCAAGCCGGGGCTCACCGTGTTCGGCTCGTACGGCAGCTGGGGCACGGGGCTCGGCGGTCTCGAGTTCAACTCCGGCACGATGGAGAACTGGGGCGATGCGCGCGTGATGGTCGGCGGCACCTACGGCGGCAGCGACGGCTATCTCACCAATGCCTCGCAGCGCCGCCAGAACTTGTACTTCAAGCTCGAGAAGCCGATCGGCGACAACACGCTGATCACGATCTTCGCCGATTACAACCGGCTGCACCAGAACGTCTCCTACGGCGCGACGGCGGCGCAGATCGCCCAGTTCGGCCCGAACTACGGCCTGTCCGGCGATCCGACGAGCCAGGCCTACTACGGCTACAACTTCGACAAGATCAACACCGATTTCGAATACCTGAATATCCGCACGAAGCAGTTCAACTGGACTTTCAACAACAAGCTCTATACGTACGCGTACTACCACAACGGCTTCAACGGCGCCGATCCGAACGGCGAATCGCCCAACGGCGTGACCACCGACACCGGCGCCACGCTGCCCGGCGCGAACGATGTCCCGGGCGTCGAGATGAACAACAACTACCGCGCCTGGGGCGACATCTTCAGCGCCGAGCGCGATCTCGGACCCGGCACGCTGAGCCTGGGCGGCTGGCTCGCGTACCAGACCAACTTCCGCAACAACTTCGATGTCGACGACACGCTCAATTTCGCGCTGCCGCCGTCGAATCCGGTGCTGAACGACTCGATGCAGGACACCTTCCTGGTGTTCCAGCCGTTCGCGCAATACGCGTGGAAGCTGCCGCAGTACGGCCTGACGATCACGCCTGGCCTGCGCTATGTCGACTTCTCGCGCAACATCTACACGCAGCAGAATCAGAAGACGGGCACGCCGCTCGACTACGGCCACAGCTGGACCAAGATCCTGCCGTCGATCACCGTCAACGAGCGCTTGAATTCGAACTGGAGCACGTACGCCCAGTTTGCGCAGGGGTATCTGGCGCCCAACCTGAACGTGTTCTACGTGAATTCGCCGTCGGTGTCGGGTCAGCCCAATCCTGAGCAGACCAACAACTACCAGCTCGGCACCGTCTACAAGAGCGACCGGGTGACGTTCGATGCCGATCTGTACTACATCGACTTCCTGAATCTGGTCACGCACCACACCTCGGGCGGCGTCACGTATTTCGCGAACGGCGGCGGCGCGAACTACAAGGGCTTCGAGACCGAAGGCACGGTCTCGCTCGGACACGGCTTCAATGTCTACGCCAACCTGACGCTGAACTCGGCCCAGTTCAAGGACGGTTCGGGCTGGGTGCAGAGCGCGCCGAAGATGACGGCCGCGGCCGGCCTGCTGTACTCGCGCGGTCCGCTCGACGCGTCGGCGATCTACAAGTTCGTCGGCCGCCAGCCGAACGGCTATACGGATGCCAACGGCAACAATCAGCCGATCGGCGGCTATGGCCTAGTCGATCTGGCCGCGACCTACACGATCAACAGTCTCGCGCCCTGGACGCACGACACGAAGATCGGCTTGCAGATCGACAACCTGTTCAACCGCACGAGCATCGTCGGCACGGCCGGCAACACGGTCGCGGCCAGCACGCCGCTGTTCTGGACGGCGCCGGGCCGCGCCGTCATCGGCACGATCTCGACGACTTTCTAACACTACCGCAGCAAGCACCAAGGAGTTCCGTCTCATGTCTACCGACACGTTGTTGCGTCTCGCCAATCATTCGGGTGGCGTGCTCTATGTCATCGCCGCGCTGCTGTTCGTGGCCTTGACGGTCATCATCGAACGATC
The DNA here is from genome assembly GCF_003367175.1 of Trinickia dinghuensis. Classification (GTDB taxonomy): domain Bacteria; phylum Pseudomonadota; class Gammaproteobacteria; order Burkholderiales; family Burkholderiaceae; genus Trinickia; species Trinickia dinghuensis. The sequence goes on along the minus strand of NZ_QRGA01000026.1, from coordinate 27,039 downwards.
GTGGTACCTGCAACGTGTCGCGCGCGCCACGTGCGTGGCGCTCGAAGCACTCGATGCGGACGGCTCGCCGAGCGCGGCCACGCTCGCGAGCTGGGCGGCGCGCGATCAGGGCATGCCGAGCGGCGACCTGTTCGACACGGCCGGCCGTTTGGCCGGCCAGGCCGACCGCGAAGCGCTGTCGATGCGTCTCGAGGAAGTGGTGATGCGCAAGGCGCCTCAGATCGATCGCTTCTTTTGGGTGCTCGATACGATCGTCACGCTCGCGCCGCTGCTGGGCCTGTTCGGCACGATCGTGGGCATGTTCAACGCGTTCCAGGTGCTGTCCAACCCGGGCAATGCGCCGACGCAGGTGACGGGCGGCGTTGCCGAGGCGTTGATCGCGACCGCATCGGGCCTGTTCGTCGCGATGCTCGGCTTGGTTTTCTTCAATGGGATGAACAACCGCCTGCGCGTCGTCATGCATCAGCTCGACACGCTCAAGACGGCGCTCGTCAACCGGCTGGCGGACAACTCGGCTCGCGGCGAAGCACGCGACGAAGCGCGCGAAAGCGCCAAGCAGGAACGCACCGCACCGCACGTGGTCGTCAAGTCGTTCTCGCAACACGGAGCCTGAGCGTGAAGTATTTCGAGGTGAAGAAGGCGCGCATCGAGATCATCCCGATGATCGACATCATGTTTTTTCTGCTGGTGTTCTTCATCATGATCACGCTGCACATGATTCCGAATGCGGGCCTGCGCACGCAGCTGCCTTCCAGCACGAGCGCGCAGAGCCTGCCGCCGCCGAAGGTCACGGTGACGCTGTCGGCCGACGGCGGCATCTCGGTGGACGGCCGCACGCTCAGCGCCGCGGATCTGACCGCGATGCTCGCCGCGCGTCCCGATCCCACGCATACGGTCGTGACGATTGCGGGCTCGAAGCAAGCCCAGTTGCAGAAGCTCGTCGCGGTGATGGACGCGTGCCGCTCCGCGGGCGTGACGCAGGTGTCGCTTGCGGCTCAACCGAGCCAGGCCAATTGAGATGCGGGTCATGACCGTCGAAACCGACCCGTCGTCCCTGAGCCTGCGCGAGCCCCGGACGCGCAGCGGCGTGAAAGCACGCAGGCCGCTGTACCGATCCGCCGCGCTTGCGCTCTTGGTCGAGGCGATGATGCTGGCCGGTTTGTTCGTGTGGCTCGAACAGCCGCGCGAGCTCCCGCCGCCCCAGCCCATGACGATCGCGCTCGCGCCGCCGGTGCAGGCGCCGAAACCGGCACCGCCCGAGCCTAAGCCCGTGCCGCCGAAGCCGCAGCCGAAACCCGTCGTCCAGCCGCGTCGCGTGCCGGTCGTGCACGAGGTGCGGCACGTCGTGCACGAACAGCCGCCGAAGGCGGTGCAGCAGCCGGTGATGCCGCCCGCGCCGGCACCGGCGCCGGTTCCGGCCGCTGCGCCTACCGATGCAGCACCCGTCGTGCATGAAGCCGCGCCGGCGCCCGCGCCGTCGCGGCCCGATGCGAGTTTCGAAGCCGAGATGCGCGCCGCGATCCAGTCCGCGCTGAAGTATCCGGAAGCCGCTCGCATGGCCGGGATGGAAGGCCGCGCGCGCGTGGCCTTCGTCTATCGCGATGGCGCGGTGTCCGAGGTCAAGCTCGTGATCTCGAGCGGTGTCGGCATGCTCGATCGCGCCGCGGTCGCGGCCGTGCGCGACGCCGCCTATCCGCAGCCGCCCGCGGCGTTCGCCGGCAAGCGCCTCGCCGAACAACTTTGGGTCAACTTCAATCTAGACAATCAAGAATGAAAGCGTTCGTTTCCCCGCTCGTTTCTCTGTGCATCGCCGCATCCGCTTGCGTGGCCGGCCCGGCCAAGGCCGCATTGCCGGCCGATGCGCCGGTGCGCCACGTGCTGCTCGTCAGCGTCGACGGCCTGCACGGTTCGGATCTCGCGCACTTCGTGGCGGCCCATCCGGACAGCACGCTGGCGACGCTCGCGAAGCAGGGCATCGACTACACGAACGCGCATACGGTGGCGCCCGCCGATTCCTTTCCGGGCCTCATGGCGCTCGTCACGGGCGGCACGCCCGCGGTGACCGGCGTCTACTACGACGACAGCTACGACCGCAGCCTCGCCGCGCCCGGCAGCGATTGCAGCACGCTCGGTTCGCGCGTGCGCTACGACGAGAGCGTCGACACCGGCAAGCCGAGCGCGATCGATCTCGCCAAGATGCCGCGCGATCCGAAGAACGGCTGTGCGCCGCTGCTGCCGCACGCTTATCTGCGCGTCAATACGATCTTCGACGTCGTGCACGATGCGGGCGGCTATACGGCATGGATCGACAAGCATCCGACCTATGAAATCGTGCAGGGCCCGTCGGGCAACGGCGTCAACGACATCTTCCTACCGGAGATCGGCGGGAATTACGAAGGCATGAACAACGTGGCCACGACCGAGATCACCGGTTCGCTCGCCAAGACCGAGCGCTACGACGCGATGAAGGCGCGCGCGATCTTGTACGAGATCGACGGCCGCACGCACGACGGCAGCAAGGATGCGCCGGTGCCGAACGTCTTCGGCATGAACTTCCAGTCGGTCAACGTCGGCGAGAAACTGCACGGCTGGCGCGATGCGGACGGCGACCTCACGCCGGGCCTCGACGCCTCGATCGGCTTCGTCGACGGCCTGCTGGGCCGATTCGTGCGGGAACTCGACAAGAAGGGCCTGCGCGAGAGCACGCTGATCGTGATCACAGCCAAGCACGGCAACGGCCCCATCGATCCCGCGCTGCTGCACAAGATCGACAGCGACAAGCTCGAGCAAGCGGTACGGGTCGCCGCACCGGGCGCGTTGGCTCAGATTACCTACGACCATGGCGCGCTGATCTGGCTCAAGGATCAATCGGAAACGTCGAAGATTGCGGCGGCATTGCGCGCGCATGCGGATGAGCTAGGCATCCAGGACGTGCTGCACGGCACGCGCCTCGCCGACCTCTTCCCGTCGCCGAAGAAGGACAGCCGTACCCCGGATCTCATCGTCGTGACGCGCGACGGCGTGATCTATACGAGCCCGCACGACGGCAAGCTGGCCGAGCACGGCGGTTTTCACGACGACGACACGAGCGTCGCGCTGATCCTGTCGAATCCCGGGCTCGCGGGCGGCCGGCTCGTGCGCTATCCGGTGTCGACGACGGAAGTCGCGCCGACCGTCATTGGCGCACTGGGTCTTTCGCCCGATAAGCTGCAGGCCGTCGTGCGAGAAGGTGCCGGTATACTGCCCGGTGTCAATTGGACCTCTTCCCATGCACTCGCTCAGAACGAAGCCGGCGTTACGCGCGCCGGTCCGTAATCCGATGTCGGGCTTTCCCACAGCGATGCGTCGTCCCCGCATCCTCGTGATCGAGGACGACGCGCTCGTGAGCACGGAACTCGAGGCGGCCCTCGACGACTTCGGTTTCGACGCGATGTGCGTCGCGACCGGCCACCAAGGGCTGCAGCAGGCGCTCGACGGCGCGTTCGACGCGATCGTGCTCGACCGCATGCTGCCCGACGTCGACGGGTTGTCGATTCTTTCGACGCTGCGCAATGTCGGCCGCAATACGCCGGTGCTGATCTTGTCCGCGCTGGCCGCGGTCGACGATCGTGTGCGCGGGCTGCGCGCGGGCGGCGACGACTACGTCACGAAGCCGTTCGACGCGCTCGAAATGACCGCGCGCCTGAACGCGCTGCTGCGCCGCCGCAGCATGTCGATGAACGAGACCGGGCTCGTCGTGGGCGATCTCGAGCTCGATCCGCTCCTGCGCACGGTGCGGCGCGCGGGCCGTCCGATCGAACTGAAGCCGCGCGAATACGTGCTGCTCGAATATCTGATGCTCAACGCGGGGCAGGTCGTCACGCGCGCGATGCTGTTCGAAGCGGCGTGGAATTACCACTTCAATGCGCAGACGAACGTGATCGACATGCACATCGGCCAGCTGCGCCGCCACATCAGTCTGAACGGCACGCTGCCGCAGATGATCCACACCGTACGCAACGTCGGCTACACGCTGCATGCGTAGCGCCGATCGTTCCAGATCCAGACTCCGGCCGACGGGCATTGTCTTGCTGTCGGTGGCGTTCGTCGTCTCGGCCGTGGTGTTGTTCGCGCTGCTGTACTGGCTGACCGACCGCTATCTGATCCACCAGGTCGACGAGCGCTTGTACGGCGAGGTCAACGAGTTTCATTCGATCTCGCGCAACGATGCAATCGCGGAGATTTCGGAGCTGGCGCGGCGCGAGGTGGCACGCAGCCGGCCCTACGGCGTGTTCGACCTGAACGGAACCTGGCTTGCCGGCAATATCCGGCAGCTTGCGCACGAGCATCCGGGCAAGCCGTTCGACTACGCGACGCCTGCTGGCGAGGGCGAGGAACACGGGCATTACTATCGCGGCATCATCGTGCCGACCACGAGCGGGCTTTACGTCGTGGTGGGCCATTCGACGGACGGGATCCGCCAATTCGATACGACGCTGATCAGGACGCTATGCGGCGGCCTGGCGCTGGCGATTCTGCTCGCCACGGGTTTTGCGGCCGCGATGAACGCGCTGTCGAATCGCCGCATCCGTGAGATCGCCGAGCGCGCGCAGACGATCATGTCGGGGGATTTGAGCCGGCGGCTGCCGACGCACGGCACGCGGCACGACATCGACCGGCTGGCCGCCATCGTCAATTCGATGCTCGACGAGATCGAACAACTCGTGGCCGAGGTACGCGGCGTGTGTGCCGGCATCGCGCACGATCTGCGCACGCCCATGACGCGGCTGCGCGCGGGGCTCGAACGCGCGCGCCGGCGCAGTGAGTTGCCGGCCGACTACGAACTGGCGATCGATGCCGCGATCAATCAGGCCGACGTGGTGCTCGGCCGCTTCACGGCTTTGCTGAGGATCGCCGAAGTCGAAGCGGTGGAACGCCGCGGCAGTTTCCGCGATGTGCGGCTCGATGCGCTGCTGCGGGATATTTTCGAATTGTACGAACCGCTCGCGGAAGGGCGCGGCATCGATCTGCGGCTGGAGACGGACGAGGCCGTGTGCGTTCACGGCGACGTCGATCTGCTGTTCGGGGCCGTCGAGAACCTGCTGGACAACGCGCTGAAGTTCACGCCGGCCGGCGGGGCGGTGGGGCTCGAAGCGCGCCTGGGCGAGCGGGGCACGCATCGGTTGGCCGTGATGGACACGGGGCCCGGTATTGCCGTGGGTGAGCGCGATGCGGTGCTGCGGCCGTTTTATCGCAGTGTCGGACAAGCGATTTCCACCGAAGGGCACGGCCTCGGCTTGAGCCTTGTTGCAGCGGTCGCGCGCGTGCACGGCGCGACGCTCGAGATCGGCGATAACCGGCCTGGGTGTCGGATCGAACTGCGGTTCGCGGGAGAGGTTTGACGGGTTGCCGATAGGCTCGTAGCGCTGACTGCAGGCGGCGGCGAGGCGGAAAACAAAAAAGCCGTTCAGCATGAACTGAACGGCTTTTGCCTTGATCTACTCATCAAGTAAATTCTGGTCGGGGTGAGAGGATTCGAACCTCCGGCCTCTACGTCCCGAACGTAGCGCTCTACCAGGCTAAGCTACACCCCGAATTCTTACTGCTGGACTCTTTCGGCTAATCAGTCTCGTTTAAGACTGGCGGGCCGTCGAGTAAAAACATAATTCTAGCAGGCTTTCTTTGTAAATGGAATCGGGAAACGAAGAAATTGCTTGGGCCGCGGCCTGCGCCTCGCGCTTCGCGCAGTCGAGCGTGTGATCGAGTGCACCCGAGTGCGAGATCGCTTCGAAGATCGTGTCGAAGCGGTCCGTGCCGCCGTGCTCGATCGCCTCGCGCGCAAGGGCGGATTGCTCGGGCGTCCCGCGCTCGATCAAATAGATGAGCGGCAGCGTGGGCTTGCCTTCTCGCAGATCGTCGCCGGCATTCTTGCCCATCGATTCGGCCGTTCCCGTGTAATCGAGCCAGTCGTCCATGATCTGGAACGCCGTGCCGATGCGCCGGCCGAACTCGGCGGCCGCGGCTTCCGTGGGTGCGTCGGCTCCCGAGATCACGGCGCCGAGCTGGGCGGCCGCTTCGAACAGCTTGGCGGTCTTGTAGCGGATCACCTGCATGTAGCGCGCTTCGTCGACGTCCGCGTCGTGCATGTTCAGAAGCTGCAGCACCTCGCCTTCGGAGATGATGTTCGTCGCCTCGGCGAGAATTTCCATGATGCGCATCTTGCCGATGCCCACCATCATCTGGAACGAGCGCGAGTAGAGAAAATCGCCCACCAGCACGCTCGCGGCGTTGCCGAACAGCGCGTTCGCCGTCTGGCGGCCGCGCCGCAAATCGGATTCGTCGACGACGTCGTCATGCAGCAGCGTGGCCGTATGAATGAATTCGACGATCGCCGCGAGCTCGTGCCGGTGGCCGGTCGTATCGCCGAGCGCGCCCGCGACGAGCAGCAGCAGCGCCGGGCGCAGCCGCTTGCCGCCGGCGCTGATGATGTATTCCGAGATCTGGTTGATGAGCATCACCTCGGAAGCCAAACGTTGCCGAATGACACGATTGACCTGCTCCATGTCCTCGGAAATCGGGGCGAGCAGGTTGGCGGCGCTGGGGGATGAGGTGGCGGTCGACGACATGATCAAAAAATGGTGTGGTGCCGCGGATTATAAAGGGTATGCGGCTCTCAGAGGGTGCGCGCGGGCCCGTAGCGCCACGCCCGCGCGCGAGTGTGGCGCGCGGCAGACGGCGGGCGACTTTGACCGAGCCGCTAACTCCATGTATAATCACGCGTTTTCACGCACGGCAGCTCGGTGCGCTGAAAAGAAGTGGCAGGCAGGTAGGTTTGAATTAAGTTTGGATTTAGCGTCCACGCAAGCGGCGTGGCGCACACAGAGTGAGGTTCTCAATGTACGCGGTCATAAAAACCGGCGGCAAGCAGTACAAAGTTGCTGTCGGCGAAAAATTGAAAGTAGAACAGATACCGGCAGACATTGACGCTGAAATCACGCTCGACCAGGTTCTCGCGGTAGGCGAAGGCGAATCGATTAAGTTCGGTACGCCGCTGGTGGGTGGGGCTTCCGTCAAGGCTACCGTCGTATCTCATGGGCGGCACGCCAAAGTGACGATCTTCAAGATGCGTCGCCGGAAGCACTACCAGAAGCACCAAGGTCACCGCCAGAACTACACCGAACTGCGCATCGACGCGATCAACGCGTAAGCGCACCGGTTAAGGAGCAATCAAATGGCACACAAAAAAGCAGGCGGGTCTTCCCGCAACGGCCGCGACTCCGAGTCGAAACGCCTCGGCGTGAAGGTGTACGGCGGCCAAGCGATCAATGCAGGCGGCATCATCGTGCGCCAGCGCGGCACCCGCATGCATCCGGGCGACAACGTCGGCATCGGCAAGGATCACACGCTGTTCGCGTTGACCGACGGCCACGTCAAGTTCACGACGAAGGGTGCGGCCAAGAAGCATACGGTTATTGTTGTCCCGGCCGCGGTCTGAGCTAGATCAGACACGGGAGCGACACAGCAAAAAGGCCCCGCGTAGTTGGCGGGGCCTTTTTTCTTCTGTGCGCAGGGCGCGTCCGGCGCATCTACATGGTGCGGGCGCGCCGCAAGCGGCAAAATATCGGGAAAGCACGGGACGGAGCGAGAGATGAAGTTCATTGACGAAGCGCGGATCGAGGTGATCGCCGGCGACGGCGGCGACGGCAGCGCGTCGATGCGCCGCGAAAAGTTCGTTCCGTTCGGCGGTCCAGACGGCGGCGACGGCGGCCGAGGCGGCAGCGTCTTCGCGGTAGCCGACCGCAATATCAACACCCTCATCGATTACCGGTACGCGAAGAAGCATCAGGCGCGCAACGGCGAGAACGGCCGCGGCTCCGACTGCTACGGCAAGGGCGGCGACGACATCTTCCTGCGCATGCCCGTCGGCACCGTGATCAACGATATGGACACGGGCGAGATCATCGCCGATCTGACGGAACACGAGCAGACGGTACAGATCGCCCAGGGCGGGTCCGGCGGTCTCGGCAATCTGCATTTCAAGTCGAGCACGAACCGCGCGCCGCGCCAGAAGACCGAAGGCAAGCCCGGCGAACGCCGCATGCTGCGCCTCGAGCTGAAGGTGCTGGCCGATATCGGCTTGCTCGGCATGCCGAACGCGGGCAAATCGACGTTCATCTCGTCGGTGTCGAACGCCAAGCCGAAGATCGCCGACTACCCGTTCACGACGCTCGCGCCGAACCTCGGCGTGGTGCGCGTCGGGCCGAGCAAGAGCTTCGTCATCGCCGACATCCCGGGCCTCATCGAAGGCGCGGCCGAAGGCGCGGGGCTCGGTCACCAATTTTTGCGGCACTTGCAGCGTACCGGCCTGTTGCTGCATATCGTCGATCTCGCGCCGTTCGACGAGAGCGTCGATCCCGTTGCCGAAGCGAAGGCGATCGTCGCCGAGCTGCGCAAGTACGACGAGACGCTCTACCAAAAACCGCGCTGGCTCGTGCTCAACAAGCTCGACATGGTGGCCGAGGACGAGCGCGACGCCCGCGTGGCCGATTTCCTCGAACGGTTCGAGTGGACGGGGCCGGTGTTCCAGATTTCGGCGCTGACGGGTCTCGGTTGCGAGAATCTGTGCTACGCGGTCTACGATTACCTGTCCGAGCATTCGGATGCGCATCGCGCCGAGCAAGCGGAGGATCTCGCGGCCGACGTTCGTTTCCGCGGCGGACCGGCGGGCGACGATGCCCCCGCGTCGCAGAGCTGACCGTTCGCGCATCGGGTGCCGGCAATCGCCGGCGCTCAAGTTCGCCGGTTGAGAGCCGACCCGCACTAACGTGACGGCGCACGGCACACGGCGGACTCAACGATCATTCATGGAGACTGTCGCACGATGCGTTCTGTCATCGCGGATTCGAAGCGCTTGGTTGTGAAGGTGGGATCCAGCCTCGTCACGAACGAGGGGCGTGGGCTCGATCAAGCGGCGATCGGCCTCTGGGCGGCGCAGATCGCCCAATTGCGAGAGCGCGGCAAGGAGGTCGTGCTCGTGAGTTCGGGTGCGATCGCCGAGGGCATGCAGCGCCTGGGCTGGACCAAGCGTCCACGCGAAATCGACGAACTGCAGGCGGCCGCGGCCGTGGGGCAAATGGGCCTCGCGCAGGTCTATGAAAGCCGGTTCGCCGAGTATGGAATCCGCACGGCCCAAATTCTTCTGACGCATGCCGACTTGGCCGACCGCGAGCGCTACCTGAACGCGCGCTCGACGCTGCTGACCTTGCTGCGCCTGGGTGTCGTGCCGATCATCAACGAGAACGACACAGTCGTGACCGACGAAATCAAGTTCGGCGACAACGACACGCTGGGCGCGCTCGTCGCGAACCTCATCGAGGGCGATGCGCTCATCATCCTCACCGATCAACTGGGCTTGTTCACGGCCGATCCGCGCAAGGATCCGTCGGCCGAACTCGTGCGCGAGGCCGATGCTGGCGCACCCGAACTCGAGGCGATGGCGGGCGGCGCGGGTTCGGCGATCGGGCGCGGCGGCATGCTGACGAAGATTCTTGCCGCGAAGCGGGCCGCGGGCAGCGGGGCGAACACGGTGGTCGCGAGCGGCCGCGAGCCGGACGTGCTGACGCGGCTGGCCGCGGGCGAGGCGATCGGCACGCAGCTCATCGCGCGTACGGCGCGCCTAGCCGCACGCAAGCAGTGGATGGCCGATCATCTGCAGGTGCGCGGCCATGTCGTGATCGACGACGGCGCGGTGGAGAAGCTGACGGTGGGCGGCAAGAGCTTGCTGCCGATCGGTGTCGTCGACGTGCAAGGCGCATTCGCGCGTGGTGAGGTGATCGCCTGCGTGAATATGGCCGGGCGCGAGGTGGCGCGCGGGCTCACGAATTACAGCAGCGCCGAGACTAAGCTGATTCACCGCCATGCGAGCACCGACATCGAATCGATCCTCGGCTACATGCTCGAACCGGAACTGATTCACCGCGACAATCTGGTCGTCGTCTGAGAGGGAGGCTCACGCCGCTCGGCGGCAGCGCGTCCATCACTTCCAGATGAACAAGGCCCGCGCCGTTGGACGCGGGCCTTTGTTTCGAGCGAGTCCAACCGTTTGCCGGCGGGAACTACCGCTCGTGCTACTGCATCTGCGACGTGGCCGTCCGATGCATCCGCATGTTGTCCACGATCGCCTTCGCCTTCCCCGTCGGGGTCTTGCTCGAGCAGAAGTAGTCCTGATAGAGCGCCGCCTGGTAGGCATTGAGGTTGCCGTTTTCGATGCGCGTCCAGTCGTTGGCCACCGTGCGGTCCCAGCCGTCGTGGTCGGCATTCAGGCCTGCATAGAGCTTCCACTCGTAGTTGTCGCAGCGGATGCCTTCGTAATTGACGTTGCGCGCGCCGCTCGGGGTCGTGACGACGATCGTGTAGCGCACGACGCCGTCAGAGCCGACGCTCAGCGACTTGCCGTCGACCGCGAAGTGCAACGGCGTGTTGTTCGACACGTCGAACGGGATCAAGTCTTGCTCGTTCGGCAGCGGCGGCAGCGTATCGACCTTGTTTTCGGTCCATGCGGCATGGCGATCGAGCAGGTATTGGAACTTGGTGTTGTCCGCGGGTTTGGTCGGCGTGTGCGAGCAACCGGCCAGCATGACGCCGCTGGCCACGCAGGCCAGCGTCAAAACGATCGCTTTCAATATGGGTACCTCGATGAGCGGGCGCGAAGATTCGAAAGACCGAATGATAGCGCCCTCGGATACGATCGAGCGAGCGGCGTGCGGACGCGGCGGTTTCCCGCCGGCGCCCTCGCACGTCAAGCACGCGCGCCCCGAGGGGCGCCGCGGCCGATCAACCCGGCAGGATCAGGCTGGGCGTGGGGAAGGGCGACGATTCCTCGCAATCGCCGGGCCCATGCAGCGGCCCGCCGTCCGATCCCGGCATCTGCGCCGAGGGCGACACGCGCGGGTACCGTTGGCCTTGATGGGGGCCGCGCGCCTTCTCCATGCGCGGCGCCACGCGGCGCAGGAAGCGCGACAGCTCGGTCAACGCCAACTGATAGACATCCCGCTTGAACTCGATCACTGCGTCGAGCGGCACCCAATACTCGTTCCAGCGCCACGCGTCGAATTCCGGGTGATCGGTGGCGCGCAAGCAGATATCGCAGTCGCGGCCGACCATCCGAAGCAAGAACCAGATCTGTTTCTGGCCGCGGTAATGGCCGCGTACTTCGCGCTTGATGAACTTGTCGGGCACCTCGTAACGCAGCCAGTCGCGCGTGCGACCGATGATCTTGACGTGCTCCGGGTGCAAGCCGGTTTCTTCGTGTAACTCCCGATACATCGCTTGCAAAGGGGTCTCACCATACTTGATGCCCCCTTGCGGAAACTGCCAGGAATGTTCACGCAGCCGCTTGCCCCAAAACACCTCGTTGTGCGCGTTCAAGAGGATGATGCCGACGTTCGGGCGAAAGCCTTCGCGATCAAGCATACAACCACCTTCGAATCCTTTAAAATTGCTTTGATTATAAACAGATAACGAGCCTTTGGCATCGGCATGCACCATAAGGGTTCCTGGCGCTGCAACAATCGCGCCCCGGTGCGTCCGGTGACTTGTCTGACGAATCCCGCCGCTTCGCGTAGGCTATCGCCGTGCGCGCAGCGGTTCTCGCTGATGTCCCAAAATCACTCGTTCCTTTCTTTGGCGGCTCGCTGCGGGCTGCCGCTTTTGGAAAAATCGTTGAATGAAAGCCTCCCGTTTCTTTATCGGCACCCTGAAGGAAGCTCCGGCGGACGCAGAAGTCGTCAGCCATAAGTTGATGTTGCGCGCGGGCATGATTCGCCGCGTTGCAGGTGGCATCTACAGCTACTTGCCCGTCGGGCTGCGTTCGATTCGCAAGGTCGAGGCGATCGTGCGCGAGGAAATGAATCGCGCGGGCGCGCTCGAGTTGCTGATGCCGGCCGTGCAGCCGGCCGAGCTCTGGCAGGAGTCGGGGCGCTGGGAGCAATACGGGCCGGAACTGCTGCGCTTCAAGGATCGCAAGCAGACCGATTTCGTGATCGGGCCGACGCACGAGGAAGTCGTGACCGACATCGCGCGCAACCAGATCAAGAGCTATCGGCAAATGCCGGTGAACTTCTATCAGATCCAGACGAAGTTCCGCGACGAAATCCGTCCGCGTTTCGGCGTGATGCGCGGCCGCGAGTTCACGATGAAGGACGCCTACTCGTTCGATAAGGACCAGGCCGGGCTGAACGAGTCGTATCGCAAGATGTTCGACGCCTACGTGCGCGTCTTCACGCGCATCGGTCTCGAATTCCGCGCCGTCAACGCCGACAGCGGTTCGATCGGCGGCAATCGTTCGCAGGAATTTCACGTGATCGCGGCCACGGGCGAGGACGACATCGCCTACTGCCCGAACTCCGATTTCGCGGCCAACGTCGAGGCCGCCGAAGCGCTGCCGCTCTATGCCGAACGCGCCGCGCCGGCCGAGACGATGCAAAAGACGGCAACGCCGGGCAAGGCCAAGTGCGAGTCCGTCGCCGAGTTCCTGAACATCCCGCTCGAGCGTACGATCAAGTCGATCATTCTCGCGACCGAGAACGAAGGCGCCGAGCCGACGATCTGGCTGTTGATGCTGCGCGGCGATCACGGGTTGAACGAAGTGAAGGTCGGCAAGCTGCCCGGCCTTGCCGGCTTCCGCTTCGCCACCGAAGCCGAGATCGTCGAATGGTTCGGCACGCCGCCGGGCTACCTGGGCCCGATCGGCACGAAGAAGCCGATCAAGGTCGTCGCCGATCGCACGGTCGCGAACATGAGCGATTTCGTCGTCGGTTCGAACGAGGTCGACTACCACACGACGGGCGTGAACTGGGGCCGCGATCTGCCCGAGCCGGTCGTGGCCGACATCCGCAACGTGCGTCCGGGCGATCCTTCGCCCGACGGGAAGGGATCGATCGAGATCTGCCGCGGCATCGAAGTCGGCCACGTGTTCCAGCTCGGCACGAAGTACTCCGAGGCGATGGGCGCGACCTTCCTCGATGAAACCGGCAAGCCGCAGCCGATGGTCATGGGCTGCTACGGCATCGGCATCACGCGGATTCTCGGCGCGGCCATCGAGCAGAACTTCGACGAGCGCGGCATCATTTGGCCGGAGGCGATCGCGCCGTTCGAGGTCGTCCTGTGCCCGATGGGCTATGACCGAAGCGAAAGCGTCCGCGCCGAAACGGACAAGCTCTATGCGCAGCTGTCGGAGGCCGGTATCGACGTGGTCCTCGACGATCGCGGCGAGCGTCCGGGGGTGATGTTCGCCGATTGGGAACTGATCGGCGTGCCGCATCGCCTCGTGATCGGCGAGCGTGGGCTCAAGGAAGGGAAGCTCGAGTATCAGGGCCGCCGCGACGCGGAGCCGACTCTGGTGCCGGTGGAGGAAGCCGCGGGCTTCGCGGCGGACAAGATCCGCGCGGCGCTCGCCGTCTAACCGGCCAAGTGCCGGATCTCGACGTCGAGATCCGGCACCGTGAAGGGGGTAATCGGGTTCAGGCGCCTTCGGTCAGCGCGCGGATCGTCGGCAGATTGCGCCAGTAGCCCTTCGCGTCCATGCCGCAGCCGAACACGTAGCGGTCCGGTACTTCGAACCCGCAGAAATCGGGACGCAGCGGCTTGGCTTTCGTGAGCTGCTTTTCGCAGAGCACGGCGCTCAGAAACCGCTTCGCGCCCATCGCGAGAATGCGGTCGCGGATCGCGGCCATCGTCTCGCCCTCATCGAGGATATCGTCGAGCACCAGGACGACGCGGTCCTTGACCGACTCGGCCGGCGCCACGCGCCATTGCATATCGGTGCTGCCGTGCGTCGTATTGCGGTAGCGCGTCAGGTGGATGTAGTCGAACTCGAGCGGAAAGTCGAGATGCGGCAGCAGCATGCCGGTGAACACGGCGGCCCCGCCCATGACGGACAGCAGCAGCGGGAAATCTTCGCCGATCTGCGCGCGGATGGCCTTGGCCATCTTCTCGATCGAGGCATTGACTTCGGAGGCCGAGACGATTTCCTCGGAGTGGCGAAAGATGTGGAGAGCTTCTTCGCGATTCATGGCGTCTCAGCGGGCGGTGACTGTATATATAGTGTGAAGCGGCGCGCCGATGCGCGCCACGGCATAAACCCCTGCGCTTGCCGAGCTTATCTCATGCCCGGCAGCATACCCTTCATGCCGCGCATCATCTTCTGCAGGTTGCCGCCCTTGAGCTTCTTCATCATCGTGCGCATCTGCTCGTACTGATTGAGCATCCGGTTCACTTCCTGAACTTGCACGCCCGCGCCGGCGGCGATGCGGCGCTTGCGCGTCGCCTTGATGAGTTCGGGTTTCGCGCGTTCCGCCGGCGTCATCGAGTTGATGATGCCCTCCATCCGGCGCATCTGCTTTTCGGCTTGCCCCATGTCGGCGCCGGACGCGGCTTGCTGGAACTGAGCCGGTAATTTGTCCATCAGCGTGGACAAGCCGCCCATGTTCTTCATCTGCGAAAGCTGCGCGCGGAAGTCGTTCAGGTCGAAGTCGCCGCCCTTCTTGACCTTATCGGCGAGCTTTTGTGCGGCTTTGACGTCGACGTTGCGCTGCGCTTCCTCGACCAGGGCGAGGATGTCGCCCATGCCGAGGATACGGTTCGCCATCCGCTCGGGGTAGAACACCTCGAGCCCATCGAGCTTCTCGGCCACGCCGACGAACTTGATGGGCTTGCCCGTCACGTGACGCACCGAAAGCGCCGCGCCGCCGCGCGAGTCGCCGTCCAGCTTGGTGAGGACGACGCCCGTGAGCGGCAGCGCGTCGTTGAACGCCTTGGCCGTGTTCACCGCGTCCTGGCCGAGCATCGCATCGACGACGAACAGCGTTTCGACCGGTTTGACGGCGGCGTGCAGCGCGGCGATCTCCTGCATCATCGCTTCGTCGATGCCGAGGCGGCCGGCCGTATCGACGATGAGCACGTCGTGATAGTGACGCTTGGCCCAGTCGAGCGCGGCGTGCGCGATCTCGACCGGTTTCTGATTCGGCTCGGACGGGAAGAAATCGGCGCCGACTTGTTCCGTCACCGTCTTCAGCTGCGCGATGGCGGCCGGGCGGTAGACGTCGCACGAGACGGTCAGCACCTTCTTTTTGTACTTCTCGCGCAACAGCTTCGCGAGCTTGCCCGAGGTGGTCGTCTTGCCGGCGCCCTGCAAACCGGCCATGAGGATCACGGCGGGCGGCGTGACGGCGAGATTGAGTTCGGCCGCCTTGCCTTCGTAGTCGCCGCCGATGACGGCCGTGAGCTCGCGCTGCACGACCGAGACGAGCGCTTGGCCCGGCGACAAGCTCGACAGCACTTCCTCGCCGAGGGCCTTTTCCTTGACCTTGGCGATGAAATCGCGCACGACGGGCAGCGCCACGTCGGCCTCGAGCAGCGCGAGCCGCACTTCGCGCAGCATTTCCTGCGTATTCGATTCGGTGAGGCGGGCTTCGCCGCGCAGCGTCTTGACGACGTGCGCCATCCGTTGGGTGAGTGTGTCGAGCATGGGGGAGCCGTAGGAAGCACAGCGGCGGCTGCGCGCCGTCGCTCGAGGGCGGGGCGGGTGCGGCGGCCTAGTGTAAACTTGGAACATGGATATTGTACTGTATGCCCTCACCGCGCTCCTTTACGGCGGCCTTGCCGTCGCCGGCTGGCGCGCGCATCGCACCGAGGGGGCGCCGTCGATGCTGTCGAGCGTGCCGCCCGTGCCCGCCGCGCCGCGCGCGCAACCGGCCGGCGCGCCGCGCACCGCGCGGGCGCTGCTGCTCGTCGCCCTCATCGTGCACGGGGTGCTGCTGCATATCACGATCTTCCCGCACGATGCGATGGTGTTCGGGTTCGCGTTCGCGCTGTCGGCCATGTTTTGGCTCGGGGCCTGCATCTACTGGATCGAAAGTTTTTTCTTCCCGCTCGAAGGGCTCGGCCTGCTCGTGCTGCCGCTCGCCGGCATCGCCGCGCTGATGCCGCTCGCGTTCGGCGGCGTGCATGTCCTCTCGTACGCAGCCGCGCCGCTGTTCAAGATGCATTTCATCATCGCGAACGTGGCCTATGGGCTGTTTGCGATCGCGGCGCTGCATGCGGTGCTGATGCTGTTCGCCGAGCGCCGTCTGCACACGCCGCGCAGCGTGCTCGAGGGCCGCGGCGGTGGGTGGCTGGCGAGTTGGCTCGACACGCTGCCGCCGCTCTTGACGCTCGAGAAGCTCCTGTTCCGTTTGATCGGCGCGGGCTTCGTCTTGCTGACGCTCACGCTCGTCTCGGGCGCGCTGTTCAGCGAGCAGTTGCTCGGCCGGCCTTTGATGTTCGATCACAAGACCGTGTTCGCGATCCTGTCCTGGCTGATGTTCGGGGGGCTGCTCACGGCGCGCCGGGTGTCGGGCTGGCGCGGGCGCGCCGCGCTGCGCTGGGTGCTCGCATCGTTCTTGGCCCTGCTGCTCGCCTACGTGGGCAGCCGCTTCGTTTTCGAGGTGCTGCTGCACCGTCCCGTCGTTTGATCGCTTCGCTATGCGCCAGATTTTTCTTCTCGTCGTGTTCGTGCTCGCCGCCCGCTGGCTGGTGAAGACGATGCGTGCCGGTCAACCTCAAGCCCCCGCCGCCGGCCGCCGCGGGGCACGTTCCGGTCCGGCGCACGGCACGGCCGGCAGCGCGCAGCGCGAGCCGCCGCGGCTCGCCGAGCCGATGGTGCGCTGCGCCGTGTGCGGGGTGCACGCGCCCCAGAGCGATTCGGTTCGTTCCGGAGCGCAGTACTTCTGCAGCGCCGAGCACGCTCAGCGCTATGCGGCACGCGCGGGCGGCCGCGAGGGACGATGAGCACGATGCCGCCGTTCGCCGTCGCCGTCGATGGCGACGGCTGGGCACGCGGCGCGCGCGTGCTGCCTTCGCCGAACTTCGAGGCGCGCCCCGCCGGCGCCGTGCCCACGCTCATCGTCGTCCACAACATCAGCCTGCCGCCCGGCGAGTTCGGCGGCAATGCGATCGCGGATCTCTTCCTGAATCGCCTCGATTGCGACGCGCATCCTTATTACGACGCCCATCTGCGCGGCCTGCGCGTCTCGTCGCATTTCGTGATTCGGCGCGACGGCGCGCTCGAGCAGTTCGTCTCGTGCGACGAGCGCGCGTGGCACGCGGGGGTCTCCAGCTTTTTCGGGCGCGAACGTTGCAACGATTTCTCCATCGGCATCGAGCTCGAGGGGGATGACGCGAGCGCGTTCGAAGCGGCCCAATACGGGGCGCTCGCGGCGCTCGTTGCGGCGCTCCTCGAGCGCTATCCGATCGAGGCGCTGGCCGGCCATTCCGACATCGCGCCGGGACGCAAGACCGACCCCGGTCCTCACTTCGACTGGGCGCGCCTGCGGCGCGATACCGCGCTCGCGGATCGGTATTTCCCCTATCTGCGAGCGTAGCCGCGGCCTCCCGCAGTCGCTCTTTCGCGCTCGCGCGATCGGCGCAAACGCGCATGCGGCTTGCGTTTGCGGTAAGTCCTTGTCCCGGCTCGGTTAATCAAAAGTCAAGCGCTCGGCCCCAAATAAACCTTTTTGAATTGGCCGATGCGTCCACTATACTTGGTAGCAAGAAGACGCAATTGCACTAGATATTGTGTCGACACGCCGGGGCGCCCGAGTGCAGAAAGAGGGCGCCGGGACCGCAGAAAACGGCGTGCGAATCATGCGGGTAGAACGCCGGGCGATGCTCGGCGTTCTACCTTCGGGGGTTTTCTCTCTCCCGCCCCTCATCGTTCGCGCTCGGGGTGGCGCGGCGGTTGTTCCAATCCGCGGTTTGACCGCACATCCAAGATCAGGAGCTTTGCACATGCAAACGACCGACAACATGACGAGCCAGCACGAAGGCGCGCAGGCCGGGCGCGCCGTGGGCGGCCAGGCCGCCTACGCGCAGCCGCTCGCGCCGCAGGCGACCTTCGCGGACTACAAAGTGATCCGCCGCAATGGCAGCGTCGTGTCGTTCGAGCCGTCCAAAATCGCGATTGCCGTGACGAAGGCGTTCCTGGCCGTCAACGGCGGGCAAGGCGCGGCGTCCGCGCGTGTGCGCGAGCTCGTCGAGCAGCTGACGCAAAGCGTCGTGCGCGCGCTCGTGCGCAGCCGCCCCAACGGCGGCACGTTCCACATCGAAGACATCCAAGACCAGGTCGAACTCGCGCTGATGCGCGGCGGCGAGCACAACGTCGCGCGTGCCTACGTTCTGTATCGCGAGAAGCGCAATCAAGAGCGCGGCCAAGAGCAGGAAGCCGCCGGGGCGCCGTCCTCGGGCTTGAACGTCGTCGATAACGGCGTCACGCGCCCGCTCGATATGCAGGCGCTGCGCGCGCTGATCGAATCGGCCTGCGATCAGCTCGGCGATGCCGTGAACGCCGAGCCGATCGTCACCGAGACGGTCAAGAATCTGTACGACGGCGTGCCGATGAGCCAGGTCTACGACTCGGCGATCCTCGCGGCGCGCACGATGATCGAAAAGGACCCGGCCTATAGCCAAGTGACGTCCCGCCTCCTGCTGCACACGATCCGCCGCGAGATCCTCGGCGAGGAAGTGACGCAAAGCGAAATGGGCGAGCGCTATGTCGAGTACTTCCCGCAGTTCATCAAGCGCGGCATCGAAGCGGAACTGCTCGACGAGAAGCTGCTTCAGTTCGATCTGAAGCGTCTCGGCGCGGCGCTCGAATCGAATCGCGACCTGCAGTTCGGCTACCTCGGCCTGCAAACGCTGTACGACCGCTACTTCCTGCACGTCGAAGGCACGCGCATCGAAATGCCCCAGGCATTCTTTATGCGTGTCGCCATGGGGCTATCCTTGAACGAGATCGACCGCGAGGCGCGGGCGATCGAGTTCTACAACGTGCTTTCGACGTTCGACTTCATGAGCTCCACCCCGACGCTGTTCAATTCGGGTACGCGCCGCTCGCAGCTGTCCTCGTGCTACCTCACGACGGTCGCTGACGATCTGGACGGCATCTACGAAGCGCTGAAGGAAAACGCGCTGCTGTCGAAGTTCGCCGGCGGTCTCGGCAACGACTGGACGCGCGTGCGTGCCCTCGGTTCGCACATCAAGGGTACGAACGGCAAGTCGCAAGGCGTCGTGCCGTTCCTGAAGGTCGTCAACGACACTGCCGTGGCCGTGAACCAAGGCGGCAAGCGCAAGGGGGCAGTCTGCGCGTACCTGGAATCGTGGCACCTCGACATCGAGGAGTTCCTCGAGCTGCGCAAGAACACGGGTGACGACCGCCGCCGTACGCACGACATGAACACGGCGAACTGGATCCCCGACCTGTTCATGAAGCGCGTGATGGAGGGCGGCGATTGGACGCTGTTCTCGCCGTCGACCTGCCCGGATCTGCACGACAAGTTCGGCGCGGACTTCGAAAAAGCTTACACGGCGTATGAAGAGAAGGTGGCGCGCGGCGAGCTCAAGCTGTTCAAGAAGATCCCGGCCGCTCAGCTCTGGCGCAAGATGCTCGGCATGCTGTTCGAGACGGGCCACCCCTGGATCACGTTCAAGGATCCGTGCAACATTCGCTCGCCGCAGCAGCATGTGGGCGTCGTCCACTCGTCGAACCTGTGCACCGAGATCACGCTGAACACGAGCGACAGCGAAATCGCCGTCTGCAACCTGGGCTCCGTGAACCTCGTCGCGCACCTCGTGAAGCAGGCCGACGGCCGCTACGCGCTCGACCAGGACAAGCTCAAGCGCACGATCAGCGTGGCGATGCGCATGCTCGACAACGTCATCGACATCAACTACTACGCGGTGTCGAAGGCGCGTAACTCGAATCTGAAGCACCGTCCGGTGGGCATGGGCATCATGGGCTTCCAGGACTGCCTGCACATGCTGCGGGTGCCGTATGCGTCCGACGAAGCGGTCGAGTTCGCCGACCGTTCGATGGAAGCGGTCTGCTACTACGCCTACTACGCGTCGACGGAGCTGGCCGAGGAACGCGGCCGGTACTCGAGCTATCGCGGCTCGCTGTGGGATCGCGGGATCCTGCCGCAAGACACGCTGAAGCTCTTGGCCGACGCCCGGGGCGGCTACGTCGAGGTCGACTCGTCCGAGACGATGGACTGGCCGGCGCTGCGCTCGCGCATCGGTACCTACGGCATGCGCAACTCCAACTGCGTCGCGATCGCGCCGACGGCGACGATCTCGAACATCATCGGCGTCTCGGCCTGTATCGAGCCGACGTTCCAGAACCTGTACGTGAAGTCGAACCTGTCGGGCGAGTTCACGGTGGTGAACGACTATCTGGTGCGCGACTTGAAGGCCCGCGGCCTCTGGGATGAAGTGATGGTTGCCGACCTGAAGTACTTCGACGGCACGCTCTCGCGCATCGACCGCGTTCCGGCGGATCTGCGGGCGATCTACGCCACCGCGTTCGAAGTCGATCCGAAGTGGCTCGTCGAGGCGGCGTCGCGTCGTCAGAAGTGGATCGACCAAGCGCAGTCGCTGAATATCTACATGGGCGGCGCATCGGGCAAGAAGCTCGACGAGGTCTACAAGCTCGCCTGGGTGCGCGGTCTGAAGACGACGTACTACCTGCGCACGATGGCGGCCACGCACGTCGAGAAATCGACGGTCGCGCACGGCGCGCTCAACGCGGTGCCTTCGGCTGACGGCGGCGCGAGCGGCGGCGCGGCAGGCGGCTTCGGCGCGACGGGCGGCGCGGGTTCGTCGATGGGCGGCGTGGGCGGCATGAGCGCGGCACCGGTTGCCGCGGCCGAAGCGCAGCAGCCGGACGGCCCCGTTTGCATGATGCGTCCCGGCGATCCGGGCTTCGACGAATGCGAGGCTTGCCAGTAACGGCTTCGCTCGAAGGCGCGGCGCGCGAGCGTCGCGCCGGTACCGGTAGTCGGCAGGGCAAGGGCGCGCGAACGAGAACAAGAAACAAGAGAACGACGAACGCGCGCCCGCGATCGATCCGCGATGCGCTTCGTCAAGCATTGGAGGCATCCGGGAAGAGACGGATGCGGGGCATCGAGGACACACGAAAAGGACGCGAAGCGTCGACGATCGATGCCTCGACGAGGTCCTCTTCGACGTGAGGACAAACGCATCGAGACGACGCTTCATGAGTCATCGACGATCTCGCGTTTGCGACGTAACGAACAAAGTGTTGTATCGAGGTCGCAGCGTGAATCGAAAAACAAGGATTTTCACGAGCGAACCCTTTTATCGCTCGTGAAAAGATGGTACAAACCGATCTAAATTGATGGTGAGAATTTATGCTCAACTGGGATGACGAGACGACTGCGGTAACGCCCTCGAGCGGTTCGCAACAGAACGCGTTGCGCAACCCCGCGGGCCACGCTGTCGAAACGCAAGCAGCGTCGCGCGCAGCGACGCATGCTCCGTTGGCGCAGAACATCTTCGAGAACGACGTCGCCGTCGCTCCGTACGCGGCCGCTGCCGCAACCGCACAACCCGCCGCCGCATCCGAAGCGCGCGTGAACGTGGCCGACAAGCGGATCATCAACGGCAGCACCGACGTCAACCAACTGGTGCCGTTCAAGTACAAGTGGGCGTGGGAGAAGTACCTCGCCGGCTGCGCGAACCATTGGATGCCGCAGGAAATCAACATGTCGCGCGACATCGCGCTTTGGAAGGACCCGAACGGTCTGACCGAAGACGAGCGCCGCATCGTCAAACGCAATCTCGGCTTCTTCGTGACGGCCGACTCGCTCGCCGCGAACAACATCGTGCTCGGCACCTACCGGCACATCACGGCGCCCGAGTGCCGCCAGTTCCTGCTGCGTCAGGCGTTCGAAGAGGCGATCCACACGCACGCCTATCAGTACATCGTCGAATCGCTGGGTCTGGACGAAGGCGAGATCTTCAATGCCTACCACGAGGTCACCTCGATCCGCGACAAGGACGAGTTCCTGATCCCGTTCATCCATACGCTGACCGATCCGGCCTTCAAGACGGGCACGCTCGAGGCCGATCAGAAGCTGCTCAAGTCGCTGATCGTGTTCGCCTGCGTTATGGAAGGCCTGTTCTTCTATGTCGGGTTTACGCAAATTCTCGCGCTCGGCCGGCAGAACAAGATGACGGGCGCGGCGGAGCAGTACCAATACATCCTGCGCGACGAGTCGATGCACTGCAATTTCGGCATCGACCTCATCAACCAGATCAAGCTCGAGAACCCGCACCTGTGGACGCGCGAATTCCGCGAAGAGATCCGCGAGCTGTTCAAGCATGCGGTCGAGCTCGAATACCGCTACGCCGAGGACACGATGCCGCGCGGCGTGCTGGGACTCAACGCGTCGATGTTCAAGAGCTATCTGCGCTTCATCTGCAACCGCCGTTGCCAGCAGATCGGCCTCGATCCGCTGTTCCCGAACGAGGAGAACCCGTTCCCGTGGATGAGCGAGATGATCGACCTGAAGAAGGAACGAAACTTCTTCGAGACGCGAGTCATTGAATATCAAACGGGTGGCGCGCTGTCCTGGGAATGACGCGTGCTGGCCTTGTGTAACGAATGATGATGGGGCGCCGCCGCGACAAACGCCGCGGCGGACAAGGTAAGGAGCAAGAACGCCTAATGCAAAGCGTGCCCGGCGGTGCGACCGCCCACAAACATGACAGGCACTTTGCGAACCCTTCGGTGGGATGGGCGAACTACCCCCTAAAAAAGCCGGCGGCCTGGCCGCCGGCTTGTCACGAGCGAATATCGGGCTGCGCGAGCGCATGGCGCTCGGCTGCCGACTCGATCCGGCGTGCTGTGCCTTTGGGTACGGCACGCCTTACCGCATTCATTAGCGTAAGCGCTAGGTTTTTGCGTACGCCGATGAATAGCCCGCTTCGCAGCGCGCGCCGTTGCCTGTATCCCCGGCGCGCAGCGGGAAGCGGGTTTGAAGAAGGGTGTAGTTCGAACTTTACTCATTCTCAAACCTGAAGGAGAACACAATGGCAACAGCAGCTAAGAAGAAACCCGCCGCTAAGAAAGCAGCTCCGGCCAAGAAGGCAGCCCCGGCGAAGAAGGCCGCGGTGAAGAAGGTCGCAGCGAAGAAGGCAGCGCCGGCTAAGAAGGTTGCAGCCAAGAAAGTCGCCGTGAAGAAGGTTGCGGCGAAGAAGGCAGCACCGGCCAAGAAGGCAGCGGTGAAGAAGGTTGCGGCGAAGAAGGCGGCACCGGCCAAGAAGGCTGCCGTGAAGAAGGTCGCGGCGAAGAAGGCAGCACCGGCCAAGAAGGCAGCGGTGAAGAAGGTTGCGGCGAAGAAGGCGGCACCGGCGAAGAAGGCCGCGCCTGCTAAGAAGGCTGCCGCCAAGAAGGCTGCGCCTGCGAAGAAGGCTGCCGCTAAAAAGGCCGCGCCTGCGAAGAAGGCTGCCGCGAAAAAGGCTGCCCCTGCGAAGAAGGCTGCCCCTGCAAAGAAGGCTTCGGCGAAAAAGGCTCCCGCCGCCCCCGCTGCGCCTGCTGCGCCTGCTGCCGCTGCATCGACGGCGCCTGCTTCGACGGTGAAGACCGCGTTGAACCCGGCTGCTGCTTGGCCGTTCCCGACGGGCAGCCGTCCGTAATAGGAGAGCGCGACGAGCGCGGCGCATCGCGGCCGCACTCGTTCAGCGCCGGCGCCTATGAAAAAACCCCGTCACCGGTTCGCCGGCGGCGGGGTTTTTTATGCGCGCATCAAACTCGCGCTACTCGCACCGCGCATCGGCCGATCGAAGGAAAGGCGAACGCGCGCGGGTACGGCCAAGACTCAATGCGTGACGCGTGTGACGCCGGCGCTAGAGAGAAGACGCACGCGGTCTCCCGCTTGGAACAGCTCTCCGCTCGCCGATTGCGTGATGGCGCGCAGGTCGCCGTTGTCGAGGCGAACCGTGATTTCGACGCCGGCACGCTTGGCCACGCCGTTCTCGACCGCGTTACCGGCGACGGCGCCGGCGATGCCGCCGATGATGGCCGTTGCGATCGAGCCTTTGCCGCCCCCGATCGCGCTGCCCGCGACGGCGCCCAGGGCGCCGCCGCCGAGTGCGCCGAGCCCGCTCGGCTGCCCGTCGTTCGACGAGATCGTCACCGCGCGGACGCTTTCGACGGTGCCGAAGCGCACCGATTCCTCGCGCTGCGCTTGGCCCGCCGTGTAGACGTCGGGCGAGCTGCTGTTATACGCGCACCCCGTCATCGTCACGGTACCGACCAGCACCGTGACGAGCATGGCTCGTGCTGATATTTTCATTGTCAGTTACTCCACAAGGTATTACCGCAAGCTATAGCCGAAGGCTTGCTTGAACTGTTGGTCGATCTCCTGGGCGGTGGGCGCGTAGTTTTGCGGGCCGGCCTGCTCGATCTTGAGTGAGCCCATCAGGCTCGCCAAACGGCCCGTCGTGGCCCAGTCGAGGCCGCGTTCGATGCCGTAGAGCAATCCGCCGCGAAACGCGTCGCCGCAACCGGTGGGATCGACGACCTTCGAGGCCGGCACGGCGGGAATGTCCTCGCACTTCCCGTCGTAATGGATCCGCGCGCCGTGCTCGCCGCGCGTCACGACCAGAGCCTGGACGCGCCTTGCGATCTCGTCGAGCGACCAGCCTGTCTTGTTGCTGACGAGATTTGCCTCGTAGTCGTTGACTGCCACATAGGTTGCGAGTTCAATCGCGCGCTTGAGCGCGTCGCCCGAGAACAGCGGCAGGCCTTGGCCCGGATCGAAGACGAACGGCACGCCCGCGGCGGCGAGCTTTTCCGTGTGCTGCACCATGCCTTCGTAGCCGTCCGGCGCGACGATCGCGAGCGTGATGTCCTCGGCTTGATCGGCATGGTTCAGATGCGACTGCATCATTGCGCCTGGATGGAACGCGGCGATCTGATTGTTATCGAGATCGGTCGTGATCATCGCTTGCGCGGTATAGGTGTCGGGTACGACGCGCACGTGATCGGTGCGTAGCCCGAGGTTCTTGAAGCGATCCAGATAAAGCTGCCCGTCGATTGCGCCGATCGTGCCCATGATGCGTGCGTCGCCGCCGAGCAGATTCAGCGAGTAGGCGATGTTGCCGGCGCAGCCGCCGAATTCGCGGCGCATCGTCGGGACGAGGAAGCTCACGTTCAGGATGTGGACCTGCTCGGGCAGGATATGCTCGCGAAAGCGCCCCTGGAAGGTCATGATGTTGTCGTAGGCGAGCGAGCCGCAGATCAGCGTAGCCAAGGCAAGAATTCCTGTGCGTTATGTAATGGGAGCGCCATACGAAAACGCCGCGCTTGGGTATTCCAAGCGCGGCGTGCTTCGTCGGGCGGGCCGGGCGCTTACTTCAGCGCGCTCAGCGCGGCTTCGTAGTTCGGTTCGTTCTTGATTTCACCGACGAGCTCGGCGTGCACGACCTTGTCGTTCTCGTCGACGACGACCACGGCACGCGCCGTCAAGCCCGTGAGCGGGCCCGACGTGACGTCGACACCGTACGCCTGCGCGAACTCGTGGCCGCGGAACGTCGAGGCCGTCACGACGTTTTCGATGCCTTCGGTCGTGCAAAAGCGCGACGCGGCGAACGGCAGATCGCCCGAGACGACGATCACGGCCGTGTTCTGCAGCTTGGCCGCGGCTTCGTTGAACTTGCGCGTCGACGTGGCGCAGGTGGGCGTGTCCAGACTCGGGACGATGTTCAGCACTTTGCGCTTGCCGGCGAAATCGGCGAGCGTCACCGGCTTCAGATCCTTGCCGACGAGCGAGAACTCGGGTGCCTTTTGGCCGACGGACGGAAACGCGCCGCCGACTTCGATCGGGTTGCCGCCCAGCGTGACTTGACTCATGTTAGCTCCGGATGTTCGTTTCAGGTTGTCGCAAGTGCGAAATAGTGGGCGCGCGCGTCCTGCGCGCCGCGCCCGGATGGCGCTACGGATAAAAGATCTGGACGCGGAAGTTCGTCGCGATCGCGTTGCCGCTGTCCAGGCGCACGATCATCGTCTGCGTCGCATGCGCGGGTAGGCCGGCCGCGATCGCCGTGCCGGGAGGCACATAATCTTGCGGCCATAGTATGCGCCGGATCGCGACGTTGTTCTTATCGTCGAACAGCGTCAGCTCGATGGCCGGATAGGCCAGCGCGACGCCGTAGCGGTTGCGCAGCGGCACGCGCAGCTCGAGGCGGTGCGGGCCGTCGACCTGGCGCAGATCGGATGCTTCGACCTGCAGCCCGTCGATGTCGCGCGGCGGCGAAAGCTGACAGCCGAGCTTAGCGCACACGCGCGCGAACAGCGGCTGCGAATCGGGCCAGTAGACCATGACCGCTTCCCGGCGCCACCACGCGAGTTGCGCGATCAGCACGACGACGAGGGCGATGGCGACGATGCCGCCGAGGATGTACCCGATCGCGCGGCCCGGTGACTTGGCGCGCGCCTCGCGCGTCACCGCGAAGTGCCGTTCGTGCTCGTCGGACTCGCGCGGCTCGGCGAACAGCGGCGGCACGCTCGCGGCATGCACGTTGGGCTCCGCCGCGCCGAAACTCGGTTCGGCCGAAGCTTCGGCCTGCGCTTGGAGGCTCGCTCGCAGATGCGGTTCGAGGTGCGGCTCGTCTTCGGCTTCCGCGGGCAAGCGGCCGTTGAAGTGCGGTTCGTCGTCGTCCTGCCAAGCCGACTCTTGCGATCGCGCCCACGCCGGTGCGGCGGCCGGCTCGATGAAATCCGATTCGTGCGGTTGTGGGGCCGACTCGTGCTTTGGCTCGGTGCGAGTCTCGACGTTTTCGGCTTCGGCGCGAGCCTGAGCTTCAGCTGCCTCTCGGGCTTCCTGTTCGGCACGAGCCGCGGCTTCGGCACGGGCTTGAGCTTCAGCCACCTCTCGGGCCTCCTGCTCGGCGCGAGCCGCGGCTTCGGCACGGGCTTGAGCTTCAGCCGCCTCTCGGGCTTCTTGCTCGGCACGGGCGTCGACTTCGGCGCGGGCTTGAGCTTCAGCCGCCTCTCGGGCTTCTTGCTCGGCACGAGCGTCGGCTTCGGCACGGGCTTGAGCTTCAGCCGCCTCTCGGGCTTCCTGCTCGGCGCGAGCGTCGGCTTCTGCACGGGCTTGAGCTTCAGCCGCCTCTCGGGCTTCCTGTTCGGCGCGAGCGTCGGCTTCCGCGCGGGCTTGAGCT
>NZ_QRGA01000025.1:68818-69089 GCF_003367175.1 Trinickia dinghuensis | reverse complement strand
CGGAATGATTTTCACGCCGGCCTTCTTCAGCGTCTGCACGCCTTCGTCCTCTTTCGCGACCCACAGCTTCTGGTAATACGGCACCGAGTCCGCCGCGGCCTTGCGGACCGCCTGCTGCTCCTGCGGCGTCAGCGTGTCCCAGATCTTCTTCGAGAACACGACGACTTCGGGCGTGCGCGAGTGCTCCGTTTCCGAGTACACCGTCGCCACTTCGTAATGCTTCGTTTCGACGTACGAGGGGATGTTGTTTTCAGCCGCGTCGACGAGGCCC
>NZ_QRGA01000025.1:0-68808 GCF_003367175.1 Trinickia dinghuensis | reverse complement strand
ACCGCCCATCGCCTTGATTTCGTCGACCATCAGGTCCGACGGCTGCACGCGCACCTTCACGCCCTTCATGTCGGCCGGCGAAAGAATCGGCTTCTTCGCGTACATCGAGCGCGCGCCGCTCTCGTAGAACGTTAGCGCGATCATGCCCTTCGCGGCGAACGCGTCGAGAATCTTCTGGCCCACGGGGCCGTACATGACCTTGCGGAAATGATCGACGTCGCGGAACAGGAACGGCAGCGATGGGATCATCGATTCGGGCACGATGTCGTTGAACGCCGCTGCGTTCGCGCGAACCATGTCGATCGCGCCGATCCGCACCTGGTCGATCGTGTCGTTCTCCGAGCCGAGCGCGCTGTTGCCGAAGACCTTCAGGCTATCCTTGCCGCCCGTGTCCTTCGAAATCTCGTCGCCCATGAACTTCAATGCCATCGTGGTCGGGAACGTGTCGCTGTGCACGTCGGCGGCCCGGAACACGCGCGCCTGCGCCGTCCCCGCCGCGAGCGCCAAACACGAGGCGGCCAACGTCATGGCGATGGTCGACAAGGCGAATTTCCGTTTCATTGTGTGATCTCCTCGATGATATGGATCGTGTACTTCGTGTACTTGATGTGCTTCACGTATGGGATGCGCGTGCCGATTTCGATGGAATGGAACGGCGCCGCGACTGACATCTTTGCTGCAGCCGGCAATGTTGTCTGACAATGTTTGAGATTGTATTAACATCTTGCCGGCTTGCGGCCTAGGAGATACCCGGGGGGCACGGTACTTGAGCACTGACGCCACCCGGTATCTCGGCTCGATCGGAACGCAATCAGATCAGAACTGATGATTGATGCCGATCGTCGCGGCGAACTGGCTCCGCGTGGCCGCCGCCGATTGCTCGCCGATGCTCGCCGTCGCGGCGACCGGCTTGCCGTTCGAGCCCAGCGTCTGGCCATTGGCCCGTTGATAAGCCTCCAGCACGTAGATGCGCGTGCGCTTGGACAGGTTGTAAAGCTGGGTCAGGTTGACCTGCTGATAGCTCGCGGCATCCTGGATACCGTTGGCGGTCGTGGCCCGCGTGTAGCTGTAGCCGGCCGCGAGATCCCACGCCGGGGCCGGACTGAAGTGCAGCACCGCGCCGCCCGTATTGAAGATCGCCTTGCTCGCGAAGCCGCCGGAGATACCGGGGATGTATTGGACGTTCGAATACGTCGCCGACACGTCCCATTGCGGGCTGAACTTGTAGCCGCCCGTCACGGCGAAGCGCTGCTGCGCTGCTGCGTTCTGATAGCCGTTCGTGATGCTCGAGACACCCTGCTCGCCCGTGCCCGAGTAGGCCGTCGAGGCCGCGTTCCAAGCCCCGCCGTTTTCGGTGGCGTTATTGAAGCGCGCGAAGCCCACGGCGACGCCCGCGGGTCCCATCATGTACTGCGCCGCCAAGCTCCAGGTCGAGCCAAGGTTGAAGCTGCCGGCCTGGCCACCGAGCGCGTACATGCCGCTCATCTTGAACCCGGCGAACGTCGGCGAGGTATAGACGAGTGCGTTGTTGATCCGGTAGTCGGTATCGAGAGCATCGAGATCGCCCGGGTGCGCACCGTAAGCGCCGGTCAGCCAAGTCGTCGGGCTATACGGCGAGAGCAGCGTGTAATACGGCGTGTACTGACGGCCGGCCGTGAACGTACCGTACGTCGCGTTGTCGAGGCCGACCCACGATGCGCGGTTGAACGCGAGGCCGGTCTTGCCTTGCGCGCCGTTCAGGGAACTGAACCCTTCTTCGAGCTTGAAGATCGCCTTCGTGCCGCCGCCGAGGTCTTCACTGCCCATCAGGCCGAAACGCTCGCCGCCCCAGACGCCTTCGAGCATCTTCACGACCGACTTGCCGCCCGTCGTCGCGCCCGTGGAGGGGGCTTGATTGTTCAGGTAGCCGATACCGGCATCGATGACCCCATAGAGGGTGACGCTGCTCTGCGCGAAGACGCCGCCGCTCATGAGCAGCGCCGCCGCACCGGCGATCGTCATCGTGGCTTGTTTGTAGTGCTTCATTGAATCTCCTGGTCTTTGTTGGATTTTTCGCGGCATCCGCTGAGATACCGCTTCAAACTGCCTGGCCACCCGCTAGGCACCCAGTTACTGCTCTCCTTGACGCCGATCGATCGGGACGAGCATCGGCGCTTTCCGGCTCTATTTATTAGTAGTCCTAATTAATAGAATCTGTGCTTCACGCCACCGGGCGACCTGCACCGCCTCCTCGCGGATGCTTTCGCCCGGACCGTTTCCGATCGATCCGATCGTTCCGATACTTCGATGCGCACGCGGCTGCTCGACGCTCGCGCGCGCCGAGCCACCGGGCCAGCCGCTTAGTGGATTTCCGGCTCGCCGCCGCTCCCGCAAGCGCCGTCTACCCCATCGCGCTGCAGGAAGTCGAAATCGCAACCCTTGTCCGCCTGCATCACGTGGATCTGATGCATCGCGCCGTAGCCGCGCGTGAAGCGCGGTTCGGGTGCCA
Source organism: Trinickia dinghuensis (assembly GCF_003367175.1). Taxonomy (GTDB): domain Bacteria; phylum Pseudomonadota; class Gammaproteobacteria; order Burkholderiales; family Burkholderiaceae; genus Trinickia; species Trinickia dinghuensis. The sequence continues at coordinate 66,320 of NZ_QRGA01000025.1, read as the reverse complement.
CCCAGGCCGCCTTGCGCCGTGCCAATTCTTCATCGCTGATCAACACGTTCAGCTTGCGCTGGGGCACGTCGAGCTCGATCAAATCGCCGTCCTTGACGAGCGCGAGCGGGCCGCCGATGAACGATTCGGGCGCCACGTGCAATACGCATGCGCCATAGCTCGTGCCGCTCATCCGCGCATCGGAAATGCGGAGCATGTCTCGCACGCCCTTTTGCAGCAGCTTCTTCGGAATCGGCAGTTGCCCCCACTCGGGCATGCCCGGCGCGCCGACGGGGCCCGCGTGCTGCAGCACGAGCACGCTGTTCTCGTCGACGTCGAGCGCATCGTCGTCGATGCGCGCCGCCATGTCGTTGTAGTCCTTGAACACGACCGCGCGGCCCGTATGGACGTGCAGTTTCGGATCGGCCGCACCCGGCTTGATCACCGCGCCGTCCGGCGCGAGGTTGCCGCGCAGAACGGCGAGCCCGTTGTCGGGCATCAGCGGCGCGGTGCGGCGGCGAATGACTTCGTCGTTGAAGATCTCGGCATCGGCGATGTTCTCGCCGAGCGTCTTGCCGTTGACCGTGCGCTGCGTCCCGTCGATCAACTCGCCGAGTTCCTTGAGCATCGCGCGCAAGCCGCCCGCGTAGTAGTAGTCCTCCATCAGGTACTGGCCGGTCGGACGGACGTTCGCGAGCACGGGCGTGCGGCGTGAGAGGTCGTCGTAGTGGCCGAGCGTCAGCGGAATACCGGCGCGGCGCGCGAGCGCGATCATGTGCACGATCGCATTAGTCGAACCCGACAGCGCGAGACACGTCGTCACGGCGTTGTCGACCGATTTCTGGGTGATGATGTCAGACGGCTTGAGATCTTCCCAAACCATATCGACGATGCGCATCCCCGTTTTCGCGGCCATCTGCGCGTGGCGCGAATCGGCGGCCGGGATCGATGCGAAGCCCGGCAGCGTGAAGCCCAGCGCCTCGGCGGCGCTCGTCATCGTCGAAGCCGTGCCCATCGTCATGCAATGACCGGGTGAGCGCGCGATCCCGCCCTCGACGCCCTTCCAGTCCTCTTCCGTGATCTTGCCGGCGCGCAGGTCCGCCCAGTATTTCCACGTATCGGAGCCCGAGCCGAGCGTGCGGCCGTTCCAGTTGCCGTTGAGCATCGGGCCGGCCGGCAGGAAGATCGCGGGCAAGTCCATCGAAATGGCGCCCATCAGCAGCGCCGGCGTGGTCTTGTCGCAGCCGCCCATCAGCACGACGCCGTCAGCCGGATAGGAGCGCAGCGTTTCCTCGGCTTCCATCGCCAGGAAGTTCCGGTACAGCATCGTCGTCGGCTTTTGAAACGGCTCGGAGAGCGTCTGCACCGGCAACTCGATCGGAAAGCCGCCCGCCTGCCAGATGCCGCGCTTCACCTCTTCCACGCGCACCTTGAAGTGCGTGTGACAGGGGTTGATCTCGCTCCACGTATTCAGGATCGCGATCACAGGCTTGCCGGCGTACTCCTCGCGGCTGTAGCCCATTTGCGAGCTGCGCGAGCGATGGCCGAACGAGCGCAAGTCGTTCACGCCGTACCACCGGTGACTGCGCAGTTCCTCGGGTTTCTTTCTGTTCGTGCTCACTTCGTACGACTCCGGAATACTCAATCAATGAAAGGGCCGGCCACCGGGTGTCGCGATCAGCCGCGCACCAGTTCGCCGTCGCGCAAGCGCCAAAGGCCTAGGGGATTGTCGTCCCGCAGCGACGCCGGCAACAGGGCCTCGGGCAGATCCTGGTAACAAACCGGCCGCAGGAAACGCTCGATGGCCATCGCGCCCACCGAGGTCGTGCGTGCGTCGGACGTCGCCGGGAACGGCCCGCCGTGCACCATCGCATACGTTACCTCGACGCCGGTCGGGAAGCCGTTCGCCAGAATGCGACCGGCCTTGCGTTCGAGCGTCGGCAGCAAGCGCGCCGCAATCGCGTAGTCTTGCTCGTCGAGTTGGAGCGTCGCGGTCAACTGCCCTTCGAGGTGCTCGGCGACGCGCAGGAGCTCGTCCATGTCGCCGCATTCGACGATCAGCGAGGCCGGTCCGAAGATCTCGTCCTGAAGCTGCGCGTTGGCGAAAAACTCGGCCGCGCTCGTCTTGAACAGGGCGCCACGCGCCGAGCCATGCGCGTCGCTCGCAGCGCCATCGGCCACGCGCGTCACGCCCGGCACGCGTGCACGCGCGTCGATGCCATTGTGATAAGCCGCCGCGATGCCCGCAGTCAGCATCGTCTGCGCGCTCTTTTCTTCGAGTGCGCGAGAAGCGACTTCGATGAAACGATCGAGTGCCGGACCCGCGAGCGCGACGACGAGGCCGGGATTCGTGCAGAACTGGCCGACGCCCAGCGTCAACGAGTCGACGAACCCGCGGGCGAGCGCTTCCGTGCGGCCGGCAAGCGCTGCGGGCAGCAAGAACATCGGGTTCACGCTGCTCATTTCGGCGTAGACGGGAATCGGCTCGTGCCGCGAGGCGGCGATCTTCATCAAAGCGAGGCCGCCGTGGCGCGAGCCCGTGAAGCCTACGGCCTTGATCGCCGGATGCGCAACGAGGGCCTCGCCGATGGCGTTACCCGCACCGATCACGAGCGAGAACACGCCTTCGGGCAGGCCGACGTCGGCGACCGCCTTCTGGACCGCGCGGCCGACGAGTTCGGACGTGCCCAGATGCGCGGGATGCGCCTTCACGACGACGGGGCATCCGGCCGCGAGCGCAGATGCCGTGTCGCCTCCGGCAACGGAAAACGCGAGCGGGAAGTTGCTCGAGCCGAAAACGGCCACCGGGCCGACGGCAATCCGTTGCGAACGCAGATCCGAACGCGGCATCGGCTTGCGCTCGGGCAGCGCCGAATCGAGCACCGCCCCGCACCACCGCCCGTCGCGCACGAGCGCGGCGAACAGCTTGAGCTGGCCGACCGTGCGCGCGCGCTCGCCCTCGAGACGCGCCTTCGGCAGCGCGGATTCGCTCTGGGCACGCTCGATCAGCAGATCGCCGAGCGCGGCGATGTTCTCGGCAATCGCCTCGAGCAAACGCGCGCGGGTGTCGTGCGGCGCCGCCCTGAACGCATCGAACGCTTGCGCGGCCAACGCGCATGCGCGCTCGACTTCAGCCGCGCCGCCCATGCCGAACGACGGTTCGATCTCGCGGTTGCCCGCCGGGTCGACCGCACGCATCGCGCCTTGCGTTCCCCGCACGGACGACGCACCCAACAACATCTCGCCTGCAATCCGCATCATGCCTCCGTAGCCGAAACGCGCGCCGTCAAGCGGCAATGCCGTGTTCGGCGCGCACGCCGCGCTCGAACGCGAGCAATGCCTCGGCCGCCGCGCGCACCGCCGCATGGTGGACTTTGGGCGTCTCGCTGAGCAGCGGCAGGATGGTGCCCATGTCGGCAACCCCCGAGAACGTCACCGCGTCATGCAGCACGCGGATCAGCGAGATGTCCTCGCGCAGCGTCTCGAGCGGCATGAAGGCGTCATAAAGCCGCTGCGTATCGGCCGCGCGCGACTCGCGAATCGCGCGCATGAGTTCGGCAACCGCGTGCGACGCGATACAGCCCGAACCCGTCGTCCACGCGGCCAAGCCGAAATCGCGCAAATGAATCACGGCCGGGCCTTCGCCCATGCCCGACACGACGCGGGCCGGATTCACGCTTTGCAGCAGACGGCGCAAGTACGGGTCGTTCGAAGGATCGTCACGCTCGATCGCGTATTTCACGGCGGCCAGCGTGCCGCGGTCGACGAGCCGGGCCAGCGTATCGACGTCGACATATTGCTCGCTCTTCACATACAGCGTGAGCGGAATGCCGGCCGCATCGGAAATGCGCGTGAGCCCGGCTTCTACGCCGGACGGAGTCGCGAAATTCGCGAACGGCAGCACCATCGCCGTGCGGTACGACGTTTGGGAAAGAATGCGCGCCTGGTCGAGCATCTTGCCGTAGTCGGGGCCGATCGACGGAATCACGCGCGTGGTCGGCGCCGCGCTGTCGGCGAGCATGTCGAGCAAGTCGCGATATTCGCTGACGGGCACGTGATAGAAGTTCGCGTTGCCGCCGTAAAGCAGCGTGCGCACGCCGCCGGCTTCGATGTGGCGGATCAGCTTTTGGTTTTCCGCGACATCGATCGACAAATCGGCGCGGCGCGCGAGCGGCGGCACCGCCATCACGGACGAGGCGAATTCGCTCTCGACAAGTGGGGACACGTTCATGGGGCCTCGAAACGAGTGTTTTGATGACTGACAGGCCGGACGGTATCACCGGCAAATCAATCTTGTCAAACAACATTTGCAAGTAGGTGACGACTTCGGCACGCGGCTTCGCCGAGCGACCACTTGAGTATCGCGCGTTTCATGCCCGGCCACGACCCAGGCATTCCCTCGCTCGCTGGCCTTGGACTCTCACCCATCAAGTGCGCTAATGCCATGCTACACGGGCATTCTAGCGTCGTCGCACGTATCTTTCCTGCTCGCTTGAAAAGCACCTTAACGGTCTGCTTCGCGCAAAAAATTCCGCTCGCTCCGCCTCGATGCGAGCCCTACTTATCGTTTACGAGGTTTGACAACTTTTAATTTGCATAACGAAAATCCTGCCTGGCTAACCACCAGACCGGTCCTAGCGCCGTGCAGCGGCGTTCGCGGCTCGAGCTCAACACATGGAGACAGTGAGATGGCAGACAAGAAACACAGCGCGCACCGGATTGCGGCCGACGCATCGTGCGTCCGCTCCCCTAGCCGACGCGCCTTCATGGCGCTTGCGGGCGCCACGGCGGGCGCGACGGTGCTGGCCGGCTTGCCCGGTTGCGGCGGCGGCAGCGACGGCGGCAGCGGCACACCATCCGGATCGACGACCTCCGCTGCCGCCGATCCGATCTGGGGACCCACGGGTTCCGCGACTCAGATCATCAATGCACTGCAAGGCATCACGCAGTCGATGTTTCCCGCCGTCGATTTCAACGTCACGAGCTTCGGCGCGCAACCGATCACATCGCAGGTGATCGCGGCATCGGCGTGGGCCCCCGCCATCCCGTGGCTGAACCAGAGTGCGTCGCCCGCCAGCCCCGGTTCGGAATTGATGGCGCCGTCGAGCCTGAGCGGTACCGCATTCGACTCGTGCACCGCCTTCAACAACGCGATCGCGGCGGCCAATGCGGCGGGCGGCGGCCGCGTGGTCGTGCCGGCCGGGAATTGGTACTGCGGCGGACCGATCGTGCTGCTCAGCAACGTCAACTTCCATCTGAGCGCGGCCTGCACGATCTACTTCAGCCCGAACCCGGCCGACTATGCGAAGAGCGGCCCGTTCACGACGGCCAACGGCAACCTGTACCACACGCGGTGGCAGGGCAACGATTGCTTGAACTTCGGCTCTCCGGTCTATGCGTTCCAGCAGACCAACATCGCGTTGACCGGCGAGGGGACCAGCTCGATCCTGAACGGCCAGTCGATGACGCCGATCCAGCCGACGGGCACGACGCCGTCCTCATGCTGGTGGACTTTCAAAGGCACCACCGGCGCGTACGGATGCGCCGGGTCCTCGACGCCATCGCAAGCGTATTCGAACCCGGGCAACGCGGCGCTGACCGGTCTTTCGGGCATCACCGCCTCCAATGCAGCGACCGTCATGCCGCTGCTCACGGCGTCGGCTTGGTCGCAAGACCAGAACTACCTGCCCGCGCTGTCGGAACTTGGCGTGGCGATCACCTCGCGCGTGTTCGGCAACGGCCATTACCTGCGGCCGTGCATGGTCGAATTCATCGGCTGCACGAACGTGCTGATGCAGAGCTATCACACGCAGAACACCCCGTTCTGGCAGCACCATCCGACGGACTGCACGAACGTCGTGATCCAAGGCGTGTTCGCCGACAGCATCGGCCCGAACAACGACGGCTTCGATCCCGACGCCTGCAACACCGTGCTCGCCGATTCCGTCACCTTCAACACGGGCGACGACTGCATCGCGATCAAATCGGGCAAGGCGCTCGACACGCAATACGGCCCCGCGCAGAACCACGTGATCCAGAACTGCACGATGAACAGCGGCCACGGCGGCCTGACGCTGGGCAGCGAAATGAGCGCGGGCGTCCAGAACATCTACGCGCGCAACCTGAGCATGCTCAATCAGAACTGGGCGACCAACCCGCTGCAGATCGCGATCCGGATCAAGAGCAACATGAACCGCGGCGGCGTCGTGCAGAACGTCTACATCAACGGGGTCACGCTGCCGAACGGCATTGCGTTGACGGGCAAGGGCTACGGCTCGAGCAACATGATCGCCGGCAGCCCGATCAATACGTCGGTGCCGCTCGGCGTGGCGACGGCGACGGCAGGCAACCCGTCCGCGTCGCAAGGCGGCCTGATCACGTTCGACTGCGATTACTCGCCCAACGGCGACGCCGTCCGCCTGAGCCCGCCGTCAGTGCGCAACGTCAACATCACCAACGTGACGGCGAGCAATGTGACGTCGGGCAGCGTCACCGGGTCGTGCTTCCAGGCGATCGTCGCGCAAGGGCCGGTCGCGGCAGACTACAACGGCCCCGCGCCGGCGCCCACCGTGTCGCCGATCACGGGCGTGACGATTTCGAACTGCAACCTCGGCACGCCGGTATCGAACGGCACGGCCAGCGCGACGAACCCGGGCCCGACCTACGTGTGGAACGTCAATGGGATCACGTTGAGCAACGTCGTGATCGGTGGGACGACTTACAACTCGACGCTGATGGGTTGACAGTGAATAAATCGACGCGGCGGAGGTCGATGCACCGACGTGGGCCGAGGCGCTGCTGCTCGCGCGCCCCGGCTTCACGCGGTCAGCTTCACGCGGTCATTTCACGTTGAACGCGTAGTGCCCCTGCGTGCGGTGACCGTCCGCGGCCACCGCCACCCACGACACGGTATAGGCACCGGGCTGCAAGGCTTGAAGCGCGACCGTCATATGCTTCTTGTCGTTCGCATCGACGCTCGACTTGCCGTTCGTGACGTCTTTACCGGCCGCGTCGGCCACTTTCAGCGAGCTGAAAGCCGGCTCCAACGTGTCGTCGAACTCGATCGACACTTGCTTCGTATCGGCGCCGACGCTCGCGCCGGCTCCCGGGGTCTGCTGCTTCGGATAGGCGTGCGCGCTGGCCCACTGCGCGAACGTCAGCAAGAGCGCTGCCGCGCAAGCGCGGGCGGAAAGCGAAATCAAGGAGGGTTTCATGGTGTGATCGTGTGATTGCGTGAAGGTCCGAAATCAGAACAACGGTTTGCCGAGCGAACCCGGGAACAGATCGTCGAAATACAAGTGCGCATCGAGCAGCACGCCGACATGCGTGCCGCTCGCCCGATTCACGGGAATCTGCGCTTCGATCCCGAACTGCCCATACCGGTTCGTCCACAGCACCCCAGGATTGATCGTGCCCGTCGTCTGCCCCGCGCTGGCGCCCGCCGTGGCCGTACTCATCGGAAACTCGACGATCGGAATCAAGTTCGAGAGCGGTTCCGGCAAATGCAAGTCTCTCACCTCGGATTGCAGGTACGGGATGCTGTATTGCAGTGTGAGTCCCCAACCCAACGAATTGGGCCCGGTGTCCGATGTCGCCGTCGTGATGTTGGGCCCGACCTGTCCCGTGATCGCGAATGGGCGCAGGTAGCCGAGCGACGCCGGCAGATCGCCGAAGCCCTTGCCGAAGTAGACGTTCGGCGTAAACGTCGAATACGGGTTCGCGACCGACTTGGCACCCGTCCCGCCGAGCGCGGCCAGGAACCCCACCGATGCCATGAACTCGTGCGTCGCGTTCGTGTAGGCGAGGTACTTGACTCCGATAGTGGTGTCGGCCCAGCCGCGCGCCGATCCGCCGTTGGGGACGTTTTGGTCGACATACTGGCTCGCCACGCTGAATGCGAGGTTCGACGTGATGAGCTTGTCCCACTCGTAAGAGGCCGTGTTCACGTTCATCGAATCGCCGTCGTCGGTCGGGCTTTTGATGTGGCCGAATTGGAAGTCGAATTCATCGCCGACGCCGGGGTCGTCGACCGTCAGCGTCGCCGGAAAGAGACGATCGCCTACGACGGCGTGCGCCACCGCCGCGGGCGAACAGACGGCGAGGCTCGCGCAAACGCCCAACGCCGCGCGCAGCGGCGCGTGCCGTTTGGAAAAAATGGACATGCGTTTCCTTTAGGAGTCCGAATGGTGCTCGAATGCCGCCGCGCACAATGTAGGCGCGGCGATGCCGCGGCGCACGGGCGCCGCGAAAATAACGTTCGATCGACGCTTAGGAAACGACGGGAGGCGCGCGCGGTTGCGCGGCGAGAAAACGGGCAACGCGCGAAGGCTCGACGAACTGTGCGAGATAAGATATCGGCCCTGCCGCGAACGCGGGAACGAGCGCGGGCGCCAAACCCGTGAGTACCGGCAGATGTGCGAAGAAGCCGCAGTAGCCGCATGCCTGCCAATCGCCTTGCGCATCGGGCCGATGAGACGCATGACCGTCGGCGCCTTGCATCGGCATGCGCATGTGCATCGGCATCGGCATCGACATTCCGCCGCCGTGCATCGCGCATTCGACGCCGGGCACGGCGTCGCCGTGCGCGTGCCGGTGCGCGGCGAGCGTTTGAGAGATCGTCGGCGCGAGCGCGATCAGCCAGATTGCGAGCAATCCGAGCAGCGAGCCCAGCTTGTACAAGCGACGATCGAGCATCACGGAGCGCGCGGTGCGCGCAAAAGGGAAAAGGACGACGGAACTGAGTCGATTATCGTCGAGGCCGCCTGGCGGGTGCAAGGCGGGGCGGCAATCCGCCGGATAGCAGTATGGCCATCATGACGCGACGGCACGCCGTACAATCGCGCCACCCCGATTCGATTGTCAATCCATGGATCTCGAAAGCATTCTCTTCAGACAAGGTTTCGGCTCACGACGCCAATGCCGCTCGCTGATCGCAGAGGGACGTGTCGCCGTGGGCGGAAGCGTATGCGCGGACGCCAACGAGGATTTTCCGCCCGACGATCTGACGTTCGACGTCGACGGCACGCCCTGGCGCTACCGCGAGCGAGCCTACCTGATGCTGAACAAGCCGGCGGGCTATGAATGCTCGCGCGACCCGCAGCACCATCTGAGCGTATTCGGCCTGCTGCCGGCGCAGTTGGCCACACGTGGCGTGCAATGCGTCGGCCGCCTCGACGAAGACACGACCGGGCTGCTGCTGCTTTCCGACGACGGCCAATTCGTTCACGCCTACACCTCCCCGAAACGCAAAGTGCCGAAGACGTATCTTGCGACGACGCGCCACGCGCTCGACGAGCGTCAGCTTCAAGCGCTGACGGACGGCGTCCTGCTGCACGGCGAAAAAGCGCCTATCGCGGCCGCGGCCGTTCGGATGCGCGACGAAACGCAGCTCGAAATCACGGTCAACGAAGGCAGGTACCACCAGGTCAAGCGCATGATCGCGGCCGCGGGCAACCGCTGCGATGCCCTGCACCGGGAGCGCATCGGGGGCCTCGCACTTCCCGGCACGCTGACGCCCGGAACCTGGCAATGGCTGGACGACGAAGCGCTGCGTGCGCTGCGCGCCTGAACCCGCGCCACGCCCCCACTGTGGGCTAGCACACGCCTAGATCGAAGGAACGCTCGAAATCGGGACCGCTCCCTATGGGGCGCGGCCTGCCCCACGCCTATACTTTCTTCATGAGAACGAGATCGCCGCTCGATGAGCGCGCGGATCCGATAAAGACGCTTAGGTAGTTGGAGGGAGGTGTGTCGTGGCCATCAACAGCACGTTCGAGATCTCGTACGTGACGCTCGCGTTCGCGGCGCTCGGGGCGATCGTCATCGGCGCATTGCTCACGGCAATGCATGTGAAGCATCGGTATCACCCGAATCTGATCGGCGCCTTGATCGGCGCGCTGTTTTGTTTCCTGCTGCTCGAAGCGCTGCCGGCGATCCTCTAGCTATTTTGCTTCGGGCCGAGACTGCGCAGGAAATCGTCTACGGTCGGATAGCGCAACGTCACGCGCAGTTCGCGCTTGAGCCGCGCATTCGACAGGCGCCGCGATTCGCGCATGAAAGACAGCGTCGCGGGTTCGAGACTCGCCTCGGCCTGCGCGCGTGTCACGCGCGGCACACGCGGCAGATCGAACGTATCGGCCACGCAATCGAAGTAAGCCCCCATCTTCAGCACGGTGTCGTCCGAAGCATGAACGACGCGCCCGATGCGTCCGCGCACGGCCGAGCGCAACATGATCGCGGCCAGGTCGTCGGCATGGATGTGATTCGTGTAGACGTCGTCTTGCTCGACAAGCGCGGGCTTGCCTTGACCGATCCTCGCCAGCGGCAAGCGCTCGCGGGCGTAAATGCCCGGAATGCGCACGATGGTCGCGGCCGTCGTTCCGCGCACGTTCGCCTGCCGCAGCCGGCGCTCGGCGGCTACGCGCCGTTTCGCACGGGCATTGGCCGGCCTTACCGGCCGCGTTTCGTCGATGAACGCCCCCCCGCAATCGCCGTAGACGCCTGTAGTGCTGGCGTAGACCACGCGCACGCGCGGCGGCTCAGCCCCCGAAAAGCCCTCGGGTACAATACGACCGTCGAGCCAGCCGTACGCGGCATGCCCTTGTTGACGGCGAGCACGCCCCAGTGCCGGCACGGCGGGACGCGCCGCATGGCGGCGGCGCCGCGCGCCGAGCGCCGCGATCAGCGCCCGCGTGCGCGGATCGTCGGCCCCGTCGGGCGGCGGCGGCGCGAGATGCAGCACGGTTCGCGCAAGCCCCGCCAATCGCCGCAAGGTGCGCGGCGCGTCGAGATCGCCGACGATCGGTGTCAGGCCTTCGGCGCGCAGCTCGCCGGCACGCGCCGCGCGCGTGGTCAGCGCGATGACGCGCGGGCGCGAAACGCGCGCGAGCAGGCGCTGCGCGCAGCGCAGTCCGACATCGCCGCAGCCGACGATGAGTACGCGCGGCCGGCGCAAGATTCGTGTGGCATCCATGTGCGCGCATTGTAGCGGTCCGCCGCCGTGCGCGCTTCGGCCTGAAATATTTCGTTTTTTCGTTCTTCGTTCCGATCCAAGCTATGGCATACAACGTAACGCTCCGGCAAAGCGGCCGGCAGTTTCAAGTAGAACCCGACGAGCCCGTGCTCGTCGCAGCGCTGCGCCAAGGCGTCGGTGTTCCGTACGGCTGCAAGAACGGCGCGTGCGGCTCATGCAAGGGCGCGGTCGTGTCGGGCCAAATCGAGCAAGGCTCGCATTCGTCGTCGGCGCTTTCCAATGACGAAAAGACGCGCGGCCTGGCGCTGTTCTGCTGCGCGACAGCCCAAACGGATCTCGTCATCGACGTCCGAGAAATCGCCGGAGTAGGCGACGTCCAGGTGAAGAAGCTGCCGTGCCGCGTCAACGCACTCGAGCGCCGCGCCGACGACGTCACGGTGCTGAAGCTGCAATTGCCTGCAAACGAGCGGCTGCAATACCTGGCCGGCCAATACGTCGAGTTCATTCTGAAAGACGGCAAGCGCCGCAGCTACTCGATGGCGAGCGCGCCGCACGAGGAAGGCCCGATCGAGCTGCATATCCGGCACATGCCGGGCGGCGTGTTCACCGATCACGTCTTCAACACGATGAAGGAGCGCGAGATCCTGCGCTTCGAAGGCCCGCTCGGCACGTTCTTCCTGCGCGAGGATTCCGACAAGCCGATCGTCCTGCTGGCCTCGGGCACGGGCTTCGCCCCGATCAAGGCAATCGCCGAGCACGCATTCTTCAAGGACATCGAACGGCCGATGACCCTGTACTGGGGCGCGCGCCGCAAGAAGGATCTGTACATGCTCGAGCTGGCCGAGCGCTGGGCCGAGGATCACCCGAACTTCAAGTTCGTGCCCGTGCTGTCCGAGCCCGATCCGAGCGACGGCTGGACGGGCCGCACCGGCTTCGTGCACCGCGCCGTGATCGAGGATCTGCCCGATCTGTCGGGCCATCAGGTCTATGCCTGCGGCGCGCCCGTGATGGTCGAATCGGCGCAGCGCGATTTCACGGCTCACCACGGGCTGCCGGCCGACGAGTTCTACGCCGATTCGTTCACGAGCGAGGCCGATCTCGTCAACGCCGTCTAACGACGACAAAACACGACAAAAATGCGACATACGATGCATCGAATGGCAGGGCGCGATTGCATCGTCACGAACGCTGTCGTATTCTTGCGCCCATGAACCGCAAACTGTCCGCCCTCCGACGTCGCCGCTCGCTCCCCTCACGGGAAGCCGTCGGCTCATAGCGGATGCGCGCCTCGCAACCTACCAGCTAGTCAAGCGAGCGCGCGAAATCGGTCAAACCGCGAAAGCCACGGAGTTCCGTGGCTTTTTTCATTTTTCCTTCACCCTTTCTTCATTTATCGCGGAGCCGTGCCATGCAATCGACGCAGAACCCGACGCAGTCGCTGATGTACATCACCAACCGGCCCGACATCGTCTTCACGCGCGGCTCGGGCTCCTGGCTGTTCGACAGCGAGGGCAAGCGCTACCTCGACTTCATTCAAGGCTGGGCCGTCAACTGCCTGGGGCACTGCCACCCCGCGATGATCGAAGCGCTCGATCGCCAGGCGCGCACGCTCCTGAACCCGTCGCCGGCGTTCTACAACGAGCAGATGGCCAGCCTGGCCGCACTGCTGACCGAGTACAGCGTCTTCGATAAAGTCTTCTTCGCCAACAGCGGCGCCGAGGCCAACGAAGGGGCGATCAAGCTCGCCCGCAAGTGGGGCAAGAAATTCAAGAACGGCGCCTACGAGATCATCACGTTCGACCATGGCTTCCATGGCCGCACGATCGCGACGATGTCGGCCAGCGGCAAACCGGGCTGGGACACGTTGTACGCGCCGCAGGTGCCGGGCTTTCCGAAGGCCGAGTTGAACGACATCGCATCGGTCGAAAAGTTGATCGGCGAGAAGACGGTCGCCGTCATGCTCGAACCGATCCAGGGCGAAGGCGGCGTGATCCCGGCCACGCGCGAGTTCATGCGCGAACTGCGCGAGTTGACGAAGCGGCACGGGCTGCTGCTCATCGTCGACGAAGTGCAAAGCGGCTGCGGCCGGGCCGGTACCCTCTTCGCCTATGAACTGGCCGGCATCGAACCCGACATCATGACCCTCGGCAAGGGTATCGGCGGCGGCGTGCCGCTCGCGGCGCTGCTCTCGAAGGCCGACGTGGCGGTGTTCGAAGCGGGCGACCAAGGCGGCACCTACAACGGCAATCCGCTGATGACGGCCGTGGGCCACGCCGTCATCACGACGCTGGTCGCGCCGGGCTTTCTCGAAGGCGTCCGGGCGCGCGGCGAGTACTTGCGCGCGAAGCTGCTCGATCTGTCGGCCGAACGCGGGTTCGAGGGCGAGCGCGGGGAAGGCTTGCTGCGCGCGCTGCTGCTGGGCAAGGACATCGGGCCGCAAATCGTCGAAAAGGCACGCGACATGCAGCCCGTGGGCCTGCTGCTGAACGCGGCGCGGCCGAATCTGCTGCGCTTCATGCCGGCGCTGAACGTGACCACCGAAGAGATCGATCAGATGATGGCGATGCTGCGCACAGTGCTCGATTCGCTGTGATCCATCTGATCTATCGGTGCAAGGCGCGGGGCTGACGCTCGAGCACAGCACAGCACCGCCTCACCACGAAAAAGCCGCATGCGCTGAACGACGCGCATGCGGCTTTTTGCTGCGGCCCGCCCTAGATTCGGATCGGAACCTCGCCTCCAAGACCTGAGAGCGAGGCCGCGAGAGCCAGGCCGAGCCGGCGAGGCGGAAACGCGCTTACATCGAAACCTTGTTGATGAACGTGCGCTTGCCTTCCTTGTAGCCGTAGATCGAAATGACGCCGTGCTTCAGGTCGCCCTTCGCATCGAACGTCGTCTCGCCGATCACGCCCTTGTAATCGCTCGTGGGCATCGCGGCGAGGATCTTGGCCGGATCGACCGAGTTCGCGCGCTTCATCGCGTCGACGACGATGTAGACGGCGTCGTAGGTGTACGGCGAATACAGCACCACGTCCTGGCCGAAGCGCTTCTTGTACTTCGCCGCGAAGGCCGCGCCGCCCGCCATTTGATCGAGGCCCACGCCGGCCTGCGAGCACACGATGTTGTCGGCTGCGTTGCCGGCGAGATCGGCGATGTTCGCCGTGCACACGCCGTCGCCCGCGAGGATCTTCGCGCGCAGGCCCAATTGCTTCGCTTGCTTCGCGAACGGACCGCCCGTCGCATCCATCGCGCCGACCATGATTGCGTCGGGGTTTTCACCCTTGATCTTCGTCAGAATCGCGCGGAAGTCGACGGCCTTGTCGTTCGTCGCATCGTGCGACACGACGGTCAAGCCCGCGGCCTTGGCGGCGGTCTCGAACTGCTGGGCCAAGCCTTGACCATAGGCCGTCGAGTCATCGACGATCGCAACCTTCTTCACGTGCATGTCCTTGGCCGCGTAGTTCGCAAGCGCGGGACCCTGCTGAGCGTCGGTCGCGACGACGCGGTACGTCGTCTTGAAGCCTTGCTCCGTGTACTTCGGATTCGTCGCCGACGGCGAAATCTGCACGATGCCGGCATCGCTGTAGATCTTCGATGCGGGGATCGACGTGCCCGACGTTTCGTGGCCGACGACCGCGACGACCTTGTCGTCGACGAGCTTCTGCGCAACCTGCGTCGCCTGGCGCGGGTCGCCCGCGTCGTCTTGCGGGTCAAGTTGGAGCGTTACCTTCTGGCCGCCGATCGCGAGGCCCTTCGCGTTGATCTCTTCGATCGCGAGACGGGCGCCGTTTTCATTGTCCTTGCCTTGGTGAGCCGAGCCGCCCGTGAGCGGAGCGACGTGGCCGATCTTGACGATCGTATCGGCTTGAGCGGTATTGCAAACTGCAAACGAGAGTGCGGCTGCGGCAGCGCAGCCGGTAAGAAGCGACTTAATCACTGTTGTAATTCCCTTTTTGTCGATCGGGGTTGGATGACACTGACACTACTGGCGGGCCATGTCGGCCCATTGACGGCGCCCGTGCGGATGGCACGGGCGCGCGAGAGAAAGGGTATTACAAATTACTCGCCGAGATACGCGGCGCGCACCTTCGGATCGTCGAGCATCTGCTTGGCATCGCCCGACATCGTGACCATGCCGGAGTCCATCACGTAGCCGCGGTTCGCCGCTTGCAATGCCAGACGTGCGTTCTGCTCCACGAGCAGCACCGTCAAGCCTTCCTTGGAAATGTCACGGACGACTTCGAAGATCTTCTCCACCATGATCGGCGACAGACCCATCGAAGGCTCATCGAGCAACAACAACTTCGGACGGCTGATGATCGCGCGCGCCATCGCCAGCATCTGCTGCTCGCCGCCCGAGAGCGTGCCGGCCAGCTGCTTCGCACGTTCCTTCAAGCGCGGGAAGTAGCCGAACATACGATCGACGTCCTTTTGAATGCCGTCGGCGTCGTTGCGCAGGTACGCGCCCATCTGCATGTTTTCCAAGATCGACATGCGCGCAAAAATGCCGCGGCCTTCCGGCACCATCGCCAAGCCCTGCTTGAGCAGCTCATGCGGCTGCACGCCCTTGATCGACTGGCCCATGTACTCGATGTCGCCCGCCGAGTACGCCTTCAGGCCCGTGATGGCCTTCATCGTCGTCGTCTTGCCCGCGCCGTTCGCGCCGATCAGCGTGACCAGCTCGCCCTGCTCGACTTCCATGTCGACACCCTTCACTGCCTGGATGCCGCCGTAATTGACCTGCAGGCCCTTGATTTTCAACATTGCCGTAGCCATCAGTGGACCCCCGCGCCCAGATATGCCTCAATCACCTTCGGATTCTTCTGCACGTCTTGCGGCAGACCTTCGGCGATCACCTTGCCGTAATCGAGCACCGTCATGCGGTTGCACAGGTGCATCACGAGCTTCACGTCGTGTTCGATCAGCAGAATCGTCTTGCCGTCGTCGCGGATCTTCTCCAGAAGACGCGTGAGCTCGACCTTCTCCGTCGCGTTCATACCGGCCGCCGGCTCGTCCAGCGCCAGCAGCTTCGGATCGGTGGCCAGTGCACGGGCAATCTCCAAGCGGCGCTGGTGGCCGTAGGACAAGTTGCGCGCCGTGTAGTCGGCGTACTGCAGCACGCCCACGTAATCGAGCAGCTCGATCGCGCGTTCGCGGATCTCGCGCTCTTCCTTGCGTTCTGCCGGCGTCTGCAGCACGGCGCCGATCAGCCCATGCTTGGTACGCACGTGGCGGCCCACCATCACATTCTCGAGCGCGGTCATGCCGCCGAACAGACGAATATTCTGGAATGTACGGGCGATGCCGGCCTGGGCCACTTGATAGACGGCCGTCGGCGTGTAGTCTTGGCCGTCGAGCTTGAACTCGCCCGAATCGGGCGTGTACAGCCCGGTGATCACGTTGAAGAACGTGGTTTTGCCGGCGCCGTTCGGGCCGATCAGGCCGTAGATCGTGCCTTCCTCGATCTTCAGGCCTACGTCGGACAGGGCTTGCAGGCCACCGAAACGCTTGTTCACGCCGCTGACGGACAAACGAATGCTTTTGTTGCTCATGTGAAATCTCCCCGTCCTATTAAGCGCGCACCGGCTTCTTGGCGTTGCGCTTGGCCAATTTCGCGATCTTGTCCTCATGCTTCGCCGCGGGCCACAGGCCTTCCGAGCGGTACAGCATGATGAGCACCATCGCCAGACCGTACAGCAACTGACGGATCACTTCCGTGTCGATGATCTGATGACCGAACATCCAGTGCTGGAGCGGGCCCATCGTCGAGCGCAGGAATTCCGGGAAGATGGCGAGCAGCACGGCGCCCAGAATCACGCCGGGGATGTGGCCCATGCCGCCGAGCACCACGCAGGCGAGCACGACGACCGATTCCCAGAACGTGAACGACTCGGGCGAGACGAACCCTTGGAAGCCGCCGAACATCGCGCCCGACAAACCGCCGAACGAGGCGCCCATCGCGAACGCGAGCAGCTTCACGTTACGCGTGTTGATGCCCATCGCCTTCGCGGCGATTTCGTCTTCGCGAATCGCGGCCCATGCACGGCCGATACGCGAGTGCTGCAAGCGCGTGCAAACCCAGATCACGAACAGCGAGCACAGCACGAACAGGTAGTAATAGGAGTAGACCGAGGGGAAGTCGAAACCGAACAGCGTATGCGTCTGCGCGAGGTTAAAGCCGGCCACATGCACCGGATCGACACCGGTAATCCCTTGCGGCCCGTTCGTGATGTTCAGCGGACGGTCCAGGTTGTTCATGAAGATCCGGACGATTTCCCCGAAGCCCAACGTCACGATGGCCAGGTAGTCGCCGCGCAGACGCAGCGTCGGTGCGCCGAGCAGCACGCCGAACAACGCGGCCAAGCCCATCGCGACCGGAACGACGATGAAGTACGAGAAGTGCGGACCGTTCGGCCAGATGTTGTGGATCCAGGCGAACTGCTCGGACAGGTGCGGCGAGGTCAAAAGCGCGGCCGTGTAGGCGCCCACCGCGTAGAACGCGATGTAGCCCAAATCCAGCAGGCCGGCGAAGCCGACCACCACGTTAAGACCCAGCGCCAGCATCACGTAGAGCATCGCGAAGTCGAGCACGCGCACCCAGTAGTTGCCGCCGGCCGCGCCGATGATCAGCGGCGCCGCTATGACGAAGATAGCCGTCAGAACACCCACGACGAGCGTTTTCGTGGCATTTTTCTCGGGGATGAGCGTCGTGGACGGCTCGATCGGTTGAATTGAAGTCATTTGCTTTGCTCCTTGCCCTTACGCGCGGTCCGCGACACGTTCGCCGAGCAAGCCCGACGGACGGAAGACCAAGACGATGATCAGCACGATGAATGCGAACACGTCCTGATAGTTACTGCCGAACACGCCACCGGTGAGATTGCCGATGTAGCCGGCGCCCAGCTGTTCGATCAGGCCGAGCACCACACCGCCGACCATCGCGCCGCCGAGGTTGCCGATACCGCCGAGCACCGCTGCCGTGAACGCCTTCATGCCGGGGATGAAGCCCATGTAGAAGTGGACGTTGCCGTACTCGGACGCGATCATCACGCCGGCCAGGGCGGCAAGCGCCGAGCCGAGCATGAAGGTGGCGGAGATCACGAAGTTCGGGTTCACGCCCATCAGGCTGGCGACGCTCGGGTTTTCGGCAATCGCGCGCATCGCACGGCCGAGCTTGGTTTTGTGCACGAGCAGGAGCAGGCCGGCCATGACCAGGAACGCCACCACGATGATCGTGATTTCGGTCATCGAGATCACGGCGCCGACGGTGGTGTCGGTGGCCTTGATCACGTTGATCGGGTCAGTGGAGATCAGTTGCGGGAACGGCAGCGGATTACGCGACCAGATCATCATGGCCAGCGTTTCCAGCAGAATCGACACGCCGATGGCGGTGATCAGCGGGGCCAGGCGCGGTGCGCGGCGCAGCGGCCGGTACGCGGCCCGCTCGATCACGTAGCCGACGATCGCGCACACGACCGCGGCCACCACGAGCCCGATGATCAGGGTGGGGATGTTGCCGAGACCGGGGAAGTGGTTGTGCAGCACGTTGATGGTCGATAGAGCGACCATCGCACCGACCATCAGGACGTCGCCGTGAGCGAAGTTGATGATGCCCAAGATGCCGTACACCATCGTATAGCCCAGTGCGATGATGGCGTAAACGCTACCAAGCACCAGACCGTTGAGGATCTGCTGGATGAAGATATCCATTTAAAGCTCCTTAGCCCGTGCGACTGGATCTTCGCTTTGCGCCCGGTTGTAAGCGGACGGTCGGCAAAAACCGCAACGGCACTGCGGGTACTGATAAAAAAACCGGTAAGGGTCGACCGCCTCACGGATACCGCTGAAGCCGTGATTCGGCGGCAGACCCGGTGAGGCGGATGCAAAAACGGCACCGTCGGGTATCCGGTGCCGTCGCGCTTCCATGCTCCATCACTACACCTTCACGACGTCGAGGACCGCGCGGACGCCGTCCTTGAAGTCGTGACGCGTAATTGGCGTGCGGACGCGGGCTTCGCCATGCTGCGCGAGGTCTGCATCCTGGTGTCGGCCAGCCGGTATCGAACCTGCCGGCAAACCGACGCGATGCCGCCGTGAATCATGCGGGGACGGCATCCCCTTGCCGGCACGCACGCCGCCCGCAAGGATTGTTGCTCCGATTTCGAATGCGGCCTGCGCTGCAGGCAACACACCCGCTGAAAATGTTCCGCCATACCTGCGCGCGCTCGATCGAACGCGCCCGCTGCGGGTGGGGACAGACGCCGGCACCGCCGTGCGCCGAGGCACGAATCGTTGCGAGCGAGCCGGCCGCGCGTGTTCGCAGAACCGCGACGCCGCCTGCATATTGTTTTCTTTGTCCTGACAGAAAGACGCAGGGCGAGCCGCCGACCGCACGGTTTGCCCAAAGGTGACGATAGCCGCCGTCTGATTCGCGGACGCCGCGACGGCCCGTGCCGCGACACCGATGCTCGCCTCGCCGCCCCTCGAGATGCTCGATGCGGCGTAAGCAAACTTGACTTGCATTAACTAGGTCTCCCGCGCCTTGCTCAATACGTTGCCAAAAGGCCCAGGGACCTTGAGGACGCGCGCATTGTAACTCCAATTATCGAACGGCCAATATGCCGAGCCGCCAGGGTTTTCCTGCATTGCAACCTTTTTTTGGGACCCTTATTTGGTGCACGTCGCAACCCAGTTGCGACATTCGCGCATTTATTAGGAGCAACCTTCGCATCTGCCTGTCGGCGGCAAATAAAAAAGCGCGCCGGAGAAGGCGCGCTTTTTAGGAGAAAAATAACGAACTAGGGAAAACCACGAGCATTCGAATCGATTCATGAGCCATCGGCGGAGGCGCATTCGCGCGCCCTCGATCGTTCATCGTCCGATCGTCACTCCGGCAGCGTCAGGCCGCGCGGCAGCGGGAAGGCGATATTCTCTTCGATCCCTTCCAGCGCCCGGACATTGCGCACGCCGAGTTCGCGCAGCCGTCCAATGACGGCTTGGGCGAGCACCTCGGGCGCGGAAGCGCCGGCCGTCACGCCGATGCGCAGCTTACCCTCGACCCAAGCGGGTTCGATCTGATCGGGCGAATCCACCATATAGGCGGGCACGCCGCGCTTTTCGGCAACTTCGCGCAGCCGGTTCGAATTCGAGCTATTCGGACTGCCGACGACGATCACGACGTCGCACTGCGGCGCCATGAACTTGACCGCATCCTGCCGGTTCTGCGTCGCATAGCAGATGTCCTGCTTCTTCGGCTCGCGAATCTGCGGGAAGCGCTCTTTCAGCGCCGCGATGATGTCGGCGGCATCGTCGACCGACAGTGTCGTCTGGGTGACGAAGGCGATGCGGGCCGCGTCGTCGACGTCGAGGGCATTGACGTCCTCGATGCTTTCGACGAGATACATACCCTCGCCGCATTGCCCCATCGTCCCCTCCACCTCGGGGTGCCCCTTGTGGCCGATCATGACGATGTCGAGTCCTTCCTGGCGCATCTTCGCCACCTCGATATGCACCTTCGTGACGAGCGGACAGGTCGCGTCGTAAATGCGCAGCCCGCGAGTCTCCGCTTCCTCGCGCACCGCTTTCGAGACGCCGTGCGCGCTGAAGATCACCGTACTGCCCGAAGGGACTTCCTCGAGCATCTCGATGAAGACGGCGCCCTTCTTGCGCAAATCCTCGACCACGTAAGCGTTGTGAACGATCTCGTGGCGGACGTAGATCGGCGCGCCGAACAGCTTGATTGCGCGTTCGACGATCTCGATGGCCCGATCGACCCCCGCGCAAAAGCCGCGCGGCTGGGCGAGCAGGATTTCCGCCTCTGCAGCGGCGAGAGAAGTATCCGTGAGGCTCATGTCTACAGAATTCCGATGATATGCACTTCGAACGTCAGCGCCTGGCCGGCAAGCGGGTGGTTGAAGTCGAACAACGCCGACGTTTCGCCGATTTCCTTGAGCACGCCCGCATAGCGGCCGCCGCTCGGCGCGTTGAACTCGATCAGGTCGCCCGGAGCGAAATCCTCGCCGATCATGCCGTTCTCGCGCAGCGTGGCGAGCGAGACGCGTTGGATGAGTTCGGGATTGCGCTGACCGAACCCCGCGCCTTCGGCTAGCCGGAAGGTCGAATGGTCGCCCGTTTTCATCCCCACGAGAATGTCTTCGAGCGGCTCGGCCAGCTGCCCGGCGCCGATCAGCAGCGTGGCTGGCTTGTCGCCGAAGGTGTTCACGATGTCGGCGCCATCGGCGAGTGCAAGCCGGTAGTGAAGCGTGACGTGCGAGCCGGCTTTCACTTCTGAAATATCGATGATGCTCATGGAGTAGCTCGTTGGGCAAACGCGACTTGTGCGTCGCGCGAAGGCCGCATCGGGAGGAATCGCAAGCCGGGCGGACGGACGAACCGCCGCGCCATATATATATGGCCGCCCGAGTACCGACGCCCTGCGGATCGCCGCCCGACGCAAAGGCTCCATTGTAAAACACCTCGCGCCGGGTAGCGCGCGCCTTAGGGGCGCGCCGTCCGCCCCGCTCGAAAACGGCCCTTGGGAGATGCGCAGATGCTAGATCTAGACGGTTCGATCCTCGATTCGACACCCGCTCGGGCCCCGGCGGCGCCCGAGCCCGCGCGCCGCCCCCGCACGGGCGTTGTGCGCGACATGCCGCGCGAGCGGCTCTTCGGCGCCGGTCCGGCGGCCCTGTCCGACACCGAACTCGTGGCGATCTTTCTCGGCACGGGGCTGCCCGGCTACGACGTCTTCGACGTCGCGCGCTCGCTGCTCGAGCGCTTCGGCTCGCTGCGCGCGATGCTCGACGCCACGCCGGCCGATTTCGACGGCATGCGCGGAATCGGGCCGGCGAAGACGGCCGTGCTGCTCGCCGTGGTCGAAATGGCGCGCCGCGCCCTGGCCGAACAAGCGCGCGAGCAGCCGCTCATCGATTCGACGTCCGCCGTGCACGATTACGTGCGGCTGCTCATCGGCTCCCGGCCGTACGAGGTGTTCGTCTGCCTCTACCTCGATGCGCGCCATCGCCTGATCGACACGGAGGAAACCTCGCGCGGCTCGCTCACGCGCCTGGCCGTCTATCCGCGCGAGATCGTGCGCCGCGCGCTCGACACGAACGCCGCGAGCCTGATCGTCGCGCATAATCACCCGTCCGGGGCGGTCAAGCCGAGCGCGAGCGACCGTCAGCTCACGCAAGTGCTGCGCGAGGCGCTTGCGCTGATCGACGTGCGGCTCGTCGATCATCTGGTGGTCGGATGCCACGACGTCTTTTCGTTCGCGCACGCCGGCTGGCTCTGAGCGCCGTCCCCGATGCGCCGGCCGAGCCCCTGCCGCGGCGAATCCGCCACGCCCATCGCACACGGGCGCAAATTCGGTTTGATTTTTCGGCAGTTTTTCTGCTAGAATCGCCGTCTGCCTGTTTCCAACCCCGTTCAGAAGCTTGGGGGGAGGTCGCCGCGACCGGTTGCTGATCGGCTTCTCGTGCCCACGTTGTCACTTTGGGCCGCCCGCCATCAATCATCTATCGCTTTCACGCGGCTTAGCTTATCGGGGCAACGCGCCATATGGCGTACGTCCCGAACATGCTAGGAACGGCGAGATAAGCGGCGGTGTCGACCTTTCCTGTTAGGCCCGACCCAGGCTTGAACCCCGAATTTAAGCGTTTTAGGAGTGCTCTCATATGGCACGCGTATGCCAAGTAACTGGGAAAGCGCCGATGAGCGGCAACAACGTTTCCCACGCGAACAACAAGACGAAGCGGCGCTTCCTGCCGAACCTGCAATACCGCCGTTTCTGGGTGGAAAGCGAGAATCGTTTCGTGCGTCTGCGCGTTTCGAACGCCGGTCTGCGCCTCATCGATAAGAACGGCATCGATTCCGTGCTCGCAGATCTGCGCGCGCGCGGCGAAATCTAAGGAGTAAGTCATGGCCAAAGGCGCACGCGACAAGATCAAGCTGGAGTCGACCGCAGGCACGGGTCACTTCTACACGACCACGAAGAACAAGCGCAACATGCCGGAAAAGATGGAGATCATGAAGTTCGATCCCGTCGCCCGCAAGCATGTGGCGTACAAGGAAACGAAGATCAAGTAATCGGTTTCCTCTTCGGGCTCCCATGCTCGATGACACCAAAAGCCCCGCCGCGTGCGGGGCTTTTTGCTTCGTGCGCTACCCGTTCGGCATGCCGGCGGGGTATCCTCACTGGCTTACCCGCGCGTTTTCAATCAGCTGCAAGCGCAAGCGGGACTGGGGACAAAGGATCTTGCACACATGAATTTCGACGTCGTAATCGTAGGCAGCGGGCTCGCGGGCCTGACCGTCGCATTGAATCTCGCCGAAAAGCGGCGTGTTGCCGTGATCGCCAAGCGGTCGATGAACGAGGGTGCGAGCGATTGGGCACAAGGCGGGATCGCCGCGGTGCTCGACTCGGCCGACAGCGTCGAAAACCATGTCAACGACACGCTCGTGGCCGGCGGTGGCCTGTGCGACGAGGGCGCCACGCGCTATATCGTCGAACACGGCCGTGCGGCGATCGAATGGCTGATCGCCCAAGGCGTCCCGTTCACGCGCGACGATGCCGCGGAACTCGGCTTCCATCTGACGCGCGAAGGCGGCCACAGCCACCGACGCATCATTCACGCGGCCGATGCCACGGGCCACGCCGTCGTCGCGACGCTGTCCGAGCGCGTGCGCTCGCATCCGAACATCACGCTGCTGGAAGACCACTACGCGATCGACCTCATCACATCGGATCGACTCGGCCTCCCGGGCCGGCGCTGCCACGGCCTCTACGCGCTCGATTTGGCCAGCGGCCGCACGGTCACGCTCGAGGCGCCGCATACGATCCTCGCCACGGGCGGCGCCGGCAAGGTCTATTTGTATACGACGAACCCCGACACCGCGACGGGCGACGGCATCGCGATGGCGTGGCGGGCGGGCTGCCGCGTGTCGAACATGGAATTCATTCAATTCCATCCCACGTGCCTGTTCCACCCGTATGCGAAGTCGTTCTTGATCACAGAGGCAGTGCGCGGCGAAGGCGGCAAACTCGTTTTGCCGGACGGCACGCGCTTCATGCCCGCCCACGACGAGCGCGCCGAACTGGCGCCGCGCGACATCGTCGCGCGCGCGATCGACTTCGAGATCAAGAAGCGCGGCATCGACTGCGTCTACCTCGACATCAGCCACCAGCCGGCGGCATTCCTCGAAGAGCATTTCCCGACGATCCTCGCGCGCTGCCTCGAATTCGGCATCGATATCAGGAAGGATCCGATTCCGGTTGTGCCGGCCGCGCACTACACGTGCGGCGGCGTGGTCACGGACCTGGCCGGGCGCACCGACTTGGCCGGCCTTTATGCCGTCGGCGAAACATCCTGCACGGGCCTGCATGGCGCGAATCGGCTTGCCAGCAACTCGCTGCTCGAATGCCTCGTCATCGGCCGTTCGGCAGCCGAGACGATCGAGCGCGACGGCTTCGAGCCCGCCGGCCATGCGCCGCTGCCCGATTGGGACGAGAGCCGAGTGTCCGATCCGGACGAGGAAGTCGTCGTTGCCCACAACTGGGACGAACTGCGCCGGCTCATGTGGAATTACGTCGGCATCGTGCGGACCGACAAACGCCTGATTCGCGCCAAGCATCGCATCGGGCTGCTGCGCGACGAAATTCAGGAGTACTACGCGAATTTCAAGGTGAGCCGGGATTTGCTCGAGCTGCGCAATCTCGTCGATGTCGCCTCTTTGATCGTCGAGAGCGCCCGCTCGCGCCGCGAGAGCCGCGGCCTGCACTTCTCCCGCGATTGGCCGTCCGCGCTGCCCAAGGCATTGCCGACGGTCCTCCAGCCTAAACGCGTACCCAACCGGAAGATCTGAGCGAAGCGCTTTCCTCGAGCGGCGTAGCGCCTTGACGGCATCGAGCCGACTCTTACAAGCGATAGGCAATGCGCGTCAGATCAAGCGCATCGAATAATCGGTCGCGCGCACATCTTTCGTCAGCGCCCCGATGGAGATGCGGTCGACTCCGGTCTCGGCGATCGTGCGCACGGTATCGAAGTTGACGCCGCCCGACACTTCGAGCAGTGCGCGCCCCGCCGTCAGCTTGACGGCATCGCGCATCGCCTCGAACGAAAAGTTATCGAGCAGAATCGATTCGGCGCGGTGCGCGAGCGCCGATTCGAGTTGCGCGAGCGTCTCGACTTCGATCTGAATCGACACGCCCGCGTCGAGCGCATAGGCCGCGTCCAGGGCCGCTCCGACACCGCCGGCCGCGGCAATGTGGTTCTCCTTGATCAGAATGCCGTCGTAAAGCGCGAGACGATGGTTCGCGCCGCCGCCCACACGCACGGCATACTTCTGCGCGAGCCGCAGCCCCGGCAGCGTCTTGCGCGTGTCGAGAACCTGCGCGCGTGTGCCCGCCACGGCATCGACATAGCGGCGCGTGGCCGTCGCGACACCCGAGAGCAGTTGCAGGAAATTCAGGCCGTTGCGCTCGGCCGTCAGCAGCGAACGCGCCGGCCCGCGCAGGAAGCAAACGGGTGAATCGGCCGCCATCACGTCGCCCTCGCGGTAGCGCCAGTCGATTTCGATCGACGGGTCGACCCGCCGCATCACGGCGACGAACCAAGGCACACCGCACAGCACGGCTTCCTCGCGCACGAGAACGCGCGCATCGCGAATCGAATCAGCCGGCACGAGCAGCCCCGTGCGATCGCCGTCGCCGACGTCCTCCGCCAGCGCGTCCGCAACGTTGCGTTCGAGCGCCGCATCGAATGCCGCCCCGTAACGCGCGCGAATCTCGGCGAAAAGCGGCGATACGGCGCCGTCACTCAACGTAGCTTGTTGCACAGTCATACGCTCCGATGTTCATTTGCCGCATGCGGCCGGCGGGCCACCGCGGCATGCGAATAGGTTGTTGTAAATGCGGAAGGCCGCTCGCTTCAGGCCGCGCCGACGTTGGCGAACAGCGCGGTATCGCGCGCCAGATCGCCGCTCGTTCGAACGCGCTTCTTGTGAGCCGCGGCGAACGCGAGCATCCGATCGATCGGCTGGCGAGCGCGCTCGCCAATGGATGCATCGACGAAGATCTCGTTGTGGCCGCGCTCGAGCACGTCGACCAAGTTCGCGAGCCCGTTCATCGCCATCCACGGGCAATGCGCGCAGCTCTTGCAGGTCGCGCTGTTGCCGGCCGTCGGCGCGGCGATGAACGTCTTGCCGGGCGCGGCAAGCTGCATCTTGTGCAAGATGCCGAGATCGGTGGCGACGATGAAGTGCGTCGCGTCCAAACGCACGGCCGCATCGATCAGTTGAGTGGTCGAACCGACGACGTCGGCCTGCGCCACCACGCTCGCGGGCGATTCGGGGTGCACGAGCACCTTGACGCCGGGGTGTTCGGCCCGCAGCAAATCGAGTTCGATGCTCTTGAACTCGTCGTGAACGAGGCACGAGCCCTGCCACAGCAGCATGTCGGCGCCCGTCTTCTGCTGAATGTAATGGCCCAGATGGCGGTCGGGCGCCCAGAGAATCTTTTCGCCCTGCGCATGCAGGTGCGCGACGATCTCGAGACCGATCGAAGACGTCACCATCCAATCGGCTCTCGCCTTCACGGCGGCACTCGTATTCGCGTAGACGACGACGGTGCGATCGGGGTGCGCATCGCAAAACGCAGAGAATTCGTCCGCGGGGCAACCCAGATCGAGCGAGCACGTCGCGTCGAGATCGGGCATCAGAATGCGCTTGCCGGGGCTCAGTATCTTTGCCGTCTCGCCCATGAACCGCACGCCCGCCACAACAAGCGTTTGCGCCTCGTGATCGCGCCCGAAGCGCGCCATCTCGAGCGAATCGGCGACGCAGCCGCCCGTTTCGTCGGCCAGCTCTTGCAACTCCGCATCGACGTAGTAATGGGCGACGAGTACGGCTTTTTCCCGCTCGAGCAGCTCGCGCACGCGCGCCTTCAGCCGCGTACGTTCCTCAGGCGTCGGTGCCGGCGGCACTTTCGCCCAAGCGTGGCCGACGCCGCAGACGGCGCCGCCCTGCGGCTTGTCGAATTCGACGGTTTTGATGGCCGGATCCATCCTGTTCTCCTCTAGTCGGCCTGGCGGCGTTGGCCTCTCGCCTGGCGATCGAGGTGAGCCGAGCGCATTACAAGGGCCCAAAAAAGCAACACCCCGCCAAACGCGGGGTGTGTGACGTAGCGAAATTTTAATGGATTTCGCGTTTCGGCGTGCTTAGGTGCTTAGGGACTTAAGCGTACCGGCGCAGGCGCATCGCGAACTCCTGCAGCGCCTTGATGCCGCTTTGCTCGGCCCGATGGCACCAATCCTGGAGCTGGACCAGCAGTTGTTCGCGCGAAGCGTTCGAACGCTCCCAAATCGCGCTCAGATCGTTGCGCAATTCGATGAAGGTGCGCAGGGTTT
Organism: Trinickia dinghuensis; assembly: GCF_003367175.1. Lineage (GTDB taxonomy): Bacteria > Pseudomonadota > Gammaproteobacteria > Burkholderiales > Burkholderiaceae > Trinickia > Trinickia dinghuensis. The sequence continues at coordinate 38,966 of NZ_QRGA01000025.1, read as the reverse complement.
GACTATCGGCGAAGAGTTCGGGCAGCTGGCGCTTCTGCGGCTCGTCGAGCCCCGCTTCGTCCTTGTGGAACCACGTGCGCGCACCGCGCATCAGCTGATACTTTTCGCGCGAGCCGATTTCCTTCAGACGCACGAGCTCTTGGCGATAGGCCCGCTTGACCGTCTTGCCATAGCGCGCCATCACTTCGTAGCGGTTGCTCAGCACGGCCTGCAGCGTTTCTTGATCGAGCACGAGCTTGCGCGCGGCCAGTCGCGGCGTGGGGGCCACCTTCTTGACCTTCGCGAGCCCGACGGCCGACATCAGGCGGATATAGAGCCAGCCGATGTCGAACTCGTACCACTTGTTGGACAGCTTTGCCGACGTGGCGAACGTATGGTGATTGTTGTGGAGCTCCTCTCCGCCGATGATGATGCCCCACGGGAAGATGTTCGTGCTCGCATCGGCCGAATTGAAGTTGCGGTAGCCCCAGAAGTGCGCGAGCCCGTTGACGACGCCGGCCGCCCAGAACGGAATCCAGATCATCTGCACGGCCCACACCGACAGCCCGACGATGCCGAACAGCGCGACGTCGATCACCATCATGATGCTCACGCCGAGAATCGGATAGCGCGTGTAGAGGTTGCGCTCCATCCAGTCGTTCGGGGTGCCGTGGCCGAAGCGGCGCAGCGTCTCTTCGTTCTTGGCCTCGGCGCGGTAGAGTTCCGCGCCTTCGAGCAGCACCTTCCAGATGCCGCGCGTCTGCGGGCTATGCGGATCTTCCTCGGTCTCGCACTTCGCGTGGTGCTTGCGGTGGATCGACGCCCACTGCCCCGTCAGCATGCCCGTGCTCATCCAGAGCCAGAAGCGGAAGAAGTGGCTCGCGATCGGATGCAGATCGAGCGCGCGGTGCGCCTGACAGCGGTGCAAATACACGGTCACGCCGATGATCGTCACGTGCGTGAACGCGAGCGCGAACAGCACGATCTGCCACCAGGAGCAGCGAAGGAAACCGTGGGCGAGAAAATCGAGAAGGGCGTTCAGCAAGGTGTTCTACCTGTATTGCAGCGATACCCGGCTCGGCGGCGGGTGTCAAAAAGTTGAAAGCAGGCTTTCAAAGCTGAGCGGCATTCTACTGCAACCGCCGCAAGTATTTGTAACAAATAAGATTTTGCCCGATGCGCGGCCACAACGGCCACCCGTGTTTATCCCGAATAAAGGCGGGCGCGGGCACACTGCGGCCGATCGCCGCAAGGGTGACATCACACGCCTGCCGCCCCATCCCGAGCGAGTCCCGTGCCCGGAACGGCCGCGGGCTCCCCCGCGGTTTGGATTTGCGTTTGGGCTTGGGCCACGCCGATCACCGGATCCCGCCCCATTTCCACTGCACCGCCGACCGCGGCCGGCAATCCGCCGACGAGCCGGATGTCGCGCCGCGCATAGGGAATCGAAATGCCGTTTTCGTTGAAGAGCCGCCAGATATTGAGGTTGACCGTCGAGCGGGTGCCGGCCGTGCCCTTGGCCGCCTCCTCGATCCAAAAGCCGAGTTCGAGATTGATGCCGTCGGAACCGAAGCCGGCCAGATAAGCCGCCGGCGCCGGATCGACGAGCACGCGCTCCACCCCGCGTGCCGCGTCGACGAGCAGCGCCATCGCGCGCTCGAGATCGGACGTGTAGGCGATCTGCACGGTCGCCTTCGCATAGCCGCGCGTCAGGTACGACGAATGGTTCTGCACGACATCGGTGATGAGCTTCTCGTTCGGAATCAAGGTCTCGATGCCGTCGAGGCCGCGCACCGTCGTGTAGCGCGTGCGGATCTCGGTCACCTGGCCCCGCAGGCCGGAGACGTCGATCGTGTCGCCGATCCGCAGCGACCGGTCGATCAGGATGATGAAGCCCGACACGTAGTTGCTCGCCACCTTCTGCAGCCCGAAGCCTAGCCCGACGCCGAGCGCGCCGCCGAACACACCAAGCACCGTGATGTCGATGCCGACGAGCGAAAAGCTGATGAGCACCGCGGCGAGCAGCAGCAATGCCCGCCCGAGGCGCGAGAGGACGACCTTCAGATTCGCGTCGATCGAATGCGCCCGCATCACGCGATCCTCGTACACGGATCCGAGCCAGAACGCGAAGATCACCGTGGCGCAGACCCACATCAGGCCGGTCGTCAACGAGAGCAGCGTCATGTGCGCGGTGCCGACGCGGAATCGCACCGACGCCATCCAGTGCAGCACTTCGTCCTGGATGCCGAGCACGGTGATGACCATACCGGCCCAAACGAGGACGGAAACGAGTTTTTCGGTGATCGAGAGCCAGGCGTGGGCCTGCCCCGAGCGCGAAAACGAGCGGCGCGCGATGAAAAAGACGATGTAGATCAACGCGATGCCGATCAGCGGCACGAGCGCGAGTTCGAGCAGCGAGGTCGACATGTAATCGTCGAGCGCGGTCTGCGCGATCCAAACGAGCAAGCCCCCGAGCAGCGGGAACAACGCTTTATGCAGGCTTTCGGCGCCGAAGCGCGCCGCTTCGTGCCGGGCCAGCCGGCGCGAATCGAGCATGCGGCGCACGAGCCGCGCGAGCAGCCACGCCACGAACAAGGTCCCGAGCAGCGTGCCGGCCTGCCAGATCATCACGGGCTGACCGTAATCGCGAACGATGCCGGCCAGCATATGGGAGAGGATACGGTTCTGCGTCATCGATCAAGCTTGCGCACGGCGCTCCAGGACGGCCGCGAAGAAGCCGTCGGTCGCATGCCGGTGCGGCCAGAGCGAGAGGTAATCGCCCATTTCGAGTTCGATCCGCTGCTCGGCGAGCACCTTGCCGGCGGGAAGCAGCACGAAATCGGGGTGATCCGCGAGGAACCGCGCGACGATCGATTCGTTCTCGGCCTCCAGCATGCTGCAGGTTGCATAGACGAGGCGTCCGCCCGACTTCACGAGACGAGCCGCGCTGGCGAGGATCGAGCCCTGCTTCGGCACCAGTTCCTCGACCGAAGCCGGGCTCTGGCGCCACTTCAAGTCGGGATTGCGGCGCAGCGTGCCGAGGCCGCTGCACGGCGCATCGACGAGCACGCGGTCGATCTTGCCGGCCAGGCGTTTGATCTTCGCGTCATGCTCGCTGTCGATGAGCACCGGGTGAACGTTGGACAAGCCGCTGCGCGCAAGCCGCGGCTTGAGCTTGGCCAAGCGCCGATCGGAGACGTCGAACGCATAGAGCCGCCCCGTGGAGCGCATCGCCGCGCCGAGCGCGAGCGTCTTGCCGCCGGCACCCGCGCAGAAATCGACGATCATTTCGCCACGGCGTGGGGCCACGAGCGCGCACAGCAACTGGCTGCCTTCGTCCTGCACTTCGATCCAGCCGTCCTCGAACGGCTTGAGCTTGGTCAGCGCCGGCTTGCCCGCCACGCGCACGCCGAGCTGCGCGAACGGCGTCGCGCCCGCGTCGATCCCGGCCGCTTGGAGCGCGTCGAGCACCTGCTCGCGGCTCGCCTTGATGGGATTGGCGCGCAGATCGAGCGGCGCCGGGTAGTTGAGCGCGGCGGCCAGCTTGGCCAGCTCCTCGGCGTCGAACCGCTTGGAAAGCGCTTCGACGATCCAATCGGGCAGGTTCGTGCGCACGCGCAGCGGCAGGCTGGCCGGATCGATCTTCGCCACGTGCTCGAGCCAAGCGGCTTCCGGCTCGGAAACGAACGGCAAGAGCGCCGCGCGGCCGGCCGTCTGCATGAGGCCGAGCAGCGCCAGGCGCCGGGTCGGGCTGCCGCTGCCGCTCTCGGCCAGATGCGCGAACTCCATGCGCCGGCGCAGCACGGCGAACACGGCCTCGGCGATGATGCCGCGCTCGCCGTGGCCGAGCTTCGGATGGGCGCGGAAAAAGCGGCTCGTGGTGGCATCGGCCGGTCCCGTGAACTTCAGGACCTCGGCGAGCAGCGTCTCGGTCTGGCCGATCAAAAAACCATGCAGCGCGGAATCGCGCTTGCCGCCGGCACCGGTACGGCCCGGGGCTTGCCCGCCTCTCGGCCCACCTTTGTGCAAACTCTTCGACGAGGCTTTCGACGCACCACCCGCCGAGCCTTTCGACGTGCCTTTCTCTTTGTTCTTCATGTTCTTCATAGGGCCGTCCCTTGCTTATCCGTTATCCGAGAAAAACCATTGCGGTTCGGGCGGCGTCACGGCCACCCGCAGCCCCGCCAGCGTCAAGCGATCTTCAACGAACCAGCGCACGGCGCGCGGGTAGATGACGTGCTCGACGGCAAGCAGGCGCGCGGCCAGCGAGCCGGCGTCGTCGGCCGCCGTGACCGGAATGGCCCCTTGCACGACGATCGGGCCGTGATCGAGCTCGGGCGTCACGAAATGCACGGTGGCACCATGCAGCGCAACGCCCGCTTCGAGCGCGCGCTCGTGGGTGCGCAGCCCCGGAAAGCTCGGCAGCAGCGACGGGTGGACGTTCAGCATTCGGCCGGCGTAACGTTCGACAAACGCCGACGTCAGCACGCGCATGAAGCCCGCCAACACGACGAGATCGGGGGAGAAGCCGTCGATCGCATCGGCGAGGGCGGCATCGAACGCTTCACGATCGGCGAAGCCGCCGTGTTCGACCACGGCCGTCTCGATGCCTTGCGCGGCCGCGAACGCGAGCCCGGCGGCATCGCGCCGGTTCGAGACGACGGCGGCGATGCGCGCCGGCCAGCGCTCGGCGGCGCAGGCGCGTACGATAGCTTCCATGTTGCTGCCGCGCCCGGAAATCAAAATCACGATATTTTTCATCCGGCGATTTTATCACCCGGGGGGCTCGCCAAAGCCGCGCGCCGCCGCGCCCGGCCCCGAGCGTTTATAATCTTTTGCTTTGCGGCATTTGCCGCGCGATTCTTCGATTGAATCGGCTTCGCGGCGTCGTGCCGCCCACCCCAACGGCTATCGTGAGAGTCTTCCGCGGTCTTCCCAACGCCGAAAGCCGCGCGCCCTGCGCGCTGACGATCGGTAACTTCGACGGTGTCCACCGCGGCCACCAGGCTTTGCTCGCCCGTGTAAACGAGGCGGCGCACGCGCGCGGCCTGCCCGTGTGCGTCATGACCTTCGAGCCGCATCCGCGGGAGTTCTTCAACCCCGCGAGCGCGCCGCCGCGCATCGCGATGCTGCGCGACAAGCTCGAAGCGCTGCGCACGAACGGCGTCGAGCGCGTCGTCGTCGAGCACTTCAATCACACGTTCGCGAGCCAATCGCCCGAGGCGTTCGTGGGGCGTATCCTCGTGGACGGCCTGCACGCGCGCTGGGTCCTGATTGGCGACGATTTCCGCTACGGCGCCAAGCGCGCCGGCGATTTCGCCTCGCTCAAGGCGGCCGGCGAGCAATACGGGTTCGAGGTCGAGCAGATGGCGACCATCGCCGATCCGAGCGGCGCACGCATTTCGAGCTCGGGTGTGCGCGCTTCGCTCACCGCGGGTGATCTCGATGCCGCGCGCGCCGCGCTCGGGCGCCCCTATGCGATCAGCGGCCACGTCACGCACGGCCTCAAGCTCGGCCGGGATCTAGGCTTCCCGACGCTGAACCTGCCCATCGCCCACAAGCGGCCAGCCCTTGCCGGCATTTTCATCGTGCGCGTGCACGGCATCGAAGACGCTCCGCTGCCGGGCGTCGCGAGCCTCGGGCTGCGTCCGACCGTCGACGATTCGGGCCGCGTTTTGCTCGAAGTGCATTTGCTCGATTGGCACGGCAACGCCTATGGCAAACTCGTGCGCGTCGAATTTCTGAAGAAACTGCGCGACGAGGAGAAGTTCAGCGGCCTCGAAGCACTGACCGCGGCCATCGCGCGCGACGTCGCCGATGCGCGCGCCTACTTCACGGCGCTCGGCGGCGCGGCCGCCGGCGAAAACCCGGTCGATGCCGGATCGGCGGCCGATGCCGCACCCGGCAGCCGCACGACAGGGTTTTCGACTTCGGCGACCGACCGAATTAGCTAGCCGCCGCAGGACGCACGACCGCCGGCCTCTCGCTCGATCGACGCGCAAGGCCCGGCAAGCACCACAGACTCAATACCGAAGCGCCCACGGCTCGGGCGCCCACCGTTTTCAGCGATAGCACCATGAGCGATAAGAAAGCCGATTCGAAATCCCAGGCCAAGTATCCGGTCAACCTGCTCGACACGCCGTTCCCGATGCGCGGCGATCTGCCCAAGCGCGAACCCCAATGGGTCAAGGCATGGCAAGAAAGCCGCATCTACGACAAGATCCGCGCGGCAAGCAAGGGCCGGCCCCTGTTCGTCCTGCACGACGGCCCTCCGTACGCCAACGGCGACATCCATCTGGGCCACGCGGTCAACAAGATCCTGAAGGACATCATCGTCAAGTCGCGCAACATGGCCGGCTTCGACGCGCCGTACGTACCGGGCTGGGACTGCCACGGCATGCCGATCGAAATCCAGATCGAAAAGAAGTTCGGCAAGTCGCTGCCCGCCGAGGAAGTGCAGCGCAAGGCCCGCGCCTACGCGGGCGAGCAGATCGAAACGCAAAAGGCCGGCTTCAAGCGGCTCGGCGTGCTCGGCGATTGGGACGATCCGTACAAGACGATGAACTTCTCGAACGAGGCGGCCGAAATCCGCGCGCTCGCGAAGATTCTCGAGAAGGGCTACGTATTTCGCGGCCTGAAGCCGGTGAACTGGTGCTTCGATTGCGGCTCGGCGCTGGCCGAGGCCGAGGTCGAATACAAGGACCGCGTCGATCCCTCGATCAGCGTGCTGTTCCCGTTCGCGGAACCGGAAAAGGCCGCGCAGGCGTTCGGTCTCGCGGCGCTCCCGCGTGCCGAAGGCGGCATCGTCATCTGGACGACGACGCCTTGGACCATCCCCGCCAACCAAGCGCTGAACGTGCACCCCGAGCTCGAGTACGCGCTCGTCGATACGGAACGCGGCCTGCTCATCCTCGCGCAAGAGCGCGTCGAGGCATCGCTCAAACAGTTCGGCCTGACGGCAGGCAGCGTGATCGCCACGACACCGGGCGCGAAGCTCGTGAACCTGCGCTTCCATCACCCGCTCGCGGCGGCGCATCTCGGCTATAAGCGCACCGCGCCCGTCTACCTCGGCGAGTACGTCACGATCGATTCGGGCACGGGCGTCGTGCACTCGTCGCCGGCCTACGGCGTGGAAGACTTCGTCTCGTGCAAGTCGCACGGCATGGCCGATTCCGACATCATCAACCCCGTGATGGGCGACGGCCGCTACATCGAGTCGCTGCCGCTGTTCGGCGGCCTGACGATCTGGGAAGCGAATCCGAAGGTCGTCGAGGCGCTGACCGCCGCGGGCACGCTGCTGCACACCGAGAAGTACCAGCACAGCTACATGCATTGCTGGCGCCACAAGACGCCGATCATCTACCGCGCCACGTCGCAATGGTTCGCGGGCATGGACCTGACGCCGAAGGAAGGCGGCCCCACGCTGCGCGAAACGGCCTTGGCCGGCGTCGAAGCGACGGCGTTCTACCCGTCTTGGGGCAAGCAGCGCCTGTTCAACATGATCGCGAACCGCCCCGACTGGACGCTCTCGCGGCAACGCCAATGGGGCGTGCCGATGGCATTCTTCGTCCACAAGGAAACGGGCGAGCTGCATCCGCGCACGCCCGAGCTGCTCGAAGCCGTCGCGCAGCGCGTCGAGCAAGGCGGCATCGAAGCTTGGCAAACGCTCGATCCGCGCGAGCTGCTCGGCGACGACGCCAACCTCTATGAAAAGAACCGCGACACGCTCGACGTCTGGTTCGATTCGGGCACGACGCACTGGCACGTGCTGCGCGGCTCGCACAAAGCGGTCTCGCACTTCCCCGCCGATCTTTACCTCGAAGGCTCGGACCAGCACCGCGGCTGGTTCCACTCGTCGCTGCTGACGGCTTCGATGCTCGACGGCCGCGCGCCGTATCGCGCATTGCTCACGCACGGCTTCACGGTCGACGGCGAAGGCCGCAAGATGAGCAAGTCGCTCGGCAACGGCGTCGATCCGCACGAGGTCGCGAATCGCCTCGGCGCCGAGATCATCCGCTTGTGGATCGCGTCGACCGATTACTCGGGCGAACTCGCGATCTCCGAGGAAATCCTGAAGCGCGTGACGGAAAGCTATCGCCGCATTCGCAACACGCTGCGCTTCCTGCTCGCGAACTTGTCCGATTTCGACTACGCGCAGCATGCCGTGCCCGTGGGCGAGTGGCTCGAGATCGACCGGTACGCCGTCGCGCTCGCCGACGCGCTGCAAAAGGACATCCTCTCGAACTACGAGAAGTACGAGTTCCACCCCGTCGTCGCGAAGCTGCAGACGTTCTGCTCGGAGGACCTCGGCGGGTTCTACCTCGACGTGCTCAAGGATCGCCTCTACACGAGCGCCGCAAACTCCGCGGCGCGCCGCTCGGCGCAAACGGCGCTCTATCACATCGCACAGGGCCTGCTGCGCGTGATGGCGCCGTTCCTGTCGTTCACGGCCGAGGAAGCGTGGAAGGTGTTCCAGCCGGGCAACGAGACGATTTTCACGGAAACGTACTACGCCTACCCCGACGTGCCCGGTGCCGAGAGCCTGCTCGCGAAGTGGTCGCAGCTGCGCACGGTGCGCGGCAACGTCACGAAGGCGCTCGAGGAAGCGCGCTCGACGGATCAAATCGGCTCGTCGCTGCAAGCGGAAGTCGTCGTCCGCGCGGCCGGCAGCGCCTATGACGCGCTGGCAAGCCTCGGCGACGATCTGAAGTTCGTCTTCATCACGTCGGACGCGAAACTCGTCAAGGTCGATTCCGAAGCCGAGGAAGGCGTCGAAGTGGTCGTATCGAAGTACCTCAAGTGCGAACGCTGCTGGCACTACCGTGCCGACGTCGGCTCGCACGCCGATCACCCGACGCTGTGCGGACGTTGCTTTAGCAACTTGTTCGGCGAAGGCGAAAAAAGGAGCGCGGCATAATGGCGAAATCGCGTTCGATCCAGGCGAGCGGTTCGTCCTCGCTCGCCCCGTGGCTCGGCATCTCGCTCATCGTGATTCTGTTCGATCAGCTCACGAAGATCGCCGTCACGAAGGTGTTCGCCTACGCGACACCCTACGTGGTGACCTCGTTCTTCAACTTCTTTTTCATCTTCAACCGCGGGGCGGCGTTCAGTTTCCTCTCGACGGCGAGCGGCTGGCAGCGGTGGGCATTCACAGCGCTCGGCGTGGCGGCGGCATGCGTGATCGTCTATCTGCTCAAGCGGCACGGCAACCAGAAGCTGTTTTGCGCGGCGCTCGCGCTGATCATGGGCGGGGCGCTCGGCAACGTCATCGATCGGCTCGTGCATGGCCGCGTGATCGACTTTCTCGATTTCCACGCGGGCGGCTGGCACTGGCCCGCATTCAACTTGGCGGATAGCGCGATCGTTCTCGGCGCCGCGCTGCTCGTGCTGGACGAGCTGCGGCGCGTACGCGGCGCGCGCTGAGCTTTAGCCGCTGCGCCCGCACTAGCGCATTCGGAGGCAACGTTGGCAACCGCAGAACTCGAAGGCAAGCATCTGCTGCTCGGCATGACGGGCGGCGTCGCCTGCTACAAGATCGCCGAACTCACGCGGCTGATGACCAAAGCGGGCGCGACCGTCCAAGTGGCGATGACCGAAGCCGCGGCGCAGTTCATCACGCCCGTCACCATGCAGGCGCTGTCGGGCCATCCCGTCTTCACGAGCCAGTGGGACGCGCGCATCGACAACAACATGCCGCACATCGACCTCTCGCGTGCGGCTAATGCGATCGTCGTCGCACCGGCTTCGGCGGATTTCCTGGCCAAGCTTGCACACGGCCGCGCCGACGATTTGCTCTCGATCATGTGTCTCGCGCGCGAGTGTCCGCTGCTCGTCGTACCGGCGATGAATCGGCAGATGTGGGCGAACCCGGCCACGCAGCGCAACGTCGCGCAATTGCGCGCGGACGGTGTCGTCATCCTCGGCCCCGACGCCGGCTCGCAAGCGTGCGGCGAAGTGGGCGAAGGCCGCATGATCGAGCCGGAAGCGGCGTTCGAAGCGATTGTTTCGTTCTTCCGCCCGAAGGTCCTTTCCGGCCGGCGCGTGCTCGTCACGGCCGGGCCGACGTTCGAGCCGATCGATCCGGTGCGAGGCCTCACGAACCGCTCGAGCGGCAAGATGGGCTTCGCGCTCGCGCGCGCCGCGCAGCAGGCGGGCGCCGACGTACGCCTGATCGCCGGCCCGGTTGCACTGGCAACGCCTTGGGGCGTCGATCGCGTGGACGTCGAGACGGCGCAGCAGATGCACGATGCCGTCATGCAGTCCGTGGCGGATTACGACGTCTTCATCTCGGTCGCGGCCGTGGCCGACTGGCGCGTGGCGCAAGTCAGCGATCACAAGATCAAGAAGACGGCCGCGCAAGCCGTCCCATCCTTCTCGTTCATCGAAAACCCCGACATTCTCGCCACCGTGGCGCGCTTGCCCAACGCTCCGTATTGCGTCGGCTTCGCGGCCGAGAGCGACGATCTGGAAACGAACGGCGAGCAAAAGCGGATCAAGAAGAACGTTCCCCTTTTGATCGGCAATCTCGGCCCGGCCACATTCGGACGCGATGAAAACGAAGTCGTCCTGTTCGATGCATCGGGTGCGACGCGCCTGCCGCGCGCGACCAAGGACGAGCTGGCCGGCAAGCTGATCGCCGAGATCGCACGGCGCCTACCCGACGCAAGCCTCATCTCGTAATAACGACAACCGACGTATCCGCAGTCTGACCAGCCTTACGCCTACGGAACCCTATGAAACTCGACGTAAAGATCCTCGACGCGCGCATGCGCGAACACCTTCCCGCCTACGCGACGCCGGGCAGCGCCGGCCTCGATCTGCGGGCTTGCCTCGATACGCAGATGATGCTCGAACCCGGGCAAACGGTGCTCGTGCCGACGGGCCTGGCGATCCATGTCGGCGATCCGGGCTACGCGGCGCTGATTTTGCCGCGCTCGGGCCTCGGCCATAAGCACGGCATCGTGCTCGGCAACCTCGTCGGCTTGATCGATTCGGACTACCAGGGCGAGTTGATGATTTCGACGTGGAACCGCGGACAGACAACCTTCAAGCTCAATCCAATGGAACGTCTGGCACAGCTCGTGATCGTTCCCGTCGTGCAAGCCCAGTTCAACATCGTCGACGATTTTGCACCGAGCGAGCGCGGCGAGGGGGGCTTCGGCAGCACGGGCAAGCACTGAATCGAATCGCCGATTCGTCGCGAACAGCCGAGCCGTCTCGTCCCGACAAGATAGACAGGCCTGTCTATCTTGTCGCACGCACAAACAAAAACGGCGCTTCGAACCACGAAGCGCCGTTTTTTTCGCTGGCGAACCCAGGTCCGCCTGCCCTAGCCGTTACTCGACTTCCACCGTCTCCGGATTCGGATTGCGCGGCGCGGCGTTTTCGTCGAACGTGAGCTGCACCTTGTCGCTTTCGTCGACATCGACCGTGACGCGGCCACCGCTCATGAGCTTGCCGAACAGCAGTTCGTCGGCCAGCGCGCGGCGGATCGTGTCCTGAATCAGGCGCTGCATCGGCCGCGCGCCCATCAACGGATCGAAACCGTGCTTCGCCAGGTGCTTGCGCAGCGCATCGGTGAAGAGCGCATCGACCTTCTTCTCGTGCAACTGATCCTCGAGCTGCATGAGGAATTTGTCGACCACGCGCATGATGATTTCTTCATCGAGCGAGCGGAAGCTGATGACCGAGTCGAGCCGGTTGCGGAATTCGGGCGTGAACATCCGCTTGATGTCGGCCATTTCGTCGCCCGTTTCGCGGCGCGACGTAAAGCCGATCGAGCCCTTCTGCATCGATTCCGCCCCCGCGTTCGTCGTCATGATGATGATGACGTTGCGGAAATCGGCCTTGCGCCCGTTGTTATCGGTCAGCGTGCCGTGGTCCATGACCTGCAGCAGCACGTTGAAGATGTCCGGATGCGCTTTTTCGATTTCGTCGAGCAGCAGCACGCAGTGCGGCTTCTTCGTGACGGCTTCCGTCAGGAGCCCGCCTTGATCGAACCCGACGTATCCCGGCGGCGCGCCGATCAGACGGCTGACCGCGTGCCGTTCCATGTACTCCGACATGTCGAAGCGGATCAACTCGATGCCGAGCGTGAACGCGAGCTGCCGAGCGACTTCGGTCTTGCCGACGCCCGTCGGGCCCGAGAACAGGAACGCGCCGATCGGCTTGTCCGTCTTGCCGAGGCCCGCCCGCGCCATCTTGATCGCCGCCGAGAGTGCGTCGATCGCCGGATCCTGGCCGAACACGACGGCCTTCAGATCGCGGTCGAGCGTTTGCAGCTTGCTGCGATCGTCCTGCGACACGCTTTGCGCCGGCACACGCGCGATCTTGGAGATGATCTCCTCGATCTCGCCCTTGCCGATCGTCTTCTTTTGCTTCGACTTCGGCAAAATCCGCTGCGCCGCGCCGGCTTCGTCGATCACGTCGATGGCCTTGTCGGGCAGATGACGGTCGGTGATGAAGCGTGCCGACAGTTCCGCCGCCGCCGAAAGCGCGCCGGACGAATATTTGACGCCGTGATGCTCCTCGAAGCGCGACTTCAGGCCGCGCAGAATCGCTACCGTCTGCTCGACGGTCGGCTCGGTCACGTCGATCTTCTGGAAGCGCCGCGACAGGGCCGCGTCCTTCTCGAAGATGCCGCGATATTCGGTGAACGTCGTGGCGCCGATGCACTTGAGCGTACCCGAGGAGAGCGCCGGCTTCAGCAGGTTCGAGGCGTCGAGCGTACCGCCCGACGCGGCGCCCGCGCCGATCAGCGTATGGATTTCGTCGATGAACAGAATCGCGTGCGGGCGCTCCTTGAGCTCCTTGAGCACGGTCTTCAGGCGCTGTTCGAAATCGCCCCGGTACTTCGTGCCGGCGAGCAGCGCGCCCATATCGAGCGAGTAGACCTGCGCATCGGCGAGGATGTCGGGCACTTCGCCGCGCGTAATGCGCCACGCGAGCCCTTCGGCGATGGCGGTCTTGCCGACGCCGGCCTCGCCGACGAGCAGAGGATTGTTCTTGCGCCGGCGGCACAGCACCTGGACGACGCGCTCGACCTCCGCCTCGCGCCCGATCAGCGGGTCGATGCGGCCGTCCTTGGCCATCTGGTTCAGGTTCTGAGTGAACTGCGCGAGCGGCGTTTCCTTTTGCGAGGCGGCGTCTTCCGCTTCCGCATTCGTATCGCCGGCCTTGGCCGCGTCGCTGCTGCTCGTCTTCGCGATGCCGTGCGAGATGAAATTCACGACGTCCAGCCGCGTCACGCCCTGCTGTTGCAGGTAGTACACGGCGTGCGAATCCTTTTCGCCGAAGATCGCGACGAGCACGTTCGCGCCCGTGACTTCCTTCTTGCCGTTCGACGTGGACTGCACGTGCATGATCGCGCGCTGAATCACGCGCTGAAAGCCGAGCGTAGGCTGCGTATCGACGTCGTCGGTGCCGGGCACCGTAGGCGTATTGTCATGTATGAAGTTGCGCAGGTTCTGGCGCAAATCCTCGATGTTCGCCGCGCACGCTCGCAACACCTCGGCGGCTGTCGGGTTGTCCAGCAACGCCAGCAAAAGATGTTCGACCGTGATGAACTCATGCCGCGCCTGACGCGCTTCCATGAACGCCATGTGCAGGCTGACTTCCAGTTCCTGGGCAATCATGCTTCCTCCATCACGCATTGCAGCGGATGCCCTGCCTGCCGTGCGTGTGTAACAACTTGCTCGACCTTGGTCGCCGCGATATCCCGCGTATAGACCCCACATACCCCCCGCCCTTCGCGATGCACCTTCAGCATGATCTGCGTAGCGGTCTCTCTATCTTTATTGAAATATTCCTGCACGATCATCACGACAAATTCCATTGGCGTGAAATCATCATTCAGCAAGACAACCTTATACATGGACGGCGGTTTCAGTGCTTTTTCCTGCCGCTCCAGTACGGTGCCATCCTGCTTGTCCGGGATAATCGCCATACACCCATTCTAAACAACTCGGACGAGCCCGCAATCTGAGCGAAAACCCGACCGACCTAGTTGGTGGACCGGGCTGCCGCCGAGCGGCAACCCGCGCACTCTCGCACGCTTGACCACCGCGGACTTCCCGCATCGTGCAAGCATCGCGCCCTCGCCGTGCCTCGCCGCCTCGCTCTCGCGCGGCCGAGGATCACGGCCGCTTCGAGTATCGCACATAGCGTGCCGACGCACCCGGCACCGCTTCAGAGCGGGAGACACGTCGCAGCGCGTAGCCACGCCGAGCCTATCTGAGTCGATTATGCGACTTTTCAAGCCCCCTCGCTTGCGCCACCGCACAAAAGAAAAGCGGGAGAAACCCTGAATGCGCCAGCTCGATGCAACGCTCCAGAAAACATCTCAAAATTCACTTGACACCTGCTTAAAGAGATCCAACAATCAAGCTGGCACTTTTTTTCAGCTAGCCGCAAGAAGTGGAAGTACGAAAAAAATATGCCGAGGTGAGCTAGTGCGGAGGGGGCGGCTGCATGAAAACGGCTGTCGAGCTTTTCGAGCATGCTCGTGGGACATGAGTTACAGGGGAAGTTGGTATGGCAACTGGTACGGTCAAATGGTTCAATGACGCGAAAGGCTTCGGATTCATCACGCCCGATGAAGGCGGCGAGGATCTGTTTGCGCACTTCTCGGCCATCCAAATGAACGGTTTCAAAACGCTCAAGGAAGGTCAGAAGGTTAGCTTCGAGGTCGTGCAAGGACCGAAGGGCAAGCAAGCGTCGAATATCCAGAACGCAGCTTAAGTCTGGTTCGACTGCAGCGCCCATGAAAACCCGGCTTCGGCCGGGTTTTTTTCTTTCCGGGCAAAGATTGATCCGCGACAACAAAAACGAAAATAAAAGGCCGGTGCACACGTTGTGCACACCGGGACCCGATGCCCTATTTCAGCGCGTGGGCGGATCGAGCGCCGCCGGCGACTGAACATGCTCGCAGTCGCCGGCGCGCCGGCCCATCAGTTGTACACCCAGATATTGCTGTAATACACGCCGTCGGCTTGCCAGCCAAGCTTCACGTAACGCGAAACTTCCGCGCTCAGTCCTTCCGTGGTCGCACTGCGTCCCGAGTTGAACGTCTCGGCGAACGCATCCGTGCCGGCCGAGGCCGGAACCGTGACGTAGTCGTTGCTGTAGTACGCCTCTTGCGGCGAAGTCTGGGTCGCCGCGGTCACCGCACCGATCGACACGCCGAAGTTCGGCTTGGCCGAGCTCGCCATCAGCGATGGCGCCGTCCAGTCCAGCGGCACGGTGGACTGTGCGGCCGTGGCCTCGGACCCGTTCGGTGCGAGGAAGTTGGCGATGACGTCGCTGCCGAGCGTCTGCCACGGCACGATAGCGGCAGCCGCGGCGGCAACGTTCGGGGCGATGTTCATCACCTGAAGCGGCTGGCCGATCTGGATGCCCGTGGTGCCGAACAACGTCACCGTGTAGATAGCATGCTGCGGCAACGAGGCGACGCTGATCGGCTGCGGCGTGTAGTCGGCCAGGCCGTTCGGTGAGAACGAGCTGGTCCCGCCGGACAGCGACACCCAGTCCCACTTGTACGAAGAACTCGTGCCATTCGACTGCGCGCAGGTTCCGCAACCGGTCCACGGCGAGGTCAACGCAACTGACGGAATCGTGAGGCCGAAGTTCGCGTTGCCGAGGCCCTGCGCCGTGTTGAGCATGTAGAGACCGTTACCGTTGATCCCGGGGCCCTGGACGAGCGCAGAACCGACGGAAGTCCACGTGCCGTGCACATTGACCGCTTGCGGAATCTGGATATCGATCCCCGACTCGAGGCGGCCGTTGTTGGCGTCGGCCGCATCGGTGAACTGCTTCCGCGCGAGGAACGACGCGATATAAACGTCGTATTGCTCCTGATTGCCGATGATGTCCCACGTGCCGTTCGGCAGTTGCTGCACGAACTCGCTTGCGAAATTGGGCGTACCGTTGGCGCTCACGTACAAGAAATACACGAGCGCACCCGCATTGGTGATCGCCGAGAAAGTGCTTGCGGGCAGAAATGCGATCGTCTTGGCGCCGATCAGCTTCGAACCGCTGGCAAACAGTCCGCCATGACGGGCCTGCATCGTCATGTAGCCGTCGTTCAGGTAGTTCGGATCGATGGCGCTCGTGCACGATGCGGTGGTGCCCGCGACGCACTGGCCCAGCGACTGCACGAGCGCGGCTAGATAATTGGCCGACTGCGCGGGCGGCTGCAGCGTCGGGAAGTTGCCGCCATTGTTCTTGAGCTGGATAGCCGTGGTGGAATCGGCGAGGCTCGACAGTTGCAGCCCGGTGCCGGTCGCAGACGGCGCCACCACGATGGAATCGATTACCGCGTCGGCACCGGTCTGATTCGGCGTGAATGCCCCACCGATCGGATCGAACGTCACAGCAGACAGGCCGTTCTTGGCGAGAATCGGCGCGAGCGCTGTATTGATCTGTGTCACGGCGGCAGTCACAGCCGCCGGCGAAACCGAGCTCAATGCCGAGGTCGAAGCCAGATCGCCCGGATTGCCGCTATTGGTCAATTCGGCGGCAACGGCGGTCGTGAGCGGCGTCACGTTTGCCGTGATCGACGTCGCGCCGCTCGTCGTCGTGCTGGCGACGAGAGAATAGAGCGTGGAATTCGCACCGCTGGCATCGACCGCCGTAATGAGCAGCGGCGGCGTCAGCCCTGCCAGCGCAATGGTGTAAGCACCATTCGAATCGCTCGTCGCAGTGACCGTCTTGCCGGTCGAATCCATGACCGTGACCGTCGAGCCGATGAGGGCGTTCCCGACGGCGACCGTGCCCGTCATCGAAGAAGCATTGACCGTCGACGGGGTCGACGATCCGGATGCAGCCGACGTCGAACCTCCACCGCCGCCGCACGCTGCGAGCGCGCCGACCAGAGACGCGCACAAAGTCAGCTTGAGAACCCCGGAATTACAAATCGTTTTCAATTTATCGTCCTTTTTTTAGTCTCGTTTGTTATCGGCCCCGTCAGCCGCTTTTGGCGCCGACGACGGTGGTTAACGGCCCGTATGACAACAACTTGAGATTTCCTGAGATGGACGAAAGGCGGGACGCTGAGGGTTTTCCCGACTTTGAAAGCGCTTTCATACTCTTTAACCTCTCGGCTCATGAACGAATCCCTCACCCCGCCCGCCGTTACGCTCGACGAGATCGCGAAAGCGGCTGGGGTTTCGTCGAGCACGGTATCGCGCATTCTGAACGGTACCGCAAAGGTGTCGAGGGCGAAGCAGCAAGCCGTCGAGGCGGTGATCGAGAAATTCAATTATCGGCCGAACGTCTTGGCGCGCAGCCTCGCCAGCGGCAAGACGGAAACGGTAGGCGTGCTGACGCAAACGGTCGCCAGCCCGTTTTATGCCGAATGGCTGCGCGGGATCGAGGACTCGCTTCACGAGCCGGGGCTGACGCCGTTTTTCATGAGCTGCCGCTGGAACGTCGCGGAGGAGAAATCGCGCATCGAGCAATTCATCGCGCGGCGCGTCGACGGCATCATCGTGTTGCACGGACAACTCGACGAAGCCAGCCTTGCGAGCTTTGCCCGTCAGACGCCGATCGTCGTCCTCGGCCGTTCGTTGAACAATGTGCCTGGTCTAGCGGGTTTGCCGATCGACAATGTTCAAGGCGCGCGCGACATGACGCGGTACTTGATTGCCCAGGGGCACCGAAAAATCGCTTTCATCGCGGGCCCGACAACGCATATCGACGCGGTTCAGCGGCTGCTGGGCTACCGCCTAGCCCTCGAGGAAGCGGGAATCCGCTTCAGCTCGCAACGGATCGAGCAGGGCGATTTTCTCGAGGCCGGCGGCGTTGATGCTATGGCCCGTTTGCTGGCTCGCAAGGCAGCGTTCACGGCGATATTTTGCGCGAACGACCAAACCGCCTATGGCGCACGGCTTACGCTTTACCGTCACGGGCTCCGTGTCCCCGAAGACGTTTCGCTGGTTGGTTTCGACGATGTCCCGACTTCTCAATACAGCACGCCTCCGCTGACCACGATTCGCCAACCGATCTACGAGCTTGGACGTCAAGCCGCCGCCGCCATCGTGCGACTGATCCGCAAGGAGCCCGTCACGCTGACGCCGGTCTCGTTGGATCTGATCGAGCGCGAAACCGTCAGCGCGCCTCGCTTGCCTAGCCGCTCCCCTGTTCCGGTCACATAGCGGGTTGGTCCCACAAGCAATCCTTCCGCAATGTTTGAAAGCGCTTTCATAACCAGGGGCAGATCACATGACATCGTCGAACCGACTCGTTCGAAATCGGGTTGAAAATGAAAGCGCTTCCAATTCTAAATCCGCACATCATGAAAGCGCTTTCAAACGAAGTTGACTCACGCAGAAGCAACAACACACCAACGACATGTAGGAGACAACCCATGAAGTTTCGCTTTTCCGTATTTGCTTTGACCGCAGTACTCGGCTTCGCTGCGGCAAACGCCGAGGCCAATACAACGCTGACGGTGGCGGTTTTTCCGAAGCTCGACCAGGAAATCAAGGCGGCGCTGCCTGAATGGAAAAAGCTTCACCCCGATGTCGACGTGAAGGTCGATGCCCTGGCGATCGGCGACCACCACACCGCCATGCTCACCGCGCTCGCGACGAGCTCGGGGCTGCCCGACGTGATGGCGGTCGAAGTCAGCTATATCGGGCGCTTTGCCGCCGGCGGCGGGCTCGAGGATTTGTCCAAGGCGCCCTTTAACGCCGGCCAGTACAAGAATCAGTTCGTTCACTACACGTTCTCGCAAGCTACGGCGCCGAATGGCGCGATCGTCGGGATGCCCTCGGACATCGGACCGGGAAGCCTGTTTTATCGCAAGGACATTCTCGACAAGGCAGGTGTGACCGAAGCGGATCTGACGAAGTCCTGGAGCTCATACCTTGCCGCCGGCACGAAGATCAAAAAAGCAACCGGGGCATATCTGCTGGCGTCCGCACGCGATATCGAGGACATCTATATCCGTTCGGACCTCAAGGATGGCGAAGGCGTGTACTTCGACAAGGCGGGCAATCCGGTGGTGACCTCGCCTCGCTTCGTCCGCGCGTTCGAGCTCGCCAAGCAGACGCACACCCTGGGTCTCGACGCGAACATCACGCCGTGGTCGAACGAGTGGGCCGAAGCATTTCGGCGCGGCAGCGTCGCCACGCAGATGATGGGCGCCTGGCTCGGCGGCCACTTGGCAAGCTGGCTCGCGCCCGATACGAAAGGCTTGTGGCGAGTAGCCAACTTGCCCAACGGGGTCTACGCCTCGTACGGCGGCACGTTCTGGGCCATTCCGGTCGCCTCTACGCACAAGGCGCTGTCGTGGGAATTCATCAAGTTCCTGACCACGCGCAAGGACATCCAGCTGCAATCGTTCGAGTCGATCGATGCATTCCCCGCATTGGTTGCCGCACAGGACTCGCCGTTCTATGACGCGCCGGTTCCGTTCTTCGGCGGAGAGCAGGTTCGCACGCTCTGGCGTGCCGCCGCCGCGCATATCCCTTCTATCCAGCGCAACAAGTACGACGACATTGCACATGATGCCGTCCTGTCGGCGCTCGATAAGGTGATCAACGACAACGAGGACATCCACGCGGCTCTGCAGGAAGCGCAGAACCAGATCGCTCACCGGATGCGCCGTTAAAACCGCTATATCTCGAATCGAACAGCAGGTCTAAAAATGTGGCCCCGCGTAGCCGTCGAGCGTCGCCGGCTACGCCAGATTGATGGAGTCATCGATGAATCGCTTGATCACCCCGCCCGAAGCGCGCGCTGAAAAAGCACTCAGTCGCGCGTTTCGGGGGGCGTCTCCGAGCCGCAGGCTGCGCGCCGATCCGGTGAAGATCGCGCCATACCTATTCCTGTGCCCGTTCTTCGCACTCTTCGCCACGTTCATTGCGTTTCCGCTGCTGTTCTCGCTGTTTCTCTCGTTTCAAAGCTGGGACCCGACGTCGGGGCTCGCGGGCATGAAATGGGCCGGCGTCTCCAACTATGCCTACACGCTGACGGACCCTTGGTTTTGGAAGTCGATCTACAACACGGCTTGGATGGCGATCGTCTCAGGCGTGCCCCAGCATTTGATTGCATTGCCGCTCGCGTTTTTTTTGCAGAGGTGCCTGCGCCGCTCGCGCAATCTGGTGGTCGGCCTGTACTTTCTGCCGTTCATCACGTCGAGCGTCGCCATTGCACTGATCTTCTCTTCGCTCTATTCGACCGACTTCGGCATGATCAACTTCGCCATTGCCGAAGTCGCCAAATTGCCGGGCATGCACTGGATCGCGCCTGCCCATCGAATCGCCTGGCTCTATGATCCCGCCATCGCCAAGTTGGCCGTATCGATGGTGGTTTTCTGGCGCTACGTAGGGTGGAACACCGTGCTGTATCTGTCCGCGCTGCAAACCATCCCGACCGAGCTGTATGAAGCGGCGAAGATCGACGGGGCTACGACTTGGCAGCAATTCAGGATGGTTGTACTGCCCTTGCTGAAGCCCATGATTTTTCTTGCCGTCACGCTTACGATCATCGGCGGACTGCAATTGTTCGACGAACCGTTCATTTTGCTGCCGCACAGCGGCATGGGCACGGAACAGTCCGGACTGACGACCACCGTCTATATGTACCGCACGGCATTCCATGACGGCGATTTCGGCACCGCAAGTTCGATTGCCTGGTTGTTGTTCGTCGTGATTTCCGCACTCATGTGGCTCAACACGCGCATTTTCAACCGCAGCGGGATGAAGGAGAACAAGCAATGAAGAACCCTCACCCCAACCGCGTTCGCTATCTCGGTTACGTGATCGTCTTCGCGGGCGCGGCGCTGATGTTTTCGCCGTTCTACTTCATTTTTGTTTTCGCCACGCATACGAGCTCCGAGATCTTTTCGATGCCGCCGCCGATGTGGTTCGGCGATGCGTTTTCGCACAACATGCAATCGCTGATACACCGCATCCCTTTCTGGAGAAACCTCGGGTGGAGCTTTTACACGTCGGCGCTTCAGACCGTGCTGACGCTGCTCGTGACATCGATGGCCGGGTACGCATTCGCCATGTACGAATTCGCGTTCAAAAAGCCGCTGTTCGCGATCGCGCTGACAGGAATGCTGATTCCGCCCTTCCTGAGCATGATTCCGACCTTCATGACGATGAACCTGCTGGGATGGATCAACGAACCGCGCGCGCTTTACGTGCCCGGTGCGGCCGCCGCGCTGGGCGTCTTTCTGATGCGCCAGTACATTTCCTCGGCGATTCCCGTCGAACTCGTGGAGGCTGCTCGGATCGACGGGTGCAGCGAGTTTCGCATTTACTGGACCGTCGTGATGCCGCTGCTCGGCCCCGCGCTGGGCACCCTCGGGTTGATCAGCTTTATCCAGGCGTGGAATAACTTCCTGTCCGCCCTCGTCGTCCTGCGCTCGCCGTCCATGTACACCTTGCCGCTGGCGTTGCGCATTCTCCAGAGTCCCACCAATTCGGACTGGGGGGCCGTGATGGCAGGTTCCGCCGTTGCCGTTGTGCCGCTGCTCGTGCTGTTCGTGTTCACGTCGCGGCGCTTGATCGAAGGTATGACCGCGGGAGCCGTCAAGGCCTGACTCACCGCAGATCACTAACTCCTGTCGTTTAACTTTTCAACAACTACTTAGTTATCCTAATTAAATAAATGGAAAATTACGGATTCGATGCCGATTTTGTCTGGGGCGTTGCTACCAGTTCGTACCAGATCGAAGGTGCCGCGCATGAAGACGGGCGAGGATTGTCGATCTGGGACACGTTCTGCAAGATCCCGGGGAAAGTCGTCAACGGCGAAAGCGGCGAGATCGCGTGCGATCACTATCATCGTCTCGACCAGGATCTCGACCTGATCGCCGAGTTGGGCGTCAAAGCCTATCGCTTCTCGATTGCGTGGCCGCGCATTCAGCCCGACGGCCGAGGCGCCTT
The DNA here is from genome assembly GCF_003367175.1 of Trinickia dinghuensis. GTDB lineage: Bacteria > Pseudomonadota > Gammaproteobacteria > Burkholderiales > Burkholderiaceae > Trinickia > Trinickia dinghuensis. The sequence continues at coordinate 17,088 of NZ_QRGA01000025.1, read as the reverse complement.
CAACACCAAAGGGTTGGCATTCTACGAAAGGCTCGTCGACGGTTTGCTCGAGCGCGGCATCAAACCGTTTGCGACGCTGTATCACTGGGATTTGCCCGATGCCCTCCAGGCGACGCAGCAGGGTTGGGAAAGCCGCGACACCGCCTATCGCTTCGCGGAGTACGCGCGAAAGATCGGCAGTGTCCTCGGCGACCGCGTCGCTTCGATCGCGACACACAATGAACCGTGGTGTACCGCTTGGCTCGGCAACGCCACAGGCTATTTCGCACCGGGCAACGCGGATCTGAAAAAGGCCGCGCATGTCGCCCATCATCTGCTGCTCTCGCATGGACTGGCCGTGCAAGCATTGCGAGCGGACGGCGTGAAGGCGCCGTTGGGCATCGTTCTGAACCAGTCTCCGGCTCACGGTGCATCCGAGTCCGCCGAAGATCAGGCTGCAGCGTCGCTCGAATATGCGAAGTTCGTTCGCTGGTATATGGACCCGATCTTCAAGGGGGAATATCCGGCAGAAGCCTTGCAGTGGTACGGAGCAAACGGCCCTCAAGACGTCGTTCGCGAGGGCGACTTCGACATCATCGGCACGCCGATCGATTTCCTCGGAATCAACTACTACACCCGCATCTACGCCAGCGCATCGGGCGACAAGCACCCACCCGGTCCGCACGGCTTCACCGACATGGATTGGGAAATCTATCCGCAAGGTCTGACGGAACTGCTTACGCGGTTGAATGGGGACTATACGTTGCCGCCGATCTACATCACGGAAAACGGCTGCGCGACGAAAGACGAACTGAGCGGCGGCCAGGTTCACGACACCGCTCGCATCGACTACTACGACCAGCATCTTGCGGCGCTAGCTGACGCCATCGAGCAAGGCGTGAATGTCTCCGGCTACTTCGCATGGAGCATGCTGGACAACTTCGAGTGGGCGTCCGGCTACGACAAGCGCTTTGGCATGGTGTACGTCGACTATGCGTCCCAGCAACGTATTCCGAAAAACAGCGCTTATTGGTATCGCGACGTGATCGCGCGGCACACAGATCAAAAGCTGGTACTCGAACGATAAGCAAAGCGGCGGCTCGCGACGATCGACGCGATCGCGAGCCGTCTGAAAGCAGCATTCAGGAGAAACGCGATGAGCGAGCTGATATTGCGCAAGGTGGAAAAGACATACGGCGATGGTCCGCAGGTCGTAAAGGGCATCGATCTGCATGTACCGGACGGTCAATTCACTGTCTTCGTGGGGCCGTCCGGCTGCGGCAAGTCGACCATGCTGCGCATGATCGCGGGGCTCGAGGCGGTCAGCGGCGGCGACATCTTGATCGATGGCGAACGCGTGAACGATCTCCAACCGCGAGATCGCGGCATCTCGATGGTCTTCCAAAACTACGCGCTGTATCCGCATTTGAGCGTGGCCGAAAACATGGGCTTTGCGCTGAGATTATCCGGCGAGTCGAAAGAGCAGGTCCGTGACGCGGTAGGCCGCGCGGCCGAAGTGCTGCAGATCAGCCATTTGCTCGATCGTAAGCCGAAGGCGCTCTCGGGTGGCCAGCGGCAGCGCGTGGCGATCGGGCGGGCGATCGTACGCAAGCCACGCATCTTTCTGTTTGACGAACCGCTGTCGAACCTGGACGCCGCGTTACGGGTTCAGACTCGCATCGAGCTTGCCAAGCTGCACCGCGAACTCGGTACGACGATGATCTATGTCACACATGATCAGGTCGAGGCGATGACGCTCGGCCAGAAGATCGTCGTTTTCAACAAGGGCAGCGTCGAGCAGGTGGGCGCGCCGCTGGACCTGTATGCGCGCCCCGCGAACCTTTTCGTCGGCGGCTTTCTCGGCTCGCCCAAGATGAATCTGTTGCCGGCACGCGTGGTCGCTCAGGAGGACGCGCGGATCGTTCTCGCGCTGGCCGGCGGCTCGGGGCGCATCACGCTGGCGGGCCACCCCAGCCGGCGCGTCGGGGAGGAGGTGACGCTCGGCGTGCGCCCTGAACATCTGGCCGTGGTTCAGCCGGGACAAGGCGTGAGCGCTAGCGTCGAGCTGGTCGAGCATCTTGGCGACGTTTCGATTCTGCATGCACGTATCGCCGGCTCGGCCCAAACGATCGCGGTGAGACTGGATGCGCATGCGCCCGAGTTTGCACTGGAGATGCCGATCGGGATCGCCGTGACTTCATCGTCGCCGACGCTATTCGACTCCCAAGGCGTCGCAGTACCGCTTTAGCAACACGTTTGATGGCAGTGGCAGTGAGGAGCACAGGGTCCCGGGGCTGCCGGGGCCCGGTGGGCGCGAGCAAAACCGGGTTTTGCTCGACGAGGAGGCGGGAAGGGATGGGCAGCACCCTTCCATTTTTCTTATAAAAGTTAGGATTACTAATGAAAATGAAACTTATCGGCGTGGCCGCAATGGTGCTCGCCACGGGCGCGTATGCCCAGAGCAGCGTTACGCTGTATGGCCGCATCGACAATGGCGTGTCGTACCGAACCGGTCTACCGAGCGGACACTTGTTCGGAACCGAGACTGGTGGCTGGGGTGAATCGTGGTGGGGCTTGATCGGCTCGGAAGATCTTGGCGATGGCACCAAGGCCATTTTCCAATTGGAGAGCGGGATCAATACCAATACGGGCGGGATGAACAACGGCGGCTTGTTCGGGCGGCATGCGACGGTAGGCATGTCCAACAGCAAATACGGCACGTTCAAGCTCGGCAATCTCGGTGCCGGCTTTCTCACACAGGATAGCTGGGACCTCGACCCGCAGGAGATGCAGGCTTACAACATCGCCACGCTCGACCGGGGGCGAGTTTGGGAGCAAGCAGGCAACGGCTTCGAGTATACGTCGCCAAACCTGAACGGTTTGACATTGAAAGGCCAATACGCTTTGACGAATACGGTTGGCAACTGGAACGGCACCAATGGCGGCCCAGGCACCGACCCGAGCAATCTCGGTGCGCCTCAAGGGCGGGTGGATGGCGTCAAAGCCATGTACAACAACCACAACCTGGAACTTCTTGCCATCTACGACGAAGTTCGGGACCGAAATGGCCAATTCAGCAACGTCTATGCCGCTTCGCGAGAAGCCATGGTCGGAGGCACCTATACCTGGGGCCCGCTCAAAGCGTATGTCGGGTACCAGCATTTGAGCGCGCCCCAAGCGACGCTGCAAAACCAGGGGCTCACGGCCACCGCGGTAACCGGGACGTTGCCTGGCGGCGTGACCGGCGCGCCGACGGCCGTTGACCACGAATGGGTGGGGGTGAACTACACCGTTTCGCCGTTCCTTTCGGTGACGGGCGGCGTTTATCACGCGAACGCGAACAAAGGCAACGGCAACGCCACGCTGTACTCGCTTGGCGCGGCTTACAACCTGTCGAAGCGTACGTTCCTCTACACCGAACTCGGGTACGTCACGAACAGCGCCTCCTCGAACGTGGGGCTGGGCAACGGCTATTCCGACTACTACGGACCGAACACCAACGAGGGCGGCACGAGCGGGGCGCCGAACTACGGTCGCAGTCAATTCGGTGCAATCGCCGGCATCATGCATATGTTCTGATCGCCATGCCGCGATTGAGCGCGCGGCATGACTGTCGTACCTGTTATCTCCTTCCGGATCATCCGGCCCGGCGTGAATGTCTTACCCTGCATTCACGCCGGCTTTTTTGCACCAGCGACCTGGCAGCGCTGCGAAGCGCGGTCATTGCGCGTGCCTGCCGCATGCGCCGCATCGGCATCGTCAAATCGAGCGTTTGCCGTCCGCGTCACGCGCCACGCTACGCGACGGCAATAAAAAACCCGGCCGAATCGTAGACTCAGCCGGGTTTCGATCCGTATACGGGGCGTTGCCGAACGCCCCTCGCGGTCGGTATTACATGTTTTCGATCAGCACTTGACCGAAGCCCGAGCACGAGACCTGCGTCGCGCCTTCCATCAGGCGTGCGAAGTCGTACGTGACGCGCTTTTGCAGGATCGACTTTTCCATCGACGAGATGATCGTGTCGGCGGCTTCCGTCCAGCCCATGTGACGCAGCATCATTTCGGCCGACAGGATTTCCGAACCCGGATTCACGTAGTCCTTGCCGGCGTACTTCGGTGCCGTGCCGTGCGTCGCTTCGAACATCGCCACGGAATCGGACAGGTTCGCACCCGGCGCGATACCGATGCCGCCGACTTGCGCGGCCAGCGCGTCCGAAACGTAGTCGCCGTTCAGGTTCAGCGTGGCGATGACGTCGTATTCGGCCGGACGCAGCAGGATCTGCTGCAGGAAGGCGTCGGCGATCACGTCCTTCACGACGATCTCGTTGCCCGTCTTCGGGCTCTTGATCTTCATCCACGGGCCGCCGTCGATGAGTTCAGCGCCGAATTCCTTCTGCGCCAGCGCATAGCCGTAGTCGCGGAACGCGCCTTCGGTGAACTTCATGATGTTGCCCTTGTGCACGAGCGTGACCGAGCGGCGGTCATTGTCGATCGCGTACTGGATCGCCTTGCGCACGAGACGCTCCGTGCCTTCGCGCGACACGGGCTTGACGCCGATGCCCGACGTTTCCGGGAAGCGGATCTTCTTGACGCCCATTTCCTCGCGCAGGAACTTGATGACCTTCTTGGCCTGCTCCGATTCGGCCGCCCATTCGATGCCGGCGTAGATGTCTTCCGAGTTCTCGCGGAAGATCACCATGTTCGTCTTTTCCGGCTCGCGCACCGGCGAGGGCACGCCCTTGAAATACTGCACGGGGCGCAGGCAGACGTACAGGTCCAGTTCCTGGCGCAGCGCGACGTTCAGCGAGCGGATGCCGCCGCCGACGGGCGTCGTGAGCGGGCCCTTGATCGAGACGACGTATTCCTTCAGGACTTGCAGCGTTTCCTCGGGCAGCCACACGTCCGGACCGTAGACCTTCGTCGCCTTCTCGCCCGCGTAGATCTCCATCCAGTGAATCTTGCGCTTGCCGCCGTACGCCTTCTCGACCGCCGCATCCACCACCTTGATCATCACGGGCGTGATGTCGAAGCCCGTGCCGTCGCCCTCGATGTAAGGAATGATCGGCTGATCGGAAACGTTGAGCGAGAAGTCCGAGTTGACGGTGATCTTGTCACCGCCCGTCGGAACCTTGATGTGCTGATACGGCATGGTCGACTCCAGTGTTGGCTGTGCGGGTGGAAAGCAGTGATGTGCGGCAAGGCGCAATCGGGCGCTTGTCGTTCCCGAGCGCTTGATGCGCAGCACTTGCCCAATTTCGGTTCGGCGCGCTCGATCGCTCCCACGCGAACGCGGCTGGATGGCTATTCTAGCCCACGTCGGATCGGCCGGCGGCAGCAACGCGCGAACGGCATCGAGGTGAGCGCGAAAGAACGCGCCGCCCGAGCGGCCCGCGCCGAAACGTACGGTAAGCGAGACAATCAGTCTTGGGTCTTATATAAGACAAAAGACTTGGGCGTTCCGTATTATGCATTAAGATTCCGCCATTTGCCATAGAGGCGGCGGGGAAGCCGGACCGCGCACGGTCGCGGTGCGTGCTAGGTGTGTCACGCTATGTTCATCCGCCAGCCGGGCTCGTGCCCGCCTCGATCGCCTTCGCCCCTTTTCGGTCATTTTGTATGCGTCTCATCGCCCTCAACAAACCGTTCGGCACGATTTGCCAATTCTCGGCGCACGAGACGCGCGCCTCGCTCGGCGACTGGGTCGACGTGCCCGGCGTCTATCCCGCGGGCCGGCTCGATGCCGACAGCGAGGGGCTGCTGCTGCTGACCGACGACGGAACCTTGCAGACGCGTATTGCCGAGCCCCGTCACAAACTCGTCAAACGCTATTGGGCTCAAGTGGAAGGCGTGCCGACCGCCAAGGCGCTCGCCAATCTGGCGGCCGGCGTCGATCTCGGCGATTACGTGACCCGCCCGTGCCGGGTGCGCGCGATCGAGGCGCCGGCTTCGCTCTGGCCGCGCGTGCCGCCGGTCCGCTACCGCGCGGCCATCCCGACGAGCTGGGTCGAGCTCGCGATCGCCGAGGGCAAGAACCGCCAAGTGCGCCGGATGACGGCCGCGGTCGGTTTTCCGACGCTGCGGCTCGTGCGCGCCGGAATCGGCAAGCTGGATCTGCTCGCGCTCGGCCTGGCGCCCGGCCAGTGGCGCGAGCTGCCGCCGCGTGCGCCTTGGGACGGATTACCCCCGCCCCAACGGGAATCGTAAAAATCGCGTCAACCGCCTGGGCGAGTCGCGCGTTATTCGACGCAGATGCCGCCTGAAGCTGTCCGGCATTAGTCCTCGGCACCGCCGGCCGTATTGGTTTCACAGTACGGGACGTCGATCCGAGTGCTCACAGACGCGTCTGCAAATTTGTCGATGCGGCTGTCAACCGAAAGGTGGATGGCGCGTTTACCGACTTGACTCAATGACCGGGTCATTTGGTTAATTAACTAATGCTGAGGATTCACAAATGAACAAACTGATCGCCGCTCTGGTCGCTGGCCTGTTCGCAACGGCTGCTTTCGCACAAGCTTCGGCTCCGGAAGCTGCTTCGGCTGCCGCTCCCGCCGCTAAGACGACGAAGGCTGTCAAGCACCACGCCAAGAAGCACCACGCTGCCAAGAAGAAAGCCGCTAAGGCTGAAGCCGCTTCGGCCGCTTCGAACTAAGTTTGTCGTAACGACGCAGTCAAGAACTAGCAGCACTGCCGTTCTTTACGGCGTTGGAAGGCAGGTAACCGCAAGGTGCCTGCCTTTTTCTTTTTTCCGCGCTTGTGTCCGGTAGGCTTTGCATCTCCCGCGCCGGCTCGCGTAACATGCGCGGGTTCTCGTCGTCGAAAAGGAGTGGTGTCGTGCGATTTTCGTTTCGCTCGTGGATGGCGCGCCTGGCGCTGCGCCACGCTTTGCCCGCTTTCATGCTCGTGGTGGCACAGTTCGTGCCAGCCTCGGCCTTCGCACAGGCGATGCCCGCCGGCGCCAAACCGCCCGAAGCCTTCCCGCGCGTGAAGCTCACGGCCGGCATGTTCGTGATCGATGCGGCCGTGGCCGCCAACGACGCCGACCGCGAGCAAGGCCTCATGTACCGGACGCAGCTCGCGCCGAACGAAGGGATGTTGTTCGTCTTTGGCGAAAACGCCGTCCATTGCTTCTGGATGAAGAACACGCTGATCCCGCTGTCGATCGCCTTCATGCGCGCCGACGGCACGGTCACGGACATCGACGAGATGCAGGCGGAGACGACCAACAATCATTGCCCGCGCAACAACGGCGTCTACGCGCTCGAGATGAGCAAGGGCTGGTTCTCCTCGAAGGGCATCCAGCCCGGCACGAAAATCGGCGGGCTGCCCCAGCCGCAATAACGAGCGCGCGCCGAAGCGCATGGCCCGTCCAAGCCAACCCTCGCGGTTGGCTTTTTTATTCGTCCGCGCTCCCCTTCCCTTCCCGCCCCTGCCCGCCGCCTCGCCCCGCCCGGCCCGCCCTCGCAGCTTTCCTGCAAAAGCCTCGGGCAGGCGCTATGCTTCTATGTCTGCAACACCGCACGTGCCGCGCGCGGTCCAGGGCCATGCCCGGACGGTTCGCGGCGCCAACATTCCAAGGAGATCGACGTGCCCCGCAAGACTCCCATCGAGCGCTATCGGAACATCGGCATCAGCGCTCACATCGACGCAGGCAAAACCACGACTACCGAGCGCATTCTGTTCTACACCGGCGTGAGCCATAAGATCGGCGAGGTTCACGAGGGCGCGGCCGTGATGGACTGGATGGAGCAGGAGCAGGAGCGCGGCATCACGATCACCTCGGCTGCGACCACCGCGTTCTGGAAAGGGATGGCAGGCAACTATCCCGAGCATCGGATCAACATCATCGACACGCCGGGACACGTCGACTTCACGATCGAAGTCGAACGCTCGATGCGCGTGCTCGACGGCGCCTGCATGGTCTACGATTCGGTCGGCGGCGTGCAGCCGCAGTCGGAAACGGTTTGGCGCCAGGCCAACAAGTACAAGGTGCCGCGCATCGCGTTCGTCAACAAGATGGACCGCGTCGGCGCCGACTTCTTCCGCGTCCAGCGCCAGATCGGCGAGCGCCTGAAGGGCGTGGCCGTGCCGATCCAGATTCCGGTCGGGGCCGAGGAGCACTTTCAAGGCGTGATCGATCTCGTCAAGATGAAAGCAATCATCTGGGATGAGGAAAGCCAGGGCGTGAAATTCGAGTACCAGGACATCCCCGAGAACCTGCGCGCCACCGCCGAGGAATGGCGCGAGAAGATGGTCGAAGCCGCGGCCGAGGCCACCGAGGAGCTGCTCGAAAAGTACCTGCACGATCACACTTCGCTGACCGAGGCCGAGATCAAGGGCGGCCTGCGCCAACGCACGATCGCCAACGAGATCGTGCCGATGCTGTGCGGCAGCGCGTTCAAGAACAAGGGCGTGCAGGCGATGCTCGATGCGGTCATCGATTACCTGCCCTCGCCCGTCGACGTGCCCGCCATCTTGGGCCACGACGAGGACGACAAGGAAGCCGAGCGCCATCCGAGCGACGAAGAACCGTTCTCGTCGCTCGCGTTCAAGATCATGACCGACCCGTTCGTCGGCCAGCTCATCTTCTTCCGCGTCTACTCGGGCATCGTCAATTCGGGCGACACCGTCCTGAACTCGACGAAGCAGAAGAAGGAACGCGTCGGGCGGATCTTGCAGATGCACGCGAACGACCGCAAGGAGATCAAGGAAGTCTATGCGGGCGACATCGCCGCGGCCGTCGGCCTGAAGGAAGCGACGACGGGCGACACGCTCTGCGATCCGGCCCATCCGATCATCCTCGAGCGGATGATCTTCCCCGAGCCGGTGATCTCGCAGGCCGTCGAGCCGAAGACGAAGGCCGACCAGGAAAAGATGGGCATCGCACTCAATCGCCTGGCGCAGGAAGACCCGTCGTTCCGCGTGCAGACGGACGAAGAATCGGGGCAGACGATCATCTCCGGGATGGGCGAGCTGCACCTCGAAATTCTCGTCGACCGGATGAAGCGCGAGTTCAACGTCGAGGCGACGGTCGGCAAGCCGCAAGTGGCGTACCGCGAAACGATCCGCACGAGCGCCGAGGACGTCGAAGGCAAGTTCGTCAAGCAATCGGGCGGGCGCGGCCAGTACGGTCACGTGGTCGTCAAGCTGGAGCCTCAGCCGCCGGGCAAGGGCTACGAGTTCGTCGATGCGATCAAGGGCGGCGTCGTGCCGCGCGAGTACATCCCGGCCGTCGACAAGGGCATTCAGGAAACGCTCAAGAGCGGTGTGCTGGCGGGCTATCCCGTCGTCGACATCAAGGTGACGCTGACGTTCGGCTCGTATCACGACGTGGACTCGAACGAAAACGCCTTCCGCATGGCCGGTTCGATGGCATTCAAGGAAGGCATGCGGCGCGCGAAGCCGGTGCTGCTCGAGCCGATGATGGCCGTCGAAGTCGAAACGCCCGAGGATTTCATGGGCAACGTCATGGGCGATCTTTCGGGCCGGCGCGGCATCGTGCAAGGGATGGAGGACATCGCGGGCGGCGGCGGCAAGGTGATTCGCGCCGAGGTGCCGCTGGCCGAGATGTTCGGCTATTCGACGTCGCTGCGCTCGCTCACGCAAGGGCGCGCCACCTACACGATGGAGTTCAAGCACTACGCCGAAACGCCGGCGAACGTGTCGGAGGGCATCGTCAGTTCGAAGGGGAAGTGACGTGCGCCGCGTGATCGCGCGCTCCGGTGAATGAGCCGGAGCGGCCATTGCCGAGCCTGCCGGGGTGCCGCACCCCCGTGCAGGCTTTTTTATCGGCCGTCGAACCGGGGTGACAACGGTCACGGCAACGAATAACGGCAGCGCTACCGGTCTTTTTCGTGCTACTGGTCTTTTTCGTATATCCATTCGCATCGTCGAGAAAACGCGCGAGCCGAGAGTCGCGTTAAACTGCAACGGCATTCGTCGTCGCAGCACCGCTCGTCGCCGCCGCGCCGCTTCGCGTGAGCGCCTCTCCACACGAACCGGAAAACCTCGATGAAGAAGATTCCCGCCGCGTTTGATCTCGCTCTCGATGCCGCCCGCCGCGATGCCGGCGATCTCGGCAATCACGCCATCGACGAATACCTCGCGCGCCGCCTCTCGCGCCGCGAGTTGCTGCGCCACGCAAGCCTGCTCGGCTGCTCGAGCATCGTGCTGGCCGCCGGCGCGCTCGTGGCGCCGCAGCGAGCGCGCGCGCAAGGCGGCCCGGCGGGCGCCAGCGCAACGATCCGCGTCGCCCATCTGACGCCCGCAGGCCGGGTCGATCCGCTGACCGTGGCCGATGCGGCCGGCCTTTGCCTCATCGCGCAGACGGGCGAATTCCTCGTGAACGACGAAGGCAACAAGTCGACGCTCACGCCGGCCTTGGCGCTGTCGTGGTCCGCAAACGAGAAGGGCGACGTCTGGACCTTCAAGCTGCGGCAGAACGTGAAATTCCACAACGGCCAACCCTTCGGCGCGAAGGACGTCGCCACCACGTTCGATCGCCTGGCCGATCCGAAGAGCGGATCGGCCGCGCTGTCGGTCTTCAAAGGCGTGCTGTCGAAAGGCGGCACGCAGATAGTGGACGAGCATACCGTGGCGTTTCATCTCGATGCGCCGAACGGCAACTTCCCCTACTACGTCTCCTCGGACAATTACAACGCGGTGATCTTGCCGGCCGGGTTCAGCGGCGATTACGAACAGAGTTTCGTCGGCACGGGGCCGTTCAAGCTCGAGAAATACGAAGCCAAGCGCGGCGCGTCGTTCGTTCGGAATCCTGACTATTGGGGCGAAAAAGCGCTGCCCGCGCGCGTGCAATTCGCCTTCTACGCCGACAGCCAAGCGCAGATTCTCGCGCTGCAGGGACGGCAAGCCGACGTCATGGGTGATCTGACCGTACAAGGCGGTCTCGGCATCCTGAACAATCCGGAATTTACCGTGCAAGGCGTGAAGTCGAGCGCGCATCGCCAAATCCATATGCGCTGCGACACGGCGCCGTTCAACGACAAGCGCGTGCGCCAAGCGCTCGCACTCGCGGTCGATCGCAACGTGCTCGTGCGAGGCCTATTCAAAGGCCGGGCCGTGTTAGGCAACGACAGTCCGTTCGCGCCGATCTTTCCGTCGACGGACACGTCGGTGCCGCAACGCCACCTCGACCTCGCGCAGGCAAAGAAATTGCTCGCGCAAGCAGGACATCCCAACGGTTTCGCCGCGACGCTGACCACCGAAAAATTCATGGAGATTCCCGATCTCGCCGTCGTCCTGCAGAACGAGGCCAAGGCCATCGGGATCAATCTTTCGCTGAAAATCGAAAGCCAGGGCCAGTATTACGGCAAGGGCACGTTCGGCAACTCCGACTGGCTCGACGCGCCGCTCGGCATCACCGATTACGGCCACCGCGGCGTGCCCAATCTGTTCTTGAACGCGCCGCTCGTCAGCGGCGGCGCCTGGAACGCGGCCCACTTCAGCAATCCGCAATACGACAAACTCGTCGGGCAATTCGTCGGCGCCCTCGACGTCGCCTCGCAAAAGAAGGTCGCGGGCGATATCGAAAAGCTGCTGCTCGACGAAACGCCGATGATCATCCCGTACTTCTTCGATCAACTCGTCGCGACGCGCAAGAACCTGATCGGCGTGCGCTTCACCGCCATTTCGCAGATGTATTTCGATCGCGCTCGAATGACGGCGTGACCGGACCGGCCAGCGCATCTCATTGAAAAGCAACAACAGCAGCAACGGCAACCGTAAAGCACACCTAAGGGATTGACGATCCTCCGATCATTTAGCCGATGTCAGATACCGCTCTTGCACTTCGCCCCCGCGCCGCCCGCGGCAGCGGGGTGCGCATCGCCCGCTTTCTCGCGGGCCGGTTCGCCCTGTCGCTCGTCACGCTCTGGCTGCTGTCGATGATCGTCTTCGCGCTCGGCCAACTGTTGCCCGGCGACATCGGGCGCGCGATTCTCGGCCCGCTCGCCGACGCACGCGCCGTCGCCGCGCTCGATCATCAGCTCGGCGTCGACCGCCCCGTCCTCGTCCAGTACGCGCAATGGATCGGCCGCTTCGTGCACGGCGACATGGGCGTTTCGTACGCGTATCGATCGCCCGTCGCGCCGTTCGTCGGCGAAGCGCTGCTGCGCTCGGCGAAGCTCGGCGCGCTCGCGTTCGTCATCGTCGTGCCGCTCGCGATCTCGGCCGGCGTCTGGGCCGCGCTGCATGCCGGACGATGGCTCGATCGCGCCATCATGATCGTCGGCTTGTCCGCGACGGTCGTCCCCGAGTTCGTGTCGTCGATCACGCTGATCCTCGTCTTCGGCATCTGGCTGCGCTGGCTGCCGAGCGAGGCCGGCTATCCCGACGACGCCGGCGCATTCACGGCGCTGAGTCATCTGATCCTGCCGGCGTTGCCGCTCGTGTTCGTTTTCTTCGGCTATATCGCGCGGATGGCGCGCGCCGGCACCGTCGAGGCGCTCGATGCGGACTACACCCGCACGGCCGTGCTGAAGGGGCTGCCGCGGCGCGTCGTGATCGTCCGTCACGTGCTGCCCAATGCGCTGATGCCGACGATCACGGTCTCGGCAACGCAGCTCGGCTACATGGTCGGCGGGCTCGTCGTCGTCGAGACGCTGTTTCATTACCAGGGAATCGGCTCGCTGATCTTCAACGCGGCGACGGCGAAAGACTTTCCGATGCTCGAAGCGGGTGTGCTGACGGTCGGGGTCATCTACATGCTGGCCAATCTCGTTGCCGACGCGCTCATCGTCGCGCTCGATCCGCGCCTGCGCCTCGGGGGTGCCGCATGAACACGGCGATCGAATCGCGCGAGGCGCCCGCCCCGGGCGAACGCGCCCCGCAAACGCCGCGCTTCGAGGCGCTGCGCGCGCTCGCGCGTTCGCCCAGCTTCATCGTCGGCACGGCGATTCTCGTTTTCTGGATCATCTGCGCGATCTTCGGTCCGCTGATCGTGCCCCACGATCCCTATGCATCCGATCCGCTCAACTCGCTGCTGCCGCCCGATCGCACGCATTGGTTCGGCACCGACCAGCTCGGCCGCGACGTGTTCTCGCGCGTGATCGTCGGCGCGCGCGACATTCTCACGATCGCCCCGCTCGCCACGCTCTTCGGCACGCTGGCCGGCACGGCGCTCGGCCTCGCCGTCGGCTACTTCGGCGGATGGCTCGACAACGTGATCGGGCGCCTGATCGACGCGCTGCTTGCGCTGCCGCTCGTTGTGCTCGCGCTTGCGGCATTGGCCGCGCTCGGCGCATCGAACGCGACGGTCGTGCTCGTCATCGGTCTGACGTTCATGCCGATCACCGCACGCACCGTGCGGGCCGCCGTGTTCTCGGAGCGCCATCTCGACTATGTCGATGCCGCCCAGCTGCGCGGCGAGCGTGCGCCCTACATCATGTTCGTCGAGATTCTGCCGAACGTTCTGCCGCCGATCGTCGTCGAGGCCACCGTGCGGCTCGGCTATGCGATCTTCGCGGTCGCGACCTTGTCGTTCCTCGGCTTCGGCATTCAACCGCCGTCCGCCGACTGGGGGCTTGCACTGTCCGAATCGTATTCGCTGATGACGGGCGGCGCGTGGTGGACCGTCGTGTTCGACGCCGCGGCGATCGCGACGCTCGTGGTCGGCGTCAATCTGATCGCCGACAGCGTGCAGGGAATATTCGATCGATGAGCGCCGCCTCGCGTCGTGCCCACCCCGCTTATGAACCCGCTTCGTTTGCCGAAGACGACGCGCTCGCCGTCCTCGGCTTGACCGTCGCTTATCGCGTGCGCGGCCGCGATCGCGAAGTGCTGCACGACGTCACGTTCCGCGTGCGGCGCGGCGAGGCGTACGGGCTCGTCGGCGAATCCGGCTGCGGAAAATCGACCGTCGCGCTGGCCGCGCTCGCCTACCTCGCCCGCAACGGCCGCATCAAGGCCGGGCGCATTGCGGTGGCCGGAAACGATGTCGCCTCGCTGGCACCCGACGCGCTGCGCTCGCTGCGCGCGCGAACGGTGTCGATGGTCTATCAAGATCCGTCGCGCGCGCTCAATCCGTCGCTGACGATCGGCCGTCAGGTGTCCGAAGCATTCGAGGTCGCGGGCGACTCGCGCTCGGATGCCCACGCGCATGCGCTCGCGATGCTGCGCCGGGTGCGAATCGCCGCACCCGAGCGCGTCATGAGCTGCTATCCGCACCAGTTGTCGGGCGGCATGCAGCAACGCGTCGTCATCGCGATGGCGCTCGCGTCGAAACCGGCCCTCCTGATTCTCGACGAACCGACGACCGGGCTCGACGCCACCGTCGAAGCCGAGGTGCTCGATCTCGTGGCGAAGCTGCGCGAGGAGTCGGGTACCGCGGTGCTGTTCATCAGTCACAACTTGGCCGTGATCGGCCGCATGTGCAGCCGCGTCGGGGTGCTCTACGCGGGCCGGCTCGTGGAAGAAGGCACGGTCGAGGACGTTTTCGGCGCACCGCGCCACCCCTATACCGTCGGCCTCTTGCGCTGCTTGCCGAAAGCGGGACGCAGCAAGGACAGCGAACGGCTTGACACGATCGCGGGCAGCTTGCCGCCGCTCGGCGCCGCCGTCTCCGGTTGCGTTTTCGCCGCGCGCTGCCGCCTGGCCGACGATCGCTGCCGAAGCGAAACCCCGCCGCCGCATAGGTTCAACGCCGAACACGGGCCGCAGATGGCGCGCTGTCATTACCACGAGCAGGCCGCGAGCTTGCCGCGCGCGGCCGCCGAACCTAGCCTCGGCGAGGCGATGTCCGGCGAAACGATGCGTGCGCCGCACGACATTCCGGCTTCGCTTGCACTGCACGCCGCGCATTTGTCGAAGACGTTCGACGCGTCGGGCGTGCCGATGCGCGCCGTCGACGACGTCTCGCTCGATCTCGCCGCGGGCGAGACACTCGGCCTCGTCGGCGAATCGGGCAGCGGTAAGACGACGCTCGCGAAGCTGCTCGTCGGCTTGGTCGCGCCCGACCGGGGCGGCACGTTGGAACTCGACGGCAAGCCGCTACCCGCGCACGTCGCGCGCCGCGACGACGAGCAAGTCAAGTCGCTGCAGATCGTGTTCCAGAACCCCGATTCGGCCTTGAATCGCGCGCACTCGGTCAAGCGGCTCATCGGCCGCGCGCTGTCGAAGCTCGGCGCGCTGCGCGGCCCCGCGCACGGCGCGCGCCTCGCCACGCTCGCGCAAGCGGTGCGGCTGCCGTCCCGCTACCTCGATGCCCGCACGCGGCAGCTCTCGGGGGGCTTGAAGCAACGGGTCGCGATCGCGCGCGCGTTCGCCGGCGATCCTCGCGTCGTGGTCTGCGACGAACCGACCTCGGCGCTCGACGTCTCCGTGCAAGCGGCGATTCTGAATCTGCTCGCCGATTTGCAGCGCGAGCGCGGTGTCAGCTACGTCTTCATTTCGCACGATCTGCATGTCGTGCGCTATGTTGCCGACCGGATCGCCGTCCTCTACGTCGGACGGCTGCTCGAGATCGGACCCGCGCGTGCCGTTTTCGACGGGCCGCATCATCCTTATACCGAGGCGCTGCTGTCGGCGATGCCGACGTTCGGCGGCCACACGCTTCCTTCAAAGGAACGCATTCGCTTGACGGGCGATCCCCCCAGCGCCACGGCACCGCCCACCGGATGCGTGTTTCATACTCGCTGCCCTCGCAAGCTCGGCGCCGTTTGCGAGCAGCTTGATCCGCCGTTCTCCGACGCGGGCGAGGGGCACCGCATTCGCTGTCACATCCCCGTGATCGAGTTGCGCACCCTGCAACGCGAAACGCAGATCGCCTGAGCGATTCGGATTCGCTTGCTTCGGGATTGCGGTGTTCCTTGGGTGCTTGTGCTCTTGTGCTCTTGTGCGCGCCCCCGCTTGCCCCGTTCTTCGTGCGTTGCCGCGCATTGCCGCAACGCCGGAGCGTTTCAGCGCTGAAACGTTTACAGCCGCATTTCTCGATACCAGGTTGCGCGCTCGCGGTGCGCCGACGACACGCCCATGCTCAGCGCGGCGTAGCGCCACATGGCACGGTTATCGCAAAGACGCGCTCACATGGCCGCGTTGACCAACGCGCGTCCGGCAACAGTCGATCGAGCGGTGTCGCGACCGCTATTGTGTGCGCGTTCGAACAGTAGGACGCAGAACGCCGCACGTCATCTGACATCCGCGTCGAGCGTGCTCGGGCAGCCATGGTCGCTTTATGGGCGACGGGAGTACGACGACATTCGATCGTCGTTCCTGCCGGGGAGATGACGATGAAGACCAATGAAATTAATAAGGACTCCTATTTATTTCGCGGAGTTCTGAAAGCGACGGCGGTGGCGGTGCTCGTCTTGCTTGCCGGCAGCGCGCATGCGGGCTCGTTCTTGGACGGCATGGGCCGATTGGTCGTGGAGACCGGTGCCGCCGAACAGGCCGACACGGCCTATTCGGGCGATTCCGGGGCGCCCGCCAAGGCGAAGCTGCAAAATGCGGCGGCATTCGATGCGTCGTATTTGAAAGTCAGTGCGGCGACGAACGACGCGGGTGCCACTGCAAACGATGCGGGTGCGGCGCCTACGCCGGATTGCCGCGATGCGGGCGGCAGCTCGGGCTGCGTTCAGAATCCTAACGATCCGGCTTTGAGTGGCGTGGGCGGCACGTCCGACGGCTCGACAGCGAGCGGCAACGGCAATGACGGATCGCCCGGCGGCGGCGCATTGGGCGGCGGCCGCGGCGATAGCGGTCCGGGTACGGCCGGCACGTCTGGAAATAGCAACGGCGGAAATAGCGGCAGTAACGGCGATAACGGCAACGGGCATAGCGGTGGCGGAACGGGGAGTTCCGGCGGCTCGGGTGGCTCTGGTTCGGGTGGCTCTAGTTCGGGCGGACACAGCGGCTCTGGCTCCGGTGGCTCTGGCTCCGGTGGCTCCGGCTCTGGTGGCTCCGGCGCTGGTGGCTCCGGCGCTGGTGGCTCTGGTTCGGGCGGCTCCGGTTCGGGTGGTTCCGGTTCAGGTGGTTCCGGTTCAGGTGGTTCCGGTTCAGGTGGTTCCGGTTCAGGTGGTTCCGGTTCGGGTGGCTCCGGTTCGGGTGGCTCCGGTTCGGGTGGCTCCGGTTCTGGCGGCTCCGGTTCTGGCGGCTCCGG
>NZ_QRGA01000024.1 GCF_003367175.1 Trinickia dinghuensis | reverse complement strand
GTCGACGCAGCGCAAGTATCTGCTCAAGCAAACGACCAATACCGTATTCGCCCGTATCGGCTCGGTTAAGGAAGTGCTCGATGTCCATACCTTGTCGCAAATGAACTCCATCCGTGACTTGCATATGAATGACATCGGGCGCATCGAATTGACGCTGCAAAAGCCAATCGTTTGCGATGCTTACGACATGAATCCTGGAACGGGTGCATTCGTGCTCATCGACGAAGCCACGCACCACACTGTGGCGGCCGGCATGATTCGCACGGCTTCCGCATAGGTGTATTGCGTAAACTGAAATAATCGATGTTAACAATACGCAACATTAAACAAAAAGTTCATAAAGGAACCGTGGAAATGGGCAAGAATTCGGCCCGGCGCTATTGGGGCCTTTACCAATCAACAAAGACCACTCAATCCAAAGAGAAATGATGAACAAACGAATTCTCGTCGCTGCCGTGCTGAGCAGCATCGGTGTTGCCGCTCACGCGCAAAGCAGCGTGACGCTGTACGGCCTGATCGACGCTGGCGTGAGCTACGTCAATCACGCTGGTGCCAACTCGCAGAGCCTGGTGAAGTACGACGACGGCGTCGCGCAAGGCAGCCGTTGGGGCATCAAGGGCAGCGAAGATCTGGGCGGTGGCCTGAAGGCGATCTTCACGTTGGAAAACGGCTTCAACAGCGGCAACGGCACGCTGGGCCAAAACAGCCGTGAATTCGGCCGTCAAGCGTTCGTCGGCCTCTCGAAGGACGGCATTGGCTCGCTGACGTTCGGCCGTCAATACTCGCTGTCGACGGACGTGCTCGGCGCCTACACGACGGGTAGCAACACCGTCGCGGGCAACTACGCGTTCCACATCAACGACATCGACCAACTGACGTCGAGCCGCATCGACAACTCGGTGAAGTTCCAGAGCGCGAACTTCTCGGGCGTGACGTTCGGCGCGTTGTACGGCTTCTCGAATGCAGCTGGTGCGTTCGCTGGTAACCCGGCTTCGGGCACCGGCGCGACGGCGGTGGCCGCTTCGACGCGTACGTATAGCTTCGGTGTGAACTATGCGGCAGGCCCGATCAGCGCTGGCGCTGCTTACACGGACATCCGTTTCCCGGCTGGTCAAGCGGGCATCACGACGGCGATTTCGAACGCGACTGTCCCCGCAAACATCAAGGAACTGCGCACGTTCGGTCTCGGCGCGCGCTACCTGATGGGCCCGGCGGCATTCTGGGCATCGTGGACGAACACGCGTCTCGTGCAATTGCCGGGCACGGGTTCGACGAACCTCGTGTTCGACGCCTATGACCTGGGCGGCAAGTACTCGTTCACGCCGGCTCTGACGGCTGGTGTCGGTTACACGTACATGCACATGGCCGACCTGACGAACGGTCACTTTAACCAAGGCGACCTGAGCCTCGACTACGCACTGAGCAAGCGTACCGACGTGTACGTTCTCGGCATCTACCAAAAGGCGTCGGGCCACCTGGCCAACGGCACCCCGGTGCAAGCGCAGATCGGCGATTCGACGAGCTTCTTCGGTCCGTCGGGCTCGAACTCGCAACAGCAATTCGCTGCTCGCGTCGGCATCCGTCACAAGTTCTAATATGACGATCGAGGCGGCTCATGCCGCCTTGTAGAAATTAAATGGGGGCGCCAAAAGCGCCCCCATTTTTTCAAAGCCTCCGAACCCGTTCCCTACCTTCCCAACTCGTACCCGACGACGCCACCCGCAACGGCGCCGCCGACGGTACCGACGGTGCTGCCGTGCGTGAGCCTGTTACCGGCGTATCCGCCCACAGCCGCGCCGCCGAGCGTGCATCCCGAGAGCAGCGCCACCGTGGCCGCGCCGGCCGCACACGCGAGCTTCAACCGCCCAAATCGCCCTATTTTTTCCACTCGTCCCAATCGCTTCATGATCACCTCCCATCGGCTCGACGTTGCGCGTCGGCGCTCGATCGAGCCCCATGCATGCCTGTTGAAAGCATGAAGGATCACGCAAGCTCCGTGCCGACGTTACGTCAGATCTTGACCACGATGTCTACGCTAGCTGACTAGGACCCCGCTCGAACCGGTCACACGCTCCAGGCGGTCACATCCAACCAGGCAACGGCCAATCATGAAGACGAAGGATGATGTGCGACTTCGATCAATCCGGCGAAGTCGAGAATCCGCACGTCCTTGCCGCGCACCTGAACGAGCCCCTGCTTCTGAAAGCGCGACAGCGTCCGGCTCACGGTTTCGAGCTTGAGCCCGAGGAAGCTGCCCGTCTCCTCGCGCGTCATGCGCAGCGCGAATGCACTCGGCGAATACGAGCGCGCTTGCCAGCGGCGCGAGAGATCGAGCAAGAACGCGGCGACCCGCTCGTCGGCGGTCATCGTGAGCAGCATCATCGAATTGCTTTCGCGCACGAGCTGCGCGCTCAGCATGCGAAAGACGTGATGCCGCACCGCATCGACTTCGCGGCTCAGCCACTCGAGCAGATCGAACGGCATGACGCAGACGCTGCTGTCCTCCAATGCGATCGCGTCGCTTGCGTATTGCGCCGCCGCGATGCCGTCGGTGCCAAGCGATTCGCCCGAAACATGGAAGCCCGTCACTTGCTCGCGCCCGTCGGCCAGCAGCGTCACCTTCTTGAACGACCCCGTGCGGATGGCATACAGATTGGTGAAGGGATCGCCGACCCGAAACAGCGCCTCGCCCTTCTTGACCTGGCGATAGCCGAGCACGAGGTCTTCCATCTGCTGCGAGCAAGCCAACTCGTCGGGGTTCACCGCGCATACGGGACGCAGCGAGCAAGTTTTGCAGGAAGACGAAGCGCCCGCGTGCGGCGATCGAAGGTGTGCCGCCGTCTCGTCGCGCACCGCGGTGGACGCCGGGCGCTTGTCGGCTGAACCGCCCTTGCCGGCCCGTTCGCTGGTGCCGAACATTCGTATTCTCCTTTTTCACTTCGATAACGCGTCTAGCTTCTTGCGTTGGCGCAACTTTGTCACGCGCCGGCGGCGCGGCGAACGGTCGCATCGCGCGAATGCAACACGCGGCTCGATCTAGGGAGCACATGATCCAGGTCAAGTCGCCGCGCGCGCGCATCTGCTCTAATTGCGCCGTTTTGTGGCGATCGAATAGGTCCCCGGAGACGATCACGTGATGCTGAAAAGAACAATCGGTGCTGTGGTCCTCACAGCGCTCGTCGGCACGGCCGCTTCGGCGCAAGATGCGCAGGCTGCGCAACCCGAGCGCGCGCCGGACACCCTGCAGTCCCGCGTGCTGGCTTGCGCCGCATGCCATGGCGCGCAAGGCCAAGGCACCGACAACGACTACTTCCCGCGTTTGGCGGGCAAGCCGGCCGGGTATCTGTACAACCAGCTCGTCGCGTTTCGCGACGGCCGGCGCCAGTATCCACCGATGAACTACCTGCTCGCCTATCTGCCCGATGCGTACTTGCATCGCATCGCCGCCTACTTCGCGAGCCAGCATCCGCCCTACCCGCCGGCCGTGACGGCGGCCATACCGGCTTCCTTACTGGCGCGCGGCGAGCAAATCGTGAAGTCGGGCGATCCGTCCAAACAGATTCCCGCATGCGCGGCCTGCCACGGTGCGGCGCTCACGGGCATGGAGCCCGCGATCCCGGGATTGCTCGGCCTGCATGCCGAGTACATCAGCGCGCAGCTCGGCGCGTGGCGCTACGGGACGCGCAAGTCGTACGCACCCGATTGCATGCATGAAGTCGCTTCACGTCTGACGAACGACGACATCACGGCCGTTGCCGCATGGCTCGCGGCGTCGCCGGGCCCCGCCAATCCCGCTTTCGCCCCGGCGGGTAGCCTGAAGATGCCGCTGCGCTGCGGCAGCGAACCGCAATGACGGAGTCTTTCGTGCCAGCCATCCTTTCTCTCTCGCGCTCACTCGCGCGCGTGGGCGCGGGCATCGCGCTTGCCGTTTCGAGCGCGCTCGCATTGGCCCAAGGCTCGGCGGGCGCTTCCGCCGACGTCGTCAAGCAAGGCGCGTATCTGGCGCGCGCGGGCGACTGCATCGCCTGTCACACGCAGCCCGGCGACAAGCTGTTTGCCGGCGGACGTGCGATGCCGACGCCGTTCGGCACGCTCTATTCGCCCAACATCACACCCGACGACGCGACGGGCATCGGCAAATGGACGGCCGACGAGTTTTACCGAATGATGCATACGGGGCGCTCTCGCGACGGCTCGCTGCTTTACCCCGCCATGCCTTACGGCGCCTACACGAAAGTCACGCGTGCCGATTCCGATGCGATCTTCGCCTACCTGCGCTCGGTGCCGCCCGTGGATCGGCCGAACCGGCCGCACGAGCTGCGCTTTCCCTACAACAACCGCGAGCTGCTGCTCGGCTGGCGCACGCTGTACTTCCGCGAGGGCGAGTATCAAGCCGATCCGACGCGCTCGGTCGAATGGAATCGAGGCTCATATCTCGTTCAAGGTCTCGGTCACTGTTCGATGTGCCATACCGCGATCAATGCGCTCGGCGGCAGTTCGGAGTCCAAAGCATTCGAGGGTGGCCTGATTCCGATGCAGGATTGGTACGCCCCGTCGCTGACGTCGAACAAGGAAGCCGGCCTCGGCGATTGGAGCATCGGCGACATCGCCGACCTGCTGCAAAAGGGCGTGTCCAACCGCGGCGCGGTGTACGGCCCGATGGCGGAAGTCGTCTACGACAGCTTGCAGTACTTGTCCGACGACGACGTGCGGGCGATGGCCGTCTACTTGAAGTCGCTGCCGCAGCACGGCGCGCAAAGCCCCGCCGCGAAGCCGGGCGTATCGGGCGTATCGGGCGAAGAGCGCGACTTGCTGGCGCAGCTCGGCTCGAAGATCTACGACGCGCAATGCGCGACCTGTCATGGCAAGCACGGCGACGGCAAGCTGCCCGACTTCCCGCCGCTCGCGAACAATCAATCGATCCAGATGACGTCGGCCGTCAATCCGATCCGAATGGTGCTCAACGGCGGTTACGCACCGGGCACGGCAAAGAACCCTTCGCCGTACGGCATGCCGCCGTTCGCGCAGTCGCTCTCCGATGAAGAGGTGGCCGCCGTCGTGACGTTCATCCGCACGGCGTGGGGCAATCACGGCACGCCGGTGACGGCCAAGGAAGCCAACGCGCTGCGCTCCGCGCCGCTTTACTGAATCGAGGATGCCATGAACCCAAACAACGAGGCGCACGAGCACGCCGACGACCCCGAAGCGAAGCGCGTCGACGACATCGTTCGCTCCGGACCATCGGGCGCGATCGCGGTGGCCGGTATCGCCACGGCCATTGTCGTGGCGCTCTGGTTCGCGTTCTACTTCCTGGTTTTTCTGCCGCGCGGCGTCATCCATTGATTCACTGAGCGAGCGACATGTCGAACATTCCTTCTTCCAGCCACGCGGATAGCGCGGCGGTCGCGGCGCGCATCGAGCGCAGATGGGCGGCCATCGTCGTCGCGATCGTCCTCGTGTTCGTCGCGGTGGTCATCTACACCGGCCTGCACTGGGCGATGATGCCGCCCTCGCGCGTCGAGACGATCGATCCGACGACGCTGCACGTCTCGGGCGAGTTCATCGAAAGCAACCTCGGCAGCGCCGTCGAAACCGACGGATCGGTCACGGTGCGCATCGTCGCGCAGCAATACTCGTTCACGCCGCAATGCATCGTCGTGCCGGCCGATACGCCGCTCACGTTCCGCGTGACGAGCGCCGACGTCGTGCACGGCTTCCTGATTGCCGATACGAACATCAATACCATGGTCGAGCCGGGCTACGTCTCGACCTTCAAGACGCGCTTTCCGACAACCGGCGAACACCTGATGCCCTGCCACGAATACTGCGGCACCGGCCACGAAGGCATGTGGGCGCACGTGAGGGTGCTCGATCGCGCCGCATTCGACAAGCTCGCGGCCAATGCCAGGAGGCTCAGCTGTGCTCAATAACAAACGACTCGTACTGGCCCACTTCTGGTTCGCCTTCGCGACCTTCGGCGTCGCGCTGCTGCTCGGCGCATGGCAGATGTACGTGCGCAGCCCGCTGCACGCGTGGCTTCAGCATCCCGAACTCTATTACCGCTCGGTCACCGCGCACGGTTCGGTCATGGGCTATGTGTTTCCGACCCTAATCGCGATGGGCTTTGGCTACGCGATCAGCGAGATCTCGCTCGATCAGCCGCTCGTCGGCAAGCGCTGGGCGTGGCTCGGATGGTGGCTCGTCGCGATCGGCACGATCATGGCGGTGATCCCCGTGGCGCTGGGCCGCGCTTCGGTGCTCTATACGTTCTATCCGCCGATGATCGGCAATGCGTTCTACTACATCGGCATCGTGCTCGTCGTCGTCGGCTCGTGGATCTGGGTGGCGCTGATGTCGATCAACATGCGCACCTGGAAGCGCGCGAACCCGGGCAAGCCGGTGCCGCTCGCCATGTTCGCGAACGTCGCGGGCTCGTACCTGTGGGCGTGGACGGCGGTGGGCGCGGCGATCGAAATCATCTTCCAGATCTTGCCCGTCGCGCTGGGGCTCAAGACGACGATCGACGCCGGTCTCGCACGCGTGTTCTTCTCGTGGACGCTGCATGCAATCGTCTACTTCTGGCTCATGCCGGCCTACATCGCGTACTACACGCTCGTCCCGCGCGCCGTTGGGGGCCGGCTCTACAGCGACGCAATGGCGCGGATCTCGTTCATTTTGTTCCTCGTCGTCGCAATGCCGATCGGCATCCATCACTTGTTTGCCGATCCGCAAGTCGGCTCGGGCTTCAAGTTCCTGCAGTCGGTGTTCACGGCGCTCGTCTCGGTGCCGACCTTGCTGACGGTCTTCACGATTTGCGCGTCGGTGGAAATCGCGGGACGTTTGCGCGGCGGACGCGGCCCGTTCGGCTGGCTGCGCGTGCTGCCCTGGCACGAACCGATGATGCTGGCCGTCGCGTTCTCGTTCGTCATGCTCGGCTTCGGCGGCGCGGGTGGGCTCATCAACATGAGCTATCAGCTCGACTCCACGATCCACAACACCCAGTGGATCACGGGCCACTTCCACCTGATCTTCGGCGGCGCGATCGTCATCATGTACTTCGCGATCGCCTACGAACTCTGGCCGCAGCTGACCGGGCGCGCCCTGTCGAGCGTCAAGCTCATGCGCTGGCAACTGTGGCTGTGGTTCATCGGCATGATCGTCACGACGTTCCCGTGGCATTACGCCGGCATTCTGGGCATGCCGCGGCGCATGGCCTATTTCGACTACAGCAATCCGGGAATTGCGCCCGAGGCGATCACCGTCGACATGTCGTTCGTCGGCGCGCTGATTCTCGTTGCCTCGGCCGTGCTGTTTTTCATCGTGCTCGCACGCGGCCATCGCGGCAAGCCGGTAACGCCGCAGGACTTTACGTTCAGCACCGCCGTGCACCCGCCCGCCACGCTGCCGGTCGCGCTGAACAGCTTCGGACTGTGGGTTGCGCTGATGATTGCGCTCACCGTCGTCAACTACGGCTACCCGATCGCACAACTGCTTGTGCTCAAGCAGACCTCAGTGCCGGCGATCTACATGGGAGGCCCGCGATGAGCACGGAAGAACGCCTTTTCTCGCTGCGCAACCGCTGGTTTACCGTCAGCGTCGGGCTGACGGCGGGCGTGGCCGTCGTTTCGATGTTGATCGGTTTCATCTGGCTGCCGTCGGTTCATACCGATGCGCAATTCACGGGCGTTTGGAATGCGATCTGCAGCGCGGCCGGCGTGCCGCAGAAGTGGTTCGTTTCCACGCCCGTCACGTCGAGCTTCAAGACGAGCCAGGTGGTCGTGACGCCGACGATGTTCTCGCACACCGATCCGCTCGCGATCGGCCGCGGCGCCACGCTCGCCTTGCGTTGCTCGATGTGCCACGGGCCGCAAGGCATCAGTCAAGCGAACTCGCCGAACCTGGCCGGGCAATACGAAACGGTGATCTACAAGCAGCTCGAGGATTTCCGGAGCGGTGCGCGTACGAACGCGGTGATGAGCCCGATGGTGGCGACGCTGTCCGATCAGGATATGCGCGACCTCGCCGCCTACTACGCCTATCTGCCGAAGCTGCCCGCCTACCACCCGGCAAGCCGGCCGGTGCCGGAGATCGTGGCGTCCGGCTCGCCAATGCGCAATATCGCGCCGTGCGCGTCGTGTCATGGCGCGGCCGATCACAAGACCGGCACGCCTTGGCTCGAAGGTGAGCCGGTGGCCTACATCCGCACGCAACTGCAAGCGTTCGCGGCGGGCGATCGCCACAACGACATCGACGAGCAGATGCGCAACGTGGCGCGGCAAATGACGCCGGCGGAAATCGAGGCAGCGGCGCGCTATTATTCGAGCCAGCCTTGAGGACCGATTAGGGCAACCCACCAACCGATCGACGTACGAGCGAGGCGTGCCGGGCCTCGAGCGAGGCGCCGTGCGCCGCGCTTGCGTTTCATCGTCGTCCCATCAAGCACGCGCGGCCGTGCGCCTCGTGAGCAGCGCATGCAGGCCCATGCCGGCGAGCATCGCGACGACGAACAGCCACGCTTTGGGCTGTCCGCTCGATGCGGTCACGAGCGCCGGGCCCGGGCAAAAGCCCGCCATTCCCCAGCCGATGCCGAACAGTGTGCTGCCGATGAGGAGCGGACGATCAATCCGGGTGGCCGTGGGCAATGACATCGTCGCGCCGAGCAGACTCTTGCGGCGGTGGCGCGCGAGCGCGAACGCGACAGCCGCAACCGCGACGGCGCCGGCCATCACGAAAGCGAGCGATGGGTCCCAACTGCCGGCCAGATCGAGGAAGCCGATCACCTTGGCGGGATTCGCCATGTGGGACACGATAAGACCGAGGCCGAACAGCAGGCCCGCAGCGAAGGCGGATAGCGCGAACATGTCAGAGGTGCCGAAGCAAGAAGACGATTAGGAATCCGAACGACATGAAGGTGGCCGTCGCTGCGAACGAGCGTGCCGAGCCCCGCGAGATTCCGCATACGCCATGGCCGCTCGTGCAGCCGGATCCGTAGCGCGTGCCGAAGCCCACCAGTAGGCCTGCTGCAATCAGCGTAAGATTCGATGCGCCGATGTCGACGGCCGGCAGCGATGCGAATAGCCGCCACCCCCATGGGGCGGCGATCAAGCCGGCGAGAAAGGCGAGCGGCACGGCGCGCTCCATGGACTTAGGCTCGATCAATCGCCCAAGCATCCCGCTGATGCCGGCGATGCGGCCGTTGAGCAAGATGTAGAGCGCCACGGCCGCTCCGATCATCAAGCCACCGGCCACGGCCGAGGCCGGCGTGAAATGCAGCATGTCGATGTTCATGACGAGCGCCCTTTCACCTTTCCGCAATAGAGTTCCGACAGCGTCTGCATGACGCGGACGACTTCATCGCCGGCGAGGCTGTAGTAGATGTACTTGCCCTCTCGCCGCGCCGCAACGAGCCCTTCCTCGCGCAGCACACCCAGATGCTGTGACAGGCTGGGCTGACGAATGCCGACGCGCTCCTCGAGCTCGCCGACGTTCTGTTCCCCTTCCGTGAGCTGGCACAGCAGCAACAGCCGATCCTCATGCGCCATGGCTTTGAGCAGTGCGCAACACTGGGCCGCCGATTCACGTAGGTCTTCCAACCTTTTTGCACTAAGCTGGTTTTGCATTGGCTGCCGATTTTCGTGTTAACAATATGTTGATATACATTATATTGATTGATATATTGACTTGCAACATGACACATTGAACGAGGCTTGGCGATGCATCCCTGTGTAGAGCCGTTTTTCGATACCGCGACGTCCACCTTCACCTACGTCGTGCATGCGGGCGACGGGACACCGGCCGCCGTCATCGATTCGGTGCTCGATTACGATCCGAAGTCGGGCCGTACGTCGACGGCATCGGCCGACCGCGTCGTTGCGTTCGTTCGCGAGCATGGCTTGCAGGTCCAATGGCTGCTCGAGACGCACGCGCATGCCGATCACTTATCGGCCGCGCACTATCTGAAGGAGCAGCTCGGCGGCAAGATGGGCATCGGCGAACAGATCCGAACGGTGCAGCACAAGTTCAAAGGCGTGTTCAATCTCGGCGCGGATGTCCCGGAGGACGGCGCCCAGTTCGATCATTTGTTTTCGGACGACGAATCGTTCATGATCGGCACCCTCGAGGCGCGCGCGGTGCATGTGCCCGGTCATACGCCGGCCGATATCGCCTATCAGGTGGGTGATGCCGTATTCGTCGGCGATACGCTATTCATGCCCGATGTCGGCTCGGCGCGCTGCGATTTTCCCGGCGGCGACGCGCACATGCTGTACCGTTCCGTGCAAAAGCTGCTGTCGTTGCCGCCGAGCACGCGTTTGTTCATGTGCCACGACTATCCGCCTGCATCGCGCCATGCGTGCTGCGAGACGACGGTCGACGACGAGCGCCGGGCGAACGTGCATCTGCATGAGGGGGTGTCGGAGGACGAGTTCGTCGACATGCGCGTGGCGCGCGATCGCACGCTTTCGATGCCCGTGCTGATTTTGCCTGCCGTGCAGGTGAACATCCGGGCCGGCGACATGCCGGCGCCCGAATCGAATGGGGTTCGTTATCTGAAGATTCCGCTCAATGCGCTGTGATCTTCGGTTGCTCTCGCAACTCGTCTGACCACTTTCGATACCACTGCGTCGCGACAAACCGCAGCTTGGTACAAACCCTGTAAACCCAAGCGCAGCGGGCCTTCGAGCGTGCTCCGCACATGCTGGCCGCTCGCTTCCACGCGCCCGGCTATTGCCTCCACGCGTCGCTCGCACTAATAATCGCGCTCGCAAGACGCATACCCGGCGCAGTAGCAAGAGCGCCTTCTACGATACCGGCGCGCACGAGCTGCGCTCGGCACCGAGGAGACGAGGCATGACAGGCAAACATCGAATCTTGGTTTTGGACGACGATCCGCAAGTGCGCGAGTGGCTGCACAAAGTGCTAGAGGAAGCGGGGTTCGACGTATCGACGGCAGACACCGCCGCGCGTATGCAGACATGCCTTAAAGCCGCGCCGCACGCGCTCGTGATTCTCGACTTGAAGCTGCGCGGCGAGGACGGCCTCACGGTTGCACGCGATCTGCGCCGTCAATCGAGCGTACCGATCATCATGATGAGCGGCCTCGGCGACGAAACGGATCGCGTGCTCGGCCTGGAGACCGCCGCGGACGATTTCGTGACGAAGCCGTTCTCGGGGCGGGAACTGCTCGCGCGCGTGCGCGCGCAATTGCGGCGCACGACGGAGCTGTCGATGCCGCGCCATGCGAACGGCTCATCGAGCGGGCCTCGCTTCGGATTCGACGGCTGGCTGCTCGACATGTCCTCGCGCACGCTCACGCATAACGGCGCCCCCTGCGTGTTGACGCAAGGCGAGTTCGCGCTCCTTTCGGCGATGGTCCAACAGCCCTCGCGCGTTTGGTCCCGGGACCAGTTGCTCGAGCACACGCGCGGCATCGACATCGACGTCTACGACCGCACCATCGACGTGCTGATTCTGCGCCTGCGCCGCAAGATCGAACCGAATCCGGCGCAGCCGCAGTACATCCGCACGCAGCGCGGCGCCGGCTATCTGTTCTCCGCGCAAGTCGTGCGGCTCTGACGCAATGCGCTCGCCTCTGTCCCGGCTCGCGCCGCCGAGCGTGCGCGCCAAACTCGTCGCCACGTTTCTGCTGCTGTTCGCGATCACGCTAGCCGTCGTCATCGTCGGCGTGCAAGGCATGCATGCGAATCAAAATGCGCTCGACGAGTACGAGGCCAACGTCGTGCCGGAGATTGCGCGTGCGTTGGAGCTATCCGACAAAGTCGCGCAGCTTGCCGCCGTGGCGCCGAGCGCGACCATGACGGCCGCGCCCGATCTGTTGCGCAGCGACACCGATCTGCTGCGCGGCTTGCTTGCCGACATCCGGCGCCTGGCGCCCGGCCAGCGCGGCAAATCGAACGCCGGTCTCGAAGTGCTCGACGACCTCGATGCGATCGACGAGGATCTGCCGCGACTGCTCGTCGTATCGGACCGCCAACGCCAACTCGCCGACGAGTTGACGAACCTGCGCAACGCCGTCGACCGCATCGGCGACGGCATCGCGCGCCGCAAGCGAATCGTCGCGCAAGGGGCCCCGACGCTGATCGAGGTATGGGCCCGCACGGCGGGGGCTTTGCAAGCGGCCGACTCGGCGGAGCTGGGCAGCGCCGAAAGCGACAACGAGGCGTTGTGGCTGCAAGTGCACGCACGCGGCGAGGACAAGCGCGAGCCCGAACTCGCCGCGGCGCTCGCGCGGCTCGACGGCGGCGAGCGCAGTGTGTTCGACGTGCGCCGCGAGTTTCTCGCGAGCGAGGCTCAGACAAACTACCTCGTCACTTTGCTGCGTGGCCACGCCGATCATCTGAGCGGCAAATCGGCCCGCTACGTCGAGCGCTTGCAGCAGATCGCGCGAGAGCGCAGCGAAAAAGTGCGCCGCGTGGCGCTCTCGAGCCAATCGGGCTTGCTGCTGCTCGCGTTCGCCGGCGTGGCTGTGGCACTGGCCGGCGTCGCCTACGTCAACCGCATCTTGCGCAAGCTGCAGGCAATGACGCGGGTGATGGGGCGGCTCGCGTCAGGCGATACGTCCGGGCAAATCCCTTCGACGCATCGTCCCGACGAGATCGGCGAGCTAGCGCGTGCCTTCGAAGTGTTCCGCACGAATCTGCTCGAGAACGCAAGGTTGACGGAAGGCCTCGAGGCGCAGCGCCGTCTGCGGGAAAAGATGGACGTGCTCGGCCAACTGACGGGCGGAGTGGCGCACGACTTCAACAACTTCCTCGTCGCGATCCTCGGCAACTTGGAGCTGCTGATCCCGCGCGTGGCCGATCGCTGCGAAGAGCTGGCCATGGCCGAGCGTGCCCGCCGTGCGGCCGAGCGCGCGTCGCGCCTCACGCGGCGGCTGCTCGCTTTCGCGCGCCGCCAGCCGCTGCAGGCGGAGCGAATCGCCGTTGACGCCATGCTCGCGGAGATGCTCGATCTCGTCGAATACTCGGCGGGGCTGCGCACGGAGGTCGTACTCGAGCCGTCGGCGCAGCCCCGCTGGGTCGAGGTCGATCGCGGCCAGCTCGAGAACGCGATCCTGAACTTGACCCTCAACAGCGTGGCGGCCATGCCCGACGGCGGCAAGCTGACGCTGTCGGTGCGCCACGACGCGCCGCTGCCCGCGATGACCGCGCCACGGTCGGTCGTCCTAAGCGTTGCGGACACCGGGTCGGGCATCGCGCCGTTGTTGCTCGACAAAGTCGTCGAACCGTTCTTCACGACCAAAGCGGCCGGCGAAGGGAGCGGGCTCGGCCTGAGCAGCGTCTACGGCTTCGTGCGTCAAAGCGGCGGCGATTTGCGGATTCAGAGCGCCGTGGGCCGCGGGACGACGGTCGAATTATGGCTGCCGGCGACCGAGGCGGAGCCGGCGAGACCGGCCCAAGCGAACGGTGCCGTGCTTGCCGATGGCGGCGCGGCCCATGCCATCGCCTTAAGCGCCACGCCCGTTCTCGGCGGCGCGAGTGTGCTTGTCGTCGAGGACGATCCGGAAGTACGCGATACCACGCTGACGCAATTTGCCACGCTTGGCGCGCGGGCGCACGCGGTGACGAGCGTGGCCGATGCGCTGGCCTGGCTCGACGCGCACGGGCTCGTGACGCTCGTGTTGTCCGACATCTCGCTCGGTGCCAGCGGCAGCGGCATCGACCTCGCCGCACAGGTCGCCAAGCGTTGGCCCACGCAGCGCATCGCGCTGACCTCGGGCCTTCCGCCCGAAGTCCATCAAAGCCATCCCGACTGGCAGCCGGAGCTGCCGTTCGTCCCCAAGCCCTTCGACCTTGCGGCGCTGGCCGCGCTGCTGCACTGAGCCGCGCGCGAGCCGGATCGTTTCTCGATTCGCCCAATTGTTTCGATTGTTAATGGCATGTGCGTTTTTCGCAATTTTCGATTAACGCGGCTCGTGTCTCATACATACGACGGCGAAGGGGCGATTCGGTGGGTGAGCGCCCGGCAGCCGGCGGCGCGGCCTGTCAACGCGCCGCTGCCTACATCAAATCAAACAAACCAGGAGACACCCGATGTTCAAGTTCAGGGCAGGCGTCATCGCCGTTGCATTGACGCTCGCGGCGGGCAGTGCCGGCGCCGCGACGTTGCGGCTCGTGTGCGGTTCGGCCGGTATCGACCAAAGCAGCTGCGAGACGGCGGCGAAAGCATGGGCGCAAAAGACGGGCAATGAAGTCGAATTCGTCAGCATGCCAAACAATTCGAGCGAGGCGCTCGCCCTTTACGAACAACTGCTCAGCAGCGGCTCGGACAAGCTCGACGTCATGCAGATCGACACCGTGTGGCCCGGCATCCTGGCCAACCAACTGGTCGATCTCAAGCCCTATCTGAAAGACCGCGTCGCCGATTACTTTCCGAGCGCGATCGCGAACGACACGGTGAACGGCAGACTGGTCGCGGTGCCCTGGTACATCGACACGGGCATGCTGTACTACCGCAAGGACTTGCTCGAGAAATACCACATGAAAGTGCCGGCTACCTGGGAGGAACTCCAGGCGGAGGCACTCAAGATCCAGAGCGCCGAGCGCGCGGCGGGCAACGAGAAAATGTGGGGCTACGTCTGGCAGGGCCGTGCCTATGAAGGGTTGACCTGCGACGCCCTCGAATGGGTCAACAGCTACAACGGCGGGAGCGTCATCGACGCGGCAGGCCGCGTGACGATCGACAATCCGGCGGCCGCGAAGGCGCTCGAGACGGCGTCGAAGTGGGTCGGGACGATCACGCCGAAGGCCGTCCTGAACTACGGCGAAGAAGAAGCGCGTGGCGTGTTCCAGGCGGGCAATGCCGTGTTCATGCGCAACTGGCCCTACGTCTGGTCGATCGCGAACAAGGACGGCAGCCCCGTGAAAGGCAAGATCGGCGTCGCGCCGCTGCCTAAGGGTGGTGCCGACGGCCACCCGGCTGCCGCGCTCGGTGGCTGGCACCTTGCCGTGTCGCGCTACTCGCCGAATCCGAAGCTCGCCGCGGATCTCGTGCTCTACCTGTCGAGCGCGGAAATCGAGAAGCAGCGCGCCGTCGACGATTCGTTCAACCCGACGATTCCGGCGCTCTACAAGGACAAGGAAGTGCTCAAGGCGAACCCGTTCATGGCCGACATGCTGCCGACGTTCAGCAGCGCCGTCGCCCGGCCTTCGACGATCACGGGCACGAAGTACAACCAGGTCAGCAATCAGTTCTGGAATGCCGCGCACGACGTGCTGGCCGGCACGTCCAGCGCCTCGGGGGCGCTTGCTCGGCTCGCTGCTTCGCTGCAGCGGCTCGCACCGAACGGCACATGGCATTGAACTAGGGGCTCGCGCGCGGGCTGATTTGATGAGAACGCGGCTCGCCGCGTAACAAGGCGAGCGGCACCGAAGGAGACGATCGACGTGAGAAGCGGCACTTTATCGCTTAGGACTCCTACGTATCAAGGGATGAACGGAGCCACCGGCGTGCGCGAGTCCGCGCTGACGCGTTCGCGCCGGCGCCAAGCGTGGCTCATGATGCTGCCGGCGCTCGTGGCATTGGCGGCGATTGCCGGCTGGCCGCTCGTCCGCACCGCTTGGTTCAGCTTCACCGATGCGCAGTTGTCGGATCTGTCCCACTGGCACTTCGTGGGCCTGGCGAACTACATCGGCCCGGACGGCGTCATGCGCGATCCCGACTGGTGGCATGCCTGTGCGAACACGGTCATGTTCGCGCTCGTTTCGGTTGCGCTGGAGACGATGGCCGGCCTTGTCGTCGCGCTGCTGCTCGATACGCCGTCGCGCCTGCGGACGCTGCTGCGCGCCGCCGTGCTCGTGCCCTGGGCGATCCCCACGGTCGTCTCGGCGAAGATCTGGAGCTGGATGCTCAACGACCAGTTCGGCATCGTCAACGCGATGCTGCAAGCGCTCGGCATCATTCACTCGCCGCTTGCTTTTACCGCGGATGCGCGGCTGGTCTTTCCGACGATCGTGCTCGTCGACGTCTGGAAGACGACCCCGTTCATGGCGCTCCTGATGCTGGCCGCGCTGCAAACGGTGCCCCGCGATTGCTACGAAGCCGCCCGCGTCGACGGTGTGCCGCGCATCCGGGTATTCGCTCGCGTCACGCTGCCGCTCATCTGGCCGGGCGTACTCGTCGCGATGATCTTTCGCACGCTCGACGCGTTGCGCGTGTTCGATCTCATCTACGTGATGACCTCGAACAGCCGCGCGACGAAGAGCATGTCGGTCTACGTGCGCGAGCAACTCATCGATTTTCAGCAAGTCGGCTTCGGCTCCGCGGCTGCCGTGCTGCTGTTCTTGTCGATCGTGCTGTTCACCGTCGCCTACATGGCCTTCAACCGCAACCGTATGCAAGGACGCTGAGATGAAAAAGCATCCGCTCGAGCGCGCTTCATACGCGGTGTTGTCGGCGATCGTACTCGTCGTCGCATTGTTTCCGTTCGTGTACATGATCAGCACGTCGCTTAAGCAAGGCGACGCGCTTTACGACACGTCGCTGATCGTCCTGCATCCGTCGCTCGATAACTACCGGCAACTGTTTCACGATCAGCCGTTCGGCGCGTATCTGCTGAACTCGACCTTCGTTGCAGGCGCGACCGTCGCGCTCTCGCTCGTCGTGTCGCTGCCGGCCGCGTATGCGCTCGGGCGCGTTTCGTTCAAAGGGCGGGGCGTGTTGCTGATGTGCATTCTCGGCGTGTCGATGTTTCCGCAAGTGGCGATCTTGTCGGGGCTGTTCGAACTCGTTCGGGCGATGGGGCTGTACGACCACCTCGCCGCGCTCGCGATGTCCGACCTCGTTTTCACGTTGCCGTTCACGATCTGGGTGCTTGTGACGTTCATGCGCGAGCTGCCGCGCGAGCTCGAGGAAGCGGCGCTTGTCGACGGCGTCGGCGTCATGACGATGATCTTCCGCGTGTTCATGCCGTTGTTGCGTCCGGCCCTGGCCGCCACCTCGCTGCTCGCGTTCGTCGCGGCATGGAACGAGTTCCTGTTCGCGCTCACGTTCACGATTTCGTCGAGCGAGCGCACGGTGCCCGTGGCGATCACGATGGTCAGCGGCGCCAGCAGCTTCGAATTGCCTTGGGGCGCCATCATGGCCGCCTCGGTCATCGTGACCGTGCCGCTCGTCGCGCTCGTGCTCGTTTTTCAACGGCACATCGTTTCGGGCCTGACCGCCGGCGCGATCAAGGGATGAGCATGCACGCATCGACAAAAGAACCGATTGCAGGAGAAAGGAAATGAGTCGTATCGAACTGACGGGGTTGCGCAAGCACTTCGGCGCTACACCGGTGTTGGCCGACGTCGACCTCGACATCGCGCCGGGCGAATTTTGCGTGTTCATCGGGCCGTCCGGCTGCGGAAAGTCGACATTGCTGCGCATCGTCGCCGGGCTCGAGGAGCCGAGCGGCGGCGACATCCTCATCGAGGGCAAGCGGGTCAACGACTTGGCGCCCGCGCAGCGCGACATCGCGATGGTGTTCCAGAGCTACGCGCTCTACCCGCATATGACCGTCTACGAAAACATGGCCTTCGGCCTGCGTCATCTGCGGCTGCCCAAAGGCGAATTGGATCGTCGCGTGCAGGTTGCGTCCGCGTCGTTGCGTTTAACCGAACTGCTCGAACGCAAGCCGGCGGCGTTGTCGGGCGGACAGCGGCAACGCGTGGCGATCGGCCGCGCGATCGTGCGCAAGCCGAAGGTGTTCCTCTTCGACGAGCCGCTCTCCAACCTCGATGCCTCGTTGCGCGTAAAGACGCGTGTCGAAATCGCGCGCCTTCATCGCGAGCTCGGTCAGGTCAGCATGATCTACGTGACGCACGACCAAGTCGAAGCGATGACGCTGGCCGACAAGATCGTGCTGCTGCGGCCGCTCGAAGGCCGGGCTGGGGTGGCCAGCATCGCCCAGGTCGGCTCGCCGCTCGAGCTTTATCACCGGCCGGCCAATTTGTTCGTCGCGGGCTTCATCGGCTCGCCCTCGATGAACTTCATCAACGCGGCAGTGGCCCTGACCGCGCCCGGCGAAGTCAGGGCGACAGCCGGCGAAACGTTGCTGCGCGTGGCCGTATCGAGCGAGGGCTTGGCCGTCGGTATGCCCGTGACGCTGGGTATTCGGCCCGAGCACGTGCACGTCGGGACCGGCCCGACGTCGGGGCAGGTCACGCACGTCGAGCGGATGGGCGAACACACCTATGTTTATCTCGACACCCCGCTCAGCGCCCAGCCGATCGTCGCGAAGACCGCGCCGGCCGCCGTTGCGATCGGCGAGCGGCTTCGCTTCGACCTGCTCCCCGAGGCACTGCATCTGTTTCATTCGGACGGACGCGCGGCGCAGCGGCTCGCGCTCGAGCCGGACGAACGCTGGCTGGCGACGGCCTAGGCGGCACTCGTGGCACCAGCGGTAGGCAAGATTTAACGCGGCCTCGGGCGCATGGCCGCAAACGTATCGAGCGCCTCAATTCTCCAAGAAAGGTTAGGAATGCTAAATAAGAAACTATCGGTGATCGTCTGGAACGAGTTCGAGCACGAACGCGAGAATCCGGGCGTACAAGCGATCTACCCGCACGGACTGCATGCGGTGATCGCGAGCGCATTGGCCGAAACACCGGCTTTGACGGCGGGCGCGCTGCCGCTCGAGATCGGCACCGCCACACTCGATCAGCCCGAGCACGGATTGACCGAGGAGCGTCTGGCCGCTTGCGACGTGCTGATCTGGTGGGGCCACAAGGCGCATAAGAAGGTGTCGGACGAGATCGTCGAGCGCGTGCAGCGGCGCGTGCTCGAAGGCATGGGCCTGATCGTCCTGCACTCGGGCCACTTTTCGAAGATCTTCCGGCGCTTGCTGGGGACGAACTGCTCGCTCAAGTGGCGCGAAGCCGCTGAGAAGGAGCGCCTGTGGGTGGTCGAGCCGTCGCATCCGATCGCGGCGGGACTTGGCGAGTACTTCGAATTGCAGCACGAAGAGATGTACGGCGAGCGCTTCGACATTCCGCAGCCCGATTCGACTGTGTTCATCTCCTGGTTCGAGGGCGGCGAGGTGTTCCGCTCGGGGTGCTGCTGGGAACGCGGGCATGGCCGCATCTTCTACTTCCGCCCCGGACACGAGGCGTATCCGACCTATCACGACCGCAACGTCCAACGCGTGATCGCGAACGCCGTGCAATGGGCTGCGCCGCGCGTGAACATCGCCGACAACTGCCCGAATTCGCCGCCGCTGGAGAAGCTGAGCGAGCGCAGCACGAACTTCGCGAGCGTCGGCGTCGTGCAGCACAACGGAGAAAACGTATGAACGACGACTACAAGGTCGAGCTCCCGCAGCTCGACGCCGTGTTGCGGGGCCGCCGGCTGCGCGTTGGGGTGATGGGTCTCGGGATCGGACGCAAGCACATCGAAGGCTGGCGCGAGCACCCGGACGTCGATGTCGTGGCGATTGCCGATCCCGATACGAAGCGGCTCGCCGAGCGCGGCGACGCTTTCGGTATCGAAGCGCGATACACGAGCGCGGAGGCGATGCTGGCCGCCGAGAAGCTCGATGTCGTCAGCGTCTGCACCCCGAACAAGTTTCACCGCGATTTGACCGTCGCAGCGTTCGAAGCCGGCTGCCATGTCCTGTGCGAAAAGCCGATGGCGATGAACGCCGAGGAAGGACGCGAGATGCTGCGCGCGGCCGACCGCGCGGGCAAGCGCTTGATGATCAACTTCTCGTATCGGTTCAGCGCGCAGTCGCGCGCACTCAAGGCGCAGGTCGATGCGGGGCTCTTCGGCGATTTCTATTTCGGCCGCACCGTTTGGCATCGCCGACGCGGCCTGCCGGGCTTCGGCGGATGGTTCGGCACGAAGGCGCTGGCGGGCGGCGGGCCGCTCATCGACCTCGGCGTGCACCGCCTCGATCTGGCGCTGTGGCTGATGGGCTATCCGAAGCCGGTGTGGGTACTGGGCAGTACTTACGATCCGATCGGGCGAGAGCTGGCGGCGCGTACCGGCAAGATCTTCGACGTCGAGGATTTGGCTGCCACGCTGATTCGCTTCGACAACGGCGCGACGCTCGTGCTCGAGGCTTCGTGGGCGACGAACATCCAGGAGGCTGAACTCATGGAGACGCGCTTGCTCGGCACGCGCGCGGGCCTGCTGCAGAAGAACCTGAACGAAGGCTACACGTTCGACGCGCAGGTGTTCATGGAGCAGAACGGCGCGCAGTTCGACATGCGCGTCAGCCCGGCTTCGACGGCGCATTCGGCGATGTACGACTACGCCGAAGCGATCCTGACCGAGCGTCCGCATCCGGCGACGGGGGAGGAGGGGCTGATCGTGATGGAGATTCTTGACGCGATCTACGCGAGCGCGGCGGCCGGAGAGCCGATCCGGCTCGATGGGCACAAGAAGACGGCGGCCCCCGTGGCCGACCTCGACATGGCGAGCTGAGCGCAGCGCCGTTAGGGCCGGGGCGCCATGCGCCGGCCCTCGATGCAGCCGAAACGGCTCGACACAAAAAACGCGCTGCGCGGGCACGCAGCGCAATAACGATCTTGGAGACACTTGATGACCGAACAGACGGGCGGGGGCGCGCGTGCGCGCCATGTTGCTGCGTTCCGATTGACTCGCTTGGCGCTTGCGTTGACGTGCGCGACTTCGTCGGCGGCGCTCTATGCGGCGACCGATGCCGCGGCGGCACCGGCGAGCGCGGACAATACCGTGCAGCTAGCACAAGCGACGACGACACTCGCGACCGATGCCGCGGCTGCACCAGCGAGCACGAACGATACGGTTCAGCTCGCACAAACGACGACGACCCTCGCGGCAGACGGAACGGCGCTGGCGGCCGCGGGTAGCGCACCTGCGGGAATCAGCAAGGCGACCGGCGTGGTACCGGCCGATACGACACCGACGAATACAGCGCCGGCCACCCCGTCGCCCGCTTGGAATCAATTGACGCCGTGGACGCAGTTTCACGGGTACTTGCGCGCGGGGGAGGGCACGAGCGAGGGGCACGACCAAGCCTGCTTCCAGTTGCCGGGAGCACAGAGCAAGTATCGGCTCGGCAACGAATGCCAGATCTATAGTGAACTCGAGATAGACCAGAAGCTGTATCAATTCTCGAACGGGATGCAGCTCTCGGCCGTGGGTATGGCGAGCCTCGTGAACGATCTGGGCTACTCGCCGACGTTCCACGGCGACCACGGGGCGATCCGCCTGCCGCAATCGTACGTGCAACTCACGAACCTGCCCGGCCTTGACGATATGCGTGTGTGGATCGGCCGCATCTACTACCGCCGCAACGACGTCCATATCAACGACTTCTTTTACTGGAATCCGACCGGTCTCGGCGCGGGTGTCGAGAACATTCCGATCGGCCATGGTTTGAAGCTGAGCTACGCGATGTTCCGAGAGGACTACATCGACCAGCCGAACTACGCGACGCGGCACGATTTGCAGCTGTCGGGCGTGCATCCGAATCCGGGCGGCGAGCTGCAGTTCGGGCTCTCGTACATTCCGGCGCGCGGCTCGATCACCGGCAGCGACGGCTTGGGTGCCGATACGCATAGCGGTTGGTCGTTCACGGTGCAGCATATTCAGAAGAACTTGCTCGGCGGCAAGAACAAGCTTGCGTTCCAATATGGTCAAGGTCCGGGCACGGGCCTCAGCTATACGGGAACGCTAACCGACAACAACCAATACAAGAGCTTGCGCTTCCTCGATGCGTTCGATTGGCAGGCGACCCGGGATTTCAGCGGGCAGTTGCTGGGTCTTTACGAGCGGGACATCGCGCCGTCGGGCGGCTCGCTGACATGGGTGTCGATGGGGATTCGGCCGGTCTATGCGATTACGCATCACATCAAGATCCAAGGCGATATCGGCAACGATCGTGTGACGCCGGACAACGGGCCGACTCGGACGCTGCTCAAGGCTAGCGTGGCGCTGACGTTGGCGATGGATCGGTCGTTCTGGTCGCGGCCGGAGCTGCGGTTGTTCTATACGTATGCGCACTGGAACCAGGCGGCGCAAGCTGCTGCGGCGCCGGGCGATCCGCTGTCGACGACGGGGATCTTCGGTTCCTCGCGGACAGGGTCGACTGTGGGCGCGCAGGTCGAGTGGTGGTGGTGAGGTGAAGTGACCTGAGAGTGGCGGGGCCCGGACTAGGTGCGTCGGGCTCCGCCGATACTCGGCATCGTTGCCGATGCGGTTTAGCCTCTCGCCAATTTTTGCTTCGAGCTTTCGAAATACTGGAAGCACAAAATGCTGGCGGCCAGGATAACGAGACCGAGTGTGCCTACGAACGAAAAGGCCGATTTGAACAACAGCCGGTCGCCCGCGAAGCTGATCGCAACGGAGAGCAGCAGGAACATCGATACGAGCGACACCGAGACTTCCTTCAGCGAAGTGACGAGTCCGACTTGATAGAGCAGGCCGCAGATGCCGATTAGCGTCAGCATTCCCCAGGGGACGGTGTTCATCGTCTGCACGGCAACTTTGTCGAAGAACAGGATATAGAGTGTCAAGCCGATCGTTGAAATCGTGAAGTACATGATGAGCACCGCATCGGAATCCTCGGATCTTGCGACGCGTTTGATTTCGTATAGCGCGATCGCGCCGAACAACGCAGAGGCGAGGGCGAATGCGATTCCCATGACATCGGCGTGGGCACTCGGGTTGGTCATGCAGACGACCCCGGCCAGTGCACCGATGACGAACAACCCTCTTGCGTCGAAGCGGTCTTTCCCCGATAGCAAGGAGATCGCGTACGCAAAAAACGGCAGCGTATAAGACAGACATAGCGCCGTTGAAAGAGGGATTCGCTCGATCGCAGCGAACAAGCAAGAGACGGACGAGAACCCGAGTGCCGCGCGCAGTAGGTGTTTGTGTGGGCGAATGCTTCTGAACGGATACCGTTTCGCCGCGAGTAGACCCCAATAGATCAAAGCGGGTACGCCGAAGCGGGCGAGTAGCAACGCCGATTCGGGTACGCCGCTGGCCGCTTTGATGAACATCCCCATGCCCGCGAGACTGATCGGGCAGAGGAGGATGGAGGCGACGATTTCAGGTTTAACGGAACGTGATGTTGTGCTCATTGGCCCAAACCTCGAAGATCAGCCAAGCCCAAATCGAATTTCCGAGCGCCGAGGTGGGGCGGTTCATGTTTTCCTCGATACATTTAAGCAGCACCTCCCTTTTTACGAAGCCGAGTGTTCGACACGACGAATGCAGCGTATCCATCAGATAGTCGAATACGGCGTAGCCCGGGCGCAGCATTCCGGCGATGGGCAGCAGAAATGGCTGCTTTTGTCGCGTCAGAATTGCCTCCGGCAAGATACCTTTCGCACAGTCGTAGATAGGCCGCTTGCGCGAGTGCCGATCGACCAGTTGCTCATCTTCGCAAATCGACGCGTGCCGATAGACCGAAGGTAGGCAAAACGGAACGCGCGCTTCGACGGAGTGCGCCATGCTCAACGCGTCCACTCGATGGAGAATGTAATACGGCAACCGATGCTTTGCTTCGAAGTGAAGCACTTTGCGAAACCAGGTGTTCCCCGGCAGGCTGCGTATGAAGTCTTTTAATCGCATGGCGTACTGCATGTCGACCGCCTCGGGCTCGATCAGGCGTGTGCGCAGGCTGCTCGGTATGGCCGCCAAATCGGTGATGTAAGCGAATAGAGCCTCTTCCTGCGCGGAGGCCGTTGCGACCTGAACCATTCGATCGTAGCCGCCGAAAAAGTCATCGGCGCCTTCGCCTACGAGCGCAACCCGAAATCGAGACGCGGAGATCGCTTCATAGAGTCTGAAGGTGCT
Source organism: Trinickia dinghuensis (assembly GCF_003367175.1). Taxonomy (GTDB): domain Bacteria; phylum Pseudomonadota; class Gammaproteobacteria; order Burkholderiales; family Burkholderiaceae; genus Trinickia; species Trinickia dinghuensis. The sequence continues at coordinate 49,490 of NZ_QRGA01000024.1, read as the reverse complement.
GAGACAGTGTGCTGCTGCGTTGGGTTGACTCAACGCCCTGCACATTCGCTGGATGAGATCGGGAAAGCCCACGTTCTCGACGGTCACCTGGTGGTATTCGATGCCGGCTTGCGCAGCGACCATCTTTGCGTACGCGGTTTCGTCTTCTTGCCAATCGCCTTCATACCAGACATTGAATGCGTGAGACATCGCAGGGTCTCGACTCGAGAGCGCCGCTACGAGGCTTGAATCGATGCCGCCGGACAACGTGGAGCAAACGGGAACATCGGCGTCCGTCATCCAACCGGCGGCGCGCCGGAGGTCACCGGAAAAGCCTGCTGCATCGTAGGCACCGGGCAACGATTGTTCGGACGATGGAACATAGCGTTCGATCGACGCGCGCTCGCCGTCGAATGTCAAATAGGTGGTGGGTTCGAGCACCTTGATGTTGGAGAAGATCGTTTGCGCGCCGAGAAAGGATCGGAATGCACCGTAGGTGTCGAAGCTTGACGCTCGTACTGTTCTGTCTGAATCGTCTAGATCGGGAAGCGCCTCGATCTCCGATGCAAAGCTCAGGGAACCGGTGGAATGTTTGTAATAGACTGGCTTGACGGCAACGCTGTCCGTATAAAGGTAGAGCTTGTCGTTTTGTCGTGTGTCGACTATCGCGATCGCGAACATTCCATCGAGTTGCTCGACGAAACGCGGTCCGAGGCGATCGAACAACGGCAAGATAACGCAGCCGTCGGAGTCGCCTTCGTATCGTCTGATGCCGTAGGTCGCTGAGAGAGCCCTGTGGTTGTAGATTTCGCCGACGAAGATGCAGTGTCGGCCGTCCAGAGCGTAGGGCTGGCTACCGTTCAACGGGCCGTTGATGGACAGTCGCGTATGTCCGAGCAAGCCGCTGCGCAAGAATCGCACGTTCTGCTCGTCGGGGCCGCCGGGCTTCAGATATTCGATGCACTCGATGGCTTTGTCGCGTTTGTTGCGGCCGAACAGTCCAAACATTCTGCACATTTGGCGTTTCTCGACAGGGATGCAGCGGCGTTTGTTTCGCAGTGAGACGTTTTACCGATTCATTGCGGGCGGGGGCGGACTATCGCATGGCGTTTCCAGTTGATGAACTACCAGATCTGAGAGGTTGCAAGGGCGCGCTGAATGCGAGCGCCGCTATTACGAGCGGGCGGTTCTGGAGCGAACGGAAGGAGATTGGCTGCTCGTAGGCGACGAAATGAGCGATGAGGCCCACGAGACCGGATGCTGATTGCTCGGAGATTGGCGCTTGGATTTACCCTCTGTCTTGCTGACCACACGCAGGATTGAACACGCGCTTGGTCGAGGGCGGGTTGTCCGCCAACTTGATGGCCGGGCGGCGCGGCCGAGCTACGAGTTCGCCGCCGCAATTCGGGCACTTTCCGCTCAGCACGTTGGTCGCGCAGTCGATGCAAAACGTGCATTCGAACGAGCAGATCAGCGCTTCGTCGGATTCCGGTGATAGGTCCTTGTCGCAGCACTCGCATCCAGGTCTAAGTTCGAGCATCGAGTTCTCGTTTTCGTTAAGCGTGCTGAAAAGCGACGAAATGCTTCTCTCGGTTGCGCAGGAGCATTCGATGCTGAAAGTCTACCTAGATCGTGCCCACTACTGGCTTATATAGCCCATCACTTACTGACAAAAGGCGGACTTTGGTTCATCGGCACGAGTTGCGTGACTTGATTCCGACGACGTAAGCCTAGCGGCGGCTGATTCATGCAGCCCGAGTTGTGGCCGAGCGAGCAGTACCGTTAGGCTTTCGAGAGCGCAGTCCTCCGGACGACCCATCGGATGGAGAGTGCTATCAGCGCGAGAGACAGCCATATCTCCCACCAGAGCTCATAGCCGGCGGCGTCGTGCGCATATTCGCCATCGAGGCCGAAGAGCGGTGCGATCACATCGAGGATCATCCTGTCGAGTAGCGCGCCTGGGAGCAGCCTAAACGCGATCGGCGTTAGGACATTGAGTACCGCGCCCATTGTGAGAAGGCCTAGTAGGGCTCTTTGGTTCAGTGGGGCGAACTTGAGATACAGCCTGGCACTGCAACTGGCGACAATGAAAATCACGACGAGCGCGATGAGTGCCGAGCGATCCGTTGGGGGAACTGGCAGGAGAAAGAGAAATGGTGCAACGATGAATGCAGTAAGCAAGGCGGCCAACAGGGCTTGCACCGGCTTCGGAATCAAATTCATGAACATGCCTTCGGAGCAGTTGTTTTGTGATTCGGTCACGGTCACGAGGCTCTACCGGACCGTTACTGTGCCGTAATAGTCGATCGCCAACTATGCCAGCCCCCTGCCTTCCCAGCGGCATGTGTCGTTGGTGAATCAGTCCTATTTGGCGGACTGTCGCTGCGATTCGGGAGCTTATGTGCGAGCCTTCGATGATCGAGTAAGCGCCGGATGGCTTCGCCGCCGGAGCGTGGCTAGCATGTCGCAACGCTTCAAGGATTTGGAGCGCATGCTTGACCCGGATTGCTCGAGTAGGGGTCTATTAAAGAACGGTCGAGGCCCTAAAGGAAGGGGGCGGAACGATGAGTAGCGTAGAACTTTTGAATCGTCTGCTGAATCTGCTTGGGTGGGTAGTTGCAGTGGCCCTGGTGTACTGGCCGATGCAGCAATTTACTGTCGATGCTGTCCGCCAGCGGTTGCGGGAGGTCCGAGACGGGGTCTTCGACGCTGCTGCGAGGGGGGAAATCTCATTTTCGGATATGCACTACCAAGCTTTCCGCGAGAAGGCAAACGTGTTTCTGCACAATGCGGACAAGTTGTCGGTCTGGCGGTTTTTGTTGTTGTCGGTCGCTGGTTCACGCTTGTCCGATGCGTCTGTGCGAGAGGAAGTGGTTTCGCTGAAGGAAGGGCCACCGCTGATTCAAAATGCTTACAAGCAAGTATTGCTCTGGGTTGGCTTGCTGATTTGGTTGCGGTCGCCGGTTTTTATCGTCTTGTCTGCGTTGTTCATGCTTGTCGCGCCCCTTTTCGTCATCGTGGGGGCGATCAGTGCGTCGCTGCGCGAGTCGGGGAAGCAACTGCTTAGAAATGCTAAGACGGCTCTGTATGAGGATGCGGCATTGGAAGTGATTTTGTCTCGCGACGGAAAACGGATCTGCTAAGCGAGTGATAGGGCGGTCGACCAGGTCGCGTGACGGTCGCCGCAGCCGAGGGCGAAAGATAGGACCAATGGCAGCCGAAGCGACGCTTTTGGGTGGCTTGGAATCGCCGCTAGCTGGCGATTGTCGCCTCTCGGGAAGCGGGGGAGATTCGGTGGGGGCCGAACGATGACGCCGGGAAAGGCAAGCTTTTACACCCGCCCTACAGACGAAAAAAAAGCACTGCGATCGCTCGCAAGTGCTTGATTTCCTACAGCAGAATTCTTTGGTGGGGCGTGAGTGACTCGAACACTCGACCTACGGATTAAGAGTCCGAGAGACTCTGCATTCCTTGATGTGGATTGATATTCATGCTGAGGCTGAGCTGCCCGTAAAATAAGGCGTTGCGCCGTCCTCTTCGGATTTTTTCGTTGACCTGAGTGGATCCATTCTCCTAGGATTTGCCTACATGGTGCCTACACGGAGAAGCGATGTCCAAGCAGAACCTCACGGCGGCTCGTGTCGAGAGCCTTCAGTGCGAGCCGGGAAAACAGCAGACAATTTATTGGGACGCGAAGGCGCCTGGCTTCGGGTTGCGAGTGACGATCGCTGGCGCGCGAGCCTATGTTTTCGAATCCCGGCTGTTCGGCAAAACAATCCGATTGACGATCGGGGACGCTCGAGCTTGGGACTTGGGGCGAGCCCGCACTGAGGCGGCGCGGCTCAAAACCCTGATCGACGACGGCAAAGACCCGCGTGAGGCGCGAGCACAGCAACAAGCGGCCCACGAAGCTCGGCAGGCGGAAGCGCGGCGGCGCGACGTTACATTTGGTGAAGCCTGGGATGAGTACGTTGAGAGCCGCAAGCCGTTCTGGAGCGAAAGGCACTACAACGATCATCTTCAGCATGCTCATGAAGGCGGCAAGCCAAAGAAGCGGGGCAAGGGGCTCACGCAGGCGGGCCCGCTGGCCCAACTGCGCCCCTTGAAGCTTTCGGAGCTGACCAGCGAGCGGATCGCTGAATGGATGGTGTTGCAGTCGCAGGACCGTCCTACGATGTCGGCGCTCTCATTCCGGCTACTGCGAGGGTTTATCCGTTGGACACACGATTCACCGAGCTATAAAGAAATCGTGCCCACCGACGCCTACAAAGCTCGCGATGTGCGTGACGTCGTTCCGCGCGTGAAGGCCAAGGACGGCGATTCGTTGCAGCGGGAGCAGTTAGGAGTGTGGTTCCAAGAGGTCCGCAAGATCGCGAATCCGGTCCAAAGCGCGTATCTGCAGGGGCTCCTGCTTACCGGTGCGCGTCGTGAGGAGTGGGCGGGACTGCGGTGGGAGGATATTGATTTCCGCTGGCGAAGCGTCGTGCTCGATGACAAGGTCGAGGGGACTGGTGGCCGGACAATTCCTCTTACTCCATATCTCGCGACGCTGCTCATGAACTTGAAGCGCCTGAACGAGACGCCGCCGGACCGGCGGCAACTCGCGCGCCTCGTCGAGCGCGGAGAGAGCTGGGTGCCATCCGAATGGGTGTTCGCGAGCAAGACCTCGGAAGACGGGAAAATCGCTGAACCCCGGATTGCGCACAACAAGGTCCTCGCGGCGGCCGAACTCCCGCATGTCACATTGCATGGTCTTCGTCGCTCTTTCGGCACGCTGTCGGAATGGGTTGAAGTGCCCGTGGGCGTGGTCGCGCAAATTCAGGGGCACAAGCCGTCGGCGATCGCCGAGAAACACTATCGGCGTCGTCCCCTTGATCTGCTACGAATGTGGCACGACAAAATCGAGTCTTGGATGTTGGAGCAAGCGGGAGTCCAGTTTGAGGGTGGCGTAGCTTGAGATGCGGGGCGGCGGCCCATTAGCCGCCACTCTGCCTATCGTTTCTGGTTCGCCGCACGCTAGAATCTTGAGCCCATGGAGATAAGTAATCGCCCAGATTGTTAAGACGCAGCGACGGGGCCAGGACCGACGATTCAATGCCTTAGGAAAAGGTGGCTGCCGCAAGGCAGCTTTATGCCGTATTGAAGGAATACCCGGACCGGCCGGCATGAGAGCCCGTCGAAGGGTGCGCAAGACAGGTAACGAGCGGCGGAATTGAATTTCAACAAGGTATAGATTCCCGAACATCCATGACCGTGCAAGCCCAGAAGGTCCGGCGTCTCGCTGAACCGTTGTATGAGGACAACCTGCCCGACAAGCCGTGTATCACGCTCGACGAGGTGATCGCTTTGATCGCCGAGCATGGCGTTGAAATCCCGGAGGAGGAGGCCCTGCAGATCGAACACTTCGTCGAGAAACTACCGGGTAATGCGGTCGAGCCCGTGGCGCAGGGCCCATTCCAGCCCGCGATGGTGATGGCGCGCATCTACCGTCGTTGGCTTGCTGCGAGTCGGTTGCACTGGGAGCTGACTGAGCATGCTGAACACAGCCCGGCATGGCGAAACTGGAGCGTGACGGGCCAGCCAGTTCGCCTCGATGCCGAAGGCAGAAAGCGGGCCATGGCCATGCTGGAACGCATGACCTCCCGCAACAGGGATCAGTTCAACGATTTCCTGTCTGGGCGAGAGCAATTGACCCCGTTGTCCCTCGCAGCTGACTCAGTGCTTTTCGGCGTAGACGATCGTGTTTGGCTGAGTGGTCTTGGCTTCGAGACGGAAGCGGTGCTTGAGTTTCTGCGAGCGAAGGCTCCTACCGCTGACAAAGTTCCAGAGACTGGCCTACCCGAGGCCACCACAGAAGATGAGCCCGTAAAGGAACTGGAGGATGAGCCCGCGTGGGTGCTGACGCGCGATCTCGTGACGCGGCTCGAAGTGGCCCAGAAGAATGAGATCGCAAGAAAGAAGATGCAGCGTTCGTTCAAGAATCCGTCGCAGGGGCTGAAATCAGCCAAGGACGGGGTAGGAAGAGGACGGCTGGCGCGCTGGGATCCTGTGCAGGCGGCTCTGTGGTTGATCCGTACAAGCCCGCGCGATTGGACTTTCAGGATATTTGATGACCTATTCGAACGCTTTTTCCCCGAGTGGCGGTCTCGATGGGAGAAAGAATCCGCGGGTCCAAAAAGGCGGGCGGGCCTCTAACCGATTTATGCTTAGCGGGCTCAGTGTGCCGGTATATTGACCAGCGAGACAATACGGGCTTCCCGTTCGGTTCCCGTTCACTTCCCGTCAAGAAATTGGTAACTAGCTGAAATCAAAAGGATTCGTTGACACGCAGGATCCCGCCTTGCGACGGGAAGTTTCGATTGCCACCAGTATTCGCTCCGCGTTGGTTACGGAGCGAGTACCGGCCGGTACGGGGAAATCTCGGCTCCATACCACGCGATTACCAATCGCTTATGGAGAATTGAATGATGAATCCTACCCACGACACCGGGCGGGCCGCTTCCCAGAGTGGCATCGTTGCCCATGCGTTCACGCCTGCATCTGAGCGTGAATATCTCACCACCGAAGAGGCAGCCGATCTTCTCGGTCTTCGCCCCCAGACGTTGCGCAAGGCCTACTCCAGCGATGGCGCTTACTTTTCTGTTGTTCCGAAGAAGGCAGCCAACCGGCGCTTGTACTGGAAGGCCGACCAAGTCCGAGCCTTGATCGGGGGAGAGTGATATGTACCCTCGATACAACCGCGGCTTCCATCTTCCAATCGATCCTGCGCGCTTTCCGACGGAGGCCCTCGGACCGAAAACCCGCAGCCTATACGATCCTCTTGTCGACGCGACCGGCATTCCGTCGGTGGTCGTTGGGCCATTGGTGGTTCACGGCGCTATCGCTTACGCCAATCCGGTCGCGAACATGTTGTCGCCGCACGGTCGCACAGGACCTTACGGCATCTATACGGAGGTCAGCGCGGTGTCAGGCTGCGGTAAAACCGAGGCGAAGAAGGCGGTATTTGCCGAGATGGACGCCTTTCAGCGCGAACAACTCACAAACGTGGTCGATGGAGAAGACCCTATCGAGACACACATTACCTACAACGCTTCAATGCCGGCGTTGATGAAGGGGCTTGCGAAGTATCCAGTCGCCAACGAAAACGACGACGAGTTCACATCGTCGCAGACCGGCTCGATGGCCCGCTACGCGAACGTTCGCAACCAGTTGTTCGATGGGCAGACCTTCTCGGTTGACCGTGCGACGTCTGGCCGCTACATCCTTCGCGATCCGCGGTTCACGAGCCTCGTGCTCACTCAACCACATGTCCGCATCGCTTTCGACGAAAGGCATGGAAAGCGTCTGCGTGCGCAAGGACTGGCGACGCGCACGCAGTTCGCGGAATACGCCGGTGAACCCGTCGCACTGAATTTTGTTCCGATCGATTCTCGTCTCTGGGACGAAACTGCACGCCATTTTCTCCATCTCTGGCTGGACATCATGCGCGGACGTGCAACACGAGGGCTTGTCAAACTTCGACCTGAGGCTGTGCGGCTCCAGAAGGGCATTGCAGACGGTTACCGGACTCGTGGACTGCGCGGCGGCGATCTTGAGCAATTCGAAGAACATGCCGCCAGGCAGCCCGAGAGCATCGTGCGCATTGCGGCTGGATTGCACGTATTCGAGGGTGTCCCGGGCGACGTATCGGGAGAAGAACTGGAGCGGGCCGAGGCCATAGGTTCGTGGTTCACGGAGCACTACAAGCTGCGCTTCATGCCGCAACCGACGGTGCCACGAGAATACGAAGAAGCCGACCGCCTTGAAGAATGGCTGCATGGGTTCGTATATCGAACAGCGGCACTGTCTCTCAGACGTAGCGATCTGCGCGCACACGCACCGGAGATGGGCTTGAGTAAGGCAGCAGTAGAACGAGCGCTGACGGTACTGTGTTCCTCGAACTACGCCCGAATTTCACTCGGCAAGTCAGCGTGGATTGAACTCAATCCGGCTTACTTTCGCCCGCAGTACCACCGTTGGCCGTTGCACTCGCAGTTCTGATCGAGCCTGGGCGCGGCGGCGCCATTTATGCCGTGCTTGTGCTGCTTCACCAATCGGAATTTGGCGGTAGCAATCGAAGCAATGTCCGGTGAGCAATTCGAGATATATTTAGGAATGCTAATCAATTGTCGATCGTCAAGAAGGATTTGTCGGTGTAAGAAAATAGTCGCACAGCAGTGAACGGCTGTGCGGATCAACGTTGATTGCGTCGGTTGCCACAGGGTGGCAGCTGACGCGAAAAGGAAATTGACATGGCAGCAAAACGAGAATGGTTCGAGATGGAGCAGGATGGTGATCCGGTGCTTGATGCTCGCGGCCTCGACATGACGCACAACAGCGTGCGGTTTAAAGATGGAACTAGGTTATCAATTGGCCGAGATTCGCGTTCTCTGCCCAATCTGGTGCGGTTCATGCACCGCACGATCAGAACCGGAGACCCAGCGTTCAAGATCATCGTGGCGAACGGCCGGAAAAAAGTCATTGCTGCGTCGTCGCTAGCGGGGTACTTCGGCACGTTGCATGCGATGGCAGCGCTGTATTCGCGCGCTGTCCACTATTCGCCGCTCCTGCGTCTGTTCTTTGAGTGCTTTGCTAGGCATGAGATTCGCCATTGCATACTGAATGGACCGACCCTCCAATTTGATGGTGATCGGATCGAGGCGGAAGTGTTCGGCGACTTCCTTGTGTTTTTGCGAGAGCAGGGCGAGAGCCAAGACACCGTAGCGCAGACGAACAACTGGGAAAGCATCAGCGACGGGAACGAGAAGCGTCTTCAGCGCTACATCGAGAGCCAGTTCGAACACCATGACGTTCTTATTCCCGTTGACATGGAACTCTTCTACGCGAAGTCGTGCGTTGACGAATCGCGTTTGAGCGAGATCGAGACGGCGCTGGCGCAAGAAGCGGTGGACGATATGGATGCTCTGTATGGTCGTGAGATTGGGGGGGGAGAGCACGAATTTCCGACGGATTTTGACGCATCCCAACTGGTTAAGGATCGTGACCGACTCCTCGACAACATGCGAAAGAAGCCGTCAATTTTCGGGGATATGGTCGGTTGCGTCTGGAGAATCGAATGGTCACGCATAGGGGGCTATTACCTGCGTGTTGTGTTCCTGTTTGCTGGCTCGAGGAACGCGGTGAGTCCGTGGTTGGCGGGCTCGGTTGGAGAATACTGGGTGAATACCATCACGAAAGGGCAGGGGCAATTCCGTTACCTGAACCATTCGATTCGCGAATCCGAAGATGGGCCATGGCGAACCTGGAGTGTTACTTGCCGCGACGAGGCGAAGATCGAGGCAATGATGCGCTTCTTTCGCAGCATGGCCCGACGTGAGCGATATGTGTCAGCGAAGCCTATCAAAAAATGCAAGCGGTTCGGCATGGGACGCGTGCTGAAGGCAATGCGAAGTCCTCCAAATACCGGTTGGGGGTGGGGGACGGGCCAATGAGGCATATCCAAGTTACCCATTTGCCTTGTGTGACAAGGCTCTCGGGCGCGTCCGGCGGCAACCGCTTGTTCCTGCTTCTTGTACCACACGCGGTGGCGCTGGCTCCCGGATGCTGGGTGTCGGCGAGCCGGTAACGAGTCGCAGTGTTCGCGCTGCATGCCGTAGCACGATTGGTTCACGGTGGCTGGAACGTCAATAGGACGTATCTGCGAGTTCAACGAATGGTGGACACCTTGGGTGCCGCCTATCAAACGATAGCGGTGCCCGAGAAATTTCTAGAGGGCGAACATGAACATGAACGGAAATGCGGGGCATGCCCCGATGGGTGAAACGATGTCGAGCGCGCGAGGCGACAGCTCGAAGCGTGCGGTCGGCGAAGTCGACATCAACGCGCTTCGGTCTGGCTTACAGGCTTTCAGGCCCCCAAAGAGGTACACGGTGATTGAAGTCGTGCGCGAGCTGTTTCCCGTGCTCGAAGCGAAGCGAAACGAAGGGGCATCGTTTGAGCAGCTTGTCGAGCTGCTGAACAAAAATCGTCTGGAGATCGCTGCGCAAACGCTCAAGACGCAGATGTCAATTGTGCGGAGGGAATTGAAGGTCGCATTCGTAGAATGCCCAAGCTGTGGAACAAGGGTTAAGGAGTTAGCAACCAGTGGCAACAGTGACAGCGGAGGAGTGAAGGGATAGCGGCGGCATCGGCGGTGGGCGTGGCGGTGCTGCGTAGCGCCGCACGCTGCCGGGGTGCATGACATAGATGAGGCACCGTTACTAACTCTGATCTGGCAGGCGCTGCGTATCGTGAACGGGAGAGAGTCGCAAGTAGGCAAGCGACACCGCGTCGACGCGATGATGTGAAGAACCCGAAAACACTAAGTCGACCACTTCACCATGTATGTGATTACCCGGCATCAACGAAGAGATCACAGAACGGAATCCCGCCGATGACGAAGCGGGGATGTTGAAGTAATTCCGGTTCTTTTCCTATCCCCCATTAGGGAACAGTTCTTCTCTCTACGTTCCGTCACCAGAGTGACGGTGACATTGGCTTCGAGGTAGTGCCGACGACTGACACGTGAGCGTGAAGCGCTCGCACCGGAATGTCATGGCATCTGCCTCTTCGGGCTTGAGAGAGATCAAGAAACAGACGAGCTAAGCCAAATGAAGACGGTCGTAGAGAGACGAAGCAATACGGAGATTGCGAAACTGTTGCTCGACAAAGCAATCTACTCGGCGAAGGATCGTTTCGAGGAAGATCATGTGGGTGCAGTAGGAACAGTTTCGCGCGACGTGTCGCGTATCGCTGCATGCACGAAGGACATAATCGAATCGCAACGATCACTGTTCTCGGTCAAGCTCGCTGAGAACACGTTGCCGTGTCTGCCTAGGCGAGTAAAGCTGGTGCCGAAGTCTGTTGGCGACGACTTCCTTGCATGTTTGAAGATCGATTTGAAATACATCGTGCATGAGTATCCTATCGTTCGACTGAATCCTTTCGTCGATCTGTTTTATCGAATCGTATACCATGACGAAGACGGCGATGAAGCGGCTGGGTTGTTGTCAGCGTTCGAGATGCGCCGGCAGGCAAGCATGCGGCACGTTCTGACCGACGACGAGTTGAAGGCCTTGGCGGTGAGACTAGATGAAGCGGTGAAGACCATCCGGGATGAGGGGCGTGGCGATGCGTTTCGGAAGCTGCTCGGACGTTACTTGCGACCTGCTGTTGCGAACTACCGATCTTTGATCCGCCTCGTCCGCGCTTTACAAGCTAAGTATCACCACCTGTTGGTGATTCGGGTGGATCTGAGCTATCTGAAGGCGTGTAGCGCGTCGATTAGCTACGAGGATGTGCGTAGCCATCGGATTGCGTTTCGACGCTACATCAAGCGCTGCAAGCGGCTCGAAGGAGCGTACCTGGGCTGCGTACTGAAGCTCGAGTTCGGCGTCGAGAAGGGACTGCATTACCACGCGCTGGTGTTCGTGAACGGGGACGTGTTGCACGGTGACGTTGACATCGCGAGAGAACTTGGCGAGCACTGGAAAACGGAAATCACGAAATGCAAGGGTATCTACTTCAACTGCAATGCTCAGCGATACGACCAGCGTGGAATTGGTTCGGTGAGGTACCACGATGACAAGACGCGTCATAACCTCGAAACGAGGGTGGCGGCGTACATCGCAAAACCGGATTTCTACATTCATTCCGTGAAGCGCGACGAGGACCGTACGATCTGGCCAAGTCTTCGACCGAAGGATGAATCGGTAAGGCGGGGGCGGAAGCGTGGCAAGATTGACGCGACCGCGATATTGGCGAGCAAACCGCTGCCGTCAAAACAGAGGCGCCGACCGCGGTCAAGGGCAGCACGACGAGACGTTACGCTGCGCGCATGGAGCAATGCCATGGTGACGTATTAGCCATGGTCTCGCTCGTTGAATGGAGGAAGGAGTTGCACAGACGGCGCGGTGAGCCAAACAGCGCTCCTGCCCTCGACCGATCGCCTTGATTGGCGAGGTGGGTGTCAAGGCGTCAAATGGCCGGCCCGAACTGTGAAGCCAGCATGAAGCAAATCGAAATCGACTTCTAACCGGTACGCGTCCTTCTTCGCGGCCAACTCGGGTATCACGCCATGCCAGAAGAGTGTCGCCGGCCGATCGACAACTTCAGTGAGCCAGCAGGGCGCCTCGTCTTGCTTCACCGCCAGACGCAGAGGCACCATTGCCTCTCCAGCCGAGAACTTCTTTCTGCTCTTCACTAGGATCCACTGCTTCCATCTCTCTACAGTCGCGGCACCGAAAATGATCCGTCGGTCGGGAGCCAGCGAGTCCACGTCATCAGAAGCCCCACCTAAGAATCTGAAAGCACTTTTGTAGGTCAGCTCCTGATTGCCAATTGTCAGTGCTCGGTGGTCTCGTTCCTCCGGCGCAATCCGGATCCAGGCGTCAACGACTTCTTCCAGCGTGCCGGGGTGTAGCGCTGGAATATATCGCACTGCTCGGGATAGCTGCAGCAGTTCTTCTTTTGTAGGCGCGTGGGACTTTTGCTTTAACGCAGGCTGTGGCCCCAGCAGGTTGGGTATTGGCTTCTCCCTGACTTGCACAGGTTTGCGCTTCGGTGCACCGGGAATCGCGGAGGGCTCTGATGAAGGCGCCTCATCCGGACATCCGCTGACGTGTCTCGGGCGAGCCGCGAAATATGTATTCTTCTGCGTTCGAGTATGCACGTTCGTTAGGCAGATCTCATGCGGGCAATAGAAGACCCAGTCCGCGGTAGCCTTTACTTCACGTGCGTACTCCGCCGTGATCATCTTTTCAAGTTCCCAACACAACGCTTCGGTCATCAACTCGTCACGCATACTTTCCCCGTGTATCCCACGAAAACGTTCGTCGCCTCGCTGCAACTCGATTGTTAACGATAAACGGACTGATGTCGAACGACTGAAAGCGGCCGACTGCCGATTTATGCAGTCCGCATCGACGTCGTTCGTTGGCGGCACTCGGCGCCATCGCGTCGCGCTCTCTATGCGGCATCAATGTGCGCGGGGAAACCTTGTAAAATTTCCCGCTGCACGCTCTTTCGTGCAAGCGAATTGGCGCTGGCCTTGTGCTCGAAATCTATTCGTACGCGCGAGCAACCGTTATGCGACCGGTCACAGCTCCGAGTCCCTGTGCATGTGAAGCATGAACCACCGCTCCGGATACATGAAACATACAGAATTTTCTACCCTGTCCTCCCTGCTTGAGAGAAAAGTACAGCCGGATCCGGAAGCGGGTCCGGAGAGCGCTGCCGACGCATGCCTAGTCTCTGCCCAATATAGCGAAGCGCTTTCCGGATACTGCCAGCTTGACCTCACGAATGCGCGTGTCGCAACGAAGATGGCCTACTGCGAGTGGCTGACGGGGAACTACGACGAGGCGCGAACCCGGCTCTTTGAACTCGGAGACGATCTCGAGGAAGACGGTCTCGGCCTGTTATCTAATCTAATTGTCGTCGATTCCGACTATAAGCGGCGGCGCGCTGACATGGAGGCGATCTGGCCGCGGTTGCAGGCGGTGATCGCTGCCGACTCGGTACCGCTGATTGCCGCAGTCGCCCGGAGCCAAGGATTCTGGCCCACCGATTCTGAGAACAGGGAGCAACGCCGATGTGACGTTGAGCGCCTCCTCGAGCTTCACCCAGCCAATCAGTTTATCCGCCTCGCAGTCCTGCTTGAGAGGCAGATTGACGACGTCGACGCGGCCGAGCAATACGCATTGCTCAAAGCAATGCCGAACCGGTCACCGGCGCCTCGTTACATCTGGGAGGCTGCGAAGGTCGCGGCGAATGCAGGGCAACCGGCCGAGGCGCTCGAGTACCTGAACCAGCTTGAGGTACGCGAGCGCAGCAGTTTTGACCCATCGAGCAACCTTCTCTTTCACATCGAACTCGCGCGGTGCATTGTCGCGATCGAACAGAATGGGTCCGACGCGATGTCGGGATTCGATCGTCTGCTTGGTGACGCATCGTTGGACAGAGAGAATCGCGTGATCGCATGCCTGGCCGCGCTTGAGGCCGCCTGCCGAGTTGCCCCGGAGCGTGTGAGTGAACTTGGTGACCGCTATCTTGATGCGCGGTGGGCGCAAGGCTATGGGCCCGGCTTCGAGGCGTACGATCTCTCAAACGACACGGCGCCAATCGAGGGAGCCGGGTGGGATACCTGGGCACATGCTTGGTCATGCGGCGACGTACGGCCGCTTCTCACGAGGCTCGGTACCGCATCGCATGGGTGCGCCAGTCTTTTTTTTCGGGCCTGCCATGCAAACTTGAAAATAGACGAGCAGACCGATGCGGGCGTCGAGGTCGCAGATCTACCGACTTCGTTCTGGGATGGTCTCGCCGAAGTTCTCGGCGACATCGCGGGTTACGAAGCGGAGTTCAGCGGACGATTACTCTCCCTGCACACCGCCATTCGCGCTCATCGCGCGGATCCGGACTGGGCTACGATCGGGCGGCAATGGATCGCCTCGGAGTGGGCCAGCAATCAAGACAAGTACGCAGTGACTCACGGGGAACTGACAGTCGATCTGGCTTGCCGCGAAACCGAATCGATCCGGCGCTTCGCGGCTGGCGTCATAGACTGGCTCAAAGATACCCCGGTGCCCGCGCCAAGCGGCTACGACATAGTTGAAAGAGTCCTCGACGAACTGCGTTCGAGAGAGGTACGCAACGAGTTCTATCAGTTGATCGATATTGTCTCGCAGAGCGACAATCGGCCCGACGTCCAGTTCGATCTCGGACTAGGCGCCCAGTGGATGAAAAAAGATGCGACAGCTCGAGCCGCCTATCAGCGAACCCTAGCCAATCAGCCCGAAAACGGCTCCGCGATCTTCAACTCGCTTCTGCTCTGCAAAACGTCCGCCGACGCGCAATTTTTGGAGGAGATCGCCGGTTTTGTTTTGCAATTTCCGGCAAGCGCGTCGGAGCGCAAGGCACAGCTCGAAAGCGCGCTTGAAAGCGCTCGAAAACGGTGCGAAGACGTGGATGCGGCTAAACGGCGGATGATTCGCGAAGAACTGTCGCGCTACCCTGCGCTTGTGGAGGGTAGCATTGAACCAGCCGACATCTCGTTGCGTTCGGCGGTGGCGTTGCTTGCGCTCTTGAGATGTGCGAATGCCGAACCAGGCGACGACGATCTGCCGCCGTTCAAAGCGAGCGCGATCCCGTTCGCCCCGGTCGTAAGTTGTCGGCGCATCCTGTTTGATCTTCTGAAAACAGGGCTTGTCACCGTCCATCCGAAAACGAGCATTGACGCATTCGCCTTCAAGGACGGTGAGCTTACGGGATGGCGTTTCGACAGCATCAGGTGGCGCCTCTCGCCGTCGTGCGAGTTCCTAGTCGAACGTCTGCGCGCCCTGAACGGCACGATACCGAAGGCGTGGCGCGAGGAGGTTCAACCGCTCACGCTTGAAATCGCCCGCGGCGAGGTCGTCGAGTACCTCAATTTTCTCGCAGAGGAGCGCGGCTGGCCCGAGCCACGGGATACCGAAGAGGTGGCTGATCTGACCCGTGCGCTGGTCAATGAGCTGCCCGTTGCCCAAGCCTTCCATATGGCCTATCTCGGTGCGATGTCGGCCAGCGACTACAAGCAGAAGTATCCGGTCAGTGGTCAACAGGCGGCCGACATGCTCGTCAAGCGAACCGGGCAGCGCTTGGAATCTGTACGGGCCGGCCGGTTTCCAGCCAGAGAATTTGAAAGGCCGTGGAAAGTGGCTCGCTCGGCCATCAGTTTCGCGCTGTGGGGGACGATCCTGGACATGGGCGATGATGGGTTCACGCGACTCTTAGGAGACGTGGCTGGCAAGCTTTGACGCGGCCACTGCGGCTGGACCTGCGCGCCAGTGTACGCGGCTGGTGACGGGCAGATTGCCACAAAAGGGCGCCCGGCGTTCGCGCTATTCCCTTTTGCAGGCCGTTGCGACGCCTGCCCCGGGACCGGCCCGGTGGCGACGCGAAGGGCACAGCGTTGAACGATTCACTATGCTGAAAAAATGGCGAATTCGGCCGGGGGTGCGGTGGCGATCTTGTTGGTGCTGCTGTCCACCCCATCAGGGACGGGCATAGGGGAAACCACGATGCTTTACTGTACGTTCGATTGGTGCGGGACAGCCGCCTGGTGGTGCGCGGTCGGCGGGTTGCTGGTTGGCCTGGCCGCGGCCGGCGCCTGGGTCTGGTCGACCCGCGCGCCTTGGGACCCGCTCGGCGGGGATCCCCACGCCATCCTGTCACCGGACCCTGACCTGCAGCAAGGACAACTGAATATGGCCGACTGGAATCAGGCCGCTGAGGCAGGCCGCCGTAACCGGATCGCCGCCGCGTTGACCGCTGGCGCCGTGGTGCTCAGCTCGGCCGCGTCGCTGTTGAGCCTCACGCCGCACTAACTTTTCGATCAAACATGAATCGCCGGTCGCCGGCGCCCAACACCAATGGACAATCCGATCAGCGCCTTGATGGCGCAGCGCCAGCGGCTCGAGCAGAAAGAGGCAGCGCTCCTGGCTCGCGTGGAGGTACTGACCGCCGATTTGACAGCCGCCGTTGGCGAACAACCGATCAGCGCGGTGAGCGACATCACGAACCTCGATCAATGGGGCGAGGACGACTTTGTCTACGGCAAACTTCACTTTGGCGGCGGCCGCCTGAGCGTTCTGTACCGCCATAGTGGGGACGACCAGGCAGACGCCTACCAAGGAGTCGCGCAGGAGGATCGATCGTGGCAGAGCGTCTCCCTCACTAAATGCGACGCGGTGTGGCGTGAAAAGGTGATGACCGACACCGTGCTGGCATCACTGTTTAAGTGTATCGGGGAGCGGTTGGGCGAACGGGAGGTGCGGATCGACGGTTCTCTGACCGCAGTGCAGATGGTCCTCGAAGCCGAGTCGGCCTCGATCGACGCGGAGATGACCGGGAGCCTAGCCGGTTTCGGAGGCGAGGCGATGGAACGGAAGTGGGCCGATCTGCTCAAGGCGATGCTGCTCGATCCGGCCGACGGCCTCACGCGCAGTTACGCTTTCCTCGAGGAGCTTTGCGCGCTGATCCTGCACGAGCGCGGAATCAAAGTCGGGAGTGAGAAAACCCTCACGACGCGCCTGAGGGCATGCGTCGATGCGCTGGGCCGCGATGAAACCGCCGAGGCCAAGGAAGCGGTGATGCAAGTCATGCACGGTATCCGAACAATCGGCAACGGTGTTGGCCAACTTCGCAACCGCTTCAGCACTGCGCATGCGGCGACGCCCGGCTCGGCAGCACCCGATGCCGCATATGCTGTGCTCATGAAGAACGCGACCGCAGCGGCGGCGATTTTCCTGCTGAATCGCCACCGGGCGCGCCCGCCGACGCCTCGCGAGGCGGACGCGGCGCCAGTGACGGACGATCAAAGTCCGGTGCCAGCGTCCTGAGCAGCGACGTCGGTGAGCGCAACGCTTCCGGGCGAGGCGAGCCGCGGGCGGCACACTGTTGTTCGGCGCTTCAATCCATCCATCACCGGAGCCGTCTATGAGCGTCACCGTCGAAAAACGCGCCATGAGCGCTTCTGGGTTCGTCGGGCCAATTGTCGGCGGTATGGCCAATTCAGCTAAATCGGATTAGGGCGTTCCAGCGTGGTCTAGTGGGCTCTGCCGGTTCCGTGGACAGCCAGTTAAGTTTTTCGAGCTTGTTCAAACTCATAGGGGGTGACATATTCCAGCGTCGACTGCTAGCGAGCGAACCGGTGCGGGTGCGACGGACACTCCGGCAGAAGTGGCGAGACTCGTGTTAGCCACCGATCAACCCCTTGACCGCGCCCTCCACAAGCGACTTCGCGACCGACACGAGAAGATCGACCGTAAAGCCGCCCGCGGCCGACGCCACTTGCTTGGTCCTGTCCCAGACATCGGGGTCGCGTACCGATTCGAGAAAGTCGTGTCCCGCCCAGGTCAAGCTCTGAAAGCCAATGCCGGGCCCGAATCGCATGCCGAAGTTTTCTAGCCCGCCACCGTGAATGAAGCCGGCCTGTTCCAGCAGCAACAGGTGATAGTCGATCTGCTCTACGGTGTAGCCGTCGACTTGCACCGCAGGCTCGTGACCATCGATCGGTTTGATCTCGGTCAATGGAACAGACAGCGCCTCGAGCTTCAGCATCAGCTCGCGGATCAGGTCCATGTCACGCTTCATTCTGTAACCCCTATGGCAGTCATCCTTGAAACTTCTCGCCTCGGTAACCTGTATGCCCGTGGTCGCTTCTCGCGCCTCAGCGAGTCATCAGCATCACTTGCGTTGGCCAACGGTGGCCTGGCTGTGGTGTCACCGACAACAACTGACGGAAGTCCTCCAGGAACGCGACAGCGGTCCGCACGCTCCATTCGGCCACGGTGTGCCCAATGACGCCATCAGGGATATAGGAATTGTCCGAGCTGGACATCGGGTCGTGGTCAGGGAGAACCGCCCGCAACCGCTGCTCAAGGTCAGTCCGCGCCCGTTGCTCACCTTGCCCATCCACCGTGCGGATCGCCAACTTGTAGTGTGCGAGCACGTTACGCAGCATGATCAGCGTCTGCATCGCCTTGACCGACTCCGTCTTGAAGTCGAGTCGGGGCAGGCAAAGCTCGCGCAGGACCCGGGCGTACTTGCTGAGGGACGGCTGCAATTGGAAATCGTCCGTCTGCTTTCGGCGGCGCCGCCCGTGCTCGCGCTTAGGCGGGCGCTGGCGCCATACTCGCGCCAACTTTTCGGCGCGCGATGAGCTCAAACCAAACAGGTTGCGTCCACCGGCGGCCTCGCAATCCGCAAACAGCTCGTTCACGAAGGCTTCCACGCCCAGCGCACTCATAATGATCGCTGCGCTCGCGCAGGCGTGGTGTTCGTCTCGCTCCACCACGCCAAACCCGCGTTCCCGAACCGCCGGATCGATTTCGATCTCATATGCCTTCTTCGCCAGCAGCGCGGCGCTGGTCAGATAGGACGTCGAGAGGTAGGTCCGCAAGAGAAGGGGCCAGTCGCCGTCCGGGTCGCCCGGCGATTCCTGAAAGGTCATCACGGTGTTCAAGCATTACTCCTAGAGAGGGGGGAAGGAACAGCGACAGGCTCCGATGTCGAGCGTGAGGCGCCGGCGGGTGGCCCGACACACATGTATCAACGGCCTCGGCGGTGAATTATTGAGGGCCTGAGGCGGTCGCCTAGCTCCAACATACCAAACCGTACACCTGATAAAAGAAAACAGGCGAAAGCCGTCGTGCGGGCCTTCGCCTGTTCGTGTTGGGGGGGCGCGACACTGAAATATCAGGGGAGAATCAGGAGGTGCGGGTCGATTGGGTTGTCCGGTTCGTCGTGCTCATTGACAAAGGCGACGATTTTGTCTTCGACTACTGAAAGACATTGCACAGGCCGGTAGAACCCAGGCATGGTTTGGGTCGTGCGCTTGAACAAGCCGGTTTCGACAAGAGCGTCGACAACGGCCGTTGTCGCCTGCATCGTATCTCGATAGGGCGACCCCTCCGGAAGGCAGCAACGCCGCAACATCGCGTCAAGGCCGTTTATGGGGCCGACGGTTTTGTCCTCATCGTCGCGCTTGGCCTCGAAGTCGGCCAGTTTTTGCGTTTTTTTGGCGATCGGCACGACCGGCACGACCGGGAGTACCGTATCCTTTGTGCCGCGACGGCACAACGCGTAAGCGAACGCGTGAACGTCGATCTTCGCGTCCGGACCGCCATGCGGCAGCTTAATGAACAGCTTGTCCGCACTCAGCAGCGACTCGGGTACAGGATCGGACACGGGCACCGCGTTAGTCGTGCCGACGCGCACGTAGTCGCGCTCGAATTCGTCGACTGGAATTATGACGTGTGTGCGGGTACCATCGCTCGCGTTGGCATATTGAATCGGGGGCATCATTGCTCCGTTTCGGGTTGCGTTACCCTGAAAAATACCCTAAAACTACCCCGAAATGCAAATGCAATGGGATTATCGGTGTCGCCAACCCGATAGCTAATGCCCTGGTCGCAGCACGATCGGCAAAAAAAGCCTCCAAGCGGCGGTACAAACTTCGCGCGGGTGCGCGATGACGAGGCATCAGTATGTCCGCGCCCTGGTGGGCGAGCACGTCAAGCGCGGCGCTCAATGTCGACGAGATCGTATCGGATTCGATGAACAAGATGCCATCGCTGCGAACACAAACGCACGACGACATCGTGATCGAGAAGGAAGCACCGGCGACCAGCCGCGATGCGCAAGTCGCTCTTTGGGATCCCGTAGATTCGGCAATGGTTAGGAGAAATCGGTTCGGGGTGAACTATCTGGCCCTATTGCATGCCCATGGCGTGGATGGTAGTCTGTGTCCACTAGGAATTCATGGCTTGTTTTGTGCAAGCCCATTTAATGCCCGCCACGCGGGCGCGGTGGCTTCACTCGCCACTGTTTGAAACTAAAGTCGGGCCCAAAGCCCAAGTTGCGCCTTGAATTTTTGAGGGCGTGGAACGCTCTGCGTCTAAGTAGAGCTGTCGTCGCCGTGTTCTACGGCTGACGCAAATTCTGAATTGTGACGAGTTGCGTCTAGGCAATCCCAGTTCTTGTGCGTGCTGTTTTTGCACTGCGGGTAGCCCAGCGGGACGCATCTCTTTGAAACGCTGGAGCAAATGCTTCAGCCCTTTCATACCGTTTTAGTCATGAAAGCGATGGGAAACACAGCTCCTGCCTCCGGCTGGGCGAGCTGCCTGCCGCTTTTCCCTCCCACAGTACTTGAGGATCTCAGCCATGAGCAGGCTTCTGTGCCTCGGCGCGCTGGCCTTGCTGCTGATCTTGTTCAGTCAGCCGGCGTTGTAAATGTAATGAGCGGTGCGTACTCCTTCAAAGAAAAGGAGGCGCACCGCCAAGCTCATGGTGAGCCCGGAGAAAGGACTTTGTCAGATCTCGGTTGTAAGCCAGCTCGCTCACCGATTCATTGTTCCAAAAAAGAATTTCAGTATCGGAAGTGGGATGCGCCGGAAGGCGCATCCCACTATGCTGCTTCAGATTCGACGCGTTAGTTCGGCTCTTTGCCTACCTTGCACCATGATTTCCATTCACCGAGTTGGTCGGTCGTGACGACTGCGTCATCTCCGTTTTCGTGCCGGTACGCTGCGGTCCACGCTTTGACGCAACCATCAGATGTGGGCTTCTCGATGGAAACTGCCGGGCTAGGCATCTCGGCGTCTGGCGCTGAGGGATGCTTGCCTGCTCGACATGACGCTTCCCACTTCTGCGTCAATTCTGGCGCGGGAAACGCTGGATGGCTCGGTACAGCCCGATAGGCATCCTCCCATTCGTTCACGCATGAACCGACATCCGAACCGTCTGCTCCGACTTCCACGCCATTCGAATACGTTTTGTCCGCGATAAGCGGTCCGCTCGGATCCCATTCCTTGTAAGGCCCGTTGAGCTTGCCGTTCACATAGGTCGCCCTGAGGGTGACCTGCTTGCCATCCGGGGCATAGTGGACGACTTCCCCCTCATATTTCCCATCGACGAACGTTGCCCGCTTGACCAGTGCACCTGTGTTGGCGTCGAACGCTTCTTCGGTACCCGCCGCGACACCCTTGCTCCAGGGGAATGTGTGGATGAGTTTGTGATCGGTCCAGCTGTACACCTTTTCCGTACCGTCGGGCTGGCCGTTGCTGAATGTCGCCTCTAACAGCGGACCATCGCTTTGACCGCCGGAGAGCTTGAGCGAACCGTCGAGCGCGCCATGCTTAAACGATGTTGCGATCCGGACAACGTCCGACTGCGGTGCTTTGCAGACTGCCGGACCGTTAGGGAGGCCGCCTTCGATCTGCACGTCACACAATGCACCGGAGAGCAGCGTTTCGGCGCCGGCCCTGCCAAGGAACGACTGCACGTTGCGTTCGGTAGCAGGCACACCGTCAGCGAGGGCAATGCTCGCGAGTTTACCGACCATCTGAAACCCGGCTTGCTGAATCAGCAGCGAGCGATCGGGGACGTTCGTTAGCTTCCCGGAAAACGGCTCGTTGGCGCTCCCGTCGTAGACTTTGCCGTTCACCATCTGAGCGTTTCGATAGTCGAGCACTTCGCCTTTGCATCCGGCGAGAACTACAGCCGCAATCGCGATGGCGGTGAGCGCCGCGCCGCGGCGTTGAGCATGGGTATTTTTCACGAGCTTGGGAGGAAGATCGAATTGATCGAGTAGCAGCAGTGCATGTCGATGCGCGGGAGACGACCGTCAAACGCGGGCGAAAAAGGCCGACCGGCGAACCGATCGGCAAGGATGCTCCGGCTTGATCCGAGGGCTATGCCGGAGCACGAGAGCGATTTCGATTATGTGAACCAGCGTTGCGCCGGCCGTTAAAGCGAAGCGGTTCGGGAAGCCTCATGGAAGCGGGCCGGACCGTTCGAGTTGGAATCGAGCGCGGCGTGCAACAAGCCGATTCGATTAGTTTCCGTACTGCCAAGTGTTGATGTAGAAGTCGCCGTCGACCTGCTCGAGTAAGGCGATCAAGCGACGCGAATCACTGGACAAGGGGTTTTCCGTCAAGAGATTCGTGTTCGTCGCCGAATAGTTCGTGCCGCTTTGACTGATGGTTGGACTACTGTTGAAGTCATAGCCCAACGTCGCAACGGAATTTGGCGCTTGAGTTACCTCGCCCGTCAGGATCGTCGTCGGCGTGATCGGATTGAGTGCCGGTTCCGTCCAGTCGAGCGAGAGGCTCGTCACTCCCGAGCCTGTAGCCGAACCACCTACCGTCAGGAAGTTGCTGACGACGTCGTTGCCCAGCGTTTGCCATGAGGCTTGAGCCCCAGCTTGCGGAGCTTGAATCGCGGCGATGTTGACTACGGTCTGAGGCGTGCCGATCTGTTGTTGACTCGGGTTGTACAGCGTTACTGTGTACGCTCCGAACTGTTGGATGGTGCTTGGATCGCCGGACTGCGATGCATAGTCGGAGGTGCTCGGTACCGTCACACTGCTACCCGAGATCGGTGTCCAGGCCCACTTGTATTCCGAGCTCGTGCCCTCGGACATCGTGCATGTCGTGCTTACCGGGAGGCCGGGGCAATACATCGGAACCGTGCGCGCCGTTGCCGGGAATGTCAGATAGGCATCGTGACCGCTCAGCACCAGCCAAACCCCGTTCGCCGGCAAGCCGGGCCCGGTCACCAGCGCGGAGCCAACGACCGTCGAGCTGCCGTTTACCGTCACGGTAGTCGGGATCAGGAAACGCAGCCCCGATTCGTAGCGGTTATTCGCTGCGTCCGCCTGATCGACATATTGCAAGCGCCCCACGAACGAGGCGATGTAGAGGTCGTATTGCTCCTGGTTGCCAATCAACTGCCACCCATTTGCCGTTTGCTCCACGAAATCCGAAACAAAGCCCGGTTGACCCGATGCGTTCGTGTACAGCATGTAGACGAGCGCGACGGGTCCCGTGGTGTTCGGGATCGTGCCGGCGGGTAGCATCGCCAACGTCTTGATGCCGGTTAGCTTCACTCCCGCAACATACGGTTGGGGGTGACGTGCTTGTGGTGTCGAAAAGCCTTGGTTCAGATAGTTGGCGTCGATCGCGCGCGTACACGCGGCGTCGCTCGTGATGGTCGCTCCACCCTGCACGTCGGTCATGCACTGGCTGATCGAGGCTTGGAAGCTCGCCAGGTAGTTGGCCGGTTGCGAGGGCGCAGATAAGGTAGTCGATACCGACGTCGAGCTATTGAGCTGGATGGCAGTGTTCGGATCGGCGAGGCTCGTGATCTGAAGACCCGTTCCCTTGGTCGAGGCCGTCACCGAAACGGAATCGATAACGGCGTCAAGGCCAGTTTGGTTCGCCGTGAAGGCGGTCGCGATCGGATCGAGGGTACTTGCCACGTTGTTCGCACCGAGGATCGGACCCAATGCTTGGTCGAGCACCTTCTCTGCGTTCGAGACATTGGCGGTCGTGACGGTCGAATGACTCGTCAGCAGATCTGCCGGATCACCTGAGGCGGTCAAGAGTGCCGCGACTGCCGTAGTGAGCGGCGTGACGTTGGCAGTTAGCGACGTGCCGCTCGATGTGAGTGTCGGCACGACCGAATAGAGCAGACTGGACGCCCCTGAGGGATCTTGCGCTTCCAGCACTAGCGGTGCCGTTAGCCCTTGCACCGAAACGGTATAGCTGCCGTCCGTGTTGGACGTGCCGGTGGCCGTCTTGCCATTGGCATCGATGACGGTCACGGTTGCGCCGGCAAGTGCCGTACCGATTGCAACAGTGCCGCCAACGGAGGTCGCCGCTTGCTGCGCGGGTTGTGAAGTCGTGGATGAGGTGCCGCCGCCGCCGCAGGCAGCCAGCGAGAGCGCCAGAGATGCGGCGAGCGCAAGTTTCCTCAATTGTGCATTACGAATCGGTTTCAATTTTCAAGTCCTCTTCTTCAATGATTGCCCCTCGGGGGCGTCTTATGCCTCGCAAGCGTGTTGGGCGCCTAATTCCGCTTGCTCCACTTCATTGCTAACCCTTGCCATGGCATACCGCGGGTGCGCACTGGCTATGGGCTCCGAAAGTTATATCGGCATATCTCTTAAAAAGTTGAATATCAACCCTAAAAGTCCTTCATATCAAAGGGATGGTGCTCAACCATTCCGGTTGACCGGGAGGGACCATGCCGAAATCGGGCACAGAAAATCTCGCCGTGGCGGTGGGGCGAGCCATTGCGAAGCAGCGCACTACGAGTGGATTGACGCAGGAACAAGTGGCGGAACGTCTGGGCATTGGCCTGGAGGCCGTGTCACGGATGGAACGAGGGACCGTTATCCCCACAGTACTGCGCCTCTTCGAGTTGGCGGACATCTTCGCCTGCGATGCGGCAGACCTTCTAACTGAGGCCAGCAGCCGATCGAGCGACCAGGCAAATCACCTAGATCGGTTAATGTCACGGCTTTCTACAGCTGATCGAACGATGTTGCTGGAGGTCTTCGAGCGCCTGTCAACGCGTTTAACCCGCCGCCAAGCGGATACGGTCCGTCGCTAACGGCCGTGTAGTGTGTCGCTCAAGGACCGCTCCAGCTTAGAATCCTCAGCCGGCAATAAAACGACAGTCGCTGACCGCCCACCGGTTGTTTGGATCCAGATTTTTTGCCCGCTTGACAGGACGTAACTCGACAGCAGGTAGTCTCCGGTCACGTTAGCCTTTTCGTTGCGCTGCCAGTCCTCGTCGCTCAGTCTGCCCCAGTCACCGCGCATGTGGCGAATGAGGAAATGGACGAGCGGGACTCGGACGGCGCTCAGTGCATTGAGCACGCCCAAGGAGACAAAGACGCAGCCAGGTTGTACGCGCGTTTGCATGCGGATCTTGGATGGGAGACGGTCGGCCGCCATTTCAATAGTCCCCCGATAACAAGAATGTGGTGGCTGAGCGGTCCGCTTCCGTGACGAGCCATACCGTTTGACGGTTCGCTAGGACGTAGCTCGATACGATGCGCTGTCCGGCAACGATTGCTTGTTCGTTCTGTTGGCGATCGGAATCGGACAGATCACCCCAGTCGCCGCGCAGGTGCTTAATCAGTAGGTCAACGATCGAAACGCGGGCATCGGCGATGACTTCCAGGGCGCCGGGCGTGGCAAGAATGCGGCCGAGCTTGAAGCGCGGACCAGTGTGATGGGTCGAAGGAACATTCAAGATAAATTTCTCCTGGAAACGGTCGAGCACTAGCCTCCGGTCCTGCCGGATGCGTGAGCGTTGAAACCAATCGGGAAAAGGGCGAGACGGGATGGGGTCCGTCTGCGGCGTTTGCCGCGTCAGAAGGCCGCGAGCTACCGAGTTTCCGCGGCGAGTGCGTTCGGGTAGTGCCTCGCGAGAATGAGGTTCATGCGCTCAACCAGATCGGCCCGCGCGAACGTCAGATGCCCGTTGCCGTTCTTGAACCACCGTAAATGAAAGTAGGCGTGTTCAGCTTCGCTGTGCCGTGCTTGTCGCGCGTCCGAGACGAGGGCATAGGTCCCAAGCCGGTGATCCGGCTCGGACTTGCCGTCGAGTATGCAGAACGCGCGCACGAGGTCGTCCAGTTCGTCGGTGACGCGATGATTCGTGCAGCCGTCCGACAGCAGGCGTTTCACGATGATCCGTTTGCCGAACTTGAATGGACGATTGGTCTTGTAATCCCAGGACAAACGCCGGAAACACTGGATCACGCCGCGCTCGAACATATCCACGCGAGCGCCGTACAGTTGTGCGAACGTCGCTTCGATATTGGCTGCCGTCAGTTCGGGCACATCGCCTTCAGAAAGCTGTCGATCCCATTGCTCTCGGGCTTGGGCATCCATGAAGGTGCGCAAACCTGACTCGGAGAGCAGATAGCTCCAGCCGCGTACGTCGATGACGCGGACGATGGCACCCTCAGCCTCGTCGCGTTTTGCATACTCTCCGGTAACGGAGGGCCTGCCGCGACAGGCGTAAGCGTCGTCGAGTACGAGTCGAGGAAAACCGAGGTGAGCCGTCTTTGCGATTCGTTCGGCTTCGGCGAGGAGATCGAGCGCGGCGTGTACGCGCTCGACGACAGCGACGCGCTGGTTGGCGAGATTGACAATGCTGACGCTCTTGACGACGTCGGTCGTTGTATCCATGGCTTTCCGTATGGCAGATGGTTGAAGAAGAAACGCCGGGCGCGAGGCCCAGCGTCTATGCCGCTGAGTGGTCCGCCGCGTGGCGTGCGCCGAGTTGGCGGCGCAGCGCGGTTGCCTTCGCCTGCGAGCAGCCGAGGTGGCGGCGAATGTCGGCGACGGTGGGGCGCACTTGCCCTGCAGTAACGTCTCGCATGAGTCGGGACAGGTCGTCATCGATGAGGCCGATGTCCGGTAACGGCGAAAGCGGATCGTCGCGGGGGGCGCGACTGGGAGTCGTACCGTTGTGACTGAGCAATGCGCTTCCGAGACTCGTGGTCTCGTCGGCGTGACTTTCCGTGCTGACCGTGACTGCCGGTTGAGTCTCGGCGGGTAGGGCAGTCGAGGCAGCGACCGGCGCGACTGCTGTTAGCGTCGGCTCGCTCACGACTGGTACCGGGACTGGTAACGGCGTCTCCCCTAGTGCGAGTACCCACAGTAGGCAAGCCACCCCTTCCAGGACTGCGGCGAACATCAGTCCCGACAGCAGATCGACGCGCGCGGCAGTCGTGCCAAGTAAGGCCGCGAGTCGCGACGTGACCGGATCGGCGAGTAACGCGTCACGTTGGGCTGTGACTCGATCGTCCTGACCCTCACGACGCCGGATATCACCGGCTTCGGCGTTCAGCGCGTCGAGTCGCGCAGCAAGCGACGCGCGACGCGCTTGCAGGCTTGGGCAGTAGCCCACACAACGCCGAACGCCGGAGGAAGCGAGCTGCGTCTCTACTACCGCGCGTTCGGCCATGACGACCGTAAGACTGCGACCGGCTGGCAACGCTGGCTGCGCGACCGACGCGGCGCGCCGCTCCCCAGCGTGCATTTGCGCCAAGAGAAAGAACGTCGCGTGACCAAACACGGTAGCCCCCATGCAGCCTAGCCACAATCCCGTGGCGACGACCCGAAACCGTGGGGCCGCTGCGTGCGCGAGCGCCGGTAACAGATGAGCGGCCACGACGAGTACAACTCCGATCGCGACCCACACAAGCCGCTCCGGCAACGTGCCGCCTCGCTGCCATCCGGACAGGATGGAGAGCGTGACGGCCGTACCCGTGGCCGCAACCGCTAAGGCCAACGCCCAGCGCTGCGTCGTCATGCCGCCGCTCCCCCGAGCAGCACGGCCTGTCGCTCGAGCTTTTCGCGCAGCGTTGGCCGGGCGGGCGATCCGGGCTCGGTGGGCGGAGGTTCGCTGCTCGCTTTCGCCGGTTCCGATGACGGATAGAATTCCTCGGCCACCGCCGCCTGCTCTTCAGCGCTATCCTCGAACGCTCCATTGGCGAACCCAAGACGCGCGGCGGTGTCGAGCGCTGCCTGGTCGAACCCAGCGGACTTACGCCGGGCGTCGAGTTCGCGCGCCTGCGTCAGCGCCTCTTCCAATGTGCTGCCTACGCGCACTGAAAGGTCGACGTAGTAGATCGCCGAGCGGTAGCTCTGCGCCGTCGATTTGCCCCGCAGTTTCAATTCCAGCGGCAGGCAGGCGAGGAGGTTGCCGGACACCGCCGCGAAGTAATGCAAGCGCGCTGCGAGCGTGCGGATGGAATTGAACGAGGTCGTGCGAAAGACGAATGAGCCCATCTCGTCCTCGTCGCCGATGAGCACGTTCAACCGAGCATATGGCTTGCAACCCCCTTGCTGACCAAATGAGCATCCGTCGGGCGACGCGCAGGGCAGGTTTTCGATGCCGTCCCCCGCAACGCGACGGCACGTTTCGCCGTTGCCGACGCACATGGGCCGGCCGGTTTCGCGAGCGAACAGTGAATAGTCGGCCCGCAGGTTCAGATCCGGATCGTTGAAGAGCATTCGGACGGGAATAGCGCGTAGCTTGCCCGATGTGGCTTTGTGAAGCTGTTCGTTGAGTGGATGGAGCAGCCACTCGCCGCGTTGTTGAACTTGGGTCGTGAGGGTGAACTGATCGTCTTTTTCGGGCAGTCGCTTGCCTGCGCGTTCGACAATGCGCCCAATAGAAATCCGCCCGACGACGGGCGGGGTAATTGC
Organism: Trinickia dinghuensis; assembly: GCF_003367175.1. GTDB lineage: Bacteria > Pseudomonadota > Gammaproteobacteria > Burkholderiales > Burkholderiaceae > Trinickia > Trinickia dinghuensis. The sequence goes on along the minus strand of NZ_QRGA01000024.1, from coordinate 20,916 downwards.
TAGCCCCTTGAGCATGGTGGTCCTCAGGAAAGAAGAAGGTAAAAAAGCGGAAATCAGGAGGAAACGAGAAAGCGCCGCGAACCGTGCTTCGAATCGGCGTATTGCTGCTGCAACTCCGGGTGTTCGGCGAGTAACCGTCTCAGGTCGACAGTGGACGAATCGCGGCTGCGCTTGAACGAGACCGCACCGGTCTCGAACACTGCACGTGTTGCCTCGCCCATCGCCTGCTGAATCGTCTGCTTCAACTGGGCTTCGATTGCTTGGTGCGCTTCGATCTGCTCGCGTACAGCAACGAGGTCAGCGAACACCGACGAGAGTTGCCGGTCGTCTGTGAAATCGACCGTGCCCCCGTTGCCCGGATAGAGATGGCGCAGTGCTCGATCCGCAGATTCGGACCCGTCCGCCGGCGGTGGCGTGTCGGACTCAACGAATCGCCAGAAGCGCCTCTCGAGTTCAACGAGCCGGCCAATCAGTGCATCGTCGCGTTCGATCCGATACACCTCGAGCGCCTGCCCGCAGAGCAGTACGGCAACGTGTGCTGCCTGCTTGCCTGTCACGGCGAGCTGATGCTGTACTTGCAGTTCGACGTATTCGGGCACGCCTGCTCGCCACAGGCGCGCGCCGAACTCGCCCGCCGTCTTGCATTCCAGCAGTTGGACATCCCGGCAGCCCACCACTTCACGATCGACATTGGCGAGCATGAAGGGAATTGTCGGGTGACGTAGAACGGCGTTGACACGTCGAACACGATTGCCGGTTTGCTTGGTGTAGGACGCGGCAACGATGGGTTCGAGCAGCGTCCCCCAATAGGTGGGCGAAGTTGTGTCGCTTGGATCGGGGCACGGCATGCCTTCTCCGCGCCCGGTCTTATCGAGCCAAAGCTCCAAAGGGCTTTGATACGGATTGAGCCCCACAGCTGCAGCGGCATCCGATCCGCCAATGCCGGTGCGACGAACGGCCAGCCAGTCGTCGCGGCTCAATTCCTGCGTCTTGACGAGCTTGAGCGCCGGTCGGCGCGTACGTGGCCCGTCGGGTTGGACTGCACTCATAGTGCCTCTCAAAACAAAGCGACCCGGCAGGGAACCTGATCGGACCGAGGATGATGGGAAATGGGAGAAACCTGACTCACACGACGAGCTTGAGCGCTTCATCCCACGCACGCTGCTTGATGGTCGAGCCTTGTCCGAACCACGCAGCATCGCGCCGGTGGTCGTCGCTACGCGCGCGGCGGTGGTGATCCACATATTCGGTGACAGCGTTGAGCAGGCCCCAAGCGGTGCCAGTCGCCGAAGCGAGATCAGCGCCCTTGCCGCGGCCTGCGTACAGTTGGCCCACAGCCTTGATCGCGCGTTCGTTGACGGCGAGCGCATCGCGATCAGCGACGTTGGGTGTTGAATAGGTGAGCACACGTCGTAGGAACGCTTCGGCAGCGGAGTCCGACACCTTGCGTTCCGCGAGTGCCTTGGTTCTAGCCATAAAGGCATCCCACGACGAGATCGCGATGCCGAGCTGACGCTTGACGGCTTGCGCGTCGAACTGCGAGCGGTGCGGGACCTTGACCGCGCTGGCGCTATCTCCGAGCGCAATTTGGAGGGTGTTGTTGCAGACGACGCGGACCGATGTGAACTGGGCCGTGGTGGCGAGCGTGCCATCACAGGCCGTCGCCAACAGCAAATAGCCGTTCACCTCATCCCTGCCCTTGAGGGTTGCGCTCTGGCCGGTGCGCGCGAGCGCCCACAGCTTGCGCCCTTCCTTCAGCACGCCCGCCGTTTCGAGCTGAAAGCCACCCACTTCAGTGAGATCGCGATAGAACTCCAAAATTTCCCGGGGCTGTACGACCTGATAACGAGCGGACACGACGGAGAGCGCAGCCTTGGTGTCCGAGCGGTAGAGAACCTTTTGTTCGGGGAATGCGTGAATCGAGCCGAGGCTCCGATTGCCGGCCGCGACGAAGCGTACTTCGGCTTCTTCGATGCGCCAGTTCATGCCGGCGCGTTCGGCCCACAGTTCTATTGGCTGGTTCGGGGCGAGCTTGTTGCCGAGGCCGTGCCAAGGTTCGGCGTCGACATAGGCCATGGTTTGAACGAGATGCATAAAGCCTCCTGAAAATATACGCGTGCATACAGCCCGGCGCTCGCCGGACAGGTTGGAAATGGAAAGGAGAAGAGAGGGCGCCGCGCTGGCGACAGCGTGGTAGTGAGAGCGGATTCAGACGGCTTGCTTCACGCTGAACGAGTGCGTGCATGCCAGGCATTGATAGTTGTCGAGCACGTTGTCGTCGATCGCCCCGCCGACCGCAGAGCCGGCCGCACAGCCTGCGGCGCTGCCGACGAGGCCGGCGATCACCGCGCCGGCAAGGCCACCGAATACGGTACCGATTGGTCCGGCGATCGAACCCACGACCGCGCCTGTTTCCGCGCCGGCAAGTGCTGCCGCCATACCACCTGTGGCTCCTGCAACACTGCCAATGGTGCTGCCCGCCTTGCGGGCGCGGTTGCGCGTATCGATACGCGAGGACAAGCACCTCGGGCAACGAAGCACCGGCTCGGATGATGATGGGCCTGGCTTGGCGGGTGCTTGGGCCGATGCCGGTTCTAGCTTGGCCGCCGCGCTCATCAGCGGCTCAAGAGCGTCGTGCAGGTCGCGGCGTACGTCGGGTGTGAGGGGCGCAGGGGCGGCTTCGTCGGGGCGTCCGAACGGTAAGTGGATGTTTGGTGGTTCGGCGCTGGCCTCCTGCATGGTACGTAGGACGTGATCGGGGTAGTGTGCGAGCGCTTCCCATTCGTCAAGTTCGCTGATGTCGAATGCCGAGCGCTGGACGGTGGCGCCGCGAACGGGTGGCTGGGCGATAGGCGAATGGGCACCCATCGATCGCCGCTTGGCGGCGAGCCAGTAGAAGCCCAGCGCGAAGATCGCGACGAGCGCGACCATTAGGGCGGCCAGCAAAGCGGTATGAGTAGAAAAATTCACGAAGGCTCCTGAACGAATTGCACCGACGCGGGATTGCATCGGCGGAGCGGCCGTTGCTGGCCGCGTTCAGGAGGGTGATATGTGATCGAAAGATTTTTGAATGCCTGATTGCGCTAATCTTCTGATTTTTGAGATAGTGGATTTCGCGGATACGTAGCGGTTGCCATTGTCGGCCCGCGATACCCATACCGCATGCACAAGGCAAGAGAGACAATGTTCGAAAGCGGCAAAGAGTTGTTTTCGCCTCAGGTTTGGGCGTGTCGGTTAGGTTTGACAGCGCGTTGGATAGCAGAAGTCGACGTGGACGGCGTGCGGATCAGTGCCGCGAACGACGTCAATGCCTCGGTGCTGGACGTATCCCTACACAATCGACGTGGGTTGATTTGGTCGTCAGTACGCATCGAGGGGATGGACGTGCAGCCGTTGCGTGGGCTGTCCCATTCAGAGGCCGCACGGCTTGTCTCCGCAGTTGCTCGCAAGAAGGCTGTGGCACTGCAAAGGCTGGAAACTGATCTCGCGGCAGACCAGGATGTACTTGTTCCCCTGTGGCGAGAGATCGAGCGAGAACAGTCGGCAGACAGGTATCTGACTGCGCGAGAACGAGAGAGCATCCTTGGTCGGGTGGCGGCCTTAAAGGACCGATTAGACGGCGCGTATATGCGCAGTAGAAGCCCGCACGCAAAGCCGCTGTCAGTTACCGATGCGCTTAAGCAGGCGATCTCGTACTTGCGTTGCTTGAGCCAAGATGGGGCGCGAATATTGATGCCTGTCCCATCGAGCCAGAGATCAAGAGCCGCATCAAGGCGCTCCTCGACAACGGCTTAAGCATTGAATCGCGCACATTTCATTCTCTCGGCCGTCAGATCGTCGAACGAGTCGAAGGTCGGCGCCTGCGTGTATCGAAGTCTTCGGAGAATGATAGCCGGCTGCAAAGGGCTATAGAACAGTGCAAGAAGAACCCAGCGTTCGCATCCGACTGGCTGCTTCTGCAAACAGTTGCGCGCTTTCCTAGCCCGGTCGAAGCGCGCTTTCACTCGGAAGAGGAGTACCTGGAATACCTGCGCGGCATGTGGCGCCAACGAAAATTCGGCTACAGAAACAAGGAAGAAGGCCCCGGAATTCTTACGATGGGATGCACGAAGCCTGTCAGATCTTTCGAGGAAGTGGCCATTTCCAACTGGCTGTATCTCAACGGCGTCGATTTCGAGTACGAGGCTGCGTATTTGCAAGGTTCCGAACGGCTTTGTCCCGGAGCGATATGGACGCCGGACTTTACCTATAGTGTTCGCAACGGTGCCGCGAACATGCTTATCGTTCACGAGCACTTCGCGCTCAATGAGAACGGAGAAGCGCCAGCGTTCTTCAAAGATCCTAAGAGATACGTCGAAGAGGCTGAGCGAAAAAAGCGGGTGCTGGCGGAACTCGACGCGCGTCACTTCTGGACAACAAGTGCCGAATTCAGAGATGGAACGCTGTTCAGTAAGCTTGGGGAGCGTCTACGGGCCGCCGGAATCGAACTGAGCCCCCGTTCGTCGCAGGAGGTGCTCGATAAGCTCAAGACCGTTGGCATGACCGAGGACTTCGATCTCGTTGACCGAGCAGTCTCTCAGATTCGGCAGAACGGCTGGGACGAAAAAACGTTAATCGAGCGCATTGGCGAACAGCGTGAGCCAGCTAGGGCACGGCTGTTCTTGCAAGTAGTATGGCCGATAGTTGCCGCGGTGAATGAATTACTCAGAGCGGACAAGTGCCTCGACTTCGACGAGATGATTCGGCGGGCGTTGGGCTATCTACATCAAAATCCAGGGCTACTGCCTTATCGGTTTGTCCTGGTGGATGAATTTCAAGATACAGCTCCGGGACGAGGTGACATGATTCGTAAGATGTTGTCCGCGCGCCCGGACACCCTGTTGTTTGCCGTTGGTGACGACTGGCAAGCGATCAATCGCTTCGCGGGCTCCGACCTGCGGTTTTTTCGCGAATTCGGTGCTGCGTTCAACCGCCGCGCGGGCGCGAGCAAACGATGTGAACTGACGCAGACTTTCCGAAGTAATCAAGGAATAGCGGATGTCGCACGTACCTTTGTTCTACGCAACGCGAGCCAGATGCCGAAGACTGTCGACGCATATGACTGGACGCGCGACAGTGTGATCGACGTGCGGATGTATCAGTCTGATCGGGAACTCGTAGATCTCGTCGACGGGATCCTGGCCAACTGGGTAGCGCGGCATCCCGAGGGGAGCAAGCCCTCAGTGTTCATCTTGGGCCGTTACGGTAAGCGCCATGCCGGGGGACTCACTGCTCAGCAGATTTCCGAGCTAGATCAAAAGTGGGAGGACCGCATCGAGTTTATCAAGACGAACGAGAAGGACCCTCCGAGCCTTTACACAACGATGCATACCTCAAAGGGCTTGCAAGCGGACTACGTGTTGGTTGTCGGCATGTATCGCGCCGAACAGGATTTCTTCTGTTTCCCGAGCGAGCGAGCGAGAAGACGATCCGCTGCTACAACTTGTGCTGCCCCCGAAAGAGGCAATGGCGGATGCCGACGAACGCCGTCTGTTTTATGTTGCAATGACTCGAGCGAAGCATCAGGTGGTGCTGCTTGCCCATCAACGCTTCCCCTCGCCATACGCTCTGGAACTCTTGCATACGCATCGGGACGGAACCGTGCTCTTTGAAGGAACGCGAGAGCTGCCACCGCATTGTCCGAAATGCGACCATGGTCTGGTATTCAAACAATACAACCCCAAAAAGCGACAGTGGTTTCATGCGTGTAGCCACCGTTGGAGCTGCGGGAAGACGTGGACCTCCTGGCCGCCTGTCAAGGCGCTTGCGAGGAGCAGCGGTGTTGCGTGAATTGCGCCCGGGATCGGACGTCGGTATTGGAGGATGCTTCGTCAGCGCATCTCGCATGAGCAACGTTCGTAGACGCCTACCAACTGGCAAACGCCCCGGAGAGACTGAAAGGGAAATCGAGCGGAGGCAAGCCGAATGAGGCACGAAACAATGCAGACAACTTGACCAAGTCTTCTGGCTTGTATCGCAAGTCGTAGGACTGCGGATGCGGCACAATGAGATACAACCCGAGCGCATCAGAACGCCCGCCGACAGGAAGCCAATCTATCCAGCCGTGGGATGCGACGAATCGGCTGTCTTCCGACAGTACCGGCTCGTACGAACGCGTCCTAGAAAGGCCAGCAGCGACCCGCAAGCCGAGAAAAAATGTCACGCGATCGTCAAAGAGGCCGGCATCAGATTCTTGCTGGAGACGGATCGCCGCACCATCCGAATCAAACACAGAAAAACCGTCTCGGCTCCTTCCCAAATGCGTCTCGAACACGTTTCGCATCTCGAAGGAATCTTTCAACATCTTCGTCTCTGTGGCTGCCCCGAAGATGACAGACGCCAAGTTTCGGGTGCTCTTGGCATCGTCGAACCAGGACACCGTCGGGGCCTGCGGCGACGGCGACTCACCCAGTATCAGCGGCCGACGGCCGAAGCGATGAGTGCGCATGTAGACCCAGGGATCCCACGAGGTGATTTGATCGGTCATTGTGACTTCCGTCCGAGGGCGATGCGAGCGCTATCTGTTTGCTGGGAATGTCGCAGTTGAACTACCAGGCTTTTATGTCGGCAGCGCAATGTGTGGGTCTGTCCAATGTAGATTAGCTCTCCTGGGGGCGGGTCTGGTTCGTATTCACCTTTTCTCGATTCATTAAGCCCGCCTGCACCATTGACTCTCTCGCGTGCATAGTTGCAAGTCCCGGCATTAGCCATGCCTTGATCGACTCATTGCTCAAACCGATCTCCTTCAGCAAGGTCATGTGGTAGAAAAATCCCAGCGCGTCCGCCTTCCATGAAAGCTCTTGCAAGAAATTCGCGGACTGCTCGCGCGTGCGCTGCCCACCAAAATGAGCCAAATCGTTACGGATGTCGGCACATACTTTCGCGAATGATTTAAGCCGCTGTTCATCGATGTCGAATGGCAGTGCCTCGAACATCGTACATAGGCGCTGTTCCAACATAGGTTCGGCAGCGTGTTGCAGCCTTCGTGCGAGCCACTTTCGGTCCTTCTCCAAGTTAAGCTCGGCAAGGATACGATCGATTTTCTCCCGTAGCGCGCTACTTGGCTGCTCCGACCCATGTTTCGTTCGGTGAAAGAATTCCATTCCTTGAGCCAGATTCGAGAAGCGATTCTCGACGTAGAGGTTTACATCTCTACGGGTCGACAAATACGAATAGAAGCCTGGGCCGAACACCTCGCGCTTGGTCCTCCATGCTGCGTAGATTTCACCGAACGAATCCTTCAGATCGACGAAATTGGTGCAAAGTTCATGGAGTTCCGGCGGCGATGCAGAGCTTGTAAGACGGCGAAAATAAAAGGTGAATCGCCTATTGCTGCCGGAAACTTGCACGGTAGGCCATGCCAGCGAGAAGTGGGAATTCGTCAACAGGGTCATGAGATCCTGTAGCGCCCCGAACTCCTCTCGCACCTGTTCTGCAGAAAGCGCCGACTTCTTCGTGAATGTGAGCGTCATGTACTCACGGACCTTGGCTTCGAAACGATGCAGGCCATTGGGCTCAATGACATCCGTATGTTTCGCAAACGTGAGCTTTCCGACCCCGGTGTTGTACACGACATCGCGTGCAGCATCACACCGGAGCCTCATAACACGCTTCGTCCGCTTCACGTCGAGCGTCCCCAGTCGGAGCCAGTTCTCAAACCCTGTCAAATCGAGTTCGATTTGCGAGAATCGCGGAACCTTTCCATTCTTTGCGAACCCGTTGTCGCCAACCAAGCACATCGTCGCGAAGTATCTCTCGAACGAAAAGCTATTCGATCTGAAATGACCGTCAGTCGCCACCGCGTCGATCAGCAGTATCTTTTTGCCCGTCCTCTTCGTGATCCCTTGTATTGGTCGCGGTGACCGTCTTGAAGAAACGTTGTCGGCAAATTGTGCGAACGGATGTTGATCGTCTTTCAGCATGCCGTCTAGTTCGAGGCGCAGTTCGCCATCGTCCGCAATCTTCAACCACCCTGTGACATGATGTTCAGGTGCGAACTGAGTATTCGGAAATTTTTCGTCATGCCACCAGAAGTACCCTTGCTCGTCCAGGATGTAATTCTTCTTCATCGCCCCGATCCCTTGATCAAGTGAAACAATGCGGAGCCTGCCCGAGAGTATCGCCGGAACAGTCACCGTCGGGCTCCTCGCTTCTCTGCGCGACTTCGTCGTCGATTCAGGCACACAGCAGCCAACGCATATCTCATCTCACTGTGCCAAGGAAACGGTGTCGTAACTGAAACCAACCCGACCCGGCAGCGACGACCGCCGGTGCTTGGCATCTCGTTTCCAAAGGAGCGCCGTCACGCTCGATAACGACTTTATGGTCTGCCGCTAACAGCTGTTCGGTCACTCGAATCTTTCGTCGCGCGTTCGATCACGATCCGTCTCTGCCTGGCGCTCTCGCGCGACGCGTTGTGCAAGCTGTTCCTTTGTAGCGTCAATCACGGCCCCCAAATCGTCTCGTCCAACAATCCGCAGTTCGTCCAAAAGACGCCCGTTTTCTTCCATCGCCGCCGCACGTGAGCCACTCCAGCTTCGCGGAACAAAGCGCTCGGCGAACCGATTAAGTACAGCCTGCGGGTCGGGGGCGGACGATAACAGCGCTAACGCCTGTGCGCTCCATTGCAGGGGGGCGCCCGATGACGGGCGAACAGCAAACCGGACAAGAGCGGCAGCGAAGGGGTAGCGTCGATCGGGGTCACGATTACACCATTCAATCAGTACCTCACATGAAACGGTATCAGCGGGGCTCGCACGATCGCCGTGGACTTGTCCGAGCGCCGCCACGCTTTCCACGCGCTCTTCCGAGTCACCAGCAAATAAAACGTCCAATACCGCTGCGGGCTGAGCTTTGAGTAGGGCGCCGAGGAGCTGAGTGTTCTCCGTCAAGCTAGTTCGATGCGCTACAACTGCCTCGATCAGACGAGCCACGACAAAGCCTGCAACTGTCGCGCAATCAGCTGCCGTCAAACAGGCTTCGGCCACCAGCGCACGGTGATAGTCTTTCTCGGCATCGTCGTTGCCGAATCGAACCAAGCGCAACAAGTGGATCCCTGCGTCGATTAGCTCTGGCTCGTGCGTCCTCCTGTCCGTACGATCGGCAAACAATCGCATTGCTAGTATCTCAAGCGCGACGTCGACGCCCTCCTCAGCCATCCTGTCCGCGAGCGAGAGTATGAGGCGACCGAAGCGGTCTCCGTCGAGCGAGTCCGTCACCCGACCAAACGTGAGATAGCGGTACTGCCAAAGCGGCGGCACCCCAGACGCAATCGCCTGACCAAGTCGCTCCGCTGCGCGCTCATCAAGAAGCACGGATGCCTGCAATTCTGGGAACTGCGCGGCAAGAATCGGTTCGGCAAGCGCACGGTCGAACAAACGCTGCGCAGTTTCGCGGTCTCGTTCCCACAGCTCTGAGAAAAATCCACGCAAAACCTGGACATTGCGCTGCTGCGGGTCTCGTTGCGCCAGGGCATCCATAAACAGATCGAACACGTCAACTGCATCCCCAGCCCCACTCGCAAGGCCTCGCCCGAAAGCCCAGGCCTTGTTGCCTCCGGCGACAAGCTCGGGCATAAGGCCGGTTAGCACTGCTCGATCTCTCGCGATAGCCTCACCAAGATGAAAAGCCTGAGCCTCCAATCTTTCAAGAGAGCGCGCCACATCTTCATCTACCTCGATTTCCTCTAGGTTCAATCCGTTTGAAGTACTCCCGAGCACCACAGCTCGCACCTGATCCGCGAGATCCACAGGCCTCAAGCTGACTTCAAGCGCCGACAAGCGGGCGACGAGTTCCGGCGGAAGCGCCGCGCTGTCGTAATGAAGCGCCTGCCGGCACGCTACCCATCCGTCCCGCCAAAAGCCGTTCGATGCACGCTCCCGGAATAAGGACTCCAGCCGATCCGGGACGCCGGCCGATCGCCAGAGTCCACGCAGATGCCGCGCAAGGACTGCGAGCAGTTCTGGTCCCAGTACCGTATGCGACGCGGCCACTCGCTCAATCAGCAAAATTACAGTTTCGTACCAGCGCGCGACCTCATCGTGCGACCTTGGCGCGTAGCCATAGCCGCGCGACCGAGCGCCAAACTCGAAGGAATATTGCGAACTGAAGTGATCGGTCTTAAGCGCCTCATTCAGCGCAGCAAGGCCCAAGGCTCGTGTCTTTGGATCGTCACTGATCAGAAGCCTTTCTATCACATCGACCCGTTGATCCACGGTCGCCAGGGTACCCGACAAGCAGACGGTGAATAGAGAAGTGAAGACATTGGCTGCCCCGTCGGCATCCACTTGATGGCGGCTTTGCGTTGCCACTTCCGCCAGCAGGGCTGTGCATCTCGCAAACAGCACCGGTTCATAGGCAAGCGAGCGCAGCAGTCGCACGTGGCCTTGCCAAACGGCGATAGCATTCTCCTGGCCTTGTGTACGGCATCGCTCGAGCGCCGCAAGTGCCGCCTCAGGACACACTGGCGCTACGTTCTCAAACATAGCGAGACGCAAATCGTCGAAAGCAGCCACGTTGCCCAAATAGCCACCGGGCGCGAGCCACCGCTCTACTATCGAGGTAGCCTGCGGCGAGCGATGCAGGTACGACAGACGTCGTGAGAAGGACTTGGCCAAGCGCTCTGCGCCACTCGAAATCAGTTGTTGTTCGATCAACCCAAACGGGATTTCTTCCAGGGCACGCGTCGCAAGCCGATTAGCGACGGCATGAGGGAGGAGTGCCCGCCAAGCGCCGCGACATTGGATTAACCCTCGTCGATGCAGTTCGGCTACGTGCCTTAATATTTCCAACGAGGGCTGTCCCACGAGAGCCGCTAGGCGAGGCAACTCCGCTGCCTCGCCGTCCAACGCTGTACCCTCAAAGGAGTACACGAGCGAGACGGCTTGCGCGCCAAGCACTAAAGCATTGCTGGGATCGTGTCGTTGTCGAAACAAACGCTCAAACAGCTGTTCATCGGAAAGGCCCGAAATTGTCTCCGTACGCTCGACTGTTTGCGCGAGCGCGAGCGCAATGCGTGCGTTGCCGCCAGCTGCCTCAGCAATCAGATGTGCGTCGACGGGAGAGATGTGCTGGTACCTGCGGCGGACGAGTACCTCGAGCAATTCAGGTGACGACACGTCGAGCGTGACGACCTGTGTCATTTCTGGTTGATCGTCGCGCACGTCGTATTCGACCGTGAGCAAGCTCAGGCGGCTCGACTGGTCACTACACACCTCCGCCAATCGACGGTGTAGTTCGGGTGGACAATTATCAACGATCAAGATTGCGCGCGTGCCGCTCGCAATCAAGTTTGACACGAGGCCAACTGGTTGAGGATCCGGATCATCCGACATATCGGTATAGACGGCCAAGGACATTGGCAGGGCCCTGGTTCCAATGCGATCGTCAAAAAGAGCCTGGACTAGGCGAGTCTTACCAACACCTGAAAGACCGACCAAACGTATGATCTTGCCCGGCTGCGCCAGCTCGCTACGAAGCTGTTCCAAGCCGTCCACGATCGATCGGGGAGATTCGTCGGCCCGCCCAACATGAAGCCGAAGACCCTCATCAACAAGGTAGGAGGCATCGACGCCCTCGGCAGCACCGCTCCAGGCCCCATAGGGCCGCCAACCACGCAACGAGCGGCCGATCCGTTGTTTGACCCATGCCACGAGTCCTGGGAAGCAACGGACCCACGTGGCGAGACGCGTACGATCGTAAAAGTCCGTGTGTAACTGATCCGAGTTCAAGGCCCCGTCGAGGCCCTCGCGCATGGCTTCCTGGCGTTCGCGCAAACGTATGTCCGCGACCGTACCCGTCGAGCAGGCTATGATGTACGCGCCGGCATTGCTGGCTAGGTCCTGAATGACCGGTCGAATGGCACCTCGAGGACGCATTTCGTCGATGATAGCTGCCCGAGCCATATCGGGCGTCTTCACTTGAAAGCCTGTTATCCGACGAGGAATAAATCCGTCTATCTCGGCGTTGGCGGGCAGTTCCACTCGTACATCAAGCCCGCCATCGGCTGCCGTCTGACTACCTCCATAGGTAACGGCAGCCGGAGAGAATCCGCGGCGACTCAGTTCGGCTTCACAAAGCCTTCCGACGAGTATCCGCAGATCCACGTCGTTCAGCTCTTTTATGTCGTCAGGGGTTATATCGAACATTGCGAAGCCTCGGAACAGCCTTGGGTTGCCACTCAGTTGGGCGGATACACATGGATAGCAGCGATCCTGCTACTCCGCTTTCGGTCGCCTGCGCTTCTTGGAATCTGCGACATCACGCGGATGGACTAGCCGAAGCGCGTCACGTTTTGCATGTCCCGTCGATTGCCCGCCTTCGCCACCACCCGCCAGCACGTTGAGCATCAAGTTGAACGTCAAGGCGTCGATCTCCTTCGGCGAAATCGCAAGCGTATCGGCAACGTCCGAACGCGATGTCCCCTCGTCACGCAATGTCTTGAAGACCTTTTCCAACACGAGCGACTTCTCATGCGGGGCTGGCTCCGGCTCGCTCGTTCGGTAGCCCGCTTCTGCCAGTTGAATGCACAACGTCCGATATATCCAGTCGGTGGTCATGCCTAGAGCGTGCAGTCGGTAGTTCAGTGCGGCGACCGAGACTTTCCAGTAATGCTTCGCCCGCACGAGCCCTGGCAGGGTCGCCACGCGCGGCGCATAAGCCAGCACGCTCTTGCGAGGCATAAGAAACGCTGAAGCGAATGCATTGGCTTCGCGCTCTAGCTCTGGTCCCTGAGTCTGTCCGTGCCGATGAAGCACTAGGTGGCCCAGCTCGTGTGCCGCATCAAAGCGGCAATGCTCCGCTGATTTGTAGGTATTCAGAAACATGAATGGCGTACCGCCGTGCCACATCGAGAACGCGTCGACTTCTTTCGCGTCGATCGCCAGCGAAAACACACGGACGCCCTTGGACTCGAGTAGCGCAATCACGTTCTTCACGGGCTGTTCGCCAAGCCCCCACTGCGAGCGTAGCGCTTCTGCCGCGGCCTCCGGACCATACGCCGTCTCTGTAGACGGAAATGCAATGTTCTCCTCGAAGTGTTGCAGACGTGCAGGCTCTGTCAATTGACCCGGCTCGCGTCCTAAGTCTGGAAGGTCTGGGGCAGGCAGGTTAAAGTTTTTCTCCAGCCACTCATTGAGCATTAGTCCGATCGCACCGGAACCGAGCGCGCTGTCACGCTGGCGTGCGCTCATCTTCGACATCGACCGGAAGCTCGCGAGGCTACCCGACAGCTCTTTGGGATCGCCGGCAAAAAAGAACGCCTCGGGGAAGCCTAGCGCAGTTGCAATGCGCTGCACGTTTGACGGCTCTGGCTCCTGATCCCCCCGTTCATAGGCAGACACGGATCGCTCGCTGACATCAATGCGTTCAGCGACCTCGCGCTTGGTGAGACCTCGCCGACGTCGTGCTAGCGAGAACCGTTTTGGGTTGAACATCACTTACTCAGGCAGATTTACGGCTGACAACAACATCAATATCGGGCGATTGCGGAATCGGCAGTACGGTCGGCTCGCCGTCGAGATCAATCGGGCCAAGCACAATGCGCTCGGACCACGAAGTCACGAAATGCTGCGTCGAGTCGTAACCGTTCGGACGGGAGAGTTCAAGACGGATCTCGTCACCGTCAAGGTGATGCAGCAGGATCCATGTGTCGAGCACGCGCTCTTCGTCCTGTACCGGCGGCAGTGTCTCGGGAAAGAGATCCGCCGTCCGGTTGTCGTCAACTGCCTTTACGGTACGCGGACCCTTTTCGCTCTTGTTGGACGGCGTGAAGTCCTTAAGGCCGGTCGCATCATCGCCCGAGGCGACGGCAATCGCGACGCCAAGTGCTGGATGGACGACGAGTTCGTAGTTGCCTTCGTCCTGCTTTTCCCAGCCACGTGGGACCAGAAGATCCCGCAGGGCGGCTACTGTCTCGTTGGTCAACACGGAATGCCGATACAGCCTAGGATGATGGGCCGTTAAACGCGCTCGGTACATGAGCGCTTGAAGCACGGCATCGATCAGTACCTGCCGGTCTAGCTCGAGGGAGGCGAGGCGGGTATCGACATCGGCAGGTTCGTAGAAAACGATGGTTGCGTGCATTGGGCACACCCCAGAAGTTGGCTTCCGGTTACTCTACCACAAATGTGGTGTAAAAACCGGAAGTCGCCATGGGGTGAGGGCGGCGACGCCGGAGCCCCGGCTATGGGTTCCGTTGGACCGTAAACTGATATGACTTCAAGCGAAGACGTGGCAGATGCGACTTTTACGTCGCGCTCGAGCTGCGCTCAAATGCTCTAGCACATTGGACCGGTGTTTGGCACGGTCGCCGCCATGTTCCAAGCGGCCTCAAATACGTTGTTGTGCGAGAATTCGAAGGGGCCGCCGGCGAACGACTGATTGTACGGCGTGCTCATACGAGGATTGCCAGTCACAGCACCGCTGCAAGGGCCGAGGCGGGAGCCGACCTGACCTGTTGGTGTTCAGGTGGCAGGCTCGGAGCGGTCAACGCGCACATGACAACGGGGCCTCGCGGCCCCGTTTCTGTGTTGCACCAAACGTTGGTTAGCCCGGCGAGCCACCGTCGTATCCGAACTTGTTCGATGGAACGGGCTCGGGCAGTCCCATGGCCTTCCGAAACCGCGAGAGATTGGCCGCGACCGCGGCTTTGCTGCTATTGACAGTAGGCGTTTTATGCAACTCGCGCCATTGTTCAGTCACCTGGTCCGGCGGCAGAGCGAAGCGCTTCAACCAAGCTTCCGTGGCGATGGTCGTGTTGAGCAGCGGTGCGGTGCTGTCGAGCGTACCGCTCTGCAAGATGTCCATCTTCTCGGCGATGAGGGGACGTAGCGCCGCGTCGAGCAGCACGTACGCCGGCGGGGGCAGCGGAGGTTTCCCCGGCCCGGCGGACACACTGGCTTGCGGTGCAACGCCCGCTTGGACGACCAAGCCACCGTCGCCCAACGGCTGGCGCACGTACCAGTCCGGCGGCAGTGTGAGCGAGTCGGCTCCCCCGGCGGCGCGCACGAGGTCCGCGTTCAGCGCGACGATCCAGTCCACCGTTTTGATCGCCCCTTCCAGCATCACGGTGCTGTAACCCATGGGGTCGCCGACGTCGATGCCCGGCCCGTAGCGACGGGCGTAAAAGTATTCGCTCGCCTCGTTCGCGTTAAGCTCCATTGGCGGAAGATTCACGCCGTAGCCGGCGTGCCCATGAACGATGGGCAGTGCTTCGCAAATCGCTGTGAACAATGCCTGAAACTTGCCCGGCCGCTGTTCCAGGAACGCTCGAGGAACGGTGAAAACGAGGGTATCGAGCCCGCGGTTATGCGTCGCTTTCCATTCGCCTAGCGCAAACACGGAAAACTCGTAGAACCCGGTTGCAAGTTTGTGGTCGGCGCTGGTCATCGTCGCGACAAGCGATGTATCCCCTGGCGTTGATGTCGCTAGACGCTCGAACGCCGGGGCCTTCTCGTATGCCATCGGCTGCTTGCCCTCCGTGTAAAACCATCGGAGGGGACCTTCTTTCGAGGGCTTATGACCGGCCGCGACTTCAAGGGCATGGTGATACTCGTCCACCATCGCGGCGTACTGCTCAAAGCATTGCACCAACGCTTTCCGGACCGTCGGTGTGTACCCGTTCCGGAAATACAGGACCCCGCGCACGACGAGCGCAGCGCCTGCGATGCCCTTTCTGTACGCGGGCTCAAACAGCCCGAAAGGGAGTGTGTCCGCGCGGCGAGGATCTTTCGCCCATGCTGCGATTTCTTCATCCGTCATGACAACGTGCTCACGGGAAAACGGGAAGGGGAGGCATCGGCGGAAGGGGCGGCGATCCGCCGCCCATCGACGGACTGCTGCCACCGCCAAAGAGATCTTCAAGATCGGATTGTTTGGAGGCTTTCGACTGCGTGGACTTCGAGGTCTCAGTGTCCTCCTTTTCCTCGCCGCACTTGCATTCCGCCGGACCAATCCGCTCGAACTTGTTCGGCCCGCCTGCAATCCGAATGTAGTCCGTCCGCTGCTCACGACTAAAGTCGTCGGGCGGAAACTTCATTTCCACGCACATTTTGATGTTCGACTGCACGGGTGGCTGATCGGGGTCGTTGACTACGATAACGTCTGGCCGACGAATCAAGCCTTGCCCCGCCAACTTCTTGTACTCGGCGTAGCCGCCGGGCCAATACTTGTTCAGCCAGTTTGGAAGGAACGGATGCGGCTGGAGCGGGTCTTGAGAACTCATGATCGGCGTTGGCACGTCGGGGCGCATGTCGTAGGCGACTTCTGGACGGTATACCGTTCGCTGGCCGGTGGTGAGCTGCGAAACCATGTCTTGGTAGTTCAGCCGTTGCATGACGCATCGTTGACGCTGGATCTTGCCATCGACCGAGGCCACGCCGATCCTTTTGCAGTTGCAAACGGTATCGCACAAGACGGCTCGGTCTTTGGGCGACAACCCGCTCTGCAGACCGACCTGCGTGGTCCGACCGTCACCGGAGGCGGTGCCGCCCGTCGAGTAGCCGGAGCCGTAACCGCTCATTCTGCGCTCTCGCTTCCCGGGTGGCTGAACATCAGCGACGAACCCTCGTCCCCCTCGAGCCATTCGGTGAACCCGTTAGCGTCGGTCTTCCCCTGCACGGTCTGTCCGTCCGACGATTTGATGGTGTAGGGATGACCGGCGACCGGGCGGCGGGTGACGTCGTCGAGCACCTGGAATCTGCCTCGATGGGGCGTTTGCGCGTTGGTATCAGACACAACGCTCTTTCCCCCGCCGACAGCACCACCGGGGCCGGACGTCGGCTCGGCGGTCGTGTTGTTCTGCGACGCGATAAGCGTTGCGCCACATGCGGTCGTGTCGCCTTCGGAGGCTACGGGGCGACCGTCGAACGTCACGCCGAGATTCTTGACCCCGATGATCGGATAGATCCCACCACACTTGGGACACGACACCTTGTCACCCAAGAGTGCGAGGGCGACGCCGTCTGACTTGTTCTCCGGCGAACAGGCAAGCACGCGCCCGCCGTGCGAGGTCGTGTCGCCCTCGCGGATAAATGCAAAACCCATAATGCATGCCCTCTCTTTTTTAGTCGGAGGAATGTAGCACAGCGGGTTTTCCCGGGGCCATCCTGTTAACGATGCCAGTTTTCAGGTGCCACTTTCTCGGCGCGGTACTGTCGGCGATAGGTCGAAGTCGCAAGCGAGCGGCAGTTCGCCCGATGAAGACGGACCCATTGGAGCTCCATATCGAAATGCCTTTGCTGAATTCGATATTTCGACTATTATGAAAATATGGAAACGAATCACACCATTGCCGCGCTTGCGGCACTCGCACACGAGTCTCGGCTCGCCGTCTTCCGCGCCCTGGTTCAGGCGGGACCCAAAGGTTTGCCGGCAGGCCAAATCGCCACGTTGCTCGACGTGCCTCCGTCATCGCTTTCCTTTCACTTGAAGGAGTTGGCTCATGCGCAACTCGTCACCAGCCGCCAGGAAGGCCGCTTCGTTTTCTATTGCGCGAACTTCGCAACAATGAACGGCCTGCTGGCTTATCTCACGGAGAACTGCTGCGGCGGCAATCCCTGCTCGCCAGCGGCCGCATGTTCGACGTCCAAGGAGCATCAATCATGAAACGCTTTCACGTCCATGTCAGCGTAGCCAATCTCGCCGACAGCATTCGCTTCTATTCGGCGTTGTTCGCGGTA
This sequence comes from Trinickia dinghuensis, assembly GCF_003367175.1. Classification (GTDB taxonomy): domain Bacteria; phylum Pseudomonadota; class Gammaproteobacteria; order Burkholderiales; family Burkholderiaceae; genus Trinickia; species Trinickia dinghuensis. Next base: position 3,199 of record NZ_QRGA01000024.1, on the reverse strand, counting down.
GAGCCGACTGTCGTCAAGGATGATTACGCCAAGTGGATGCTCGAGGACCCGAGGGTCAATTTCGCGATCTCGCAGCGCGGCGCGGCGCCCGGGCTCGACCATCTTGGTGTGCAGGTCGAGAACGAGGCCGAACTCGCAGAAATGCATACGCGCCTTAGCGGCGCTGCGCTGCCCCTTGACGAGCAAATCGGAGCGGCGTGCTGCTATGCGCGCTCCGACAAATACTGGACGGTCGATCCGCAAGGCCTCGCATGGGAGACCTATCAAACCCTCGGCGACGTTCCGACCTTCGGTGAATCCCGCACGGCGCTGGCGGCTGAGAATGTCGACGCTTCCGCCTGCTGTTCCCCCACGCGCGGCAAGCCGGTCGGCGTGCCGGTGAAATCTTCCTGTTGCTGAGATAAAACCGGGCCTTCGCACATGACCACGAACGTACTGATTCTCTGCACCCATAACTCGGCGCGCAGCGTGCTGGCGGAAGGGGTGCTCAACCATTGGGCTGCGAAGCTCGGCAAAGACGTGCACGCTTATAGCACCGGCAGTGCGCCGAGCGGCCGGCTCAATCCTTTCGCGCTGGATGCGCTGATGACCGCTGGTGTCGACGTCAGCAATTACCGCAGCAAGAGTTGGGACGAATTCGTCGGCGACGGCGCGCCCGAAATGCGCATCGTCATCACGGTATGCGACGGTGCGGCGTCGGAGACATGCCCGTACTGGCCCGGCAGCCCGGTCAAAGTGCATTGGGGCTACGCCGATCCATCCAACGCCCTGGGCGGCGATGACGGCAAGCGGCTCGCCTTCGAACTCACGCGCCAGGCGATCAGCTATCGCATGCTGCAGTTGCTGGCGCTGCCGCTTGACCGCATGAGCAATCCCGAACTCCAGACGGCGTTGACCGAGATTTCTCAAAACTAATTGTTCGCACCGCGGCCTGCCGAATTCCGGCGGCGCCAGCGTCTTCGAGACTAATGCCAGCCCGCCGAGCAGTCCAATGAACACGTCCAACGTCGCCCCGCCGAGAAAAGCGATCGCAAAGCCCGCCATCAACTTCTTCGAACGCTATCTGACCGTCTGGGTCGCATTGTGCATCGTCGCAGGCATCGCGCTCGGCCAAGAACTGCCCGGCCTGTTTCAGCAGATCGGGCGAATGGAATACGCGCAGGTCAATCTACCGGTCGGATTGCTGATCTGGGTGATGATCATCCCGATGCTCGTCAAGGTTGACTTCGGTTCGCTGCATGAAGTCCGTCAGCACGTCAAAGGCATTGGTGTTACGCTCGTCGTGAACTGGCTCGTCAAGCCGTTCTCGATGGCGTTTCTCGGCTGGCTGTTCATCAAGCACCTGCTCGCGCCGATGCTGCCCGCTGGGCAGCTTGACAGCTATATCGCTGGCCTGATCCTGCTGGCCGCCGCGCCCTGCACGGCAATGGTGTTCGTCTGGAGCCGGCTGACGGGCGGTGATCCGCTGTTCACGCTCTCGCAGGTCGCGTTGAACGACAGCATCATGGTGGTCGCGTTCGCGCCGCTGGTCGGCCTGCTGCTGGGCATTTCCGCGATTACGGTGCCGTGGGCGACGCTGCTCACCTCGGTGGTGCTCTACATCGTCATCCCGGTGATCCTCGCGCAGATCTGGCGCAAGCTGCTGCTGTCGAAAGGACAGGCGGCATTCGATGCTGCGATGGCGAAGATCGGCCCCTGGTCCATCGCCGCCCTGCTGGCAACACTCGTGCTGCTGTTCGCCTTCCAAGGTGAGGCGATCCTCAAGCAACCGCTGGTGATCGCGCTCCTCGCGGTGCCGATCCTGATCCAAGTGTTCTTCAACTCAGCGCTCGCGTACTGGCTCAACCGCGCGGTCGGAGAAAAGCACAACGTCGCGTGCCCGTCGGCACTCATTGGCGCGTCTAACTTCTTCGAGCTGGCGGTCGCGGCAGCAATCAGTTTGTTCGGCTTCAATTCCGGTGCAGCGCTGGCAACGGTCGTCGGCGTCCTGATCGAAGTACCGGTCATGCTGCTGGTGGTGCGCATCGTCAATCAGTCCAAAGGCTGGTACGAGCGGCATTGAGCTTGAGTGACACCCGGGACATCGCCCGTACTGGACTTGAAGACTTCGCGTTTCTGCGCGGCCCCCCAACCAGCAGAAGCCGTTGCCACTTGAGGATCGACACAATGCAGCTTCGTCCGGCATACGCATCCGACCTTGCCTCCATAGAGGCACTCCTTGAAGTTAGTGGCTTGCCAACGGCTGGTGTTGCGGAGCACTGGGCCAGCTTCGTCGTAGCGGTTGACAACTCCAGTGTCGTGGCATGTGGCGGTGTCGAGTACCACGGCGACTTTGCGCTCATCCGCTCGATCGCAGTCAGTGGGCACGTGCGCGGCTTAGGTCTGGGTAAGGCCATCCTTTCGCGTCTTCTGTCAGACTGCCGGAGTCACGCGGTTCCGTCTGTCGTCCTGCTGACCACCACGGCCGAAGGCTACTTTGCTGACAATGGTTTCGTGCGGATTTCGCGTGGCGAGGTACCGCTTCCGCTGCTGGCGTCCGGCCAATTCCAGGGCGTGTGCCCGGCGTCGGCCACCGCAATGCTCATGGTGCTCTAAGTAGACGAGAGAAGCCTTGGGGCTTGCGACCAAGGTCTCCACCCGATTTGACATAGATTGGCGTTGATTGATGCGGACCTAAAATGCCTACACCGTGCCTACACGAAATCCAGAAAGCAAAAAGCCCAGCCATGTAGGCTGGGCTAAGTGCTTGATATCTTTGGTGGGGCGTGAGTGGCTCGAACACTCGACCTACGGATTAAGAGGCACTTGTAAACCCGTTTACATTCATGGGTCTACATCCCGCTCGCTTCTACAAACACCTGCGTTTGTATCGCCCTGGAAACCGCTTGTATCAAAGGGCCGGTCGATGATTGTAGATGGCCCGAAGATCAGCGCTTGAATGGTTTCCGCAAGCCTTGCTGCTCGATGCTGCACGAGCGGCGCTGGCCGACAGTCGTGGTGCGCGATGCGGCGTGCGCCGCGCCGGGCGCCTGCCGGGGCGCGCGATGCTGCGCGAGCGGCGCTGGCCGTCCGCTGGGTGCTCGATGCGGCGTGCGCTGCGCCGGGCGCCTGCCCCGCCGCGCAATGCTGCGCGAGCGGAGCCGGCCGTCCACCGGGTGCGCGATGTCGCGTGCGCCGCGCCGGGCGCCTGCCGGGGCGC
>NZ_QRGA01000023.1 GCF_003367175.1 Trinickia dinghuensis | reverse complement strand
CCCGACCCCGCTGTCGATCGTCACACCCGACGTGCCGCCCACATAGTTCGTCGTGCCCCCCGTCGTCGTCACGATCGGCGTTTGATCCGTATCCGTCACCGTCACCGTGCGCGTGGCGGTACTCGTATTGGTCAAACTATCAACCGCCGTAAAGGTCACGGTGCGCGGCACATTGCTCGGCGTCACCGCCGTGTTCTCGAACGTCACCGATTGCAGCGCGCTCTGCCATTGCGTGAGCGTGGCCGATGCGCCGGTCAGCGTCAGCACGCCCGTCGCCGAGCTGTACGAGCCCGTGATGCTTCCCGTGTTCGTGAACTGCAGTTGGTCGTGACTACTATCGAAGTTGCCCGTGATCGCGACCGTCACCGATGAAAGCGTACCGGTAGCGGCATCGGTCAGCGTCAAGCCGGAGTCCACGGCGACCGGCGTCGACGTCACGTTGTCACCCGCCACGAACGCGGCCGAGCCCGAATCCGTCGTCAACTGAAGGGGATTCACGACATCGACGGTGTCGGTCGCCGCCGCGCTCGTCTGCGTGCCGTCATTCGTCGTGAACGAAATCGTCCGGTTGCCGTAGGTCGTGCTCGTGCTCGAGAACTTCACCGCGCTCAATGCTGCGGCCCACTGCGCCTTGGTGGCTAGCGCGCTAGCGGAAGTCAGCGACAAAACGCCTGTTGCCGAGTTGTACGATTGAATGGCGATGTTGCCCATCGTCGAGCTGTTGGCCGTGAAACTAAGCGTGTCTCCGCTCTGAAAACCCGCGCTGATCGAGACGGTACCCGATGCTTGCGTCGTGTTGTCCAGATCGGTGACCGTGACCCCGCTGTCGATCGTGACGGCAGAGGTGCCGTCGGCGTAGCTCGTCGTGCCGCCCGTCGTATGCACGATTGGCGTTTGATCGGTATCCGCGACGGTGACCGTCCGCGTCACGGTATTGCTCGGCGTAAACCCGTCGCTCGTCAGCTCGAAGCTGACGGTGCGCATCGCGGTATTCGGCGTCACTGCGGTATCGGTATACGTGACCGCGCTCAGCGCAGCCTGCCATTGCGTGATCGACGCCGTACCGTTTAATGTGAGGACGCCCGAGCTCGGGTTGTACGAGCCGTTGGCGATATTGCCGTACGTCGTCGAATTGTTATTGATGAAGGCAAGCTGGTCCTCGCCGGCTTGAAAGTTGCCCGTGATCGTAACGGTGGCGCTCGTGGCCGTGGCCGAATTGCCGTCGGTCAGCGTGATGCCCGGATCGACCACGACGGGTGTCGACGCCGCGTTGTCGGCGGCCGTGAACGACGCGGTGCCGCCGCTTGCCGTGAGCGTCGGCGGCGACGTCGGATCGAGATAGGTGAAGTTGTCCAGCGTGGGCGAAAGGTACGTGCCGTTTCCGCTATTTTCTATGAACTTGATGCTCTTGACCTGCGAGAACGCCGCAAGACTGGTTAAATTGACGTGGAATAGCGAGGTGCCGCTCGAGTGACCCGCATCGTAGGTGTTGGTGCTGGCACCGTCGTTCAAATTCAAGTCGATGCTTCCGAGCACTTGTCCGGACGAGCCGATCGCCTGGACCGTCACGTCGTTGCTCAAGAAAATATCGATGTCGAAACTCTGCACGGCCATCAACGACCCGTCCGCCCGTGAGACTGTCATCGTGGACATCGCGGTGCCCTGCGTGTTGACGACCAATTCGCCACCCGTCGCACTGTTGGGAAGCGACCCAGAGACGACCTGATACTCGACCGGCTGATCGCCCGTATAGGTCAGGCCGTCGAGCGTCGTCGAAGAAACGCCGGTCCCGCCGGTGTCGAATCCAACGTGGCTGTCGTAGTTTTCGTCGATGAGCGCTAGCGTGTAGTCGTAGCTCTTCTCCGCCGCAGCAGAGAAAATGACGTTCGTGTGCACATTGCCGACGTCGTACTCGAGCGTCCAATCCCCCCCGAGCGAGGCAGCGCCCGTGATATCGGTCGACGCGGCCACGTTCAATCCCGTGATCGATGCGATTTGCTGCACGAGCGCCTTGCCGTCCGCGTTCTCGGCCACGTCGCAGCCGTAAATCAGGAAATCGCCGCCCGGCTTCATCGCCGCGCCGATCTGCGCGAGCTGCGCGCTGTACGTCGACAAATCCGCTTCGTTGATCCACGTGCTGCCGATCTCGAAGTCGCCGTCGGCCCCGTGCGAAACAAGATGAATCGCGCTGACGCCCGGGTGCTGCTGCAGATACTGCTCCATCTGCGAGAGGCCATCCTTCGTCGAATCGAGGATGACGACCTGCGTGCCCTGCGGCACCCCTGCGATGAGCGCTTGGTAATCGGTGACGTTCGAATTGACGAAGACGACTTGCTTGTCAGCCGACGTGACCGCCAAGTCGGTGTAGCCGTGCACGGCGCGCATCGTGGACGTGTCACCCGCGCCAATGCCTGTTGAAGACTGCGCCGTCATGTAGCCGTGCACTGCGCGCTGCGACGCAGCCGCGTCCGAAGAACTCACGGAGAAAGCCGCCGATCTCCCCGCCGACGCCGCAGAGTTGGACACCGCCGCCGGCGTCGCCGCATCGTGCGCCTCCGCGCTCGCGTGATGATGCTGCGCCGCGACAGCGGCCGCCATGCCGATGGAAGCGGCCGACGCATCGTAGACGATGCGCGGCTCGAGCGCGACGATCAGCGGCGCGGGCACGGCGGCGTATTGCGTGCGACCGCTCGTTTCGGATGCGCGCATCGCGGCGAAAAGCTTCGAGAGGCTGGCGGCGAGTTTCATGGCTTCAAATCCTCAAAAGCGTGCCGCTCCCGCGGCACGCAGTCCTTCATTACCCACGCGACGGGAAGACACCTTGCAGCGCGATGCAAAAGTTGATGCCGATGTAAGGATTGCGCAGCGCGATGGGGATGTTGTTCCCCACCAAGCTGTTCGTGATCGTCGGCGCAGTGCCCTGCAGCGTCACGTTGAACGGCTTCAGCGTGGTCGCGCCGTCTGTCGCGGTGCTGTAGAGCTGGCCCTGGCGATCGCTGACGCTGACCGGCCCCAGCACCGCGGTCGTTCCCGGAGCCGCGGTTTGGGTCCCCGATGCCGTGCTCGTCGTTGCCGGAATCGAGATTTGTCCCGTCACGGCACCGCCGCCCGTCACCGCCGCCACGTGCGTATGCGACGGCATGTTCGCGATCGTCAGCGAAACGTTTTCGATCCCGCCCTGCTCGCCGATGCTGATGTTCGAAAGCCCCAGCCCCTGGCCCATACCCACGGGGCTGCGGCTTTGCAGGTTCGGCAATTGAAAATTCGAGACGCCGTCACCGCCGTAAAACGTGCCCAGCAGCGAAAACAACGCCGTGTTCTGCTGGATGGAAATCGTTTGGCCCTGGCATAGCGCCCAGCTATAGGGCGCAAAGTTGAAGCCGAACATGCGAATTTCACCGAGATACGGATCACTCATTTAACGCCTCCTGTCGAGATTCGAGATTCAAGATTTCGCGATGTCTGGATTTCGAAGTCTTGAGATTTATCGAAGAAATACCCTACGCAACGTCCCGCGAACCGGCGGCATTGCCCGGCTCATCAGCACGACAGTGCACGACGACAGTCAGCGTCGATCGCCCGTCCTCGGTGGGCCTGGTCGGCGTCGCGAGCAGATCCCACGCTCGGCCGGACGGCGAGCCGATGCGATAGACGTCCTGCGGCGCGAACACGCCCGCCGGCAACTCGAAGGTGGCCGAGTAGCAGGCGAAACTGTCACTCATGGGGATGCCCGAGGGCGCGTCCATGAGGAGCGCCTCGACGGCCGCACTGTTCGATGCGACCAACGTAAAGCTTTGCCCGATGGAGTCGAGCAGCTCCGCATGTGAAGGAATGGACGACAAACAAGCCCCCGGTCGTTATCTGTGTGTCTATGACTGCTTATCGAGGCCGGCACGGCCGGCCCTGGTTTTTCGTTTCACTGCCTTTCACTGCGTGTTCGAGCCGCCGTCGAGCGCGAGCCCTTCCACGGGCTGCACACGCTCATCGGCAAATGGCATGGCGGGTCGCCGCATCTGGTGATACACCCCGTTCTCGCCCACCGTCTCGAACCCGAGCATGCGATAAAGCGCTTGCACGGGGTTGTTCATCTCTACGTACAACACCGCGGGCATCGCCTTGTCCGCCGCGCGCGCCACGAAATCGCGCACGAGCCGCGTCCCGATCCCCGCCCCGCGATGAGCAGGCAGGAGCGCGATGTCGATCAAGCGCGCCTCGCTGCCATGCCAGTAGTGATAAAAGCGCCCGATCGCCGTTTCGCCCAGCATCACCACATCGAAGCGGCCATGCGGGTAGTGCCGGCGGTAATACATGTCTTGCATGGAAAACTGTTCGGCCAGCAGCGCCGCAACGCGCTCAGGGCCCCACCCCAACCGCGCGAATTCTTCCGCGCGCGTACTTTCGAATACACGGAACAAGAAGTCGCGATCGTCTTCGCGAGCCGATCGCAGATAAAGCCGAGCGTCGGCCAGCGCGGTGCCTCGCTGTCCCGAATCTCCATGGTCGTCGGCCCCGTCGGCCCTCTGAGATCTCATTTCTTTCCGAAGAGAAGTCGACGGACAAGAGATTTAATCTGTCGTCCGGGTCGTGAACGTCAACACAACTTTAGTTAACGGCATTTTCGGTCTGGATATTAATCTAGAGAAACGTCACTAGCAATCGCGCCGCACCGGCGCCCCCTACGGGGATACCCGGATCGACTGAGAACTTGGCGGAATAAGCCTGACGGAGAAACGGCGACCGATCAAGGCCGCCGCTCGAGCCGCGCGGAAGATAAATTTTTCTCGCGAAACACCGTGGATATCAGATTTTCGATACGCGCAAACGTTAGCGCGACATTCTCTCTAATCGCAGGCCGACACTCGATTCAAACATCGCGCGTAATAATACGTAATAATTCGGTCGAAATTACTGCTTTATCGACGATGCGACGTTTCCCGAATCCGACGTTTCCTGAATCGTCGACGAGGTCGACCGAGCGCGTCTTGCCGCCCGACTTCGCTACGGCCTGAATATCCGCCTTGACCGATGCCGGCAGATTTACGTCAGGCGCAGCGAGCACGAGCGCCCCGCCAGGCAGTTCTCACCAAAACGCCGATATGCCCGCCATGCCGTGCGCGCCATGCGTACGCGCCGTCGCCGCGAGTTCACGCGTCATCCCGCCGAGGGCGAAGACCGGTATCGAGACCATCGCCGCGAGCGATTCGAATTGCGCCCATCCGAGCGTCGGCTCGCCCGGATGGCTCGTCGTCGGCAACACAGGAGACAGCGTGACGAAATCGACGCCGATGCGCTGCGCATGCAGCAGTTGCTCGGGCGAGTGACATGCCGCGGAAAGCAGCTTCGATTGCCGCGGAGGCCGGGTATTCGTTTGCATGAGACGCGCGCTCGGCAAGTGAAGGCCGTCGGCATCGCCCTCATCCCAGCCGTCGAGCGGCCCGTTGAGTACGACTCGAGCACCGTGGCGATGACAAACCGCGCAGACCTCGCTTGCGAGCCGCAGGTAGGCAGGCATGTCGAGCGTCTTCGCGCGCAGCTGAACGAGCGCGATGCCGCTCGCAACGGCATGGCTCAAGCGATCGAGGAACAGATCGACACCTGCCGCGCGAGGCGGCTCAGGTGTGATCAAGAGCAAATCGGGAAGGGTCGAATCGGGCGGCATACGCCGACGCTATCAAAAGACGCGCGCCGCGTACACCTCCCGCGAGCGCGCCCATCGATTCATTGCGTCTTTGGTCCGTTCGCGCCGCCGAAGGAAGCCCCACGCGCTGGGACCTTATCGATCGAGTGCTCGATCGACGTCAAATCCGCATTGCCCACGCGTTCATTACTGGCGCGTCGGGTAAACGCCTTGCAGCGCGATGCAGAAGTTGATACCCAGGAAAGGATTACGCAGCGCGATGGGGGTGTTGTTCCCCACCAAGCTGTTCGTGATCGCCGGCGCGGTGCCCTGCAGCGTCACGTTGAACGGCTTCAGCGTGGTCGCGCCGTCTGTCGCGGTGCTGTAAAGCTGGCCCTGGCGATCGCTGACGCTGACCGGCCCCAGCACCGCGGTCGTTCCCGGAGCCGCGGTTTGGGTCCCCGATGCCGTGCTCGTCGTTGCCGGAATCGAGATTTGTCCCGTCACGGCGCCGCCGCCCGTCACCGACGCCACGTGCGTATGCGACGGCATGTTTTGGGTCGTCAGCGAGACGTTTTCGACCCCGCCCTGCTCGCCGATGCTGATGTTCGAAAGCCCCAGCCCCTGGCCCATACCCACGGGGCTGCGGCCTTGCAGGTTCGGCAAATTGAAATTCGATGAGCCGTTGCCGCCGTAAATCGTGCCCAACAGCACAAACAAAGCCTGGTTCTGCACGATGTTGACCACTTGGCCGTTGCACTGCGCCCAGCCGTAGGGCGCATAGTTGAACCCCATCATGCGAATTTCACCGATATACGGGTCACTCATTTAAAGCCTCCTGTCGAGATTTCTTGATTTCGAAGTTTTGAGATTTTTTGAAGAAATGCCCTACTTAGCGTCCCGCGAACCAGCGGCATCGCCCAGTTCATCGGCACGACAATGCACCACGACAGTCAGCGTCGAACGCCCGTCTTCGGTAGGCCTCGTCGGCGTCGCGAGCAGATCCCACGCTCGGCCGGACGGCGAGCCGATACGATAGACGTCCTGCGGCGTGAACACGCCCGCGGGCAACTCGAAAGTGGCCGAGTAGCAGACGAAACTGTCATCCATGGGAATGCCGGAGGGCGCCTGCACGAGAAGCGCCTCGACGGCCGCACCGTTCGGTGCGACGAAGGTAAAACGTTGCCCGACTGCTTCGAGCAACTCCGCGTGAGATGGAATAGACGACAAGCACGCCCCCGAGTCGTTTTCTGCGTGTCTATGACTGCGTATCGCGGCCGGCACAGCCGGCCATGGTCTCTTGTTTCACTGCTTTTCACTGCCTGTTCGAGCCGCTCACCCCACGGCAAGCAGCCAACGCGGGCGCATCGGCCCCCGTCGACCATCTGAGATCTCACCTCTTTCCAAGGAGGGGCGGACCGCCATGGTGCTTGGTCTATCGCGCGGCTCGCGAACTTCCACAACGGCGTTAGCGGCAGTTTCGGTCTGGATATTAATCTAGAGAATCAGCACTAGCAAACGCATCGCAACCGCGGCCCTACGTGGCCCCCTCGATCGGCTACGCGTTTGACAGAACGCGCCCAAAAAGCAAAACGGCGACCGATCAAGGCCGCCGTTCGAATCGCTCGCCGCGTAAACCGTCCCGACCATTAGCGCGGCTCCGACGTGGACGGGGCATTCGCGCTCGGGCAGGCCGCATCTTTGCCCCAGTGATCGGAGCAGACACGCCAGCGGCAGAGCTGCGCTTCGAAGAAATTAGACTTGTCGCATTGCTTGATTTGCGCCGCCAGGCTCACGGGACGCGCCTTAGCGGGCGACGCCTTGCTGGCACTGGCCGACTTCGGCGCATGCGGGTCATAAGGCTCGGTGCGGGCGACGAGTGCCGCCAGCAAATCGGCATCGGGGTCGTCATGCCTGACGGCCCCCTTCCCATGCCTGCGCTCGGCGGCCAGCTTTTCCGCGCGACGGCTCTTCGCGGTTTCGCGTTCCGTGCGCGCGACGGCCGGTTTGCCCGCGGCGGGTTTTCCATTCGAAACCGAGGCCGCGCTCGAAGCCGCCGCAACACCCACCGTGGAAGCCCCCTTATCCGTCGACGGCACCGCACCGTTCGCGAGGGCGCTCGAAAGCGGATCCATAGCGGCACCGCCAGGTGAAGACGCCGACGTATTGTCGGCCACGATGACGGCGGCCTGCGGCGCCGATGCCACGCCTTGTGCCACGCGCACCGAGGCGACGGCCCCGCTCGCGTTCACGACCGTCGCGGCACTCGCCCCGGCCACGGACTGCGCTTTGCCGTCTTTGCCGTTACCGGCTGCGGCCACCACGGCCGGATGCCCGCCGTCGAGCGTGCGCTGCCATTGCCACACACCGGCGGCTGCCAGGCCCGCCACAACCAGCGCGGCCACGGCTAGCGGTTTTTTCGAACGGCGAGGACGCGGCGCCTGCTGCGCCGACACGCGCCCTTCCAGGCTCGCGAGAATGCGGGAACTGTTGTCGGGAGCACCGGGAGCCGTCTCGGACAGCAGGCTCGGCCGCCCTTTCGATGTGGTTTCCGGTGCACTCATTCAGTAGTATCTCGTTGAATCGTTGTTTAATTCGCCGTGATAATAGGAATCCGGCCTCCCATGGCAAGCAGGCCAGATTCTAAGAGCAAGCATTACAAAATACAATTCATTTCCCCCGGGGCCTATCTTGATTGCCGTCGCACTCGCCGCTTATTTCGCCGTCGCCGTTACCATCGCGGCATTGTTCTTATTGCCTGCAGCCCGCGGCGCACTGGTCTCGGCCGCCCTCGCATTACAACGCCGCATGTCGCGCCGGACATCGCGTGGGATCTCACATCTTCGAAATGGAATCGATAAATCAGTAAGAATTTCTCATACCGCTTTAGGTGATACGAAAAAAATACTGATTCGGCGACGCTTGCTGATTTTGATTACGGCAGGTATCCTTGCCGCGCCTCCATTGATTGCAATTGCTTTGCGCGGCCGCCAATTGTTTCAGTTTGATGGCGACACGCGTGTACCGGACGAGAAAATCGCAGCGTTGCTCAATGGCGAGCAGCTCGTTCCGCCGCCGCCGTTGCCGCCCGAAGTCTTTGCGACCAAGGAAGTGGAACAAGTCCGTCCGGCACTGCGCGACGCCAGCCGCGATTGGAATTTGCTTGATGCCGATTTCAGAACTCGCCTATTGCTCGTCTACAAGATCATGCACGAGCAGTACGGGTATGACTTGGTGCTTTTGGAAGGTTATCGGAGCCCGGAGCGACAAAACCGGCTCGCGCAGCTGGGGGGCGTGACCAATGCAGCCGCATATCAAAGCTATCACCAATACGGGCTTGCCGCCGACAACGCGTTTTTACGCGACGGCAAGGTCGTCATTTCAGAAAAAGATCCCTACGCCATGCGCGGCTATGAGCTGTACGGGCAAACGGCCGAGCAAGTTGGGCTGGTATGGGGCGGGCGATGGAAATTGAGAGATTACGGACACGTTGAATATCACAAGCCCGGTTTCGTCCTAGGACGCAGCAAGCCAGTAGTTCCGCTCCCCGGGCAATAGGCGAATCGAATCGCCCTATACCGCACGCAATGCCTTGCGCTGTTCACCGTTCAGCGCCGGGCCATTCGTCGAGATCAGATCAAGACTTAGAACGTTAAGTTAAGGCCTTATGCAACGCTTTCTCAACGCGCTGACCAGCAAACGCACGATGACCGTCCTTGGGGTGGTCGTCATCGCAGCCTTCCTGTTCGGCATCGCCCTCTGGTACGACCTTCCGCTCCTATGGCCCACCGTGGCGGTGGCGGCCCTGCTCGCACTGATTCTGATCGTCTGGCTCTGGCGGCGCATCGCGGCGCGGCGGGCCAGCAGCAAGCTCGGCGAGATGCTCGAGCAGCAGGCCGAGACGGGCAAGGCGCCGCAGCCGAGCGGCGCCAAGCAGCCCGATCTGGACGTCCTGCGCACGCGGCTCGCCGAGGCGGTGCGCACGATCAAAACGTCGAAGATCGGCCAGGCGTCCGGAGGCTCGGCGCTCTACGAGCTGCCCTGGTACATCGTCATCGGCAATCCGGCGGCGGGCAAGAGCAGCGCGGTGCTGAATTCCGGCCTTCAATTTCCTTTCGCCGAAAAGAGCGACGCGATCGTCCACGGCATCGGCGGCACGCGCAACTGCGACTGGTTCTTCACGACCGAAGGCATCTTGCTCGATACGGCCGGGCGCTATTCGGTCCATGAGGAAGATCGCACCGAGTGGATCGGCTTTCTGAATCTGCTCAAGCGGTACCGGCCCAAGGCGCCGATCAACGGCATCATCGTGACGGCCAGCATCGCCGAACTCACGAGCAGCCGGCCCGACGCCACGATCAACCTCGCGCGCAGCCTGCGCCAGCGCGTGCAGGAACTGACCGAAAAGCTCGAAGTGTTCGCGCCCGTCTACGTGATGTTCACGAAGGCCGACCTGATCACGGGCTTCGCCGAGTTCTTCAGCGGCGGCGAGCGTCACGAATACGATCGCGTCTGGGGCGCCACCCTGCCCTACGAACGAGACGAGAAACGCGACGTGGTCGCCCTGTTCGACGAGCGCTTCGAGGAACTCTACGAAGGGCTGAAGGAGATCAGCGTCGCACAGATGTCGATCAACCGCGGCGGCCTGCTCTCGCCGGGGCAGCTGAGCTTTCCGCTCGAATTCCTGGCGATCAAGCCGGCGCTGCGCGTCTTCCTCGCCACGCTGTTCGAGAGCAATCCGTTCCAATACAAGCCGATCATGCGCGGCTTCTATTTCACGAGCGCGCTGCAGGAGGGCCAAACGAGCAGCGCCGCGGCCGAACGCATAGGCACGCGCTTCGGCCTCGCCGTCGACAACCTGCCCCAGCCGCAAGCCGCGTCGTCCAAGAACGGCTTCTTCCTGCGCGATCTGTTCTCGAAGGTCATCTTCGCCGACCGCCAAACCGTCCGCCAATTCGCGAGCCCCGCGAAAACGCGCCTGCGCTACGGCACGTTCTTCGCGTTCGTAGCCGTGCTCGCGCTCGCGCTGGGCGGCTGGACTTGGTCGACGATCGGCAACGAGCAGCTCGCGTCGAACGTCCAGGCCGATCTCGACAACATCGTGCGGCTGCAGCAAAACCGCAACGATCTCCAATCGCGCCTGCAGGCGATGGACATCCTCGAGGATCGCATCGAGCAGCTCGAGCAGTTCAAGCGCAACCGGCCGCTGTCCGTCTCGCTCGGGCTGTATCAGGGCGACCGGATGGAGCAGCGCCTGCTGGCCGAGTACTACCGCGGTGTGAAGCAGCTGATGCTGGACCCGGTCTCGCAGAACCTCGTGTCGTTCCTGAAGGAAGTGAACACGCATCCGGACCAGCTCGCGCCGCTCACGCACCCGCCCGAATCCGGCGCGACGCCCGTGTCGGCGCATGCCAGCCCGATGACCGCGACCACGCAAGGCGGCCTGTACAGCGACGCGTCTCCGACGAACGTGGAAGACGCCTACAACGCGCTGAAGACCTACCTGATGCTGTCGGACAAGCGCCACGTCGAAGCCGCGCATCTGACCGATCAGCTCGCGCGCTTCTGGCGCGGCTGGCTCGAGACCAATCGCGGCAACATGTCCCGCGACGAGATGATCCGCAGCGCCGAACGCATGATCACGTTCTACCTCTCGCGCGTGTCCGACGACGATTGGCCGATGATCGACGCCAATCTGTCGCTGATCGATCAGACGCGCGAGAACCTGCGCCACGTCGTGCGCGGCATGCCCGCCCGCCAGCGCGTGTACGAAGAGATCAAGGCACGCGCCTCGACGCGCTACGCGCCGATGACAGTCGCACGCATCGTCGGCGAAAACAACGCGAACCTCGTCGGCGGCAGCTACGCGATTCCCGGCACGTTCACGCGCGAAGCATGGTTCGGCTACGTGAAGGGTGCGATCCGCGATGCCGCCACCAAGGAACTGCAGGCGAAGGACTGGGTGCTCGGCACCACGTCGCAGGACGATCTCACGCTCGAAGGCAGCCCCGAGCAGATCCAGAAGGCGCTCGTCGGCATGTACAAGACCGAGTACGCCCAGCATTGGCAGCGCTTCATGCAAGGCATCGCCGTGCGCGATTTCGGCAGCTTCGGACAAGCGGTCGATTCGATGAACCGCCTCGGCGATCCGCAAGACTCGCCGATCCGCAAGATCTTCGAGACCGCCTACGACCAAACGTCCTGGGACAACCCCACGCTCGCGTCGAGCCCGCTGCAAAAGGCACAAAACGGCGTCACGGGCTGGTTCAAGCGGCTGTTCGCGTCGAAGCAGCAGGCGGCACAGAACGCCGGTGTCGACGTCGACGTGAATCTCGACGGCTCCACGGGCGCGGGCCCGGTCGGCATCGCGTTCAGCGGCCTAGCCCGGATCGTCGCGAAGCAGGACAACGCATCGCTCCTGAACGGCTACATGGATTCGCTCTCCAAGGTCCGCACGCGCTTCAACATCCTGAAAAACCAGGGCGATCCGGGGCCGGGCGCGCGCGAGCTCATGCAGCAGACGCTCGACGGCAGCGGCTCCGAACTCGCCGATTCGTTGAAGTTCGTCGACGAACAGATGCTCACAGGCCTGAACGACGATCAACGCAAGGCGCTGCGTCCGCTGCTCGTGCGGCCGCTGATGCAGGCGTTCGCCGTCGTCGTCGAACCCGCCAGCAACGAGGTCAACAAGGTGTGGAACGCGCAGGTCTATCAGACGTTCCAATCGGCGCTCGCGAATAAATATCCGTTCTCGAGCGACGCCAAGGTCGAAGCCGGCGCGAGCGAAATCGCGCAAGTGTTCGGCCCCGACGGCGCGATCTCGAAGTTCGTCGGCACGACGCTCGGACCGCTCGCGGTGCGGCGCGGCGATACGCTCTCGCCGCGGACGTGGGGCGGGATGGGCATCGCGCTCTCGCCCGATTTCACGAGCGGCTTCGCGCGCTGGGTCGCCCCGCTTTCGGGTGCGGCGGCCGGCGGAGGCAGCGGCGGCGCGGCAACGGAGCCGCAGACGGTGTTCCAGATCCTGCCGCAGCCGGGCCAAGGCACGACCGAGTACACGATCGACATCGACGGTCAGCAGCTGCGCTATCGCAATACGCCGCCGCAATGGACGAACTTCGTCTGGCCGAATCCGCAGGGCTCGCCCGGCGCGACGCTGACGGCGACGTCGTTCGACGGCCGCACGATCCAGCTCGTCAACGAACCGGGCCGCTACGGGCTGGAAAAGCTGATCAACTCGGCCAAGCGCACGCGCAACGCCGACGGCACGTTCGCGCTGTCGTGGACGCAAGGCAGCGTGACGGTCGCACTGAGCATGAAGATCATCAGCACGTCCCAGCCGTCGAGCGGCGGCGGCAACAACGCGCCGCAGCAGGCGAGCCTGACCGGCGTGCGCCTGCCCGAATCGGTCGTCGACGTCGCGGCGGCGCGCGCGGCGGCGACGGCGGTCAGCGGCTCGTCGCCGGCCGCGCCCGGTGCGATCCCGGCCCCCGCGCAGTCGAACACCCCCTCCCCCTCGACCGCCGCCGCGGCGGTCTCGAACCCAGGAACAGGAGCCGCGCAATGACGCAATCCGTGCAGGCGCAACTCGCCTACTTCGGCAAGATTCCTTCGCGCGGGGACTTCGTCAAAAGCACGCACAACCCGCAGCTGCTCCAGACGCTCGACCGCTGGGTCGCGCAAGCAACGGAGCTGCTGGCCGAAGACCCACGCTGGAAAATCGTCTACGACAACGCGAAGCCGATGCACTTCGCGTTCCTCGGCTCGCAAAGCCGGCTCGCGATCGCGGGCCACATGATGACGAGCCACGACGTCTCCTCGCGCCGCTTCCCGCTGCTCGCCGCCACGGCGCTCGAGGTCGAGCGCCCCCTCGCCTTCCTCGCGCGCAGCCCCCTCGCGTTCGCGCGGCTGTGGTCCCGGGCCGCCACGCAGATGCGCACGCTCTACGACTGCCAGGAGCCGGCTGCCGCCCTGCAGGCGCTTGGCGACACGCAAGTGCCGATCGACGTCGGCGTCGCGACCTCGCACGAAGGCACGTTCGCCGATTTCGTCGAGCATCAGACGCTCGCCGGCCTCGAGCAAATGCTGCTCGCCAGCGGCCACCCTGTGCGGCTGCGCGGCGCGATGCTCGCGCTCGGCTCGCTGCTCAAGCCCGTCATGTTGAGCCATGCGCCGAATCTCGAGCGCGGGCTCACGCTGCCGCTGCCGAACGACACGTTCTATCGCAGCCTCGTCGCGACGTTCTGGCTCGAACTCATAGCGCCGTTCCTGGCTCAGGCCGATTTCGAAATCGCGATCTTCATCGGCACAATCGCCGAAAGAGAACGTCTCGTGATCGGCTTCAACGGCGCCTCGGCCAAGACGTTGCACAGCGTCATCGATCCCCAGGCTTACGCGGCGCACAACATCGACATCGACGATCCCGAATGGATCGACGACCACGCCCAGAACGAACATGGAATCAGCAAGCTCGTCAGCTATCTCGATCAACCGCAACTATCGCTGCGTCTCGCCGTCGATACGTTCCGCGAAGTGTTCGTCGGGGCGTGAGGCGATGATGGGCACAACTCATTTGCACCAACACCTGTACCCGTACCAGCATCGGCCTCCGCTTCCGCATCGGCATCCGCGCCTGCCCCGCGGCACATGGCGCATCGCCGCACTGGCGCTCGCCCTGGCCGGCTCGTTCGCCACGCTCTCGGCCCATGCCGACGACGGCTCGCCCGCCACCGTCACACCCGTCGACAACAGCGGCGTCCACGTCCGCATGACGACGCTGCCCGCGCCGATGCAGCTCGCGTCGGCCAATACGCCGGATTCATCGGGGTCGGCAGGCTCGCCGAACACGCCGACGCGCATGCCCGCGCCGGCCAATGCGGCGCCGGGACAAGTCGTCGTGAGCGGCAAGGTGCCCGACGAAGCGACGCACAGCGCCGTGCTCGCGCGGCTGCGCGAGACGTACGGCGCCGGCAATGTCGTCGATCAGATCGAAGTGGGCAGCGTCGCGACGCCGCCGAACTGGAGCGCGAACGTCCAGAAGCTGCTCGGCCCGCAACTGAAGCAGATCAGCAAAGGCCAGCTCAAGATCGACGGCACGCAGATCGACGTGAAAGGCGAAGTCTCGAACGAAGCGCAGCGCCAGCAAGTGGCCAGCGACATGGCCACCGCGCTGAACCCGACCTACACGATCCACAACAGGTTGCGCGTGAGCGCGTCGGAGCAAGGCTTGCTCGATACGACATTGGCGAACCGCACGATCGAATTCGAGACCGGCAGCGCGCTGCTCGCGCCCGAAGGCCGCGCGATCCTCGATCAAATGGCGAGCGTGCTCGTCAAGATGCCGGGCAAGACGGTGGAGATCATCGGCCACACCGACAATTCGGGCAGCCGCGCGTCGAACATCGCGCTGAGCCAGGCGCGCGCCGATGCCGTGAAAGGCTATCTCGTCACGAAGGGCGTCGCTCCGCGATCGATGGAAACGATGGGGGTCGGCCCCGACCAGCCGATCGCCTCCAACGATACCGAAGACGGCCGCGCCCGCAATCGGCGCATCGAGTTCCGCGTCGGCCAATGAGCGTGTGAGCGCGCATCGCACGCACCGTGTTCGCGGTGCAAGCGATGCGACGTGGCGGCTCAGTCCAATCTAGCCAAGCCGGCGCCCGACTCGTTCAACTCGACCTCAGCTCGCCTCGCCGGGCTTCACGCCCAGCAATTCCCGCACATGCGCCAGCGAGCCGTCGTCCTTCACGACGGTCGCCAGCCATTCGTGCAGCGGCATGTCGGCCCATTCCGCGGCCTTATCGGCCAGGTAAGCGGCCGGGCTGTGCGGTTCGGTCGCGCGGAAGAAGCGCGCGACCGCGCGCAGTTGCGCGACGGCATCGGCACGGGTCTGAATCGGGCCGACCGGGACGGGACGCACGGGTGCAAGAGCGGCAGTGTTGGCGGGCATCGTAGTCTCGAGGGAAGGGGCCGTCTTGAAACTGGGTTCGGCACGCTCGGCCGAGCCCGCACCGGGCTGTGGCTGCGCCGGCGTGGGCTCGATCTTCGCGCCGACGTCGCGGCCGAAGCGCTCCGCAAGCCCGAAGACGACCTCATAGGCCTCCTTGGCCTGCCGAAAGCTCGGCGCCGCGTTGCCGGCACGCGCGTCGAGCGCCTGCTCGAGCGCCTGCATCGCCGCCTCGAATCCCTTCAAGTCGGTCAACAGCGTCTTGTAGAACGCGGGCGGCGTCGCGCGCTTGGCCGCTTCGATCTGTTCGAGCGACGGCTTGCCGCGCGAGAGCTCGTCGGCATGATCGGGATCGCGGCGCACGGCTTGCGCGACGTGGGTGGCGACTTCCCAATCGAGCCCGCTGAATTCGCCGCCGGACGACTGCGTGAGCGGCACCTCGCGCAGCAGCTGCGCGGTGCGGCCGACGAGCCAGCTCACGTTGCCGAGCCGGTACTCGGTGTCGTCGCCTTCGGGCAGCGGATGCACGCTGTCCCAGTAGCGCTCGGCGAGCGCCGAGAGCAGGACGTAGCCTTGCGACAGCCCGACCACGCCTTGCTTCATCGCCAATGCTTCGCTGAGCCACGCCGCGAGGCGCAGGTCTTTGGTCTGCGTCTTGAGCAGCATCGAGCAGCGTTCGATGACGAAGCCCCAATCGGCTTCCTTGATTTCGGTGATCCACTCGCCCTGATCGAGCGAAGGGTCGTCGAAACGGCGCGCGTGCTGAATCGCGTCGAAATCGGACGAGAACAGCAGATCCTCGCCGCAAGGCGAAGCGCCCTCGAGCGGCGCGATGAGCGGGGATAGATCGATCGGCATATCAGCTCACCTTGTATTCGAATTCGCCCGACTCGAGCGCACGCACGGCGATGCGCTCGATGCGCTCGCCCTGGGCGATCCGGCCGAGCACGTGCTGCGCCAGCTCCGGCAGCAGCGTTCCGTTGAGAATGTGGTCGACGTTGCGAGCGCCCGAATCGACCTCCGTGCAGCGCGAGAGCACGGCATCGACGAGCGATTCGTCCCACGAGAAGACGGCACGGTGATTATCGGCGATTCGCGTGCGGATCCGCCCGAGCTTGAGCTCGATGATCTCGACGAGGACGTCGTCGGAGATCGGGTAATACGGCACGACCTTGACGCGCCCGAGGAACGCCGGCTTGAACGCCTTGTACAGCTGCGGCCGCAGCAGCTCGGCCAACGCATCGGCATCGGGCAGCGCCTCGGCCTCCTGATTCAAGCAGGCCTGCATCACGGCGGCCGAGCCGACGTTCGACGTGAGGATGATCAGCGCATGCCGGAAATCGATCTCGCGTCCTTCGGCATCGTCGAGCGTGCCTTTGTCGAAAACTTGGAAAAACATTTCCAGCACGTCGGGGTGCGCCTTCTCGATTTCGTCGAGCAGCACGACCGAATACGGATTGCGCCGCACGGCCTCGGTCAGCACGCCGCCCTCGCCGTAGCCGACATAGCCCGGCGGCGAGCCTTTCAGGCCGGACACGCTGTGCGCTTCCTGATATTCGCTCATGTTGATCGTGACGAGCTTGCGCTCGCCGCCGTACAAGATATCGGCCAACGCGAGCGCCGTCTCGGTCTTGCCCACGCCCGAGGGCCCGACGAACAGAAATACGCCGCGGGGCTTGTGCGGATCCTCGAGGTTCGCGCTGGCGGTGCGCACGCGTTGCGCGATCGCATCGAGCGCATGATCTTGGCCGATCACGCGCGCGGCCAGCAGGCCGCTCAGGCTCAGCACCGTGCCGATCTCGTCCTTGACCATGCGGCCGAGCGGGATGCCCGTCCAGGCGGCGACGATCTCGGCTACTACGTGGCCGTCGACCTGCAGCGGAACCATCGGGCTCGACTGCTGCAGCGCTTGAAGCTTCGAGGTGAGCTGAGCCAGTTCCTCGCGCAGTGGCGATTGCGCGCCGGCGTGTGCGTGAGCGCCGGAATGTGCGCCACCGTCCTTACCCTCCTCGTTCTGCTCCCCGGACGCCGCCGCCGCGGCGGCGAGTTCGCCGCGCAATGCTTCGATCCGCTGAGCAAGCACTCGCTCCTCTTCGTAGCGCGCCTCGTCGGCCGCGAGCGACGCGACGTCGGCCTCGCGCGCCGCGCGCAACTGCCCGAGCCGCTCGTCGTGCGCGGTGCCGGCCGTACCCGTCGCGCTCTCGCGCTCGAGCGCCGAGATCTCGGCATCGATGCGCTCGATCCGTTTGCGCGTGTCGTCGATGACAGCGGGCGTCGCCCCTCGCGCGAGCGCCACCTTCGCGCAAGCCGTATCGAGCACGCCGATCGCCTTGTCGGGCAGTTGCCGCCCCGTGATGTACCGATGCGACAGGCGCACTGCCTCCGTGATCGCCTCGTCGAAAATGCGCACGCCGAAATGTGCCTCCATGCGCGGCGCGAGCCCCCGCACCATCGCGCAGGCGAGCGCCTCGCTCGGCTCCTCGACCTTCACCACTTGGAAGCGCCGCGCGAGCGCGACGTCTTTCTCGAAGTACTTGCGATACTCGGCCCAGGTCGTCGCCGCGATCGTGCGCAGCTCGCCGCGCGCGAGCGCCGGCTTCAACAGGTTGGCCGCATCGTTCTGCCCGGCCTGCCCGCCCGCGCCGATGATCGTGTGCGCTTCGTCGATGAACAGAATGATCGGCGTCGCGCTCTTCTTCACTTCGTCGATCACGTTCTTCAAGCGGTTTTCGAACTCGCCCTTCACGCTCGCGCCGGCCTGCAGCAGCCCCATGTCGAGCACGTGCAGCGCCACGCCGACGAGCGGCGCCGGCACGTCGCCCGCCGCGATCCGCAGTGCAAGCCCTTCGACGACAGCCGTCTTGCCCACCCCCGCCTCGCCCGTCAAGATCGGGTTGTTTTGGCGGCGGCGCATGAGGATGTCGATCGTTTGCCGAATTTCGGCCTCCCGGCCGATCACGGGATCGATCTCTCCGTCGCGGGCGCGCTGCGTGAGATTCGTCGTGTAGGTATCGAGCGCGGGCGTCTTCGACGGCGCGGCCGGCCGCGTCGGATCGCGTTCGGCATCGCCGGCAGCCGCGCCGCCTCCCGCCTCGTCCGCCCCGGCGGCGTGCACCGCCTCGCTCGAGCCCGCCGTCGTTTCGTCGAACCGGTGTTTGAGCGACTCGACGGGCACGCGCGCGAAGAGCGGCGACATCCGTTCGGCGAATTGTGCCAACTCGGACGACGTCAGCAGCGCCAGCAGCATGTGCCCCGAGCGAATGCGCGCGGCATGCGAATCGAGCGACGCGATCAGCCACGCCTGCTCGAGCAGCGAGATCAAATGCGTAGCGAACACGGGCGTGCGCGTATTGCCCGTCTTGAAACGCTCGAGCTCACGTTCGAGATCCGTGCGCAGCACCTCGGCACTCAGGCCGCTCGCGCGCAGCACGACCGATAGATCGCTCGTGCGATCTTCGATCAGCGCGAGCAGCAGATGTTCGAGATCGACTTCGTAGTGGCCGCGCGCGAGACATAGGCTCGCCGCGCGCGTCGCGGCATTCAGGCACAGCGCGTCGAGCTTCGCGATGAGAGTCTTCAGGGGAGTGCTCATATCGGATCGGTTCTCTTCTGTCTTGTCGGATCTATCTCAGTGTCAATGAATGACGTTCAGTTCGTAACGGGCGTCGTCGCGGTCGCGTTCGGCCTCGCGCGTGCAAAGGAACGCGTCGTAGCCGAGCCGCGTTCCCGCGCCGAGGCGGCTCGTGCCGACTTCCTTGCGCGCGAGCACGAGCGACACTTCGTATTCGATGGTGATGCCGGCCAGCAGCGTGAGCATGCGTTCGAGCGCGATCGCCCGCGCCTCGCCGGGCAGGAACGCTTCGTAATCGCGCTTGGTCAGCGGACCGACGACGACGCGCACGCGCATATCGCGCTGCCAGACGCGCTCGCCCGCGAGGGCCGTGGCGCCGAGCGTCGCGTTCTCGCGGCCCAGCACCGTCAGCCGAGCCGAAGGCACCGCGTACCACTTGCCCGCGAACTGCTCGACGCGCACGGGGGCGCGGAAGTAATCGGTCAATGTGCGCGTGAGGTAGGCGGCCGACATCGGCCGGTGGCGCGCGGGCAGCGCATAGCCGGCGATCGCCTCGTCGATCAGCGCGCCACGCCCTTGCTGCAGGTGCGCGCGCGTGGCCGCATCGGGCGTGCCGGCCAGCGCGAGCAGCAGCGGCAGATAGCGTTCGTCCCGATCGAGCTCGTAATGAAACGGCAGCCGGTACTTCTTCCACGCGGAGTAAAAGAGCGCCGTAGCGCGGCTCGAAAACACGTCGAAGAACTCGCGCGCCGCATGATCGCGCTGCAATTGCGCGCGCGCGATCAGCTGCTCCGTGTAATGCAGCGGCAACGCCCCTTGGCCGCCCAGCAAGCCGAAGAACGCCGGCGTCAGTTCGACCCGGCCGACCTTGCTTTGCGCGAGCGCGCCCCGCACGGCCTCTTGGCCGGCGAGCGCCTCGCCGGCGGCGTCGTACGAGATCGCCCGCTCGACCTCGCTCGGCGGAAAGGTCAGCGCAAGGCTGTTGCGGAACGCGATGCCCGACTCGCCGCGCGGGCCGAGATCGGCCTCGTCTTGCCTCGAGAACCACGTCTCGAGCACGCGAACCGCCTGAAAGAATTGGAACCGATACGGCTCGTCGAGCAGCCGCTCGACTACGCCAGCGTCGATTCCGCGCTGCGCGGTTTGCATCGCATGATCTCCTCGCCTGTGCGGCCTGCCACGGCCACGAGTTGGACAAAACTGTTCAATCTCACGAACAGGCCGAAGAACGTATCGAGCACGCGCACGAACGTCGCGAGGCTCGTGCCCACGTAATACGATTCATCGACGGTCAATCGCACTTCGACGCCGCGTACGAACGTCGCGTAGGGACGGCCCGGCAGCCAATGCACGGCCGGCTTCTGCTCGATGCCGACGATGCCCGCGATGTGCCGCGCCGAGACGGGCGTGCGCCGCGTGTCGTAGAGCGCGAGCAACTCCTTGAGCGGGGCCAGGCCGTCGGCCGAGAGCGAGACATGATTGAGCGCGAGATGCGAAACGAGCCGCCAGCGCATCGGGGTGCCGCGCGCGACACGCACGCTCGGGCTCGGCCGCGACAGCAAGCCGATCGCGCCGGTCGCAACGTCCGGCTCGGCGAATAGATCGCCGCCTTCGAGGCCGATGGCGAGCCGCGCCGGCAGATCTCGATTCGTACACGTCAACGCGAGGCTCAGCGTGTCGGTGCGCGCATCGAGCGGATCGAAATCGGCGTCGACGACCGAAATCTCGGTTTCGTAGCCTGGGCTGTTCCGCGCGACCCAATCGTTGCGGCGGGCGAACCAATAGCGCCCCACCCGCGCCGCTTCGTCGTGGTGAAGCGCATAGAACGGCCGAAGCTCGGTGATCGTTTGCCCATCGGCGCGCGTCTCGACGCGGCGCACGTCGTCGATCGAGTACACCTCGTAATCGCCCGCATGGCTCGCATCGGCCACGACCGGATACGACACGGCTTCGTGGCTGACATGGATCGGCTCGCCGCGATGTGTGAACAAATTGACGACGGGCGTGCAGAACAGGCGCACATGATTGACGCTCAGCGATTCGACGAGCCGCTCGATATGCGGCACGTCGCGCAGCTCGCCCAGCGCGACGTGCACCGTCAAGCGCCGGCAGCGCCCCGCGGTTTTGAGCATCGCGCCAAAATCGAAGTCGATGAAATCGAATTTCTCGGGAAACGCGAAGTATTCGGCGAGCAAGCGATAAGCGGGGTGCGACTTGGCCGGGTAATCGATCAGCGCGTCGGCGTCGGCGAAACCCGCCGGCTCGATCGGCATCGCGGCGAGCGGGCGCCAGAGGCGGCTCTCCGGCGTTTCGACGTACGCGCCGATCGCCTTCATGAACAGGCAATCGGTCAGCGCCGCGATGAACGATTGTTCGCCGTGGAGGTAGGCCCGCAGCTTCGAGAGGTTCAATTCGCCGAGCGTGCCTTCGGGCAGCGTCGTCTCGAACGTGAACGACAGCAGCGCGGACGCATCGCCGGGCAGCGTGACGGCCGAAGGCGGCACCTCGGCGAGCGGCGTGTGCCGCGCGCGCGCCAAGCGCAGCGGCGCCTGCGTCACGTCATAGGCGGTGCGGAAACGGCAACTCACGCCGCGGATTTCGCGCGAGGTCAAGGCCGTGCCGCGGGGGATCGTCATCGGGTGCGCCGGCATGCCGCCTCGCGGCAAGCCGAACTGCGCGATGGAGCAAGACGGAAACGGCCGCAGATAGTGCGGATACAGCACTTCGAACAGTGCTTCGGTGAATTCGGGGCGATCGTCGTCGAGCTTTTTGTTGATGCGGGCCGACAGCAGCGCGAATGATTCGATCATCCGTTCGACGTGCGGGTCGTCGCTCTGCTCGCCCGTCGGGGCGAGACGCGCCGCGATCTTGGGGTACCGGTCGGCAAAATCGCTCGAATAGCGGCGCAGAAACGCCAGCTCGCGCTCGTAGTAAGGCAGCAACGCTTGCATCTGTGATCCCCGAGCGTCGCTTTACGCTCTTCTCTTATCGGCTAGCCGAACTCGCGCGCGCGGGGACGCGCGGCATCCGTGCCGCGGCGCGACCGCGTGACCGAATATTGCAACGTGGAGGCCTGCAGCATCGCATCGAAACTCACCGGCTCTTCGGCCGGATGGACGACGAGTTTCGCGCGAATGACGAAGTACAGCGCGTTCGTCGATTGCTCGTTGACTTCGAGCGATACGCGCACCTCGCGCAGGCGCGGCTCGTGCCGGGCGATCGCCTGCTCGATGGATTCGCAGATGAACGTGCGATCGTAGTGGCTCGCCAGGCTCAGGCCCGCGAAATCGTTCAACCCGTACGTGAGCACCGAGCGCTGACATTCGGGCAGCTTCTCGAGCTCGTCCTCGGTCAGCACGATGCGCGTGTTCAGCAGCGACTCGACGTCGCGCGCGACGCGGCCCTTGAGCTCCTCGAGCGACCACTGGCGCATCGCCACGGGCGCGGGCGAGCGAGGATCATCGTCGAAGAGCTTATCGAGCAAACTCGGTTCGAAGCGCTTCATCGGGCGGCGTACTCAAGCAAGTCAAACGAAGAAAAAGAAACGAACGGAACGAACAAAACACACGGAACAAGCGGACACGCCTAAATCGATACGCCGCCCGCCCCGCGTGGAAGCAAGCGGCGTATCGGTCACGATTTAGACCGCGTAGGTCTTGTCGTTCTTCGTCAGGCTCCACGCGCCTTGCGCGTTGCCGCCTTGACCGCCGCCGACCTTCTGCTGCGTGTACTTCCATTGCACGGCGGCGTACTTGAGCGAGAACTGTTCGGTCGGCAGGCCTTCACCGACGACGCTCGGCGTCACGCTCGAAATGATGACGTACTTCATCTTGATTTCGAGGTACTTGACGCGGTTGCCTTCGCCGTCCGAACGCATGAAGTCGACCGTCACTTCGTCGAACGTCGTGCCGCCCGACGCGTGTTGGTAGAGCAGCGGGCTGACGACGTCGATTTCCTTCGTGAACATCATGTCGCCGTGCTCGCAACGCTCGGACGTGCCGCCGCCGGCCGTCGAGGCCGTGGCCGAGCGCGGCTGGACGATCGAGTGGTTCCACGAGGTGACTTCGAGCCAGTCCTTGTGGTCCTTGTCGGCCGATTCGCCCTTGATGGCGGGCGTGCCAAACTTCAAAAATATATTCAACATGACTTCTCACTCCCAGGTAGCGGTTTATACGCGGTCCCGGGCTCTAGGCCCGGACCGCACTCGGAATGCTTCTAGGTTTAAGCGCCGGCTGCTTTCGGCAGATCTGCTACGAGCCGCAGCGAGATCGACAGTTCGTCGAGCTGGAAATGCGGCCGCAAGAAGGCGACGGACCGATACGAACCCGGCTTGCCCGGGATCTCGGACACTTGGATCGAGGCCTCGCGCAGCGGAAATTGCGCCTTTTGTTCCTGCGTGGCGTTGTCGTCGAGCAGCACGTATTGCGCGACCCAACGGTTCAGGAACGTCTCGACGTTTTGCGCCGAAGCGAAGCTGCCGATCTTGTCGCGCATCATCGCCTTCAGATAATGGGCAACGCGCGACACCGAAAAGATGTACTGCAACTGAGCGGACAGCACGGCATTCGCGTTGGCGCTGTCCGTGTTGTACTTCTTCGGCTTTTGCACCGACTGCGCCGCGAAGAAGGCCGCGTAGTCGGAGTTCTTGCAGTGCACGAGCGGGATGAAGCCGAGATCGCTGAGTTCCTTCTCGCGCCGGTCCGTAATGGCGATTTCGGTCGGGCACTTGAGGGCGATTTCGCCGTCGTCGGTCTTGAACGTGTGGGTAGGCAGATCTTCGACGAGCCCGCCGCCTTCCACGCCGCGGATCGCCGCGCACCAGCCGAAATCGTCGAACGCCGCCGTCAGCCGCGCCGCGAATGCCCACGCCGCGTTGCACCAGAGGTACTTGCTGTGATCGGAGCCGTCGACGTTTTCGACGAAATTGAAGGTTTCGGCGATGAGCCCGTCCTTCGGATGGAACGGCAGGCGACCCAGGTAGCGCGGCAGCGTCAAGCCGACGTAGCGCGAATCTTCCGATTCGCGGAACGACTTCCACTTCGCGTATTCGACCGTATCGAACACCTTGCCGAGATCGCGCGGCTTGCCGAGATCGGAGAACGACTCGAGACCGAGAATCTCGGGCGAGGCCGACGTGATGAAGGGCGCATGCGCCGCCGCCGCGACATGCGACATCTGTTCGATGAAGTACATGTCCTCGGGCTGACGCGTCAGCTCGAAGTCGCCGATCAGCGTGCCGAACGGCGCGCCGCCGAACGTGCCGAACTCTTCTTCGTAGACCTTCTTGAACAGCGCGCTCTGATCGAACTCGGCGGCCGCCTTGAAATCGCGGACGATCTCGCGCTTGTTGGCGTTCAACACGCGGATCTTGATCGTCGAGCCGGTGTTGCTTTCCTTGGCCAAGTAATTGAGCCCGCGCCAGGTGCTTTCCATGCGCTGGAACTCGGGCGCGTGCATGACCTCGCTGAGCTGCGCCGACAACAGGCGGTCGAGCTCGGCGATGCGCGCGTCGATCGTCGCCGACAGGTTGTCCGAGACGACGACCGTGCCGTCCATCACCTGGTGGACGAGCTCGCCGATCAGATCCTTCGCGCGCGCATGCTCGGAATCCGATTTCGCGACCTTGCTTTTCTCGACGATATCGTCGAGCAGCGACGTGCCGGCGTCTGCTTGCGCGGCGCCGCTCGGGGCCGTAGCCGTTTGCTGATTCATGCTGACACCCCGCTTTCGTTATTCGTCTTGCTTGTCTTCGCCATCGCCGCGCGCGCCCGTTTCACCGGCCAGCGTCTGCAGCTGCTGCGTGTTGGCGAGCACTTCGCTGAGCAGGCTTTCAAGCTTGTCGTTGCCGGCCAGCTTGTTGCGCAGATCGGCCAGCTTCGTGCGCGCATCGAGCAAGCGCCGCAGCGGCTCGATCTGCTCGACCACCGCGTCGGGCCCGAAATCGTCCATCGAACGGAAGCGCAGATCGACGCCGAACGAACCGCCGATGCTCGTCAGCTCGTTCTTGACCTGGAACGCGGCGCGCGGCTCGACGCCTTTCATGACGTCGTCGAAATTGTCGCGATCGATGCTGACGAACTTGCGGTCGCGCAGCTTCGGCTGCTCGACCTCGGACTGCCCGCCGAGATCGGCCACCACGCCCACGACGAACGGCAGCTCCTTGACTTCGATCGCGTCGCCGCGCTCGACTTCATAGGTCAGCTGCACGCGCGGCGGCCGCACCTTTTGCAGGCGTTTCTGAATGCTTTCCTTCTTCGCCATCGTTGGCTCCCCGAAGCGACTGGATCAAATGGGCCGATCAGCGAAGCGCACTGAAGGGATCGGATGCGCCGCCGCTCTTGGCCGGCTGCGCGGGTGCGGCGCTCTTGGCCGGGGCCGCCGGAGCTGCCGGAGCGGCCTCGGCGTTTTCCGCTACTTTGTCAGCCGGCTTTTGCGCGGCGACGGGGTGGCGCACGTAGCGGCGCTTCTTCACGACCGGCTTTTTCTCGACTTCTTCCGGAAACAGCGTGCTTTCGCCGAGCGTTTCGCGCAGCTGATGCGCGAGCACCTGCGCATCCGACTTCGCATCGCCGGCGAGCGCCGAATCCTGCCGCAGCTGGCCCAGCGATTCGGTCGCCACGCGCAGGCCGCTCACGGCCAGCACGCTCTTCGCGTCGCGGTCGGTCTGATCGCGCTGCAGCGCTTCTTGCGCCGCGACGATGGCCTGGCCGTAATGGGATTGCTGGAACTGGATCTGCGCGATGCGCGACCACGGCTCCTCGCGCGTCGGATCCATCTTCGTCAACTGATCGTAGAGCGCTAGGGCGCGCGTCTGATCGCCGCCCTTGGCGACGGCATCGGCGTCGGCCAGCGCTTTGTTGAAGGCTTCGGGAGTGGGTTGCGTGCTCGCGTTTTGCGTCGCGCAGCCGACCATCGCGGCGCTCACGAGCGCCGCCGCGGTCAATTTTAAAAGTCGTTGTTTCATCATTCTTCTTTACTGCCAGGCGGCTTATTAATTCGCTGGAGGGAAACCGCAACTTTGCTTTGCGGCGAGTGCGCGCGTATAGTACCGGCCAATTTTCGATAATTCAACTAGGCCGCTTCAAATCAGAATCCTTAACATTTGAATGCCCGTGATATCACAGATAGCCGATGCTGAAATAATTTCCGAATCAATGCAAAATGAATTTATATATGGAAAAAATTTCCTATCGTTTGAACTAGAGAACTAGACAAACTTGTACGTTGCTTAGCGTGTTATCGTCGCGGCGGCTGCTCGTCAATCGACGGGCAATCGGAATCGGCAAACAGTCGGCGACGTCACGAATTCGACATGAATAGATGGGTAATGCGTCAACTTGGACGGGGTGCCGGCGTGAGTCGTAAAGCTTTCGGTTATCGGTTTTGGTCGCGCCTGGCATGGCCGCTCGCCGTGTGCGCGTTATTGGGCGGCTGCGCCGCGGGCGTGACCTTGCTCGGGGCAGCCGCCTCCACGGCGCTGCAGGCGAGCGGCATCGGCAAGCCGCCCGTGCCCGATTCGCAGAAGCCGCCGCGCAATGTCCCGCTTACGCTCGCGGCCGCATCGAACCTGAACGCGGCCAACGACGACCACCCGCTTGCGCTCGTCGTGCGGCTGTACGCATTGAAGGATCCGACTTCGTTCCAGCAGGCGCCGTTCGACACGTTTACCGATCCGGCCAAGGAAAAGAGCACGCTCGGCACCGATTTACTGAGCGTGCGCGAGGTGACGCTGATTCCCGGTCAGCATTACCAAATCACCGAAAAAGTCGCGCACGAGGCTCAGGCGTTCGGTGTCGTGGCTTTGTTTCGAGACCCGGCGCTCTCACGTTGGAAATTCGTGTTCGATCCGGCTAAATCAGAGAAATCCGGCATAATGATCGGCCTTCACAACTGCGCGATGACGGTGGCGACCGGCTCCGTCATCTCGCCGGATCCGCAATTGCCGCTGCAAGGGCTCAATCTGCTCTCGTCGGTGAGTTGCGGCTAGTGCGCAGGCCTTTGATCTCTCGCGGGTCGAGCGCGCCGCCCGTCATGGCGGCCATGCGCGCAATATATGAAAACCTGATGGCGGAATTCAGATGAGTTATTCGGCGAAATTGCTTTGGGGCGAGGGGCTTTTTCTGCGGCCCCAGCATTTCCAGCAACAGGATGCCTATCACGAGGCGCGGCTGTTCGAATCGATCAGGGCGATTCAGCCGTTCAACTGGGGCGTGCGCAGCGTGCGGTTCGATGCCGACGCGCTCGCGAACAATCTGCTGCGCGTCTCGGAATTGTCGCTCGTCTTCCCCGACGGTTCGCTCTACGCGGCGCCGCTGGCCGACGAGCTGCCGCAGTCGATCGCGCTCGATACGCTGCCCGAGGGCGTGGCCGAATTCACGTTCTATCTCGCGCTGCATCCGCTGCGCGAGACGGGCGGCAACTGCGCGGACGACGCCGCCGAAGTGTTCGTCTCGCGCTACGCGTCCAAGCAGGCGAGCGTCGCCGATCAGTTCACCGATGCGGCCGTCGCGAACCTGACGTTCCTCAAGTCGCGCGTGAAGCTGATCAGCCATACCGAGCCGCGCGCGCAATTGCTGGCCGTGCCGCTCGCGCGCTTGCGGCGCACGGCCACGTCGGGGTTCGAGTTCGACGAGTCCTTCGTGCCGCCGTGTTTGGCCGTCGAGGCCTCGCCGATTCTCCATCAGCGGCTGCGCCAGCTCATCGACGCGCTGCAGGCGAAAGTCAGTGCGCTGTACGGTTTTCACCGCGAGCCGACGAAGAACATCATCGAATTCCGTTCGGGCGACATCGCCTCGTTCTGGCTCCTGCACACGGCCAACGGCGCGGTGGCCTCGCTCGTGCATTTGCTGCAGCAGCCCACGCTGCATCCCGAACGCCTGTTCCTGGAGCTGCTTCGGCTCGCCGGGCAGTTGATGACGTTCTCGAAGCGCTACGCGCTCGCCGATTTGCCCGCGTACCGGCACGACGATCCCGGCCCGGGCTTCGCGCTGCTCGATACGATGGTGCGCGATCTGCTCGAGACGGTCATTTCGACGCGCTACTTCGGAATCGCGCTCGATGAAGTGCGTCCGTCGTTCCACGTCGGCCGGCTCGATTCGGGCAAGATCGACGAGAAGACAACCTTCTTCCTTGCCGTGTCCGCCGACATGCCCGCCGTCGAACTCGTCGATGCGGTGCCCGCGCGCTTCAAGGTGGGCGCACCGGACGATGTCGACAAGCTCGTGCTGTCGGCGATGCCGGGCGTACGCCTCGTCTATACGCCGCAAGTGCCGCCGGCCGTGCCCGTGCGGCCGGGCGCCTGCTATTTCGCGTTCGAATCGCGCAGCAGCCTCTATGACCGGATGCTGCAGGCGCAATCGGCGATGATCTACGCGCCGTCCGGTATCAACGATCTGAAACTCGAACTCATCGCGGTGACATCTTGAGTCAAATGCCTTCGCTGTTCGGTGCCGGCGCACCGATGTCCGCGCCGCCCTCGGTTTCAACCGAAGGACCGTTTCAAGCACGCTCGCTGCGCGATCTGCTGTACGACGGCTTTTTCATGGTGTTCCTGCTCAAGCAGGGGCGCGAGCCCGGGGAAGCGTCCGAGTTCGGCGGCCGCGTGCAGGCGTTTCTCGCCGATTTCGAACGCGGCGCGAAAAAGCTCAACGCGCCGGCCGACGACGTCTACGCGTCGAAGTTCGCTTTTTGCGCGGCCATCGACGAAGCGGTGCTCGCCTCTTCGTTCAAGATCCGCGCCGAATGGGAGCGCCGCCCGCTGCAGCTCACGCTGTTCGGCGAACAACTGGCCGGCGAGAAGTTCTTCGAGCTGCTCGAAACGTGCCGCGCCCAAGGCATCGCGCGGCTGCAGTCGCTCGAGGTCTTCCATATGTGTCTGCTGCTCGGCTTCCAAGGGAAGTACCTGCTCGAGGGCCCTGAAAAGCTGTCCTACCTGACGGGCCGGCTCGGCGACGAAATCGCTCAGATGAAAGGCAAGCGCGCGCCGTTCGCGCCGCATTGGCCGCTGCCCGATCAGATCGCGCACCGTCTCAAGCATGAATTGCCGCTGTGGACGATCGGCGCCGTCTTCGCGCTAGTCGGACTCGGGGCCTATTTCGGGCTCAACACCTACCTGCGCAATTCGACGATGCACACGCTCGCGCCCTACTCGCAGCTCGTGCAGCCCGAAGCGGATTCAGCCAATCTCACGATTTCGCTGCCGTAAACGAACGAAAGCGGGGCATGCGCTCGCGTGCCCCGCTTCGATTCGATTCGCGACGGCCGGTTACCGCATCGGCCGCCCGCTTCTAAAGTGCTTCCAGCGCGTCTCGGCGTTCAATCCCTTAAAATCCTTCCAACACGATCTTGCCGCGCGCGCGATTGCTCTCGAGCAGCGCATGCGCACGCTTCAAGTTCGCCACGTCGATCTTGCCGAAGTGATCGGCCAGCGTCGTGCGCAGCGTACCCGCATCGATGAGGGCCGCCACGCGATCGAGCAATTCGTGCTGGGCGACTTGATCGGGCGTGCCGAACATCGAGCGCGTGAACATGAACTCCCAATGCAGCGACACGCTCTTGCGCTTCAGCTGCCGGACGTCGAGCGCCTCGGGATCGTCGATCAGCGCCAAACTGCCCTGAGGCTTGATCGCTTCGACGATCTGCGGAAAGTGTGTATCGGTATGCGTCAGGCTCGCGACATAATCGACCGTGTCGACGCCGATCCGCTTGAGTTCTTCGGCGAGCGGCTTCGTATGGTCGATGACGTGATGCGCGCCCAACTCGCGCACCCACTCGGCCGTTTCGGGGCGCGAGGCCGTGCCGATGACGGTCAGCCCGGTCAACTGGCGTGCGAGCTGCACGAGAATCGAGCCGACGCCGCCCGCCGCGCCGATTACGAGCAGCGATCGGCCCGTCGGCGTTTGGCCTTCCGGCACCCGCAGGCGGTCGAAGAGCAGCTCCCAAGCCGTGATCGACGTCAGCGGCAGCGCTGCAGCATGAGCGAAGTCGAGCGAGTGTGGCATGTGGCCGACGATGCGCTCGTCGACGAGATGCAGCTCGCTGTTCGTGCCGGGGCGCAGGAGCGAGCCTGCATACCAGACCTTGTCGCCGGGCCGGAACAGCGTCACGTCGGCGCCGACCGCACGCACGACGCCGGCCGCATCCCAGCCGATGACCTTCGGCTGGCCCTGCTCGGGCGCGGCGCCCGCGCGCACTTTCACGTCGACGGGATTGACCGAAACGGCCCGCACCTCGACGAGCAAATCGCGCGGCCCCGGCTGCGGATCGGGCAGTTCGATATCGACGAGCGATTCGGGATTGTCGATCGGCAGATTGCGGTAGTAGGCAACGGCTTTCATGGCGGCGGGCTCCTTGATTTTCGGTGGCGGGGGAGCGGCAGCGCGCGGGTCGTTTCCCCCGCGGCACCGCTCCGTTGATCCGCATCATCGCGGCTCGCGCGCGCCGGAAACAGCATCGGCGCGGCTTTACAGTTTCATCGCCGCGATGAAAATCGCTTCGCCGCAATCGCCGTGCAAGGCTCGCCGCCAACGCCGGCGAACCATGTCGATCGTCAATCCACGATGAACAACTTGGCCCCGACGGGCGTGCTCGAACGATGCGGCTCGGCCCCATCGGCGACCTGATAGCTCTGCCCCGCCTTCAGCACGAAACGGCGGCCGTCCTCGAGTTCGGTGTGCAGTTCGCCGTCGAGCACGTAAAGGATGTGCCCTTTCACGCACCAGTGATCGGCCAGGTAGCCGGGGGTGTATTCGACTTGCCGGACGCGGATGTCGCCGAATTTGCGCGTGCGCCAGTAAGCCGTGCCGGAATCGCCGGGATGCGGTTCGGGTTCGACGTCGGACCAGTCGGTCACGCCGAAGGGGATATCGCTCATCTTCATAGGCGGATCGTTCCTTGTGGAAGGGGAAACGGATAAGGCAATGTGAGGTGAGGCGGAGGGATGCGTCGAAAGCGCCGAGCCAGCCCGGGTCAGGTCAGCCCTGCTGCGGCACTTGCAAGCGGGGTAGTTGCGCCAGCACCGATTGTACGCACTCGTCGACGCTAAGTTCATGGAGCGCATCACGCGGCAGCGTTTCGTCGGCGGCGCGGCCGAGCACCTCGAGCACGCGCGGCTTTAAGCGCACGAGTACAAGCCGCTCGCCATGCGCGCGCAACTCGGCGGAAAAGATGCGCAGCGCCTCGATCGACGTACTGTCGACGTCGGGTGTTTCCTCCAAGCTCAGCATCACCGTGCCGGGCACGCTTGCCTGCGCGCCGATGAGCTTGCGCGCCTCGCTGAGCACGCGATCGGCGTTCGCGAAGAACAGCGGCTCTTCGGGACGCAGGATCATGACGCCGTCGACGGGCCGCGCATCGGCATGCTTCGACAGGTCGACGAAATCGTGGCTGTCGCGCAGGCGACCGAGCACGCTCACCATCGGCACCGAGAAATTGCGCAGCGTCAGCAGCAGGCTCACCCCGATCGCGACGAGCAGGCCGTGCAGCACGCCGAGCAGGAGCACGGCCAAGAGCGCCGCGGCCGTCAACAGCCGGTCGCGGCGCCAAACGATGTAGGGCCGAAACACGTCCGGATGCAGCGAATGGCTGACGGCGTAGATGACGATGGCCGCGAGCACGGGCTCGGGAATGCGGGCGAGCTGCGGCCGTAGGAAAAGCACGATCAAACCGACTACGATCGCGGCGACGAGCCCCGCCCAGCGCGTCTGCGCACCGGCCGCTTCGTTGGCCGACGAAGCCGAGTACCCCGCGCCGACGGGCATCCCCTGCAGCAGCGCCGAGACGAGGTTCGCGCCGCCGAGCGCGACGAGATCGCGATTGGCCGACATCGGGTCGCCGTGCTTGAGCGCGAAGCTGCGGATCGAGCCGTACGACTCCGCATAGAGGATCAGCATCAGCGCGAAGCCGAGTTCGATCGTCTGCAGCCATTGCGTGCGCGCGAACGCGGGCAGCCCGAAGCGGACGTCCTGCACGTCGATCGCGCCGACGACGGTCATGCCCCAGCTATGCCAATCGATGAAGTACCCCGCACCGATGCCGAGCACGATGACGACGAGCGTCGCGGGGATGCGCGCGCTGCGGCCCAGCGCAAACAGGATGGCGAGCGCGATGCCCCCCACGGCGACGCTGTGCGGGTTCCAGGCGAAGAGCTGGCGCGCGAGATCGAACGCCATGCGGGGCACGTCGCCGTAGTGCGACGAGACGCCGAGAATGGTCGGCAGCTGTTTGACGGCGATGGTCAGCGCGAGCCCGAACGCAAAGCCGCGCAGCACGGGCTTGGCGACGAAGTCGGACATGCCGCCCAGCCGTGCGCAGCCCGCGAGCACGAACAGAATGCCGGTCGCGCAAACGAGCGCGGCCGCATAGGCGAGGTGCGCCGCGGCACCGCCGCCCGCTTGCGCGCCGACGGTAGCCGCGAGCACGGCCGCCGACGACGAAGTGGACGAAACGATGGCAAAACGGCTGCGCCCGAGCAAGGCATAGACGGTCAGCCCCGCGAGCAGCGCGACGACGCCGGCTTGCGGCGGCATATTGGCGATGCCCGAGTAGGCGACGGCTTCAGGCAGCAGCAAACCGGCGATCGACATCCCGGCGAGCGCGTCCTTCACGGCGCGCTGCGCCGGCGGCGTCGGCGCGCCGGGCTGTGCGTACTGACACGGATCCTGCAGATGCGCGGCGGCTGCGTGCCCCGTATCGATCGTCATAGCCTCGAGCCCCAGGTGGAAGCGAGGTGGAAGCGAGGTGGAAATCAGCGTGCCGCGGTTTTGCCCGCCCAGCCCGGCAAGTAGCGCGCCTCGTGATCGTGCGCGCAGGCGAGCGCCGCCGCCAGGGCCTTGTCGAAATCCTTGCGCACGCGCTTTTCGGGAATCCTCGGACGCAGATAGTCGGCCCAAAGAAATTCGCTGAACGGCGCCATGTCTTTCGCATAGCCGCCCACGTGACGCAAGGCCCCCGCCAGGCTGCGATAGGGATCGTCGACGAGTTCGGTCAACGTTTTGGGCAGATCGTCGTAGTCGCACCGCGTGCCGTCCGCGCCGAACGGATGCACCCACTGGCAGTGCTCCATCATGCGCCAGAAGATGACGGGATCGAGCCACGAGAGGTCGCGCTGCACCATCAGCTGGACCTCGCTGACGCCTTCTTCGACCAAGGCGAGCCCGAGATGGTGGTGATCGACGATGAAGTGTTGCCGCTCGGGGCCGAGCACGGCGGGAAACCAATGCGTCGAGATGGCCTGCGCGCGCCCCTTCTTGTCGAGCGACTTCCAGTGCTCGCGCTTGACCTCGACCTCGTGATAGCCCACCGTGACTTGCGTGGGCCGGAGCGTCTCGAGCTTGACCGTGATCAGGCGAACATCGGCGGTCGGACCTTGCATGGTGACATCCCCCCTTTCTTCTCGTGACACGTCGTGTCTTATTGCTATTGCGTGCGGCCTACTTCAAGCACCGCACCGCACCGAGCCCGGCGCACCCGCTCAACGGTTGCCGCCGTTCGGCGCGATACCCGTGGACGACTTCTTTCGCATGAGCTTGTAGAGCGCGGCCAGCGCCACCGGCACGATCGCCGCGCCGACGCCCACCAGCACGATCGCGTTCAGGTACTGACGAATGAACGGAATATTGCCGAAGAAATAGCCGGCCAGCACGAGCAACAGGACCCACAGTGCGGCGCCGGTCACGTTGAACAGCTGGAAACGGCCCGTCGGCATCTCGGAGACGCCGGCCACGAACGGCGCGAACGTGCGCACGACGGGAACGAAGCGCGCCAGCACGATCGTCTTGCCGCCATGCCGCTCGTAGAAGCGGTGCGTCTTCTGCAGCGCGGCTCGATCGAGAAAGCGCTCCAAGAACGGAATATGCGTATTGAAGACCTTAGGCCCGATCGCCCGGCCGATCAGGTAGTTGACGGTGTTGCCGGTGACGGACGCGACGAGCAGCAGCACGATCAACGAAGCCAGATTCATTTCGCCCGTCGCGCAGAACGCCCCGCCGATGAACAGCAGCGAATCGCCGGGCAGAAACGGCAAGACGACGAGACCCGTCTCGCAAAAGACGATCAGGAACAGCACGGCATATACCCATGCACCGTACTGATGGACGAAATCACCGAGGAACTTGTCGATGTGCAGAACCAGCGTGACGAGATGAAGCAGCGTATCCAAAGGCATTCCTTCCTAAAATCAAAACGAGCCAAGCGGCGCGCGGCGCAATACAGTGCAATAGGCCGCAATCTATGAAATCGACAGAGCCGCTCCCTGCGCGCGAATCATCGCGCCATGATACCGAAACTACATGACCGATCTCGAAACGGCTCGGCGAACCGCGCCTGCCTTGAGAATCGACCGGCGGCAAATCGCTATAATCGCCGCATGTCCGAATTTCCCGAATCGCCGGCCGACGCCGAGCGTGCCGCGCCCGCGATGGCCGCGGTACGCCGCGCGATCGCCCCGCTGCCCGATCAGCTGATCAGCCAAATCGCCGCCGGCGAAGTCGTCGAGCGGCCGGCCTCGGTCGTCAAGGAACTGCTCGAAAACGCGCTCGACGCCGGCGCCAAGACGCTGCGCATCCTGCTCGACGCGGGCGGCGTCAAACGGATCTCGATCGCCGACGACGGCTGCGGCATCCCGCCGAGCGAATTGCCGCTCGCCTTGATGCGCCACGCGACGAGCAAAATCCGCTCGCTGGCCGAACTCGAGGCCGTCGCCACGCTCGGGTTTCGCGGCGAAGCCCTCGCTTCGATCGCTTCCGTGGCCGAAATGTTCATCACGAGCCGCACGCCCGACACCGCGCATTCCACGCGCATCGACGCGCAGACGGGTGTACTGGCCCCAGCCGCCGGCGGTGTCGGCACGACGATCGAAGTGCGCGAGCTTTACTTCAACACGCCGGCGCGCCGGAAGTTCCTCAAAAGTGAACAAACGGAGCTCGGCCACTGCGTCGAGATGATCCGGCGCGCGGCGCTCGCGCGGCCCGACGTGGCGATTTCGGTCATGCACAACGGCCGCGCGCTCGAGCATTGGAATGCGAGCGAGCCGCCGGTGCGCGTCTCGAAGATACTCGGCGAAGCGTTCGCGAGCGCGCATTTGCCGCTCGAGGAAATTGCCGGAGAAATCGCGCTGTACGGTTGCGCGGGGCTGCCGACGGCCAGCCGCGGCCGCGCCGACCAGCAATACTTCTTCGTCAACGGCCGCTTCGTGCGCGACAAGCTGCTCACGCACGCCGTGCGCGCGGCGTATGAAGACGTCCTGCACGGCGATCGCTATCCGTCGTACGTGCTGTTCCTCGATCTGCCGCCCGAAGCGGTGGACGTCAACGTGCATCCGTCGAAGATCGAAGTGCGGTTCCGCGATTCGCGCGCCGTCCATCAGTACGTGTTCCATGCGCTGCAGCGCGCGCTCGCGCGCCACGCCGGCGCTTCGCCCGAGACGACGGCGCTCGGCCATGCGGCTCAGATCGAACCGCGTGCTGGAGCTGGCCTCGGCGAAGTGAGCGGAGCCGGTTTGGGCGGCTCGGCGGCCGGCGGCGTGTCGCTTTCGGCGGCGAGCCGCGGCGGTACCACTTGGATGCGCGATTCGCGGATGACGCAGGGCACGCTGCCCGTCGCGCAGCCGCTTGCGCTCTATGACGCGCTGTTCGGGCGCAAGGATGCCGCGCAGGCCGGCGCCGGCGCGAACGCGGGCGATGCGGGGCGCGTCGATGGCGCACCTTGGCTGTCCACGCCCGCATCGTCGCCCTTCGAAGCGCGCGACGGTGCGGCGGATGCCGCGGGCCCGGCGGCGTTCGGCGGATCGCAAGCGGCGATGGCCGCCGATCTCGACCAGCCGCTCGGCTTCGCGCTCGGCCAGATCCACGGCGTCTACGTGCTGGCGCAGAACGCGCGCGGCCTCGTGATCGTCGACATGCATGCCGCGCATGAACGAATCTTGTACGAGCAGTTCAAGCGCGCGTTGTCCGAGCGGACTGTGGCCGTGCAGCCGCTCCTGATTCCCGTTTCGATGACGGCCGACGCCGTCGAAATCGGCACGGCGGAGGAAGAACGCGAATCCCTCGAGGCGCTCGGCTTCGATCTTGCCGCGCTCTCGCCCACAACGCTCGCGATCCGCGCCGTGCCGGCGCTGCTCAAGGACGCCGACCTGCCGGCGCTCGCACGCGCGGTGCTGGCCGATCTGCACGCCTACGGCGGCTCGCGCGTGCTGACCGAGCGCCAGCACGAACTGCTCGGCACGCTGGCCTGCCACCATGCCGTGCGCGCGAACCGGCGCCTGACGCTCGACGAGATGAACGCGCTGCTGCGCCAAATGGAAGCGACCGAACGCGCCGATCAGTGCAATCACGGCCGGCCGACCTGGTATCAGCTGACGCTCGGCGATCTCGACCGTCTTTTCTTGCGCGGGCAGTGAAGCGCGTGAACGAGCCTCATCGCATCGCCATCGCTTGCCTGCTGGGCCCGACGGCGTCGGGCAAGACCGCGGCGGCGCTCGCGTTCGCGGCCAAGCATCCCTCGGAAATCGTCAGCGTCGACTCCGCGCTCGTCTATCGCGGCATGGACATCGGCACGGCCAAGCCAACGCTCGGCGAGCAGGCACGCGTGCCGCATCATCTGATCGACGTGCGTGAGCCGACCGAAGCGTACTCGGCGGCGGATTTCCGCGCCGATGC
This sequence comes from Trinickia dinghuensis, assembly GCF_003367175.1. GTDB lineage: Bacteria > Pseudomonadota > Gammaproteobacteria > Burkholderiales > Burkholderiaceae > Trinickia > Trinickia dinghuensis. The sequence continues at coordinate 64,443 of NZ_QRGA01000023.1, read as the reverse complement.
CCTGCGCGCGATCGGCGAGATCGTTGCGCGCGGCCGCGTGCCGCTGCTCGTCGGCGGGACGATGCTCTACTACAAGGCGTTGACGCAGGGCCTGAACGATTTGCCCGGCGCCGATCCCGATGTGCGCGCCGCACTCGAAGCCGATGCGGCGCGCGAAGGCTGGCCCGCGTTGCACGCGCGGCTTGCGGGCGTCGATCCGGAAACGGCGGCGCGCCTGGCGCCGAACGACGCGCAGCGCATCCAGCGCGCACTCGAAGTGTTCATGCTGACGGGGCAGCCGATGTCGGCATTGCTGGCTGCACCCGAACGCAAAGATGAAAACGAAACGCCCTACCGCTTCGTACCGATCGCGCTCGAACCAAGCGACCGGTCGGTGCTGCACACGCGCATTGCGCAGCGCTTCGATGCAATGCTCGAAAATGGTTTCGTCGACGAAGTGCAGCGCCTGCGAGCGCGCGGCGATTTGAATCCGGGCTTGCCGTCGATGCGCTGCGTCGGCTACCGGCAGGCGTGGGAATACTTGGACGGCGCGATCGATTACGCGACGATGCGCGACAGGGGGATTTTCGCCACGCGGCAGCTCTGCAAGCGGCAGCTGACCTGGCTGCGCTCGATGCCCGAGCGGATCGTCATCGATTGCTGCGCGCCGAGCGCTACGGACGGGGCCGTACGCGCGGTCGAAGCAGCCGTCGGGGTGAACGAGGGGCCTTCAGGACATCCCCACGTTCGAACTTGACGCGCCGCGCCATACTTCGCGACCGACCGGCTCGCCCCCACCCCAGGCGGCAAGATCGGCCGGCAGCGGGGCCTCCGAATCGCACGCCGCAACCCACTGATCTAGCGAATACTTGCGCCGAGCAGGCGTAAGCAACCCGCATTCGGGACTGTCTTTCAAACGAGCACCTCGCACGCGCCTCAAACCACGACCGTCTGCGCCTCGCCTTCCTTGCTCGCGCGCACCACGCCGATCTTCCAGACCTGCTCGCCGGCCGCCGTCAATTCGCGCACGGCTTCATCGGCCACGTCCGCCGCCACGACGACGGCCATCCCGATCCCGCAGTTGAAGACGCGATGCATCTCGGCGTCGGCAACGCCGCCATGCTGCTGCAGCCACGTGAACAGCGGCGGCATCGGCCAAGCCGACGCCTGCAATTCGGCCGTCAGCCCGTCCCGCAGCACGCGCGGGATATTTTCGACGAGCCCGCCGCCCGTGATGTGCGCCATCCCCTTCACGGCGATCTTTTCCATCAACGCCAGCAACGGCTTCACGTAGATGCGCGTCGGCGCCATCAGCGTGTCGGCCAGCGAGCGGCCGTGGAAATCGGCCGACAGGTCGGGATTCGCGCGCTCGATGATCTTGCGCACGAGCGAAAAGCCGTTCGAATGGATGCCGCTCGAAGCCAGGCCGAGCACGACGTCGCCCGGGGCGATCGTGCTGCCGTCGATGATCTTGCTCTTTTCGACCGCGCCGACGGCAAAGCCCGCCAGATCGTACTCGCCGTCCGGGTACATGCCCGGCATCTCGGCCGTCTCGCCGCCGATCAGCGCGCAGCCGGACAGTTCGCAGCCCTGCGCGATACCCTTCACGACCGTGGCGGCCGTGCCGACGTCGAGCTTGCCGCAGGCGAAGTAATCGAGGAAGAACAGCGGCTCGGCGCCCTGGACGAGGATGTCGTTCACGCTCATCGCGACGAGATCCTGGCCGACCGTATCGTGTTTGTTCAGATGAAACGCCAGTTTCAGCTTCGTGCCGACGCCGTCCGTGCCCGACACGAGCACGGGCTCGCGATACTTCTTCGGCACCTCGAACAGCGCGCCGAACCCGCCGATACCGCCCAGCACGCCTTCGCGCAGCGTCTTTTTCGCAAAGGGCTTGATGGCGTCGACGAGCGCGTCGCCTGCATCGATGTCGACGCCCGCGTCACGGTACGACAGACCCTGGGCGCCAGCGTTGGCGTCCGGCGAGGATTTCGGTTGATTCATGGGGAAGAGCGAGAAGGTCGGTAAAATGCGATTTTAACCGATGCTGACTGGGATACGCCTTTGTCGCAGAATTCACCGATTCTCACGCCCTACCAGCGCCAAGCGCTCTTCTGGGGCGCCGTCGCGCTGGGCCTAGGCATCTTGCTGTGGCTGCTCAGCCCCGTACTGACGCCGTTCCTGCTCGGCGCGATCCTGGCCTACATCCTCCAGCCCGGCGTCGCCTGGCTCGTGCGCCATCGGATCCCCCGCGGCCTCGCGGCGCTCGTGATGATGCTCGTGTTCGCGCTCGTAGTCTCGCTGCTCGTGCTGCTCGTGTTCGCGGTCGTGCAAAAGGAAGGGCCCGAACTGAAGGCGCAGATTCCGGGGCTGATCTCGCATCTGCACGACTGGCTGCAGCCCAAGCTCGCGGCGCTCGGCTACGGCGACATCTTCGATTTCTCGAGCCTGCGCGACATGCTCACATCGCAGCTCGAAGGCAGCGCGCAAACCGTCGCGCTCGCGGCCTGGAAGTCGCTGCGCACGAGCGGCAACGTCATGATCACCGTGATCGGGGATGTGGTCATGGTCCCGCTCGTGCTCTACTACCTGCTGTACGACTGGAACAAGATGCTCGCGCGCTTCGCGTCGATCGTGCCGCGCCGCTGGCTGCCCAAGACGCTCGAACTCGCGGTTGAAATGGACCGCACGCTGTCGCAGTATCTGCGCGGCCAATTGCTCGTGATGGGCGTGCTCGCCGCGTTCTACGCCATCGCGTTGACCATTGCGGGCTTCGAGATCGCGCTGCCGGTCGGCATCTTCACCGGGCTGGCCGTGTTCATCCCGTACGTCGGTTTCGCGATCGGCCTCGCGCTCGCGCTGCTCGCGGCGCTGCTGCAGTTCGGCAGCGTCTACGGCTTCGTCGCCGTGGCGGTCGTCTACGGGGTCGGGCAAATTCTCGAGAGCATGTTTCTCACGCCGCGCCTCGTGGGCGAGCGCATCGGCCTGCACCCGCTCGCGGTGATTTTCGCCTTGCTCGCATTCGGCCAGCTGTTCGGCTTCTTCGGGATACTGCTCGCGCTGCCCGTCAGCGCGATTCTGTCCACGGCCCTGCGCGAAGTGCGGCGCGGCTACCTCTCGAGTTCGCTCTATAAGAATTGAGGAGCCGAGCGTGACATCGAGCGCTTCGTTCGTTCGATCGTTTAGGTCCTTTTCGTTCGTTGGATTATTTGATTTTTTGTTTGACCGTTTGATTGCTCGTTTCCCACATCGTGACTGTGCATCGCCAATTGACGCTCGACCTCGGCACACCGCCGCCGTCGACGTTCGATAACTTCTTTGCCGGCGCCAACGCGGAACTCGTCGCCCGGCTCGCCGAGCTCGAGGGCGCGCTGGCGGCGGGCCCGCTCGCCGACCGCACGTTCTACGTCTGGGGCGAGAGCGGCAGCGGCCGCAGCCATCTGCTCTCGGCGCTCGTGCAAAGCGCGGCACCCGGCCACGCCTCGTTCCTCGGGCCGCAAAGCGCGCTGGCGGCGTTCGCGTTCGATCCGAGCGTGGCGATCTACGCCGTCGACGACTGCGACAAGCTCTCGGGCGCGCAGCAGATCGCGCTGTTCAACCTCTTCAACGAGGTGCGCGCGCATCCGACGAGCGCGCTTGTCGCAACCGGCAACGCCGCGCCGCTCGGGCTCGCCGTGCGCGAGGATCTGCGCACCCGCCTCGGCTGGGGGCTCGTGTTCCATTTGGCTCCGCTGCCCGACGAGCGCAAGAGCGCCGTGCTCAAGCACGCGGCGAAGGAGCGCGGCATTGCGCTGGCCGACGACGTGCCCGCCTACCTGCTCACGCACTTTCGGCGAGACATGCCGAGCCTCATGGCCCTGCTCGATGCGCTCGACCGCTTCTCGCTCGAACAAAAGCGCGCGATCACGCTGCCGCTGCTGCGCACGATGCTCGCGCAGCCGGCCGCCGACGCCGCTCCCGAAGGCTCGCCGGCCACGCCGAGCCGCTTCAAGTAAAATGCGCACTCATGACGAATCTCGCACTCTTCGACCTCGATCACACGCTCATCCCGACCGACAGCGACCACGAATGGGGCCGCTTCATCGTGAAGCTCGGCATTGTCGATGCCGAAACCTACCTGCGTGACATCGATCGCTTCTACGCCGACTACAAGCGTGGCCAGCTCGACATCCATGCGTATCTCGAGACGATCCTCGCGCCGCTCGCCCATCGCCCGCGCGCGCAACTCGCCGCGTGGCACGAGCAGTTCATGCACGAAGTGATCAAGCCCGCCCTGACGCCCGTTGCCTTGGAACTCGTGCGCAAGCACCAGGAGGCGGGCGATCTGTGCTGCATCGTCACCGCCACGAACGAGTTCATCACGCGCCCGATCGCCGATGCATTCGGCGTCGAGATGCTGATCGCCTGCGAAGTCGAAACCACGGACGGCCAGCCGCACTCGCCGTTCACGGGCCGCGGCACGGGCACGCCCAGCTATCGCGAAGGCAAGATCGTGCGCGTCGAGTCGTGGCTCGCCTCGCTCGGTAAAACCTGGGCCGACTTCGAACACAGCTACTTCTACAGCGATTCGCACAACGACATTCCGCTACTCGAGAAAGTCACCGATCCGATCGCGACGAACCCCGACGCCACGCTGCTTGCCCATGCGCAAGCGAAGGGCTGGCGCATCTTCGATCTATTCCAACCGTCGTGATCAAGAAACTCATCCGCAAGCTGTTCGGCCAAGACACGGATACGGCCGCCCCCACCGGGGATGACTCCCTCGCCGAAGAAGCCGCGGCGCTCGATGCGCCCGCGGAATCGGCGGCCGTCGCCAAGCCACGCCGCAAAAAGGCCGCGCCCAAAGCTAGCGCAGGCGGGCCCGAGGCGCCCGTGATCCTATCGTCCGATATCCACGGCATCGATCCGTCGCTGATCTCGCGCAACGCCGTGCGGGTCACCGACACCCTGCAGCAGGCCGGTTTCCGCGCGTTCATCGTCGGCGGAGCCGTGCGCGACTTGCTGCTCGGCATCGCGCCGAAGGATTTCGACGTCGCCACCGATGCCACGCCCGAACAAGTGCAGCGCCTGTTCCGCCGAGCTCGGCTGATCGGCCGGCGCTTTCAGATCGTGCACGTGCAGTTCGGGCAAGAGATCATCGAAGTCTCGACGTTCCGCGCACTCGTCGATGCCCCGCCGCCTGCACCGGCCGCGGAAGCTCCGCCTAAGCGCCTGCGCCGCGACGAACTCGATCGGCGCACGCATGCCGTCGACGCGAGCGGCCGCGTGCTGCGCGACAACGTCTGGGGCGAACAGCACGAAGACGCCACCCGGCGCGACTTCACGATCAACGCGATGTACTACGACCCGGCGACGCAGACGGTCCTCGATTATCACAACGGCATGGGCGACATCCGCGCCCGCCTGTTGCGCATGATCGGCGATCCGGCCACGCGCTACCGCGAAGATCCGGTGCGGATGCTGCGCATCGTGCGTTTCTCGGCCAAGCTCGGCTTCGAGATCGACGAAGCCACGCGCGAGCCGATCCAGCCGCTGGCCGATCTGATCCACAACGTGCCGGCCGCGCGGCTGTTCGACGAAATGCTCAAGCTGCTGCTCTCGGGCCACGCGCTGGCCTGCCTGAAGCAGCTTCGCAAGCAGGGCTTGCATCACGGCCTGCTGCCGCTGCTCGACGTCGTGCTCGAACAGCCGCACGGCGAATCGTTCATCACGCTCGCATTGAACAGCACCGATGCCCGTGTCAAAGCCGGCAAGGGCGTGTCGCCGGGGTTCCTGTTCGCGACGCTGCTCTGGCACGACGTGCAGCAGCGCGCGCAGCAATACGAGGCGAACGGCGAATTCGCGGTGCCCGCGCTCCATCATGCGATGGACGACGTGCTCGACATGCAGACCGAGAAGCTTGCGATCCACAAGCGCTTCTCGGCCGATATGCGCGAGATCTGGGGCTTGCAGGCGCGGCTCGAAAAACGCTCGGGCCGCAGCCCGCTGAAGCTCGTCGAACACCAAAGATTTAGAGCGGGTTATGATTTCCTCTTGTTACGGTGCGAATCGGGCGAGCTCGATCCCGCGATCGGCGCTTGGTGGTCGTCCTTCCTAGACGGCAACCCTGCCGAGCGCGAAACGCTTTTGTCGCAAGGCGGCCGCGCCGCCGCGCCGCGCAAGCGGCGCCGCCGCGGCGGACGCAGCCGCAAGAGCGGAGAGGCGGAGCCGGCCGGCGCGCAAGACGCGCAAAGCCCGCAAGAAGACTGAACGGGCGGCGGTGCGCCGCCGAACGGAAGTCATGAAGTCGTAGGAAGCCATGCCATGACGGTTGCTTATCTCGGTCTAGGCGCGAACCTCGGGGACGCTCGCCAATCCCTGAAGGATGCGGTTGTCTGTCTCGCCCAGCAGCACGCGGTCACCGTGCTCGCGAAATCGAGCCTTTACCGCACCGCGCCGATCGATGCGAACGGCGACGACTACTACAACCTCGTCGTCAAGCTCGAGACGTCGATGAGCGCGACGGTCTTGCTCGCGCTTTGCCATCGGATCGAGCATCATTTCGGCCGCGAGCGGCCGTTTCGCAACGCGCCACGCACGCTCGACATCGACATCGTCCTGTACGGCGAGGCACGCATCGACGAGCCCGATCTTGTGATCCCGCATCCGCGCGCCTTCGAGCGCGCCTTCGTGCTCGTGCCGCTGGTCGAGATCGATCCCGACATCGCGATTCCGGGCCGCGGCCGCGCCGATGCGCTGTTGCCCGCGGTCGCCGATCAGCGCATCGAGAAGGTGAAGACTTGCCGCTGCGCAATGGCCGACGCCCTCGCCGCAGCCCAAGGCGGCAAGTCATGATGCCGTCGAATGTCCCGCCTGTAACGGTGACGGCTCCCGACTTGCGCGCCCCGCACCGCTACATCGCGATCGAAGGACCGATCGGCGCGGGCAAGACCTTGCTGGCGCAGCGGCTCGCCGAGCGCTGGCCGATGCGCACGCTGCTCGAGCGGCCCGAAGCCAATCCGTTTCTCGCCCGCTTTTACGGCGACATGCCGCGCTACGCGCTGGCCACCGAACTCCAATTCGCGCTGCAGCGCACCGAAGAGGGCCGCCAAGCCGCGGAACTGCTCGCGCGAGGCGACGCACACGCACTCGTCACCGATTTCATCCCGCACAAGAGCGCGATCTTCGCGCGCCTGACGCTCGATGCCGACGAATGGCCGCTCTATCAGTTGCTAGCCGAGCGCATCGCCGCCGCGGATGCGCCGGTGCCCGACCTCGTCATTCACCTCCAGGCGAGCCCCGCGACGCTGCTCACGCGCGTGAACAAGCGTGCACGATCGGAAGAAGCGAGAATCTCCGAAACGTATCTGCGCCAACTGAGCGACGCCTACGATCAGTTCTTCTATCACTACGACGACAGCCCCGTGCTGACCGTCAACACCGAGCACCTGAATCTGCTCGAATCCGATACGGATTTCGCGCTGCTGATCGAACACATCGAGACGATGCGCGGACGCAAGGCGAGCTTCGTCAAAGCGCTTTAATATCCGGTCCGTCGGTGCACGCACGCTAAATTTCCTTTACGGGTTCCCGGTTTCCCGGCGTCCCTTTTTCCGAACACGAGACTTTCGATGACCTATTTGCAGGAATCCAACCGGCCGAAGATCACCGTGCCGAAGCTGCAGGCCATGCGTGAAGCGGGCGAGAAGATCGCGATGCTGACGTGCTACGACGCGAGCTTCGCATCGCTGCTCGACCGATCGGGCGTCGACGTGCTGTTGATCGGCGATTCGCTCGGCAACGTCGTGCAAGGTCAAACGACGACGCTGCCCGTCACGCTCGCCGACATCGCCTATCACACCGCCTGCGTCGCGCGCGCGCAGCCGCGTGCGCTGATCGCCGCCGATCTGCCGTTCGGCACCTACGGCACGCCGGCCGATGCGTTCGCGAGTTCGGTCGAAGTCATGCGCGCCGGCGCGCAGATGATCAAGCTCGAAGGCGGCGAATGGCTGGCCGAAACGGTGCGCTTTCTCGTCGAGCGCTCGGTGCCCGTCTGCGCGCACATCGGGCTGACTCCGCAGTCGGTGCATGCGTTCGGCGGGTTCAAAGTGCAAGGCCGAACCGAGGAAGGCGCGAGCCGCCTGCTGCGCGACGCACGCGCGATGCAGGACGCCGGCGCCCAAGCGGTCCTGCTCGAAGCCGTGCCGCCGGCCGTCGCGGCGGCCGTCACGAAGGCCGTCGCCGTGCCCACGATCGGCATCGGCGCCGGTGTCGACTGTTCGGGCCAAGTGCTCGTCTTGCACGACATGCTCGGCATCTTCCCCGGCAAGCCGGCCCGCTTCGTGAAGGATTTCATGGCCGGCGCGCCCAGCGTCGGGGCAGCCGTCGAGGCGTACGTGAAGGCCGTCAAGGACGGCTCGTTCCCCGGGCTCGAGCACGTGTTCTGAAACCACGTTTTGCACTCGAATGGGTTGTCGCCGGACCTGCCGACGACGGCCGCCGCCGGGTCGCCTCCGCACCCCAGGTCGAGTGCGGGCGCGTACGAGCTAGCGCTTAGGCGTTCCGAACGATGCGCGCGGGCAAAGCACCGCGCAACGCATTGCAGATGACGAGTGCTTCCGCGCGCAACAAGTCGGCTTGGGTCAGCGTCCGCTCGCTCGCCTGCATCGCGGGATCTTCGAGCAGTACTTGCCGCATCACGCCCGGCAGCAGCCCCGCCGATAGCGGCGGCGTATACCAGCGGCCGTCGAGCTTGACGAACACGTTCGAGCGCCCGCCCTCGGTCAACGCCCCGCGTTCGTTGAAGAACAGCGTGTCGAAGCAGCCTCGCGCTTCGGCCAATCGCCAGGCGCGGTCGAATTCGGCGCGCGACGTGCTTTTATGCCGGAGTAGGAAATCGTCCGAGCGCACGGGCTCGAAGCCGTGCTCCGGTGCGAGCAGAACGCCGACCGGCGCGAAGGCGTTATCGGGAGCGGCGGGCCGATCGGCTGCCGCCCCGCCCGAATAGCCCGTGTTGGCGGCATCGACCGTATTAGCCATATTAGCCGTATCGCCCGCATCGGCGAGCCGCATCACTTCGCCGAGCACGGCACTCGTGATCTGCGCGCTGCCATCCTTGCTCAGCGCGAGCCGCACCCGGTGCGCGACGCCCGCCGGAAATTGCGCGCATTGCTTTGCTAAGCGTTCGCGCAGCACCGATTCGTCGAATAGGAAGTCTAGTGCGGCCGCGCTCTTGCCCAGGCGCGCAAGATGCCGCTCGAGGTAGCGCACGCCGTCGTTGCGCGTCCCATACATCGTCTCGAACAACTGCAGCCCCGGGTCCGCGCCCGTCAGGAACTTCGCCTTGAGCCGGCATTCCGCGTATTCGTCGGCGGCCACGCTGTCTAGCACGATGCCGCCGCCGACCCCCATCGTCCCGCGCCGCGTGCCGCGCGTACCGGACGGCGCGCCAAGCGTCAGTGTGCGAATCGTGACCGATAGACAGAAATCGCCGCAGCCGGCCTCCTCGCCGTGCGCGGACGTTGCAGCCGGCGCTTCGACCCAGCCGATCGTGCCCGTGTAGAGCCCGCGCGGCGTCGTTTCGATCTCGTCGATGAGCTGCATCGTCCGGTGCTTGGGCGCGCCCGTGATCGATCCGCACGGAAACAGCGCGCGCAGGATGCCGGCGAACGAGGTTCGCTCGCGCAAGTCCGCCTCGATCGTCGAGGTCATCCCCCAGATCGACGGATACGGTTCGACCGAAAACAACGCGGGAACGCAAACGGAGCCCGTCTTCGCCACGCGCGAGAGGTCGTTGCGCAGCAAATCCACGATCATCAGGTTCTCGGCCCGATTCTTGGGATCGCTGCGCAAGAAGGCCGCCGCGCGCGCATCGTCCTCGGGCGAGGCGCCGCGCGCCGTCGTTCCCTTCATCGGGCGCGTGCGCAGCCGCCCCCCTTGCTTTTCGACGAACAGCTCCGGCGAGCAAGAGAGCACCCATTCGTCGCCGGGCAGCGCGATCAGCGCGCCGTAACGGACAGGCTGCCGCGCGCGCAAGCGCCGGTACAGCCCGACGGGCGAACCGAACGCCTCGAATGCGAGGCGATAGGTGTAGTTGATTTGGTAAGACTCGCCGGCACGCAGCGCTTCATGCACGGCAGCGATCGCCGTTGCGAACGCCTCGGGCGTCACGCTCTCGACGACGTTCGCCGCGCCGGCCACGGACGGCGGCGGCGGCGGCAGCGCCTCGGCCTCACCAGTGCCAGTGCCAGTTCCGATGCCCGCGCCCGCGCCCGATACCGCCCCGCCATGCTCGGGCGGCATGCCGCCGTCGAGTGCCGCGAGCCACGCATCGACCTGCTCGCGCGAGCGCTTATCGCATCGCTCGAACAACAAAAAACGCAGCGAGGCATCGCCGCGCTGCGTGAATCGAGAAGGCGAATAAGAGGCTACCGAAGCCGGAACAGCCGCCGAGGCAATCAGCCGCTTGCCGAATTCCAAATCGCGGCCAAATTCGTAATCGCCCAGCATGACGGCGTGCAACCCGCCGCGCACGTCGCGCTCGACTTCGGCACAGACCGCGTCGAGCATCGAAGGATCCGTGCAGACATGCGCCCGCGCGAAGCCCGTGTAGAGACGGCTGGTGGGAGTCGCGGCGCTCGCGTCGCAATCGTCGAGCAGCGCGAAAACGGCGCCGCGTTGTTCTGCGTTCATCTACTACCCTTGCGTCGGCGCGCTCGTGCAACAACACGTCGTGCGAACGAGCGCACGCCCGACCAGCCGATCAATCGAAAAAACTCTTCACCCGGTCGAACCAGCTTTTGCTCTGCGGGCTGTGACGCGGACCGCCTTCAACGAGCGACTTCTCGAACTGCTTGAGCAGATCGCGCTGCGGGTCGGTCAGCTTGACGGGCGTTTCGACTTGCACGTGCACGTACAGATCGCCGGGAACGCTCGAGCGCAGGCCCTTGATGCCCTTGCCGCGGAGCCGGAACGTCTTGCCCGACTGCGTGCCCTCGGGCACCGTGAACGACGCGCGGCCCGCGAGCGTCGGCACTTCGATCTCGCCGCCGAGCGCCGCCGTCGTGAACGGAATCGGCATTTGGCAGTGCAGATCGTCGCCGTCGCGCTCGAACACCGTGTGCGCCTTGATGTGGATCTCGACGTACAGGTCCCCCGGTGGCCCGCCGTTGACACCCGGCTCGCCGTTGCCCGACGAACGGATGCGCATGCCGTCGTCGATGCCGGCCGGAATCTTGACCTCGAGCGTCTTCGTCTCCTTCACCTTTCCAGCGCCGTGACAGTTCACGCACGGATCGGGAATGTAGGAGCCGGTGCCGTGACACTTGGGACACGTCTGCTGGATGCTGAAAAAGCCCTGCGACATGCGCACGGCGCCCGAGCCGTTACAGGTCGGACAGGTTTCGGGCTTCGTGCCGGGTTTGGCGCCCGAGCCGTGACAGATCTCGCACGAGACCCAGCTCGGCACGCGAATCTGCGTCTCGCAGCCGTGCGCCGCTTGCTCGAGCGTGATCTCCATGCTGTAGCGCAGATCGGCGCCACGGTAGACCTGAGGGCCCGCGCGGCCGCGGCCCGCACCGGCGCCGCCCGCTGCTTGTCCGAAGATGTCGCCGAAGATATCGCCGAACGCATCGGCGAAGCCGCCGAAGCCTTGCGCACCCGCGGCGCCCGCCATGTTCGGATCGACGCCGGCGTGACCGTACTGGTCGTACGCCCCGCGCTTTTGCGAGTCCGACAGCATTTCATAGGCTTCCTTCACCTCTTTGAAATGCTCTTCGGCATTCTTGCTGTCCGGGTTGCGGTCGGGGTGGTACTTCATCGCGAGCTTGCGATACGCCTTCTTGATCTCGTCGTCGCTCGCGTTCTTCGCAACGCCCAGAACCTCGTAGTAATCCCGTTTCGCCATCGGTTCACCGCCGGTTCGCGCTTTGGGGCGCGACCGCTCCTTTCGCATACTGTGGAGTCTTGCGACTCGTTAGGCTGGCACCGCCAGGCCGTCTCGAACGGGCCAAGCAGCCCCGCCCTCCATAAAGCAAATGTGCCCGGAGGACCCGAAGGCCCGCCAGGCGTCGATCCGGCCGGTCCATTTTCATGGCCGGCCGCTTCACGGCGCGATTTCCGCGGCCGTCAGTCAATCGTCAGTCCTTCTTCACTTCCTTGAACTCGGCATCGACGACGTCGTCCTCGGGCTTGCTCGTGCCCTGGCCGGCGCTCGCTCCGCCCGCACCGCCCGCCGACGCACCACCGGCTGCCGCGCCGGCGGCGCCTTGCGCCTGCATGTCGGCGTACATCTTTTCGCCTAGCTTTTGCGACGCCGTGGCGACCGCCTCGACCTTCGCTTCGATCTCCGCCTTGTCGGCCGAGCTGCTCTTCAGCGTGTCCTCGAGTTCCTTCAATGCCGACTCGATCTTCTCCTTCTCGGAGGCGTCGATCTTGTCGCCGTACTCGGTCAGCGCCTTCTTCGTGCTGTGCACCAGGGCGTCGCCTTGGTTGCGCGCATCGGCCAGCTCGCGCATGCGGTGATCTTCCTCGGCATTCGCCTCGGCATCCTTCACCATCTTTTCGATCTCGGCTTCGGACAAGCCCGAGTTCGCCTTGATGGTGATCTTGTTTTCCTTGCCCGTCGCCTTGTCCTTCGCGCCGACGTGCAAGATGCCGTTCGCGTCGATGTCGAACGTCACTTCGATCTGCGGCACGCCGCGCGGCGCGGGCGGAATCCCTTCGAGGTTGAATTCGCCGAGCAGCTTGTTGCCCGCGGCCATCTCGCGCTCGCCTTGGAACACCTTGATCGTCACCGCCGATTGGCTGTCGTCGGCCGTCGAATACACTTGCGCGTGCTTCGTCGGGATCGTGGTGTTCTTGTTGATCATCTTCGTCATCACGCCACCGAGCGTCTCGATGCCGAGCGAAAGCGGCGTCACGTCCAGCAGCAGCACGTCCTTGCGCTCGCCCGAGAGCACCTGCCCTTGAATCGCGGCGCCCACGGCCACGGCTTCGTCAGGGTTCACGTCGCGGCGCGGCTCCTTGCCGAAGAATTCCTTGACCGTGTCCTGCACCTTCGGCATACGCGTCATACCGCCGACGAGGATGACGTCGTCGATGTCGCTGATCTTCACGCCGGCATCCTTGATCGCGATGCGGCACGGCTCGACGGTACGCGTGATCAGCTCTTCCACGAGCGCTTCGAGCTTGGCGCGCGTGATCTTCAGGTTCAAGTGCTTCGGACCCGAGGCGTCGGCCGTGATGTACGGCAGGTTGATTTCGGTCTGCTGGCTCGACGACAGCTCGATCTTCGCCTTTTCGGCCGCTTCCTTCAGGCGCTGCAGCGCGAGCACGTCCTTCGACAGATCGACGCCCTGCTCCTTCTTGAACTCGCCGATGATGTAATCGATGATGCGCTGGTCGAAGTCTTCGCCGCCGAGGAACGTATCGCCGTTCGTCGAGAGCACTTCGAACTGCATTTCGCCGTCGACGTCGGCGATCTCGATGATCGAAACGTCGAACGTGCCGCCGCCGAGGTCATACACGGCGATCTTGCGGTCGCCCTTTTCGGCCTTGTCCAGGCCGAACGCCAGCGCGGCCGCCGTCGGCTCGTTGATGATCCGCTTGACTTCCAAACCGGCAATGCGGCCCGCATCCTTCGTGGCTTGACGCTGGCTGTCGTTGAAGTACGCCGGCACCGTGATCACGGCTTCCGTGACCGGCTCGCCGAGGTAGTCTTCGGCCGTCTTCTTCATCTTGCGCAGCACTTCCGCCGAGATTTGCGGCGGAGCGAGCTTTTCGCCGTGCGCTTCGACCCAGGCGTCGCCGTTGTCGGCCTTCAGGATCTTGTAGGGCATCAGGCCGATGTCCTTCTGCACTTCCTTTTCTTCGAAGCGGCGGCCGATCAGGCGCTTGACCGCGAACAGCGTGTTCCTCGGGTTCGTCACCGACTGACGCTTGGCCGGCGCACCGACGAGCACTTCGTTGTCGTCCATGTAGGCGATGATCGACGGGGTCGTGCGAGCGCCCTCCGAGTTCTCGATCACCTTCACTTGGTTGCCTTCCATCAGCGCCACGCACGAGTTCGTGGTGCCGAGGTCGATACCGATAATCTTGCCCATTTTTCCTGATCTCCGAGATATTCCGATTACTTCGACGAGACGGCGCTTCGTTGGCGCTGCCGCCCGCTCAATTCAAACCTGCACCCAAGATGTGTGCCGCCGGACCGTTTTCAAGACCCTGAAATCTATAAGGTCAATCGATTTTTGCAATTTTCGCCCGCGCCTCGCCGGACACGTCCCGCTCTCGAAAACGGAAAACGCGGTGGCGTCGACGCCGTGCGCGCTCATCGACGGCGCCTTGCGTGGGGCTTGCCGCGCGGCTTACTTCGGCGCCGCGACCGTCACGAGCGCCGGGCGCAGCACGCGATCGGCGATCGCATAGCCCTTTTGCAGCACGGAAACGACCGTATTCGCTTCTTGTTCCGCCGGCACCATGGAAATGGCCTGATGCTGATGCGGATCGAACTTCTCGCCCACCGGGTTCACAACCGTCACGCGGCCCTTTTCCATCGCGCTCGACAGCTGGCGCAGCGTCAGATCGACGCCCTCGCGCAGCTTCGCGGCATCGCCCGAGGTATCGGCCAAAGCGGCTTCGAGGCTGTCCAGCACGGGCAGCAGATGCTCGGCGAACGCTTCGATCGCGAACTTGCGCGCCTTCGTCACGTCCTCGGCGGCGCGGCGGCGGACGTTTTCCGTCTCGGCCTTCGCGCGCAAGAAGCTCTCGCTCAGCTCGGCGACTTTCGCCTGTGCTTCGGCTAGCGCGGCGTCGGGGGACGCGCCGGCGGCAGCGGGCTGGCCCTGGGCGGCGGCGCTCTGCGCCGCGGCGTTCTCAGCCGCGCCCTGCTGCGCGGTCGCGTCGGGAGACGACGGTTGCTGGTTGGCCGGATTGTCTTGCGTATGTTCCATGTCGCTGAAAATCGTCCAAAAAGTGAAATCGAAGCAGCGGCCGACAGGCGGGGACTTCGCCCCGCCCGGCCGGGCAACGTAAACCGCATCGTGGTTCGACCCGTTGCTCGAATACAACTATGCCGCCGTGCATTGCTTCGGCAGATGGGGCTGCCGAGCCGCATTTCAAGCCCCTGCGCGCCCCTTTTTTGCACTTAATGCGAGCCGGAAACGAACGGTAACACTGGTTACCGGCACCGAAGGCAAAACCGCGTTGAGCACCATCCTGGTTTGCCCTAAACTGCTTGCATGCGTTTCGAATCCGAGCCCCCCGCTCCGGAACGCACTCAAGCTGTGCCCATCCGAGTTGCCGACGTCCGATTCGCCTTTCTCCGCGTGAGGGAGTACCGTGAAACTGACCTTTGCCGTTGCGGTGGTCGCCCTGGTACTCGTCGCGGGAACCACCACCATTTGCCTGTCCGGCGCCGTGACCGCCTGCACGACGGAATACGGTGGCGCGCACGCCGCGATCGATTCGCTGTTCAATCCCCGCCTGAAAACTTGTCAATGACGCGCCGGTCGCGCTTCGTCGGCCGCCCTTGCAGCGCGGCCGCGGGCTCGCGATAGGTGCGGCGCCGCTCGGCTTCCGCCGCGCGCTTGGTCTGGCTGTCCGGCGTCTCCGCGTAGAGCGTTTGCGCCACGCTCGCCGGCCCGCGCACCTCGCAGATCCCGAGCACCTGGACCTCCCACACGATCCGCTCGATCTCGACCGTGACGAGATCGCCGATCCGAACATCCTTCGCCGGCTTCACCGTTGCGCCGCCGATGCGCGCGTGGCCTTTCTCGACGGCATCGGCGGCCAGCGACCGCGTCTTGAAGAAACGGGCGGCCCAGAGCCATTTGTCGATGCGCGTGCGCGCGCCGGGTTCGGTCGAAATCTTGTGATTCATCGCAGCATCGGAAAATAAACGCCATGACGCGCGGCGGGAACGTTCATGCCGGGACACCGGCCGGCACGCTCTCGCGCGCCGGCCACCCTTGCAATTGCTGGACCACGATTTCGCCCAGCGCCGCGATCCAAGCCTCGGAGGCATTGAGGCAGGCGATTCGATGAAATTCCTTCCCGCCCGCGTGCAGAAACTCGTCGCGCACTTCGATCCCGATCTCCTCGATCGTTTCGAGGCAGTCCGCCGTGAAGCCGGGGCAAAAGACGTCCGCGCGGCGCACTCCGGCCGCGCCCAGCTCGCGCAAGGTCGGCGCCGTGTACGGCTGCAGCCATTCCGCGCGGCCGAAGCGCGACTGGAACGTCACGCGGCATTCGGTGGGCGTGAGCCCGAGCGCCGCCATCACCAGTGCCCCGGTGGTGCGGCACTGATCGTGGTAGGGATCGCCGAGATCCATCGTGCGTTTCGGCACGCCGTGAAAGCTCAGCACCAATTTATCGCCGGCCGCGAAATCGGGCTGGCCGTGCGCGGCCCAATAGCGCCGCACCTGCTCGACCAGCGCCGCGATGTAGGCCGGGGAATCGGCATAGTGGCGCACGGTGCGCACTTCGAGCTGGTTGCGCATGCGCGCGAGCGCCGCGAACGCGTCGTCGAAAGCCGTGGCGGTTGTCGACGACGAATATTGCGGATACATCGGCATCAACAGCACGCGCTCGGCGCCCGCGAGCTTGAGCTGCCCCAGCATCGCGCCGATGCCGGGCGTGCCGTAGCGCATCGCGTGATCGACGAGGACGCGATAGCCGTTCGCATGCAGCAACTGGCGCAGCGCTTCGGTCTGCCTCTCCGTGTACACGCGCAGCGGCGAGCCTTCGGGCATCCAGACCGACGCGTATTTCTTCGCCGACGAACGCCCCCGCAGCGGCAGGATCAGCGCGCGCAGCAGCGGCTGCCAAACGAGCGCGGGAATTTCGACCACGCGCGGATCGGACAGGAACTGGGCGAGATAGCGGCGCACGGCGCGCGGCGTCGGCGCGTCGGGCGTGCCGAGATTGATCAGCAGCACGGCGACGCGATGGGATGCGGCGGGCTGCGACGGCAACTCGAGATCGAAACGCATGAGCAATAGGAAGCGCCCGAAGGCGAGGCTTAAGCGGCCCGAATGCTGCGCCGCTTAGGTTGGCGTGAGGACCATTATAGCGGCGCGCTAGGGCTGGCTCAGCGCGGTGGACAGTAGGCGCGCGGTGATGTCGACGATCGGGATCACCCGGTTGTAGGCCATCCGGGTCGGCCCGATCACGCCGAGCGTGCCGACGATCTTGCCGTTCACCTCGTAGGGCGCCGTCACGACGCTCATCTGCTCGATCGGCACCAGCGTCGATTCGCCGCCGATGAAAATCTGCACGCCTTGCGCGTGGCTCGACACGTCGAGCAACTGGAGGAGGCTCGTTTTTTGGTCGAACACGTCGAACAGCTTGCGCAGGCGCGCCATGTCGGACGACAAATCCGCCACTTCGAGCAGATTGCGCTCGCCCGAAATCAGCACGGTTTCGCTGTCTTCGCTTTCCTCGGTGCTGGCCGTGACGGCCGCATGCATCAGCGTCGTCATGTCGCCGCGCAATTGGTCGATTTCCTCGCGCAAGCGCCGCCGCACCTCGTCGAACGAAAGCCCGGCGAAGTGAGCGTTGATGTAATTGGAGGCTTCCGTCAGTTGCGACGGCGAATAGTCGCGCTGGGTCGCCATCATGCGGTTTTGCACGTCGCCTTCCGGCGTCACGATGATGAGCAGGATGCGCTTGGACGACAGCCGCATGAACTCGACCTGCTTGAACACGTGGCTGCGGCGCGGCGTCATCACGACACCGGCGAACTGCGACAGGTTCGAGAGCACGCTCGCCGCGGCCGCGACCACCTTCTGCGGCTCGCCGGGCCTCAAAGTCTTGCGCACGACGCGCTCGACCGCTTCGTCGTCCTGAACCGGCTCGACGGTCAGCATCGTATCGACGAACAGCCGATACCCGCGCGGCGTCGGAATCCGGCCGGCCGACGTGTGGGGGCTCGCGACGAGACCCAGCTCCTCGAGATCCGACATCACGTTGCGGATCGTCGCGGGGCTCAATTCGAGCCCCGAGTAGCGCGATAGCGTACGCGAGCCGACGGGCTGGCCTTCGACGATATAGCGCTCGATCAGCGTTTTGAGGAGAGTCTGTGCGCGGGGTTCTAACATGACGCAAAATTTTAGCCGAACGGCGTGCCCCCCGTGAGCGCGTGGCGGCGCTCGAGCGTTCGCATGCGCACGGCACGAAGGCGGAAGGCCGGCCGGAAGCACGCGACGCCCGGCCGGCGACGGGCGCGCCTGGCCGCCGGCGTCTTATCGGGACAACGCCATTCTAGCGACAAATGGCCGGAACGGGACGGCGCGCTTGGCCGCACCAAGGCAGGGCAAACCACGACGACGGTTCTTTTCGACACACACCTATGGTGTAATGCCGGCATGGAAATTGGCAGCCAATTCAAGACTGTGGCGCTCGTGGGGCGCAGCAACACGCCAGGCATCGGCGAGCCGCTGACGGCGCTCGCCTCTTGCATCGAGAAGCGCGGCCTCTCGGTCGTGTTCGAGGCCGCCACCGCGCGCGACATCGGCGTCACCGGCTATCCGGCGCTCACGCCCGCCGAGATCGGCGCGCGCGCCGACGTCGCCGTGGTGCTGGGCGGCGACGGCACGATGCTCGGCATCGGCCGGCAGCTCGCGCCCTATCGCACGCCGCTGATCGGCGTGAACCAAGGGCGGCTCGGCTTCATCACCGACATCGCGATCTCGGAAATGAGCCAGCGCATATCCCAAATGCTGGCGGGCAGCTTCGAGCGCGAGGAGCGCACGCTGCTCGAGGCGCGCATCATGCGCGACGGCGAACCCATCTACCATGCCCTTGCGTTCAACGATGTCGTGGTCAACCGCAGCGGCTTTTCCGGGATGGCCGAGCTGCGCGTGTCGGTCGACGGCCGCTTCATGTACATCCAGCGCTCGGACGGCCTCATCGTCGCCACCCCCACGGGTTCGACGGCCTATGCGCTGTCGTCGCAAGGCCCGATTCTGCATCCGCAGCTGCAAGGGCTCGTGCTCGTGCCGATCGCCCCGCACGCGCTGTCGAACCGTCCGATCGTGCTGCCCGACGGCTCCAACGTCAGCATCCAGATCATCGGCGGGCGCGACGTGAACGTGAACTTCGACATGCAATCGTTCACCGCCGTGAAGCTGAACGATACGATCGAAGTGCGCCGCTCGCGGCACACGGTGCCCTTCCTGCATCCCGTCGGCTACAGCTACTATGCGACGCTGCGGCAGAAACTCCACTGGAACGAGCACCCGTCCGACGAGGAAGGCGATGCCAAGGCCCCGTAACCCGGCCTGTCTGGCGCGCCCGGCGGATCCGGCCCGCCCAGCTTGCATCGATTCCCGTCGGCCTCGTACGAAACGTCGTTCGTCGCACACAACCTACCCATGCTCCGCCACCTCTCGATACGCGACTTCGTGATCGTCGCCGCGCTCGATCTCGAATTCGATAGCGGCTTCACCGTGTTCTCCGGCGAAACGGGCGCGGGCAAATCGATTCTCATCGATGCGCTCGCCCTGACGCTCGGCGCCCGCGCCGACGCCGACGTCGTCCGCACGGGCGCGGCGCGCGCCGATCTGACGGCCGAATTCGACGCCGGCGGCGACGTCGCACGCTGGCTCGCCGAGCATGCGCTCGGCGCCGAAGACGCCGACGGTGGCGAGACCCGCGTGCTGCTGCGCCGCGTCGTCGACGCGAACGGGCGCTCGCGCGCGTTCATCAACGGCACGCCGGCCACGCTCACGCAGCTGCGCCAAGTCGGCGAAATGCTCGTCGACATTCACGGCCAGCATGCGCATCAGCTGCTCATGCGGCCCGACGCCCAGCGCACGCTGTTCGATACGCACTCGGGGCTCACGGCCATCTCGGCCGCCGTCGCGCGCGCCCATCGCGCTTGGCGCGACGCCCAGCAAGCGCTCGAACACGCCATCTCGAAAGACCGCGAAATCCAACTCGAACGCGAGCGGCTCGCCTGGCAACTGGCGGAACTCGACAAGCTCGCCCCGCAGCCCGGCGAGTGGGAAGAGATCGGTGCCGAGCATCGGCGGCTCGCCCACTCGGCCAGTCTGATCGAAGGCGTGCGCGGCGCGCTCGACGCGATCTCGGAATCCGATGGCGCGATGGTCGGCCAGCTCGGCTCGATCGTTTCGAAGCTGCGCGATCTGGCCGAGATCGATCCCGCGCTCGGCGACGCGCTCGCCGCGCTGGAACCGGCCGAGATTCAATTGCGCGAAGGCGCCTACTCGCTGACGCACTATGCGCAGCGGCTCGAACTCGATCCCGATCGCCTGGCGCAAGTCGAGCTGCGGCTCGATGCGCTGCATTCGCTCGCGCGCAAGTTCCGCCTGCAACCCGAGACGCTGCCGCAGGAACACGAAGCACGCCGCGCACAGCTAGCGGCGCTCGATGCCGCCGCCGATCTCGATGCGCTGACGGCCGCGGTCGAAAAAGCCCGGCAGGCCTACATGACCGAGGCCAAGCAGTTGTCGAAAGCGCGCGCGAAGGCCGCCAAGGCACTCGGCGCGGCGGTCACGACGGGCATGCAGGAACTGTCGATGGCGGGCGGCAGCTTCGAAGTGGCGCTCGTGGCGCTCGCCGAGGGCGGCGCCTACGGGCTCGAGCAGGTCGAGTTCCGCGTCGCCGGCCACGCCGGGGTGCCGCTACGGCCGCTCGCGAAAGTCGCGTCCGGCGGCGAATTGGCGCGGATCAGCCTGGCGCTGGCCGTCATCGCGAGCGCGGCGAGCCCCACACCCACGCTGATCTTCGACGAAGTCGACACGGGCATCGGCGGCGGCGTGGCGGAAGTGGTCGGCCGCTTGCTGCATCAGCTCGGCCAGATGCGGCAAGTGCTCTGCGTCACGCACCTGCCGCAAGTGGCGGCGCGCGGCGATCATCACTTCCAGGTCGCGAAGGCGGCGAGCCAGGGCGGAAAGACGCTTTCGACCGTCGTGGCGCTCGATCACGCCAAGCGTATCGAGGAAGTCGCGCGCATGCTCGGCGGGCTGGAGATCACGGCAACCACGCGCCGGCACGCCAAGGAAATGCTGGCCGCCTAGCCGAACACGCGCTGCCAGAGCTTGAGCACGGCCTCGCGCTCCTGCTCGATGCGTTCGTGCGCGACGCAAGCCTTCTCCATGCCGTCGAGCCGCAGTTGATGCTGCAGCTTGCGGTAGGTCCGATAGGCCGCGCCGACCGTCTCCGCCTCGTCGGCACCCATGAGCCCGAAGCGGGCCACTTCGCGCAGCAGCGCGATGTTGCCCGTGTTGCGGATCAGTTCGGGATCGTGCGCCGCGTGCAGCAGCACCCAGTACTGCACGACGAACTCGATGTCGACCATTCCGCCGCGATCGTGCTTGACGTCGAACAATTCGCTGCGATTCGGATGGCCCGCCGCGACACGCTCTCTCATCGCCACGATCTCGGCCGCGAGCGGCTCGCCCTCGCGGGGCGTCGTCAGCACGCGCAGGCGAATGTCCTCGAATTCGCGGCCGATCTGCGTATCGCCCGCGCAAAAGCGGGCCCGCGTCAGGGCCTGATGCTCCCACACCCAGGCCGTGTTGGCCGCGTCGCCCTCGCGCAGCTGATAGCGCCGGAAGGCGTCCAGATCGGTGATGAGCAGCCCCGATTCGCCGTTCGGCCGCAGCCGCAAGTCGACGTCGAACAACGTGCCGGCACCGGTCGCCGTCGTCAGCCAGGTAATGAGCCGGCGCGTGAACGTCGCGTAGATATCGGCGGCCGCGTCGTCCGGGTCGTCGTAGAGGAAGATCAGATCGAGATCGGACGCATAGCCGAGCTCCTTGCCGCCAAGCTTGCCGTAGGCAATGATGGCGAAGCGCGGCACGTCGCGATGGCGCTTCGGCAACTGCTGCCAGACGGCACCGATCGCCACGTCGAGCACCGAATCGGCAAGTTCGGACAGGCGGTCGCTGACCTGCTCCACCGTCAACCGGCCGGCCAGATCGATCAGCAGGATGCGGAAAACTTCGGCCTGATGCGCGTGGCGCAGCAAATCCATCTGCTGCTCGACGCCGTCGGCGGCGGCCAAGCGCGAGCGCAGGGACGTCTTGAACTCGGGCCAGTCGAAGGGGCTCCCGATCGCTTCGTCGTCGAGCAGTTCGTCGAGCAGCTGCGGATGCCGAATCAAATAGCCGGCCGCCCAGCGCGATCCGGAGAGCACGGCCAGCACACGATCGAGCGCGGCCGGAAATTCGTTGAGCAGCGCGAGGTACGCACCGCGCCGGCTCACGGCCTCGAGCAGGTCGATCATGCGCGCGAGCGTCGAGGCGCGTTTGGCCGAAGGCTCCATCGCCGCCGCCGCATCGAGCGCACGTGCCGCGATCTTGTCGAAACGCTCGCGATTGCGCTCGGGCAGGCCTTGGTAGCGCCCCGAGCGGCGCACGGCGCTCAAGCGGGCATGCACTTCGCCGGCGGCGTCGAAGCCGGCGGCCTTCAGGCGCGCGACCACTTGCTCGTCGGCCGCTTCGTCATCGAGCGCGCAGCCCCACAGCTCGCCCGCTCGCACCGCCTCCCCGCCGCTCGCATCGGCCGCCTGCGCTTGGGCCTCGGCCTTGTCGGCGAAGATCTGATCGAATTGCGCCTCCACGAGCTCGCGATGCGCGTCGAGCACCGCCATGAGCGCGGCGTAATCGGCGAAACCCATCGACGCCGCCAGTCTCGCCCGCTCGTCGGCATCGACGGGCAGCGCGTGCGTCTGCGCATCGTTGCGATATTGGAGGCGATGCTCGAGTTCGCGCAGGAAGCGATAAGCGACCGA
The DNA here is from genome assembly GCF_003367175.1 of Trinickia dinghuensis. Classification (GTDB taxonomy): domain Bacteria; phylum Pseudomonadota; class Gammaproteobacteria; order Burkholderiales; family Burkholderiaceae; genus Trinickia; species Trinickia dinghuensis. The sequence goes on along the minus strand of NZ_QRGA01000023.1, from coordinate 41,729 downwards.
CAAATCCGCGCAGACGGACGGCGCAATCAGCCCCCGTGCCGCCGCGTGCCGGAGCACCGCCAGCGTCGGACGGATCCGGAAGCCCGAATCCTGGCCGCCGCGGATCAATTGAAAAACTTGCGCGCTGAACTCGATCTCGCGGATGCCGCCGCGGCCGAGCTTGATGTCGTCCGCTTTGTCGGGCCGCATCGTGGCGCGGCGCTGGGCTTCCTCGCGAATCTGCCGATGCAGCGAGCGGATCGCGCCGATCACGCCGAAATCGAGGTAGCGCCGATAGACGAACGGCTTGGCGATCGCGTCGAGCTGCTCCGAGAGCCGCCGCGCCGCATCGCTGTCCTGCTCCGACACGAGCCGCCCCTTGATCCAGGCGTAGCGCTCCCATTCGCGGCCCTGAACGTAGAAGTACTCCTCGAGCATCCCCAGGCTGCAGACGAGGGGGCCGGAATCGCCGTTCGGGCGCAGCCGCATGTCGACGCGAAAAACGTACCCGTCCGCGGTCGGCTCGGCCAGCGCGCCGATCAGGCGGCGTCCGAGCCGGGTGAAGAACTCCTGCGTCGAGATGGCGGCGCGGCTGCCGCCCGCGGTTTCGCCGTCGTCTTCATAGACGAAGATGAGATCGATGTCGGACGATACGTTCAACTCCCGGCCGCCGAGCTTGCCCATGCCCACGACGCCGAGCGTGAGCCGATTGCCGTCGGCCGAGCGCGGCTCGCCGAACAGCGCTTCCAAATCGGCGGAAAGGACTTCGATCGCGCGCTGAATCGCGGCTTCGGCCAGATCGGTCATCGTGCCTGTGACCTCGGCGACATCCGCCGTGCCGGCCAAATCGCGCTCCATCGCCGCGCAGAAAACCTCGGTGCGCAGCCGGCGCAGCACGCAGCGCAGCGCGTCTTCGCCGAGGGGCGCCCCTTCTTCGGTGGCCCGCGTCTTGCGCAGTTCGGCAATCAGCTCGGCGAGCCGCGCATCGATGCGCGCTCGCGTGATCGGCGCTTGGGCCCAGGCGGCGATACGCTCGGAAAGTTCAGGGCGCGCGGCGATCGCGCGCGAGGCATACGATGAATAAGCGGAACTCAGCAGTACGGCAGCAGTCATGGATAGGCGTGGCTCGCTTGGGTAAAAGCGGTAACGGCGGAAACGGCGGCCGCGCGCGCAGTGCTTGCCGCACCGCAACGCCGAGCGGCCGCCGAACGCCCGAACGAGGCGCGGCGGGGCCGCCGGCAAGGCGGGCGGCGCACGTTCCCGCGCGCGGGGACGGCCGGCCGCTGTGATACATTTCGTCGTCCGAGACGCCAAACTACCATATCCCCGATTCGCAGCAGTATGTCCGACAGCAAGGAATCCGCCGAAGCCGCCGTTGCCGGACACGCGCACGATCATCAAGGGCTGCGCCGAATTCTAAAATTCGCGCTGGCCGTCGCCTTCATCGTCTATTTCGTCGCCGCAGCCCTCTTCATCGGGCTGCGTTACGTGCTCCTGCCCCGGATCGACGATTTTCGCCCGCGCATCGAGGCGCTCGTCGCGCAGCGGCTGCACGTCGACGTACGGATCGGCAAGCTGGCCCCGTACTGGTCCGTGTTCGAGCCCGGGGTCGACGTCACCGGGCTCGTCATCCACGACCGCCAGGGCAACCTTGCGCTGTCGGTACCGCATGCCACCGCCAACTTGTCGTGGGCCTCGCTGCTACGCGGCAAACCGGCGCTCGCCAGCCTCGTCATCGAGCAGCCCGACGTGCACGCCGCGCGCGAGCGGGACGGCACGCTCTGGGTTGGCGGCGTACAAGTGCCCACGACCCACACGGGCAACGACACGTTCTCGACCTGGCTGCTTTCGCAACAGGCGATCGTCTTGCGCGGCGGCACGCTGCATTGGCGCGACGCACAGCAGGGCGCGCCGGAACTGGCGCTGCACGACGTACGCATCGCCATCCTGAACGACGGCCTGGTTCATCGCGTGGCCCTGCAAGCCCCGGCCGAGGGCACCCTGCTCAAGGGGCAGCTCGATTTTCGCGCGCGCTTCCGCCATACGCCGCTCAAGTCCGTCGGCAAGCCGCAGAACTGGAACGGCGAGGCGTATCTGTCGACGGGCCCCGTCGAGCTGCCGATGCTGTCACGCTACGTGAAGCTGCCCGTGGCCACCTACGCCGGCCGGGTCGACAACGCGATCTGGGCACGCTTCTCGGGCGGGCATATTCGGTCGGCGCACGGCCGGCTCGACGGATCGAACATCGCGCTGCGCGTACGCCCGACGCAGCCGCGGCTCGACATGCCCGTGGCCCGCTTCGGCTGGACGCTCGACATCGACCCGCAGCGCGACTACCGGCTGCAGCTCACGAACTTGCGCGCCGAACTCGCCCAGCCGCCGCTGCCCGACGGCACGCCCGTCTCGCGCACGCTCGCGCTGTCGACGCTGACGGGCCGCTATCGCGTGCCGACGGTCGAACATGGGCAATTGATGAGCGTAACGGGCGACCGCGTCGACCTCGGCATCCTCGCCGAATTCACGCGCGCGCTGCCCGTGCCGCGCCGCTTCCTCGACGAGCTCGTGCGCTTCGATCCGCGCGGCATGGTCGCGAACTACACGATCGCCGTCGAACGCGCCCGTCCGGAGAGCCCGCTCGCCGCGAGCGAGGAGCGCGCCGGCGGCACCGCGCCGGTCGTCGGCTACCGGTTCAAGGCCGATCTGCAAGGCATCAGCTTCGCCGCGCAGGAGCCGCCGCCGGGGCTCTCGCCGGCAGGCCACCCGCGCGCCGGCCTGCCCGGATTCGAGAATCTATGGGGCAGCATCGACGCCGACGAGCATCACGGTTCGCTCACGCTCGACACCGTCAACGCGGCCGTCACGATCCCCGGCGAGTTCGACGATCCACGGCTGAAGTTCGACCGGCTGCGCATGCGCGGAGACTGGACCGTCAGCCCCACGCGTGCGCCGGGCGAGGCGCACAAGGCGTTTTCGGTCACGGTGCCGGAACTGAGCATCGAGAACGCCGACACAGCCGGCTCGCTCGCGGCAACCTATACGAACCCCGGCCACGGACGCGGCGCGCTCGACCTCACGGCGACGATCGCGCGCGCCAAGGTGCCATTGATTCCGCGCTATCTGCCGACCAGCATCGGCGAACATCTGCGCCACTATTTGGGCCACGGCCTGCAAAGCGGCATCGCGCGCAACGCAACGATCGAGGTGCACGGCAACCTCGACAAATTCCCCTACTCGCGCGAACCGAAGGCCGGCATCTTCCGCATCGTCGCACCGTTCACGGGCGGCAAGTTCGATCCTTCGCCCTATCCGCCCAGGACGCTGAAGAACGGCACGCCGGACGTCTGGCCCGCGCTCGAAGGCATCGACGGCGTGTTCACGCTGAAGGAAAACGTGCTGCGTTTCGATCTCGCCCGCGCCCATTACAAGCGCGTCGCGCTCACCCGAATCGCGGGACGCATCGACGACCTCGGCAACCACGGCTCCCCGCTCGTCATCGCGGGCCAAGCGCACGGCCCGCTTGCCGACCTGCTCGACTACGTGAACCACAGCGCCGTCGCGGGCATGTCGGGGCACGCCGGAGACCCACTAGAGGCAAGCGGCCCCGCGGGCCTCGCTCTGACGCTGACCGTGCCGCGCACTCCGGCGCCGCAAGTCGGTGTCGCGGGCACCGTCACGTTCGAGGGCGACACGTTGTCCGCGCCGCAATTCCCCCCGCTGGAAGGGCTCGCCGGCCAGGTTCATTTCACGAAGCGCTCGCTGTCGCTCGAACACATGGCGGGCCGCTGGCTCGGCGGCGAAGTGCATGCCGACGGCGCGCTGCAGGAAAACGGCAGCTATGCGTTCAACGTCGCCGGCCGCATCGCCGCCGACAGCGCGCGCCAACTGAAGCTCGACGGACCGGCCGCGAAATTGCTCGGCCACGCCTTCGGCGCCGCGCCCTACTCGATCGCCGTGCGCGGCAAGAAAGGCGGGCTGCCGACGGTCTCGGCCACGTCGGACCTGACTGGCCTCGCCCTCGATCTGCCCGCCCCGCTCGGTAAGGCGCTCGGCACGCCGATGCCGTTTTCGCTCGCGGTCCAACCTCTCGCAACGGACGAAAGCGAAGGCGCCGGCGCGAGCGCAAACGGGGGAACCAGGGCGCGCGCCGATTTGCGCCTCGGGCCGGTTCAAGCGGCGTATGTCGTCGAACGCGGAAACCGCGACGCGGGGCAACCCGGTTTATCGGTTCTGAGCGGGGCAATCGGCTTGAACGAGCCCGCGCCGCTTCCCGCGCACGGCGTCACCGCCAGCCTGAGCGCGGACTCGCTCGACGCCGATGCTTGGCGCTCGTTCGTGAGCACGTTGCGCGAGCAATCCCAGGACCCGGCGCAATCGCCGCAAGCAGCGCAGCCCACGGCGCAAAATACGCCGGGCAAGCCGCGGCCGGCATCGCACCCGCCCTCGCAGGCGGAGCAATTCATGCCGAGCCGCATCTCGGCCCGCTTCAAGACGCTCAAGCTCCTGAACCGCCAGTGGTCGAACGTCGTCGTCGACGTGACGCATGCGGCGCCGAATTGGCAAGCGAGCGTCGCCTCCGACGAAGTGACCGGCAACGTGTCCTGGCGGCCCGGCGCGGCCGACACGCCCGGCGGCCAGCTGCGCGCGCGGCTGACGAAGGCCGCGATCCCGGTCGCGGTCGGTCACGATCTGCTCGGGCAGCTCACGCCGAGCGCGAACCAGCCGATGCCCGCGATCGACCTCGTCATCGACGATTTGACGATGCACGGCCACGACGTCGGCCGGCTTGCCGTGAACGCACGCAACTTCGACGAAGACGGCGTGCCGGTCTGGCAGGTCGACAAGCTCGACGTCTCGAATCCGGCCGCGCACCTCGTCGCGACGGCCAACTGGCGCACCTCGCGCCGCCTCGGCGGCGCAGCCGGCGCCGATACGCCGCGCCGCACGATCGTCGATTTCACGCTCGACGTCGCCGACGCAGGCGCGCTGCTCGACCGGTTCGGCCTGCCGCGCACGGTCAAGGGCGGCTCCGGGTCGCTCGCGGGCAAGGCCGTCTGGCGCGGCGGCCCGACGGCGATCGACTATCCGACGCTCGACGGCCATCTGACGATGGATCTGCATCACGGCCAGATCCTGAAGGTGGACCCGGCCGTCGCCAAGCTGCTCGGGGTGCTGAGCCTGCAAAGCATCACGCGCGTGCTCGCGCTGAACTTCCGCGACGTCATCGGCGGCGACGGCCTGCCGTTCAAGAGCGCGACGGGCACGGCGACCGTGCGCAACGGCATCGCCGGCACCGAGGATTTCCGCGTCGTCACGGCGCCCATGCGCGCCGATTTGTCGGGCAGCGTGGATCTCGCTCAGGAGACGCAGGACCTGCACGTGGTGCTCACGCCGACGATCTCCGCGGGATCGGCCGTGATCGCGGCCACCGTCGTCAATCCGCTGCTCGGGCTCGGCGCGCTCGTGGCGAACGTCGCGCTGTCGCAGTCGATCTCGCGGGCCTTCGCGCACGACTATTCGGTGACGGGATCGTGGTCGCACCCGCGCGTCGAGCGGGTCTCGGCCGATCGGGGTAAGATGACTGCTCCGGCCGAGGCGACGGAGAAGTAGCGCCCCCGGCTGGGCCCCGCGCCCAGCCAGCCCAGCGCCAGCGAATCCTCGGCAGCATCCGACACCGAATTCATGAGCGATCGACCCGTCCCTACGACACCGTTTCGCGTCGCCGCGCTCCAGATGGTCAGCACGCCCGAGCGCGAGCGCAATCTCGCCGACGCCGAGCGGCTCATCGCGCAGGCCGCGGCCGAGGGCGCGCAGCTCGTGCTGCTGCCCGAGTACTTTTGCTTCATGGGGCACAAGGACGCCGACAAACTAACCGTGCGCGAAGCGTACGGCGACGGCCCGATTCAGCGGTTCTTGGCCGATAGCGCGCGGCGCCACGGCATCTGGGTGATCGGCGGCACGCTGCCGCTGGCCGCAACCGATCCTTCCGATGCCGCGCGCGTGCTCAACTCCACACTGGTCTTCGATCCGAGCGGCGCCGAGCAAGCGCGCTACGACAAGATCCATCTGTTCAATTTCGAAAAAGGCGCCGAATCGTTCGACGAGGCGCGCACGATCCGCCCGGGCAGCGACGTTCGCACGTTCGACGCGCCCTTCGGCCGGGTCGGCCTGTCCGTCTGCTACGATCTGCGCTTTCCCGAGTTGTACCGCCGCATGGGAGATTGCGCGCTGATCGTCGTGCCGTCGGCGTTCACGTACACGACGGGCCGCGCGCATTGGGAGATGCTGCTGCGTGCCCGCGCCGTCGAAAACCAATGCTACGTGCTGGCCGCCGCGCAAGGCGGCTCGCATGAAAACGGCCGCCGCACATGGGGCCACAGTATGTTGATCGACCCGTGGGGCGAAATCGTGGCCGTGCTGGACGAAGGCTCCGGCGTCGTCGCCGGCGACATCGATCGCGCGCGCATCGACGAAGTCAGGCGCAGCCTGCCGGCGTGGCGCCACCGAGTACTTGCTTGACGAGCGTGCTTGCTTAACCCCTTTTCGCATCGAAGAACCGACCGCATGAATCTGATCGAACCTGGCATCCGCAATCTCGCGACCGCGAAAGACGTCCTGCTCACGCCCTACGGCCTCGACGAAGCGCGCTTGACGCGCACGCTCGCCGACATCTTCACGCATCGCGTCGACTACGCGGACTTATACTTCCAAGCGACGCGCAGCGAGGCGTGGAGCCTCGAGGAAGGCATCGTGAAGTCGGGCAGCTTCAGCATCGACAAGGGCGTCGGCGTGCGTGCCGTCGCCGGCGACCGAACCGCCTTCGCCTATTCCGACGATCTTTCCGTCGAAGCGCTCGCTCAGGCCGCGCACGCCACGCGCTCGATCGCGAAAGCGGGCGGCGGCAAGCAGAAGATCAAGGTGGCCAGCGCGCTCAAGGGCGTGGCGGGACGCGATCTTTATCTGGCGGCCGATCCGCTCGCCTCGCTCGACGCCACCGAAAAGGTCAAGCTGCTCGAGCGCGTCGAGAAAATGGCGCGCAGCCGCGACACGCGCATCACGCAGGTGATGGCCGGGCTCGCCGGCGAATACGACGTCGTGCTCGTGGCGCGCAGCGACGGCGTGCTCGCGGCGGACGTTCGCCCGCTCGTGCGCGTTTCGGTGACGGTCATCGCCGAGCAGAACGGGCGGCGCGAAATCGGCAGCGGCGGCGGCGGCGGGCGTTTCGACTACGGCTACTTCACCGACGACGTCCTCGCGCGGTATGTGGACGACGCCGTCAAGGCGGCGCTCGTGAACCTCGACGCGCGCCCGGCGCCGGCCGGCGCGATGACGGTCGTGCTCGGCCCGGGCTGGCCCGGCGTCTTGCTGCATGAAGCGATCGGCCACGGGCTCGAGGGCGACTTCAACCGCAAGGGATCGTCGGCGTTCGCCGGCCGCATGGGCGAGCGCGTCGCGGCCAAGGGCGTCACGGTCGTGGACGACGGCACGCTGCCGAACCGCCGCGGCTCCCTGAACATCGACGACGAAGGCAACCCGACCCAGTGCACGACGCTGATCGAAGACGGCGTGCTCAAAGGCTACATTCAGGACACGCTGAACGCGCGGCTGATGAAGATGCCCGTCACGGGCAACGCGCGGCGCGAGTCGTATGCGGCGCTGCCGATGCCGCGCATGACGAACACGTACATGCTGGCCGGCGACAAAGCGCCGCAGGAAATCATCGAATCGGTCAAGCACGGCCTTTACGCCGTCAACTTCGGCGGCGGCCAGGTCGACATCACGAACGGCAAGTTCGTGTTCTCGGCCTCCGAGGCCTACATGATCGAAAACGGCAAGGTCACCTACCCCGTCAAGGGCGCGACGCTGATCGGCAGCGGCCCCGAGTCGCTCAAATACGTCAGCATGATCGGCAACGACATGGCGCTCGACACGGGCGTCGGCGTCTGCGGCAAGGAAGGCCAGAGCGTGCCTGTGGGCGTAGGCCAGCCGACGCTGCGTATCGATAATTTGACCGTGGGCGGCACGGTTTAAGAGCCAACCGAGAGGGCGATGCAAGAATCTTGCATCGCCCTTCTGATTTATGCGGGTTTTCCGCGTTATAACGGCATATGGCTTGCAGGCCCCGCTTAACCGGGGTATAAAGTTGAACGCATCTTTTTAACGAGCCTCACCCCGATCATGTCGCCGAAGTTTTACTTTTACTTCTTTTGGCATCTCAGTCCGCTGGCGGATCGAGAGGGGTGTTAGCGCGTAAAGCACAAACCCGAATTCCCGAAAAACCGCCAGCGAGCCTGGCGGTTTTTTTTCGCCTTGGCGCCAATCGGCCGAAAGCCAATAGCAAATGGCCAACAGCCAATTAGCCGGTCGCAGGCGAGCCCCGTACCCGATGAGGAGAAGCGCAGCATGCCCCCGTACAACACCGATGACGTCCGTATCCGCGAGTTGAAAGAACTCACGCCGCCCGCGCACTTGATTCGCGAGTTCGCGTGCACCGAAGCCGCTTCCGATCTGATCTACAGCGCGCGCAGTGCGATGCATCGGATCCTGCACGGCATGGACGATCGCCTCATCGTCATCATCGGCCCCTGCTCGATCCACGATCCGAAGGCGGCGCTCGAATACGCGAGCCGGCTCGTTCATGAGCGCAAGCGCTTCGCGGGCGAGCTCGAAATCGTCATGCGCGTCTATTTCGAAAAACCGCGCACGACGGTGGGCTGGAAAGGGCTCATCAACGACCCGTATCTCGACAACAGCTTCAAGATCAACGACGGCCTGCGCGCCGCGCGCGAGCTGCTCGTCGGCATCAACGAAATCGGGCTGCCGGCCGGCACCGAGTACCTCGACATGATCAGCCCGCAGTACATCGCCGATCTCGTGTCCTGGGGGGCGATCGGCGCGCGCACGACCGAATCGCAGGTGCACCGCGAGCTGGCTTCCGGGTTGTCGTGCCCGGTGGGCTTCAAGAACGGCACCGACGGCAACGTCAAGATCGCCGTCGATGCGATCAAGGCCGCCTCGCAGCCGCACCATTTCCTCTCGGTCACCAAGGGCGGCCATTCGGCCATCGTCTCGACGGCCGGCAACGAGGACTGCCACGTGATTCTGCGTGGCGGCAAGACGCCGAACTACGATGCGGCAAGCGTCGACGCGGCCTGCGCCGACATCGGCCGCGCCGGGCTGGCCGCACGCTTGATGATCGATGCGAGCCACGCGAACAGCTCGAAGAAGCACGAGAATCAGATTCCCGTCTGCGCGGACATCGGCCGGCAAGTGGCCGGCGGCGACGAACGCATCGTCGGGGTGATGGTGGAGTCGCATCTCGTCGCCGGCCGCCAGGACTTGCAGCCCGATTGCGCACTGACGTACGGCCAGAGCATCACGGATGCATGCATCGGCTGGGACGAAAGCATTGCCGTGCTCGAAGGGCTGGCCGAGAGCGTCAAGCAGCGGCGTGTCGCCCGCGGCAGCGGCAATTGACGAACAAACGGGCCGCCCGCCCTCGGAGCGTCGCTTCCGGGAGCGGGCGGCCCGTTACCAGGCAGTCCCTTGCCTGATCGGTGCGGCCGGTTACGCCAGCGCGCCCGTTCCGAACACTTCGCTGTGGATGCGCGCCGCATCGACGCCGCGTGCGACGAGTGCATTGCGCTGTGCTTCCATGAAGGCCATCGGCCCGCACAGGTAGTAATCGGCATCGGGCAGCACGGCTTGCTCGGCGATACACGAGAAGTCGATACGGCCTTCGAAGTCGTAATCGACGCCCTTCCGATCATCCGCGCCCACCTCTTCGTAGAACACCGCACGCGACAGGTTCGCATGCGTCGCCGCGGTGTTGGCAAGCCATTCCTTGAACGCATGCACCTTGCCGTTCCGGCAGGCATGGACAAAAGCGACACGGCGTGTGCTGCCTTCCGCTGCCAGCGTCGAGAGCATCGACATCATCGGCGTGATGCCGACGCCGCCCGAAACGAGCACGACCGGCGACGACTTCGTCCGATCGAGGCGGAAGTCGCCCATCGGCGCGGTCACCTCGACGATGGCCCCCTCTTCCACGCCGTCGTGCAGGAGCGTCGAGAGACGCCCGGCCGGCACCGCTTCGTTTCCGCCCTCACGCTTCACCGAGATACGCAGCCACTTGCCGTGCGGCGCATCCGACATGCTGTATTGCCGCGGCTGATCGACCCCGAGTTCGCCGACATAGCGCTTCACCGTGACGAACTGGCCCGGCTGGAAGCCCGAAACCGAGGCACCGTCGGCCGGCGTCAGGTAGAACGACGTGATTTCGTCGCTTTCCACGACTTTGCGCGAAACGATGAACGGACGATAGCCGCTCCATGCCGCGCCGTCGTAGAGCTTCGCTTCCGCGCCGATCATGATTTGCGCGAGTTGCGCGTAGGCCGCGCGCCAAGCTTCGAGTGTTGCCTCGTCGACAGCGTCGCCGAGCACTTCAACCACCGACGCAAGCAGGTTTTCGCCGACGATCGGGTAATGTTCGGGGCGGATATTCAAACTTGCGTGCTTATGCGAAATCCTGCCGACCGCGGAGCCGAGCGCGCCGAGGTTGTCGATGTTGGCGGCGTAGGCGTAGACCGCGCGCGCGAGGACGTCGGCTTGGCTGCCGCTCGTCTGGTGCGTCTGGTTGAACAGATTCCGCAATTCGGGACGATTCGCGAACATGCGGCGGTAGAAGTGCTTCGTGATCGTCGCGCCGTGCTGGGCAAACACGGGGGCCGTGGCTTTGACACGGGAGATTTGATCGGGCGTAAGAGCGGAGGTCATCGTTTTGCGTTCCTCGTTAAGATGCATCAAGAATACATTTTAACAAGGTGCGCACTCCATACGACACTTTGTCGCAGGGCAGCATGTCGGGAGGACCGCAATCGCCCTTCGTTTACATCAGATCAGAGCCAAGAAGCTGCTGCGATGCGCTATCGCCCTGGCGCCCTACCCCGATGCCCGTCCGTCGATTCCTACTCGACGCGACGCTGCGGCTGCCAAAGCACGTCGCTGCCGCCGCCGGCGCGATTGAGCACTCGGGCGAGCACGAACAAGAGATCGGACAGGCGATTGACGTATCGGCGCGGAGCATCGGCAAGGGCTTGTCCGGCGCCGAGCGTGACGATCGCGCGCTCGGCGCGCCGGCAAACGGTCCGGCACACGTGCGCGAGCGCCGCGGCACGCGTGCCGCCGGGCAGGATAAATTCCTTCAGCGGCGGCAAATCGGCGTTGTAGCGCGCAAGCCAGCCGTCCAACCGGGCGAGGTGGGCATCGCCGATCACCGTATGGCCCGGAATGCAAATCTCGCCGCCGAGATCAAATAGGTCGTGCTGGATGGCCGTCAGCGCTTCATGGACGTCGGCGGGCAACGGCTCGGTCAGCAGCACGCCGATATGCGAATTCAGTTCGTCGACCTCGCCCATCGCGGCGATGCGCGCGTCGTCCTTGCGCACGCGGCTGCCGTCGCCGAGGCCCGTCGTGCCGTCGTCGCCCGTGCGCGTGGCGATCTTGCTCAAGCGGTGGCCCATCGTCCTTGCTCCTTTTCCTTGATTCGTTTGCGGCGCCTGATCGGCCTTTTAGCGGCCTATGGCAGCGTTTCGGCTGCGGTTCGCCGCGCCGCGAGGCGGCTCGCGCATGCCGCGCCGAAATGCGAAGCGACCCATTATAGGCGCGCCGCGAAGCGCTTCGGGCGGGCTTCGGGTTCGGCCCGCAGGCCCACGTCGGCCCATACTGGCGGCCCGTCGTTGGGCGTAGAATAAACCGACTTTTGAACTGAACGCAGGGTAGGCGCGGCCGCGCGGGCGGCCAGCGCGCCGCGTTCGATTACACGGACGCGCGGCGCCTGCGAAGGCGATTCGCGCGCCAGGAGACTACATTCGTGAACCATCCCGCGCCCCCGGCGGCCCGGCGCCCGCGCCGGCCGTTTCCGGCCGATCTGCTTCTTGCCTTGCAAGCCGAGTTCGGCGAGCGCGTATCGACCTCGGACGCTGTCCGTGCCCACCACGGCCGCGACGAGTCCCCGTTCGATCCGCAGTTGCCCGATGCCGTCGTCTTCGCGCAAAGCACGGAGGACGTGCGCGCGATCGTCGAGCTGTGCGCGCGCCACGATGTGCCGATCATCCCCTACGGCAACGGCTCCTCGCTCGAAGGCCAACTGCTTGCCGTCGAAGGCGGCGTGAGCATCGACTTGTCGGGCATGAACCGCATCGTCTCGATCGCGGCCGAGGATATGACGGCCACCGTGCAGGCCGGCGTCTCGCGCAAGACGCTCAACGAAGCGCTGCGCGACACCGGGCTCTTCTTCCCGATCGATCCGGGCGCCGATGCGAGCTTGGGCGGCATGTCGGCCACTCGAGCCTCGGGCACGAACGCCGTGCGCTACGGCACGATGCGCGAGAACGTGCTCGGTCTCACCGTCGTGCTCGCCGACGGGCGCATCGTCAAAACCGGCACGCGCGCCCGCAAATCGTCGGCGGGCTACGATCTGACGCGCCTGTTCGTCGGCTCCGAAGGCACGCTCGGCGTCATCACCGAAGTCACGGTGCGGCTCTACCCGCAGCCCGAGGCCGTTTCGGCGGCCGTCTGCGCGTTCCCGTCGATGGGCGAGGCCGTCCGTACCGTGATCGAGACGATCCAACTCGGCGTGCCGATCGCGCGCGTCGAGTTCGTCGATTCGCTGGCCATTCGCGCCATCAACCGGCATTCGAATCTCACGCTGACCGAATCGCCCACGCTTTTCTTCGAATTCCACGGCACCGAGGCGAGCGTCAAGGAGCAAGCCGAGCGCGTCGAGAGTCTTGCCGGCGAGCACGGCGGCAGCGGCTTTGCGTGGGCCACGCGGCCCGAAGAGCGCAGCCGCCTCTGGAATGCGCGTCACACGGCGTTCTTCGCGATGCTGCAATTGAAGCCCGGCTGCCGCGCCGTGACGACCGACGTCTGCGTGCCAATCTCGCGGCTGGCCGATTGCGTCGTCGAAACCGAACAGGATCTGCTCGGCTCGCCGCTGCCGTGTCCGATCGTCGGCCATGTCGGCGACGGCAATTTCCACGTCGCGATGCTGATCGATCCCGAGAAGCCCGAGGAGCTGGAAGAAGCGGAACGGTTGAACCGCCGCGTCGTGGCGCGTGCGCTGGCCATGGGCGGCACTTGCACGGGCGAACACGGGATCGGGCTGCACAAGATGGATTTCCTGCTCGAGGAACACGGACTCGCGGCAGTTGACGCGATGCGCGCGGTCAAGCACGCGTTCGACCCGCGCAATCTGATGAACCCGGGCAAGATTTTTTCGTACACGGCCTGAAGCGGCCAACGGGGGAGCCTATGGAAGCCGTTGCCTTGCCGGCAGCAGAAATGCGCGCCGAGCGTCAACGCGAAGTGGTGCAGGCGCTCATGGCCACGTTGCCGACGCACTGCCTGCTCTATCGCGATGAAGATACCGCGCCGTACGAGTGCGACGGCATGAGTGTCTACCGCCAATTGCCGCTTGCCGTCGCGCTGCCCGAAACGGAGGCGCAAGTTCAGCGCGTCTTGCAGATCTGCCGGCGGCTCGGCGTGCCCATCGTGCCGCGCGGCGCAGGCACGGGCCTATCCGGAGGCGCCACGCCGATCGCGCACGGCATCGTGCTCTCGCTCTCGCGCTTCACGAAGATCGTCGATGTCGACCCTTACGCGCGCACGGCCACCGTGCAGCCCGGCGTGCGCAATCTCGCCGTGTCCGAAGCCGCCGCGCCCTACGGGCTCTACTACGCACCCGATCCCTCGTCGCAAATCGCCTGCACGATCGGCGGCAACGTCAGCGAGAACTCGGGCGGCGTCCATTGCCTGAAATACGGCCTGACCGTCCATAACGTGCTGCGCGTGCGCGCGGTGACGATGGACGGCGAGATCGTCGAGTTCGGTTCGTTCGCGCCGGACGCGCCGGGACTCGACCTGCTGGCCGTCATGATCGGCAGCGAAGGGATGTTCGCCGTCGTGACGGAGGTGACGGTCAAACTCGTCCCGAAGCCGCAAGCGGCGCAAGTGGTCATGGCGAGCTTCGACGACGTCGTCAAAGGCGGTGAAGCCGTTGCGGCGATCATCGCGGCCGGCATCATTCCGGCCGGACTCGAAATGATGGACAAGCCCGCGACGCGCGCCGTCGAGGGCTTCGTCGGCGCCGGCTACGACCTCGATGCCGCGGCGATCCTGCTCTGCGAATCGGACGGCACGCCCGATGAAGTCGCCGACGAAATCGTTCGCATGACGGCGGTCCTGCGCGAGCACGGCGCCACGCGCTTGCAGATTTCGCGCAGCGAGGCCGAACGGCTGCGCTTCTGGTCGGGCCGCAAGAACGCGTTTCCCGCGGCGGGCCGCATCTCGCCCGATTACTACTGCATGGACGGCACGGTCCCTCGCCGCAGCATCGGCCCGCTGCTCGCTCGCATCGAAGCGATGGAGGGGAAATATGGGCTGCGCTGCATCAACGTATTCCACGCGGGCGACGGAAACATGCATCCGCTGATCCTGTTCAACGGCAACGACCGGGACGAACTGCGCCGTGCCGAGGCGTTCGGTGCCGAGATCCTCGAGACCTGCGTCGAACTCGGCGGCACGGTCACGGGCGAGCACGGCGTCGGCATCGAGAAGATCAATTCGATGTGCGTGCAGTTTTCGCCCGGCGAGCGCGAGGCGTTCTTCGCGGTCAAGCGCGCCTTCGATCCGGCCGAGCTGCTCAACCCGACGAAGGGCATCCCCACCCGCGCGCGCTGCGCCGAATACGGCAAGATGCACGTGCGCGGCGGCTTGCTGCCGCATCCCGAGCTGCCGCGATTCTGATTTGAAGCGTGTCCGAAGCGGCCCCTGAGCCGTCGTTGAGCGGTTCTCGAGAGGCCGCTCAGCTCTCTTGGCGCCGGAGAGCACGCGGAATTACCCCTAGGCGCGGCCGCCGCGGCTTGTCTCGCCGCGCTCGGCCGGTACAATCTGGACAGAATGCAACCACGGCATGACTTGCGGCTCAACCGGATGAACGACAACACGAAGCGGGAAGCCATGCAGGAAGAGGAGATCGTGACCTACTGGTCCGACAGGATCAGGCAGGCCACGGCCGATGCGCGCCCGCTGCGTTTGCGCGGTGCAGGCACCAAGGACTGGTACGGCCAGCAGTTGCAAGGTGAAATCCTCGATACGCGCGCCTATCGCGGGATCGTCTCCTACGATCCCGCGGAACTCGTCATCACCGCCCGCTGCGGAACGTCGCTCGCGGAAATCGAAGCAGCGCTCGCCGAACACGACCAGATGCTCGCGTTCGAGCCGCCTCACTTCGGCCGCGCCGCGACGCTCGGCGGCTGCATCGCGGCCGGCATTTCGGGGCCGCGCCGCGCGCAAGCGGGCGCCGCGCGCGACTTCGTCCTCGGCGTCACGATGATGAACGGCGCGGGCGAAGTGCTGCGCTTCGGCGGCCAAGTCGTCAAGAACGTCGCGGGCTACGACGTCGCGCGGCTCATGGCGGGCTCGCTCGGCACGCTCGGCCTCATGCTCGACCTGTCGATCAAGGTGCTGCCGCGGCCTGCCGTCGAAATCACGCTCAAGTTCGACACGAACGGCACCGACGCCGTGCGCAAGCTCAACGAATGGGGCGGCCGCCCGCTGCCGATCACGGCCAGCGCCTGGCGCAACGGCACGCTCGCGGTTCGCCTGTCCGGCGCGGAAACGGCCGTGAAGACCGCGCGCAATACGATCGGCGGGGAAGTTGTCGATGCCGTGGAGGCCGAACGATTTTGGGAAGGGCTGCGCGAGCAGACCGATCCTTTCTTCGCTTCGATCCCGCCCGACGCAGCCCTATGGCGCCTCGCGCTGCCCTCGATCACGGAGCCGCTGCAACTGCCGGGCGCCCAGTTGATGGAATGGGGCGGCGCGCAGCGTTGGTGGATCACCGATACCGATGCGCAGACGGTGCGCATCAGCGCGAAGCAGGCAGGCGGGCACGCCACGATCTTTCGCGCGGGCCGCAACTTCGATCGCAGCGTGGGCGTCTTCACGCTGCTGCCGACGCCGCTGATGAAGATCCATCGCGGCCTGAAGGAAGCTTTCGATCCGGCGCGCATCTTCAACCGCGCGCGCATGTATCCCGATTTCTGATCGCTGGCATCGATGTCACGAAGGAGTTCAGTGCGTTCCAGAATTACGCGACCGGGCAAGAGATAAGGGCGACGCGATGCAAACCCAACTCGCAGACTTCATCCGTAACACGGCCGACGGCGAAGAGGCCGATGCGATCTTGCGCAAATGCGTGCATTGCGGCTTTTGCACGGCCACCTGCCCCACCTATCAACTGCTCGGCGACGAACTCGACGGCCCGCGCGGACGCATCTACCTGATCAAGCAAATGCTCGAAGGCGGCGCCGTCACGCGCAGCACGCAATTGCATCTCGACCGGTGCTTGACCTGCCGCAGCTGCGAAACGACGTGTCCCTCGGGCGTGCAATACGGGCGGCTCGTCGAGATCGGACGGCAGCAGGTCGAACAGACGGTTCCGCGGCCGCTGCGTCAGCAGCTTCTGCGCAGAGTGCTCGCGAGCGTGCTGCCGAACGGCACCGTGTTCGCGCCGGCCATGCGGCTCGGCCAGCTCGTCCGGCCGTTCCTGCCGCGCCGGCTGCGCGACAAGATTCCGGCGCGCCAGCGTCTGCTCGAGTGGCCGACGAAACCGGCCCCCGCCGAAGGCGCGAGCGAAGCGAACCCGCCCGCCGCTGCGCGCCGCATGCTGCTGCTCGCGGGCTGCGTGCAGCCGGCCATGCTGCCGAACATCAACATCGCGACGGCGCGCGTGCTGCATGCGCTCGGCATCGAGACGCTGATCGAGCCCGAAGCAGGCTGCTGCGGCGCCATTCGTTTGCACCTCGGGTACCGCGACGAAGCGCTCGACGATATCCGCCGCAACGTCGACGCCTGGTGGCCGCACGTCGAAGCGGGCATCGAAGCGATCGTCATCAACGCGTCGGGCTGCGGCGCAACGGTCAAGGAGTACGGCCACCTGCTGCGCAACGATCCCGCCTATGCGGAAAAGGCACAGCGGATTACCGATCTTTCGCGCGACATCGCCGAGGTGCTCGGCGGTTTCGAAGCCGAACTGGCGGGCCTCGCGCGCCGGCGCGGCGTGCATACGGTCGCGTATCACCCGCCGTGCACGCTCCAGCACGGCCAGCAGATTCGCGGCGTGGTCGAGCATCTGCTCGCCTCGTTCGGCATCGAAGTCCGTCTGCCGGCCGACAGCCACTTGTGCTGCGGATCGGCCGGGACCTATTCGGTCACGCAGCCTTCGATGTCCTATACGCTGCGCGATAGGAAGGTGCGCAACCTCGAAGTGCTCGAGCCGCAGATGATCGTGTCGGCCAACGTCGGCTGCATCGCGCACCTGCAAAGCGGGACGTCGATGCCGGTCGCTCACTGGGTCGAACTGGTGGAGCACTTGATTTATGGGTAGGCTACGGCGCTTGGCCAGGCCCTCCCTCGAGCACAACCCATGTCACATATCGCCGACAACCTGCTGGCCGTTCAAGCTCGCATAGCACGCGCGGCTCAAACGGCCGAACGCACGCCCGATTCGATCCGCCTGCTCGCGGTCTCGAAGACATTCCCCGCGGAAGATGTCCGCGCAGCGTTCACCGCGGGCCAATGCGCCTTCGGCGAAAACTACGTGCAGGAGTCGCTTTCGAAAATCGAGGCACTCGCGGATCTGCGCGCACGGATCGAATGGCATTTCATCGGGCCGCTGCAATCGAACAAGACACGGCCCGTGGCCGAGCATTTCGACTGGGTCCATTCGGTCGATCGGCTCAAGATCGCGCAGCGCTTGTCCGAGCAACGCCCCGATGCGCTGCCGCCGCTCAACGTCTGTCTGCAGATCAACGTGAGCGGCGAGGCGTCGAAAAGCGGTGTCGCCCCGGCGGATGCGCCCGCCCTCGCACGAGCGATCGGCGCGTTGCCGAAGCTGCGGCTGCGCGGCCTCATGTCGATCCCCGAACCCGCCGGCGATCTCGAGGCGCAGCGCGAACCGCATCGCATCCTGCGGGCGCTGTTCGACGCACTCGTGGCCGAAGGCGTGGCGCTCGATACGATGTCGATGGGCATGTCGGGTGACCTCGAAGCGGCCGTGATGGAAGGCGCGACGATCGTGCGCATCGGCACCGCCGTCTTCGGCAAGCGCGATTACGCGCATTGACCGAAGGCGTTCGAGGCTGGGCCGAAGCACGCACGCAAATGGGTTGCACCTCTTTCGGGTTGCACCCAACTGATTCTCATCGAGCAGCGGTCTATAATCAGCCGCTGCTCCCACTCACATCTCCATCATGAAGATCGCATTCATCGGCGGCGGCAACATGGCCGCGGCATTGATCGGCGGCTTGATCAAGCGCGGCGTCGCACCCGCCGGCCTCTTCGCCATCGACGTCAACGAAGACGCCCGCGCGCGCACGCATGCGCAATTCGGCATTGCAACGGCCGCGGCGGCCGACGAAGCGCTGCGCGGCTACGATGCCGTCGTGCTCGCCGTGAAACCGCAGGTGTTGAAAGCCGTATCGGCGTCGCTCGCGCCGCATCTGTCGACGCAACTCGTCATCAGTATCGCGGCCGGCATTCGCGGCGCCGATCTGTCGCGCTGGCTCGGCGGCTACACGCGCATCGTGCGCACGATGCCGAATACGCCGGCACTGATCGGCCAAGGGGTGACCGGGCTCGCAGCGCTGCCGGGTGTAGACGAGACAGGCCGCACGCTCGCGTCGGCGGTGCTCGGCGCCGTCGGCACCACGGTATGGTTCGACGACGAATCCAAGATCGATGCCGTCACGGCCATCTCGGGCAGCGGTCCGGCCTACATTTTCTATTTCATCGAAGCGATGCAAGAGGCCGCTAGCCGTCTCGGCTTGAGCGACGAGGAAGGCCGGGCGCTCGCGCTCGGTACGTTCGCGGGCGCGGCGCAATTGGCCGTGCAATCGGATGAGAGCGCTTCGGTCTTGCGGGAACGCGTCACCTCGAAGGGCGGCACGACGGCGGCGGCCCTGGCCGCATTCGACGCGCAAGGCATCAAGGAAGCGATCGTGAAAGGGGTGCTCGCCGCCGACGCTCGAGCGAAGGAGATGGGCGACGAGCTGGGCAATCAATAACGCTTATTGAACGACCCTTATTGCCAGCCGGGGTGCGCCGCGCGGTAGTACTCCAACGCCGCGTTGCGCTCTTGCTCGGCTTGGCGGGCCAATTGCTCGGCGCGTGCCATGTGGCCGCCGAACTGACCGCCGTGTTCCTGCTGAATCACGTGCATTTCTTCGATGGAACGCTGCAGATCGTGCGTCGCGGCCATCGCCTTGTTGTGGAGTTCGTCGGCCGAAGCGATGTTGGCCACTGCCAGGGCGCCCAAGAGGACGGCAAGCGTTTTGATTTTCATGGTTTCATTTCTCCGAAATAAGGGTGGTTCCCTTATGACGGATAACGCCTTACTCGCCCATTTCGACTACCGGCGCTCGTTCGGAATCTGTAATTTTCTATTACGCGGCAAGGCAAGGCACGGCGCGACGCCGCGCATCGCATCAAAGCCCAGCCACCGCGTAATGCGCGGCAATGCCGACGAAGAGCACGCCGCCGAGCCAGTTGTTGTGAAGGAACGCCTTGAAGCAAGGCATCCGCTCGCGATCGCGAATCAGCGTGTAGTGATAGAGCGCGCAACCGACCGCCCCCGCCCACCCTGCCCAGAACAGCCAGCCGAAGTGCAGCACGATGCCGAGCGACGCGTAGATTCCAAGCGTGACGGCGTAGCACAGCATGATCGCCGCCACGTCGAAACGGCCGAACGTCAGCGCTGAAGTGCGGATCCCGATTTTGATGTCGTCGTCGCGATCGACCATCGCGTACTCGGTATCGTAGGCCACCGACCAAAACACGTTCGCCGCGAGCATGATCCATGCAATCGCCGGCACGTGATTCTGCACAGCCGCGAACGCCATCGGAATGCCGAAGCCGAACGCGATGCCGAGATAGGCCTGCGGGATCGCGAAGAAACGCTTCGTGAACGGATAGCTGCCGGCCACGAACAGCGCCACCACGGAGAGGCCTTTCGTCAATCCGTTGAGCGGCAAGATCAGCAGGAACGAGACGATCGATAGCCCCGCCGCGATCGCGAGCGCTTCCCATGCTCGAATCTTGCCCGAGGTGATCGGCCGCGATTCGGTGCGCTTCACGTAGCGGTCGAAGTCGCGATCGGCGTAGTCGTTGATCGCGCAGCCCGCCGAACGCATGAGAATCGTGCCGACGACGAAAATGGCGAGCAGCGAAGGCGACGGATGCCCGTTCGAGGCGATCCACAGCGCGTTGAGCGTGGGCCACAGCAGCAGCAGGCTGCCGATCGGCTTGTCCATGCGGATCAAGCGCAGATAAAGCGGAAGACGGGCGAACATGGGCGCGTACATGGGCAAGGCGGCCGAGAGCTGAAGACAATCGCCGTATTGTAGAGCCGAAACGCCGAGGGCCTCCCCGACAACGGGCCGCCCGATCAGGCGGCCTGCCTTGGAGAGGCCCTCGTCATGGCGCGCCGCGGCAGCCCTGCCGCGGCGCGCGCACGATGCGGCAACTACGTCATGCCGGCATCAAGCGATAAGCGATTCATCAAGCGAGCATCGAACGCAGCATCCAAGCCGTCTTTTCGTGCGTTTGCAGGCGCTGCGTCAGCAGATCGGCCGTCGGCTGATCGTTGGCGGCATCGGCGGCCGTGAAGACCTCGCGCGCCGTCCGCGCAACGGCCTCTTGGCCTTGCACGAGCTGGCGAATCATCTCTTCCGCCGCGGGCACGCCGTCGGCCTCGGGAATTGACGAGAGCTTGGCGAAGTCCTTGTAGCTGCCCGGCGCATGCACGCCCAGCGCACGAATGCGTTCGGCGATGGCATCGACTGCCAGCGCGAGTTCGTTGTACTGGCCTTCGAACATCAGGTGCAGCGTGTTGAACATCGGGCCCGTCACGTTCCAGTGGAAGTTGTGGGTCTTCAGATAAAGCGTGTAGGTATCGGCAAGCAGACGCGACAGGCCGTCCGCGATTTTCTTGCGGTCTTTGTCGTTGATGCCGATGTCGATTTGCACTGCGGGGTTTTTCTTTGCCATAGCGATTCCTTCCGAGGATGAAGCGAAACGGCCGAACCTGTCGGCGGCGATCGGACGATCGAGATCGAGCGCGCACTGCCGGCGCAATTCAGTGTGGAACGGACGAACGCCAGTGTAGCCCAGGCCAGTGAAACGGTGCCACATGCGTGCCGTCGCATCGGCATGGCCCGGGCGGGGAGCCAAGCGGCCAAGCCGGCGCGGTGAGCGAAAACGAATCGCTCACGCGGCGAGCGCGCGGTCGGCAAGCAGAGCAAAAAACGCGGCACGCGATCGTGCCGACGAAGAAACGACACGAGCGATGAGTTTCGACATGACTTCCTCCATGTTTGCGGTGAACGCCGGGAACGGCGATCCATGGAGCCAATAATACAAAAACTATCAAAAATATAAATTTGATTGTTTTTATCTATTCGATAGCTTTACCGCAATGCCGGTTGCGACCGGCAAGCCATGGTACGCGGTGGACGCCGTGCCGACCCGCCACTGCACAGTAACCGCAGTATCGGTATCAGTTCATGACGGCGGGCATATCGAGCTTGCTGACACCGGGCAGCACGCACGACGAGATGGCTTCGCTGATGGCGTCGATGGCCGGCATCCGCGTAAAGCTCTTGCGCCAAGCGAGCACGACGCGGCGGTCAGGCACGGGCTCGTCGAACGGCACGTAGCTCAGCAGCCCCGCGTCGGGCCCGCCGGCGTGCGCCCTGACCTCGGGCACCGACATGCGCGGCAGCACCGTGATGCCCACGCCGCTTGCGACCATATGGCGAATCGTTTCGAGCGACGAGCCTTCGAATGTCTTCTGGATGCCGTCCGCCGTCTGCGAAAAACGCATGAGCTCGGGGCAGACGCCGAGCACGTGGTCGCGGAAGCAATGGCCGTTGCCGAGCAGCAGCATCGTTTCCTGCTTCAAGTCGTTCGCATCGATCTTCTTGCGCGCCTCCCACGCATGCCCCGCCGGCAACGCGACGACGAACGGCTCGTCGTACAGAGGGCGCACCATGAGGCCCGTTTCGGGAAACGGCAACGCCATGATCGCGACGTCGATCTCGCCTTGCTTGAGCAGCTCGATCAGCTTGAGCGTGTAGTTTTCCTGCAGCATCAGCGGCATCTGCGGCACGCCCTTGATCATCTGCTTGACGAGCGTGGGCAGCAGATACGGGCCGATCGTATAGATGACGCCGAGACGCAGCGGCCCGACGAGCGGGTCCTTGCCCTGCTTCGCGATTTCCTTGATGGCGAGCGTCTGTTCGAGCACGCGCTGCGCCTGCGTGACGATCTGCTCGCCGATCGGCGTCACGCTGACCTCGCTCGTGCCGCGCTCGAAGATCTGGACGTTGAGCTCGTCTTCCAGCTTCTTGATCGCGACCGACAAGGTGGGCTGGCTGACGAAGCACGCCTCGGCGGCACGGCCGAAATGCCGCTCGCGCGCCACCGCCACGATGTATTTCAGTTCAGTGAGCGTCATTGGGGGACCAATCAGGGCGTTGGAATCGATAGGTTTATCTTATACACCCGAGATGGCGATTAGCCAACAGGCAACGTGTCCTCGGCCGCACGGGGGCGGCAGGCATGTCCCCGTTTTCACGCCTTCAAAAATTGTTCGCGCCCCCCGAGCCAGCGCGCCAGGTGCTGCAGGACGACTTCGGGGTACTCCGCGATGAGCCGCGCCGCGGCTTCGCGCGCCGGCTCGATGAGCCAGGCGTCGTTCTCGAGACTGGCGAAGCGCAGCATCGCCGCGCCCGACTGGCGCGCGCCGAGGAACTCGCCGGGGCCGCGGATCTCCAGGTCGCGCCGGGCGATCTCGAAGCCGTCCGTCGTCTCGCGCATCGTCTTCAGCCGCTCGCGCGCCGTCAGCGACAGCGGGTTGCTGTAGAGCAGCACGCAGATCGAAGCCGCGCTGCCGCGCCCCACGCGTCCGCGAAGCTGGTGCAATTGGGCCAGGCCGAAGCGCTCCGCGTGCTCGATCACCATCAGCGATGCGTTCGGCACGTCCACGCCCACCTCGATCACCGTCGTCGCGACGAGCAGCTGGACGTCGTTGCGCGAGAATGCGTCCATGACCGCGGCCTTCTCGGCCGGCGGCAGCCGTCCGTGCACGAGGCCGACACGCAACTCGGGCAGCGCCAGCACGAGCGTTTCGTAGGTCTCGATCGCCGTTTGCAGCTGCAACGTCTCGCTCTCCTCGATGAGCGGACACACCCAATACACCTGCCTGCCCTTCAGCGCCGCGTCGCGCACGCGGGCGATCACTTCGTCGCGGCGCGCATCGGAGATCAGTTTCGTGACGATCGGCGTGCGCCCCGGGGGTAGCTCGTCGACCGTGGAGACATCCAGATCGGCGTAGTACGTCATGGCGAGCGTGCGAGGGATCGGCGTCGCCGACATCATCAGCTGATGCGGCTGGAAAGCCGCCCCGCCCTCGGCCGTGCGGTCGGCCTTGGCGCGCAGGGCGAGCCGCTGCGCGACGCCGAAGCGATGTTGTTCGTCGACGATGACGAGGCCTAGCCGCGCGAATTGCACGGTGTCCTGGATGATCGCGTGCGTGCCGATGACGAGTTGCGCCGCGCCGGAAGCCGCCGCTTCGACGGCCGCGCGTTTTTCCTTCGCCTTCAGAGAGCCCGCGAGCCAGGCCACGGTGACGCCGAGCGGCTCGAGCCAGCCGCGCAGCTTGCGTGCATGCTGCTCGGCGAGGATTTCGGTCGGCGCCATCAGCGCCGCCTGATAGCCGCAATCGATCGCTTGCGCGGCCGCAAGCGCGGCGACGACGGTCTTGCCGCTGCCGACGTCGCCCTGCAAAAGTCGCTGCATCGGATGCGGCGCGCTCAAATCGGCCGAGATCTCGGCGACGACGCGCGTCTGCGCGCCCGTCAGCTGGAACGGCAGCGCGGCCGAGAGCTTCGCCACGAGCGTCTCCCCGATCGCCTCGCCCTCCCCGCGCGGCATCGACGGCGCCAGGCGCGCGCGCCGCTCCTCGTGCGCGCGCTTGAGCGAGAGCTGCTGCGCGAGCAGTTCGTCGAACTTGATCCGCGTCCAGGCCGGATGGGTACCGTCGATCAATGCCGTTTCGTCGGCGCCCACACCCGGGTGATGGAGCACGCGCACGGCCTGCGCGAGCGGCGGCATCTCGAGCGGCCGGCAATACTGCTCGGCGACGCGCTCGGGCAGGATCTCGGGCAGCGGCGTGCGGGCGAGCGCATTGTCGATGGCCTTGCGCAGATACGCCTGCGAGACGCCGGCCGTGCTCGGATAGACGGGCGTCAGCGCCTGCGGCAGCGGCGTGTCTTCCTCGACGGGGCGCACGGCCGGGTGGACCATCTCGAGCCCGAAGAAGCCCCCGCGGACGTCGCCGCGCACGCGCAGACGCACGCCGAGCGCCATTTGCTTGACCTGCGAACCGTAGAAATTCAGAAACCGCAGCGAGAGCTCGCCGCCTTCGGCGTCGCGCAGCTTGACGACGAGCTGCCGTCGCGGCCGGTAGCCGATCTCGTTATCGACGACGAGCCCTTCCGTCTGCGCCGTCTCGCCGGGCAACAGCTCGCCGATCGGCGTGAGCGTCGTTTCGTCTTCGTACCGCATCGGCAGATGCAGGACGAGATCGATGTCGCGCGCGAGCCCGAGCTTGGCGAGCTTGTCGGCGGTCTTCGCGGGCTTGGCCGCGGATTTGTCGGCTGCCTTGCCGGCCGCTTTTTCGGCCGCCGCCTTCGTTCGCTTCTTCGCCGCGCCGCTGGCGGCGGGTTCGACCGGCACGTCGTCCTCGTCCTTGGGTTGCGTGCCGCCGGCATCGCGCGCGAGCGCGTCGGCGGGCGCGGCTTGGCGCCGCTTCGCGGCGGGCGCGGGCGGCGTCGTATCGTCGGCGGGATCGGTCGGACGCAATCGAGGCAACGGCATTACTCTGGTGGCAAGTACAATAACGGTTTATTCAGAACGAAAGGCCTGCGGGGCCGCATCAAGCACGAGCATCGCGCTTCGCGATCATAGCGGCTCACGGGCCGTCGCGCCGCACCCGCCGCCAACCAACGCAGCATGTTCACGCTTTCCGATTTCGATTTCAATCTACCGCCCGAGCTGATCGCGCAAACGGCGCTGCCCGAACGCAGCGCGAGCCGCCTGCTCGAGGTCGACACCGCCGTCGCGCCCGCGCGCCTCGCCGATCGGCGCTTCGCCGAGCTGCCCGAGTGCCTGGCGCCCGGCGATCTGCTCGTCTTCAACGATACCAAAGTGCTCAAGGCCCGCTTCTTCGGCCAAAAGGCGAGCGGCGGCAAGATCGAGGTGCTCGTCGAGCGGCTGACGGGCGAGCGCACCGCGCTCGCGCAGATCCGCGCGAGCAAAAGCCCCACGCCGGGCACGACCTTGAGGCTGGCCGATGCCTTCGACGTGACCGTCGGCGAGCGCGTCGAGCCGTTCTACACGCTGCATTTTCCCGACGACTGCCTCACGCTGATCGAGCGCCATGGCCGGCTGCCATTGCCGCCGTACATCGAGCACGATGCCGACGCGTCCGACGAAACGCGTTACCAGACCGTTTTCGCGCAAAACCCGGGCGCCGTGGCCGCGCCCACCGCGGGCCTGCACTTCGACGAGGCGCTGCTCGCGCGGCTCGAGGCGCGCGGCATCGAACGCGCCACGCTCACGCTGCATGTCGGCGCGGGCACGTTCCAGCCTGTGCGCGTCGAGAACATCGCCGAGCATAAGATGCACAGCGAGTGGTACCAGCTGCCGCAAACGCTCGTCGATAAAATCGCCGCCACGCGCGCGCGCGGGGGCCGCGTCGTTGCCGTGGGCACGACGTCGATGCGCGCGCTCGAAGCCGCAGCGCGCGATGCAGAGGCCGCGGGCCGGCCGCTGGCGGCCACTTCGGCGGAGACGGACATCTTTATCACGCCGGGCTACCGTTTCCGCGTCGTCGATCGGCTCGTGACGAATTTTCATCTGCCGAAGTCGACACTGCTCATGCTCGTCAGCGCGTTCGCCGGCATCGAGACGATCCGCGAGGCGTACCGGCATGCGATCGAAGCGCGCTATCGCTTCTTCAGCTATGGCGACGCGATGCTGCTTACGAAGGTCGAGCCTTAGGACTGAACCGAGTTCGGGCGGATCGCCTATGTTGTCGGCCCTTCGCGCGTCTTGAAGCTTGCTTCCGCGACGAAGGGATTGGCGGCGCGGATAGCCAAAGTAGTCGAACCGCCTAGCTTTTATTCACGCGTCTCGGTCACCCTGGGAAGCGTGTCTTTCCCCCCTGCGCCGGACTTGCGATCCAGAGTTTGCGCTTTAGCGCTTACTCTGGTCTCATGCAGAGCAGCCCGGTTGCGCTTGGAGTTTATCGATGACCGAAGGTCATACCCACGATCACTCGTCCGTGCCCGTCCCGGGTCTGGACGGGCTCAAATTCGAATTGCTGAAGACCGACGGCCTCGCGCGCCGCGGCCGCTTGACGCTGAACCATGGTGTCGTCGAAACGCCGATCTTCATGCCGGTCGGCACCTACGGCACCGTCAAGGCCATCCAGCCGCGCGAGCTCGAGGAGATTCACGCCCAGATCATCCTCGGCAACACGTTTCACCTCTGGCTGCGCCCCGGGCTCGAGACGGTCGCCGCGCACGGCGGGCTGCACAGCTTCATGGGCTGGCGCCGGCCGATCCTCACGGATTCGGGCGGCTTTCAAGTCTTCTCGCTCGGCGATCTGCGCAAGATCACGGAAGACGGCGTCACGTTCGCCTCGCCCGTGAACGGCGACAAGCTGTTCCTCTCGCCCGAAGTGTCGATGCAGATTCAAAAGGTCCTGAACTCGGACATCGTCATGCAATTCGACGAATGCACGCCGTACGCGACCGACGGCGTGCCGACGACCCGCGAGGACGCCGCCGCCTCGATGCGGATGTCGATGCGCTGGGCCAAGCGTTCGATCGACGAATTCGAGCGGCTCGGCAATCCGAACGCGCTGTTCGGCATCGTCCAAGGCGGCATGTTCGAGGATCTGCGCGACGAATCGCTGGCGGGCCTCGCCGAGATCGGCTTTCACGGCCTGGCCGTGGGCGGGTTGTCCGTCGGCGAGCCGAAAGAGGAAATGATGCGCGTGCTCGAGCACATCGGCCCGAAGCTGCCGGCCGACAAGCCGCATTACCTGATGGGCGTGGGCACCCCCGAGGATCTGGTGGCCGGCGTGGCCTCGGGCATCGACATGTTCGACTGCGTCATGCCGACGCGCAACGCGCGCAACGGCTGGCTCTTCACGCGCTTCGGCGACCTCAAGATCCGCAACGCGACGCACAGGAATTCGCTGCGCCCGCTAGACGAAACCTGCGGCTGCTACACCTGCCGGAATTTCACCCGCGGCTACCTGCACCATTTGCATCGAGTGGGCGAGATTCTCGGCGCTCAACTCAATACCATCCACAATCTGCATTACTACCTCGAACTGATGAGCGAGATTCGCGAAGCCATCGAAACGAGCACGTTCGAGGCATTTCGTCTGCGTTTTCGAGACGAACGCGCACGCGGCGTCGACTAGCGGCCGCGTGCGAACACCGGGCCTCGCCGCTGCCCGCGCGGGAGGCGGCGCGCGGTAACGGGCAGGTGAGGAAACCACCCAGCCGGCGCGGCATGCGCCGGTGGTAAAATACGCGGCTATTTTTCGATCGCCCGCGATCTTTACGATCTTTACGATCGTTATTTACGGAGAAACCAACGTGTCGCTGATTTCCAACGCACTCGCGCAAGGCGCAGCCGGCGGCGGCGCCGAGTCGAATCTGATGAGCTTTTTGCCGCTCATTCTCATGTTCGCGGTGCTGTATTTCATCATGATTCGTCCGCAGATGAAGCGTCAGAAGGAGCATCGCAACATGCTTGCCGCGATGGCCAAGGGCGATGAAGTCGTGACGAACGGCGGCGTGGTCGGCAAGATCACGAAGGTCGGCGACGCTTACGTCGGTATCGAAATCGCCACGGGCACGGAAATCACCGTGCAAAAGGGTTCGGTCACGACGATTCTCCCGAAAGGCACGATCAAATCGCTCTGATGCGGCCCTATCCTGCCGAGCCCGGCCCGAGGCGGCGCGCCTGACGCGCGACGCCAAGCCGGCCCGGCAGGCGAAAGCCCCGCACCGCCCCCACGCCAACCCACCCGTTCGGCTCCCTCATGAATCGCTACCCCCTTTGGAAATATGTCGTGATGGCCGTGGCGCTCGCCATCGGCCTTCTGTACACATTGCCCAACTTTTACGGCGAAGCGCCGGCCGTGCAGGTGCTCAGCGGCAAGGCAACGGTCAAGCTCGACGAATCGACGCTCTCGCAAGTCGAGTCCGCGCTCGCCTCGAACCAGATCAAGCCTGACGACGTCACGTTCGACAACGCTTCGTCCAACGCCAATATCCGCGTCCGCGTGAAGGACACCGATACGCAGCTGCACGTGAAGGACCTGCTGCAAAAGGCGCTGAACCCCGATCCGAACGACCCGCAGTACGTCGTCGCGCTGAACCTGGAAAGCGCGTCGCCGCGCTGGCTCACGGCCCTGCACGCGCTGCCGATGTATCTCGGCCTCGACTTGCGCGGCGGCGTCCACTTCCTGATGCAGATCGACATGGCGGGCGCGCTCAACAAGCGCCTCGACTCCGACGCATCGGATGCGCGCACGTTCCTGCGCGACAACGAAATCCGCGAAGGCGGCGTCAATCGCGTCGGCCAATCGGTCGTGATCGATTTCGCCGATCAGGCGACGGCCGACAATGCGCGCACGCAACTGACGCGCAGCGTGACCGAGCTGCAATGGGCCACGCGCCCGGCGGCGGCCGGCGGCGTGCAAGTCGTCGGCACCTTCCCGCCCGCGCAGCTGAGCGCCGTCGAGGAAGCGGCCGTCAAGCAGAACATCCAGACGCTGCACAACCGCGTGAACGAACTCGGCGTAGCCGAGCCCGTGATCCAGCAGCAAGGCGCCGACCGCATCGTCGTCGAGCTGCCCGGCGTGCAAGACACGGCGAAGGCGAAGGAAATCATCGGCCGCACGGCCACGCTCGAAGCGCGCTTGGCCGATCCGGTCAACACGCATCCGGCACCCGGCGAAGCGGTCCCGCCCGGCGACGAACTCTTCACCGAAGGCAACCAGGCGCCGGTGCTGCTGCGCAAGCAAGTGATCTTCACGGGCGACAGCATCATCGATGCATCGGCCGGCTTCGACGAACACCAGCGCCCGTCCGTCAATATTCGCTTGAACTCGTCGGCGGGCCACGCCGTGGCCATCGTCTCGCGCGACAACATCGGCAAGCCGATGGCGATGGTGCTGTTCGAGAAGGGCAAGGGGCAGGTGCTGACGGTCGCGACGATCCAGTCCGAACTCGGCGATCGCTTCCAGATCACGGGCCAGCCCACGCCGCAAGCGGCGGCCGATCTCGCGCTGCTGCTGCGCGCGGGTTCGCTCGCCGCGCCGATGGACATCATCGAAGAGCGCACGATCGGCCCGAGCCTCGGCGCCGACAACATCAAGAAGGGCTTCGACTCGGTCATCTACGGCTTCGCCGGGATCACCGTGTTCATGATCCTCTACTACATGCTGTTCGGCCTCGTCTCGGTCATCGGCCTGTCGGTCAACCTGCTGCTGCTGATCGCGGTGCTGTCGATGCTGCAGGCCACGCTGACGCTGCCCGGCATCGCCGCTATCGCGCTCGCGCTCGGTATGGCGATCGACTCGAACGTGCTGATCAACGAGCGCGTGCGTGAAGAACTGCGCCACGGCGCGCCGCCGCAGCTCGCGATCCAGAACGGCTATGCACATGCCTGGGCGACGATTCTCGACTCGAACGTGACGACGCTGATCGCCGGTCTGGCGCTGCTCGCCTTCGGTTCGGGCCCGGTCCGCGGCTTCGCGATCGTCCACTGTATCGGCATCTTGACGTCGATGTTCTCGGCCGTGTTCTTCTCGCGCGGGATCGTCAACGCGTGGTACGGCGGCAAGAAGAAGCTCAAGTCGCTCGCGATCGGCCAAGTATGGCGGCCGGCCGCGGCCGAGGGCGTGCCTTACCCGCAAGTCACGAACGACACCGACGAGAACACGGACACGATGCGCGCGGCCAAGGCCGTCGCCGCGCAACCGAAGGGCAAGGGCAGCCGTAGCGGCGCGAAGCCGGTCCTGCGCAATCGCGCGAGCGAAGGCAACGCGCCGCGCAAACCGGGCGCCCCCCGCTAATCGGTTCGCGAGAACCCGGAGACAGACCATGGAATTTTTCCGCATCCGCAAAGACATTCCGTTCATGCAACGCGCGTTGATCTTCAACGCGATCTCGTTCTTGACGTTCCTCGCGGCGGTGTTCTTCTTGATCCATCGCGGGCTGCATCTGTCGGTGGAATTCACGGGCGGCACCGTCATCGAAGTGCAGTATCCCCAGACCGTCCAGCTCGATCCCGTGCGCACCACGCTCGACAAGCTCGGCTACGGCGACGCGCAGGTGCAGACGTTCGGCACCTCGCGCGACGTGATGATCCGCTTGCCGCTGAAGCAAGGGCTCACGTCGTCGCAGCAAAGCGAGCAAGTCATGGCGGGCCTGAAGCAGCAAGACGCTCAGGCCCAATTGCAGCGCGTCGAGTTCGTCGGGCCTCAGGTGGGCAAGGAATTGGCCACGAACGGCCTGCTCGCGCTCGCTTGCGTCGTCGTGGGCATCGTCATCTATCTGTCGTTCCGCTTCGAATGGAAATACGCGGTGGCCGGCATCATCGCGAACTTGCACGACGTCGTGATCATTCTCGGCTTCTTCGCGTTCTTCCAGTGGGAGTTCTCGCTGTCAGTGCTGGCGGCCGTGCTGGCCGTGCTCGGCTACTCGGTGAACGAATCGGTCGTTATCTTCGACCGGATTCGCGAGACGTTCCGCCGCGAACGCAAGATGTCGGTGATCGACGTGATCAACCACGGGATCACGAGCACGATGTCGCGTACGATCATCACGCACGGCTGTACGCAGATGATGGTGCTGTCGATGTTCCTGTTCGGCGGGCCGACGCTGCACTACTTCGCGCTCGCGCTGACGATCGGCATCTGCTTCGGTATTTATTCGTCGGTGTTCGTCGCGGCGGCGCTGGCGATGTGGCTCGGCGTGAAGCGCGAAGATCTGCTCAAGGAGAAAAAGCCGAAACACGATCCGAGCGATCCGAACGCGGGCGCACAGGTTTGAGCGGTTCGTTTTAGTTGTCGCTCCGCTTCGAAAAGCGGCGCGCATGCGGGTGATTCCGCTGCGCGCCGTTTTCGTTTGTCGTTTCGTTTGTCGCCGCGGCTGCGTTACTTGAAGCCGAGCTGCCGGCGCGCGGCGATCAGCGCGGCCAAGCTGACGAGCGCTGCGAACATCATGTAGAAGCTCGGCGCGACCTTATCGCCCGTCGCGCGAATGAGCCACGCGATGATGAACGGTCCGAACCCGCCGAAGATCGTCACGGCGATGTTGTAAGCGAGGGACATACCGGTCGTGCGCGTCTGAACCGGGAAGATTTCGGAGAGCAAGCCCGGCAGCGCCGCGAAATAGCCGGTCACGAGCACGCCAAGCCCCACTTGAACGGCGATCAGCGTACCCGCGCTCGGCGCATGCGCGAGCCAGGAAAAGGCGGGGTAAATCAGGACCAGCATCAGCACAGCCGACGCACACATGATCCCCGTGCGCCCGATCTTGTCGGAAAGATGGCCGACGAACGGCGACCCGACCATCTGAATCAAGCCCGTCAACACGACGGCCGAGAACGCCACCGACGGCGGCAGCCCCAATTGCTTCACGCCGTAGGTTGGCATGAACAGCACGAGATAGGTCGCGACCGTCCCGAGCACGACGATCCCGATCGCGATCAAGAGCCGCGCCTTGTGATCCGCGAACGTGTCGCGGAGCGGCGAAGCCGTCGTCTTCGCCGCCAGGAATTCAGGCGTTTCGTCGGCGCTCGAGCGAATGTAATACGCGATCGGCCCGAGCAGCAGACCGAATGCGAACGGCACGCGCCAGCCCCAGGACATCAGTTGCTCGTGGGTAAGCGAACCGGTCAGCACCGTGCCGAACACGGCGGCGAGCACGGTCGTGAGCCCTTGGCTCGCCACCTGCCAGCTGGCGAAGAAGCCGCGCCGGTGCGGCACGTGCTCGGCGAGAAACGCCGTGGCGCTGCCGAACTCGCCGCCGGCCGAGAAGCCCTGCATCAAGCGCGCCAAAACGAGAATCAGCGGCGCCGCGATGCCGATCGTCCCGTAGGTCGGCAACACGACGATGATGGCCGTGCCGAACATCATCAGCAGAATCGAGAGCGTGAGCGCCGCCTTGCGGCCGACGCGGTCGGCATAAGCGCCGATCACGATCGCGCCCAGCGGCCGCATGAAGAACGAAACGCCGAACGTACCGAACGCGAGCAGGAGCGAAACGGTGTCGTTGCCGGCCGGGAAGAACAGTTTGGAAATCACGACCGCGAAAAAGCCGTAGACGACCAAATCGAACCACTCGAGCGCGTTGCCGATCGAGGTGGCCAGAACGGCGCGCCAGACATGGCCGCGGGAAGTCATCGATGCTGCCGCCAACGTGTCACTCATGCCAGTCTCCTGTCGTGGTCTTCCGGGAAAATCCTCGACGAAGGCGCCTGTTCATCGCGAGCGCCCATTTGGGATTTTTGGATTGGATGTGCGCGCAACCAAGTGCCGCCGGAACGACAGCGACGGCCGGCGCCCAGTATGGCCCGCTAAAACGTCGCATGCAACGCGAACCTTCTCGGGAGACAAAAAACCGCCCGAAGCGAAACGCTCGCGGGCGGCTTTCCATGAGCGTGCGCGCGACGAGGCTGCTCGGGGCAGCCCGCGGCGACTGAACGCTTACTGCTTGATGCCTTCGGCTTGAATCTCGAGCTTCGTGTCCATGCTGAAGCCGTAAGCCTTGCCGAAATCGAGACCGAACTCGTCGCGATTGAAGTCGGCGTCGGCCTCGACGCCGCACACTTGACGCTTGAGCATCGGGTGCATCATGCACTTGAACGATTTGATCTTCAGATCGACAGGCTTGGTGACGCCGTGCAGCGTCAGCGTGCCGATCACTTCGACCGGCTTGTCGCCGTCGAACTTGACCTGCGTACCCTTGTAGGTTGCCGTCGGGTACTTGCTGACGTCGAACATCTCGGCCGTTTGCAGATGCGAGTTCAGCGTCGCGTTACCGGTATCGATCGAAGCCGGATCGATCTCGACGTCGACCGTCCCCGTCTTGTTCGCGCGATCGAGCGTCACGGTGCCCGTCGTCTTCGTGAACTTGCCGCGCCACACCGACAGGCCGCCGAAGTGATCGGCCGCGAAGCTCGGGTACGTGTGATTCGGATCGAGTTGATACGTGTCCGCTGCGAATGCCGGCGTCAGCGAGACGATCGATGCGGCCGCAACGGCGGCGGCGATGAGAGTGCGAGTGTTCAACAAAGGATGCTCCGTATGGGAAGCCGCTACGCGCGAGCGGCGATCTAAGCGATGGAATTGCAAGCCGGAAACGTTGGGCAGGGATGGCGCTCCGGGCCTACGACTTTTTCGGTACAACGATATGGAATTTGATCGTGACTTCGTCCGCGACCTCCGACGTGTCCTTCCATTCGCCGGTGCCGATGTCGAATTTCAGGCGGCTGATGGGCAAACTGCCGTCGAACGTCTGCTCCGCGCCTTGCTGACCGACCGTCATCGGGAACGAGACGCTTTGCGATTTGCCTTTGATGGTCAGCGTGCCCGTCACCGTGTACTTGCCCGCGCCCGCGGCCGCGATGGCCGACGAAACGAACGTGGCCTTCGGGAAGGTCTTGGCGTCGAACCATTCCTTGCCGCGCACCTGGTCGTTGTAGCTGTCGTCTCCGAGGTCGTAGCTGCCGACGTCGACGGTCAGCTGCGCGCTGCCCGCGGACGGCTTGGCCGGATCGAAGCTCACCTTCGCGTCGAATTTCTTGAACTTGCCCTCGACGGGCACGTTCATTTGCTTGGACGTGGCGGTCACGGTGCTCTTCGCCGCGTCGACTTGCGCGAAGGCGATGCCCGAGGCAGCCATCGACGCAGCCGTGAACGCGGCGAGCATATAGCGATAAAACGAAGCTTTCATTTTCATCCTTGTCAGTTGATGCCTTTCATTTTTCTTGCAATTGACGCAAATCGAGCTTTTTTTGTTTCGTCTTCAAGAATGGGATCATGCGGGCGAGCAAGCCGTCGCGATCGATCCACTGATGCTTGAGCGCCGCGCCCACGTGGGCCAGCACGAGCGCGGCCAAGCTCCAATTGAGGACGAGGTGGGCTGTCTCGAACACGGCCTTGAGCGCCTTGTCCGGCGCGATCAGCCGCGGCAGCGGCACGATGCCGAGGTAGACGACGGGCACGTTCGAGGCCGAGCTGAACAAATACCCGGTGATCGGAATCGCAATCATCAGCACGTACAGGAGCACGTGCACGAGATTCGCGCCGGCGCGCTGCCACGCCGGCATGCCGGGCGGCAGCGGCGGCGCGCGGTGCGTGGCGCGCCACAGGATGCGCAGCGTCGCGAGCGCGAACACGGTCACGCCGATCCACTTGTGCCACGACACGTAGCGCAGCTTGGCCGGCGTGAAGCCATGGATGCTCGTCATGACCCAGCCGAGCGAAAAGCCGCAAACCATCAAGGCGGCAATCAGCCAATGCAGGCCGATCGCGGTGGCGGTATAAGCCTCGTCGGAAGCGGAAAACGAATTACGGTGTGTCATTGCCTGCTGCCAAAATGGACCGTCGCCATGCTAACTCAAGCCGTATTTTCATGCGGCCGGCCATGGAGCGCCTGCACCGTCGGCTAGGCTGCCCGAGGTGGCGCGAAAGTTGCCTCATCGGGTGGCGGCTCGGCGCTTCGCCTGCACGCTCGGCTGCATCTCCCGATAAGCGCATTGCACCCCTTTTGGTAAGATGGGCGCGGGTTTGCGGGGTGTCAACCGTCATTGTTCACCCCCTTTGGATCCCCCGGCCCACGGAGTCGACGCGCAACGCCTATGAATGGAAACGACCTTATTGCATGTCACGACTGCGATGCACTGTTGCGAAAACCGCGCCATTCAGCGAAGGGCAGCGCACAGTGTCCGCGGTGCGGCGCGATGCTTTACCGTCCGAGCTCGGTGCAGCTCGAGCGGATCAGCGCGCTCACGCTCGGGGCGCTGTTCACGTTTCTGATCGCGCAAGCCTTCCCCATCGTCGAGCTCGACGTCAACGGCGTGACGTCGCAAACGACGCTGATCGGCGCGCTCGTCGCGCTGTGGAGCGAAGGGATGGAGCTCGTCGCGATCGCCGTCTTTTGCTCGACCGTCCTGTTTCCGCTGATCGAGCTCCTCGCGCTGCTCTACGTGCTCGTGCCGATCCGGGCCGGCACCGTGCCGCCCGGCTTCAATCTCGTGCTCCGCGCGATCCAGTTCGTGCGGCCTTGGGGCATGATCGAAGTGCTGATGCTGGGCATCCTCGTCACCATCGTCAAAATGACGAGCCTCGCGCGCGTGATTCCCGAGGCGGCCCTGTTCGCGTTCGGCGCGCTGACGCTGATGCTGGCGGTCGTCGTCCTGTTCGATCCGCGCGCCCTCTGGGATGTGGCCGATGCGATTGCGCAGCGCCGCTCGCGCGGCGAGCGCACCGGGCAATCGATCCCACCCACTTCGAGCGGCAGCACCCCAACCCGATGAGATACCTGACTGCCGCCCGCGCGGGCATGATCAGCTGCCATGCCTGCGGGTACGTACAGCCGCGCGCGGCGGGCAACCCCTTGCCGCGGCAGCGCTGCGAACGCTGCGACGCGGCGCTCCATTTGCGCAAGCCCGACAGCGTGACGCGTACGTGGGCGCTCCTGATCGCCGCCGCGATTCTCTATATCCCGGCCAACCTGCTGCCTGTACTCCACACCACATCCCTGTTCGGCAACGAGGACGACACGATCATGAGCGGCGTCGTCTATTTCTGGGTGTCGGGCGACTGGCCGCTCGCCGTGATCGTGTTCGTCGCCAGCATCCTCGTGCCGATGCTCAAGCTGACCGTGCTCGCCCTGCTCGCCTGGACCACGCAGCGGCGCTCCGACTGGCGGCCGCTCGAGCGCACCAAGCTTTACCGCATCGTCGAGCGCATCGGAAGGTGGTCGATGCTCGACGTGTTCGTCGTGACGCTGACCGTCGCGCTCGTGCGCTTCAAGTCCCTGGCCGTCATCACGGCGGGCTGGGGCGCGCTCGCATTCGCCTGCGTCGTCGTGCTCACGATGCTCGCCTCCCTTCAGTTCGATCCGCGCCTCATCTGGGACTGCGCGGAGACCCGCACCCGAAACGCTTCCGCTTCTGCATCTGGACGAGACCATGACTAGCCCGCAAGGACAGCCCCCCTCCCCGAACGGCGGCTCGGCCGGCGGCCCTCCGCGAGGCCCCGAGCTGCCGCCCGACCTGCCCGAGCCCGTCGCCACGCATCGCGGGGGCTGGCTGCCCTCGCTGGTCTGGCTCGTGCCGCTCATTGCCGCGCTCGTCGGCATCGCGCTCGTCGCCAAATCCGTCATCGACCGCGGCCCGCTGATCACGATCAGCTTCTCGACGGCCGAGGGCCTCGAGCCCGGCAAGACCAAGGTCAAGTACAAGGACGTCGACATCGGCTCGGTGAAGACGATCCGGCTCTCGCACGATCACTCGCGCGTGATCGTGTCGGTCCAGCTCACGAAGGAAGCGAGCGATTTCGCCGTCGAGGACACGCGCTTTTGGATCGTGCGTCCGCGCATCGGCACGACGGGCGTCACGGGGCTCGGCACGCTCCTCTCGGGCTCGTACATCGGCGTCGACGCGGGCCGGTCGCACGACTCGCAGAGCGATTTCGTCGGACTCGAGAAGCCGCCGGCCGTCACGGGCGATCAGAAGGGGCGGCGCTACACGCTGCACGGCACCTCGCTCGGCTCGATCGACATCGGTTCGCCGATTTACTACCGGCGCGTGCAGGTGGGACAAGTCACCGGCTTCTCGCTCGACCGCGACGGCACCGGCGTGTCGATCGACGTCTTCATCGATGCGCCGTACGACCAGTATGTCGGCCTTAATTCGCGCTGGTGGCATGCGAGCGGGGTCGATCTGCGCATCGACTCGGGCGGGTTGAAGCTGAACACGCAGTCGCTGGCGACTGTCATCATCGGCGGGCTCGCGTTCCAATCGCCGCCCGGCGAAGCCGTCGGCACCGAAGCCGCGGACAACACCGTCTTCAACCTGGCGGCGAACGAGGGCGACGCGATGCGCGCACCCGACGGCCCGCCGATCACCGTCGTCATGAATTTCAACCAGTCGCTGCGCGGGCTGTCCGTCGGTGCGACCGTCGATTTCCGAGGCATCGAACTGGGCGAGGTCACCAAAATCGGCATTCAATACGACCCGAAGGCGCGCGACTTCACGATGCCGGTCACGATGAATCTCTACCCCGATCGTCTCGGCCGGAAGTTCCGCGAATCGATCGAACAAGGCGGCGAATCGGCGGGCAAACAGCTGCTGCGCACGCTCGTCACGCACGGGCTGCGCGGCCAGCTGCGCACGGGCAATTTGCTGACGAGCCAGCTGTACGTCGCGCTCGACATGTTCCCGAAAGCCGCGCCGGTTTCGTTCGACGTGAACCATACGCCGCTCGAGCTGCCAACCGTGCCGAACACGCTGGAAGAGCTGCAGGTGCAGGTGGCCGACATCGCGCGCAAGGTCGATCAGATTCCGTTCGACAAGATCAGCCAGAATCTGAACGGCACGCTCGAAAGCGCGAACGGCCTCTTCAAGCAACTGAATACGCAACTCGCACCGCAGGCGCGCGATACGCTGGCCGCCGCGCAGCGCACGTTCGGCGCGGCGCAATCGACGCTGCAGCAAGACTCGCCGCTGCAATCGGACATGCATCAGGCACTGACCCAGCTCACGCAGACGCTGCAAACGCTCAATGCACTCGCCGACTACCTCGAGCGCCATCCCGAATCGCTGCTGCGCGGCAAAGCCAAGGACAAGGACTCGTCAAAGCCATGAAGCGTGAACGACTCACCCTTTACGGGCGCCCGCTAGCCGGGTTTGCCGCCTGCGCCGCACTGCTCGGCGCCGCCCTCTTGCCGGGATGTGCCTCGACGCCGTCCAGCCGCTTCTATACGCTCGGCGGCGAAAGCCCGACCGAGCATGCGGCTGCCGCCGGCCAGGCAACGACGCCCCCCTTCCTGATCGAAGTGCCGACCGTCGACGTGCCGACGCAAGTCGCCCGCAATCAGCTCGTCGTGCGCGACAGCGCGACGCGCGTGACGGTGCTCGAACAAGAGCGCTGGGCGTCGCCGCCGGCCGACGAACTGCGTCGGGCCCTCTCGAGCGACCTGGCCGCCAAGCTCGGCACGTTCGACGTCTTCGGCTCGCCTCATCCGCAGAACGTGCCCGTCTACCGCATCGCCGTGAACGTGGGCCGGTTCGAATCCTGGCCGGGTTCGCGCGCCGTGCTCGATGCCGTATGGAGCGTGCATTCGCTGCGCACGCAAACCGTGGTGACGTGCCGGAGCGTCGAAACCGAAGCCGTGGGGCCGGGCTACGACGCGCTCGTGGACGGACATCGGCGCGCAGTCGGCGCGCTGTCCGATGCGATCGCCTCGGTCGTACGCGCCATGTCGTCCGGCGCGCGCGCGCCGACGCCCGGCGCCAATGCAGGCGATTGCACCACGGGCAGCACGGAAAGCACAGCAAACGGCCACGCACCGTGACGGGCTCCGGCCCGGCACCCGCGTACAATGACGCCTTTGCACGCTCGGTTTTCCTCCATGCCTTCGCCCATGCCGTTTGACTTCTTCGCCCCTTGCCCGCGCGGGCTCGAAGCCCCGCTCGCCGCCGAGCTAGCCGAGATCGCGCAGCGCCTGCCGAGCGCGGCCGGCGCGCCCTCGTTCGAAGCGGGCGCCCAGGTACCGGGCGGCGTCCATTTTCGCGGCGGGTGGGCTGCCGGCATGGCGGCGAATCTGCACTCGCGCATCGCGAGCCGCGTCCTGCTGAAGATCGCCGAACGTCCCTACCGAAGCGAACAGGACATCTACGCCCTGGCAGCCGAACAGCAGTGGGAGCGCTGGTTTTCGGCGAACGAAACGCTGCGCGTCGACGTCACGGCGATCAAATCGCCGCTGCGCAGCCTGGAGTTCGCCACGCTGCGCGTGAAGGACGCCGTTTGCGATCGGCTGCGCGGCGTGAGCGGCGCGCGCCCGAGCATCGACACGGCACAGCCCGACGTGCGCGTATTCGCGTTCCTGACCGCGACGAACTGCACGCTCTACCTCGATACCTCGGGAGAGCCGCTGTTCAAGCGCGGCTGGCGGCTCGACAAAGGCGCCGCGCCGCTGCGCGAGAACCTCGCCGCGGGCATCCTGCGCCTGGCCGGCTGGGCGCCCGGCACGCCCATTTACGATCCGATGTGCGGCAGCGGCACGTTCATCGCCGAAGCCGCGCAGATCGCGCTCGGCGTCGCGCCCGGCGTCGAACGCCGCTTCGGCTTCGAGAAGCTCAAGCAATACGACGTGTCGACCTGGCAGACGATGAAGGTCGCCGCGCTCGATGCCAAGCGCCAGGCCGGCGCCAAGAAGGCCGATCTGCCGATCTTCGGCAGCGATATCTCGGGCGACATGCTCGAGAAGGCGCGCGCGAACCTGGCGCGCGCGGGGGTGCCTTCGCTCTGGCTCAAGCAGCTCGATGCGCGCGGAATCGTCCCGCCGCTCGAGCAGCCGGGCATCATCATCGCGAACCCGCCCTACGGCGAGCGGATTGCCGTGCGCGGCCGCGGCCCGCGCGGCGAGGTGCGCGAGCCGCGTCACGCGAGCCGAGAGGACGGTGCCGAGGCGTTCAGCCGCGCGCAGCCCGATGCCGCCGACAGCGAATTCTTCCGCGCCTTCGGCGATGCGCTCAAGCAGCGCTTCGCCGGCTGGCGCGCATTCGTGCTGACGGCGGACCGTTCGCTGCCGGGGCAAATGCGGCTGCGCGAATCGACCAAGACGCCGCTTTTCAACGGCGCGCTCGAATGCCGGCTGTTCCGCTTCGATCTCGTCGCGGGCAGCGTGAAATCGCGGCCGGGCTCGCAGGAATCGCAGGCCTAATTCTCTCCTCCGTCTAAAAGCTCCGTCGCAGGAACTCGGTCCCGGAAACGCCATCCCGGGAGCCTGGTTCCGGGAGTCCGGCTCCGGGCCGAGCTTCGGCGCGCGCCCATCGCCGCCGCCCCTTGGGTTTCACGTGGCCGGCCGTGCCCGCGAAAAGGGAACAAGCTGCTGACAGAACGGTGTCAGCAGCGCTGTCGCAAACTCTGTCTCACGCGCTATCCGGCGCCTTGCCCAGCTTGTCTTCCCACCCTAGACGGAGACTGTCATGACTGCTACTGCCACTGCCACGCGCACCATTTCCTGGTTCGAAATTCCCGCGATCAATTTCGAGCGTGCCGTGCGGTTTTACGAAGCCGCCCTCGATCAGCCGATGCAGCGCCAAGTCTTCGGCGGCGTGCCGATGGCCGTCTTCTCGCACGAAGACGAAGCAACGGGCGGCGCCATCGTCGGCAATCCGCGCGACCTGCGGCCGTCGGTGACGGGCGACGGCGTGACCGTCTATCTCGCCGCCGAGCCGACGCTGCAGGCCACGTTGGATCGGGTGGCGCCGGCCGGCGGCAAGCTCGACGGCTCGATCGTCGAGCTGCCGAACGACATCGGCTACATCGCGTTCTTCATCGACCCGGAAGGCAACCGTATCGGCCTGCATTCGCGCCATCTGCGTTGAGCGCGTTGATACACTGGCCGCACCATGACCCGACGCGCCGACCGCCTATTCCAAATCGCCGAACTGCTGCGCGGCCGGCGCCTGACGACGGCGCAGCAGTTGGCCGAGTGGCTGCATGTGTCGCAGCGCACCGTCTATCGGGACGTGCGCGATTTACAGTTGTCGGGCGTGCCGATCGAGGGTGAAGCCGGGATCGGATATCGGCTGAGCCGCTCGGCCAGCCTTCCGCCGTTGACGTTCACGGCTGAAGAGTTGGCGGCGCTGGCGGCCGGCGCAAGAATGATCGAGACCTGGGGCGGTGCGGCACTCGCCGGCGGCGCCCGCAGCGCGTTGGCGAAAGTGGCCTCGGCGATGCCGGCCGACAAGCGCGCGACGCTCGAACGTCTGGCCGTCTTCGCGCCGTCGTTCCACATCGACCGAGCGTTTTCGGAGAAAGTTGACACGCTGCACCGCGCGGTGGATACGCGGCATGTCGTCAGTTTCGCGTATCGCGACCGGCTCGGGGCGCATACGGAGCGGCGGATTTGGCCGCTGAGCCTCGTCTACTGGGGCGGGCGCTGGACCGTCGGTGCCTGGTGCGAGCTACGCGGCGATTTCCGCAACTTCGACATCGCCAACATGACGAACGTCGCCGAGCACGAACCGTTTCCCGACATGGAAGGACGGCGGCTCGCCGATTACCTGCGTCGTGTCGAAGCGCCCTCCGATCGTAAATCGTCCGCGCCGCGCTCCACGGCGGGCCGGTAGCACGGCCCAGCTTTCACTCACACGGAAGCCGGCCGCCGCATAATCAGCGGCCGGCACACAGACATCACTCGACGGCCTTCACCATATCCTCGATGACTTTCTTCGCATCGCCGAACACCATCATCGTCTTGTCCATGTAGAACAGTTCGTTGTCGAGCCCGGCA